>NZ_BMTN01000001.1 GCF_014649695.1 Streptomyces kurssanovii
TTTGCCGGCCCAGTGCGGCCTCGACCTGGGGCAGCTGGTGGAGGTAGTCGCGCTGGAAGACCTGTCTGCTTCGGCCTGGATGCCGCGGACTCGTCCTGCCTGCTTGATCAACGCCTGAAGGCGTCGGTGTGTCAGCCTGGCGGCCTTGGTTGGCGTCGGGGCGGCGGCCAGGATGGTGCGGGCCTCCCGTGAGCACAAGCAGGCTTGCTCCGCGCCCGGAAAACTGGTGGGAGCCCCGACCATGATCGGGGCTCGCGTACCAGCCTTCGCTTCCCATTAGGCGTACTCATCACGCGCCATCCGCGAACACCTGCGCAAGCGCGGTATCCGGGCAGTGATCCCCGTTCCGGCAGACCAGCGGGGACACCGGCTGCGTCGAGGCAGCCGGGGCGGCAGACCACCCGCCTTCGACCGCCAAGCCTACAAGCAGCGCAACACGGTGGAACGGTGCATCAACTGCTTGAAGCAATGGCGCGGCGTTGCCACCCTGTACGACAAGACCGCGACCATCTACCTGGCCGGCCTGCACATCGCGGGCATCTTCATGTGGTCAGCGCGGTGAGCTTGGCGGTGGCGTGACACGGACAGAGAGGAACTCGGGCTCGAAACCGTCTGTCCACTCATCCTCGTCGAGCATGTAGTCATCGATGACGAAGCACTCCGGTTCGTCGGCGAAGCCCGGCAGGAACCGCGCTTGGCGGATTCGCTCCTCGGCCTTGGCATGGGAGGAGTAGACGCCGAGCAGCTTGGCGTCATCGCCGTCCCGCTCGCTGATGAACACACTCTCGCCATCAACGTGCAGGGCGGTCCGATCCACACCGGCTTCATTCCGGTGCCCTATGTGCCACAGCAGGAAGACCCTCACCGACGCAGGCTACCTCCGAGCACGTTCACGCCTGCAGCCACCCGAGCACCTCACCTTGAGCATGCCCCACCGAGACCCGAAAGAGAGCTCCTAGCCCCCCACGGCGACCGTCCCTCCGTCCGGCCCGCCCCTCGCAGGCTCCTACGAACGAGCCCTCGCCCAAGGCCTCGAAGCCGACGACCGGCCCGGCCCCAGTCACCGCATACCTGACGTCAAGAACGCCATGGCCGCGCTGGACCGGATGCGGCCCTACGACCAAGCCGCACGCGGCATCGTCGCCGCCTGCCTACTGTGGACCGCCATCGCCACCCTCACCTGGAGGCGGCGAGCTCCGCGGCGGCGTCCGGGCCGGCCGCCTGAGTGTCAGCCCGCCGACGCCACCAGCGGCTCCGCCCGCGCCGGAAGACAAGCTGTCTTCCCAGCAGGGAGGGCCGCCGAGCCGTTCCGTCGCGGTGAGGGCCAGGACCGCACCGTGGCCGCGGTTCACGCGTGGATCTGGACTCCGAGATGCCCTTCCTGGAGTTCGCGCAGCAGACTCACGGTCAACATCAGAGCCACGAGCGCGTTGACCGCCGTGTACTGGGTGCGGCCAGCCGCGTGCGCCGTGGCGTGCCGGTTGAAGACCGACGGCACAGGGCCGTCTTTGAACCCGTCGAGCGCCGACCGGAACGGAGCCAGGGCGCAGGCCATGCGGAACTCCAGGATCGTGGAGGCATCGGCGTCGATCTCAGGCAGCCGCGCGGCCACCTTGGCGTAGGTGTCCCATTTGCCGTTCGGCTGCTGCAGGTTCGGCTCAGCTCGCCAGATACCGCGGAAGAGCGTGTCGAGGACATTCGAGGCGAGGGCCTGGGCACCTGGAAGGTAGCCGTCTCCGGCCATTTCGACACAGGTCTGCAACAAGCCCGCCTGATGCTCAAGGCCGGGATCCGTTACTGCCTCCAGTGCCGCGCCGCACTGCTCGATGACCACAGCCTGGTTCGACTCGAGGACCTCGAACCGCGCCTTTGCATCCGTGGCTTCGAGCAGCTCTCGGATGACGGACGCCGGCGGCACCCACGCCAGGGGGATGCCCTCCTCGATGACGCTCACCATCGCCCGGTAGCTGAGCTTCTCCTTTTGCCAGTTCTCCGGCATGAGGGGTGCAGCCACAGCAGCCACACGATGGATGTGCTCGAGAGTCCCGGCGAGCTTCTGGAGGCGCGGCCAGTCGACTACAGGCTGGATCAGGCTCTCCAGGCTCGCGAGGACCGAGCGGTACCCCGCAGAGTTCTCCCAGATCTTTTGCATCGCGGTGGCCTGGCTGGCGAAGGCTGTGCCTATCAGTGCGGCGGTCGTCTCGTACTGAGGACGCCAATCCAAGTCGATGCCGTCAGGAAGCTGTACTCCTTGTCTTTCTTCATCGCCCGGCTTCTGTCTGCCCTGCTCGTCTTCGCCTTCGGGCTGCGTACTGTCCTTGTCTTCTCTCACGCCGCCATAATCCGGCCAGTGCCTGGGCGGCGGCCAGCAAATTCCAGGCCCGGGGGTTCGTCAGTCGGCGAGCGGTTCGACCGTCGCGCCTTGCCCAGCGGCCTGGCTTGATGCACACCGAGGTGCCGTCGGCGTGGCCGAGGTCGAGCCAGATGGTGTGCGGTTCCTCGGGGTCGGGCGCCACTCGCAGGTGGACTGCCTGCGAGGCGGTGTCCATCGCCAGGGCTTCCAGGGAGGCGAGTGCCGACTGGCTGGGGGCGCGGCCGGCCGAGAGGACGAACGCCCGGATGAGGCACTGCCGCAGGGAGCCGGTGCCGACTCCCCCGCCCTTGGAGCGGATGGGTCGTGCGACTGGTCTGCCGTCGACGGCGACCGCGTAGATCGTCTGGTCGCACTGCACGAAACGGTAGCCCGTCCCGCTCATGGTGCGCAGGATGTCGGCCCGGGAGACCTTGCGGGGGGCTTTCCTTGTCCGGGTGCCTGTCAGGCAGCCGGGCGGTCAGCGCGGCGGCCGCCGCAGCCGTCTCCGAGTGGGGACTGGAGGCGCGCTGGCGGGTGCGGTCGGTGGCGGGCGAGGGAAGCAGTCGGGGTGGCTGTGGGGGTCCGGTCATACCGGTGCCCCGATCCGGCGTGGGTGCCGGCTGCCAGCCTCGAGCGCTCGCTCGATGGGGGACTGGGCCTTGCGTTCCTTGGGGTCGATCCCGGCGAGTGGGTTCACCTTTGCCGGGCGAACGGCGAGACCGTCGAGGAGATCAAGGCCGGCAGTATCCCCCGAAGCCGCACTGAGGCTGTCGTCCCTCGGTGGTGCGCGTGGCGATCTGACCGTGTCTGCCCGGCCGCGTCAGGGGTACCGAGAAGGCATGCAAGCACTGTCACAGGATGTGATCGAGTTGGTCCGTGAGGATATCGACCAGGTGAAGGCGGAGTTGGTGGCTGCCGTGTCCGAGGGGCGCCGGGGATCGGCGGCTCTGGGGGCGGGCGGGGTGCTCGGGGTGCTGGCCCTGCTGGCGGCTCAGGAGTCGGCGGTGCGGGCCCTGGAGCGGGTGTGGCCGGCGCCACGGGTGACGGGGGCGTTGGCGGCTGCGTACGGCATCGGGGCTGTGGCGTTCGCCGGGTATGGGTACGAGAGATTGCGCCGGGCCCGAGCCGCGTCACGGGAGGCGCTGGCGGGTTCGCTGGACGCGGTGAAGGAGGTGGCCGACGAGTTGGCGCACTGACTGATGGCTCATCACGGACGGACACGCCGCCGTTCCCGCCGCCTCCGGGACGGGGCAGGGACGGGCCCGTATCCGCTCACGGACTCCCTTCCGCTCAGCCGGATGAGGGCTCGGAAATCATGGCTCGTCCAGCGGAGTTGACCGCGGAGAGAGCGCAGGCTCCCGCCCTCCACGTCCGAGCCCTGCCAGGCCCAGGTGATGCCGGTGCGTGCCGCGGCGCCCGGAAGTACCCCCACGGTTCTTCCGGCTTTCACACGGATGTACCGGGGCTCAGGGGGCAGGCGTAGTTCCGAGCTCGCAAACGGGCAGGCCCGCCGCCGGGGGCGGTACGGCGTCGACCGCCGTTCAGCGGTCATACGGCCAGGCATCGGACGCCGGTGCTCCCTGCCCGGCACGGACGTACGTGGGCGGGCGGCAGCGGAAGGCGACAACGGAACGCAGGGAGCGCAGATGAAGGTCCGCCCGTGGCCGGCCCCACCGGATCTCCGGCTCACGGCCCACGTGGTCGCCGGCCGCTATCGGCTCGACGACCTGTTGGGGCGCGGTGGTGCGGCTGACGTGTACGAGGGGCGGGACCTACGGCTGCACCGACCGGTGGCGGTGAAGGTCTTCCGGCCGGGCGGCGAGTCCCAGACGGAGGAGCGCTTCGACGGCGAGGGCCGCTTGCTGGCCCAAATGCAACACCCGGGCCTGGTGACCGTGTACGACTCCGGTCACGAGGACGGACGGCCTTACCTGGTGATGCAGCTCATCAAGGGGACGACGCTGCGCAGGCGCATCGCCGCGGGCCCCCTGACTCCCGCCGAGGCCTCCCGTATCGGGGCCGCGCTGGCCTCGGCGCTGACTCATGTGCACGCGGCCGGTGTCGTCCACCGCGACGTCAAGCCGTCGAACATCCTTCTCGACGGCACGGGCACCCCGTACCTGACCGACTTCGGCATTTCCCGGCTGCTCGACGCCACCGCCCACACCGCGACCGGAACTCTCGTCGGAACCGCGGCGTATATGGCGCCGGAGCAGGTGCTGGGGAAAGGAGCGTCGCCGGCCGCGGACGTCTACAGCCTCGGACTCGTGCTCCTTGAGGCCGTGAAGGGTGAGCTGGAGTACGCGGGTGCCCCGTTGGAGGCAGCGATCGCGAGGCTGCACCGGCCCCCGGCCATTCCTCAGGACCTGCCGGCGGATCTCGTCGGGCTGTTGAAGGCGATGACGGATCCGGAGGAGACCGGTCGGCCCGACGCACACGCCTGCCATCGGGCACTGGCCGCCATGCAGGGCGGGGACTCGGCGTCGTCCTGCCACGGGGTCGGCCCATCGGTAGACGTCCGGAATGCGGCAGACGACACACTGCGGTCGAAGTTCGCGGGTGCGCGAACAGGCGGCGCGGGGCCGGCGCTCGCGGCGACACCGAGCGAGGGGCCCCCGCCCCCGGGCCCCCTTCTCGCGGTCCCCGCTTCCCGCCGCTCCGGCCGCGCCCTCCTTGTTACGGGGGCGGCACTGGCCGTGCTCGGAGTCACGCTGACCGGCTCGATCGGTGGGCTGCCCTCCGAGGATGAGGATGCCGCCTCCCGGCCGCGCCAGGCCACGACGGAATCCACGTCGGGCCGGGCGGATGGGACGACCGAACCCTCGTCGGACCGGGCAGGACATCCGGGACCGTCCTCCTCCCCGGTGGCAACGCCCGCCGTCCCCCGTTCGCGGACGATGCCTTCCCTCACGGCCAAGGAGTCCGGCACGAAGCCGGGTTCGGCGGCCGACGAGCGTGAGGATCCCACTGCCGCCGGCCTGCAGGAGCCCGACAGCCCGGGGGGCGAGGCCGTCCGGGGTGTCGTCCGCGTCGATCCCGAGCCGCGACCAGGGAAGGCCAAGCCGCCGAGGAAGAACCACACCGACTGACGACGGACCGGCCGACA
Organism: Streptomyces kurssanovii; assembly: GCF_014649695.1. Classification (GTDB taxonomy): domain Bacteria; phylum Actinomycetota; class Actinomycetes; order Streptomycetales; family Streptomycetaceae; genus Streptomyces; species Streptomyces kurssanovii. The sequence goes on from NZ_BMTN01000001.1 coordinate 5,460, forward strand.
GGGGCGGGGTCCCTCTGCGATGGCTGCTCAGTTCGGCATCGACCGCTCCTACACCTCCACCCACTTCTTCACCGGCGGCTGTGGTGACATGCGCGGCTTCACCAACGCCGGGTTTCTGTCCCTGTACGCGGCAAATCACCATCCCGATCACGGGGAAGGCCGCACGGCCGGATGCGTGCGAAGAGCGGAGGAGAAGCGCATGGAGCCTCGCTTGGAGAAGAACCGGGCCGCCGCGCGCCGTACGCGTGGCGGCCCGGGAGAGATCAGTCAGCCTTGGTCGTGTCTACGCTGACTTTGTCAGCCACTCCCGTGCAAGCTCCGCACCCGGTGCCGAGCTTCGTGACTTCGAGGTAGTAGCTGTCGTAGGGAAGACCTGACTGGGTAGCGGTGCTCGTGTACCCGTCCCCCTTGAAGCAGTTGGTGAGAGTCGACGTGTCGTGCTTCTTGTCGGAGCCCCAGTCGATCTGCACTCGCTCGCTCGATCCGCCCGGTGTCCCAGATGCCGCCGAGACCGAAAGGCCGGCTCGACCTGGCCACCGCCCATCAAGCCCGTAGCGTCCACCGCGGCGCAGCAACGTGTCGTGGTCGCCTTCCTCCACGATTCGGCCGACTTCCAGGAGGAGGGGGGCCGGTGCTTCGAGCGCCACAGTCCCAGGGCCGCCGGGCGTTCAGGAAGGTCGCGTGGACGGGACCCGCCATTCCCCGGAGTGGCCGGGCGGGAGCGCCAGGTCGTTCCGGACGGCCGCGTAGTACCTTTCGCGCGCGGTGCGCTGGCGCTCGAGCATCGCTGACCATGTGGCGGGGCTGACGGTCCCGTCGCGCAGGAACGCTTCCATGTCCATCACCGCGACGACCCACTCGCGGGCCTTCTCCACCACATCCGGACTCCCCAGCATCAACAGGGCCTCGCCGGCGGGATCCCGGGCGACAGCGGCCTCGGCCAGGTGGGGCGCCGCATCCTCGGGCGACAGCGGGTGCGGGTGGGGGTCGTTGCCGAGATGCGCGGCGATCCGGTACGCCAGGGTGACGGTCTTCTTCAGCGCTCTGGCGTAGTCGGCGTAGACCGCCAGCCGCCGTTCCTCCCAACGGGCCGCCTGCTCGCGTCGGAAGCGGGCCGCGTCGCCCCGCGTGATGGCCAAGTACGAGCCCAGGGCACCGACCACCACACCGATCAGGGCAGGAAGCTGCTGTATGAACGCGGACATGATCACACGGTACAGCCGGGAGGCCGACACGGTGACAGCCCCATGGTCGGCCGAACCACCATGCCCGCGAAGGGTGTTGCCCGCGATGCTGCCAGGCCGGATGATCTTTCGGCCCGCTGCCTCTCAGTTGCTGATACCGGTCGCCGAAGCGTGAGGACGCCGGACGCGCACGGGACAGCCGCACGTTCCCGCTGCCGTCGGAGGCCGCCGCGGCGTCGACGGTGGGGAGACACCCGTCACACCGCACAACCGCCTCCGGGCCGCGGCCATGTCCGGGACGGCCTCGCAGTGCTCGGCCGCGTACAGCCGCAGCAGGCCGTGGAACCGGAACCGGTTCCCGGCAGTCCGCTGCACGAGGGCCACGGTCACCTCCAGGCTTTGCGGCGCGTGCGGCCGGCCATGGCGGACGGGCGGGCGCACGCTTGACGGCGGGAAGGGGGGAGCAGGCGCAATATGCCTCGATGAGCTGCTTCGCACCCACATTTTCACCATATCCGCTCACAGACGGTCCTCGAACCGGGCAGACTGCACTGCACGTTCGTTGCCTCGGGGGGACTGTGTGAGCCGTGTGCCTTTACGTCTGCGTCTGGCCACAGGTGTGATCGGCGCGGCATGTGTGATGAGCGCGTGCAGTGGGTCGGCCGGCGAAGGAGGGCGTGAGGCTTCCCGGACGGGAAGTACATCGGAAAGCGGCGACACCACACCGCCTCCGGCGGCATCCGCGTCGCCGGTACCCGCCGTGACCTCCGGTCAGGAACTGGCGACATACGCCTCTGACCGTGCGCCGCACCCCGTGTCGGACGGCCGGACGCTGGCGGTCTTCAGCACTCCGGCAGGCGGAGGGCATCAACTGGATCTCTTCGACCTGCGCAGCGGGCAGAAGACAGGATCGATCGATCTTGAAACGTCCGACCAGTGGAAGAACGCGTGCGGACTCACACTCGTCGCACAGAAGCGCCGTGAACACTCCCTCATCGTCTCGACGAGCGTCGTTGCGCAGCCGGCTGAGGGAATCCACTCCGCGCGAGGCACTCTGAGCCTGCGCGCCCACGACGCGGTGACCGGCTCCCTGGTCTGGAAGAAGGACCTGGAGACGAACAGTACGCAGTGGAGCAACAGCTGTGAAGGCGCGACCGCCGCGGAACTCGACCTGTCCGCCACCTCGGACGGGGCCTACGCTCTCCTCGGTCCGGGCCTGAAGACCTACCTGGTCCATCTCGCTGACGGCACTGTGCGACAAGTCCCGGACTCGACGGTCGTCCTGGACCGCTGGCTCGGTCTGCCACGCGGGGACTCCTCCCGCATCGGCGCGGTCTCCGTGGACATTCAGGCGCCTGCCACCGGAAAGAAGCTCGGATCCGTCGACGAGCCGGTGACGGCGGACAACCAGGAACTCGGCAACACCGCCGCCCACCAAGGGCGCCTGATCGCCTTGGACAGCGAGGACACGCAGGGAGAGAACGCCGTCAGAGGCTACTCGCTGCCCTCAGGGAAACCGGCATGGTCCTTGCGGCACTCGGCCACCGGTCATGGCGACTGGGTCACCATGGACCTGGACTCCGCGACAGGGACCGCCGTCGTCTACGACAACGGCGGTGGTTCTCTCGGCGCACTCGCAGCCGTCGACGTCATCTCCGGGAAACTGCGGTGGAAGATCGACGCGTCGGACGACTTCTGTGGAACCGCGGACGGGCGCGTCTACCTCCGGGTCAACAGTCAATTGTCCGTTCTGGACGCGAAAACGAAGAAGCAGGTGCACTTCGACGCTGAAGACACCGAATGCCCGGACGTCTTCCCAGGTGCGCTGGTGTACACCGACGAGGAAAAAGAAGACGTCATCGACACATACCAGTACAGGATCGCGGCGCCATGACCTCTGAAGCAGTCGATTACTTCATCAGCTACACCGGCGTCGACGCAGGCTGGGCCGCGTGGACGAACGAAGTCCTCGAAGACGCCGGCTACCGCACCGTTCTCCAGCTGCTGGACTTCACAGCCGGCGGGAACTTCGTCACCGACATGGACGATGCCCTGCGCTCGGCGGAGCGGATCATACTGATCCTCAGCCCGGCCTACCTCGAGTCGGGGATGACGAAAGCCGAGTGGACCGCCGTCTTTCGCAAGGACCCGGACGGCTCTCACCGTTTGATCATCCCGGTGATGGTGGAACCTACGGCGGTCGATGGACTCCTCGGCCCCCGCACGAGGATCTCGCTGGTCGGACTCGACGAGGACACGGCCCGCGGCAAGATTCTCGACGGCCTGCAGCCGGCCCGCTCCCGTCCTCGTACCCGCGCCCCCTTTCCGGGTGCCGGATGACCGTCGACTTCTTCATCTCGTACGCCGACGACGACCTCACATGGGCCGAATGGATCGGCTGGCAGCTCGAGAACGAGGGATACACGATCCGCCTGGGTGCCTGGGACCACGAGATCCCCGGGGGCAACACCGTCCTGGCCCGCGACCGCGACCTGCAGGTGGCGAAGCGGCTGATCGCCGTCGTCTCGGCCTCTTACCGGCTGTCACCGAACAGCAGTGCGGAGTGGACGTCCTTCGTGCGCAACGACCCCTCCGGCGAAGGGCTCACCGTCCTCCCTGTGGAGGTCGAACCCGTCCCGCGCAGCGCCCTGTTGGGCAACCTCACCCCCGTGGTCCTGCACGGTCTGCCCGAGGCGAGGGCCGCTGCTGTGCTCAAGCGAGCCGTGAGCCAGACACGCCTCAAGCCCTCACAGCAACCGGGCTTCCCGGGGCGCAGAGCGCCGCAGTTCCCCCGCCGTGTCACCCCTGCCGGTATGCGCAGCGACACGAAGTTCCTCCTGGCCCTGCTGGCCTTGGACGGCCTCGGGTTTCTGTACGGCGCCACCACCTACAACGGCGACGGCGGCAGCGCGGACCTGAAACGGGCGGCCATCGCCATCGTGGTGCTCGCGTTCACCGTGGGCACTGTCAAACGATGGTTCACCCGCCGCTTCTGACAGGCATGCCCGGCGAGGGGGACGACGGGGGGTCACGGATGGCCGGAGGTCTCGGCCTACTCCGCTGAGGGCAGGATGCGAATCAGCGCACCGTCGTCGGAGTAGTAGGAGTACTCGCCAAGGGGTGTTCCACAGTCGGTCCGGTCAGGGCTGTAGCCCAACTGCCTGCCTGTTCGGGGGTCGAGTACCACCAGTTGGTTGTTCGCCTCGACTGCGACACCAGCGGCGTTCGCCGCACACACTTCGAGACCGGGAATGGCCCACAGCCGTTTTCCGTCGGACAGAGAGAGGCCCAGTTCCTTCTGTCGCCCCTCGGGGTCGGCTCCTTGTTCATTGGCTGCTGCCAGGTCGGGAAAAATCACCACGTCGGCATTTTCGGCGAGCGTCACTCGCTGACTGACCGGCCCGGTGTACGAGACCCCCTTGACTTCCCAGTTCACTTTTCCTGTGACGAGTGAACGGGACTGCAGTGCGTAGGTAAGCGGGCTGCCGGAGATACGGCGGGCGATGAAAAGGGTCGACCCGTCGGAGGAGGTGGCGAACTTGCCCGGTGCGTCGGAGAGGTCGCCGATCACGTCGTGCTCCGAGAAGGAGAACAGCGTCCGTCCGGTCGCCGGGTCGGTGATCGGCACCGACGTCATACCGTTGATGCAGTTGGCGCACACTCCGTCGAAGACCAGGACGGTGTTTCCCACGGCGCGCGGGACCATTCCGTCACCGAGCGCGCGAGACGTGCCGTCGGCCAGGCTGATCACCCACTGGCCGTAGGCGAGCCACTTCTCGTCGCTGGTGAGTGTCGCCTCACGCACGTCCGGGCAGCCAAGGGCTTCGGTGGAGTCGGCGACGAGCGGCTTGCTCCACCGCTGCTTGTACGTCCTGGTGTCCGTGGCGACAATCGACAGGGTCCACGTCTCCGGTTCCAGGCCCGCGGCCGGCTTTTGCGTGACCTTCCCCCAGATCAATGATCCCGACTCCGGTGCCGAACCCACAGCGGCAATGACGCAACCGTCCTCGAACGCGGCGATACCGGAGCGCGCGATTTCCGTCCCGTTCGCCGCATGGGTGACCACGCTGTCCCGGCCGACGGAGACGAAGAAGTCGCGAGCCGAATACAGATTCTCGACATCTTCGAGTGTGGCGGAGGTGGCGAACAGCGCTTCCCGCTTGCCACTTGGAGTCGACGGATTCTTCCCCGCGTCCGATGTTGCCTTCGAAGAGGACGTATCCGGCGAGGGAGGACGGTTCCGGCTTTCCTCCTGGGGGCCGCAGGCAATCAGCACAAGCAGTGCCGATAATGCGACAGGTGAAAATCTCTTATATGTCACGACATGACCGTAACAGCGGGCATCCGCGGGCGTCTTGAGAACCACACAAGACACGGCCGCAAGGACTCGCCGTCGCAGGCTGGTTCGCTGACCTGCTCCATCGTCGCTCTGATCAGGTGGCCGCTCAGGTTCGCGAAGACATCGGCCTGCCGCTCCAGGTCGGCCATACGGCCCCCCGGTCACCCCCAGGTCCCCCAGGGCCGCGCGTAGGGCGATCCAGTCGCCGACCGCGAGCCCGCTGTCGACCAGGTCCGCATCGGTCCCGATGATGACCACCGGGGCAATCACCCCGGCCGGCAGCAGCATCGGCACATCGGAGGCATCCCGTCCGGCAAGGACCTGAGTCTGCGGGGTCATCGGCAGGCCGGCGGTGTCCACGACGTACAGGACAGCCGCGTACCGGGAGTGCCGCAGCTCCTTAAGCCACCCAGGTCGAACCGGCCGCCCTCGTGGTGCCGGTCGGCCAGTACCCGCGAAACCTTTTCCCACACGTGAACGGGGATCAGGCGCGCACCGTCCCTGCCCGCACCCCGGCGACGAACGACGACGGGTCCGGCCGTCGGGTGGTCGCGGTGATGTCCTTGGTCAGCACAGAGGTGTCCAGCAGCGCGAGGCCCAGCGGCACGCGCTGGTACATGGTGCGCCCTACGATCGGCGCCAGCTCGCCACCCGCGCATCGTAGTGCGGGCATTGACCCACCGGTGCGTGGATTCCGGCGCCGTGGGCGGGCTGCACCGCCCCTCCACAGAGCGCTGCGCCCAACCGCCAGAACCGGTTTCGATACTCCCCGGACCTCTAAAGGCGGCTCGCCGGTCAGCGAGCAGGCTACCGACCTCGGCGCAGGCAGCGATGGCACACGCTCAACCTTCGGAATGCGGTGGTCATGAACAGTGAGACAGCCACCTCCGTCCAGAGTTGCTGCAGCCGCTCACGACTGCCACAGCTGCGGCCAGGAGCCGTCTTCCCCCGCACTCGCGCCTCCCCTTGACCGGGGGTCATGCCACGGCCGGCAAACGGTGACGTCCTGGCCCCACGGGAAGCGTCGGGCAACCTGCCTAGCGGTGCGAGGTCTGGGGGGCCACGTCGACCATGTCAATCGCTTCGCGGCGGATGCGCTCGGTCCCCCACGCGCCCAGCGGCCCGAGCGCTTGATTGAGCGTGTGCCCGTGTTCGGTCAGGGAGTACTCCACCCGCGGCGGCACCTCGGCGTAGACCTCCCGGTGCACGAGGCCGTCGGCCTCCATCTCCCGAAGATGCTGGGTCAGCATCTTCTCGCTCACTCCCGGCAGACCGCGACGGAGCTCGGCGAAGCGGCGTACACGATGGGTGTCGAGCTCCCAGAGGATCAGCCCCTTCCACTTGCCGCTCACCACGTCGAGCGCGGCGTCGACGCCGCAGATGTAAGGCCCGCACCTCGGTGCCTTGGCCATCACTGATCGCCCCTTACAAGAAGGTAAGTACCGCAGTAAATAGTGGGTACTACCGAGAATAGTGGCGCTCTCCGAGCATGGAGGGGTGAACGAACGAAAGAACCTCGACACCACGCAAGGCAGCGCCGTCACCGTCATCGGGCTGGGCCCGATGGGACAGGCCATGACCCGTACCCTCCTCGCCCGTGGCCATCAGGTCACCGTCTGGAACCGCACCGCCGCCCGCGCCGACGGCGTCGTCGCCGACGGAGCGACGCTCGCGGCGACACCCCGCCAGGCGGTCGAAGCGAGCGACCTGGTCATCCTCAGCCTCACCGACTACCAGGCGATGTACGACATCCTCGACAGCGCCACCGGATCGCTCGCCGGCCGCACGCTCGTCAACCTGAGCTCCGACACTCCCGACCGCAGCCGCGAGGCAGCGACCTGGGCGGCGGACCACGGCGCCGCGTTCCTCACCGGTGGAGTCATGACGCCGGCGCCCATGGTCGGCACGGAGGCGGCCTACGTCTACTACAGCGGCCCGAAGGAGGTCATGGAGCGCCACCGGGTGGCGTTGACACCGCTCGGTACACCCAAGTACCTCGGCGAGGATCCGGGCCTCGCCCAGATGATGTACCAGGCCAACCTCACGGTGTTCCTCACCGCCCTTTCCGGACTGATGCAGGCCACCGCGATGTTGGGCAACGCAGGGATGAAGGCCCAGGAAGCGCTACCGGAGTTGCTCGTCCTCACCGACTCGATCGGCGAGATGCTGCGGGCCGGCGAGGCGAGCCCGGGCGCCGCACTCGATGCCGGGGAGCACCCCGGTGACCTCAGCACGGTCACCATGATGGGCGCGACGGCCGACCACATCGTCGAAACCGGCAGGTCCCTCGGCCTCGACCTCGCTCTGCCACTGGCCGTCCAGGCGCACTACCGGCGCGCCATCGAGGACGGGAACGGTGGCGACAACTGGACCCGCATCATCGACGGCATCCGGGCACCGCGCTGAACCGACCGCGGCGCATCTCGGAGTGGGTCACGTAACAGCCGGCCCGCGGCGCGAGGTTGCGCATCGGGTTCGCCGGGTGGACGTGTGCCGCCCCCTCGGCGGACCCGGCACCGCGCAGGACCGGGCCGGGCTCTCCGCCCCGGCCCGGCACCGGCGGGCGCCGTCTCGGCGTGGAACGCGCCGGACAGGACACCCGCCGCGCCGGCGCGCGCGGCTGCCCCGTTCCCTTCGGTGACCCAACGAGGGCGGTTACGAGCACCAGGAACTGCGGTTGCGCCGCGATGGCCTCGTCTGCACCGTGACAGTGCAAGGCCGTCACACGGACCTCTCGGCGGCCCGCCACATCCTGTCGACACTCAGGCCGGCCACCGACGCTGAACTCACCGGCCTCCTGGACCTCCCGACACGGCGCTGATCCCCGGCGCGAACGCGGCTGCGCCTGGCGGAGCCGGCGCGCACGTGGCGAGATCGCGTCCGGTCGGAGCGGCTCAGCCCGATCCTCTGCGTGGACGAGAAGTCGCAGATGCAGGCCATGGACCGGTACAGCCGGTTGCCGATCACGCCCGGGGTGCCAGAACGCCGCAGTTGTGACCATGTGCGCTCGGGCGCATCCACGCTCTTCGCCCGCCTGGACATGGCGGCCGGTAAACCCCCGGCTCACGACATCGACGGCACCGTGCGGTGGAGTTCCCGGCCATTCCCGCAGGCGTCCCGACGCCCTGCTCGGCAGCCGCAGCCGACCGCTCCTGCGGTCACGGCTGGTCGTACCAGGCAAAGGCCGTGATCTGCCAGCCCTCTGAGGTGCGGACGAACTGCATGGTCTTGGTCCCACGTCCTTCGAACGGCTCACCGTCCAAGATCCCGGACTTGCGGTACTCGCCGAACCGCGACGCGATATCGCCCGCGATCTCAGTTTGTTCGGAGGTCTCCCACTCGCAGAACTCGATCAGCCGACCGTCGGTCAGCAGCCGCCGGCGAGGCTCGATGAACTCGTCCACGGTGTAGACCGTGAGCTCCGGGCCGGTCTTGACGATCACTCCACCCGGAAGAACCAGCCGGCGGATCCGGGCCACGTCGGCAGTCTTGCCGCCCCGGTTGTCAAAGGCATCGAAGAACTCGGCCGTCACCGCGTCTATCGCGATCTTGGACATGGCGCGACAGTAACAGCGAAGGGGCACCGGACATCGTCGGTTTCGACAAGCTGCGGTACGTCGTCGAGCAGACCGTCGTGGGCCAGTTCATGCGCGACGCGTGGCACACCCTGCTTCCCTCGGCCGAGGGCATGGCAACAGCCCGTCCCGACCATGGCCCAGGACCGGCGCACCCTCTAGGCGCCGGGCGCCTTGTACCGCACCTTCGCGGCCTTGGCCAGCGCGTCCATCGTTTCGTCGACGGTCAGGAGGACGGTCGTCTCCAGCGAGCTCAGCGCTCCGCCGCCGGTGATGGCCAGGGCGACCGCTGCCATGGACTCATTGTCGGGCGCTTCCCACAGGGTGTAGCCGTCGTGCTCGCCGAAGGCGTACCAGAACCCGTGGAGCTTTCCGCCGACCGACTCGATGTACGCCTGAGCGGCCCCTCTGCGGTCCTCCGGGTTGCCGATCATCCTGGCCCAGCTCTCCGGCGTGTAACTGAATCTCGACAGATAGAGCGGCATGGTCTCTCCCTCTCGTTCGCCGGTCCGGGCGAGGTGCGGACGGGCATCGAACATAACCGGCCGCGTCGGCCGGGAAAGGGTGCCGCGCGCCCCTCCCCGCGGGTTTCCCCCGATGGGCGCCCGGCGGCCGATTCGCAGCGGTTCCTCAGCCGCACCCGTGGGTCGCTTCCGCCGGGCAGGACGGGGCCGAAGCTCGCCGCTTCTTCTGAGGCATGAGTGGCGGAAGAGAGGGAAGGCGCTGCCGCACAAAGCTCCCAGAGCCCCGAAGGGCGGCAACGGAAGGAGACGACTGTGTTGATGGCTCACCCCGCCATCCTCGGAAACCTGGTCGAACAGTACGAGACGCTGAAGGTGCTGCACGCCGAGAACGGCAGCGCCGAGAGCCGGCAGCGCATGGACGACATCGCCTACACCCTGTGCGTCTCCACCGGCACCCGGGACATCGACGCGGCATTGATCGCCGCCCGCCACCGACTGCCCGGCGCCCGGCCCGAGGACGATTCTCTGCTCACCGCCTGAGCGACCGCACCGCATCGGACACAGGCGTGACGACGCCGCCCCGGGGCAAGAAGAGGGGCCATGGGAACGCTGAGCCGATGGGAACTCGCCCTCGAGCGCAAGCAGGGCGCGCTGCTCGCCAAGGTGTTCCGCAGGGAGCCGGTGGAACTGCTCGACGCCCTGCGGCGCGAATGCGACGACCACGCCGTGGTCTGCAGCGAAAGCCGTGTGGTGGTGCCGAACGCCTACGAGATCGAACTCGCCGACAGCGTGCACAGGGAACTCGCGCGCAAGGAGGAGGAATTGGGGCAGGCGCTGATCGACACGCTTGCCCGTCACGGTGAGGAGAAGGGCTATGAATGGGCCGGTCCGCTCACGGTGCACATCACCGACACCGCCTCCGCGCACCTGCCCAACGGGCGCTATCGGGTGTCCAGCGCCCCTGCGCCGCAGGTCCGCGCGGACTCGTTCCCCGCGCACTGACCTGCTGCTCCCGCCTCGGAGCCCGTCCTGTCGTAACAGCCCGGCACGCGCGGCTGTTACGACGGGACGGCGGCAGCGGTGTGCGGCTCGTCGGTCTCCGGCTCCTGGGGCGGGTCGCTGAGCTGCTCGCGTACGTAGTTCCAAACCACCGCGATCAGCGCCGCGACCGGTACGGCGAGCAGGCTGCCCACGATGCCGGCCAAGCTGCCGCCCAGCGTCACCGCCAGCAGGATCACGGCCGCGTGGAGCCCGAGCCCGCGGCTCTGGATCATGGGCTGGAAGACGTTGCCCTCGAGCTGCTGCACCACCACGATGACGGCCAGCACGATGAGCGCGTCCGTCAGGCCGTTGGAGACCAGCGCGATGAGCACCGCGACGAATCCGGCGAACAGGGCGCCGATGATCGGTACGAACGCGGAGACGAAGGTCAGCACCGCGAGCGGGAGCACCAGCGGCACCCCGAGAACCCACAGGCCGAGGCCGATCAGGACGGCGTCGAGCAGACCGACGGCCGCCTGGGAACGGACGAACGAGCCCAGGGTCTCCCAGCCGCGCTCCGCCACGGTCGGGACGTCGGTGGCGAGCCGGCCGGGCAACTGACGGGCGAGCCACGGCAGGAAGCGCGGGCCGTCCTTGAGGAAGAAGAACATCAGGAAGAGCGCCAGGACGGCCGTGACCACGCCGTTGACCACGGTGCCCACTCCCGTGACCACCGCGGAGACCATGCTGCCGACGCCGTCCTGGGCGCGGGCGACCGCGCTGTCGAAGGCCTGGTTGATCTGGGCGTCACCGATGTTCAGCGGCGGCCCGGCGGCCCACTCACGCAGTCTCTGGATGCCTTCGACCACGCCGTCGCTCAGCTCGCCGGACTGGGACGCCACCGGCACCGCGATCAGTGCCACGACGCCCGCGGCGACCGCGAGGAACAGGACGGTCACCGTCGACGCGGCCAGGGCGGGTGACCAGCCGTGGCGCCGAAGGAAACGGGTCAGGGGCCACGTGAGGGTCGTGAGGAGCAGGCCGACTATGAGGGGCCAGACGACCGACCACATCCGGCCGAGAACCCACAGGGCCACCGCGGTCGCCACGAGGACGAGCAGCAACTCGGCGGAGATGCGCGCCGATGCCCTGAGCGCGGCGCGGGTTCTCGTGGAACTCAACGTGACAGACATGGGATCACCCTATTAGCACTCCCTTCACGCTTCGTCATCGCGGCTGTTCCGGGCCGGCCGAGGTACGGGGCGCCGGCCATTCGGCCCGGCGGCGCCGAAGGGCTCGGTCGCCTGGCGCCCTGGCTCCGCCGAGCTGTGCGGCCGGTGTTGTCCGAGGACTTGTACGGTGGCCGAGGTGCGGCATCGATCACGGAGGGGGCGGCGGTGCTCATACACAACGACCGTCATGTGCTGGGGAGCCGGCGAGCCACGCGGGAGTTCTGCCGGTGACCGGCCATCGCCCGGCGGTCCTGGCGGCAGCCGCCGCGGCATTCGTCGCCCTCTCCGGATACGTCACCACCGAGCTCATCGAACGCAGTGCCCCACCGGTGACGCCACCCTCGCCGTACACGGCACCGGAGCCTTCCCCCGACTGCGGCACGCCGGAGCTCGACCCGGTGCACTGTCCCTTCGGCGGCGGCTGCCCCACGCCGGCAGCGACCATCGCCGACCCTGCGGCCGGGAAGGTGCCTGTGCCCGGCCCCACGTCGCAACGCCCGCGAGACGAACCGCTGTCGGAGCAGAGGGTCTCCAGCTGCGTGGAGGACAGAGCCGTCTACGTGGACTGATTCCACGCCCGTCACAGACGCTCGCGGTGCCAGGGGCGGCGGCGTCGGCGACGCGCGACGGGTGGGCCCAGTGGCCGGCGGCCGGGTTGCGGAAGAACGTCGCCCACGGCCGGCCGCTGTGGTCGGTGAAGAAGTTGTTGTGCCCGGCTCCGACGCCCGCGGTCCACCGCTCGGAGTACGGGCCCTCGAAGTGGTCGGAGACGGCGACGATCGCGTCGTACTGGTACTGCACGCGGCCGGCGCCGGGCGGATCGTAGGCGTACCGCGTGCTGCCGTCCGGTTTGATCGACGTGCGGTCCCACGCGGCGTGGAGGAGGTAGTACTTGCCTCCGTACTTGAAGACGTGGGCGCCTTCGAGATACGGCTCGGGGGAGTAGGGCCGCTGCCGGAACTTCGGAAGGTCCGTGGTCGGACGATGTCCTCCATGTCGTCCCTGAACCTGGCGTACAGGTCGTTGTGCAGCACGAGCCACGCGTCGTCGCCCTCGGTGTAGAGGCCACCCGTTTCGACCGCTGGTACACCCCGACCGCCATCTGCACCCCCGCCCGCGCCAGCCTGCTGACCGGCCAGGCGCCCTTCCGGCCCAAGCTGCTCGCCAACCACGGGCGCAACGTCGGCCACCTCGAGGACCTGCCCGAGGGCCGTTCCACTTTCTCCCGCGCTCTGCGGGAGAGCGGCTACAACTGCGGCCTCATCGGCAAGTGGCACGTCGGCAACGAACGGACGGCGGCCGACTACGGCTTCGACGGCCCCGAACTCCCCGGCTGGCACAACCCGGTGGACCACCCCGACCACCTCGCCTACCTCGCCGAGCGCGGCCTGCCGCCGTACGGCATCAGTGACCGCGTCCGAGGCACCCGCACCGGGGCGCCCACTGGCGCTGCCCCGAGGGTGCCCGCTCCGACATCACCGACCGCCAGAACCACCCCGTCGTCCACGTCTCCTGGAACGACGCGACCGCGTACGCGCGATGGGCCGGCAAGCGCCTGCCCACCGAGGCCGAGGGGAGTGCGCCGCGCGCGGCGGCCTGTGCGGCCGCCGCTACGCCTGGGGCGACGAGCTCACCCGCGACGGCCGGTGGCGCTGCAACGTCTGGCAGGGCGCTTCCCGCACACCAACACCGCGGACGACGGCCACCTGAGCACCGCCCCGGTCAAGTCCTACCGGCCCAACGGCTTCGGCCTGTGGAACACCGCCGGCAACGTGTGGGAATGGTGCACCGACTGGTTCTCACCCGCCTACTACGCCCAGGCCCCCGCGGACGACCCGCACGGACCGGAGACCGGGACGGCACGGGTCATGCGCGGCGGCTCCTATCTGTGCCACGACTCCTACTGCAACCGCTACCGGGTCGCCGCGCGCTCCTCCAACAATCCGGACTCCTCCTCGGGCAACCTCGGCTTCCGCTGCGCCAACGACGCGTGAGGGCCGTCGGCCAGGCCGGGCGACCGTGCCGGTGCCGTTGCTGGGGACGCGACCGGTCCGGGAGTTCACGCCCGAGCGGTGTACGAGCGTCGCCCGACCGTGGCGCCACGGCTCACGGCATGGGCGGGCCGCCCGCTGTCGACGGCAGGTCGACGGAGATGTGCGAGGACAGCGCGCGGAGGAAGTCGGGCGCGTCGAAGATCTCGCCGGCGGAGGCGACGCCGACCGTCCTGGTCCGACCCGTGAGGATGCGGTCGACGGCTTCCACCGCGAGCGGCGCGGTGACGGCATAGATGTCCTGGCCCCTCGCCACGGCCCGCCGCTCGGTGCCGCCGGAGCGGACGACGACGTCGACGAGGAAGGTCTGCGCGGACCGCCCGTCCTCGTCGACCGCGGTGGGGGCCGGCGTGTCGGGGGCGGACAGGTCCCGGGCCGCCTCGACCGTCATGTAGGTGCGCACTTCCGGGATGGACAGGTGGCTGGGGACGGTGACGACGTCGGCCATCGTGAACTCCCCGATGACCTCCCGGGTGCCCAGCGGGTCGGGGAAGGACCACTTGAGGCTCGTCGCCTCGTCCTGGCGGTAGTCCAGCCGACCGTTCCGGTAGACGACGCGTGCGCCGCCCCGCCGCTGCCGGGAGACCGCACCCGCGTCCCGCGTCCCGCCGGTGGGCTGCCAACCGCTCAGCCCGTACGCGACGTGCGCCTCGTCGGCAGCCGCCCACTCGCCCATCGCCGCGGTGGCCAGCAGGTCACCGAGGGCGCCGAAGAAGGCCATCGCGGGGACGATCACCGCTCCCGCGGCGCGGGCGCGGTCCGAGAAATGCGCGAACGTGTCGGCGTTGGCCTCGATCTCGGCCGCCACGTCCACGTACGGGATGCCGGCCCGCAGCGCCGCCTCGATCACCGGCGCGGCGGTCGTGGCGAAGGGTCCGGCGCAGTTGACCACCGCGGCCGTCCCGGCCAGCGCGCGTTCGAGAGCGACCGGATCGTCGACCGACGCCGGCCGGGCCTCGAGGCCGGGGAAGGACGCCGCCAGCGCCTGCAGCTTGCCGGCGTCGCGGCCGGAGAGAACAGGGGCGAACCCGCGCTTACGCAGCTCCGCCACCACGAACCGCCCGGTGTGCCCGTACGCGCCGAACACCGCTACCAACTGTCCCGATCCCATCGGTTCTCCCCTGAGCTCGCTTGATCTTCCATGGACATCCTGGCGGGGACGGACAGCCGACCGTGAGTGTCTGGAACGACATGACCCGTACAATTTCCGACATGGATACTGTCGCGCTTGCCGTCACCGACGGGATGCTGCACTTCGAACTGTCCCTGGCGTACGAGGTGTTCGCCGCCGCCCCGGCCGGGGTGACGGTCCCCTGGTACGACGTCACCGTCTGCGGACCGGTCGCCGTGCCGGTCGGCCGGTTCACGCTGGCGCCCGACGCCGGGCTCGACCGGCTCCAGCATGCCGACACCGTGATCGTCCCCGGCTGGGCCGACGTCGACGAGGACCCGCCCGCCGCCCTGGTCGACGCGGTGCGCGCGGCCCACGAGGCGGGCGCGCGTGTGGTGTCCCTCTGTACGGGCGTGTTCGTGCTGGCCGCGGCCGGCCTGCTGGACGGGAAGCGCGCGACCACGCACTGGGCACACACGGAGGCTCTGGCCGCCCGTTACCCCCGCGTGGAGGTCGACCCCGACGTGCTCTACGTGGACAACGGCAGCGTGCTCACCTCCGCCGGCAAGGCCGCCGCGCTGGACCTGTGCCTGCACCTCGTCCGCCTCGACCATGGTTCGTCGATCGCCAACGCCGTCGCCCGCCGCCTGGTCGTCCCACCGCATCGGGCCGGCGGCCAGGCCCAGTTCGTGACTACGCCGGTGCCCGCCCAGGACGACCATCCGCTCGCCGCCCTGCTCCCCTGGATCATCGAACGGCTCGACCAGCCGCTGACCGTGGAGGACCTGGCCCGCCAGGCACGGATGAGCTCACGCCACCTGGCCCGCCACTTCAGGGCGGCGACCGGCACCACCCCTCTGCAATGGCTGCTGACCCAGCGGATCCGGCACGCCCAGGAACTGCTGGAGAAGACCGACGATAGTGTCGACGCCGTCGCGGCCGCCACCGGCATGGGCACCGCCACGACGCTGCGCCGGCACTTCAACCGCACGGTCGGCGTGCCCCCGGACACCTACCGCCGCACCTTCCGCTCACGGCCCCGCTGATCGGTGGGCCGGTGACCGCTCGAGCGGCGTACGGCCGCGTACGGGAAGCGCCGCGACGCGGACGCCGGCAGGTTGGCGATTCAGCGACATGCGGGTCGACCTGGCCTGTCGGCCACGCCCAGCACCTCACGTACGTCACCGGGCGTCTGATGGACTGTGGGAGCGCCTGATTCGAGCAAGCTCGTGGCTCCATCATGATCGTTCCGCGTCGAGAACAGAGATGATCACGCAGGTCCACGGGCATCCTGCATACGGGGCCGTGCCCGAACGCGTCATGACAATCGGCCGGATGTGGTTCGCTGCTGGGGTGACCCAGGACTTGGAGATCGTCGCATTCGAATCCGCCGAGGCATTCGAGGCATGGCTCGGTGAGAACCACGCCGTCTCGTCGGGCATCTGGCTCAAGCTTCGTAAGAAGGGCCCCGGAATCGTCGCGCTGGACTACGCCCAGGCGCTCGACGTGGCACTCTGCTACGGCTGGATCGACGGCCAGAAGGGCAAGTTCGACGACCAGTGGTGGCTCCAGCGGTTCACCCCGCGGGGGCCGCGCAGCAAGTGGTCCAAGGTCAACCGGGACAAGGTGGCCGCCTTGATCGAGCAGGGCCGGATGCGTGCGCCGGGGCAGGCCGAGGTCGACCGCGCCAAGGCGGACGGCCGCTGGGAGGCGGCCTACGACGGTGCGAAGACCGCCACGGTGCCGGACGACCTCGCGGCGGCCCTGACCGCCGACCCGGGCGCGGCGGAGTTCTTCGAGACACTGGACCGGCAGAACCGCTACGCGATCCTGTACCGGATCCAGGACGCCAAGAAGGCCGAGACCCGGGCGCGCCGGATCGAGAAGTACGTAGCGATGCTGGCGAAGGGCGAGAAGCTGCACCCGTAGTCACGGAAAGGGGCCGTGGCCGTGTGGTGCCCTGGGGTCCCGGCGCGCCTGCGGCCCGGCAGCAGCCACCAAATGCCCTCACCGAGCGTAACGAAACGCCAAAGGCCCTGAGCGGGCGCACCGCTCAAGATTGAAGTCCCGCCTAAAGTGCCTCCGCCTCACGGCAGGTCGACGACAGCCCGGCCGCGTCCCTCTGATGGGACGCTTCTCCCTGCGTGTTTCGGTGTCGTCGATCCGCACCTGCGCCCGAGCCGGCGAGCCGCAGATGGAAGTCCCGCCCGGGTACGTGCCCGTGACGCACGGCTTTGCCCACCAGGTCGGGGCAACGCTCGTCATGGCACTGGCGGCCTTGCACACGGGCAGCCGCGCGAACAAGGCCGCACTCGATGCCGCTCGCGAGGCGGGGAGGGCACAGGTCGAGGCGGCGTTGGCCGGTGTGCGGCTCCAGTTGGACGGGCATCGCGAGGACGCGCTCCGCCAGGCCCGGCGGGATGCGTACGCGCAGTTCCTGAACGGCATCGAGAACGTGTGTATGGCGCTCGTCCACCTGGCCGCTGTAGGGCCCCGGTACTTCGAGGAAGGGCTGGGGCGCGGGAACGCGGTGGGGGAGGGGCTCACTCGTGCGCAGGAGCTGTACCAGGGCCTGTTGTTGCGTCACTCCGCTCTGCGTCTGTCCGCGGACGATCCCGAGGTGGCGGACGCGGAGCGGCTGGCCCGTCTGGCCGGCCGACTCCTGGAGGACTTCGACGATTACGCGGGAGCGTTTCCGGCGGGGGATCCCGCTCCGGCGTGGCGGCGGTTCGACGAGGGCCTGCACGAGCTGCGCGACGGGGTCGAGGAATGGGCGCTGATACTGGAGTGCCTGCGCACCACGGGCGACGACTGCTACATACTCAAGGTGGCCGCGACCTCGATGGGGCACCTGGAAACACTCATGGACGAGCTGGCCGGTTTCGGCAGCACGACCACCAGCGTGGTCTACAGCCAGACCCTGCCCTACCGCGGACCGGACCGGCCCTGACCGGCAACCGACCGTCCGGCGCGTACCCGTACGCCGACCTGATACGGGCCACCCTTGGCCACACCGCATGGCGGCTGCTCGCCAACTGAGAAGCCGCGCCTCGCGAGCAGCCGTCGACGGGTCGCGTGAAGAAGTCGACGGCGAGGACGGCGAACGTCGAGGAGCAGCTGCATGCGGCACCATGGGGTTGCCGGAGCTCTGGGCGAGTACCTGGCCTGCGGCGCCCCTCACGGCGGCGCCCCTCACGGCAGCGACTCGCGGTCAGGCGGTTGACAGCAGCGGCTTGAGGAACTGGCTGGGGTTGCCGTGCCAGAAAATGTCCAGGCTGTCGCGGGCCCTCGTCGCGGCGACGAACAGCAGCGAACGGGCCCGCTGCATCTCTCTGCGGTGGCGCAGGGCGTCCACCGACTGCAACCGCAGGATGTCTGAACGCGGCACAAGTCCCTGCGACGCACCGGCGATGATCATCCGCTGGTATTCGAGCCCCTTGAAACGGAACATCGTGCCGATGTGCACCCCCTCGTCGCCCCGGGGTCCGTCCGGGCCGATCTCAATGGCGCGGATGCCGAACTGTGCCAGCGAATAGGCCGCTTCCTGTGCCATTGCGTTCGTGGGGACGCAGATGCCGATCTGCTCCAGCGGGATGTCGTCCCACGCGGCGATCAGCGCTGCGATGCCCTCCCGCTCTGTCTCCCAGTCGACGTGCGGATGCAGGGAGGGCAGGCCGCCGCTCAGCACGGACCGATAGCCTGCCAGGTTCTCCTCGTTGCCGTCGAGGTCGTCGAATGCCTGGCCGCTCAGTACGCCCAGCGCGGAGCCCAGGATCTGTCGCGTCGTGCGGTAGCTGAGCGACAACTTGGCACTGCGGCCACGGATGTTGACGCCGAGGCTGCCGAGGGTGACCTGGCTGCTGTAGATCCGCTGGTGGGTGTCGCCGACGAGGAAGATGTCGTTGCGATCCCGGCGGACCATCGCCCGGAGCATCTTCCAGTGGCCCGGCTGCAGATCCTGCGCCTCGTCGACCACGATGTGCCGGTAGCGGGGACGGAGCCGGCCCGCGGAGCTGTCCTGCAGGTGGATGTTGTCCAGGCCGCCGGCCTCCTCCCGCTGCCGCTCCACGGCGTCCATGCGCTGCTCGCGCTCGATCTCCAGCCGCGCCGCCCGTTCGGCGACCTGCGCCCAGGTCTGCCGTCCGAGCCCGTCGAGACGCTGGGCGAACCGCTCGGTCAGCTGCCAGATCTCGGCACGCTCCGGCCGGGTGACGTTGCGTCCGCGGCCGGCCCTGCGGGCCCGGAAGTAGTCCGTGCGGGAGGTCACGGCCTGCCCCAGGATCACCTGCGTCCACTCGTCATGCAGGAACTCCGCGTCCCAGCCCGTCTCGTCCACCTCATCAAGCATGGCCCGCCACTCGCGCAGCGCCTGGTTGTCGTCGATGGTCTGCTTACTGCTGCCCGGCTCGGCCTCGCGCACCACGCGCAGCGCCAGCTGGTCGACATGGCTGATCTCGACGCGCGCCAGTAGCTCCTCGCCGCCCAGCTCCAGTAGCCGTGCCCGCAGATCCGCGGCGAGGTTCTTGTTGTACGTGGTCAGCAGCACCGGCTTCGTACGCCCCGGCGGCAACCCGGAGACCAGGTGCTTCACGCGGTGGAGTGCCACGATCGTCTTGCCGGTGCCCGGTCCACCGCCGACGCGTGCCGGTCCGGAGTAGTCACGCTCCACGAGCTTGGCCTGCGTCGGGTGCAGGAAGACCTTCCAGCGCCCGAAGTTGCCGCCTTCCAATGCCTCGCGCAGCGCCTCGTCCGTGGTCGTGACCATGGTTGCCGGGCGCTCGGCGGCCGCCTGGAAGTCCTCGGTGTCGACCGGCTCGGGGGCTGCGACGGGGGCCGTGACCTGGTCGAGGACCTCGTCGTAGGACTTGCCGTCGAAGAGGGAGAGCAGCACCTCGCCTGTGAGCTGCGGGGCGTACTCGATCAGGCCGAGCAGCTGCTCCTCGGTGGTGAGGGTCCGCACCACCGGCAGCAGCGGCTGTGCCACACCGAGGTCGGCCAGTTGCTCGTCGGTGAAGTGAGCGAACAGCGGCGCGGACACCGGTGGCTGCTCCACCGGGGCCGGCGCAGGGGCGGGAGCGGGGACCTGCGCCTTGGGCGCCTGAGGTGCTTCGGGCGGCAGGAGCCGCCGGACGACGCTCTCCTCGACGACCTGAAGGTCGACGTACTCGAGTCCACCGGTGACCGGGTTCACCCCGTACGCGAGCCGGTCGAGGTTCGCGTACACCTCTCTACGGTGCTTGACCGAGACGATCAGCCAGTCGTCGTCGGCGAGCCGCAGCAGCAGCGCCCGGTAGTCGTCGCTGATCCGCGCCGACCACAGCCGGGTGTGGCCGGACAGCTGCTTGAGGCGCAGCCCCGAAGAGTCGGGGTTCGCCTTGAATTTGTGCTGGAAGTCGTAGATCGCGCCCTTGACTGTGCGCGGGAGCTTAAGGATCTCCTTGTCGGCCTTGTCCAGCAGCCGCAGAGTCACGTTCGCCGCGCTCATTGTGGGTGTCCCCCCGCATCGTCTCGTCGTGCTGTTCCGGGATTGCGAGCCGGTCGGCCAGCTCCTTCGCCGTCCATGCCCCGGCCGGCCGGACCTCCCAGCCCGCTTTGGCGAAGGCGCGGTCCCGGTCCTCGGCTTCCGCGTCCGGTTCACCGTCGACCGGCCGGTGCGCGAGCACGACACCGGTTTTCGCGTCGGGCCAGGCCAGTTCGGCCATCCAGCCGCGGTCGTCGAGCTCGTAGCCGTCGTGCGGGGCGGGGACGCTGAGCGAGGCGAGAGCGACCGCCAGCAGTTCCAGCCCCGGCTCGTCCGGGTCCAACAGCTCCAGCACCGCGTCCCAGCCGCCGTCCGTCCCGCCGTCGTCGGCGTCGGCGTCGGGTCCCTTCACCGGTGAGAGCACGGGCTCCACAGGCGCCGCCACCAGCGGCGGCCTGCCGCCACCGGCTCCGGTTGCGGTCCCGTACACGGACTCGTCGACGAGAGTCACCCGTGTCGACTCCAGCCAGCCCGCG
Organism: Streptomyces kurssanovii; assembly: GCF_014649695.1. GTDB lineage: Bacteria > Actinomycetota > Actinomycetes > Streptomycetales > Streptomycetaceae > Streptomyces > Streptomyces kurssanovii. Next base: position 26,394 of record NZ_BMTN01000001.1, read on the forward strand.
CCGCCCGCGACCGAGAACTCCTGCGCGGAGAAGCCGTCCAGCAGGCCGGTCGTCAACTGGGCGCTGTCACCCCCGCCGTGTTCGAGGAACTGCAGCAGATTGCTCCAGTACAGCCAGGCCCTCCAGCGCCGCTTGTGCCGCTCCTGGTCGGCCACGGCGGCTTCGCTGTCGTCGAGGATCGTGATCGCCGACCACACGGGCGGCGTGGATCGGGCGTCCGCGACGGCCACCACACCGCAGCCCGAGGCGTCCGTCGCGGCCATCAGCCGGACCTTGCCGGGCTGCGCCTTGGGCGCCCGGCCGCGAAGTGCGGCCTCGATCTGCTCACCGACCGACTCGGCGGCGACGACCGCGGCCTGCGGCCGCGTGCCCGTCAGGCCCGCCACCGCGGCCTCGGCGCGCGCCGTCCAGCCGTCGGCGTCCGGTGAACGCAAATAGGCGATCAGCTGCTCTGCCGGATTGACCCACACGGTCTCGGCCAGCTCGCCGGGCAGGCCGCTGCGCACCTTGGCGTAGTAGGCACGGGCCTGCCCGAGCGCCTCCTCGCCGTACGGCCGCCACACCGGGTCCGACGGCCCGGTGTGGGAGTAGCCCGTGTCACGGACGCGGGTGCGCCACTCCTTCACGTCGTAGTACGTCAGCTGGAAGACCCGCACGCCGTCCGCCCGCAGCCGCGCCCGCTTGGCCGCGTCGTCGGCGAGCCGGTTGTGCTGGGTGCTCGCGTGGTACTCGAAGCCGTCGAGATACAGCGCGAGACGCGGGCCGGGAGCGTCGAGCCGTTCGAACAGCACGTCGGGGCGGGTGCCGTCGAGGACCCGCTGCTGGGACACCCGCCACCGCCGGGTTCCGCCGTCGGAACCGGTGAGCCGCAGGTCGAGGGAGTACGTCCCGGCGGCTGTGGTGTACGCGTCGGCGGCGGCCTTGGCCTCGGCCTGTCCGGCCCACTCCTTCAGCGTCTCGACGAACATGATCTCGAGGTCGGACTCGGCCTGCCGCTCCAGCGGGATCTGCTGGGTTGTGGGTACGCGGGTGGTCCGCCAGGCCTCGCCCTCCTTGCCGAGCAGCTCGTCGAGCATCTGACGGACCTCGTTACGGCTGACCTTGTCGTAGTCGCCGGCCGGCACCCGGCGCAGCAGGCAGCGGTGGCAGCCGTCCTGCCCCTTCTCCCGGCAGGGGCAGCCGTCGATGACCTCGCGGGCCTTCAGCAGCACCTCTCGGAAGCCGTCGGCCGAGGCGAGCCGGTGCAGGTAGCCGGTGCCGCCGGGCAGCCGGTCGTAGACGACGAGGAAGCGACGGGTCCAGTCCGAGTCGCCGCCGTCCGGCATCGACGCGGCGGCGATGTCGATGTGGTCCGGGTCGCCGCCGTACCGGGCGGCTATGCCCGCGAACAGTGCTGCCGTGAACGAGGCGAGCCGTTCGTGGGCGCGGGCGACCGACGCCGGCAGCAGGATGCGCACCGCTTCCGTGGTCAGCTCGTGCGCCAGCAGCAGTGGAACGTCCCGTCCCTTGCCCTGCTCCTCGCCGCCCGAACTCTTGGTCCGGCGGCGCGGGCACCACAGCAGATGGTGGGCGCTGGCACGGGTGCTCGCGGCGAGTGAGTCGGTCAGCGCCTCCTGCGGCTGGTCGGCGACCGGCCGCCCGTCGGCGGTCGCCCCGCCGCAACTGGTGCAGACGTAGAAGGGGTTGATGCGGACGTCGTCACCGGCGAGCGGCACCGTGCTGGAGCCGTCCTGACGGTCGGCGCCCAGATTCAGGGTGCGGATCACCGCCCGCCGTGTGAAGTCGACGCCGAACGTGGCCGTCTCGTGCCGCCACGAGCTCGGCGCCAGATGAGCCGGGTCGATGTCGACGGTGGTGAGCATCGCGTACCGGCGGCGGTCGCGCTCGTCCTTGTCGTCCCGTACGCGGGCGTCGTCGCGCTTGTCGCGGGCGATGACCCGCTTCGGTTCCAGGATGTACTGCACACAGCCCGCGTCGGCGATCTCCCGGCCGCCGCAGCGGGGACATGGGGAGGCGTCCGCCTGGGCGTTGTCGGTACGGACGTAGCCGCAGGCAGGGCACAGCCGCCACACCTGCCAGGCAGGGCGCTCGGGGCTGCCGATGTCGAGGGCACGCACCTGGTGGCGGTAGCCGTTGACGTAGAAGCTGCTGCCGGGCGCGAGTTCGGCGAGGGCGAGGCGGCGGGAGCGCTCGTAGTCGCGGACCTCGCTGCGGTACGTCTTGCGCCGGGCCTCACCCTGCCGGCCGCCTTCCTCCCGCTGTTCGCTCTCCTCCGCCTCGCCCTGGTTCTCCTCCGTCCAGTAGAGGGTGGCCTCCAACTGCGTGGTGGTGTCGGTGAGGCTGTAGTTGGGCAGCAGGCCGAGCTCCACCAGGGCGCCGTGCGCGCTCGAACGGCTCAGCTCCCGCAGCAGGTCGCCGGTCGTGCGCCGCTCGGCGAGCAACTCGCGGTGCTCACGGTCCTGTTCGGGATCGCTGCGGACCAGGCCCTCCATCGCCGTGTCGATGGCGGCGATACGGCGCCTCAGCTCCTCGCGCCGGCCCGTCCAGTCCTCCTCTGCCTCCTGCAGGGCGCGCACGATGCCGCCGGTCGCGTACGCCCGCAACTCGTCGGCGGCGTACGCCGTGACGCCTGCGTCGCCCCCCTTGTCCCCATCGGCCGGGAACAGCCCGAGGAACTCCTCCACCAGGCGCCCACCGTGCGTGACCGCCGCGTCCGCCAGGTCCTGGCACCAGCCGGTGTTGCCGAAAAGGGCGGACACCAGCCTCGGCACCGGCATCAGCCGCTCCCCGTCGGCGGTGGTGAGCCCGCCGCGGGCGGCGAGGTCGAGCAGATGCGCCGTGTACTGGCGGCGCAGGATCTCCACCGCGGAGAGGTAGCAGCCGGGCGGGACGATGTCGCCCGCGATCATCTCGCGTGGGTCCTCGAGGTAGTACAGGTCTCGGGCCCTGCGCCCGCCGAACGCGACGATTAGCGCGTTACCCGTGCGGCGCCCGGCTCGGCCCGCGCGCTGCACATAGTTCGCCGGGCCCTTCGGCAGAGAGCCGAGCAGCACCGCCGACAGGTCGCCGATGTCGATGCCGAGTTCCAGCGTGGGCGTGCAGGACAGCACGTTCGGGTCGGTGTAGTGCGTCCCCGCGCGGAACGTGCGCTCGACACGCTCCCGTTCCGGCCGGGTCAGCATGCCGGTGTGCTCGGCTGTGACGACGCGGAAGGTGCCTCCGGTCAGATACAGCCGCCGGTAGTAGTCGTCCTTGAAGTCACGGGCGCGCGACGACCCGAAACCGCTCGAGCCGATGCTGCTGCGCATGTCGGCACCGGTCGAGGACGGATCGCTCAGCGGAGCGCGCAGCATGCCCTGGCACCGGTAGCGCGGGCAGGGGTGGCCGTACCAGCGCGTCCGCCGCTCGGGCGGTACCACCTGCTGCCAGCCGCAGTCCATGCAGCTGACGAACGCCTTGTTGGCCGCCTCGTCGTCCAGCAGCCGCACCTCGACGTGCCCCGGCTGCAGCCCGTACACCCGGGTCGTACGGTCGGCTGCCGTACGGACCGACAATGCCCGCTCGTCCACCAGAACGGGCAGCAGCCTGCGCAGGAATTCGGTCGCACCCGCCGCGTCCAGCCCGAGACAGCGCCGTGTCCAGTCCTGGTACCAGCCCAGCCGGCCGGTCACCGAGTCGAACGCCGACCGGTCCTTCTGCCCGTCGAGCAGGAACCGCGGCGCGGCCATTCCCTCGGGGAACGCCGGCATGCCGTCCGGCCGGCCGCCCCAGATCTTGAACCGGGCCACACCCGCGTCCTTGATCCATGGCTCCAGCCACCGGTGCCGCAGCCCACCGCGGAGCCTGACGCGCTCCAACAGGCCGCGCACATAGGCCAGATACCGCTCCGGCGTCGGCATCCCACTGCCCACCAGCAGTTGCCCGGGCAGTGACAGGTGCAGGTCGCGGGCGAGCGCCGTGATCCGCTCCGGCTCGTCGATGACGACCTCGGCGGCCGCAGTACGCGTCAGCTCCAGCGTGCGGCCCTGGCGCGAACGCAGGCCGAACTCCATCACTGTGGCGAAGGCCAGCCGCTCCCCGATCAGCTTCCAGGTCCGGGCGTCACCTGTTCCCCGCCCGGACAACAGCCGGTCCACACCCGGCTCGTCGTGCAGGTCCGGCGGTACGACGGCGGCGAGCGCCTGCGGATCGTCCACGGAGTCGAGGACGTTACCGATCAGGTCGTTAAGCGCGGTCGGAGCACCCGACTCGTCCAGGTTGTGCGCCAGGAGCGAGCGCAGTGAGAACTTGTACGACGCGTTCGCCACATATCCGGCCCGGTGTGCCGCGTCCTGCGTCGAGTCGTTGAACAGCAGCGTCTTGCGCTCCTCCGGCACGAGCGCGATGTCACCGCCGGTGAACAACTGCGTGACCGTCGCGGAGGCGAGTGCGGCGAGTGCGGTGCCGAGGAAGCGGATGCCGTTGTCCGTGTTGCAGGCCGGGCAGCGGTCGTCGAGCGCTGCCTTGTCCGCCGACTTCTTGTCCGTGACCGCCAGTGCGAACCAGGCGTCCTGAAGCTCTTGTGCGTCCTGAACCACGGGCAGCCGGTAGGTGCCCTGCGCGCCGTCCAGCACCACCACGGACAGCGGGTCGGCGCCGCCGGACCTCGGCTTCGCGCCGGTCAGCGCACCCAGCGCGTCCTCTGCCTCGGCCCGGGTGGCCGCGATGAAGTAGCGGATACGCCGTTTGTCACGGCCGAGCCCGGCCCGCCACACCTTGTCCTGCGCCATCACCAGCTGCTGCGGATCGGCCTCCGGCGACAGCGCCGCCCAGCCCGAGCGCCCGCAGTTGCGGCAGTACACCGCGGGCAGTGAGGTCACGGCCGGACGCGGGGCCGTGTCCGTGCCCGGAATCGGCTGCGGGCGGCGAGCGTCGGAGGCCAGGCTCCCCGAGTCTTCGCCGTCGGCCCCCGCCACTGGCCCGGCCGCCAGCGCCGCACGCCGCGCCGCGGTGCGGTCGTCCTCGTACCACCGGAACTCCGGTACCGGCCCCACGCCGCGGAGCACCCGGCTCACCGGACGCACCCACAGATGCGCCTCGACGTGCAGCAGGGGTCTCGGCCGCTTCTCGTCCGACTCGGGGTCCCGCGCCGCCGACAGCAGGGCCACGAACCGCGACAGTGCCTGCAACGCCAGCCGCGGGTTCTCCCTGGCGGTGCGCCCCCAGGCGTACCCGAAGCCGCCCAGCCGCTCGCGCAGCTCCCACTCGCCGAGCGGGTCGCCGCCCAGCAGCTGGAGCACCTTGTGCGTGAAGTCGTGCCGCTTGAGCATCCTGCCGATCTGGAACGCGCTCAGCCCGCGCCGCTCCAGCAGCCGCTCCGCCAGCCCGTCCAGGTCCAGCAGATCCGGACGCGCCTCCACGCCGGGACCGCCGGACGCCTGGATGACCTCCTTGGGGTCGGGCGGCTCCGGCAGCTCGTAGTCCACCTCACCGGCGAACTGCTCGGCGGTCATCCGCTCCTCGCCGACCACCGCGTCCGGCGTGAACTCCACCCCGAACACCTGCGCCGCGACGCTGAGAATCCCCTCCCCGGCTCCACCCGGCCTGCCCTCGCCGAGGGTCGCCGAGGTCGCCACCGGGCAGATACCGCCCAGCGGACGCCCCTTGGCACTGCCCTGGCCGGTGGCCGCCGCGAGCCTGCGCAGCAGCATCGCCACATCGGTGCCCTGCGCGCCGTCATAGGTGTGGAACTCGTCCAGCACCACGTACGCGATCTCGGCGTCCTGCCACAGCGGCAGGTCCTCGCCGCGCTGGAGCAGCAGGTCGAGCATCTTGTAGTTGGTGATCAACACGTCGGGCGGGCTGACCCGCATCTCCTCGCGCCGTGTCATCACCCGCCGGAAGTCGGTGTCCGGCCGGTCCCCGATGTAGAGCCCGGCCGTCACCTGCGCCAGCTCCGGCTGGGACAGGTACTCTCCGATCCGCCCGGCCTGGTCGGTGGCCAACGCGTTCATCGGATACAGCAGCACGGCCTTCACGCCGCGCCGCCCGAGCGCCTTCTGCCGACGGCAGTGGTCCAGCACCGGCACCAGGAACGACTCGGTCTTGCCCGACCCCGTCCCGGTCGTGATCAGTGTCGGCCGGGCGGGCCCGTGCAGGGTGCTCAGCCGTTCCCACGCCTTCGCCTGGTGCCGGTACGGGGCGAAGCCCGGCACCCAGTCCAGATGCCGCTGCCACCCGTCGGCGGCGATGTGGAACGGCGTCCGGATCCGCAGGTACGGCCCCCGGAAGATCCCGCCCTCCGGGTCGCCCAGGAACCGCTCCAGCGCCAGCCGGGTGTCCTCCTCGGCGAGGGCGTACGTCGTCGTGAGGTACTGGGTGAGACTGCCCCGCAACTGCGCGGCGGCCAGCGTCGGCCTCACGTGGTGTCCCCTCGGTCCTGCGGCATGCGGGTGAACTGGATCAACCGTATACGCGACCTCGGACATCGTGACCCGTATCCCTGATGACGGGATATCGCCACTGGCCTGAAAGACACCCTTTCGCCCGGAACTGTCTGCCCCCACCCTGCGAGCAGGTGCGATGCCGAGCCATGGCCATGGGGGAGCCGCGATGGTCGAGCCGCTGTACGTACCCGTCCTGCCGATGCGACGCGCCGCTGTGACCGCCTACGAGCGACTGCACCTGCAGCTGCGCCGCCATATCGCGCCCCTGTGGACCGTGGCGCCGCACACCGGCCCCGAGCGCGCCCGCGGCACTCCGGCACCCCTGCACCCCGACCCCGACGACATCGGACGAACACTCCACCGCTGGCTCACGCCCAGGGCCGACCACCTCATCGAGGCGACTGCCGGGCTGCCCGGCTGGGTCGATGCCGCCCACGTCGAAGGCGAGGTCCACAGCGCGGCGGTCGCGCTGTGGCACCTCGCCACCCGCAGCCGCCTCACTCTCGTCGCGGGACCGGAACGGCACCCGACGCACCAGCGCCACACGGCGGACCTGGCCTTCGCCGGCGGCCGGGGCCTCGGCATACGGGTCCTCGTGGACGAACCGCCCGACGAGCCGTGCACCTCGCAGATGCTGGACCTCGTCTCCCGGCTGTGCGCGTCGCCGACGCAGCTCGACCTGCTCCTGGACGTCGGAGCGGTGAACGACTTCGCCGAGGCGGGCAAGCGGTCCCTCATGGCCCTGGACCTGCTGGGCACCCTGCTGCCCTGGCGCAGTGTGACGTTGCTGTCGGGTGCGTTCCCCGAGCACGACCCGGCCCGCGAACCGGCGCTCTCCACCCCGCCCCGGCTCGACCGGGCCCTCCACGCACAGGTCCGCGCCGCACGGCCCCGGCAGCGACTGGACTACGGCGACTACTCGGTCGAGCACGTCCGCAGTGCGAACCGGCCCGCCGACTCCGCCTGGTACGGACCCCCGTGGAGCCTGTTGCGCTACACCCTCCCCGACCGTTTCCTCGTCGCCCGGGCACCCGCCCGCGGCCCCGAACGCGCCGACCAGGTCCGTTCGACGGCCCGCCGCATCGTCGAGCACGAGTCGTACCGCCGCGTGCCCTCGGTCCACCGCGGCTCCGCCGAGGCCTGGCTCGAGTCCTGCGCATACGGCACCGGGCCGGCCGGAACGGGCACCCCCGAGACCTGGGCACGGATCGGCCACACGCAGCACCTCACGTACATCACCCGATGTCTGGTGGGTGGTGACAGGGCCTGAGCGGCGTCCGCCTCACGGCAGGTCGACGACCGCCCACACCGTCTTGCCGGGCGCGGCGCTGCGCGGCGAGACACCCCAGTCGGCAGCAAGCGCCTCAACGAGTACGAGCCCCCGCCCCGACTCCGCGCCTCCCGAATCAGGCCGCGTCCCTCTGACGGGACGCTTCTCCGTGCGAGTGTCGGTGACGTCGATCCGCAGCCGCGCCGGCGAGGCGGCGAGCCGCAGATGGAAGTCCCGCCCCGGCACGTGCCCGTGCCGCACGGCGTTCGCCACCAGTTCGGCGGCGATCAGGGTCATGGTCTCGTTGGCGGCCGAGTCGTACGGATGCCCCCAGTCGTGCAGTCGATGCGATACGAGGCGCCGCGCAAGCCGCGCTCCGCGGGGCGTCGAGGTGAACTGCATCGTGAACTCGTGTGCGGTATCCGGGTCGTGCACAAGCCCTGTGGGCGGAACGGTCATTGGCCTCATGTCGATCAACCCTGCTGCCGCGAAAGCCCCGTTGACCAGCCCGGACGCGCCGACGTCCGGGCGGTGTACGCGGACTCGCCGACTGTGTACCCGAGCGGCCTTACCCGTGGTGAGACCATCGCGTACATGTTCGTAACCGACGGGGGAGCCGACGCGTTGATGCAGCAAGGGGAAGAACCACCGGCATCGAGGCAGCGACGCAGGAGCCGACGGCCTTCGGGCGACGTGTGCCGATGCGCCGCTGTGTGTTCGCGACGGCCTGGTCTCTCGTGGCCACGAGGGTGACGGCGTTCCCAGGGGCTCTACACGTGCCGACATGGTCAGCCTGTGTGCACCGGCTAAATGGTGTGGATCCATGACTCGAAGGCTGTCAGTTGCTCGCCCACCGATCCCAAAGAGGACGGGCTCCGCTCGTACTGTTCCGAGAGCGCCGCCTCGTAGACCTTGTATGCCTTCGGAGCTTCCTTGCCTGCGAGGTCGATGGCCGCGAGCGCAAGCAGAGCGTCATCGGTGCGCCCGCTTTCCGTGCTGCCGACAAGAGAAGGGCACAACTCCTCGGAGATATAACCGCAGAGCTCCATGAGCTGTCGTCCCGCGCGCGTCGCGCGGTCTCGGACGGCGTCGATGTGAGCATCGTGAAGGTGCTCCTCGAGTTCAGATGCGTCGTCATCGCCGCACCAGATCCTTCGCAATGACTCCTCTGTCGACTTCAGCTCCTGGTCCGAATCGCGCAGCAGCTCATCCAGGCTGAGGACAGGGTGACTTGCCTCTGTAGGCGCGACCTCGGGCAGCGAATCGAGCGCATCGGGCTGCGGAAGGGGTGAGCCGTCACGAAGTGCCAGCAGCAGCATGGCCTGACGCAGGACGGGGAGGAGACGGTCGGCGTCAGTCACGCCGCGAATCTCGTACGCGGAGCGTTCGACGGCCGGATAGTCGTTGTCTGCGACGTACCCGTCGATGTCGAACCTGAGCTCAGAGAGCAGAGAAGAGATCGCGCGGATCTCGTCGAGCAGAACCTCGGCGGCGCTCCACAGGCGATCAGCTACCTCATGCGCTTCGTCCGCTTCACGTACTTTGCGCTCAAGTTCAGCAGCCAGCCTGATCAGTTCGCTCATGTTGCGGCCCTCCCCGTAGTGTGCGCCGACCCGGACATGATGGGGGTCACTTCGAGATTACGGGGCTCTTCCAGGTGTGCTGACCCGGTTGCCTCGTAGGGAATCGATCGGCGCCGCCCCGCAAACATCGGGAAACGTCGGGGCAATGATCCAGCACCTCGAGTGGACCCCTGACCTGCTCAGCACGAGGCAGACCCACCTCATGGAGCTGCTGAGCAATGAATGGCGTCTTTGAAACGCCTGCCGGCTGCGGTCGATCTCCCTGTGATCGGCGCTGCCCTGCACAGGGGCACGCAAGGCCCGGCTGCTCGGTCACCCATGGCGGCCATCGGTGGACAGAAGAGGAAGCGGGCACGGGAGGTCGCGGAGGAAGCGATGGGGGCAGCACACGACGGAGAAGGAGACGAGGTTCGTGGTGCCGCGCGTCGGTCCGGATTCGCCACGCCGAGAGCGCACGGCCGGAAGCGGCGCCGGGTGGCCTGGTGCAGGGCGGTCGTGGCCGCGGTGATCGTTCCTCACGGCCAACACATTCGCGGCTCAGGCCCACTCTGACCAGCGGCAACCCGCCGACATCGGCGTGGTGTACGAGCGTCCGCCCCGGTGAGCCGCGCGGGTACGGGAGCGAGGCGGCTCGGTCGGCCGCCGGTCGGTCTGTCCGCGTCCCTGCGGGTGCATTGTTCGAGGTGATCGTTCCCGATGCGTCGAGGCGTCGGGGGCACCGCGTGCCGCGTGACGGGACGGCGATTGCCGCGGGGCAGCCACTCGGCACTGAGAGCCGGCTGATTCCGGCTGCACGATCACGGCGGGCGCCGTGCCGGCTCGGCGCGCTCACCGTCCAACCCGGACTGCTTTCTGGTTCGCGTGCCACGCGTTGTGAGTTCCCGAGGGTGCACTCGCGATGGCCGATCGTGGTGGTGCGCTTACCGAAGTGGACCGGGGCTCCCGAGATGAGTGCGTGGTCCCAGGGCACCCTGGGCGGCACGGGGTGGTCGGGTGCGGACTTCGAGCGTCAACCGTGCGGGAGTGGCTACGGTTTCGCAGAGGACGTTGTCAGCTCATGGAGAGGAGTCGGCGTGACGGAACTGGTCCAGCAGGTGACGTTTGATGCCGATATCGGATATCACAGCTTCTGCCTGCAGGAGTCGGACGATGCGGATCTCCCCGTCCCGTATCCAGACGACACGGTGTTCGGACAGTTCCTCACCGCCTTTCCCGGGAGGATCGACATCTTCAGCGCCGGGCACACGCACACGGCCGCGGTGACCGCGGAGGTGTGGGACGGGCGCCCGCCGGAGGAGGACCCGGAACGGTGGGACGAGTACGGGGAGTGCGAGTACGTGTCGACCAGCGGTGTCGTGGCCGTCTGGTCGATGAGCCTCGGGCGTACCGAGCACAGCGTGACGCTGTCGGACAGCGGCGGCACATGGCGGGTACAGGTGTACAGCGTCGGCCGGGCCGAGGCCGAGCGACTGTCCGCGGAAACCGGCACCGCTGAGGGGGTGGAGCGCTACCTGGTGCGGTTCTGGCGCGCCGCGTAGCGCGGACGACGCGTCGAGGGCGGGGACCCCGGCGGTCCCCGCCCCGTCGATCACGAGGTGATCTTCACCAGGAACCCGTCCTGCAGTCCGTCGACGAGCCGGTTCTTCGCGTAGAACCCGAGCAGGAGACTGCCTCCGGCACCGTTCTCCGTCTTGTCGATCGGCAGGACGGAGAAGTTGAACTTCTTGGCCTCGGAATCGTGGTCGGCCTGCGCCGCGCCCTCGTATGTAGTGGCAAACGGGTACTCGTCGCATTCCCGTATGCCGCCCAAGGAGTAGCCGTCCCCCCAGTACCGCTTGCACTGCTTGACGGCGGCCTTACGGTTGTCCTCCTTCCTGGTCTTCTCCACCAGGCGGTGCAGCGGTGCTTTCGCCTCCTGGCCCGGAACGTTCTTGGCCGACATGTACGGCTTGGTGTCGAGCGGCTTGGTGAACGCGGTCCGGATGTGCTCGGCGACGGCCCTCTCCTCCGCCCCCGCCTTCGCGCTGTACGTCAGGGTGGGCAGGTAGCTGAAGGTAGCCGCGCCCTTCCGTGAGGGGTTCCCGCCGCCGGTCGAGTTCGCCAGGTAGGTGGCGGCATCCCAGCGCGGGGCGAGCATGAACAGCTTGCCGGTGAGCGCGCCGCCCAGTTTCCAACCGGGCGGCGGGGTGATGGTGATGACCGGTTCGTACACGGCGAACACCAGGTCCGTGCTGCCGCTGCTGCCTTGGCCCGGCTTGGCGTTCACCTTGTGCGTGTACGTCCGCTGCCGCTTGAGTTCGTCGAACGTCTTGGTGCCCGGCATGGTGCCACTGTGGGTGTAACGAACGCCGGAGGGCCAGCTCTTCGGGATCGCGCCCTTCGTCTCGATCCGCATGGCTGCCGTCGCGGTCGAGCCGGTCGACTGCATCTCGGTGTAGTAGTACGTGAACGTGATCTCGCGGCTGTTCTTTGCAATCGTGCCCACGACCCGGACGTTGAACATGCTCTCGCCGACGGGGCGGTTGTTCCGCAACCATGTCTGCAGGAACGTCGCACCTGAGCAGACGGCGAACCGGGACTTGATGAAGAACTTCTGCGTGCTGCCGAGGCCGTTCCGGCACTCGTCGTACGTCATGGTGCGGGCCGGCTCCGGATAGGTGGCGAGCGGCGCGAGGCGGGCGGTCGAGCGATTCTGCGGCTCAGGTGCAGGCGCGGTGGCGGACGGCTGCTTCGCCAGCGGTGCGTACGAAGCGGCCGGGCCCACCGTCTCGGCGGGCAGTCGGGCATCGGACTGCATCTCGCGCGTCAGGCGACGCAGGACCTCCGTCGCGCGCCCGCTGCGCACCTCCTCCAACGAGGGTTTCGAAGCCCCCGAAGGCAGTACGTACGTCTCGACGCGCAGGTCGTCGCCACCGGCAGGAGCCGCTGAGGACGGCGCTGCTGTGGGCAGCAGGGCCGCGATGGTCAGAAGTGCGAGTGTCCGTCCATGGGCATGACGGGACCACGGTATTCGCATGGTGAACCCCCGAGTTGCTTGGTGCCGGCTGGGTGCCGGAGCACCTGGTCACTCCCAGATATATCGAACTGGTGAACGATTCCTGGGTAGGCCGAACCAGCTTGGCGCGATCCCAAGGTTCTCTGACCAATTGCGTGGCAGGCGGCGATGGACTCGCGCTCAGCGCCTCACGCGACCGTGGCGGGTGTAAGGCGATCCGACGGTCGGATCCACCTGCTTGCCGAGGAGCCGGGCGACCTCTTGGACTGTGAACTCGCATACTCTGCACCACTTTTGGCGGTCAGGTTCAAGTTCCGCTTTCACGCTCCGCACTGCGGCCGCTCGTTCGATCACAGGTGCGGCCCCGCTCGCCACCCTGGACGGAGGCATGTGGATCGGTCTGCCGAGGGCAGCCCACCGGGTGGTCCCTCCTGCACGGGATCATGGGCAGCCGCCCGCGTAGTCTTGGCGCTACACACCGATGCGTGCTCCAGGAGGATCCCCGCATGGCCCGGACCACCCAGCTGCGCACCTACACCGTCCGCGACGGACTCCTCGACGAGTGGGCCGAAAGGTGGCGCGAGGAAATCGTCCCGCTCCGCCTGGAGCTGGGATTCGACATCGGCGGCGCGTGGGTCGACCGTGAGCAGAATCAGTTCCTCTGGCTGATCTCTTACGAGGGCCCCGAGACCTTCGAGGAGCGCAACGCGCTCTACTGGGCGTCACCGGCACGCAAGGCGATGGGTCTCGACCCCGACGACTACCTGCTGCACACCGAGCAGCGCACCGTCGAGGAGAGCTACGCGCCGACCCGCTGACGCTACGGCGTCGCCGACGGCAGCATGTGCTGACGCCGTTCCTCCTCGTCGAGTGTCCGGAACACCCGCCCCCGGGCGTGTGCTTCGAGCCGGTCGAAGTCCGGCTCGGCCGCCCACACGCGGGCCGTCCCGTCGAACGAAGCCGTGAGCAGCCGCGCACTGTCCCGGGACCATGCGACCGAAGTGACCTTGTCCTGGTGGACACCGACGACGCCGACCTCCTCGAAGGTCGCCGCGGACCAGACACGCACCGTGCGGTCGTCGGAGCCGGTGGCGATGTGACGCCCGTCCGGGGACCACGCCACCGCCCGTACACGCCCTTCGTGACCTTTCAGCGTGTCGATACGGCGGCCGGTGGCCACATCCCACACCGCCGCTGTCCAGTCGCCGGACGCCGTGGCCACGCGCAGCTCGTCCGGCGCCCAGGCGACATCGTCGACGTAGTTGTCGTGGCCGCGCAGGACGGTGAGCTGACGCCCTTCGGCGACGTCCCACAGACGGCAGGTACGGTCGTCGGAGGAGCTGGCCAGCATCCGGCCGCCGGGTGACCAGGCGATGCGACCGACCCAGTCCTGGTGGCCGGTCAGCGTGACCAGTTCGGTGCCGGTGTCGGCCGACAAGACGCGTACGGCGCCGTCGTGCCCGCGGTGGCGATCCGTCGGCCCTCGGGGGACCGCGCGCACCCTTCGACGACCTCACCTCCCGGACGAGACGGCCGGATCCGGCCTCCCACACCCGTACGACCTGATCTCTCGACGTGGCCGCGACATGCCGGCCGTCCGGTGACCAGGCGACCTGCCTGCCCTTGTCGGTGGCTCGGGTCAGCAGCCGCACGGGATCGCCGGTCGCGGCGTCCCAGATCCTGACGACGTGGTCCCGCCCGGCCGTCGCGACGAACGCCGAGTCCGGCGACCACGCCACGGACTCGACCATCGCGCCGTCACAGGGCAGAACGAACAGCGGACGCCCGGACGCCGCATCGAAGACGCGCGCCGAACCGTCCCGCGAGGCCGTGGCCAACCGGCGGCCGTCCGGCGACCAGGCGATGTGCCGGACGGTGTTCTCGTCGAAGGCGTCCAGCCCGGGATACGGCACCCGGTCCCGTGGCCACTCGACCCGCGGCGGCGCCCGGTTCTCCATCCGGTAGACGACGACCTGCCCGACCACCATCGCCACGATCAACAGCCCGATCGCCGGCACGGACGCCTGCTGGATGGCCTGCAGCAGCCAGGGCGCATCGTCCACGCCGGTGGCGTAGTTGGTGACGATGCCGAGCAGGCTGGCGACGACACCAGCATGATCTGGAGCGCGAGTTGTAAGCGGTGCCTCATGAGGTTCCGGCTCCGGCCTTGTGACCAACCCGCTGCACAGCGGCCCCCTTGGATGTGTTGACTGCCCTGGCAACGGGTGCACGCGCACATCCGGGTGATGCGCCGTGGCCGAAGAACATCTTCGGTGGCCCGAGAGCCGATCTCAACTCCGCACAGAGGCATGGGCCGTGCCGGAACTGCGTTTCAAGACAGACTCAGCCTCCTTCTCCGAGTGCTCCGTACTCGCAGGTGTGCCATGTGCAGGATGTTCCCAAGCGCCGCGGCGCGCCTGCCGACTCGCCAGACGCCATCGCGGACGCTACGCCCGGCCTCTGTCCGCCGGGCCCCTGCTGAACACGGTGAGGTGGCCGTACGGCGTACCGGAGGGCATGTTGCCGAACGCTGACAGTGGAGCGGACCGGGACGTGTCGACGGCGATGCTGTCGGGCAGCGCAACGCTCGGCGACGCGCCGTCGCAAACCACAGCGTCCCAGGCGGCGAGCGGACCGCGCCCGGCCCGGTCGAGCACGAAACCCAGGCAGTGATCGCGGAGTTGATCGAGAGACCGCACGAGCGCCGACACCACCTGCTCGCGTTCCGGCTCCTGAAGGCCGGCGAGGGAGTGGACGACAGCTGCCGTCGTGCCCTTCAGCCTGCGGACACCGACCGTCGTGAAGGTGTCCGATGCGAACCACAGGTGGAGGGTGACCTCCCCGGCCGCTGGATCTGCCAGGACCTCGGCGGTGGGCCTTCCGTCGCGCACGGGGCGCGAGCCGCTGCCTCCCTCACCCTTGACGGAGAGAGAGATGTCCCCCGTGAGGGGATGGTGTGTCTTCAGCCCGGCGGTTTCGAGGCTGTCGAGCATCCGCGCACAGCTCTGGGGCGTCAGATCCGACAGGTACCAGGTGAAGAAGCCGTCGGCCCCCGGCCCCTCGGTAGCCTGGGCCGCGAACGACGACCGTCCGAAGACCTCCACGATGATCTCCTCGGTGCGCCGACGCGTCACCGGCGCGGCGGTGTACCGGGCGGCGCGGACGTCTGCCATGAAGTCCTCCGGCAGCTCGGCGTGGTACCGCTCCACGTAGTGGCGCAGCTCGACCGGCCACATCCATGTGCCGTCCGTAACCAGGGAACCGGCTCCGGGGATCCACTCGTCACCGGTGATCGCGTCGCGTTCAGCCCCCATCGCGCTGAAGATCTCGGTCCCCGAGGCGAGGTACGCCAGAAGGCCGGATTCGTCGTTCAGCCCGGACGGCCGAACCGCGTCATGGATGGACGGGGCGGAGGGGTCTGCATCGTGGGGCGTGAATTCGCGCAAGAACCCTACTCGCTTGATCATGGTCGTCTCCGTTGCGCCTTCCGCGGACCCGGTCAAGGGACAGCGATGTGGACTGCCTGGGCTGCCGGAGTTCTGAGGGCATCAGCGTTCACGTTCCGGGGCTTCCCCAGACCGCTGCGACGATCAAATGTCAGGATGACGCTCGTATCCAGGGAAGTCGTCAGGGAAATCCTCGGGAAAAACATCACTGACGAAGTCGCGACGCATCACCTGGAGGAGGTAGCTCTCCGGGCAGCCCTCGAACAGGTCGTACTCCTGCCCGCGTCCGATCACCGTCAGGACTGCCCACTTCTTCGGGTCTGCATGCGGGAGCAGGAAGCACATGTCCGCGTTGTCTGTTCCACCCCAGGAAATAAGGTCCACCACTTGGAGTCCCCGGCTGCTCAAGAGGTCGTGGATATGAGGGCGGGTGACTTCCATGGTATGCCGTGCTTTGAGAGTCTTGGCGACAAGATCGACGTTCTCGTTGTCGGCGCCGACTCGATAGACGCGCAGGAAGTCATCGAACTTCGCCCCGCCGAATACGTCGAGGAATCGCATGAATGATGACGGGAAGGTGACCCGGAGACTCTTCTCCGCCGCTTCCCAGTCATTGTGTACCATTCCCGGGTCGCCGCTTGCCGGAAGCGAGGCCAGCATCTCAAGATCCGTCATAGTGCACCGAGTCTACTTGTTGATAATGGTTTGATCGATGTCCAAGCCGCCGCCTTTTGCGGTGACATGGATGCCCGAGGGGATTATATCGCTTGGGTCCGCGTAAACTGGCGTAGCAGTGTATCTGACATCGTGCCCGGCCTTGACGGTGTCGTAGATCTGCGACTCGAGTTTCTGCATCACCTCATTGTTTGCTCTTTCGTAGATGATTGCGATGTTCTCATGTGCGGCCCCGTCGCCGCCGAGGGATCTCGCAAGGAGATGACCTCTTGTGTGCTGAGCGCTGTCGCCGAGCCAGCCCGGCGGCTTCACACGTCGGCTGGCCTTCGTGCCCGTGTCGAGCATCGAGCGGGTGATGGTTGTATCGACGCCCGTCGCTCTTCCCATGGAGTCGAGCGGTTTGGCGTAAGGCGGTGGCGTTCTCATTGGGCCACGGCCGCCACCGCCCCCCGGCCCGTTGCGCATCAGCGGCGAGTACGGCCCGAGCGGCACTTGGCCGTTGGGCACAGCCAGCGCCGGGCCTCTCACATTCAGCGGAACACCGCCGAACATTCTGAACGCGCCATCGCCTTCGCCGAGCACGCGAACGCCTGCTCCAGCGGCTCCGAACGCTCCGCCGAAGACCGCACCGTACTTCAGTGCGTCGTCGACGCCGGCCAAGCTCAAGCCGTCCTGCATCCCGGTCGCGGCCTTCAACGGCTGGGCCACAGCGAGTTCTACAGTCACGGACTCGATGCCGCCGAACACGACACCGGTGAGCGTCACAGCGGCGATGTTGGCAACGGTGGCGGAGACCGTGATGCCGAGTCCGGCCGCCAGTTCGATGATGGTCGTCGCTGCGGCGGCCGATGCGGCGGTGGAGAGTCCGAACGTGAAGACGGCCAGCCCCACACCTGCCGCGATGGTTGCGGCGGCAATGCCGATCTGCGTCCACAACTGCTGTATCGCATCGTCGACGGCATCGGCGAACTCCTCGAGTGCCTTTGCCATCTGACCTGAGCCCTTGGCGAGGTCGTCCAGCCAGCCCTTGTCGCTCTCGGAGTGATACCGCCCCCAGAACACCTCGAAGGCGTCTATCGCCTCGCCCTTGTTGTTGTGGATCAAGGTGGTGGCAGTTCGGTTGGCCGCATGGCAGACGTCGTCGACGGCGTCTGCGAAGTCTCTCCAGTGGCCGGCAGCGGCCCTCAGGCTGCCGGAGTTGGCGTCGGGCCACCACATGCCCATCTCCATGAGGACGTCTTTGGCGACATCCTCAACGCTCACTGGTCACGCCGTTCGGTCTGGCTGTCCGGAGTGACCACTTTGCGGAACATCGCCGCGATGAGCGCCTCGTTCTCAATGTGGCCGTCGGCCATGTCGGTCATTGCTGTGTGAATGCTCGCGAGGCCTTGGACGAGGATCGCCGTCGACTTCTCGATCTTCTCGACGTGCGGCGTGTAGGCATCCCCGAACTGTGTGCCCTGTTCGTCGTCGCCCCAGGGAGTTCCGAGCTCTGCGAGTTTTGTCGCAAGCGTGTGTGCTGCCTTGCCCAAGGCCACGCTCTGCTTATGGAAATCAGGCGCCGACCTTTTGAGATCGGCCGTCTTGATGTCAGTATCTCGCTCGGCGTCTTGTCCACGAGCCCTCTCCCGTACGTGCAATGTGGACGGACGAGGATACCTCACCCGCATTCACGCCTTGTAAAACGAGACAGTTGAACGGCTGAAACCGCGCCTTCTTCTGTGCCGAGATCGATGCGTTCCCAGGCTACGAGGTCCAGTCGGGCGTTGGTGTGGTGGGGGTCTCGACCGGTGAAGATCGGCCGATGCTTCCTGTCGGCCCAGCCGGTCGGGCCGATGAGTTCGATGGCCGGATTCCGCCGGGTGCGGCTGGGATGCGGGCCACCTCGAGTGCTGGTGCGCATGTGGGAAGGTGTGAAGAGGACGGTACGCGGACCCCGCTGCCCGCCGTCCGACACGGCTTCTCGGGGTCACGCAGCGGTCCATGGCGTGGATGGGCACCGGACCTCCCCCGGGTCGGAGGTGCGAGCGGTGGCCGTGGCCAGGTTGAACGAGTGGTGCTCGTCTGCGACGCTGCGTGAATCGACAACTGCGGTGGGGGAGCGTGCGGCTGATCGTACTTGCGTTGCTCGTAACAGTGGCGCTGGGATGCGGCGCCGCCGAGGACTAAGGCCTGCCTTGGGGGAAGCGGCGCCACAGGCGGACGGGCCGATGAGATACCGGGAGACTCCGCCGGACGACTTGGCTCGGGGCCAGTACAAGCGAAGTCACGATGCGGCCGGTCCTGACCGTGTGACGACGAGGATGTCGCCGGACGTGGACTTCAGTACGTTGGAGGCATCGTGCACCTGGGCGGCGAGTCCGCGGTGCTGAAGGTGGACAAGGTGATGCCCTCGGGCGTCGACGCCGACGACGTAGACCTCGACGCCTTAGCCGCCGAGTCGAGCACGATTCGCGATGACCTGCGTGTGCACTGCAGGCCAGCCGGTCAAGGCAGTTGCCCTCTCGAACTTGCAAGAAGAGCGGTTCTGCCGCATTGGTGTCGCGACGGACGACATGTCGGCAGCGGTGGACGCGACACGGCGTCCACGGGAACCGCGCGAGGCGACGATGCGGATGACGGCGTTGAGGCTCTGCGAGGGCAGGGCCTCGCGATCCGGGTTCCCTGTCGCGGCGTGGTGGCGTCGTCAGCCCGGAAAGCCCCCTTGGCCGTGCGCCTGTGTCGACCCCGCACGATTCCCGAGCGTCGACGGCGCAGGCAAGGCTGCGTCGCGCCGGGTTCCCGTTACCACCGTGGACCGGGGTGTCGCTTTCGCCTCTCACATGGAGGATCCGACATTCTCATAACGGGGCCGGGAGGTCAGAAGGTGTCGAAGGTGTCGATGTGCCGTCGGATCTCCGTCAGGACCTCTTCGCTGCCACCCGTGGCCGGAAGGACCCACGGCGCTTCTTCGCCACTGGCCATGGCGAGGCTGCTGATGAAGCGCACGAGATCGGGTGACGGCACGAACGAGTCACGCAGCCACGTCGCGAAGACGGCTGCCTCGTCGGCGGTGACATCGACGAGGGTGATGTAGGCGTAGTCAGGCTCTTCCATGGACGAGGTGCCGTTGATCCACACCTCGGGAGTCAGTGCGATCTCGAAGTCGAGCGCCTGCTCGCCGTGCAGTGGGGAGGTCGCATGCTCGATGACGGGGTCGGGGAATGCCTGGCGGAGCGCACGCTCCAGCGACAACAGGTTGGAGCGCCAGGCGCCGCCGTCCTCCTGAGGGGGGTAGAAGCCGATATTGGTGCGGATATTGCGTTCGGTGGCCACTGTGTTTCCCTCTTGGTTCACGGCTGATTCAAGGTACGTAGCGCGTCGACCCTGGAGTCCCCGTCATCGCCATCATGGATTGCCAGTACGCGGCATTGTCCGTGCCGTTCGTGACGATCTCCAAGCCTCGGATCTCGTTGTTCGCGGGGTTGGCCATGGCCTGCTTGTACCGGGCCAGCTCGTTCTGGTCGCCGCGATACATGGAGTCCACCAGGGGATCCCATGCGATCTTGCCCTGGCTGTTGACCTTGACGGGCTTGGCCAGGGTCTCATCGACCCTGTCCAGAGACCTGAAGCTCTTCTTCTTGCAGTCCGGGTCCCGGACGTGCTTCGCCTCGACAAGATGACCGTCGGCCGGACGTACGCCGTCCACCATCAGGCCGCGCGTCCGGCCTGCCAGCGGCACCTCTCGTTCTGGGTATCCCGCGATGCGGAGTTGGTACGCGTTGTCCGGGCTGTGCGGGCCTCCACCGCCGGCCAGTCCGCCCGGATTGAGGGAACTCGCCCAGGCGCGGAACCGCTGCTGCTCCGAGACGGTGAGCAGACGGCTGGACCCGGGGGCGGGCGGAATGGGGTCGGCGAAGGGTATGCCGGGGTCGACCGGGTTGACGGTGGGCAACAGCGTCGGGGGTGTTCCGGTGAAGGACGCCAACCTGACCGGAACGGGTATCGGCACCGGTACGGGGATGAGCGGAGGCAGGAACGGTACTCCAGGCGGACCGGGAGACGTAGGCCCCTCGGGCTCCGGCAGCTTGACTCGCTCGGCGGCGGAGTCGAGCGCGTGTGCGACGTTGCCCAGGTCCTGTATCCAGGGGTCGCTGAGCACCGCGTCATACAGGCCGCCGTCGTATCCGTTCGCCCCGAACATCGGCTGGTCCCAGGGCATGTCGACGGCGAAGAGATCGTTCTGGTGCTGCTGGATCTTCTCCTTGGCCGCCTCGACGTGGTCCGCGTACCGATCACACGCCTTGGCGAGTTGCGAGCATGCGGCGACCAGATTGGTCACCAGAGGCTCGTCCACCTCTGCCTTCACCGGCGGGCAGGTGAGGCCGACGAAGTGTTTGACGTACGCACGGAAGGCGTCTGCGGCCTCACCGGAGTGAGCCTTGCCGGCAGTACTGGAGTAGGTCTGCGCGTCTTCCAGGAACCGCTGCATCAGGGAGCCGGCCTGCCGCCAGGACCGGGCGACGTCCCGGATCTTCTCCTGCGAGCCGCGAAACCGGTCGCTCCTTCCTGAGGGTGCGTACTGGTCGTACCAGGCGGTCTCGCCGACCACTTCGGGCAGTTCACGCCCGAGGCCGAGGTAGTTCTCGGTGCAGTCGGCCCCCGGGTCGCCCATTCCGACGGTCAGATCCACCTGCTTGCCGAGAAGCCGGGCGACCAGCTTGCTCTCCTGGGCCATGAACTCACGGGCGGTGCGCATGAGACCGCGGCTCGTCTCCCCGAGGACGTAGGAACTGAAGCCCATCTGGTTCAAGGTGGCGGACGCGGCCGACACGTACACCTTGGCGAACGCCCGTCCGGCGTCGTCGTCTCCGGCCATCCCGTGCTGCCGCGCCAGCTCGTGGCCCAGGGCAATGGCTGTGTCGCGGGCACCGCGCATGGACTCGATGAGCCCCATGGAGCCGCGGATCATTCCTTCGGCGATGAACTTCAGGTCAGGTGCGAGTCCGCTCACTGTGCTGCCTCCCCGTTGCAGACGTGAGTGATCAACTTAGTACGAGTCGCTCTGGCACGTCTGCTGGGTATCGGCCGACTGTGGCGCGGTACGAGGGGACTTGCCGCTTCGAGTCGGAGCGCTGTCTTGTTCGGGCAGCACCGCAGATGCTCTCCGAGAGACGCCGGGAACTGAAACGTTCGTTGCTGTCGGGAACTGTCCAAGGGAGCGCACGTTCCCGCTCCTGGACCGGTCCGGAGCCTCACCTCACAAAGAGGGAGATAAGTCGTCACTACCGGTACCAGGCTGAACTCGGCGGGCTAGGGGATCGCCCGGTCGGGGGAACGGGGGAGTTCTCCAGACGAACGGGGGTGTGGGGTGCGTACCCTTGATCGGGCGGGACTTGGTGGGGTGTGAGGCGGTACGGGGCGGGTGTGTACGCGGGGGCCGGGTGGCTGTACGCGGGGTGAGGCGTGTCGGGGAGACGGCTGGCGGCGTTGCACGCGGGAGGTGGTGGTGCGGATGACCATTGAGGACGAGCAGGGGCTCGGTGTCGCGCACGGTGCGGGCGACGGTGACGGGTACGGACAGGGGAGTGGGGATGCGGGCGGGGGTGCGCGCGGGGACGGGGACGGCTCGGGGGCGGGCATCCTGGGTGTGTTCGGGCGGCAGTTGAAGCGGTTCCGGGAGTGGGCGGAGCACGACCGGGCGGCGTTCGGGGCGATGACGGGCTACTCGGCGTCGACGATCGCGAGCTACGAGCAGGGGCGGCGCGTGCCGCAGCCGGCGTTCATCGACAAGGCGGATGAGCTGCTGGGAGCGCGGGGTGTGTTGAAGGAGATGAAGGAGGAGGTCGCGCGGGCGCAGTATCCCGCGTTCTTCCGTGATGCGGCCAAGTTGGAGGCCGAGGCCGTAGAGCTGCACGTGTACGACAACCAGGTGGTGAACGGGCTCCTACAGACAGAGGAGTACGCGCGCGCCGTGTTCACCATGCGGCGTCCCATCCTGAGCGACGAGACGATCGAGGAGCGTGTCGTTGCTCGTATCGCGCGGCAGGGAGTCCTGGTTCGGAAGCCCTTGTCCACTTTCAGCTTCGTCATCGAAGAGTCGGTCCTCACCCGCCCTGCCGGAGGCAGTGATGTGATGCGAGGGCAGCTAGAGCACCTTCTTCTCTGCGGTCAGCACAGGCACGTCGACATCCAGGTCATGCCCAACAAGCGTGAGGAGCACGCCGGGCTGGCTGGACCGTTCACCTTGATCGAGACGAAGGAAGAACGGAGGATCGCCTACGTGGAGGCATACAAGCACAGCCGTCTCTACACGGACCGGAGGACTGTGCGGGAGCTCGAAGAGCAGTACGGTCTCCTTCGGGCGCAGGCGCTCACACCGCGCGAATCGCTGGCCTTCATCGAGAAGTTGCTTGGAGAGACATGAACGTCGAGAAGTCTGTACCGGCTACCCCTGAGCTGGCGTGGTTCAAGAGCAGCTACAGCAGCGGCGAGGGTGGTCAGTGCGTGGAGGTTGCGGCCTGCCTTGGTGCGGTTCATGTCCGCGACTCCAAGGACACCACCGTGCCGATGCTCACTGTGCAGACGGGTGCCTGGCACGCCTTCGTCGGGTACGCCGCGAGGGGCGACGCCGTGTAGGCAGGGGGTCGGGTTGGCGTGGGGCGGTTCCCAAGGTCTTGGGAACCGCCCCACCGCGTTTACGTCAGGCCTCTACGGGGACGGGCTCTGGCGGTGCCCAACGGCCGGCGGCGATTTCCGCGTCGAGCCGCGTCTGGAAGTGCGCGTGTGCGGTGCGCATTTCGGTCTCGCGGTCGGCCTTGTAGAACGGCGCGGTGTAGCCATCGGGGGGCGGGTCGGCCGGCTTAGCCAAGTGATTGAGAAGAAGTGAGTAGGCGTCACTGGACTGGCCGTAACCTTGTGCGTGGTGCGCCCGTGCGATCTTGCGGCCGTTCATATCGAAGAACATCTCCAGCTCGTAGTCGGAGAGTACGGGGTAGCGGGACCTATAGATGGCCACGAGTTGATCAGCGGTGATTCCGAGCCAGACAGCGACGAGTGCGTCAAGTTCAACGAGCGCGGCCCGTCGGCTGTACTCGGAGCGCAGCGGTGTCGCCAACTCCCATACAGGTGTGAGGTGTTGCGAGAGGGGTTCGAGGTGCGGCCACTCGTGTGCCCACCCTTCGTAGTGGGGCCACGTCAGGTGAAATAGCTCCTGCCACAGATCCTGGTAGGCGTCTGTGAGGCAATTTAGGCGGAGAGTGCGAACGAGGAGCGCCTCGGCCAGCGGATGGCTGGACGTAGGGGCTGGCATTTTCGCTACCTCTGCAACGCTCATGTGCGCCCGTCCCGTGATTCGGAGCAGGTAATCCGAAGGAAGGGCGGCCCAGAAGCCCGACACGAGAGAGGTGACGCGATTATCCTGCACGTGCATGCTGCGTACGGCGTTTACATGTGCGGTGCCGGGCGGGACTAGCGCCGCAAAGAGGCTACGTTCAGTATCGAATGGAATCATGTCACGCCAAGCGACTCGATAGCGCGAGGTGTAAGGTCCCCAAGCGCCCCAGCTTTCCTGGGCATTCACGAAGGTATTTTCGTCTGTTGCGCGGTAATAGTTGGTTCGAGGGACGGCTGACCGTGGAAGGTTGAGCAGGTCGTACGGAGAGTAATCGCGGTGGGTTTTGCAAGGAATATTTGGCTTCTTTGCAAATGTGTTTGCTACCCCGAGGAATGGCCCCTGGAGGACGACCTCGCTCCATGAATCAGTTTCGGCGGTCCCCCACGCTACGAGACCGTTCTTGCGGGCCTGGTCCTCGAGATAGCCGATGGCGACCCGCGAGTTCAGCTCAGCGAGCTTTGGGTGATCCGCTGATAGGGCCGTGATCGCGCCCTGCTCATCCGTCGTTACAGGGTAGAGAAGTGGTGTCTGTGAAACGGGTAGGTCGGATTCTCCGAAGAGGCGTCGCCATTCCCGAAGTCGCTCGTTGTTAACATGCACAAGTCGGGCTCGATGGGGCCTTTGATCCCAGCGGCCGCGATCCTTAATCCCAGGTCGGGTGCCTGTTGCATCATGGGTGATCGATTTGACTAGCGTGGTCGGACTAAACAGCCAGCTTAGGTGCTGAAAGGAGATGCTCGCCGCGTGTCCGTAGATATTTAGGCCGAACTGTCGAGTAACTCGGATGTCGGGGAAGATTGCGGCCAGATTGGAGAAGTGTGCATGAATTCTTAGGTGCTTATATGCTGCCTCTCTGAGCGCCCCTTCCTTTACGCCTCCAAAGTGGGTGTCTGGATGGATCAGCCCAGTGACTCCGTGCTTTTGTTGGTTATTCCACGCTTGGCACATGAAAGCCCGATAAAGGTCAGGCTTTGTGCCCGCTAGTAGTGGATAGCGCGTGATTGAGCTAAGCGAGTTCGTGGTCCCGGTGTTCGATGCTAGTTCCGCTAGGAGGAACCTGTTGCCTGATGCGAGTACGTCCGATTTTCGGAGGTTCCATTCGCTTGATGTGGGCTTATCTGAGAGCTCGAACCATGGCTCTAGTTCGGCCAATACTAGGTTTTCCTGCCATTCCGGCCTCACCCACGGCGGGTTTCCCACCTGCAGGTCGTACCCGCCCCGCCCGAAGACTTGGGCGAACTCCAACTCCCAGTGGAAGAAGCCCTGCTGGACCGCCACATCACGCGCAGCGCCCGCCCACGGGTACCGCGACTCCAAGTGATGCGCCCGGTCCATGCCCATGTAGTCCGGCAGGTCGTCCTCGTACGGGGACAGTTCGCTCAGGGACTCGAACTCCGAGATCAGCGAGTCCGCCGGGACCTCCTGGGTGCCCAGCAGCGACTCCGCGAAGTCCAGCCAGTCGTCCAAACAGGTCAGGGGGATCACCGCGCGGCGCTGTACCGACTTGATCTCCACCTTGCGGCGACCCGTGCGGCGCTTCTCGACGTCGTCGCGGGTGACTTCTTTGACTGTCACATTTCCGAGGAAATCGACTTCCTCGTAGGTGCGGATCACCTCGGACGCGGATCGAGAGGCGACGGCCTGGGGCACGGCGGCCATTCGTGTGTACGCCCCGTCCGACCCGTCCAGCAGCGCAGCCTTCTGCACCGGCCAGAACCACAGCGCGCACCACGCGTCCATCAGCGTCTTCAGCCGCCAGTACGGCGTATCGACCGCCTCCAGGTCAGCCAGCACGTCCTCCCGCTGCACCGCCTCCACCGGCTGACGCAGCCACTCACTCTCCGCGCCCCAGACGTCGATCCGGCGCGAGATGTCCCGCTCCGAGATCTCCAGCCGCCGGCACACCAGCCCCCACAAGTACTCCGCCCTGCGCGCCAGCCCCTGAAGCCGCGCCGTCTGCTTCGCAGTCGGCGACTTGGTGATCGCCTTGCGCCAGGCCGCCAGGCGCTTCGCGTCCTCCGGCGCGAGTGCTTTCGCCTCCTTCTCGGCCGCGACCGCGCCCCACTCCTTCGCCGGCAGTAGGAAGTGGTGGACAGACCCCTCCGGCAGGCCGTCCGAAGCAGCCGTCAGCGGGAAGCGTTCCGGCGTCGTCCCCAGCCAGCCGCCCTTCTTCAGCCGCTCCGGGCCGTAGATCTCCCGCCGCCCGCCGATGAGCGAGTTGCCCCGCCGCAGGTGCAGGCCGAACCACGGGGCCTCCATGCCGGGGTGCATGGTGTTGAGCCAGAGCGAGACCTCCGCCAGCTCCACGGCGGTTTCGTTGAGGTCCACCCCGTACGAGTTGTGCAGCGCGATGTACGCCTTGACCTTCTGGAGTTCGACCGGGTACTTCTCCGTGTCGATCGCCTCGCCGGTCTCCTCCTGCCGCCGACGCAGGTACTCCGCCGCGACCTGGTTGATCGCCTCGTTGAGGAACGCGCCCGACCCCAGCGCCGGTTCGCAGATCTTCCAGTCCAGCAGCTCCCGCGCCTCGGTCTTCGTGCCGTCCTGGTCCAGCCGATGCTGGAGTGCCAGCTGCACGGTCACCTTGGTCAGCGACTCCGGCGTGTAGTACGACGCCGAGGTCTGCCGGTCACGCCCGGACAGCCGGTACACGAACCCGCCCTGCGGGTGCCGGACCCGGCGGTCCTCACCCGTCTCGTCGTCACGACGTCGTACGAACACCGCGTCCGCGTACTCGTCGGCCTTCGAGGCCGGGACGAGCCAGGAGCCGTCCTTCGGGTCGCCGCCCTTCGCGACCTCGTACAGCTCCTCGCCCGCGACGAAGCCCGAGTACGACATCAGGCCCTCGTACACCGCGCCGAGCTGGTTGATGCCGAGCTGGGCGTACGAGATGAAGCCGCCGCGTTCGCCCTTCCTGCCCTTGGTGAGCATCAGCTTGCGCAGCACCTGGTACAGCGTGGCGTTGCGCAGCCGCGTGTCCAGGTACCGGGGCTCGCCCGTCTCGTCCTCGTCGTGGCGCGGGTCCGGAACCGAACGGGCGCCGATGAGGCGGATCGACCCGCCCTCGAAGAGCTTGGAGTGCAGCGGCTCGAAGCGGAGGCCGATGTCTTCGGAGGCAGCCGCGGTCTCCGAGGCCGCCGCCCCGTGCGTACGGCGCGGCCGGTAGCCGTCCTGGACCTTCCTGAACAGCAGGTCCAGCGACTCGTACAGGTAGAAGCCCTCACGGGCCTTCTCGCCGACCAGGTCGCGTTCCGCGACGAGTTCGCCGAGCCGCCCGAGGCCGTAGCCCTGGTGGTACTCGGGATAGTCCGACGGCAGGATGCCCAGCTCGGGGCGGGCCTCCGCGTACAGCAGGAACAGGATCCGGTACAGGTAGCGCAGCGACTCGCGGGTCAGCTGCCGACCCAGCTCCGGCAGGTCCCGGACCTCCTCCGGCCGCACGCCCTGCGAACGGATGCGTTCCAGCACCTCGTTGGCGATGAGTTCGACCGACTCGCGCAGCCCGTCCCGCAGTTCCGACGAGACGCCGACCGCGTGCTTGGTCGACTTGTCGACGAGACCGGCGAGCGGGTTCTCGCCGCCCTCCTCCGGGGTGCGCAGCGAGTCCGCGCCGAACAGGGCGGCCAGGGTGTCGAGTTCCTGGCCGTCCTTGGTGTTGTTGCGGTCGAGCGCGGTGTCCAGTGAGGCGGCCAGGTAGCGGCCCTCGCCCCAGACCGCCCGGTCGGCGAGAACGATCACGCCGCCCGCGAGGAGCAGCACATAGCGGGGTGCGTCCTCGCTCGCGAAGAGGAAGGAGGCCAGCTTGGAGCCGGTCGTGATCGTGTTCTGCCCGTCGAGCCGCAGCGGGTGGAGCAGCCGGCCTGCCCCGTCCGGGTCGAGGGCGGCGTCCGGCTCGGCCGCCCAGCCGCAGTCGAGGGCGACGAGGCCCGGCTCTGCGTGCGCGACCTCCACCTCGTACGGGGTGTCGGCGCGGCGCACGGTGAGGGTCTGCGGCTTGGCGTCGTAGCCGAAGGCGCGCAGCACGGAGGCGTTCAGCTCGGCCGCGCGGGTGCGCCACTCGGGCCGGTCGTAGGTGAGGGCGTCGCTGTCCTCGGTGTCGTCGCCGGCCGCGTCGGCGAAGTACGCGCGGGACTTGAAGTACGGGCGGCGCAGGGCCCGCAGGCCCAAGCGCGGGGTGACGGGCAGCGCGTCAGCGGCGGGCTCGATCTCCTCGGCGGTTGCGTCCGCAGCGGCTGCCGCCTTCGCCTCCTCCTCGCGTTCCTTCCACTTCGCGAGCAGGCCCGACTTGAGGTCCTTCGGGAAGACCTCGGCCAGGTAGTGCGCGGAGAAGTAGTCGCCGCGGTTGACCAGGGAGTCGTACGTCATGGCGGTAGGAACCTCCTGGTTCAGTGCGAAGCGGTCGGGGCGGGCGAGGCCGCGTCGAGGACGGCGAGGATGCGGAGCATGGGGCGTCCGGTGGTCAGCAGCGAGTCGGCGAGCCTCGTCAGGTCGGTCTTGGTGGTGCCGCCGAGGCTGAGCTGCTCCCAGTCGCCGAGGCGCTGCCGGTACTTTTCGATCGGCTGCTCCAAGGCTCGGTCCCAGTCGTCGCTGTGCTTGTCGAGGAACATCTCCGCCGCCCGCAGCGCGTCCGGGATGCCGGCGGCGAGGGCGTCGAGGTCGTGGGTGTGCAGCGGGTTGGCCATCGTCGGGCCGACACCGGCCCGGCGCAGAGCGTCGACCATGTCGTCGGAGGCGACCCCATCCCGTACGGTCATCCACTTCACGACGGTCGGCCGGCCCAGCGCGTTGGAGTAGATGCCCTGCACGAGGTACGTGGGTGCGGGGACGTCGGCGGTGACGACCGGGGCCTCCTGGCGGCCCAGGTTGACCAGGACCTTGTCCGTCAGCCACTCCACCACCGGGTGGAGGTCGGTCAGCAGCGAGATGTCGGGCCAGCTGGACGTGGACGACTCGCGGGCGCGGACCAGCGACAGGTTGGCCAGCTTGCGGTTCAGTGTCACCAGCATCCGCTCGTGGAGGCGCTGCTCGCGGCGGTAGTCCGGGGGCAGGGCCTTCATCCGGTGGACCAGATCCGCAGGCGGGCGGAACGACATCAGGCCCGTCTCGTCGTCGCGGTCCATCTCCAACTGCCGCTGCGCGTCCGGGAACACCTCGCGAAGCGCCTCGTCGACGAACTCCCGCGTCCCCGCGAACAGGCGCGGTACGACGGCGGGCGCGGGCGCCGGGCCCGTACCGTCGTCGTCGGTCAATGCTGCGGGACCTTCGGACGCGGCAGGGGCCGCCTCGGTGCCGTCGAAGGCGTCGACCTCCGCGAAGAAGTCTGCCAGGAAGTCGTCCGTGGCCGCCGCAGCGTCCTCGGCCGACCGCTGAAGCGACTCGTCGACCGTGCGGCCCCGCAGCAGGTCCTGGACGAGGGACTTCTCCTCGGCCTCCGCCCGGTACAGCCCGCTCACCGCCTCCGCCGTGCCCAGCGAGCGGTGCGCCTCGTCCTCCCGCTCCAGCAGCCGCTCCGCGACCGTCCGGTCGTCCTTCGCGCCGTCCACGTCACTGGTGAGGATCAGCGCGCGGAACTGCGGCTGGTGCGCCTGCCCGTAGCGGTCGATACGGCCGTTGCGCTGCTCGATGCGGATCAGCGACCACGGCACGTCGTAATGGATCAACTGGTGGCACTGGCGGTGCAGGTTGACACCCTCGGAGGCGACGTCGCCCGTGAAGAGGATGCGTACGGGGGTGTCGGCGAGCCCGAAGTCCTCGACGCACTGCATCTGCTGCTCGTCGGAGAGCCCGCCGTGCATCACGCGGGCCGCCTCGCCGAGCGCCTTGCCCTTGAAGCCGAGCGCCGCCGGTACTGCTTCCCGCAGCCACTCCAGGGTCTGGACGCGCTCCGAGAAGACCACGACCCGGGTGTCGGACTTCGGGCCGACGCCGATCGCCTTCAACTGCTCGACCAGCGCCGTGAACTTCGCCGAGTCGGACTCCGTCATCCCGGCCGTCAGCTCGTCCAGCCTGCGCAGGGCCACCAGCTCCGGCGCGTCCGGGTCGGCGAAGTCCTTCTTCAGCAGCGTCTTGATGCGGGCAGCCACCGTCGCTCGGAAGGCGCGGTGCGAGGAGAGGAAGGACTTCAGCAATGTGTACGGGAACAGCGGTACCTCGCTGACCGACGTGCTCTCCCCGGGAGCCGGGAGCCACACCCGTGCCAGCTCCTCGAACACCTTCTCCTCGGCCGGTGTCGCCGCGCAGTGCACCGACTCCGACGGCCCCCGGTCCGCCCACTGGCCCTTCATCGTCTCGCGGACCTCGGGGCTGACCTTCGTCCGGCGGATGAACAGGTGCTTGATGTCGTCGGCGTCGTAGTGCTCGGGGTCGCGGATAGCCGCCGGGTCGAGCAGAGCGATCAGTTCGGCGAAGGAGCGGGCATTGCCGTTGTGCGGGGTGGCGGACGCCAGGATCAGCGCGTCGGTGCGGGGCGCGAGCAGCTGGGCCAGCTGGTTGCGCAGCGAGCCGCGGTTGATCAGGTTGTGCGACTCGTCGATGACGACCGCGTCCCAGCGGATCTGCTCCAGATGGTGCTTGTACTGGTCGGTGTTCTTCAGGGTGTCGACGGAGACGATGACCCGCTTGAAGTACGTGAACGGGTTCCGCCCCGCCGGGATCTCCCGCTGCACCTTCTCGATGCCCGCCGAGTCCAGGCGGATCAGCGGAATCGCGAACCGGGTCCACAGCTCGTGCTGGAACTGCTCCAGGACGTGCTGCGGTGTGACGACGAGGATGCGCTCGCCCCGGCCGCGGCGGATCAGCTCGGCCAGGGTCAGGCCGATCTCCAGCGTCTTGCCGAGGCCGACCACGTCGGCGATCAGCAGCCGGGGCCGCAGGTTGAGACCGGAGAGCGCGAGCTGCGCCGGGCGGTGCTGGTACGGGAGGGCGTCGAGCAGGAAACTGTCGGCGAGGGCGAGACCGCGCTCGGACTGGGGGAGCGGGGTCTTGCGGAGAACGGCCTCCAGGAAGAGGCGGCTGCGGCGGAAGTTCGCCGAGTCGTCCGCGATCAGTTTGGTGCGGCGCGGGTCCATCAGCTCGACGTCGTCCAGGGCCGTGAAGAAGACGGCCTCCTGGTCGCGGACGAACTCCGAGACGCCCACCGCCTCGATCCGGTCGCCGTCGTGGGCGGTGCGCGTGACGTTCCGTACGAGCCACTCCTCGTCGCGCACGACGATCTGCGCGCCCGGCGGATACTGGGCGTCCGCGACGGCATTCGCGGGCCGGTCCGTGCGCTCCTGCTCGACGGTCACGGGCGCTGCCTCCTGGGTGTTGATGCTCTACGGGGTGGTGCGGGGGAGGGTGCTGCGGGGCGTGGGGCCCGGAGGTCAGAACTTGGCGCTCTGCGCGTACGTCTCGCGCAACTGCTGCGCGACCTTGCGGGCCTGCACCGAGTGGCGCAGCGGCGCGGGGGTGGCGGGGCGCTGCGGTTTCAGCGGCGTGGGGGCCGCCGGGGAGGGCTCGAGGACGGCAGGGGCCGTCGGGTCCGGCTCGGAAATCCTGACCGTCGGTGTGTACGCGTCGGCCGCCGGCATTTCCAGCGGGAGCGTGGGCGCCGGGGGCTGCTGCGGCATCGGCACGGTCGGTGCCTCGGGCGGCAGGGGCGGGGCCGCGTGGGACGGGCCGGGCGCGGTGAACGTCGTCAGTCTGCGCCGGGCCTGCGCGACCTTCATACCCAGCGCCTCGATCACCGTCCGGCACTGCTGCACGACCTCGGGCAGGGCGGGCCGGTCGGCGGGTGCGTACGACAGCATGGCCGTCAGCAGCGGCACCAGCTCCTGCGGTGCGCCCGCCAGATCCGGCTCCTTCGACTGCTCGGTGATCATGTGGAACATGACGTTGACGTTGGCGGCCTGGTACGGGTAGTGCCCGGTTGCCGCGTACAGCAGCACCGCGCCCAGCGCGTACACGTCGACCGGCGGTTCGTGCGGTTTGACGCCGTTCGCCTGCTCCGGGGACATGCAGGCGGGGGTGCCCATGACCGTGTTCGGGGCGGTGAGGGACGCGGTGGTCTCGGTGAAGACGGCGAGACCGAAGTCGATGATCTTGGGGCCGTTGGGCCCGAGCAGGATGTTGGCGGGCTTGAGGTCCCGGTGGACCAGATCCTGCTTGTGCACGGCGGCAAGGGCCTCCGCCAGGGTCGCACCGAGCGAGGCGACCAGGACCGCGGGCAGCGGGCCGTGGGTGGTGATGTGCTTGCGCAGATCGGGGCCGTCGACGTACTCGGTCGCGAGCCAGGGGCGTTCGGCCTCCGGGTCGGCGTCCAGGAACGCGGCGATCCGCGGACCCCAGATGGTCTTGAGGATCTCGATCTCCTGCGCGAAGCGCAGCCGGGCCTCGGAGTCGACGACCGAGGCCTTGATCACCTTCACGGCCGCCGGCTCACCGCCGGGCGACTCCCCGAGGTAGACCTGCCCCATCCCGCCGTGCCCGACCCGGCCGAGCAGCTCGAAGCCGCCGACCTCGGAAGGGTCCTCGGGGCTGAGCGGTGTGGTCTGCACAGGTCCTCGTCAGGGCTGATCAGGCGATGAATGTCCGGGAACACCGTAGTCGACCGCACTCGGTGACGGCAGGTGTACCCGGACATTGCCGACTCGGCGGCCCGTGAAGGGGCGGCCCGCGGACGGCCTTCGAAGAGGAGCCCGATCCGCGCTGTTTCGATCGATCTTCACAACAAATGCATATCGTGCAGGTCAACTCCTGCGTGCCGGGGCACCTCGATGACGACGATGTCCACGGCGACGGGGTCCCGTACGGCCGCGACGCCGGTGCGGCAGTCGGCGACCGGGCGGGACCGGTCACCGAGAAGACCACGCAAACAGCACTGAACAGCGCCCTGTGCCGGCTGCGGCAGCGCTCCGGCCAGATGTTCAGCCCGCTCAGCGTCAGCCGGCTCCTGCCCGCCGACTACCACTTCGACATGGTCATCTTCGACGAGGCGTCGCAGGTGAGGCCGAGCGACGCCGTCAACCGCATCCTGTCGACCCTCAGACCGGCCACCGACGCGGAGCTCGCCGGCTTGCTGGACCAGCCGATACGGCGGTGACCGCGAAGGCGTCACCGGCAACCGCCGACGTTACGGCGTCACCACGGGGACGCCTTCCGGGCGGCCGGTGAGCAGCGCTGCGATGTGGTCGGCGCAGCGGAGGGCGGCTCGGCCATCGCGCGCCGGGTCGTCCCGGCGATGTGCGGGGTGAGCAGGGCGTTGGACAGGCCGAACAACGGCGAGCTGAAAGCGGCGTGCTCGTGGGCGAAGGTGTCGGCGGCGGCGCCCGCCAGGGGGTGCGCCGGGTCGCGCAGCGCGTCCGCCAGGGCCTGCTCGTCGACGATTCCGCCCCGGGAGGTGTTCAGCAGGATCGAACCGGGCCGCATCAGCGCCAGTTCCGCCTGGCCGATCATTCCACGGGTCTGCGGGGTGAGCGGGAGGTGCAGGGAGATCACGTCGCTGCCGGCCAGCAGGGCGCGGAGGGACTCGGCTCGGGGCACCGCCGCCGCTGCCGGGCGGCGGGAGAGACCGTGGACGGTCATGCCGAGGGCGGCCGCCCGCTCGGCCGGCGCCTGGCCGATCCCGAGAATGCCCAGGGTCAGTTCCGACAGCTCGACCGCGGGGGTGGTCGGCGCGCTCCAGCGGCCTCGGTGCGCGGCCTCGTTGTGCTCCGACAGGCTCCGGGTCAGGGCGAGCAGCTGCGCCAGGGTGAACTCCGCGACCGCGGCCGCGTTGGAACCCGGGGTGTGGGTGACGGTGACGCCGTGGCGGGCGGCGGCGGCCAGGTCGACGTGGTCGGTGCCCGCCCCGGCCCGACCGATCACCCGGAGCCGGTTCACCAGCGCCGGATCGGTCGCCGCCGCCAGAAACGCGGCGCGCAACGGGACGCCCGCCCGGGACTTCACGGCGTGATGGCCGAGCCCGTCGCGGACGGTCTCGGCGATCAGCACCGACTCGTCGAAGGCGTCGAAGTCGGAACTCCACCCGATCCGTCCACGCGGCCCGTGCGCTCGCCCGGTCGGCCACCCGCCGGAGGTTCAGAGTGACGGCCGCTCCGTGCCCGAGCAGGCGCTCCAGCTCACGATCAAGCAGTCCCCTAGGAGCCGCGTCCAACAGCAGAACCCGCATCCGTCCCATGAATCCGGTGGCTTACCAGGTGCGGCCCCGAGTATGCCGCCCCGGCTTCGTGTGACGTGTCACAGACAACGAGGCGGCTCTGTGGCAGCTTCGGCGCAAGCTTCAACGCTCCCGTGTTTCAGAGGAGTTGATGAGGAGCCGCGCCGGGAGCGTTCCGCCCGGGACGGTCTGCCCGCATGTGGAGAGGATCGATTGAGAACCTTGGAAACCGCAACGCTCGACCAGGTGGTCGACACGGCTCGCTATCCCCTGTCGGAACCCGAGAGCGCCGAGGCACAGGCCGTGGTCTCCCGCGCCCGGCTCGAGTTGCGGACTCTCGGCTGCACCGTGCTGCCGGACTTCATCCGTCCGTCGCTCCGTGAAGTCCTGCGGCAGGAGTGCTCGGCCATCGCCCCTCGGGCCCACTACGACGTCGAAACCGTCAACGTCTACAACATCTCGGTGGATTCGGCGCTGCACGAGGACCACCCCGGTCGGCGCACCTTCCAGCGGGGCAACGCCTTCGTCGCGCGCGACCGCGTCCCCCAGAGTTCCCTCATCAGCAGGCTCTACTCCCACCCGGTGTTCCAGGACTTCATCGCCCGCTGCTTCGGGCTGCCGCAGCTCCACGAGCTGGCGGACCCGCTCTCCGGGCTGGTTCTCAATGTCGTCGCTCCCGGCATGGAGCACCCCTGGCACTTCGACACCAATGAGTTCACCGTCAGCATGCTCACTCAGCAGGCACAGGCCGGCGGCGACTTCGAGTACTGCCCGAACATCAGGTCCGCGCACGACGAGCGCTTCGACGACGTCCGGGACGTACTGGACGGCCGTGGCGAGCGGCTGATTCGGAGCCTGCCCCTGCAACCCGGTGACCTGCAGCTCTTCAAGGGCCGCTACTCGCTGCACCGGGTGAGCCCCGTGCGCGGCGAGGTCGCCCGCCACTCCGCGATATTCGCCTACAGCGAGCACCCGGGCGTCATCGGGAGCGTGGCACGGACCCAGCAGCTCTTCGGCCGCGTACTGCCCGAGCATCTGGCGGCCGAGGGCCGGGCCGTGCGGGGCGACCTGCTGCTGGACTAGCGGTATCCCCGCTCCGCGATGCCCGCTGCGCGATCCGGCGCTGCGCGAGCCCCCGCTGCGCGATCCGCACCAAGCGATCAATGGAGGAGTAAGCCCTGTGCGATTCGACGCCACCGGGAAAGTCTCTCTCGACCACATCTACACCCAGCCCGATCCGCGCAGCTATTTCAGCGCGCTGAACCCGCTCGGCTACCGCATTCCCCAGCAGGCCAAGCCCTACTTCGCCAAACTCATCAAGGAATACCGCGACTCCCAACGTGTCGCGGTCCCCAAGGTGCTGGACATCGGCTGTTCCTACGGAATCAACGCCGCCCTGCTGAAGTACGACGCGACGATGGACGAGCTGTACGCGCGCTACGCCGGCCAGGAGCGCGCGGGAGAGAGCCGCGAAGCCCTGCTGGCCCACGACCGGGAGCTGGCCCGGTCGCGCCGCCCCGCGCAGCCCGTCCGCTTCGTCGGCCTGGACACCTCCGGCAGCGCGCTGTCCTACGCGCTCGACGCCGAGTTCCTGGACGACGCGGTCCACGCCGACCTGGAGGAGCGCGACCCCACGCCGCGGCAGCGCGCCCAGTTCGCCGGGACGGACCTGGTGATCTCGACGGGCTGCCTCGGCTACGTCACGGAGCGCACGCTCACCCGAGTCGTCCAGGCACAGGGCACCCGCCGGCCCTGGATGGCGCACTTCGTCCTGCGGATGTTCCCGTTCGACCCCGTCGAGCACGCGCTGGCCGAGCTGGGCTACCGGACCGTCCGTGCCGAAGGGTTCTTCAGACAGCGCAGGTTCGCCTCTTCTGAGGAGCAGGCGCTCGTGCTGGACAGGATGTCGGCCGTCGGGGTGAATGCGCGGGGCCTGGAGGCGGAAGGCTGGCTGTACGCACAGCTTTACCTCTCCCGGCCCGCCGACGGGGAAACCACCGGCCCAACGAACTGAATCGAGAGCAGAATTGAACACCAGTCAGGACGTGACTGCCATGACGACCTTCTCCCAGGAGGCCGGTCTGCCGCGCGTGCCGCTGCCCACACTCGAGGCGAGCTGTGAGAGGTTCCTCGCCTGGTGCGAGCCGCTGCTGACCGCCGACGAACTGGCGGCGACGGAGGCCGAGGTGGCAGCCTTCCTCCGGCCGGACGGCCCGGGCCGGGTGCTGCACGCGGCGCTGGAGGAGTACGACGCGGCGGAGGGCGTACACAGCTGGCTCGACACCTTCTGGCCGTACCGCTACCTGGGCCGCCGGGACCGGATCGCGCTCAACGCCAACTTCTTCTTCCTGTTCAAGGACACCGGCCGGCCACAGGTGGAGCGCGCTGCCGGGCTCATCGCCGGGGCCGTCGACTACAAGCGGCAGCTCGACCGGGAGCTCATCCCTCCGGTGATGCAGCGCGGGGAGCCCCAGTCGATGGAGCAGAACAAGTATCTGTTCTCCGCGACGCGTATTCCCGGCGCGGAACAGGACACCGTGCGCAGCCCCTACACCGACCAGTGGCCGGGCCCGTCCCGGGCCCGGCACATCGTGGTGTTCTTCCGGGGAGGCATGTTCCGCCTGGACGTGCTCGGCGCGGACGGCGTCCCGCACAGCCTTGAAGACCTCGAGGCAGGCCTGCACGCGGTGATGAAGGCCGGCGCCGAACCGGCCGCCGCGGACTCCTCGGTGGGCCACCTCACCACCATGGCTCGCGCTGAGTGGGCGGCAGCCCGCGAGTCCCTGCTCGCCTGCCACCCCCGCAACGCGGACGCGCTCGACGACGTCGAGACCGCCCTGTTCTGCGTCTGCCTGGAGGACTTCGCCCCCGCGGACACCCAGGAGGCTTGCGACCAGCTGCTGTACGGCGACCGCGGCAACCGCTGGTTCGACAAGGCGGTGTCCTTCATCGTCTTCGCCGACGGCCGCGCGGGCATCAACGTGGAGCACTGCGAGCTGGACGGCACCACCATCCTCAGCTTCACCGACGCCCTGCTGACGACCTCGGCCGAGGAGCACTCCCGCCGGTCCGGCGCCCGCTCCCAGGGGCTGCCGGCACTGGAGCCCCTCGTCTTCGAACTCGACGACGCCTTGCGGGGCCAAGTGCGCTCGGCCGCCGACGCGTTCGCGGCGTACGGAGCCGCCACCGCCACCCGCATCGTGTCCTTCGACGACTTCGGCAGCAGCGCGGCCAAGGCCCTGGGCGTCTCGCCGGACGCGTTCGTCCAGGTCGCCTACCAGCTCGCCCACCAGCGCGCCAAGGGACACCTGGGCGCTACGTACGAGTCGATCGCCACCCGCCAGTACCGGCACGGGCGGACCGAGGCGATGCGCGTCGTCACCCCCGAGATGCACGAGTTCGTCGCGGCCATGACCGATCCGGCAGCCGACGCCGCCACCCGGCGCACCGCGTTCCGGGCCGCCGCCCAGAAGCATGTGACGCGCGCGAAGGAATGCCGGCTGGGAGAGGCACCCGAGCAGCACCTGTGGGAACTGGAACTGATCCAGCGACGGCGCGGGGCCGAGCTGGGAGTGACCGAGCAGCCCGCGCTGTACCGCACTCCGGGCTGGCTGACGATGCGGGACGACTACCTGAGCACCAGCTCCGCACCGTCCGCCAACATCCAGTACTTCGGC
Organism: Streptomyces kurssanovii; assembly: GCF_014649695.1. Lineage (GTDB taxonomy): Bacteria > Actinomycetota > Actinomycetes > Streptomycetales > Streptomycetaceae > Streptomyces > Streptomyces kurssanovii. The sequence goes on from NZ_BMTN01000001.1 coordinate 63,975, forward strand.
TTCGGGGCCACGAGTGACCGGTGCATCGGCGTCGCGTACGTGCTGCTGCCGGAGCGGTTCAACCTCTACCTGAGCACACCGCTGGGGGTGGCCGATCAGATGCGGACGTTCGCGGACCGCCTCCGGGAGGCGGTCGGCGAACTTCGGGAGCTGCTGGCCGACTGACCGGCAGGGCTGCCACCCCGCGTCGGGATGCAGCATCCCGCGTCGGGGTGGCAGCCCGGCGTCTGCGGCCCGACCCGCGACCGGCTCACGCGCCATGACCGGTGCTTGGGAACCGCCCCACTACCGCCACCCACTTGCCGGTGCACACCGGCACCGTGGATACCGCGGCGGCGCGCCGTCAAGAAGGCGGGAGTTGCTCGCGCACCCACGCAGGGTCCGGGTTCACGTGCGGCCGGCCCGCCACGAGGACGGTCGGTACGGTCTCGTTGCCGTCGTTGGCCGCCCGTACCGCTGCCGCTCCCGCCGGGTCGCGCCAGATGTCGACCCAGTGCAGCCGGCGGGCGTTGCGGCCCAACCGGATGCGCAGTCGCAGGCAGTACGTGCAGCCCGGCCGCCAGAAGACGACCGGCCGGCCGTCGACCGCGCTGAGGCGTTGTGCCTCCAGCGCACCGATCGACCTCGGGAAGATCAGCGGCGAGTTCACAGCTGCCAGCAACCCGAACACCAGCAGGAGCACCACGGCCTCGCCGGGGCTCCCCTTGAGGAACATCCCGGTCGCGACGGCTGAGCCGCAGAGCACGAACAGCGTCGGCAGGATCCAGGGGCGCTTCATGATGACGCAGGCTACCGAGGGCCGCGACGCTCCCCGCACCCGGCCGGGCGGCGCCGCCCCGGCCTGTCATCGGGCTGAAGGGCGCGGGGCCGTGTCGTACTTGTGCAGGAGGGAGCCGTCAGCGCCGTAGACCGTGAGGATGTAACCGCGGTCGAGGCGGACGTCCTCGCCGGAGAGGAAGGCACTCAGCGCGTCGGCGAATGTATCGAAGGGCACGTAACCGTCGTCCTTGTCGGTCCACACCGTCAGCAGCGCGGCACCGTCCGCCCGCCGCGTGTGGTCGATGCCTTGGACGGCGGCGTCTCCGCCGGCCTTTCGGTAGCGCGCGGCCAGGTCGGTGGCGGTGGGGCCGGGCGACGCGGTGGCCGTCGGGGGGCCTGCCGAGGCGTCGTCGTCGGAGCATCCCGAGAGGAGGACCGCGCCAACGGCAGCGAGAGCAAGGAGAATTCGTCTCATCGTGTCAGTCTGACCGATATGAGAGGGTGGCTGCCGGGCGCGCCGACTCTGCGCAGCAAGAGAGTTCGCGCCGCACGGATTCCCGAGATCGCGGCCCTGGGACCCTCGCGTGTTACTTGCCGGTAAGGAATGATGGCCGGCAACCATCCACGCGTTCATGGGCGGAGCCAGCGGTGACGACTTCCGGGAAACAGACCACGGTGCACGCCTTCTGCGACGACGCCCTCGGTGAGCACGACGCCGTCGGGCTCGCAGAGGCGATTCGGCGGCGTGAGGTCGGCGTCGAGGAGGTCGCCCGGGACGCGGCGGCGCGGGTCAGCGCCGTGGAGGCGCGGCTCAACGCCGTTCAGGTGCGGCTCGACGTACCGGCGCGCGGCGCAGGCGTGGGCGCGGGCGGGGTGTTCGCCGGGGTGCCGACCTTCGTCAAGGACAACACCGACTACCTGGGGCTGCCCACCGGTCACGGCAGCGCCGCGTTCGTGCCGAAGGGCGCCCGCCGGCACGCGCCGTTCACGCGGCAGCTCCTGAGCACCGGTGTCACGGTGCTCGGCAAGACCCGGCTGCCCGAGTTCGGGTTCAGCCCGACCACGGAGTACGAGGACGCCGAGCCCGTCCGCAACCCGTGGCACACCGCCCACTCGGCGGGCGGTTCGTCGGGCGGCAGCGCGGCGCTCGTCGCGGCCGGCGCGGTGCCGGTCGCGCACGCCAACGACGGCGGAGGCTCGATCCGGATCCCCGCCGCCTGCTGCGGCCTCGTCGGGCTGAAGCCGACCCGTGGCCGGGTCGTGGCGAACGCGCAGGGCCGTCAACTGCCGCTCGACATCGTCACCGACGGCGTCCTGAGCCGGTCCGTGCGGGACACCGCCGCATTCCTTGCCGCCGCCGAGACGCACTGGCGCAACCCGAAGCTGCCCCCGCTCGGCCTGGTCGAGGGCCCCTCTCGGCGGCGGCTCCGCATCGGTCTGCTGCTCGACTCGCCCAACGGGGTGCGATCCGACGCCGCCACCCGGGCGGCCGTCACGGAGACGGCGGCGACGCTCGAGGGGCTCGGGCACACCGTGGAACCGGTGGAGCTGGCGCTTGACCCCCGCTTCACCGAGGACTTCCTCGCCTACTGGGGCCTGTTGTCGTTCCTGATCGGCGTCACGGGCCGGACGCTCGGCGCGGACTTCGACCGGCGCCGCATGGACGGCCTCAGCCGGGGACTGCGCGAGGCGTACGTGAAGGACTGGCTGCGCACGCCCGGAGTGCTGCGGCGGCTGAAGCGCACGCGGGAGGCGTACGCGGCGGCGTTCCGCGGGCTCGACCTCGTCCTCTCCCCGGTGCTCGCCCACACCACGCCGCCGATCGGTCACCTCAGCCCGGGCGTTCCGTACCCGACGCTGATCGAACGGATCCTGGCGTACGTCGCGTTCACACCGGTCAACAACGTCGTCGGAACGCCGTCGATCTCGGTACCCGCCACGAGCGCGACGGAGGACGGGCTGCCCATCGGTGTCATGTTCTCCGGCCGCCCCGGAGACGAGCGGATGCTGCTGGAGGTCGCGTACGCGCTGGAGGCCGGCGCTCCCTTCCGGCGTATCCAGGACCTCTGACAGCGGGGGGCGGCGTCTGTGGCCCGCTGAGGACCCTCCGGTCGAGCCGGGGTCAGCCCAGGAAGCCGGTGACGGCGCGGACGAACCCCTCCGGGTCGTCGTGCCAGGGGAAGTGGCCGGCCCCCGAAAGCACGACGGTCTCGGCGTGAGGGAACGCCTCGGCGGCCGCGGTCACCGTGCGCGGCGGTGCGGCGACGTCGAACTCGGCCGCCAGCAGCAGAGTCCGTCCCTCGAATGCCGTCAGCGCTTCGCGCGTCGCCACGGGGGTGAAGGCGCCCTCCGCGTCGTACACCGCCGCGGCCTCCCGGTTCCGCTGGTCCGCGCCCGCCGCACGATGGGCGCGGGCCGCAGCGTCCCACCGTCCGTGGGTGAAGGGGGCGACCGCCTCCCAGTCAGCGTCCGTCGCCCGGTTCTCGGTGATCGCCTGCAGCGCCTCGAAGGCCGCCGGGAACCACTCCTCCTCACGCCGCAGCCGCGCGATCTCCAAACGGTCCTCGGCGGTGACCCGGCCGCCGACGGCCTGGGAGCCGGGCGTCACGAGCACCAGGTCGGAGACCCGCTTCGGGTACCGGGCCGTGTAGAGCGTCGCCAGCTCCGCTCCGGCCGAGTGCCCGAGCAGACGCATCCGGTCGAGGCCGAGGTGCAGGCGCAGCGCCTCGACGTCGTCCACCAACCGGTCACAGCGGTACGAGGCGGGGTCGGTGGCGGCCGCGGACGCGCCCGTCCCGCGCAGGTCGAGCCCGACCACCCGGTGGCCGGCCGCTGCGAGGCCCCCGAGGTCGCCGAAGTAGGCGGATGCCCGCATGGGGCCGCCCGGCAGGCAGATCAACGGCGGGCCGTCACCGGAGACATGGCAGGCGAGAACGGTCCCGTCAGGGGCGCGGAAGGTGGGCATGGCCCGACCCTGTCAGCACCTTCCGGGAGGGTCAAGCGGGCCGCTGCCCATGCCGACCGGGCCGCCGGCAGGGGGTTCTGTGACAGCAGGGGTGGCAGGGGCCGTGGGCGCTTCGGTCACTCCCGACTCTTCCATGACGCGCCCGTCCCCTGATCCGTCCCGCCGTACGCGTCACCGCCCGGGGTCAGCCGCGCTCGACGAACTGCTCCACCGCGTGGGACACGTGGTGCTCGCCGTAGCGGGTCCGGACCGCGTCGGAGTGCCGGGCAACGCGTGATCGGCGCGCCGTGGCGTCGAGGTTCCGCTGTTCCGCGCCCGCCCGGTGGCGTGGGCGTCACCACGGATCGACGGGCAACCGGTCCTCGACGTGGTCCTCGCTGTAGCCGAGCCGTTCGGCGATCGCCTCGAAGCGGGCCCGGCGGTCTCCGTCGATCGTGACGTCACAGGTGCCGAGAGTCTGCAGGAGCAGGCGGAACGCGAGGTCCGGGTCGACGGCTGTGACGCACGCCCCCAGCGCCGGCACGGCACTGCGGAGCGCCGGGCCTCCGGCGCGCTCCGGGCGGTCCGTCAGTTCCGGGGCGGCATGCCGGACCTCGCGCAGGACCAGGTCCGCCGACTCCGTCCGGACGGGCGACACGAGGGGGACGTAGGTGGGGTCCACGTCCTTCAGCCGCTCCTGGCACACCTCGGCGATCTGCTCGAGCCACGTCCGACCGTCGGCGTCGAAATCGTCGGTGTCGTTCCACCGTCCCGACGCCGCTCGCCACAGCGCCGTCACCGCGTCGTCCGGCAGGGCGGAGTGCAACAGGCGCTGTACGTCCTCCAGAAGCACCGCCGCCTGTGATCCAGGGACGAGCCCGGCGTCGGCATGGGTGACGCGCTCGATGTTCTCGCGCAGCGTCCCTTCGTAAGGCCAGCCCGACCGTAGAAGACGGCCGCGAGGACGGGCAGCCCGAAACGCCCGTACGCGAAGTCGCGCCGGCCGGGGTCGACGGGGGGCCACCTCACGGTCAGCCCCTCGTACACGGCGGACCCCGGGTAGGCCAGGCGGTCGCCGATCGCGAGGAGCCGGTCGTACCGATCCGCTTCGATCGGCACGGAGTAGGCCTTTGCGGCACGCAGGAACATGCGGAACCCGAGGTCCGCGTCCGCGTCCCGCACGAGCCGGCGCAGGGCCGCGACGACGCCGGGTACGGCGACGCGGCGCTCGAGACCGGCCGCGGCCAGGTCGATCTCCGCGGTGACGGCACGGCTCAGTTCCTCCTCCGGCACCACCGGCCCGGCTTCCACCGGTGCGCCGCCGTCCAACCCGCCCGGCTCCGCTCCCGGTGCCGGGCACACGCCGGCGACACGGCGCAGCCACGCCCGCATGCCCGTGCCCTCCTCCACCGGGTCGAAGCAGCCGCGTGTGGCGGCCAGCCACACGATGTGGACGACCGTGTCCGGAAGCCGAGAGTCCAGCAGCAGCCGGGCGTCCCTGCCCAGTTGCTCGTCCTCGTTCTCGGTCGCGGCACGCCGCGCGAGGGCGAGCACGGTCGGCCCGTCAAGGCGCAGCGTCGAACGGGAGCAGACGGTCCCGGCCAGGCCGCTGAGGCCGAAGTCCGTTTCATGGTCGAGGTGGTGGATCGCGCGTATGCGGCTGATCACGGAATCTCCTGTAGACGCGGGTACCCCTCTGTCCGGACGAGCGTCGCCGGGTCCACGCTCAGCGCCATCAGCGCCATCAGCGTCTGAAGGCGTCCGCGGACCCGACGCCCGTGTGCATCGCGGCTTTCAGGGCGCGGCCGTTGTCCGTATCGGTGCCGAGTGGTCAGACCGGCTCGACGAACTGCTCCAATGCGCCGGGCACGTGGTCCGCGCCGTAGCCGAACCGCACCCCGAGGGCGTGACAGCGGGCGAGCGAGCGGCGTGTTCTCCCAGTGCTGCCGGTCGGCCAAGGCGTGGAGTTCGTCCTGCGGCTGGTTGAGGGCGTCCTGTGCGACGGCGGCCATGGACGGTCCGCCCAGGCGCAGCACGTCGGAGGAGGCGGAACCGGTGCGCGCGGCTCAGGCGGCTGTTCCGGCGCCGGAACAGGTGCGGCAGGCAGCTTGGTCGGAGCCGGCCTGCGTGGTGAGCAGGTGTCGCGGCATGACGGTTCATCCCTCCCCGTGGCGGCACTGTTCCCCCGGCCGCCGGTTGGTGTGCGCGCCACGGTGGATTGGTCAAGATCCACCCCGTGCGCGGCGATCACCATAGGCACAGGTCAACGTGGGTGTGCAAGGGCCGACTTCAGCGCTCGGGCCGGATTCCACGGCAGCATGTGCGGGAGTTCTGGTCGAACTTGCTGTGCAAATCCCGTGCTCATCACCGGTGTTATCTGTGTGTCCCCTGTGAAGGAGGGGTGGCGGCGCAAGGATTTCCGGCCGGAAGTTGACCGATCGTCAGCCTCCGGTGGAGCGCGCCATTCCGCCTCCGCCCGCGGACAGCGCAGCGCACCGCCCCCGGTGCTGTGCGGTACCGGGGGCGGTGCGGGTGTGGTGCGGGGTGCGGCGCGTGGGTCGTGACGCGGGTGGCGCAGGCGTCAGTCGACGAGCTGCTCGTACGCCGGCAACGTGAGGAAGTCCTCGTAGTTCTCGTCCAGGGCCACCTTCAGCAGCAGGTCGTGCGCCTGCTGCCAGTTGCCGGACGCGAAGGCCTCCTCGCCGACCTCCTCGCGGATCGCGGCCAGTTCCTCCGCAGCGACGTTCCTGGCCAGCTCAGGAGTGGCGCGCTCGCCGTTCTCGAAGACGACGCCCGCGTTGATCCACTGCCAGATCTGGGAGCGGGAGATCTCCGCCGTCGCCGCGTCCTCCATCAAGTTGAAGATGGCCACGGCGCCGAGGCCGCGCAGCCACGCCTCGATGTAGCGGATGCCGACCTGGACGGCGTTGCGCAGGCCCTCGTACGTGGGCCTGGCGTCGAGGGAGTCGACGGCGATCAGGTCGCCGGGCGCCACGGAGACGTCCTCGCGCAGGCGGTCCTTCTGGTTCGGCCGGTCGCCGAGGACGGCGTCGAACGACGCCATTGCGATGGGCACCAGGTCCGGGTGGGCCACCCACGAGCCGTCGAAGCCGTCACCGGCCTCGCGGTCCTTGTCCGCCTTGACCTTCTCGAACGCGACCTTGTTGACCTCGGCGTCCTTGCGGGACGGGATGAACGCGGCCATGCCGCCGATCGCGTGCGCGCCGCGCTTGTGGCAGGTGCGCACCAGCAGTTCGGTGTACGCCCGCATGAACGGGGCGGTCATCGTGACCGCGTTGCGGTCCGGGAGGACGAACTTCTCGCCGCCGTCACGGAAGTTCTTGACGATGGAGAAGAGGTAGTCCCAGCGGCCGGCGTTCAGGCCGGAGGCGTGGTCGCGGAGCTCGTAGAGGATCTCCTCCATCTCGTACGCCGCGGTGATCGTCTCGATCAGCACGGTCGCGCGGACCGAGCCCTGCGGGACGCCGACGTGGTCCTGGGCGAAGACGAAGATGTCGTTCCAGAGGCGGGCCTCCAGGTGCGACTCGGTCTTCGGCAGGTAGAAGTACGGGCCCTTGCCGAGGTCCAGCAGGCGCCGGGCGTTGTGGAAGAAGTAGAGGCCGAAGTCGACCAGCGCGCCCGGCACCGGGATCCCGTCCACGGTGATGTGGCGCTCGGCGAGGTGCCAGCCGCGCGGGCGCATCACGACGGTCGCGAGCTCCTCCGCGGGCTTCAGGGCGTACGTCTTGCCCGACCTCGGGTCGGTGAAGTCGATCCGGCGCTCGTAGGCGTCGATGAGATTGAGCTGGCCGAGGATCACGTTCTCCCAGGTGGGGGCGGACGCGTCCTCGAAGTCGGCGAGCCAGACCTTCGCACCCGAGTTGAGGGCGTTGATGGTCATCTTGCGGTCGGTCGGTCCGGTGATCTCCACGCGGCGGTCGTTCAGGGCCGCCGGGGCCTCTGCGACCTTCCAGGAGTCGTCCGCGCGGATCGCGGCGGTCTCCGGGAGGAAGTCCAGGGTGGAGGTGCGTGCGATCTCGGCGCGGCGCTCGGCGCGGCGGGCGAGCAGCTCGTCACGGCGCGGGGTGAAGCGCCGGTGCAGCTCGGCCACGAACGCGAGGGCCGCGTCGGTGAGGACCTCTTCCTGCCGGGGCAGGGGCTCGGCTTCGACGATGGCCAGCGGGGACGGCGCTGGTGCGGACATGAGCTGTCACTTCCTTCAGCGAGCTTCACATGCTTCGCATGCTTCACGGGCGGTGCGGGGGCGCCGTGCGGCCGCCGGGTCGCCGGGTGACGGCACTCAGTGCCAGTGGCTCCGGGGTACGGCCGAAGGCGCCGTCCGAGCAGTCAGGCGCTTCTGATCAGTGGATACTAGTTACCGCATGGTGGAAGTTCAATGGTTTGTTGATATCGAGATTCTCCGGGTCGACAGACCGTGGCGCAGCGTGCCACGCCGTTCACCGCAGGTGCCGGAGATCCTCCGGGGTGTCGATGTCGTACGCCTGCGCCACGTCGCCGCACTCGACGAGCGTGATCGCGTCGGCATGGGCGCGCAGATACGCCCGCGCCCCCTGATCGCCCTCGGCCCCCGCCGCGATCCCGTCCCAGCGTTCCGCGCCGAACAGCACCGGATGCCCCCGCCGCCCCCCGTACGCGGCGGTCGCCAGCGACGAACGGGAGCGGTAGGCCGCACGCACCCGCGCCACCGCCTCCGCGCCGATCCCCGGCTGGTCCACCAGCAGCACCAGAGCCGCGTCCGCCGTTCCCAGCGAGGCGAGCCCCACACGCAGCGACGACCCCATCCCCTCCTCCCACGCCGGGTTGTCCCGCACCACGCATCCGGTCAGGTCCGCCTCCTCCCGTACGCGGTCCGCCGCCGCGCCCAGCACCACATGCACCGGACCGCAGCCGCCCTCGCGCAGCGCCCGCACGGCGTGCTCGACGAGCGGCCTGCCCCGGTGTTCCAGCAGCGCCTTCGGCCGGCCGCCGAGTCGCCTGCCACCGCCGGCCGCGAGCAACAATCCGGCGACGACCGGCTGGTGAGGATCCGTCGGAGTACGAGGAGATGACATGGGGACTCCTTATCCCATAAGAGGGCGAATACACGGACGACCGCCCGGTGGGGCACTGCTCCGAACGGGCGTTGCGCGCGCGTTCCTGCAACCGCCCGTGGGGCGGGCGTCGTCCGACGTGGAGAGCAGGGTGCGACTTGGATAAGGTGCACCTTCCATACTGAGGTTCGCCATGGGGGATCAAGAGTCGATGAGTGGCCGCGCACACCAGGGAACGGTCTTCAAGCCGCTGGGTGAGGACGATCCGAAACACGTCGCCGGATACAAGCTCGCCGCTCGCCTCGGCGCCGGCGGAATGGGCAAGGTCTACCTCTCCTACACGCCCGGAGGACGTGCCGTCGCCATCAAGGTGATCCGGCCCGACTTCGGCCAGGACGCCGAGTTCCGGCGTCGATTCGCGCAGGAAGTGCAGGCCGCGCAGCGGGTGCAGGGCCTGTTCACCGCGCCCGTCATCGACGCCGACGCCGACGCCGAGCAGCCCTGGCTGGCCACCGCCTACGTCCCCGGCCCGTCCCTCGCGGACGCCGTGGCCCAGCACGGCAAACTGCCCGTGCAGACAGTGCTGTTGCTGGTGGCCGGTATCGCGGAGGCGCTGCAGATCATCCACGGCGCCGGCATCGTCCACCGTGACCTCAAGCCCGCCAACGTCCTCCTCGCCGCCGACGGCCCACGGGTCATCGACTTCGGCATCGCGCGCGCCGCCGACGCCACCTCGCTCACCAGCAGCGGGGTCACCATCGGCACGCCCTCGTTCATGGCGCCCGAGCAGGCCGCGGGCAGCCATGTCACCCCGGCCACCGACATCTTCGCCCTCGGCCAGCTCACCGCGTACGCGGCGACGGGCAAGGCGGCGTTCGGCGAAGGCACTTCGCACGGCGTTCTCTACCGGATCGTGCACGAGGAGCCCGACCTCACCGGGCTCCCCGACGAGCTGCGCGAGCTGGTGACACGCTGCATGGTCAAGGAGCCGGAAGGCCGGCCCTCCGTCGCCGAGATCCTGAGCATCTGCCAGGCGGCCAACGCCGAAACGGTGCTGCGGCGCCCGGAGGAGTGGCTGCCGAGCGCGGTCGCCGCCGAGATCACGACCCGCAAGGCGGCGCCCGCCCCGCCGGTCACCCCCGCGGCCGGCCAGCCGGCCGTGGCTCCGCCGGCCGCCGCCCCCCAGGCGCCGGCCGCGCCCGCCCCGACCCATCAGCCGACCGCGCACGCCGCACCGTCGACCCCGCCGCCCGGATTCGGTCCCGCCCCGCAGCCGCAGGCACACCAGCAGCCGCCGGTCCAGCCGCAGCAGCACATGATGCAGCCGCAGCACGCCGCGCACCAGCAGCCGGCGACCCAGCCGCAGCAGCCCACGTACGGCTATCCGCAGGCGGGACCGCAGGCGCCCGGCTACGGCTACCCGCAGACGGCGCCGCAGCACCAGCACACCGGTCCTCAGCCGTACGGCACCGTCCCACAGCCGGGGCCGGGCGCCGCGCCCAAGAAGAAGAAAGGCCGCACTCTCGCCATCGCCCTGGTGGCCACCCTCGTGCTGGGCGGCGCCGCGGGCGGCGGCGCCTATATCGCGCTCTCCGACAAGGACTCGGGCAAGAAGAACGAGAGCCAGGACAAGGGTGCCCCCGAATCGTCCAAGCCCGCCGGCGGCACCCCGTCCGGTGGCGCCTCCGAGCCCGGCGACGAGGGCGACGGACTCGACACCGCGCCGGGCGACGTGGTCCCCGACCCGGAGCCCAAGACCTACACGGGGCTCGACATCGTGAACAACTACCACGTCTTCCTCGACCACGACCCGGTCAAGCCCGTCAACGACGACTCCAACGCGGACTTCGAGTACGAGGGGGACCTCAACCAGGTCGAGACCGAGACCGGCCGGATGATCCTTCTCCGCACCGGGCAGACCGGCGACCTGGACACCTGCCGGAGCGACACCCGCTACACGACCACCATCGAAACGGGGCTGCTGTCCAAGGGCTCCCAGATCTGCGTGCTGACGGATTCCGGCCACGTCGGGCTGCTCACCTACCAGGGCAAGTCGCCGGAGAACGACCCCAGCAAGTTCATCTCCGTCGATGTGACCGTGTGGCGCAACGCGATGGACGTCGTCCCGACGTCCTGAATTGCGTCCGCACGGTGGCGCACAGTCACCCGGATGGCGTTAACTGGCCCGCACCCCTCGGGCGTTGACCACGACCCCCGGCGGGACCGTGGAGTGCACCAGGACGTGCGAGGGGCTGGCTTTGTTGCGGAGCGTGGGGCAGACGCGGGTGACAGGCAGGGGCAGTGGCGAGGAGCCGAGAGCGGCGGAGCTGCGGGCTGCCGTCGCCAGACTCCGACGCGAACTGGCGGGCTATCCCGCCGAGTTCAGTGACCGGGGGATCGCGGAGGACGAACTGGCGGTGCTGGCGGCGATGGTGGCGGCGGGAGACCCCGAGATCCCGCGGATGCGCCGCTCGCTGCTGCTGATCGCGGGCGCCGTCGGCTCGGTGAGCGCGCTGTCGCCCGCGCTGATGCAGGTGCGCGCCGCCGTCGACCTCTTCGGCGAGGCCCCGCCGCAGCGCCGTTGACCCGGTGGCCGCCCGACTCCGCCACCGCTGCACAGCGGTGGCGGAGTCGGGCGGCCACAGGTCGGTGGCACACGGTACGGGCGGCGGCTGGGCCGACCCCGGAGCGGCTCCACCGGTTGTCGTCCGGTGCGCCCGCCTCCACGGACTACGTGATCACACGCATCTCTTCGCTCCTCGTGCTCCGCACGGATCCGGTCCGCCGGGCGGCGGCACGATGCGGCGGGTGTCCGGGCCGCGCCGTGCCGCCGCCCCGGTGGCGTCCCGGCGCACGCGGTGACGCGGTCAGCGCCTGAATCCGTGCTTCGAATGCTCCTTGGTTTCGCGGGCCCTGCCCCGTGTCTCCAGGGCGGCTCCCTTGGCCGCGGTGGTCTCCTTGCCCATCGCGTGGGCCGCCTTCCGCACGGCCCTGCCGACAACCTGCTCGGCCTTGGCCTTGGCCTTCTCTCCGGCACTCATGTCGGTCCTTTCGTAGTCTCCACCTCTGCGGCTGCCCGAGCCGCAGGAGTGGAAACCGATCGCTTCGCGCGAGGGAGACCGGCGCAAGGCCCCCGCCGCGTCGCGTTCGCGCCCCCGGAGCCGGGACCGTGCGGGATCACCGTCGGATCAGCCTCCGCGCCGTCGCCGCCGCCACAGCCGACGTGCGAGAGTCGACGCCCAGCTTGGCGAAGATGTGCACCAGGTGGGACTTCACCGTCGCCTGGCTCAGGAACAGCTTCTTGCTGATCTGTTGGTTCGACAGGCCGTCGCCCACCAGCTGGAGCACCTCCAGCTCACGCTTGGTCAGCGCCTGCGCCGGGGTGCGCATACGGTCCATGAGGCGGTGCGCCACCGCCGGGGCCAGCGCGGACCGGCCGGCCGCCGCCGTGCGGACCGCCGCGGCCAGTTCCTCCGGCGGAGCGTCCTTCAGCAGATAGCCCGCCGCGCCGGCCTCCACCGCCGCGAGGATGTCCGCGTCGGTGTCATACGTGGTGAGGATCAGCACCCGGGGGCCGTCCGGGAGCGCGCTGATCGCCGCCGTCGCCTCCGAGCCGTGGATGCCCGGGCCGAACTGGAGGTCCATCAGCACCACGTCGACACCGCCCACCGCGGCCCGCCGCACCGCCGCCTCCGCGGTCGCCGCCTCGCCGACGACCTCGAAGTCGGTCTCGGTGTCGAGGACCGCGCGCAGTCCCGCCCGTACGACGGGATGGTCGTCGGCGAGCAGCAGACGGATGGGCCCGGTCATGCGGCGCGCTCCGTGGCGGGCAGCGGCAGGGTGAGGGCGACGGCCGTGCCCTGGCCGGGCGTGGACTCGACGCTCAGCCTCCCGCCGAGCGAGCTCGCCCGCGAGCGCATCGCGCGCAGCCCGAAGCCGCCGTCGCCGCTGGGTGCCGCGTCGGGGTCGAAGCCCCGGCCGTCGTCGACGACGTCCAGCGACACCGAGGTGTCCATGTAGCTGAGGGTGATCTCCGCCCGCGAGGCGGCAGCATGGCGCTCGGTGTTGGCGAGCGCCGACTGCGCGGTCCGCAGCAGTGCCACCTCGTACGGCGTGGGCAGCTCCACGGGCGTGCCGCTGACGTCGAACCGCACCACAGGGCCGTTGGCCTTCGCGCACAGCCGCTCCAGCGCGCCGGCCAGCGAGCCGCGTTCCAGGTCCGGCGGGGAGAGGGCACGGACGAACCGGCGGGCCTCGGCCAGGTTGTCCTGCGCCGCACGACGCGCCTGCCGGACGTGCCGGGCGGCCGGGTCGTCCTCGTCCAAGGCCCGTTCCGCGGCGCGCAGCAGCAGCTGGATGCTGGACAGGCCCTGTGCGAGCGTGTCGTGGATCTCGCGGGCGAGCCGTTCCCGTTCGGCCAGCGTCCCCGCTGTGCGCTCGGCGGCGGCGAGTTCGGCGCGGGTGGAGACCAGTTCCTCGATCAGCCGGCGGCGGCTCTCGCTCTCCCGGTACAGCGCCTGGTAGCCGAGCACGGTCGCCACCGCGACGGCCGCGCCCAACAACGGTCCGATGAACGTGCCCGGGGTGACCGTCTGCCCGTGCAGCAGGAAGCTCCCGATCGCGGCGGCGGCCGTCGCCGCCACGGCGGCCAGGCCCCACCGCACCGGCAGCAGATGCAGCTGGAGGAAGTACAGCGGGAACGCCACCCACAGTGCGTCCGGCGAAAGGACCAGCAGCGCCAGCCACGCCGCGCCGAGTGCCGCCAGCCACAGGGCTGCGGCACTCGCGGAGCGATGCACTCCGGGAGTGAGGACACCCGCCGCGTACACGGCCACGACCAGCGCGGCCGTGGTCACGACCGCGTACGCCTGCGGCTCGCCGCCGGTGACGGCCCGCGCGGCGGCCAGCGCCAGCAGTCCGGCCATCAGGGCATGCAGACACACGCGCAGTACGCGCACGACGGGGGTCAGGGTCCGGGAGTCCATGGTCACTCCAGCGTAAGCACGGCGCCGGGTGACCGGCTCAATCAAAAGGTTGAGACGGATACGCACCGGAGCGCGATGTCCGGGCATGCCGTGCGCACCAGGCTGGAGCCATGTTCGTCGCATGGAGAGACCTTCGCTTCGCCAAAGGGCGGTTCGCGCTGATGGGCACGGTCGTCGTGCTGATCACCCTGCTGGTGGGACTGCTGTCCGGGCTCACCGCCGGCCTGGCCAGGGAGAACACCTCGGCCGTCACCGGCCTGCCGGCCGACCGCCTGGCCTTCGCCGCGCCACCGGGCGGCCGGCCCGTCTCGTTCGCGAACTCGGCCGTCACCCCGAGCCAGTGGCACGGGTGGGCCGCCCGCCCCGGCGTCAGGGCCGCCGCCCCGCTGGGCATCCGTACGCTGGACGCGACCGCAGGGAAGCGTACGGCCGCCGTCTCCGCCTTCGGCAGTGAGCCGTCGGCCGGGCTCGCGCCGCGTCCGGTGCGCTCCGGCGAGGTCGTGCTCTCCGAGCCGGCCGCGGACGAGCTCGGACTGCGGGCGGGCGACCGGTTCCGGCTGGGCACCCTGGACGCGGCCGTCGCCGCCGTCGAGGGCGACGCCTCCTACTCCCACACCCCCGTCGTCTGGACGGCGCTCGACGACTGGCAGCGCCTCTCAACGGGCCCGGCGGCGACCGTGATCGCGCTGACCACCACCGGCGGTGCCGACATCGCCGCTGCCGACGAGGCGATCGGCACGCAGACCCGCACCGTCGACGACGCGCTGGACGCCATCGGCTCCTACCGGTCGGAGAACGGCTCGCTGCAACTGATGCGCGGCTTCCTGTTCGCGATCTCGGCCCTCGTCATCGGGGCGTTCTTCACGGTGTGGACGATCCAGCGCAGCGGTGACGTGGCCGTGCTCAAGGCGCTGGGCGCCTCCACCCGCTACCTGCTGTGCGACGCCCTCGGGCAGGCGGTGGTGATGCTCGCCGCCGGGGCCCTGCTCGGCACCGGGCTCGCGGCCGGTGCCGGGGTGCTGATCGGGGGCGGCGACGTGCCTTTCGTGCTCGACGCCCCGACCGTCCTCGTCCCGGCCGCCGTGATGATCGTCCTCGGCGCGGCCGGGGCGGCCCTGTCCGTCCGACGGATCACCGCCGTCGACCCGCTGACCGCCCTGGGGAGCGCACGATGAGCCTGCTGCTCGACGACATCACCCTCACCTATCCCGACGGCCGGGGGCGGCTGACCGCCCTCGACCGGGTCGCGCTCGACGTTCCCGCCGGTTCGCTGACCGCCGTCGTGGGACCGTCGGGTTCCGGCAAGTCCAGCCTGCTGGCCGTCGCGGCGACCCTGGTCACCCCCGACAGCGGCCGGATCGTCGTGGACGGCGCCGACACGGCCGGGCTCGGCCCGGCGGCCAAGGCCGCCTTGCGCCGGGAGCGCATCGGCATCGTCTTCCAGCAGCCGAACCTCCTGCCGTCGTTGACGGCGGCGGAGCAGTTGCAGGTGATGGCCCATGTCTCCGGCCGGCTCGAGCGCACCGCCCGCGGCAGGGCCCTCGAACTGCTCGACGCGGTCGGCCTCGCGGCGGAGGCCGGCCGTCGGCCGCACCAGCTGTCGGGGGGCCAGCGCCAGCGGGTGAACATCGCCCGCGCGCTGATGAACGACCCGTCCGTGCTCCTCGTCGACGAGCCGACCAGCGCGCTCGACCACGAGCGGGGCGCTGCGGTCCTGGACCTGCTGGTGGGCCTGACCCGCGAACGGGCCACGGCGACGGTGTTGGTGACGCACGACCTGGCGCATCTGGAACGGATGGACCGCACGGTCACCATGACGGACGGCCGGCTGACGCCCGCGCCCGCCGCGTCCCGCTGAACGACCGCCCCGGACCGGTTTCCCGGCGGACGGGAAATCTGTCCAGGGAGTTGACAACGATGTCAGACGCATGGTCGAGTCTCCGCGCCGGTCCACGGATTCAGGAGAGGGACGCCCATGCACCAACTGCTCAGGAGAATACGGGCGCGCACGACGCGGGCCGCCGCCCTTCCGCTGGCGGCCGCCATGGCGTGGGGCGGGCTCCTCGCCCCCGCCCCCGCGGCGCAATCCGCCGCGCCGGTGGCCGACGACCCCGCCGCACTGGTCAACCCCTTCGTCGGCACACAGAACTTCGGCAACACCTTTCCTGGTGCGAGCGCCCCCTTCGGCATGGTGCAGGTCAGCCCCGACACCGGCGGCCAGGGCGGCTACGACTACCAGCAGGACGAGATCCACGGGTTCAGCCAGACCCATCTCTCCGGCGTCGGCTGCTCCGTCGCCGGTGAACTGCCCCTGATGCCCACCACCGGAGCGGTCGACACCGTCGATCCGTCCCGCTACCGGTCCGCCTACTCCCACGACGACGAGGAGGCCGAGCCCGGCTACTACCGCGTCGGTCTGAAGACGTACGGCATCGACGCGGAGCTCACCGCCACGCCCCGCACCGGCTGGCAGCGCTACACCTTCCCCGCGACCGGTCAGGCCAACGTCCTGTTCAACACCGGCAAGGCCAACCAGCGGGTGTACGACTCCGAGGTGCATGTCGTCGGCGACCGCACCGTAGAAGGCCGCGTGGAGGCCGGGAACTTCTGCGCCGGCAAGGACCGCCACACGGTCCACTTCACCGCCACCTTCGACCGGCCCTTCGCCTCGCACGGCACCTGGCGCGGCGACACGCGCACCCCCGGCGGCCGTGACGCCGGTGGCGAGGGTGGCAACGGCGCCTGGGTGACGTTCGACGCGGCCGACGACCGCGACGTGGTCGTCAAGGTCGGCCTGTCGTACACGGGCATCGAGGGCGCCCGCAAGAACCTGGCGTCGGAGACCGGCGACTCGTACGACTTCGACGCAACCCGTGCCGGCCTGCGGGCCACCTGGCAGCGTCAGCTCCGCTCCGTCGAGGTGGGCGGGGGCACCGTCGAGCGGCAGCGCGCCTTCTACACGGCGCTCTACCATGCCCAGTTGCACCCGAACCTCGCCGGCGACGTGGACGGCCGTTACGCCGGCTTCGACGGCAGGGCGCACACCGCGGACGGGTTCACGCCGTACCAGAACCTCTCCTTGTGGGACACCTACCGGCCGCAGAACCAGCTGCTCGAGCTGCTCCAGCCGCAGGTGGCCCGCGATGTGGCGCTCTCGGTCGTCACCGCCGGACGCGACGGCGGCTGGCTGCCGCGCTGGGCGCTCGCCAACAGCGAGACCAACATCATGACCGGCGACCCGGTGACGCCGTTCCTCGTCGAGGCCTGGTCCAAGGGGCTGCTCGCGGGCCACGAGGAGGAGGCGTACGCACTCCTGCGCAAGAACGCGACCAGCACCCCGCCCGCCGGTTCTCCCTACAACGGCCGTTCCGGGGTGGAGCACTACAAGGAGCGCGGCTACGTCCCCTCCGGCCTGGAGCTCGGCGAGGACTGCGCGGACAAGGGCGGCGACAACGACTGCAAGCACCCGGCGTCCGCCACCCTCGAGTACGCCGCGGCCGACGCGTCATTGGCCCTGATGGCCCGTGAGCTGGGCCACGCGCAGGACGCCCGGACGTTCGCGGCGCGCGGTCAGTGGTACCGCAATCTGTGGGACTCGGGGATCGCGCAGTTCCGGCCGCGTACGGCCGAGGGGACGTGGTTGACGCCGTACGACCCGGTCGAGGCGGCCCACCAGTTCCACGAGGGCGGCGCCCACCAGTACCAGTGGCTGGTACCGCAGGACCCGTCCGGGCTGGTCGCTCTCATGGGCGGCAGGTCCGCCACCGAGAAGCGGCTCGACTCGTTCTTCGCGTACGACAAGCTGCTCACCGACCCGGAGCGCACGGCCCGCGAGGACTGGATCTCCGCGCCGTACGACTACTACGGCAAGCCCACCTACAACCCGAACAACGAGCCCGATCTGCACGCCCCGTACATGTACCTGTGGGCGGGCGCGCCCGCGAAGACGGCGACCGTCGTCCGAGCGGCGATGACGCTGTTCACCAACGGCCCCGACGGCATGACCGGCAACGACGATCTGGGCACCATGTCCGCCTGGTACGTCTTCTCCTCCCTCGGCCTCTATCCGACGATGAGCGGCGGCGACTTCCTCGCCGTCTCCAGCCCGCAGTTCTCCTCCGCCGTCGTCCGCGTCGGCACGTACGGCGAGGAGCAGGGCGGCACCCTGACGATCAAGGCACCGGGAGCGAGCGACACCACCCGTTACATTCAGCGGTCCTCGTTCGACGGCCGTGACCTGCGCCGGACCTGGCTCGACTGGGACGCCGTCGCCCACGGCGGCACCCTCGCCCACGAACTGGGCGACGAGCCGTCCTCCTGGGGCACCGGCAGGAGCGCGGAGCCGCCGTCGGTGAACCGCGCCGCCGCCGACTCACGCACCCGGCTGGACGCCTCCCTGCGGGCCGGCTCCGACGTCGTGCCGCAGGGGGACACCCCGCAGACCGCTCACCTGGCCCTCGACGTGCTGGGCCAGGCTCCCGGCGCGCTGCGGGTCACCGTGCGGGCGCGGATTCCTGAGGGCTGGGAGGTGCGGATGCCGACGTCCTTCACGCTCGACTCCCGCCGGCTGCCCGTGCAGCGCACGGTGGAGGCCGAGGTGAGTGTGCCGGCCGGGACCGCGCCGGGTTCCTACCCGGTGCGTATCGAGGTGACGGGCACCGGCGTGGAGAGCGTGGCGCGGGAGGCCACCGTCGAGGTCCGCGAGCCGAACCGGTGCGCGACGGCGAGCGGCGGGCAGTGCGCGGTGGACCTCGCCCGGGAGGCGAACCACGACGGCACCGCGACCGTGGCCGCCTCCGACGAGGGCGACTTCGACGGCGGCGGCTGGAGCTACGACGCCGCACTGCTGCCGAAGGCCGGCCCGGTGACCTGGGACGGCGTCACCTACCAAGCGCCCGACGCGTCCGGTACGGCCGCCAACTTCACCGAGGCGCGCGGGCAGTCGATGCTCCTGCCGGCGGGGCGGCACGGCACGCTCCGGCTGGTGGCGGCCGCCCACAACGGCACGGTGTCCACGACGCTCACCGTCCGCTACACCGACGGCACCAGCGCCGAACTTCCCGTCACGGTGGGCGACTGGGCGGGCTCCGCGCCCGGCGGCACCACCGTCGCGCTCGACATGGACCACCGGATCCGGCGGGGCCAGGGCGTCGACGGGCCTTCGGTACGGCTGTTCGCGACCTCGGCGCCGCTCGAGACCGGGAAGACGGTGCGCTCGCTGAGCCTGCCGGACGACCCGCGGGTGGAGGTGTACGCGCTCACGCTGGTGTGAGGCACGGCGAGATCCAGGACCGCGTTCGCGCGGTCCTGGATCTCGTCCACCGCTGCTTCGAACCCGTGGCCGCAGGCGATTGGGGGCTCACGAGCCTGCTCCTGTCCGGGGGCAGCAGCCGTTGGGCCGCTTTCCTTGGTCCTTCTCGGTGGCGACGGCGGAGGCGGAGACGAGCGTCGCAGCGGCGAGGCTCCCCCAGAGGGCGGTCGCGCCGTGCGGTGCGAGGGCGGTGATGACCGCCGGGGAGACGGCGAGGCCGAAGCCCGTGGAGAGCTCGAAGCGGGCGAGGGCACGTCCCAGGACATGAGGCGGAGCAAGGGCGGTGACGAGCGCGGTGGCGCTGCCGGCATAGATGATCTCGCCGATCGTGCAGAGCACGGACACCGCGGCGACGGCCGGGGCGCCCCAGCCGTGTCCCGATGAGGTGGCCGTGAGAAAGCCGAGATAGGACGCGGCGAGCACCACGCCGGCGAGAGCCAGCACGTGCCGCCGGGGGAAGCGGGACATCAGGACGGTGAGGGGAACCTGCAGCGTGACCACCAGCACGGTGTTGGCCACGAAGATGGCCGCCGACCACACCGGGGACGCGTGCAGCTGCGTCACCAGGACGAGAGGGAGCGCGATTTCGGGAACGTTGAGACAGAAGACGTAGACCACGTTGGCCGCCAGCAGCGCCCGCATCCGAGGCGCGGGCGCGTCGGCCCCGTCCTCGGCCTGGGCACCGGCCGGCTGAGCGTGCAGGCGGATCGACCATGCCAAGACCGCCGCAATGAGACAGGCGAGCCCGGTGACGGCCGCCAGCGCCTGCAGAGCGGTCGGGCCGCCCGCCGGGCACGCGGTGGCGATGAGCGCGCCCACACCCAGACCGGCGTTGCGCAGGGCGCGGCCTGCCGCGAGAGCGGCGTCGCGTTCCCGGCCGTGGGCGACCGTGGCCACGAGGGCCGCGTGGGCGGCCGGCCACGCCTGGTTGCCGATGCCGAGGAGGAGCGCCGCCGTCGCGAACAGCCAGACGTGGCCCGCCGGGGTCGCCAGCAGCAGCGCCACGCCCAGCACCCGCACCAGCATCGACGCCGCCACGACCGTGCTGCGTGCACCCCGGTCCAGCCATCGGCCCACCGCGGGCATGCACACCAGGCCCACGACGACGCCGACCGTCATGGCGATGCCGGTGGCCGGGGCGGACAGCCTCAGCACCGTCACCCCGTAGAGCAGCAGAAAGGGCCGCAGCAGTCCGGTGCCGAGCGCGTCCACGGCCAGGGCGACGGCGTAGCGGGGACCTCCAGAGGCACGGACGAGGGCGCGGGATCGGATCTTGGCGGTGGTCGGCATGGCGGCAACGGTGCGTTCGGCCGCCGGGACGGCCACGCCGGTTGACGGACACCGTCAACCGAGACCGTCGCCGCCGTCCGGTCGGCGATGCTGAGGGGATGACGTTGAGGATCGACATCGGCGGGCTGCCGTCCGAGCGACTGCGGTTCGCCGCCTCCCCGCTGGCCGAACTGACCGCGATGCTGCACGTGCTGGCCGAACCCGGACATCATCCGCAGCACGCCGGCTGGGCCGGGGACGTCTGGTCGGGGCTGCGGCCCGAGCTGGCCGAGCGGCTGCGGGAGGCCGAGTTCCTCTGGCGTTCCTCACAGGCCGACTTCCTGATCCCCGCCAGGCCTCGGCCGACCCTCGCCGAGGAGTTGGACGACGTGGACCGGATCGACGACGAAACGTATGCGACCGCCGCGCTCGTCACCACGTGCGGCAGCAACCGGCTCCACTTCGCCGCGGCGTCGCCGCTCACCGACGCGACAGCGCGC
Source organism: Streptomyces kurssanovii (assembly GCF_014649695.1). Lineage (GTDB taxonomy): Bacteria > Actinomycetota > Actinomycetes > Streptomycetales > Streptomycetaceae > Streptomyces > Streptomyces kurssanovii. The sequence continues at coordinate 84,794 of NZ_BMTN01000001.1, forward strand.
GAGCGGGCACTGGACCTGGCCCAGGCCCGCGGTGCGCGGCAAGAGGCCTTCGCCGAACGGCTGCTCGCGGACCCGGCCGCTGTGCGGGCGCGGGTGCGCCGCACGCTCGAAGAGTGCGCCGAGGCCTTCTTCGACGCCGCGTGGACGGGCGTCGCCGTGCAACTCGCCACCGACCTGCGCCTGAAGAACGACCTGCTGAAGCGCCGGGGCGTCGGGGCGGCGCTCGCGTCGGTCTCCGGCGCCCTCACCCTGGCGCCGGACGGCGACTGCATCGTCGTGGACAAGCTGCAGGACAAGGCGACCGCCGCCCACGGCACCGGTGTCACCTTCATCCCCAGCGTCTTCGGCAGCCCGCACCTGGTGGTGGTCCACGCGCCGGGGTGGCAGCCGGTGGTGCAGTACCCGGTGGCCGAGCCGGGTCCTTCGGAGCCCGTATCGCTGGAAACCGTCACCCTGCGGCTGGAGGCACTCGCACATCCGGTACGGCTTCGGCTGCTGCGCACCCTGGCCCGCGGCCCGCACACCACCGGTGAGCTGGCCCACGCCTGGGAACTCTCACCCCCGGAGGTCTCCCGCCACCTCGCGGTCCTGCGCCGCGCCGGCCTGCTCACCGCCCGGCGGCAGGGGCGTTACGTCCGGCACCACCTCAATCTGCCCGATCTGACGGCGCTGGGGGCGGACCTGCTGGCGGCCGTCCTGCGCTGAGCGGCTCCGGCCTGCCGGAGAACGCGGGGGACCGTCGTCTTCGCGGCCTCGTCGCCTCGGCGCACGCCGCCGGGCGGTACCGGGCCCGTCCTCGGGTAGCCCGGGTAGCCCAGGTAGCCATCGGCCGCTGGGCGGTACCGGCGCGCCCGGCTGCCCGCCTTCGGGCAGCCGGGGAACGCACCGGCGGCCGGGCAGCTGCAGGCGGGCCCGGCTGCCGCCTTCGAAAGGCCGGGCAGCGCACCGGCCGCTAGGCAGTTACCGGCCGCCCGGCTGTTACCGGCGCGAGCGCCTGCCGTGCTCGGGCAGCCGGGGAGCACGCCGGCCGCAACCGCTGGAGGTTCCTGGTAGCGGCGGCTCGGAGTCTGCAAACTGCGCGATCCACGACCCTCACCGGTCCGGACCCCGTCCCAGGCCCACCGCCGTCGTCAGCTCTGCCCGTTGGTGTTGGCCAGTGCCGCGGACAGGTCGAGCGCGACCTCCTGGAGGATGGGCACGATCTTCTCCGTCGCCGCCTCCGTCACGCGGCCCGCCGGACCGGAGATCGAGACGGCCGCCGCGGTGGGGGAGTCGGGCACGGAGACCGCGAGGCAGCGGACCCCTATCTCCTGCTCGTTGTCGTCGACCGCGTAGCCGGCGCGGCGGACCTGCTCGAGCGCCTCGAGGAAGCCTTCCGGCGTCGTGATCGTCTTCTCGGTCGCGGCGGGCATGCCGGTCCTGGCCAGCAGCGCCCGCACCTCCTCCGCCGGGGTGTGCGCGAGCAGCGCCTTGCCCACGCCGGTGGAGTGCGGCAGCACCCGCCGGCCCACCTCGGTGAACATGCGCATGGAGTGCTTCGAGGGCACCTGCGCCACGTAGACGATCTCGTCCCCGTCGAGCAGCGCCATGTTCGCCGTCTCGCCGGTCTCCTCGACGAGGCGGGCGAGGTAGGGGCGGGCCCAGGTGCCGAGGAGGCGGGAGGCGGATTCACCGAGGCGGATCAGCCGGGGGCCGAGCGCGTAGCGGCGGTTGGGCTGCTGGCGTACATAGCCGCAGGCGACCAGTGTGCGCATGAGACGGTGGATCGTGGGCAGCGGCAGACCGCTGCTGGCGGAGAGCTCGCTGAGACCGACCTCGCCACCGGCGTCGGCCATTCGTTCGAGCAGGTCGAAGGCGCGCTCAAGGGACTGCACGCCGCCGCTGGCGGCGGGCTTGGCTGCGTCGGTGGCGCTGGCGCTGGACGTCGGCACGTCGGCGGTCCTTTCGGGCAGGCAGGGCAAGGCTGCAGCCTACCGGGCGCGGGTCCGGGACACATCGCCCGCAGAGTCGCGTCGTGGCCGGTCAGGGCGTGTTTGTCCCTGTGTCTGCGGTGATGCGCGGGCCTGCTCCTGGCTGAAGCGACCACGTCACAACGGAATTGTACTTCCACTTTGTGGAAACGTACAAGCGTGATCTTCCGCCTCGGGCGGGTCTTGACGGGTATCGACGAGAGGGGAAGACTCCTTCAACAGTTCGTTGAATTTTCGCTGAGCAGTGGAAGTGAGGGGAGCGGGTGTCCGACGTGGAAGTGGACCTGGTGCTGCGCTCGACGCGGGTGATCACCCCCGAGGGGACGCGCGCCGCGACGGTCGCCGTCGCCGGCGGGCGGATCGCCGCGGTGGGGCCGTACGACGCCGACGTGCCGGCCGGTGCGCGGCTCGAGGACTTCGGGGACGACGTCGTCCTCCCCGGCCTCGTCGACACCCACGTTCATGTGAACGACCCCGGCCGCAGTGAGTGGGAGGGCTTCTGGACCGCCACCCGCGCGGCCGCCGCCGGTGGCATCACCACCCTGCTCGACATGCCGCTCAACTCCCTGCCGCCCACCACCACCGTCGACCACCTCGCCGTCAAGCGCGACGTGGCCCGCTCCAAGGCCCACGTCGACGTCGGCTTCTGGGGCGGCGCGATCCCGTCCAACGTCAAGGACCTGCGGCCGCTGCACGACGCGGGGGTCTTCGGCTTCAAGTGCTTCCTGTCCCCGTCGGGCGTCGAGGAGTTCCCCGAGCTCGACCAGGAGCAGCTCGCCCGCTCCATGGCCGAGATCTCCGGATTCGGCGGCCTGCTGATCGTGCACGCCGAGGACCCGCACCACCTCGCCTCCGCGCCGCAGCGGAGCGGGCCCAGATACGCCGACTTCCTCGCCTCCCGGCCCCGGGACGCCGAGAACACCGCGATCGGGAACCTGATCTCGCACGCCAAGCGGCTCGGCGCCCGCGTCCACGTCCTGCACCTGTCCTCCAGCGACGCGCTGCCGCTGATCGCGGAGGCCCGGCGGGAGGGCGTCGCCGTCACCGTCGAGTCGTGCCCGCACTTCCTCACCCTCACCGCGGAAGAGGTCCCGGACGGGGCGACCGAGTTCAAGTGCTGCCCGCCGATCCGGGAGGCCGCGAACCAGGACGCGCTCTGGCAGGGCCTCGCCGACGGCACGATCGACTGCATCGTCTCCGACCACTCTCCCTGCACCACCGATCTCAAGACCCCGGACTTCGCATCCGCCTGGGGCGGTATCTCCTCGCTCCAGCTGGGCCTGCCCGCGATCTGGACCGAGGCCCGCAAGCGCGGCCACACCCTCGACGACGTCGTCCGCTGGATGGCGAAGGCCCCCGCCGAGCTGGCGGGCCTCGGCACCAAGGGCGCCATCGAGGCCGGCCGTGACGCCGACTTCGCGGTCCTCGCCCCCGACGCGACCTTCACCGTCGACCCCGCGGAACTGCACCACCGCAACCAGGTGACCGCCTACGCGGGCAGGACGCTGTACGGGGTGGTCAGATCGACGTGGCTGCGCGGCAGGCGGATCGTGGAGAACGGCAACCTGGCCGAGCCGACGGGCCGGCTGCTCGAAAGGAACAACTGAACCGTGTCTGCATCCTCCATCCCCTCCTTCACCGGTGACGCCAGCCCCTACGGCGGCGGCGACCCGTATGCCGACTACCGCGCAGCCGACTTCCCCTTCACGCAGCACGCCGACCTCGCCGACCGCCGCCTCGGCGCGGGCGTCGTCGCCGCCAACGACGAGTTCTTCGCCGAGCGCGAGAACCTGCTGAAGCCGGAGCCCGCCGAGTTCGACCCCGAGCACTTCGGCCACAAGGGCAAGATCATGGACGGCTGGGAGACCCGCCGCCGCCGCGGTGTCTCCGCTGGGCAGCCCCACCCCGTCGACGAGGACCATGACTGGGCGCTGGTACGCCTCGGCGCCCCCGGCGTCGTACGCGGCATCGTCGTCGACACCGCGCACTTCCGCGGCAACTACCCGCAGGCCGTGTCGATCGAGGGCGCCTCGGTCGCCGGCTCGCCATCGCCGGAGGAGCTCCTCGGCGACGACGTGAAGTGGACGACGCTCGTCCCGCGCACCGCCGTCGGCGGTCACGCCGCCAACGGCTTCGCCGTCGACGTGGAGCAGCGCTTCACGCACCTGCGCGTCAACCAGCACCCCGACGGCGGCATCGCCCGCCTGCGCGTCCACGGCGAGGTCGTGCCCGATCCCGCATGGCTCGGTGCGCTCGGCACCTTCGACCTCGTCGCGCTCGAGAACGGCGGCCAGGTCGAGGACGCCTCCGACCGCTTCTACTCCCCGGCCACCAACACCATCCAGCCCGGCCGCTCCCGCAAGATGGACGACGGCTGGGAGACCCGCCGCCGCCGCGACAAGGGCAACGACTGGATCCGCTACCAGCTGGTCGGGCAGGCGGAGATCCGGGCGGTCGAGATCGACACCGCGTACCTGAAGGGCAACAGCGCGGGCTGGGCGGCGCTGTCCGTACGGGACGGCGCCGAGGGCGAGTGGCGCGAGATCCTGCCGCGCACCCGGCTGCAGCCCGACACCAACCACCGTTTCGTACTCGACGCCCCCGCGGTCGGCACCCATGTGCGGATCGACATCTACCCCGACGGCGGCATCTCCCGCCTGCGGCTGTTCGGCTCCCTGACCGAGCAGGGAGCGGCCCGCCTGACGGCCCGTCACCAGGAGCTCGGCGGCTGACAGCCGCCACCGGAGCCCGGCGGGCGGGTCCGCCGGGCCCATCGGCGCCACGCCGCCGGAGCCCGGCGGGCACGCGCCCGCCAGGAGTCCGGGAGGCGCGCAGCCGCCACAGAACGGGGAGGTACGACACCCTCCCTGCCCCGCGGGGCGCACCGGCCGACAGCAACGGTGCGCCCCGCGCACATGTCTCAAGCGGCGTGCCCGCCGTCCACGGAGAACTCGGCACCGGTGATGTACGCCGCCTCGCCGCCCGCCAGGTAGGCGACCATCGACGCGATCTCCTCCGGCCGGCCGAAGCGGCCGAGCGCCGTGTCCGCCTTCTGCGGGTCCGCGTACGGGCCGTCCGCCGGGTTCATGTCGGTGTCGACCGGACCCGGGTGGACGATGTTCGCCGTGATGCCCCGCCCGCCCAACTCCCTGGCCAGCGCCTTGGTGAGACCGATCAGCGCCGACTTGCTCATCGCGTACAGGGTGCCGCCGGGGCCCGGCACCCGCTGGGTCATGCAGGTGCCGATCGTGACGATCCGGGAGCCGCTCCCCATCCGTGCGGCGGCCGCCCGGGACGTGAGGTACACGCCCCTTACGTTCACGGCCAGCACCCGGTCCACATCGGCCGGCGTGATGCTTTCCAGCGGCCCGAGCAGGCCCACGCCCACGTTGTTGACGAGGATGTCGAGCCCGCCCAGAGCGTCCACGGTGCGGTCCACGGCGTCCGCCGCCTCCGCGGTGTCGGCCGAATCCGCGCGCAGGGCCACCCCGCGCCGGCCCACCTGTTCGATCCGCCGCACGACCTCCTCCGCGGCCTCCTTCCCCGCCACGTAGGTGATCGCGACGTCGGCGCCACCACGGGCCAGCCGCAGTGCGGTCGCCGCGCCGATCCCGCGGCTTCCGCCGGTCACCAGAGCCACCTTGCCGTTCATCGAAGCCTCCAACATCCGCTTAGTGGTTGCGGCTTCAATCACATCGCTTCCGGTGGCCCCGTGCTGGCGGTGATCGGACATCGCGCTCGGCACGCCGATGAGTTCCGGGACCCCGCGCGGTCAGAGCTGTGAGACTCATCGAAACCCGCTGAAAAGCGATGAAAGGGGAATGAACCATGGCGCAGCTCTCCCTCACCCAGTTCCTCACCCTCGACGGGGTCTACCAGGCTCCCGGCGGGCCCGAGGAGGACACCACCGGCGGATTCGAGCACGGTGGCTGGTCCGTGCCCTACGGGGACGAGGACTTCGGACAGTTCATCGACGAGGTCTTCGGGCGGGTCGGCGCCTTTCTGCTCGGCCGCCGCACCTACGACATCTTCGCGAGCTACTGGCCCAAGCAGACCGACCCCGCCGACCCGGTCGCCTCGAAGCTCAACTCCCTGCCCAAGTACGTCGCCTCGACCACCCTCAAGTCGGCCGACTGGGAGAACACCACCGTCATCGGCGGCGACATCGTCAAGGAGGTCACCGCGCTCAAGGAACGCACCGACGGGGAACTCCAGATGCACGGCAGCGGCAAGCTCGCCCAGACCCTGATGGCGCACGACCTCGTCGACAAGCTGTACCTGGTCGTCTTCCCCGTCGTTCTCGGCTCGGGCATGCGCCTGTTCCCGGAGGGCGCGACGCCCACGGCGTTCAAGCACCTCGAGGCCCGGACCACCGGCACCGGGGCGGCGATCCACACCTACGAGCTCGCCGGCCGCCCGGAGTACGGCAGCTACGCATAGGAGATGCAGGCCTGCGGGTGTCCCGGTACGGTGATCGCTCCCGTGTGCGAGCCGCTGAAGTCTCCACCCCGCCGTGTCCGCTGGAGACCAGGTGTCGTCGATCGCCGCACCCGCACCCGTACTCGCCCCCCGCCGGGCCTGGCTCACCGACCTGCCGGTGCTGCTCGTCGCCGTCGTCTGGGGCGCCAGTTACCTCGCGGCGAAGGGCATCACGACCACGCACACCGTCGTGGCCGTCCTCGTCCTGCGGTTCGCGCTCGTCCTGCCGGCGCTCGCCGTGGCGGGGCGGCGCAGGCTGCGGTCGCTGACCGCCGCTCAGTGGAGGGGGGCCGGGCTGCTCGGAGTGATCCTGAGCGCCGTCTTCCTGCTCGAGACCTACGGCGTGGTCCACACCTCGGCCACCAACGCCGGCCTCATCATCAGCCTCACCATGATCTTCACGCCGCTCGCGGAGGCGGCGGTGACCCGGCGCCGGCCCCCGTCGTCCTTCCTCGCCGCGGCGGCCGTATCGGTCGCCGGCGTGGTGCTGCTGACCCAGGGGACGGACTTCACCGCCCCCTCCACCGGTGACCTGCTGATGCTGCTGGCAGCCGTGGTCCGCACCGTCCATGTGCTCGCCATGGCCAGGATCAAGGCGGTCCGCGGCGCGGACTCCCTCTCCCTGACGACCGTCCAACTCATGGCGGCGGTCGCCGTGTTCACCGTGCTGGCCGCCCTGCCGGGCAGCGGGGCCTCCCCGTGGGCCGTGGCCGTCGGCTTCGGGCCGCGCGAATGGGCCGGGCTGGTGTTCCTGTCCGTCTTCTGCACCCTGTTCGCGTTCTTCGTGCAGATGTGGGCCGTACGCCGCAGCTCGCCGTCCCGCGTCAGCCTGCTGCTCGGCACCGAGCCGCTGTGGGCGGCGGCCGCGGGCATCGCGATCGGCGGTGAACACATCGGCGCCGTCGGCCTGGTGGGCGCGGCTCTCGTGCTCGCGGGGACGACCTGGGGGCGCCGCGCCGCCGACAGGACCGACTGCTAGTTTCGACGCCCATGCGATCGCTTCAGCACGACCTGGCCTTCCGCGCCCGCGCCAAGCGGACGCAGACCTGGGGCTTCGGCCTGCTGTCCCTGGCGGCGCTGCTGTGGGTGTGGTTCGGCGTGCTGCTGCTCCTCCCGTACACCTTGGACAGCGCGTACGGCGAGGGCAGGGAGTGCGAGTCCCGGCTGCTGACCGAGTGGGGCACGGCCAACGAGGGCGGGGAGGACGCGACCTGCGAGTCCGAGCGCGACTGGCCCGAACTCCTCGGCGTTCTCGGCCTGTCGGTGCCGGTCGCGGTCGTCGGCACCGCGCTCTACACCAGCGGGAGCGTCGGTAACCGCCTGAGCGAGCACGCGGCGGAGGTCGCCCGCCTCATGGACGCGGAGCGTCCGGCGAAGGACAAGGCCTGACACGGCGGGCGGCGCGGCCCGCGAAGGGCCGGCTCGACCACGAGGGCGCGGTCGGTGCGCGGGCGTGGTTGCTCGGGCCGGCGTCGCACCTTCAGCGGAACCGGTCCGACGCCACCATCATCACCCCGCCCAGCACCGCCAGCACGATGCTCGCATACAGCTCATGGCCGTCGAGGAAGTTCAGACGCCGCACGACTCCCCAGAGCTTGAACCAGCCCGTGAGCTCGTGGGCCACACCCGCCGCGCCCCACACGAACAGCAGGAACCCGCCGACCTCGAGAATCTTCTTCATGCCGGCAGCCTCGCGCGGCGCCCCGCCCGCGCGCGTCCGGCTTCGGCACCGATCACGGGCGACGAAAGTATCCGGTCCCGCGACTTTGGTCGCTTCCGGCGCCCGGACGGGCACATCCGGGCCACGGGCCTCGTAGCTTTGCCGACATGACCCGCGCGGAGTACCCATGGCTGCTGCCCTCGGCCATGGCCGACCCACCCGGCCCCGACCTGCCCGGCAACCAGGGCAGGGCGAGGCCCCGGCGCACCGTACGCGACTGGGTCGTCGACACCTTCGTCTTCCTGGCCGCCGCCGTGATCGGCGCGCTGGCCGCCGACGCCAGTGCCCAGGCCGGTAACTCCGAAGCCGTGATCCTCGCCGACCAGCTGCTGGGCGCCGCCGCCTGCTGCGCGCTGTGGGTCCGCCGGCGGGCGCCCGTGCCGCTCGCCGCATCCCTGGTCGCCGTCTCCGCGGTCGCCCCGGCGGCCGGGGGCGCGCTGATGCTCGGTCTGTTCAGCCTCGCCGTGCACCGCCCGTTCCGGCCCGTCGCCGTCATCGGGGTGCTGGCGATGGTGTCCGGCGCGGTCCAGGCCTTCCTGCGGCCGGACCCGAGCACCTCCTTCCTCGCCTCCACGGTCGCCGGGGTCGTGCTGGTGCTCCTGATGGTCGGCTGGGGCATGCTCGTGCGCGCCCGCCGTCAACTGGTCCTCGCCCTGCGCGAACGCGCCCGGCGCGCCGAGGCGGAGGCGGCCCTGCGCGCGGAGCAGGCGCAGCGGCTCGCCCGCGAGGCCATCGCCCGTGAGATGCACGACGTGCTCGCGCACCGCCTCACCCTGCTGAGCGTGCACGCCGGAGCGCTCGAGTTCCGGCCCGACGCGCCCCCCGCGGAGGTCGGCAGGGCCGCCGGCGTGATCCGCGACAGCGCACACGAGGCGCTCCAGGACCTGCGTCAGATCATCGGCGTGCTGCGCGCCCCGGGTGACAGCGACGGCCCTGACCGGCCGCAGCCCACGCTGGCGACCCTCGAGGCGCTGGTCGGCGAGTCCCGGGAGGCCGGTATGAGGGTCACGCTCGACAACGCCGTCGTCGAACCGGACGCCGTGCCCGCCGCCACCGGCCGCACCGCTTACCGCATCGCGCAGGAAGGACTGACCAACGCCCGCAAGCACGCCCCGGGCACCGACGTCACCCTCTCCCTGCGCGGGGGCCCGGGGGAGGGGATCACCGTGCTGGTCGACAACGAGGCCCCGGCCGGCGAGGTCCCGAAGGTCCCCGGCTCCGGCCAGGGCCTGATCGGCCTGACCGAACGGGCCACGCTCGCGGGCGGGCGGCTGGAGCACGGTGTGCGGGGCGACGGCGGATTCCGGGTACGGGCCTGGCTACCGTGGTCCGCATGACTGTCCGGCTGATCGTCGTGGACGACGACCCGCTCGTACGGGCAGGCCTCGCCCTCATGCTGGGTGGGGCCGGCGACATCGAGATCGTGGGGGAGGGGGCCGACGGCTCCGAGGTGGCGGAACTCGTCGACCGGCTCGGGCCGGACGTGGTCCTGATGGACATCCGCATGCCGGTCATGGACGGTCTCGAAGCCACCGAGCGGCTGCGCCGGCTGCCGGACGCGCCGGAGGTCGTGGTGCTGACCACATTCCACGCCGACGAACAGGTGCTGCGGGCGATGCGGGCGGGCGCGGCGGGGTTCGTGCTGAAGGACACTCCGCCCGTGGAGATCGTCGCCGCGGTGCGCAGAGTCGCCGCCGGCGATCCGGTGCTGTCCCCGGCGGTCACCCGGCAGCTGATGACCCATGTGGCGGGCAGCGGCGCCGACACCCGCAGGGCCGCGGCCCTGCGGCGTCTCGAACTGCTCGCCGGCCGCGAGCGCGAGGTGGCGCTCGCCGTCGGCCGGGGCAGTTCCAACGCGGAGATCGCGGCGACGCTGTACATGAGCGTCGCCACCGTCAAGACGCACGTGTCCCGCATCCTGGCCAAACTGGACCTCAACAACCGTGTCCAGATCGCGCTGTTGGCGCACGACGCGGGCCTGCTCGACGACGAGGAACGCACGTAGGGTGAGCCGGTGACCATCGTTGATCTGGACCAGTACGGGCCCGACTTCACCGCGAACCCGTATCCGTACTACGCGCGACTGCGGGAATCGGGCCCCGTGCACCGCGTGCGCGGCGCCGACGGCGGCGAGTTCTGGCTGATCGTCGGCCACGAGGAGGGACGGGCGGCCCTCTCCGACGCGCGGCTGTCGAAATCGCCCGCCACCATAGGCGTGACCATGCTGGACGAGCAGGTCATCGGCCCCAACCTCCTCGTGCTCGACCCGCCCGACCACACCCGGCTGCGCAAGCTGGTCAGCCGTGAGTTCACCCCGCGTCGCGCGGAGGCGCTGCGCCCCCGCGTCCAGCGGATCACGGACGATCTCCTGGACGAGATGCTGCCGGCCGGGCGTGCCGACCTCGTCGACGCGCTGGCCTTCCCGCTGCCGATCGTCGTGATCTGCGAACTCCTGGGCATCCCCGCCGCCGACCGCGACGCCTTCCGCACGTGGTCGAACGAGGTGGTCGCCCCGACCTCGCAGGAAGCGGGCGAGGACGCCGTCCGGCAGCTCGCGGTCTACCTCGACGAACTCATCGAGGACAAGCGCCGCGCCGCCCCCACGGACGATCTCCTCTCCGCCCTCGTCCGCACCCTCGCCGGCCCCGCAGAAACGGACGGCCCCGCCGAGGACGACCGGCTCTCCACGGCCGAACTGCGCGCCCTCGCCTACCTCCTGCTCGTCGCAGGCCACGAGACGACGGTCAACCTGATCTCCAACGGCGTGCGCGCCCTGCTCACCCACCCCGATCAACTCGCCGCCCTGCGGGCCGACTTCTCCCTCCTCGACGGCGCCGTCGAGGAGATGCTGCGCTACGACGGACCCGTGGAGACCGCCACCGTCCGCTTCAGCGCCGCGCCGGTACCGATCGGCGACCAGGTCGTTCCACAGGGCTCAATGGTGCTCGTCGGCCTGGCGGCCGCCGACCGCGACCCGGCCCGCTACGCGGACCCCGACCGCTTCGACATCCGCCGGGACACCCGCGGCCATCTCGCCTTCGGGCACGGCATCCACTTCTGCCTCGGCGCGCCGCTGGCCCGCATGGAGGCACGGATCGCCGTCCGCTCCCTCCTGGAACGCTGCCCCGACCTCGCCCTGGACGCCCCCGCGGACACGTACGACTGGCTGCCGGGCCTCCTGATGCGTGGTGTCCGCCGGCTGCCGGTGCGCTGGTAGGCCGGCCATGGCGGAGCGGGCACGTTACGCGGTGGTCAGGGACGGCTCCTGGCAGCAGTTCTACTTCCGCTGGGGCGGGCCGCGCCTGGCCGTCGACGCGGCGGAGGGGCCGGAGGAGTTCGGCCGTTTCATCGCCGGACTGGAGCCCGTGGGGCCCCGCAACTGGATGGACGACATCTCGTGCGAGGCCGCGGCGGTCGTCGACCACGACAGACGCGTCCTGCTGCTGTTCACCTGGCACCTGGAGACGTACGAGGAGCGCCGGACCCTGTTCGCCGTCCTCGCCGGGACCTGGCCGGGCTGGGAGGTCCGCTGGGCGTACGACGGGCTGGAGGACGTCGTCGCCCACCTGGGCATGGAGCGGGAGTCCGTGCGCTCCGAGCTCGGCACCCGGCCCGGCGGCCTGTTGCAGGCCGCCTTCCCCGACGAGCCTGACTTCACCGTCGCCGTCACGGTGACCTACCGGGACGGTCCGCAGGCGCACGCCGTCTCCGCCGAGAACGCGTCCGACGTACTGGCACACGGCCCCGACGTGGTCCGCCAACTGCTGCCCGGCACCCGTGTGTCGAGGCTGCCCCACATCCCCTACGGAGGCGTGCACATCGACGTGCCCGCCCGTCGCGTCGCCGCCTGGACCCGCGGCAACTTCCTCGGCGGGGCGGCGGCCGCCGACCGGCTGCCCGGCTGGCCCGGCTGGGAGTGGACCTGCTGGTACGACGCCCATGAGCGGCAGCAGGAGGCGAGCGCCGGGGCGCTCTCCTTCGTCGCGCCCGACCCGGCCGCCGGAGTCCGGGCCTGGACCGCGCGACTCGACGAACTCCGGCCGGCCGACGGCACGGAGAGCGAGGCGCGAGCCGCGCTGCGTGCCGTACTCGATGCCCTCGACCCCACATCCATGGAGTGCGCACATGACCGGACTTGATCTCGACACCGCGCGCAAGGTGCTCGACAGCCAGCCGTTCAGCAGGCTGCTGGGCGCGCGGATCACCGCCTTCGGCGACGGGGAGGCCGTGCTCGAGGTGGACGTCCGGGAGGAACTGCGCCAGCAGAACGGGTATCTGCACGGCGGTGTCCTCGCGTACGCCGCCGACAACTCGATCACCTTCGCCGCCGGAACCACTCTCGGGCCGGCCGTGCTGACCGGCGGCTTCTCCGTGCAGTACGTGCGGCCGGCCACCGGACGCACGCTTCTCGCCCGTGCCGCCGTCGTGCACACCGGGCGACGGCAGGCCGTGGTCCGCTGCGATCTGCTCACCGTCGGCGAGGACGGGGCCGAGACCCTCTGCGCCGTCGCGCAGGGCACCGTCCTGTCCGCGGGCACATCGTGACGTCGTCGGGCCCGGCGACCGGCCCGCCGTGTCAGTCCGCCGGGATCTCCTCCAGCCGGACCGGCCGGTGCTCCCGGCGGGACAGTTCGCAGGCCTCCGCGATCCGCAGCGCCGTCAGTGCCTCCCGGCCGTCGCAGGGATTCTCCGCCTCGCCCGCCACCAGGCGCACGAAGGCGTCCAGCTCCGCCTCGTACGCCGGGGCGAAGCGCTCGAGGAAGCCCGGCCAGGGCTTGTCGACGGGCGGCAGGCCGTGCGGCTCCGTGGAGCTGATCGGCGTGCGGTCGTCGAGGCCGACCGCGACCTGGTCGAGCTCTCCGGCCAGCTCCATCCGTACGTCGTAGCCGGCGCCGTTGCAGCGGGTCGCGGTCGCCGTGGCCAGCGTCCCGTCGTCGAGCGTGAGCAGCGCCGCCGCCGTGTCGATGTCGCCCACCTCCTTGAACATCGGGTGGCCCGCGTCCGAGCCGGTCGCGTACACCTCGGTCACCTCACGGCCGGTCACCCACCGCAGGATGTCGAAGTCATGGACCAGGCAGTCCCGGTACAGGCCGCCCGACAGCGGCAGGTAGGCCGCGGGCGGTGGCGCGGGGTCGGAGGTGATGGCCCGTACGGTGTGCAGCCGGCCGAGGCGGCCGGAGCGCACCAGCTCGCGCGCCGCCGTGTAGCCGGCGTCGAAGCGCCGCATGAAGCCCAGCTGGAGTTCGGTCCCCGCCTCCTCGACCGCCCGCAGCGCCCCCAGGGTGCCCGGCAGGTCCAGGGCGATCGGCTTCTCGCAGAACGCCGGGATGCCGGCCCGGGCGGCGCGGGCGATCAGGTCGGCGTGCGCGGCGGTCGCGGAGGCGATCACCACCGCGTCCACGCCCCAGGTGAAGACCTCGTTGCTGCTGGGCGCGGCGGTGGCGCCGCAGCGGTCCGCCACCACCGCCGCCCGGACGGCGTCGGTGTCCGCCACGACCAGGGAACCCACCTCACGGTGGCGGCTGAGCACCCCCGCGTGAAAGCTGCCGATACGTCCCGTCCCGATGAGTCCGATGCGCATGGCCCAAAGGTGGAGGTGGGGCCACCGCGCTGTCAAGACTTTGTCCTGACAACCGAACCTCACGACTTCCCGTCAACATGGCGTGCGACTACGCTCCCCCACGTGCCCAAGCAGCCCAGACACGAGACGGGACCGTCGCTGTCACTCCAGCTGAGCGTGGACCGGACCAGCCCGGTCCCGCTCTATTTCCAGCTCTCGCAGCAGCTGGAATCAGCCATCGAGAGGGGGGTGCTCACCCCGGGCAGTCTGCTCGGCAACGAGATAGAGCTCGCCGGCCGGCTCGGGCTGTCCCGGCCGACGGTCCGCCAGGCCATCCAGTCCCTGGTCGACAAGGGGCTGCTGGTGCGCCGCCGAGGTGTGGGCACCCAGGTCGTGCACAGCCAGGTGAGGCGCCCGCTGGAGCTGAGCAGCCTCTACGACGATCTGGAGGCGGCCGGCCAGCGGCCCGCGACGGTCGTGCTCACCAACGAGGTCGAGCCCGCGAGCGCCGAGGTCGCGGCCGCCCTCGCCGTCCCCGAGGGCAGCGACGTGCGGCTGATCGAGCGGCTGCGCTACGCCCACGGCGAGCCGATGGCTCGGCTGCGCAACCACCTGCCGGCCGGCCTGCTGGAGTGCGACACCGAACGGCTGGAGTCCACCGGCCTCTACCGGATGATGCGGGCCGCGGGTATCACCCTGCACAGCGCCCGCCAGTCGGTCGGCGCCCGAGCGGCGACGGAGCAGGAGGCCGAGCTGCTCGGCGAGCCCGCCGGAGCGCCGCTGCTGACGATGGAACGCGCCACTTTCGACGACACGGGCCGGCCGGTCGAGTTCGGCTCCCACGTCTACCGCGCCTCGCGCTACGCCTTCGAGTTCCAGCTCCTGGTTCGGCCGTAGGCCACCCCGCGTCCCACCGCGGGCCCTAGCTCACGCGTAAGAATGTTCGGACAAAGTCTTGACGGGGTCGCGGAGCAGCCGTAGAAACTCACCCAGCCGCAACCGGGCGGCCGGGAGAGAAGGCGGACCCACCATGCGTAGCCCCCGCACGGCAGCAGCCCTGCTCGCCGCATGTGCCCTGGTCGTCGTCGCCGGATGCAGCAGTTCCGGCGGCAAGGACGCCGACGAGAAGCCGTCGGGGGACGGCGCGGGCGGAGAGGCCGCGAAGACCCCCCGGATGAAGATCGCCATGGTGACGCACTCCGGTCAGGGCGACACGTTCTGGGACATCGTGCAGAGCGGCGCCAAGGTCGCCGCCCGCAAGGACAACGTCGACTTCCTCTACGCGGCGAACCCGGAGGGCAAGGAGCAGGCCCAGCTGGTCCAGACGTACATCGACCAGAAGGTCGACGGGATCATCGTCACCCTCGCCAAGCCGGAAGCGATGAGCGACGTGGTGAAGAAGGCGGTGGCGGCGGGCATCCCCGTCGTCACGATCAACTCCGGAGCGGAGTTCTCCGACGGCCTCGGCGCGCTCAGCCACATCGGCCAGGACGAGTCGGTGGCCGGCGAGGCCGTGGGTGAGGAGCTCAACGCCCAGGGGAAGAAGAAGGCGCTCTGCGTCATCCACGAACAGGGCAACGTCTCCCTCGAGGCCCGCTGCGCCGGCGTGAAGAAGACCTTCGACGGCACGGTCGAGAACCTCAACGTGGAGGGCACCAACATGCCCGCCACCACCTCGTCCGTCGAGGCGAAACTCCAGAGCGCCGAGGACATCGACGCGGTCGTCACCCTCGGCGCGCCGTTCGCCGCCGCGTCGGTGAAGGCCAAGCAGGGCGCCGGGTCGTCGGCGGAGATCAGCACCTTCGACCTCAACGCCGAGGTCGTCGCCCGCCTCAAGGCCAAGGAGATCGCCTTCGCGGTCGACCAGCAGCCCTACCTCCAGGGCTATCTCGCGGTCGACGAACTGTGGCTCAACAAGGTCAACGGGAACGTGATCGGCGGCGGCAAGCCGATCCTCACCGGCCCCGCCCTGGTCACGGAGAAGGACGTCCCCGCGCTCGAGAAGCTCACGGCCGACGGCACGCGGTGAACGCGCTCGAAGCGGCCCCCGCAGCCGCCTGCCCGCCCCCGCTGCCGACCCCGCGACCAGCGATGACCGATACTTGGGCGGCCGGCCGGGTCCGCCCCGGGGCCGGCCGCAGCAGGCAGGACAGCGAGTACGGCAAGAAGGGCACCACGTCGTGGCAAGGGCAAGGACAGGGGTACGCGCGCTCGGCGCGGTGCTGGCGGCGGTACTCGGAGTGTCCCTCGCGGGATGCAGCAGCACCGGCGGCAAGCGGGCGGAGGACGCCCGCAAGGCCCAGGCCGCGGCCGGGAAGGCCGCGGTGAACACGCCGCGCTGGACGTTCGCCATGGTCACCCACTCCGGCGACGGCGACACGTTCTGGGACATCGTCCAGAGCGGCGCGGAGCAGGCGGCCGCCAAGGACAACATCAACTTCCTCTACGCCCACAGCGACGAGGGCCAGCAGCAGGCGCAGCTCGTCGACTCCTACATCTCCAAGAAGGTCGACGCGCTGATCGTCACGCTCGCCAAGCCCGACGCGATGAAGGCCGTCGTCGCCAAGGCCCGCAAGGCCGGCATCCCCGTGATCACGGTGAACTCCGGCTCCGAGCAGTCCAAGGCGTACGGCGCTCTCACCCACATCGGCCAGGACGAGACCATCGCCGGCGAAGCCGTCGGCGACGAGCTCGACGCGCGCGGCAAGAAGAAGGCCCTGTGCGTGCTGCACGAGCAGGGCAACGTGGGCCACGAGCAGCGCTGCGCGGGCGCGAAGAAGACCTTCGGCGGCGACCTGCAGAACCTGTACGTCGACGGCACCAATATGCCGGACGTCCAGGCCTCCATCGAGGCGAAGCTCCAGGCCGACCGGTCCATCGACTCCGTCGTCACCCTCGGCGCGCCCTTCGCGGACGCCGCCGTCCAGGCCAGGAAGACCGCGGGGTCGAAGGCCGAGGTCGACACCTTCGACCTCAACCCCAAGGTTGCGAAGGCGCTTCAGGAGGGCACGCTCGGCTTCGCCGTCGATCAGCAGCCCTATCTCCAGGGCTACCAGGCGGTGGACCTGCTGTGGCTCTACAAGTACAACGCCGACGTCCTCGGCGGAGGGCGGCCCGTCCTGACCGGACCCCAGATCATCACCGAGAAGGATGCCGCCGAGCTCGAGGAATTCACGGAGCGGGGGACCCGATGAGCACGAGCGCACCACCGGCCACACCCGGCAAGGCGCCGGACAAGGCGGACGAGCGGCTGCTGCGCACGTCACCCCTGCGCAAGCTGATGGGCCGCCCCGAGCTGGGCTCGGTCGTCGGAGCCGTGGCCGTCTTCGTCTTCTTCTCCGTCGTCGCGGACGCCTTCCTGCGGACGTCCAGCCTCGCCACCGTCCTGTACGCGGCCTCGACCCTCGGCATCATGGCCGTGCCGGTCGCGCTGCTGATGATCGGCGGGGAGTTCGACCTCTCCGCGGGTGTCATGGTGACCAGCTCCGCGCTGATCTCCTCGATGCTCAGTTACCAGATGACCGCCAACGTCTGGGTCGGGGCCCTGGTCTCCCTGCTGGTCACCCTCGGGCTCGGTGCCTTCAACGGCCTGATGCTCACTCGTACGAAACTGCCCAGCTTCATCATCACGCTCGGCACGTTCCTGATGCTGACGGGCCTCAACCTCGGCCTCACCAAACTCATCAGCGGCACGGTCTCGACCAAGTCCATCGGCGACATGGAGGGCTTCCCGTCCGCCAAGAGCGTCTTCGGCGAGTTCACCGTGGGCGGCACGACGGTCAAGGCGACCATCGTGTGGTGGGTCGTGCTGATCGCGTTGGCCACCTGGATCCTGCTCCGCACCCGCTTCGGCAACTGGATCTTCGCGGTGGGCGGCGGCGCCGACGCGGCCCGCGCGGTGGGCGTCCCGGTCAACCGGACCAAGATCCTGCTGTACATGGGGGTGGCCTTCGCCGCCTGGGTCTCCGGCCAGCACCTGCTGTTCTCGTTCGACGTGGTGCAGTCCGGCGAGGGCGTCGGCAACGAGCTGACGTACATCATCGCCGCGGTCATCGGCGGCTGTCTGATCACCGGCGGCTACGGCTCGGCGATCGGCTCGGCCGTCGGCGCACTGATCTTCGGCATGACCAGCAAGGGCATCGTCTACGCGGAGTGGAACCCGGACTGGTTCAAGTTCTTCCTCGGAGCGATGCTCCTCCTGGCCACCCTGCTCAACGCATGGGTACGCAAGCGCGCGGAGGCGACCACCTGATGAGTGCCCTTGTCGAGCTCGACGATGTCAGCAAGTACTACGGCAACATCCGGGCCCTCGAAGGCGTCTCCCTCGAGTGCCACGCCGGTGAGATCACCTGTGTCCTCGGTGACAACGGCGCCGGCAAGTCGACCCTGATCAAGATCATCGCGGGACTGCACCGGCACGACGCCGGCACCCTGCGCATCGAGGGCGAGGAGACCTCCCTCGCCGGCCCGCGCGAGGCGCTGGACCGGGGCATCGCCACCGTCTACCAGGATCTGGCGGTCGTCCCGCTGATGCCGGTCTGGCGCAACTTCTTCCTCGGCTCGGAGCCGACCCGCGGGAAGGGCCCCTTCAAGCGCCTCGACGTGGAGACGATGCGGCGGACCACCCGCGCCGAGCTGCTGCGGATGGGCATCGACCTGCGCGACGTCGACCAGCCCATCGGAACGCTGTCCGGCGGTGAGCGCCAGTGCGTGGCCATCGCCCGCGCCGTCTACTTCGGCGCCAAGGTGCTGGTGCTGGACGAGCCGACGGCCGCACTGGGCGTGAAGCAGTCCGGCGTGGTGCTGAAGTATGTGGCCGCGGCCCGTGACGCGGGTCTGGGCGTGGTGCTCATCACCCACAACCCGCACCACGCCTATCTGGTCGGCGACCGCTTCGTGCTCCTCAAGCGCGGTGTCATGTCCGGGAGCCACACCAAGCAGAGCGTCACACTCGACGAGCTCACGCGGCAGATGGCGGGTGGCAGCGAGCTGGAGGACCTCCGCCACGAGCTGGAGCGCGCGCCCGAGCCGACCCACCTCGGCGGCCACCCGTCCGGCGGCGACCGGCCTGCCGGCCGGCCGCGCGGTTCGGGGGAGGGCCCGGCCGCCCACTAGCATCGAGGGGGCGGACCCCACCCGCCCCGGACCCCGCCGAGGACCCGGACCGGCCACCACGACCCCGCAGGGACGACTTGAGCACGTACCGCGACTTCACGAACCGAGGCACCGCACGCGCCACTGTCCTGAAGACGGTCGGCACGCGCGAGCGGCGCTCGCACCTCACGGCGCCCCGCGTACCCACGGTCGGCATCGACATCGGCGGCACCAAGGTGATGGCGGGCGTCGTCGACGCCGACGGGATCATCCTCGAGAAGATCCGCACCGAGACCCCCGACAAGTCCAAGAGCCCCAAGGTCGTCGAGGACACCATCTGCGAGCTGGTGCTCGACCTCTCCGACCGGCACGATGTGCACGCCGTGGGCATCGGCGCGGCCGGCTGGGTCGACGCGGACCGCTCCAAGGTGCTCTTCGCCCCCCACCTCGCCTGGCGGAACGAGCCCCTGCGCGACGCCCTCTCCGCCCGTCTCGCCGTCCCCGTCCTGGTCGACAACGACGCCAACACCGCCGCCTGGGCGGAGTGGCGCTTCGGCGCGGGACGTGGCGAGGACCACATCGTCATGATCACGCTCGGTACCGGCATCGGCGGCGCGATCCTCGAGGACGGCCAGGTCAAGCGCGGCAAGTTCGGCGTCGCCGGCGAGTTCGGCCATATGCAGGTCGTGCCCGGCGGCCACCGCTGCCCGTGCGGCAACCGCGGCTGCTGGGAGCAGTACAGCTCCGGCAACGCCCTGGTCCGCGAGGCCCGCGAGCTCGCCGCCGCCGACTCGCCGGTCGCCTACAGCATCATCGACCGGGTCGGCGGCAACGTCGCCGACATCACCGGGCCGCTCATCACCGAGCTGGCCCGCGAGGGCGACGCGATGTGCGTCGAGCTGTTCCAGGACATCGGCCAGTGGCTCGGTGTCGGCATCGCCAACCTCGCGGCCGCCCTCGACCCGTCGTGCTTCGTCATCGGCGGCGGCGTCAGCGCCGCCGACGACCTGCTGATCGGCCCCGCCAGGGACGCCTTCCGCCGTCATCTGACGGGCCGCGGCTACCGCCCGGAGGCCCGGATCGCCAAGGCCCAGCTCGGCCCGGAAGCGGGTATGGTCGGCGCGGCCGACCTCGCGCGGCTGGTGGCCCGACGCTTCCGCCGGGCCAACCGCCGCCGTGTGGAACGCCACGAGCGCTACGAGCGCTATGCCCAGGCCCTGCGCAACCCGAGTTCTGTACGCCCCACCCAGGAACCGCCGTCATGACAACGCTGACCACCCGCCGGCTCACGCCGCAGCCGAATCCGCCGACCCCCGAGGGCCGGCGCCACATGATCGTGCGCCGCTGGATCACCGCGATCGTCATCGTGCTGCTCATCGGCATCCCGGCCGGCTATCTCGTGATCTCCGCCGGTCAGAGCCGCGCCAGCGGCCGTGACAAGGAGGCGGAGTCCGCCGCCCAGGGCCTGCGCGACTTCTGGCCGTCCATCATGAAGCGCCGCATCTTCGAGGTGCCGGTCCCCGAAGGCGCCACGCGGGTCTCCTACTTCGAGACCAGCAACTGGAAGACCAGCCGGCTGTACGTCCAGTTCCGCACCTCGCCGAAGGGCCTCGACACCTTCCTCAAGGGCGCGGGGACGAGCCGCGCGGCCCTCGAGAACGGCAAGGTCACCATCAGTGACCGGGACTCCGCCGTGGTCGGCTGGAACTTCAAGCTGAAGGGCCGTGCCTGGGCCGGCACCGTCCACAACCAGAAGGACCCCCGGCCGAGCAAGGACATCACGGTCGACCTGACCGAACCGGACCGCCCCTGGGTGTACGTGGTCTCCACGGCCAACCCGTAGGAGCCCGCCCGGACGTCCGACGGCCCGGTCCCGGCGCGCGCCCGTGGCTCCTCATGAGGGCCACGGTTCGGTGGGCCGGACGGTGTCGAAAGCGAGCCCGCTGGAGCTGTCCCCGGTGCCGGGGGCCTTTTCCCTGCGCACCCAGCTGTGCCAGGAGCCGTCGAACCAGCGGGCCAGCACCGGGCGGCGTGTCACGTTCACCCCGTCGCGTGGCACCTCCTCCTCGTGCACCAGCAGTCCAGGCGTGATCAGCAGACCCTCCGGGCGGGAGTCGAGGCCGGGACCGGTCAGCTCCGTCAGCCGGAACTGGATCATCGCGGTCCTGACCGGCTCCGGGACGAGCGGGAACCAGTGCTCGGGCACCACGGTCTGCACCCCGTAGGCGGGCAGCTCGCCGGTCGCGACCGGCTCGGGCGCCGTGCGCGCCCACCGGTCCCGGCGGTCGATCAGTTCTCCGCGGCCGTCCGTGTAGCGGTGCTGTACGGCCCAGGCCAGGTTCGCCAACTCGTCGCGGGCCAGCGCCACGTGCTCGAGCACCTCGCCCACCTGACCGCGTTCGGTGGGCAGGACCAGCAGCCCGGACGCCGCCGGGTGGTCCGGGTCGGGACTGTGCAGGCTGAACATCGACCAGGACGGGTCATCCCGGCCGGCGCGGGCGATCAGGTGGTGGCGGCCGAACACGTCGCGCACGAGCAGCCGGTCCAGCACGGTCAGCGAGCCGGTCGGAACCTCCAGCGGCACCAGGAACCAGTCGTTGCCGTAGACCGTCGCGAACGAGATCAGCAGCAGCCGGCCGGTGTCGAGCGTGGACACGTCCACCGAGCCCAGGTCGACCCGCGCGTCCTCCATCTCCCAGAACCGGTCGGCCGGCAGCCCGCCGTAGCGCACTGTCGAGGGCAGGCCCTCGTCGGTGAACGTGTGCCGCGGTCCCGCCGGGGCGGCCGCGTTATCGGGATCGGGGTGCACGTCCAGGCCGTACCAGTCCAGGCCGTCGCCCAGGTACTCCTCGGCGCGCAGCACCGCGCCGCCGGCGGACAGCTCTGCGGCGTACTCGAACCGGTGCGGGTCGAAGCAGTCCGGGCCGCGCTCGGCCAGTTGCCCGGCCCACCAGCGGCGCCAGCGGGCGGCCACCTCGCCGAGCCGAGGGTCCGGTCCGCCGTCGAACGTGCCCGCGTCCAGAGCCGCCGCCACCGCCACCGCGTCCGGTACCCGGCCGTCGAGCAGGCCGACCATACTCGTGTCGGGCTCACCCGCCGGCAGCTGATGCGGTGCCAGCGCCGTGATGGCGGCGGTGAGCAGCCCGGCGTCGTCGGAGATCCGCAGCAGCGCGACGCCGCCTTCGGCGCGCAGCCGCTCGTCGACCCTGACCGGCTCGTCCTCGACCTGGACGTCGAGCGGCCCGAGGCGGGGGTCGTAGGGCACCCAGTCCGCGGCGCCGGCCGGCCGCCAGGCGTCGATCCGCGCACTGTTGCCGGACATCCGGACCACGGCGGGGGAGCCGGCGTCCTGGGCGGCGAACTCTCCGAACTGCCACTGCCGGGTGAGAAGCCAGAGCGGGTCGTGCACCCGGGCCGCCAGACCGGATTCGACGTCACCGGTACGGTGCCCGGGCTCCAGACGGAACGGCCCCTCAGGGTCGGTGTTCGGCCGGCGGGTCTCGACCCTGGACAGCGCCTGCCCGGTCGCGCCTTCCGGGGAGATCCGGACGGCGGGGATCAGATCGTCCAGCAGCGGCAGGTCGGCGAGATCGACGGCGCGCAGCTTGGCCAGCTCCAGGGTCTCGCGGAGGACCTGGACCAGGCCGTCGGAGGTCCATCCGCGGTCCAGGTCCGGCGGGACGGCGATGAGCACATTGTGCGGGGCCTTGGCGTCGGGCCGGTCGTAGTGGAACGCGACACCCGTCAGCTCGGTCTCCGGCGGTGCCGCTGCCGCCGGTGCCTCGGGTGCCGGTGCCGGGGGCGCACCGGCCGGCAGCGGAGGTTCGACGGCCGGTCGCAGCACGTCCGAACCGGGCAGCAACTCGATCCATTCGTCGAGCAGCAGACCGGTCACGGCCGTGCCGGGCGCGGCCTCTGCCGGGGCGTGCCAGACCAGGTGTGCGACGGCCTGCGGGCGGCGCCCGGCCGGGAAGGTGCCCCCGATCCAAGGGTCGGCCTCGCCCTGCGGGCTCTGTGCCGCGCGCAGCCGCTCGACCCGTCCGGCCCGCGCTCCGGCCAGCACCAGTGTCTCGTGCAGGGCCTGGACCACCGGCCGCACCGTCGCGTTGCGCCGCAACCAGTCCTCGACGTCGGCGCCGGGCAGGTCGGTCCGGCCGGCCGGCGCCGGCCGGCCGAGCGCGGGAAGCAGTGGGACGTTCGCACCCAGCACCTCGGCCACCGCCGCCCGTGCCCGGGACAGCCAGCCCTCGGCCCCGTCCGGTCCGGCCGCCTCCGCGGCCAGTGCGCCGACCGCGGCCGCGCCGGGGTGTGCGGCGACCAGCGGGTCGGCCGCGAAGTCAGCGAGCCGACGCTGCAGATCGGTCGTCCCGAGCGAGCTGTCGCCCGGGTTCTCGGACAGGTGCGCCGGCAGCAGCGGCTGGGCAGTGGCCAGCAGTGAACGGATCCGGACCGCCCTGCCGCGCAGACCGGTCCAGCCGGGACCGGTGAAGGTGACACGTGTGTCCGGCGGGGCGCCCTGGGCATCCAGGACCGCGCGGCTGAGCCGGGCGTGTTCGGCGCCGCCCGCTTCCAGCACCGTGCTCAGCGCGCCCAACCCGAGCCGGTCGGCGGTGACTTCGAATGCCTGGCCGTTGCCCTCCTCGTCGGGCACGCGGCCCTGGTCGCCGCCCGGGTCCTCACCGTGCCCGCCCAGCACGCCGGTCAGGGTCCAGCCCGCCGCCGGGCCGAGCAGGTGCGCGACCCAAGCCTCCACCGCCGGTTGCAGCGTGGCGACCGGGTCGGCCGGCCAGCCGCTCGGCGCGACCGGCTGGGCCGGCAGCAGCGCGGCCACTCGATGGGTCAGCGCGCGGGCCCGCCGCGGGGTGCGCAACACGTGGAACGTGTCCGGTACGTCCTCACCGCGGCCCAGGGTGTCGGCGGTCAGCCCCGCGCGGATCGGATTGCCTCCCACCAACTGGTGCACACTCTCGGCCAGCACCAGGTCGCCCACGGCGTCGAGGGCGTCGGCGAGGTCCTGCACCAGCGGTTCCGCCGCTCCCCGGTCGGCCGACGGCACCACCGGCGCGCCGTCGATGACACTGGGCAGGTCGAGCACGCCGGCACCGGCCCGCACCAGGGCCATCCCGTCGACGACGTTGCGCGCGGAGACGGCCTCCGCGCTGCGCGCCCACAACGGCGCGTCGGCCCCCGGGTCCTCGGGTTCGGGCACGACGGGGAGCGGGAACTGGCGACGGAACCGTTCGACGAGGTGGTCCAGCGCCGCATCGTGCAGGGCCCGTTCGAACCGGTAGCCCAGCAGGGAGCCCAGGTTCTGACCCCGGCGTACGCCGCCGAGCAGCCATCGGGCGATGCGGGCGCGGCGCGAGGTGAGGCTGACCGCGTAGGTCTGCTCGCCGGGGTGGCCGAGGAAGCCCGAGCGCAGCACGGCCGCGGTTGCCGCGTGCTGAAGCGACGGTGCGTGGATGTAGCCGTCCTGCCCGGACACCTCGGCCGTGGTGGCCACGCCGTCCACGTCGATCTCGGTCTGTTCCCTCGGCACCGCCGGCCGCAGGTCCTCCACCCAGCCGTAGCAGCCGTACCGGACGCCATCGGTCCCGGATGCCCGCAGCTCGGCCAGCCGCCGCGACGCCAGTGAGGTGATCCAGGCGTCCAGCCGGTGCGAGTGGACGTCGATGACCTCCAGCAGCAGCTCGGGAACGCGGGTCGTCGGTACGGCGGCGAGTGCCCGCAGTGCTTGCTCCAGCCGGGGCAGCGCGGCCGTGGCCCGGGTGGCGGCCGCGACCCGTTCCGCCCGATCGCCTTCCGACAGCCCTTCCAGCACGTCGGCCACCAGCTGGTCCACGTCACCGGTGGCGGCCAGCGCACGGGGGAGGGGATCGTCCTCACCGTCGTCGGAGAACGCCCAGTTCGGCAGGAACAGCAGCGCGTCGAGCACTCCGGTGGCATCCGGCGGAGCCTGCGGTGGGAACCCCGGCGGCACCCCTTCGTCCTCGGGCGTCGGCGCGCCGTCCTCGGACGGTGGGGCTCCGTCCCCGGGTGCCGGAACACTGCCGTCGGCCGGTGGGGCACCGCCGTCGGCCGGTTCGCCGTCCTCGTCCGGCACTTCGCCGGCAACGGCCGGAAGGTCGAAGAACGTGCTGGGCCGGGGTGGGGTCTCCCGGCCGGAGGACAGCTCCACCGGCCAGGAGCGGTCGTAGCTCTCGGCGTCCAACTCGCCGGCCAGGAAGGCGCGCACCGCGGCCAGGTAGTCCGCGGTGGCCGACGCGCGGGCCGGGAAGCCGGCCGCGTCCGGCGTGAGCCGGGGCACGAACGCCGGGATGCCGGTCGCCTCGTCCAGGCCCCAGCCGAGATCGGTCCAGCCGTCGGAGCCCGTGGTCCAGCGCAGCACGCCCTCCGGATCCAGGCCGGGCAGGCCCGGCTGGGTGGGGGGCTGGTCGTGCGGAGTCTTCGGCACCGCGAACCCGGGCCCGTCAAGCCGGCGCATGGCCAGGCCGGTCGCCACCGGCAGCCGCTGCAACGCGTCCACCGCGACCTGGTCGACCGGCTCGCCGGGCCGCACTCTGGGGATGGTGGAGTCCTCGCTGTTCAGCACCGCGCGCCAGCGCTCCCGCAGTCGCAGCAACCAGGGCGCCAGCAGCGCGTCCACGTCGCCGTCCCGCGTGGCGCGCCAGTCGCCCAGCGCGGTCGCGGGCAGCACGCCGTAGGGCTGGCGGCCGACCCGCAGCATCGGCAGCGGCCCCCGACCGCGGACATGCTCGGCGAGATGGTCCCGGACCGCGCGCCACGGTCCTGCCGGACCGGCGGCCCGGACCTCTCGGGTGCCGAGGTCCAGTTGGGACGCGGCGGCCTCGGCGAACCCCTTGCCCAGGGTCGGCCAGGTGAGCAGGGTCAACGCGGCGACGGCCGACGGTTCCGCGTCGGTCGCGCCGGGACAGCCGCGCAGGAAACCGGCGTCCGGCAGGCCGAGCGCGTCGGCCAGCACGTCGGCGACCTGCCGCTGACCGGCAGGCGGCTCCGGATCCGGGTCCGGCCCGGGGTAGGCGGGGGCCGAGGACCAGCCGGAGCGGGCACGCGGAGTGTTGTTGGTCGCGGTACCGGCGGGCAGCATGCCGAGCCCGCCGCCGAATCGGTGACCGTGCAGCACGTCGCGCAACCGGGCGGCGCCGTCCGCCGCCGAGTCGTCGCGCACCCCGACGACCAGCAGCTCGTCCAGATGATCGGTGCCGTCGGTGAAGGTCAGCTCGACACCCATGCCGGCCTTGACCGCCTCGAACCAGTCGGTCTCCCAGCCCTCCTCGTCGGTGCGGAGCATGCTGATCGGCAGCGGGTCGGGCACCGGCCGGCCGAGTCTGTCCACCACCACCTGGCCGTCGACCAGGCCGAGGAAGCGCCAGCGCTTGGGCATCGCGACCACCCGCCGCCGGCGTTCGTTCGGGTCGTCGGGGCGTACCGCGGGCGGCGGGGCACCGGGGCGGCAGGCGCGGACCGCCCAGGCGGCGCGGGCCGGACGCAGCAGGCTGAGCACCTTCTGCCAGGCTTCGGGGCCCGGAGTCTGCCAGTACTCGGTGCCGGCGGCTGCCTCCGCGGTGGTGAGCTCGGGGTCGAACTGGGACAGCAGGATGTCGTCCGGGTAGACGCGCACCCGAAGTGCGCCCGGTTCCCACCAGATGGTTTCCACCCGCACCGGCAGCAGGGCGATCGGGGTGGTGTTGTCGTCGGGGAACAGCGCGGTGCCGGCGGCCATGGCCTGTGCCAGTTCCTCCCCGGCGCCGCTGACCGCGCTCTTCAGCTGGTCGGCCGTGCGCTGCAGCTCCGCCTGGGCCGCCTCGGCGGCCGTGAGCAGTTCGGGGGTGGCGCGCTCGTCACCGGCCTGGACGGCGGCTTGAAGTCGCCGGACCACGGCCAGTTGCTCGTCCGCGTGGGCCTGCGCGGTGTCCGCCTCGGTGCGGGCTCGGTCCAACTGCGCGCGGGCGGCGAACGCGTCGGTCATGTCCGGTGTGCTCCTGTCCTCGACATGGTGATCAGTTGCCCAGCAACGTGGTGGCCCGGAAGGCCAGTTGGAACGGCTGTTGGAAGGCGATGCGGGCCATGTCTGCCGCGTCGCGGCCCCACACCGGCGGATCGGCCGGCGGCAGCTCGCTGGGTGTGGCGGGCGCCGGGGCAAGGCGGACGAACCTGGCGGCGTCCACGGTGACGCCGCTCCAGGTGAGGTCGGCCCAGGTCTTCACGGGGACGGGCTGACCGGAGTCGAAACCGAACTGGGTGCCGCGCATCGGTTCGCGGAACACGAAGAACCAGTCCTCGGCGCGCGCCCGTTGCTCGTCGATGCCGGCGAACAGATAGAGCACGGTGGACTCGTCCAGCGCCAGCGGGGTGCCCGGCACTCCGCCGAACGCGGCCGGCAGCTTGCCCTCCTCGCCGCGTACCGCGAGCAGCGCGGTGCCCGGGAACCGGCGCAGCAGCTCACCGCGAACCAGCAGTGCCAGGCTGCCCTCGCCGCCGGTGCGCAGCCCGCTGCCCAGCGGGGCCTCGAGCGGCCAGCGGGCGATCTCGTCCACGTCCGCGTCGTCGCCGGGCCAGAATCGGGCGAACGGGGTGCCGCGCTGGTCGGTGGGGAACTCCCGCCACAGCAGCTCCCGGTTGAATTCGTGGTTGAGCCCGACGAGCAGGGCGGCGACGAACTCGGGATTGGTCTCCAGCAGCGTCACCGAGTCCGCCGGCAGCGCGCTGATCCCCGGAATCGCCCACTCGGGCCAGCGGGCCAGCAGTTCCTCCGCGATCGGCACGGTGAACTTCGGGTGCGCCATGATCGGCCGCAGCGGGCGGGCCTCGGTCTCGCTGCGCCGCGCCCAGAAATCGGCGGGGATGCGGTCGGCCATCCGCAGGAGTTGCAGCCTCGACGGGCTGAGACCGGCCCGGAGTTCGCCGGGCAGGCCGGCCTCGGGCGCTACCGCGTCGATCACGCCCATCTCGCTCAGCCCGCGTTCGAGGACCGGCCTGGTCCCCTCCGTGACAGCGGCGACAGCGGCGTCGCCGGTCGCGCCGCGGCCCGCACGGCGGGCCAGCGCGCCGCTCCGGCGGGTCAGCCGGACGAACGAGGTGTCGGCCGCCCCGGTCGGCACCGGGGAAGCGGCCAGCATGGTGGCCAGTGTGGTCGCGGCTCCCACGGGTCCGGCGACGGCGTCGGAGAGTGGCATCCGGTTGCCCACCGGCGCCATGACGGTAACCAGGTCGGCCACATCAAGCGGGGCGAGATGCTTGCGCTGGGCCTGCTCCGCGGCGGCGGTCGCCAGCTCGCCGACGGCCAGCAGCCGGTTGGCCTCCCGGATCTCACCGACCTGCTCCCAGGCCCTGGCCATCAGGAACTCCTGTTCCAGCTGTACGTAGCGGGCGCCGAGAGCGGCGGCCACCCGGCGGCGGACCTCGAGGTTGAGCGTGCTCATCCAGCTGTTCGGGTCGGTGGGCACGGTCTGCCGGCCGGTGTGGTGGCTGCCGTAGAGCGGCGGGGCGACGGCGGCCGTGTCGCGGTCCTCGGCGGGAGGCCCGGCCTCGGCGCGGCGTCGGTCGGGAGCGTCCAGGCGTTCTCGGACCAGGGCCAGGAACCGTTCCTGTGCGGCGGGGTCCGACCACACCTCCGGCGCCGCCGTTCCCGGTACCCGCAGCGCACCGTCCAGCGCCACGGTGGCGGGCACGGTTTCCTGCTCGGCCGGCCAGGGCCGGCCGACGTCGATGGTCCGGGTGCCGAGCCCGGCCTCGGCGGCCGGCCGGAAGCGCAGCCGACGAGCCAGCTCCTCGAAGGTGCCCGCCGCTGCGGTGCGGAAGGTCCACCAGTGGTAGACGGGCAGTTCGACCGTGGGGCCGTCGCCGGCCGGCCAGGCATCAGCCGTGCCCGGTCCGACCAGGGGCGTGTTCCGGCCGGCGACCCGGCCGGCCGCGGTGGCCGGCACCACGGCGGCGATCCAGCCGCGGTCCGGCTCCAGCTTGCGCGGGCACAACAGCCGCGCGACGACGTCGGCCGAGTGGTTGCGCACTCCCTCCGTGGCGAGCTGCTGTGCGGCGCCGAGGTCGGTGACGCCGTCCGGGAGGCGGGCCTCCACGTGCGCCCAGGCCCAGCGCTCGGCCGCCGGTGGCAGCGCCGCGACCGGGGCGGTGAGCACCGGCAGCGGGTTAGCGCCCCGCGGCGGGGCCGCCTCGTCCTCGGCCAGCACGATCAGCGCGATCCACGGCAGCGGCGTTGGCCCGGACGGTGTCGTGGCCTGCCCCGGCGAGAGCAGCCACGGCAGGTCGGCGTGCGCCAGCTCGACACTGGCCAGCACGTTCTCCGCCGCCGGCGCCGAGCCGGGCTGCGGCTCCTCGCGCAGCACCATCGCCCGGTCGAAGCCGAGCACATCCCCCGGCCCGACCAGCGACAGCGTCGGTCCCGCCACCGTCTCCCGCCTGTCCTCGCCGTCGATCTCACGGGCGAACAGCACCGACGTCGGCAACGCCTGGCCCGACGCCGAAGCCGCCGCACCGACCTGCGCCGAGGAGAAGAACCATCGAGTACTCATGCATCGCTCCAGCTCGGGCCGCGTGACCCTGACGTGCCTCGGTGGGTCGCCGGCCCGGTGCTCACCGGGAGGCTCATGCGCGTTGCTCCCAGCTCTCGACGAGCTGAACGGGAGCGTGCGGGTCGCCGAGCTGTTCGCGTACCGCCTGCCAGGCGTCCGCGGTGGCGTTCACCAGGGAGACGTCGGCGAGCAGCGGGTGCAGGTCGAGGGCGGCGACCACACTCATCGTCGGGGGGCGTACCCGCACGGCCGCCTCGGGTGTGCGCCACCGCTCCAGCCGTTGGGCGGCGCTGAGCCCGTACACCCCCTCGCGGCGGAAGAGCCCCGGCCAAGGGGAGAACTCCCGCGACGGCAGGGGCGGTTCGTACCCGGTCTCGTAGCCGTCGTCGACCCGGTGACCTGCCCCGAGGCGAGCGCCGTCGGTGCCCACACGCACCCCGCCGGCGTGGCTGACGAACGCGGGCTCCGTGAGCTGCTGGTCCTCGGTGAGGTCGAAGAACTCGCCGGGCACGAACCGCTCCGGCAGCGAGGGGAGACCGTCCACAGGATGGGGCGTGCCGGCGGTGACTTCCTTGATCGTCCACTTCTGCACCGGCACGGGCCGACGCTCGAACCGGGAGATCGGCACGCCCAGCGGGAGCACCTCCTGGCTGACCCGCAGGGTGGCGTCGGGGTGCACGAGCTCCCCTCTGGCGAGCTTCTCGACCGCCGCGGGAGTGAACGCCAGCGCGGTGTGTTCGGCTGCCGGCCGTTCCGCCACCCACGCCTTCGGCTGTCCGATGGCGCTACGCAGCGGCTCGAGCGGATCACGCCCGGCCTGCGGCGCGACCGCCGGCGGGGAGCCCCAGCGGATGTCGAAGTCGAGCTCGACGTCCCAGAACAGCACCGAGATGCTGCCGGTGCCGAACGCGTGCCATGGCGCCGGGCCTTCCAAGGTGAAGTCCAGGCCGACGCTGGCCAGTCGGCGGCCGAACGCACGCACGGCCACACCGGCCCGCACGTGCACCGCGAACGCGAACACCGGGTCGAAGACGAACAGAGCGTCCAGTCCGAGCCAGCCCTGCACACCGCAGCCGGCGATCATCGCCTCCAACTGCACCTGACCGCCGAACATGACCGCGTTGGAGGTGACCGCGAAGTAGGCCTCCATGCGCAGCCCGAAGCCGTTGCCCGGCGCCAGGTCGACCTGGAGCCGGCGCAGCGCGGGCACCCCGGGCGGGCGGGTGTAACGGGGGTGGAAGCCGCCGGCGGACATGACGAGATCCGGCTGCCGACCGCCGCGCACCAGCAGGTACATCTCGCCGCTCACGGCGAGTCCGACGATCCACGACCCGGTCAGCGACACCAGCAGCTCGAATTCGGGGACTCCCGTGTCGATCCGGCCGAGCACACCGGCCTGCAGCCGGATCAGCGGTACCACCGGGTCGGGCAGGGCGATCAGGAGCCTCCCCAGCAGCACCGCGCGCACCGGGGCGGGCAGTTCCAGGATCAGTGCGCCGGACAGCGACACCATCCGACCGCCCCAGGTGATGCGTACCATCGGCCCTACCAGCACCCTGCCGGTGGCCACCGGGAACACCGAGGCCAGCGAGTCGATGATCTCCCCGGCGCGCTCCACCGCCCGGTCCGGGAACAGCACCCGGTCGGCGTTGCCGTCGCAGACCAGCTGCTGCAGCGCGGTGACGTCGACGCGCCGGTTGACCCCGACCAGACCGCCGACCGCGTCCAGTGCGAACCCCAGCCCGAGCTGGATGCCGGGATCGGGGAACTTGGCGGCGAGCAGTACCAGGAAGCTGGTCGGGGCCCCTGCGACCGGGGGCCGGAACAGGGCGACGGCCTGCAGCCGCAGCACGCTGAGGTCGATCGAGATCAGCCCGGCGTAGCCCTGGTCGGGGGTGCGCCGGACCACGCCGCCGCCGGACACGGGCGGCAGATTGAGCTCGGTGCCGATGCCGTCCGGGAAGAGCTCACGCAGGCGCTGCGGATCGATGCCCGGCCGGGTCGCCGGTGACAGCACCACCGGCAGGTCGATGCCGGCGCCGTCCATCGACGCGCGCAGTGGGAGCCCGGGCAGCCCCGCGTTGACCGACATGGACAGGGCCAGCCGCAGCTCGCCGCCGTCGGAGGTCAGTTCCAGGGCGGCACCCCGGGTCTGCACACCGGGAGCGTTCAGCCGTAGCGGCAGCGGGGCGCGCAGCGCGCCGGTTCCGGCGAAGCGCAGTCCACCGGCCCGGTCCGCCCGGACGGTGACGGTGACCGGCCCCGAACCTCCGGCCATCGGGCCCGCCCCGCCGACGCCGATGAGCTTGGCCAGAGCCGCCGGCAGCACGGCGGCGGCGAGTTCCCGCAGCTCCACCTCGACGGCCGGCGGCGTGTCCGGGCTCGCGGTCACGGTGAGCGCGATGCCGTTGACGCTGATCCCGGGCCCGTCTGCCGTCCCGGCGGCCAGCCGGCCGGTGCGCAGGAACTGGATCGTCGCGGTGCCGCCGGGCGGTGCCGGCGGCATGCCCGGACCGAACGCGGCGTCCCAGCCGCCGGCCGCGGCGATCGTCGCCTGGGCACTCCACGGGCCCGTGACCTTCGGCGGCATGGACAGGGCCGCCCCGGGGGTGACCACCACGTCGAACACCGGCCCGCCCGGGGTCACCCCGAGCACGGCCCGCCCGGCCGCGTCGGTCAGCACCAGCGCCACCCCGAGCGGCGCCCCGGGCGCCCGCCGCCAGCCGTGCAACCGCACCGGCGAGCCGGCGTCCAGGTCGCCGAGCATCTCGCGCACGAGTTCCACCAGCGAGTTCCCCGGCGGCAGCCGGTCGTGCGCCACGAGCAGCCGTCCGGCCAGTACGGTGCCGGCGGCCGACGGCTCCTCGGGCAGCTCGCGGCTCAGACCCTCTACCGCGTTCTGGGTCAGCGCGCGCAGCTGGTCGGCGACCTGGCGCAGAAGCTCGGCGGGGTCCATGCCGCCTCACCCGAGCCCGAGTTCGCCGTTGTCGATCACCAGCGCGCGGCCGAAGCTGCCGAGGCCCAGCCACCGGCCGTCCGGGCTGAACTCCATGGCCAGTACCTCGTCGGTGGGCACCGCGTACAGTTCCTTGCCGTCCAGGTTGAACAGACGCACCACGTTGTCGATGGAGGCGCTGGCCACCACCTTGCCGTTGGGGCTGAAGGCCACATGGGTGACGGCTCCGGGGTCGGGGAGTCCGGGGGCCAGCTTCGGCGCCCTGCACTTCTCCACCCCGGACTCCGCTTCCAGTACCCGGGCGAACCCGTCGGAGCCGCCCACCACGGTCCACTTGCCCTTCGGATCGAACGCCAGGCAGTTGGGGGCGGTGACCTGTTCGTCGACCTCGTCCGCCGTCGGCCACAACTGCGTCCCGTCGTCCGCCAGGAACATCCGGGTGGTGTCGTCGGCGGCGCAGCACAGCACCAAGGAGGCGTCCGGACCGAACGCGACAGCGAGCACCGCGTCGTCCGGGGTCAGTCGCGCGAGTTCGGTGCCGGTGGCCAGCTCCAGCACCCGGGCCGACCCGGCACGCCGGTGGTCACCCCCGTGACGTTCGTCGATGGCGAGCGCGATCCGGGTGCCGTCGCCGCTGAGGTCGATGTCGGCGATCTGCGGCGTGTCGACGGTGATCCGCCGCGATGAAGCCCCGGTCGCACCCTCGAGTACGACGACGACCGCGTCGGTGGACGCGACCACTTTTCCGTCCGGGGTGAACCGCACCGTGTTGACGGAGCTTCCCGGCTCGAGCGGCCCTTGCCAGATCACCGCCCCGGTCGTGCTGGAGCGCAGGAAGACCTGCTCGAAGTCGGCCACCGCGAGCGCGGCGCCGTCCGGGCTGAACGCGATGCCGGTCACGGACCCGTCGCAGGGCACATCCAGCGGCACACCGACGCCGACCCCGCGCACCCGCAGCACCGAATCGCTGCCGCCGCTGGCGAACCGCGTGCTGTCGCGACTGAATGCGACCGCCTGGGCGGAGCCGTCATGTTCGACCGTGAGCGCCACGGTTCCCGGCTGACTCATGGCCAGCTCCTCCTTCGGGCCGAGCCGTACCTAAGCGATCGGCAGCGACAGGTCGAAGACCGCGCTCCCGCCGCGCACGGTCACCGTCACTGTCGTAGGGGTGAGATGGTCCGGGTTGTCGAACCGGTACAGCGCGTAAGCGTTGGCACCGGCCATTTCGATGGCCGGCAGCGGCCCGGGGGCGGGCCCTTCGGCAAGGCTCAGGGACTGTCCGTCCGCGAGGAGCTCCACGCCGACGTCGGTGTCCTGGAGATCGAACGACTTCTCCACGGCGATGGCCACGTTGACGCGTACCGAACCGTCCGACACCTCGCCGAGAGACGGATACACCCAGAAGTCACCGGCGAGCTGGGGAGCGTCCGGATTCATGGGACTCATTACGGCACCCTGCAATTCACGGTCCACTCCCGGGTGAACAGTACGGTTCCGCCGTTGCACACATCGATGAGCTGCCCGCGGAAATCGACATCGATCTTGTAGAAGGTGCCGGGCGGTCCGACCCCTCCCGGCGTGTCCCTGCCCACGTACTCCGCCCCGGAGCGCCGCTTGACCAGGTACATGTCGTTGCGATTCCCATTTCCGACGGAGGCGTTCCGGTGGCCGTAGTCCAGGTCGACATGGAACGGGTTGGCCGGGTTCGACGCGGCCTGGCCGTCCTCGACGAAATGGTCGTCGGTCGACCCGGGCCCGGGCCGGGAGCGCATCAGCCGTCGCGTCGGCACCCCGTTCTCCTTGGTGATGAAAGGCACCGGCTGTCCGTTCACCTCGAGATCACCCCGGATGAACTGCCGGTATTCGCCACACGCCGGGACCGACGGATCGGCGTCGGCGAACACCGCGTGCATGTCGAACTCGCCGCCGCAGCGCACGTCGGGCTGGGTCCGCCTGCTGCAGCTCGACAGCCTCGCCGGAATGTCCACGCTCACCACATCGGCCTGCGGCCACTCGATCACGTCGTCGACCGGACCGGTGAAGCCTGCTCGGACCAGCTCCGGCCATTTCCCCGGCTCCGTGACCGGCAGAGGGTAATCCGGGCGCACCGCGCTTTTCGCGATGTCGTAGTTCAGGTAGCTGGTGCCCTTGAAGAAGTACGCCGATCCGTTTCCCCAGTTGACCGCCGCGTCCACGCCGGACTTGAACGCGGCCGGGAAGTCCGGCCAACCCTCCCCGATGTCCCGGGGATAGATGGTGTGGTCGACGACATCGTTCGCGATGTCGTAGAGGACGTACTTCGAGCCTTTGAAGAAGAACGCCCGGCCGTCCCCCCAGTTGATCGCCGCGTCCATCCCCGCGGCGAACGAGGCGGGCAGGGCCGGCCACTGCTCGGCCGTGTCATGCGGGAAGAAGTCGGCGTCGACGGTGTCGTTGGTGGCGTCCCAGCGAACATACTGCGAGCCCTTGAAGAAATAGACGAAGCCGTCCGGCCAGGTCACCGCGGCGTCGATGCCGTGGGTGAACGATGCGGGCATCGCGGTCCACGCCTCTGCGACGTCGCGCGGGTAGACATCGTGATTGACCGTCTCCGCGCCCGTCGCCGCGTCGATCTCGTAGCGGACGTACTTACCGCCGCGGAAGAAGAACACTGTCCGAACCGGCGCCATAGCTGCTCCTTCCATGAGCCGACAGGCTCTGAGTGCGGTACGCAGCCGAAGCGTCACTCACGGTCATGATGGTAGGGGAAGGGTGCGACGGCGGCGAGCGTTCATGAGCCCGTAGGAAGAGATCCACTCGGTTGGCTCCGACGCGCGCCGGAGTTCCGCTGCGGCTGACCGCTGCCGCTCCGGCCCGGTCTAGCCGTCCCCCTTCTCCTCGTGGGCCTTCTCGGCCCAGGTCCCCGCCGCGATCCCTGCCTGTTCGAGGTGCCAAGCGGCCTGGAGGCAATGAAGGGCGGGAGTGCCGATGGCCCAGAACAGGTCACGCGCCGGAACGAGTTCGGCGAGACGCGTGGTGAGCTTCCCCACGTTGAACGGCTCGTCGGCGTCATCTCCGTTCCGCAGTTGTGCGAGGACATCGAGGGAGTCGTTCCCCTTCTCCTGTGCTTTCCAGAAGTCCTCCACCCCCGCGATTTCCCATTCCTGGGGGAGGAGGCCTTTCAGAGTCCATCCGAGGGCGCGATCGGAGACCATGGAGAAGATGCCATTGGTGCACACTTCGGCAGCCTCGCCGAGCGGTACGTCCGGCATACCCTGAGCGGAAACGGCCGCTTCTTTCCGCTTCTTCATCTCGGCGCTCTGCTGACGGTAGATCTCTTGAGCTTTCGCCCCGTCCTCCTGCGACCCTCCGGAATCACTGAGCTTCGGCAGCGACGAGGCGGCCTGAGCTGTGGCCTTCGCGAGCGCGAGCCGTTGAGGCGGAGGGGTCTTCGGATGGATGACCACTTCTCCCGCTCCGGCCACCTCCGGCTCCGGACCCGTCAGTTGATTCCATTTCGGGGCAGTACTCGCCGGCGGGTCGGACGGGCCTTCCTGAGCGTCGGACGGGCCTTCCTGGGCCATGGAGGCGGTCAGCGGGTCAATGATCAGGATCAGCTCCGTCCGGAGCTCGGGGGGCGTCTCGGGGTCACCGATCATCTCCAGAGTCGAAGTCGCCTGCTCCACCGTCGAGATGGTGCCTGCCCGCCGTTCCGGCGGCACCCCCGGGTCCTGGCTGCCCTCCACGGCGGACGCCACCTGCCGCACAATCGCGGTCAGCTGCTCCCGCAGCTCAGGGGGTGTCTCAGGGTTGGTGATCACTGCCAGCGCGGAGGTCACCTGCTGTGCGATGTCGGTGACCTCGTCGCGCTCCTGTGGTGACGTCCTAGGGTCCTGAACCGCCTTGAGCGTGGCAGTCAGTTGCTCTACGGCCGGTGCGAGTTCCGCGGGGGCGCTTTCCCCTGCCCCCATCAGGCTCGCCGTCGCCGTTTGGATCTCCTTGTTCTGCTGAGCCAACTCTCCGGTGACCGAGCGGTCCGGTTCTCCGCCGTCTGGCGGCCCGTCAGGCTCTGTCTCTCCCGGCGCAGTGGTGTCGCCGGGTGCGGTGTTCTCGCCCGGAGGGCGCGTGTCGCCCGGCGGGGGAGGACCGTCCGTCTTCGGCGGTGGCGCTGTGGGATTTCCTGGAGGAGGCGGGTTGCCCGGAGGCGGGGGCGGGTCGTCCGGCGTCGGGGGAGGAGGCGTCGCCTGAGCTGGCGCCGCCGCCGTGCTTGCGCCGCCGAGGTGAGGCGCTGATGCGGCACTCGCCATTCCGGCCGGGAGCGCGAGCGAGGCGGTCAAGGCGGATGCTCCGATCATGCGGCAGAGGTTGCGCCGGGCGACTATGGCCATGATCCGTTCCAGATGCGCTTCTCGGTGGTATCGGCTTGTCCGTTGCGGACCGGCCCCTTGGGAGCAAGAAGGGCTCCCCAGGGATCTGGGGTTCAGCAATGCATAAGCGATCCAATTTCCACTCTTTACCCGAACGGAACATCCTGCAACGCGGAGTGTTTGAAGCGGCAAGTGTGTGAGTGGTGAAACGTGTCGCGATCAAACGGTCCGGCGGCGTCCGGTCCGGTCGGGCTTCCCTCGGAGGGGAGGTTAGATACCGCTTGTTTTCAGTACCTGCGCGAAGGGGACAGCGGCCGTGGCCCTGGTCAGAGCGACACCGTATCTTTCCCTTTCTCGCTGATTCTCTTCCGCTGCATCCCTCTTGAGCTGAAGTGCTTCCCGGGGTTTGTGCGACAAGACATATGACTGGATCTCGGCGCTCGATCCGGTCCACCCGTAGTAGGAGACCACGTATCGGGGCCGGCGCGTCACATTGATCATGTTGTTGTTGTGGAGGACCCGGCCGCGGTTGATGATGTGTTCATCGCATTCAAAGGGAGGGCAGTAGAACTGTTTGTCTTCCGGACGCCAGGAATAATGCGGGACAGAGAATTCTTCATCGATCCTCCCGCGATCCTTCCGCATGATGGTCATGGTCAAATCGGCCTCGATCACGTCATACGTGGCGGACCTGGGAAGTTGAACCACTCGTTCTTTCACGTATTGCTCGCCGGGCTCGAGCCAGTTGCCGGGCCCGTTGAACCGTGCGGCGCTGATCGTCTCCCGGGTGGGAGACTTTTCGTATCTTCCTACTCTTGATCCATCCGTTTTGGCGTCCAGTAACTTTCGCCACTCAAGGAGACCGCTCCCGTCGCTCGCGTGCTTCGCCGAGGCCCCGTAGATCCCGTAACCATCGCTCGTGATGTAAGCCGGCACCTTTCCGGAATTCCGGGCCCGGAAGGTCACGGGGAGATGGATGATCGGCCGCTTCGTGTCCGATTGAGGTGTCCCGAATTTCACTTCAAGATCGAACAGGACCGGGGCGGATGTTGGTTGGTAGAGCGCGGAATACGCCAGGTTGAAGGTGGCCAGAAGCGTCGTGGCTGTCACCCCGGCGGCAAATTGTTTGGGATAGGGAATTCCTTCCCATGCCCTTTCTCTGAGGAGCAGCTGGAGTGCCCAGAGGGACCAGCCGGTGAGCGGAAGATACGTCAGCACATAGGGCGTGTACTCTCGCTCCTCGAGCCACATGAACAGCAGCAGGCCGTTGGTGACCAGCGCGATGAACACGCCGAGCAGGATCAGCGCTCCGGAAAGTCTGAGCTTTCGTCTTCCCCAGTAATCGAGCACCGCCAGTGCCGCCACCCCCTGCACCACGCCCGCGAAGGCGAACAGGAAACCTGTGACACGCCCCGCGAACGTCAGGGCCCCGATGGCGTCCGGCATCCCCACGACAATGAGCAGGGCCATGGAGCCCAGCAGACCCGCCATCATCAGCGCGATGGTCGCGCGCCGCCGCCCCGCGCGGGCGGGCCACGTCCCGCTGTCTCCGCCGAGCCAGACTATGAGTGACCGGTCTTCTACATCCACGTCCTCCGGATGACCGAGGCGACGGAGAACCCTGCGCAAGCCCCGCAGCGACCAGGCGCTGCCTACCGTCCTGCCGCCCATGGTGACCTCGCGCAGGCCGCGGTCGTCCGGTGGCCGCACCACCACCTTGGGTTTGCTCATGGGGCCCACGATCAGATTCGCCCCGGGGGCGTGCAAACCAGGTTGGACCGTCCAGCGCAGCACGAGGCTGCGGCACTGGCCTCAGTAGCTGGGCTTGGCGACTTGGCCGTAGGCCCATTCACGGCCCTTCGACATCTCGAAGTGCAGGTGCGGTCCGGTGGAGTTTCCTGTGCTTCCCACCTTCCCGATCTGCTGGCCCGCGGCGACCTTCTGGCCGGGCTTCACCTGCCGCTGTGAGAGGTGGCAGTAGGTGTAGATGTGACCGTTGTCCCCACGCAGTCCGATCCACTGGCCGTACGCGCCCCCGTCGCCGTTGGACCAGGCGATGGTGCCGCTGCGTACGGCGACCACCGGGGTGCCCGACCGGGCGGCGAAGTCCTGGCCGGTGTGCCGGCCGACGCCGTCGGGCTTCCAGGCGTACGGGCCGCGTGAGAAGAACTCGAAGGTGACCTTGTGGCCGGGCACAGGTGACTTCACGCGTCCCTTGCTCGGGGTGGCCGCGCGGCCGGCGGCGGGGCGGGCACCCTTGCAGTCGACGGCGAAGTGGGCTTCCCGGCCCAGTTTGGTGAGGGACGTGCAGCCAGGTATGCCGTCGGCGTCCGCGTCCTTGAAGCCCTGCTTCTTCTGTTCGGCACGGTAGGCCTTCTTGGTCTGTTCGCCGAAGAAGCCGGTGGCTCCGTCCGGGATCTTGTGGCCCCGCGCGATCAGAGCCTTCTGCACCGTACGGATGTCCGGGTGCTTCTTGCCGAACTGGACGTTGGAGAGTGCGACCATGGCGGTCTCCTTAGTATCCGCGGGCAGGCCGGTTCGGGTCCGCCTGCTGTACACGGGCGGCGAAGTTCGAGCCCGACTGGTTCACGTGATAGCGGTCGCGCACGTAGTTGACCGTCGCGCACATGTCCGCGACCACGTCGTAGGGTGTGGTGGCTGTGCCCGCCTGGTGGTAGGTGGCGAACGTCGCCGGGACGCACTGCGTGGCGCCGCGTGAGCAGTTCTGTGGATGGCCGTCCGGCGCGCGCCGGCCCCGTGCGTTGACGTCCGCCACGTTCACCCGGAACCTCGGGTGGTTGTGGACGGACTCGCGCCGGGTGATGGTGGTCAGCGCCGGGACGCCGAACCGCGGGTCCATGCCCGTCAGTTCGCACGCCTTCTCGGCGTAGCGCCGCATGGCGGCCTCCCCGTCGTCGTCGTCGGGGTCGTCGTAGGTGACCTGGCCGAGGCTGAGCCGGCCGGTGCCGGCGGTGGGGCGCGCGGCTTCGCGCTCGACGGTGAAGCCGGCGTGACGGCCCAGGGTGGTGAGGGACGTGGAGCCGGGGACGCCGTCGGCGTCCGCCCCCGTGAAGCCCTGGGCCTCTTGTTCGGCACGGTAGGCCTTCTTGGTCTGTTCGCCGAAGAGCCCGGTGGCTCCGTCCGGGATCTTGTGGCCCCGCGCGATCAGGGCCTTCTGCACGATCCGCACGTCCTCGTTCTTCAGGCCGAAGCGAACCCTGGACAGGGTGACCATGAGTGCTTCCCTCCTCCTCTCGTCGGTTCCAGGGGCCGCACGGTGAGCCGGTGGGGGCGGGTCGCCGAGGGACCGGCCGTCGGGACACGATCCGCCGTCGGCTCAGCATTCACCGATGCCCGGAAGCCAGGCGTCCGGGTGGTCGATGAAGATGTTGGAGAGGTACCCGCCCAGCGCCGGGACGAAGGACCAGGCGTTGTTGGTGTGACCCGAGGCGTTGACGGTGTCGCCCTGTGTCTGGCACTGCACCAGCACACGCGTCGGCCCGGACAACACAGTGACGACGGGTGCCCCGAGCCGGGGCTCCGCCCGTACGTTGACTCCGGTCCCCCAGGTGACGAAGTTGCCTTCCGCGACGTCGCCGCCCCCGTCGGCCGGCGCCTCTCCCAGGATGGGCGCGCTCCAGTTCTGTGGGTCGTCGCAGAGTGGATC
Organism: Streptomyces kurssanovii; assembly: GCF_014649695.1. Taxonomy (GTDB): domain Bacteria; phylum Actinomycetota; class Actinomycetes; order Streptomycetales; family Streptomycetaceae; genus Streptomyces; species Streptomyces kurssanovii. The sequence goes on from NZ_BMTN01000001.1 coordinate 125,136, forward strand.
TGCCACCACCGAGATATGGAAGTGCTTGTCGTGCGGGTTGGCACCGTCGTACGGCTTCCACTGCCAGTCCTGGTTGGTGGCGATCCGGCTGTTGGCGATGACGTACTTGATCCTCGGGTCACGGCTGTCGAGCAGTTGGTCGGCCACCTGCTGGATGACGAAACCGTGAGCGGGATCATGGGTGAAGTCGCGGGCGGTGACGATGCCGGGCCCGTACCAGGGGTTGTGGTCGCTGGCGCTGCCGCGCACCCAGTGGGCCACGTCCCCTATGCCGCCGTCGGCGGCGAGGCTGCGTCCGGGGAAGCGGGCGTCGAGCTGCCGCCGCAGGGTTTCCAGGCTGTTCGCGACCCGCCACGACATGGTGGCCTCCTCGCCGATGTCGGCCCGGCGCCCGGTCGCCCACCAGGTACGGAAGGACGATCGACGCCGGCGCGCCTCGGCATCCCACGCTACGGACGTGCCGTCAGCCCGGCGTCAACGATCGGTGTCCGTCCGGAAGACCGCGGCTCACGGCCGGTCACGAAGGGCACGTCCCGGCCGGTGGACGGGAAGCATCCGGGTGAACTGCGGGGACGGTTCCACCCCCAGTTCCTCGTTCAACAACTGGCGGAAGGCCTGGTAATGGTGCACCGCTTCGCTGAGGTTGCCCTCCGCGAGGTGCACCGACACGAGGACCCGATGGCCGCTTTCCCGCAGGGGTTCCGTGCGGACACTCGCCCATGCCGCTTCCAGCGCCAGGGCCGGCTTGCCCTGCCTGACGAGCGTCTCGGCCAGCGCGTCGAGCGCGTGCAACCGCAATTGACGCAGGCGTTCCCGTTCCAACAGCACCCAGTCCTCGTCCCAACCGGGCAGGAGATCCTCACCTCCCAGCAGCCCCAACGGCACGTGGCCGGGGAGCGGAGAGCCGTAGCCCTGCACGACGCCGAGTGCCGTCTCCGCGAGGGTGAGGACGTCCACCTGCATCGTCTCCGCGGCCACGAGCCAGTCCCCGCAGCACCGGATCAGGGGTTGATCACCGCGCGGCAGCTTCCACAGAGTCGTACGCAGACTGCCCCGGGCATGCTCTTCCGTGACCTCGGGCCACAACATTCCGGCGAGCATCGTGCGGGACGCTCGTCCCCGCAGTCCCACGAACGCCAGCAGTCGCTGGGCGTTCCCGCACAGTTCCACGGGCTCGGCACCGAATTCCAGGCGGAACTGGCCGAGCAGCCACAATCGAGGGGGAGGAGATGCCAGTTTGATCGCCTCGCTCAACAGTTCCTTGTCTCAACAGTCCTTTGTATGGCCGCCACCCTGTTCCCAAGGAAGCCTGTCGTCTTCAGTTTCTGGCTGTCGACCGAGCAGTGCAAGTGGCGAAGCCTACCCGCGCCCGGATGTTTACTGCTGCACCTATCTATTGGACGGTCCCTGGGTTCGCTCGCGCTTTTCCCCCTTTCTCCTTTTCCGCGTCCCCGACATTACTGCCCGGTGCCTTCACGTTGTCGATCAGATGCTGGCCCTGCCGGTCGACCGCGCGAGTGACGGACTCTTGCAGGACTCCGAAGGCGAAGGCCCACGCGCACACCTGCGTCGACGTATCGAGGTTGGTCAGGCCGGGGAGGAACTCACCGCTCATCAGGAGTATTCCCGCCACTGCCGTCAGCGCCCCGACGGGGAGCCGGAGGATGATCAGCCCCGTTGCCACGTGGTAGGGACCGGAAGTTCCTCTGACGCCTTTCAGTGATACCGCCCCCGCTACCGCCGCCGCGAACAGCTCTTTCTGCTTCTTCCGTTGGTAGGCGGCGTGCAGTGTGAGGGCCGCCAATTCCCTCTGGTCAGCGCCGAGGGATTTTTGTTGCCGCTTGAAGCCGAGTATGTTCCGTTGAGGACTGCTGTGCAGCGCGGCACTGAGCTGCTGCAAAAGCACGTCGTCATGCATGAGGTGCAGCTTGGCGTGCGAGAGGGCATACATCCCTTTATCGTGAAGCTCGCTTGCCGGGCTATCCTGAGAAGAGCCACTTCCGCTTCGTGTACATTCGCCAGGGCCCTGTCCGCCGACGCTCCCCAAAGGCGTTGCCACCGGGAGCAGTCTCGCAGTGTGTTCCGAGCGGCATCGAGGTGGGCATTCGCTGTGGCCATGGTCCTGGCATCCTCGGGAGATACCCGGCCTCCGGCCTTTCGTCGCTCTTCGAACTTGTTCAGCTGTCCCTGGAGATGCGCCACGTGAGCATGTGCGCGCTGATACCAGGAGGATCCCTTGACCGTAACGTCGGGGTCTGTGCCACCTCTGTTACCCACCATGGGTCCATCCTCCTTGGCAGATACCTCAACTTCAGTGAACTCCTAAGGGGTTTGGTAGGCAACTCAGGTCGCGCCCCATACGGTCCGGCACCGTTTGACCTTTCATGAGGCAGGATCGGGGGCCGAGTTGCAGGCGGACCGGTACGGACAGACGCTGAGAACCGATTTTCCGACTCCGCGTACACAGAGGCAGGCGACATGCATCACATCGTTCGCGACCATTGGATCGCATTCAACAATCCCCTCGAGGGCCGGGTCGACTTCATGTACCTCGACCAAAAGGGATGGGTGAGCACCGGGATCGGCAACAAGATCGATCAGACCGCCGCGGCCAACTCTCCCCCGAATCAGGCAGAGCGGTCCGCCTCCCTGGCGCTGGCCAACGAGTTGCGATGGCTGGACGGCAGCGGTGCCCAGGCGTCGGCGGACCTCGTCGCCGCGGAGTGGGACAAGGTCAAGGCGCATCTCGATCTCGCTCCGCAGGGACACAGAGCCTTCAAGCCGCCGTTCACCACATTGCATCTGGACAACGACGAGATCGACCGCCATGTGTTCGCCAAGCTGGATCAGATGGAGTCGTTCCTCACGCAGCGCCCCGAGTTCGCCGGCTTCGCCTCCTGGCCGGCCAACGCACAACTCGCCACCATGAGCATGTGCTGGGCCCTGGGACCGGCGTTCAGGTTCCCGAAGCTGCAGGGCCACGTAGCGGCGCGGAACTGGAACGGTGCGGCCGACGAATGCCATTTCACCCCGGACGAAGGAACCATCAAGATCCGGAACAAACTCGACCGTGCTCACTTCCTGCTGGCCCAGACCGTCGAGGACCGTGGTCTGCCTGCCGACCGTCTCGCACTGGACCTGTCGGACGTGTTCGGCGTGCAGGGCGCTCTGCTCGTCCTCCGATACGACCCGGGGCCCCAGGACGGCGCGGACGGGCCCCGGACCCAGGCCGCGGTCCACAAGTTCCAGGGTGACGCCGGCCTCGCCCAGAACGGCTCCTGTACCGACCCGGCCGCCCTCGCCGCCCTGAGCTCCCGGCTCACCGAGTCGGGCTTCACCGTGCTGGGGGTCTGACCCCGCGATGTCCGCGGACGCGGGGGTCGTGCCCGGAGTCCGGGCACGACCCCCGCGTTCACCGGGTGCCGGCCGCTGCGACGCCCAGGCGGTCGGCGATCCGCCGACGCATGGCCGCCATCTCGAACCCTCTGGGATCGACCTTGCCCGGCTGCCATTCCAGATGCCCTATCACGCTGCGCTCGCTCCAGCCGTGCGCCCGGCAAATGGCTGCGGCCGCCTTTTCGATCGCCTCCATCTGCTCCTGCGGCCACGGGTCCCGGCCGTTACCGAGATTCACGCACTCGAAGCCGTAGAAGTGAGCGTTCCCGTCGGCCTCGGCCTGGTTGTCCGGCGGCACCGCGACCTCGTCGACCACCGCTCGCAGGACGTCGGGATCGCCCTTCCCGGCGTGGTTGGCACGGCCGTTGCCGACCATATGGACTGTGCCGTCCTTCGCGATGACTCCGTGGCACAACGGGCCGGGCAACGCGGAATGCCCGTTGTAGCACAGCTCCACGCTGCTCTTGGTGCCGGAAGTGACCGTGTGGTGGATCATCACCCCGTGCAGGGGGCCCCAGGGGCCTTTGTGGTTGCGGTTGTGGGTTCGCCATGAACGGTGTTCGACGACGGTGAGTCCTTCGGCGCGCAGCGCGGCAAGCAACCGGTCCGGTGACAGTGGAATGGCCATGATTCTCCTCGCGAGAACTCGAACCGGCCCCTGCGTCGAGTCCGAGGAGCCGCGAAGTCCCGACGTGTACAGCGGCCGACTGATGACCGGGGGCCGCGGGATGACGAACGGCGCGACCGGACACCTTCGGTAGGGTGACGAACTTCGTGATGTCGACAGACATCTGAAGCCGTGCAGACCAACTCGATTCCACTGTAGACCGGTCCCCGACGGACCGACCACCTCCATTCGGCTACCATTCGATCCGGCTGGTTGAATGCGAAGTCATTCACTCGCGTTTCGTTGAATGGGAATCGATAATCGCGGTGCTCCATCAACACAACTCCGGTAGTGGGCCCTGGTGAACGCGCCTAAACTGAAGGCGATATCGCCGTCCCCGGGCGAACCCCAGGAGGGACAAGGGCGGCAGGCGCCGAGCCCGGCCGTGCCACCGAGGGACCGGCGATGACGGTTCACGGATCACCCGTGTCGTCCACGATCCGTACTGCGGTTTCCCAGGGATCCCGCATGTGCGCGTGGCACCGGACAACAGGACCGGCTTCTGTTCGCCTGACCCTCGCGCCGCGGATCCGGTGTTCGCACGGCGGAACGAGCTGGAGGCGGAAGTGACTGCCATCGACGAGAAGTGGGGGCAGATCCAGTGGATCGGCGCCCCGTTCGACGCCGGCGCGGGAAGCGGGGAAGGACCGAACCCGGACGGGCGGGGCACCTCGCGTGACTTCGACCACGGGTCCATCTACTGGTCACCGGATACCGGCGCGCACGAAGTGCACGGGGACATCCGGATCAAGTACGCCCAGGTCCGCGGCTCCAGCGGATTCCTCGGGTACCCGGTGACGGACGAGTTGGGGTGTCCGGACGGAACCGGCCGGTTCAACCACTTCCAGGGCGGCTCGATCTACTGGACACCGTCGACGGGCGCGCACGAGGTGCACGGCGCCATTCGCGACCTCTGGGCGAGCATGGGCTGGGAGACCAGTTTCCTCGGCTATCCGGCGACCGACGAGATCGGCACGGGGGACAGCCGCTCCAGCCGCTTCCAGCACGGGCACATCAGTTGGTCGCCCGCGCAGGGCGCGGTCGCGCACCGCAGCACCCTGATCGACTGACCGACTGATCGGTGGCGAGGAGCGAGACGGGTGGCATCCGGGAATCGGGTGCCACCCGGAGACAGTGAGGTTCCCATGCCCGAGAACACGAAGTTCCCGATCGTGTACGTCCGGGGATTCGCCGGCGATACCGAGGGGATAGACAAAACCGTCAAGGACCCCTTCTACGGCTTCAACGAGGGCTCCACCCATGTCCGGGTCGGGGCGGGAAACGTGCCGAGCTTCCACCAGTTCGAAAGCCCGCTGCTACGGCTCATCCTCGACGAGGATTACAAAATTCTGGTCGAGGGCGGGCAGGACGCCTACCTGGACGCGCATGAAAGCGTTCCCTCCAATTCGATGTGGATTCTGCGTTTCTACGACGTCTCCGCCACCACCTGGGATGCCGAGCCGAAGAAATTCCGGATCGAGGATGCCGCCGCGGACCTTCTGACGTTGATCGACAAGCTTCGCGAGAAGTCGGGGGCGACGCACGTCCACCTGGTCGCCCACTCCATGGGCGGGCTCATCTGCCGCTGCCTCCTGCAGAAAGTGCTCCCCGACGCCGGCCGTGACCCGGCCGACTGCGTCGACAAGGTGTTCACGTACGGATCGCCGCACGGAGGCATCACTTTCGACGCCGGGTTCGGCGTCTTCGAGAAGGTGCGTGACGCGACGGGCCTCAACGGCGCGGAGGTGTTCGGGCCGGAGCGCATGTACGAGTACCTGACCCCGACATCGGACCACGATCCGCAGGGACGCCCGCCGGACTGGCGCGCCCGGGACATGCCCGAGCGCGACAGTGCGCACCCGAAGGCGTTTCCGCGTTCTCGGATGTTCTGCCTGATCGGCACCAACCCGAAGGACTACGACGTCGCCTTCGGCCTCTCCGCCGCCGTCGTCGGCGCGCACAGCGACGGGCTGGTGCAGATCGAGAACGCCTATGTGCCCGGCGCGCACAGGGCGTTCGTGCACCGCAGCCACAGCGGCCGCTACGGCCTCGTGAACTCGGAGGAGGGCTACCAGAACCTACGGCGGTTCCTTTTCGGTGACCGCAAGGTCGAGGCCACGCTTGCCGACTGCCGGCTTCCGTCGATCGAGGGGACCACCTGGCAGGCCGAGGTCCGGTTCTCCGTACGGGGGCTGCCGATCGTCATGCACGAGCAGACGGCCGAGCACTGGTGCCCGGTTCAGCTGCCTTCGTCGGGCGCCTCGGCGGACGTTCCGCTGACCACCGCATTCCTGTGCAGCGGCCTGCGGCCGCACGGCAGCGACACGACCATGCGCTACGCACTGCAACTGCGCATCCTGTCGCTGCGTGAACAGCGCGGGTTCCTGAGCTTCGGCGACCACCTGGAGCAGACCGCCGACTTCGACGACACCCTGGTGGTCGACATCGGTGAGGGCACATGGGCCGCATGGAACTCGCTCATCCCCGGCACCATCAGCCACTATGAGCCGAGCGGCACGCCGCTGCAGGACGAGGACGGGCGCACGGGGACGTGGGTGGCGAACATCCCGCTGCCCGCCTCCGCGCAGCCGATCCTCGGCGAACAGGCGCGGATCCGGCTGACGGTCACCCGCTGGACCTGACGACGCGGCCGCCACCGCGACGTATCCCGGTTGCGGCGTCAGGTCCGGCCGGCCGGGAGAAGCATCCGGACCGAAGGACCCGTTCGTCGTGACGGCTCAGCGAAGCAGCGCTCCGCGCAGCGTGATGTTGTGCCGTGTGCGCAGCCGCCGCAGCTCCCACATCGCCACGAGGGTGACCGACAGCGGGGCTCCCAGGGTGAAGGCCATCCGCACCCAGAACGGCACGCTGTCGTAGGCACCCCGGAACAGGTCGAAGAGGGCGACTTCCCACACGAGCAGCGTCGCGAGCAGCGGCGGCACCGTCTCGTGGAGGTCGGCCGTCCGGAAGACGTGCACGAGCGACTGCGCGATGCCGTAGAGACCGAACGGGGCCAGCCACAACGCGAAGGCGCCCAGGGCGAACAGAAGCACCACCCGCCCGGCGGAAGCCGTCCAGTTCGTGTCCTCGGTCACGTACCCCAGCCCCGTGATCAGTCTCGGCACGGCGAGCGTGACGACCAGCGCGAGCAGCGCCCCGGCGGGCTTGCCGACACGGCGCAGGAACAGACGCCGGTTGGGCGGGCGGGCCGCCGCGATGAAGACGGCGACGGCGACCGGGAAGGTCACCCCCAGAACGATGAGGGTGGTACGGATCTGGCCGAAGCGGTCGTCCAGCACGGCGTCGGCGTCCGACGCCAGCCCGTAGGACAGCAGCATCCACGTGATGGCGACGAGACCGACGACCGTCCTGACGACCTGGACCTTCTTCACCATCGGGTCGTGCACACGGTCGGGCCGGGACGGCGTGAACACCGCGCGCGCCACGGCGATCGGGTTGAAGAGACTCCCGAAGGTCAGCCGCCGACGCGCCGGGGCAGGCGGCCACGGGCCCGGCGGCGGTAGGGGCGGCCCACCCGGTCCCGGCGGTCGTCCTCCGCCGTACGGGTTCCACGGAGCCCCGGCTCCGCCCCCGTTTCCGCTCATCCCCGTGTCCTTCGCGTCGCCGTGCCAAGAGGTCACAGGGAGATTAGGCAATCGCGGCGCGTGAAACCATCTCCGTCCCGCTGCAGTTGCGCTGCAGCCGTGTGCCGACGGTGAGTGGGCAGTCATCGTCGGCCGCGCTTGCATGCGGCAGGCCCGAAGGCCCGAAGGCGGAGCGGAAGGTCGGCGACGAGACGGACGGCCGAAGCGCACGGACGGCCAGGCCGACGGGCGAGTGTCAGTGCCGGGTGTCAGGCTGGGACGAGACCTGATCTGCGAAGGGAATTGCCGTGATCACCACTGATTTCGTCCCCGGCTCCCCCTGTTGGCTGGACCTCGGTGCCCCCGACGTCCCGGCTGCCGCGGCGTTCTACGGCGCGGTGCTGGGATGGGACTTCGAGTCCATGGGGGAGGGGGAGGACATGGAAGGCGGGATGTTCCGGAAGGACGGCAAGATCGTCGCCGGCCTCGGCAAGCTCACCGAGAAGGGCGCCCGCCCGGCCTGGATGATCTACTACTGCGTCGCCGACGCGGATGCCACGACCCAGGCCGTGGAGAGCGCGGGCGGCACGGTGCGGGTCGCGCCGAGGGACCTCGACGAGTGGGGCCGGATGGCCCAGTACAGCGACCCCCTGGGGGGCCAGTTCGCCGTCTGGCAGCCCGGTCAGAACAAGGGCGTCGACCTTGTGGACCAGCCGGGCTCGCTGTCCTGGACCGAGCTGTACACGAGCGACGTAGCGGCCGCGAAGGAGTTCTACGGCCGGGTCTTCGGCTGGCAGTTCAGTGACATGGAGCTGCCCGGCGGCGGGGGCACGTATGCCCTCATCACTCCCGCCGGGCTTGCCGAGGAGCGTATGCACGGCGGCCTCATGGAGCTCCGTAAGGAGGACCTCGCTCTGGCGGACGGGCAGCCGTACTGGCACCCGGTCTTCGCCGTCGAGGACTGCGACGCCGCGGTCGCACAGGTCACCGAGAAGGGTGGCAGCGTGCAGATGGGGCCGGAGGACGCGGAGGGCGTCGGCCGCCTGGCGGTCTGCCTCGACCCGTCGAACGCGGACTTCGTCGTGCTCACCCCGACCGAGAGCTGACCGGCGCGGAAGAGGCCCGGGAGACGGCACGGGCCACCGCCTCCCGCTCTGCACGCGCCCGGATCGGGTCGCGACGGCCGGGACGAGTGCGAGATGCCGGCTCGACGGGTGTCGCCCCGTCCGGATCAGGGCGGCGCAGGCGGCTCGCCACGATGGTCAGCTGGTCGGACGACTCGGAACCTCTTCGCAGGGAGCTCAGCATCGCGATCGTCGTGGTCCTCGATATGCCGGGGATGACCCAGGCCCAGTACGAGCAGAGCGCGGAGAAGGTGGCTGGTCGGCCGGGCCCGGTCAAGAGCCCCGCCGACTGGCCGGTGGCCGGTCTCGTCTCGCACACTGCCGCCCCCACCGACAACGGCTGGCTCGTCGTGGACGTCTGGGAGTCCGAGGAGGCATTCCGGCAGTTCGGCGAGACCCTCGTCCCGATCCGGCGGGACCTGGGCCTCCCCGACGTGCAACCGAAGACCTACCCGGTGTTCAACGTGGTCACCCGCTAGCTGTATTGATCACGACCGCCTCAGCGGTCTCGTGACGCATGTCGCGCCGCACGGAAGGACACCGGTCCGTCCGCGCGGCGCCGGGATTCCGTCAGGCGGCGACGGAGTCGTACGCGTAGTGGGGCGTGTGGTCCAGCATGTCGGCGGGGGTCACGTTGTTCCACGGCCGCATGGTGTCGTGCAGGGCCACGACGTTTCCGGTGGCGGCCGTGGGCAGGTAGGCGGAAGCGGGATGGAGCTTCTGCCAGTCGGCCCACAGCTTGTCGATGAACGCGTGGTGCATCCAGAACACCGGGTCGTTCGGGGAGGCTCCGGTCGCCATGTGGCCGCCCACCCAGACATGGACGCGGTTGTGGAGATTGGCGCCGCGCCAGCCTTCGAGGTGGTTGCGGAAGCCGTCGGACGCGCTGTTCCAGGGAGCCGCGTCGTAGGTGCCCATCGCGAGGACGGCGTCGACCTCGGCGCGGGTGGGCAGTTGGCGCCCGCCGGCACCGAGGGAGCGGCGCAGGAAGTCGCGTCCGTCGACACGGACGTTCACGGCCCAGCGGTTCGCACCGCGCGCGAACGGTCCGTCCATGACCTGACCGTCCCGGCCGCGGCCGCTGCCGCCGAGGAAGTCGGGGGCCCACAGCGACGCGCCAGGAGTGCGGTCCACGGTCCAGTCCCAGTAGGGCAGGGCGACGGTCGGGTCGACGGACTGGAGGGCCTGTTCGAACTCTATGAGGAATCTGCGGTGCCACGGCAGGAAGGACGGCGAGCGGTGCCCGACCCGGTCACCGCTGTCGGTGTCACTCATGATGAAGTCGTTGTGGGTGGCGACGAACGTGTCGTAGCGCCCGTTGCGCTTGAGCTCCAGAAGCGCGTCGACGAAGGCGCGCTTCTCGGTGACGGTGAGCCGGGCCTGGTTCTTGCGTACGGTCATGGCGGTGGGGCTCCCGGTCAGGCGGTGGCGAGGGGGACGAGTACGGCGCCCTGGAGTTCCCGCACGGCGGCGCGGGCGGTGGCACGGGGCGTGGCAAGGGGCTCGTAGTGGTTGATGACGCTGATCCAGGTGCCGTCGGCGTTCTGCATCACGTGCAGTTCCTCGCCGTCGATGTGCACGGTGTAGCCGCCTCCGTGTCCGCCGTGGTGCCCGCCGGCGTGCGAGGGCGCGCCCTGGATACGGCGGCCCTGGTAGACCTCGTCGAACGGCGGCGGTCCGGCGGCGGCGCGGGCGGGGGTGGTGGCGCGCGCTGTTGCGGCGACGGCGAGGGTGAGACCGGCGGCGGCGCCGGCGGCGGCCCCCAGCGCGTGGCGGCGAGTGATGGTGGACACGGGAAAGTTCCCCCTGCGTGGTCGGTCGGGCAAGGGGGCTGTGGTCGGCAGCCCCTGTGGCATATGCCTATCGGGGTTGCTCGAGTGGGGGGAAATCGCCGGAAACGGTTGGGCCGGATGCGGACATCTCCCCATGCATGGTGCAGACTTGAACGAAGTCGATCTTGCTGTCGAGTGGTGCTCGAGCCCTGTCGCGAAGGGAATTCCTGCGGGCGGCGCGGCCATCGCGCGAAGATTCTTCCGCCCCGGTCCGGAACATGTGTCAGGCCTCACGCGCCAGAAGTGTCCTTAAGACACCCGGTGTGGCGGCCTTCGCCGATGCGGGGCAGGCGTGGGGGCCAGGCAGGGAGCCTCGTCGGCGGCAAGTTGGCCGGATCCTGTGCGCCCCGATGGGCCGCAGAGGCGTCGTGGAGCGGTGGTCGGCCTGCGCGCCCCCGTCGCGCTCCAGCGAAGTGGCGCAATGTCACTGATTGACCAGATAAACCGTATTCAAATGATCGTCACCGCTTCGAGGTAATGCGTCTGGGTTCTCCAGGCGATGCGGCCCGAGCGGTCGTTACGGTCCTTCGGGACCTGCACGGATCCCCGTGACTCCCTCCATCCCTCCCTGTTCGCAGTCGGCGCACCGGTGTGCGCCGGCCGTCATCCGTCGTGAAGGAGAACTGGCCTCGATGACTGTCGACAGCAGCCCGGAAGCCCAGGCGGCCGCACCAGCGCTGCCTCAGCAGTCCCTGGGCACCGCCGCTGCCCGTAACCTCGCCACCACCACCAAGTCCGCTCCGCAGATGCAGGAGATCACCTCCCGCTGGCTGCTGCGCATGCTTCCCTGGGTCGAGACCAAGGGCGGTGCCTACCGGGTCAACCGTCGGTTACGCCACACCGTCGGCGACGGGCGCATCGAGTTCGTCCAGGAGGGTGCCACGGTCCGTGTGATCCCCCGCGAACTCGGTGAGTTGTCCCTGCTGCGGGGCTTCGAGGACCTCGACGCTCTCACCGCTCTTGCCGGCCGCTGCACGCAGCGTGACTTCTCGGCAGGCGAGGTCCTCGTCGAGCGCGGCACCCCGGCCGACCGGATCCACATGATCGCCCATGGCCGCGTCCGCCAGACCTCCGACGGCAAGTACGGCGGGGAGATCGCCATCGCGGTGCTCGCGGACGGAGACCGCTTCGGAGAGAACGCCCTCCTGGACGCCGACGCCCGCTACGACTACACGGCCACCGCCGAAACCTCCGGCACGCTCCTGACCCTCTCCCGTGCCGACTTCGCCGCAGTACAGGCCGCCGCGCCCAGCCTCCAGACCCACATCGAGGAGTTCAGCTCGCTCGCACAGCAGCGGCAGAACAAGCACGGTGAGGCCGAGATCGCCATGTCGGCCGGCCACGTCGGCGAGGCCGAACTGCCCGGCGCCTTCGTCGACTACGAACTGAAGCCACGCGAGTACGAACTCTCCGTCGCGCAGACGGTCCTGAAGGTCCACACCCGGGTCGCCGACCTCTACAACGGCCCGATGAACCAGACGGAGGAGCAGCTCCGGCTCACCGTCGAGGCGTTGCGTGAGCGCCAGGAGCACGAGCTCATCAACAACCGCGAATTCGGCCTGCTGCACAACGCCGACTTCAAGCAGCGGATCCAGCCCCACGCCGGGGCGCCGACCCCGGACGACATGGACGAGCTGCTCTGCCGCCGTCGCGGCACCAAGCTCTTCCTCGCCCACCCGAGGACGATCGCCGCGATCGGCCGCGGGTTCAACGCGTGTGGCCTCTACCCGGACCACGTCGACCTCGGCGGACAGTCCGTCCCGGCCTGGCGCGGTGTCCCGATCCTGCCCTGCAACAAGATCCCGATCAGCAAGGAGCAGACCAGCTCCATCATCGCGATGCGCACCGGCGAGGAGAACCAGGGTGTCATCGGCCTGCGGCAGACCGGTCTGCCGGACGAGTACGAGCCGGGCCTCTCCGTGCGATTCATGGGCATCAGCGAGCAGGCGATCATCTCCTACCTCGTCACCACGTACTACTCCGCCGCGGTACTCGTACCCGATGCGCTCGGCGTGATGGAGAACGTGCAGATCGCCCGCAGGAGCGACCAGGGAACCCGCTGACGGCCCCCGGCCGAACCGGATCCGTCCCGCCCGGCGGACCGGCGCGGATCCGGAACGGCCCCATCCACCGCAGCAAGGAGCTACGGAATGCCCGACCCTGGACCCTTCCCTCAGCAGTCGAGGCCGCCCACCGCCGCGGCCCGCTCCGGTGCCCCCGTGCTCCCCGGGGCCGCCCACCGCTCCATGGCGGCCGTCCCGCAGCCGGCGCCCGCGGAACCACCGGCGGCAACTGTGCACGGCGTGCCCGCGCCGGTGGCTCCCGGCCTGCCGGCCGCGCCACATCCGCCGATCGTCCCGTCGGCCCCCGCGGACACCTCCGCCGTTCCGGCCGTGCCTACCGCGGACTCCACCCTCCATCGGGTCCTGCGCGGCCCGAGCGGCCTGGGCACAACCTCGCTCTCCCTGGCCCGCCGTCTTGACCCGGTGCTCCCGGAATCCGCGCCGCCCGCCGAAGGCCGGGCCGTTCCGGGCCTCTACCACCACCCCGTACCCGAGCCCGATCCCGCACGGGTGGAGGAGGTCAGCCGCCGGATCAAGCGCTGGGCCGAGGACGAGGTCCAGCTCTACCCCGAGGACTGGGAAGGCCAGTTCGACGGTTTCTCCGTCGGCCGCTACATGGTCGCCTGCCACCCGGACGCCCTCACGGTCGACCACCTGATGCTCGCCACCCGGCTGATGGTCGCGGAGAACGCCGTCGACGACTGCTACTGCGAGGACCACGGAGGCTCACCCGTCGGTCTCGGCGGACGCCTCCTCCTCGCGCACACCGCGCTCGACCGCCTCCACACCACCCCGGAGTACGCGCCGGAGTGGGAGGAGTCGCTCGGCTCGGACGCCCCGCGGCGCGCGTACCGCAGCGCGATGGAGCACTTCGTACGGGAGGCCACGCCCTCCCAGGCCGACCGCTACCGGCACGACATGGCCCGGCTGCACCTGGGCTACCTGGCCGAGGCCGCCTGGGCCGAGACCGATCACGTCCCGCAGGTGTGGGAGTACCTGGCCATGCGTCAGTTCAACAACTTCCGCCCCTGCCCCACTATCACCGACACCGTTGGCGGCTACGAACTGCCGGCGGACCTGCATGCCCGGCCGGAGATGCAGCGGGTCATCGCACTCGCCGGGAACGCGACCACCATCGTCAACGACCTCTACTCCTACACCAAGGAGCTCGACAGCCCCGGCCGGCACCTGAACCTCCCGGTGGTGATCGCGGAACGCGAGCAGCTCTCCGAGCGCGACGCGTACCTGAAGGCGGTCGAGGTCCACAACGAGCTCATGCACGCCTTCGAGGCCGCCGCGGCCGACCTGGCCGCCGCCTGCCCCGTGCCCCCCTTGCTGCGCTTCCTCAAGGGCGTGGCCGCCTGGGTCGACGGCAACCACTACTGGCACCGCACCAACACCTACCGCTACAGCCTGCCCGACTTCTGGTAAGGAATGGACATCTCTGTGACCACCGAACTGAACCCCACCGCCTCCGCGATGATCCCGGCCCCGGCGACGCCCTACCAGCGGGACATCGCCCGTTACTGGAACAGCGAGGCGAGGCCGGTGAACCTGCGCCTCGGTGACGTGGACGGGCTCTACCACCACCACTACGGCGTCGGCGCCGTCGACCACGACGCGCTCGGCGACCCCGAGGACAGCGAGTACGAGAAGAGGCTGATCGCCGAGCTGCACCGCCTCGAGTCGGCCCAGACCGAGGTCCTCCTGGACCACCTCGGTCCCGTCCGGGCCGACGACACACTCGTCGACGCCGGCTGCGGGCGCGGCGGGTCCATGGTCATGGCCCACCAGCGCTTCGGCTGCAAGGTCGAGGGCGTCACGCTCTCCTCCTCACAGGCCGACTTCGGCAACGGGCGCGCGCGGGAGCTCCGCATCCAGGATCATGTCCGCGCACGCGTCTGTAACATGCTCGACACGCCGTTCGAGAGCGGCAGTATCGCCGCTTCGTGGAACAACGAGTCGAGCATGTACGTCGACCTGCACGACCTTCTCGCCGAGCACTCCCGCTTCCTCAAGGTCGGCGGCCGGTACGTGACGATCACCGGCTGCTGGAACCCCCGTTACGGCCAGCCGTCGAAGTGGGTCTCCCGGATCAACGCCCACTTCGAGTGCAACATCCACTCCCGCCGTGAATACCTGCGGGCCATGGCCGACAACCGGCTCGTGCCGCAGGCCGTCATCGACCTCACCCCCGACACGCTGCCCTACTGGGAGCTGCGGGCCACGTCCTCCCTGGTCACCGGCATCGAGGAAGCGTTCATCAAGTCGTACGGGGACGGCTCCTTCCAGTACGTCCTGATCGCGGCCGACCGGGTCTGACCCCGGTTCCCGAGCCGGGTCCGTCCCTGGCGGACCCGGTACGCGACCGCGACCAGTGGCATGCCGGCACCGGAGCGGACGGCCCGCCAAGACCGGCCGGCGAACCCGTTCGCAGCCGGCGCGGCGACGTGAGCCTCAACCCGCCACCCCACTCGGCGGCTTGCTCATGCGATCATGCGGGCGGCTCTCGATCGACCGGTGCACAGTCAGCTGACGAGGTGGCGGGCGATCGAGCCGTCGGGCATCGAGCAATCGAGCGAGAACGGGAGTGCGGTGTGAGCGGGGCCGGGGGGCAGGACGGGTCGTCCGTGTCCGACGAGGAGTGGGAGCGGTTCCTTCGGGAATCGGTGACGGGTGCGGCCGGGGCCCCCGTGGAGCCGTCGGCGCGCGCCCGTGAAGTGGAGCGGCGGCTGCGGGAGCGCTCCGGGCTGCCGGAGGGCCCGCGTACGTACTCACCGGCCCGGCCCCGGCGCAGGACAGGCTGGTACGTGACCGGGCTGGTGGCGTCCGTGGCCCTCCTGGTCGTGGCGCTCTTCCCGCAGCAGGTCGTCGGCTGGTTCGGCGGCAACGACGGCACGCGGGACGGGGCGCCGTTGGCCGCCGAATCGGAAAGCCCGCGGGAGGCGCCCGGTGCCGAGCCGGCTCTGCGCCCTACCCTCGCCGAACCCTTTCGGGGTTCGCCTGCGGCCCGCTGGGCCGACGGAGCGGCCGGGATCACCGTGCCACCGGCCAAGGCGACCGGTTGGATGGACGCCGCCCAGGTCGAGCGGACGTTGCGGCAGAGCCGGGACTTCCTGGTGGCCGCGGGTCTCGACTCCCGGGTGCTGCGCGGCGAGCGGCCCACGACGGCGATCGCGCTGTTGAACCCGCACCAGAAGGACGTCCAGGACTATCTCCGTACCGCCCTGTCGTCGGCGGCGCCCGCTCCCGAGACCGACCCGCTGCTGCTGTTCAGCCGCTTCCGGCCGGAGCAGGCCCGGCTCGTCGGTGACGTGGTCAAGACGCGCGGTCGGCTCACCTACCGGGAGGGGAAACGGGGAGCGGTCGAGGTCACGGCGGATGTCACCTTCGTGTACCCGACCACCCCTGCGGGCGACGGCGGGCGGGACGCCGAGGTCGTTCGCACGATCGTGCGGCGCGAGGTGGTGATGAGCTGGGACGACCCGGCCAAGGTCATCACCGGACCGGGCACGATGTCCCTCGTCTCGTACGCGCTCGACATGACCAACGGCGGCTGCTCCGCCCCGACCGGCTACTTCGTGCCGCCGTTCGGCACGGCCGACGAGCAGCCCGCCGACGAGGCACGCCAGGTCGATCCGTACGACCGCAGCGAACCGATCGAGAGCGACGGCACGACGGCCACGGGCAACGGCTGCGCGACCGCCACCCGTTCCTAGGGCCTTCACGAGACCATGCAACGCCGGTCCACCGTGGGCCCGTACGCGTCCCCGAACGGTGCCGACTGTGACCAGGGACGTGCCGGTCCCGCTGCTGTGAACGGCGGTGGGAGCCTGGGGAGGCCCGGCCGGCGTCCCGACCCCCCTCGGTGGGAAATTGTGAGATGTGGGAGCGTGAGCGGGTGAGCACGACGACGACACACACCCTGCAATACCGCGTTGACGGGCCGGAAGACGCCCCGATCCTGGTCTTGGGACCATCTCTCGGTACGACTTGGCACATGTGGGACCGGCAGATCGCCGAGCTCTCCGAGCGGTGGCGGGTGATCCGGTACGACCTGCCCGGCCACGGCGGCGCGCCCGCGCACCCCGCCGCGTCCGTCGGCGACCTCGCGGAGCGGCTGCTCGCCACCCTGGACCAGCTCGGCGTGCAGCGGTTCGGCTACGCCGGCTGCTCGGTCGGCGGCGCGGTGGGCATCGAACTGGCGCTGCGCCACCCGCAGCGCGTGGCGACGCTGGCGCTCGTCGCGGCGTCCCCCCGGTTCGGTACCGCGGACGAGTTCCGCCAGCGCGGTGTCGTCGTCCGTACCAACGGGCTCGACCCGATCGCCCGCAGCGCGCCTGAGCGCTGGTTCACCCCGGCGTTCGCCGCCGCCCAGCCGGCGATCGTCGAGTGGGCCGTCCAGATGGTCCGCACCACCGACCCCGGCTGCTACATCGCCGCCTGCGAGGCACTGGCCGCTTTCGACGTCCGCGCCGGCCTCGGCCGCATCCAGGTCCCCACCCTCGTCGTGGTCGGCTCCGAGGACCAGGTCACCGGGCCCGCGGAGGCCCGCACCCTGGTCGCCGGGATACCGGACGCCCGGCTCGCGCTGGTCCCCGGCGCCTCCCACCTGGCGCCGGTCGAGCAGCCCGCCGCCGTCACCGATCTGCTCGCCCATCACTTCGCCACCGCCTGGCACGACACTCTCGCGGCCTTCCCGGCCCCGGCGGCTCCGGTGACCTCGCCGCCCGTCGCGCCGGTCGCCGAGATCGCGCCCGCCGCCACGGAGCAGCCGCAGGCCACCGGTCCGGGCAGGGCCGACCCGTACCAGGCGGGGATGAAGGTGCGCCGTGAGGTGCTCGGCGACGCGCATGTCGACGACGTGCTGGCCGACGGTGACGACTTCACCGGCGACTTCCAGGAGCTGATCACCCGCTTCGCCTGGGGCGAGGTGTGGACGCGCGAGGGCCTGGACAGACGCATGCGCAGCTGTGTGACGCTGACCGCGCTGGTGGCCGGGGGGCACCTGGAGGAGCTGGCCTCGCACACCAGGGCGGCGCTGCGCAACGGCCTGACCCCCTCGGAGATCAGGGAGATCCTGATCCACACGGCCGTCTACTGCGGCGTCCCCGCGGCGAACTCCGCTTTCCGGGTGGCGCAGACGGTGATACAGGAGGAGACGACGCCCCGGGCGTAGCAGGATGGTGGCATGAGGCTCACCAAGCGGATCCACGCCTGCGTCCAGCTCGAGAAGGACGGGCGGCGTCTGGTCATCGACCCCGGCGGCTTCAGTGAGCAGGACGCCGCCGTGGGGGCCGACGTCCTGCTCGTCACGCACGAGCACCCCGACCACTTCGACGAGGGCAGACTGCGCGCGGCGCTCGAGGCGAACCCGTCCGCCCGGCTGTGGACCCTGCGCAGTGTCGCCGAGCGGCTGTCCGCCGCGTTTCCCGGGCGCGTGAGCACTGTGGGGCACGGCGACACCTTCACCGCGGCGGGCTTCGACGTCCAGGTGCACGGCGAGTTGCACGCGGTGATCCATCCGGACATCCCGCGGATCACCAATGTCGGCTATCTGGTGGACGGGTCCGTCTTCCACCCGGGCGACGCGCTCACCGTCCCGGGCCGGCCGGTGGACACGCTGATGCTGCCGGTGCACGCCCCGTGGAACAAGATCTCCGAGGTCATCGACTACGTCCGCGACGTGGCGCCACGCCGGGCCGTCGATGTCCACGACGCCCTGCTCACGGACCTCGCCCGGCCGATCTACGACCGGCAGATCGGCGAGCTCGGCGGAGCCGGGCACGAGCGACTGGCCGCCGGGCAGACGCTGGAGCTGTGAGGGTCCTGCGGCGCGACCGGACGACTGTCACACCCCGCCGTTAGGCTTTGGGACATGCGTATCGCCACGTGGAACGTCAACTCGATCACCGCCCGGCTGCCCCGGCTGCTGGCCTGGCTGGAGAGCAGCGGCACGGACGTGCTGTGCCTCCAGGAGACCAAGTGCACCGAGGAGCAGTTCCCCGCCGCGGAGCTGCGTGAGCTCGGCTACGAGTCCGCGGTCAACGCCTCCGGCAGGTGGAACGGCGTGGCGGTGATCTCCCGGGTGGGCCTCGACGACGTCGTGCGCGGGCTGCCCGGCGCTCCGGACTACGAGGGCGTGCAGGAGCCGAGGGCGATCTCCGCGACCTGCGGGCCCGCCCGCGTCTGGTCGGTCTATGTGCCCAACGGCCGCGAGGTCGCCCACGACCACTACGGCTACAAGCTGCGCTGGCTGGAGGCGTTGTCCGTCGCGGTGACCGAGGACGCCGCCGCCGGGCGTCCGTTCGCAGTCCTCGGCGACTTCAACATCGCCCCGACCGACGACGACGTGTGGGACCCGTCCTTCTTCGACGGCATGACGCATGTGACGCCGCCCGAGCGCGCGGCCCTCGAGGCACTGCGCAAGCGCGGGCTGGCCGATGTGGTGCCGCGCCCGCTGAAGTACGAGCACCCCTTCACCTACTGGGACTACCGCCAGCTCTGCTTCCCCAAGAACCGCGGCATGCGCATCGACCTGGTCTACGGCAACGAGCCCTTCACCACGGCGGTCAAGGACAGCTTCGTCGATCGGGAGGAGCGCAAGGGCAAGGGCGCCTCCGACCACGCACCGGTCGTTGTCGATCTCGACATGTGATGTCGGTGGACGCGCGCCCTGTGGTGCGTTCGGGTGCAGGGATGCGAGGCTTCGCAGTATGAACATCCCCTTCTTGGATCACTGGCTGGGACGCCACGGCGAGCGTGACAAGGGCGATGCGGCCGCCGCCGGGCACGACCCGGAGCGCGCGGCGGCCATTACCGAGCTGCTGTCGGAGTGCGAACTGCTGCGTTCCAGAGCGGCCCAGGCCGGACTGGAACTGGACGACTCCCCGGGGTCCTTGACCGCGCTGGACCAGCTTCCGCCGCGCTGGCGCG
This sequence comes from Streptomyces kurssanovii, assembly GCF_014649695.1. Classification (GTDB taxonomy): domain Bacteria; phylum Actinomycetota; class Actinomycetes; order Streptomycetales; family Streptomycetaceae; genus Streptomyces; species Streptomyces kurssanovii. The sequence continues at coordinate 144,738 of NZ_BMTN01000001.1, forward strand.
ACGATCCGGAGGAGCTTCCCTGGCTGGGGAACGACGCGGGTCTCTACCTCGGCACGGTGATCGTGCGCACCGTGCCCGGGGCGGCCTGGCACATCTGGCCGGGCGGCCATCCGGTGGTGCGGCTCGCCTCCGGACGGGAGATCGGTGTGGTCGAGGCCGGCGTGGAGTGGGCGTTCAACGGGGCTCCGGAGCTTTCCCAGGTGTACGCGGAGGCGTCGGAGGCCTAGATTCCGTATTAGTACGGCTTTTGATCCGCCTGTGCGTGTCGGTTGTGAACCCCCTTGGCGGCCCGGTTAGTTTGCGCTGGCCACGACACACAGCTGAGAGTGGGTAGAGCAGCGTATGGCCGTCGATCCGTTGATCGAGCTGCGCGAGGTCAACAAGCACTTCGGGCAGTTGCACGTACTCCAGGACATCCACCTCACCGTCGGCCGCGGGGAGGTGGTGGTGGTCATCGGCCCGTCGGGCTCCGGGAAGTCGACGCTGTGCCGGGTCATCAACCGGCTGGAGACCGTCGAGTCGGGCGACATCCTGATCGACGGACAGCCCCTCCCCGCGGAAGGCCGTGAGCTCGCGAAGCTCCGGGCGGACGTCGGCATGGTCTTCCAGTCGTTCAACCTCTTCGCGCACAAGACCGTGCTGGCCAATGTCTCGCTCGGGCCGGTCAAGGCCCGAGGCCGCAAGAGGGAGGAGGCCGACCGCCGCTCCCGCGAACTGCTCGAGCGGGTCGGGCTCGCCGACCAGGCGGACAAGTACCCGGCCCAGCTCTCCGGCGGCCAGCAGCAGCGCGTGGCCATCGCCCGCGCGCTCGCCATGGACCCCAAGGTCATGCTCTTCGACGAACCGACCTCGGCCCTCGACCCGGAAATGATCAATGAGGTGCTGGAGGTGATGCAGCAGCTCGCCGCCGAGGGGATGACCATGGTCGTCGTCACCCACGAGATGGGCTTCGCCCGTTCCGCCGCGAACCGGGTCGTCTTCATGGCCGACGGCCGCATCCTCGAGGACCGGTCCCCGGACGACTTCTTCACGCGCCCGGAGACCGACCGCGCCAAGGACTTCCTCTCCAAGATCCTCAAGCACTGATGAGGGCGCCCGCACTGATGGGGCCGTTCACGGAACACAGGGAACACCGGGTCCGGACCCGTTCGCACGGCGCAAGGAGATGCCGCGTGCGGACGGGCTCGACCGGGAACGCCGCTGCCGAAGGCTCCCCGAGCCCCCTAGCGGGCGCGAGCGGGCCGGCGCAGTGGCGCATGGAGCACCACTCGGCCCCTGCTTGAGTGAGGGGCCAGCCGGCAGCGGCCGGTGATCACTTCTGGCGCAGCGGGACCGAGAGGTACGACGGGTCGGCCGCGGGCGAGGAGAAGGTCAGCTGCGCGCCGGTCGGGTTGTGCTCGATGTAGAGCGGGTCGACGGTGTCGACGACCACGGCGAGACGGTGGCCGGCCGGTACGTCGTAGGCGGTGGAGTACAACTCCAGGTCGACGGCGAACGGCTGACCCGGCGTCCTGCCGTGGAACGTGTACGGCGCGTTCGCGACCAGCTTGCCGAGGCCGAGCGGGCCCACGTCGTAGAGGTACGCGACGAGGGTGCCGCTCCCCTTGGTGCTCGTGACCGTGGTGTGCAGCTTCGCGGTGCCGCGCACCTGCTGCTCGGTCCCGTACCGCTCGGACTGCCACACGGCTGTGACGGAGCGCGGCAGCAGCGGGATCGACGCCATGGGGGGCAGCTCGGCGAACTGGTCGAGCAGGCTGGAGAGGAAGATGAGCCCCCCGTTCGCCCCGGAGTCGACGCCGGTGCGGATCTGCTGCGCCCCGCCGAGACCGATCTTCTTCCGGTCCGCGCCCACCGACTTCCAGTCGGGGTAGTTCTCGTAGACGCCTCCCGAACGGGTCTTGATGCGTACGGGCTGCTCACGGTCCACGCCGTTGTCGGTGCCCTTGAGGTGGTGGTCCAGCCACCGGTGGGCGCTGGTCCAGGTGTCGTTGGGCAGCCCGAGCAGGCCGGTGCCCTCGGCGGTGGCGTGGTCGCCGGGGCGGAACTCCAGGCGCTTGGGGCCGCTGAGCCGCTCGTAGAAGTCGGCGTACTGGTTGGGCGGGAAGAGCGAGTCGCCCCACGCGTTGCCGAGCATGATCGCGGCGCCGTTGGCGTTGATCTCGTCGACGTAGCTCGCCGGGGAGCGCTTGCGCCCCCACTCGATCATCTCCTGCTCCTTGGCCAGATCGGAGGTCAGGAAGGCGGTCATGATCTGCTGGAGCTCGGCGCTGGGGCGGCCCGTGAGATGGCCGGCGCCGCTGAGCAGGGCAGCGGCCTGCAGATGCTGCGTGCGGCCGCTGTAGATGGAGTCGATGAGGTCCGCCCAGCCGCTGAGCGCGGCAACCGCCTTGATGCGCTTGTCCTTCGCGGAGGCGAGCAGGCTGATGCCGGCGCCGTAGGAGACGCCCGCCATGCCCACCCTGTCCGGGTCGGCCGGGGTGTTGGCCAGCGCCCAGTCGATCACGTTGGACGCGTCGGCGATGTCGGGCGGTCCGGCCGTCTCGATCTCGCCGCCGGACTGCCAGAAGCCGCGGGAGTTGTAACTCACCACCACGTAGCCGGAGTCGGCGAGCTTCTTCGCCTGGACGAGGTACTCGATCTGCGGCATCGCCCAGCTGGTGGGCAGCACGACGACGGGATACGTCCGCCGGCCGTCGGCGCCGGCCGGTGTGACGACGTTGGCCTTCAGCACGATCCCGCCGTCGCCCTCGATGTCGACGAAACGGACGTCGGAGGAGGTGGCGGCGGCGCTGTTCTGCGGGGTCGCGGCCGGGGCGGTCGGGAGGGCGGAGGGGGCCGCGGCGGTGGCGGAACCGGCGAGCAGCGCGGCCGAGACCGTACCGATGGCGGTGGTGCGCAGAGCCTTGCGAGAAAGTCCCACAGGTCACTCCTGACTCATCTGTCCCAACGAAGTGACCCGACGGTAAGGTCGCGGAGCTACCTGAGGTAACTCCCCGGTAAGTTACGCCAGCGTAACGATTGTTGGACGTCTTGTCAGCAAGGTGCGCGGCAGTCTCCGAAGGGACCGGCTCGAACAGGCGTCTGCGGCACCGCTAACATGCGCGCCCATGACTGACGACGTACGCAACATCGTGCTCGGTGTGGTGGCCGCGGGAATCAGTGCCGCGATCGGCTGGCTCGCCCGCACCTACCTCTGGCGCCGCCGGCTGCGGCGCAAGCAGGGCTTCTTCGGCCTGCCCGGGAACTCGGAGTCCCTGCTCGTCGTCAACCGCGAGGCGGGCCGCGACGGTTCGGTGCACCGCTTCGACGTCTTCGCGCTGCTGGAACTGTCCGCGCTCATCAAGGACTGCGGGGCGAACGCGCAGATCGTCTGGCACGACACGGCCCGGCAGGGTTTCGGCGAGCGCACGGAATTCTGCGTGGGCGGGCCGGTGTCGAACCGCCGTATGGCAGCCCACCTGCACTCCATGCTGCCCGGGGTGAAGGTGAACACCGACCCCGAACCGGGGCCGGACCAGGGCGCGTTCCAGATCGGCTCCGAGCGCTACCGCATGGAGCCCGGCGTGGCCGAGTACGTGCTGCTCGCACGGCTGACCGCGGGTGAGGAGGCCCGGCCCGTGTTCCTGTTCTGCGGGCAGCGCGCCATCACCAACCAGGCGGCCACCCGCTACCTGGCCCGGCACCACGAGAAGCTCGCCCGCAAGCACGGCAACGGTTCCTTCTGCCTGCTGCTCAAGGTGGTCAACTCGCAGGCGTACGGCCCCGATGTGGTCGAGCTGGTCGCCGACGTGACAAGGGCGGCCCGCACCGCCGTGCCGCAGGCGCGCAGCTCGCACCGGGCGGCCGGCTGAGCCGGCGACGCGCCCGCCGGCACCCACGACTCCCGCCCCGGGAACCGTTACGCTTCGCCGACACCGGCTGACTGGAGGTACGAATGCGTCGCTCCGCCGCACGGAAAGTGTCGGTCGTGGCCCTTGCCGCGGCCGTCGTCTCGATCGGCGCCGCAGCACCGCCCACGCCCCCCACCGCCCCTCCAGCGGCACCACCCGCCAAAACCCCGGTGGCCGTCGGCCACGGCGGGGCGGTGGCGAGCGTCGACGCCGACGCGTCCGCGGCGGGTATCGAGGTGCTCCGCAACGGCGGCAACGCCGTTGACGCGGCGGTGGCGACCGCCGCGGCGCTCGGCGTGACGGAGCCGTACTCCGCCGGCATCGGCGGCGGAGGCTACTTCGTCCACTACGACGCCAGGACCCGTACCGTGCACACCGTCGACGGCCGGGAGACCGCCCCGCGTTCGGCCGACGCCTCCCTCTTCCTCGAGAACGGCACGCCCGTACCGTTCGCGGAGGCCGTGACCAGCGGCCTCGGCGTCGGCACGCCCGGCACTCCCGCCACCTGGGACACCGCCCTCAAGGAGTGGGGCAGCCGCCCGCTGGGCGAATTGCTGAAGCCCGCGGAGCGCCTGGCGGAGCACGGGTTCACCGTCGACGACACCTTCCGCTCGCAGACCGCGGCCAACGAGGCGCGCTTCCGTGACTTCCCCGCCTCCGCCGAGCTGTTCCTGCCCGACGGGCGTCTCCCGGTCGTCGGGTCGGTCATCAGGAACCCCGACCTGGCCCGCACCTACAAGGAACTCGGCAGAAAGGGCGCCGGCGCGCTCTACGAGGGCGCCCTCGCCAGGGACATCGTCGACACCGTGCGCAACCCGCCCGTCGACGAGGACGCCACCCGGGTGGTCCGGCCCGGCGACCTGACGAAGCATGACCTGCGGGCGTACGAGACGGTGCGCCGTGAACCGGCGAAGGTGTCGTACCGGGGCCTCAACGTCTACGGCATGCCCCCGTCCTCGTCGGGCGGCACCAGCGTCGGCGAGGCGCTCAACATCCTGGAGCGCACCGACCTGGCGGACGCCTCCCAGGAGCAGTATCTGCACCGGTTCATCGAGGCGAGCCGCATCGCGTTCGCCGACCGGGGGCGATGGGTCGGCGACCCGGCGTTCGAGGACGTGCCGACCGCCGGTCTGCTGTCCCAGCGATTCGCCGACTCCCGGGAGTGCCTGATCAAGGACGACGCGGTGCTCACCAGTCCGCTGGCGCCGGGCGACCCGCGCCGGCCCGAGCGCTGCGGGTCGGCGGGAGCGGCGGCCCCGACGACGTACGAGGGCGAGAACACCACCCATCTGACGACCGCCGACAAGTGGGGCAACGTCGTCGCCTACACGCTCACGATCGAGCAGACCGGCGGCAGCGGCATCACCGTCCCCGGGCGCGGCTTCCTGCTCAACAACGAGCTGACCGACTTCTCCTTCCGGCCGGCCGACCCCGCGGTCCACGACCCGAATCTGCCCGGCCCCGGCAAGCGGCCGCGTTCATCCATTTCGCCCACGATCGTGCTCGACCACCACGGGCGTCCCGTGCTGGCGCTCGGCTCACCTGGCGGCGCGACCATCATCACGACGGTCCTTCAGACCCTGACGGGCCATCTGGACCGCGGACTGCCGCTGGTGGACGCCATCGCGGCGCCCCGGGCCAGTCAGCGCAACCAGCCGACGACCGAGCTCGAACCGGCCCTGTGGAACAGCCCGTTGAGGCAGCGTCTCGAGGCCATCGGGCACGAGTTCCGGCTGAACCAGGAGATCGGCGCCGCGACGGGCGTCCAACGGCTGCCGGACGGCCGGTGGCTCGCCGCGGCCGAGAGGCAACGGCGCGGCGGCGGCTCCGCGATGGTGGTCCGCCCGTCCCGCTGACGAGGCCCAGGGACGTCCCGGCGGGTAACCCGTCCGGCGGTGCGGCTGTGGCTGTTCGCGCATGTACGGGTAGGGAGCCTTTCGAACAGAAAGGCTCCCTGTGCGCATTCGGAACACCGCTCTCATCGTGGCAGTCGCTTCGGTCATGCTCGGAACGGCTGCGCTCCCGGCTGCCGCCAAGCCCGGCTCCGTGCCACCGCCGCCCGCGCCCGACCAGTACCGCACGGCACCGGCGGCGGGTGTCGGCGCGGCGGAGCTGCTGGCCGAGGTGGAGCACTGCACCAGGATCTCCAAGGGCGACTACAGCACCGACCGGGGCAGGCCGGCCAGCATTCCCGTCTGCGAGCACGACGGGGCCGTCTTCTGGAAGGCGGACATGGACATCGACTGCGACGGGCGGCGCAGCACGCGGTGCAACAGCGGCACCGACCCCTCGTTCCAGCCGGCCACGGCCTTCACCGGCTCGGACGGGAGGTATCTCGACGCGGCGGAGCTGCCGTTCGTCGTCGTGCCTGGCCCAAGCCCGGTCTGGAACTACGCGGCGTCCGGCATCCGAGGGGGGTCCGCCGCCGCGATCATCCATGACGGCAAGGTCGTGTACGGGGTGGTCGGCGACACCGGGCCGAGCGGCATCATCGGCGAGGCGTCCTACGCGGCGGCGGAGGCGCTCGGGATCGACCCGGACCCGGCGACGGGCGGCCTTGCCTCCGGAGTCACCTACATCGTCTTCAAGGACTCGAAGGTGTCGCCGATCGAGAGCCGTGCCGCGGCGGAGGAGCTGGGCGAGAAACTCGCCCGACGGTTCGTCGGCGAGGGCTGAAGGGACGGGCCGGCTCGGGGCCGTGGCGCCGGCCGCTTCCAGCGCCGCGCGGGCGACCCGGGATCTGTCGCCCGCAGTGGTATTTAAATACCGGTATTTGAATACCGGCATTAGAATGGGAGCATGGTGCGCACCCCTCTCACCGCCGAAGAGCGCGAACGCGGCGAACGGCTCGGCCGGCTCCTCCGACAGGCGCGCGGCGACCGCAGCATGGTCGAGGTGGCCGCCGTCGCGGGCATCTCCCCGGAGACACTGCGCAAGATCGAGACGGGACGGGCCCCCACTCCGGCCTTCTTCACCGTCGCCGCGCTGGCCGTGGCCCTCGGCCTGTCCATGGACGAGCTCGCCGTCCACTGTGCCCCGGCCTCCGAGCCGGTGCCGGCGCCCTGGCCGGTACCGGCGGCCTGAGTCGGCGGCGGGGGGCGTAGTCTCGCGGGCGTGAGTGCCGAGATGTTCGCCAGCGCCAGGTACGTCAGTGTCACCACGTTCCGCAAGAACGGGACCGGAGTGGCCACACCCGTGTGGTTCGCGGTGGACGGCGGTGAGTTGTTCCTCTGGACCCGCACGGACTCGTGGAAGGTCAAGCGCCTGCGCAACGACAGCCGGGTCGTCGTGACCGTCTGCGACGTACGGGGCAAGGTCGAGGAGGGCGCCCCCACCGCGGAGGGCACCGCCCGGCTCCTGGACGGGGCCGAACTGGGCGTGGTCCGCCGGCTTCTGTCACGCAAATACACCTGGCAGTTCTGGGCCGTCGACTGGCCGGCGATGATCGTGCGACTGGGCAAGCGCCCGCACACCGGTATCGCGGTCACTTTCTGAAAAGGCGCCGTAGCAGCCCTGTAACACCCCTGCGGTCGAATGCCTGCGGTGCCCTCGGAGCGGAGGGCTCCATTCGGCAGCGGGGCAGGGGCGGCGATGACGGTGCAACAACTGCCGGCGGAAGTCGGGATGTTCGCGCGGTACTTCGGGGAGCTGGTGGAGCGGCTCGACCCGGCCGGGGGCTGGTACGCGATCTTCCTGTGGCGTGACCCGGAGGGCATGCGGGCCTGCCTCGACGGCAGCGAGATCCCGCCCTGGGACGTGGTCGAGTCCCTGCTGCACGATCTGCCCGCCCAGGAGGCGGCGGAGTCCGCGCGGGCGGTTGGGCTGCACGCGGCGGCCGCCGCCGCGCACGACCGGCTGCCGGGCGGTCGTGAACGGCTGGTGGAACGGGTCGAGTTCATGAGCCGGGAGCGTCTGCGCGCACAGGGTCGGGCCGAGGAGCTCCTCCGGCTGCTGGCCGGGTGCGCACAGGGCTCGGCGGAGGCGGAACGCCTCACCCATGAGCTGGCGTGGACCAGGGACGACCACCGCCGGGCGGTGCGCCGCCTCACGGAACTGAACGCCCGCCTGAGCGACTTCGCCGCGACCGGTCCCGGTCCCGGTCCGGGTCCTGGTCCTGGTCCTGGGAACGGTCCCGGTCCGGCCGGAGCCGGACGCGGCCCCGGGTACGGCCGGGGCCAGGATTCCGCTGCCGCGTACGATCCCGCTTCCGCCTACGGCCCGGCCTCCGGGAACGGCCCGGGCCCGGGTCCCGCTCCCGGCCCGGGTCGGGGTGCCGCTCCTGCGTACGGTCCCGGTCCCGGGGACGGCCCGGGTCCCGCTCCCGGCCCGGGTCGGGGTGCCGCTCCTGCGTACGGTCCCGCTCCTGGGGACGGTCCGGGTCCTGCTCCTGCGTACGGTCCCGGGGACGGTCCGGGTCCCGCTCCTGCGTACGATCCTGCTCCCGGGGACGGTCCCGTTCCTGCATACCGTCCCGGTCCCGAGCATGGCCCGGGTCCCGCGGACCCCCTCGCCGGGACGCAGTCCCCGGAGCCGCGGCCGCCCCGGGACACGCCGCCACCCGCGCACGCCCCGCAGGGCGACGGGAAGAGGCGCGGCGCGGGGAAGAAGCGCCGTCCTCGCGGCGGCGCCCGGTTCGCCGGCATGGAGGACACGGGCGACGACGCCGTCGCCGTGCCCCTGCTGCCGGTCGCGGGCGACGTGCCGCGCGGGGCCCGCTACGGCGGCGCCGCCGCCGAGGCCGCCCCGGAGGCGCCGCCTGTGCCGGAGGGCGCGTACCGCGCCGCCAGGGACACCGTCGCCGCGCTCGTCCGGCTCCGCGCCGAGGGCCGCGGCGGCGAGGCGCACGCCCTGATCTGTGAGGCCGCCGCCCGGCCCGCGGCCTGGCTGCCGGCACTCGCCGACGAGCTGAACCGCTCCGGGCCGGCGGCGGACTGGGCCACCCTGCTCTGGGAGGTGGCGTCGCAGCCGGCCTTACGGCTCGCCGCCGCCGCGGAGGCGCTCGTCGCGGCGGGCCGGGGCGACGACGGCGGGCAGTTGCTCCGCCAGGGGGTGTTCCGTTCCGCCGACGAGATCGCGGACGCCGTCCTCACGCTCGAGGAGGCGGGTACGCCGCACCGCGCCCGTACCCTGCTGGCCGCGTTCGTGCAGGTCCGCACGGCCGCGGACACCGCGGCCTGCGTGGCACGGGACCCCGCCCGGCTGGTGCCGCTGCTGCTCGACGCCGCCCGGGACGTCTCGCCGGCCAGGGAGCGGGACGTCGTCCACGCACTGCGCGTGGCCGGACATCTCCGCGGCTGAAAGTGATCGATGTCGACCGCTCGGGTGCGAAACAAGATCGACTCAGCGGGTTCACGACGATGGTCTTGCCCCCGTGTGTGACGAGGCTTACGTTCTCCTCCTACGCACTGTGTCTACGTGCGTAGAAGCTCTCGGACGTCCTGTCGAAGGAGCAGCTCATGGCCACTGTCGTACGCGCCGCACTCGTCCAGGCCACCTGGACCGGCGACACCGAATCCATGATCGCCAAACATGAGGAACACGCCCGGGAGGCGGCCCGGCAGGGCGCCAAGGTCATCGGCTTCCAAGAGGTCTTCAACGCCCCCTACTTCTGCCAGGTCCAGGATCCCGAGCACTACCGCTGGGCGGAGCCGGTTCCGGACGGTCCGACGGTCCGGCGGATGCAGGAGCTCGCCCGCGAGACCGGCATGGTGATCGTGGTCCCGGTCTTCGAGGTCGAGGGCGCGGGCTTCTACTACAACACCGCCGCCGTGATCGACGCCGACGGCGGCTACCTGGGCAAGTACCGCAAGCACCACATCCCCCAGGTCAAGGGCTTCTGGGAGAAGTACTACTTCAGGCCCGGAAACGCCGGCTGGCCCGTGTTCGACACCGCGGTCGGCAAGGTCGGCGTCTACATCTGCTACGACCGCCACTTCCCGGAGGGTTGGCGGCAACTGGGGCTCGCCGGCGCCCAGTTGGTGTACAACCCGTCCGCCACGCACCGCGGACTGTCCTCCTACCTGTGGCAGCTGGAGCAGCCCGCCGCCGCCGTCGCCAACGAGTACTTCGTCGCCGCCATCAACCGCGTCGGTATCGAGGAGTACGGCGACAACGACTTCTACGGCACCAGCTACTTCGTCGACCCGCGCGGCCAGTTCGTCGGCGACGTCGCCAGCGACAAGGAGGAGGAGCTCGTCGTACGGGACCTCGACTTCGACCTGATCGAGACGGTTCGGCAGCAGTGGGCGTTCTACCGCGACCGCCGGCCCGACGCCTACGAGGGGCTGGTGCAGCCGTGACCGACCTCTACGAGCGGCACCGTGCCGTCATCCCGGACTGGGTGGCGCTCTACTACAAGCAGCCGATCGAGATCACCCATGGCGAAGGACGCCATGTGTGGGACGCGGACGGCAACCGCTACCTGGACTTCTTCGGCGGCATCCTCACCACCATGACCGCGCACGCGCTGCCCGAGGTCACCAAGGCCGTGAGCGAGCAGGCCGGACGGCTCATCCACTCCTCCACGCTCTACCTCAACCGCCCCATGGTGGAGCTCGCCGAACGGATCGCCGCCCTGTCCGGCATCCCGGACGCCCGCGTCTTCTTCACCACCTCCGGCACGGAGGCCAACGACACCGCTCTGCTGCTGGCGACCGGCCACCGCCGGTCCAACCAGATCCTGGCAATGCGCAACAGCTACCACGGCCGGTCGTTCTCCGCGGTCTCGATCACCGGCAACCACGCCTGGTCGCCGACCAGCCTCTCGCCGCTCCAGACGCTGTACGTGCACGGAGGTGTCCGCAGCCGCGGCCCCTTCGCCCACCTCTCCGACGCCCAGTTCATCGAGGCGTGCGTCGCCGACCTCGAGGACCTCCTCGGGCACACCCATGACGTGGCCGCGCTGATCGCGGAGCCGGTGCAGGGCGTCGGCGGCTTCACCTCACCGCCCGACGGTCTGTACGCCGCCTTCCGCGAGGTCCTGGACCGGCACGGCATCCTGTGGATCTCCGACGAGGTGCAGACCGGCTGGGGCCGCACCGGCGAGCACTTCTGGGGCTGGCAGGCCCACGGCCGGAGCGGTCCGCCCGACATCCTCACCTTCGCCAAGGGCATCGGCAACGGCATGTCCGTGGGCGGCGTCGTCGCCCGCGCCGAGATCATGAACTGCCTCGACGCGAACTCGATCTCCACCTTCGGCGGCAGCCCCGTCACCATGGCCGCCGGCGTCGCCAACCTCTCGTACCTCCTGGAGCACGACCTCCAGGGCAACGCCCGCCGGGTCGGCGGCCTGCTGATCGAGCGGCTGCGCGGCATCGCGGCGAGCGTGCCCGCGGTGCGGGAGGTACGGGGCCGGGGACTCATGATCGGTATCGAGCTGGTCAGGCCGGGCACCGACGAGGCGGACCCGCAGGCGGCGGCGACCGTCCTGGAGGCCGCCCGCGAGGGCGGGCTGCTGATCGGCAAGGGCGGCGGCCACAGCACCAGCGTCCTGCGCATCGCCCCGCCGCTCTCCCTGACCGTCGCGGAAGCGGAAGAGGGCGCCCTGGTCCTCGAACGGGCCCTGCGCAGCCTGTAGTCGCCGCGCGACCGCCGCCATTTCCCACGGGAGGAGACCATGAGCAACCGCACCCTGATCCGCGGCGGACTCGTCGTGACCGCCGCCGACGAGATGCACGCCGACGTGCTCGTCGAGGACGGCCGCATCGCCGCGCTCGCCGCGCACAACTCGCCCGTCTCGCAGACGTGGACGGCCGCCCGCACCATCGACGCGACCAACAAGTACGTCCTGCCGGGCGGCGTCGACGCCCACACCCATATGGAGCTGCCGTTCGGCGGGACCTCCGCCTCCGACACGTTCGAGACGGGCACCCGCGCCGCCGCCTGGGGCGGCACGACCACCATCATCGACTTCGCCGTGCAGTCGGTGGGGCGGGCACTGCGGGAGGGTCTCGACGCCTGGTACGCCAAGGCCGACGGCAACTGCGCCATCGACTACGGCTTCCACATGATCCTCTCCGACGTCAACGAGCAGTCGCTGAAGGAGATGGACCTGCTGGTGGAGGAGGGCATCACCTCCTTCAAACTCTTCATGGCCTACCCCGGCGTCTTCTACAGCGACGACGGACAGATCCTGCGCGCGATGCAGCGCTCCGCCGTCAACGGCGGCCTGATCATGATGCACGCGGAGAACGGCATCGCCATCGACGTGCTGGTCGAGCAGGCGCTGGCCGAGGGCCGCACCGATCCGCGGTACCACGGCGAGGTCCGCAAGGTCCTGCTGGAGGCGGAGGCCACCCACCGGGCCATCCAGCTCGCCCGCGTCGCCGGCGCCCCGCTGTACGTGGTGCACGTCTCCGCCGAGGAGGCCGTGGCGGAGCTCGCCACCGCCCGGGACAAGGGACTGCCCGTCTTCGGCGAGACCTGTCCGCAGTACCTCTTCCTGTCCACCGACAACCTCGCGGAGCCGGACTTCGAGGGCGCCAAGTATGTCTGCTCCACACCGCTCAGGCCGCGTGAGCACCAGGCGGCACTGTGGCGGGGCCTGCGCACCAACGACCTCCAGGTGGTCTCCACCGACCACTGCCCCTTCTGCTTCACGGGGCAGAAGGAACTCGGCCGCGGCGACTTCTCCAAGATCCCCAACGGGCTCCCGGGCGTGGAGCACCGTATGGACCTTCTCCACCAGGCCGTCGTCGACGGGCACATCAGCCGCCGCCGCTGGATCGAGATCGCCTGCGCCACCCCGGCCAGGATGTTCGGCCTCTACCCGAAGAAGGGCACCATCGCCCCCGGCGCCGACGCCGACATCGTCATCTACGACCCGCACGCCGAACAGACCCTGTCCGTCCGAACACACCACATGAACGTCGACTACTCGGCGTACGAGGGCAGGCGGATCACCGGCCAGGTGGAGACCGTGCTGTCCCGGGGCGACGTGGTCATCGACGGGCGGACGTTCACCGGCCGCGCCGGCCACGGGGTGTACACACCCCGCTCCACCTGCCAGTACCTGAACTAGGAGGCCATGCTGTGGACTTCGGACTCGTCCTGCAGACCGACCCGCCCGCGTCCGCGGTCGTCGGACTGATGCGGCGCGCGGAACGCAACGGCTTCCGCTACGGCTGGACCTTCGACTCCGCGGTGCTGTGGCAGGAGCCGTTCGTCATCTACAGCCGCATCCTGGAACACACGACCAAACTCACGGTCGGCCCCATGGTGACCAACCCCGGCACCCGCACCTGGGAGGTGACCGCCTCCACCTTCGCGACCCTCAACGAGATGTACGGCAACCGCACGGTGTGCGGCATCGGACGCGGTGATTCCGCCATGCGGGTGGCCGGACGCAGCCCCAACACGCTCGCCAGGGTCGGCGAGGCGATCGACGTGATCCGCGACCTCGCGGAAGGGCGCGAGACCGTCGTCGACGGCCAGCCGCTGCGGATCCCGTGGGTGAGGGACGGGAAGCTGCCGGTGTGGATGGCGGCGTACGGGCCCAAGGCCCTTGCTCTCGCCGGGCGGAAGGCCGACGGTTTCATCCTCCAGCTGGCCGACCCGTATCTGACGGAGTGGATGGTGAAGGCCGTGCGCACCGCGGCCGCCGACGCCGGACGCGACCCGGCCTCCGTCACCGTCTGCGTCGCGGCGCCCGCGTACGTGAGCGACGACCTGGCGCACGCCCGGGAGCAGTGCCGGTGGTTCGGCGGGATGGTGGGCAACCATGTCGCGGACCTCGTCTCCCGCTACGGCGAGCACTCCGAGATGGTCCCGGAGGCTCTCACCGCCTACATCAAGGGGCGGCACGGCTACGACTACAGCCACCACGGCCGGGCCGGCAATCCGTCCACCGATTTCGTCCCCGACGAGATCGTCGACCGGTTCTGCCTGCTCGGGCCGGCCGAGGCGCACATCGAGAAGCTCCAGGCGCTGCGCGACCTGGGCGTCGACCAGTTCGCGCTCTACAACATGCACGACGCGAAGGAAACGACGATCGACGCGTACGGCGCGGAGATCATCCCGGCACTGAACAGCTGACCTCCTCCGAAGGGCCCTCGCCGCCATGACCGCGACCGTCCCGCCCGTGCCGTCGGAAGAACCGATACAGGACCCGGCGGGACGCGTCGAACTCCCGCCGGGCACGACCCTCGCGGACAACCGTTTCGTCAACGACGACCTGCTGCCCGTGCCGGTCGCGCGCCGCCGGTGGACCACCTACAACTTCGCCGCCCTGTGGGTCGGCATGGCCCACAACATCCCCTCCTGGCTGCTCGCCTCCGGGCTCGTCGCGCTCGGCATGGACTGGAAGCAGGCGGTGTTCACCATCGCCCTGGCCAACGTCATCGTGCTGCTGCCGATGCTGCTGACCGGTCACGCCGGCCCCAAGTACGGCATCCCCTTCCCGGTGCTCGCCCGCGCCTCGTTCGGGCTGCGCGGCGCGAACCTGCCCGCGATGATCCGGGCGGCGGTGGCCTGCGCCTGGTTCGGCATCCAGACCTGGATCGGCGGGCAGGGCATCTTCGTCCTGCTCGGCAAGATCTTCGGCGGCTGGGCGGAGGCCGCCCGGGTCGGCGGGCAGCCGTGGACGCTGTGGGTCTGCTTCGTCCTCTTCTGGGCGCTGGAACTCGCCATCATCTACCGGGGGATGGAGGCGCTGCGCCGGTTCGAGAACTGGGCCGCGCCGTTCGTCATCGTCGGCGCGGTGGTGCTGCTGGTGTGGGTCACCGCCAAGGCGGGCGGTGTCGGCCCGCTGCTCGACCAGCCGTCGAAACTGGGCTGGGGCGCGGACTTCTGGCCGGTCTTCTTCCCGTCCCTGATGGGCATGATCGCCTTCTGGGCGACCCTCTCGCTGAACATCCCCGACTTCACACGGTTCGGGGCGGGCCAGCGCGCACAGATCTGGGGCCAGACGCTGGGCCTGCCCACCACGATGACGCTGTTCGCGCTGCTGTCGGTGTTCGTCACGTCCGGGTCGCAGGCGGTGTACGGGGCCGCCGTGTGGGACCCGGTCGCGCTCGCGGCCAAGACCGACAACGTCTTCGGTCTGCTCTTCGCCCTGGTCACCGTGCTCGTCGCGACGATCTCGGTGAACATCGCGGCCAACGTGGTGTCACCGGCGTACGACCTGGCGAACCTGGCGCCCAGGTTCATCCACTTCCGTACCGGCGCGCTGATCACGGGCGTCGTCGGCGTGCTGATCATGCCGTGGAAGCTGACCGAGACGCCCGAGCTGTACATCTTCACCTGGCTGGGGCTCGTCGGCGGGCTGCTGGGCACCGTCGCCGGCATCCTCATCGCCGACTACTGGCTCGTGCGCCGGACCGTTCTCGACCTGACCGCGCTCTACACGCCCGGCGGCGCGTACTGGTACACCTCGGGCTGGAACCTGCGTGCCGTGGCCGCCTTCGCGGTCGGCGGGGTGCTCGCGGTCGGCGGCTCCCACTCGGCCCCGGGCAAGGGCCCGTTCCCGGAGGACGGCCTGATCCCGTTCCTGCGGCCCCTCGCGGACTACGGCTGGGCGGTGGGTCTCGCGGCCTCGCTGGGCCTGTACGTGGTGCTCATGCGGGTCGGCGGACCGCCGCGAACAGCGGCGCGAGGGCGCTGACCAGCCGCCCCCGCGCCGCCCCGGTGTGTGAGCCGGTCCGGCGTCGTACGCCCGCCCGGCGGGCGCCGTGCACGGTGACCTCCCTCTTCGACAGGGGGAGACCGTGGCGACGCCCACCGGCAACGCCGCCGCGTCAGCGGCGGTCGCGCTGGGCCGCCACCACCTCGCGCAGAGTCCGCTCACCCGGTCCCCCGCGCTGGAGACGCTCGGCGAAGCCGGGGAACTGGCCCCCGATCGCGCTCAGCAGCCGCATCTCGATCGGAGCCACGTTGACCTCCGCGACGTCACGTTCCACGGCCCGCACAACACCCTCCACGACCTGACGCGGCGACACCGTCCGTATGCCCGCCGGGGGCTTCGCGCCGGTCACGGCGAACATGCCGGCGTCCCGTACGAAACCGGGCTGGACGATCGACACGCCGACGCCCGTGCCGTGCAGATCCTGACGCAGGCCCAGAGCGAAGCCGCGCAGGCCGAACTTGCTGCCGCTGTAGAGCGACATCGACCTCGTGGTCACCTTCCCCGCGAGGGAGCCGACGAAGGCGAGGTGGCCGCCGCCGGCGTCGACCATGGAGGGAGCGAGCAGCCGGGCGAGCATGGCCGGGGCGCGCAGGTTGACGGCGAAGGCGCGGTCCATCTGTTCGGGCGTCCAGTCCAGCAGATCACCGCTGCCGGGCAGGGCGGCGTTCGATATGAGGATGTCCGTGCCGGCGGCTTCGGCGGCGAGCCGTTCCACATCGGCCGCGTCGGCCAGATCGGCGACCACCATACGGGCGCCGTAGCGCTCCGCCAGCGGTCCGAGAGCGTCGGCGCGCCGACCGCTGACGGTCAACTTGGCGCCAAGAGAGGCTAGTTCGGCCGCGAGCGCGCCACCTAGACCGCCGGTCGCCCCGGTGAGCAGAACGCTTGCTCCGCTGATCCGCATCTGGTTACCCTCCAGTCCTGTTCGTTCGAACGAACAATAGGGAGGCAGGTGCGGCGTGTCCAGAGAAGAGATGGGCGAACTGACCGGGTATCGCGGGGCGTTGGCGGCAGGAGACACGACGTCGGAGGCGCTCGTCGCGGAGACTCTCGCCCGCATCGAGGCAACCCGTAGCAGCATCAACGCCTTCAGGACCGTCCGGGGTGAACAGGCACTCGAGGAGGCGAGGGACGCTGACCGGAGGCTCGCGGCGGGGGAGAGGCTGCCGCTGCTCGGGGTGCCGGTCGCCGTCAAGGACGACACCGATGTCGCCGGGGTCCCCACCTACTTCGGCTGCCCCGGCGACATCCCGCCGGCCACGGCCGACGGCGAGGCCGTACGCAGGCTCCGAGCCGCCGGAGCGGTCATCGTCGGAAAGACCAACTCCTGCGAACTCGGCCAGTGGCCCTTCACGGAGGGCCCCGCCTTCGGTGTCACCCGCAACCCATGGTCCACCGCCCACACCCCGGGTGGTTCCTCCGGCGGCTCGGCGGCCGCCGTCGCCGCCGGGCTCGTGCCCGCCGCCCTCGGTTCCGACGGCGCGGGTTCCATCCGCATCCCCGCCGCCTGGACCCATCTCGTCGGCATCAAGCCCCAGCGCGGCCGGGTCTCCGTCCACCCCTACACCGACTGCTTCCAGGGCCTCACCGTCAACGGCCCCCTCGCGCGGACCGTCGCAGACGCGGCGCTGCTGCTGGACGCGGCCTCCGGAGCGCACCCCGGCGAGCGGTACCACCCGGACGCCATCGACGCCTCGGCCGCAGCCCACCGCGAACCGGGCCGGCTGCGCATCGCGCTCGCCCTGCGCCCGCCGCTCACCCTCACCGGCACCCGCCCCCATCCCGAGGTGCGCCGGGCGGTCGCCGCGCTCGCCGAGACGCTCGCGAAACTCGGGCACGACGTCGAAGAGGCCCGCCCCCGCTACGGCCTCATCGGTCTGAGCTTCCTGCCCCGCGCCGCCACCGGCATCGCCGAGTACGCCGACCGGCACCCCGACCCGTCGCTCCTCGACCCGCGCACCCGCGCCTCCACCCGTTCCGGCCACCGGCTCGGCGGACGCGTCGTGCGCGCCGCCCGCGCCCGTGAGGCAGCGCAGCAGAGCAGGATCGGCGCCTTCTTCGACCGGTACGACGTCCTGCTCACCCCCAGCACGGCGACGCCGCCCCCGCCCGTCGGCGCCTTCGACGGAAAGTCCGCCGGTGCCACGGACATCGGCATCGCCGCCGCCTGCCCCTATGCCTGGCCGTGGAACGTCCTCGGCTGGCCCGGCGTCGCCGTCCCGGCCGGCCTCACCGGCGACGGACTGCCGGTCGGAGCCCAACTGCTCGGCCCCGAAGGCACCGAGGAGCGCCTGATCTCCCTCGCCGCCCAGCTCGAGGCGGAGCTGCGCTGGTACGAGAAGCGCCCGCCCACCCACGTGACCAGCGGAAGTGCCCCGATGGGACAATGAGGGCCATGTCCACCGCCGCCCGTTCCGCGCCCACCAGGCAGCGCATCATAGGAGCCGTCCTGCACATCATCGGCAGGGACGGGGTGGCCGCGGTGACCAATCGCCGGATCGCCAAGGAGGCGGGCGTGTCGCTCGGCTCCGTCACGTACCACTTCGCGACGCAGCACGAACTGCTGCGCGAGAGCCTGCTGCACTTCGTACGGGACGAGACCCGCCGCTTCACCGAGCTGGCCGACGAGTGCCGGAGCGACGGTATCGACATCGCGGGCGCCGCGGCTCTCGCCGGCCAGGTGGCGGGCGGCACCGGCTTCGACAGCGGGCACATCGCGACGTTCGAGCTGTACGTCGAGGCAGGCCGGGACGAGCGGCTGCGGGAGGCGGCGGCGGAGGCGTTCGCCGCGTACGACCGGCTCGCCACGCAGATCCTGACCGGCCTCGGCGTCCCGGACGCGGAGGGCCTCGCGGCGACGACGGTCGCGCTGGTGATGGGTCTTCAGCTCCGCCGGCTCGCCACCGGAAGTCCGGCGGAGGACCTGGTGGACGCGCTGCTGCTGCTCGCGCGTGGCGCCGTCGCCCCCGGGACGCTCAGCCGTCCCGGCGGGCAGTGACCACCCACACGCCCGCGCTCAACAGGACGCCCCTGTCCGTCTCGTAGGGCCGCAGGGCGGCACGCATGGCGTCCAGGGTCTCCTCGGGGACCTCGGGGCGCGGTCCGCGCGAGACGTAGAAGTCCACGGCGTCCCCGGCGTCCCGCCCCCAGCAGGTGGGCGCGTCGACCGGTGTGACGGCGACCGACCCGAACGCGGCCTCCTCCAGTATCTTCCGGGTCCGGTCGGGGTCCGCCAGGGAGGCCATGGCCGCGGCGAGGTCGGTCTTCGGGGACGGCTGCTGGGCCTGGACATGCGGGGAGGACGCGGTCAACAGGGACGCCAGCACGGCGAGGACGCGACTCTCCTCCCCGTCCGGGGCGGCCGGCCGGGGGCAGACGAACGCCAGCCGCCCGCCCGGCCGCAGGGACCGGCCGATGTTCGCGAACGCGGCGGTGTGGTCGGCGAAGAACATCACTCCGCCCCGGCTGATCGCCACGTCGTGGCGGCCGGCCGGGAACGGGTGCACCTGGGCGTCGCCCCACTCGTAGGAGACGTTCTTGATGCCCGCGGACACCGACCGAGCCCGCGACAGCATCGGCTCCGAGATGTCGACGCCGACCACGTGCCCGCGTGCGGCAAGCCGTGCGGCACGCCTCGTCGTCGACCCGCTGCCGCATCCGACGTCCAGGACGCGGTCCCGTTCCCCGATCCCCGCCGCCGCGAACAGCGCCTCGTCGAAGGACGCGAGCATCCCGTCGTAACGCTCGTGGTGGTCCGCCCAGTGCTGCCCGACCGGGCCGTTCCACGCGTCGGCCTGACCGGTGTTCACGATCGTGCTCACAGCTGCTCCTCGATCCGTTCGACGGCGGCGATCGCCCCGTACGCGGTCAGGTGGACCAGGCAGTGGTCCGTGTGCTGGGGCGTGCGCCAGGCCCGCACGTCCTCCTCGGTGATCCGGTACGGGGCGAGGGCCGCCAGGAGCGCCAGCCGGGCCCCGGGGCGCTCCTCGCGGTCCGGCAGCCAGTCGGCCGACAGCGGCGGATGGGCGACGCCGTCATGGGCGGCCACCGTCCTGCGCACCAGCGCCCGGTCGTCCTCCGACAGCAGCCCGGCGCCCATGAGCGCCGCCTCACGCAGCGCACCGTACGCCGTGCCGACGGGCGTGCCCGCCGCCCACGCCGGCTCGGCGCCGGAGGTCCGCAGGAGCGCCAGGCTGTCACCGGGACGCAGTTGCCGGCGTACCGTGCGGGCGAGGGAACGGCCCGCCGCGCTGCGCACCAGCCGGTACTTCTGCGCACCGCCGGGCAGCATGTTCTCGTTCAGCAGCGCCGAGACGATCCGGTTGATGAAGTGGAACGCGAGCGCGGTCCCCAGGTGTTCGGGGGTCTGCTCCGCGGGGAACGGCCGCGGTCCGCGGATGTCCTTGCCCCAGGCCAGCAGCCGCCGGTGCGCCGGGTCGGCCGGCTCCTTGCCGCGTGCGATCGTCTCGGCGAGCGCGTGGTCGCCGGTGGCATGCAGCAGGACGGTGTGCGCGTCGACGCAGAACGGGCAGCGGTTGGCCAGTGACACGCCCGCGGCGACGACCTCCTTGTCCGTCCGGGAGACCCCGCCGGCCAGCAGGGACTCCCGCAGCAGCGCCCACGCGCCGGTCAGCAGCGGGGGAGAGTCGGACAGCACCACGAACGTCGCGGCGCGCTCGATGCCGAAGTCGCGGGCGAGTTGGGCGTACACGTCGGCGGTCACGCCGGTGGCCGCGGAGGTCGGCGGGGGATCGGTGAAGCGGAAGGCTCTGGTCATGCCCCGATGCTGGCCCCGGGCCGGTGTCCCGGTCGTCGTACGTCCGAAGGCATCGGCGGCCGGTCCCGGCGGGTGGGAACGGGCGGCGACTACTGCGCCGGGAGTAGCGGGAAAGGGGTCTCGCGGGACGAGGCGCCGGCCCGGCGCACCGTCATAGGCTGCCGTCCATGCAGGCGGATCCGGGGCTGAGGCACGCCCTGCTCGACACGGCGCTCGCGGCACTGATCGCTGGGGCGGTGACCGTCGCCGCGTACGCCGGCGGCCCGTCCCCCGGTGTGCCGGACGTGCTGCTGATCGCGGGGGGTTCGCTGGCGCTCGCGGGCCACCGGCGCGCACCCCGTACGGTCCTCGTCGTCACCACGCTCTGCATGGCCGGCTACGTCCTCCATGACGGGCCCGGTTCCTGGGCCGCCTTCCCGGTACTCGTCGCCGTGCACGCGGCGGCGCGAGGGGGACGGCGCAGGGCGGGTGTGGTGGCGGGCGCGTTGTTCCTGGCGGTCTTCTTCGCCGCCGACACCGTCCGTTCCCCGGAGGACAGCGTCGAACGCTCGCTGCTGCTGCTCGGCTGGTTCCTGTGCGCCGGGGTGACCGGCCTGATCGACAAGAACTGGCAGGCGTACCTTCGCCAGACCGAACAGCGGGCCCTGGAGGCCGAACGCGGCAGGGAGGAGGCCGCGTTGCGCAGGGCGGGGGAGGAGCGGCTGCGGATCGCCCGGGAGTTGCACGACACGCTCACCCACTCCATCTCGATCGTCAAGCTCCAGGCGGGGGTCGCCGTGCACCTGGCCAGAAAGCGGGGCGAGGACGTGCCGCCCGCGCTGCTCGCCATCCAGGAGGCGAGCGGGGAGGCCATGCGGGAGCTGCGCGCGACACTCGAGGTCCTGCGGACGGAGGAACACGAGCCGGCCGCCGGCCTCTTGCGCGTCGGCGAACTGGCCGACCGCGCCCGCGCGGCGGGCATCCCCGTCTCCGTGACCGTCCGCGGCGACCGGCGCGCACTGCCGCCGGACGTGGACCGTGCGGCCTACCGGATCGTGCAGGAGGCGCTGACCAACGTGGCCCGGCACGCCGACCGGGCCCCGGCCGGGGTCCGCCTCGATTACGGCGCCGACGAGGTCGCCGTCACCGTCGAGGACGACGGCCCCGCCAAACCCGGCGGGCCCGTCGTGCCGGGCACCGGACTGACCGGCATGCGGGAACGCGTCACCGCCCTCGGCGGCACGCTGGACACGGCGCCACGGCCCTGCGGCGGCTTCGCGGTGCACGCCCGTATCCCGCTCGAGGGGAGCCAGGCGTATCCCGACGGCCGGGGCAGCGGCCCCGCGGACCGCGCCGGTCCGGCTGAGGCGGCCGACCCGGCGGCCGTGGACGCGCTGTGATCCGGGTCCTGATCGTGGACGACCAGGCGCTCATGCGTGCCGGGTTCCGTGCCCTGCTCGACGCGGAGGACGGCATCGAGGTCGTCGCCGAGGCCGCGGACGGCCGGCAGGGCCTCGAGCAGGCCCGCCGCCATGTCCCCGACGTCGCGCTGGTCGATGTGCAGATGCCGGTGATGACAGGGATCGAGACCACCCGGCACATCGCCGCCGACCCGCTCCTCGCGGACGTTCACGTCGTGATCCTCACCAACTACGGCCTCGACGAGTACGTCTTCGACGCGCTGCGCGCGGGGGCCGCGGGCTTCCTCCTCAAGGACACCGAGCCCGCCGAACTGCTGCACGCCGTGCGCGTCGCCGCCCGCGGTGACGCGCTGCTGTCGCCCGCCGTCACCCGGCGTCTGATCGGCGAGTTCGTGGCGCGGCCGCCGGACCGGTCCACCGCCCCCGGCATGGAGATCCTCACCCGGCGGGAACGGGAGGTGACGGCACTGGCGGCCCGTGGGCTGACGAACGAGGAGATCGCCGCCCACATGGTGATCAGCCCCTTCACGGCCAAGACCCACATCAGCCGGGCGATGACCAAGCTCGGCGCCCGGGACCGCGCCCAGCTGGTCGTGTTCGCGTACGAATCGGGGCTGGTGGAACCGCGCGACCCGCTGCGCTGAGAGCCGCGGCTCCCGTGTGAAGGCGCTCTGCGACGCCGACCGGATCGGGCCTCCCGGAAACGTGATCTTCACCTTCGTCACCCACGGCCGCCCTGTTCGTTCCCCAGCGGCTCGCCGAGGTCCCCGGCCATCTCGCCCTTGCCCTCGGCGCCGGAACCATCGCCTGGCTGGTCACCGTCGGCCCCGCCCTCCTGCGGAGGGAGGGCCCCGAACGGCGCGCCACCGCCCGCGCGCTGGACGCCGGGGCCGCCTGCGCGGCCGGACCCGGCCACCGCGGCCGGCACACCGCGACGGTGGCGCTGCACGCCGCCCGGCAGACCCTCCTCGACGCCGGTCGCCCCACGCCCGTGCGCCGACAGCTCGAACGCCTTCTCGTGCACGCGGAGGCGACCCTCACCGGCGAGGCGGTGGCCGAGGGCCGGGCGGACACCGACCGTGCCGCCCGGCTCCGTGCATGGGCCGCCCTCACCCGCGCTCGGGGACCCGTACCGGCCGCGCCGCCGAGCCCGGCCGAGGCGCCCGTCGCCGAGGCCTGGCGGACCGTGCGGTGGACCCGCCGCCGCGAGGCCCGCCGCACCCTGCTGCGCGGCCTCGGTCCACGCTCACCGCACATGCCCATCGCGCTGCGCACCCTCGTCGGCTGCGCGCTCGCCGGCTACGCCGCCGTCGCCCTGGGCGTCGACCGGCCGTACTGGGCCGTCGTCACCGCAGCGTCCGTCTTCCAGGTCAACGTCACCCTCAGCTGGAACCGGGCGCTTCAGCGCACCCTCGGCAACCTGCTCGGCGTCCTCGCCTTCGCCGCCGTCGTCCCGCTGATCAGGACCGGACCGGCGGCTCTCCTCGGGTGCCTGCTGTTCTTCAGCTTCGGCGCGGAAGCACTGATCACCCGCAACTACTGGCTCGGCTCCGTCGCCGTCACCCCGATGGCGCTGCTCCTCGTCGAGGCGGGCGGCACACACCCGGCGGGCACGCTCATCGGCGACCGGGTGCTGGACACCCTTATCGGCGTCGCCCTCGGACTCCTCGCCGCCGTCGCCGTCACCAACCGCCGGGCGGCCGGCCGGGTGGACAGGGCGCTCGCCGCCGCCGCGGGCGCCCGCGCCGCCGCGGAGCGGACCCTCGCAGGACCGGCTTCCGCGGCCGCCCTCGACGCCGACGGCCGCCGGCTGGCCGCCGCCCTCGTGGACCTGCGCGACGCGCGGGACGCGGCGGCGGGCGAATGGTGGCAGCGGACCCTCCCGGAGGAAGAGGTCCTCGAGGCCGAGCGCGCAGGACACCGTACGCTCGCGGCGACAGCACAACGGCGTGGGCTGCACGGCCCCGCCCCCACGATCGGAGCGGTGTGACCGACGACATCGTCGCCTCGGTGGTACGGCAGTGGCAGGCCGTGCACCCCGGCCTGGACACCGGGCCCATGGAACTCATCGGCCGCATCAACCGCTGCGCCGCGCTCCTGCAACAGGCGGAGGACGCGCCGCTGCGCTCCGCCGGGCTGACCCGCGCCGAGTTCGACCTCCTCGGAGCGGTGCGCCGCAACGCCCGCGAGCTCACCCCCGGCGAGCTGGCCCGCGAGACGTTCTCCTCCGGGGCGGCCGTCACCAAACGGCTGCGCACCCTCCAGGAACGCGGTCTGATCGACCGCCGCGGCGACGACCGCGACCGGCGCGTCGCCCACGTCCGGCTCACCGACGACGGGCGCGCACTGGTCGACCGGCTGCTGCCCGAGCAACTCGCGTACGAGAGCGCCGTCCTCTCCGGCCTCGACGAACAGGCACGCGCCGGCCTCGCCGCGCACCTCAGTGACCTGCTGGTCCAGCTGGAGGGCCGGCTCGGCACGCCCCGGCGCTGACCTGGGCCCCGCGCGTGGAGCGGCCGACAGGCCGCGATGTCCTTAACCTGAAAGGGTGAACGTCGCGCGCCGGGCCGCCGCGCCCGTCCTGGCCCTCGGTCTCACACTCGGCGCCGTGCCCGCCCAAGGTGCCACGGCCGCCGCCCCCCGGCTGTCGGCCACAGTCAGCGACGTACCCCCGTCCAAGCTCGGTGCGAGCTACGAACCGGGCTGCCCGGTGCCCCCGTCCCGGCTGCGGCTGCTCACCATGAACCACTGGGGTTTCGACGGCCGTGTCCACCGAGGAGAGCTGATCGTCCATCAGGACGAGGTCCGGCCCCTGCTGCACGTGTTCGAGAAGGCCTTCGAGGAACACTTCCCCATCCGCCGTATGCGAGTCATGGCCGAGTACGGCGGCGACGACGCCAAGGCGATGGCCGCCGACAACACCTCCGCCTTCAACTGCCGCCGGGTGACGGGCGACGCCCGCCACCTGTCGCGCCACTCCTTCGGGGACGCGGTCGACATCAACCCCGCTGAGAACCCGTACGTCGACCGCTCGGGACGCGTGCACCCGCCGGGCGCGGAGGACCACCTCGACCGGGGCCGGCCCGCCGAAGGCGTGATCACTCCGGGCGACGCCGTCACCACGGCGATGGACGACGCCGGCTGGGAGTGGGGCGGCCGCTGGTCGCCCCCGGACTACCACCACTTCTCCACCGACGGCACGTGACTCGTTCCGTACCGACGGCACCTGCCCGGAGCACCGGGGCCACGGCGAGCTGGTGGACCACGTCAGGCCAGCGGGTCGGTGACCTTCGCGGGCGAGAGCAGGTCGAGTGAGAGGTCCCACAGACGGGCGGCGAGGTCGGCCCGGCGTGCCGTGCGGCTCGGGGTCTCCTGGACGGCGGCGCCCGACACCAGCCGTCGGGGGCCGTACAGAGCGCCGTTGACCGGGGCCGGGTCGGTCGCGGCGCGCAGCGTCGGCCAGGCCCCGGCGGCGGACGGCTGGGCGGCGATCCTGTCGGCGACCGAGAGGAGCCGTGCCTGGATCCCGGTGTCCTTGCCGAGTTCGGTGGCGGCATAGCCGGGGTGGGCGGCCAGCGAGAGCGCGCCGCGGCCCTCGTTGCGCCTGGCGAGCTCGGCGGCGAAGAGCATGTTCGCCAGCTTGGACTGGAAGTAGGCCGTCCAGCGGTTGTAGCGGCCGCGCCGGAAGTTCGGGTCGTGCAGGCGGATGCGACCCGGGCGGTGGCCCATGCTGGTGAGGGTGACGACTCGGGCGCCGGGCGTGGTGTTCAGCCGGGGGAGCAGACGAAGCGTCAGAGCCATGTGGCCGAGGTGGTTGACCCCGAACTGGGTCTCGAAACCGTCGACGGTGCTGGACCGGGGGACCGCCATCAGGCCCGCGTTGTTGATCAGAAGATCGAGACGGCCGTCCGGCAGTTCGTCGGCGAACCGCGCGATCGACGTCTGGTCCGCGAGGTCCAGGGACGCCGTGCGCAGACGGGCGGGGTCGATTCCGCGGTCGACGAGGGACCGGCGGGCGGCGGCGGCCTTGTCCTGGTTGCGGCAGGCCATCACGACGGTGGCGCCCCGCTGGGCGAGCACGCGGGTCGTGTCGAGGCCCAGCCCGGTGTTGGCCCCGGTCACCACGGCGAGGGTGCCCTCGGTGACGAGGGGCACGTCTTCTTCTGTCCAGCCGGTCATGGCACATCTCCCCTAACCTGAACATCGGTTCACCATCTATAGTGAACCTGGGTTCATCTTTGGTCAAGTGGAGACGAGGAGCGGCCATGGTCCGCGCCGATTCGGCACGCAATCGGAAGAGCATCCTGGACGCCGCGGGGACGCTGCTCGCCGAGCAGGGCGACGGGGTCGGAATGGACGAGATCGCCGCAGCGGCCGGAGTGGCAGTGGGAACGCTCTACCGCCACTTCCCCACCAAGGCGGACCTGATCGCCGCGGCGCTGGCCGAACTCACGGAGCGGCTCGTCGCCGACGTCCGGACAGCGGCGGACCGGGTCGACGACGGCGCCGACCCGGTCGCGGAACTGCGGGGGCTCCTCGAATGGCTCATCCGGAAGCCTGCCTCCGACAAGGCGATCAAGGCGGCGGCCACCGGCCTGGCCGCGGACGCCCTTCAGGAGATGGAGAGCCGCGGCTTCGCCGAGCTCGACCGCATCACCGCCGTGGCCCACGCCCGCGGACTTCTCCGCCCCGACATCACCACGGCGGACTTCGCCCTCATTGCCGCGACCGCGCCCGACGACTCGCTGCCGGAGGCGGCCCGCGACCGCTGGATCGAGCTGGCGCTCCGTTCCGTCCTGGCCTGAGGCAGCCCGACCGACCGCCTGGGCTCGTTTCGCGCACGGCCCCCAACCGCGGTCGGCGGCGTGTGCCGCGCGACCGCGATCGGACCGTACTCACATGAGGCGGAGCGTCGGGGACCGCGTCATCGTCGACGCGTGACCGCAGGGCGGGGGCGCATGCGGAGGAGCACCACACCCACGATCAGCAGCACGGCTCCGGCGGCCGACGGCCACAACTGGGCGCCGGTCTCGGCCAGGCCGCCTTCCACGGCCTGCGGAGCGGCGTCACCGTTCGGCAACGGGACGTTCGACCCGCCAGCCGAGGGTGCGGAGGCAGCCGTCGTCCCGGCCGGGGCCTCGGGACTCTGCCGGTCGCCGGCGGTGGCCGGCTCGCTCTGCGCGGGCGAGGGTGGGACAGCCTGGTCGGCGGGGGCGGCCGGCGGGACGGTTGCCTCTGCCTCTGCCTCTGCCGCTTCGGGCCGTGCTCGCTCCGCGTCGGGTGTTGCGGGCGCCTGCTCGGCCTCGGACGTGGGCCTCTGGGCGGCGGGCTTCTCGGGTGCGGGCTTCTCCGCGGCGGGCTGCTGGGTCGGGGGCGTCGCCGGTGTCGCCTGCGTCGCGGGGGCCTGGGGGGCGTCGGGGGCCTCGGGCGCCGGTTCCGGATCGGCGGTGGGCGCGGCCGGACGCGTGGGGGCTTCCGGCTTCGGCTCCGCGGGGGCGGGCGAGCCGGTCGGGGCGGCGGGGGCGGTCGCCGGGGCGTCCTTCGGCTCGGGGGCGTCGCCGCCGGGTGCCTGCGCCGTATCGCCGGGGCCGCAGCGCCGCCCCTCGTTGAGACAGCCCACCAACTCGCGCATGAGCTTCTCGTCGAAGACGTTGATGAAGTCACCGTGGTCGGTGATCGGCTTGTGCAGCTGCTCGGGGAACGAGTCGAGCGCGAAGACGGCGGCGTCCGCGCCGTCGAAGACCGGTGGCGGCACGTCGTAGACGATCCGCTGGACGAGCTGGGGAATGGGGAGGAAGCCGCCCGGGCAACGGCCGCTCGCGTCCGTGAAGGCCACATGGGTGCGGTGGTTGGCGCTGTCGGTGTTCCGGCCGTCCCAGCAGCTCTGGAACCTGAAGCTGCGCACCACCTTGCTGCCCTGGGGGCAGAGGGGGTATTTGTCCTTGAGCTGCCGGTCCTCGAAGCCGGTGCAGCTCCAGGAGGCGTTGGCGTTCGCATCGCCGTTGACGAAGGCCTTCGCGTCTCCGGTGATGATCCGCAGGAAGCGCGGCATCGCGGTGACCTTGCCGCGCGGGTTGCCGACGAAGTCGAGCGTCACCTGTGACGGGGTCAGGATCTCGCCGACGTTCTGGTCCTTGCCGCCTCCGTCAGCCTGGGCGTCGTCCTCCGCCCGACCGTTCTGGAGCCGCAGCACGGGCCAGTAGTACGTCGACCGGTCGCCCTGGTCGCGGCACGTCGTTGCGCCCGCCGCGAGATCCTCGTCCGAGGCGAACGCGTCGTTGGCCTGGTTGCCCACGTAGTCGTGCATGTGGTGGGCGCCGTTGCTCACCCCAGGAGCGACGATGACGTTGTCCGGGTTGAACTTGCGGTTCGCGTTGACACCGCAGTCCGTGGTGAACGTGCCGCGGGAGGCGCCGCGCAGCCGCGGGGGATCCTGCACGTTCGGGGACACGGTGCGGATGTCGGCGAAGTCGGACGCCTCGGGGCCGTTGCCTGCCTGGCCGCCGTTGCCTCCCTGCCCGACGTCGCCGTTTCCGCCGCCGTTCTGATCGTCCTGGCCGCCGCCGTCCTGGTCGGGTTCGTCCGCGCCGTCGGTCTGCAAGGTGCAGGGAGCAAGGGCCCGCAGGTCCTGCGGACGTTGCCCGGTGATCCGGCCGATGGCTTCCGCGATGCGGTCGAGGCCGGCTTCCCGCTTGCTCCGCAGAGGCCCGAGAATCGCGTTCTGCGCGAACCGCGGGTCCCGTTCGATCTGTTCCTGCTCGTCGGCGAACCGCTGGTAGGCCTCG
This sequence comes from Streptomyces kurssanovii, assembly GCF_014649695.1. GTDB lineage: Bacteria > Actinomycetota > Actinomycetes > Streptomycetales > Streptomycetaceae > Streptomyces > Streptomyces kurssanovii. The sequence continues at coordinate 173,210 of NZ_BMTN01000001.1, forward strand.
GTGATCCCACTGTCCATCGTCGCCAGTTCGCGGTCGACCTCCGCCCTGGCCGCTTCCGGCACCTCCGGCAGCCCGTTCGCCACCTCCGGGCACTTGACCGTCGCCGGGACCGGTCCGGCGCCGAGGGTTTCCGACTGCGTGGTCCCGCCGCCCGGCCAGGGACCCTGTCCCTCACCGGCGGCGGCATAGGAGTTGACCGCGATGAGACCGCCGCCGGCGAGGATGAGGGCGATCGAAGCGGCAGCCGTGCGTCTGCCTGCTCTCGGACGTCTTCGCGTTGTTCGTCCCATGGAGAACTCCATCTGCTGCATGGTCAAGTGGGGGCATGACGGCGTCCGGAAAGGGGCACGTCCAGTTCCATACGCGCGGGACGGGCAACGTGTTCAACGCCACCTGAACCTCGTGCCCGACCAGGGTGGTTCTGGTCGGTCCGGACGAACAAAGAGGTGAGGACCCCATGTTCACGACCCGGCCGACGCTCCAGGGCACCTTCGGGATGGTGTCCTCCACGCACTGGCTCGCCTCGCAGTCCGCGATGGCCGTGCTGGAGCGGGGCGGCAACGCCTATGACGCGGCTGTCGCAGCCGGGTTCGTGCTCCACGTCGTCGAGCCGCATCTGTGCGGTCCCGCCGGCGAGGTGCCGGTCATCGTCGCCCCGGCCGGCGGCGAGGTGCGTGTGCTCTGCGGCCAGGGCGTCGCGCCCGCCGGGGCCACCATAGGGCACTACCGCTCGCTCGGCCTCGAACTCGTCCCAGGAACCGGTCCGTTGGCCGCCGCAGTGCCGGGCGCGTTCGACGCGTGGATGGTCCTGCTGCGCGACCACGGCACCAAGTCCCTTGCCGAGGTGCTGGAGCACGCGATCGGCTACGCCGAGCACGGACACCCTCCCGTCGAACGGCTCTGCGAGACCGTCGAGACCGTACGCGGCCTCTTCGAGACCGAGTGGACCTCGTCAGCCGAGGTGTACCTGCCGGGCGGGCAGGCGCCCGCCCCCGGCACGCTGTTCCGCAACCCCGCCCTCGCCGCCACCTGGCGGCGGCTGATCGCGGAGGCGGAAGCCGCCGCGTCCGACCGGACCGGGCAGATCGAGGCGGGGCGGGAGGTGTGGCGCACCGGCTTCGTCGCCGAGGCGCTCGTCCGCCAGGCCGGGCGGCCCACCATGGACACCAGCGGCACCCGCCACACCGGCACCCTCACGGCGGCGGACCTGGCCGGCTGGTCGGCCACGTACGAGGCACCGGTCACCTACGACTGGAACGGCTGGACCCTGTGCAAGGCGGGCGGTTGGAGCCAGGGGCCGGCGTTCCTCCAGCAACTGGCCCTGCTGCCGCACGAACTGCCCTCCTACGGCTCCGCCGAGTACGTCCACCTGCTCGTCGAGGGCTGCAAGCTGGCGATGGCCGACCGGGAGGCCTGGTACGGCGACGCGGCCGAGGTCCCCCTCCGCGATCTGCTGTCCGAGCCCTACAACAGGGCCCGCCGCGCACTCGTCGGCGACAAGGCCTCCTACGACCTGCGGCCCGGCAGCCCCGGCGGACGCACCCCCGTCATGAGCCGCCGCGCCGCCGACGTGCTGGACGACGGCGCGGGCGCCGGCGAGCCGGGCGCGGGGGAGCCGACCGTGGCACGGGACGGCGCGGTCCAGGGCGACACCTGCCACCTCGACATCGTCGACCGCTGGGGCAACATGGTCGCGGCCACCCCCAGCGGCGGCTGGCTGCAGTCCAATCCCGTCGTGCCGGAGCTGGGCTTCCCGCTCGGCACGCGACTCCAGATGACCTGGCTCGAGCCGGGCCTGCCGAACTCCCTCACCCCCGGCCGCCGCCCGCGCACCACCCTGACGCCTTCGCTGGCGCTGCGCGACGGCGTGCCCGTGATGGCCTTCGGCACCCCCGGCGGCGACCAGCAGGACCAGTGGCAGCTCCACTTCTTCCTCGCCGTCGCGCTGCGGCCACCGGTCCGCGGCGGATACGACCTCCAGGGCGCCGTCGATGCTCCCAACTGGCACAACGACGCCTTTACCGGCTCGTTCTACCCGCGCGGCATGCGGCCCGGCTGTGTCACCGTCGAGTCCCGCACGCCCCAGGACGTGGTCGCCGGGCTGCGCGAGCGCGGACACGACGTCACCGTGGGCGGGCCCTGGTCGGAGGGCAGGCTCTGCGTGGTCGCACGCGACCCTCGCACCGGTGTGCTCTCCGCCGCGGCGAACCCCAGGGGAATGCAGGGTTACGCGGTGGGACGCTGAACGCCTCCCTCGATGTCGGCCGGGCATGATTGTCTGGAGACATGATCGATGACTTTCTGACCGGTGATCTGTCCGATGTCGAGGAGGCGGTCCGCAAGGCGGCGGCCGCCGAGATCGTGCCGCGCTACCGCCGGCTCGCCGCGCACGAGGTCGACGAGAAGACCGGCCCGCACGACCTCGTCACGATCGCCGACCGCAGGGCGGAGGAGCACCTCACCGCCTCGCTCACCGCGCTCGTGCCGGGCTCCGTCGTCGTCGGCGAGGAGGCTGTGCACGCGGACCCGGCCGTCGCCGACGCGCTGCACGGCGACGCGCCCGTGTGGATCGTCGACCCGGTCGACGGCACCCGCCAGTTCGTGCGCGGCGAGCCCGGGTTCTGCACGCTCGTCGCGCTCGCCGTGCGCGGCGAGGTGCTCGCGTCCTGGACGTACGCGCCGGTGCTCGACGAGTTCGCGGTCGCCGTGCGCGGCGGCGGCGCCCGGCTCAACGGCGAGCCGTTGAGGTCCGGTTCGCCCGCTCCCGGCTCGGTGCTGCGGGTCGCGATGTCCCACCCCGACTACACCACCCCGGAGCAGAAGCGCGCGCTGCTCGGACTCGCCGAGCCCGGCGTCGAGGCCAGACCCTGCGGCTCGGCGGGCCTCGAGTACCTGGACGTCGCACGCGGCGACCTGGACGCGGTGGCGTTCTCATGGGAGCTCGCGTGGGACCACGCGGCCGGTCTGCTCCTGGTGACGGAGGCGGGCGGCGCGCATCTCACCGTCGCCGGCGAGCCGTTCCGCATAACGGGCCCCAACGTCCTCCCGTTCACGGCCGCCCGCGACGAGGTCACGGCCCGCCGTATCCGCGAACTCCTGACCTGACACGACGGGTCGCGCCCCCCGCCGGCGGGGCCAGGCCCACCCGCCGGGTCCGGCTCCGCCCGGGGCCCCGGGTGCGGCTCCGGCCGGGCGACCGGGGTGCGGCTCCGCCCGGGCCCCTCAGGACCCCTCCTGACCCGGCTGACCCGGCTCCGCGCAGGACCCCGCCGGACCTCGCCGGCCCCGGACCCTCTCAGGCCGGGGCGTCCGCCGTCAGCAGGGTCCTCGTCTCCCGGACCAGCGTGCCCGCGGACGCCACCGAGGCCGTGTCCAGGCCGGTCAGCGCCGTGGACACGCGGCCCGCGAAGTCCGCGGGCATGCCAGGGAGCGCCGCGGCCGCCGCCAGCGCGCCCTTCTCGTTGAGGCACCACACCCGGTGGTGGGCGTGCACGGCCTGAACCAGCACACCGAACGCGCGGGACAGGCACAGCGCCACATGCAGCGTGTCCGCCGCCCCCGCGGAGTTCGCCGCGGCGCCGACCGAGAACTCCGCCTCCCACGCCGCGTCGACCAGCGTGCGGCGCAACGGCTCCGGATACTCCTGTGTCCGCTCCCGCAACGACGTCAACTCGCCCGCCGGGTCGGCGAGTACGCGGCACAGCGCCACCTCGCCCACGTACGCGGGCGACCAGAAGCCCAGCGGGTGCCCGGGCTGGATCCCCGTCTCGAACCGCCCGGCCCAGCAGTCCGCCCGGACCCGTTCGACCCGGTCCAGGTCGCGCAGGATCCAGTCCACCGGCACGCCGTTCACCGAGAGCCACGCGCCGCCGTTCACCCACGGTCCCCAGCCGCCGGGTCCGGCGACCTCCACCGGCTCTCCGGTCATGTCCGACGCCAGCGCCGCCAGGGCCGGGACGTCGACCTGGCCGCGGTAGTAGACGCCGAGGTCCCAGTCGGAGTCGGGCCGGTGCGTGCCCCGCGCGCGGCTGCCGCCGAGCGCCACCGCACGCACGCCGGGCACCCCGGCGAGCCGCGCCGCCATGTTTTCGATCATGTTGTTCATCGCGCACGGACGGTACTCCGCCCGCGATGACGGTGCCCGGGAATATCCTTGGGTCTCTTGGCCGTCGGCTGACGAAGGAGTCCGAAGGTGCCGTCGATGCTCGATGCCGTCGTCGTGGGAGCCGGCCCCAACGGGCTGACCGCCGCGGTCGAACTGGCCCGCCGCGGCTTCTCGGTCGCCGTCCATGAAGCCATGGACACCGTCGGTGGCGGTGCCAGGACCGAGGAACTGACCCTCCCCGGCTTCCGTCACGACCCGTGCTCAGCCGTCCATCCGCTGGGCGTCGGCTCGCCCGCCTTCCGCCGGATGCCGCTCGAGCGGCACGGCCTGACCTGGCTGCACCCCGAACTGCCGCTCGCCCATCCGTTCCCGGACGGCACGGCGGCCGTGCTCAGCCGCTCGGTCGGCGAGAGCGCCATGTCTCTGGGCGCGGCGGACGCCGGCGCGTACCGCCGCCTCCTGGCCCCCTACCTCGGCCACTGGGACACCATCGCCGCGGACTTCCTGCGCACGCCCTGGGACGGGCTGCCCACCGACCCGTACCGCTACGCACGCTTCGGCCTGGACGCCATCCGGCCCGCGAGCATGCTCGCCCGCCGCTTCCGCGGCGAGAAGGCCCGCGGTCTGCTCGCCGGGCTCGCCGCGCACGCCATCGCCCCCACCAGCGGCTTCGCCACCGGAGGCATCGCCCTGCTGTTCGCGCTGGCCGCGCACGAGGTCGGCTGGCCCGTCCCGCGCGGCGGCTCGCAGGCCATCGCCGACGCCCTCGCCTCCTACCTGCGCTCCCAGGGCGGGACCATCCACACGGGCACAGCGGTCCGGCGGCTCGACGAGCTCCCGCCGGCCCGGGCGTACGTCTTCGACACCTCACCGACCGCGCTCGCCAGGATCGCCGGTCTCGGCCAGGCGTACTGGCGCTACCGGTACGGCGCCTCCGCGTTCAAGGTCGACTACGCCCTGTCGGCGCCGATGCCGTGGCAGGCCAAGGAGGCCAGGGCCGCGGGGACCGTGCACATCGGACCCACGGCGGCCGAGATCGAGAGCGCCCTCGACGCGGCGGTCTCCGGCCGCGCTCCCGAGGTCCCGTTCCTGATCACCGCCCAGCCGAGCGTGACCGACCCGACCAGGGCGCCGGACGGCAAGCACGTCCTGTGGGCGTACGGCCATGTCCCGGCCGGCTGGGAAGGCGACGCGACCGAGGTCGTCGAACGCCAACTGGAACGCTTCGCACCGGGCTTCCGCGACCTGGTCCTGGCCCGCGCCGTCGCAGGCCCTCCCGAGATCGCCGCGCGCAACGCCAACTACGTGGGCGGTGACATCGCGTGCGGCGCCTTCTCCGGACTCCAGACCGTCATCCGCCCCAAGCTGGCCCGCGTTCCCTACGCGACCGCCCACCCCGCCGTCTTCATCTGCTCCTCGGCGACCCCGCCCGGCCCCGGTGTCCACGGCATGTCGGGCCACCACGCGGCGAAGGCGGTGTGGCGCCGGCTGCGGCAGCGCTGAGCCGAAAGGGGCTGGTCAGCGTGGTAGCGAACGGTTCACGCTGCGGCGCCGGGTCCTCGGACTGATCATGCTGCTCGACCGGTTGACACCGCGGGCGGCGCAGCGCCGCGAGTACCTCGCCGACGCCACGGCGGCGCGGGCGGGGGCCGGGAAGGATGATGGGACCCATGACGCAGACCGCACCGACCGTCATCCTCGTCCGCGGCGACATCACCGAGCAGCGCGCCGACGCGATCGTCAACGCCGCCAACTCCTCGCTGCTCGGCGGCGGGGGAGTCGACGGCGCGATCCACCGCAAGGGCGGCCCCGGGATCCTCGCCGAGTGCCGGGCCCTGCGCGTCTCCCACTACGGCAAGGGGCTCCCGACCGGGCAAGCCGTCGCCACCACGGCCGGACGTCTCGGCGCGGAACACGTCATCCACACCGTCGGGCCGGTCCACAGCACCTCCGAGGACCGCTCGGCGCTGCTCGCCTCCTGCTACCGCGAGTCGCTGCGCGTCGCGGCGGAGCTGGGCGCCCGGACCGTGGCGTTCCCGGCGATCTCCACGGGCATCTATGGGTGGCCCATGGACGACGGCGCCAAGATCGCGGTCCGCACCGTCCGCGAGGCCGCCGTGGCGCCCGTCGAGGAGGTGCGGTTCGTCCTGTTCGACGACAGCGCCTACGCTGCCTTCGAATCAGCCCTTCGATCTCCCGCCTGAGCCGCGCGGAGGCCCAGGCAGCCGGACGCTGATGTCGGATTCCTGCCAGCCACCCGTCCCCGGCACCCGCCATCCTTGAGGCATGCACACCGACACCGAGCGTTGCGTGCGCGCCGTCCGTTCCAAGGACGCGCGGTTCGACGGATGGTTCTTCACCGCCGTGCTGACCACCCGGATCTACTGCCGTCCCAGTTGCCCGGTGGTGCCGCCGAAGGCCGAGAACATGGTCTTCTACCCGAGCGCCGCCGCCTGTCAGCAGGCCGGATTCCGGGCGTGCAAGCGCTGCCGTCCCGACACCAGCCCCGGCTCGCCCGAATGGAACGCCCGCGCCGACGCCGTGGCGCGGGCCGTCCGGCTCATCCAGGACGGTGTCGTCGACCGTGAGGGCGTGCCCGGCCTCGCGGCCCGGCTCGGCTATTCGGCCAGGCAGGTCGAGCGCCAGCTGCTCGCCGAGCTCGGCGCGGGGCCTCTCGCCCTGGCCCGGGCGCAGCGCGCGCAGACGGCGCGCCTGCTCATCGAGACGACGCCGTTGCCGATGGCGGAGATCGCCTTCGCGGCGGGCTTCTCCTCGATCCGCACGTTCAACGACACCGTCCGCGAGGTCTTCGCGCTCGCCCCGGGCGAGCTGCGGGCGAGGGCCGCCCGCGGTCGTGCCGCTCCCGCGCCCACACCCGGCGTGATCGCGCTCAGGCTCCCGTACCGCGCACCGCTCGAGCCCGGCAACCTCTTCGGGCATCTCGCGGCGACCGGCGTACCCGGCGTGGAGGAATGGCGGGACGGCGCGTACCGGCGCACGCTCTCGCTCCCGTACGGACACGGCATCGCCTCCCTCACCCCGCTTCCCGACCACATCGCCTGCCGGCTGTCGCTGACCGACCCGCGCGATCTCACCATCGCGATCAGCCGATGCCGCTGGATGCTCGACCTGGACGCCGACCCGGTCGCCGTCGACGACCAGTTGCGCGACGATCCGCTGCTGGCGCCGCTGGTCGACAAGGCACCCGGCCGGCGCGTGCCGCGCACCGTCGACGCGGCGGAGTTCGCCGTACGCGCCGTGCTCGGCCAGCAGGTCTCCACGGCCGCCGCCCGCACCCACGGGGGCCGCCTCGTCCGGGCGCACGGCGTGCCCGTGGAGGACCCGGAGGGCGGCCTGACCCACCTCTTCCCCGTGCCGGAGGCGCTGGCGTCCCTCGACCCGGAGGCCCTGGCGCTGCCCCGCAGCCGCCGGACGACCCTGACCACGCTCGTCGCCGCCCTCGCCGACGGCACGCTGAAGCTCGACCCCGGCAGCGACTGGGACAAGGCGCGCGCCCAGCTCGCCGGCCTGCCCGGTTTCGGACCGTGGACCGTGGAGGTCATCGCGATGCGCGCCCTCGGCGATCCCGACGCCTTCCTCCCCACCGACCTCGGCATGCGGCGCGCCGCCGCCGCACTCGGCCTGCCGTCCACGCCCGCCGCCCTCACCGCACGCGCCGCCGCCTGGCGGCCGTGGCGGGCCTACGCGGTCCAGTACCTGTGGGCGTCGGACGACCACCCCATCAACCACCTTCCCGCGTAACCCGCGTAAGGAGACCGACAGACATGACGAGCCGTCAGTACACCGTCGTCGACAGCCCGTACGGCCCGCTCACCCTCGTCGCCACCGACGGCGTGCTCAGCGGGCTGTACATGACCGAGCAGCGGCACCGCCCCGCGGAGGAGACCTTCGGCGAGGAGGACGAGCGGCCGTTCGGCGAGACGATCCGCCAGCTCGACGCCTACTTCGCCCGCGAGCTCACCGAGTTCGACCTGCCGATGCACTTCACGGGCACGCCCTTCCAGCGCAGCGTGTGGGAGCAGTTGTGCCGGATCCCGTACGGGCAGACCCGCACCTACGGCGAACTCGCGGAGAACCTCGGCAACCGGGGCGCGTCCCGCGCCGTGGGGCTCGCCAACGGCAAGAACCCGATCGGCATCATCGTGCCCTGCCATCGCGTCATCGGCTCGTCCGGCAGCCTCGTCGGCTACGGCGGCGGCCTCGACCGCAAACAGCGGCTGCTCTCCTTCGAGCGCGGCGGCTTCGACGACGCGCTCTTTCAGCCCGCGAGCCGCTCCAGCAGCGCGGGCAGCGCCGTCCCGATGGGCTCCCGGACGACCTCGTCGGCCATCTCGTCGTAAGGCGTCGGTTCGGCGTTCACGACGATCAGCCGGGCGCCGTGCTCGGCCGCGACACCGGCGAGGCCCGCGGCCGGCTGGACCTGGAGGCTGCTGCCGACGGCGACGAAGACCTGGCAGGCCTTGGTGACCGCGACGGCCTGACCCAGCACGACCGGGTCGAGGCGCTGGCCGAACATCACGGTCGCCGACTTCAGGATCCCGCCGCACTCCCGGCACGGCGGGTCGTCCTCACCGGCCTCCACACGGGCGAGGGCGTCCTCCATCGGTCCGCGCGCGTGGCACCCGGTGCACACGAAACTCCGTGCGCTGCCGTGCAGTTCGAAGACCTTGCGGGCGGGCAGCCCGGCGAGCTGGTGCAGCCCGTCCACGTTCTGAGTGATCACCCGCACCGGCACCCCGGACCGTTCGAGCGCGACGACCGCCCGATGCGCCGCGTTCGGCTCGGCCTTCAGCGTGCGGTTCTCGCGCCGCATCTGCCACGACCGCCGCCGGATCTCGGGATCAGCCATGTAGTACTCGTACGTGACGAGTTTCTGCGCCTCCGGGTCCCGCCGCCACAGCCCGTTGGGGCCGCGATAGTCAGGGATCCCGGAATCGGTGGAGATACCGGCGCCACTGAGGATGGCGACAAGGGGCCGGTCATGGCGCGAGGTCACTTCTGCCATTGCTCTGCTCCACGGAGTGCCGGCGTCCCCTCACGACCGCGCACGCCGGTGCCGCGCCGGATCGCGAGGGCTGTCACATGACCGAATGTACGCAGACGGCGCCACCGGTGGCGAACCGTTTGCGCGCCGGTGCTACCGTCCCGCCCATGGCGAAGGTCACGATCAGTCTGGATGCCGAACTCGTCGTCGAGGTCATGGTGCTGGCGGGCGTGGGCAGTCCGCAGGACGCCGTCGAGCTGGTCGTGCGCGACTACATCGCGCGGGGCCACCGCACGGAGGCACGGGTGGCCGCACGCGACGAGCCCCAGGGCAAGCGCGACGTCCAGCCGCCGGATCCCCAGGCGTGACCTCCGGGGCGACCGGTCAGGAAACCGGCGGCAGCCCGTTCACCAGCTCGACCGTCCCGGTCCCCGCCTCCAACGCGTCGAGGGCGGCCAGAACCCGGTGCCCGAGCGAACCGAGCAGAAACCGGGGAAGGTCCTCCCTGGCCACCAGCCGCCAGGAGAGCAGCTCCTCCTCCTGGAGCCGGATCGCCTTGAGGCGTTCCTGGGTGAGCACGCCGCCGTCGTACACGTACGCGGTGATCGGCGGCCGGCCCTCGCCCGGCACCCAGTCGACGGCGAGCAGCGCCCCCGGCTCGACGTCGAGCCCGATCTCCTCGGCGGCCTCCCGCCGGGCGGCCTGGCGCGGAGTCTCGCCCAGATCGGACTCGATGGTGCCGCCCGGCAGCCCCCAGCCCTCGCGGTAGTTGGGCTCCACGAGCAGCACGAGGCCCTCGTCGTTCCGCAGCAGCACGGCGGCACCGGCGAGCACGCGGGGCAGGGAAGCGATGTACGCGGCATAGTCGGAGGTCGTCACGGCACGCAGCGTAGGCCATACGGCGTACGGAGCCGGACGATGTGGGACTGGCATGCCCTCCGGTGCTGCCGATAAGGTCGGGGCGGCGCGACTGCCTGTTCGATAGCAAGGGATACAAGGTGACGGACGGAGCAGTTACTCAGCCCGCGCGGGTGCTCGTCGCGGCTGACAAGTTCAAGGGCTCGCTCACGGCCGTACAGGTCGCGGAGCGGGTGACGGCCGGCCTGCGGCGGGTCCTGCCCGGGCTGGAGGTCGAGGCCCTGCCCGTCGCCGACGGCGGCGACGGTACGGTCGCGGCGGCGGTCGCCGCCGGCTTCGAACGCCGCGAGGTGCGGGTCACAGGGCCGCGCGGCGAGTCACTGACAGCGGCGTACGCCCTCCGGGACGGCACCGCGGTGGTCGAGATGGCAGAGGCCTCCGGCCTCCAGCACCTGCCGGCCGGTGTCTTCGCCCCGCTGACCGCCACGACGTACGGCTCCGGGGAACTCCTGCGCGCCGCGCTCGACGCGGGCGCGCGCACGATCGTCTTCGGCGTCGGCGGCAGCGCGACCACCGACGGCGGCGCCGGAATGCTCGCCGCGCTCGGCGCACGCTTCCTCGACGCGTCCGGAGCGCCGGTGCCACCCGGCGGGGGAGGCCTGCGCGAACTGGCGACGGCCGACCTGTCAGGGCTCGACGCCCGCCTCAAGGACGTCGAACTGATCCTCGCCAGTGACGTCGACAACCCGCTGACGGGTCCGAAGGGCGCGCCGGCGGTGTACGGGCCGCAGAAGGGCGCCACGCCGGACGACGTCGCCCTCCTCGACGAGGCCCTCGCGCACTACGCCTCCGTCCTCGGCCCCGAACACGCGGACTCGCCCGGCGCGGGCGCGGCCGGCGGCATCGGCTACGGGGCGCTCGTCGCGCTCGGCGCGAGCTTCCGGCCCGGCATCGAGGTCATGCTCGACGTCCTCGGTTTCGCCCCCGCGCTGGCGAGGGCGACGCTCGTCATCACCGGCGAGGGCTCCCTCGACGAGCAGACCCTCCACGGCAAGGCACCGGCAGGCGTCGCGGCGGCGGCCCGCGCCCGCGGCATCGAGGTCGTCGCGGTCTGCGGCCGCCTGGCCCTCCCCCCGGAGGCCCTGGGTCACGCGGGCATCCGCCGCGCGTACGCCTTGTCGGCGCTCGAACCGGACCCGGCGGTGTCCATGTCCCAGGCGGGCCCCCTCCTGGAACGCGTGGCGGAGTCGATCGCGCGGGACTTCCTGACCTGACCGTCGGCCGGGGAACGTCCCGCTGCGCGGAGCCTTTCCCCACCCCGCCCTTCCCGAACCGGGGCAGGCCCCGGACCCCGTGGGGGCTGACGCCCCCAGTCCCCCTGGGAGGGGGAAGGATGTGGTGGGGGCTGACGCCCCACCCCCCTGAGCGGCAGCTTCGCGCCGCGAAAGGCCCCAGCAGCCCGGTACGGGCACCGGACCGGGCCGACGGCCCCCGTTCGCGGCCCGGCCCGGGCGCCCGCCCCAGGGCCGGACCTCCGCCCCGCATGGAGCGACCATCGGCCTGACCGACCAGCAGGCCGAGGGCACACCACTGCGGGACCACCGGCCGGACAGAGCCCCGCCCCGCAGGGGCGCAACACCACCGGACCGGGCCGGCCCCGCAAGGCACAGGCCACCCCGCCCCGGACCCCGTCCGCAGGCCGCACCACGCCCCCCGTGCCGGACCTCGCCCGCAGGGCGCACCGCCCCCGTGCCGGGCTGCACCACCCCGTGCCCGGTCGCCCACGCCCCAGGTGCGGCGAACGCCCCGCGGAGCGTGACGCCCCCGGGCACGGCGTCTCGGCTGTGCCGGTGCACAGCGTGGGTGTCCCGCCGCTGGTCAGGCGCAGCGAGTCCCGTGACAGCCGTGGACCCCGCAGGCCGCCCGGTGCTGGTGTAGGCCCCGAGAGGCGAGCCGACCGTTGGTGAGCCGGACAAGGGGTTTGCGTATGGCCGCCGCGTTGGAGGTGCGGGCGCTGTCCGTGGGGTACGGGCCCGTACGGGCGTTGCGGGACGTCTCCGTCGAGGTGCCCGAGGGTGCCGTCGTCGCCGTGCTGGGCGGCAACGGCGCCGGCAAGTCCACCCTGCTGCGAGCGGTGTCACGCACACTGCCGTTCCAGCGTGGGCATGTCACCGCCGGAAGCATCAGTTTCGAGGGCCGCCCGCTGGACGGCCTCAGCGCCGCCGGGGTCGTGGCGGCCGGAGTCGTCCAGGTGCCGGAGGGCCGCCAGGTCTTCGCACGGATGACCGTGGCGGACAATCTGCGGGCCGGCACGCTAGGGGTGCGCGGGCGGCGGGAGTCCGCCGCCGCGCTCGCCCGGGTGCACGAGCTGTTCCCCGTGCTGGCCGACCGCGCCCAGCAGAAGGCCGGTCTCCTGTCCGGCGGTGAACAGCAGATGCTCGCGATGGGCCGGGCGCTGATGGCCCGTCCCCGGCTGCTGCTCCTCGACGAGCCATCGCTGGGCCTCGCCCCGCTCATGGCGGCGCGGATCGCCGAGACGATCAAGGAGATCAACGCCGCCGGCACACCGGTGATGCTCGTCGAGCAGAACGCGGCGATCGCCCTGCGACTGGCCTCCCGGGCCTATGTCCTGGACGTCGGCGAGGTCGCCCTCGAGGGACCGGCCGACGAACTGGCGGCCTCGGACGAGGTCCGGCGCCGTTATCTCGGGGTCGTCGACGAGGACGCCGCGCAGGACGCCGTGCAGGCGCAGAGCGCGGCGCCCACGCTGCGGAGGTGGTCCGCATGAGCGCGACGACGACCACGGCGATCGCACCGCTCGTCGTCGAGGAGGTCACGGTCCGCTTCGCCGGCCTCACCGCACTCGACGGGGTGTCCTTCACCGTCGAGCCGGGCAGTGTGCACGCCGTCATCGGGCCGAACGGGGCCGGCAAGTCCACCACGTTCAACGTGCTCTCGGGTGTGTACCGGGCGACGGAGGGCAGCGTCCGCTTCGGCGACGACGAGCTGACCGGCCTCCCGCCGCACCGCATCGCGGCCCTCGGCGTGGCCCGGACGTTCCAGAACATCGCCCTCCCGCCCCACGTCACGGTCGCCGACAGCCTGCTGCTCGGCCGGCACCGGCTCACCCGTACCGGGTTCGTCGCGGCGGGACTGCGGTTGCCGTCGGCGGCCCGCGAGGAACGCCGGCACCGCGAACGCGTCGCGGAGATCGCCGAGTTCGTCGGCCTCGCGGACGACCTCGACCGGCCCGCCGGTGAACTCCCTTACGGAAAGCAGAAGCTCGTGGAACTGGCCCGCGCCCTGTGCATGGAGCCGCGGATCCTGCTCCTCGACGAGCCCGTCGCGGGCATGACCGCCGACGAACGCCGGCAGACCGCCGCGGTCGTCGCGGGTGTACGCGACAGCCTCGGCATATCGATCGTGCTCGTGGAACATGACATGGGGGTGGTGATGCGGCTCGCGGACGCCGTGACCGTGCTCGACTTCGGACGCCGTATCGCGGGCGGCACGCCCGCCCAGGTACAGGGTGATCCGGCGGTAGTGCAGGCGTACCTCGGTACGGAGGCCACGCCATGACCACGTTCACAGAACTTCTCCTCGGCGGGCTGTCCATCGGCTCCGTCTACGCCCTGATCGCCCTCGGCTTCGTCGTCATCTTCAAGGCGACGGAGGTGGTCAACTTCGCCCACGCCTCGCTGCTCCTGGCGGGCGGCTACATCACCGCGGTCCTCCACGACGACCTCGGCTTCTGGCCGGCGCTGGCCGTCGGGATCGCGGGCGCCGCGGTCGTCGGCTCCGCCGTCGACTTCCTGGTCATGCGCCGTTACCGGGGCTCGGACCACAGCGTCCTCGCCATCGTCACGATCGGTGTGGACATCCTCCTCACGACGGAACTCACCCGGCTGATCGGCACGGACGTGATGGCGCTCGGCGACCCCTGGGGCGACCGGGTGGTGAATCTCGGTGAGATCACGATCGCGCAGACCCGGATCGCGGCGTTCGTCGCCGCCGCGCTGCTCATCACGGCGTTCCTGCTCGCCTTCCGCTACACCTCCTGGGGCGTGGCGATGCGGGCCGCGGCCGAGAATCCGCAGACGGCCGCGCTGATGGGCGTACGCCTCGGACGGGTCTCGATGTCGGCCTGGGCGGTCGCCGGCGCGCTCGCCGCGGTCGCGGCGCTGTTCCTGACCGTCTTCCCGACGCCCGGCCTGGAACGGGCTACCTCCCTCGCCGCCCTCAAGGCGTTCCCGGCCGCGATCCTCGGCGGCCTGGACTCGACCACGGGTGCGCTGGCGGGCGGTCTGATCGTCGGGGTCACGGAGTCGTTCGCGACGGGTTACCAGAGCGAACTGACCTTCCTGGGTGGGGGGATCGGGGATCTCGCCCCGTATCTGGTGATGCTGCTCGTGCTGTTGGCGCGGCCCGCCGGACTCTTCGGCACGAAGGAGCTCGCCCGTGTCTGACACCGACCGCCCCGGCTCCGCGGAGCGCGCAGAGCGCGTCGAGGCCGCGAAGCCGTCCGTCCCCGCTCCCGCGGGCGAGGCCGCGAAGCCGTCCGTCCCCGCCCCCGCGGGCGAGGCCGCCGTGCCGGCGAAGGCCGCCGACGCGGCACCCGTACCGCCCGGCGGTACGGAACCCGCGAAAGCCGCTTCCGAGGCTGCCCGGCCCGGCCGGGTGGCCGGCGTACGGCAGGGTCCACCATGGCGGCGTCCTCGCGCGTACCTCTGGGTCGCCCTGTCGCTCCTGCTCCTCGCCCTGCCCTTCTATCTCGACCGCTTCTGGCTCCAGGCAGGCCTCTTCGCCATGGCCGCCGCGATCGGCGCCATCGGCATCAACCTGCTCACCGGCGCGACCGGGCAGCTCTCCATGGGGCACGCCTTCTTCCTGGCCATCGGCGCGTACGGCTACTGCGTCCTGGCCGGCGGCAACGACGTGGAGAGCGGTCACGAGCTGGCGGGTCTCGGCCTGCCGACGTGGCTGGCGGCCGTGCTCGCGGTACTCCTCGCCGGTCTGGCGGGCGGGGTGTTCAGCCCCATCGCCGGCCGGCTGCGCGGGGCGTACCTCGGTATCGCCACGCTCGCGCTGATCTTCGTCGGCCAGCATGTGCTGTTCAACGCCCGTGATCTGACCGGCGGTTTCAACGGCCGCTCCGTGCCTCCGCTCTCCCTGTTCGGATTCGAGTTCGACGACAGCGAGCTCCTTGTCGCCGCCGTCCCGTTCCAGTCCATGGAGAAGCTCTGGTACGCCGCGCTCGTCGCCCTCCTGGTGTGCGGCCTCTTCGCCCGCGGAGTGCTCCGCAGCCGGCCCGGCAGGGCGATGAACGCCCTGCGGGACCACCGCATCGCCGCCGGCGTGATGGGCGTGCCGGTCGCCCGCTACCGGGCAGCCGTCTTCGTCCTGTCCTCGATGTACGCGGGTCTCGCCGGCGTCCTGCTGGCCCTGATCTTCCAGCGGACCGTGCCCGAGTACTTCGGCATGATCCTTTCCCTCGAATACCTGGCCATGATCGTCATCGGCGGTCTCGGCACGGTCGCGGGAGCCGTCGTAGGCGCGATCTTCGTCTCGCTGCTCCCCCAGGTCCTCACCCGCTGGAGCGACGCCCTGCCCCTGGTCTCCGCACCGGGCACCGGCGGCGTGTCCCCCGGGGAGGCCTCCCGCTATCTGTACGGCGCGGCTGTCGTCGCGGTCGTGCTGTTCCTGCCCGGCGGACTCACCCGCCTCGTTCCGTCCCCTCGGGAGAAGAAATGAAGTCAAGAACGTACGCGGCGGTCCTCGCCGTCCTCGCGCTGACGGTGACGGCCGGCTGCAGCAGCAAGGCCTCCAGCGGCGACGGTGACACCAAGGGCGCCGGGGGAGTCAAGACCGACAAGGGGGTCACCGACAAGGCGATCACGCTCGGTGTGCTCACCGACATGACGGGCGTCTACGCCTCCCTCGGCAAGAGCGTCACCCAGGCCCAGCAGCTGTGGGCGAAGCAGACCAACGCGGCCGGAGGTATCTGCGACCGGCAGATCGAGCTGACGGTCCGCGACCACGGCTACGACCCGCAGAAGGCCGTCGCCGGCTACACCGAGCTGGAGCCGAAGGTGCTCGGCTTCGCGCAGTTCATCGGCTCACCCTTCGTCGCGGCCGTCAAGGAGCGCGTCAACGGCCAGGACAAGGGGCTCGTGCTGCCCCAGGCGTGGTCCGCGAGCCTGCTGGGCAGCCCGTACGTCCGGGTCCTCGGCGCCACGTACGACGTCGAGACGATCAACGCCGTCGACTACCTCCTCGCCGAGAAGCGCATCGCCAAGGGCGACAAGATCGGTCACGTCTTCTTCGAGGGCGACTACGGCGAGAACGCGCTGGCCGGCTCCAAGTACGCGGCCGAGAAGGCGGGCCTCACCGTCGTCGAGCAGAAGATCAAGCCGACGGACAACGACATGTCGGCGCAGGTCGCGGCCCTGAAGAAGGCGGGCGTCAAGGCGATCCTGCTCAGCGCGGGTCCGCGGCAGGCGGCGTCCCTGGCCGGTGTGGCGGCGGCGGGCGGCTTCAACGTGCCGATCGTCGGCAACAACTCCGCGTTCGCGCCGCAGCTGCTGGCGACGCCGGCGGGACCGGCGCTCACCAAGGACTTCTACATCGCCTCCTCCACGCTCCCGATCGGCGCGCCGGAGCCCGGCCCGTCGAAGCTGGCCAAGGAGTACGCGGCCGAGTACCCGAAGGACGGCCTCGACAACGGTGTGGTCGCCGGCTACACGGCGGCGACCGTCTTCGGCGAGGCGCTGAAGAAGGCGTGCGCCGACAAGGACCTGACCCGGGAGGGCGTCGACAAGGCGCTGCTGACGCTCAACGCGTACAAGAGCGACTTCGGCATCACCCACGACCTCTCGGACCCGGCGGCGCCGTCCACGCGTGAGAGCTTCATCATGAAGCCGGACAAGTCCGTGCCCGGCGGTCTGAAGGTGGTCCGTCCGGGGACGGCGTCGGAGGTGGCGAAGTCCTTCAAGCCCTCGGCGGGCTGACCCCACCTCGTCACTCGCCGCTCGCCCCTCGTCCCCGGCTCAGGGGGCGAGGGGCGAGGGCGTCCCGGGCAGCGGCTTCGGCCGCCGCACCGGGGAGTCCTCGCCGGGGGACGGCCGTGTCCACCACCGGACGGCGCCGTACCCGACGACACCGGCGGGGGTGACCGCACGCCTACCCGGCAGGGCGCGGCGTGGCGCCCGCGATCCGAACCCCCGTGGCGGACCGCCGACGCGCCGGCCCCGCCAGAACTATGGCCGAACCGGATCACGGTCACCATGGGGACAACTGCGTATTGACGGACGGACAGCCGCTGGCCACGGACTCTTCCGCTGCGGCAAGCTGCTCCGTACGCCACGCTCGACCGCCGCGTGGCGCTCCCTGCTCCGGCAGGGGGACCGCGAAAGGCAGAGGGATGTCCGACCCGGCAGGAATCGACTACGCGCGCATGCTGGAGCTCGCCGTGAGCCTCCTCGAGACCAGGGACCCGGGTCATCTGTGGCGTGCCGTGGCGGAGGAGCTGATGCGGGCGCTCGGCGGCGAGGTGGTCGTCGCCAAGGACTCCGAGTGGCTTGCCGACGACGGCCCCGTGCGGGTGTGGCGAAGGGACGTGGGCAGCGCGGACGTGCCCGCGGGCCGGGCCGCACGCCTGATCCGGGAGGGCTATCCCTTCGCCGGGCACTACGGCACCTTGCCGGACCGCGCACCCGGCACGGCGGCCCGGATCGCGGGTTCCCGCTGGCGGAACAGCGAGACCGCGAGCGTCCTCCGCCACTGCCTCGGGACCGACCAGATGCTTGGGCTGCCCCTGCCGGGCCGGAACCGTCCGGTGCGGGGCTTCGTGATCCACCGCGGCGGAGCCGACTTCGACGAGCGGGCCCTGCGGTACGCGGCGGCCGTTCAGCCGCTGCTGCGGGCGGCCGCGGCCCAGCACGAGCTGCTGACCGCTCGCGCGGCACCGGGCGTGGCGGACGGACACAGCGGTGGGGCCGGCCCGTCCGGGGCGCAGGCGTCCGCGCTCGGCATCACCCCGCGCGAGTCGGCGGTCCTTCGGCTGCTCGCCGAGGGCCTGCCCGCGCAGGCCATCGCCCGCCGACTCCATGTGTCGGTGCGCACCGTGCACAAGCATCTGCAGAGCGTGTACCGGAAGCTGGACGCCCCGGACCGCCTCAGCGCCGTGCTGCACGCCCAGCGGCTCGGTCTGCTCGACCCGGGCGCCCCGCGCGACGTGCAGGCGCCCGCGTGCGACTGAGGGCGCGGCTCCGAGCGGCCCGGTAGGGCATCGGGGGCGCGGGAAAGCCCCAGGGGCCCGGACCGAATCGCATCCGGTCCGGGCCCCTGGGGCAACGTACGAGCCCGGGCTACGGGAGCTGTGCCGCCCGCGCCTCGCGGCTCTCACGCCGGTTGTCACGGAACGTGTTCACCCGGCGCGCCGTGGCGAACAGCGGGATCGTCGCCGCCATCACGATCTGCAGCGCGCAGCCCATCTGCAGCAGCACCTGGCCGCCGGGCGCGTCGAACGCCCACGCCGCCAGCATGCCCATGGCCGAAACGATCCAGCCGAGCATCGCCACCGCGAGGATGCCCCGCGGCTTCGGGTACTCGACCCGGCTCACCATCAGCCACGCGGTACCGACGACCGCCAGCAGTGTCGCCTCGAACGGAAGCTCGAGCAGCACGATGGAGACGACCGTGAGCGCACCGAACGGCGAGGGCATGCCCTGGAACGTGCCGTCCTTCACGGTGACGCACGAGAAGCGCGCAAGCCGCAGCACCACCGCCAGCAGCACAACGATCGCGCCCACCGCCGCGACCCGCTCATGCGCGTCGCTCGCGACCATGCCGTACACGAGCACGAAGTACGCGGGCGCCAGACCGAAGCTGATCAGATCGGAGAGGTTGTCCAGCTCCGCACCCATCGGCGACGACCGCAGCTTGCGGGCGACGAGACCGTCGAACAGGTCGAAGACCGCCGCGCACAGCATCAGGATCACGGCCGTGGCCGCGCTGTTGCGGGCCATGCCCGACTCGTCACCCGACAGGTGCGGGATGAGGATGCCGGTGGTGGTGAAGTACACCGCCATGAATCCGCACGTCGCGTTACCGAGTGTGAGGGTGTCCGCTATCGACAACCGCAGCGACAGCGGCATTTCCTCCGCGTCGTCGTCCTCGGCGACCCAGTCGGATGCCTGGGTTTCGGGATCAATCACGGTCAATTCGAGTCACCCCCGCAGTCGTGGTCTGACCGACCTCGACAGCGACGTCGACACCTTCCGGAAGGTAGATGTCAACGCGCGATCCGAAGCGGATCAGACCGATGCGGTCGCCCTGCTCGACCTTGGTGCCCTGCGGGATGTACGGGACGATCCGCCGCGCGACCGCGCCGGCGATCTGCACCATCTCGATGTCACCGAGCTCGGTGTCGAAGTGCCAGACAACGCGCTCGTTGTTCTCGCTCTCCTTGTTGAACGCGGGGACGAAACCGCCCGGGATGTGCTCGACCGACGTCACCGTGCCCGAGAGGGGCGCGCGGTTGACGTGGACGTTGAGCGGGCTCATGAAGATCGCGACGCGGGTACGTCCGTCCTTCCACGGCATGATGCTCTGCACCACACCGTCGGCCGGCGAGATGACCCGGCCGTGCGCGATCTCACGCTCGGGGTCGCGGAAGAACCACAGCATGCCCGCCGCGAGTGCGGTGGTGGGCACGGCGATGGCCGCGGCACGCCGGGAGCGGCGCGAACGGGCCAGGCTGAGTGCAGCGGTGGCGACGGTCGGCAGAAGCCACGGCGATGCTCCGCGAGCGATACGTACGCCAAGGAGGCTGTCGCGAGGTGCAGAGGTTTGGCTGTGGGGCATGGATGACCTTCGTAGCGGATGATGCCGCGCTGGCAACGGGGGACGGCGGCTTTCCCGCGATCGTATCGGTTACGACCCGCAACTGGGAAAGGCAGAAGCCGAGTCGGCGGCCGGAAGATGATGACAGGGTGTGATCATCTTCCGGCCGTAACCGACTCAAAAGCGACAATCAACCCTGGAATCGGTACTCCTCGAGCAGCCGACGACCAATGATCATTTTCTGGATCTCGGCGGTACCCTCACCGATCAGCAGCATCGGAGCCTCACGGTAGAGGCGCTCGATCTCGTACTCCTTGGAGAAGCCGTAGCCGCCGTGGATACGGAAGGCGTCCTCGACGACTTCCTTGCAGTACTCGGAGGCGAGGTACTTCGCCATCCCTGCCTCCAGGTCGTTTCGTTCCCCGGAGTCCTTTTTGCGTGCCGCGTTCACCATCATCGCATGGGCGGCCTCGACCTTGGTAGCCATCTCGGCCAGCTTGAACTGGATCGCCTGGTGCTGGGCGATCTGCTTGCCGAAGGTGTGGCGCTGCTGGGCGTAGGAGACGCCCAGCTCAAAGGCACGCTGCGCGACGCCGCAGCCACGCGCGGCCACATTCACGCGCCCGACTTCGACGCCGTCCATCATTTGGTAAAACCCTCGGCCGGTGGTGCCGCCGAGTACCCGATTGGCCGGAATGCGCAGTCCGTCCATGATGAGTTCGGTCGTGTCGACGCCCTTGTAACCCATCTTGTCGATCTTCCCGGGGATGGTGAGGCCGGGGCGGACCTCTCCGAAGCCGGGCTCCTTTTCGACCAGGAAGGTCGTCATCGACTTGTGCGGGGCGGTGCCCTCGGGGTGTCCTTCGTCACTCCGGCACAGGACGGCGACCAGAGTGGACGTGCCACCGTTCGTCAGCCACATCTTCTGGCCGTTGAGGACGTACTCGTCACCGTCCTTGACGCCCTTGGACGTGATGGCCGACACGTCGGAGCCGAGGCCGGGCTCGGACATCGAGAACGCGCCCCGCACCTCGCCCAGCGCCATGCGCGGCAGGAAGGTGTCCTTCTGCTCCTGCGTGCCGTGCTGCTTGAGCATGTACGCCACGATGAAGTGCGTGTTGATGATGCCGGAGACGGACATCCAGCCACGGGCGATCTCCTCGACGCACAGCGCGTACGTGAGAAGGGACTCGCCCAGGCCGCCGTACTCCTCCGGGATCATCAGGCCGAACAGGCCGAGTTCCTTCAGGCCCTCGACGATCTGCGTCGGGTACTCGTCCTTGTGCTCCAGCCCGGTCGCGACAGGGATGATCTCCTTGTCGACAAAGTCCCGCACGGTGGCGAGGATCTCCTGCTGAACATCGGTCAGACCGTGGGTCTGGGCGAGTCGCGCCATGACTACTTCTCCTGTGACTTCAGCTCGGGCCGGCCGGGCTGCTCGCCGCCGCGCTCCTTGATGTACGTCTCCGTCGGGACCATCACCTTGCGCCGGAAGACGCAGACGAGGGTGCCGTCCTGCTTGTAGCCCTTGGTCTCCACGTAGACGATCCCGCGGTCGCTCTTCGACCTGGAGGGCGTCTTGTCGAGGACGGTGGTCTCGCCGTAGATCGTGTCGCCGTGGAAGGTCGGCGCCACGTGCCGAAGCGACTCGATCTCCAGGTTGGCGATGGCCTTGCCGGAGACGTCCGGCACGGACATGCCGAGCAGCAGCGAGTAGATGTAGTTGCCCACCACGACGTTCTTGCCGAAGTCCGTCGTGTTCTCCGCATAGTTGACGTCCATGTGGAGGGGGTGGTGGTTCATCGTCAGGAGACAGAAGAGGTGGTCGTCGTACTCCGTGACCGTCTTCCCGGGCCAGTGCTTGTAGACCGCGCCGACCTCGAACTCCTCGTACGTGCGTCCGAACTGCATGACGGTCAGGCCTCCGGGATCTCGAACTTGCTGGTGCGCTGCATGCCGGCCGCGCGCCCCTTGCCGGAGACGACGAGTGCCATCTTGCGGCTGGCCTCGTCGATCATCTCGTCGCCGAGCATCGCCGAGCCCTTCTTGCCGCCCGCCTCCGACGTGTAGTAGTCGTACGCGTCGAGGATCAGCTCCGCGTGGTCGTAGTCCTCCTGCGACGGCGAGAAGATCTCGTTGGACGCCTCGACCTGACCCGGGTGGAGCACCCACTTGCCGTCGAAGCCCAGAGCGGCGGCGCGCCGCGCGACGGCGCGGTAGCCCTCGATGTTGCGGATCTGCAGGTAGGGGCCGTCGATCGCCTGGAGGTTGTTGGCGCGGGCCGCCATCAGGATCTTCATCAGGATGTAGTGGTACGCGTCGGCGTCGTAACCGGGGGGCTGCTCGCCGACGACCAGGGACTTCATGTTGATGGAGGCCATGAAGTCGGCCGGGCCGAAGATGATCGTCTCCACGCGCGGCGACGCCTGGGCGATCGCGTTGACGTTGTTGAGGCCCTGCGCGTTCTCGATCTGCGCCTCGATGCCGATCTTGCCGACCTCGAAGCCCATCGTCTTCTCGATCTGGGTGAGCAGCAGGTCCAGCGCCACGATCTGCTGGGCGTCCTGCACCTTCGGCAGCATGATGCAGTCGAGGTTCTGGCCGGCGCCCTCGACGACCGTGACGACGTCACGGTAGGTCCAGTGCGTGGTCCAGTCGTTGACCCGCACGACCCGCGTCTTGCCGGTCCAGTCGCCCTCGTTGAGGAACTTCACGATGGTGTGGCGCGCGTCCGGCTTGGCGAGCGGCGCACACGCGTCCTCCAGGTCGAGGAAGACCTGGTCGGCGGGCAGACCCTGGGCCTTCTCCAGGAACCGCGGGTTCGAGCCGGGCACCGCCAGGCAGGAACGGCGCGGACGAAGACGGTTGACCGGGTGCACAGGGGTGCTCATGCGGGGACCTCCAGAGGGTCGAGCTTGTTCGCTTTACGGATCTCGTCGACGATACGGCCGATGATCTCCGTGATACCGAAGTCCTTCGGGGTGAAGACGGCGGCCACGCCCGCCTCCTTCAGGGCGGCGCCGTCGGCGTTCGGGATGATCCCGCCGACGATCACCGGAATGTCCACGGCGCCCGCCTCGCGCAGCCGTGCGAGTACGTCCGGCACCAGCTCGGCGTGCGAGCCGGACAGGATGGAGAGGCCGACGCAGTGCACGTCCTCCGCGAGGGCGGCGGAGACGATCTGCTCAGGCGTGAGCCTGATGCCCTGGTAGACCACCTCGAACCCGGCGTCACGGGCCCGTACGGCGATCTGCTCGGCACCGTTGGAGTGCCCGTCCAGGCCCGGCTTGCCGACCAGCAGCCGCAGCCGGCCGCAGCCCAGCTCGTCCGCGGTACGCGCCACCTTCTCGCGCACGGCAGCGAGCGGGGTGCCCGCCTCCGCGGTGACGGCCACCGGGGCGCTGCTGACGCCCGTCGGCGCACGGAACTCGCCGAAGACGTCACGCAGCGCCCAGGCCCACTCGCCGGTGGTGACGCCCGCACGCGCACACTCGACGGTGGCCGCCATCAGGTTCTCGGTGCCCGCCGCGGCCTTCTTCAGCGCCGCGAGGGCCTCTGCCGCACGGGACTCGTCGCGGTCCGCGCGCCACTCGTGCAGCTTCGCGACGACCCGGGCCTCGTTCGCCGGGTCGACCGTCATGATGGCCGTGTCGAGGTCCGCGGTGAGCGGGTTCTCCTCGGTGGTCTCATAGATGTTGACGCCGACGATCTTCTCGTCGCCCGCCTCGATCCGTGCCCGCCGCTCGGCGTGCGAGGAGACCAGCTGCGACTTGAGGTAGCCGGACTCGACGGCGGCCATCGCGCCGCCCATCTCCTGGATCCGGTCGATCTCCGCCAGGCACTCGGTGACCAGCGACTCGACCTTGGCCTCGATGACGTGCGACCCGTCGAAGATGTCCTCGTACTCGAGCAGGTCCGACTCGTGCGCCAGCACCTGCTGGATGCGCAGCGACCACTGCTGGTCCCAGGGCCGGGGCAGACCCAGCGCCTCGTTCCACGCGGGGAGCTGCACGGCGCGTGCCCGGGCGTCCTTGGAGAGCGTCACGGCCAGCATCTCGAGCACGATGCGCTGGACGTTGTTCTCCGGCTGCGCCTCGGTCAGTCCGAGGGAGTTGACCTGGACGCCGTAGCGGAAGCGGCGCTGCTTCTCGTTCTCGATGCCGTAGCGCTCGCGGGTGACCTTGTCCCAGATGCGCCCGAACGCGCGCATCTTGCACATCTCCTCGATGAAGCGGACGCCCGCGTTCACGAAGAACGAGATACGGGCGACCACGTCACCGAACTTCTCTACCGGCACCTGGCCGGAGTCGCGCACCGCGTCGAGCACGGCGATCGCGGTGGACATCGCGTACGCGATCTCCTGCACCGGCGTGGCCCCGGCCTCCTGCAGGTGGTAGCTGCAGATGTTGATCGGGTTCCACTTGGGGATGTTGGCCACCGTGTACGTGATCATGTCGGTGGTCAGGCGCAGCGAAGGACCGGGCGGGAAGACGTGCGTCCCGCGCGACAGGTACTCCTTGACGATGTCGTTCTGGGTCGTGCCCTGGAGCCTGGTGATGTCCGCACCCTGCTCCTCGGCGACCACCTGGTACAGCGCCAGCAGCCACATGGCCGTGGCGTTGATGGTCATCGAGGTGTTCATCTGCTCCAGGGGGATGTCCTGGAACAGCCGGCGCATGTCGCCCAGATGGGAGACCGGCACCCCGACCCGGCCGACCTCGCCGCGGGCGAGGACGTGGTCGGGGTCGTAACCGGTCTGGGTCGGCAGGTCGAATGCCACCGACAGACCCGTCTGGCCCTTGGCGAGGTTGCGCCGGTACAGCTCGTTGGACGCCTCTGCGGTCGAGTGACCGGCATACGTCCGCATGAGCCAGGGCCGGTCCTTCTTGCGCTCTGTCATCTGGGAACCCGGCCCCTCAGACGTTCCGGAAGCGGTTGATGGCGTCGAGGTGCTTCTCGCGCATCTCCGGGTCCTTGACGCCCAGACCCTCCTGCGGGGCGAGGGCGAGGACGCCGACCTTGCCCTGGTGGAGGTTGCGGTGCACGTCGTACGCGGCCTGGCCGGTGTCCTCGAGGGAGTAGACCTTCGAGAGCGTCGGGTGGATCTTGCCCTTGGCGATGAGGCGGTTCGCCTCCCACGCCTCGCGGTAGTTGGCGAAGTGCGAGCCGATGATCCGCTTCAGCGACATCCACAGGTAGCGGTTGTCGTACTCGTGCATGTAGCCCGAGGTCGAGGCGCAGGTGGTGATGGTGCCGCCCTTGCGGGTGACGTAGACGCTCGCACCGAAGGTCTCGCGGCCGGGGTGCTCGAAGACGATGTCGATGTCCTCGCCGCCGGTGAGTTCGCGGATGCGCTTGCCGAAGCGCTTCCACTCCTTCGGGTCCTGGGTCTGCTCGTCCTTCCAGAACTTGTAGCCCTCGGCGTTGCGGTCGATGATCGCCTCGGCGCCCATCTTCCGGCAGATGTCCGCCTTCTGGTCGCTGGAGACGACACAGATCGGGTTGGCGCCGCCGGCCAGCGCGAACTGGGTGGCGTAGGAGCCGAGTCCGCCGCTGGCGCCCCAGATGAGGACGTTGTCGCCCTGCTTCATGCCGGCGCCGTTGCGGGAGACGAGCTGGCGGTACGCGGTGGAGTTGACCAGGCCCGGGGAGGCGGCCTCCTCCCAGCTGAGGTGCTTGGGCTTGGGCATCAGCTGGTTGGACTTGACGAGCGCGATCTCGGCCAGGCCGCCGAAGTTGGTCTCGAAGCCCCAGATGCGCTGCTCGGGGTCGAGCATCGTGTCGTTGTGGCCGTCGGAGGACTCCAGCTCGACGGAGAGGCAGTGCGCGACGACCTCGTCCCCGGGGTTCCAGGCGTTCACGCCGGGGCCGGTGCGCAGGACGACGCCCGCGAGGTCGGAGCCGATGACGTGGTACGGCAGGTCGTGGCGCTTGGTCAGCTCGGACAGGCGTCCGTAGCGCTCCAGGAACCCGAAGGTCGACAGCGGCTCGAAGATCGAGGTCCACACGGAGTTGTAGTTGACCGAGGAGGCCATGACCGCAACCAGGGCCTCGCCGGGGCCGAGCTCCGGCACCGGCACGTCCTCGACATGGAGGGACTTGCGGGGGTCCTTCTCCCGCGTGGTGAGGCCCTCGAACATGTCGACCTCGTCCTTGTGCACGGTGACCGCGCGGTAGGACTCGGGGATGGTCAGAGCGGCGAAGTCGGCGGACGTGGACTCCGTCGACTGGATCGCGTCCAGGATTTCCTTCACGGTGTTGCCTCCGGCGAAGAGCGTCTGAGGGGGACGCTGAGGGGTACGTCGGGGTGGTGCTGCTGCTGGGGAGGTGTGCCGTCGGTTCGGCGGGTGGTGCTCGGTGGCGGCGCTGGTGGGCGCTTGAAGGTGCCTGGTGACGCAGGCGTCCGGGCGCGCAGCGCGATGGTTGCGGGGACAGCCGGCGTACGAATGGTCTCTGCACGCCGGCCGCCCGGACAACATCAACGTATGGCACCCCGTGCCAGGTGACAAGACACTGCGTGCCAAGAATTTCTCTCAGATGCAATCCGCCGGACACATATGAGCGATGATCGATCGAATGCGCCCCTGAACAGCGCGAACGGCCGCCCCGGGACGGGGCGGCCGTGACGTTGCGTGCGTATGCGTGCTGCTGGAGTAAGGGGGCGTGATGTGACTCTCGCGACGCCAGGTACCGCCGGACGGGTGAATCTTTGCGGGCTGGTCAGCCGCTCTTGAGTGCCTGCTCGATCGTCCGCATGACCTCGCTCAGCGGCGCGTCCGTACGGGCCACGGCCACCAGCACCTCGCCCTGCGTGCGGGCCGTGGCCGCGGGCTCCCCGTCCGCCGGGGTGGTCTCGCCCATGACCGTGCCGCTCTTGCGGCCGGCCCCTATGCCCGATCCGAACGTGTCGCGGACGATCGCGAACGCGTGGTCGAGCTGGGCCTCCACGTCGCCCTGGCCGCCGGCCCGCAGCCAGCGGCGCAGCACGTGGTTGTGCGCGGTGACGACCGCGGAGGCGGCCACCTCCGCCAGCAGCGGGTCGTCATTGCCGTCGTGGTGGTCGCGCTCGTCGAAATGGCCCAGGAGATAGCGCGTGAACAGGCGCTCGTAGCGGGCCACCGACGCGATCTCGCGCTCCCGCAGCGTCGGCACCTCGCGGGTCAGGCGATAGCGCTCCACGGAGACCGCGGGAGAGGCCGCGTACATCCGCATGACCTCTTTGATGCCGCGGCAGACCGTGTCCAGCGGGTGCTCGTGGGGCGGCGCGGCGTTCAGCACCGCCTCCGCCCGTACCAGCGTGTCGTCGTGGTCCGGGAAGATCGCCTCTTCCTTGGAGCGGAAGTGCCGGAAGAAGGTCCGCCGCGCCACCCCCGCCGTGGCGGCGATCTCGTCGACGGTCGTCGCCTCGTAGCCCTTGGTCGCGAACAACTCCATGGCCGCCGCCGCCAGTTCACGGCGCATCTTCAGACGTTGCGCGGCGGCGCGGGAGCCTGCGGCGCTCTCCGGAGCGTCGGCCTGGGCGCCGGCGCGGCCGGTGCGGCGGGAGGGATCAGCGGGCTGGGGCATGATCTGAACGTACTGCATTCGAGCAGCTGAATGCGCCCACGGGGCGGTGCCGGCGTCGGACGGGGCCGGAGCCGGGGACGGGCCGCCCGGACCGAGCAGCCCGCCCCATCCGGCGTCGGACTCAGCGCCGGGCATATTCGCGGAAGCCGCGCCCCGTCTTGCGGCCGAGGCAGCCCGCCGCCACCAGGTGCTCCAGCAGCGGCGCCGGGGCGAGACCCGGGTCGCGGAACTCGTTGTGCAGCACCTTCTCGATGGCCAGCGAGACATCGAGCCCGACCACGTCGAGCAGCTCGAACGGGCCCATCGGGTAGCCGCCGCCGAGCTTCATCGCGGCGTCGATGTCGTCGAGGGTGGCGTAGTGCTCCTCGACCATCTTGATCGCGTTGTTGAGGTACGGGAAGAGCAGCGCGTTCACGATGAAGCCGGCGCGGTCGCCGCAGTCCACCGGGTGCTTCTTGATCTTCGCGGTGACCTCGCGGACCGTGGCGTGCACATCGTCGGCGGTGAGGACCGTGCGGACCACCTCGACCAGCTTCATCGCCGGCGCCGGGTTGAAGAAGTGCATCCCGATGACGTCCTCGGGACGCGAGGTGGCGCGGGCGCAGGCGACGACCGACAGCGACGAGGTCGTGGTGGCGAGCACCGCACCCGGCTTGCAGATCTTGTCCAGGGTGGCGAACAGCTGCTGCTTGATCTCCAGGTCCTCGGCCACCGCCTCCAGCGCCAGATCGACGTCGGAGAAGGCGTCCAGCGAACCGGCGGGCGCGATACGGGCGAGGGTGGCCTCACGGGCCTCCTCGGTCATCCGGCCCTTGGAGACCGAGCGCGCCAGCGACTTGCCGATCCGGGCCTTGGCCACCTCCGCCTTCTCCAGGCTGCGGGCGGCGAGGACGACGTCGTAACCGGCCTTGGCGAAGACCTCGGCGATACCGCTCGCCATGGTGCCGGAGCCGGCCACACCCACCGAGCGGACCTCGCGGCCGGCGGCCGCCTCCGCCGACGGCTTGGGGGTCAGCGCGTCGTCGACCACCTCCGCGGTGTCCGGCGCGGCGTACGTGTAGAAGCCGCGGCCGGCCTTGCGGCCGGTCAGCCCCGCCTCGCTGAGCTGCTTGAGGACGGGCGCCGGAGCGTGCAGCCGGTCCTGCGACTCCGCGTACATGGCGTCCAGGACGGTACGGGCGGTGTCGATGCCGATCAGGTCGAGCAGCGCGAGCGGGCCCATCGGCAGACCGCAGCCGAGCTTCATCGCGGCGTCGATGTCCTCACGGGAGGCGTACCGCGACTCGTACATCGCCGCCGCCTGGTTGAGGTAGCCGAACAGCAGGCCGTCGGCCACGAATCCGGGCCGGTCGCCGACCGCGACCGGCTCCTTGCCGAGCTCCGTGGCGAGCGCGGTGACGGCCTCCACGGCCGCCGGAGCGGTGAGCACGCATGAGACCACCTCGACCAGCTTCATCGCCGGCGCCGGGTTGAAGAAGTGCAGGCCGAGCACGCGCTCAGGGTGCTGGGAATCGGCGGCGAGCCGGGTCACGGAGAGGGCGTTGGTACCCGTGGCGATGATCGCCTGGGGCCGGACGATGCCGTCCAGCTCCCGCAGGACCTGGAGCTTGGCCTCGTACGACTCGGGCACGACCTCGATGACGAGGTCGGCCTCCGCCGCGGCCTGAAGGTCGGAGAAGGTGCGGAAGCGGGCGAGGACGGTGCGGCGCTCCTCCTCGGTGATCCGCTCGCGCTCCACGGCGCGGGCGGTGGAGGCCTCGAGCGCGAGGACGGCCCGGCGGGCCGCGGCGTCGCTGACGTCGATGCCGATGACCTCACGGCCGGCGCGGGCGAGGACCTCGGCGATGCCGGTGCCCATGGTGCCGAGGCCGACGACGGCAATGGTGTGGAGAGGGGTGTCCATCACGGGACTCCAGGGATGAGTGACGACTGAAGGAGGAGCGCGCGGGGCGGAACGGGAGAATCGCCGAGGAGCGCCGAATGCGCACAGGCCGGACACCGAGGGGCGTGCGGCGCGCGGGAAACGCGTGTCGTGGTGCTGGGCCGACGGGCCTGTCCCGGGCCACGTCGTACTGCGGGCTTCGAAAAGCCGAACCGACAACCTCTCGGCGGCTGCGTCACCAGGCCGCCGAAAGCGCGGGGGTTACCCGCTCACCTGAGATTAACTCGCGGGTAACGAGCGCGCCAGCCCTGGAGTGATGTGATCTGGATCGCGCCTCCGCCGCCTCGATACCCTGCTCCCATGGACGAGGAGTTACGGTCGCTCGCGAGCCGGCTACGGGACGAGGCGGGCGGCGGTCCGGTGTACGAACGACTGCTGACCACCACCGACCATGACGAACTCGCCGCGGTCCTCACCGAACGCGAACGCCCCCTGTGGGCCCGCGAACTCGCCGCCTTCCGCCTCGGCTGCGCCGGGGACCGCCGGGCCTTCGAGTCCCTGGTCCTGCTGCTCAACCACCGCGACCCGGAGCGCTGCGTCTCCGCGGCCCACGCGCTGTTCCTGCTGGGGGACCCCAGGACCCCCCGTGCTGCGGCGGCGCTCGCCACCAACGAACTCCGGGTCGCCTACGCCCTGTTGCCCGTCCGCCTGCTGACCAGGCTGCGCGCCCCCGAGTCCGCGCCGGCGCTGATGACGGTCCTGCGCCGCAGACTCACGGCCGGGGACCCCCACTGGCGCGTGGCCCTTGCCTGTGTGGAGGGCCTCGGCGCGCTCGGTGACAAACGCGCGGTGGAGGTCGTCCGCGCGGCCCTGCCCCACCCCCGCCTGACGGCCGCGGCGGCGGCGGCACTGGCCAGGCTGGAGGCGTGAGGAGCCCGGGCTTGTCCGCGGACCGACTACGCGGAGCCTGCTGGCATGATCGACGGGTGATCAGCGAAACCGTGCGGCCCGGCGCCGTGAAGTACGTCCTGTTCGATGTCGACGGCACGTTGATCGATGCCGTGGAGAATCAGCGCCGGGTCTGGCGGGCCTGGGCGGAGCGGTACGGACTGGACCCCGACGAGGTCTACCGGGTGGCGTTGCGGACGCGGCCGTCGGAGACCTTCGCGCAGGTCGCTCCGGGGGAGGACCCTCAGGAGTGCCTGGCCGCCCTGCACGAATTGGAGGACGAGGACGTCCGGTCCGGCACCTACGCGGCCTTCGACGGGGCCTCGGAACTGCTGACCGCGCTGCGGCCCGGGAGCTGGGCCTTGGTGACCTCGAACTACGAGCACCGGGTACGCGGCCGCTTCGCCCGGACCGGCCTGCCGGTGCCGGACGTCCTCGTGGACGCGGCCGCCGTCGACGAGGGCAAGCCGTCGCCCGTGCCCTATCTGCAGGCCGCCGCGCGACTCGGCGCCGAACCGGCGGACTGTCTGGTCATCGAGGACGCCCCGTCCGGCGTGCGGTCCGGACTGAGCGCCGGAATGACGGTATGGGGGGTCAACGCCCCCGCGCCGGTGGACGGCGCGCACCGCCACTTCGGCACCCTGCGCGAAGCGGTCCGCGACATCCTCGCGTTCACGTCCGTGCCCCACGCTCGACGGCTGGAGGGATCAGCCGCAGTCGAATGAGGTGCTCCGGGATCGGCGCCAACGGCACGGTCCGCGGGCTTGTCCTCAGCTGCCCTGACCGCGTCCGACGCGACCGTGACGGGGCCGCGGCCGCGACCTGACCTGACCTGACCTGACGTGACCGTGTCGGCACGGGGACGCCGCCGCCCTCACCTCCAGCACCGGCAGCGGCCGCGCCTGCTCCAGATCCACCGCGAACGTCCCGCCCCGGCCCGCCCGGCTCAGCCCGGCCGTCGACGGCTTCGCCAGCGCCGCCGCCGACAGGCCCGCTTCGAGGCCTCGTCGGCCTGGCGGCTGTGCCCGCGCCGCCGCTTGGGAGGCGGAGCCCCCGCGGCTTCACCGCCGGCCGCCTCCTGCAGATACTCGGTTGTGACAACTATCGTGCTGTGGCTCAACGAGCTGGAATGAGCGCTTCACTTGGCCAGTTGGGTGCCGACTGGACAGGTCCACGGTCAGCCGCTCCCAGCGGGGAGCGAGCGTTTTGATCTGGCATCCTTCAGGCGTGGGCGCTGCGCCACTTGCACGCTCGAAAGTCTGCGAGGAGTGAGTCCGATGGCGAAGCGGGGCACTGACCACTGGAGTGAAACCTACTGTGATCGGCGCTTCCACCCTCCACACCTGACTGGCCTGCCCTACTGGTTCTTCTGCCGACTTGAACCCGGCCACGACGGAGACTGCGACTGCGAAGCAGCCCACGAAGAGATGAGCACGACGGACTGAGATCTACGAGCGGCCAACTCCCACGTGGCAGGGCGACGGAGACTCCGTTCGGCACATGAGGGCGACGAAGTTGACCACCCGGGGAACCTCGGCGGCGGTGCTTGCAGGCGCCGCGGCAGTAGCGGTTGACGGAGTCGGCGGTGACTCCGGCCTCACGGGCGACGGCCTTCGCGCTGGCGTGCTGCTTGAGCAGGAAGCCGATCTGGCCCTTGAGGGTCTTGGGTTGGCTCCTTGGTGAACGGCGACTCCCGGTCGGCGCGCTCTCGCCCCGCTCATCCCGCCCACGGGCACCGGCTGGGGCGCCCGTAACGTCCGTACCGTGATCGCCCTGGATACCCTCGTCCGCCTCGGCCCGCCGCCCGCCGATTCGCCCCCCGCGGTGGACTGGGCGCAGGCCGGGCTCGCCGGCTCCGTAGACTGAGAAGAGTGGAGGACCCCACGGCCACCGGGATCGGTGCACGTCCGGCGCCCGCCTTGCGGCAGTACGTCGACTCGTATGTCGGTTTCGACCTCCGCGGGCTCCCGACGGGGGTGCACTGCGGCCCGCCGAGCCACGGGCTCACTGCGGTGATCAGCCTGTCGGACCCCATCGAGATGGCGGCGGGCGTTGACGACGGGTCACCGGTCACCCGATTCAGCAGCGTGGCCGGCGGGCTGATGTGCCGGTCCGTCGCCATCCACCACGATGGACGCCAGCAAGGTGTGCAGGTATCGCTGACACCGCTCGGGGCCCGGGCCATCTACGGCATGCCCGCCGCCGAGCTCGCCCACCGACTGGTCCCGCTTGACGAGCTTCTCGGAGCACTCGGCATCGAGCTGGTCGACCGGCTCCGAGCGGCAACGACATGGGCGGCGCGCTTCACCGCGCTGGACGAATTGCTCCTCCGAGCCGTCGGCCGTGCCGCCGGAGACGACCGTACGCGCCGGGTGCGCCCCGAGGTGGCCGAGGCCTGGCGCCGCCTCGTCGCCGCGCGGGGCTGCGTCCAGGTCGGTGCGGTCGCCGCGGAACTCGGCTGGAGCCGTCGGCACCTCACCGAGCGGTTTCGCGGTGAACTGGGCCTGTCGCCGAAGACCGTCGCCCGAGTTCTGCGCTTCGAGCATGCGCACGAACTGGCGACGGCGCAGTCCCCGCACCCGTGGGCCGACGTGGCGACCATCTCCGGCTACGCCGACCAGGCCCATCTCGTTCGGGACTGGCGCGAGTTCACGGGCCGATCGCCGACGGCCTGGCGTCGCAGCGAAGTCCTCCTCGGAGCCGGGTAGCCGTCGGCCGTCCGCCCGTCGCGTCGGCTTCTCTTCCCTTTTCTTCAAGACCGCCCGATCGCTGTCGTGGACGATCGTCGGCATGAGACTCGTCAACCACGAACCCAACGCCATCGACCTGCGGACCACCCCCATTCACCTCGGGCTGGGATCAACAGCGAGACCCGTCGAGGGCTTCGCCTGGGACCCCGAGGTGCTCCATGCCTACAGCGCCGCCGTCGCGGCAGACGGCGCCGAGGGCCGGATGGTGATGATCTTCGACGGCGACGGCCTCGGCGACCATTGGGAGAACCACCCTGCCGGCGACGAACTCGTCGTCTGCCTCAGCGGGAGAGCGACGGTCACCCGCGACGTCGACGGGGTCCCCGACCGAGTTCTGCTCGGGCCGGGCGAGGCCACCATCAACCCGGCCGGGGTATGGCACGTGGTCGACATGGAGGGGCCGACGTCCATCCTGGCCATCACTGCGACCCTCGGCACCGACCACCGTCCTCGGACCGACACCCGCCCGACCGAACGCGTCGGCACGCCCAGCCCGGAGGAAGCACCGTGACGACACGCATCGCGTGCCTCGGCGACAGCCTCACCCGCGCGCAGTTCAGCGTCGACTACCTGGATCTTCTCGGACGACGCCACCCTCGCGGTGACGTGCAGCTTGCCCGTTTCGGCGCCAACGGCGACTTCGCCTACAACTTGTTGCAGCGCCTCGATGCTGTCGTCACGAACCCACCCGATGTGATCACCGTGTTGATCGGGACCAACGACGCCCGAGCGAGCCTTGCCGGCTACCCCGTCGAGCAGGCCATGAAGCGCAAACAGCTCCCCGATCGCCCGTCGGCCGGCTGGTTCCAACAGTGCCTGGGAGCCGTCGTCACACGGCTGCGAGCGGAGACCGACGCGACGATCGGTCTGCTGTCGCTACCGGTACTCGGCCAACAACTCGACGGAGCAGCGGCACAGGCATCGCAGGCGTACAGCCGGATGATCGCCGAGGTCGCCGCCACCAACGAGGTGGCCTACCTTCCGCTCCACGAACGCCAGATCGAGGAACTACGCCAAGCGGACCCGCCGCCGATTCCATACCGGGAGGTGACGCCCGCAGCGGTCGTCGGCGTCCTCGTCCAGCACGCAGTGCTGCGCCGCAGCCTCGACACGATCTCTCGGCGGCGAGGTCTCGTGCTCACGACCGACCACATCCACCAGAACAGCCGCGGCGCCACCCTTGTCGCTGAGGTCATCGACACCGGTCTGCTGACCCGCAGAGCGTAGCTGGTTCCGGCGCTGCGACCGGTTGGACGCCATCCATCGCGTGTGGAGGTGGCCTGCGAGCCGGACGAGGGTGCCGGCGGCGAGCACGCCGGCACCGGCGATGACGAGGTGGCCGCCGAGCTGGCCCGGCGCCTCTCTCCACGAGAACGGGCTCTGGTCCGCTTCTTGTGGTCGCGTACGCAGCGTGACTGTTGATCATCGTTCCGGTCGAGGTCGCCCGTAAATCGCCCCGCTCGCGAGTGGTGGGTCACGGTCACGTCCGTGGCGACGGCCCGGCCCGGCCCCGGGCCCGTGTCGATGTCGGCTGCTGCGGGGAATCGGCCGGGCCCGGGACGGGAGGGGGCGCCCCGCGGCCGAGCCTGCCGCCGCCGGGGCGCGTGCGCAGGCGCGCGCGGGCCGCGTCCGCCATGCGGCGCGGTTTCCAGGGCACGCGCGGGCCGTCCACCGGGCGCGGCGGCGGTGCGGCGGGCCGGGGCGGCACCGCGGGAAGGCGGACCACCGCGTCCAGACCGCCGTGCGGGGCCTCCTCCAGCGTGGCCCGCCCGCCGCCGGCGACGGCGAGCCGCTGCACCAGGGCGAGTCCGAGGCCGCTGCCGCCGGCGGCAGCGCCCGGCGCGCGCCAGAAGCGGTCGAAGGCGCGGGCACGCTGCTCGGGCGGCAGCCCGGGGCCTTCGTCGATGACGTGCAACTCCGCCCAGGGAGAGCGGGCTTCGCGTGACGCCCGGCGAGAAGCGCGTACCAGGCGGGTCTCGAGCCGGACCTCGGTCCCCGGCCCGGAGACCCGCAGGGCGTTGGAGAGCAGGTTGTCCAGGATCTGTTCCACCGCGCCCGGTACGGCGAGCGCATGGCCGACGCGCTCGCCGCCGAGGGTCAGCCGGCATCCTCGGGAGGCGAACAACGGGCCCCAGGTGGCGGCCCGTTCACGGGCGCAGCGGTCGACGTCGACCGGCACGCGGGCGGTCGCGTGCTCCTCGAGCCGGGCCATGGCGAGCAGCGTCTCGACCATCCGGGCCAGCCGTTCGGTCTCCGTCATCGCGGCGGTCAGGTTGGCGCGGGAGCCGGGAGCGATCCCGGGCTCCAGGTTGTCCAGTCGCAGCCGCAGTGCGGCGAGCGGCGTCTTGAGCTGATGGGACGCCTCGCCCGCGAACGCCCGCTGCGAGCGCATCACATGCTCCAGGCGCGCCGCGGTGTCGTTGAAGGTGCCGGCCAGCCGGCGGACCTCGGGCGGGCCCGTGGTCGTCGCCAGCGTCGCGCGGACGGAGAGGTCGCCGCGGGCCAGCCGGGCGGTGACGGCCTCCAGCTCCATGATGGGGCGGCCGGTCCAGCGCGCCACGGCGAGTCCCAGCCCGGCGAAGGCCGTCAGGACGAGCAGTCCCGCGACGGCGAGCGTCAGCCAGACCCGGTGCACCCGCTGGGAGACCACCTCCGTGGGCAGCGTCAGGTGCACCGCACCCGAACGCGATGCCCCGGCGGTCACCGGGGCCGCCGCGGCCAGCACCTCCACCCGGCCGTAGCCGCCGGTGCGCACGTCGGTGGCGGCCCGCCCGCCCAGTGCGGCGCGCACGTGCCTGCGGCCCAGCATGTCCCGGGCCTCGCGGTCGCTCATGGGACGGGACGCCGCACGGACCCTGCCGTCGCGGTCGAGGACGAACACCTCTCCGTCGATCCGCTCGGCACAGTGGATCACCCGTCGCGCGAGCGCCGCCGACTGGTCGGAACGCAGGGAGAGCCGGGCGTATGCCGCGAGGGCCTCGGCCTCGTCCTCGGCGGTCCGTACCACCCGCTGACGCTCCGCGCCGCCGTAGACGATGCCGAGCGGTATCTCCAGGCTGAGCAGCACCAGCACGACGAGGGTGAGGTAGCTCAGCCGCAGACGGCGGGTCACGGCGGCGGCACCCGATCAGGGACCTGCCGCACCCGGTCAGGAGCGGGTGGGACGCGGTCAGGGGCCTGCGGGACCCGGTCGGCGACCTGCCCCGGCCGCGCGGCGCCTGCCGTGCCGGGGAAGGAGACGTGGTCGGTCAGCCGGAAGCCCACACCGCGCACGGTCTCGATCCAGCGGTTGTCACCGAGCTTGCGCCGCAAGGTCGCCACGTGGACGTCCAGCGTCCTGGTCGGGCCGTGGAAGTGCGGGTCCCACACCTGGTCGATGATCTGCCGGCGGGTGTAGACGGCGCCCGGGTCCTCCGCCAGCAGTGCCAGCAGGTCGAACTCCTTGGGCGTGAGGGCCACTTGCTCGGCGCCCAGCCGGACCTGGCGGGTGCGCCGGTCGACGACGAGCCCTCCGGGCCGGGCGGCCTCCGCGCCACCGGGGGGTCGCCCCGTGCGGTCGCCGGCCGCCGGGTCCGTGCCGGGGGCTCCGGCCGAAGGCTCCGGCAGGGCGGTCACCACAGCCGGGCGTGCCGGTTCCGGTGGACCCGTGAAACCGTGGGCGGCAACGGCCGTGCGACGGGTGACCGCCCGGACCCGGGCGATCAGCTCACGAATGCTGAAAGGTTTCGCCAGGTAGTCGTCGGCCCCGATCTCCAGACCCACGATCCGGTCGGCCTCCCCGCCCCGTGCCGTGAGCATGATGATGGGCACGTCGGAGACCTGGCGGATGCGCCGGCAGACGTCGATCCCGTCGATGTCGGGCAGGCCGAGATCCAGCAGGACGATGTCCCCGTAGGGCGCTCCGAGCGCCTCCGTGCCGGTGGCGACACGTTCCACCGCCAGCCCGAAGCGCGCCAGTCCTTCGGCCAGGGGCTCGGCGATGGTGTCGTCGTCCTCGATGAGCAACACCCGCATGGTCGTCTTCCCATCCGTCCGTTCTCGGCGACACGTCGGGGCCCTGTCGGCGCGCGGCCTGGCCGCGCCTCAAATGCCTTATGTGCAGGGCGAGTTCGGCATCTGCACCGTACAACAGGGGATCGCCGGGAAGATCGTGACTCATCCCACGCCCGACGACCCGCGTTCCGGGGCCCGTTCTTCGTACACACCCTGTCGTCGCAGAGAACTGGCCGGATCATGGGCGCCCCTTGACGTGCTGCTGGCCAGGCTCTGACAACCGCGTCCCTACGGTCGTTGCCACAGTCCGCAGGTGCCGCCCCCGTGGCGAGCGCCGCGGCGAACCCCAGGAGGCAACCATGCAGGCCCTTCTCGACCATGCGCGTTCCTTCCACCGGAATCCGGGCAGGGACGCCGACACCCTTCGCGCCCTCGCGGCCGGCCAGTCGCCCGAGGCCATGGTCATCAGCTGCTCGGACTCCCGCGTCGTCCCCGCCCTCATCACCGGCGCCGGACCCGGTGAGGTGTTCGAACTGCGCAACGCCGGCAACATCGTGCCCCCGCCCGGCTCGGGCGCCCCGTCCGGCGAGGCCGCCACCATCGAGTACGCGCTCCAGGTGCTCGGCGTACGGGACGTGGTGGTGTGCGGCCACTCCCACTGCGGGGCGATGGACGCCCTGGCCTCGGGCAGCGACCTGTCCGGGCTCCCGGGCGTCGAGGCGTGGCTGTCGCTGGTGCGGCCCGCGCTCACCCCGTACCTCACCCCGTGCGTCGGCACGCGCCCCGGTACGGAAGCGCGGCTCGAGCGGATCGTGCAGCGCAACATCGTGCACCAGCTCGCGGTGCTCGGTTCCTATCCGGCGGCCCGCCGCCTCATGAACGCGGGCGAACTCCGCCTGCACGGCTGGTACTACCGCGTCGAGACCGGAGCACTGCTGGAGCTCGGCGACGACGGGACGTTCGAGGCCCGCTGACGACCCACCCGCTCGGCCCCCTGTCGCACCGAACGGCTCTCCCGGAGGACCCCCTCATGACCACCCCCACCCGAAAACGCGCCCGTCACGCACGCCCCCCGAGCAGGACCTTCCCCACCCGTCCCGCCGGCGGGGCCGGGGACCGGCGCCCCACCCTCACGGAAGAACTGCGCGGGGCCTCGCTCGTCAACGAGATCGTGGCGTCGTTCGTGGTCTTCCTCGTCGCCCTGCCCCTGTGCATCGGAGTGGCTGTCGCCTCGGGCGCGCCCGCGGAACTCGGCATCATCTCCGGTGTGGTCGGCGGGCTGGTCGTCGGCCTGATGCGCGGTAGCACCCTCCAGGTGAGCGGGCCGGCGGCCGGCCTGGCCGCGTTGGTCGCGGA
This sequence comes from Streptomyces kurssanovii, assembly GCF_014649695.1. Classification (GTDB taxonomy): domain Bacteria; phylum Actinomycetota; class Actinomycetes; order Streptomycetales; family Streptomycetaceae; genus Streptomyces; species Streptomyces kurssanovii. The sequence goes on from NZ_BMTN01000001.1 coordinate 211,516, forward strand.
GGCCATCGCCGCGCACGGAGCGGCGACGCTCGGCGTCATCGTGCTGGCGTCGGGAGTCCTCCAGATCGCCCTCGCGCTCGTCAAGCTCGGCAGGATGTTCCAGGCGATCTCGGTCGCCGTCGTCCAGGGCATGCTGGCGGGCATCGGCCTGCCCCTGATGATCAGCCAGTCCTATGTGCTGGCCGACAGCAAGGCTCCGGGCACCCCTGTGGAGAACGCGCTCGGCCTGCCCGGTCTGGTCACCACGGCCCTGAGCTCCACCGACGCGTTGATCGCCACGGGGCTCGGACTGGCGACCGTGGCGCTGTGCTTCGTCTGGAAGAAGGTGCCCGGCCCCGTGGCCAAGGTGCCGGCGCCGCTGGTCGCGGTCGCCGTGGGGATGGCGGTGGCCGCGCTGCCGGGGGTGCGGATAGACACTCTCCGAGTGGGCGACCTGACGGCCTCCGTGAACTTTCCCGGCGCCGCCGAGTTCGCCTCGCTGGCCGACCCGGCCGTGCTGGCCACCGTGCTCACGTTCACGGTGATCGCCTCGGCGGAGAGCCTGTTCACCGCAGCCGCCGTGGACCGTATGCACACCGGCCCCCGCACCCGCTACAACAGCGAACTGCTCTCCCAGGGCCTCGGCAACACGGTGTGCGGCTCCCTGGGCGCGCTGCCCATGACGGCCGTGGTCGCGCGCAGCTCGGCCAACGTCCAGGCGGGAGCGAGGACACGGCTGTCCCGCACCCTCCACGGCCTGTGGCTGCTGGGTTTCGCCCTGCTGTTGCCCGGCGTTCTCGCGCTGATCCCCATCACGGTGCTGGCCGGGGTGCTCGTGCACAGCGGCTGGAAGCTCCTCGCGCCGGAACAGTTCCCGCGGCTGTGGAAGCAGGACAAGGGAGAGGCGGTCGTGATGGTCGTCACCACCTTCGCGATCTTCGGAACGGCCCTGCTGGAAGGCGTCCTCATCGGTCTGGCCGCCGGTGTCGTGCTCGCCGTGCTCCGCATGTCCCGGACCACCGTGCGGCACAGCACGGACGGGGACACTGCGAAACTCACGATGACCGGCAGCGCCACCTTCATCAGGCTCCCGCAACTGCTCGACGCGCTCGACGCCGTCGCCGCGGCCGGCAGCCCCCGGATCCGGCTCGACCTCACGGCCATGACCCACCTCGACCACGCCTGCCGCACCCAGATCGACGAGTTCGTCGCCCAGCAGCGCAGGAGCGGAACCGTCCGGGTGGAACTGCTGCTCCCGGGCGGTCCGAAGGGCGCTCCGGCGGTGAAGCCCGGAGGGCCGCCGCCCGGAAACGGCGTATCCGGTGCGGGGGAGGAGCTGCCGGATCTCCCGTACCGCACGGGTCGGCCGGACCCGGGCCGGATGGCCACGCCGTCCCGTCCCGACGTCGAACCTTTCGCCCCCGAGCGGGAGCTCACCGGCACGGCCACGGCAGAGGAGTTCGACGTCGGCGAGTGGGAGCAGGCGTACGTGGGTGAGGCCGCCCGCCGCGACGCCGGCACGGCCCGACAGGCTTCGCACCGCCGCGACCCGAGGTGGCCGGACCCCGCCCGCGGCGACCGTCGTGACGCATGGGCTCCCGGCCCGTACGACGTCTTCGACGGCCCCGGCTGACATGTCCGGTCCCGGGACCGTCGGCGGGTCACCGCACGCATTGCGCCCGTGGGACGGCGTCGTAGGTGTCGTGGGCGCCGGCGGGGCCGGGGGCGGTCTCGTCGATCAGGGCGGTCCAGTCGTGGCCGTGCCTTGTCTCACAGGCCGTGGCGGCGGTCGCCCAGGACCCGTTCGCACACCCGGGCTTCGGATTCGGGGGAGAAGGGGTCGTTGTGGACCCCCGCGGAGCGGCTGGTCTCGTCGACGAGGCCGCCGTCGACACCGGCGTCGAGGTCGGCGGTCATGCCGGCGCCGAGCCCCTCCGGACGATGCGTGGGTTCCGGCCCGGGCCGGGAATGTCGGGTCATCGTGACCACCTCCGACACCAACGTGCCCCCGTCGCGGCGATCTGACCAAGTTCTTTGCGGAAAGCGCAAAAAAGGGTGGGCGGCCCCGGACGATCTCCGCCAGTGGGACGTGCGGCCCACAGGGCCAGGCTCAGGCGCCGGCGGCCGTCGAGGGAGCCGCCAGCCACCGTGCGTAGCGCACTTCGGGGACGGCGACGCCGTCGACCTCGAAGGGCTCCTCCGTGCCGTCCGGCAGGAAGCCGGCCCGCTCGTAGAAGCGGCGGGCGCGTGCGTTCTCCTTGAGGACCCACAGCCGCATCAGCGCGAAGCCGCTCGCGCGGGCGCGCCCGGTGAGCTCAGCCGTCAGCGCGTGGCCGACGCCGGAGGATATCCGCTCGGGCAGGACGTAGAGGGCGTAGAGCTCGCAGGTTCCGGGCGGGGCGTCCTCGTCCCTGGCCGGTCCGAAGCAGCCCCAGCCGATCACGTCCCCGTCCCGCTCCGCGACCACGTCGGTGACCTCGGTGCCGTCGGCCAGGTACCGGCGGCGGCGTACCGCGTCCTCCTCGACGCTCATGGCGTCCAGATACGACTGGGGCATCAGCCCGGCGTACGCGTAGCGCCACCCGCCCACCCGGATCGCCGCCACCGCCTCGCAGTCGTCGACGGTCATGTCCCGCACCTTCACCGTCATCGGTACGCGCCCTCCCTCGCCGTTCTGCACCGCAGACTGCCCGCCGGCTCTCGCCGGTGCCACCAATAATCCGCCACCCCGCCGGTGACGGACGGTCAGAGCAGTGTCAGCTGGGTGGGTTCGTCCCCGGCGGGCAGGCTCTCCGGCTCGCCGCGTACCGGCAGGCGCCGGTGCCCGCCGGGCCGGGAGGACGGGCCGATGCCGAACTCCGCGGCCAGTTCGTGCACATGACGGGTGATGCGGCGCTGGTACCACCTCGGTGCGTAGGCGCCCTCGGCGTAGAGACGTTCGTAGCGCGCCACCAGGTGCGGATGGTGCTCGCGCAGCCAGGCCATGAACCACTCGCGGGCACCCGGCCGCAGGTGCAGCACGAGCGGTGTGACGGAGGTGGCCCCCGCTTCGGCGATCGCCCGGACCGTCGCGCGCAGCTGGTCCGGACGGTCGCCGAGGAACGGGATGACCGGCGCCATCAGGACACCGCAGCCGATGCCGTGGTCGGTGAGCGTGCGTACGGCGTCGAGCCGGCGCTCGGGGGAGGGGGTGCCTGGTTCGACGGTGCGCCACAGGTCCCGGTCGGTGAAGCCGACGGAGACGGAGACGCCGACCTCGGTGACGTCCGCCGCCTGCCGCAGCAGGTCCAGGTCGCGCAGGATCAGGGTGCCCTTGGTGAGGATCGAGAACGGGTTCGCGTGGTCGCGCAGCGCGGAGATGATGCCGGGCATCAGCCGGTAGCGGCCCTCGGCGCGCTGGTAGCAGTCGACGTTGGTGCCCATGGCGATGTGCGCCCCCTGCCACTGGCGGGAGGCGAGCTGGCGGCGCAGCAGCTCGGGGGCGTTGACCTTGACGACGATCTGGGAGTCGAAGCCGATCCCGGTGTCGAGGTCCAGATAGCTGTGGGTCTTGCGGGCGAAGCAGTACACGCAGGCGTGCGAGCAGCCGCGGTACGGGTTCACCGTCCATTCGAACGGCATCCGGGACGCTCCGGGCACCCGGTTCAGGATCGAACGGGCGCGCACCTCGTGGAAGGTGATGCCCCTGAATTCGGGCGTGTCGAAGGTCCGGGTGGTGACGGCCGACGTCCCGAACAGGGCGGCGTCCCCTGGTGTGGCGGGGCTTTCTGCCAGATTGTCCCAGCGCATGGGTGCCTCCTCGTTCGCACTGACCCCAGAATAGAACACCTGTTCCCATGATCGCCGCAAGCGCGATTTGGGGGCCCGGGCCGGAGGTGGTTGGCTAGCCGCATCCCGCTGGAGCTAGTGCTGGAGGAGCAACGAAATGGCGCAGGTCGAAGCCACCACGGAACGGATCGTCGCGGCGGACGCGGAGACGGTGTTCGATGCCGTGGCCGACTACGAGAACACCCGCGCGAAGCTTCTGCCCGAGCACTTCAGCGAGTACGAGGTCCGTGAGGGCGGCGACGGCGAGGGCACCCTCGTCCACTGGAAGCTCCAGGCGACCACCAAGCGCGTCCGGGACTGCCTGCTCGAGGTCACGGAGCCGAAGGACGGGGAACTGGTCGAGAAGGACCGCAACTCCTCCATGGTCACCACCTGGACGGTCACCCCGGCCGGCGAGGGCAGGTCGCGGGTCGTCGTGCGGACCGTCTGGAACGGCGCGGGTGGCATCGGCGGCTTTTTCGAGCGGACCTTCGCCCCCAAGGGGCTCGGTCGGATCTACGACGCCGTGCTCGCCAACCTCGCCGCGAACGTGGAGAAGTAACCTCACCGGTTCGAGTGGTCTTCCCCGTGGCCCGGTGGTGCGCCCGGCGCGCGCCGGGTCGGGGGAAAGCTGCTGGTGGGCACCCCAAATACGCCCTCTGTGGGGCGTGTTGAGGGGGCTCTCGAACGCCTGGCCGGGGTCGTGACCGACTTGCTCCCCCTTCGTGCGCAATGCGAAGAATGACGCCGCGCAGTGCGACGAGGGGAGCAGGACGTGGGCGGCATCACTCTGGTGAAGGACGAGCAGGCCGCGCCGGCCGCCGCCGGACCCGCGGACCCGCCGCCGCACACCGCGGGGAGCGCCCCCGCGCCGCTCGGCCCCCGCCGTGTACGGCTCGTCTTCATGGGCCTGATGCTCGCGCTGCTGCTCGCCGCGCTCGAGCAGATGATCGTCGCCACCGCGCTCCCGAAGATCGTCGGTGAGCTGCACGGGCTGGACCGGATGTCGTGGGCGATCACCGCGTATCTGCTCACCGCCACCATCGGACTGCCCGTCTACGGAAAACTCGGCGACCTCTACGGCCGCAAGGGCGTCTTCCAGTTCGCCATCGTCGTCTTCGTCGTCGGCTCCGCCCTGGCCGGCTGGTCCCGCACCATGAACGAGCTGATCGCCTTCCGGGCGGTCCAGGGCATCGGCGCCGGCGGCCTCATGATCGGCGTGCAGGCGATCATCGCGGACATCGTGCCGCCCCGCGAACGCGGCCGGTTCATGGGGCTGATCGGCGCCGCCTTCGGGCTGGCCTCCGTCGCCGGTCCGCTGCTCGGCGGGTTCTTCACCGATCACGCCTCCTGGCGGTGGTGCTTCTACTTCAACGTCCCCTTCGGCCTGATCACCCTCGTCGTCGTCAGCGTGGTCCTCGAACTCCCCAAGCCCGAGGGCCGGGCACGCCTCGACGTCCTCGGCGTGCTGTTCCTGGCCGCGGCCTCCACCTGCCTGGTGCTGCTCACCAGTTGGGGCGGTACCGAGTACGCGTGGGACTCCCGCGTGATCCTCGGACTCGGCGCCGGCGCCGCGGCAAGTACCGTGCTCTTCCTCGTCGTCGAGCGCTACGCACCCGAACCGGTCATCCCGCTGCGCCTTTTCAAGGACTCCGTCTTCACCATCACGTCGCTCGTCGGCGCGGTCGTCGGCATCGCCCTCTTCGGCGCCGCCAGCTACCTGCCGACGTTCCTCCAGATGGTCGACGGGGCCAGCGCCACCGAGTCCGGCCTGCTGATGCTGCCGATGATGGGCGGGGTCGTCGTCGCCTCGATCGTCTCCGGCCAGCTCATCAGCCGCACCGGCCGCTACAAGGTCTATCCGGTGCTCGGCAGCGCGATCTCCGTCGTCGGCATGTGGCTGTTGTCCCGCCTCGAGGTGGACACCTCCCGGCTCGAGTACAGCGTCGGGCAGGCGGTCCTCGGCGTCGGCATCGGCCTGGTGATGCCGGTCCTGATCCTCGCCGTGCAGAACGCCGTGCCGCCCGCCGACCTCGGCACCGCGACCAGCGCCAACAACTACTTCCGGCAGATCGGCGGCAGCGTCGGCGCCGCCGTCTTCGGCACGCTCTTCGCCGACCGGCTCACCGACGCGCTCGCCGACCGCGTCCCGGCGGGCGCGGGCCTGCCCGACCCGGCCGCCATCACTCCGCAGCTGGTGCACGCCATGCCGCCCGCACTGCGCGACGCGTACGTCCAGGCCTACGCCGACGCGATGCCGCGGATCTTCCTCTACCTCGTGCCGGTGCTCGTCCTCGGCCTGCTCATCGCCTTCTTCCTCAAGGAGAGACCGCTGGTGTCCCACAACGCCCCCGCCGACGCCGCCGTGCCGCATGCCCGCACCGCCCCCGCGCCCGCCGCCGGACAGCCGGTCGCCCCGCACCAGGCCGGTGTGCCCGTCTGCGGCACGGTCCAGCACCACGACGGCACCAGCGTCCCGCGCGCCGCACTGACCCTGATCGACGTGCAGGGCACCCAGATCGGCCGCGGTGCGAGCGGCGAGGACGGCCGGTACGCGCTGAGCGCCCCCGGCCCCGGGGCGTACGTGATGATCGCGGCGGCGGGCGGCCACCAGCCGCAGGCCGTCACGGTCACCGTCGGCGAGCGGCCCGTCGACCTCGACGTGGTCCTCGGCGGCGCCGGCCGCCTCGCCGGTACGGTCGTCACGGCCGACGGCAGCCCCGTCAGGGACGCTGCCGTCACCCTCACCGATGTGCGCGGCGAGGTGGTGGCCACCACGCGCAGCGGGCGCGAGGGCAGCTATGTGATCAGCGAACTGGTGGCGGGGGAGTACACCCTGGCGGCCAGCGCCCCCGCTTTCCGGCCCTCCGCACACCCCATCAGCGTGCAGGCGTCCCGCGAGACCCGCCAGGACATCGAGCTGGCCGGCGGGGCCGTGCTGCGCGGCACCGTGCGGGCGGGCGACGGGCGGCCGGTCGACGACGCCCGCGTGACCCTGCTGGACGCGGCCGGCAACGTCGTCGACACGCTCACCACCGGGCCCGACGGCACATTCCGCTTCGTCGACCTGTCGTCGGGCGAGTACACGGTCATCGCGTCGGGCTACCCGCCGGTCGCGACCGTGCTCCAGGTCGCCGGCGGCGGGCGCACCGAGCGGGACCTGCAACTCGGTCACGCCGACTGACTCCAGGGCCCGTGGCGCCCCCCTTCCCGCCTGCGGGGTGAGGGGGCGCACCCGGCGCGGCGCGCCGGCGTCCCGGGGGTCTCCGCCCGCTCGGCCGCTCGCCGGCTCCGCGCGGGCGCACGACCTCTTCCGTCAACGTCCGGCGCCCGACGCGGAGGTACCCCTACCGTGGTGGACAAGGCCGTTGGATCCTGGCGGCGGGGAAGGAGCAACCCACTCATGGACAGTGGCGTTCCGCCGGTGCCCCGGCAGCGGAACCCCGTGGCCGGACGGATCCCGCTTGCGGTGATCGTCGTGGACGGTGACGGCCTGGTGTCGCACTGGTCCACCGGTGCGCGCCGCCTCTTCGGCCCCGCCAGGGCGGAGGCGGTCGGGCGTCCGGCCGTCGAACTGCTGCCGCTCTCCGGAGCCTTGGCCGGTCAGGACTGCGATCACGAGGCCGAGCACGGCGGTGACGGCATCGGCCCCTGCCCCGGGTGCAGTGCGTACAGCGGGCTCGGGCAGGGCCTGGACGCGTGTCCGGACGGGCTCACCGCCTACCCGACGGCCGGCCGGGCCCGCGTCTCCGAGCGGGGACAGGACCGGGTCGACGTCCTGTGGTGGGCGTATCCGATGGTGGGCCCCGGTGAGGAGCGCCTGCTCGTCCTCGCGGCGGACGCGGGACGGCTCGGCACCGACGAAGGGAGCGTCGAACGGATCGCGCCGGGCTTCGCCCTGCACACCGAATTCCCCGGCGCCGAGGAACTGGCGCGCCGGCTCCCGGAGATCCTGCCCAGCATGAGCGTGCGCGAGTCGACGCGGATCGTCTCCCGGATCCTCGACCTCGGCTACCCCGTCCTCGAGTTCAGCCACCACGACCGGGTGCCTGTCACCCCCGACTGGGGCGTGCCCCGCCGCGCCGCGCGCAGGGCACGGCAGCAGACGGCCGAGCAGGCCCTCGCGGCAGGGCATCCCGTGGAGGAGGCGGACCTCGAGCTGCACCTCGAATACGCCGCGGTGCGCGAGCGGCTGGAGTTCCTGAACGAGGTCAGCGGCCGGATCGGCTCCTCGCTGGACCTCGCCCGGACGATCCGGGAGATCAGTGCCGCGATCGTGCCCCGGTTCAGCGACGTGGCCTGTACCTATCTGCGGGAAGAGGTCGTCGCCGGCGAAGGCTTCTGCGACGGGGACCCCGACGGGACGACCATGTGGCACCGGGTGGCGTTCGAGCACGTCGACGAGCCCGGCCGCTGGGACGACATCGTCCCCGTCGGCGAGTCCATGCCGTTCCCCGCCCACACCCCGTTCTTCCAGTGCATGGTCAGCGGTGAGCCCGTCCTGGTGCCGCGCATCACCGAGGAGATGGGCAACGCCATGGCCGAGCAGTTCGACAAGCGGGACATGCGCCCGCTGATCAACGGCCGGTCGATGCTGGTCGCACCGCTCAAGGCACGCAACGTGGTCCTCGGCTGCATGATCCTGCTGCGCCACCCCGAGCGGCCCCTCTTCAACGACATGGACCGGGTCACCGGCGCCGAACTGGCCGCCCGTGCGGGACTGGTGCTCGACAACGCCCGTATGTACACCTACCAGGAGAACGTCGCGGAGACGCTCCAGGACTCGATGCTGCCGCAGGTCGCCCCGCGCACGGCGGGCTGCGACACGGCGACCCGCTACCTGCCGGGCACGATGCTGGGCCGGGTCGGCGGGGACTGGTTCGACTCCGTCAAGCTGCCCGGCTCGCGCACCGCGCTCGTCGTCGGCGACGTCATGGGCCACGGGCTCAACTCCGCCGCGATGATGGGACAGTTGCGTACGGCCGTGCAGACGATGGCGGCACTCGACCTGCCGCCCGCCCAGCTGCTGCGCAACCTCGACGACCTCGCCCAGCGCCTCGGCGAGCACTACCTGGCCACCTGCCTCTACGCGGTGTACGACCCGGTCCGCGGCGAGCTGGAGCTGGCCAACGCCGGCCATGTGCCCCCGGTGCTCGTCCGCGCCGCCGACGGCCGCAGCGAACTGCTGGAACTGCCCTCGGGAGCGCCCATCGGGGTCGGCGGGGTGCCCTTCCGCAGTGTCCGCGTCGCGGTGTCGCCCGGCGACCGGCTCGTGATGTGCACCGACGGTCTGGTGGAGGTGCGCGGCGAGGACATCGGCGTGGGACTCGCGACGCTCTGCGAGTCCGCCGCGCATCCCGCGGCGTCGATGGACGAGGCCTGCGACACCATCATCCGCGCGCTGAACACGCGGGGCGGGCGCAAGGACGACGTCGCCCTGCTGATGGCGCGGCTGAACGGCATCGACCCCGGCTCCGTCGCCACCTGGGAGCTCTCCCTCGAGCCGCGGGAGGCGGCGAGGGCACGGCGGCTGGTGCGCGGACAGCTGAACGCCTGGGGGCTCGGGAAACTCACCGGCACGGCGGAGCTCCTGGTCGGCGAGGTCGTCGCCAACGCGGTGCGGCACGCCTCCGGCCACCGCGCCGAACTACGGCTCGTACGGGCCGATTCCCTGCTCTGCGAGGTGGCGGACGACGACCACACCCTGCCGACCCTGCTGGACGCCCACGCCGACGAGGAGGGCGGGCGCGGCCTGCGGGTGCTGAGCGCCCTGTCGCGGGAGTGGGGCACGAGTCGTACGGCGGGCGGCAAGACGGTCTGGTTCGAGCTGGCCCTCCCGTAAGGCGGTCCGGGCCGCGATCTAGGGTTCTGCACATGAAGCCTGGACAACAGCACCCGGAAGGCGGGCAGCGCCCGCGCCATACGCGCGGTCCCTATGGGCCGCCGCCGGGCGGCCCGCGGCAGCCCTGGGACATGCCCACGCAGACAGCCGGCCCCGCCGTCCGTGAGCGCCGGGGGACCGCGACGGTCGTCGCCGTGGTCGCGGCCGCGGTCGTCGTCGCGGCAGCCGCGGTCACCGGATATCTGGTCCTCGGCGGCGACGGTGACGACGGCGCCCGCCCGCCCGCTCCGTCCTCCTCCGCGCCTGCGGCGGACGACGCCCGTACGGACGCCGGTGAGCTGCCGACCGTGCGCGGCTGGCGGACCGTGACCAACCCGAGGACCGGCATCGTCTTCGACGTGCCGCCCGAGTGGGGCCTCAAGCCGGCGTCATGGGCGACCTATGTCGCCGACGACGGCGACCCGGAGGAGACTCCCCTCGTCGGCTTCTCCGCTCCGGCGATGCTCAAGGAGAAGTGGTGCGTCTTTGACGCGGACCTCGACGGCTCGTCGGACGAGAGATGGCTCGCCGCCGCCGGCTCCCGTGCCGAACGCGATGCGAGAACGCCCCAGGAGGCCGCCCGCGACAACGCCTCCCTGTGGGTGTACGGCGGCTACACCCAGCCGGACAAGGCCAAGGTGACCAAGGGCGAGCCGGAGCCGTACACCACCGCCTCCGGCATCACGGGCAGCGTGGCCACCGCCTCCTCCACGGGCGTCGAACCCGGGGGCAAGTGCGACACCGACGGCAAGGCGACCGCCTTCGCCTTCAGGAGCCCAAAGGGCGACATCGTCTCCTGGACGTTCGTAGGAGCGAAGGGGGTAGGGGAGGAGGTGCCGGACGGAGTCGTCCGCAAGGTACTGAGCACCGTCCGTCTGGCCGGCGGCTGACCGGTGCGCCCGGCGGCCAACGGTGCTCTGTCCCAACGGAGTTGTTCACGAAATGTTGGCTGATTCGTCGTACGCGAGCCGCCCGGAAGGGTAAGGCTGTTCCCGAGGTGACGCGGGGGACGAAGGGGGAGCGCCCGTGGCTGTCGGAGAGAGACGGGTCGCAGCGGAACCGCGGCTGGGCATCAGGCGTGAGTCGCGCTCGTCATGGTCGAGGCGCGGCTTTCTCCTCGTCGTTCTGCCCCTGCTGGCGGCCGTGCTGACAGGCGTCGCCGTGCTGGCCGTGTCCGGGAACGTCCTGCTGCCCTTCCAGACCGTCGTCACCCTGGAAGGGAAGATGGCGTCCAAGCGGGACTTCTTCGAGGACGAAGAGGTCCAGCGGATCCTGATGAGGCATCACATACGGGTGCACATCACGGCGTCGGGCTCACGCGAGGTCGCGATCCGGGACATCTCGTCCTACGACTTCGTCTTCCCCTCCGGCCAGCCTGCCGGGGACCTGATCACCGCCGAACGGGCCAAGAGCAACCAGTACGCCAAGGTGCACCGCCCCTTCGTCAGCCCCATCGTGCTGGCCACCTACCGGGAGTACGCCAGAACGCTCGAGGACGCGGGCGTGGCCAAGGCACACCGCGGGACGGGTCCGGTCGCGGACCAGCCGCCCTACTACGTCCTGGACATGGCCGGGTTTTTGCGCCACATTCACGACAAGAGGCGCTGGGACGACATCGGCATCGAGCGGCACGGTATCGCCAACGCCAACCGGATCGTCGCGCAGACCCCCGACGTCTGCGGTTCCAACTCGGCCGGCACCTACCTCGCCCTGGTGGCGTTCACCTGGCACGGCGACGGCGACGAAGTGCCCGACACCGATCAGGAGGCCGACGCCCGCGGGCGCGAGATAAAGCACCTGTTGGAACAGGGCCTGCCCGCCGCGGACGTGTTCCGCACCTATGTGTCGCCGGAGGGCAAGAACATCGCGCCCGTGGTGGTGGCCTACGAGCACCAGTACCTGGCCTACCAGCTGAACTACAAGGCCCGGTCGAAGAAGCTCGACGAGCAGCGCGTCCTTCTCTACCCCTCCGGACAGTTCGTCACCCAGCCTCAGTTCATCGCCCTCAACAAGGACGGCGACCGGCTCGGCGAACTGATCACGCACGACCCGGAACTGCGGAAGCGCGCCATGGAGCTGGGCTTCCGGATCCTCGATCCGACGGGGCAGGTCGCCGGGGACCAGCTGACGCGGTTCCTCGAGGAGCGCGGCGTCCCCGCCCCCGCCACGGAAGGCGACGACACCCGGACCGCGATGCCGAGGCTTCGCTACCTGGAGAGGATGATCTCCGTCGTCGGCGACTGTCCCCCGGCCGATGTCCTGCCGGGGCGGCCCTGATGAGGCCCCGGCGCCGGGCGATCTCGCTGATCGCCCTGTGCATGGCGGGCCTGTGGCTGGCCGCGGCCACGGCCTGCACGCCCGGCGGCCCGGAGCCGGTGACCCTGCGGGTGCTGGCCAGTTCCGAACTCGCCGACATGGCCCCCCTGCTCGACGACCTGCGCCGCGACACCGGTATCACGCTCGAGATGGAACACCGGGGCACGGTGGATGCCAGCAACGAACTCGCGGCGCACGAAGGCCGCCCCCGGCACGACGTCGCCTGGCTCTCCTCCGACCGCTACTACCTGCTCAAGGTCAAGGCGAACGGCGGGCACGGGGAGAAACCGCTGGCGACCAACATCATGCGCTCGCCCGTCGTCCTCGGTGTGAAGCGGGCCACGGCCGACCGGCTGCGCCAGGCCGCGGCGGGTGGCCGGATCTCCTGGGCGGACGCCGCCGACGCCGCGGCGGACGGATCGCTGCGCTTCGGCATGGCCGACCCGCGGCACACCAACAGCGGCCTCGCGGCCCTCGTCGGAGTGGCGACGGCCGCCGCGGGCACGGGTACCGCCCTGCGTCCGCAGGACGTCTCCTGCGAGCGGTTGCACGGCTTCTTCGCCGGACACCTCCTCACCGGCGACGCCTCCGGGAAGCTCGCCGACGGCTACGCCGCGCGACAGGACGAACTGAACGGGCTGATCACCTACGAGTCCGAACTGCTGGCGCTCAACAGCAGCGGCAAGCTCCGCGAGCCGTTGGAGATCGTCTATCCCAGGGACGGCATGGTGCTCTCCGACTATCCGCTCCTGCTGCTCGACCCCTCCAAACGGGCGGCCTACGACAGGCTCGTCGACTGGCTGCGCAGCGGACCCGTCCAGAAGAAGATCATGGAACGCACTCTGCGCCGGCCGATCGACCCCGGCGTGTCCCGGATCGACCGGCTGCGGGAGCCGGTCGGCAACGCGCTGTACTTCCCCGACGACCAGAAGGTCGTCGACCGTCTCCTCGCGGACTACGGCGACCCGGAACGGGACCGGGCGGCCCAGGTGATCTTCGTCCTCGACTTCTCCAGCTCGATGCGCGGCGAACGCATCGCGGCACTGCGCGAGACCATCGACGGTCTCGCCGGCGGCGACGACTCGCCCTCGGGAAAGTTCGTCCGCTTCTACCGGGGCGAGACGCTCACCGTGATGCGGTTCGGCGGCCGCGTGCTCGAGGAGCGGAACATCACCTACGAAGGGCAGCGGGACCTGGACCGGCTGCGCGAAGTCGTGGCGTCCGACGACTTCGCCGGATCCACCGCCATCTGGTCCTCGCTCGACCATGCCTACCGCTCCGTGGCCCGCGATCCGCGTGACCGGCCGGAACGGCGGATCTCCATCGTCCTGATGACGGACGGTGAGAACAACGCCGGCATGGACGTGGACGCCTTCGTCCGCGGGCACGCGCGGCTGCCGGAGGAGGCCCGCCGGGTGCGCACCTACACCATCCGCTACGGCGAGGCCGACACCGGCGAACTCGACCGAGGGGCCCGCGCGACGGGCGGCCGCATGGTCGACGCCGCCGACCGGTCCCTCCTCAGTGCGTTCAAGGAGATCCGTGGGTGTGTTCACTGAGATGTGGTGGAGCGTCTGGTGGCCCTGGATGCTGCTGTGGCTGCTGACGGCGGCGGGCGCCGGAGCCCTGCTCGTGCTGAGCGCCGCGCGGCTGATGCGCCGCAGGCGCAGCCGCGCGCGGAACGTCACGTACAGCATCTGCTTCTACCTGCACGACCGCTCCGTCATGGACCACTACCAGATGCGCGGCTACGCGGCGGCGCTGCGCAAGGAGGTGGAGCAGCGGACGAGCGACAGCAAGGACGGCACGATCAGGGCCAGTGTCTTCGGGATCGGCGCCGGGGCGGGACGGCGCGACAACAGCGAGATCGTCAGCAAGTACATGGAGGTCGCGGAACCGATCTCCGTGATCGGCGTCATCATGGACGTGCTCGAGGAGAAGGACGTCATCGTGCACGTCGACCTCGTCAACGGGACGGTCCGGCGCAACGCGGCACTCACCCGCGCCCTGGCCGACCACGCGCGGGCCGGTGACCCGCCGCAGAGCTCGGTACGGCTGCGTGACGTGGAGGACTTCGTCCTCATCCGCGGCCGGTTCCGCAGGATCAGCAGGTCGGACGGATCCACGGTGCTCCTCGCGCCCTACGGCGACCCGGACGATCCCTCCGAGGGGCCGCGCGTGCGGGTCACCTGCGCCACCGAAGGGCTGCGCAACGAGGTGCCGAGCGGCACGTTCTCGGCCCGCTGCCTCGGCAAGGTCCAGGACTGGAACTCCGAGGAGGCGGTGCTGGAAGTGCAGGCCATGGCCATCTTCCGATAAGGTCCGCGCGCGACAGGGCCGTCCGGAGGAACCTTGACATGACGAACAGATCCGCGCCGTTCGACGAGCTCGACCGCAAGATCGTCGCGGCCCTGGTGGCGAACGCGCGGACCAGTTTCACGGAGATCGGCGCGGCGATCGGCCTGTCGGCCACGGCGGTCAAACGCCGGGTCGACCGGATGCGCGAGAACGACATCATCACCGGCTTCACCACCACGGTGCGTCCCGCCGCGCTCGGCTGGGCCACCGAGGCCTACGTGGAGGTGTACTGCGACGGCGCCGCCCCGCCCCGGCGGCTCGCCGAGGTCGTGCGCAACCACCCGGAGATCACGGCCGCGATGACGGTGACCGGCGGCGCCGACGCGCTGCTGCATGTGCGGGCTACGGACGTCGAGCACTTCGAGGAGGTCCTCGAACGCATCCGGGCCGAACCGTTCATCCGCAAGACGATCAGCTACATGGTGCTGTCCCACCTGCTGACCGGCAGCCCGGAGGCCGGCGCCGGGCGCGCCGCGACGAGTGGCGACGCCGGCATGTGACCCCGTGTCCGGCCGGGCGCGTACAACCCGGTTGCCCCGAGGGACCGCCGGTGAAAGGGTCTCGGCCCATGCCTACCTTTTCCGCGCACGACGGAACGTGTCCGACCTGCCTGCTGTCCGGAGACGGCGCGCCCCTGATCCGCGTCCCCTGCGGACCCGTGCGGGACTTCACGTACCCGGGCGGCCTCGGCGGCCTCTCTGCGCACCGCCGGCTCGTCGCGACCACGCCGGCGTTCCCGTGGTGAACGGCCGCCCGCCCGTCACCGCCGACGACCTCGACCACGCCGTTCAGCTCGCCGTCGCCGCCCTCCGCGAGGTACCCGTGACGGCCTGGGACGGCAACGCCGGCACCCTGGAGTGGACCTGCTGGGAGACCGTCGAGCACCTCGCCGACGACCTCTTCGCCTACGCCGTCCAACTCGGCCCCCGCACCCCGCCGCAGGACCGCGAGGTGCCCTTCGCCTATGAGAGCCGCCGGCCCGGCGGCCCCGCCAACTCCGTCCATGCCGATCGCGCCGCGGGCCCCGACGGGCTGCTCCAGGTGCTGGAGGCCGGCGGCGCGCTGCTCGTCGCCATGGTTCGCACGACACCGCCGCAGGTGCGCTCCCACCACGTCTTCGGCGCGTCCGACCCCGAGGGCTTCGCGGCGATGGGGATCGTGGAGACCCTGGTGCACACCCACGACATCGCCGAAGGGCTCGGCCTCACCTGGGACCCGCCCGCCGGCATCTGCTCGCGGGTGCTCGCCCGGCTGTTCCCCGACGCTCCCGCGGGCACCGCCCCCTGGCCCGCGCTTCTCTGGTGCACCGGCCGCGCCGGCCTCCCCGGACGGCCCCGCCCCGCCACATGGCGGTGGCACGGCGCGCCGCCCGTGTAGCCCGAACGGGTGGTGTGGTCCGGCAGGCGACGCGAAACGCCGCCGGAGGGCCGTACGACGCAGGATTGCTGCGCATACACGCAGCGCTTGTTCCTTGTCGCCCGAACCTCCCGATTCCTACCGTTGAGGCGTCACCGGTCGTCACCGGTCGTCACCGGCCATCTCAGGAATCGGGAGGAACCCCGGGTGCCACCCAGCCGCGTGCCTCGCCCCAGGCGTTACCTGGTCTGCGAACCCCGTTACTTCGACGTGAAGTACGCCATCAATCCGTGGATGAGCGAGAACACCGAGGTCGATCAGGACCTCGCCCGGTCCCAGTGGAACGCCCTGACCGACGTCTACCGGGCCCTCGGCCACAAGGTCGAGTCCGTGGAGCCCCACGCGGAACTGCCCGACATGGTCTTCGCCGCCAACTGCGCGCTGGTCCTCGACGGCAAGGTCTTCGGCTCACGCTTCCACGCGCCGCAGCGCCGGCTGGAGGAAGAGGCGTACGCGGCCTGGTTCAAGGTCGCCGGGTTCGAGGTGCACCGGCCCGGGTCGGTGTGCGAGGGCGAGGGCGACCTCGTCCCCGTCGGCGGCCGCATCCTGGCCGGCACCGGATTCCGGACGACCACCGAGGCCCACCGCGAGGTGCAGGAGTTCTTCGGCGTACCGGTGATCGGCCTCCAGCTCGTCGACCCGTACTTCTACCACCTCGACACCGCCCTGTTCGTCCTCGACGAGGGGAGCGACGGGCAGGCCGCGAACATCGCCTACTACCCGGAGGCGTTCTCGCCGGGCAGCCTCGCCGTGCTGCGGCGGCTGTTCCCCGACGCGGTCGTCGCCACCCGCGAGGACGCCATGGCCTTCGGCCTCAACTCCGTGTCCGACGGCCGCCACGTCCTCGTGGCCCCGCAGGCGAAGGGACTCGTCGCACAGCTCGCCGAACACGGCTACGACCCCGTCCCCGTAGACATGTCCGAATTCCACAAGGCCGGCGGCGGCATCAAGTGCTGCACTCAGGAGATCCGCGCATGACTCTCACCCCCGTACGCACGCAGCGCTCCTCCGAGGAGCTCATCCGCGCCGAGAACACGGCGCTGGCGCACAACTACCACCCGCTGCCCGTCGTCGTCGCACGCGCCGAGGGCGTCTGGGTCGAGGACGTGGAGGGCCGCCGCTACCTCGACATGCTGGCCGGCTACTCGGCGCTCAACTTCGGCCACCGCCACCCCGGCCTCGTCGCCGCCGCCCACCGCCAGCTCGACGAGGTCACGCTCACGTCGCGCGCCTTCCACAACGACCGGCTCGCCGGCTTCGCGGAAGGTCTCGCCGAGCTCACCGGCCTCGAGATGACTCTGCCGATGAACACCGGCGCGGAGGCCGTCGAGAGCGCGGTCAAGGTCGCCCGCAAATGGGCCTACGAGGTCAAGGGCGTCGCACCCGACCGGGCGACGATCATCGTCGCCGACGGCAACTTCCACGGCCGCACCACGACCATCGTCAGCTTCTCCACCGACGAGTCGGCGCGCGGCGGCTTCGGCCCCTTCACGCCCGGCTTCCGCATCGTGCCGTACAACGACCTGGCCGCGCTCGAGAACGCGATCGACGAGACCACGGCCGCCGTGCTCATCGAGCCGATCCAGGGCGAGGCGGGCGTCCTCATCCCCGACGACGGCTACCTCGCGGGTGTGCGCGAGCTGACCCGGCGGGCGGGCTGCCTGTTCATCGCCGACGAGATCCAGTCCGGTCTGGGACGCACCGGCACGACCCTCGCGGTCGACCACGAGTCGGTCGTCCCCGACATGCTGCTGCTCGGCAAGGCCCTCGGCGGCGGCATCGTCCCCGTCTCCGCGGTCGTCGCACGCCGGGACGTGCTGGGCGTGCTGCGTCCCGGCGAGCACGGCTCCACGTTCGGCGGCAACCCGCTGGCCGCCGCGGTCGGTTCCGCCGTGGTCGACCTGCTGGCCACCGGAGAGTTCCAGCGCAGGGCCGCCGAGCTGGGCGAGGTGCTGCGGGAGGGCCTGACCGGGCTGGTGGGCAAGGGCGTCGTCGGCTTCCGCTCCCGCGGGCTGTGGGCGGGCGTCGACGTGGACCCGGCCATCGGAAGCGGCCGGGAGATCAGCGAACGGCTGATGGCCGAGGGCATCCTCGTGAAGGACACCCACGGCTCCACCATCCGGATCGCGCCGCCGCTGACCATCACCCGTGAGGAACTCGCGTCGGCCCTCGCCTCCTTGGAGAAGGTCCTCGGCTAGCGGGCCGCCCCCGGCCGCTCCCCGGAGCGGCCGGGACGCGGGGTGACCAGCCCCTCCGCTCCACGGCCACGCTGTCGTAAGGTGCACTTCTGGCAGCGTGGCCGTGGCGGAAGGGAGAGAGCCGTGAAGATCCTCATCAGCGCCGACATGGAGGGTGCCACTGGGGTGACATGGCCGGCCGACGTCCTGCCCGGCACACCCCAGTGGGAACGCTGCCGCTCCATGTTCACCTCCGATGTGAACGCGGCCGTGCTCGGCTTCTTCGACGGCGGCGCCGACGAGGTGCTGATCAACGAGGCGCACTGGACCATGCGCAACCTCCTCCTCGAGGAACTCGACGAACGCGCCGAGATGCTCACCGGGCGCCACAAGTCGCTGTCCATGGTCGAGGGCGTCCAGCACGGCGACGTCGACGGCATCGCCTTCATCGGCTACCACACCGGCGCCGGCGCGGAAGGCGTCCTGGCCCACACCTACCTCGCCAACTCCATCACCGGCGTCTGGCTGAACGGCGTCCGCGCGAGCGAGGGCCTGCTCAACGCCCACGTCGTCGCCGAACACGGCGTCCCCGTCGTCCTCGTCACCGGCGACGACCTGACGTGCGAGGACGCGCTCGGCTACGCCCCCGGCGCGCTCAAGGTCGCGGTCAAGGACCATGTTTCGCGCTACGCGGCCGTCTGCCGGACCCCTGCCCGCACCTCGGCGGACATCCGCGCCGCGGCCAAGGAGGCCGCCGGCCTCGCCGTACGCCACACGCCGGTCGAGGGCGGGCCGTTCACACTCGAGCTCGAGTTCGACGCGGAGCACCTCGCGGCGGCGGCCACCGTCGTCCCGGGCGTGGCACGGGCCGGGGGCGAGAGGCGGGTGGTGTACACCAGCGGGACGATGTACGAGGGCATCCGCACATTCAAGGCGGTCACGACGATCGTCTCCGCCGCCGTGGAGGAGCAGTATGGCTGACGTGACAGACACCCCCATCGACGCCCGCGCCCTCGACGAGGTGGTGACCTTCACCTCCGAGCTCATCCGCATCGACACCACCAACCGGGGCGACGGCGACTGCCGTGAGCGGCCCGCCGCCGAGTACGTCGCCGAGCGGCTGGTCAACGCGGGGCTCGATCCGGTGCTGCTGGAGCGCACCCCGGGCCGCACCAACGTGGTGGCCCGCTACGAGGGCTGGGACCCGGGCGCCGACGCGCTCCTCGTCCACGGCCACCTCGACGTGGTCCCCGCCGAGCCCGCCGACTGGACCGTCCACCCCTTCTCGGGCGAGGTCCGCGACGGCGTCGTCTGGGGCCGCGGCGCCGTCGACATGAAGAACATGGACGCCATGGTCCTCGCGGTCGTCCGGGCCTGGGCCCGGCACGGCATCCGGCCCCGCCGCGACATCGTGATCGCGTACACCGCCGACGAGGAGGCCAGCGCGGAGGACGGCTCCGGCTTCCTCGCCGCCGAACACGCCGACCTCTTCGACGGCTGCACCGAAGGCATCAGCGAATCCGGCGCCTACACCTTCCACGCCGGCCCCGACATGGCGCTCTACCCCGTCGCCGCCGGTGAACGCGGCACGGCCTGGATGAGACTCACCGCGGACGGCAGGGCGGGCCACGGCTCCAAGGTCAACCGCGAGAACGCCGTGACGCGGCTCGCCGGAGCGGTCGCCCGGATCGGCGAACACCACTGGCCGGTACGGCTCACCCCGACCGTGAAGGCCGCCCTGGTCGAACTCGCCGCGCTCCACGGCATCGACGTGACCAGGGCGGACCTGGAGACCACCGGCTTCGACGTCGACGAGCTGCTCGCCAAGCTCGGCCCGGCCGCCAAGCTCGTCGAGGCGACGGTGCGCAACAGCTCCAACCCGACGATGCTCAACGCCGGTTACAAGCTCAATGTCATCCCGGGAAACGCCACCGCGTACGTGGACGGGCGGATCCTCCCCGGCACCGACGAAGAGTTCCACGCGACCATGGACGCGCTCACCGGCCCCGACGTCCACTGGGACTTCTACCACAACGAGATCGCCCTCCAGGCGCCGGTGGACTCCCCGACCTTCGCCAAACTCCGCGCCGCGATCGAGGCGTTCGACCCGGACGCCCATGTGGTCCCGTTCTGCATGTCCGGCGGCACCGATGCCAAGCAGTTCGCCCGGCTCGGCATCACCGGCTACGGCTTCTCGCCGCTGAAGCTGCCACCCGGCTTCGACTACCAGGCGCTCTTCCACGGCGTCGACGAACGTGTCCCCGTCGACGCCCTCCACTTCGGCGTCCGGGTCCTCGACCACTACCTGCAGACCGCTTAGGGGGATCGGACATGGTGCCCACCGGGGCCTACGGAACCTGGCCGTCGCCGATCGACGCGGCCCTCGCCGCGTCGCACGACGGACGCCCCGAGTATCTCGGCGTCGTCGGCGACGAGGTGTGGTGGACCGCGCCGCGCCCGGCGGAGGGCGGCAGACGCGCCCTGGTGCGCCGGCGGCCCGACGGCGCCGAGGAATCGGTGCTCCCCACCCCGTGGAACGTCCGCAGCCGCGTCATCGAGTACGGCGGCACCCCCTGGGCCGGGGTCGACCGCGAGGAGCACGGCCCGCTCGTCGTGTTCGTCCACTTCCCCGACCAGCGGCTCTACGCCTACGAGCCCGACCTGCCCGGCGCCGAGCCGCGGCCCCTCACCCCCGTGTCGGACCTCGGCGGCGGACTGCGCTGGGCCGATCCGCAACTGCGGCCGGAGCGCGGCGAGGTGTGGTGCGTCCTCGAGGAGTTCACCGGACCCTCGCCCACCGACGTCCGCCGGGTCATCGCCGCCGTACCGCTGGACGGCTCGGCGGCCGGCGACCGGTCCGCGGTACGGGAACTCAGCGACGACCGGCACCACTTCGTCACCGGGCCGCGCCTGTCGCCCGACGGGACCAGGGTGGCATGGCTCGCCTGGGACCACCCGCGGATGCCGTGGGACGGCACCGTCGTCATGGTCGGCGACGTGACGGAACACGGTCCGTACCAGAACGTCCGGCCGGTGGCCGGCGAGAGCGACGAGTCGGTCGCCCAGGTCGAATGGGCCCCGGACGGCTCCCTGCTGTTCAGCGCCGACGGCGGCGGATGGTGGGAACTCCAGCGCATCGGGCCCGGCGCCCTGGATTCCGAGCGGCGAACACCGCTCTGCCCGGGGCGCGGCGAGGAGTTCGGCGGGCCGCTGTGGAAGATCGGCTCGCAGTGGTTCCGGCCGCTCGCCGGCGGACTGATCGCCGTCATCCACGGCAAGGGGGCGACCGCGCTCGGGATACTGGACCCGGAGACCGGCGAACTCGTCGATGCCCCGGGGCCGTGGAGCGAGTGGGCGCCGACCCTCGCCGTGCACGGCGACCGGGTGTTCGGCGTGGCGGCCAGCCCGCGCAGCGCGTACGAGATCGTGGAGCTCGACACCCGTACCGGCCGCGCCCGGGTCATCGGCAGTCCGCACGACGACCCGGTCGACCCGGCGTACTACCCCGAGCCGCAGATCCGTACCTTCACCGGGCCCGGGCACCGCGAGATCCACGCCCACATCTACCCGCCGCACAGCCCCGACCGGGTGGCGCCCGACGAGGAGCTGCCGCCGTTCGTCGTCCGGGCGCACGGCGGCCCGACCGGCCGGGCGGGGCTCGTGCTCGACCTGGAGATCGCCTACTTCACCTCCCGGGGCATCGGGGTGGCCGAGGTCAACTACGGCGGCTCCACCGGTTACGGCCGCGAGTACCGCGACCGGCTCAAGGAGCAGTGGGGCGTCGTCGACGTCGAGGACTGCGCGGCCGTCGCGCAGGCGCTCGCCGACGAGGGGACCGCGGACCCCGCCCGGCTGGCGATCCGCGGCGGCAGCGCCGGCGGCTGGACCGCCGCGGCCTCGCTCGCCACCACCGATGTGTACGCCTGCGGGACGGTCATCTTCCCCATCCTCGACCTCTTCGCCTGGGCGACGGGGGAGACCCACGACTTCGAGTCGCGGTACCTGGAGTCTCTGGTCGGCCCGCTCGACGAGGTCCCCGCCCGCTACCGGGAACGCTCGCCGATCAACCACGTCGACCACATCACGGCGCCGTTCCTGCTGCTGCAGGGCCTGGACGACGTGATCTGCCCGCCGGTGCAGTGCGAACGGTTCCTGGAGCAGATGGCGGGACGCCGGATCCCGCATGCCTACATCGCCTTCGAGGGCGAGGGCCACGGCTTCCGCAGGGCAGACACCCTGGTCCGGGCGCTCGAGGCCGAACTGTCGCTGTACGCCCAGACCTTCGGCGTCGCCCGTCCGGATGTCCCCCTGCTGGAGCTGAGGAAATGACGCTGGAGCCGCTCACACGTCCGAGGCGTCTGCGGGCCGGGGACCGGGTCGCCGTCGTCGCGCCCAGCGGTCCCGTACCGGAAGAGCGCCTCGACGCCGGTCTGGACATCCTGCGCGGCTGGGACCTCGACCCCGTCGTCCTGCCGCACGTCCGCGACACGCACCCGGAGCTGGGGTATCTCGCGGGCACGGACGAGGCCCGTGCCCGCGACCTCACCCAGGCGTGGTGCGACCCGTCGGTCTCCGCCGTGATCTGCGCACGCGGCGGGTACGGCGTCCAGCGGATGGTGGACCTCGCCGACTGGGACGCGATGCGCGCCGCCGCCCCCAAGGTCTTCGTCGGGTACAGCGACATCACCGCGCTCCACGAGGCGTTCGCGGTGCGGTTGGGCCTCGCCACCCTGCACGGCCCGATGACCGGCACGGAGACCTTCCTCAAGGACACCCGCACCCAGGACTCGCTGCGCGCCACGCTGTTCGAGCCGGAGACCGTGCAGCAGCTCCACGGCCTCGGGGACGCCCGCCCCATGGTGTCCGGCCGCGCCCGCGGCGTCACCCTCGGCGGCTGTGTCTCGCTGATCGCCGCCGACCTGGGCACACCCCACGCCCGGCCGTGCGCGCGGGGCGGGCTGCTGCTGATCGAGGACGTGGAGGAGGAGAACTACCGCCTCGACCGGATCCTCACCCAGCTCCTGCGGGCCGAGTGGCTCGACGGCGTCGCGGGCGTCGTCCTCGGCTCCTGGGCGCAGTGCGGTCCCTACGAGCAGATCCGCGCGGTCCTCGCCGACCGGCTCGGCGGGCTGGGCGTTCCGGTCGTCGAGGAGTTCGGCTTCGGCCACGGCCCCACGAACCTCACGATGCCACTCGGTGTCCCGGCCGTGCTGGACGCTGACGCGGGGACGCTGACGCTGGACGTGCCGGCGCTGCTCTGATCCACCCTGGTCCACCGCCGGCCCGGTCCACCGTTGGTCCGATTCCCTGCCGGTCCGATCCGGCGTTGGTCCGATCCACTGCTGAACATCTGTCGACAACCTGAGGCATGAGCGTTGACGTGCATCTGACATGTCCCGCCAGCATGGGCGTCGGCCGCCTACTTACCGGTCGGTATGGCGCGTTGGGCCATGCCGACCTCGGGCACGGCGGCCTCCGTTGTGGCGTCCTCGATGTGGAGGTCCTCGTGTCCCGTGCCCTGTCCCGAAGCCGCAAGGCCCTCGCCCTGGCCGCGGGAGCGGCGTTCCTCGCACCGCTCACCTGCGCCTCCACCGCAACGGCCACTCCGACGCCGCAGCCCGGTTACAGCGTCACGGCACTGAAGTTCACCGTCCAAGCCGGCGGCAGGACCTGCGTGATCGACGCCGACCTCTACCGCCCCGCCGGCCTCGACCGGCACCGGACCGCTCCCGCCGTCCTCACCACCAACGGCTTCGGCGGCAGCAAGGCCGACGGCTCGACAGACGCCACGGCCCGGGCGTTCGCCGCCCGGGGCTATGTCGCGCTGGCCTATTCCGGTCTGGGCTTCGGGGCTTCCGGCTGTCTCATCTCCCTGGACGACCCGGACATCGACGGCAGATCCGCCTCCCGGCTCATCGACTTCCTCGCCGGGAAACACGCGGCCGACGACGGCACGACGGCCGACTTCGTGACCAGGGACGGCCACGGCGACCCGCGCGTCGGCATGATCGGCGGCTCGTACGGCGGGGCGATCCAGCTGGCCACCGCCGCGGTGGACCACCGGGCCGACGCCCTCGTCCCCATGATCACCTGGAACGACCTCAACCACTCCCTCGACCCCAACAACGCGGTCGCGACGTCCGTGCCGGGAGCCTTCAAATGGCAGTGGGCCGACGGCTTCTGGCTGATCGGGGAGGGACAGCCCCTGACGAACCCGAACCTGGACCCCTCACGCTTCGGCTCGCTCCAATGTCTGCACTTCGTCGCCAAGGCCTGCGACACGCTGCGCCTGCTCAACTCCGGCCGCTACCCCGCCGACCGCGTCGACGCGATGCGGACCTTCGCCAGCAGCGTCTCGCCCGTCTCCTATCTGCCGCGCGTCGAAGCGCCCACGCTGCTGATCCAGGGGCAGGCCGACAGCCTGTTCACCCTCAACGAGGCGGAGGACAGCTACCGGACGCTGAAGGCCGAGGGCACGGAGACCAAGATGATCTGGCAGTCATGGGGACACAGCGGCGGCATGACCGACCCCGCATCCGGAGAGCTCAACCTCGGTGAGGGAAACCTCGGGACGAGCTACGTGGGCCGGCGCATCCTCGCCTGGTTCGACCGGTACCTGCGCAAGAACACCGGCGTGGACACCGGACCCGGCTTCGCCTACTACCGCGACTGGCAGAGCGGCTACGGCGAAGCGGCCGCCGTACCCTCCCTCTCCCAGAAGCTCTACCTGTCCGGCGACGGCAAACTCGTCGACACCCGCGCCAAGGTCGCCCGCGGCAGCCGGGCCTACACCAACCTGCTCGTGCCGACCAGCCACTCGGAATCCTCGCTCGCCGGCCTCATCGGCGTGCCCGACCCCCAGCCCTACGACATGAGGGGCACCCACCTGGGCTGGCGGAGCGAGCCGCTGACATCGGCCGTCGACGTGGTCGGCGTCCCACGGGCCCGGCTCAAGGTGGTCTCGCCCCGGACGGAACGCGTCCAGCACTCCGGCGACGCGGCCGACAAGCTGGTGCTGTTCGCCAAGGTCTACGACGTCGCGCCGAACGGCACCCGGACCCTGGTGAACCGCCTGGTCGCGCCGGTCCGGGTACCGGACGTGACCAAGGCGTTCACGGTGGAGCTGCCAGGGATCGTGCACCGCTACGAAGCCGGGCACCGGCTGGAGTTCGTCATCGCGGCGAGCGACACGGCGTACTTCGGCAACCGCGGGGTCAAGCCCGTCACGGTCGTCAGCGCACCCGGCGACACCGGCGTGCTCGAACTCCCCGTCGTTCGGGGCTCACTGTCCTGACCGCGCTCGGAGGGCCGCGTATCCGGGCCGGATCACCTCGTCGATCAGCCGCTGCCGCTCCGGCAGCGGCAGGAACGCCGACTCCACGGCCGCGACGGTGAACTCCTGGAACACCGCCGGTCCGTAGCCGAAGGCGTCCACCATGTGCCGGAACTCCTCGCTCATGGTGGTGCCCGAGACGAGACGGTTGTCGGTGTTGAGCGTGACGCGGAAGCCGAGACGGCGCAGCAGGTCGACGGGATGCGTGTCGTACGACTTCGCCGCACCCGTCTGGAGGTTGGACGTCGGGCACACCTCCAGGGCGATGCGGTTGTCGCGCACGTAGGAGGCGAGACGGCCGAGCGTGGCCGTGCCGTCGTCGTGGACCTGGATGTCGTCCGTGATACGGACACCGTGACCGATCCGCTCGGCGCCGCACACCTGCACGGCCTCATGGATCGACTCCGCGCCGACCGCCTCACCGGCGTGGATCGTGAAGTGGCAGTTGTGGCGACGCAGGTGCTGGAAGGCGGCGAGGTGCCGGGCGGGCGGATTGCCGACCTCACCACCCGCTATGTCGAACCCGGCGACGCCGCGGTCGCGGTGCGCGACCGTCAACTCCGCGATCTCCAGGGAACGTTCGGTGTGCCGCATGCCGGTGAGCAGCGCACGCACGGTGATCCTCCCGCCGCTGCGCCGCTCACCCTCCCGCAGTCCCGCGTTGACCGCGTCCACGACCTCGTCGAGGCCGAGGCCCCGCTCCTGGTGCTGCTCGGGCGCGTACCGCACCTCGGCGTACACGACACCGTCCGCGGCCAGGTCCTCCGCACACTCAGCGGCTACACGCTCCAGCGCCTCGCGGGTCTGCATCACCGCGCAGGTGTGGGCGAAGGTCTCCAGGTACCGCTCCAGCGACCCCGAGTCGGCGGCGTCCCGGAACCAGACCGCGAGAGCGGCCGGATCCTCGGTCGGCAGCCCCTGGTAGCCGCAGTCGCGAGCCAGCTCGATGATCGTCCCTGGCCGCAGACCGCCGTCGAGGTGGTCGTGGAGGACGGCCTTGGGCGCGCGCAAGATGTCAGACAAGTGCATCCGGGGAGTGTACGGCACGGGAGCGCTGCGCTTGAGGCGGGCGTGTTCCCCACCCCGCCCCTTCCCGAACCGGGGCAAGCCCCGGAGCCCGTACCGCCCGGCGGGCCCCGTGCCGCGCTCCGGGCGGTGCCCTCAATCTCCCTCCCCCTATGGCCTGGCGGCCGTGGGAGGTGCCCCCAGGCGGGCTTGATTCGCTGCGCGAAACCAGCCTCGCCGACGGCGGAGGCAACTTCAGCCTCGCTGGGGGTCCCTCCCACGCCCGCCAGGGCGTAGGGGGAGTTCGAGGCGCGGGGATGCGGTGGGGGTTCCCCCACGCGGCCAGGCGTAGGGGGAGGAGCCCCCGCAAGCACCGCGCGGAGCGCGGTAAGCCGCCCGCAGGGCGGTACGGGGTCCGGTGCCTGCCCCGGTTTCGGGAAGGGGCGGGGTGGGGAACAGCCCCGCGCAGCGGCCCGCCCGGCTCAGCTCGACTGGCGGACCGGCAACGCCCCCGCCCCCGTCGCCAGCACATGCTTCGCCGCCAGCACCGGCACCTCACCCACCCGCACCACCTGCGTCACCAGCACCGCCGGCGTGTCCGCCGCCCGGTCGAGCTGTTGGCCGCGGCGGGTGCCGAGCAGGGTCGCGCTCACGGCGCTGTGCGCGGTGAGCGCGATGCCGCGCGACGCCCCGGTCAGCGCCGCGAGCATCGAGACCGCGGGCGCCGCCTCCCGCAGCGCCGCCGCGAACGCGGGATGCGCCGCCTCCAGCGTCTCCTCCGGCGCGGCCCACTCGTGGCTCAGCACTCCCGTCGTGCCGTCGCCGTTCAGCAGGGACTCCCAGAAGCGCAGCTCGGACCCGGCGGGCGCGAGCAGATGCTGGGTGGTGAAGTCGGTCGGTTCCTCCGTGGTCCGCAGCAGTGGCCGCACCCGCAGCGGCGGTCCGCCGCCGGAGAGCAGCTGCTCCAGTGGCTGGAGGTGCTCGTAGCCGCGCCGGGGCGGATGGGCGTTGACCGTCCGTCCGACGCCTCGGCGTACGGACAGAAGGCCGTCCTCCTGGAGCAGCAGCAGCGCCTCACGCAGGGCGGGGCGGCTGACGCCGAGCTCGCCGGCGAGCCGGGGTTCCGAGGGCAGGGTGGACCCGGGCGGGTAGACGCCCTCGCGGATGGCGTCCGCGATCCGCTCGTACAGCACGACGACTGGTCTGCGCTGCTGCCTGCTGACTGCCACTGGACCGGCCCTTCCTCGGCTCACCACTCGGTGCGGGCGCCCGTACGATGCTGTTGAAGGGCGCCGATGCTGTCTGACAAGTGTCTCACCGATTGTGGCGCGGCGAGCGGGATCACCCCGGACACGGAGCGGCCTCGGAGGCGGGCCGCATGACAAGCTGACGCCATGTCCGAGCCCGAGCCCCGGCCTTCCGCCGGCGACCCGTATGTCGCCACCGGCACACGCGTCGCCCTGCGCCACCTCACGTACGAGGACGCCGCCGAATTCACCGCGGCCGCGCGGCGGAGCCAGGACCACCACCGGCCGTGGCTCTTCCCGCCGCTCACACCCGACGACTACGCCGGGTACGCACGGCGGCTCATCGAGGACCCCGCACGTGCGGGCTTCCTGGTGTGTGAGCGCACGGCCGGCCGGATCGCGGGGTACATCAACATCAACAACATCGTCCACGGCGCGTTCCTCAGCGGCGCCGTCGGCTACGGGGCCTTCGCGCACGCCGTGGGCCGCGGTCTGATGGGGGAGGGCCTGCGGCTCCTGGTCGAGCACGCCTTCGCGCGGAGCGGCCTCGGACTGCACCGCCTGGAGGCCAACATCCAGCCCGGCAACACGGCTTCGCTGGGACTCGTACGGTCGGTCGGCTTCCGGCTCGAGGGCTACTCGCCCGACTTCCTGTACATCGACGGTGCCTGGCGTGACCACGAGCGCTGGGCGATCACCCGGGAGATGACGACCCGCGACCGGACCGTCGGACCCGCGGGCAGCCGCCGTCAGCGGTGAGCGTGCCGTGGCCGACGGGCATCGTGTCCAGCGGGCCGTGACCGACGGCATGACGTGATCTGGTCAGGGATATCCTCGAACGATGTCGAATCGCGCGGTAGCAGTTGGTGTCGGTCTCGCGCGTGTGTTGGCGCACTGCGGGGGCAGTCCGGCGGCAGCGGTGGATCACCTGGCGGGCGCCATCGCCTCCGCGCCCGAGGACCCGGAGCCCTATGTGGTCCTTGCCGAACTGTGGAAGGACAAGCGGTCGGAGCTGGCCGAGGTCGTGCGGAACGGCGACTCGTTGAGGACGGTTCTGGCGCGGTCGTACATCAGCTTCCTCGAGGACGACATGGACGACGCGGCGCTGGCGATCGGCTCGGTCACGGGTGCTCGACCCGACATCGCATGGGCCGAAGCCCCCTGGTTCAGCGACGAACGATTTCTCGGTGGGGTGAGTGCCGACGCGATGGCCGAGGCCGCGATGCGCACCATGGACTACGGCCATGGCCTGGACACCGACAGCATGCGCGAACGGTTCCGGCCCTGGTTCGATGCCATCGACGCGGTCGCCGCCCGCCGGCCGCTGCCGGAGGCGTTGGCCAAGATGGCGATCTTGCTGCGGGCATGCGGTCTCATCGATGCGTCGTTCGCCCTCTGCGACCGGGCGGACTCCGTCGAGCGGCTCATGCTGACGGAAGTCGTGCGGGCGGGCACCTGGCGCCAGCTGGGTGATCGTGAACAGACCGCGGCGGCGTTCGAGCGCGCGCTCGCCCTGGAACCGGCCAACTGGTCGCTCTATCTCGACCTGGCCGACGTGCGTGCCGAACAGGGCGACTTCACCGCCGCGGTCCTGCTGATCGAGCAGGGACTGAAGCACGAGCCGACCGAGCTCACACTCCGCGCGGCCGGAGCCGCCTACCGGGCACGGCTCACCGGCTCGCCCGCGGAGCTGAGCGAGCTCATCGAGTTGGCGCCGAACCTGCCGAACGACTCGTACCGGGACGTGCTGATCGATCACGCGTGTGCCGGCCCCGCGCTGCCCGCCGGGCTGGTGGCGGCGGCCCGCCGTATCCAGAACAGCTGAGGCTCCGCTCCTCCCCAAGCGGCAATGGCCACAGCCACATGGCTCGGGGCCCCGGGGCAAGGATGACCGCGGACAGCTCTTAGGCTGCCTGTATGTGGAGAGAAGCCGCAGGCCAGGCATTCCCTGACGCCGAGTTCAGCTCGCCGGTCGACGCGGCCCTGATGGCCGCCGCGGAGCAGCGGCTGAGGTGCTCGCTGCCGTCCGAGCTCGGGCATCTGCTGCAGGAGACCGACGGCATCGTGGGGCACTACGGCGTGGAGACGGTCTGGCCCCTGGAGCGGATCGTCGAGGACAATCTCCGCTTCTGGTCGGACAGCTCGCTCGCCGACCTGTACATGCCGTTCGACGCGCTGCTCTTCTTCGGTGACAACGGGGGCGGCGATCAGTTCGCCTTCGTCCTGAGGCCCTCGCGAGCCGACATCTTCGTGTGGGAACACGAGGACGACAGCCGTCGCTGGGTCGCCCGGGACCTGCGGGACTACCTCGGCCGGTCTCTCGCGGACGAGGGAGACGGCTGGTACCGGTAGCAGGCCGCGTCCGGCTGCCGGTCCGGCCGGGAGGCCGGCCTCCCGGCGTAGGGTGAGTCCCGCACGTGACGGACGGGAGGGCTGAGGTGGCCGAGACGACGACGGCCGAGGTGATGGCCGAACTGGCCGCGCTCGAGGACCCGAAGGCACGCGCGGTGAACGAGAGGCACGGTGACGATCACGGTGTGAATCTCAGCAAGCTGCGCGCGCTCGCGAAGCGGCTCAAGACGCAGCAGGAACTCGCGTGCCGGCTCTGGGAGACGGGCGACACCGCGGCGAGACTGCTGGCGATCCTGATCTGCCGCCCGAAGGCGTTCGAGCGTGACGAGTTGGACGTCATGGTGCGCCAGGCGCGGGCACCCAAGGTGCACGACTGGCTTGTGAACTACGTGGTGAAGAAGAACCCGCACTCCGAAGAGCTGCGCGTGGCCTGGTCCGCCGATCCGGATCCGGTGGTCGCGAGTGCCGGGTGGGCGCTGACCACCGAACGCGTGGCGAAGAAGCCCGCCGGCCTCGACCTCGCGGGACTGCTCGACGTCATCGAGGCGGAGATGAAGGACGCCCCGGACCGCCTGCAGTGGGCCATGAACCACTGCCTGGCCCGGATCGGGATCGAACACGCCGAGCACCGCGCACGCGCGATCGCCATCGGTGAGCGCCTTGAGGTGCTCAAGGACTATCCGACGTCCCCGGGCTGCACGTCTCCGTTCGCGCCCACCTGGATCACCGAGATGGTGAGCCGGCAGCAGGACAAGACGGTGGCTTGACCGGCGGTGGCGCGCGTTGTCCCGGGGAGTCGGCGTCTCGGACGGAGTCAACGGCTCACCTCACCGGGCCCGCATCTCGCTCAGCGCCTGCAGCGCGGCGCGGCCGGGTGATCCCGAAGCTCAGGCGGCCGGCTTGCGGTCGACGTACTCGAAGACCGAGCCGTCGGGATGGACGGCGATCAGATTGCGGCCGACGGGCGTCTCCACCGGGCCGGCGAGCACCCGTGCGCCGATGCCGGTGAGGGTGGCGTACGCCTCGTCCACGTCCTTCACGGCGATCGTCGCGGACACCTTCCGCAGGATCTCCAGTTCCGCCTCCGGGCCGCTCATCAGCAGGAAGCAGCCGACGGCCGCCACGGAGACCCCGCCGCGTTCGAACCGGAGCGGCGGGGCGCCCGTGAGGCGTTCGTAGAACGCGGCGGAGGCTTCCAGGTCGTCGACGCAGATGCGCAGCGTGGTTCCGAGGATCTCCATACGGGCGAGCCTAGTTGGCGATCCGGCCCGACGGAATCGGGCCCGACGGACCCGAAGGCCGGCGGGGATCACACCCGGCAGAGCACCTCGCCGTGCGGAACCATGAACCACGCGTCGTCGTGGTCGCCCCAGGTGCGCCACGCCTCTGCGATCGTCCGCAGCTGCTCGTGCGTGGTGTGTCCGCCCTCCACCGCTAGCTCCGCGTACACCGACGCGACCGTGCGGTCGGCCCACAGGCCGCTCCACCATGTGCGATCGGCCGGTGCGGCGAAGCACCATGCCGCCGCGCTGGGGGTGATGTCGGTGAAGCCGGCGGCGCGGGCCCACGAGAGCAGTCTGCGCCCGGCGTCCGGCTCGCCGCCGTTGGCGCGGGCCACGCGCCGGTACAGGTCCAGCCATTCGTCCAGGGCCGGGAGCCGGGGATACCAGGCGAACGCGTCGTAGTCGCTGTCGCGCGCCGCGACGATCCCGCCCGGGCGGCACACCCGCCGCATCTCGCGCAGCGCCTGCACCGGGTCACCGACGTGCTGGAGCACCTGGTGGGCGTGGACGACGTCGAAGGAGTCGTCGGGGAAGTCCAGCGCGTGGACGTCGGCGACGGCGAACCGCACATTGCCCAGGCCGCGTTGCTTCGCGTGCGCCCGTGCCTGCTCGAGCACGCCCTCCGCCGCGTCCATCGCCGTGACCCGTCCCGGCGCGACCAGTTCCGCGAGGTCGGCGGTGATGGTGCCGGGCCCGCAGCCCACGTCCAGTACCTCTGCCCCCGGCCGCAGTTCACCGAGGAGGTACGCGGCCGAGTTCGCCGCGGTGCGCCAGGTGTGCGAGCGCAGCACGGACTCGTGGTGCCCGTGCGTGTAGACGGCTGTCTCCTGCGGCATGACGTGTCTCCTTCTGCTGAGGCGATGCCGCAACGCTACGCCCGCGTTCCGCATTTCAAGACCCATGTCTTGCATTGTGGACAGGTGTTCGCGGTGGATAGGCTGACCGGATGACGGAGACATGGCCATCCGACGGTGACGGGATCATGCGGCTGCCCAGTGGCCGGCTGATACGCGGCAGGGGGCTGCGCAACCCCCTGCCGGCCGGTGCCCGGCCGGAGTTCGGCGTCTATCTGCTCGGCCGGCAACCTCCCGCGACCGACTGGGAGGCGAGCTGGATCCGCTGGCCGGACTTCCGGCTGCCGGCCGACCCGGCGCAGGCGCGCGCACTCCTGGAACAGGCGTGGGCCCGTGCCGCGACGGGGCGGGTGGAGGTCGCGTGCGGCGGCGGCCGTGGCCGCACGGGCACCGCACTCGCCTGCCTTGCCGTCCTCGACGGCGTCCCCGCCGAGGACGCCGTGGCGTATGTGCGCGAGCACTACCACCGGGGCGCGGTGGAGACACCGTGGCAACGGCGGTACGTCCTGCGCTTCTGACACCGCCGCCCGGACGCGCCGCGGACGCGGCATGCCGCACGGGCCGGGGACGTTCTGCCCGTGCGGGGAACGCGCCGGCCGTGCGTCCGCAGGCACCGTCCGTGCGGGAGAACGCGCCGCCCGCGCGGCAAGACGCACCGTCCGTGGGGGAAAACGCGCTGCCCGCGCGGCAAGGCGCACCGTCCGTGTGGGGAAACGTGCTGCCCGTGCGGGGAAACGCGCTATTCGTGCGGCACGCCGCCCGGCCGGGCGCGGGAGACCGCGCCGCCCTCGCGGGCGAACGCACCGCACCCGCGGCGGGACGTGGGGCCCTGCACGCAGGCGCCTACAGCAGGGCCTGCGGACGGTAGACCGTCAGCGCCTCCGGGACCTTGTCCAGGACCAACTCCGGTGGCGCCGGGGTCACTTCGCCGTCGTAGGCGAGGAGGGTCCCCGGAGCCAGCCCGCCGATGTGCAGCCGCCGCAGGTGCCGTGTCGTGTGGACGGGGGAGCGGTGCAGTTTGCCGACGAGCGCCGCGCCCAGCAGCCGCCAGCCGGGGGCCCGGCCGGCGTGCACCACGCGGACGTCCAGCAGTCCGTCCACGAGATTCTGCCGGTGGCCCGGCGTCGGGCCGACGCCCTTGTAGACGCCGTTGCCCGCGAACAGCAGCCACATCGGGCGCCGTCTGCCCTGGACCTCCGCCTCCAGCGGCCGCCGGCAGCGCAGCACCAGCACCGCCGCCAGGACACCGGCGGTCCAGCCCCCGATCCGCGGCGACCAGCGTTCCCTGACGCTCACCAGGTCCGGGTACACGCCGAGGCTGAAGGTGTTGAGGAAGTGGCCCGGCTCCGCGCTGCCGTCCGGCCCCGGCGTGAACCGGCCCAGGTCGACCCGCACCGCGTCACCCGCGGCCAGCGCCCGGCAGGTGTCCTCGACGGACTCTATCCCCAGGTCGTACGCGAAGTGGTTGAGCGTGCCCCCCGGGAAGACGGCCAGCGGCAGGCCCCGGCCCGCTGCCACCGCCGCCGCCCTGTTGACCGTCCCGTCCCCGCCGACGATGCCCAGCGCGCGTCCCCGCCCCGCGGCCTTCTCCAGCTCGGCCCGCAGCTCGTCGGGGGCGCACACCACCACCTCCGCCCGCGGCAGGGACTGCTGGACGACCGGCGCCATGTCGGCAGAGCCCGACTCCCGGTTGACGATCACGATCAGGCCCTCGCCGTCGGGCAGCTGAGGAGCGTCGGCGTGCGGCGTGCCGGGCGTCGGCAGCTGCGACCTCGTCGGAACGGCGCCGCGCACGGCGAATGCCGCGCCCACGCCCAACGCCGCGCCGACCAGGACGTCGCTCGGATAGTGGACACCCGTGTAGACGCGGGAGAAGGCGACGGACGCCGCCACGGGCGCGACGGCGGCCCCCCATCCTCGCGACTCCAGGGTGACCCCGGTCGCGAAGGCGGCGGCGGACGCGGAGTGCCCGGAGGGGAAGGACGTGGTGAACGGCTGCCGCTTCAACTGCCGTATCACCGGGACCGCGTCGAGCAGCGGCCGTGCCCGGCGTACGGACCGCTTGCCGACGGTGTTGATGACGGCCGAGGCGACGGCCAGCGAGGCGACACCGCGCACGGCGGCGCGCCGCGAGCGCGTGTCACGGCCCAGAGCGGCGATCCCGACGGCCGCACCGAACCACAGGAGGCCGTGGTTGGCGCTCCGGCTCAGCCGCGGCAGCACCGGCTCGGCGCCGGGCCACTCCCGTGCCGCCACGGCATGGAAGACGCCGCGGTCCCATCGGCCGAGGAGCGCCGTGATCCGCCCGCGGAGCGGCTGCCCGCCGATGGACCGTGTGCCTGGTACGTGAGTTGCGTGAGCGTCCGACATGTTCCGCGATTACCCCGGGATCGCCGCCACCACGCCGGGCCGCACGCCATCCGTGTCGCACGCCGCGACGCGCCACCCCATCTCGCGCCACGCCGCCGCAGCGGCGTACGGACCCTCCTGCGGGGCGCCCGGCGGTGATCCTCCGTATAAAGGGCACGTGGACTGAAGGGCTCGTGGACTACAGGGCTCGTCGACGGGCAGACGAGCCCGGGGCGCGAGCGGTGGAGGTGGACGTGATGACGGGGACCGATCGGGAGGGCCACGGCCCCGTCCGCTACGGGCCGCCCGCCCCCGACGCGGGGCTTCCCGTGCTGCCTGAGCTGAGTGCCGTCCTGGCCGCCGCCGCGGACGCGGCGGAGGGCGAGCCGCCGGGCGGCGGGCCGACGCTGCGGGAGGCGGCCTGCGGATACTGGTGGCGGCGCGGACTGCGCGGCCGCCCCGGTGAGGTCGTCGCCGCGTCCGGTGCGCAGTCACTGCTGTTCGCGCTGCTCGGCGCGTACGGCGGCGACGTGCTGCTGCCCCGTCCGTGCCCTGCCTGGTGGACCCCGCAGGTGCGGCTGCTCGGGCGCCCCTCCTACCACGTGCCCGTCCCCGCGGAGTGCGGTGGCGTGCCCGACCCGGTCGCGCTGCTCGAGACCGTACGCAGGGTGCGCCTGGAAGGCGGCCGGCCCCGGCTGCTCCTGCTGTCCGTCGCCGACGATCCGACCGCGACCGTCACCCCGCCGGAGATGCTGAGCGAGGTGTGCGAGGCGGCCGTCGGCGAAGGGCTGCACATCATCAGCGACGAGACCTGGCGCGACACCGTCCACGAGCCGCACGAGACGGTGCTGGTCAGTCCCGCCGAGATGTACGCGGAGCAGGTGACGGTCATGAGCGACCTGGCCGGCGCGCTCCTTCCGTCATCCTGGCCGGTCTCCGTCGCCCGCTTTCCTCAGGGGGAGCGGGGCGCGGCCCGCCGGGCCAGGACCCTCGACATCCTCACCGCCCTCGGCGCCGTCGTCCCCGCTCCGGTCGCCGCCGCCGCGGCGCACGCGCTCGACGAGCCCCCGGAGATCACCGAACGGGCGTCGGGAGCGGTCGCGCTGCACGCGCGGACGGCGGCCGCCGTGCACCGCACGGTGGTGGAGGCCGGCGCGGTCTCCCGGCCCCCGCAGGCGGGTCGGCACCTCTACGCCGATCTGGGCCCGCTGCGCGGCCGCCTCGCTGAGCTGGGGGTCAGCGATTCCATGGAGCTGGAGGAGTATCTGTCCGAGCGCCTCGGCATGCGGGTGCCCGGCGGACACCGGTTCGGCGACGAACTGGGCGCCCTGCACGTCAGGCTGGACACCGCGCCCTTCCTGGGGGCCACCGCCGAGCAGCGACTCGAGTCGCTCGCCTCTCCGGAGCCGCTGGAACTGCCGCATGTCGCCCAGGCGTTGGAGAATCTGCGATCGGTCTTCGCCGGTCTCCGCTGAGGGCACGTCCGCCGCCGTGGCGCAGTTCGGGCCGGCAGGGAAGGTCGGCGGCCGGTGGTCAGGCAGGCCCGCAGGGAAGGTCGGCGCCCCGGTGGTCAGGCGGGCCGGCTGTCGGAGCCGTACGCCGTCCGCAGTCTGCGCCAGACGGCAGGCGCCCCGCTGATCACCAGCGTCAGCGCGACCGCGGCGACGACTCCCTGCCACGGCTCGGCGAACAGCGAACCGCCCACGATGCCGATCAGCCCGTAGGTCGCGGCCCACGCCAGGCAGGCCGGGACGTCACCGCGTACGAAGCGGCGCAGCGGCATTCTGGCCAGCAGGCACGCCAGCATGATCGGAATGCGTCCGGCGGGCACCAGCCGCGAGAGGACCAGCACCGTCACGCCGTGCTCGTCCAGCTTGCGCTGTGCCTGCTCCAGCCGGTCGGGTGCGGCGCGGTCGCGCAGGGCGGCGAGCCAGCGCGAACCGTTCCGCGAGCGGACCCCGCGCCGTCCGAGCCAGTACAGGGTGACGTCGCCCAGGAACGCGGCCGCGGAGGCGAGGAGGAAGACGTACAGCAGCGCGAGCGGCGCCATCTGGTGGAAGGCCACCACGGCGGCGGAGGAGACCACAGCCCCGGTCGGCACGACCGGGACCAGAGCGCCCAGCACGACCAGCAGGAACAGCGAGGGATAGCCCACGGCCTGCTGGGTCGACTCGGGGGGCAGTTGGCGCACCAGCTCCGACAGCTGTCCGAGCGCCTCGGTGAGCTGTGTCCTCACCGCGTCTCCTCCGGCCGTATCCGTTCGCAGTGTGCGAGCCGGTGCACCGTCACCTTCGGGGCCAGCAGAGCCGCCTTGCGCGCGAACTCGTCCCCGGGAGCGTAGAACTCGTGCGGCCGGATGCCGTCCATCCCGATCGGCCAGTACGTGCCGTAGTGGACGGGCACGGCCGCCCGCGGCGCGAGCGTGGCCGCGGCCTGCGCCGCGCGGCCCGCGTCCAGATGACCGTGGCCGAGATACGGGCCCCAGCCGCCGACCGGCAGCAGTGCCACGTCGACGGGGCCGACCTCTTCCGCCATCGAGTCGAACAGGCCCGTGTCACCCGCGAAATACGTGTGCGACTCGCCGCTGACGACGAAGCCGAGCGCCGGTGAGCGGTGCGGCCCGAGCGGCAGCCGACGCCCGTCGTGCATCGCCGGCACGGCTCGGACGAGAAGCTCGCCCACCCGCACCTCGTCGCCCGGTCCGACCTCGGTGACCCGCAGGGCG
Organism: Streptomyces kurssanovii; assembly: GCF_014649695.1. Taxonomy (GTDB): domain Bacteria; phylum Actinomycetota; class Actinomycetes; order Streptomycetales; family Streptomycetaceae; genus Streptomyces; species Streptomyces kurssanovii. The sequence goes on from NZ_BMTN01000001.1 coordinate 248,598, forward strand.
GCCCTGCGGACGAGCCGGCCGAGCCGCGGCACCGAACGGGCCGCACCGCGCGGCAGGATCAGGCGCGTGCCGGGCTCCAGGCGGGCGAGCGACGCGAGGTGCAGATGGTCGGAATGCAGATGGGAGACAAGGGCGACGTCGGCGACGGCGGCCTGCGGCGGCGGCAGTTCGCCGCGGCGTCTGCGCAGATGGGCGAGGCGCCGCACGAACAGCGGGTCGGTCAGCACCCGGACCCCGGAGTCCTCGATCGTGCAGGTGGCATGACCCCACCAGGTGACCTCCACCGGCACGCGACGCCTCCTCCTTCGAACCCCCCGTACCGTACGAGCCTAGGGCCTTCGCCGGCGGTCCGGGCCGGTGCGGCCACCCCGCCGGAGCCGGCTTCGCGCTGTGCCACGCTGGAGTCCTGCTCGAAGGGTGAGGTGAAGGGGCGTGGGCGAAGGGCGGTGGCGCAGGGCCGGCAGCGCCGTCGTGCGAGTGGCTGTCGTGTGGGCGGTCTCGACGCTGACGATGCTGGCGCTGGCCGGACTGTTGCCGGACTTCCGGCTCCAGTCCGAGGACGGCGACAGTGCCACCCGGACCGCGGTCACGGCGGCCTCGGGTGCGGGCGCGTTCGGTCTTCTCACGGGCCTCGTCTGGCCCGTGGTGGTGCGGGCCCTGCTGCTCGTACCCGCGCTGGTGCTGGGCCTGCTGGTGTTCTTCCTCAACGGCTCGCTGCTGCTGATCGCCCTGTGGATCGTTCCCGACGGACGCGGCACGGCCAACCCGGAGACGGCGGTGGTGGTCGCGGCCGTGATGTCGGCGGTCGCCTCCGCCACGTCCACGGCGCTCGCCGTCCGTGACGACAACGCCTACCGGCGAAGGCTGTACCGGCTCGCCCACCGCCGTGGGCGCGGCAGCGCCGGTCAGGACCGGCCGGGCCCGCCGGGCACCGTCTTCCTGCAGCTCGACGGCGTCGGCTACGAAGTGCTGCGCGGCGCGGCGGAGAGCGGCGCGATGCCGACCGTGGCCCGCTGGCTGGGCGCCACGCACCGGCTCACGCCCTGGCGCACCGACTGGTCGAGCCAGACCGGTGCGAGCCAGCTCGGCATCCTGCACGGCTCGAACCACGACGTGCCCGCCTTCCGCTGGTACGAGAAGGACACCCGCCGGATCGTGGTGAGCAACCGCCCGGCGAGCGCCGGGGAGCTGCAGCGGCGGGCGATCGAGCTGACCGGCGACGGCGGGCTGCTGACGGTGGACGGGGCGAGTCGCGGCAACCTGTTCAGCGGTGGTGCGGACCAGCTCGCCCTGGTGCTGTCGATGGCGGCCCGGCGCGGCAGGGCGAACCGTTCACGGGCCGGCTATTTCGCGTACTTCTCCGATCCGGCCAACGCGGTGCGCACCGCGCTGTCCTTCGTCGCGGAGGTCGGCCGTGAGATCGGCCAGTCGACCAGGGCCAGGCTCCGCGGGGACACGCCCCGCGTCGGGCGCGGTGGTCTGTATCCCTTCATCCGGGCGTTCGCCACCGTCGTCGAGCGCGATGTGGTGGTCGCCGCAGTGATGGGGGACATGCTCGCCGGACGCCGGGCCGTCTACGCCGACCTGGTCGCCTACGACGAGGTGGCCCACCACTCCGGGCCGCACAGCCGGGACGCCTTCGCGGTGCTGGAGCGGCTGGACCGTTCCCTCGCGCTGATCGCCAAGGTCGCGGAGCACGCGCCGCGTGACTACCGGATCGTGCTGCTCTCCGACCACGGCCAGAGTCCGGGCGACACCTTCGAGGGCGCGTACGGGCTGACGCTGAAGGATCTGGTGCGGGCGGGCTGCGGGCTGCCGGTGTCGCGGCGGGCCGAGCGGTCCAAGAGCGGTGCGGAGGCCCGCGACGCGGCCCGCGACGCGCTGCGGACCGCGCTGCACCGGCAGCCGGCCGGGGACGGTGAGGAACGTCCGGCGTCGGGCTCCGACCCGATCGTGCTCGCCTCGGGGAACCTGGCCCTGATCTCGTTCCCCGACGTGCCGTACCGCATGAGCCAAGAGGAGATCCGGCGCCGCCACCCGGCGCTGCTGCCGACCCTCGCCAACCATCCGGGCATCGGCTTCCTGCTGGTGCGCAGTGAGGTGTACGGCTCCGTGGTGCTCGGCGCGGACGGCGCGGAGGTGCCCGTCGACGCGCTGAAGGACGACGACGGGCCGCTGGCCGGTTTCGGGCCGGGCGCGGCCGACGCCGTGCGCCGCACCGACTCGTTCCCGCACGTCGCGGACATCATGGTCAACTCGATGCACGATCCGAGGACGGGTGTGGTGCACGCCTTCGAGGAGCAGATCGGATCGCACGGAGGGCTCGGCGGGGAGCAGTCGCAGGCGTTTCTGCTGTCGCCGTTCGACCTGTCCCCGCCGGTCCCCCCAGGCGTCGACCTGATCGGCGCGGAACACGTGCACAGGGTGCTGCGCCGCTGGCTGCGGGAGGCAGAGGGGCCGCAGATCCCCCTCGGGCCGGTGCAGGTTTCCCGGTCGGAACACGAAACGGAAGAAGAAATTCCGGTTGATGGCGGAGTCGTGCCGGACAAAAACGGGTGATTTTGTACGGCCTCGCCCGTGCCGGAACATGTCCCGGTCCCCGACATCGCCGCGCATCCGGAAGAGGCCGCACACCCCATGACCACCCACGCACCACAGAACAGGCATGCCCGCGGGTTCGGGCTGCCCGTCGCCACGGCCCTGGTCATGGGCAACATCATCGGCGGCGGCATCTTCCTGCTCCCCGCCTCCGTCGCCCCCTTCGGCACCATCAGCCTGGTCGCGTTCGTGATCCTCACCGCCGGAGCGATCGCCCTCGCCCTCGTCTTCGGCCGGCTGGCGGAGCGGCACCCCAGGACCGGCGGCCCGTACGTCTACGCCCGCGAGGCGTTCGGCGACTTCGCCGGCTTCCTCGCCGCCTGGTCGTACTGGATCACCACCTGGGTCTCCAACGCGGCCCTCGCCGTCGCCGCCGTGGGCTACCTCGACGTGCTGATACCCGTCCAGCACTCCACGGCGGCCACCATCGCCGCCGCGCTGGTCCTGCAGTGGCTGCCCGCGCTCGCCAACCTGGCGGGCACCCGCTACGTCGGCGCCGTCCAGCTCGTGTCCACCGTGCTGAAGTTCGTGCCACTGTTGCTCGTCGCCGTCGGCGGGCTGTTCTTCTTCGACACCGACAACCTCGGCCCCTTCCAGGCCGGTGACCACAGCGCGGCCGGAGCGGTCTCAGCGTCGGCCGCCATCCTGCTCTTCAGCTACCTCGGCGTCGAGTCCGCCGCGGTCAGCGCCGGCGAGGTCAAGGACCCCGCGCGCAACGTCGGCCGGGCCACCGTCCTCGGCACCGCCGCGGCCGCCGGCATCTACCTCCTCGGCACGCTCGCCGTCTTCGGCACCGTCGCCCACGACGAGCTGGTCGGCTCCCGCGCGCCCTTCAGCGACGCCGTCAACTCCATGTTCGGCGGCAGCTGGGGAGGCACCGTCGTCGCCCTGGCGGCCCTGGTCTCCATGGTCGGAGCCCTCAACGGCTGGACCCTGCTCAGCGCCCAGACCCCGTACGCGGCGGCGAAGGACGGCCTGTTCCCACAGGTGTTCGCCACCAAGCGGCGGGGTGTGCCGACCGTCGGCGTCCTCGTCACGGTCGTCCTGGCGTCGCTGCTGACCGTCTACAACTACACCGCGGGATCCCAGCGGGTCTTCGAGATCCTCGTCCTCGTCACGACCTTCACCGCCACCGTGCCCTACCTGCTGGCGACCGCCGCCCAGATCTACTACCTGCTGTCCGGCCGGGCGGAAAGGGTGGACCGGCGGCGCCTCGTGCGCGACGGGGTGCTCGCCGCCGCGGCCTTCGGATTCTCGATGTGGCTGGTCGCCGGCTCCGGCTACGCGGCCGTCTACCAGGGGGTGCTGTTCCTCTTCGCCGGGGTGCTGGTGTACGCCTGGATGTCGGCCCGCAGGACCAGGGCCGCAGGGACCGAGGAGAGTGGCACGTGCGCGCAGTCGTATTCGACGAGTTCGGTGGAAGGCCGGTAGTACGCGAGGTCCCGGACCCGGAGCCGTCGCCCGACGGCGTCGTCGTCCGGGTCGGGGCGACGGGGCTGTGCCGCAGCGACTGGCACGGCTGGATGGGCCACGACGAAGGCATAGCCACTCCGCACGTCCCCGGTCACGAACTGGCGGGCGTGGTCCACGCCGTCGGCCCGGACGTCGTCCGCTGGAGCCCCGGCGACCGGGTGACCGTGCCGTTCATCTGCGCCTGCGGACGCTGCGCCGCCTGCGCCGACGGCAACCAGCAGGTGTGCGAGCGCCAGGAGCAGCCGGGATTCACGCACTGGGGCTCCTTCGCCGAGTACGTTCCGCTCCGCCACGCGGACACCAACCTGGTGGCGCTGCCGGAGACCATGTCGTTCACCACCGCCGCGAGCCTCGGCTGCCGCTTCGCCACCGCCTTCCGCGCGGTGGCCGGCCAGGGGCGGGTGCGGCCGGGAGAGTGGGTCGCGGTGCACGGCTGCGGCGGCGTGGGCCTCTCCGCGGTGATGATCGCCGCGGCCTGCGGGGCCCGGGTCGTCGCCGTCGACGTCTCGCCGGGCGCGCTGGAACTGGCCCGTACCTTCGGCGCCGAGCTCTGCCTGGACGCCTCCGCGCTCGGCAAGGGTGAGGCCGGCGCGGCAGTGCGTGAGCTGACCGGCGGCGGCGCCCACCTCTCACTGGACGCCCTGGGCGCGCCGGTGACCTGTGTGAACTCGGTACAGAGCCTGCGCAGGCAGGGCCGGCACGTGCAGGTCGGCCTCCTCCCGTCGGGTGTCGGGCTGCCGATGGACCGGGTGGTCGCCCTCGAGCTGGAGATCCTCGGCAGCCACGGCATGGCGGCCCACGCCTACCCCGAGATGATGGCCATGGTCGCCTCCGGCGCCCTGCGGCCCGACCTCCTGGTCACCAAGGAGATAGGCCTCGACGCCGTACCGGAGGCACTGACGGCGCTCGGCACCGCGTCCGGTACCGGGGTCACGGTGATCGTCCCGGGCGCCTGACCGCTCCATTACCCCCGACGTAATCGACCTCGTGGCGGGCGCGGGGCAGTCTGTGAGCACCGGGACCCGGGCGGCGCACTCCGTCCGGGCTCTGGGCCCACGACCAGCCCAGCAACCTCGACGGAGGCCGATCCGCCATGTCCGCAACCCTGCTCGCCGGCATCTCCCGCACCACCGAGCCGCTGACCATGCTGCGCCGGTTCCTCGCCGCCGACGCCGCCGTGACCGGCGCCAACGGCCTCGCGTACGCGGTCGCTTCGGGACCGCTCGGGCGGCTCCTCGGTGTCGACAGCACCCTCCTGCTCGGCCTCGGTCTCTTCCTGACCGCCTACGCTGCGTGCGTCGGCCTGCTCGCCGCCCGCCCCCGGCCGCCGAGGACCGCCGTCACGCTGGTCGTCGACACGAACATCCTGTGGTCGGCGCTCAGCATCGCCGCTCTCCTGCTGTGGCTGGATCCCACCGCCGCAGGCGCCGCATGGACCGTGATCCAGGCGCTGACCGTCGCCGGTTTCGCCGTCGCCCAGTGGTCCGCGCTGCGCGCCACCGCTACGGAGTGAGCGACTGGAGGTACTTCACCGTCGCCGGGTCGGCCGGGAGCAGCGTCTCGATGGCCAGCTCGGCGACGGTCACGTCCATGGGCGTGTTGAAGGTCGAGATCGACGACACGAAGGAGAGGACTTGGCCCTCGTGCTCGATCCGCAGCGGCAGCGCGAAGTACGGGAACGGCGCTTCCCCCGCCTCGCTCTCGTCCTCCCGCGGGCCCGTGTGCGCGTCGTCGCCGGCCTCCGGAAGCGGATAGGCGGCGACCTCGTCGTACACCGCGCGCAGCGCGTCGGAGCGGGCCAGCGCGATCTGCCGCTCCATCTGGGCCAGCAGATGGGCGCGCCACTGGCGCAGATTGCGGATCCGGGGCGCGAGGCCCTCGGGGTGCAGCGTGATCCGCATGGCGTTCAGCGGCGGGGCGAGAAGGTGCTCCGGCAGGCTGTCGAGCAGCATCGCGATCCCCCGGTTCGCGGCGTGCACGTTGTACGCGGCGTCGACGACCAGCGCGGGGTACGGCTCGTAACCGTTCAGGAGCTGCTCCATGCCCTTCCGCAGTGCCTCCATCGCCGGGTCGCCCAGCGGGGTCTCCGCGTACCGAGGGGCGTAACCCGCCGCCAGCAGAAGGGAGTTGCGTTCCCGCACCGGGACGTCGAGATGCTCGGCGAGGCGCAGGACCATGTCCTCGCTGGGACGGGAGCGGCCCGTCTCGACGAAGCTGATGTGGCGGGCGGAGGAGCCCGCGCGCAGAGCCAGTTCGAGCTGGCTCAACCGCCGGCGCTCGCGCCAGCCGCGCAGCAGCGGCCCTACTCCCGTACCGGACGCGACAGTTGTCATAGCCAGACCGTAGTACGCCGGCCGCCGGTGACCCACCCGCCGGCTCACGGGGGAGCCGGCCGGCGGGGCGGCCGGTTCAGCCCCGGGCGTTGCCCAGCAGTGCCGCGAGGGCCCGTTCGATGTCGAGGGCCGCCGCCTCGTTGCCGGCCGGTACGGTCGCGTACGAGCGGACCAGGAACCGGCGCAGGCCGGCCGTGTCGAGCTGGAGCAGCGCGACGCCCTCGGGCGACCGCAGTTCGATCATGGTCTGCACGCGTCCGCAGGGCCAGACGTGCACATCGCCGTCGCCGGCCGGTGCGCGCAGCCCGGCGTCGAGCAGGCTGCGGGCGAAGGTCCAGGTCACGCCGGTGTCGTTCAGGCAGGCCTCCGGGGGGAAGACCATGCGGACGGCGAACGGGTCGGTGTCGCAGTAGCGAAGAATCACCGGCACGGCCAGGGAGTGGGGCGCATCGCTGATGAGGCGGGCCCGGACGGATTGCTCGATGGTCGATGACATCGCTCGCTCCTCTGCTGCTGTGCGGTTCCGCTCTCGTGCACGTACGTCCTCGCGAGTGGGTGGGGCCCGCGAGCGACGCCAGTGGCGCGTGTGACCTGCATCACCAAGACTGAAACGATTGAGCCAGGATGGCTAGGGTTTTGCGCCACCGCATATCCGTGCAATTCAGACCGGCGGCGGGTTACGGGCGGGTATCCCGCAGGGTGGATCCATGCGTCGCCGGCCGGAAGCGCGGCAGGCCGGGAAGGGGAGGCCCCGGCCGGACGGGGGTTTCCGGCCGGGGCAGTCACTGGGCGTGGTGCGAACGGCGGTCGCCGCCGGGCGGCGCACTCCTCGGGAGAGTCGGTCCGACGGTCATCCCGGTGCGCAGATGGCGAGGTCCGGGAACTGCGTCCCCTTCACATCCACGTGTAGATGAACGATAAACCATCGAACGGCGTTCCGTGGAATCCCCGGCCCTGGTTGTGACGAGTGTTACTCGCCGTTACCCCAGGTGGCTTGCGGACCGTGACCCGCTCGCCGCGCGCCCCCGGCTCACTCGCCGCCCCGGGCGACCACGGAGCCCAGTACCTGCGGCAGCGGATGCCAGTCGGCGGACACCACGCTCGCGTGCCGCCCCGCCAGCAGTGCCACGCGGTCGCGGGCCTGCTGTTCCGTCGGGTTCGTCCCGTCGATCGCGGGCGCGACGCCGTGCGCGTCCGTCATGACGACGAGGTAGTGGTTGCGGTCGTACCAGGAGGTGTCGACCGACCCGCCCGCGTACACCCCCGCGTCCCCGTCGAACACGACGAACCACGGCCGGATCGAGGCGTCCGCGTACCGGCTGCGCGGATCGCCCGCCGCGGCGTGGTGCACGGCGGGGAACGCGCCCGCCTCGCCGAGGCGGCCCGACGCCCGCAGGTCGCGCAGATGCGTCGCGTACTCCCGGTCGGTCCACAGCGAGTCGAACGGGTTGTCCTCCTCGAGCGTGCCCGGGATCAGCTCGACCACGAACTTCCCGGCCAGCGCGGAACGCGCGGGCCAGCCGTCCGCCCGCACGGCGGTGTCCAGATCCGGGTGCCCGCCGGCCAGGTCCGCCGGCCGGTACAGGGCGTCACCGAGCCGCGCCTTCAGCAGGGCGTCGAGCGCCGCCGGACCGCGGCCCTGGTTGCCCTGGAAGCCGTCCTTGAGCTCGAGCTTGATCAGGATCGGCCGATGGCCCGGGTGCGCGTCGTGCCAGGCCCGCATGTCGGCGAGGCAGCCGCCCAGGTCCTGGTTGCGGGACCTGGTGCGCAGCTCGGCGGCGACGGCGGCGTTCACGCAGTTGTTGTCGTTGCCCACCGGGTTGCTGTGCGACACCCGCCACGACCTGCCGAAGGCGTTGGTCCACACGTCGATCTCGAGCATCGCCGCGCCCGAGTCGAGCGCGTCCGCGAAGTACGGGTACGTCGACTTCTCGTAGGCGTTGTGGACGCCCACGCCGGTGGTGGCGGAGTAGGGCAGCTGCCCGGTGTCCGCCGGGCCGGTGGCGGACGCCTGCGCCGGAGCGAGCGCCGCGGCGAGCAGTGCGGCCGCGACGGCCGTCGTCGTAGCGGCGCGAGAGAACGTGCCCATGGGGCCCCTGTCTGTGCGTCGGTCGGTCAAATCGACGGAACATTAGGGGAGTTGGGTGAACCGTGGGGAGACTGAACCCGGCCGTTGCGGATGCCTCCGATGTGCGGTGCTGGCGGCCGCCGCGGGCCGACCGGCCGGGGAGCGGCGCCGGGGTGCGTGCGTCGCCCGGCCGGGGCACGATGGCCGCATGCTGCTCGCCCGCGTCGCCGAAGTGTCCCGTGAGGTGGCCGCCACATCGGCCCGTTCGCGCAAGATCGCCGCGCTGGCGGACCTCTTCGAGGAGGCCTGGCCGGAGGATGTCGCCCTGGTGATCTCGTACCTGGCCGGGCGGGTGCCCCAGGGCCGCATCGGGATCGGCTGGAGCGTCCTCAAGGAGTCCGTGCCGCCCGCCGCCGTGCCGTCCCTCACCGTGGGCGGGACAGACGCCGCGCTCGCGGCCCTCGCCCAGGTCTCAGGCCCCGGCGCCCAGGCGGAACGCCGCGCCCGCGTGCACCGGCTGATGTCGGCGGCCACCGCCGAGGAGCAGGAGTTCCTCGTACGGCTCCTCACCGGCGAGGTCCGTCAGGGCGCCCTGGACGCCGTCGCGCTGGAGGCCGTCGCGAAGGCTGCGGGGGCTCCGTCGGCGGACGTGCGCCGCGCCGTCATGCTGGAGGGGTCACTGCCGCGCGTCGCGGCGGCGCTGCTCGCCGGAGGCCCGGCGGCACTCGAGCAGTTCCGGCTGCGGGTCGGCAACCCCGTGCAGCCCATGCTCGCCCACAGCGCGAAATCCGTGACCGAGGCCGTCGGGGCCCTGGGCGCCGCCTGTGTCGTCGAGGAGAAACTCGACGGCATCCGCGTGCAGGTGCACCGCGACGGGACCGATGTCCGGATCTTCACCAGGTCCCTCGACGACATCACGGACCGGCTGCCCGAAGTGGCCCAGCGGACACGGGAGATGACGGGCGACCGGTTCATCCTCGACGGGGAGGTCATCGCGATGGCCGCCGACGGCAGGCCCGTCCCCTTCCAGGACATCGCCTCCCGCGTGGGCTCGCGCCTCGACGTCGAAGCGGCCCGCACCACCCTGCCGCTGTACCCGGTGTACTTCGACGTCCTCGCCTCCGACGGGGAGCCGGCGCTCGACCTGCCAGGCCGTGAACGCCACCGGATCCTCGCCCGGCTCGTCCCCGAACCGACGCGGGTGCGGCGCACGGTCGTCGAGGACCCGTCCGATCCCGCGCAGGTCGCCGCCGCGGAGGAGTTCTTCACCGCGACCCTGGACCTGGGGCACGAGGGTGTCCTCGTCAAGGCCCTGGACGCGCCGTACAGTGCCGGCCGCCGCGGCCGCTCATGGCTCAAGGTCAAGCCGGTCCACACCCTCGACCTGGTGGTCCTGGCCGTCGAACGGGGCCACGGCAGGCGCACCGGACTGCTCTCCAACCTCCACCTCGGCGCCCGCTCGCCCGACGGCGGCTTCGTGATGCTCGGCAAGACCTTCAAGGGCCTCACCGACGAGATGCTGCGCCGGCAGACCGAGATGCTCGGGGAACTGGCCGTCGAGGACGACGGGTTCACCGTGCGCGTCCGGCCGGAACTGGTCGTGGAGGTCGCCTACGACGGGCTCCAGCGGTCCACCCGCTACCCGGCGGGCGTCGCCCTGCGGTTCGCGCGGGTGCTGCGCCACCGGCCGGACAAGTCCGCCGCGGAGGCCGACACGATCGAACAGGTCCTGGCCGCCGGCCGCTGATCCGCGCCCGGCGCCGGAACCCGCTCGCGCCGGCGGCGCGCCCGGTGCCAGGACCTGCTCGCGCCCGGCGGCGCCCCGGGCCGGAACCTGTTCGCGGCCGCGTACGGCCCCGCTGCTCAGCGCAGGCCGAGCACCTTGTCGGCGAAGGCCCACAGATTGCCCGTGGTCCGTTCGATCTGCTCCTCCAGCGTGAGGTTCTCCTCGTAGCGTCCGTGGCGCAGTTTCGGCTGCCTCTTGCCGCGGATGTACAGCGAGCAGGCCAGATCGGCGCACAGATACGTGCCGACCGTGTTCCCCTCCCGGCCCGCCGCGCCGGCCAGCGGCGCCGCGAACAGGGTCACCCCCGACGAGGCGTGAGCGGTGAGGCACGCCTGGCACATGCTCGACTTCACCGCACTGGTCCGTCCGGTGGACGGCACGCGGAGTGTGATGCCGACCGGTCCGTCCTCCCGCGGCAGCACCAGATGCGCCTTCAGCGGTGCCCCTGGATCGACCCAGCCCAGGAAGTCCAGGTCGCACCAGGGGAGTTCGGCGAAGTCGACGGGCAGGCGCATACGCGTCGCCTCCCCCTTGGTGCAGTTCACGAAGGAGGCACGGATCTGTTTGTCGGTCAATGGTTCCACTCGGTGGAACGTACACAGCGTGGCTCGTGCAGGCACCCGATTTATCGGGCATCGGATCTATGGTGTTCCCGTCCGCCGCCCCCTGCCGGAAGGATCCTTGCCATGCCCACAGAGCCGCTGTCGCAGAAGGAGATCGAGGACCGGCTCCGGGAGCTTCCCGGCTGGTCCCTGGAAGGCGACAGGATCGCCCGCTCCTACCGCCTCGACTCGCACTTCGCGGCGACCGCCCTGGTCGTCCACATCGCCCAGATCCAGGAGGAGCTGAACCACCACTCCGACCTCACCCTCGGCTACAACACGGTCGCCCTGACCATCCAGTCGCACGACGTGAACGCCCTGACGGAACGCGACTTCGCTCTGGCCGAGCGCGTCGAGCAGGTCGCCCCGGCCCACGGGGCGAACTAGACCGCGAAAAGCGGCAGCCGTCCGCCCGCCGGTCGGGCATGCTCCCGGTCATGCTCGATTACGACTGTGAGGCCGAGGCGTACGACGCCACCCGCGGTGGCGTGCCCAGGGCGGAGGCCGCCGCCGCCGCGGTCCTCGGCCTGGTGCCGGACCGGGCGGGCACGCTGCTCGACATCGGCTGCGGCACCGGCCTGGTGACCGAGCGGCTGCGCCGCCCGGGGCTGCTGGTGCTCGGCTGCGACGGTTCGTACGGAATGGCCCGCAAGGCCGCGGGCCGCATCGGCGGCGCCGTGGTCCTCGGCGACGTACGGCGGCTGCCGCTGCGCGACGCGGCCGTGGACGCGGTCAGCGCCGTGTGGCTGCTGCACCTCGTGCCCCGGTCCGCGGCGGTCGTCGCGGAGGCCGCCCGGGTGCTCAGGCCCGGCGGGGTGTTCGTCACCACCGTCGACAAGGACGCCGGTCACGACGTGGACAGCGACATCGACACCGTCCTGCGCCCCCATCGCTCCTTCGCCGCCGCCTCCGACCGCGCCGACAGGATCGAGGAGTACGCCGCGGCGCACGGCCTGCGGCCCGCGGGCGGCGCGCGGTTCACCGGACACGGCCAGGGCCGCACACCCCGGGGCGCCGCCACCGCCCTGGCGGCGGGACGCTTCCGCTCCTGGTTCGCCGACAGGGACGGCGCGACGGCCCGCGCGCTCGCCGCGGAACTGGCGCTGCTGCCCGGCCAGGACAGCCGCCGCCCCGACCCGTCGTACACCGTGCGGGCGTTCCGCAAGGAAGGCTGACGCGGCCGGCGGTCCCGCACGCCGTCGCCGGTGTCGTCGGCAGGTGTCGAGGCCGTGCCGGCATACGCGTCCGTCTACGCTGGTGGCCATGGACGCTCTCGCCGGACTTCTGGACGGGCCGCGGGCCAGGGGGGCTTTTCTGCTGCGCATGGTGATGGAGCCGCCGTGGTCCGTGCACATCGACGACGAGGCCCCGCTCTGTCTCATGTGCGTCACTCACGGGGAGTCGTGGATCGCCCCGGCCTCCGGCGAACCGGTGTTGCTACGGCCCGGCGACGTGGCGATCGCACGCGGACCGGAGCCCTACACGGTCTCCCACGCGCCCGGAGCGGAGCCGCAGGCGAGGATCGGACCCGGCGGCACGTGCCACACCCTCCAGGGGGAACCGCTCGCGCAGGCCATGCGGCTCGGCGTGCGGACCTGGGGCAACGCGCCCGACGGCTCGACCTCCATGCTGATCGGCACCTACCAGATGAAGGGCGAGGTCAGCGGCCGGCTGCTGGACGCGCTGCCGCCGCTGCTGCACCTGTCGGCCGAGGTGTGGAACCACCCGCTGACGGCCGTGCTCGACGAGGAGATCGCCCGTGACGACCCCGGCCAGAGCGTGGTCCTCGACCGGGTGCTGGACCTGCTGCTGATCGCGGTGCTGCGCACGTGGTTCTCCCGCCCGGACGCGGAGGCCCCCGCCTGGTACCGGGCCATGGGCGACCCCGTGGTCGGGCAGGCGCTGCGGCTGATCCAGAACAGCCCGGCCCGCCCCTGGACCGTCGCGACGCTGGCCGCCGAGTGCGGGGTCTCCCGGGCGGCGCTCGCCCGGCGCTTCAACGACCTCGTCGGCGAGCCCCCGATGGCGTACCTCACCGGCTGGCGGCTCGCGCTCGCCGCCGATCTGCTGCGCGAGAGCGACGCGACGGTGGAGGCGGTGGCCAGGAAGGTCGGCTACAGCGGCTCGTTCGCGCTGAGCGCCGCCTTCAAGCGGGTTCGGGGCGTCAGCCCGCAGGAGCACCGAACGGGTGGTGCTTTGCCGGAACGGCAACAAAGCTCGCCGTAATCGCAGGTCCCGGTCCACTCTGTGGCCATGAGCCATCACCACGACTCCACACACATCGACTGGGACGAGCACGCGCAGCTGCTCGAGCAGGGCGCGGAGCTGCAGAGCCCCATGTACCGGCAGACGGCCGACTGGCTGCGCGAGCTGGTGCCGGCCGGCGCCGTCCGGCGCGTTCTCGACATCGGCAGCGGACCGGGAGTGATCACCGGGCTGCTGGCGGAGGCGTTCCCGTACGCCGAGGTCGTCGCCGTGGACGCCGCCGGGCCGCTGCTGGAACGGGCACAGGCACGTGCCGCCCGCAACGGCCAGGCCGACCGTGTGCGTACGCATCGCGCCGAACTGCCCGACGGCATCGAGGACCTGGGGGAGGCGGACCTCGTCTGGGCGGCAGGATCCGTGCACCACCTGGGCGACCAGCGCGCCGCGCTCGGGGCGCTGGCCCGCCTGGTGCGGCCGGGCGGTCTGGTCGCCGTACTCGAGGGCGGGCTGCCGGCCCGCCATCTGCCGCGCGACTTCGGGATCGGCAGGCCCGGCCTGGAGAGCCGGGTCGGTGCCGCCGTCGACGAGTGGTTCGCGCGGATGCGGTCGGAGCTTCCCGGTGCGAAGGACGAGGTCGAGGACTGGCGGGCACTGCTCGCCGCGTCGGGGCTGACGCCGAGCGGTACGCGCTCCTTCCTCCTCGACATCCCGGCGCCCGTGCCGGCGGCGGTGCGGGCGCAGCTGCTGTCCGCCTTCGCGTGGCAGCGCCGGCTGGTCGAAGGGCTGCTGCCGGACGAGGACATCGCGGTCCTGGACCGGTTGCTCGACCCCGAGGACCCGGAAGGGCTGCTGCGGCGGTCCGACGCGTACATGCTGTCCGCGCGCACCGTGTTCACGGCCCGCAGGGACTGACCGGACAGGGAGCGAACCGGACGCGGGCCTCGGGAACGCGGAGCCGCGACCCGAACCCCGCTCCGGCCCCGTCAGGAGTGCACCGGCTCCAACCGCCACCACTGGCCGGGGGAGTCGGTGTCCTCCCACTGCTGGACGTTCGCCCCGTCCTCGCTCGAACCGCCGGCCACCTCCAGCAGCAGTCCGCTGATGAAGCTGACGATGGTCACCGTGCCCGGCGAGTCGAGATGCTGTTCGATGATCCACTCCTGGGCGCCGAAGTTGTTCGCCTTCCACTGCTGGACGTTGGCGCCGTTCTCCGTCGAGGCGTTCGCCACGTCGAGGCGCTTGCCACCGGCCACGTTGACGAAGTGGTACAGCCCGTTGCCGTTGGGCACGGGATCGATACGCCACTGCTGGGCGGGCGAACCGTTCTCCTTGCCCTGCTGGACGTTGACACCGCTGCCGCCGCGTCCCCCGAACACCTCCAGCAGCAGCCCGCTGCCGACGTTGCGCACCAGGTAGATCCCTGGCTCAAGTGGCCTGTTCACGCTCCCCGCCTCCCGTCCGGCGCCTCCGGGTGGGAGGCGGGGATCATCGTCGCACCCGCCACCGACAGCGGCCCGCCGCGGCGGCGCCCCGACGTTCGACAGCGAACGGCGGGCCGGTTCCCCGGTCCGCCGTTCGCTGTTCTCGAGGGCCCCGCGTGCCCCCGGCGTGGGCCGGTCAGGAGTTGACGTCCGCCGGGTCCGGACCGAGCCGCCGGCCCTCGTCCAGGGCGGTGAAGGCCGCCAGGTCGTCGGCGTCGAGTTCGAAGTCGAACACGTCGAAGTTCTCCTGGATCCGGGACGGGGTCACGGACTTGGGGATGACCACGTTCCCGACCTGGAGGTGCCAGCGCAGCACCACCTGGGCGGGTGTGCGGTCGTGCTTGCGGGCGACCGCGACGACCGCGGGCGCCTGGAGGAGGTCCTTGCCCTGTCCGAGCGGCGACCAGGCCTCGGTGGCGATGCCGTGCTTCGCGTGGAAGTCCTTGAGCCCCGACTGCTGGAGCTGCGGGTGCAGCTCGACCTGGTTCACGGCGGGGACGACGGACGTCTCGCCGATGAGGCGCTCGAGGTCCTCGACGCGGAAGTTGGACACGCCGATGGCCTTGGCGCGGCCGTCGGCGAGGATCTTCTCGAAGGCCTTGTACGTGTCCACGTAGGTGTCCCTGGCCGGCATCGGCCAGTGGATGAGGTACAGGTCGACGTAGTCGAGGCCGAGCTTGCCGAGCGAGTCGTCGAAGGCGCGCAGGGTCGAGTCGTACCCCTGGTCGGAGTTCCACAGCTTGGTGGTGACGAACAGCTCCTCGCGGGCGATCCCGGAGCCGGTGACGGCCTTGCCGGTGCCCGCTTCGTTCCCGTAGATGGCGGCGGTGTCGATGCTGCGGTAGCCCGCCTCCAAGGCGGTGGTGACCGTCTGCGCCGCTTCGCCGTCGGGCACCTGCCAGACACCGAAGCCGAGTTGCGGCATCGCGACGCCGTTGTTGAGGGTGATGAAGGGGACCTTGCTCACGAGCGGTCGATCCTTACGTCGTCGGTTGGGTACTCCCATGGTCAACGATCACCCGGGTGGACGCATTCCCGCCTTCGAAGTTGGCGCGATACCGCCCCGTCGTCCTCGGTCCAGACCATTGACCGCGACCCGTCAACGCGGGATTCTTCTTCAGATGACTGAACGACGCACACCGACATGAACCTTGGTGCGGTGTGCATCGCTCGGCGGAACTCCCGCCCCCACCTCTCAGGGGTCGTCGCGCTCCGGTCGCGGGACACGACACCGGTCGCCCGGCTGCCCCTTCCGCAGGGAAGGACCACCGACATGAACGCATCCCGCAGGGCGGTGCTCGGCGCGGCACTCGGCGGCGCGGTCGCGGCCGGACTGCCGGCGGCCCCCGCGAGCGCCGCCTCCTGGCAACTGCGCTGGTCACCCTCCGCGAGCCGCGACGGGCTCCGGGCCTTCGAGACGATCGAGGACGACCGGGCCGGCTCGCACCCGTCCGGCGCGCCCCACATCCGTACCGAGGGCGACAACTTCCGCTTCACCATGCACACGGCCGACCGTGACACGCACACCGACCGGCAGCGCCAGGAGGTCACCGGCTGCCGCGACGGCGACTCGTATCTCCGCTGGACGTCCGGACAGACCTGGCGGATCACCTACTCGATGCTCCTGCCCAGCTCGCTCAAGGCGACCACGACCTTCACCCACATCATGCAGATGAAGCAGCCCGGCACCGGCACCTCACCGATCCTCGTGCAGTCGCTGCGGCGGGTCGGCGGCGTGCAGACCATCGAGCTCAAGGTGTTCACCGGTGACGTCCTCGTGGGCCGTACCGACCTCGGACCGCTCCACGACAAGTGGACCGACGTCGACCTCCGGATGAAGATCGGCAACGGCACGTCCGGCACCGTGCGCTGGATCCTCAAGAGCGGCGGCGCCACGGTGATCGACACGTCCACATCGGGCGTCGACACCTTCCTCGCCGACCGGGTCCGCCCCAAGTGGGGCATCTACCGCTCGCTCGGGGACACTTCCGGCTCGCTCCAGAACTGCCACATGCTGCTGACCCGTATGCGGGCCTACCAGCTCGTCTGAGACCCGCTCAGCCGTAGAGGGCGTCGACCTCGGCGGAGTAGGCGTTCTCGATCGCCTTCCGCTTCAGCTTCAGCGACGGCGTCAGCAGCCCGTGCTCCTCGCTGAAGGGATGCGCCAGGATCCGGAACGTACGGATCGACTCGGACTTGGAGACCAGGGTGTTCGCGGCGACCACCGCGCGGCGGATCTCCATCTCCAGGTCCGGGTCGCGCACCATCTCCGCGGGTGGCAGCAGCGGCCTGCCCTGGATGGCCAGCCAGTGCTCGACCGACTCCTGGTCGAGGGTGACGAGCGCCGCGATGTAGGGCCGGTCGTTGCCGACGACGATGCACTGCGCCACAAGAGGGTGCGCGCGCACCCGCTCCTCCAGGCCGGCGGGCGACACGCTCTTGCCGCCCGAGGTCACCAGGATCTCCTTCTTCCGCCCGGTGATCGTGAGATAGCCGTCCTCGTCGAGCGCGCCCAGGTCGCCGGTGGCGAGCCAGCCGTCGTGCAGCACGGCGTCGGTGGCCTTCGGGTCGCCCAGGTACCCCTGGAAGATGTTCCCCCCGTGCAGCCACACCTCGCCGTCCTCGGCGATGTGCACGGTCGTGCCGGGGATGGGCAGGCCGACGGTGCCGTAACGGGTGCGCTCGGGCGGGTTCGCGGTGGCGGCGGCCGTCGACTCGGTGAGTCCGTAGCCCTCGAAGATGGTGACGCCGGCGCCCTCGAAGAACAGACCGAGCCGCCGGTCCATGCCGGACCCGCCGGACATCGCGTGGCGTACCCGGCCGCCCATCGCGTCGCGGACCTTCCCGTACACCAGTTTCTCGAAGAGCTGGTGCTGCATCCGCAGACCCGCGGACGGGCCCGGGCCGAGACCGAAGGCCCGGTGCTCCAGAGCCTCCGCGTACCGCACGGCCACCTCGACCGCCTTGTCGAAGGCGCCCGCCTTGCCGGCGCTCTCCGCCTTGCGGCGGGCGGCGTTGAAGACCTTCTCGAAGATGTACGGGACGGCCAGGATGAACGACGGCCGGAAAGCGGCCAGATCGGGCAGCAGCGCGCTCGCCTGGAGCACCGGCTGGTGGCCCAGTTTGACCCGCCCCCGGATCGCGGCCACCTCGACCATCCGGCCGAAGACGTGCGACAGCGGCAGGAACAGCAGGGTGGAGGCCTCGTCGCCCGGCTTGGAGTGGAACACCGGCTCCCACCGGCCGATCATCGTGTCCGCCTCGAACATGAAGTTGGAGTGGGTGATCACGCAGCCTTTGGGGCGGCCTGTGGTGCCGGACGTGTAGATGATCGTGGCCACCGAGTCGGGCGTCACCGCCCGCCGGTGCCGGTGCACCACGTCGTCGTCGATGTGCTCGCCCGCCGCGACCAACTGCTCCACCGCGCCCGCGTCCAGCTGCCACAGCCGCTTCATCAGCGGCAGCCGGTCGATCACCGAGCCGATCGTCATGGCGTGGTCCTCGTACTCGACCATGCACGCGGAGACCTCGGAGTCGTGCAGCATCCAGAAGACCTGCTCGGCCGAGGAGGTCGGGTACAGCGGCACGGACTGGGCGCCGACGGTCCACAGCGCGAAGTCGAACAGCGTCCACTCGTAGCGCGTACGGCACATCAGGGCGACCCGGTCGCCGAACCGGACGCCGTGCGCGAGCAGCCCTTTGGCCAGCGCCAGCACCTCGTCGCGGAACTGCGCCGACGTCACGTCCCGCCAGCGGCCTTCACTGTCCTTGCGGCCGAGCGCGACGTGGTCGGGGTCGTCGAGGGCATGGTCGAAGACCGCGTCCGCAAGTCCACCGACCTGAGGCGCCGCGGCCATGGGTGGGACAGTGAACTCGCGCAATGGCTGCTCCTTGTGGCGCTCCGCACAGCGCCGTGACCGTACCCCACGATTTCGTCGGGCGGGAGGGTCCCCGTGAACTGTGGACGAAAGACGTAGACACAGGTCAGCGGTGGTGAGCGGAGAGTGGACGGCCGCACGGGAGCCGATTACTGACCGGTCGGTAAGGAGTCCGGCCCCCAATCTCCACCGAATCTGTACGGCGTGATCACCGCCGCTCTACGGGCGACGGTCCCGGTCCGTACCGGATGGAACGCTTCCGCCAAGTTTGCGGCGCACCGCGGCCAGTCGCGGTCGCGGTCGCGGTCGCCGGTCGGCCGCCGTTGCCGTCAGCCGGGCACGGGGCCGTGGAGCCGGTCGCCCGCCGCCAGCAGCGAGGTGGCCAGCGCCGTGGCGGCCTCCTTGGCCGCGTCCCTGCGGCGGCCCTGGAGAAGCACGAAGTCGACGGTCCCCAGCTCGGGCAGTCCCGCCCGGGCGGGAACGGTCACCAAGCCGGGCGGGATCAGCCCTCGGGTGTGGGCCATCACGCCCAGACCGGCGCGGGCGGCGGCCACCAGCCCGCTGAGGCTGCCGCTCGTACAGGCGATCCGCCAGGACCGGCCCGACTGCTCCAGCACCTCCAGGGCGCGCGCCCGGGTGACGGCCGGCGGCGGGAAGAGGATCAGCGGCAGCGGCCGCTCAGGGTCCACCCGCAGTCCCTCTGCCGAGATCCACACCATGCGGTCCCGCCAGACCAGCTCGCCGTGCGTGGCGCCAGGGCCGCGCTTGGCGAGCACCAGGTCCAGCCGGCCCGCCTCCAGCCGCTTGTGCAGGGTGCCGGACAGCTCCACGGTGAGCTCGAGGTCCACCTCGGGATGGTCGCGGCGGAACGCCTCGAGGATCTCCGGCAGCCGGGTCAGTACGAAGTCCTCCGACGCGCCGAACCGCAGCCGCCCGCGCAGCCGGGTGCCCGTGAAGTAGGCGGCGGCGCGCTCCTGCGCCTGAAGGATCGTGCGGGCGAAGCCGAGCATGGCCTCGCCGTCCTCCGTCAGCTCCACGCTGTGGGTGTCGCGGCTGAACAGCGGCCGGCCGGTGGCGTCCTCGAGCCGGCGCACATGCTGGCTCACCGTCGACTGACGCAGCCCGAGCCGGCGGGCGGCCTGCGTGAAGTTCAGCGTCTGGGCCACGGCCAGGAACGTACGCAGCTGGGTCGGGTCGTACACGCGGTCCATCGTAGACGCGGTCATCGCGGAACGTGATGGTAGTGAGTGCGGTGTACGGGATTCCCGATCGGCCGCTCGGAGAGGAGCATGGAGAGGGCACGTCCTGACCGAGAGCAAGTGGAGCACATGAGCCGCCGCCGTACCCCGCGCCTGCCTTCTTGGCTGCCGATCGATCCGTACATCCTGGCGCTGCTCGGGACCGTGGCCCTCGCGGCGCTCCTGCCGGCCTCCGGCCGGGCGGCCGACGTCGCGGGCGGGGCGTCGACCGGCGCGGTGGCCCTCCTGTTCTTCCTCTACGGCGCGCGGCTCTCCACGCGCGAGGCGCTCGACGGACTGCGGCACTGGCGGCTGCACGTCACCGTGCTCGCGGCCACGTTCGTGGTCTTCCCGCTGATGGGACTCGCCGCCCGCGGGCTCGAACCGGCCGTGCTCACGCCCGAGCTCTACAGCGGACTGCTCTTCCTGTGCCTGGTGCCCTCCACGATCCAGTCGTCGATCGCCTTCACCTCGATGGCGCGGGGCAATGTGCCCGCGGCGATCTGCGCGGGCTCCTTCTCCAGCCTCGCCGGCATCGTCCTCACCCCGCTGCTGGCGGCCCTGCTGCTGGGCGGCGGCGCCGGCGGCTTCTCCGCGGACTCGCTGCTGCGGATCGTGCTCCAACTCCTTGTGCCCTTCCTGGCGGGCCAGTTGCTGCGCCGCTGGGTGAGCGGCTTCCTGGTCCGCCACAAGAAGGTGCTCGGATACGTCGACCGGGGCTCGATCCTGCTCGTCGTCTACACGGCCTTCAGCGAAGGCATGACCGCCGGCGTCTGGCAGCAGGTCACCCCGGGGCGGCTCGGCGCGCTGCTCGCCGTCGAGGCGGTGCTGCTGGCGGCGATGCTGACGGTCACCTGGCTCGGGGCGAAGCGCCTCGGCTTCGGGCGGGCGGACCGGATCGCGATCCAGTTCGCGGGCTCCAAGAAGAGCCTCGCGGCGGGACTACCCATGGCTACCGTGCTGTTCGGGGCGCAGGCGAGTCTCGCGGTGCTGCCGCTGATGCTCTTCCACCAGATGCAGCTGATGGTCTGCGCGGTGATCGCGAAGCGCCGAGCCGACGATCCGGACCCCGCCGCGCCGGCTCCGCGCCGTGCGACGTCCGCGCCCGACGCGCCTGCCGCGCTGCGAAGCCGGTGAACGCTGCGAAGCCGGTGAACCCTGCGCGCCCGATGAACACTGCGAACCGATGAACACTGCGCACCCGATGAACACTGCGAACCGGTCAACGCCGCGCACCCGATGAGCGCGGTCCGACCGGCCGCGCCGACGCGAAGACGCCGTCCGGTCCGGTCCCGGGAGCCGCGGACGTGCACGGTGCCGTGGGCGCGGCGACCTCTGTCGCATCACGCGACGGCATCGCGGTGACCGCGTGTCCGGCCGCCTGCCGACTCGGCGGGCGGCCGGACACATGGGCTCGGGGCGACCCCCTGGACGTGTCCGGCGTCACCGCGGCCCCGGGCCGGGTACGGGGCGTACGGCTGGGAAGATCACCCGGTGACGACGTTCGCCATACGCCCTTTCGGCGCCCGCCCCTGCACCCTTGTCGTCTGCCGTGGCTGCTGCTGCGGCGACGCACGCAAGAACCCCGGTACCGACCACGCCGGGCAGCTCGCCAGACTGCGGGACGCCGCCGCCGCGTCCGGGGGGCGGCTCGCGGTGCGGACCAGTGACTGTCTCGGGCCGTGCGGTCAGGCCAACGTGATCGTCGTGCAGCCGTCGACCGAGGGACGCCGCCGTGGGGCGCGTGCCGCGTGGATCGGCTGGGCGCTCGACGACGACGCCACCGACGACGTGCTGGCGTGGGCGGCGGCCGGCGGGCCGGGGATCGCCGAACCGCCGGCGACGCTCACGCTCCAGATGATCCCGCCGCCGTCCGGCGGCGTCCGCACGCGGTAGCGGCGTTGCCGCCCCCGCCGGCACGGCGCGAACGCGTCCCGCCGTGACGGCGGCAGGTCAGGGCAGCAGCTGGGCAGGGCCGTGGCCGTTCGGTCGATGCGGGCCCGGACGACACGCGTGTCACGCCAGGCCGGCGCCGATGTCTCGCGATGGCAGGTTCCGCCACGAGCGAGGTGGAGGGGGTGCCCCGCAGAGCGGCGCTTCCTGCTCCGGGCCTGCGGTCGCGGTGCCGGCCGGACGCCGCGTGACCTGACCGTCCTCGACATCCCCACCGCCCGTTCGGACGCGTGTCGGTTGCCGTCCGTTCGGGTCGCCGGTGGTATGGCAGGGGCCGCTGTCGCAGGGGCCGACTCCGCCAGCCGCGAGAAAGGGCCCATCCATGCCACGGACCGTCATGGGGAAACCGCTCAAGGGGGCCGCGGGCGCGGTGGCCGGGGCGTTGGTGATGCTGCTCGGAGCGGTCGGCCCGGCCTCCGCGGGCGGTCCCGGGGGCGACACCACCGTGGTCCTGAAGTGGAAGCCCTGCAAGAGCGAGGCGCAGGCCGGGTTCGAATGCGCGGTGGCGAACGTGCCGCTCGACCACGCCCGCCCCGAGTACCGCAGCATCGAACTCGCCGTGATCCGTCACCGCAGCGCCGAGCCGGCCGAGCGGCTCGGCACCCTGTTCTTCAACCCCGGCGGTCCGGGCGGCCCCGGGACCGTCGGGCTGCCGGAACTGTACGAGAAGTTCCCACGCGCACTGCGCGACCGCTACGACATCGTCAGCTGGGACCCCCGAGGCGTCGGCGAGAGCACGGCCGTGCGCTGCTTCGTCACCGCGGAGGAAGCCACCGTCTGGCACGCCCAGGTGCCCCCGTTCCCGGTGGGCGAGAAGGAACAGCGCGCGTTCACAGCGGCGTACGCCGATCTTGCCCAGCGCTGTGAGCGGCGCGATCCGGAGCTGCTCCGCCACGTCTCGACCGCCGACACGGCCCGCGACCTGGACCTGCTGCGCCGTGCGGTGGGGGAGGAACGGCTGCATTACTGGGGCATCTCCTACGGCACACTGATCGGCGCGACCTACGCGAACCTGTTCCCCGAGCGGGTCGGGCGTCTGGTGGTCGACGGGAACGTGGACCCGCGTGCATGGGCGAACGGGGGAGCGACCGGTGAGCCCGAGCTGAACACCTTCCTGCGGCTCGGCTCCCACCGGGGCTCCGCCGAGACGCTGGGACAGTTCCTCGACCACTGCGGCCGCGCACCCGTGGAGCGCTGTGTGTTCTCGGCGGGCAGTCCGAAGGCGACCCGTGCCAAGTACGACTCCCTGCTCCGGCGCTTGGAGAGCCGGCCGGTAGGGGAGTGGACGTACGCACGGACAGTGAGCGAGGTGCGCGGCGAGCTCTACACCGTGCACCCCGGCTGGGCCGGGACCGCGGACAAGCTGGAAGCGCTGTGGGACGGCCGGGCGCCCGTGGAGCCCACGGCTTCGGCAGGGCCGGCGCGGTACCCGGGCTTCGAGCAGTCGCTCGCGGTCCTGTGCTCGGAGAGCCCCAACCCGCGGTCGCCGGGACGCTACCTTGACCTGGAACGGCGGGCGGTGGCGGAGGCAGGGGCGCTGGGTCGCTGGTGGGCGTGGGCCAACGAGCCGTGTGCCGCTTGGCCGGCCCGGGCGGCGCACCCTTACACCGGCCCGTGGAACCGGCCGACCGCCCACCCGGTGCTGGTGGTCAACCCGACCTACGACCCCTCCACCCCGTACACCGCGGGCCGCGCGATGGCCGAGGAACTGGGCAGGGCGCGGCTGCTGACACTCGACGGGTACGGGCACACCGCTCTGGACAATCCGAGCGCATGCGTGGCGCGTCATGTGGTGCGCTACTTCCTCACCGGTGCCCTGCCGCCGGAGGGGACCCGGTGTGCCCAGGACCTCCCGCCGTTCGTCGAGCGGGTCGCGGATCCGGCGGCGCCGACCGTGTCGGCGGGCACGCCGTCCGAGCGCCGGCTGCCGGGCGCTGCGACTGAGGGATCGCTGCCGCACAGCGTGTGGCCGCCGGCGGTCTCGGGCCTGTTGCCCGCGCACCGTGCCCCGGCCCCCTGATCAGCGGCCTCCGGACAGGTCGCTGAGCGGCCGCGCACACGGAGGGACCCGGCCGGCGCAGGGGGCGCTCCCCGCGGGGCCGGGTCCGTATCCCGTGCAGCGGGGCGCGTCAGACCCCAGTGCGCAGGGCGATGCGCTCGTCGCCCGCGTACACGTTCATGTTGTTGCCGCGCAGGAAGCCGACCAGCGTCAGACCGGTCTCCGCCGCCAGGTCCACCGCCAGCGACGACGGCGCGGAGACGGCCGCCAGCACGGGGATGCCCGCCATCACCGCCTTCTGTGCCAGTTCGAAGGACGCGCGACCGGAGACAAGGAGGATCGACCGGGAGAGCGGCAGCCGGTCGTCGGTCAGCGCCCGGCCGATGAGCTTGTCGACCGCGTTGTGCCGGCCCACGTCCTCCCGGATGTCGAGCAGCTCGCCCTCCGGCGAGAACAGCGCCGCCGCGTGCAGGCCCCCGGTCCGGTCGAACACCCGCTGCGCCGCCCGAAGCCGGTCGGGGAGGCCGGCGAGCAGAGCGGGCTCGACGCGGACCGGGGGAGTGTCGGCGATCGGGAAGTGCGCGGTGGTGCGTACGGCGTCCAGGCTGGCCTTGCCGCACAGGCCGCAGGACGACGTGGTGTAGACGTTCCGCTCGAGGGTGATGTCCGGGACCGGGACACCGTCCGCGAGCGCCACGTCGACGACGTTGTACGTGTTGGTGCCGTCCTCCTTGGCGCCCGCGCAGTACACGATCGACCGCACCTGGGAGCCGGCGTGCAGGACGCCCTCGCTGACCAGGAAACCCGCCGCGAGCGCGAAGTCGTCGCCCGGGGTGCGCATGGTGATGGCGAGCGGCTTGCCGTTCAGCCGGATCTCCAGCGGTTCTTCCGCCACCAGCGTGTCGGGTCGGGACGTGACCACCCCGTCCCTGATGCGGATGGTGCGGCGGCGCTCCGTGACCCGTCCCATGGCGATCAGTCCCATTCGTTCGATCAGCGCTGCTGTACGTGTTGGTAGCCGAAACGGCCCTTGATGCAGAGGTTGCCGTGGGTCACCGGGTTGTCGTGCGGCGAGGTGACCTTGATGATCTCATTCTCCTGCACATGCAGGGTGAGGTTGCAGCCGACGCCGCAGTACGCGCACACGGTCGTCGTCTCGGTCTGGGCCGACTCGTCCCAGGTCCCGGCCGTGCGCATGTCGAACTCGGACTTGAAGGAGAGCGCCCCCGTCGGGCACACCTCGATGCAGTTGCCGCAGTACACGCACGCCGAGTCGGTCAGCGGCGCGTCGTGCTCCGTGGAGATACGGGCGTCGAAGCCGCGCCCCGCGACGGCGATGGCGAACGTGTTCTGCCACTGCTCGCCGCAGGCGTCGACGCACTTGTAGCAGAGGATGCACTTGTCGTAGTCGCGGACGTAGAGGTCGTTGTCGATCTTCGGTTCCTCGTTCATACGGGCCGCTGCCGGGCCGAAGCGGTCCGGCTCGGCCTCGTACTCCTTCATCCACTCGGCGGCCCGCGGCGTCATGGACAGGTCCGTGGACGAGGCCAGCAGCTCCAGCACGACCTTTCGGCTGTGCCGGGCGCGCTCCGTGTCGGTCAGCACCGTCATGCCGGGCTCTGCGCGGCGGGAGCACGCGGGCGCGAGGGTCCGAGCGCCCTCGACCTCCACGACGCACACCCGGCAGGCGTTCTTGGGGGTCAGCGTGTCGCCCTGGCAGAGCGTCGGTATGTCCTTGCCGGCGGCACGGCACGCGTCGAGGATCGTGTCGCCCTCGGGGACTCTGACCTCCTGGCCGTCGAGGGTGAACTCGACCAGCCGGCGCGGCATGTGGAGGGGGATGGCGGTCATTCGTAGGCTCCCAGCCGGTCGATGGCGGATTCGACGGCGTTCCAGGCGGTCTGCCCGAGGCCGCAGATCGAGGCGTCCCGCATGGCGCGGCCGACCTCGCGCAGGAGGGCGATGTCACCGGCCGCGTCGGCGCCCGTACGGTCCTTGATGCGGTGCAGCGCCTCCTCCTGGCGGACCGTGCCCACCCGGCAGGGCACGCACTGGCCGCAGGACTCGTCGCGGAAGAACTTCGCGATGCGCAGCAGGACGCGCGGCAGTTCGACGGTGTCGTCGAGGACGAGCACCACACCGGACCCCAGCGTCGTACCGGCGGCGTGGGTCCCCTCGAAGGTGAGCGGGATGTCCAGCTCGTCGGGGCGTACGAAGCTGCCGGCGGCCCCGCCGAGCAGGACCGCGCGCATCGTGTCCGGCGGGCCGGCGAGCTCGATCAGCTCGCGCAGGGTGACACCGAACCGCAGCTCGTAGATGCCGGGACGGTCGACGTTCCCGGACAGGCAGAACAGCTTCGTCTCCTCCGTCCGTCCGGTGAGGATCGGCAGGACGTTGACGAGCGTCTCGACGTTGTTCACGGCCGTCGGCTTGCCGAACAGGCCCTTCTCCACGGGGAACGGCGGCTTGGTGCGGGGCTCGCCCCGGTACCCCTCGACGGAGTTGAAGATCGCGGTCTCTTCGCCGCAGATGTAGGCGCCCGCGCCGCGCCGGATCTCGATGTCGAACCCGTAGCCCTGGCCGAGGACGTCCTGGCCGAGGAGGCCGCGGGCGCGGGCGGAGGCGATGGCGTTCTCCAGGAGGCCGAGCGCGCGGGGGTACTCGCCGCGGAGGTACAGGAAGCCCTTGTGGGCGCCGATCGCGTAGCCCGCGATCGTCATCGCCTCGATCAGGGCGTACGGATCGCCCTCCATCAGCACCCGGTCCTTGAAGGTGCCGGGCTCGCTCTCGTCCACGTTGCAGACCAGGTAGTGGGGGTGGTCGGCCTGCGACGCGGTCGCCTGCCACTTCCGCCCGGTGGGGAACGCGGCCCCGCCGCGTCCCAGGAGCCCCGCGTCGGTGACCTCCCGGATGACACCGGCGGGGCCCAGGGCGAAGGCGCGGCGGAGGGCGGTGTAGCCGCCGTGGGCGCGGTAGTCGTCGAGTGAGGCCGGGTCCACGACGCCGACGCGTGCGAGCAGGGTCAGCGCCGGGTCCCCCGCCTGGGGGACGGCGGCGCCGGCCGACGGCTCCGCGGGGGCGAGGTCCGGGGCGGCGAGGGCGGTGGGGGTGGCGGGAGCGATGACGGCGGTGGCGTAGGCGGGTTCTCCCCCACCCCGCCCCTCCCCACCCCGTGGCTCCGCCCCGGCCCCCGCGCCTGCCCGCACCCAGGTGGCTCCGCCCCGGGCCCCCCGCGCCTCAATCGGCGGCGGGCTGGACTTGCGTCCCGGTTCTGTCCTGAATCCCGCGCATCGAGCGCCGGCGGGGCTGGACGTGCCCCTGGGGCGGGGTTCTGGCCCGGACCCGACGTGGTGGTTGCCGGCGGGGCCGGGTTTCGTTCCGCGGAATCAGCCCGGCCGGCGTTTGAGGCCACCGCGCGGAGCGCGGTATGGGGGTCGGAGGCGGAGCCCGGAGTGCCGCCACGAAGGGGCGATCCGGGGCCCGGGGCCTGTCCCGGTGCCGGAGAGGGGGAGGTCCCCGCGCGGATCAGCAAAGCCGCCGGTGCGCGTTCGCACAGGCCCAGACAGGGGCTCGGCTGGACGGAGACGTCCGGGCCGACGGCGGCCGCGACCTCGAGCGTCTCGTGCATCATCGTCTCGACCAGCGCCTTCGTGTCCCGGTGGCGGCAGATCTGCGCCATCGTGGCCCGGGACAGCGCGCTGATCGGGTTGAAGGAGATGTTGCCGAGCAGTTTGATCCAGATGTCGTCGCGCAGATCCGGTTCGACGGGGCACTTGAGCCCGCCGGCGACCATGGCGTCGCTGAACTCGGCACAGCGCGCCGAAAGGGTCCGGTCCGGCTCGCCGATGGAGAACCGGGTGCCTTCCAGGTGCCGTACGACGCCGGGTGCCTCGAGTTCCGTGGCGGCGTAGACGACACAGCCGATGGCGCGTTCGGGCGGCAGGGTCGCGCTGACGGCGCCGCCCGGGTCGACGCTTTCGATGCGGCGGCCGGCGTAGGGCCCGGGCAGGCCGTGGAAGTACCACCACGGGATGCCGTTCTGGGCGGCGATGACGGAGGTGCGCTCGTGCAGCAGCGGGTGCACCAACGGGCCCGAGGCGGCGTACGAGTTGGCCTTGAGACCGAGGAAGACATGGTCGACGGGGCCGACGGACGACGGGTCGTCGGTGGCGTTCGGACGGGCGGTGAAGTCACCGCGGGGACTGAGCACACGGACGCCGTCGCGGCGCATGGCTGCGAGATGGGCGCCGCGGGCGATGAGATGGACCTCGGCGCCGGCGCGGTGGAGCGCGGCCCCGACATACGCGCCGATGGCTCCGGCGCCGACAACTGCGACTTTCACGGGGCTCTCCGTTCGGTTGACGACCGAGCGAGGGAGGAATGTGATGAGGGTGAGTCGACAGAATATTGTCTACAGTATGCCTTTCGGCGGGTCAAGGGTCGCGTCGCAACGGGCCCGCGGACGCCGCGCACCCTTCGGGAAGCTCCAAAGTCCGGGGCGGGAAGCTGTGGGATCACATGCCGCCGTACCGGTCGGTAGCAGCCAAGACTGGGTCTTTCCTGCCCACTGATCGAGGAGAACGCCATCCATGACCGGCTCACGTGTCGTCGCGCTCGGGCACTATCAGCCCTCCAAGGTGCTCACCAACGACGACCTGGCGGCCATGGTCGACACGAGTGACGAGTGGATCCGCAGCCGTGCCGGCATTCGGACCCGCCATGTCGCGGGGCCCGACGAGCCGGTCGACGAGCTTGCCGCGCACGCCGCGGCCAAGGCGCTGGCCGCCGCGGGGCTGACGGCCGCCGACATCGATCTGGTGCTGGTGGCGACGTCGACCGCTGTCGACCGCTCCCCCAACATGGCGGCGCGGGTGGCGGCCCGGCTGGGCATGGGCTCGCCCGCGGTGATGGACCTCAATGTCGTCTGCGCCGGCTTCACCCACGCGCTCGCCACCGCGGACCACACCCTGCGGGCCGGGGCGGCCTCCCGGGCGCTGGTCATCGGGGCGGACAAGATGGCCGACATCGTGGACTGGACCGACCGCTCGACCTGCGTCCTCGTCGGTGACGGCGCCGGCGCGGCCGTGGTCGAGAGCGTCCCCGAAGGGCGGGAGCCGGGCATCGGCCCGGTGCTGTGGGGTTCGGTCCCCGAGATGGGGCACGCGGTACGGATCGAGGGCACTCCACCGCGCTTCGCGCAGGAGGGTCAGGCCGTCTACCGGTGGGCCACCACGCAGCTGCCGCCGATCGCCCGCAAGGTCTGCGAACGTGCGGGCGTCGCGCCGGAGGACCTCGCGGCCGTGGTGCTGCACCAGGCCAACCTGCGGATCATCGAGCCGCTCGCGCAGAAGATCGGCGCCGTCAACGCCGTCGTCGCCCGCGACGTCGTCGACTCCGGCAACACCTCGGCAGGGTCGATCCCGATGGCGCTGTCCAAGCTGGTCGAGCGTGGTGACATCGGGTCGGGCGACCCGGTACTGCTCTTCGGTTTCGGCGGCAACCTCTCGTACGCGGGCCAGGTCATCCGCTGCCCCTGACGGCCAGGGGCGGCACACTGAACGGCATGGCGAACAAGCGGAGCGCCGGGCTGCTGCTGTGGCGGCGGCGGGAAACCGGTGTCGAGGTCCTGATCGGGCACATGGGAGGCCCGTTCTGGGAGACGCGCGACGAGGCGGCATGGTCGATCCCGAAGGGTGAGTACACCCCCGACGAGGAGCCGATGGCCGCGGCGCGGCGGGAGTTCGAGGAGGAGCTCGGGCTCCAGGCCCCGGAGGGGGAGTGGCATCCGCTCGGCGAGGCGCGCCAGTCGAGCGGCAAGCTCGTGACGGCCTGGGCGCTGGAGGGCGACTTGGACACGTCCCTCGTCGTGCCGGGAACCTTCACCATGGAGTGGCCGAGGGGGTCGGGCCGGTTCGGCGAGTTCCCGGAGGTCGACCGGGTGCGGTGGTGCGGGCTGGACGAGGCGCGGCAGAAGCTGGTCAGCGGCCAGCGGGTCTTCCTGGAGCGACTGATTCCGCTCGTCGGACGGGACGGTTGACGTGACCGGTTGGGGACCCGTCGACGTGACCGGCATCTCGGTGTCGGTGACGATTGCGCTCGGTAGACTGTAGACGATAGCCAATTCCTCGATCGCTGTAGTCGTCCGTAGTCGTCCGCTCCATCGCCCGGAAGGGGACCGCCGATGCTGTCCGCAGGACTGCCGCAGGGAACCGTGCCCAAACTGGAACGGCCCGGCCCGCTGCGTGAGCGCGTGTACGAGGCGCTGCTGGAACTGATCACCACCCGCGCGCTGCGGCCCGGCCAGCACCTGGTCGAGAGCGAGCTCGCCGGTCATCTCGGCGTCTCCCGACAGCCCGTGCGCGAAGCGCTGCAACGGCTCAACACCGAGGGTTGGGTCGATCTTCGCCCCGCCCAGGGCGCGTTCGTCCACGAGCCGACCGAGTCGGAGGCCGACCAGCTCCTGTCCGTGCGCACGCTGCTGGAGGCGGAGGCCGCCCGGCTCGCGGCCGCGAACTCGGGTACGGCCGGCATCGAGGCCCTCGAGGAGCTCTGCGCCAAGGGGGAGCAGGCCGTCGCGGACGACGACGTCGACCTGGC
This sequence comes from Streptomyces kurssanovii, assembly GCF_014649695.1. Lineage (GTDB taxonomy): Bacteria > Actinomycetota > Actinomycetes > Streptomycetales > Streptomycetaceae > Streptomyces > Streptomyces kurssanovii. The sequence goes on from NZ_BMTN01000001.1 coordinate 278,809, forward strand.
GGTCGCCACCAACGCCGCCTTCCACGCCAAGGTGATGGAGCTCGCCGGCAACCTGGTCCTGGCGGAGCTCGCGGGGCAGGTCGACCGCCGTGTCCGCTGGTACTACACCCCGGTCGCCCGGCAGCGGGGGCGCCAGTCATGGATCGAGCACCGCGAACTGATCGCGGCGATCTCCGCCCGCGACGAGACGCGGGCCACCGAGGTCATGCGGGCGCACACGGAGCACACCCGCAAGACCTACCACCAGCACGAGCAGTCCTGACCCGCGCCCGGTCGGGCGGGCGGGGGTCCGGGCCGGCCCGCGGTCGGCCGCATGTCGCCGTGCCGAGGCCTTCCTGTCGGTGGTGCCCCGTCCACGAACCCCCGTCCACCACACCGACCCCCGCGCACAGCAGCCCACAACAAACTCACCCACACACACCAGAACTCACTCATACGAAGTCACACCACAGCAGTTCACAACCCTCGAAGATCCGGACTGGAACAACTCGTCGGTACTGAAGGGCGAGGTGCCGGGTGCCGTGTCGAGGCTGAAGCAGGAGCTCACCGGGGAGATCGTCGTCTACGCCAGCCGTCAGCTCGCCCGCACGCTGATGGAGCACGATCTGGCCGACGAACTGCGGCTGATGGTCCACCCGGTCGTGCTCGGCGCGGGCGAGACGGTCTTCGGCGGGACCAGCGAGGAGAAGTCCGTCCGCCTCCTCGGCAACCGCACCGTCGGTGACGGTCTCGCCTACCTCACCTACGAGTTCGTCCGCGACGCCTGACATCCGTACGCCCGCCTCCGTACGCCCCTCCAGCCGGGGCGCGCGTCCACCCGGCCCGGGTACGGACAAGGGCGACGGGGCTCCGTGCCGACCTGACGGCCGCTCTTTGTCCCGGGTGTGGAGAAAGTTGGGCCGGAACAGCGCGCAAGTTCTTCCCAGTTCGGTAAAGCGCTGCTACGTTCCCCTCGAAAGCCCGACGGAGACACCGACTGGGTCCCCAGCCGAAGGCCAGGGGAGGGGAGGGGCACGTGAGACGGATGACCGCTCGACCCGCGAACGCGCATCAGGCGCGACTGCTCCGGCTGCTGCGTGACGGCGGGCCCAACTCACGCGCGCAGCTCGGGGATCAGGTCGACCTGTCCCGGTCCAAGCTCGCCGTCGAGGTCGACCGGCTGCTCGAGACCGGACTCGTCGTCGCCGACGGGCTCGCCGCCTCCCGCGGCGGCCGCCGGTCCCACAACATCAGGCTCGCGCCCGCGCTCCGCTTCCTCGGTGTGGACATCGGCGCCACGTCGATCGATGTCGCCGTCACCAACGCCGAGTTGGAGGTCCTGGGGCATCTCAACCACCCCATGGACGTCCGCGAGGGCCCGGTCGCCGTCTTCGAGCAGGTGCTGTCGATGGCCGCCAAGCTCAAGGCCTCCGGTCTCGCGGAGGGCTTCGACGGCGCGGGCATCGGCGTCCCCGGCCCGGTCCGCTACCCCGAGGGCGTGCCGGTCGCGCCCCCGATCATGCCCGGATGGGACGGCTTCCCTGTACGGGAGGCCCTCAGCCAGGACCTCGGCTGCCCTGTCATGGTCGACAACGACGTGAACCTGATGGCCATGGGCGAACAGCACGCCGGTGTCGCGCGTTCCGTCGGAGACTTCCTGTGCATCAAGATCGGCACGGGTATCGGCTGCGGCATCGTCGTCGGCGGTGAGGTCTACCGCGGTACGACCGGCAGCGCCGGCGACATCGGCCACATCCAGGTCACACTGGACGGCCGCGCCTGCGCGTGCGGCAACCGGGGCTGCCTGGAGGCGCACTTCAGCGGCGCCGCCCTCGCCCGCGACGCCGAGGACGCGGCGCGGGCGGGCCGGTCGGTGGAGCTCCTCACCCGGCTGGAGGCGGCAGGGCGGCTCACAGCCGTGGACGTGTCGGCGGCCGCCGCAGCCGGCGACGCCACGGCACTGGACCTCATCCGTGAGGGAGGGAACCGCCTCGGCCAGGTCATCGCCGGGCTCGTCAGCTTCTTCAACCCGGGTCTCGTCGTGATCGGCGGAGGGGTCACCGGCCTCGGCCACACCCTGCTCGCGAGCGTACGGACCCAGGTCTACCGGCAGTCCCTGCCGCTCGCGACCGGCAATCTGCCCATCGTGCTCGGCGAGTTGGGACCGACCGCCGGCGTCATCGGCGCGGCCCGACTCATCAGCGACCACCTGTTCTCGCCGGCCTGACAGGGCCGGACGACCCGCAACGCACCACAGCACCGCACGGCACCACAGCACCGTCGCAGTACCCAACGGCATCACCCCGCACTACCCCTCACCACCCCGCAGTCCCGGAACACCACGGCGCCATCCGCACGCCGAACACTACGGAACCACCCGCACGCCCCCGTGCCACCCGGCACACCGCGCCGCGAACGGCGGCGCCCGCACTGGTCGCATGGCACCCCCAGGCCACGCCCGCTCGCACCCGTACGCCCCGGCACGCGTGACGCCAGTGGCGCCCCAAAGCCGCCCGTAACCGCTTCCGTACCCCCGTCCCGCCCTGCCCGCTCACCGGCCGCACCCGCCGAGGGGATTCGTCATGGCACCAGAACCACCCCTGCTCACCATGTCCGGCATCACCAAGTCGTTCCCGGGCGTCCGCGCCCTGGACGGCGTGGACCTCGAGGTCCAGGCCGGTGAGGTCCACTGCCTCCTCGGCCAGAACGGGGCCGGCAAGTCCACCCTGATCAAGGTGCTCGCCGGGGCCCACCAGCCCGACGGCGGAGAGATCACCTGGCGGGGCGAGGCCGTCGCCCTCAAGTCGCCCATCGCCGCCATGCGTCTCGGCATCGCCACCATCTACCAGGAACTCGACCTGGTGGAAGGGCTGTCCGTCGCCGAGAACGTCTTCCTCGGGCACGAGCCCACCACGGCCGGAATCGTCGTGCGCGGCGGGACCGCCCGCACCGCTGCCGCCGGTCTCCTCAAGAGGCTCGGCCACCCGGAGATCGACCCCTCGCGGCTCGTCGGCGACCTCTCCGCGGCGCAGCAGCAGATCGTCTCCATGGCCCGCGCCCTCTCCCACGAGGTACGGCTCATCGTGATGGACGAGCCGTCCGCCGCGCTCGACCCGGACGAGGTCGACAACCTCTTCCGCATCGTGGGCGACCTGACGGCGGACGGGGTCGCCGTCGTCTACATCTCCCACCGTCTGGAGGAGATCCGGCGGATCGGCGACCGGGTCACCGTCCTCAAGGACGGCAGGGCCGTCGCGGTCGGTCTGCCGGCCAAGTCCACCCCGACCCGCGACGTGGTCGCCCTGATGACCGGGCGCAACGTCGAATACGTCTTCCCCGAGCGTCCCGCCGCCGGCGCCGCCGCGGGCAGGGAACCGGTGCTGAGGGTCGAAGGGCTCACCCGGCAAGGCGAGTTCGCGCCCGTCGACCTGGAGCTGCGGCCCGGCGAGATCGTCGGCCTGGCGGGACTGGTCGGTTCCGGACGCAGCGAGATCCTGGAGACCGTCTACGGCGCACGCAGGGCCGACGCCGGCCGGGTCCTCGTCGACGGCACCGTCCTGCGGCCCGGCAGCGTCCGTGCCGCCGTCCGTGCCGGCATCGGCCTCGCCCCCGAGGAACGCAAGGCGCAGGGCCTGCTGATGCTCGAGTCGGTCACCCGCAACGTCTCCATCTCCACCCTCTCCCGCTTCTCCCGTTCGGGCTGGCTCGACCACCGTGCCGAACGGGCCGCCGCGCAACAGGCCACCAGGGAACTGTCGTTGCGCCCCGACAACCCCGACGCCCGCATCCGCACCCTCTCCGGCGGCAACCAGCAGAAGGCGGTGCTCGCCCGCTGGCTGCTGCGCGGCTGCAAGGTGCTGCTGCTGGACGAGCCGACCCGCGGCGTCGACGTCGGCGCCCGCGCCGAGCTCTACGCAGTGATCCGCCGGCTGGCCGACGAAGGCCTCGCCGTACTTCTCGTATCCAGCGAAGTGCCCGAAGTCCTGGGCCTCGCCGACCGGGTGCTGGTGCTCCGCGAAGGCAGCGTCGTGCACACGGCGGACGCCCGGGAGCTCGACGAGCACCGCGTACTCGACCTCGTGATGGAAGGGAGCTGAGACGGCATGACGCAGCCGGCCACCCCGGCGCAGCAGGACGCGCCGATGCCTGCCGCCAAGTCCGCACCGGACAAGGGGGGTTCACGCCGTCCGCTCGGACTGCGCCTCGACGTCCGCAATCTGTCGCTGCTCGGTGTGCTCGCCGTGCTCGTGGCGGTCGGCGGCATCACCAAACCGGACGAGTTCCTCGCGACGAGCAATCTCCAGCTCGTCCTCACCCAGGCGTCCGTCATCGGTGTCGTCACCGTCGGCATGACCTTCGTGATCACCAGCGGAGGGATCGACCTGTCCGTCGGCGCCATCGTGGCGCTCGCCTCGGTGTGGGCGACGACGGTGGCCACCCAGGAGTACGGCTTCACCGGCATCCTGTTCACCGCCGTGATCGTCGGCGTCGGCTGCGGACTGGTGAACGGCCTGCTCATCGCGTACGGCCGGATGGTGCCCTTCATCGCCACCCTCGCGATGCTCGCCTCCGCCCGCGGTCTCGCCCTGCAGATCACGGACGGCAAGACCCAGATCGTCACCGTCGACTCCGTGCTCGACCTCGGTATCAGGGACGCCTACATCCTCGGCATCCCGCCCCTGGTCCTGGTCTTCGCCGCGGTCACCGTCATCGGCTGGCTGGTCCTGGGCCGCACCACCTTCGGCCGGCGCACCGTCGCCGTCGGCGGCAACGCGGAGGCCGCCAGGCTCGCCGGCATCGACGTCCGCCGCCAGCGGCTCTACCTCTACCTGCTGTCCGGCCTGTGCTGCGGCATCGCCGCCTTCATGCTGATCGTGCTGGCCGGTTCCGGCCAGAACACCAACGGCAACCTCTACGAACTCGACGCCATCGCCGCGGCGATCATCGGCGGCACCCTGCTCAGCGGCGGCCGCGGCACCATCGTCGGTTCCGTCCTCGGTGTCCTCGTCTTCACCACGATCACCAACATCTTCGCCCTCAACAACCTCGAGAGCGCCGTCCAGCAGATCGCCAAGGGCGCCATCATCGTCGCCGCCGTACTGGTCCAGCACCGGACCCTGCGCGGCGGAGACGCCTGACGCGCCGCAGCGTGCGCGGCGGCCGGGCCTGACACCGCCGCCGCGCACCCCCTGTCCGTACGTCCGCAGCACCCGCCAAGACCGCCCAGTTGAAGGGGTAGACCCGCCATGCCAGAAACCCCGTCCACCAGCCGCAGAGGACTGCTCTTCGGCACCGCCGCGATCTCCGCCGGCGCACTGCTCACCGCGTGCACCAGCAACGAGCCCAAGAAGCAGGAGGCCGCCACCGACAACGCGCCGGTCGCCGACGACAAGCCCGGCAAGGCCGTCACCATCGGCTTCGCGGGGCCGCAGGCCGACCACGGCTGGCTGAACGCCATCAACCAGAACGCCAAGTCCCGCGCGGAGCGGTACTCCGACGTCACTCTGGAGATCACCGAGGGGTCCAACGACACGGCCGCCCAGATCGGGCAGGTCCAGACCCTGATCAACAAGAAGGTCGACGTCCTGGTGATCCTGCCGGCCGACGGCAAGGCCCTCACCCAGGTGGGTCTCCAGGCCATGAAGGCGGGCATCCCGGTCGTCAACCTGGACCGCATCTTCGCCTCCCCGCAGGCCTACCGCTGCTGGATCGGCGGCGACAACTACGGCATGGGCCTCAACGCCGGCAACTACATCGGCGAGCAGCTCAAGGACAAGCCGAACGCCAAGGTCATCGAGCTCGCCGGGCTGGACAACCTGGAGCTCACCAAGCAGCGCACCCAGGGCTTCGACGACGCTCTGAAGAACTACCCCAACATCAAGAAGGTCGCCCGCCAGGCGGCCGACTTCACCGTGGAGTCGGGCCAGGCCAAGATGGCCCAACTGCTCCAGGCCCAGTCGCAGTTCGACGCCTTGTGGAACCACGACGACGACCAGGGCGTGGGCGCGCTGCGCGCCATCGCGCAGGCGGGCCGCAAGGACTTCCTGATGGTCGGCGGCGCCGGCGCGAAGTCCGCGATGGACGCCATCAAGGCCGACGACAGCGTCCTCAAGGCCACCGTCCTGTACCCGCCGACGATGGCGGCGTCCGCCATCGACCTCGCCCGCGCCCTCGGTCAGGGCAAGGGCGTCAGCGGCATGGCCGAACTGGAGATTCCGGCCTCCCTCACCCTCTACTCGGCCGTCGTCACCAAGGACAACGTCGACGAGTACCTGCCCACCGGTTTCAACTGACCGGAGGCGCGCCCGCCCCCACCGAGCACACCGACGAGACCGTTGACTCCGACGAGGAGGATTCCGTATGCAACAGAGGGACAGTGAGGCCGCACCGCCGACACTCGGCGTCGGCATGGTCGGATACGCGTTCATGGGCGCCGCCCACTCCCAGGGGTGGCGCACCGCGGGACGCGTGTTCGACCTGCCGCTGCGGCCGGTCCTCGCCGCGATCGCCGGCCGTGACGCCGCCGCAGTGCGTGCCGCGGCCGGCAAACACGGCTGGGCCGCGGCGGAGACCGACTGGCGCGCCCTCGTGGCCCGCGACGACGTGCAACTCGTCGACGTCTGCACACCGGGCGACAGCCATGCGGAGATCGCGATCGCGGCGCTGGAGGCGGGCAAGCACGTCCTGTGCGAGAAGCCCCTGGCGAACTCGGTCGCCGAGGCGGAGGCCATGGTCGCGGCGGCCGCACGGGCCCGGCGCAACGGGCAGCTCGCGATGGTCGGCTTCAACTACCGCAGGGTGCCCGCTCTCACCTACGCCCGCCGGCTGATCGCCGAGGGCAGGATCGGCACCCTGCGGCACGTGCGGGTGACCTACCTCCAGGACTGGCTGGTGGACCCCGACTTCCCACTGACCTGGCGCCTCGAGCGCGAGCACGCGGGGTCCGGGGCGCTCGGCGACCTCGGCGCCCACATCGTCGACCTGGCGCAGTACCTGGCCGGGGAGACGCTGGTGGGGGTCTCCGCCCAGCTGGAGACGTTCGTCAAGGAACGTCCGCTGCTCCAAGGCGCCTCCGCCGGCCTTGCCGCGTCGGGCGGCACGCGGCGGGGGCCGGTCACGGTCGACGACGCGGCCGTCTTCACCGGCAGGCTGGAGTCCGGGGCGCTGGCCACGTTCGAGGCGAGCAGGATGGCCTCGGGCCGCAAGAACGCCCTGCGGCTGGAGATCAACGGCGAGCAGGGCTCGCTCGCGTTCGACCTCGAGCGGCTCAACGAGCTCTCCTTCCACGACCACCACGAGCCCGCCGCCACGGCCGGCTTCCGCAGGATCCTCGTCACGGAGGCGGAGCACCCGTATCTGGAGGCCTGGTGGCCGCCGGGCCACGCGCTCGGCTACGAGCACACGTTCGCCCACCAGGCCCGCGACCTGGTCGAGGCGATCGCGTCCGGTACCGACCCGGTCCCCTCGTTCGCCGACGGGCTCCAGGTCCAGCGGGTGCTGGCGGCGGTGGAGGAGAGCGCACAGAAGAACTCCGTCTACACGCCCGTACAGGCGGTGGAGGCGGTACAGGCTTGACGGCCGGCACAGATCCGGCAGGACCCGGTTTGGAGGCGCCATGCCACGCCCGTTCACACTGTTCACCGGCCAGTGGGCCGATCTGCCGCTCGAGGAGGTCTGTTCACTCGCCCGCGACTTCGGCTACGACGGTCTGGAACTGGCCTGCTGGGGGGACCACTTCGAGGTCGACAAGGCCCTGGCCGACCCGTCCTACCTCGACGGCAGGCACGCCCTGCTGGAGAAGTACGGCCTCAAATGCTGGGCCGTGTCCAACCATCTGGTCGGCCAGGCGGTCTGCGACAACCCCATCGACGAACGCCATCAGGGCATCCTGCCCGCCCGGATCTGGGGCGACGGGGAACCGGAGGGCGTACGGCGGCGGGCCGCTGCGGAGTTGAAGGACACCGCGCGGGCCGCCGCGGCCTTCGGGGTCGACACCGTCGTCGGTTTCACCGGCTCGTCGATCTGGCATCTCGTCGCGATGTTCCCGCCGGTGCCCGAGCGGATGATCGAGCGCGGCTACGAGGACTTCGCCGAACGCTGGAACCCGATCCTCGACGTCTTCGACGCCGAGGGCGTCCGCTTCGCCCACGAGGTGCACCCCAGCGAGATCGCCTACGACTACTGGACCACGAAACGCGCCCTGGAGGCGGTCGGCCACCGGCCGGCCTTCGGGCTCAACTTCGACCCGAGCCACTTCGTCTGGCAGGACCTGGATCCGGTCGGCTTCCTGTACGACTTCCGGGACCGGATCTACCACGTCGACTGCAAGGAGGCCCGTAAGCGTCTGGACGGGCGCAACGGGCGGCTCGGTTCGCATCTGCCGTGGGGCGACCCGCGGCGCGGCTGGGACTTCGTCTCCGCCGGACACGGTGACGTGCCGTGGGAGGACGTGTTCCGGATGCTGCGCTCGATCGGCTATGAGGGACCCATCTCGGTGGAATGGGAAGACGCCGGCATGGACCGCCTGATGGGCGCTCCGCAAGCGCTTGCCGATCTGAAGCGCTTCGACTTCGATCCTCCGTCGGCCTCGTTCGACGCCGCCTTCTCGGGCGGCGACAGCTAGAAACGCCCAGGTACGGCCCGGTGGCGAGGGATGCCGCCGGGCCGGTCAGGGCTGCCCGGGCACGCCTTTGTCCTGTGCTGGGAAAAAGTTCAACTTCTCTGCTGCACAAGGGCTTTCGGTCCAGGACCAACCCGGCTACGGTCCCATCTCGTGTACACGACATAGGTGGTTCGGGAGTGACGGCGCACTCCGGTTCCACGGCACACCGCCCCGTTCGACCGGCCTTACCGGAGGACATTCGTGCACAGAACAAGGCCCAGGGCCCGCAAGGCTCTCGCACTCCTCACCGGCGGTCTTCTGGCCGCCGGCTCGCTCGCCCTCACCGCGCCGACCACCGCGTCCGCCGCAGACCCCCGGACGGCGGTCGCCGCGGCCGCGGAGGAATTCCAGCAGGTCACACTCGCCAAGGGCGGTGAGGAGACCGGCGAGCCCATGTCGCTGGCCGTCCTGCCCGACCGCAGTGTGCTGCACACCTCCCGCAGCGGCGAGCTGCGTATGACGGACGCCGCCGGCAACACCCGCGTCGTCGGCACCGTCCCCGTCTACTCGCACGACGAAGAGGGACTCCAAGGCGTCGGCCTGGACCCGAACTTCGCGCAGAACCGTTTCATTTACCTCTACTACGCACCGCCCATGGACACCCCCGCGGGCGACGCCCCGGGCGAGGGCACCGCGGCCGACTTCGCCAAGTACGACGGCGTCAACCGGCTGTCGCGGTTCGTGCTCCGTGCGGACGGCACGCTGGACAACGCCAGCGAGAAGAAGATCATCGACATCCCGGCGACCCGCGGCATCTGCTGCCACGTCGGCGGCGACATCGACTTCGACGCCGAGGGCAACCTCTACCTGTCGACCGGCGACGACTCCAACCCCTTCGCCTCCGACGGCTACACGCCCATCGACGACCGGCCCGGCCGCAACCCCGCTTACGACGCCCGCCGCACCTCCGGCAACACCAACGACCTGCGCGGCAAGATCCTCCGCATCAAGGTCGGGGCCGACGGCTCGTACTCCATCCCCGAGGGCAACCTCTTCGCCCCCGGCACGGACAAGACCCGGCCCGAGATCTACGCGATGGGCTTCCGCAACCCGTTCCGCTTCAGCGTCGACAAGAAGACCGGCGTCCTCTACGTCGGTGACTACGGTCCCGACGCCGGCACCGCCGACCCGAAGCGCGGACCCGCCGGCCAGGTCGAGTTCGCCCGCGTCACCGGCCCCGGCAACTTCGGCTGGCCGTTCTGCACCGGCGACAACGACCCGTACGTCGACTACGACTTCGCCACCAAGACCTCCGGTGCGACCTTCGACTGCGCGAACCTGAAGAACACCTCGCCGCACAACACCGGCCTGGTCGACCTGCCGCCCGCGCAGCCGGCCTGGATCCCGTACGACGGCGGCTCCGTCCCGGAGTTCGGCAGCGGCTCCGAGTCCCCGATGGGCGGCCCGGTCTACCACTACGACGCCGCGCTCGACTCCCCGGTGAAGTTCCCCGAGGCGTACGACGGTGACTTCTTCGCCGGAGAGTTCGGCCGGCGCTGGATCAAGCGCATCGACACGGCCGAGGACGGCGCGGTCCGCTCGATCAACCCCGTCCCGTGGACCGGCACCCAGATCATGGACATGGCCTTCGGCCCGGACGGCGCGCTGTACGTCCTCGACTACGGCACCGCCTGGTTCGGCGGCGACGAGAACGCCGGCCTGTACCGCATCGAGAACGCCACCGGCGGCCGCTCCCCGGTCGCGGAAGCCTCCGCGGACAGGACATCCGGCCAGGCGCCGCTGCGCGTCACCTTCTCCTCCGCCGGAACCACCGACGCGGACGGCGACGCCCTCACCCACAGCTGGGACTTCGGCGACGGCACGACCTCCACAGAGGCGAACCCCGTCCACCACTACACCAAGAACGGCACCTACACCGCGACGGTCACCGCGAAGGACCCGACGGGCCGCACCGGCTCCGCCAGCGTCCACGTCGTCGTCGGCAACACGGCGCCCAAGGTCACCCTCGAACTGCCCTCTGAGGGCGCCCTGTTCGACTTCGGCGACGAGATCCCGTTCAAGGTGACCGTCACCGATCCCGAGGACGGCACCATCGACTGCACCAAGGTCACGGTGAACTACGTCCTCGGCCACGACAGCCACGGCCACCCCGTCACCTCCGCCAAGGGCTGCGAAGGCACCATCAAGACCTCCGCCGACGGCGGACACGACCCCAACGCCAACATATTCGGAGTCCTCGACGCCGAGTACACCGACGGCGGAGGCGGCGGCCAGGCGGCGCTGACCAGCCACGACCAGGCCCAGCTCCAGCCCCGCCACCGGCAGGCCGAGCACTTCGACGGCCAGTCCGGCATCAAGACGTACGACAAGGCGGCCGCCCACGGCGGCAAGGCCGTCGGCGACATCGACAACGGCGACTGGATCTCCTTCGAGCCGTACAACCTGACCGGCTCCAAGAAGCTCACCGCCCGCGTCTCCTCCGGCGGCGCCGGCGGCATCCTCGAGGTGCGCACCGGCTCCGCGGACGGCAAGCTCCTCGGCTCCGCACCGGTCCCCGTCACCGGCAGCTGGGAGACCTTCCAGGACATCGACGTGGCCCTGCGGGGCGTCCCCGAGCGGACCACGGAACTCTTCCTGGTCTTCAAGGGAGGCGCAGGAGCGCTGTACGACGTGGACGACTTCAAGCTTTCCGAGACCCCCGTCGACAAGGCAGCCGAACGCGTCCTCGTCTTCTCGAAGACCGGCGGCTTCCGCCACGACTCCATCCCGGCGGGCATCACGGCCCTGAAGGAACTCGGCGGCTCCGCCGGGATCACCGTCGACACCACGGAGGCGGCCGGCCAGTTCACGGCCGCCAACCTCGCCACGTACGACGCGGTCGTGTTCCTCTCCACCACGGGTGACGTGCTCAACGCCGAACAGCAGAAGGCGTTCGAGGACTACGTCGCGGCGGGCGGCGGCTACATGGGCGTCCACGCCGCGGCCGACACCGAGTACGACTGGGAGTTCTACGGCGGCCTCGTCGGCGCCTACTTCGCCTCCCACCCGCACATCCAGCCCGCCACCGTCCGCGTCGAGGACCACGACCACCCGGCCACCTCGCACATCGACGGCCCCTGGGAGCGCACCGACGAGTGGTACAACTACCGCACCAACCCGCGTGAGCAGGCCCGCGTCCTCGCCACCCTCGACGAGACCACCTACCAGGGCGGCACCATGAAGGGCGACCACCCGATCGCCTGGTGCCAGACCTACGAGGGCGGCCGCGCCTTCTACACCGGCGGCGGCCACACCAAGGAGTCCTACGCCGAGCCGGCCTTCCGTCAGCACCTCCTCGGCGGGCTGAAGTACGCGACCGGCCAGGTGACGGCCGACTGCAAGCCGCGGACCGGCTACCGGACCATCTTCAACGGCGAGACCCTCGAGGGCTGGAAGCAGGCCGGGCCGGGCAAGTTCAACGTCGTCGACGGCGAACTGCGCACCGAGGGCGGCATGGGCATGCTGTGGTACCAGGCCAAGGAACTCGGCTCCTACTCGCTGAAGCTCGACTGGAAGATGGAAGGCGACGACAACTCCGGTGTCTTCGTGGGCTTCCCGGCCTCCGACGACCCGTGGTCCGCCGTCAACAACGGCTACGAGGTCCAGATCGACGCCACCGACGCAGCCGACCGCACCACCGGCGCGGTCTACGGCTTCAAGTCGGCCGACCTCCAGGCCCGTGACCAGGCGCTGAAGCCGCCCGGCCAGTGGAACAGCTACGAGATCCGGGTCGAGGGAGAGCGTCTGCGGGTCTTCCTCAACGGAGTGAAGATCAACGACTTCACCAACACCGACCCGGTCCGCAGCCTCAAGGACGGCTACATCGGCATCCAGAACCACGGGGCCGACGACCAGGTGTCCTTCCGGGACATCCAGCTGAAGGAGCTGCCCTCCTAGGCCGCAGGCCAGGGCCGCCCATTTGCCGGCGGCGGGCGGGGAGGCGCCGTACCCCCCGCCCGCCGTCCTCCACCACATCGGAACATCGACTGGCAGGGAGGCAGCCCGTGACAGACGGGAATGCACGTACCGGAGTCTGGTTCGTCGGAGCACGCGGCTCAGTGGCCACCACAGCCGTCGCCGGATGCGCGGCGGTCACCGCCGGGCTGCACCCGCCGACCGGCATGGTCACAGAGACCCCCGCCTTCGCCGGGGCCGGGCTGCCACCCCTGTCCTCCCTCGTCTTCGGCGGACACGACACCGCCCACTGCCCGCTGCCCAAGCGCGCGGAACACCTCACGGAAGCGGGCGTCCTGCCGCACGGCCTCGCCTCCGCGGTGCGCGCCGAACTGGCCGCCGCCGACGCCGGGATACGGCCCGGCGGACCGGGCGCCGGTGACACCCGCGGCGACGAGGAGCTCATCACCGCCTTCGCCGCCGACATCGACGACTTCCGCGCACGCAACGCGCTCGCCCGTGTCGTGGTCGTAGGCGTCTCCTCCACCGAGCCGCTGCCCGAACCGGGCGCCCTGCGGCTGCCGCCCAGCTCCCTCTACGCGGCCGCCGCCGTACGCGCCGGCTGCCCCTACGTCAACTTCACCCCCTCCACCGGGCTGCGCACCGACGCCCTCACCGACGCCGTCGCGGCCAGTGGACTTCCCCACGCCGGCCGCGACGGCAAGACCGGCCAGACGCTCCTGCGGGCGGTGCTCGCCCCGATGTTCGTGCAGCGGGCCCTGGACGTACGGGCCTGGTCGGGCACCAACCTGCTCGGCGGCGGGGACGGGGCGGCCCTGGCCGACCCCGCCGCCGCGGCGGCGAAGAACGCCGGCAAGGAACGCGTCCTCGCCGACACCCTCGGGCACACACCGCAGGGCGAGGTCCACATCGACGACGTACCCGCGCTCGGCGACTGGAAGACCGCCTGGGACCACATCGCCTTCGAGGGCTTCCTCGGGTCGCGGATGATCCTCCAGACCATCTGGCAGGGCTGCGACTCCGCACTGGCCGCACCCCTGGTCCTGGACCTGGCCCGGCTGCTGGCCCGGGCCCAGGAGGTGGGCCTGTCCGGGCCGCTGCCCGAACTGGGCTTCTACTTCAAGGACCCGGACGGCGGACCGGCGGGCCTCTCGGAGCAGTTCGCCGCCCTCCTCGGCTTCGCGGACCGTCTGCGGGAGGCCGGGTGAGTCCGCGCGACTGGGCCGAACTGCTACGGGTGTCCGCCCTGTTCACCGTGCCCGGTGACGCCCTCGCGGGGGCTGCGTCGGCCGGAGCGCGGCCCAACAGGGGCACGGCGCTCGCCGTGGGCGCCTCGCTCTGCCTGTACGAGGCGGGCATGGCGCTCAACGACTGGTCCGACCGCGACGAGGACGCGATCGACCGGCCCCACCGCCCGATCCCGTCCGGCCGGATCTCTCCTCGTGCCGCCCTGGGCGCGGCCGGAGCACTGACGGCGGCGGGCCTCGGCCTCGCCGCCCGCGCCGGCCGCCCCGCCCTCGCCGTGGCGACGGCGCTCTCGGCGACGGTCTGGGCGTACGACCTCCACCTCAAGCACACGAAGGCCGGCCCGGCGGCGATGGCCGCGGCCCGCGGTCTGGACCTGCTGCTGGGCGCGGCGGCAACGTTGTCCGCAGGCTGCCGCCCGGCGGCGGGCGGCGGCGCGGTGGCGGCACGGCCGGACACGGTACGAGGGGCCCGGCGGGCCGCCGCGACCGCTGCCGCGACCGCCGGGTCGTCGCCCACCGCGCGGACGGCACGGGGGGCGGCGTCCGCCGGGGCCCGTCAACGGTTCCGGGCGGGGCGCGGCGGAGGGTCCGTCCGCGCCGCCGCGCCCGCCGCCGCGGTGCTGGCCGCGCACACGTACGCCGTCACCACCGTGTCCCGCAACGAGACGCGGGGCGGCTCGACCCGCGCCCCGCTCGCCGCGCTCGCGGCGACCGGCGCGGTCGCCGCCTTCGCCGCGCGACCACGCGGGACGGCGGCACCGGCCGCCGCCGTGGTGCTCGCCGCCGCGTACGCACGTACCGCCGCCGTCCCCTACCTCCACGCCGCCCTCAACCCGTCCCCGCCGTTGACCCAGCGTGCCGTCGGCGGCGGCATCCGCGCCATGATCCCGCTCCAGGCCGCCCTCGCGGCCCGCTGCGGGGCGGGCCTCACCGGACTCGCGGTGATGGGCCTCGTACCGCTCGCCCGCAAGCTCGCACGGAAGGTGAGCCCGACATGAGCCCCGACCCCCACCCGAGAACACAACCGGCCCCCGGCACCGGCCCGGCCCCCGGCACCGAGTCGGCCACCCGTACCGGCCCTGCCGTTCGTACCGGCCATGGCACCCGCCCGGGAGCCGGCCCGGACGCCCGACCCGGAACGGGCACCCGCCCGGGAGCCGGTCAGGACGACCGACCGGGAACGGGCACCCGCCCAGGCGGCGGTCCGGTCCCCGGTACCGGCCATGGCACCCGCCCAGGTCCTGACGACCGACCGGGCGCGGACAACGGTGGCGCCGGCGCCCGTTCTGGCGCCCACCCGCGCCCAGGGGCCGGCCCGGCCACCGGCCCCGACGCCCGCTCCGGCGACGGCGTGGCCGGCGGCCGGCTCCGCTTCGGCTACGGCACCAACGGCCTGACGGACCTCCGTCTCGACGACGCCCTCGGGCTGCTGTCCGACCTCGGATACGACGGGGTCGGACTCACCCTCGACCACATGCACCTCGACCCCCTCGCCCCCGGACTCGCCGCGCGCACCGGCCACGTCGCCCGCCGGCTCGGCGAGCTCGGTCTCACCGCCACGGTCGAGACGGGAGCCCGATACGTACTCGACCCGCGTCGCAAGCACGGCCCGTCGCTCCTCGACCCCGACCCGGAGGCACGCGCCGCCCGTACCCGGCTGCTGGTCACCGCCGTCAAGGTGGCGGCGGACCTCGGCGCGCACGCCGTGCACTGCTTCAGCGGCAACACCCCGCCCGGCACTGACCCGGACACCGCGTGGAAGCGGCTGGAGGAGGCGATCCTGCCCGTGCTCGACGCCGCCGCCTTCGCCGGCGTCCCCGTCGCCGTCGAACCCGAGCCCGGCCATCTCCTGGAGAACCTCGCCGGCTTCCACCAGCTGCGCACCTCCCTCGGCAACCCCTCGCCCCTCGGCCTCACCCTGGACATCGGCCACTGCCAGTGCCTGGAGCCCGAGCCGCCCGCGGACTGCGTCCGCGCGGCCGGTCCCTGGCTGCGGCACGTCCAGATCGAGGACATGCGGCGCGGTGTTCACGAGCATCTGCCCTTCGGCGACGGCGAGATCGACTTCCGGCCCGTGCTCGACGCCCTCGCCGCCACCGGCTACCAGGGTCTGACCGTCGTCGAACTGCCCCGCCACTCCCACGCGGGCCCCGAACTGGCCCACCGGTCCATCGAGTTCCTGCGTACCGCCGTCGCGAAGGGAGCACCGGCATCGTGACGCAGACCGCGCCCTGGACCCGTAAGGACGTCGAGGCCCGGCTGGCCGACGACATGGCCCGCGCCTGGCTCGGCGAAGCGCTCGCCGAGGCCGCCCGCGCCGCCCAGGCGCCGCCGACGCCGCCTTCCCCGTACACCTCGCACACCTGGGAACTACGGTTCGCCGCCGCCGGCCGCCAGTGCGGGCAGGACAACGCGGACGCCGTCCGCACCCTGCTGCTGACACAGGCGCGGGCGGGCCTCGACACCCTGACGCGGCTCTACCGGCAGGGCAGTGCCGCCGAACGCCGCGCCGTGCTACGGGCGTTGCCGTCCCTCGTCGAAGGACCGCACGCCGTGCATCTGCTCGACGACGCCCTGCGCACCAACGACACCCGGCTCGTCTCCGCCGCCGTCGGCCCCTACGCCGCCGCCCATCTCGACGCGCACGCCTGGCGGCACGCCGTGCTCAAGTGCCTGTTCACCGGGGTGCCCCTCGACCACGTCGCGGACCTCGACCGGCGGGCCCGCGGCGACGGCGAACTCGCCCGCATGCTCACCGACTACGCCGCCGAGCGCACCGCGGCCGGCCGCGACATCCCCCGTGATCTCCACCGCGTGCTGACCCTGACCGGCGAGAAGCCCCAGCGGCCCCAGGAGCTGTGATGCGCATCTTCGACCCCCACATCCACATGACGTCCCGCACCACCGACGACTACGAGGCGATGTACACCGCCGGTGTGCGCGCCCTCGTGGAGCCGTCGTTCTGGCTCGGCCAGCCCCGCACCTCCCCGGCGAGCTTCTTCGACTACTTCGACGCCCTTCTCGGCTGGGAGCCGTTCCGCGCCGCCCAGTACGGCATAGCCCACCACTGCACCATCGCGCTCAACCCCAAGGAGGCCAACGACCCCCGCTGCACACCCGTCCTCGACGCGCTGCCCCGCTATCTCGTCAAGGACTCGGTCGTCGCGGTCGGCGAGATCGGCTACGACTCGATGACCCCCGCGGAGGACACGGCGCTCGCCGCCCAGCTCCAGATGGCCGCCGACCACGGCCTGCCCGCCCTGGTCCACACCCCGCACCGCGACAAGCTCGCCGGCCTGCACCGCACCGTCGACGTGATCCGCGAGTCGAACCTGCCCACCGAGCGGGTCCTCCTCGACCACCTCAACGAGACGACCGTGAAACATGCCGCCGACAGCGGCTGCTGGCTCGGCTTCTCCATCTACCCGGACACCAAGATGGACGAGGACCGCATGGTCACGATCCTGCGGACCCACGGGACGGAGAAGGTGCTCGTCAACTCCGCCGCCGACTGGGGCAGAAGCGACCCGCTGAAGACCCGCAAGGTCGGCGACGCCATGCTCGCGGCCGGCTTCAGCGAGGACGACGTCGACCAGGTCCTGTGGCGCAACCCGGTCGCCTTCTACGGGCTCAGCGGCCGCCTCCAGCTCGACATCCCGGAGCCGGAGGGCCTGCACGAGGGCAACTCCATCCTCCGCGGCGGGGAATGAGGGAGGCCGAGGATGCGTTTCCGTCACCCCGGCGGCTCGACCGTCCACCTCTCCTACTGCACCAACGTCCACCCCGCGGAGACCCTGGAGGGCGTCCTCGCGCAACTGCGTGACCACTGCGAGCCGGTGCGCAAGCGCCTCGGCCGGGACCGGCTCGGCATCGGCCTGTGGCTCGCGAGGGACGCCGCCCGCGCCCTGGTCACCGACCCGGCGGCACTGCGGGGACTGCGCGCCGAGCTGGAGCGGCGGGGCCTCGAGGTCGTCACACTCAACGGCTTCCCGTACGAGGGCTTCGGCGCGGAAGAGGTCAAGTACCGCGTCTACACACCGGACTGGACCGACCCCGTACGCCTGTCCCACACCACCGACCTCGCCCGGCTCCTCGCGGCGCTGCTGCCCGACGACGTCACCGAGGGCACCATCTCCACCCTCCCGCTCGCCTGGCGCACCGGGTTCGACGAGGCCGCCGCCGCCACCGCCCGCACCGCGCTGACCACCCTCGCCGAGCGGCTCGACGCTCTCGAGGAGCTGACCGGCAAGTCGGTCCGGGTCGCCCTGGAACCGGAACCCGGCTGCACGGTGGAGACCACCGCCGACGCGATCGGACCGCTCACCGCCGTCCCGGGCGACCGGATCGGCGTCTGCGTCGACACCTGCCATCTCGCCACCTCCTTCGAAAACCCGGAATCCGCCCTCGCCGCTCTCGCGGCGGCAGGCGTCACCGTTCCGAAGGCGCAGCTGTCCGCCGCGCTGCACGCGGAGCATCCGCACCTGCCGGAGGTGCGCGAGGCGCTCGCCGCCTTCGTGGAGCCGCGTTTCCTGCACCAGACCCGTACCCTCACCGCCGCCGGCCTGCGCGGGACGGACGACCTGGACCAGGCCGTCGCCGGCGGCGCGCTCCCGGACGGCGGGCCCTGGCGGGCGCACTTCCACGTCCCCCTGCACGCGCCGCCCGCCGAGCCGCTCACCTCGACGCTGCCCGTCCTCGAGGACACCCTGACCCGTCTGGTGGGCGGCCCGGAGCCGCGGACCCGCCACCTCGAGGTCGAGACGTACACCTGGCAGGCCCTCCCGCCGGAGCTGCGGCCCCGCACCCGCGGTCAGCTCGCCGACGGCATCGCCGCCGAACTCACCCTGGCCCGCGACCTGCTGACCGACCTCGGCCTCAAGGAACTGCCATGAGCGACACGCGCCCCACCCCGCTGCTGGTCCTGGACGTGGTCGGCCTCACGCCCCGGCTGCTGGACCACATGCCCCGCCTCAAGGCGCTCGCCGCCGCCGGCTCGCAGGCCAACCTGACCACCGTGCTGCCGGCCGTCACCTGCGCGGCCCAGTCGACCTTCCTGACCGGTGTCCTCCCGTCCGAGCACGGCATCGTCGCCAACGGCTGGTACTTCCGCGAACTCGGCGACGTCCTGCTGTGGCGGCAGCACAACGGTCTGGTGGCGGGCGACAAGATCTGGGACGCGGCCCGCCGCGCCCACCCCGGCTACACCGTCGCCAACATCTGCTGGTGGTACGCGATGGGCGCCGACACCGACATCACCGTCACCCCCCGGCCGGTCTACTACGCCGACGGCCGCAAGGAACCGGACTGCTACACCCGCCCTCCGGCCCTCCACGACGAACTCACCGAGAAGTTCGGCACGTTCCCCCTCTTCCACTTCTGGGGCCCGGGCGCCGACATCGTCTCCAGCCGGTGGATCGCCGACGCCACCCGCCACATCATGCGCACCCGCCGTCCCGACCTGACCCTGTGCTACCTGCCGCATCTGGACTACGACCTCCAGCGCTACGGCCCCGACGACCCGCGCTCGCTGCGTGCCGCCGCCGACCTCGACGCCGTCATCGGCCCGCTGCTCGACGACGCCGAGCGTGAGGGCCGCACGGTGGTCGCCCTGTCGGAGTACGGCATCACCCGGGTCAGCCGTCCCGTCGACATCAACCGGGCGCTGCGCCGCGCCGGTCTGCTGGAGGTCCACACCCAGGACGGCATGGAGTACCTCGACCCGATGACGTCCCGCGCGTTCGCCGTCGCCGACCACCAGCTCGCCCACGTCTATGTGCGCCGCCCCGAGGACCTCGACACCGTCCGTGAGGCGCTCGACGGGCTGCCGGGGCTCGGTGAACTCCTCGACGACGAGGGCAAGAAGGCCCACGGGCTCGACCATCCCCGCTCCGGCGAGCTGGTCGCGGTCGCCGAACCCGACGCCTGGTTCACGTACTACTACTGGCTCGACGACGACCGCGCCCCCGACTTCGCGCAGCTCGTCGAGATCCACCGCAAGCCGGGCTACGACCCCGTCGAGCTGTTCATGGACCCGCACGATCCGTACGTGCGGCTCAAGGCCGCCAAGGCCGTGGCCCGCAAGAAGCTCGGCATGCGCTACCGCCTCGCGGTCGTGCCGCTCGACCCGTCACCCGTCCGCGGCAGCCACGGCCGCCTCCCCGCGAGTGACGAAGAAGGTCCGCTCCTCCTGTGCTCCACCCCCCGCGCCGTCACCGGCCGCGTAGCGGCCACCGATGTGAAGTCCCTGCTGCTGCGGCTCGCCGGCCTCGACTGAGGCGGCGGCCGTCACGCGTCCGCACCCCCGTGAAGGAAAGAGAGATCATCGTGACCGCGTTCAACGACGATTCCGTCACCGGCGACAGCCTGCGCCGCTCGCTCGGCGTCAGCCGCCGCCGTTTCCTCAGCACCTGCACCGCCGCCGCTGCCGCGGCGATCGCCGCCCCCGTCCTCGGAGCCTCGCCGGCCCTGGCCGTGGACACGGCGGACGACAGAGCCGAGGACCACGGCCGTTCCGCTCTGGTCCCGCCCCACAAGCGCGGCATCATCCTCTACACCGTCCGTGACGCGACCGGCCGCGACCCGCTGTCCACGGATCTGCCCTCAGACTTCCGCGAGGTCTTCCGGCAGCTGTCCCGCTACGGCTACAAGCAGGTCGAGTTCGCCGGCTACCGCCAGCACGCGAACGCCCCGGGCGGCGCGAACCTGGAGACCGTCGAGGGCGCGAAGCTCATGCGGTCCTGGCTGGACGAGTACGGGCTGACGGCGCAGGGCAACCACGGCTTCATCCCGGGCTCCTGGCCGCTGACCCCGTCCGACCTCGACACCTTCAAGCGCCATCTCGAGATCGCCAACATCCTCGGCATGGGCCACATGGGCACCGGCGGTGACCCCACCGGCAGCTCCTACCGCGCCGACTGGGACGTCGCCGCGGAGAAGTGGAACGCGATGGGTGCCATCGCCCGCCGCGAGGGCATCAAGCTCTACACCCACAACCACGACTCGGCGTACGGGTTCCTGCTCGACGGCGGCCCGCTGGACGCCCAGGGCCGGCCGACCCGCAGTTCCGGCATCCGCAAGCTGGAGTACTTCCTGGAGGTGACCGACCCCCGCGCCGTCTGGCTGGAGATGGACATCTACTGGGCGCACGTGGCGCAGTACAAGTTCCACACGTACACCGCGCACGACGGCTCCACGGTGGAGCAGGTCTTCGACCCGGCCGGTCTGGTGGTCCGCCACAACGTGCGCTACCCGCTGTTCCACGCCAAGGACGGCACGGTCAACACCCAGAACGGCCAGGGCTACGACATGGTGACGTTCGGAGAGGGCGACATCGACTACCGCAGGTTCTTCAGGCGGGTGGGGGCGAAGAACTACCACAACCCGATGATCGAGCACGACGGCGCGCCCAGCTCGACGGTTCCGGGGCAGTCCCTCGAGGTGGCCCGCAAGAGCTACGACAACCTCGCGGCGCTGCGCGCCCGGCACTGATCCGGCGGCGGCTCGCCCGGTGGCCTGGGGTCCACCGGGAGGGCCGCCTCCGCCTGCCGTGTGACAAAGCGCGGCGGCCGGCCCGCAACTGAGGGGGCCCGCCTGCCAGGCCCTCAGAACCTCCGGATGCGAGAGAAGACCGTCTGGCCCGACCGGGCCACCGCCCGCGCCGAGGTCTTCATTTTCACCGAGACCTTCTGCAACCGCCGCCTGCGCAAGCATCGGACTTTCGGTCACCTCACCCCGGCCAGACAGGCAGCGGCATCAGCAGCCCTCGCGGGATAACGATCACCTGTCCGAGATCATGAGCTGATGCAGCAGGTCATGCACGCGGTCGCACAGCCGGAGACCGGCGCCGATCTGGTGAACAAGGCCACGGGCGAGAGCTTCGGCGACATGGCGGCCGCCTACATGCCCGAGATCAGCAGGCTTCTGGTCCAACAGCCAGGATCCCGGTGGGCGGTCGACCGCCTCATCGACGCGCAGCAGATCGACGGAGCGCTGGACCATGCCCTGTATGACAGTGCAGGACAGCTGAACGACTCCCTGGAGTCGGCCAACGTGCAGACGCAGCAGAGCGCTGTCGACGCCATCAGCGAGCACGGTTCCAAGGAATTGACAGAACATGCCACGCGAAACATGATCCGCGAGGAACTCCAGGACGGATGGACCGCCAGCGACAACATGCTGGAGGACTCCCATGCCCGGCCGGCCGCTTGACCTCTGAGTGGATATGGAAAGCCTCATGCAGGCACGTCGAAAGAAGAACATCGTTACCACAGGCATCGGCTGCCTGGTGGTAGTCGCGGCGGTATTGGGTTACCTGGAGATCTTCACCAAGGGTATCGACCGGCTGCCCGCCCGGCCCTGCGACGGTGCGGTGGCCCGGGAGACGGCCGCACGCGCCCTGCCCTCGGCTCGTTCGGCCGAGGAACGGGGGAAACTCCGGCAGAACCGGTTGGACGGCAACTTCTTCTTCGCCTGTTACGTACGCACCAGCGGTGACTCCATCATCTCGGGAGAGGTGCAGTCCCGTGATTCGGCTCCCGGTCCGTGGCGTGACTTCTACGCGGAGAACGGGATCGAAGAGAACCCGGTCGATGTGTCGTCCGGTGACATCAGAGCCGTGGCGCACCCGGACCGCGCGTATGTGTACGTCCCGTGCACCCCGCCCGGCAAGAAGCCGGGCGAGGCGCGGGAAGCCTACGCGCTGACCGTCGACGCCTGGACCATCGGGGAGACCGCCGTTCAAGGCGACGAGTTGCGGCAGGTCATCGTCGACTTCGCCTACCAGCTCGCTCGCCACACGTACAAGGCTGTCGACTGTAAGGAGTCGCGGACCTTCCCCGAGGAGCTGCCCCGGCTCCCGGCGGCCTGAGCGACGCGAGGGGCCCGGCCGGCAGGCGTTCAAGGCCATCCCGTGGCGGCTTTCTGGCGTATCTGGGTCATGGAGTTTCCCCGTGGTCTCGGGGCGGGCCACCGGGCGGGTCCATGCGCAGTCGGCCTTCCGACGGCGCCGAAGGCGACGACGTCGACCAGGAGGCGGACGAGACCACGCACGACGCTGCCGTGACCGCCGTGGCGAGGCGCAACGCGTGGATCCGCGCGGCCTTCACGTCGGCCGTGGTCGCCCGGTGGGCGCGATGCGCGGGCAGCGCGGGCATCGGGCTGTCGAACCGGGCTTCGGGTCGCGGCCGTCGGGTCCAAGGCGCGCACCGCCCGTCCGTTGAACTCGGGCAGCAAACACGCTACCGACCGGTAGTAAGAACGTCGCCTTCCGTCCATCATTAAGCGCGAGCATGTCAACCCGTTCGGTCGATCATGGCCGGACGGGCTCCCTGAGCTGCCTCCACACCCAGGAGAACCCCCCATGCATGCACGCACATGGACGGTCCGCGCCACGGCGACCGGTGCCGCCCTCACCTTCTTCGCGGCACTGCCCGTCGCCTCCGCCCACGCCGAGACCACACAAGCCGCAACGGCCGTACAGGCACAGAGCGTCGACTACGACACCTGGCGGCGCGACGTCGCCGCGGTCGTCGCCCAGGCCCGCCCTTACATCGAGGAGCGCACCGCCGACGCGGCCGGCGAGAAGCAGGCCATCGTCCTCGACATCGACAACACCTCGCTGGAGACGCACTTCCACCCGTTCTGGAAGCTGCCCACCCCCGCCATCCAGGAGATGCGTGAGCTCGCCCGCTACGCCGACTCCCGTGGCGTCGCCGTCTTCTTCGTGACCGCCCGCCCCGGCATCATCCACTCGCTCACCGACTGGAACCTGAAGCAGACCGGCTACCCGGTCGACGGACTCTACGTCCGCGACCTGCCGGACCTCTTCGGCGAGGTCAGCGCCTACAAGACGGAGAAGCGCGCGGAGATCGAGGCCAAGGGCTACACCATCATCGCCAACATCGGCAACAACACCACCGACCTCGTCGGCGGGCACGCGGAGCGGACCTTCAAGCTCCCCGACTACGACGGCCAGTTGTCGTAGGCCCCCGGACAGACACCTCGTACGACGGCCGGGTGGCCGCGGTGACCGGTCGCCCGGGCGCCGCGGCCACCCGTGGCAGTTCGCGTGCGGTGCCTCAGCCCATGTCCCGGCTGATCGGCCGCGGATTGGCCGCGATCCGGCCCTTGCGCGGCCGCCCCGGCGGATGCAGGAATATCGCCACGAAGCCCGCGAACAGCGAGATGGAACCGGCCAGGACGAACGCTCCCGCGTAGTCCCAGGCGCCCACGACCACCGCGCCCATGCCGGAGCCCAGCAGGCCCGACACCAGCTTCGAGCTATAGACGAGGCCGTAGTTGGAGGCGTTGTTGTTCTCGCCGAAGTAGTCCGCCGTCATCGCCGCGAACATCGGGAAGATGGCGCCGCCGCCGAAGCCAGAGATGCTGGAGAACAGCAGGAACAGCGGCAGGTTGTGGATGTTGCCCGACCACAGGATGCCGTACTGCGACAGGCCGAGCACGATGCAGACGAAGATCAGGCACTGCTTGCGGCCGTAACGGTCCGAGAGCCAGCCGATCACGCCGCGCCCGGTGCCGTTCACGATCGCCTTGAGGGACATCGCCGTCGCCACGATGCCGCCCGCGAAGCCGGCCTCGTCACCGAACGGCACCTGGAAGGCGATACCGAAGATGTTCACACCGGACGTGCACAGCAGACAGAACCACATCAGCGCCACCCGGCCGGTCTGCCACGCCTCCCTCGGCGTGTACTGCTTCACCGCCGGCGGGTTCTTCTCCAGCGCCCGGCGCGCCCGCGGGTCGTCGGGCTTGCGCAGCGGGTCGACCTCCGCCGGCCACCAGTTCTTCGGCGGGTCCTGGAAGAAGTAGCCCGCGACGGCGACCGTCGCGGCCAGGAACAGACCGACGCAGACGAGCACCCAGCGGAAGTTCGTCAGGTCCATGTAGCCGGTGAAGATGAAGACGAACGGCACCGAACCGTAGGCGAAACCGCCGTTGACGAAGCCGGTCTTGCCGCCCTTTCGCTCCGGATACCACTTGCCGACCATGTTGACGCAGGTCGCGTAGACCATGCCCGCGCCCATGCCGCTGAACATGCCGAAGCCGAGGTAGGCGACCACGACATGAGGTGCGAACGCCAGGGAGACGTAGCCCAGCAGGGTGCCCACCGTGCCCAGCATCATCGCCCACCGGGCCGGCAGCTTGCCGCTCTCGCGCAGCTTGCCGGCCGGGAAGGCCACCGCGGCCTGGAAGAAGACCCACACGCCGAGCATCCAGAAGATGTGGGCACTGCTCCAGCTGTGCGCGGTGTGGAGGGTGTCCTCGGCGGACGCGAACGCGTACTCGGCCGAGCTGATGCCCATCATGCCCACCCACGGCAGGATGACCATCCACTTGCGCTTGCGGCCCATGATGTCGATATCGGTCTCGCCGATCCGGTACATGCGCCCGCCTGCGTCCGTCACCTCCCTGAAGGGGACGGATGTGGAGATGTCGGTTGTCGTCATGGTGATCGAACCCCTCGCGTGGAAGAAGTCTGGCCAGCGCCCCCTGTCCGTTTCTCTTCGCACCGGGGTCCGCGGCGAGCGGTCACCGCAGACCCCGTGGTTCGAGCCGTCGCTCAGGTCATCGACCGCCCCCCAACAGGCCCGCGGCCCGGGCCCAGGCGTACTTCGCGCCGAGTGCCGCGACCGGCTTCTCCGTCGTGTACGGGTAGGCGACGACACCGCGCTCGAAGAGGTACTGGCACGCCTCCTCGACCTCGACGTCCCCGGCGAGCGACGCCACCACCGGCTTCTCGATCCCGCGCGCCCTGAACTCCTCCACCACGCGCGCGGTGAGCTCCGCGAACACCATCGGAGGGGTGACGATCGTGTGCCAGTAACCCAGCACCAGGGCGTGGATCCGGGGATCCTCCAGACCCAGCCGGATCGTCGCCTCGTACGTCGAGGGCGGTTCGCCGCCGGTGATGTCGATCGGGTTCCCGGCAGCGCCGAACGGCGGAATGAAGGCCTTGAAGGAGGCGTCCAGGTCCGGCGGGATCTCCATCAGGGACAGCCCGCCCGCGACGATCGCGTCGGACAGCAGCACCCCCGAGCCGCCGGCCCCCGTGATGATCACGATGTTGTCGCCCCGCGGCACGGGGAGGACGGGCAGCGCCCGCGCGTACTCCAGCATCTCGTTGAGCCCCGGAGGTGACCGCCCGCCAGATCCTGGGCATGGACATCAAGGGCCACACCGTGCGCACGGTGATGCTCGCCCAGCCGGTCGACATCGAGGCCGAGTTCTACGTCCCCTACGTCCTCGGCCTTCCTCGCCATCGCGTCCGCCGAGGGCGGCATGGACATCGAGGAGGTCGCCGCCACCCGTCCGGAAGCCGTCGCCCGCATCCCCGTCGCGCCAGCCGAGGGCGTCACCGCGGCCAAGGCGGCCGAGATCGCCGCGGCGGCCGGGCTGCCGCAGGAGACCGCGCCTGTGCTGCGGGACCTGTGGCAGGTCCTGGTCCGCGAGGACGCCCTCCTGGTCGAGGTCAACCCGCTCGTGCGCACCGCGGCCGGCGACATCCTCGCCCTCGACGGCAAGGTCACCCTCGACGACAACGCCCGCTTCCGGCACGCCCGCTTGGGCGACGACGACGCCACCCTGCACGAGGACCCGCTGGAGGCGGTGGCCGCAGCGAAGGGCCTGGGCTACGTCAAACTCGACGGCACCGTCGGCGTCATCGGCAACGGCGCCGGTCTGGTCATGTCGACCCTCGACGTCGTCGCCGGCTGCGGTGCCAGGCCCGCGAACTTCCTCGACATCGGCGGCGGAGCCTCCGCCGCGGTGATGGCCGACGGGCTCTCCGTCATCCTCTCCGACCGGGACGTGGGCAGCGTGCTCGTGAACGTCTTCGGTGGCATCACGGCCTGCGACGCCGTCGCCGAAGGCATCGTGCAGGCCCTCGACTCCGTACGCCTGACCAAACCCCTCGTCGTACGGCTCGACGGCAACAACGCCGCCCGCGGCCGCGCCATCCTCGAGGAACGCGCCCATCCCCTCGTCCAGCAGTCCACCACCATGGACGGCGCCGCCCGCCGGGCCGCCGACCTCGCGATCTGACCGGGCCGACGGGGCGCGGCGGCGCCGAAAGGGAGATCGCGCGGAGGCTGCGAGTAGGGGCACCTCCCAGCGGTAGCTGGGGGAGAGCAGCCGAGCGCGATCGACCGTCGACGCCGACCCGGGCGCCCCGGAGGCCGACCGACCAGCAACAGAAGGGACCTGGAATCATGGCAGTCTTCCTCACCAAGGAGAGCAAGGTCCTCGTCCAGGGCATGACCGGCGCCGAGGGCATGAAGCACACCCGCCGGATGCTGGCGTCCGGCACCGACGTGGTCGCGGGGGTCAACCCACGCAAGGCGGGCCACGTCGTCGACTTCGACGAGCGTGCCGTCCCCGTCTTCGGGGGCGTCCGCGAGGCGATGGCGGCCACCGGCGCGGACATCGCCGTGGTCTTCGTACCGCCCCCGTTCGCCAAGGCCGCCGTCATGGAGGCGGTCGACGCCGGCATCGGGCTCGCGGTCGTCATCACCGAGGGCATCCCCGTCCATGACGCCGTCGCCTTCCAGGCGTACGCCGCCGAACGCGGCACCCGGATCATCGGGCCCAACTGCCCCGGCCTCATCAGCCCCGGCCAGTCGAACGCCGGCATCCTCCCCGCCGACATCGCCGCCGAGCCCGGCCGCATCGGGCTCGTCTCCAAGTCCGGCACGCTCACCTACCAACTCATGTACGAGCTTCGCGACATCGGCTTCTCCTCGGCCGTCGGCATCGGCGGCGACCCGGTGGTCGGCACCACCCACATCGACTGCCTCGCCGCCTTCGAGAAGGACCCCGACACCGAACTCATCGTGCTGATCGGCGAGATCGGCGGTGACGCGGAGGAACGAGCCGCCGCCTACATCACCGAGCACGTCACCAAGCCCGTCGTCGGCTACATCGCAGGCTTCACCGCCCCCGAGGGCAGGACCATGGGTCACGCCGGAGCGATCGTGTCGGGCTCCAGCGGCACCGCCGAGGCCAAGAAGCGGGCCCTCGGAGCGGCCGGTGTACGGGTCGGCTCCACACCGACGGAGACGTCACGCCTGGTGCGCGAGCGGCTCGCGGTGTCCCAGGGCTGAGAGCTCACCCTCATTCACGGCCCGTTGCGAGTAAGCCGGTTACGCACGGGTAACCCCTTCGCCGACCGGGATCTCCGGGCGGCCGGCGTGTGCGAGCCGGCCGCCCGTCCCCGTCGCCGAACGTCCTCCCGCCCCGTACGACACGTCACGAGCGGAGTTCACCTTCATGGCACCCACCCTCACCCTCAAGCCGGGCACGGCCTGGACCGACGCCTGGCAGCGCTGCACCGCCGTCGCCCCCGAAGCGTTCCGGGACGACCGCGTCCTCAACCTCTGGGCCGCGCGGTGGCATGCGGACGGCCGCGCCCTCCCCGCCACCAGCCCCGTCGACCAGAGCCCCGTCGCCGGCCCGCCCCGGCTGGACACGACCGCCGCCCGAGGGGCCGTACGCGCCTCGCTCGACCAGCACCGCGCCTGGCGCCACACCCCCCTGCCGGAACGCCGGGCCCGCGTCGCCGCCACCCTCGACGCCCTCACCGAGCACCGCGAACTGCTCGCCCTCCTCCTCGTCTGGGAGATCGGCAAGCCCTGGCGGCTCGCCAGGCCGACGTCGACCGCGCCATCGACGGGTCCGCTGGTACGTCGAGGGCGTCGAACCCATGCTGGACGGCCGCTCACCCCTCGCCGGCCCGGTCTCCAACATCGCCAGCTGGAACTACCCCATGTCCGTCCTCGTCCACGCCATGCTCGTCCAGGCGCTGGCGGGGAACGCGGTGATCGCCAAGGCCCCGACCGACGGCGGCGTCGCCTGCCTCACCCTCGCCTGCGCGCTCGCCGCCCGCGAAGGCGTGCCCCTGACCCTGGTCAGCGGCAGCGGCGGGGAGCTCTCCGAGGCCCTGGTCCGCTCCCCGGAGATCGGCTGCGTCTCCTTCGTCGGAGGACGCGACACCGGCGCCCGCATCGCCACCGCCGTGGCCGACCTCGGCAAACGCCACATCCTGGAGCAGGAGGGCCTCAACACCTGGGGCGTCTGGAACTACACCGACTTCTCCGCACTCACCGCCGTCGTCCCGAAGCTCTTCGACTACGGCAAGCAGCGCTGTACCGCCTACCCCCGGTTCGTGGTCCAGCGCGAGTCCTTCGCCGACTTCCTCGCCGCCTACCTGCCCGCCGTGCGCTCGATCCGCACCGGCCACCCCCTCGCCGTCGAACACCCCGACGACCCGCTGCCCACCCTCGACTTCGGGCCGCTCATCAACGCGGCCAAGGCCAAGGAGCTGGCCGACCAGGTCGCCGAGGCCATCGACCGCGGAGCCGTACCCCTCCACCGGGGGACGCTCGCCGACGGCCGCTTCCTCCCCGGCCAGGACACCTCCGCCTACCTCCCGCCCGTCACCCTGCTGAACCCGCCCCCGTCCTCCCCGCTGCACCACGCCGAACCCTTCGGCCCCGTCGACACCATCGTCCTCGTCGACACGGAGGCGGAACTGCTCGCCGCGATGAACGCCTCGGGCGGCGCGCTCGTGGCGACCCTCTCCACGGACGACCCGGCGACCTTCCGGCGCCTCGCCCCGCAGATCCGCGCCTTCAAGACCGGCCACAACAAGCCCCGTTCGCGCGGTGACCGCGACGAGCTGTTCGGCGGCTTCGGCGCCTCCTGGCGCGGCGCGTTCGTCGGCGGCGAGCTGCTGGTGCGGGCCGTGACGGAAGGCCCGGCGGGGGAGCGGCCGCCGGGCAACTTCCCCGACTACCAGCTCAACGCCTGACGGGGCGTCTGCTCCCCCGGCCGGACGCTCGCACGTCCCGGACGGCACCTCGACGCGCCCGGGACGGGATGATCCTTAGCCCGTTCGCACCTTTCACGCCCGCACGTTCGCCGCGGTGTGTCCGCCGCGGCGACCTGCGGCACTGCCGGAAGAAGCCCGGATCCTGCGTCCTACCGGGTGACCCCGTGCCGGGGCCTCGCATTGCGATGATCACCGACTGTGGGTTGCCTCGTACACGGAGCACAGCAGAGGAGCCGCGCAGAGGGCCGGACACTGCTCCGCTGGAGGAAGACATGCGCATCGCCCGTACCGGTCTCAAGGTCGCCGTCATCGTCGGCACCCTCGCACTCTCCGCGCCGGTCGCCGCGGCAGAGGGCGGCGACATCGAGATCAGCCCGCGGAACGCCCCGGGGACCACGGTCACCGTCAGCACCACCGCCTGCGGCAAGGAGACCTACGGCAAGGGGGAGTCGGAGGCCGGTGGGCAGTTCCACCTTTTCGAAGGGGACCGTAAGGGAACCCTGGTGGGCGAGTTCCGGCTGCCCGACGACGCCGCTCCGGGAACCGACACGGTGACCCTGAAGTGCCCTCCGCGTACCAAGGTCACCGGTACCCACCGGAT
Organism: Streptomyces kurssanovii; assembly: GCF_014649695.1. Lineage (GTDB taxonomy): Bacteria > Actinomycetota > Actinomycetes > Streptomycetales > Streptomycetaceae > Streptomyces > Streptomyces kurssanovii. Next base: position 309,057 of record NZ_BMTN01000001.1, read on the forward strand.
CAGCGACCGCCCCAGCGGAGGGGTCGAGGCCGGCTTCGGCGACGCCACCGGCAAGAGTGCGCAGCTCGCACTCGGCGGACTGCTCCTCGCCGGAGCGGTCGCCGGCGGAGCGGTCAGGACGCGCCGCGGCTCCGGTGGCGTCCGGACCTGACACCACCTCTCTGCCCACCGGCCCCCGGTCACCGTCACGGTGACCGGGGGCCGGCCGGGTCCCACGAACACATCCGCCCCGCCGCCGAGCAAAGGCCCGCCCCGATGGACGACACCCCGACGACACGGGTCACCGACGCGGCCCGCGTCCCCTCCTACAAGCTGCTCGTCTGCGCCGCGATCGCCGGGGCCGCGCTGGTGGGCAGCGCGCTGTACGAGGACCGCCCCCCGCAGCCGTCGCCGGTGCAACAGCGGGCCCCCGCCGCGCGGCCCGCGCCGGAGCGCGCGCCGCAGCCCCCGGCCGTCGGACCTCTCGCCCCCGCCGATCCCGTCCGCCTGCTGATCCCGGCCATCGGCGTGAACGCCCCGCTGACCCGCCTGGAGTTGAACGAGAAGGGCGCGCTGCGGCCGCCGCCGGCCGCCGCGCCCGCTCTCGCCGGCTGGTACGGCGGCGGTGCGACCCCGGGGGAGAACGGCACGGCCGTCACCGCCGGACATGTGGACACCCCCGCCGGGCGCGGGGTCTTCTACCGGCTCGGTGCTCTGGTCAAGGGCGACACCATCGACGTCGTGCGCAAGGACCGGCGCACAGCCGTCTTCACCGTCGACGCGGTGGAGGTCCACGACAAGAACGACTTTCCGGACGAGAAGGTCTACGGCGATTCCGGCCGGCCCGAGCTGCGGGTGATCACATGCGGCGGCGACCGGTCCTGGAAAGGCGGCTACGAGGGCAACGTCGTCGTCTACGCGACGCTCACGTCCGTGAAGTAGCCACCCGTGCTCCGCCCTGCCGGCGGTCCGGCGCCTGCCGGATGCGTTGATGCTCCGAGGCGGCTGGCGGCCGGACCACGCCGGACCACGCCGGACCGCGCCCGCCGGTCAGCCGATGCCCTGGCGGTCCGGTTCGAGGGCGAAGTCGCCTTCGGCCGGTTCCCGTACCGACTGCCGCACGGCGCGTACCAGCAGGTCCCGGTGCCGCTCGAGCGGCGCGCGCCGCTCAGGAGGTACGAGCTGGAGCAGGTCCTCGAACCCGGCCATCATGCGCCGCGTGACCTGCGGGTTGCCCACCGCGCACCCCCGCAGCTCGGCGAAGCCGAGGTCGACCAGGTCCTCCCACCCGGACACCGGCTGGACCAGCCGCACCCGGCCCTTCCCGTCCTGGTGGTACACCGTGCCGAGCGGCCGGTGGGCGACCACGGCGAGATACTGCACGATCCGGTCCAGGCACTGCACGGCCGTGGTCGGGTCGTTCACGGCCGACGACAGGGCCCGCAGCCCGATGTCGGTCAACTGCCGCAGCCCGAAACTCAGGTCACGCTGAAAAGTGCGCTCGACCCCGACCGACACGGCGGACTGCAGCGCACGCCGGGCCGCGAACGGCAGCGGTCGTCCCGCGCCGCCGTGGACCGTGAGCACGGGTGTCCCGGGCACGACGAAGTCCCCGACCCGGGGGAGGAGCCGCAGCACCACGTCATGGCGCCGGGCCACCCGCACGAGCCGGACGACCTCGACGTCCCGCAGGGCTCCGGACCGCCCCTGGTGACTGATGCGGACGGTCTCCTCCCCGAGCTGCTCCCCGGAAGCGGCGGACCTCGGCATACGCGCCAGCGCCCCGAACGCCTCCCTGGTCACCCGGTCGACCACGGGACCCACCTTCATCAGCTGGAGCGTCTGTGTCACGTAGGCGATGAACAGCAGCAGACTCAACGCGACCATCAGCAGCGTCAGGATGCTCTGCACCACCGGCACGGACGTGACCTCCCGCGGGTCGCGTTCGCTCTCGAACGCCGTCAGCACCAGCAGCGACAGCAGGAAGGTGGAGAGGAACACCGAGAAGGTGAGCTTGCTGATGCGGCTCCTGATGAAGATGCGCACGACGCGGGGGCTGAAGTTGCCGGCCGCCATCTGCACCGCGACGAGCGAGATGCTGAAGACCACACCGATGAAGGTCATCATCGCGGAAGCGATCGTGGTGACGATCGTCTTGGCGTCCTCGGCGACCGCCATGAGCTTCTGAAGACTCCGGAAGTCCTCTTCGTTGCGCAGCGTGTCGACGATCCATGTGTCGAGGGCGGCGGCGAGACCCCAGACGACGCAGACGAGGATCAGCGACACGGTGGGGGCGAACCAGAACGTCTCGCGCAGATGCTCGCGCAGCATGGACAGGGCTCGGGGCGGACGGTAGGTGCGACGTTGGCTCACCCGGCCGACGGTAACCAAACGCAGCGCATTCGCGTGGATACACGCTGTAGCGCCTCTCCCGTAGCGCCGCCGGCACCCCACTGACCACGCAATATGCAGGTGAGAGGCACCGCGAACCCCTGGTATTGTTGTCCATGTCGCCGCGGGAGACCGGGGCGAATCACCTGAGTCCGGGTGGCGGAATGGCAGACGCGCTAGCTTGAGGTGCTAGTGCCCTTTATCGGGCGTGGGGGTTCAAGTCCCCCCTCGGACACTCACTGTAGCGATACAGATGCGAGGGCCTCGACCTTACGGTTGCGGCCCTCGTGGCCTTTGGTAGCCGCTTGTGACGCCTGACGGTGACGAGCCTGTCGGCAGGTGCTGCAGCACCTGCGAGCACCACGCGCGCTCGTCCACCTGGTTCGCTACGTCGTTACTCCGGTTCCTCGACCCGCAGGGTGTCTCCGCGCAAGGCCTTGCTTCGCGAGCACCGGTTCGTAGACCTCCCTGTGCACCTTCTCGCGGGCCGCCTGGGCGTCCTCGTCGATGGCCGTGAACCGAGCCTCGGCCTCCGAGCGATCGACGGCGTGCTCAAGGATCCGGCCCACCACTGAGGCCTTGTTGTCGTCGGTCTCCTCGTAGGCCCGCAGATCGGCCGAGATGAAGACGAAGTCGATCAGCTTGCCGAGCAGGCCCTGGCCGGCGAAGCCGAAGAAGTGCGTGCCCTCCACCTCCGCCTCGGTCAGCCGGTCCCGGTTCCTGGCCTCCCACGAGCGCATCTCGGCTTCGGCGGCGTCCCAACTGCGGACAACAGGCAGCCCGAGCGCCGGGTCCTGGTCACGTAAGGCCTTGTACGCGGCCGTCGTCTCCCGGTTTCCCGCGCAAGCCCGGATCCTCTCGAAGGGGGTGTAGGCCAGGGCCTTGCCCGTGATGCGGTCGTCCCCGTTCTCCCAGGTGCGCCAGATACTCAGGCTTTCCACGCCGTCCGGCGCCGTAGTGGCCGAGGGCGTCGCGGTCGGCGGCGGTGAGGCCGTCGAACTCGACTTCCACGCGGATCCGCTTGGTGTCCGCTGCGGAGTGCACGTCCTCCTCGCCGAGTGCGCCACCTCTCTCACCGTTGAAGAACCAGTCCAGGGCGCGCAGCACGGTGGACTTGCCGACACCCGTCGGCCCGATGAGTGAGGTGATGCAGTCGAAGGAGACGTCGAGGCTGCGCAGGCAGCTGAAGTTCTCGATGCGAGCCCGCTTGATCTTCATGGTGATCCTGACGTGTGACGGCGTGGATGGCCCACGGCGGTGAGGTGCCGAACAAGCCCGGAATGCAGGGCACTTCCGGTCGGCGGCCGCGCACCACGCGCGGCACGGTGTCGGCGGCGGTTCATGCGGTGGTGACGCCGGTGATGGTGACGCCCGCGTCGGTCAGGAAGGTGCTCGGGTCGCCCGACCACGAGGCGTACAGGCTGTCGCGAGCCTGGCTGCAGGCGCCGAACAGCAGGCAGCGTTCCGCGGCGAGGGCGGCCTCGTGCTGGAGCCGGTCGAGCTTCTGCGGGGTGGCCCCCGTAGGGGCGTGCGTACGGGCATCCGGAGGGCCGAGCGGGGTACGCGACAACACCGGCGAGCGAAACTGGTTCCGCTCGGCCGAAGTTGACCCTTCTCGGCAGTTGATAGCGTGTGTGTGACGGAGCACACACAGGCTGGGGGCAGCATGGGGCTGGCAAACCAAAAGATCGCTTCTCAAATCGAGGACCTGCTGCAGGGCAAGGTCGTCATCCCCTCCATCCAGCGCGACTTCGTCTGGATGAGGCCCGACGTACGCGATCTCTTCGATTCCCTCTACCGGGGCTACCCCGTCGGTGCCCTGCTGCTGTGGAAGACCAATCTGACCGTCCCCTTCAAGACGGCTGCCGTCGTCCAGGCCGACAAGTCGGCGCACCAGCCTCTCTACCTCCTGGACGGGCAACAGCGGTTGACCTCCCTGGCCTGGGTGTACCGGCCGGAGTCGAAGGCGGACGGCCGGCTCATCGACCTGCGCTTCGACGTGCGCACCGAGGAGTTCGTCAACCCGAGCGCGATCCAAGGCAAGGACCCGCTCCTGTTCCGTGTTTCCACCTTGCTGCAGGAGAACGTGCAGTACCACGAGGTGCTCAAAGCGGCCGGGATCGACTACTCCGCCCCGCAGTTCGGCGCATGGATGCAGCGCCTGCAGAAGGTGCATGACATCCGCAAGCAGGAGATCGCCGTCATCACCTACGAGTCCGACGACTACGAGGAAGTCGCCGAACTCTTCGCCCGGTTGAACAAGGGCGGTCGAAGGCTGTCCAAGGGTGACCTCGTCTACAGCGCCATCGCGGCGCGCTGGTCCGACGGCCTGGACACCATGGACGCCTTCCACCAGGAGCTGCAGGACAGCAACTTCGCCCTGAACAGGGAAGCCGTCCTGCGTCTCACGAGCCTCCTCGCGGGAACCGGCGCCCATCACATCAAGCTCATCGGGGCGGACATGGACGAAGCCGCTCTGAAGGAGGCCTGGCACGCCACCGAGAGGGCGCTGCGCTTCGCCATCGACTTCCTGAAGGGCGAGTGCGCGATCCCCAGGTCCGAGGTCCTCTCGTCGCCGAACGTCACCATCGTGCCCGCCCTGCTGCTGCACCACCGGGACGGCAAACTGCGTCCGGGGGAGGCTCAGCTGCTGCGCCGCTGGGTGTACACGGCGATGGCGTTCAGCCACTACTCGCTGCAGGTCGAGGGCAAACTCGACGCGGAGGCAAGGCTGATCAAATCGCGTGAGGGCGAGGGCCTGTTCGCCGAACTCATCCGCCGGGCCTCCGGCACCCGGTCCCGGGACAGCGCCCTCCATCCGAGGGACCTGGAGCAGAAGTACTCCACGCATCCCTTCTTCAAACTGCTCTACATCGCCGCGTTGCGGAGCACGGCGCGGGACTGGGCGACCAACATCGCCATCAGCGACCAGCCGATGAGCAGCGGCGCCAAGATCGAATTCCATCACGTGTTCCCGCGCGCCCGAGTCCAGGGGACATACGCGAAGGAGGAGTGGAACAGCCTCGCCAACCTTGCCTTCGTCACCGGTCAGACGAACAAGATGATCTCCTCCAGGCTGCCCGTCGACTACATGGCGGGGATCGCGCCGGAGCGCCTGGCCGAACAGTGGATCCCCGGCGATCCGGAGCTGCGGTCCCTGGACCGTTTCCCCGACTTCCTGGCCGCGCGCCGGAGTTTGCTGGCCAACACCCTCAACGAACTGCTCGGTCTTCCCCGCTACGACGCACAGGCCACCCACCGGGACACCGACGAGCTGCCTGCAGACGAGCAACTGATCGTGGAGGACCCGACCGCACCCACGCTCGTCGGGGCGGAGGTCCAAGCGCTTCGCACGGAGCACGGTGTTGAGATCCACGCGACCTACGAAGGCCGGCGCGTCGACGCCTACTACGATCCCGTGTCCCGCGTCGTGAGGATCCCCTCCGGTCCGGGCCGAGGCGAGTACGAGACTCCCAGCGGGGCGGCGGTCGCCGTGGTCCACGCCCTGAACCCGCACGTCAATCCGAACCGGAACGGATGGAACTTCTGGACCGTCACTGCAACGGGAGGGTGGTTGCAGAGCATTCGGTAGTGGACGGCCCCTCCATCCGCCTGCCTACGTCAGGCCTCCGCGCTTGTGAGGTTTGACGTAGGTGTGTCCCTTCGGCAGCTGATGAGTCCCGGTCAGGCCGGCGCTGCGATGAGCTTCGGCGTACGTCGGCCTGGGCCGTATCGCCGGCCTGCTTGCCGAGGTGAGGCGTTTTCGGGCGATGAGCCCGTTCACCGAAGCGCGGATCGCGTCGCTCGAGTACTGGTGGGCACGCCGGCTGCGGAGGCGCCACGGGTGGCGATCGCCTTGTTCCGTGTCCGTGTCCGTGTGCGGGACACGAAGCTCTGACGAAGAGAGTCTGCCTGACCCATGTCGGCAGAACCAGACAGTGAGTAACTCGCTCTACACTCCCGCCTCCACCAGGAACGGACTGGGCTTGCCCGACCAGGAGACGTACAGGCTGTCGCGGGCCCTTGTGCAGGCGACGAACAGCAGGCAGCGTTCCGACAGCATGTCCGTCTCGTGCTGCTTGGAGTCCACCTCGGGCGGTGTGACCGCCTTCGGGAACGGCAGCGCGTCCTCGGTGACGCCGATGACCGCGACGCAGCGGAACTCCAGGCCCTTGAACGAGTGCATGGTCCCGACGCGCACGGTCGTCCCGTCCTGGGCGGAGGCGTCGGCGGCGCGCAGTTTGGCGGCGGGAACGCCGGCGTCCTTCAGGCGGGCCACCGCCTTCGCGCACGTCTTGTTGAACCGGGCACTGACCCCGATCTCCCCGGCGCCGACACCCGCGTCCATCCACGCCTTCACCTGCTCGACGAGCAGGTCCAGTTCGGCCTCCTCGGTCGACGCGTCCCGTACGACGGGGCCGTCGCCGTGGAGGGCGGAGCGGTAACCGAGCAGGGTTTCGTCGCGGCCCTCGTCTTCGAGCTGGGCGATCGGGCGGCCGATCAGCAGGGCGGTGGACCAGCGCAGGATCTCCTGGGTGCTGCGGTAGTTCTTGCGCAGCTTCACCGACCGTCCGGCCACTTTGATGCCCAGCGACTTCAGCGACACCCGCGAGTCGTAGATGCGCTGGTGCGGATCGCCCGCGATGAACAGGTCGTCCGGGCGGGCGGGGACGGCCGCGCGCAGCAGCCTCCACTGCGCCGGGTGGAGGTCCTGCGCCTCGTCCACCACGACGTGCCGGTACGGCGGCCCCTTCGCCTCCAGCAGCCGCGCCGCCTCCGCGCACGTCTGCAGCCAGGTCCGGGCCCCGTCCGCGGCCATGTCGGCCGTGAACCGCTCCACCGTCTCCCACACCAGCGGCCGCTCGGCGGTTGTCAGCCGGCTGCCCCTGCCCCGCCGGTCCGCCGCCTCGTACTCGGCCAGGGTGGTGATGCCCTGCGCCAGGACGACATGCCGGTACTCCTGGGCGAGGAACTGCGCGCTGCCGGTGAAGCCCGTCACCTTGGCGGCCTTGCCCCACCGGCTCACCTCCTCGTTGTTCATCAGCGGCCGCAGGGGGACCGCGTCCGGTGCCTCCGCGACGACGCGGCTCGCGAAGCCGTCGACGGTGGACGTGTCCACGCGTGCGCGCAGCTCCGGGTCGTCCACCAAGGACTCCAGGCCCGATCGGAGTGCGCCCACGAGCGCGTTGGTGTAGGTGGTGAGGAGGATGCGGTCGCCCTCGCGCAGGTGGCCGAGCAGGTGTTTCACCCGGTGCAGCGCGACGACGGTCTTGCCGGTGCCAGGCCCGCCCGCGACCTGCGCGGGGCCCGAGTACGACGCCCGGTAGGCCACCTTCCGCTGGGAGGGGTGCAGGAACACCCGCCAGGCCGCGAAGGGCTTCTCCAGGATGTCCCGCAGCTCCTCGGGAGCTGTCACCAGCGCGATACGCGCCCGGGTGTACTGGATCGCGGTCTCGTAGTCCCGCGTGTCCACCGGCTGCGTGGACGCCTGAAGCGACGGGGCCACGATGTCCTGCCAGACCTCCTCCACCGTGCAGCCCGCGGCCAGGTACTGCAGCACCTCCCGCTGGTCCTGCGGCAGCAGCGGCGCGAAGACGTCCAGCTGCTCCTGGTCGACGAGCGACCGCGCCTGCCGCAGTGTCTCGTCGTCGATGCCGAGAGCCTTCAGGTCCCCGTCGGAGAACTTCGCGAACAGCCGGGGCTTCGGCGACGACTCGGCCACCCGCTCGTACGCCGGCGTGATCTCGTCCAGGGTGGCCGCGTCCCGGATCTCGACCGCGCGCGTGACCTCGTTGATGCTGGACTTCTGCTTCATGGCCCAGGCGATGGCCTTGTCGTGAGCCATGACCCTCAGCAGGACGAAGGTGTCCCCGGAGGGCGGTGCGAGCACCACGCCGCGCCAGAACTGGTCGATGCGGATCGTCCGGATCTGCTTGTCCTTCGCCTTCACGAGGCTCTCCAGCTTCAGACCCTGATCCTGGAAGAGCTGGTCCAGAGTGAGCCGGTTGAACTTCTCCCAGGCGTCCATGACCCCCTTCCTGACCGGGGGCTGGAGCTTGGGGAGTTCGGCGAAGAAGCCGATGTCGAAGGCGAGTTGCGGCATGAAGTGATCCTAAGCCGCAGCAGCAGGCAGGGTGGTGGGTACTGGCCGTCACGACTGACGCGCCCTGGGCCGCCCTCCACTCCCCACCTACTGCGCCGTCCGAGTCCCCACCGGAACCAGTGCTCTCTGGGTCCTTCCTCAGCCGTCGCTCCCCTTGGTGCCAGGAAGGGACAACGAGACGTTCTCACCGAGTCGTTCACGGAGGCGGGGCGCTCAAGTCACATCGGACCAGTGATGGGCCGGACGCCACGACCACCACTGACTCGCTGCAGGCCAGCGCCGTACCGGGGTGGAGCAGAGGGTGTGGTGGACCGTACTCGTGCCAGGAGGACGGGTCCCAGGTCCGGACGGTCGCGTCCGTCCCGGTCGTCACCACCACCGGACCGGTGGCACCCGTGATCACCCCGACTCCGCGGACTCCGCCGGCGTGCGCCGCCAGCGGCTCCGCGAGGTCCTCGGAGGTGTTCGCGTCCCAGATCCGCAGAGTGCCGTCGCCGCATGCGGCCAGCACGACGGTGCGACCGAGGACACCACCCAGCCAGACGTCGAACACAGCGTGACCGCCGGTCTCCAGCCACGGTCCCGACTGCTCGAAGGACGCCCCGTCCCACATCCTGACGTGTCCGTCCAGGCATCCGGTGACAAGGACGTCCCGGTCCCGCACCGTTCCCAGCGTGACGCTCAGCACGGCGTCACCATGACGACTGAGCGTCCCGAACAGCGGCTCGTTGAGCACCTTGGTGCTTGCGCTGTCCGCCCAGTCGCCGGAGGCGAAGACATAGAGGGAGTGGTACCGGTGGCGACGGTACTGGCCGGCCGCGGCCCCGACGACGACACTGCGCCCCGCCAGGGATCCGGCGGCCACCGCCGTCATCCGGCAACTGGCCTGCAGGGGCTCGACGATCCCGCCGAACGGTCGCCCGACCGCGTGGCCCGTCTCCGCGTCGAACAGCCGGATCAACTGATCCGTCGAGCAGGAGGCGACCAGGGTGCGTACCGTCCCCGCCACCGGCAGTTCCGCCGCTGCCACCCCGGTGACCTCACCGTCGTGATGGCGCGGAAAGAGGTGGCGGCTCCCGCCGGACTCCACGCTCAACGCTCCGACGTTGCCCGACGTGTCGCCGCCCACCACCAGCAGGTCCCCGTCCCGATCGCGCGGAGACCGCGCTAGGCACAGACCGGCGACGGCTCCGGCGAAGCGCGTCGGCCGTCGGTCGGCGTGGTGGCGGCGCAGGTCCCAGAGGTGGACGGCACCGTCCCCGCCGGCCGAGAGGAGCACTTCTCGTCCGCGGACGACGCCGAGGGCGAGATCCGACACGGCGCCGAAGTGCGCGGTGAAGGACATGGTCGGCTCAGTGGTGACCGTGACCCCGTCCTCGTCCGACACCACGGTCCTGATCTCGATTTCCCCCCGCTTGTTGCCGATGGAGACCGCGGTGCCGCCACCCATCGGGCCGCACAGGACCGTTCTGCTCTCCCGGGTCGCCCGTTCACTGCCCATCAGCATGCGGCCGACCCTCGTACCACGTTCGAGATCCACGAGCAGCATCTCGTCCATCGTTGTCGGGTTCGCCGCGACCACGACCGCCATGTCGTCGCTCTTGTCGCCGTCGGCTTGCGGCTGTGCCAGGTGTCCGCCGCCGTACGGCCAGAGCCCGACACCGGTGTCGTCCGCGAGCAGAGGGCTCGCCCCGATCACACTGTGTCTGACGCTGCCGGACTCGTCGTGGAGGACCAGTTCGGAAACCCTGGTCTCGTACTCGCGTTCGGCGCGGCCCCAGATGACGTACATCCGGCGGGCGGTTTCATCGCCGACAGTCCGGGCGACCCAGGTCCGTCCCTCCTGCCGGGGAACGGGGAATCCCCGCCCGATCGGACGGAGGACCCCCTCGTCGAGGGGCTCCCCCCACCAGATTCCGAAGGTGTCGTCCATGACGAACAGCAGACGGAGGCCGGTGGTGAAGCCGAACAGCTTCACCCCGACGGGCCGCGCGGGTGACAGGTCGAACTCGGCGACCGGGGTCATCGTGCCCGCGTCCCACACCCGCACCCAGCCGTCGGCACACGCCGACGCGACGACGTCGCGGGTACTGCCGTCGGGCTCGGAGACGGCAACCGCGTCGACCGAGAGCACCGGCTTGGGCTGCACGGGCAGGGACCGGTACCGGCTCACCACGGAGGTCGCCCACCTCACCCTCACACCGCAGGTGCCGGCACCGCTGAACGCGAGCTCGGACGGGTCGTGCCCCAGGTGGAGCGCCGTCAGTGCGAGGAGCGCACTCCGGGCGGACCGTTGACGCGGCGGGTCACCCCGTCCGGTGATCTGGCGCACAACGTCCAGGACGGCGTCGGCCCGCTCGCTCGCGTGGAACCGCTCGGTGACGAACAGCAGCCGGTCCAGGTCGGCCACCTCCACGTACCCGGGGCTGAGCAGGAGCCCTTCGAGCGTTTCGTCGGCGACAGCGGCAGCGTGGTCGGCGGCGTGCCGCCGGAGGTAGGGGTGGGAATGGCCCCAGTCGGGGGAGCCCGCGGCGGTGGTGGGGACGGCGTCGAGGAACGCGCGGTGGAGGGTGCCGGGGTCGACGAGCGGGGCGGTGTGGTCGGTGAGCGCCTGATGGAAGTAGCGGTAGAGGAGGCGCTGGTCGGAGTCGGGCGTGGTGCGCAGGTAGAAGGCGGCCTTGCGCAGGGCGCGGCGGGTGTCGGTCAGCTGGGGTGTCGGGTGTCCTGGGGCGGGCGGCCGGTGGGCGAGAGCGGCGGCGTGGACTAGGTCGAGGGGCATGCCCCGGCCGCGGGCGTGGCCGAGGACGTCCAGAACGGGACGGATCCAGGGGTCGTTGGCGGAGAGGGTGCCGACGTGCAGGTCGAATACGTTGACGACGGTGCAGGGCGGGTCGATCAGCTCGTGTGACGGAGCGGTGCGCAGGTGCTCCGCGTACAGACCGGCGACAAGGAAGGCGCCGTGGTCGGTGTACCGGGCGAGCCGGTCCGCGATGCGGCGGACGCGTTCACGGGCGTCGGGGTCACGGGGGCGCAGAAGTTTGCGCAGGTAGGCGTCGAGGTCGCCGGCGAGCACGCGACGTTCGGCGTCGTTCGCGGGGTCGAGGTCGAGCCGGGCCGCGGGGTTCTCGGCCAGATGCCGGCGCAGGGCCGGCAGGGAGTCCCACCATGGCCGGGCTCCGATGACGACCCGGCAGTCGGCCAGGTCGGGAGCGGTGGCCAGGGGCAGGAGAAGTTCGTTGAGCACGGCCGCGGGATCCATGGCCTCGTCGAGGGCGTCCAGGATCACGAGGACGTCCCCTGCGGTCTCGAGCTCCGCGAGCAGCGCCGCAGTTGCGGCGTGGCCGGGATCGGCGCCTTCCGACGGCGCGGCTGCGGGGCTGTGCTCGCGCTGCCGGTGGAGTTGGCGGCGCAGGGAATCGGTGATCTGCTGAAGCGTGAGCTGGCGGGCGTGGACGGCCAGGACAGTGTCGGGCCGACGGGGATAGAAGTCCTCGACGAAGCGGGCGATGTGGTCGCCGATCCCCAGCAGCTCGGGGTGGAGCAGGCAGGCGGTCACGCCGAGGAGCGCGGACTTGCCGCTGCCCGGGCCGCCGGTGATCACGAGTGACCGGCCCGTCGGCCCGGTGTCGCTGATCCAGTCCTGGATGCGACTCAGCTGTGAGGCACGGCCGGAGAACAGAACGGCGTTGACGTCGGAGTCACCCGCGGCACGGCCGGCGAAGTGCAGCGGGTCGAGGCCGGGTGAGCAGACGTCGGCGAGGTCACGCAGCGACGGGTGCATGCCGGTGAGCTGGAGGGAGCGGGGATCGGGGTCGTGGTCGGGGTTGCGGAAGAACCGCGGTGACGGAGGTGCGGCCTGGGCGAGCGGAGTGCGTACGACGTCCTGGACGGGGCGTCCGGCCGCGCGGTCGGTGGCGGCGAGGTGCCGGTGGATCGCCTCCGCGAGGGTGGGGATAGGGACGTACTCCTCGCGCGGGCTGATGTCGAGGTCACCGTCCGCGAGATGGTGGAGGATCTCGACGGTGGCCGTGGTGAAGCGCGCCCCGAAGGCGAGGGAGCCGTCGGCACTGGCCCCGATGATCCACACGTTCCGTGCAGCGTTCTGCGGCCGTCGAGCGGCGAGGTCGGCGAGCTGCTGCTGGACGATGGCCTGCCCCGCGTGGCACACGTCCAGCAGGAACAGCACCGGCCGCCCACTGGCCTGCGCCGCCTCCTCGGCCTCCTCCACGAGTCCCCGGACACTGACACAGGTCCTGGCCGGCTTCCGTACGTCGCCCTGGATGGTCGCCAGGTACAGCGTGCCGGTGCCGGTCCCCACGATGCCGTGGCCGGCGAAGTGGACGATCAGCGGATCTCCCGGCGCGGTGTTCTCCTGCAGTTCCTCCCACGCCCGGGTGAACGCGTCGCGGGTGCAGTCGATCAGGGCGTCACCGGTCTCCGCGCCCGCTCGCATCATGGCGGAGGCCAGCTCGCGCACGGCCTGCCCGACGGACGGCAGGGGTGTGAAGGCGGTGACGCCCTCGGTCAGGTCGTCCTCACTCTCGTACGGTTCGGGAAAACCGCCCACCCCTGCCACCAGTGCTCTGACCACCGTGCCTCCCTCCTGTGATCTGCGACGGCGGGTCGCCCCGCGCCCACCAGCCGACGCTGACCGCACGCAACTCGCTGTGACGGTGTGTCAAGAAATGTAGGGAAGGACGGCCGCTGCCAGCAGGCCATGGGCCAGATACGTCCCGAAACCGTGGAAGCCGAGTCCGTTGTCGCAGATCTCGTCCTGGTCGACGGGAAAGACGGCGGAGAGCCCGGGCGGGACGGCGATCAGGTCGCCGACATCGGCGATGTTCACCCACCGCTTCACCCCCGCGGGTCTGGCTCCCTTCCCCGCGCGCAGGGAGGGGTCGAGGCGACGGGCGAGCGAGGGGACCCGCAGCGGAGAGCCAAGGGTGACGAGCAGGTCGACGCCGAGCTCCGGATCGGCGTGCAGGGTCTCGTAGGTGATGTAGGAGCCGAGCGAGTGCGCGATCACCACCGGCGGCGCCTCGCGGCGGATCACCCCGGCGATCCGCTCGCGGACCAGGCGCCGCCGGTCCGGCCACGCGGTGTAGGCCTCCGCCTCGCGCAGGTTCGCCACGACGGCCCGCTCCAGACGGCCGACCGTCTGTTCCCGCAGCAACCCGGTCAGGCGGCCGCCGCGCTCGTCGACCAGCTTGCCGAGCATCCATCTCACCGGTGCCAGCGCCAGGTTCTGCGCGTCCTCGGGAACCACCGCCCCGGCGGCCGCGAGCCACTCCGAGACCTCCTGCAACTCCCGCTGGTCGAGGTCGTCGAAGCTTGCCCTGTCGCGGGCCGACTGGCTCTCCTCCGGCAGTTCCGGCCGCAGCAGATCCGCGTAGTAAGCCACCGCCAGCTCCGGCGTCCGTACCTCCGCCGACATCTTGGCGAGGCCCTGGGCCAGTCTGGGCCCCCAGTCCGCCGCCCGGCGCGCCGCGGCATCCCCCGGGGCCATACCCCGAATGTGGTTGAAAACGCCGTGGATCACGACAACTGGCGCCATCATGCCCCCTATCGCCCCGCGACCGCCCCCAGCCGCCCACCCAGCTCTCCCACCAACCTCTACCCATCCCTCACGGCGCGGCACACCACCGCGGGAGGCGGCCCTGAGGAACGTGACCAGCGGTGACGCGCTGCTTCCACCGGTTCGTACGAGGTGGGCGCGGGCGCTGTACGGGACGGTACGCGGGAGGGGCGTCGCTCGGGTGAGGGAACAACTCGAGGGCGCCACGCCGACGGTGAGGACCGGAATGACCGACGCGCGCTATGGGCATGCCGATGCCGTGGTGGTCCACAGCCGGGCCAGTGGCCGCGCCACTCCCACCGCACCGGCCACCAGCACCGGCGAGTCGAACCAGAACGCGCGTCCGTCCGCGCCGAGCACCGCCCGTCCCCGGTCCCGGCAGAGCGCCACCCCCGCCGCGACGTCCCACGGCTTGGGCGCGACGCACACGCACGCGTCCAGCCAGCCCTCCGCCACGCCCACCAGGTCGAGGGCCATGGAGCCCTGCATCCGGACCCGGTAGGCCTTGTCCTGGACGCGGTCGAGGAAGCGGCGGGGGCCGCCGCGGGCCGAGCCGGTGCCCGACACGCCCACGACCGCGCGGGCCAGGTCGTCGGCCGACGGCACATGTGCCTTATTCGGGAGCGGTGTCGTCCATCGCCGGCCGAGGGCGGGGGCGTGCACCACGCCCACCCGCGGTTCGCCGTCCTGGACGTAGGCGAGCGACACGGCGTACATCGGCCCGCCCCGCGCGAAGTTCATCGTGCCGTCGATCGGGTCCAGCAGCCAGCACCGCGCGGGCAGCGGCAGTGGCCCGCCCGCCGTCGCCGATTCCTCACCGAAGACCGGGATCTCCGGTGTACGGGCCGCCAGCACCCTCGTGACCCGGGCCTCCACCTCGACGTCCGCCGCCGTCACCTCCTCGCCCGACGCCTTGAAGCGTGCGGTGGACCACTCCCCGCCGGCCGCAGCCAGCCAGCCGACCGCGGCGTCCACGGCCTCCTCGGCGACGGGCAGCAGCTCGCCGCTCAGGTCGATCACGCCGGGGCCAGGGGGAGTTCCAGCAGCGTCTGGGCGTGGGCGCCGTGCTGCCCCATGACGTAGAAGCTGAGCCGGTCGAAGACCCATTCCTTGGGCAGGGCGACCCGGTCCTGCGCGGTGCGGACCAGCTCCAGGGCGGTTTCCTCCTCGGCACGGCCCAGCGTGATGTGCGGGGCGTACGCGTCCCCCGTGTAGCGGTAGCCGTAACTCTCGTAGCTCGCCCGCTCGTTCTCCGTGAAGCGGGCGACGTCCTTGCCGCCGTCGAAAGCCGCCCGGTCGAGGTGTGGTGCCAGCGCCGCCAACGTGGCCTTCTGCAGCGCTTCGAGGAGCGGCGGACGCTCCAGGGCGAGGAACAGCCATCCCGTGGGCTGGTAGACCACGCCCGTACTGGACAGCGACACCTCGCCCCGCAGCCCGCCTTCGGCCGCCGACCCACCGATCGACTCCAGCGCCTTCGCCGGATCGAGAGAGTCCGCGAACGGGCCCTGGAAGACGGTGACATGAGGCAGATTGCCCTCCGGATGCAACGGAGGCTGCAGAGCGGTCCCACCGCCCATGTCCCGCTGCAGTTGTACGGCGGCACGCAGATGGTCCGCTCGTGGAAGCAGTGCGACACCGAGCCATCTCGTCACGGGTGAGCTCCTATTTCCTTGATCACGTGCAGTGCCGCGTCCAGTCCGCGCCGCATGCAGGCCGCCGGCGACTCGCCGTGCAGCCACCCCGCGACGGCGCCCGCGTCGAACGCGTCGCCTCCGCCCGTCCGGTCCACGGGTTGTACGGGGACGGTCGGCTCGTGGATCAGTTCCCCGTCGGCAGTGGCCCACACGGCGCCCTCGGCACCCATGGTCACTATCACATCACCCGCTACCGCTTCAGCGATGCGCAGCGCCGTCTCGGAGGTGTCGGCCGCGCCGCGGGCGTACGGCAGGCGGGCAGCCTCATCGGCGTTCATGAAGTTGAGCGACGCCCCACGCGCGAGCGGGCGCATGTCCCGGCCGTTCCACTCGACGGAGACGCCGCGCCCGGCCCGGTGCGCGAGGTCGACGACCCGTGCGAGCGACGGTGTGGGTTCGCCCACCACGTGGACGTGATCCGATCCGCGTACGTCGTCGTCCGTGACGGCGTCGAAAGCCAGACCACGGTCCGCGCCCGCGAACGTCAGCATCCGCTTGCCGCCGGCCGACGACAGGACGACGGCCATGCTTGTCAACGATCCCGTCTGCACCTGTACGAGTGACTTGTCGACACCTTGCGCACGCAGCAGCCCCAGGCACATCGTGCCGGCCGTGTCGTCACCCACCGCGGACACCAGGCGGGCGGAGCACCCCTGACGCACGAGCCCGGCCGCCGTGTTGGACGCCGCGCCTCCTGGCAGACGGTGCTTTCACTGTCACGCTTTCATGTAATCGCTTCCTCCGATGAGCCGTACTCCCCGGCGCGAAGCTGACTTTCCTTGCCATAGCCATGTCCTTGAGCGCTCAGCACCTTGGCTTGCGCCAACCCCTCTCGGCCGGATGCCGGGGGACGTGCGGCGCCTCAGGGCCAGGCGTGCCCGATCGACCACCACCCAGGGGGGAACCCATGCGCCTGACCATGCCGAGCGGCAGTCCGGAAGGAATCCCGCTCACCGTCATGCCGTTCCGCGAGGACGCGGTCATCGGCACCATGTCGCTCGCGACGCTCGTACGCCTTGTGCCGTCCCCGCGTCAGGAGGAGGACCCAAGGCCGCGTCGGGGCACGACCGGCGGCACGCCGAGCTGCGCGCGACCGTGCAGCGGACGCTGAAGTCCCAGAAGGGCAAGAACATCCCGGCCTACGCCGAGTACATCGCCGCCGGCATCCTGGGCAAGCACGGCTCCGCCTGGTCCACGCCCCCGATCACGCTCTGGCACGCGGGCGAGATCGCCGCGATGAGCGACGAGCTGGTCCCCGACTCGGGCCTGCGGACGCTGACTGTCGCCCCGGACGCCATCGTGATCGCCATCGACGGCGAGACCCAGACGACCGCCTGGCACGACATCTACCAGGACCCGGAATCCCTCGGCCTGACCTATACCGAGCTCAGTCGGCGGGTCCGCATCCCCTTCTAGTTCTACCTGGGGATCTCCCCGGCGGACGCGCGGCAGATCTTCTATGACCGCAACGTCAAGGGCATCGACGTCGCCAAGAACCTGGCCATGTCCATGGATCAGCGCGACCTCGCCACCCGCCTCGCCTACATCGTCGGCGAGAAGCTCGAGGTCGAGTCGGACTGGCCGAGAAGTTCTTCGGGCGGCAGCACGCCGGCCACCCGACGCGCTCGGCATCCAAAAAGTAAGGGGGCCGGGGAGCCACGGCTCGATAGCGTGACCGGCGTGACCTCTCAGCGGCTCGGCGGATCCTCGCGTACCCGGATGGCCGCCGCAGCGGCCGCGGTCCTGACGGTCGCGGCGGGGCTCGGGCTCAGGGCGATCGCGCAGGGAAGCGTCGCGAAGTACGCGGGTGACGCCCTGTACACCGTTCTGCTCCTCACCCTCGTCGTGCTCGTGGCGCCCCGGTCGCGGCCCGTCGCGGCCGCCGGGGCGGCGCTCGCGTTCAGTTGGGCGGTCGAGTTGCTGCAACTCACCGGCGTGCCGGCCGAGTTGTCCGGGCGGAGCGTCGTCGCCCGGCTCGTCCTGGGGTCCACCTTCAATCCGCCCGACCTTCTCTGGTACGCCGTGGGCGCCGCCCTGGGATGGCTTGCCCACGCCTCGCTCGCTCGCCGGTCCGGCCCGCCTCCTGCTCCCGTCTCCGCCCGCGAGTAGTGCGGAAGGCCGCCGACGGTAGGGGCGGAAAGGCGTTTCGCGGTCCGGGTCGGCGCGGCGGCCGTCACCGGCAGGGGCGCGCAGGAGTCGTTCCCCGGCGCGGGGGACTCACTGCCGGTGGTGGAGGAGGCTGGGCGGTCGACCAAGGGGTCCGTGCAGTCGGTGAAGGAGGCCGGGGCACGGTGAAGAGGACCGGGATTCTCAACCGTCATCTGGCGGGCGCACTGGCCGAGTTGGGCCATGGCGACACCGTCCTGGTCTGCGACGTCGGCATGCCGGTCCCGTCGTCGGGCCCGCGCGTGGTCGACCTGGCCTTCCGGGCCGGCATACCGTCCTTCGCCGATGTGCTCGACGGTCTGCTCGACGAGCTGGTGATCGAGTCCGCGACCGCCGCCCACGAGGTCCACGACGCCAATCCGCCCGCCGCCCGCCTGCTCGCGGACCGGCTCCCGGCACTGGACTTCGTCGCGCACGACGAGCTCAAGTCCCGCAGCCGGGAAGCCCGCCTGGTGGTACGGACGGGGGAGGCGCGGCCGTACGCGAACGTGCTGCTGCGCTGCGGCGTCCTCTTCTGAAGCGGAAATGCCGGTGCGGGCGTCCCCGTCCGTTCGTCTGTGAGGAAACGGTGGTCGTCTCTTCACCGTGTGCTCCAACGACTGGACGGCGATGAATCCCGCGCGGTGGTCGCGGCCGGCCAGTGCCGTCGCCTTCGGCGCATGCGGGCCACGCTCCCGGCCAGGCGGTGATCTTCGTGGAATTCGGCCCGCCGGTCCGTACCGGAATTGCCGCTGCCCGGTGATTGGCGACGGAACGCAAAGGCACGCCGGGGCGCTAAAAGGGTATGCGGACGGGCCCCGGGACGGGATATTCCGGGGCCCGTTCGAGCAATGCTCGTGCCGACAGGACCGAAAGCGGTCCATCTCGGTTTTCTATGGAGCGTCAGATGCCGGTGGTCTGCACCGAGACGAGACCGGTGGCCGCGGCGACGGGAACGACGGACGCGACGGACTGGACGGCGCCGACGACGTCACCGACGTTCACAGCGGCGCCGTAGCCGTTGACACCGGCGTGGGCGCTCGCGATACCGCCGGCAATGCCGTCCAGCTCGCTGTCGGAAATTTCGGCGGTCTCAACCGGGGTGAAGCCGTTACGCACTATCTCTCCCTTTCCATACGGGGGGATTCCTGAAATGACGCCGACCGTACGCGCGCCAAGGGAAAGCAGGCCGACGTGAGCGGTCGCCTTGTGCCCGGAATGGGCATCCACGATCAGGACTCCCGTTCCCGAGGATGAGATCACGCCAACAGGCCAACCGGCAACTGAGGTTCCGTTTCTGACGGGTGAATACTTCTTCACGACAACGCCAAATAGCGTGCACTTTTCCGCGGGCCGCGGAGGACGAACAGCGACAAACCTGGAGGGTGAGGCGGCAGTATCGGGAGAACCTGCTGTCCGCCACCGTGCGGCGAGTTGCCGATCTCCTTCCGGATGTCACGCGGCCCGTTCGTGACGAGGTTCCAGTTGCCGGTGGCCCACCGCCTCCACGCGTAGCCACGACTCGCAGCCGGGAGCTCCGTCCCCCACTGTTCCGCGCTGATGTCCCGCTACGAGGCCACTGCCGAGTGGACGGCCGACCACCGACAGCGGCGGCCGCAGCCCGGGTTGTGCCGGCGGGAGGGTCTGACTTCGGGGTGCGGGGGCAGACGAGCCGTAAGCGAACACGATGTGAGGGAGTTGTCCGATGCTGGGTTTGGCCGCCGCGGTGATGTTCTTCATCGCGTTCCTCATCAACGCCGCCGAGATCGACACGAACGAAGTCTTCGCGTCGACGAACGTGATGCTCCTGGGCCTGACGCTGCTCGCACTCCATGTCGCAGGCGTCGGCACGTCCTGGAGGTCCGGCCGGGCCCGTCGGCGCTGAGAGCCTTACGGCCCTCGCCGATGCCTCGTGCCGTTACTCGCACGGCCCGTTCGGCTCGCTCGGTGACGTGAACCGGAGGACATGATGACCCTGATGACAACAGCGGCCGTGGATGCCGCGGCTGCTTCCGGATGGCTGCACGTGACGGTGATCGTGGTGGCGCTGTCCGTCCTCGTGCACAGCCTGGTCCGGCACGACCGCTGACGCCTGCCTCGGGCAGAGTCGCGACCCTGGTGGCACCGACCACCCGACACGAACCGTTCCAGGTGACCGGTGACCGGTGACCCCGGCGGTCCGGACGCCCGGTGCGCCCGAGCCCGAGAGGGCCGGGCAGGCCCCGGACCGCCGGAAACGTCAGCCCTCCCGGACCGAGAGGACGATCTTGCCCCGGGTGCGGCCGGCCTCGCCGAGCCGGTGGGCGTCCGCGGCCCGCTCCAGCGGCAGCACCGTCTCCACCACGGGCCGCAGCCGCCCCGCCTCGACCAGTCCGGCCAGTGCCCGCATGCCCGTGGAGTCGGGTTCCACCAGCGTGAAGCCGGTGCGCACACCCCGGCCCGCGCCGGCGGGTACCTCGTCCGGCGACGGCAGAGTGACGAGCGTGCCGCCGTCCCGCAGCACGGCGAGCGACCGCGGCCCGTAGTCCCCTCCGATCGAGTCCAGCACCACGTCGACGGTCCTGCCCAGCACCGTCGCGAAATCCTGGCGGGTGTAGTCGATCAGCTCGTCGGCGCCGAGTTCCTTGAGCAGCGCGTGCTTGTCCTCACGGGCGGTGCCGATGACCTGCGCGCCACGTGCGGCGGCGATCTGCACGGCGAGGTGGCCCACGCCGCCCGCCGCCGCGTGGATCAGGACCCGCTGCCCGTCGGTGAGGCCCGCCGTCTCCACCAGCGCCTGCCATGCGGTCAGCCCTGCCAGCGGCAGGGCGGCCGCCTCGATGTGGGTGAGTCCCGCTGGCTTGGGGGCGAAGTGCCGCGCCGGACCGGTGACGTACTCGGCGTAACCGCCGGCCTGCCGCGGGAACTCGGGCATGCCGAAGACCTCGTCGCCCGGCCGGTACAGCGTGACGCCGGGCCCCACCTGTTCGACGACACCCGACACGTCGTACCCCAGCACCGGCGGCTCGCCGTGCATCCCGAAGCCGCCCGTCGCCCGGGTCTTCCAGTCGACCGGGTTCACCCCGGCGGCATGCACCCTGACCAGGATCTCGGTCGGGCCCGGCACGGGCCGGGGCAGTTCGGCGGGGGTCAGGGTCTCGGGGCCTCCCCAGGAGGGGACCGTGATCGCGCGCATGGTGCCGTTCATGGAATGTCCTTCCGTGTCCGATGTACCCGACCACCTTCTGCGCTCGGCCAGTCCCGCAGAACTGGCCTGATGGCCATGATGTGACAGAATCTGGCCATGACCCTCGAAAGGCAGCGCGCCCGGATCACGGAATGGACGCCCGAGGAGGGCTGCGTCGTGCCACCCGGACCCGACCCGCACCGGGTCGTCGTGCTCGCCCTCGAGGGCGTGATGACCTTCGAACTGGGCATCCCCGCCCGTATCTTCGGCACCGCCCGCGGCGAGGACGGCACGGCGCTGTACGCGGTGGACGTCTGCACCCCCGACGGCCGTTCCGTGCGCACGGAAGCCGGCTTCTCCATCGACGTCCAGCACGGTGCCGAGGCACTGGAACGCGCGGACACCGTGGTCGTCGCCGCCACGCACCGCCTGGGCGTCATCGGAGAGCGGGGCGTGCTGCCCGAGCCGGTGGCGGCCGCCCTGGCCAGGATCCGGCCCGGTACCCGGATCGTGTCCATCTGCACCGGCGCCTTCGTGCTCGCCGCAGCAGGGCTCCTCGACGGCCGCCCGGCCACCACCCACTGGGCGGAGGCGGAGCACTTCCGGCGGCTGTTCCCGCGTGTCCGGTTCGACGAGGACGTGCTCTTCGTCGACGACGGCGATCTGCTGACCTCGGCCGGCGCGGCG
Organism: Streptomyces kurssanovii; assembly: GCF_014649695.1. GTDB lineage: Bacteria > Actinomycetota > Actinomycetes > Streptomycetales > Streptomycetaceae > Streptomyces > Streptomyces kurssanovii. The sequence goes on from NZ_BMTN01000001.1 coordinate 330,797, forward strand.
GCCGGCGTCGACGTCTGTCTTCACCTGGTCCGCCGTGACCACGGCAGCGCGCTCGCCAATCAGGTGGCCCGGCGCTGCATCGTCCCCCCGTGGCGGGACGGCGGACAGGCCCAGTACATCGAGCGTCCGGTGCCCGCCCCCACCGCCGCCACCACCGCGCCCACCCGCGCCTGGGCGCTCGAACGGCTGCACCGCCCGCTGACCCTGGGGGAGCTGGCGGGACACGCCGGCATGAGCGTGCGGACCTTCACCCGGCGGTTCCGTGACGAGGCCAGCCTCACTCCCGGTCAGTGGCTCACGACCCAACGGGTCGAGTACGCGAAGCAGTTGCTGGAAACCAGCGACCTGTCCATCGACCTCGTGGCGGACCGGGCCGGATTCGGGAGCGCCAACTCCCTTCGCCAGCACATGCGGGAACTCGTCGGCGTCCCGCCCGCCGCCTACCGCCGCACGTTCCACGCCTCGGCAGGCGTCCGGACATCCCGGCGCGGCGTCGTCGGGCCGGGAGCGTCCGGGGCCGCCCGTGACCGACACGGCCCCGAGGCCCGAGTGGCCACAGCATGACCAGTACGCCCCGGACGTCGTCCGCCACTGCGCAGCGTCGCCTTCGCGGTCGGCGCGCCCGGTGCGCACCGCGCCCCGGATGAGGGCCGGGACGGAGGCCGGCCGAGTGCGAGACGGGCGCCGGATCGGAACAGGTGGCGTATCGGTCAGGAATCGAGAAGCGCGGACCCTGAGCCGTCCCTAGCATGATCGTCATGGACATCACCATTCACACGAGCTTCCTCCCGCACGACGACCCGGACGCGTCCCTGGCCTTCTACCGCGACGCCCTCGGCTTCGAGGTCCGCAGCGACGTCGGACAGGGCAAGATGCGCTGGATCACCGTCGGCCCCGTCGGCCGGCCCGGTACGTCCATCCTCCTGGCGCCGCCGGCCGCCGACCCCGGGGTCACCGAGGACGAGCGCCGCACCATCACCGAGATGATGGCCAAGGGCACCTACGGCTGGATCCTGCTGGCCACCCCGGACCTCGACGGCACCTTCGAGAAGGTGCAGGCCCGCGACGCCGAGGTCGTCCAGGAGCCGACCGAGCAGCCGTACGGCATCCGTGACTGCGCCTTCCGCGACCCCGCGGGCAACCTGATCCGCATCCAGGAGCTTCGCTGACCGGTCCGTCCGTCGGGTCCGTCCGTCGCGGTCGGCCGGTCGGCACTGTCCGTCGGTCGGTGTCCGTCGCGGTCCGTCGGTCGGCACTGTCCGTCGCGTTCCGCGCGTCGCGGTCCGCCCGTCCAGAAAAGGGGTTCTCTCATGTGTCGTCCCGCATGGGCGCGCGCACTCACCGCGGCGCAGCGCCTCAGCGACCTCGCGCGACTGCGTCGCGTCCGTGACCGGATCGACCGGGAGTACGCGCAGCCGCTGAACGTCGAGGCGCTGGCCCGCGGCGCGAACATGCCCGCCGGGTACCTCAGCCGCCAGTTCCGGCTGGCGTACGGCAAGTCGCCGTACGCCTACCTGATGACCCGCCGCATCGAGCGCGCCACGGTGCTGCTGCACCGTGGCGACCTCAGCGTCACCGAGGTCTGTTCCGCGGTCGGCTGCTCGTCGCCGGGGAGCTTCAGCACCCGCTTCACCGAGCTGGTCGGCATGCCGCCCGGCGCCTACCGGCGCCGCGCGACGGGCGCCGCAGGGGCCGTGCCTCCGCGCGTGGTGAAGCAGGCGACAAGACCGGTCAGGAATGAAGAAGCACCGGTCGCAGAGCCGGAACTAGCGTGAGGACCATGGAAAACATCGAGTGCGTCACCCTCGAGGTGGCCGACCCCACGGCCGCCGAAAAGTTCTACACGACCGCCTTCGGTCTGGGCACGCAACTGCGCCTGCGGGCCTCGGAGGCACCGACATCCGGCTTCCGCGGATTCACGCTGTCGCTCGTGGTGTCCCAGCCGGCCGACGTCAACGCCCTCGTCGACGCCGCCCTGGACGCCGGCGCCGCGACGCTGAAGCCCGCCGGCAAGTCGCTCTGGGGCTACGGGGGCGTCGTACAGGCACCGGACGGGACGATCTGGCAGATCGCGTCCTCGTCGAAGAAGGACACCGGCCCCGCCACCCGGAAGATCGACGAGCTCGTGCTCCTGCTGGGCGTCGAGGACGTGAAGGTCAGTAAGCAGTTCTACGCCGACCGCGGCCTCCCCGTGGCCAAGAGCTTCGGCAGCAAGTACGTCGAGTTCGCCGCCGGGACGGGTCCCGTCAAGCTGGCGCTGTACAAGCGACGTGGCCTGGCCAAGGTGGCCGGCGTCTCGCCCGACGGCACGGGATCGCACCGGCTCATGATCGGCGGCGACGGCGGATCCTTCACCGACCCCGACGGCTTCGCATGGGAGGCCGCAGCGCCTGCTCCCACACCCGGAGCGTGACCACGTGCAGAGCCCCCTCCTCACAGGGGAGGGGCTGGGTACTGACCGACCCGACCGGCCGGAGGAAGCATGACGGGCGCGCCGGCCTCAAGGCAGGACGGTGAGCCGGCCGCGGATCGGGCGAAGGCGACGGCCTCGTCGAGGCGCGAGATCTCGCCGGCGCTCATACCCGGATCGTCGGCGCGGCGTGCCCTCGCCTGGGGAAGCCGGCCGACGACGTCGACCTCGCTGCCCGCGACGGCGAGCATGGCCGCCAGAACCTGGCGTATGCCGACCGCGACCTCGAGCGGGGACTCGAGTGCCACCTGCGACAGGACGAGCGCCGACATCGCCCAGTCGAGAGCAGGTGGCCCGAGCCGGGCGTTCGTCCAGTCGATGACCACCGGGCCGTCCGCCGTGAGCAGCACGTTCTCCGGGTGCAGGTCCAGGTGGAGGATCCGGTCCGAAGGGCCGCCGACCTCCTTGGCCGCCACGCCCGTCGGGGCCGGGAGGGAGTGCAACCGCCGCAGCAGTCGCCCCAGGGCGGCCCCGCCCTCCTCGGCCGTCGTCGCACCGTCCGCCATGGCCTGCGCCATCGTGGGCCCGTACAGCCGCCGCATCACCAAGTCGGTCTGCGGGACCGTGCAAGCGGGGTGGCCCGGGTCCACATCCGGCACCGGATACCCGTGGCGGGCCAGATGCTTCATCAGCGCCGCCTCGGAGGCGGCACCGGTTCCCTGGCGCGAGCGCCGTAGCACCCACTCGACGTCGATCACGTACACGTCTGCGCTGCGGCCCGACCCCAGCAACTCGCCCGTCGTCTGCATCGGACGAATCTACTGCCGGTGCCCCGTGCTCCGTGCCCGGTGCCCGCCGCTCTCGTCGGCCCGTTCTTCGGTGCCGAGGGCGGTCATACGGCCGGGCCGCCCGGCGTCGGCGTTCACCGGGCGGAGCGGGCCGGGGGAGTGGTCGCGTCGACGGGGACGAGCACGGCGGTGATGTTGTCGTGCCCGCCGGAGTCCAGCGCGTAGCGGACCAACTCCCTTACCTGCGGCAGCAGATCGATGGCGTCGGTCGACGCCCGGGGCAGGCGGGTGAGCGCGTCGCGCAGGTCGTCGGCGTCGGGCAGGTAGCGCCACAACCCGTCCGTGCAGAGCAGCAGGCGACCGGGCACGGAGGGCCGGTAGCTCCGGACGCGGGCTTGCGTGTCCTCCGTGTCCGCGCCCAGCCATGCGGCGAGGGCGTCGTGTTCCCCGATGTCGTCGTCGGTGAGTGTCATGCCCGTGCCCTCGTCCGGCAGCCAGTAGGCCCGGCTGTCGCCGATCGACGCGCTCCAGATCCCCGCCGGGCCGGCCACGCCGGCGACGAACGTGCAGGCCGGTGCCACGTCCGTGTCCGTCGGGGCGGCCAAGGCGGTGACCGCCTGTGCCGCACGGGCCGCCGCCTCGCCGAGTGCCGTCTCCGGCAGTACGCCCGCCGGCAGCCGCAGCGCCAGCACACGCGTCCCCACCTCGGCCGCGACCTGCGCGGCGCGCTCCGACCGGGGTGACATGGAGACGCCGTCGCAGACGACGCCGATCGTCCAGTCGCCGCGCCGGGTCAGGGCCATGGCGTCCGCGTTGACGCCGCGCCGCCTGCCGCGGTCGCTGACGCCCGCCGCGCCGTCCGCGGCCGTGACCTCGACGTGCGACCGGAAGGCCGGCTGCGTGTGGCCGCATTCCCAGCAGTGGCCGTCCGGGGCGACGATCCCGCCGCACCGGACACAGATCTCGTTCTCGCTCATCAGGAACGATCCTGACAGACCCGGATCGGCTCATCACGATCATGATCGTGATGGTCCGGAAGCGGAAAGGCCCGCGCGCGCCATCGTTCGGGGCGGTGGCGCGCGCGGGGGTTGTGAGCGGTCCGGTTCGGTCGGGTCAGGCGCGGAGGGGGCCCTCGCAGGCGTAGTCCGACGTGCCCGCGCGTCCGCCGGGCCAGATGTCCACGGCGGCGAACGAGCAGTTCATGTCGGTGAGGTTGTTGTCGCCGTTCGCGGCGCGGTCGAGGAGGAAGTGGTCGACCGTCTCGGACATGTCCTTGAAGACGAGGTCGGCGTCACCGGCGTCGGTCAGGTTGGCGGTGATGCGGCCGGTGCAGACGAACCGCGGGCGCTCGGCCGTGCCGCTGCCACGGCATGCCGGGGCGCTGCCGGTCGTAGCGGTGAAGGAGGCGCGAACCTCGTCGGCCGAGCCGTCGCGCAGCTGGTCCAGCGGGACATAGGCCGTGTCGGGCACGAACAGTTCGTCGACATGGACGATCTGCGTGTCGAGGAAGGCGTCGTACGCGCTCTGGAGCCATGCGTCCCTGCCGAGCCGGTCGCGCCAGGCGTCGAACGCGGCTGGGTCGTCGGCGCGCAGGGTGCGGTACATCTCCCGCAGCAGGGAGGGGCGCTCGGTCCAGAGGAACTCGAAGAAGGTACCCGCGTAGTCGTAGAAGCGGAAGCCGTCGCCGTCGTACGTGGCGTGCAGCAGTTGGTCCACCGTCATGCGCGGTCCGCCATTCGCCGTGTCGTCGATGACGCCCTGTACGAGCGACTTGCGGACCTTGACGCCGTCGCTGCGGCTGGCGCCGGCGAAGAACTCCGCCGTGCCCTCGTCCATCGCCGTGGTCCGGTCGCCCTGGTACCAGGGGCCCTCGCCGAAGAAGCCGGGCACCGCCCACCGGCCGTTGAGGTAGTGACCGTACTCGTGGCGGAACAGCTCCTCCAGGGTCAGTGAGGAGTCCTGCGGCACTCGGCGCTGGTACGTGTAGAACGTCGCGCCCTTCTCGATGTAGATGCCGCCGTTGTCGGTGCCCATGCCGGTCAGGAGCGGGTGGAAGATCTCATACTCCTTGCGGGAGGAGTACAGCACGATGTTCAGGGCGGAGTTGGGGTCGCCCGCGAGGGGCTCCTCGCTGCCGACCACACGGTGGAACTGCGCCTTGACCTGCTTGCTCGCGTAGTACAACTGGTCGACAGTGCCCCGGTCGAGGCCCGTGCGGACCCTCATGCGGTCCACGGCGTCTACGCCGTAGACATAGGTGTACGGGAAGAGACGCTTCTCGATGTCCGACGCGCATACGCGGTAGGGAGCGCAGGCTTCGTACACCCCCAGCCAGGTGGCGACCTTCGCCCACGGGGCGCTCATGTCACCGAACGTGCGTGCCGTGACGCCCAGAAGGGTGCCGAGGCCGGAGACCGTCTCGCTGCGCAGTCCGTCGATCTGGCCGAAGCGGCCGTACTCGCTCAGCGCGTCGCGCACGACCCAGGCGTTGGGACGGTCCTTGAGGTGCGCGTGCCGGGCGAAGGCCCGGAAGGCGGCCCGGTAGGAGGGGGCGGCCTTCGCCGCGGCGTGGAAGGCGGTGTCCTGGTTGCCGGGGTAGACGCCGAGGTAGTTGAGGCTGAGCGCGGCGAGGGCGGCCCCGGCCCATGAGGTGTCCTGGGCGGTGTCGGGGTGCCGGGCGTCCATGGTGGCCAGCACCCGCTTGACCAGTCCGAGCTGGTACTGACGCAGGCCGGGTGCCGAGGCCGCGTAGAGAGTTTCGCGCAGGGTCTCCGCGTTGGTTCGGGTGGCGTCGAAGGTGCGGGACGCCGAGCCGAAGCGGGCGACGGCACGGCGCATGGTGGTCAGGGTCGGCGTGTCCGTGACGTCGATCTCGTCGCGCGAGAAGTCGTGGTAGGCGACGGCGTGGAGATACGTGAACATCTCCAGCAGGTGGCTGCCGTTCCTGCCGTCGTGCGAGTCGGCGAGGCCGGTGACGCGGCGGGAGACGGCCTGGACGTGCGCGTCCGACATGACCGGGACGAGGCGCTGGTCCCAGGTCCACAGGATGGAGCGAAGGCAGCCGTCGGCAGTGACGGCGGGGTCGGCGAGGAAGTCCGCGAACTGCCCAGGGGTGAGGCCCGTGACCCCGTCGAGCGTGCAGGGCGCATGCGCCGCGCCGACCTCGGCCTTGCCCTTCTGTTCCGGGGTGCGAGGTCCGGGGACGCGGCCGCCGGTGATGCCGCCCGGGGCCGGCAGCGGACGGGCGGCTCGGGGGTCCGGGGCCTCGGCCAGGCGATCCACCTTCTCGGTGGGGTCGGTCCGAGATGCCTCCCGTATCGCAGAGGGCGCTACGGGAGGCGCGGCGTCGGGCTCGGCCGCGGGGGCGGGCTGGACGGCCGTCACGCAGAGCGTGAGTGCTGTCGCGGCGGTGAGCAGGACTGCGCGCAGGGATCCGCGCGCGACGGGTCGCGGACGTGGGCGTGGGTTTCTCGACTGGAACACATCGGCTCCTGTGTGGGAGGTGGCAAGAGATGCGCTGCGCGGCGGAAGGCGCTTCGGGCGTCAACTGCCTTGGCACGGGCGCCAGTTGAAGGTAAGACGCTATGTGATGCGTAACGTAGTAATGTGAAATGGCACTGTAAAGAGCTGTGCACCGCGGATCGTGGTTCGCGCCCCGGTCAGGGCGTCTCCGGGAAGTGGCAGGCCACCTGACGGACCTCGCCGGGCGCCGGAGGCCCGAGCTCCGGCGTCTCGGTCCGGCAGATCTGCCGCGCCTTCGGACAGCGCGGGTGGAAGGTGCAGCCCGGCGGGGGAGAGGCCGGACTCGGCGGATCGCCGAGCAGTGTGATCCGCTCTCTGGCGCGCTCACGTACAGGGTCGGGCAGCGGTACCGCTGACAGCAGGGACCGCGTATAAGGGTGGGCCGGAGCGGCGTACACCCGCTCCTTGGGGCCGATCTCGACGATGCGGCCCAGGTACATCACGGCGACCCGGTCGCACACCCGCCTGACCACCGCGAGGTCGTGGGCGATGAAGAGGTAGGCGAGAGAGAGCTCCCGCTGCAGCCGGCCCATCAGATTGACGATCTGCGCCTGTACGGAGACGTCGAGCGCCGAGACCGGCTCGTCCGCGACGATCAGGCGCGGGCCCGTGGCCAAGGCGCGGGCGATGCCGATGCGCTGGGCCTGCCCGCCGGAGAACTCGTGCGGACGGCGGTCGATGTGCTCGGGAATGAGCCCGACGAGCTCCATCAGCTCGGCGGCCCTGCGGCGCGCTTCGGCGGCCGTACGGCCCTGCACGAGCAGGGGTTCGGCGATGATCCGGGCCACGGTCCGGCGCGGGTTGAGGGAGGAGTGCGGGTCCTGGAACACCATCTGGATCTCCTGCCGCAGCGGCCTCAGATCGCGCTGGGAGAGATGGCTGATGTCACGGCCGTCGTACGTGACCGATCCGCCGGTCGGCTCCAGGAGCCGCACGATCATCCGGCCCGTGGTGGACTTTCCGCAGCCGGATTCCCCCACGAGGCCGAGGGTCTCGCCCCTCGCCACATCGAAACCGACATTGTCGACGGCCCGCACGGGGCGGGCCGAGCGGCCCCGCCCGCCGGGGAACGTCATGGTGAGATCCCGTACGGACAGCAGAGGTCCGTGAACGGGCCGTGCGGGGCCCGGACGTGTCGTGTTGTCGTTCGTCATGGGGTTGCCTCACTGGACGGGGTGCAGGGGGCCGCGTCCGGTCCGAGTGGAAGATGGCAGGCGACCATGTGCCCTGCGACGGCGACCGGGCCGGGTTCGACTCGCTCGCATCGCTGCCGCGCCTCGGCGCCGGCCGAGGCGGCCCGTCGGCAGCGCGGCGCGAACGCGCACCCGGGCGCCGGGGCGAGGAGCGACGGCGGGCTGCCGGGGATCGCCCGCAACGGCGCGTCGTCGGCATCGTCGAGCCGGGGCAGGGAGTCGAGGAGGCCACGCGTGTACGGGTGGGCAGGAGCGGCGAACACCACATCCACCGGCGCCCGTTCGGCCGCCCTTCCGCCGTACATGACCAGGACGTCGTGGGCGACGCGTGCCACGACGCCGAGGTCATGGGTGATCAGGACGACGGCGAGGTCGCGCTCCTGCTGGATCCGGGCGATCAGTTCCAGGATCTGGGCCTGCACGGTGACGTCCAGAGCGGTGGTCGGCTCGTCCGCGATCAGCAAGTCCGGCTCGCAGGCCAGCGCCATGGCGACCATCACCCGCTGGCGCATGCCACCGGAGAACCGGTGCGGATACTCCCCGGCCCGGCGCCGCGGTTCCGGAATCCCGACCTCGGCGAGCATCTCGACGGCGCGCCGCCGGGAGGCCGCGCGGCGGGACCCGAAGTGGACCCGGTGGTGCTCGGCTATCTGCTCGCCCACCGTGTAGTACGGGTGCAGGCTGGAGAGCGGGTCCTGGAAGATCATCGCCATCTTCCGGCCGCGCAGCCGGTTCAGGTCGCGCTCGGCGAGTCCGACCAGTTCTCGGCCCTCCATGGTGATGGAGCCGCTGACGTCGGCGCCGGTGTGCAGGCCCATCACAGCCATCGAGGTGACGGACTTGCCGGAGCCGGACTCACCGACGATGCCGAGGGTTCGTCCGCGTTCGACGTCGAAGGAGAGGGAATCGACCGCGCGCACCGGGCCGCCGTCGGTCGCGAAGGTGACGGTCAGGTCCCGGACGGACAGCAGGGGTTCGACAGCCATCACAGCCTCACTCGCGGGTCGACGACGGCGTAGAGCAGGTCGACGGCCAGATTGGCGACGACGATGAAGGCGGCCGCGAGCAGGGTCACGCCCAGGATCACCGGCTGGTCGCCGGCGGACAGGGCCCCGTAGAACAGCCGCCCGACGCCCGGGAGTCCGAAGATGGACTCGGTGATCACCGCGCCGGCGAGCAGCCCGCCGAGGTCCATGCCGAAGAGGGTCAGGACCGGCGTCATGCCGGCGCGAAGGCCGTGCTTGACGACGACGGTGCGGCGCGGCAGGCCCTTGGCGCGGGCGGTGCGGATGTACGGCTCCGCCATCGTCTCGATCATCGAACTGCGGCTCTGGCGCGAGTACATGGCCGCGTAGAGAACGGCGAGGGCCAGCCAGGGCAGCAGCAGGTTCGATGCCCAGCGCCCCGGGTCGTCGCCGAAGGGTACGTACTGGGGGTAGGGGAGCAGACCGGCCACCCGGACGACGCCGTAGATCAGCATCATCGCCGTGAAGTAGACCGGCAACGAGGCGGCGCCGACCGCGCCGACCATCAGGACGCGGTCCGTGAGAGTGCCCCTGCGCAGGGCCGCGACCGTGCCGGCGCTCAGACCGAGCGTCAGCCACAGCACCGCGGCGCCGACCGCGAGCGAGGCGGAGACGGGAAGGCGGTCCGTCAGCAGGTCCCAGACGGCTTCGCTGTTCTCGTACGAGTAGCCGAGGCAGGGGAAGCGGCAGTGCAGGGCGTACTGGCCGCTGCCCACGGTGCGGCCGGTGAAGATGCCGCTGACGAAGTCCCAGAACTGCCGCCACAGCGGCTGGTCGAGCCCCATGTGGGCGCGGATCGCGGCCAGCCGCTCGGCGCTGCACGCCTTTCCGCAGGCTGCGGCCGCGGGGTCGGAGGGAAGGACGTAGAAGATGGTGAAGGTGACGGCGGCCACGGCGGTGAGTACGCCGAGGACGGCGCCCAGCCGCCGCAGCGTGTAGCGGATCATGCGCGGCCGCTCCTCGGGTCGAGGACGTCCCTCAGGGCGTCGCCGAGCAGGGTGAACGCCAGCACGGTCAGGAACAGGCAGGTGCTCGGGACGATGAAGTACATGGGGTCCGTGTCGTAGAAGGAGACACTTTCGGCGATCATCTGGCCCCAGGACGGAGTGGGCGGGCGGACTCCGACGCCCAGATAGCTCAGGGCCGCCTCGGTGGCGACCATCCCGGGGATGATCAGGGTGGTGTACGCGATGACGGGTCCCGCCACGCCCGGCAGGATCTCGCCGGTGAGAATGCGCCAGGGTCCGGCGCCGCCGACGCGGGCGGCGTCGACGTACTCGCGGTGCTTGAGCGAGAGCGTCTGTCCGCGCACGACGCGGGCGAGTCCGGGCCAGCCGAAGAGGCCGATGACCGCGGTCAGCAGCACGATCCGGTCGACGTCGCGGGCCACGGACATCATCGCGATCATGAAGATGAGGGACGGGAAGGACATGGTCAGGTCCATCAGCCGGGAGAGCACGGCGTCGGTGGTACCGCCGAAGTAGCCGGCCGCGGTGCCGGCCGCGACACCCGTGACGACCACGACGGCGGTGGCGGCGAAGGCGATGAGCAGCGAGACCCGCGCACCGTGCACGACCCGGGCGAACAGGTCCCGGCCGGTGACGGGTTCGACACCGAGCCAGTGCTCGGCCGAGACGCCGCCGAGCGGTCCGAGGGGTTGCCCGCCGAGATAGGGGTCGACGGCGCTCCTGTCGAACTCCTCGGGGCCCCAGCCGCCCAGTGCGCTGAGCAGGGGGGCGGCCACCGCCATGAAGACGAAGAGGGCCACCACGGCGAGGGAGATTTTCACGGAGGTCCGGCGGCGCAGGTCCGCACGGGCGAGCTGCCAGGGGCCGCTGCCCGGGGGCACGGTCCGGGCGTCGGTGGTTTCCATGGCGGCCGGTCCTCAGCGGCCGCTTCCGGAGGGATCCTTGAGGCCGACGGTGGCGTAGTCGATCTGGCCTCCGAAGGAGGTGTGGCCGAAGGCGCCGGCGATGTTGGTGCCGAGCAGCAGCGGCATGCGCTCGATGACGGCGGGTGCGGTGGGGGCCTTGGCGAGGATCCGGCCGTCCAGGTCCTGCCAGGCCTTGGCGGCCTGTCGGGCGTCGGTCATGGCGGCGATCTCGTCCATCCGGTTCATGGTCGCCCGGTCACGGAAGAGCGAGTGGTTGCCGGAGTTGCCCTTCTCCTTGATGTAGCGGCCGTCGAAGACGAAGGGCAGGAAGGTGGAGCCGGACGGGTAGTCCGGGCACCAGCCCGTGTAGACGAGGTCGGTGCGGTTCCCTGTGTCGCCGATGCTGTCGTAGAAGGCGGACGGGTCGACGGTCTCGATGGTGACCTTGATCCCGGCCCGGCCGAGCGACTGCTGGATGGCCTCGCCCACGCCCTTGTCGCCGGCTGAGACGGTGATGGCGGTGGTGAAGCCGTCCGGGTGGCCTGCCTCCTTCAGACGCTGCTTCGCCCTCGCGACGTCACCGGTGAGGGGGATCTTCAGGGTGTCGGGCTGCTTGCCGCCGAAGAGGGAGCCCGGCATGAGGGCCGTGGCCGGGTCGCCCACCGCCGGACCGCCCGACGCGGTCAGGACGGCCTCGCGGTCGAGGGCGAACTGCACGGCCTGACGCACCTTCACCTGATCGAAGGGCGCACGGCCCGTGTGCATCTGGAGCATCTCGGTGCAGTTGGTCGACTCGGCGAGCAGCCGTTTTCTGACGTCGGTCTCGGTGAGCACCTTGGCGATGCTCTCCGGGCGCAGCTTCCCCCAGGGAACGGCGGAGGCGTCGGCACCGGAGGAGGCGATGAGGCGGTCGTCGATCTGGTTGCCCTTCAGACCCATCGTCACGACGATCCTGTCCGGGTAGGCCTTGCGCACGGTGTCGGATTCCGGGTCCCAGTGAGGATTGCGGACCAGCACCAGCTGCTTGTCCCTGGCGTACGTCTCGATCCTGTACGGGCCCGAGGAGAAGGGGCGGTTGTCGTACCGGGGACCGTTGTCCCGTGCCTTCGGGACCGGGGCGAAGGTCGGCAGCACGGTGGCGGAGGGGAACTCGGCGAAGGGCTTGCGCAGTTCGAACGTGATCGTGTGGTCGTCGGGCACCTTGACGGAGTCGAGGTGCTTGCCCTGGGCCGGGCCCTGGTAGCCCTCGGCGCCGGCGAGGTAGCGGGCCGCGTAGTCGGGTCCGCCGGGCAGGTCGGGTGAGAAGGACCGCTCCACGTTGTACTTGATGTCGTGGGCGGTGATGGGAGACCCGTCCTCGTACTTCAGCCCCTTCTTGAGCCTGAACGTCCACGTCCTGGCCCCGTTGGAGGAGATGCCGAGGTCCTCCGCCAGGTCGGGTGCCAGCCTCCCGCCGGCCGCGCCCGGCTCGGCCCGGTACGTCACGAGGGTGCGGTAGAGCAACCGGGTGCCGAAGTCCATGTCGCCCATGACCCAGTTGCGGGCGGGGTCGAGGTGCGTGAAGTCCTGGTTGGACAGGACGGTGAGGGTGCCGCCCTTCACGGGGGTGCCGCCGATGACGGCGCCCTGGTTGGCGAGGACGGGGTTCTTGCCCCGGCTCCTGCCGTCCGTGGAGTACGTGTCGCCGGAGCAGCCCGCTGCGCCGAGGGCCAGGGTCGCCACCAGCGAGGAGGCAAGGGCGGTACAGGTGCGCTTGTTCATCAGTGGTCACTCCGTGACAGTCGGCCCGAGCGGCTGGGGTGTGACCGGTAACATAGTAATGTGAAATTGTACTGACAAGAGGCGTGCGCGAATCAGGGGGAAGCATGAGGGGATCCGTGGTCGACGCCCACCGGACGGTCAGTCACGACGTGCCGTTCTCCGAGGTGTTGGAGCAGTTCATGACGGCGGACTGGGTGGCACCCGGCTCCCCGGCTCCCCGGCTCCCCGGTCCCATCGGGCTTCCCGTCGCCCGTCTCACGCCCGCCGCGGCCGGCTGTCGGCCCGCTTCCCCGGTGACATGACCGGAATCCGCTGTGCCGATCCGGAGGCACAACGAGCGCTGCCGCCGGGCCGGGACAGAGCGCATGCTCGGGCTCGGCGTCCACGACTGCGCGCAGGCGCGGGTGAACGTCTATCTCGACGGGGTGCTCGAACAGGGTCAGGTGCTCACGGTCGAGCCCGGCCTCTACCTCCAGCCCGACGACGGGACGCTCCCGGACATTGGCGCGGGATCGGCGTGCGCATCGAGGACGACCTCGTCATCACGGCCGAGGGGGCGCGGCTGATGTCCGATGCGCTGCCGCGCACCCCGGACGCCGTCGAGGCGTGGATGGGGGCGTTCATGGAAGGGTGCTGATCAATCGTCAGGATCCGCGGTCCGTCGACAACGGACCTCTTCCCAACGCGCAGTGCAATGTGAAATATTACAGTCGTGCCCACGAGGAACTCACCGGATCTCATCGTCGTCGGAGCGGGTGTGGTCGGTGCCGCCTGTGCCTACTACGCGGCCCGCTCCGGCCTCTCCGTCACCGTGATCGACCGCGGTCCCGTCGCGGGCGGCACCACGGGAGCCGGAGAGGGCAACCTCCTGGTCTCCGACAAGGAGCCCGGCCCCGAACTCGAACTGGCCTTGCTGTCCACACGGTTGTGGCGCGAGCTGTCCGACGTGCTGCCGCCCCGTGTCGAGTACGAGGCGAAGGGTGGCCTGGTCGTCGCCTCCGGCGAGGCGTCCTTGATGGTCCTGCGTGACCTCGCCGCCCGGCAGGAGCGGGCGGGCGTGAAGAACCAGGAGGTCGCCGGCGACGGGCTCCGCGACCTGGAGCCCCATCTGTCCCCGGACCTTGCGGGCGGCTTCCACTATCCGCAGGACGCCCAGGTGCAGCCCGCGCTCGCCGCGGCGCACCTGCTGCGCGCCGGGCGGGACTCCGGCCGGGTCCTCCTGCGGCTGGGGGAGGACGTCACCGGCGTGCTCAAGGGCGTGAGCGGCGATGTGCGGGGCGTACGGACGGCGAGCGGTGATCTGCGCGCCCCCTGGGTGGTGAACGCCGCCGGCACCTGGGGCGGGCGGCTCGCCCACCTCGCGGGAGTGGACCTGCCGGTGCTGCCCCGCCGGGGATTCGTCCTGGTCACCGAGCCGCTGCCGCGCGTGGTACGGCACAAGGTCTACACGGCGGACTACGTCGCCGATGTCGCCAGCGGCTCGGCGGCGCTCCAGACCTCCGCCGTCGTCGAGGGCACCCCGGCAGGGCCCGTCCTGATCGGCGCGAGCCGGGAACGGGTCGGCTTCGACCGCACGCTGTCGGTGGAGGCACTGCGCCGCCTCGCGGCCCAGGCGACCCGCCTGTTCCCGGTGCTCTCCCGGGTACGGGCGATACGGACGTACGCCGGATTCCGCCCGTACCTGCCGGACCATCTGCCCGCGATCGGACCCGACCCGCGCGTCCCCGGCCTGCTGCACGCCTGCGGGCACGAAGGCGCGGGGATAGGACTCGCCCCGGCCACCGGCATGATCATCGCCCGGATCTTGTCCGGAGGCGAACTCCCCATGGACGTCGCACCGTTCAGGCCGGACCGCTTCAAGCAGGCCTCGCCCGGCACGCCCCGGACACCTTGACACCCGGACATCCCGGAAGGAGACGCGCCATGGCGCGTGACCGCACCCCCGCCGAACTCGTCGGCGCGGCACCCGAACAGGCCCCGTTCGAGATCACCTTCGACGGGCGCCCGATCACCACCCTCCCCGGACGGTCCGTCGCCGCCGCCCTCTGGTCGGCCGGCGTCCTCGCCTGGCGCACCACGCGCCGTGGCGGCCGTCCGCGCGGAGCTTTCTGCGGCATCGGTCACTGCTACGACTGCCTTGCCACCATCAACGGGCGGCCCAACAGGCGGGCATGTCTGGTGCCCGCCCGTCCTGGTGACACGATCACCACTCAGGAAGGACACGGCCATGCCGAAATCGCCGTCTGACCGGGCGGCCGGCGACCCGTACGGCAGGGTGTACGACCTCGCGGTGATCGGCGCGGGCTGCGCGGGCCTCGCGGGCGCCGTCACCGCTTCCGAACGGGGGCTCTCGGTCGCCCTGCTGGACACGGCGGGCCGGATCGGCGGCCAGTTCTACCGCCACCCCGACCCAGCCTTCGGCGCCGTGCGCCCGGAGGCCTTGCACCACGACTGGTCCGCCTTCGCCGGTCTGCGTCGCCGCCTCGAGGCCGGTGACGTCGCCCATCTCGCCGGTCACCACGTCTGGACCGTGGAGCGGCAGGACGGGGCGGACACGCCATGGACGGTGCACGCGATCACCGGGGCGGACGGCGACGGCGAGCACCCCGTGCGCGTACAGGCCCGGACCGTCCTGCTCGCGACCGGGGCGTACGAACGCCAACTGCCCTTCCCCGGCTGGACGCTGCCGGGCGTCGTGGGCGCGGCAGGGGCGCAGGCGATGCTGAAGGCCGGACTCGTCCTGCCCGGCAGGCGCGTCGTCGTCGCGGGCAGCGGCCCGCTGCTGCTCGCCGTCGCCGCATCGCTCGCCACCGCCGGGGCGCGCGTGCCCGCGGTGGTGGAGGCAGCCGGTTACCTCGGATACGCGCGCAGGCCGGCCGTCCTCGCCGCAGACCCGCAGAAGCTCGCCGAGGCCGTGGTCCACGGGGCGGCCCTGCTGGGGCACGGCGTGCGGCTACGCACCCGCAGCGCGGTGACCCAGGTCCACGGCACGGACCGGGTGGAGGCGGTCACCGTCTCCCGGGTCGACCGGGACTGGCGGCCCGTACGGGGGACGGGCCGCCGGATCGCCTGCGACGCCCTGGCGGTGGGGCACGGTCTCGTCCCGCAGATCGAACTCGCCACAAGCCTCGGGTGCGCCACACGGCGGACCAAGGACGGGACGCATGCCCTGGCACTGGACGCGTTTCAACGGACCTCGGTGCCGGGACTGTGGGCGGCGGGTGAGACCGGTGGCATCGGTGGCGCCCAACTCGCCCGGGTGGAAGGTGAGATCGCGGGCATCGCGGTGGCCGCCCAGGTGCGCGACGGGGCCGCACCGGCGCGTGACGGGCGGGTGCGTGAGCTTCGACGGAGGCGTGAGCGTATGCGTGCCTTCGCCGGTGCCATGGCCGCCGTGCACGCGCCGGGGAAGGGCTGGGCCGAGTGGCTGGACGACGCGACGGAAGTGTGCCGCTGCGAGGAGGTGACGGTGGGTGCCGTCCGCGAGGCGGTCGACGCCTACGGCGCCCGTGACGCCCGCACGGTCAAGCTGCTCACCCGCGCGGGCATGGGCTGGTGCCAGGGCCGGACGTGCGGGGCGGCCGTGGCCTGCCTCGCGGCGGGAGAAGGCCCCCTGTTCCTGCCGCCTTCTCCCGAGCGACGGCCGCTCGCGGGGCCCGTGCCGCTGGGCGTGCTCGGATCCCTCGACCCGAGCGAGCCGTCCGCCGCACCCGCCGCACCGGCCGGCCCGGCCGAACAGCCCGACACCGACCGTCCGGACGGCAACTCCGGACCCCGCGACTGAGGGACCCGCCCTCGTGCGTCCCGGCACGGCTCCACGACACGACACCCCTACAAAATGAGGTCCCCGCATGACCGCCACCCGAGCCACCCCCACCTGGACCACCGACCGCCCATGGCGCGGCATCATGGTCGCCACCGCTCTCCCCCTGCGCGACGACCTCTCCGTCGACCTCGACGCCTACGCGGAGCACGTTCGCCGGCTCATCGACGAGGGCTGCGACGGCGTCGTGCCCAACGGATCGCTCGGCGAGTATCAGACCCTCACCGACGACGAGCGTGCCCGTGTGGTCCGCACCGCCGTCGAGGCCGCCGGCGACGGCGCGCGCGTGATGCCCGGCGTCGCCGCCTACGGCAGCGCGGAGTCCCGCCGCTGGGCCGAACAGGCCGCGGAGGAAGGCTGCGGAAGCGTGCTGCTGCTGCCGCCGAACGCCTATCGCGCCGACGAGCAGGCGGTGCGCGCCCACTACGCGGAGGTCTCCCGCGTGGGGCTGCCCGTGGTGGGCTACAACAATCCCATCGACACCAAGGTCGACCTCACCCCCGCGCTCCTGGCCCGGCTGCACGGCGACGGCAGCATCGTCGCCGTCAAGGAGTTCAGCGGCGATGTACGCAGGGCCTACGAGATCGGTGAACTCGCACCGGACCTCGATCTGCTGATCGGCGCGGACGACGTGCTGCTCGAGCTCGCCCTCGCGGGTGCGGTCGGCTGGATCGCCGGCTACCCGAACGCCTTCCCCGCCACCTGTGCCGAGCTCTATCGCGCCGCCGTCGCCGGTCAGCTCGACACCGCGGTGCCCCTCTACAAGTCGCTGCATTCGCTGCTGCGATGGGACTCCAGGAACGAGTTCGTTCAGGCCATCAAGTTGTCGATGGACATCGTCGGCCGCCGCGGCGGCCCCACCCGTCCGCCGCGCGGGCCGCTGCCCGCCGCGGCGGGGGCCGCGGTGTGCGCGGCCACCGAGAAGGCCGTCGCCGACGGCCACCACTGACCCCCGATCCGCTTCGCAGGAAGGGACGTTCGTGCGGACCCGTCACGTCTTCCACGCCGTCGACTCACACACCGAGGGCATGCCCACGCGCGTGATCACCGGAGGCGTCGGGGTGGTCCCCGGCGCCACGATGGCAGAGCGCAGGCTCCACTTCATCGAGCACCTGGACCATCTGAGAACCCTCCTGATGTACGAGCCGCGCGGTCACGCCTCCATGAGCGGCGCGATACTCCAGCCGCCGACCCGTCCCGACGCCGACTACGGCGTGCTGTACATCGAGGTCTCCGGTCTGCTGCCGATGTGCGGGCACGGCACGATCGGCGTGGCCACCGTTCTTGTCGAGACCGGCATGGTAACGGTCACCGAACCCGTCACCACCGTCCGCCTCGACACCCCCGCCGGGCTCGTCTCCGTCGACGTGCAGGTCGAGGACGGGGCGGCCAAGGCGGTCACGCTCACCAACGTCCCCGCCTTCTGCGTCGGACTGGACCGCAAGGTGGACGTGCCGGGGTACGGAACGGTGACGTACGACCTCGCGTTCGGCGGAAATTTCTATGCATTCGTCGAACTGGACTCGCTGGGGCTGCCGTTCGACCGGTCCCGCAAGGACGAACTGCTCGCGGCCGGGCTCGCCCTGATGGAGGCGGTCAACGCGTCCCCGGACCGCCCCGTCCACCCGGAGCGACACGAGATCGCGGGGGTCAAGCACGTGTATCTCGCCGCGCCCGGCTCGGACGCGCACCGCTCACGCCACGCCATGGCCATCCATCCCGGCTGGTTCGACCGCTCACCGTGTGGCACCGGCACCTCCGCACGAATGGCGCAGCTGAACGCTCGTGGTGCTTTGCCGCTGCACTTCGACTTCGTCAACGAGTCCTTCATCGGTACCGAGTTCACCGGCCGTCTCGTGGCGGAGACCGAGGTCGGCGGTGTGCCGGCAGTCGTACCCCGTATCACCGGACGTGCATGGATCACGGGCACCGCGCAGTACTTCCTCGACCCGGGCGACCCCTTCCCCGCGGGATTCCTCCTATGACCACCGCCGCGGCCAGGTCGACCCACGCGACCCGGCCCACCCGTCGACGTCGTCGTGCGGCCGCTCGACGGTCTCGGGCACCTGCTTGTCCGTCAACGTCTCTTTTGCGCCGTACCGGTGCCCGCTCAGGGGTCGCCCACCCATAGCCACCTGCGAAAACAACGTGACATTGTACGCTGGTGATCCTCTCTCGGCCACGAGGGCACAGGGCGAAGGGAACACCACCACCATGGGCCACCTGAAGCAGCGCAACCTCATCACCGCCAGGGAGCGGCTGCGTGACCAGGTCGCCCACGCCCTGCGCGCCGCGCTCATCTCCGGCGAACTGCGTCCCGGCGAGGTCTACTCGGCGCCGGGCCTCGCCGAGGACTTCGGGATCTCCGCGACACCGGTGCGCGAGGCGATGCTCGACCTGGCCCGGGAGGGCCTCGTCGAACCGGTCCGCAACAAGGGCTTCCGCGTCACCGAGGTCAACGAGCGCGATCTCGACCAGTACACCGAGATCCGCCTCCTGATCGAGGTCCCCATGGTCCGCCGGATCACCCGCAGCGCCTCCCGCGAAGACCTGGAGGCGCTGCGGCCGGTCGCCGAGGAGATCGTGCGCGCCGCGCGGGAGCACGACCTCATCGGCTACCTCGAGGCCGACCGCCGGTTCCATCTCTCCCTGCTCGCGCTCGCCGGCAACGACCGGCTCGTCGAGACCGTCGGCGATCTGCGCAAGCGTTCGCGGCTGTACGGGCTGACCGCACTGGACCAGCGCGACCAGCTGATCCCGTCCGCCGAGGAGCACATCGAGCTGCTCGACCTGATGGTGGCGGGTGACGCGAGGGGTGCCGAGAAGTGCATGGCCCGCCACCTCGGACATGTGCGGTCGCTCTGGGCCGAGGGTGCGCAGGAGAAGGAGCGGCAGTCCGCCGCGCGCGGTCCCAAGAGGCGGCTGGGCACGGCCCGCTGAGACGGCCGGGGGGTCCGCATGTGAGCTCGGGTCCCCGCACGGCTCCCCGGCGTCGGCCGGGGCGCACGCCGAGTGGCCGCTCGCGCGTGGGTGGCGACTTCCGGTGGCTCCGAGAGTGACGAACCGGCCGTTCGGCTTCGGACGGTGAACCGCACCTCGGGGCGGAGAACCGGCAGCGGCTCCCGGTGAACTCGGGCAGTTGGTCGTCCAAGGGCGGCAGTACCGGACGACCCTCTGTTCACCGGCGCCGAGCCCCGCCACTATGGCGGGGTCATGTCAAAGCGTCAACCCCCTCAGCCACGGCCCGTGTCAGCTCCGGCGTACGTCGACCGGCCGGTCGCGGGACGCGCGCGCCGGAAACGGACGGTCGGTCATGAACGGATCTCTCGGCAAGGTGAGGGCGGTCGTCGCGACCGCTCTGGTCGCGCTCGTGGCGAGCACGGCGGCCGCGGCTCCCGCAGAAGCGACAGGGGCACGGCGCCCACCGGCGACGACCTCGGCCGCCCCCGACTGGACCCCGCCGCTGAGCACCCGCGGCCGCTACATCGTCGACGCCGACGGCAACCGCTTCAAGCTCAAGTCCGGGAACTGGCACGGCGCGAGCGGCACCTGGACAGGTACCGGTGACCGCGAGGACCCGGCGAACCACCACGCGGGCGAGAAGGCGGACCGTATTCCGCTCGGACTCGACCGTGCCCCCATGTCCGAGATCGTCGCCGGCTTCCGGGAGCTGGGGCTCAACAGCGTCCGCCTGCCCTTCTCCAACGAGATGGTGCACGACCGGCGCCCCGTCGCCGACGCGTCGGTGGCCGCCAATCCGGCCCTGCGCGGCCGTACGCCCCTCCAGATCTACGACGCCGTCGTCGCCGCCCTCACCGGCGCGGGACTCGCCGTCGTCCTCAACAACCACACCAACACCACCCGCTGGTGCTGCGGTGTCGACGGCAACGAACGCTGGAACGCGAGCCGCGCCGACGCGGAATGGGAGGCCGACTGGCTCTTCATGGCCCGCCGCTACCGCCACGATCCACGCGTCGTCGGCGCCGACCTCTACAACGAGGTGCGCCGCTCGGTCTGGGACGACGCCAACTGGGGCCTCGGTGACCGCCATGACTGGTTCGCCGCCTCGCAGCGCGTCGGTGACCGCATCCTCCAGGAGGCAAATCCCGCTCTCCTCATCGTCGTCGAGGGCATCAACTGGACCGGCGTCCCCGTCGACGGCCTTCCGCACGGGCGCCCCACGCTGGAGCCCGTCCAGCGGCTGTCCCACACGCTCGTACGGTCCGGCAAGCTCGTCTACTCCGCCCACTTCTACGACTACACCGGCCCCCACCACACCGGCGCCACCGGTGTGGGCGAGACCTCCGACAACCGCTACCGCGACTTCGGCCGCGACGAACTGTTCGACGTACTCGACCGGCAGGCCTTCTACGTGTCCGGCCAGGCCGGTCGGCACTTCACCGCTCCCGTGTGGATCAGCGAGTTCGGGATCGGCGGCCGGGACGAGCACGGCGAGAAGCCACGCGCCTGGTTCGAGAACTTCGTCGACCATCTCCTCGCCAGGGACGCCGACTTCGCGTACTGGCCGATGGTCGGCTGGCACGAGGACCGCAAGGGCAACGGCTGGGCCCTGCTCCACTGGGACTCCGCCGGCCGGCGCATCGGCGTCTTCGACGGTGACGACTGGCGCGCCGGTGCGTGGAGCCGCCTCGTCGCAGCGGAGGGGCGCACCGGCCCCGTCGCGTCCACGGACCGCTGGTCGATGCTCGGCCCGGACCACGGTGACTTCGTGCAGTCGCTGCGGATGCGGGCCGCGGGCGACTGGGACGCGGGCGCACGCAAGGCGGCCTGCCCCGACGGCCAGCGACTGGCCGGCCTGGCCCACACCGGGGGCCGCGGCCTGTGCACCGACGTGGCGGCGCGTGACCTCTGGGCGGCCGACGGCCCGTACGAGGTGGTGCGCGACGAGCGCCATGTCCGGCCGGGCGGCGACTGGGCGTCGGGCTACACCAAGCTCCAGTGCCCCACGGACCACTTTCTCACCGGTTACAGCGTCCACGGAGCAGCCGTCTCGGCGGCCCTGTGCGTAGCGGCCCGGACGCCGCTCGGCACCGGCGGCCGGACCGTCTGGTTCGACCGGGGCGACAACCGTCCGCCCGAGGCCCGCGGTGGGGACTTCGCGTACGGCCGGTTCAAGGGCCAGTGCGCGGACGACGAGTACGCGGCCGGTATCGCGTACACCGGCCGTGTGGGCTCGTCCCGGACACCGGACGCGCTGCTGTGCCGGAAGCTGGGCTGAGCGGATCGCCTCGCCGGCACCCGAGCACGAACCGAAGAACGTGCGAAGGCCGACCGACTCACTGCCGCACGCCGATGCAGGAGATCGCCGACCACAACGTGAAGGAAGCGCTGGCCTTGCTGGCCCAGTAGCACCGAGTCGGCCACTGACGGCCCGTATCCCGCGGCTCGTTGACCGTGCCACCTGTGCAGGTGAGGGGCCCGGATTGCCGGGCGGAGCGGGCCCCGCCGCACACCCGCTCCCGCCGGTGGGTCCTGGGCGGTACTTTCGCGCGGATGTTGCTGGTCGCCCGGCCGCGGGCGGACGCGGCCCGGGGACATCGACGGGCCGGTGTCGGTCGATCCCGCGGTCGTCCGTGTTCACCGGCACGCCGCCGGAGCCCGAAAGGCGCTCCGGCGGCCCGCACTCGGACGCGTCCGAGGCGGCCTGAGCAGCAAGATCCACCTCGCCTACGACGCTCTCGGCCTGCCGCCGGCTTCACACGGGCGACGTGAGGGCTCCAGGTCAGCGCAGCGCCTTCACGCGGCTCAGCGCCGCCACGCCCACCGCGGCGAGTGCGATCTGGAACAGCCACTCGACCCAGTCGACGCCGTCGGTGTCGGCCACGCCGAACGCGGCGGCGAGAGCGGTGCCGAGGAAGGCGGCGGCGATCCCGACGACGATGGTCCACAGGACACCGATGTGCTGCCGGCCGGGTACCACCAGCCGTCCGAGCACGCCGATCAGGGTGCCGATGAGGATCGCGCTGATGATGCCGGATATCTCCATGATCGTACCCTTCCTGTTGTTCTGTGTCGTGAATACGGGTGCCCCTCTTGCCCCGGGGCACGCCTGTTCCCCTGGCGGGCGGGTGGAGGGCCCCGGCGTTGACAAGCTGACGGACCGTCAGTCACGGTATGGGGCATGGCGAAGATGCGTGCGCGTCTGCTCGTTCTCCTGGCCGCGGTTCTTGTGTGTACCTCGCTGACGGGCGCCGAAGCGTCCCGGGCCACGGCTACGGCCTCCGCCCCGGACAGGCTGCCCGGCGGCGCCCTCTGGTTCGACGAGCGGGCCGCCGCCACCCTCACCGTCGAGGACGGCCGCTTCACCGACGGACTCGGCCGCGAGGTCGTGCTGCGCGGCTACAACGTCTCGGGCGGGACCAAGCTCGACGAGAACGGCGGCCTGCCCTTCGCCTCCGTCGCCGACGCCGAGAAGTCCGCGGCCGCGATGCGGGGACTCGGCGGCGCCAACACCGCGAGGTTCCTGCTCTCCTGGGCATACGCGGAACCGGTCCGCGGCCGCGTCGACGAGCGTTACCTCGCCGCCGTCACCGAACAGCTGCGGGCCTTCCTCAGGGCCGGGATCCGCGTCTACCCCGACTTCCACCAGGACCTCTACTCCCGCCACCTCTTCCACGAGGACAGCTGGTACACCGGCGACGGAGCACCCGCCTGGGCCGTGACGCAGGGGAACTACCCGCGTGAATCCTGCGGCGTCTGTTTGTTCTGGGGCCAGAACATCACACAGAACAAGGCCGTCACCCAGGCGACGTACGACTTCTGGCACAACAGGGGCGGCGTCCAGGACGCCTTCCTCGACACCGCCCGGTCGGTGATGGCGTACTTCGCCGAACATCTCACCCCCGGCGAGTTCGCGGGCATCGCCGGATTCGACCCGTACAACGAACCGCACGCGGGGACGTACGAACCGGGCCAGAGCAGCCGCGCCTGGGAACGGGACGTGCTCTGGCCGTTCTACGAGAAGTTCCGCGCCCGGATGGACAAGGCGGGCTGGCGCGACAAACCCGCCTTCGTCGAACCCAACCTCTTCTGGAACGCCAACCTCGGCTTCCAGCGGCAGGAAGGCGGCCTCCTCGACGCCGGCTCCGCCCTCGGCCCCCGCTATGTCTTCAACACACACTTCTACGACCAGAAGGCCATCTCGGGCGTCTTCATGTGGGGCAAGGCGAAGAACGGCCAGTACGCGGGCGACTTCGCCACCGTCCGCGACCGGGCGGCCGCCGCCGGTACGGCGGGCATCGTCAGCGAGTTCGGGCACCCCCTGGCGGGGGCGGTAGCCGACAAGGCCCCGAGCGTGCTGAAGGCGATGTACCAGGCCCTCGACTCCCGTCTGGCGGGCGGCACGTGGTGGTCGCGGCCGCAGGACTCCGGCCAGGTCCTCTCCGGTACGCAGTGGCAGTGGGACATCTACAACGGCCGCCACCACGAGCTCATGAACGGCAACCCGGACAAGGTCCTGACCGAGGGCGACGCCTGGAACGACGAGGACCTGTCCGCCGTCCGCCTCGACGACTCGGGCGCCGCCGTGCTCCGCCAGGACGCACGGCTCCTCGACCGCCTCTATCCGAGCGCGACGGCGGGCCGTGTCGTCGGATTCAGCTACGAGGACCGCTCCCGTGACGGCGCCACGACGCTCACCTGGAACCCGGTCCCGGCCTCGATGCCACGCCTCGCGGAGCTGGTCGGCACCGGCCGGTACGGGGTGCTGCTGTGGCGCCCGGACGGCACGTCCGCCCCGACGGAGCTCCACCTCCCGGCGTCGTTCGCCCCGGCCCGTACGACGGTGGTCTCCGACCTGGGAGCGCTGCACGGCCTCCCCTCGTACGAACCCGGCACGCCGGTGGCGGTGGCCCCCGAACCGGGCGGCACGGGCAGCCGCCGCCTCCTGCTCACGGCGCGGGGCGGCGACCCGGGCCTCCACGTCGCTCTGGTGACGGACGGCGCGACGACGCCCTCCGCCGATCTGCTGCGGGCGGCCCGTGCGGAACTGACGCGGTGGGCGGACGGCCTGCGCTGAGCCGGGAGGCCGGGACGGCAGCGGACCGCTCGAAATCGCGGCGCGTACAAGCGGCGACGGTGGGTAGTCTGCGCCGATGGATTCGGCACGGGCGCAAGCAGAACGGGCGGATTTGGAACCGACGGACGACGCGGGGGCGGGCGAGGTACCGGCGGGCGGTGTTCCGGCCGGCTCGGGGCGGGCCGACGCGGTACGCGTCAGGCTGATGAGGGAGGACGACCTCCCTTCGGCGGAGCGCGCCTCGGGGATCGTTTTCCTCGAAGGCGACAGAAACACCCGCAGGGTCGGCGATCCGGAGCCGGAACCGCGTTCCGCCGCCGCGTCCGCGCAGTGGATTGACCGCATGCGCCACTTCCTGAACGTGGATCCGGCAGGCTGCTGGGCAGCGGTCGAGGGCGACGACGAGGAGGAGGTCGTCGGCTTCGCGATGTCGCAGAACCGCGAACGGCTCTGGTACCTCGCCACGTACGGCGTGCTGCCGGGGCGCCAGGGTTCCGGCATCGGCAAGCGGCTGATGGACGCCGTCCTGGCCCACGCCGACGGCAGGCAGGGCATCTTCTCCTCCACCGTGCACCCCGCCGCCACCCGCCGGTACCGGTTGGCGGGCTTCTCGCTGCACCCGCAGATGCGCATGGTCGGTACGGTCGACCGTGCCACCCTCCCCGCCACCGGGGCCGTCGCCGGGCTCGCCGAGGGGCATGCCGGCGACCTGGAGTGGATGGACCGGCTGGACCAGGACCTGCGCGGCGGCGGTCATGGCCCCGACCACATCCATCTGCTCGACACCCTGCGGCTCGTCGTCTCCCGGGCGAACGGCCGCCAGGGCTATGTCTACATCGACGACGCGGGCCGGGCGGTCCTGCTGGCGGCCGCGCATCCGGAGACCGCGCAGCACCTGTTGTGGGAGGCTCTGGCGTCCGCGAAGGGCAGAACGCTCGTCAACTGCATCACCACCGCCAACGAGTGGGCACTCGACGTGGGTCTGGCCGCCCGCCTCGACATCGGCCAGGAGGGATACATCGCGGTCCGCGCCATGGAGCCCCCGGCGCCCTATCTCGCAAGCGGACATTTCCTCTGACGGGACGATGCGCGGCGCATCCCCTGGGAGGCGCCGGACGACGTAGCGGGCCGACGGAGCGTCCGGTTGTGCGCGAGGCGGGCTCGGCGCGAGCAATGCTCAGGACCTGTGGATCGAGCTTGGGGAGCACGCGAGTGGCGTACCTTCCCTAGTGATCGATTGCGGGTCACCGAGTAGGCCCGCGTTCGCAGCGCGGGTCAGGAAGGCACGCCCGTGCTCAGCGTAGTCAATGGCGATGGCAGCACCCCGAACGGCTCCCTGATGGACGAGATCGTCCGCGAGGGGGCACGGCGGATGCTCGCCGCCGCGCTGGAAGCGGAAGTCAACTCCTGCATAGCCGAGTCGGTCGACCAGCGTGACAGGGACGGCCGCCGTCTGGTGGTGCGCAACGGCTGTCACCAACCGCGGAAGGTCACTACCGCCGCCGGGACGATCGAGGTGAAGGCCCCGCGTGTGAACGACAGGCGCGTCGACGAGGCCATGGGCGAGCGCAAGCGATTCTCCTCGGCGATCCTGCCGCCCTGGTGCCGCAAGTCCCTGAAGATCAGCGAGGTGCTCCCCCTGCTCTATCGGCACGGCCTGTCCTCCGGCGACTCTGTGCCCGCGCTCGAGCAGTTCCTCGGCAGCTCGGCCGGGCTTTCGTCTGCCACAGTCACTCGGTTGACCGGCCAGTGGCAGGCCGATCACAGGGCCTTCGGTGAACGTGACCTGGCGGGCAGCGACTACGTCTACGTCTGGGCCGACGGCATCCACCTGCGCATTCGCCTGTCGGAGGCCAAGTCCTGCGTCCTGGTTGTCATGGGCGTGCGCGCTGACGGCACCAAGGAGCTGATCGCGATGGCCGACGGCTACCGCGAGTCGGCGAAGTCCTGGGCCGATCTGCTGCGGGACTGCGCACGGCGCGGGCTCACCTCGTCGCGATCGTCCGGGCCGGAGCCCGCTTCGAACGTGGACAGCTCGTCGATCGCCCAGCGACCCTCGCGGCATGACCGACCTCAACGACCCTCACGGTATTGGTAGTTACCTACGTGAAGGCCCACGCATGCCTGAGCGTGGAGTCGCGTCGCTCGCCTGTTCCTACAGGTCAGCAATGACAAGCCGATAGCCGATGTCGAGTGTTTCGCGGTCGAGCAGGTCGGCATGGCGTTCGTGCCACAGGCCGGAAGACAGGTCATCGGACAGCCGGGCCAAGCCGGGCCGGAGTACCTCCTCGCCAGTCTGGGCGAGCATGGAGATGCCAGCACGCACTTCCGGATCAAGGTAGGCCCCGGGTCGGCGCCAGAAGGCGGCGCTGAATCCGTCGGTGCAGTCATGCGGGATCGGGACCGTCTCGATGCGGGCGCCTCCCAGCAGAGCAATCAGCCGGTCGATCGCGACGGCCCGTGTGTCGTCGAACGCGGCTACCTCCGGCAGGTACTCCTCCACCAGCCAGAACCTGCGGAGGATGATCTGGTCCCAGGTGAAGATGACGACGCGCCGCCGGGCGATCCGAAGCAGCTCCCCGATACCGGCTTCCAGGTCGGTCCAGTGGTGCACGGTCAGGAGGGCCATCACTGCGTCGGCGGCGTCATCGGCGAGAGGGATCGACTCCGCGGATGCCTGCAGGGCCCGCACGGATCCGGCGGGACGCTGGGCGATCATCACTGAACTGGGTTCCACCGCCAGCACCGTTTGCGGCGGTTCGTAGGAGCCGGTGCCAGCACCTACGTTGATCACCGTCGCAGCATCGCCGAGCGCCGTGTGTATCTTGGCAGCGATCCGGGGATCCGGTCGTCGGGTGTGACTATAGGTCGCACCAATGCCGTCATAAGTCGTCACGACGGACAGTATGCCGCTTCACCCATGACCACCTGCCGCGGCTGGTGGACCCGTCCACAGGTATTGACAATTCCTCGCTCGGGGGCGCCCGGTAAGGGGATGTGCAGGGAGGCCTCCGACACACGGACGAGCCCCGGCTCGTCCACGAGGTGTGTGACTGCGGCCCAAACAGGATTCGCGGCTGGCTTCTTGGCCCCTGGGAGCCGGGGCTGGACGCGGTGCTGAACCGCGTCTGCATCTGGGCCGATCCCGGTTCAGCAGCGGCAGTGCGCCGCGAATTCGTACACGGCGGTGGCGGTGATCTCCTCGACTGGCAATGATGGGCCCCGGGGACCAGTTCGCGTGCGAGGAGCTCTGTGGCGGATCTGATGTGGGGCGGTCCGCTGGACGGCCGGGACCCGACGATGGTGGGTCCGTATACGGTGCTGCGGGTATTGGGGCAGGGCGGAATGGGCCGCGTGTACCTGGCTCGTGGCCTCGGCACGCGGTTGTATGCGGTCAAGGTGATCCGGCCGCATCTTGCGGACGAAGAAGGGTTCCGGGCCCGCTTTGTGCGGGAGGCATCAGCGGCTCGGGCGGTGAGTGGAGCGTTCACCGCACCTGTGGTCGAGGTGTCCCCGCCGAACGCGGAACTGCTCTGGATGGCCGTCGCATTCGTTGCCGCACCGCCGCTCGACATCCTCGTTGAGCGGGCTGGAGTACTGACACCGGCAGGCGTGTGGTGGGTAGCGGCCGGTATCGCGGAGGCGCTGTTGTCGGTCCATGGGGCGGAGTTGGTGCACCGGGACCTGAAGCCGGCGAACGTGCTGGTGACCGCTGACGGACCCCGAGTGATCGATTTCGGGATCGCCAAGGCACTGGACGCAGTTGGTACGGCCTCCACGAACGTGATGGGCACCTCGGGGTTCATGGCCCCCGAGCACATCCGGGGAGCCGCCGAACCGGCCAGTGATGTGTTTGCGTTGGGTGCGGTGATGGTGTTCGCGGCAACGGGGCACGCACCGTTCCAGGGGCCGAGTGCGGGCGATGTCCTGGCGCAGACTCTGTATCAGCCGCCGAACCTGAACGGCCTGCCCAGCGAGCTGGCTGACGTGGTGGGGCGGTGCCTGTCCAAAGAGCCGCAGGCGCGGCCCACCCTGAGCCAGATGTTGGAGGAGTTCAGCCATCACCGGGACCGAACCGTCGCCCCCTACGCCGCCACAAGCTGGCTCCCCGCCAAGGCGCTTGCCGTAATAGAGGGCTTCGGCAGTCCGACATCCGCAGCCCCGACCGACCCGCTCCGACCACCTGCGACGACACGTCCCCTCACAGCGGACCTGCAAGAACGCGCCCGTGAGGCACAGGCGCTGGGTGAGGCGGGTGACGCGGCAGCCGCGCGGGACCTGTATGCCGATCTGGTTCGCGACCATGTACGGGTGCTCGGCGCTGACCACCCTGACACCCTGTATGCACGGGACTGGCATGCCTTCTACACAGCTGAGGCGGGTGACGCGGCAGCCGCGCGGGACCTGTATGCCGACCTGGTGCGTGACCGCGTGCGGGTCCTCGGCCCTGCCCACCCTGACACCCTGCATGTACAGAACCAACACGCCCGCTACACGGGCGCGGCAGGTGACGCGGCAGCCGCACGGGACCTGTGTGCCGATTTGGTTCGCGACCGCACTCAGGTACTCGGCGCCGACGAGTCCCATACCCTCCGCGCACGGGACTGGCACGCCCGCTACACGGGCGCGGCGGGTGACGCGGCAGCCGCACGGGACCTATGCGCCGATCTGGTTCGCGACCATGTACGGGTGCTCGGCGCTGACCACCCTGACACCCTGTATGCACGGGACTGGCATGCCTTCTACACAGCTGAGGCGGGTGACGCGGCAGCCGCGCGGGACCTGTATGCCGACCTGGTGCGCGACCGCGTGCGGGTCCTTGGCCCGGACCACCCTGACACCCTCCACGTACGGCACCAACACGCCCGCTACACGGCCGAGGCGGAGTGACGTGGCTAGGACTTGTCCGGCTGCTTATTCGTCTTCCAACTCGCCTGCATCACCATCTGCTTGTGACGACTCGCAGCGCATTCTGCGTCCGTGTCGCACTCGGTTCAGCGTGCGGGCTCTTTGTGCACGCAACATTCGCCGCGGTCGGCTTGTCTGCCCTGGTCATGTCGTCAGCTCAGGCACTTACGGTGGTGAAGCTCCTGGGCGGCATCTCCCCGCGGTGCGAAGGTGCCGATGCGGAACGTCGGGGGCGCCCGTAAAGCGTGCCGCACTACCTCGGTATCGTCACCACTACTTTGGTCTGTCTCCCCACAGGACCCAGGACAGCCCCTATCGCAGCGCGACAAAGAGCAGAACGGCCGTCGTCATGGCGGCGGCTGCCCCCGCGGCGACACGCGAGACCCAGCGGCGCGACGGGATCCAGGTCACCTGGGGCCGGGCCACGCCCGCATAGACGTAATAGACGCGGTCCTGTTCCTCCGCCAGCACCACGCGCGCGAGCGGAAGGTGGCGGATCGAGACCTGCCGGGTCACTTCACCCTTCTTCTTGACGAGGCTCCGCTCGATCGCGGAACGATGGTGAGCGGCGAGATCCTCGGGCAGCCGGTCCTTCGCCCCCACCACGGTCTCCCGCCACGCACCCCTGCCCTTGAGCCGTGACCGGATGATCCACGGCGCACGCGGCGGCGGGGGAGTCACGTCCTCGTCCTCGGGCGCCCGCGTGATGGTCGCGCCCCGCCAGACGGTGAGGCGCCCCTTGCCGGTACATGTCTCGCAGCTCCACCGTCCCCGTCCCTGACAGTGCCGGCACGTCACCTTGCCGTCCCCGCCGCAGTCCGTGCACAGCGTCTTTCCCCAGCCCAGGCAGCGCGGGCACGCCGTACCGGACGCCTCGCACAGGGCGCAGTCGACGCGTACGCCGGGCAGCTTCACCTTCTGCGGCGCGACGGGCGTCACGGGAGCCTTGCGTGATCCTCCCCGCCCGCGGCACTTGGTGCAGGAAGTGACGCTCTTGCAGTCCGTGCACGGCACCTGCGGCTCGCAGTGCAGGCGCCCCGTCCCCTTGCAGTTGGCGCACTGCTGCTTGCCGTTGCTGCAGTCGTGGCACGGCACTTCACGGACCGAGCCGTCCAGAACGACGTGCACGGTCTCACGCCGGCGCAGGTCCTTCGGCGGGTCCTGCCGAAAGGCGTCCAGGTCGTCGACGACCGGGCGTCCCGACAGGTCGAACGGCGCGGGGCGGGTCTGCTCGCCCGTCGTCCGCGACTCGATGCAGCGGGTGACGGTGCAGTCGAGGAGAGGCTGGTGCTCGATCCTGGCGCTGCTCGCCAGGCGCTGCGGTTCGGTGTCGCCCGAACGTCCCCGATGCTCGGCGACGGCGGCGAGCACCTCGTCGTCGGGCAGTGCGTCGGTCGGTTCGTCGGCCATCGCAGAGTCCCCCTCCACGGAAGCGCCTGGCCACCCGCCGGGCGGCGGCGCCTGTCGTTGCGCAGGTCCCAAGTCTGTCGCAGAGCGCCGATGTCCGGAAGGGCACCACGGCGGCGGGCCGGCCGGCCCCGCCCCTGTGTCGCCGCCTGTCCCGGGGTGCGAGGCGCACGGCCGGGGGTCAGGGATCGGCGGCGCGTCCCGACACCGAACGTACCGCGCGGACTTCGTCACGAAGGAGGCGGCAACCTTCCCACGGACGGCGGCGACGAACAGTGCAGCAACGGCCCGGACTTCCATCCGGACGGTGACGACGGGTAGAGCGGGGTCGTCAGCTATCACTCTGTGAACTGGTGAAACGCTCACCAAGGGGGCACGCGGCTCCCGACCCTGACGAGATTCCCTAGCTGGTCCGCCGGCACTGTGGGCGCGAGGTCGTGTGCGCCATTCGGCCTCCATCGCCAGGTCCTCGCCCCAGGCGACGAGTGTCTCGTCCAGGTACGCCTGCATGTTGCGGAACGGCCGGCGCCTCTCTTACGCCTTGTCAGCTGGTCCCCGGCGCTCAGTCGGACCGGCGAAGGCCAGAAACAGGGAACGGCAGCTGAGCAGCCAACGCCCATCGACCTTGCGGAACTTGTCCTCGTAGTGGCCCACTTGCGTAGGGGGCTGAGGGGGCACGTAGCCGCCGTCGGTATATCCGTCGACGCGGTAGGTCGTGAAGTAGGTGATCGCAGTCGCTGTCGAGGCGGATGTGAGGGTCACCAGAATGTTCGTGCACATCCGGCGCGAGAGCCGGTCTGCGGGTCGAGCACCGAAGTAGGCCCGAAGTGCCTCACGGCCCTGGATCCTGCGGTCGCCGACCGCCCACTCCCAGACCCCGTCCTCTGTGAAAAGCTCAGCCACCTCACCCGGGTCACCGAGATCCAGCTTGTGGACGAACTCCATGATCAAGCGCTCGCACGCTCGCTCAGCAAGCAGACGGTCTGGGGGATCAAGAGCTGCAGTGGCCATTCCCACTTCTTACCAGCGCGGCAGAAGACGTCACCCGTTTTTCGACGCCAGCGACCGCAGACCACCCGGTCTCGCCTACGGACGCGCCGACGCGCTTGCCGCAGCTGAGGAAAATCGGCCTGGCGGAACGCGGCGTACAACCCGCCGCGGCGGTCGAGTTACTTCCTCGGGAGGTGATGACGGCGCGGTCCCGGGCCGCCCGACGGCCCGGGACCGGCGCGCTCAGGCCGACGCCCCCACCGCGTCCACGAGTTCGGCGAGCGCCGCGGCCAGGGCATCGAGGCCCGGCCCGGCGGGGCCGCCCGGCTCCGACATGTAGACGTCGCGGCGTATCTCGATCATCAGCGCGCCGACCCGCCGGTCCTGGCCGTAGTGCTTCAGCGGGACGTACGTCCCGGCGAACGGGCTGTCCAGCCCGGTGCCGCCGAAGCCCGAGAACGCCTTCCGCGCCGCGGCGAGCAGCTCCGGCGGCGTGTGGAAGGAGTCCGTGCCGAGGCAGATCGGGGGCCGGGGACCGTCGCCGTGCAGCTCGTACGGGAGGGGCTCGGTCGGATACGAATGCACGTCGATCACGACCGCCCGCCCCACGGCGTCCAGCCGGGCGTCCACGGCTTCGGTCACGGCCCGCGCGTACGGGACGAAGTAGCCGGCGATCAGCGCCGCCGGGTCGAAGCCTGACGGGCGCAGCTGTTCCCGGTGCGTGGTCCGCGTGTAGACGGCGCCCATGCCGACGGCGAGCATCTCCTCCCGCTCGTCGGGGAAGCGCTCGGGGTCGACGACCAGACGTGAGAGCCCGTTGACGAATCGCCAGGGCGCGACGGTCGCGGACCCGGCGGCGCGCGCGGCGATCTCGGCGGTGTGGGAGTCGGTGATGTGGTCGAGCTCCAGCTGGAGCGCCTCGTCGTCCAGCACGATGCCGGCGCGTACGCCGTCGGGCACGACCCGGGCGGAGTGCGGGACGTGCAGGATCACGGGGGAGTCGGCCGCCCCGGGAAGGAGCTGGAAGGACGCCGGGGTGCTGGTGACGTTCACGAGGTGTTCCTTGCTGTGGGTGGTTCGAACTCGGGGAGGCAGCGCGCCTCTCCGCCAGGGAGATGCCCGGTCGCCGTGACGGCGCGGACGATCTCCACCGACTCTAACGGCGGGGTACGACAACGACCGCCGGGCCCTGGTCGGAGCCCTGTGCCCGGCCGCACGGCCCGTTCGCGAGAGCCGGCGAGGGCGGTCCGCAATCCGGTGGAGGTGCGTACCGGCGACGGACATGATGGGCCGCATGACTCATCTCCCCCTCCCCGTAGAGGCCTTGATCGTGGTCGACGTCCAATCGGCCTTCGTCACCGGCGGCGGAGCCGTCCCTGACGCGGCCCGGCTGGTGGACCGGACGACCGACCTGATAGCGCGGGCGCGGAAAAGCGGGGCGCTCGTCGTCCACCTGCAGAACGACGGGCCCGCCGGGTCGGAGGACGAACCGCACACCCCGGGCTGGGAGCTCCACCACCCCGTCCGGAACGGCCCCACAGAGGTGGTGATCCGCAAACCGCAGGACGACGGCTTCGCACGGACGTCGCTGGGGAGCCTGCTCACCGACTCGGGAGTGAAGTCGCTCGCCGTCTGCGGTGTGATGTCGGAGATGTGCGTCCAGGCGACCGCACGTACGGCCCTCGCGCTCGGTTATCGGGTCGTCCTGCCGCACGACGCGCACGCGACGCAGAACATCCCGGCGGCGCCCGGCATCAGCGACGCGATTCCCGCCGCCACGGTCTCACGGGTCGCCGAGTGGGCCCTCGGGAGCGACGTCGAGATCACGGCTCACGCGTCGGACGTGCACTTCACGGCCCTGCTTCCTCAAGGGCTCCGCTGACGGCCGGACCGAATCGCCCACCCGCCCGCGACGAGGCGACGGCGCGACGACGCGGCCTCGCGCCGCCGAGCGGTCGTCGAGCCGCACGGCGGGTCTGCCGGGGGCGCTCCAGTAGCGTGCCGCCCATGACAGCGGACACCCGGCGGACCGATTCGTCGCCGGCCTCTCGATCTGCCACGGACGAGGACGGCGTCCGCCTGCGGAGGCTGCGCCTCAAGGACGTCGCGCGCGGGGCCGAGCACGGGATCGCCGCGATCGTTCTGCTCGCCGGGACATGACGCCCACGAGGACTTGTCCTCGTGCAGGCTGTCCAGGAGAGGGCCGAGGCCGGCGCTCACTTCGGACATGCGTACGCCCGATGTGGCCGCCGCCGTCCGCCCCGTCAAGGGGCCTCCGGGTACGGTGAATCAGTGGACGTGATCCCGGAGGGGGAGAGATGGACGGGACCTGGGCAGGGGTGCGGGAGCGGGTGCTCGCGCTGCGGAGGGCGCCGCGGTGGCGGGCGGTGTTCGGTGCCGAAGGCCACGGGCACGGCCACACGTTCGAGCTGCTGCCCGCTCTCCCCGAGGAAGAGCTTCGGGCGGTGGAGCGGTGGCTCGGGACCCGACTGCCCGAGGAGTACCGGACGTTCCTCAGGGAAGTAGGCGCCGGCGGCGCGGGCCCTGACTACGGCCTCTTTCCGCTGCGCCCGCCCGGCCCCGGTACCCCGGCGGCGAGCGGCCGGTGCGCGCTGCCCTTCCGCCCTGGGCTCACCGCCGAGCTCGACGAGCATCAGCGCGCGGAGCCCCGGCGGGACGAACACCCCCACGACGCTGCCTTCGTCGCCGCGTACGCCGCCTGGCAGGCCCGGGAGGACGAGCTCCACGACGCCCTGACCGAGGGGACGCTCTGCATCAGTGACCGGGGCTGTGGGTACTACTCGCTTCTCGTGGTCACGGGCCCTCACCGTGGCACCGTGTGGGAAGACGTCCGGGCAGTCGGTGAGGGTGTAGTGCCGATACGACTGGTGGGCGGGACAGGCCACTTGTCGTTCGCGGAGTGGTATCTGCACTGGCTCGAGCGCGCCGAGAGCCAGGCGTGGGACGAGACAGCGGATGCCCCACAGCCCTTCGGGCCCGCCTAGTACTTGTAGATCGTGATCTTGCTGGTCGGGGCCGGTGCGGAGACGGGGGCGGGCACCGTGATCATCGTGAGTTGTGTGGACTGACGAAGCGATGGTGGCCGCAGGTCACAGCATAGATCCCACCCGTGGGCGGGAGGTGTTCGAGGTGGCCATGGGCCGTATCGCGCGCCGGTTCGCACGGGTCGGACCCCGTCCGCGGGCCGGGCGGTTGGTGCTGGGCCTGCTGTCGGACCTGCCGCGCGAGAACTGCTGGATGATCGCGGAGTGGGCCGGGCAGAAGACCCCGCACGGCATGCAGCACCTGCTGTGCCGGGCGTCCTGGGACGCCGATGCCGTCCGCGACGAGGCGGCGGTGCTGGTCGTCGACGAGACCGGCTCCCGAAGGGAGCCTGGCAGAAACTGTCCGCCGGACGCGGCGCGAAGGGGCACTGCTGCTACGACTAGGCCGTCATCGGCCTCACCGATCCGGCGCCGCAGGTCCACCTGGCGACGCCGTCACCAGGCACGATCACGTAGCCATTACCGGCGACAGGCCGCGACCCAGACATGAGGCTCCGATACAGAGCCGGAGCACTAACCGCAGATGCGTTTGAAGGCACTC
Source organism: Streptomyces kurssanovii (assembly GCF_014649695.1). Lineage (GTDB taxonomy): Bacteria > Actinomycetota > Actinomycetes > Streptomycetales > Streptomycetaceae > Streptomyces > Streptomyces kurssanovii. The sequence goes on from NZ_BMTN01000001.1 coordinate 366,141, forward strand.
GCGCCGGGCCGGGCACGGAACTTCACCTCATGCCCAGCATCGTCGGTGAAGATGGCCTCCGTCTCGGACTTCAAGGTCATCGTGCCGCGCTGGGTGGGGTTGTCCCACCCCTCGGGCGGGTTTCCCGAGCCATCGGAAAGTGGGGTCTCCGCTTCGAAGTACGTCGAGCCGATACGGGCCTCGTCGATCCCACAATGCGTATAGAGGTCGAAGGGAATCGTCCGGCCGGACGGTGTCGCCCGGACGGCGTCTGCGCCCTCGTCGGCCTGGACACAGCCCATGAGCACCCCAGCAGCCAGCGTGAGGGTGAAGATGATTTGTCCAGCTCTCTCACTCATGGCCTTTCGACGCTCAGGCCAGGTCGGCGGTTCCGCACCTCACAGCTGGGAGCCACGGGAGGGTGTCGTGCAGAGACGCCCATCGGCTCGGCTGGTCCGACTGGCGACGCCGCCATCAAGCCCGGTTCCGGGCCTGCGCATACCAGCGGCAGCCCGCTCATTGCGGATCAGGCCCCGGCGGCCGCTTTTCTCGCCTCGTGTGCGGGGCGCGTCGGCGTCGTTCCGGGGCCAGGACGTCCGAATGGACGTGTGGGGAGGGCCTTTGGGCCTCTGTGCGCGTCTCGGCGGTATGACGCGCTCATGGCTGCGGAGACCGAGGTGTCGCCCTTGGAGTTCAACGGCCGCGGCTGCCTGCACGACACCGGCTTGCCCGTGCGATCCGTCCGCTGTGGGCGGCCAGGGCCCTTTCGTCGGCCATGGCCGCCCGGTTCGAGCCGATCACCCCGAAGCGGATGGGGTGTGAGGGGCTCGGTCAGCCGATCTGGAGGAGGCCGGCGTCGACGACCGCGCGACCGAAGGGGCTCGCGAGTTCGGCGAGGCGATCGCAGTCGGCGTCACCGAGGGCGGTGTAGGCGGGAAGGGCCAGGCGGTCGGTACGGTCCTCGATGTGCGTGCGCAGGCGTACGCCTTCCGGGCTGAGGGAGTCGCCCTCGAGGAGACCTCGTGTGCGCAGGCGCTCCGCGGTCTCGGCCCACTCCTCCTCGGGCCACGCGCGGCTCGCCTTGAGGAAGTCGACGGGAACGTCCCCGGTGGCAGCGTGCAGAATCAGGGACTCCAAGCCCCCGACGCCCTCGCTCAGCAAGCACGCGACATGGCCGTCGCCACGGAACTCCCGGAGCAGGGTCTGGGCATGCCACAGTTGCAGTACCGGTTCATCCGGCCAGGGCAGCGCGGCATGGGCGGCGAACAGCGGGCGGCCCTGCGGGTGTCCGCAGGCCGCCTCGGCGGCCCGGCGGGTCAGTGCCAGGACCTCGTCCAGAGCGGGGAGTTGGTGGATCCCGGCCCGTCGCAGGGCCTCGCTCGCGGCGGCGTGCCGGGCGTCCAGCACCTGCTGGGGTGTCGCCGCGTCCCAGGCCCCGTCGACCGCCTGCCGGACGAAATCGGGGTTGAAGTTGTAGAAGGTCGAGATGACCAGCTCGGCGGATGCTCGGCCGAAGGCGGCGCTCCGGGAGGCGAAGTACCCGGCGCGTCCGCTCAGCCCGAGCTCCGCGTACCGTCGCCTTGCCTCGGGGGCGAAGTAGATCATGGCGTGTACCGGCTCGAGTCGGCGCCAGGCTGCTCGCGCTGTCTTCATGGGGGTCACCTGTTCCGGGAGTCGGCAGTCGGGGACTTCGCTGTGTTTCCGTGATCGTCGTGCGCTCGCAGATGGTCGAGCAGGAGGCGGTTCAGCGTCTCGGGCGCCTCCTCCGGGACCCAGTGGCTGACGCCCTGGAGGACCTCGAACCGGTACGGCCCGCCCACCCACTGCCCGGTTTCCCGCGCGGCCGCCGGGCCGAAGGCGCTGTCCTCCGTGCTCCAGACGTACAGCGTGGGGACCTCGACGACGCCGATCGCGCCCTCGGGGCGGCCGGCGCGGTACCAGTTCAGCGCCGCGGTGAGAGCGCCCGGTCGGGACAGGTGCCGCACGTAGGCCTCGGCACTGTCCTGCGGGACCTTTCCGGCGTAAGACGCACGAAGCGCCTCGGCATCGTCTGCGAGCATGTGTTCTTCAGTCGCGGGTGCTTCGCGCCAATCGATCATGTAGCGCGATCGTTCTCGCTGGTCCTGGTCGGTACGCAGGGTGGTGGCCAGAGCGCCGGGGTGCGGCGTCGAGACAACCGTCAGGGTGCGTACGCGGCCGGGGTGGGCATCGGCGGTCCACCACGCCACCGCGCCTCCCCAGTCATGGCCTGCCAGGTCGAAGGACGCCCAGCCCAGTTCCTCCGTGATGGCGAGCACATCGTCGACCAGGGCGCCGATGCGGTAGTCCTCGGGCCGTTCGGGGCGCGCCCCGGGGGAGTACCCGCGCTGGTCGGGGGCCACCACCCGGTAGCCGTGCTCCGCCAACGCCGCGATCTGCCGTTGCCACGCCAGTCCCGTCTGTGGGAAGCCGTGCAGCAACAGCACCGGGCGGCCCTCGGGTGGGCCCGCCACGATCGCGTCGAACACGCCCGCCGCGGTGGAGATCCTCAGACCGGACACGATCCGCCCCTTCATACCGACTGGTCGGTCAGCCTCCAGTCGTGGAATTGGATTGTCAAGGTCGAGGGCGTGCGCATCCCCGCAACAGCGACCGCATGCGGTGCTTTTCGGGCGGTGTTTGCGTCAGGGGCATGGTTGAACCTGACGCCGGATTCAACTATAACCAAAGGGGGGCCGGCGCCCGTCGCTCTGCGGTCGTGGCGCCCGCCCTCGGAAACGGGGAGGCAGTCGCTGACTGCGCGCAGCGCCCCAGGTGGCAATACGGAAAGGCCGACCGGCATCGAGTCCGGCTCAGGGAGCCCGGGACTTTGGCCCTGAAGCCCCTGGACGAACCGGACCGACAGAAGGCAAGTGAGGCGACATGAGGGAAGCAGTCATCGTTTCGACGGCACGGACGCCGATCGGAAGGGCGTACCGCGGCGCGTTCAACGACACCCAGGCGCAGGAACTTGCCGCCCATGCCCTCTCGCACGCGGTGCAGCGCGCGGGGCTCGAGGGAGGTGAGGTCGAGGACGTGATCTTCGGCTGTGCCATGCAGCAGGGATCCTCCGGTGGCAACGTCGCCCGCCAGGCCGCTCTTCGTGCCGGACTTCCGGACGCCGTGTCGGGGATGACGATCGACCGGCAGTGCTCGTCAGGCCTGATGGCCATTGCGACGGCCGCCAAGCAGATCGTCGGCGACGGGATGCAGGTCGCTGTCGGCGGCGGTGTCGAGTCGATCTCCTTGGTGCAGAACGACCGGATGAACACCCACCGCATGGCGGATCCCTGGCTGGTCGAGCACAGGCCGAGCATCTACATGCCGATGTTGCAGACGGCGGAGATCGTCGCCGAACGCTACGGCGTGAGCCGGGAACGCCAGGACGAATTCGCGCTGGTGTCCCAGCAGCGCACAGCGGCGGCGCAGGAGGCCGGACGCTTCGACCAGGAGATCGTCGCGCTCGACAGCGTCAAGAAGGTCCTGGACAAGCAGTCCGGGGAGGTGCGGGACGAGGCCGTGACTCTGACCCGGGACGAGGGCAACCGCGCGTCGACCACCCTTGAGGGCCTGGCCGGGTTGGCGCCGGTGCTGCCGGACGGTCAGGTGACCGTGCGGTCCAGCGTCACGGCGGGCAACTCCTCTCAGTTGTCGGACGGGGCTTCGGCGTCGGTGTTGATGGAGTCGAAGGAAGCCGAGCGCCGCGGACTCGAGCCGCTGGGGGTGTACCGCGGCATGGCCGTTGCCGGTTGCGGCCCGGACGAGATGGGGATCGGTCCGGTCTTCGCCATTCCGAAGCTGCTGAAGCAGCACGACCTCACCATCGACGACATCGGTCTCTGGGAGCTCAACGAGGCGTTCGCCTCCCAGGCGCTGTATTGCCGTGACGAACTGGGCATCGACCCGGAGCGGTTCAACGTCAACGGCGGCGGGATCTCGGTCGGCCATCCGTACGGAATGACCGGTGCCCGCCTGGTGGGGCACGCCCTGATCGAGGGCAAGCGCCGTGGCGTCAGGTACGTGGTGATCTCGATGTGCGTCGGCGGCGGAATGGGCGCGGCCGGGCTGTTCGAGGTGGTCTGAGGTGCCGAGCGTGACGGAGAAGGCCCGAACCGCGGTGCTCGTGGACTTCGGCGGGGTCATCACCTCCAGTGTGGTGCGGGCCTTCACCGACTTCGGCGCCTCGCTCGGCGGCGATCCGCGCCTGCCGCTCGACCTCCTGAGCCGCGATCAGCCCTCACGCACCCTCCTGGCCGATCACGAGTCAGGCCGTATCGACGCAGAGGCCTTCGAGCGAGGATTCGCCGAGCGTCTGCGCGTCCACGGCGCCGACGTACAGGCGGAGGGGCTCACGGCACGGATGCAAGCAGGAATGTCGATCGATCAGCACGTGCTCGCCCTGCTGGACGATCTCCGTGCCGCCGGATATCCCGTTGCGCTGGTATCCAATTCGTTCGGGACCGGAACCTACGACGGCGTCGACCTCGCCGCCGTGGCCGACGCGGTCGTCATCTCCGCCGAGGTCGGGATCCGCAAACCTTCCCGGCGGATCTACGCGATCGCATGTGAACGCCTCGGCGTCACCCCCGAGGAAGCAGTCATGATCGACGATCTGCAGCAGAACCTCGACGGAGCGGCGCGGATCGGAATCGAGGGCATACTGCACACCGGTGCCCCCGACACCCGCCGCCAACTCGCCGAACGCTTCAGGATCATCGCCTGACCGATCGATCGACCGGTCGCGGGAGATCGGTCATGCCTGGACCCGCACCGCGTCACCTGCTCGCATCCCCGGAAGGCACCGCCCATGGCCAGTGTTCTCGACCCGGTCTGCCGCCACGCGGCCGCAACTCCCGACAACATCGCGCTGCGCGGCGGCGGGGACCAATGGACCTACCGGCAGCTGCGCGACGCGAGCGCACGGTACGCGAGCGCCTTGGCGGCCGCGGGCCTGTCCCCCGGGGACCGGGTGCTGCTGGCGGCGCCGTCGGTGCCCGAGTTCGTGGTGGCCTACCTCGGCGTCCAGGCCGCGGGCTGTGTCGTGGTGCCGGTCAACACGATGTCCACCCGGGCCGAGGCCGAGTACGTCCTCGGCGACGCCGGGTGCTCGTTGGCGATCACATGGCACACCCTCGGCCCCGCCGTCGCGGAGGCGGCCGCGTCGCTCGAGGTGCCCTCCTGGACGCTGTCCCCCGGCGCGACGGTCACCGATGCCGCCCCTGCCGCGATCGTGGACCGGGACCGCGGCGAGACCGCGGCCATCCTGTACACCTCGGGTACGACTGGGCGGCCGAAGGGCGCCCAACTCACAGTGGAGAACCTGCTGTCCGCCGGGGAGATCGGCGCCGAGTGCAGCCGCGCATCGAGCGCCGACCGGACCGGCACGGGGCTCCCGCTGTTCCACGTGTTCGGCCAGGCGTCGGTCATGATGGCGACCTTGACCGTGGGCGGCTCGATGTCGTTGCTGGCCCGATTCGACCCGACGTCGATGCTGGAGATGCTGCGCCGCGACCGGCTCACCATCATGGCCGGCGTACCGACCATGTGGAACGCGATGCTGCACGCGGCGGGTGATGCGGATCCGGCGGACTTCGCCGGGCTCCGCGTCGCCGTCTCAGGCGGTGCGTCCCTTCCCGGGGAGATCGCCCGCGCCTTCGAGGCCAGGTTCGGCTGCACCATCCTCGAAGGCTATGGGCTCACGGAGACCACCGCGTTCGGCACCTTCAACGACATCGACTCCGGCGGCAAGACCGGGTACACCGGGCGGGCGGTCCCGCGGCTGCAGGTGCAGGTGCGGGACATCGACGGGAACGAGTGCCCGCCGGGTACCGTCGGCGAGGTCCACATCAAGGGGCCCACGGTGATGGGCGGCTACTGGAACCGCCCCGCGGACACCGCTGCGGCGATCTCGTCCGACGGCTGGTTCCGGACCGGCGACCTGGGGGAAACCGACACGGACGGCGACCTGCGCATCGTCGACCGGATCAAGGACCTGATCATTCGTGGCGGCTACAACGTCTACCCCGGTGAGGTCGAGGAAGTCCTGTACGAGCACCCGGACATCATCGAGGCAGCCGTGATCGGCGTTCCCGACGCCCACTACGGCGAGGAGGTCGCCGCGCTCGTCGCCGCCCGGCCCGGCTCGGGCCTCGGTGCCGCCGAGGTGTCGAGCTGGACACGAGAGCGATTGTCCGCCTACAAGGTCCCGCGCATCGTCCGGTTCGTCGACGCGCTGCCCAAGGGCCCGAGCGGGAAGATCCTCAAGCGTTCCATCGACCGTACGGAGCTGACCCGAGAGCCCGGCGCCGGCGACGTACCCGCCCGCCGCCACTGAACATCCGTCGCGACGGACGAGATGTGTCCGCCACAGAAGAAAGACGCATGGTGAGTTGTTCATGAGCCTGCCTCCCGTCCTGCGGGACCGGCTTCGCCTGCCGGTGGTCGCATCGCCGATGTTCATCGTGTCCAATCCGGAGCTGGTCATCGCACAGTCGACCTCCGGGATCGTGGGTTCCTTCCCCACGCTGAACGCGCGCCCCCAGTCGGCGCTGCGCGAATGGCTTCAGTACATAACGCGGGAGTTGGCCAAGCACGACGCCGAGCATCCCGAGGCACCGTCCGCGCCGTTCGCGGTCAATCTCATCGTGCACAGGACCAACTCACGCCTGGAGGAGGATCTCGCGACCGTCCTCGAGTTCAAGGTGCCGATCGTCATCACCTCTCTCGGCGCCCGCACCGACGTCAACGATGCGGTCCACTCCTACGGCGGCATCGTGCTGCACGATGTCATCAGCAACCGGTTCGCGCGCAAGGCAGTGGCAAAGGGCGCGGACGGCCTGATCGCCGTCGCCGCGGGCGCGGGTGGTCACGCCGGCACGCAGTCACCCTTCGCGCTCGTCCAGGAGATTCGCGACTGGTTCGACGGCCCCCTTCTCCTGTCGGGCTCCATCGCCCACGGCCGCTCGATCCTCGGAGCGCAGGCCGCCGGCGCGGACCTCGCCTACGTGGGTTCGGCGTTCATCGCCACCGACGAGGCGAACTCGGAGGACCAGTACAAGCAGATGATCGTGGACTCCACCGCTGCGGACATCGTGTACTCCGACCTGTTCACCGGCGTGCACGGCAACTACCTCCGCGGCAGCATCGAGGCCGCGGGGCTCGATCCGGCCGCGTTGCCCGGCTCCGATCCGTCCGCCATGGACTTCGGAAACCGGGACCTCGAAGGGGCGAAGGCGTGGCGGGACATCTGGGGCGCCGGTCAGGGCGTCGGTGCGGTCGGGGCGGTACTTCCGGCGGCAGCGGTCGTCGAGCGCCTCGCCGGTGAGTATGCCGAGGCGAAGCGCCGGCTTCAGCGCATGGGGTGTAAGGGGGAGCCGCGCGAGCCCGTACACGCGCGTACTCATGAGCCTGGCGTCGGATTCAAGTAGAATCCCGGGGATGGACACCACTGCGCCCGAGGACAGCGAGAAGGCCCCGCCGATGGCGCCTCTCTCGTCACTTCGCGAGCCGCCGACGACGAAGCGCGGAGCGCGGACACGAGCCGCTTTGGTGCAGGCCGCGCGGACGGTGTTCGAGCGGGACGGCTACCTCGACACCCGCCTGGTCGACATCGCCAAAGAGGCCCGATGCGCGACGGGGTCCTTCTACACCTACTTCACCAACAAGGAAGAGGTGCTTGCGGCCGTCCTCCTGGAGGCACAGGAGGACATGCTGCACCCTGGCGTGGGCCGGGTGCAGGGTACCGACGATCCGTATGCGGTACTCGAGGCGAGCAATCGCGCGTATCTCGAGGCGTACAAACGGAACGCGAAGCTGATGCGACTGCTCGAGCAGGTCGCACAAGTGGAGCCGGTGTTCCGTGAGTTCCGAAGCCGGCGCGCGGATGCGTTCATCCGCCGCAACGCCCGCGGCATCGCCGACCTGCAGGCGCGAGGCGTCGCAGATCGTGAGCTCGATCCGATGATGGCCTCCCGTGCGCTGTCGGGCATGGTCAGCGTCATGGCCTACAACGCCTTCGCGCTCGGCGAAGGGAAAGAAGAAGGGACGCCGGTGGACTTCGAAGAGCTGGTGTCCACGGTCACCCGGCTCTGGGCGAACGCCCTGCGGTTCCCCGGCCACCGCTGAATCCGGCGGTAGCGCCGGCTGGGCGAAGCCTGCCGCCCCTACGACCGTTCGGCGATCCCGGCGCCCGCAGTGGCGACGAAGAGCGGCCTGCCCGAGCCCTCACGCTCGATTACACAGCTCATTGCACATGGTGTCGCGGGGCGCCTTCTCGCTGTTGGCCGAGTTGGGCATCTCTCGCCTCTGCGAAGGCGTTGACCCGCTTCTGGCCTTCCGTTGCCACCGCGCCCCTTGCCGTGCGGGGATGCGGCCGATGGTTGAACTTGACGTCGGATTCAAGTATACAGGTGGGCAGGACCACGGCCGCAGCATCCCGAGGGCCGTGCCCCGGCACCGCACGCCCCGCCACGGAGAGGGTTCGTTGTGAACGTTGCACAGAGAGTCGCCGTCGTCACCGGTGGCGGTGGCGGCATCGGCGGCGCGCTGGTCGCACGGCTCGCTCGCGAAGGTGCCCGGGTCGTCGTCGCGGACCCCGCACCGATCGGGGACGAGCGGTTCCTGATCCTGCCGCACGAAGACGTTCTGGACATGTACCGGCAGAAGGGCTCGGACTGCGACCGGTGGCTGCGCGGCATGCGCCGCTACCAGAACTCCCTGCCGGCGCAGGCATGACCGGCGCGCCGGGCGAGCTCGTCCTCGCCGAACACCGCGGATCCGTGCTGGTGCTCACGTTCAACCGGCCCGCCAAGCTCAACGCCTGGACGGACGAACTCGAAGACCGCTACTTCACGCTGCTCGACGCCGCCGAAGACGACCCGGACGTACGCGCTGTCGTGGTCACCGGGGCGGGGCGCGGATTCTGCGCCGGCGCCGACCTCCAGCGGCTGCAGAAGGCCGGAGAGGTCTCCGAGGCGGACAGGGCGCGGCGCCGGCCGCGCGACGTGCCGCTGGCCCTGCGCAAACCGCTGATCGGCGCGGTGGGCGGGGTCGCCGCGGGCCTGGGCATGGTGGAGGCGCTCTACTGCGACGTTCGCTTCGGCTCGCCCGCGGCCCGGTTCACCACGGCATTCGCGCAGCGCGGGCTGATCGCCGAGTACGGGATCTCCTGGCTCTTGCCCCGGCTTGTGGGGCACAGCCGGGCAACGGACCTGTTGCTGTCGAGTCGCATGGTGGATGCCGAGGAGGCTCTCCGCATCGGACTCCTCGACCATCTGGTCCCCACCGGCAATGTGGTCGATGCCGCTGTCGCGTACGCCGCCGATCTCGCGACGCGCTGCTCACCGGCGTCCATGGCCACTATCAAGAGCCAACTCCAGGGCGACGCGAACGGCACCTACGCCGATTCCATGACCCGGGCGGAGGGCCTCATGCTCCAGGCGTTCCGCGGCGCCGACCTCGTCGAAGGCGTGGCCAGTCACCTCGAAAAGCGCCCACCGAGTTTCCCCTCCCTCCCTGTCAGGAGTTCGGATGTCCCTGTTTGAGACGTCGGATCGCGCCAAGAAGTACCAGGCGGATCTGCTCGCGTTCATGGATTCGCACATCTACCCCGCCGAGGAGGTGTACGCCGAGCAGATGCGCGCGTCGGGTGACCCGCACTTCCATCCACCGATCATCGAGGAACTCAAGGCGGAGGCGCGGAAGCGTGGCCTGTGGAACCTCTTCCACCCGCACCCCGAGTGGGGTCCTGGGCTGACGAATCTCGAGTACGCGCCACTGGCGGAGATCATGGGGCGCAGCCACATCGCTTCTGAGGCGTGCAACTGCAATGCCCCGGACACCGGGAACATGGAGGTGCTCACCCTCTTCGGCACCGACGAGCACAAGGAGAAGTACCTCAAGCCGTTGCTCGAAGGCACCATGGCCTCGGCGTTCGCGATGACCGAGCCGGCCGTGGCCAGTTCCGACGCCACCAACATCGAGCTGCGCATGGAACGCGACGGCGACGAGTACCTCCTCAACGGCCGCAAGTGGTTCGCCTCGAACGCCATGCACAAGAACTGCAAGGTGCTCATCGTGATGGGCAAGACCGACCCCACGGCGGCCCCTCATCGCCAGCAGTCGATGATGGTCGTCCCGATCGACGCCCCCGGAGTCACCGTCGTCCGGAACCTCCCGGTGTTCGGGTACGCGGATCGCGAGGGCCACGCGGAGATCACCTTCGAGAATGTGCGGGTGCCGGCCAAGGACGTCCTCAAAGGCGAGGGCGAGGGTTTCGCGATCAGCCAGGCCCGGCTCGGGCCCGGTCGTATCCACCACTGCATGCGGGCGATCGGCGCGGCCGAGCGGGCGCTGGAGCTGATGTGCCGGCGCGCGCAGTCACGGGTGACGTTCGGTCGTCCCGTTGCCGACCGGTCCAATGTCCAGGACTGGATCGCGGAAGCGCGTATCGATATCGAGATGATCCGTCTGCTCACGCTGAAGGCCGCGCATCTGATGGACACGGTCGGGAACAAGGAAGCGCGCACCGAGATCGCGGCCATCAAGGTGGCCGCCCCGAACATCGCGTTGAGGATCATCGACCGCGCTATCCAGGTGCACGGGGGAGCAGGAGTGACCGAGGACTTCCCGTTGGCGATGATGTACGCGCATCTGCGGACCTTGCGGCTGGCGGACGGTCCTGACGAGGTCCACAAGCGGGCCATCGCCCGACACGAACTGCGGCAGTACCGCGACGGGGCCACCGCGGCGGCGAGCGGCACGAGCACCGCGGGCGGCCCCGAGGCAGCGGTGAGCTGAGATGGCAGGGCCCGGTCTCACCGGGCCCACCGGCGTTTTCACCGGCGCCTCGCGCGATATCGGGCCGGCGATCGCCCAGGCCGTCGCCGCGGCCGGGCGGAGACGTCGTCCTCACCTCCCGGTCACAGGTGGCGGCGGACGCCGCCGCGGCCCAGGTCGGGGGCGCAGCGGTCGGCGTTTCGACGTTGCTCTCGGTGCCTTCCACGACGGTCTGCGCCGTGTTCACGCACGGCTGGGGTGGATCAGCTGAGGGTCTTGGCGAGGACGGCTTTGCGGTGGCTGAAGGTCTCGATGGAGTAGCGGCCGTGGTAGCTGCCCATGCCGCTTTCCCCGACGCCCCCGAACGGCAGGTCGGAGATGGTGAGATGGGCCAGCGGCAGACCGAACCCGAGGCCGCCCGAGGAGGTTTCGGCGGCGAGCCGCTCCCGGGTGGTGTCCGATTCGGTGAACGCATACAGGGCCAGCGGCTTGTCGCGGTCGTTGATGAAGTCGATGGCCTCGTCGAGGCCGGGCACCTCGACGATCGGGAGGATCGGGCCGAAGATCTCCTCCCGCATGACGGGCGCGTCCGGTGACACCTCGGCCAGGACGGTCGGCGCGATGTACTTGGAATCCCGGTCGTGCGCCCCGCCGGTGACCTGGCGGCCGGACTCGAGGAGGGCGGTCAGCCGGTCGAAGTGGCGTTCGTCGACGATCCGGCCGTACTCCGGGGAGGCGGAGGCGTCCGGTCCGTACAGGCTCTCCACAGCCTTGGCGAGCGCGCCCTCCAGGGCGCGTGCGGTCTCCGGGTCGGTGAGCACGTAGTCCGGGGCGACGCAGGTCTGACCGGCGTTGAGGAACTTTCCGGCCGCGAGGCGGGCGGCGACGGCGTCCAGGTCGGTGCCCCGGTCCACGAACGCGGGGGACTTGCCGCCGAGTTCGAGGGTGACGGGCGTCAGGTGCCGGGCGGCCGCGGCCATCACGATGCGGCCGACCGTGCCGTTGCCGGTGTAGAGGATGTGGTCGAAGCGCTGCTCGAGCAGGGCGGTGGTCTCCGGGACCCCGCCTTCGACCACGGCGACCGCGTCGGTGTCGAGGTACTGAGGCAGGAGGCGGGCCAGGGCGGCGGACGTGGCCGGTGCCAGTTCGCTGGGCTTGGCGACAACCGCGTTGCCCGCGGCCAGGGCACCGGCCACCGGGGCCAGCAGGAGCTGCGCCGGGTAGTTCCAGGGGGCGATGACCAGCACGACGCCCAAGGGGTCGTACCGCGTCCAGGCACTCGCCTCCCCGAGGAACGCGGGGACGGGCACCTGTTCGGGGCGCAGCCAGCCGTCGAGATGCTCCAGGGTGTGGTCGATCTCGCGTATGACGAAGTCGATCTCGGTGCGGTGGGCCTCGGTGGAGCTCTTTCCCAGGTCGGCGTGGAGCGCCGCGGCGATTGTCTCCCCCTGTTCGGTGAGCAGGGTCCGCAGCCGGTGCAGTTGCCCGGTGCGCCAGGCCACGGGCCTGGTGGTGCCGCTGCGGAAGGTGGCGCGCAGCCGGGCGACGAGTTCGGCGGGCTGCTCGGGCGCAGCGTTGTTCATGGTTCCCTCACAGGTGCGGTACGTGGGCGGTGCGCCGCGCCGCGGGCAGGCCCGGACGCCGGCGTCGGCAGGAGACTCAGCCGCGGTTCAGGATGTCGATGATGTTCCGGGCGAGCTGCTCCGAGGAGGCGGGGTTCTGACCGGTGTACAGGTTGCGGTCCGCCACCACGTGCGCGCTGAACGGGGCAGCGGCGTGGAAGTCGGCGCCGAGTTCCACCAGGCGGTCCTGGAGCAGCCACGTGGCCTTGTCGGCGAAGCCGGCCATGGTCTCCTCGGCGTTGGTGAAGCCGGTCATGCGGTAACCGGCGAACGGCCAGCCGCCGTCCTCGCGCCGGGCGGCGAGGAGGGCCGCGGGGGCGTGGCACAGCACCGCGAGCGGCTTGCCGGAGTCCAGCGCCGCGGTGAGGAGGCGGCCGGAGGCGGCGTCGACGGCGAGGTCCTCCATGGGGCCGTGGCCACCGGGGTAGAGGACGGCGGCGTACGCGTCGAGGTCCACCTCCTCCAGCTTGACCGGGTTCTCCAGGTCGGCGCGGATGGAAGCCAGGTACGCGGCGATCGCGTCGGCCTGCTCCTTGCCGCCGGTGGACTCGGCGGCAAGGCTGACGGCATCGACGGTCGGCGTGACGCCGCCGGGCGTGGCGACGGTGACGTCGAACCCGGCCTCGCGCAACAGCCGGTGCGGTGTGGCGAGTTCCTCGGCCCAGTAGCCGGTGGGGTGCAGGGTGCCGTCGGCGAGTGTCCAGTGGTCGGAACCGGTGACGACGAACAGAACTGCGGTCACAACTGTCTCCTTCGGGAGGGGCGCGCGTCGCGCGTTGGTGGGGGTCTTCTTGACCGGCAGGGCATGTGCCGGTGATGGCGTACGGGCGGCGGGTGGCTCAGCCGACGGTGACGATCACCTTGCCGCGGGTGTGACCCTCCTGGTTGAGCCGCTGTGCGTCGGCGGTCTGCTCGAGCGGGAATGTCGCGGCCACGTCCACGCGCAACTGCCCCCGCTCCGCGAGGACGGTGAGCGCCTCGAGGTCTGCGGCGTCGGGCCGGACGAAGACGTACCGGCCCCCGAGGCCGAGCACGGCACCGTCCGCGACGGAGGCGAGGCGGCCGCCCTCGGCGAGCAGCCCGGGGGAGAGCTTCAGGGCTTCGCCGCCGATCAGATCGAGCACGGCGTTCACACCCTGCGGCGCCAGCGCGTCGACGCGGTCGGTGAGGCCCTCGCCGTAGGTGACCGGCTCGGCGCCGAGCCCGCGCAGGTAGTCGTGGTTGCGCTCGCTCGCCGTGCCGATGACCCGGGCGCCGAGCGCTCGGGCGATCTGTACGGCCAAGGAGCCGACCCCACCCGCCGCGGCGTGCACCAATACGGTGTCGCCGCTGCCCACGTTCAGGGCGCGGGTCAGCGCCTGGTAGGCGGTGAGACCTGCCAGCGGGATGCCGGCGGCCTCCTCGAAGGAGAGGTTGGCGGGCTTGCGGGCGAGCGTACGGACCGGGGCGGCGACGTATTCGGCGAAGGTGCCGCGGGAGACGAAGTCCTCACGGACGTAGCCGATCACTTCGTCGCCCGGGGCGAACTCGGTGACCGAGACACCGGCCTCTTCGACGACGCCTGCCACGTCCCAGCCGGGGATGACGGGGAAGACGGTGTCCATGACGCCGTCCAGGTATCCGGCCTGGATCTTCCAGTCGACCGGGTTGACGGAGGCGGCCTTGACGCGGACCAGTACGGCGTCCGGGGCGAGCTTCGGGTTGGGGACGTCGCCGTATTCCAGGACGTCCGGGCCGCCGTAGGTGCGGTAGGTGATGGCCTTCATGGTGGTGCTCCTTGCTGTGGTGGTGCGGTCGTGCGGTGGTGCGGGATCGCGGGGGTGCGGATCGGGCGGGCCGTCAGGCGGCCGCGGTGGCGACAGCCGGCTCGGGGGCCGGTCCGGTGATGGGCCGGTGTTCCGGACGGGGCGCCTGCCGTTGCCGCTTCAGGCCGAGCAGTGCGATGGCCAGGACGACGGCGAAGGCGGCACCGGCGATGGTGAAGCTCAGGGTGAACTGGCTCTCGGCAGGCAGCGGGGGCACTCCGGCCGGAAGGTTCTCGATGGTCCGGGAGGCGAGCAGTGTCGTGATCAGCGCACTGCCGATCGAGCTTCCGACCGAGCGGGAGATGGAGTTGATGCCGTTGGCGACGCCGGTCTGGTGGGGCGGCACTCCCGCGACGATCAGTGCGGGCATCGCGGCGTAGCCGAGGCTGATGGCCGTTCCGACAGCCATTCCGGCGCCGATCACCGAGGGGGCAGAGGAGTGAGCGGTGGCCAGCCACGCGAAGCCGGCGGTGCCGATCACCGCGCTGAGCGCGAGGGTGAGGCGTGGGCCGATCCTGCGGATCAGCAGGCCGCCGAACTGGGAGACGACGAGGGAGGCGATCGTGCTGGGCAGCAGGAACTCGACCGAGGCGCGGAGAACGGATGCGCCGAAGCCGTAGCCCGCGATGTCCTGCGGTATCTGCGCCAGATAGGAGACGCCCAGGAACTGGGCGAACATCCCGAATCCGACGAAGAGGCCCGCGAGGTTGCTGAACAGCACCGGGCGGTGGAGGAACATCCTCATGTCGACCAGTGGTTCGCGCACGCGGTTCTCGGTGAAGGCCCAGACACCGGCCATGACGACCGCTCCGGCGAAGCTGCCCAGAGTGCGGGCGGAGGTCCAGCCCCACTCGTGACCCTGCGAGATCGGCAGCAGCAGCAGGACCAGGAAGAGCCCGAGGGTGAGGGCGCCGAGGATGTCGGTGCGCCCTCCAGTCTTGGTGCGGCTCGCCGGTACGAGGAGGACGACGGCGACGAGTGTGACCAGAGCCAGCCCGGCGGCCATCCAGAAGACGGGGTGGTAGTCGGCGTTCTCGCCGCGGGTCAGTAGGCCGGTGGCGACCAGCGCGAAGCCGCTGCCGAACGCCAGGGTGCCGCTGACCAGTGACATCGCTCCGGGTAGCCGGTGGGCGGAGACCTCCTCGCGGAGTACCGACAGCGCGAGCGGGAAGATCGCCGTGGCGGCGCCCTGGAGGACGCGGCCGACGATCAGCCAGAGGAGCGAATCGGTGGTGGCGGCCAGGACCGAGCCGGCGATCATCACCACCAGCACGCCGATGAGGGTCGGCTTCTTCCCGTGCTGGTCGCCCAGGCGGCCGAGCAGGGGAGTGAAGACGGCCGCGGAGAGCAGCGTCGCGGTGGTGACCCAGCTGACCTCGGCAGCACTGCTGCCAAGGCTGGTCCCGATGAGACCGAGGATGGGGATCACCAGTGTCTGCATCATCGACACGACCATGGCGGCGAGGCTCAGGACGAGGACGACTGCGATCTCACGTCGGTGTCGGCCGGGCGACGGGGCAACGGTTCGGGACACGGGTGCTCTCTTCGGGGCGGGGCGAGGCGGGGTGGTGCCGGAGCCCGGAGAAGGGGCTCGGCTCGAAACAGCTAGATGCTTGATGAACTCAAGCAACGAGGATGACGGTAGACATCAATGGTTGAGGAAGTCAAACATTGAGCTTCACCTAAACTGGAGACATGTCCCGCACCCCCGCCCCGCACCCGGCACCCGAAACCCCTGACCTGAAGGGGAGCGATCCCACGCACGTCGACCTCCTGGAGCGTCTGGCGCGCGCTGCTGCCGGCTACTACCGGGACCTGGCCGCGGCGGCCGCGGTGCAGGGGCTCACCATGACGCAGGCCAAGATGCTCATCCTGCTCCGGCAGCCACTGCCGATGCGCGCTCTCGCAGGACTGCTCGCCTGCGACGCGTCCAACATCACCGGGCTCGTCGACCGGCTGGAGGCTCATGGACTGGTCTCCCGGCACCTCGACCCGGCCGACCGGCGGATCAAGAACGTGGTCGCGACGGAGAAGGGCCTGGAGGCGGTCCGTGTGATCCGCGCCGACATGCGGGCCACCTCGGCGGCCTTCAACCGTCTCGACGACGAGGGCCGCCGCAGCCTCTACGAGCTGCTGGGGCGCCTGCACCCCGACGAGACGGTCTGACCCCCGCCTCGGTGGCGATCCCACGTCCTTGCCACCCAGTCCCCACCACCCAGGCAACCTCGGCCGCACGCCCGCGCTCGGTACGGGTGATCGTTGCCTTCGGTGCGGCCCACCGGTGCGGCCCGAACCGTCGGCGGGGTCGGCCGACTCGGTGCGGACGGGCCCGGAAGGCGCGGACGTCGCGGAAGGTGCTCCGCGATTCGGTGGCGGGCGACGGCGCCGATGGTCAGGCTGGTGTCATGCGAAACCGAGCGGCCATGAGAGAGGGCAGCTTCCGGCACTGCGGGGCCGAGCTCGTCTACGACGATGCCGGCGAGGGTCCTGTGGCCGTCTACGCGCACGGCGGTTTCGTGAGTCAGGCCGCAGAGGACCGGATGGGCCTGTTCTCATGGACGCCGGTCCTTGAGGCGGGCCGACGCCTGGTCCGTTATGACGCCCGCGGGCACGGTCGGTCGACCGGCGACCCCGTGGACAGCGACTACACCTACCAGTCGCATGCCGGTGACCTGCTGGCCCTGCTCGATGACCTGGGCACCTCGCAGCCCGTCGCCGCCATGGGTGCGTCCATGGGCTGCGGCAGCGTGCTGCACGCCGCCGTGCGTGCGCCCGACCGGTTCTCCCGGCTGGTCCTCCTCATCCCACCGACGGCCTGGACGACGCGGGAGGCTCATGCGCGGGCCGCTCGGGAATCCGCCGAGGCCGTCGAACGGGAGGGACGGGACGCATGGCTCGCCACCAAGGCGCAGCAGCCTCGTCCCGCCGTCGTGGCCGACGTTCCCGAGCCGCCGCCCACACCCGCCGAAGGGCTGCTGCCCGCCGTTCTGCGTGGCCGGGCGATGTCCGACCTGCCCTCACTCCCGGAGGTCGCCGCGCTGCGCCGGCCAACCTTGGTGCTGGGCTGGGTCGGTGACCCGGGGCACCCCCTGTCGACCGCGGAGACGCTGGCCCATGTGCTGCCGCACGCCGAACTGCACGTGTCCGAAACACGCGCTGACATCCGCACCTGGGGGGACCGCATCGCCGAGTACCTGAGCCGCCCCCGGCCGTAGGCGGTCGTGTCCCTCGGGTCGTCTCCTCGTCCACGGGGAAGGCGCGCGCGGAACGCGGGATCGCTCGTGCAAGCGGTGTCTCAGCGCAGATCGAGCACGGTATCCGGCAGCCGTGCGCAGCGACGGTCGCGCCAGACCGATCTCATCCCACTGGTGCAGCGCGCCGGACCGTCACGCCCAGGCGCGTCGGGACCTGACTGGCGGTCAGGCCCTCGGCGTCAGTGGCATCAGACATGATCCTCATTGTCGCCTCGAGCGACGTCCGGTGGAGTGATCCCGACGGCTTCAAGGTCCCGCGCCTCCTGACTGGCCGGATCGAAGGGCCTCGCCGCGGTGACAACGATCCGTGCGTTCTCTGGGGTGATCACCTCCACATCGCGGGTGCTCCAGTAAGTGTCCCGGGGACCGTCGACCGAGTCCGGGCGCAATGCACGACAGGCCTCGACCAGGGAATCGACCTGGCTGAGCACGCACGCGAAAGTCAAGCTCATCGCCGGCGGCTGCTCCGGGACGCTCGCCGCCGGGACGAGGAGGACGTCTTGGAACGCCCATCGGCGCAGGTGCACGACTCTGCTGGGGATGCTGAACAGCTCGAAGAACCCGAGCCCACGGATCCAGAAGTCCGCCGACTCCGCCAGGTCGCTCGTGGGGATCGTCACGAACGCGGGCATTCCGTAGATGCCACGGAACGGCTCCGGCGGAACCGCGTCCGGGCCGGGAGCGGGCACGGGGCTCATCTCGAACGCGTTGTAGTAGTCGCTCATGCACGCCACCCTCCAACCTCACGCAGCGTGAGAGTCAAGCCGGTTCCGTGAATCTCGCCTGCTCCCAGCGATGCGACCGACGTTGTGGTCGGCTGGACCTAGAAGGGCATGCGTCCACGGGTACGGCGGCCCGCGGAGCCGCTGCCGCTCACGGCGCGGGAGCCGCTACGGAACGGTTCGCTGAATATGCGCCCCAGGAAGCCGGGGGCCTTGCTGCCCGCACGGGATCCCAGGCCGCGGGTGCGTTGCGTACCGCGTTCGGGGTGGCGCGACAGACGGGGCAGGAGGAACGCCAGCACGGTGAGGACGACACATACTGCAATGATTCCGGCGATCATCATGGGAACTCCAAGGGTTGTGGTCCTTCTGCCGGTTGCCGCCGGCAGGCTCGCACGCGTTCAGTTGCCGGTGATGTCCTCGTCGGCCCCCTGCCCGGTGCCGGGGACGGCGGACGTCGAAGGCGGTTCTGCCTCCCACGGGGCCGGCCCGCTGCCGTCGGTCCAGGCGACGAGGCTCTGGTGGTCGAAGCATCGGATCCCGCACTGTTCGGCGTACTCGGCCGCAGGCTGTGTGAACTCGCCCGTGGTCACGACGGCCGCCACACTCGCCTCATGCACGGCGAAACAGGTGCCGCCGAATCGCTGCACTTCCTGGGATCCGACCTTGTTCATCGGGCCGTAGCGCTTGCACTGCATGACGACACGCCTGCCGTCGGGCGTGGTGGCGATCACGTCGGCGCCGAGATCGCCTGCCCCTCCGACGACCTGGACGTCCCGGCAGCCGTCGCGTTCGCACAGCGCGGCGACGGCCTGTTCGAAGTCGGCGGGGTCCATGGCCGCGAGGTCGTCCGCCTCGAACGTCCCCGGCCCTTCCTCCCCTTCGGGCGCCAGGGCAGGTGTCTGTTCCGCCGCGCTCGTGGCAGCGGCGTGGTGCGTCAGTTCCGAGAGGCCGGCGGCGAGCCGCCCGGCCGCCCGGCGACGACGGGCGCTGCGCAGCCCGGCAGTTACCAGGCAGAGGACGGCCGCCACGGTCACCGCCGTCGCGGGCCGCTCCTCGGCCGCTCTGACGATGAGCTTCAGCGTGAGCCCGACGGCGCACAGAACGATGGCGACGAGTCCGAAGAGGAGGACCAACTGCCGGATGCTGAAGGCCGGTTTCCTCTTCTCGCGTCCGGGGCTCCCGAAGTGAACGGTCATATGCGTCGGTCACCGCCCTCGGCGGCTGCAGCAAGATCACTCATGCAGGCCGTATGCCCCGCCTGCCGGCTTTCACCGGCCGGGCCCGCTGGTACGAGCCACCGGGCCCGGCACGTCAGCCGACCAGTTCGCGTACATGGTCGACGCTGCCGCAGTCGGCGTCGAGGTGCTTGGCACGGGCCTCGCGGAAGGCCTTGCCCAGCTCGGCGCGGCGGTCGTCACCTACGTTCTCGCGCGTGTCGTTGAGCAGCGTCCGCTCCTCCTCGTCGACGTGGTGGTTGACCGCCGTGACGAGCGCTTCGAGCTTCTCCTCCCACTCCTCTGACATGGTGTCCTTCACCTCGAGCAGTGCGAGCAGCGCCTCGTTGGCCTCCTCGTGTTCATGGACGCCGTGCTCGACATCGTCGCCGTCCACGTTCTTGTAGCGCCGCAGCGCGGGATAGACCTCGTCCTCCTCGGCCTCCGAGTGGGCGACGAGAAGGGCGGAGAACTCACGCAGAGCGGCGGCGCGATCGGCTTCGGCGCTGCGCAGGGTGCGGAAGAGCTCCTCCATTTTGCGGTGGTCCCGCAGAATGAGCTCGATGACATCGGTGGTCGCTGACGACATATCGGCTCCTCGCTCCGTTGGGGTGGTCGCCCGCTCGCATACCCCGGTCCGCGCACGTCAGACGTGCCTGCCGGGTCTGCGGGCTCGCCCTCACGAAGTGCGGAAACCGGCCCCTGAACCGGCCCGGCGCCTGGTCGCGGGCCGCGACCGGCTCGACCGTCCGCCCCGCCGCCCCTGATCACCGAACTGGCGCGTCAGCATGGCGGACGAGGCCGCATCGGCACCCGGTCCACCGCCGTGACGGAGGCGATACGGGTGCCCCACGGGGGTCGGTGAACAGGCACGCCCGCGCGGCCGTCCCCGTCCCTCAGCGGTCGCCGCGCGTACTTCGGCCCCGCAGCGACGACAGGACCAGGCGGCCGTAGCGGGTGGTGAGGACCAGGGCTGTCGCCGCCAGGGCGCCGACCAGGGCGACGGCGAGTGCGGTGAGTCCTTTGGCGCCCAGCACCTGGAGGATGCTCAGGGCCGTGCCGAGAGGCAGGCCCAGGATGGTCAGGACGCCGAGCGCGCCGGCGATCTGCTGGCTCTCCTGTGTCTGCACCAGCCGGGCGTAGTCGGCCGCCTCTGCGAGGATCTCGTCGAACCTGGCCGGCAGCCGGTGCTGGGCCTGGAACGTCAGCAGCAGTTCATTGGCGGGGCCGTGGGCCGTGAGGTGCTGACGCCAGTAGGTACTGCGGAAAGTGGCGATGTGCCTTTCCAGGGCGGACACCCGGCGGGCCAGCTTGGGCCCCTCGAAGACGCCGGACAGGCCGTCGGTGAGCTCGTCGATGTGGTCGCGCTGGATGGTGCCGAGGAGCAGGGCGTCGAGGTAGACGGTGCGGGCGTGCAGCTCGGCGAAGGCGTAGAAGTCGCTGCCGCCCGGGTCGGCCCGGTGGCCGAGGAACGCGGCGCCGTGACGCAGCACCAGGGCGCTCCAGTCGGCGGATATCCGCAACGCGTGCTCGGTCCGTCGGGGCCACTCCTCGAGCGGGGTGGGGAAGTCGGCGGCCGTCGACCGCGAGGCGAGGGACCACAGCCACCGGTCGGCGCTCTCCGGCAGCCGGCCGTCGTCGTCCCGCAGCGCGGGCGTGTGGTGACCGTCGGGCGTCAGGAAGGCGACCGTGTACGGGCGCGCGATCGCGAAGGGCGCGGAGGCTCCGCGCGGCGTCGCGATGCCGTCGAGCAGGGCGGCGGGCGACAGCGGCCCGTCGAGCGGATCCGGTACGGCTGTGTCGCGGCGACCGATCGCGCGCAGCGTCTCCAGCAGGACAGGGCCCTCCACGTCGAAGTGGAGGACCGCGAGCGCGTGGTCCGGATACCGGGCGGTGGCCGTGCGCAGCAGCTCGATGCCCTTCAGACGCAGTGCCTCGTGCCGTACGTCCATGAACCGGTGCCAGCGGCAGGGCCGTTCCGGGGTCCCGTACAGGGCGCGCGCGGCGGCCGGCGTGAAGTACGTCTGCCGGGTGACGGCATCGGTGCGGCGGCTGCCCAGGTCGAAGGGTATGGGTCCGACCTGCCACAGGGGACGGGCGGTCAGCCGTACCGGCACGATGACGACGAGGGTCTGGCGGACGCCGATGACGGAACTGAGATCCGTGGTCAACGCGGGGACGCCTCCGATACGGGAACCGGTGATCATTGCGGGCGGGGCTCAGGATACGGCGAGCGGCGTGGGCGTGGCCGGTCGCGGGCGAGCGAGCTCGGCCCTCAATCCAAGAAGCACGCAGGGCAGTTGACTGCGTGACTTCAGGAACCGCAGGCCGCGTTCAGGAGCCTTCCGTGGAGAACGGTCCCCCGTCGCGGAAGGCCAGCTCGGCGAAGCGCTCGCCCATGCGGCGGTGTGCCGCGGCGTCCGGATGCAGCTGGTCCGGCAGCGGCAGGTCGGCGAAGTCCGCCTCGCCGTAGAGGTCCCGGCCGTCGAGGAGGTGCAGGTGCGGATCGTCGGCGGCCCGTCCTTCCACGATGCGGGCCAGTTCCGCACGGATGACGTTGAGCGTCAGCTTCCCCGCGGCGCGCTCCGCCGGGTCGCCCGCCGCCAGGAACCGCAGCTTCCCGGCGCCGAGGTCGCTGAAGTCCGGGAGGCTGGGGCCGGGGGTGTCCTCGTGGATGGGGCAGTACACGGGTGAGACGACCAGCAGCGGCGTCGTGGGATGCCCCTCGCGGATCGTGTCGAGGAAGCCGTGCACCGCGGGGGTGAAGGCGCGCAGACGCATCAGATCGGTGTTGACCAGGTTGATGCCGATCTTGACGCTGATCAGGTCCGCGGGGGTGTCCCGCATGGCGCGGGCGGTGAACGGGTCGACCAGCGCGCTGCCGCCCAGGCCGAGGTTCGTCAGCTCCACGCCGCCGCGCAAGGCGGCCAGGGCCGGCCACGTCGTTGTCGGGCTCTCGGCGTCGGAGCCGTGGCTGATCGAACTGCCGTGGTGCAGCCACACCCTGCGGCCCCCGCCGGGAACGGGCTCGACGGGCGCGTCGGTGCGCAGGGCCACCAGCTGGGTGATCTCGTTGTACGGCAGCCAGATCTCGACGTCCTTGAGCCGGTCCGGCAGTCCGGTGAAGCGGACGGTGCCGACCGGTCCGGGCCGGCTCTCCACCGACCCGGTGGCCATGTCCGTCATCAGGACGTTGCCGCCGGGGACACTGGCACGCCCGGCCAGGTGGCCGTCGACGAGCAGGTCGTACACACCGTCGGGGCGGGGCGGAGCGCCCTCGTAGGCCACCTTGGTGCGGAGGGTGTCCAGCTCGACGGCGGCGGCCCGGGTACGGAACACCACCCGTACGCCGGAAGGCTGGGACTCCGCCATGGCCACCTGCCCGTCGGGGAACTGCGCCCGGGCCCGGGCGGGCAGCCGGTGCGGCAGCAGACCCTGCCCGGTGCGCTCCAGATCGAGCGCGCCGCGCAGGAGGTCCGCGGTGACGGGTGTGGTGACCCACTGCGTCGGACCGGACGTGGTGGGGGCGGCGGGGCGGGGGTCGGGCTGGCGGTTCATGACCTCAGCGTGTCAACCGGAATCCGGATCCGCACATCCTTTTGCCGTGTCGTCTCGGCCGGACCCGCCTCCGGCCCGTGATGGGCCCGAACCTGGGGTCCGGGCCCGGGGCGTCACCGCGCGCGGATCCCGAGGAGACGCTGCCACCAGGAGGCCCGCGCCGGCGCGACGTCGGCCGCCGCCGGAACGGGCGGCCGGGCCGGCGCGACGGCCGTCGGCAGCGGCTGCGCCTTGCTCGGCGTGCTCGGTTCCGGTGCCTCCGCGGCCCCACGGCGACGGGGGGTGAAGCGTGCGGGCAGGCTGTTCAGCCGGGTGGAGACGAGCGAAGAGGTGAAGTCCAGCTCGGCCTCCGACACGGCGAGTTCGATGTCGGGGAGCCGTGCCAGCAGTGTGTCGATGCCCGTGTCGGCGATGGCCCGGCCGATGTCCTGGCCGGGGCACTCGTGCGGACCGGCGCTGAACGCCAGATGCGAACGGTTGCCGTGCACGGGCGCCTTCAGGTCGGGCCGGATCTCCGGATCGACGTTGCCGGCCGCCAGGCCGAGCATCACCATGTCGCCCGCGCGGATGACCTGATCGCCCAGTTTGGTGTCCCGTCGGGCCCACCGGAAGGCGCCGACCGACATGGGCGGGGCGTCCCACATGACCTGGTCGAGGGCGTCCGGCAGGGTCAGGGACCCACCGGAGAGGCTCGCGCGGAAGCGGCGGTCGGTCATGACCGTCCGCAGCGTGTTCGCCATCAGGTTGGTCGTGTTCTCGTGTGCGGCGACGATGGCGTGGCGCAGATGCTCCATCACCTCCTGGTCGGTGAGCGCGGACTCGTGGGCCAGGAGCCAGCTCGCGAGGTCGTCACCGGGAGCGGACTTCTTCCGCTGCACCAGGTCGGTCATGACCGAGACGACGTACTCGTTGCTCTGCAGCGCCGTCTCCGTGCCCTTGACCATGTTGCGCACGGCCGAACCGAGGGGGAGCGCGTCCTCGTCACGAACGCCCATCTGGCGCGCGAGGACCAGGACCGACAGCTTCTCCGCGAAATCGGTGACGAGGTCAGCCCGCCCGGTGTGGGAGAAGGAGTCGACCAGCTGCTGGGTGTGCCGAACGACGTAGCGGCGAATACCGTGGCGGTTGAACTTGCCCAGACTCTCCGTCACCGCGGCACGCAGGCGCGCGTGTTCGGGGTCGTCCGCGAAGACGAGCAGCGGTTGCCAGGCCGTGATGGGCAGGAGCGGCGAGTCGGCCGACAGCTGCACGTTCCAGATGCGGGAGTCGCACGACCACAGCGACGGGCTGCGCATGACGTCGAGGTTCTCCCTGTGCCCGAGGATGAACCACGCGGGTACGTCACCGGGCAGCAGAACCGGCGCCACTTGGCCGTGCTCGCGGCGCATTCTCTCGTAGAGGGCGTACGGTGCGTCCGCCTCGGGCCCGTACAAGCGCTGCCGCCCGCCCAGGCCGTGGGCGTGCGCGGGGCACTGAGGTGGCGGGACGGTGGCAGGCGTTCCGGTGCCGTCTGCATACGGGATGGTCACGAGGCCCTCCGAGGGCGACTGCTTGCGGTCAACGTGATGCCCCAGCCGCCCTTTCAACCCGTGAGTGGGACCCCTCCGCGTCCTGGCGAGCGGCGGCCTCTCGGCACGCGCGTCGCTGTGGCACCGAGGCGGTGCGCCGCATCCGCGTGAGGCGTCCTCTTCGGAGGATCGAGAAGCGGGAAGCGTCCGCAGCATACGCTTCTTGACCCCCTGTCAGCACAACATCACATAACACCACAGGTGCCGCATGGGGGTGTTGCGCTCGTTGTGCGCCCTCGCGCGCAACCGCTCCGGATGGTGAGATCAGGCCAGGTCATTCCCCTGGACGGCCGACTTGAAGAGAGCAAGAGAGGACCCCCCTTATGTCAGTTGAAGAGCGCGACAGAGCCGAATCGGTCGTCACACGTGCGCCTGGCGCAGTACCTCTTCTGGGGCATGCGCTCACATTGTGGCGCGATCCGCTCAAGTTCGTGCAGTCGCTCCGCGGGCACGGGGACGTGGTCCGCGTCGATCTGGGGCGCCTGCCGGTGTACGTGGCCACCACACCCGAACTCGTCCACGAGATCACCGTGACCCAGGCCCGCAGCTTCGAGAAGGGAAGGTTCTTCGACCGGCTGCGTCCCCTGGCGGGCAACGGTCTGGCGAACGCCGACGGCGAACTGCACCGCCGACACAGGCGGATGGTCCAGCCGATGTTCTCGAAGGAGCGCATACAAAGCTACTCCCACACCATGCGCCGCAACGCGGAGGCCATGGCCGACTCGTGGGCGCCCGGCACGGTGGTCGACATCCAGCAGGCGATGGCCGAGTACGCCATCGAGACCCTCGCCGACACGATGTTCTCGACCGAGATGGGCATGCCGGCGGTCGAAGCCGTCCGCAAGAACCTCCCCGTACTTCTGAAGAATCTCCTCATTCGGGCGGCCTCACCCAAGTTCCTCGACCGGCTTCCGATCCGGGCGAACCGGGACTTCGACAGGGCGGCCACCCAACTGCGGTCCGTGATCGACGAGGTGGTGGCCCAGGCCCGCCTCGACGGACAGACCGACCGGTCCGACCTCCTCACCCTGCTGCTCGCCGCCCAGGACGAGGACAGCGGGCAGGGGCTGACCGACACGGAGGTCAGGGACGAGCTGAGCACCGTGATGTTCGCGGGCGCGGAGACGACCGCGTCCGCCCTGGCCTGGGCGTTCCACGAGCTCGTCGCCCGCCCCGACATCGAGGAGCAGATCGTTGCCGAGATCCGGTCCGTCGTGGGGGAGGGGCCGGTCACCATCGCGGACGTCCCGCGGCTGACGAGTATCCGCCGGGTCCTCGACGAGGTGCTGCGGCTGCACGGGGTCACCCTGCTGATGCGCCGGACCACCGTGCCGGTGCAACTCGGCCGGCACCGCCTCCCCGCCGGGACCGAGGTCGCGTTCAGCCTCTACGCCATGCACCGCGACCCCGCCGTCTACGAGAACGCCGCGTCGTTCGACCCCGACCGGTGGCTTCCCGAGCGACGAGCGGCCGTGGCGCGTCACGCGTACATCCCGTTCGGCGCCGGCAACCGCAAGTGCATCGGGGACCAGTTCGTCTGGACGGAGGCGACGATCGCCATCGCGACCGTCCTGCAGCGATGGAAGCTCAGTCCCGCTCCTGGACACACGCCCAAGGAGGTCGCCTCCGCCGTCGTGCACGCGGACCGCATCCCCATGACCGTGACTCCCCGCGACTGACCGGGCGGTGGCCGGAGTGCGGCGGCCGTCGCATCGGCGTGCCTGCCTCCGGCGGCCTGCCTGCGGTGGTCGTCGCGTCGGCCGGGCGTGCCGTGGTCTCGCGTCGGCCGGGCGACCACGTAAGTGCCTCGCCGGAGGGCACGTTCGTGTCGCCGGCCGGCCGCCTGCGCGGTGGCCGTCCCCCGCACGGTCACCCGAGCAGTCCGTGCATCACCGCCACCGGCAGCGCCGGGTTGGCGGCGGCGTGCCCGTCCAGCTCCCCGTCGTCGAGGAGGGCGAGCAGCCGCTCGCCCGGAAGGCGGGGATGGCGGGCCGCCCCCGCGCGGATCGCCGCGTCCGGGTCGCGGGTGAGCCGGTCGGCGGTGGCGGGCGCGAGCCCCGGGTCGAGGACGGCCAGACGCCGCTCGTCGGGCACGGCCGCGTCCGCGAAACGTACGCCCAGCCCGCCGACCGGGAAACGCGGATGCTCGGTGAGCAGATCACGGGCCCTGCCCCGGTGCTCCAGGTAGCTGCGCAGCAGCAGTTCCGGCGGCGCCGCCGGATGGTTGTGCGCCAGCAGGACCCGTACGCCCAGGTCGTCGTCCGCTGCGAGGAGCCCGACGAGCTCGGCGGGCAGTCCCGGGTCCTTGGCTGCCCGGCGCCGCAGCAGCGGGTGGCGGGAGCGGGCGTACACGGCCGACTCAGCCGGGTCGGGAGCCGGACGGGTGTGATGCTCGAGCGGGCCGAATTCCTCGTCCGCCGCCACCGTGTAGTCGATCGCCGCCCGCTCGTCCTCTGTCAGTTCCGCCCGCACGGAGACCGCGGTGCGCACCCGCGGGTCCGGGTCGCGTGCGAGGACGTCCACCAGTGCACGGGCGAGGTCGTCGCGGCGGGCCAGTTCCCGCCTGACCTCCGGATCGGGGTGCTCGACCAGCCCGGCGACGACGTCGGGGGGAGTGCTGTAGTTGTGGGCGAGGACCCAGGAGTTGTCGGGGTCGGGGTCCCGCAGGAGCCAGTCGACGACGGTCCGGGAAAGGCGGTGGTTCACCAGGATCCCCGACGTCCAGTGGTTGCGCGGCGGCGGCAGCGGCCCCAGCCGACGCTCCATCGCCTCGGCGTCGTCGTTCTCCTGGACGTGGTGCGCGCTGTCCCGTACCTGCGGGTGCGGGTCCCGCAGCAGCGCCGCCCGCTCGCCGTCGGACAGGTGCGTCCACACGTTGACGGCCAGCCGGCGGACCGAGGCCACGGGGTGGTGGGCGCAGGACAGCAGGAATCGGAAAGGGATCTGACGGGAGCTGGACAGTTCGTGGAGGCAGTCGTTCTCGTACGTGGTGAGCATCCGGTCGATCACCGGGTCCGGCAGCGGGCGAACAGGCCGCGAGCGGTCCGGGGCACTGGCCAGCCGGGCGCGGACGAGCCATTCGGGATCATCCACGACCAGCCCGCGGACCTCGGGGTCCACGAACGGATTGCGGGCCAGGGCCCCGCGGACCCGGGGGTGGGGATGACGGACGATCGCGGCGGTCACCTCCTCGGGGAAGGAGGCGCGCCGCGACGCCAGCGCCGACCAGACGCCTTCGTACTCCGGCTCCAGCAGTCTCAGCAGCAGGCCGGCCGGGGCGGCAGGGTTGACGGCCAGTCCCTCGAGCAGCGCGGTCACGTCCGGACCGCCTCGTCGTACTCGGCGTCCCCGACGTGCTTGCGGTATGCGTCGTACTCGCGGTCCCCGTCGTCCTCGTGGTCCTCGTGGTCCTCGTGGTCCTCGGGGAAGGGCAGGGGCTCGGTCACCCATCCCGCCGAAAGGACCAGACGGGAGGTGCGGTGGACGGTCAGGAAGCCGAACGGGCGGTCGATGACCGCCTCGACGTGGCGGACGGTGTACCGCGGCGGAGGTGGCATACCGCCGGCCATGACACTGACCGCGGTCACGGTCGTGGACTCGAAGCCCTCGGCGTCGAACACGGCGACGGCGCCCTGGCCCGCCGAACCGACCGCCAGCGGATCAGGGCTGATCCCCGGGAAGTGGCCGTGGCCGGCGTCCGAGGCCGTGGACAGGCCGAACAGCGCGGGTTCCGCCAGCAGATCGTGCTCCGCCGCGACACGGAACGCCACCGTGAGGACTTCGAGAACGGGCCGCGGGGTGCGGCGGCGTACGGTCGACACCCGCAGACCCGGGCCCGCCTCCCCGAGGGGAAGACGGTCACCGGCGACGGGGGTGGCGCCGGCACCGGCGAGAGTGCCGATTCCGTGGCGTAGCACTTGAGAGGACGTCATATCACGGTAACCCAGCAGAAGATGGACGTCGACGCCGGTTCTGCCGAGGATCTTGAGCACCGTCACGGGGCCGTCCGGGGTCTCCGCCACGGTCACCCGGTCCAACAGCGACGTGGTGCGGTGCAGCCCGAGCAGCAACCGCCCCTGCCACGGCCCGCTTCCCGGGACCACCTCCGTCTCGGAGAACGGCCGCAGCCATCGCGTCCGCACCGACTGAGCGGCGGCCAGGACGAGTCGGGTGGACTTGTCGATCTCCACCGGCATGCTGCGGATCAGGCCTTCGGTGCGCTCATCGGCCCATCCGTCGAGCGCCCTGCGGTCGGTCGCCGTGTCTCCGGTGATGGTGCCGGCCGTTCCGACGGGCAGCTGTGCCCTCCAGTCGGCGTGCAGACGCAGATCGGCTCGCGTCCAGAGACCGAGCGCGGCCCGTGAGCCGCGGATCGCGCCCAGCGCCTCGAGGAATCCGCGCGCGGCTCCGGCCGCCTCGGCCGCAGGCACGCCGGTCGCGTTCCCGAGTTCGTCCCGCGCCGGTCCGGCGGCGGCGTCCTGGAGGAACGCGAGCAGCGGCCACAGGCTCGTGGCGGAGACGACGGTTCCGCCCGGCCCCGGCAGGCTACCGGCCCACCGCGCGGTGAGCCGGTTCACGGCTCGCACGGACGTCGCTGTCGGTTGCACCAAATCCCCCGGATCTCACGTGGACCGTGACCGTCGGTCCTGAGCAGCAAGGCTGCCGGCCAGCACCACCGCGTAGGGTGCGGCATCCGCCTCCGGTGCGGTCCCCGCCGGGGGCGGATCGTCATGGTCAGGGTGGGACCCCTGGAACGTGGACCCTGGGAACAGGACGATCACGTGGCATCCTCGCCGGTGGCGGAACCGACGTCCAGGGGGTATGTCGCGCAGCCGGACCGGTGATCGAGAACAGAGCCGGCGCAGGGCGCTTTCGCCTTCCACCGATTGATGCGCAGGCGAGCGATGACTTCCGGCCGGGCCACCGGTCTGCTCTTGTGACGGCACAGACATGAGGAGACGACGATGGTCGAGATCGAGACCCGCACGCTGGAGACCCCCGGTGCCACGATCTGGTACGACGTGAGGGGAGGCCGGGCCGATGCCGGGGCCGACGCACCCGTCCTGTTCCTGGTCGGTTCACCGATGGACGCGAGCGGTTTCGTCACGCTGGCGTCGCACTTCACCGACCGGACGGTCGTCACCTACGACCCGCGCGGGGCCGGCCGCAGCGTGCGTAAGGACGGCGCGGCGGAGATCGTGCCCGAGGAGCACGCCGACGATCTGCGGCGGGTGATCGAGGCGCTCGGAGCCGGGCCGGTGGACATGTTCGCGAGCAGCGGCGGTGCCGTGAACGCGCTCGCCCTGGTGTCGCGGCACCCGGAACTGGTGCGCACACTCGTCGCGCACGAGCCGCCGGCGGCGCCGGTCCTGCCGGACAGCGAGGCGGCGCTGGCGGTCTGCGCGGACATCCATGCGACGTACATGCGGGACGGACTGGGGCCCGCGATGGCCAAGTTCATCGCGATGGCCGGCCGCAAGGGGCCCTTCCCGGCCGACTGGGCCGACGAGCCGGCACCCGACCCCGCCGCCTTCGGACTGCCGACGGAGGACGACGGCTCGCGCGACGACCCGCTGCTGGGCCAGAACATGCGCGGCTGTACCGGCTACCGCCCCGACTTCGGCGCGCTGCGCGCAGCCTCCACACGCATCGTCGTCGCGGCGGGCAAGGAGTCCGAGGGCGAGTTCTGCGCCCGCGCCGCGGTGGAGGTCGCCGCCGGACTGGGCACGGAGCCGGCGATCTTCCCCAGCGACCACGGTGGCTTCATGGGCGGCGAGTACGGGCAGCACGGTGCACCGGCCGAGTTCGCCGAAGCTCTCCGCGACGTGCTGCAGGCAGAGCGCTGAGGGGTTAAGGCCGGGGCCAGGGCTGGGGCCAGGGCCTGGGTGGGCGTGGGACGCCGGAGCGGGCGTGGCGGACGACGATCCGCTGCATGGGCTGCCCGCCCGGCCCCTGTCCACCCGCGCACCGCGCATCCGCGATGCCCGCCCGCGCGCCGCGCACCCGCACTGCCCGCCCGCGCGCCGCGCACCCGCGCTGCCCCGAGAGCCGCGCCGCAGGATCGGTGAGGGCCAACTGGTCGGCCGGCACCGGCAGATCCGGGAACGAGAAGTGCTTGGAGCCCGCCACCGTCAGCCAGCGCTTCCAGCCGTCCAGACGCGCCCACGCGTCCGGCCAGTCGCTCCGCTCATCGGCGGGGCTGTCCGTGGCTTCGGCGCCCGTCATCATGAACGGCCGTCCACCCGAGCCCGGAGCGGGCAGCGGGGCGAACAAGTCGCCGTCCAGGTTCACGCCGGCCCGCACGCCGCCGGTGGTCCGTCAGCGGCAACGTCTGCGTCCCGACGGCGTACGGGCCCGCAGGGCGTGGCAGTTCGATCCCGGCGTTCGTGGGGTTGATGGCGCCGGCGGTGTCTGTTCATGCACCGCACGCTAGGTGCCGGGCCGTGACGAACGCGTCGCTCCACAGGGGCAGTTGAAGCTACCGCTTGCGGCGTGCAGCCTCCGCCCCAGGCTCATCGAACCGGCAACGTCAGGTTCATGTGTATGAAAGATAATCAGGCACATGTCTATTGACGCTTGCGTGGCAGGCGCCTAGGTTCCGGAGAAAACGCTTACTCCTTGACGTAGTGGTCCGGAACTCGCCACGCCGTTCATGCAGTTGAACTTCCGAGCCTCTCAATATTGCGCTCGGACCGATCGGACGTCAGCCCCGCGCAGTTGCTCGACCCCCCTCTTCATCGACCCCGTGTCGCACGAGCCGACAACCTGGAGACGAACGATGCACTTACGACCCGCCCTCGCGTGCGCCGGCCTGCTCGCCGGCGCGCTCGTCGCGCTGTCCGGCAACCCGGCGCAGGCCGCGTCGATCCGCTACGAGGCCGAGACCTCCGCCGCGATCTGTACCGGCACCATCGACTCCGACTGGTCCGGCTACTCCGGCAGCGGGTTCTGCAACGGCACCAACCAGACCGGCGCCTACGCGCAGTTCACCGTGAACGCCCCCTCCGCCGGCACGGCGATCCTGGGCGTGCGCTTCGCCAACGGAAGCGGCACCGCGCGGCCCGCCACCGTCACGGTGAACGGCTCGACGGTCGCATCGGCGTCGTTCGAGGGCACCGGCGCCTGGGGCACGTGGTCGACGAAGACGCTCACGGTGCCGGTACGGGCGGGCAGCAACACGATCCGGCTCAGCCCGACCACGTCCGCAGGTCTGTCCAACATCGACTACCTCGACGTCGAGACGAGCGGCGACACCACCACCCCGCCGCCGTCGGGATCGGCGCTGCACGTGGCGCCGAACGGCACCGACAGCGCCTCCGGAACACAGTCGGACCCGACGACGCTCACCTCCGTGATCAGCCGCATCACTCCCGGCGGGACGATCTACCTGCGCGGCGGGACCTACCGCCACTCGCAGACGGTCACCATCCCCCAGGGCAACAACGGCACCTCGGGCGACCGCACGGAACTGGCCGCGTACCCGGGGGAGACCCCCGTACTGAACTTCTCGGCCCAGAGTGAGGCCCCGGCGAACCGCGGGCTCGCCGTGAACGGGTCGTACTGGCACGTCAAGGGCATCGTCATCGAGCGCGCCGGTGACAACGGGATCTTCGTCGGCGGCAGCAACAACATCTTCGAGCGCACGGTGACACGCTTCAACCGCGACACCGGGCTGCAGCTCTCGCGCATGCTCTCCAGCACCCCGCGCGACCAGTGGCCGTCCAACAACCTCGTCCTGAGCGCCGAGTCGCACGACAACGCCGACTCCGACGGCGAGGACGCCGACGGCTTCGCCGCGAAGCTCACCTCCGGACCCGGGAACGTCTTCCGCTACGCCGTGGCCCACAACAACATCGACGACGGCTGGGACCTCTACACCAAGTCCGACACCGGACCCATCGGCGCCGTGACCATCGAGGACTCCCTCGCGTACGAGAACGGCACCCTCTCCGACGGCACGCAGAACTCGAGCGGTGACCGCAACGGCTACAAGCTCGGCGGCGAGGACATCGAGGTCGACCACGTCATCCGGCGCAACATCGCCTACGACAACGGCAAGCACGGGTTCACCTACAACAGGAACCCGGGCACGATGACGGTGTCGGACAACATCAGCATCGACAACGCCCAGCGCAACTTCTCCTTCGACGCGGGCACTTCGGTGTTCCGGAACAACTTCTCGTGCCGCAGCGGCGACGGCTCGAACGACAAGACCGTGGGCAACGCCGACGGCTCGAACCAGTTCTGGTCCGGCTCCAACGGGTCCCGCTGCTCGTCCGGAGCGCTGAACTGGTCGTACGGGGCTGACGGCCGCCTGAACGTCACCTTCGGGGGCCGGTCGGCCACACCGTGACCTGCCGCCGTGCACCGGGACATCCCTGCCCGGCCCGTCCGTTTCACCGGACGGGCCAGGCAGTCCCGTCTTCTCAGTACGGCCGGCACCGCTGACGCGTCACCCGGCGCCACGGAGAACTCGACCACACTCACCGGGACGTGATGTCTGGTAGATCTTCGGCATTGGGCAAAGGTCAGGCGGGAGGTGCGGAGATGAGTTTCCGGTTGGCGGCCTACGCCGTCTGCATCGAGTACGGCCGAGTGCTGCTGGTGCGGCACGTCTCGCCGCAGGGTGAGTCGACCTGGACTCTGCCGGGCGGCAGGGTCGAGCACGCGGAGGATCCGTTCGATGCCGTGATCCGGGAAGTTGCTGAGGAGACCGGCTGCGACGCCGACGTCGAACGCTTGTTGGGCGTGGACTCGAGGGTGATCCCCGCAGCAGCTGCGCGTGCTGGGGTCGAACACCAGAATGTCGGCATCTTCTACCGCGTCCGCATCACCGGCGGCCATCTCCGGCCTGAGCCGAACGGCGAGACCGCCGAGCCGGTCTGGATCCCCGTTCCCGGCGTCGCGCGCCTGCGTCGGTCGTCACTGGTGGACGTCGGCGTCGCCCTGGCGCAAACCGTCCCGGCCACCGGCCATGTCGGCCCTGTGCCGATCGGCGGCCTGATCCAGCACTGAGGCGCCACCAGCTGTCCGGCCCGCTTGGCAGACATCCGGCTCACACGGATCGCGGAAGGCGGCCGGGCACATGGCACAGACCGACGCACCATGGCCATTCAGGCGGGCATCGGCTGCAAGTCGGCCTCGTCGAAGGGCGGGTAGCTCTCGCCACCCATGCGCTCGGCCGCGTCGATGTAGTCGGTGAGAACGTCGCGGGACCGGGCGAGCGTGGCCATCTGGTCGTCCAGCCGCCGCAGCCGTGACCGCATCGCGGCCAGCAACTCGGGGCAGCCGATCAGCTCCGGGGCCTCCCCGACCGCACAGGGCAGCAGATACGCGATGTCCTCGGAGGACAACCCGGCACCGAGCAGGTGCCGGATCTGCTTCACCCGCAGCACGGCGCTCTCCTCGTACTCGCGATAGCCGTTCGCGCCGCGGTCCGCCTCCAGCAGGCCCTGGGCCTCGTAATAGCGCAACTGGTGGGCGTTGACGCCCGTCCGGCGACTGAGTTCCCCGATCCGCATCGAAACCTCGCTTGACCTTCACACCGGTATCAACGTTGACGATGCTGCCATGAACAACGAACCCGACACACCTGTGACAGTCATCGGACTCGGACTGATGGGCCAGGCACTCGCCGGCGCCTTCCTGAAAGCCGGGCATCCCACAACCGTGTGGAACCGTACGGCCGCCAAGGCCGACCAGTTGGTGGCCGACGGCGCGCTGTTGGCGCCAACGGTCGGCGAGGCGATCAAGGCAGGATCCCTGACGATCATCTGCGTGACCGACTACGAGGCCGTGCGGGAACTGCTCGGCGCGAGCGATGTCGAGCTGCACGGCACGACGTTGATCAACCTGACCTCGGGCGACGCGGCCCAGGCCCGGGAAGCCGCCCGATGGGCCGAACAGCGAGGCGCCCGCTACCTGGACGGCGCCATCATGGCCGTCCCGCCGGCCGTCGGAACCGCGGAGGCGGTGATTCTGCACAGCGGTCCGCAGCCGGACTTCGAGGCGCACAAGCCGACACTCGAGGCCCTCGGCACCGTCACGTACCTCGGTGCGGACCACGGGCTGGCGTCCCTGTACGACGTGGCCGGCCTGGCCATGATGTGGAGCGTCCTGAACGCCTGGCTCCAGGGAACGGCCATGCTGCGGACGGCCGGTGTCGACGCCGCGACGTATGCGCCGTTCGCGCAGCAGATCGCCGCCGGGGTGGCCGAATGGCTGCCGGGTTATGCCGAGCAGATCGACAGGGGTTCCTTCCCGGCCGAGGTGTCCGCGCTGGAGACCGACGCACGGGCGATGTCGCACCTGATCGAGGAGAGCGAGGCGGTGGGGGTCAACGCCGAACTGCCGAGGTTGTTCAAGGCGATGGCCGACCGTGCGATCGCCGCCGGGCACGGCGGGGAGCAGTATCCCGTGCTGATCGAAGAGTTCGCCAAACCCAACGGCGACGCCTGACCGATCCCGACTCGGTCAGTCGGCGTTGGGGATGCCTGGCGAGCTGGCTGACCTGAGGTGAGTTCTGCTTGCGGGGGCGACGTAGTCGAACCAGTCGCCCCCGGCGTATTCGGTCCATCGGGTGGCGTTGCTGATGCTGGTCGCGGTGACATCGGCGAGGTCGGATGCCGGCAGGTCCGCGGCCAGGACGAGGCGTGCGCTGTTCCGGTCGGCACGGGTGTGACCTGCCGGCCGATCGCGCGGAACACGTCCGACGCGCCGTTGCCTCCTGGGGAACGGCAACCCGACAGGCCACCACTGCCACTGAATCACCGATCCCGTGCCCGACCAGGGGGACACAGCGATCACGTCCAGGAGGGCAACAGCTCCTCGGTGTGTCCACCACAGGGAGGTCCCCCGGAGCATCACCGACCGGTGAATCCGGGCTCAGTCACTCATAAGGTGGGCGCTATGAGCGATGTCATACAGGCTTGGTCCCGCATCGAGAACTGGCTTCACCAGCACCAGTGCACTGCCGACCTCGAAGCCCTGCGCCCCCCGGCCTCTGAGGAGGCCGTCCAGTCCCTCCAGGACGCCCTCCCATATCCGCTTCATCCCCACCTTGTGCAATGGCTGCGGATTCACGATGGTGCTCTGCCAGGGAGTTCCCTCTGGCCGTTCCGGTACTCCCCGATCAAGGCTGAAGGCATGGAGGGTGGTCCGCAGCATTTCAGGGAGGCTTTTGATGATTTCCGCAGTGAATTCACGGATGACGGGTTGGATCCCGAAGGCCCGGAAGGGCCGTGGGATCCGCCGAACGCATACGAGTTCTGGGTGCCCATCGCAGTCACCAACACCGGTGAGTACCTCGCGGTCGATCACCGTCCTGGCGACACCTACGGAAGCGTCCGGGAGATCGATTATGAAGGTTCGGATCCGTGGGGCGTGATCCGGTGGGCGAGCCTGGGGGAAATGCTCGACGAGATCGCGGGCGGCCTTGAATCCGGCTCGGGCGTCCAGGGCAGCGGGCGAACGTATCGATACGTCCCCCAAGTGATCCAGACCCCACCGACCATCACCGACCCCGCACTGTCCGGGGCGCCGGTGGTGATCGACGGAGATCTGGTGAATCGCCTCGACTGGCGGATCGAGCGATAGAATCCGCTATGAAGGGGCCCCGCTCAATAGATGGGCGGGGCCCCTTCTTCTTACGCGCTACGGCCTGACCAGGCCTGGGGCGTCAATGAAATAGGGATCTTCGTCCAGCATCCTCTGCTTGGAATAGAACCCGTTGAGACGGCGACCTGCCGTTTCGTTCTGACCACCGTGCATCGACGCTCGGGCGCACTTCTCCTTGTACGTGGGAGTGCCGCCGAAGGGCGGGCGCTCATCGTCGTACACACGCCATTTGCCGTCACCACCCTTGCGTGCGTACGCCTGAAGGCATTCGCCTCCATTGGCGACCCCGGTCGCTCCGCCACTTTCCTTCGTACTTGCGAAGGCGTACTCGTCACACTGAACAGCCGCGTTCTTGTTCGCCGGATCGGGAGTGGCCAGCGGGTGCGCTACGAGCTGGTACGCCCCGCTCTTGGGGCAGACGACCCCGCGGTTGGCATCCGCCTTCGCTCCGTCGAATTCACGGCGCAAAGGACTGTTGTGCTTCTTGCTGCCGGGATGCCAATCGAGTTTGTCTCGCATCTCCAGGTAGTACAGGGCGGCACCCTCAGCGTTCTTCAGCTTCAGGTTGAACGTCGGCGTGTACTTCGGGAAGACACAGCCCACCGAGGTGTTGGCGCGCATGATCTGGTCGCAACGGACCTGCTCCCAGAACACCCAACTCGGTTCGGTGATCTTCACCGAGGCGGGCGCGGCGGACGCCTTGAAGCCGAGGAAGTTGCCCCGGTCGAACTTCTGCTGCTGACCGGCCGCGGCGGTCTTCCAGGTGAACTTGCGCGTCTGGACCGTCTGTTCGGTCACCGAGGAGGTGGTGGTCCAGGAGGTCGGCCCGGTGAATTCGGGACCGACGAACTCCCTCTGGCAGACTGTGTCACCGCCGCACGTGACGTCCCAGTAGTCGAGCGTCACGGTGCCGAGCGCG
Source organism: Streptomyces kurssanovii (assembly GCF_014649695.1). Taxonomy (GTDB): domain Bacteria; phylum Actinomycetota; class Actinomycetes; order Streptomycetales; family Streptomycetaceae; genus Streptomyces; species Streptomyces kurssanovii. The sequence continues at coordinate 403,195 of NZ_BMTN01000001.1, forward strand.
CCGTCGATGGACAGGGGCGCGATGGTGTTCTGCTGAAGCCACTCAGCGCCCTTGGTGCCCTTCGTGTTCAGCTTGATCTCTTCGCGGACGAGGAACATGGCCGTGCCGATGAGCTTGGGCGGCTCATTGGGGCTGATTCGCCACCATTGGGCCACTACGCCGATCTTGTGGCAGCCCTCATCGCGGGTGAGCGTGTATCCGCCGACGGTCGGGTCGTTGCACCAGGGGACAAGAGGGTTGGCGGGCGCCGCGAGCGCCTTCGCTGCTCTTCCTATCTCTGCGTTGTAGGTACGGCTCTGACACAGCTCGATCTCAGTGTTGTCGGTCTTGTGACAGTGGCTCCGGTCCCCTGGCTGCGGATCGGTCGTGACGCCGTCCGGGGAGGCTTGCTTCTCTGGAGTGTCCACCTCCTCATACGGCTCCTCCTCCGGGTCCACCGGCTCCTCGGGCTGTTCGCCGGAATCCGGTACGGCGGTGTCGCCACTGATCGGAGCCTTGCCCGTGCCGTAGTCGTAGACCTTCTCCGCGCCCTTGTTGTCCGCGCGGTCGACCGTGCGCCCCTCGGTCCGGTTCATGTCACGCTCAGCGGGCGTGCCCGTCACGGTGCTGGGCCGGCCCGCGACAGCGGGCTTCTCGGCACTCCAGGCGCCACCGTTGGTACGGCTCTCGACGCCGCGGACGTCGTCACCGGCCGCAGGCGTGATATCGAACTTGCCGTCGCCCTTGTTCGGCGTCCACGCGCCCTCGGGATAGTCGGGCGAAGTAATCTTCGAAGGAGCCGGCGGTGCGGTGGTGTCGACGACGAACTGGGTCCAGGGCGACCAGTTGAGGTTGTAGTGGGTGCCGTCGTAGGCGTTGGTGCGGAACTTGTACGTCCGGCCGTCCTTGAGCTGTCCCGCAGGGACGGTCACGCTCACCGGCTTGCCCTGGTCCCCGTACGGGGACAGGAGAAGCCCCTCACCGAGCGGTGTCGTGATGGGTGTGTTGGTGGCGGCGTCGTAGACCTGGAACGTGCCGTTGACCTGGTCGCCGTCCGCGTCGGTGAAGGTGTCGCGCAGGACGGGTGTGGTGGTGTTGACGGCCCACACGCCGGCGTAGGACTTGAAGGGCGCACCGGCCTGTCGACTGGTGCCGTCCGAGGGCCGGTAGTTGTAGGTGACGCTCAGCTTGGGCTGGTTGGCCGCGTTGTTCGCGGAGTTGACCCGCTTCCACTCGAGCGTGTCGCTCTCGCTGGTGGCACGCAGCCCCATGCCGGAGACGTTCCACTGCTGGCCGGCCCAGTACTGGGCGAGAGTGGTGACGTCCGCTGTGATCCACCCGTCGGCGGTCGTACAACCCGGGTTGCCACGGGTGGCGGTCGAGGTCGCGTACTTCGCGCCCATGGCGGGCTGGTTCGTCCACCGGCTCGAGGTGGTGGCGTTGTTCGCCGCCCACACCTCCCACGGCTGCGCGGTGCAGTCGGTGTTGCCCGAGTGGAAGTTCCACAGGGACAGGGTCGCCTTCGACACGAGTGCGTCCGCGATGGGAGCCGTGTTCCAGGTGATGAAGGAGCGGGCGGTGCGGTAGGTGCCGTCCGCGTTCTTGGTGCCCGGGTTGCCGAAGTCGAGCTCGGTGTCGGCCGACCAGTCGACGGTTTCGCCCTGTTGGACGTAGGTGTCGAAGGTGTTGGCCAGCGCGGAGGTGGACGGGTCCACGGTGACCGGGTAGACCGTCTTCGGGTCGGCGAGGAAGGCGGCGTCGGGCGTGACGACGAGCTCGATCACGCCGTTGCCCTTGTCGACGACCTTCATCCCGACGCGGGCGCGGTTCTCGTGCTTCCCGGACCGCTTGTCGACCGACGCGTCCCACATCACCGGGGCTGGCATGGTGGCCCGTGCGGCACCGGTCTTTGCGTCGGTGAAGGTGACGGAACCGTCCTTGTTCGCGTTCACCTTGAGGCCCTTGGCCCTGACCGGGAGGGTGTACGAGTAGCCGTCGGCGGCAGGCCGCTCCCGTATCTCGACGAACTGCTCGAAGCCGGTGCGGGTGGCCTCGACGATCACGTCGGCGCCGGGAACGGTCTCGCGATACCGGGCCGTGGTGCCGTCGATCGCCGGGGAGGGCAGACCACCCTTCCACTGCAGCGTGACGCTCTCCTCGCCCTGGCCGAGGGTGACGAGATCGCGCGGGGCGGCGTCCTTCGCGGCGCGCACCGATGCTGCCTTGGTGCCGCCCTTGCCGGCGAGGCGCAGGCCCTTCGGGTGGCTCTTCGCGCCCACGGAGCCGTCCGCCGCGCGGGCGAGGGTGACGTCGATCTTCCGCCACGTGCCGTCGCGCCACACGCGCTCCGGCCCGGAGGTGAGCTCGGTGGTCAGCGTGCCGTCGGGGTTGGCGACGGTGTACGAGGTCTCGGTCGTCTCGTCGGTGACGACGACCTTCTTGCCGGTCTTCTTCGCCTCCAGGATCGCCCACGCTTTGGAGCCCTTGGCGTGTGCGGCGGCCCAGGTCATGTCGGAGGCGAGAATCTCGGCCTCGGACGGCTGGTGGGCCTTCGTCGGGGCCGGCTGCGGCTCGGTGGTTGCCGCGACGGCCGTACCGCCGGAGACGAACGCGGCCTCGGCGACCAGCAGCAGTGCTGCCGCGGCCGCCGTCCTACGGGACAACCGTCTGCTGCGTTTCGGCCGGAGGAACTGTGTGTCAGGAGACACGAAGTGCTGCCTTCCTCGTGGAAATCAAACATGTGTGCTGGATGCATGCGTGAAGGACGCTATGCGTGCCAAGTGGACGGCAGTAGGGAGGTTTTGGCCGTACGGACGGCTTCGGATTGCGCAGGCCGCGATGGCGTTGATCTCGCGCAGACGAGACGTCTCAAACATCGGATTGGTCACACGCTGGCGCAGTGCGAGGAGGGGACGTGGCTAGTCGCCAGTCGCCGATTCGTGGATGTTCCGTGAGTAAACCGTGGGTGTCGGACGAACCGAAGACAAAGCCTCAGGCTGTCCCCAACACGTCGCGGAGAGTGGGGGATTGTGGCTGAAAGTGATCATCCGGGCCCTTGATGCCGAGCAGGCCTGTGGGCGGCCGCCCGATGTGGTCGAGTCGCGCAGTGCTACACGCCACGGCTCCTTGGTCGGCGGCTTCCACATGGCGGTGGATGTCCATCTGCGCACCTGCGCCCTGGAAGCGGTGGTGGACGTGACCGGGCGCCTCGAGCGCCGCCGTATCCACGAGGAGACCGCCGACCGGTTTGGCCACGACCGGGGAGGAATGGACACACAGTGACTCTCGCGGAGGCCGTGCGCGTGGGTGGAGCTTCGGCGGGAGTGTGAGCAGGGCGCCTGGTGTTCGCGTACGAGTGGCACTCACGACAGCCGGTACCGGAGGCGACGCACGTCCGTACACACTTGCTCCGTACCGACTACGTCGCCTGTCACGGCGTACGCGCCGGGACAGGCTGAGTGACGTGAACGCACCTCATCCTCAACTCGTCACCCCGCAGAAGCCTGACCGGCCCGCCCCCGGCTGCCGCCGCTTCACCGTGTTGCTCTCGCCCACGCGGCGCGGGGCACGCCTCGCACGCCGAGGTTCGACAGCGCCGCGGGAATCTCGGGGACCACTGTGGGCTGGTAGAGCACCAGGTCGCGTTCCTCGTTGTTCCACCGAGTGTCGTGAACCACCAGCGTGGGACGGCCTGACAGGCGCAGTGTCCACTCCGTCGCCGCGCCGTTCGCCGCCACACCGCTGCACGTCGTCCCTGATTTCTCGGGCAGGCCTGCGCCCGACGCGCGCCGTCCTGGGCATCGGCACTCTCGGCGAGGAACGGTGCCACCGCCACCACGGAGATGCCGCATCCGAGGTTCTCCCAGACGGACTTCATGAGGCAGGCGTACTCCAGTGGCCTGGCGTGATCGAGGTACATCGGGCTGTGCCGGTCGTCCGGGTCTCCGCCCAGGGCCTCGAGGAGCCACTCGGTCATCGGCCGGCTCAGCGTGTCCTTGTCGAGCATCGCCCAGCCGGTGGCGGACGCCAGGATCTTCCCGGCCTCGGACTTGCCGGAGCCGGCGTAGCCGGTCCCGCGCCGGTCAGGTCTTGGGGATTCCCTGCTGCGTCGGGCTCGAGCTCTGCACCCGATGCCCCTGACCGATCACACTCCGGCCGCGTACCCCCAGAAGTCCCGCATCGGCTCCGGGAACGACGGGCCGGACATCTGCAGCTGGGTGAGGAAGATCGTGACCACACCTGTCGGCGGCGTGACGTGCGCCGCCGTGCCCGTGCCGCCGACCCAGCCGTAGCGGCCCGGGACGCTCCAGGGCTCGACCGCCTCGACATCGACCGCCCCGCCGAAGCCCCAGCCCATGCCCTCCAGGAACAGGCCGCCGGCCTTGCGCTGGGCCAGGGTCAGGTAGTTGGTGGTCATCCGCCCCACGGACTCGGTGGTGAGCAGGCGGCCGCCGGACGCCGTGGTGCCCCCGTCGAGGAGCATGCGGGCGAAGGCGTAGTAGTCGTCGACCGTCGAGACCAGGCCGCCCGCGCCGGACGGGAAGGCGGGCGGGGTGCTCCACTGGCCGTCCGGGGTGTCGGCCAACTCGAGGGTGCCCATGGGGTCGACGCGGTAGTAGCTCGTGAAGCGGTCGCGTTTCGCGGGCGGCACCCCGAAGGCGGTGTCGGTCATGCCCAGCGGCTCGAAGAGCCGTTCCGCGAGGAAGTCGGGCAGTGAACTGCCCGAGGCCCGGGCGACCAGTACGCCTTGGATGTCGGAGCAGATGTTGTACAGCCAGGCCTCGCCCGGCTGGTACAGCATCGGGATCCGGGACAGCGCCGCCATCCATTCGTCCGTCGGAGGGACGGCCTGCGGCTGCGGCGGCCCCTGCTTCAGTTCACTGACCAGCGGTTCTACCGCCGGCAGTGAGAAGTCGGACGGGAAGCCGTACCCGGCGCGCGAGGTCAGCAGGTCGAACACGGTGATCGGCCGGACCGCCGGGACCACGTCGTCGACAGGACTGTCCGGCGTGCGGACGACCATGGGCGCGGCCAGTTCGGGCAGCCACGTCCCGACCGGGTCGTCCAGCGCGATCCTGCCGTCCTCGACGAGCATCATGACCGCCGCGGCCACGACGGGCTTGGTGATCGAGGCGATACGGAAGATCGTGTCCCTGGCCATCGGGGCCGTGCGCTCGGCGTCGACGTGGCCAACTGCCTGTACGTCCACCTGATCGCCGCGCGCGACCATGGCCACCGCGCCGGGGAGCGACTCGGTGTCGACGTGTTCGCTCAGGACGTTGTGCAGATCGGTCATCCGGCCACCTTCTCGCGTGTGCGGTCGGAAGAGGGACTGCCACAGCGGCAAGGAGTCATCGCTCGCTCCATCAGCGGGACCGTCGAGGAGGCGCCGGACCGGGGCACCCCGTCACCGGACCGGGTCACCCCGGTCAGCGGCAACGGATCCCGTCCCCACCGGTGCGGGTCCATCCCCGCGGTACTCGCTGCCGCTGGGGGAGCCGAACCGCTCGGACATCAGGTCGCACGTCAGGGTGTCGAGCACCCGGCCAGGCGCCTGGCGGCTCGCCCGGATTCAGCGGCAGCGCTGCCACTCCGTGCGCGGCACCCGGCAGGGCGCCTGTCGTGCGGGCCACCGGCGCGCCGTCCGGTGCGGTGGACGCGAAGCGCAGCGCCGCCCTACTGGTCGCGTCCCGCTCCCTCCGCTGCGAAGCGGGCCTGCCGCGTGGCGGCACCGGCCCACCGCGCAGGTGGTCCGTCCGGCCCATCAGCACGCGCAGCCCGCGGCTGTGGGTGAACACACTGTTGCCCATGGCAGAGCAACGTGAACCCCGCGGCCGCGCCGCGACCGCTGTCTCCTCGCCTCCGCCGGTGGAGGGGCCGGAGGAGGCCGCCGGCCGGGCCTGTCGGTGCATCACCGGGCTCACCGGCCACCCTGCGGAGGGCGTGTCCGCCATCAGCCGTTCCGAGGACGGCTGGCACGTCGACGTCGACGTGCTGGAAGTGCCGCGCATCCCCGACACCACCAGCCTGCTCGCCACGTACGAGGTTGAACTCGACCGGGACGGCGAGCTCCTGCGCTACCGCAGGGTCCGCCGCTACCGGCGCGGTGCGGCCGACGACTGACCACCGCGCAGCCGACCACCGCGCAGTGGACCAGCCCAGCCGACCACCGCGCAGCGCGGTACCCGAAAGGACGGCCCCGCATGACCACCACCTACACCGAGCAGGTCGCGTGTGTGCCCCGCGCGGGCACTCTGTACGACGTCATCGAGATCATCCTCGACCGCGGGATGGTGATCGACATCTTCGCCCGCGTCTCCCTGGTCGGCATCGAGATCCTCAAGGTCGACGTGCGCATCGTCATCGCCAGCGTCGACACCTACCTCCGCTTCGCGGAGGCCTGCAACCGCCTGGACCTGGAGACCGACACCCGCAGCAAGACCGTGCCCGAGCTCTTCGGAGGCGGGGCCGTGACCAGGGCCGTCGGCAAGAAGGCGGCGGGGAAGGCCGTCAGGTCGGTGGGCGACAAGGTCAGGAGGGCCGTCGGGGCCCGGGACGGTGACGAGGACGTGGAACCGAAGGCGGAGGAGGAGGGCCTGGAGGAAGAGCAGCCCCTGGAGGAGGAGCCGCGTCCGCGGCGCCGCAGCGCGACCAGGACCCGTGGCAGTCGACCGCGCACCGCCCGGCGCGCCGAGGAGGACTGATCGGTGACCGCACGGGACCTGTACGTCTACGGCATCGTCCGCGCCGGCCACGGGCTCCCTCCCGGAAGCCTCGGCGTCGGTTCGCCGCCCGCCCCGGTCCGCGGCCTACCTGCGGGCCGCCTGGTGGCCGTGGTCAGTGACGTGCCCGAGGGACTGCGCGCCCGCAGGCGGGACCTGATGGCCCACCAGGGCCTCCTCACCTCCCTCGCCGCGCACGGGGCGGTCGTGCCCATGCGCTTCGGCACCGTGTGCGGCGGCGAGGATGTCCTCGTGGAGCGGCTGGCCGCGACCGAGGCCCACCACCTGACCTGCCTGGACCGCGTCGACGGCCGCGTGGAGATGAACCTCAAGGTGCTGCCTGCACAGGAGGACGGGCTGGCCGACCTCCTCAGGGAGGACCCGCACGTACGGCGGCTGCGCGACGAGGCCCGCCGCCGCCCCGGCTACGAGGCGAACCTGCGCCTGGGCGAGGCGGTGACCGCGGGCCTGGAACGCCGGGCCCGGGAAGCGGCGGCACACTTGCTGCGCGAACTCTCCGCACTCGCCGACGGCACCGCCGCGGGGCCGGAGGTGGCCGGATGCGTCCTCAACACATCCTTCCTGGTGGGCGGTTCCGGGCACGACCGGTTCACGGCCGCCGTTTCGCGCCTGGCCGCCGGCCACCGCGGCCGCGTCGAGCTGAAGCTGACGGGACCGATGCCCTGCTACAGCTTCGTCGGCCCCGAGCACGCGCCGGTCGGGGCCTGAGCGGCATGGGCCTGCTGACCGGGATCCTCCTGCTGCCGCTCGCACCCGTGAGAGGGGTCGCCTGGCTTGCCGAGCGCGTCAACGACGCGGCCGAGCACGAACTGTACGACCCCTCGGTCCTGCGGGCGCGGCTCGCGGCCCTGAACGAGGCGCTCGAGGGCGGGGAGATCAGCACAGAGGCGTTCGAACGCGAGGAGGAACGGCTGCTCGACCTGCTCGAGCACCGGCTGTTCCGCTCACCGCCGGCCGCCGTCGGACCGACACCGGGAGCGCACGGATGAACGACAGCACCGGGACGGCCCTCGCAGCCGCGGGGGCTCGGACCAGCGCGTCCTGGGACGCACCCGCTTCGACCGCGGCGCCCTACGGGCCGCGCACCGCCAACCTCGCCGACATCCTCGAACGCGTTCTCGACAAGGGCATCGTCATCGCCGGCGACATCAAGATCGACCTTCTCGACATCGAACTGCTGACCATCCGCCTGCGGCTGTTCATCGCCTCCGTCGACACCGCCAGGAAAGCAGGCATCGACTGGTGGGAGACCGACCCGGCGCTCTCCTCACGCGCCGCCCGCGACGCGTTGGCCGAGGAGAACCAGCGGCTGCGCGAAAGGCTCGAAGCGCTGGAGAGCGGTGACCCCCCGACATCGAGGGCGGCCGTGGCCGGGGAACCGGCCGGCACGTGACCCTCCCTCGCACCCCTTCCTTCCCCGGGCGAGCCCCGGACCGTCCACGTGAGGAGCATCCGATGACGGCGGCCCCGTGCACGACCGACGCCTCCACCGTCACCGACGCCTGCAGCGCCACCGACGCCTGCACCGCTACCTACATCTTCGCCGTGTGCCGCGGCGGCGACCCGGCCGCACTCGAAGGACTGGCGGGCCACGCGGAGGGCGCACACGTCCGGCTGCTGCCCGTCGGCTCCTTCACCGCCGTGGTGCAGGACGTGCCGGCCGACCGGTTCTCCGAGGAGGCCGTGCGGGAACGGCTTTCCGACGGCGCGGAACTCGAGCGCTGCGCCCGGACGCACCACGCCGTGGTCTGCGCGGCGGCGCGCTGCGCCCCTACCGTCCCCCTGCCCCTGGCCACCCTCTACCTCGGCGACGAACGCGCCCGCACCGCGCTCGCGAGGCGCGAGCAGCGCCTGCACGCCGCCCTCGACCGCATCGAGGGCCGCGCCGAGTGGAGCGTGAAGGCGTACGCCGTACCGGGGCGGCCCGACGCACCCGGACCGGCCGGGCGTACGGGAGGGACCTCCGCGCCCGCGGCCCCCGCCGCCCCCTCCTCCGCCGGTTCCGGTGCCGGCCGCGCCTACCTCGAGCGGGTGCGCAGCCGGAAACAGGCGCGCGACCACCGCCAGGAGACCGCACTGCGCGCGGCCGAGAGGGTGGACACCGCCCTGCGGGACCTCGCGGTGGCCGCCCGCCGGCTGCGCCTGCACGGCCCGGGGCCGGACGGCGACCGCCGTACCCAGGTCCTGAACGCCGCCTACCTGGTGGCGGAGGGCCGCGAAAGTGAACTGGCCGCGGCCGTCGGGCGGCTGCGGCAGCAGGCGGAGGCGGACGGCGTCCGGATCGAGGTCTCCGGGCCGTGGGTGCCCTACTCCTTTGTGGACGGGGGCGACACCGATGACCTCGATGACTGAGACCGTCCCGTGGGAGGGTGCCTGGGAGGAGGGCGGCCCGCTCGGCGTGCCCCTGGTGGACCTGCTGGACCGGGTACTGGGCACCGGTGTGGTCGTCAGCGGCGACCTCGTGATCGCCATCGCCGAGGTGCCCCTGGTCCGAGTCTCCCTGCACGCACTGCTGTCCTCGGTCAACGAGCGCGTACCCGCGCCCTGGGCGGACGGTGGACCGCTGTGACGGCGGACCGGGTCGACCTCGACGCCGACACGGTCGGACGCGACCTCGTCGCACTCGTGCTGACCGTGGTCGAACTGCTGCGGCAACTGATGGAACGGCAGGCGATCCGCCGCATCGACGAGGGGGACCTCACCGACGACCAGGTGGAGCGCATCGGGCGGACTCTGATGCTGCTGGACGAACGGATGGCCGAGCTCCGCGACCAGCATGGGCTGTCGCCCGAGGACCTCAACCTCGACCTGGGCCCCCTGGGGACGCTACTCCCACGGGATTGACCCCGCGCCCACGTCCGGCGTTGCCCGCTGCGTCACGGTCACCGTCGACGCTCCGCCCCCCACCGTCCAGCCGGCCGCCGGCAGACCGTGTTGCGCGCCTCAGCCCCGCAGATGTCCGAGCACCGATCGCACTGCCCGGGCCACCGCATCCCGCGCCTCCTCCGTGTGGTCGATCGTCTCGAAGCCGTGGTGGCCCTGCGGCACGTCGACGATCTCGACCGCGGCCTCGCAGTCCTCTGCGGCGGTCAGGAACTCCTCGACCGTCGCCGCGATCTCGGGTCGTTCCAGCTCCACCCGGGTCAGTACGACTGGCAGTCGGCCCGCCTTGCGCAGCGTGGCCGCCGGGTGGAACCGGGGGGCGGTGAGCGGCCAGTTCGGCAAGGGCGCGAGCACCGGATACGTCGCCGCGACGCAGCGCAGCCACGCCGGGGGCGCCGCGAGCCAGTCCGCCGACAGGAGCCCGCCGGCGGAGAAGAACCACAGCGCCACGCGTTCCCCGTCGACGCGCGGATCGGCTCGTACGAGCTCCACCGCTTCCGCGAGGTCCTCCGCGGCCCGACCGTAGTCGGTGAGGTCGTGCAGCCGGTGGTCCAGCGTCACGCCCACCGCACCCAGCGACGCCATGTACGAGGCGTGGCCCATGAAACCGGGCCAGTCCCGCGGGGTGGGGCGTACCTCGGCGGGGACCGGGCCGCCGTGGACGAGGACCACCGCGGGGCGGGGCTCGTCGGCGTCGGGGAGGTAGAGGTCCACCCGTCCCGTGCGCTCGCGGTGCTGTTCCGGGACGTCGAGGAGGAACGGCCGCAGATGCGCGGGCTGTTCGCTCACCGACGGGGAGATCCGGTGGCCCTCTCCGGCGGCGGCCCGGCGCAGCACCTCGGCCAGCTCGCCCGGTGTGGAGAGCATCGGCCAGTGCCCGGTGCCGAGTTCGAAGAACGTCACCTGTGGCTCGGTGAGCACTTTCAGGCGGGGGTCGCCCATGCCGACCAGGCCCTCGACCATGGCGATGCTCGAGCCGTTGGCGGTGCACAGGACGCCGGTCGTCGGCACCCCGGTCAGCGCGCCCGAGAACCGCAGCGGCCGGGTCAGCGTGCCCTTCGGCTGCGGGGCGGCGAGCCGGGCCAGCCGCGCCAGCGCGTCCGCCGGGACTCCGGCGGTGCTGCCCCACCGCTGCCATGCGCCGGCCGGCGGCGGAGGGATCAGCCCGCCCTCCGCCGCCGCCGCAGCCACGGCGGCTCCTTCTGACGTCGTCCCCGTTTCATGCGCGCCGTCCGCCAGCAGTTCGCGGACCGTCTGGTCGGGCACCAGCGCGAGGGCCGCGTCGCCGTCGTGCGGCAGGCCCGCGTCCAGGTGGACAATGCGGGCGACGCGACCTGGCCGGCGGTCGGCGGCGCCGAGTACGGGATGGATGCCGTAGCCGTGACCCACCAGCACCACGTCCGGAGCGGCCTGTTCCGCCGGAGCGTCAAGATGGTCGATCAGCTGCACCAGATCCTGGATGTGCGTCTCCAGGTCCGTGTCGGGGCCCGCCAAGTGGCGGCGGTCGCCCATGCCCGTGAGCGTCACGGGATGCACTTCGGCACCCGACCCGCGGAGCCCCGCGGCCACGTCGCGCCAGATCCAGCCGCCGGTGAAGGCGTCCGACACCAGGATGAAAACCGTCATCACATCTCCTCGTACACGTGGTCCGCACGACCGGCCGACCAGGCCGTCCGCGTTCGCCGGTACCGTAGGAACTCCCCCTGAGGGAGGTTCAACCTTGTCCCCTGACGGCATGTGGACCATCGGAGAGCTCGCCGAGCACGCGGGCGTGACCGTCAAGACCGTCCGCTTCTACTCCGACCGCGGACTGCTGCCCGAAGCCGCCCGCAGCAGCGGTGGCCACCGGCGTTACGGTCCGGAGGCGATCGAACGGCTGCGCCTGATCCGCTCGTTGCGCACCCTCGACCTGCCGGTCCCCGACGTCGGCAGGGTCCTCGACCAGGAGGACGCGCTGGAGGACGTCGTCGCGGGTCAACTGCGGGAGATCGGCTCCCGGATGACCGCCCTGCGCTGGAGGGAGGCCGCCCTGCGACTGCTCCAGGACTGCACCCCCGAGGAACGCGTGGACCGCCTGCGGCTGATCGGTTCCGTGACCGCCCCGCCCAGTACGGCTGCGCTGGCGCGCTTCTGGCGGCGCTGGCTGCCCGCACGGCTCCCGGCGCGAGTGGTGTCCGCGATCGTCGAACAGGCCGTTCCGCAGCCGCCGGCCGACCCGGCCCCGGACCAGGTCCTGGCCTTCGCCCGGCTGCACGCCCTCGTCTCCGGGCCCTGCCACGGCAACGAGGACTGCCAGCCCGCGGTGCACCAGCCGGACACGGGGTACCGCCCGGCCGCGCTCTACGAGGGTCTCGGCGAGGCGTACGGGCTCGCGGCGCGGCAGATGCTTGACCGGCGGCCGCCGCACGAGGGCGAAGCACTCGACTGCTTCGTCGCCGCCTACGCCCACTCTTGCGGCACACGCGACACTCCGGACTTCCGCCGGCTGCTCGCCGGCCAGCTCGCCGCGGACCCTCGGATCGACCGCTACTGGCAGCTCGCCGCCGAGCTGTTCGGCCCGTCGCAACCGACCCCCGGCGCCGCCCACGACTGGCTCTGCGCCGCGCTGAACCCGGTTCAGGCGGCGGGGGCGCCCGCCTGAACCGGTGGGCCGGGCCTCGGTGTTCGCCACCGCAGGTGGTCCCGGGGCATCAGTCTGGACGGGACCGTCCCGCGCCGGGGCCTACGCCTGCACCGGCCCCTCGCGCGCCGTGGCGCCCGGCGGACCGGGCTTCGGCACGGCGGCGGTTCGGTGATCGCGGACCGTCGGGGGCCGTCCGCCGGACGGGACCGTCGCGCCCGAGGCGTCCGACCGCGCCGCTCGCCGACTGTTCGCCACGCGCGGCCGGCCGGGGTGTCCGCCTGAACCGGTCGGGCCGGGTCTCGGGTGTTCGCCACCCGCAGTGGGCCCCAGGGTGTCGGTTCCGGAGCTCGGAGCGAGCCCCATCAAGGCCGGTCGTCCCTCCGTCGCCGCTCGCTCGTCCACCGCGCGATCTCCTCGGGCGCCCCACCTTCAGGGCCCGCCGTCGGGTCGGCCGACTTGCCGGTCGGCCGGTCGGTCGGCTGGTCGGCCGCCGTGCCGGTCGCCGGGTCGGCCCAAGCGTCTGCTCCCGGATCCGTAGGCGGGCCGGCCGGTGCGCCCGCCGCGGGGCCGGCCGGAGTGCCGGTAGGCCGGTAGGCCGTCTCGTTGGCCCGCGCGCCCGGCGCCAGGCTGTCCGGGGCGTCTGCTTCCGGACCCCTCGTCGGGTCGGCCGCCGCGCCGGGCGCCGGGCCGGCCGGGGTGTCTGCTTCCGGACCCCTCGTCGGGTCGGCTGAAGCGTCCGCCGCTGGGCGGACCGGAGTGTCTGGAGGCCGGTCGGTCGCCTGGTCGGCCGGTGCGCCCGTCGCGGGGCCGGCCGGGGTGCCGGTAGGCCGGTCGGTCGTCTGGTCGGCCGCCGCGCCCGGCGCCGGGCCGGCCCGGGTGCCCGCTTCCGGACCCACCGGCCGGTCGGCCGGAGTGTCCGACGCCGCGTTCGGACGGTCACCCGCCGGGCTCGCCACCCGGTCGCCTGGGCGGCGGAGAAGCCAGGAGGCCAGGGGTTCGCTCCAGCGGGTCGCGAGCGGGCCGACGAATACCAGGATGAGGACGTACGCCGCCGCCAAGGGGCCGATCCTCGGCTCGGCCGCCGACGCGAGGCCCGCGATGACGATCGAGAACTCGCCTCGGGCCACCAGCGTGCCGCCCGCCCGCCAGCGGCCGCGTGGGCCGATGGCCGCGCGGCGGGCCGCGTACCAGCCCGTGGCGATCTTCGTCAGCGTGGTGGCCGCGGCGAGCGCGAGCGCGGTGAGCAGGACCGGCGGGATCGCGTTCGGGTCGGTCGAGAGGCCGAAGAAGACGAAGAACACCGCCGCGAACAGGTCCCGCAGCGGCGCCAGGATCTTCCGCGCCCCCTCCGCGACCTCCCCCGACAGGGCGATGCCGACCAGGAACGCGCCGACCGCGGCGGACACCTGGAGCTCCTGGGCGACGCCCGCGACCAGCAGCGTGAGGCCGAGCACGACGAGCAGCAGCATCTCGGGGTTGTCGGAGGAGACCGCCCGGCTGACGAGCCGGCCGTGGCGCAGGGCCACGTAGAGGACGATGGCGACCGTGCCGAGCGAGATGATCAGCGCGATGCTCCCGCCGGCCAGGCCCAGCCCGGCGAGCAGCGCGGTGAGCAGTGGCAGGTAGAGGGCCATCGACAGGTCCTCGATGACGAGGACGCCGAGGACGACCGGTGTCTCGCGGTTGCCCAGCCGGCCCAGGTCGGCGAGGACCTTGGCGATCACGCCGGACGAGGAGATCCATGTGACGCCGCCGAGAGCGACGGCACCGACGGGGCCCCAGCCCAGGAGCAGCGCGGCACCCGCTCCCGGCAGGGCGTTGAGGACGAAGTCGACGGCGCCGGACGGGTACTGGGTGCGCAGGCTGTCGACCAGTTCCGAGGCGCTGTACTCGAGGCCCAGCATGAGCAGGAGCAGGATGACGCCGATGTCGGCGCCGACGGCCACGAAGTCGCCGCTCGCGCTCAGCGGCAGCAGCCCGCCGGAGCCGAAGGCGAGTCCGACGAGCAGGTAGAGGGGTACGGGGGAGAGACCGAAGCGGCCCGCGAAGCGGCCGGTCAGGCCCAGCCCGAGCAGGATCGCGCCGAGCTCGATCAGCAGCATCGTCGTGTCGTGCACGCTCAGCCTCCGGCGATGATCCCGGCGAGGGCGTCGACGCCCTCCCGGGTGCCGACCGCGACGAGCGTGTCGCCGGTGGCGAGCCGGAAGCCGGGGCCGGGCGAGGGGTGCGCCCCCGTCCGGCGCAGCACCGCGACGATCGACGCGCCGGTTCTTGTGCGGGCCCCGGTGTCGCCGAGGGCCCGCCCGACGTACGGGGACCGGGCTCCGACGGGGATGTGCTCGGTGACGAGGTCGATGCCGTCGGTCCGTACGGCGTCGATGGGTTCGGCGTCGAGGAGATGGGCCAGCGCCGTGGCCTCCTCGGGCCCCAGCGGCACGGAGAGCAGGCAGGCGTCGGGGTCGTCGGCGCCGTAGAAGCCGAGGAAGCGGCGGCCGTCGTTGTGGACCACCACCGAGACGTGGTGGCCGCTTTCCGTACCGAAGTCGAACTGGGTGCCGACGCCTGGCAGGGGGGTGCGACGGGTGGTCATGTTCGCCTCCCGGGGGCGGCTCCCAGAGGGAGGGGATGCGTCCTGGATCGGTATAAAGGGTTTTGTACCGTTTTGGGGATCGCTGATCAGTCTAAGGAGCCCGTCGCCGTACCGGACGCGATCGCTGGATCCGTCCGGGTGGGCACGGGTGCCGCGGTCCTGTGTCACAGACGAGCCGGTCTGTCCCGTCTCTTGTGTGAGAGTCCGTTCCGGAATCAGGAAGGGTGATGATCGTGCGAGTGTTCGTGGCAGGCGGGGCCGGGGTCCTGGGGCGGCGACTGGTGCCGCAGCTCGTGGCCAGGGGACACGAGGTGACGGCGACGACGACGAGCGCGGCCAAGCTCGGCCTGCTGAAGCAGCTGGGCGCGGAGGCCGTCGTGATGGACGGGCTGGACGCGGCGTCGGTCGGTGAGGCGGTGGCCGGGGCCCGGCCCGACGCGATCGTGCACCAGATGACCGCCATCTCCATGGCGCACGCCGGCAAGCCCGACATGAAGCACATGGACCGCTGGTTCGCCACCACCAACCGGCTCCGCACCGAGGGGACGGACCACCTGCTGGCCGCCGCCGGGAAGGCCGGCGTGTCCCATGTCGTCGCACAGAGCTACGCCGGCTGGAACGGCATCCGCGAGGGCGGATGGGTGAAGACCGAGGAGGACCCGCTCGACCCGATGACGGGGACGACGGCGAGTCCGGGCATGGAGGCGATCCGTCACGTCGACGACGCGGTCGTCAAGGCCGGCGGCGCGGCCCTGCGGTACGGGGCGTTCTACGGGCCCGGTGCCACCGACGACCAGGTCGAGCTCCTGCGCAAGCGGCAGTTCCCGCTCGTCGGGGGCGGCACCGGCCACAGCTCGTGGGTGCATGTCGACGACGCGGCGAGCGCCACCGTCCTCGCCGTGGAGCAACAGGCCAAGGGCGTGTTCAACATCGTCGACGACGAACCGGCGCCGGCCGCCGAGTGGCTGCCCTACCTCGCGGCGTGCGCGGGCGCGAAGCCGCCGATGCGGGTCCCCAAGTGGCTGGCCCGGCTGCTGGCCGGGGAAGTGGCGGTGACGATGATGACCGAGGGGCGCGGCTTCTCCAACGCCAAGGCCAAGCGGGAGCTCGGCTGGGCGCTGCGGTATCCGTCGTGGCGGCAGGGCTTCCGCGACGGCCTTCTGTGATGCAACGGGCGGCCCGCGCAAGGGAGTTGCTTGCCGTGCGAAGCCGGCCCTGCGAAGATCGTGCGATGTCCCGTGACCGGGAGGAACGGGCGTCGAGCAGTGAGGGAGCCCCGCATGACCGGGACAGAGCCGGCCGCAGCACGGATCGACACCACCAGGCCGCACCCGGCCCGGGTGTACGACTGGTTCCTCGGCGGCAAGGACAACTACCCGGTCGACGAGGAGCTCGGCCGGCAGATCATGGGCGTCGACGGGACGGCCCGGCATGTCGCCAGGACCAACCGATGGTTCATGCAGCGGGTCACCCGCTGGCTGGCCGGTGAGGCCGGGATCCGCCAGTTCCTCGACATCGGCACCGGCATCCCCACCGAGCCCAATCTGCACCAGGTGGCCCAGGGCATAGCCTCCGACGCCCGGATCGTCTACACCGACAACGACCCCATCGTGATGACCCACGCGGAGGCGCTGCTGCGCAGCAGCCGCGAGGGGATCACCGACTACGTCCAGGCCGATGTGCGCGACCCCGGACGCATCCTGGAGCAGGCCCGCAAGAACCTGGACCTCGCGCGTCCCGTCGCGCTCTCCCTGGTGGCGCTGACGCACTTCCTCGGTGACGAGGACCGCCCCCACGACCTGGTGGCCCGGCTCGTCGACGCGCTCCCCTCCGGGAGCTACCTCGTACTTTCGCAGCTGACCGCCGACTTCGATCCGGTCGCCGTCGGGCGCGGCGTGGCGATGTACGCGGCCGGCGGCGTCACCCTCGCGCCGCGCACCAAGGACGAGATCGCCCGCTTCTTCGACGGCCTGGAGACGGTGGAGCCCGGACTCGTCCAGCTGACCGACTGGCACCCCGAGCTGGCCGTGGGCGAGAGCGTCGACGAGAACGCGGTGATCTCGCTGTACGGCGCGGTGGCCCGGAAGGCGTAGCCGGGCCGGAAACGGCCGGGAGGCCACGGCGGTCCCGGGGCCGGGGGCTGTGACCCCCCAAAATCCACTTATGATGCACCGGTGTTCGATTCCCGGCACATCAAGACGTTCCACGAAGTGGTCAGGACCGGCTCGTACTCGGCCGCCGCGCGTGCCCTCGGCTACACCCAGCCGGCCGTCACGCAGCAGATGAAGGCCCTCGAACGCGACGTCGGCTCGCCGCTGTTCGTCCGGGTCGGCCGGGGCATGCGGCTCACCGAGGCGGGCGAGGCGCTGACCAGGCACGCGACGGCGATCCTCGACTCGATGTCGGCCGCGCAGGAGCAGATGAACGCCCTGACCCGGCTGCGTGCCGGACGGGTCCGCGTCTGCGCCTTCCCGAGTGCCAACTCCACCCTCGTCCCCGAGACGCTGGCCCGGCTCACGGCCGCGCACCCCGCCATCCGCGTCGACCTGCTCGAGAACGAGCCGCCCGAGTCGCTGCGGCGCCTGGCTCGCGGCGAGTGCGACATCTCGCTCGCGTTCACCTACCCGGGGCTGCACGAGGAGGTGCCGGAGGAGCTGGTGGAGATCCCGCTCCTCGAGGACCAGCTGACCGTACTGCTGCCCGGCGGGCACCACCTCGCCCGGCGGCGGGTCGTCCGGCTCACCGACCTGGCGGAAGAGCGCTGGATAGCCGGCTGCCCGCGCTGCCGCGCCAACCTCCTCCACGAGTGCGCGGAGGCGGGCTTCGTCCCCGACATCGCCTTCACGACGGACGACAACCTCGCCGTGCAGAGCCTCGTCGCGGAAGGGCTCGGCGTCGCCATGATCCCGGCGCTCGTACTGAACTTCATGCGCCACGCCAAGGTCGCCGGCCGCCCGCTCCAGCCCGCGTCCCGGCGCAAGATCTCGGCGTACGTCCTGAAGGAGCATCTGCGCGTCCCCGCGACCGCGCTCGTCCTCGAGGAACTGAGGACGGTCGCCGCGAACAAGACCGGCTGCTGACCGGCCCGGCAGTCGGCCGGCTCACCCCTCGCATGCATAAGCAGCGCTTGGGGAAACCGAAGAAACAGTCGTTGGACGTAATGATTACGCGGTTCGAGGCTTGCCGGTATGACTCCGGCTCCCACCGCACCGAGGGCATTCACGGCCCCCCGTACCACCGAACGTCTCGACGCCCTCATAGCCGGCGTGCGGGAGGTGGTCGGACGCGGGCTGCCGCCCGACCCGACGGCGTACCTGGTCGGCGAACGCCTCGCGCCGCACCTGGGCGCCCCCGACCTGCTCACCGCGGAGCAGCGGCAGAGCGACCCGGACCGCTACCGGCAGCACCTCCTGCACGCCGAGCACGACGGCAGCTTCTCCGTCGTCGCGCTCGTCTGGCTGCCCGGACAGGGGACGTCCGTGCACGACCACGTCTCCTGGTGCACCACGGGCGTGCACGAGGGCCGGGAGCAGGAGCGGCGCTACCGTCTCCTGCCCGCCGCCGCGGACGGCACCGCGCGGCTCGTGGCCACCGGCGATGTGGTCAGCGGGCAGGGCGAGTTCTGCGGTTTCGCGCCGCCCGGGGACATCCACCGCGTATGGAACCCGGGCCCCTCCACCGCGACGTCCCTGCACGTCTACGGCGCCGACATATCCCGGCTCGGCAGCAGCGTCCGCCGCGTCTACGCCCTGCCGGCCGACCGCTGATGGCGCTCCTGCGGGACCGGCCCGCCGCACCTCCCCGGGCCCGCGCCGAGGAAGCCCGGCTGCGAGGGCTCGCGCTGGCGGCCCTCGGTGTCACCCTCGCCTGGTCCGTCCACCGGATCCTGCCGGGCGTGCCGATGCTCACCGCCGCCGTCGTCCTCGGCGTCGCCGCCGCGCACCTGCCCCGCGTGCGGGCGGCTGTCCGCGGGCCCGCCCGGCCGGGACTCTCGTACGCGGGGCGACGGCTGATGCGCGCCGGGATCGTGCTCCTCGGCCTGCGGCTCGGCCTCGACGACGTACGCGGCCTCGGCTGGACCACCGTCGCCATGGTGCTGGGCGTCGTGACGGCCACACTCCTCGGGACCTGGTGGCTCGGCCGGCGCCTGGGACTGCCCGGTGACCAGCCGTTGCTCATCGCCACCGGCTACGCCGTCTGCGGCGCGTCGGCCATCGGCGCGGTGGGGGAGGTACGGGACAGCGACGAACGGGACGCGGCCACCTCCGTCGCACTGGTCACCCTCTGCGGAACGCTCGCGATCGCCGTACTCCCTCTTCTTCAGGGGCCGTTGGGTCTGACTGCCGCCGAGTTCGGCCGCTGGGCCGGCGCCAGTGTCCACGACGTCGGCCAGGTCGTCGCCACCGCGCAGACCGCGGGGGACGCCGCGCTCGGTGAGGCCGTGCTCGTGAAGCTGATGCGGGTGGCGCTGCTCGGCCCGCTCGTCGCCGTCGTCGCGCTGGCCGCGCGCCGCCGGAACAGAGCGGCCAAGGGGGCGAGCGGTGCGCGACGGGTGCCGTTGGTGCCGCTCTTCGTCGTGGGCTTCCTCGCCGCCGTGGCCCTGCGCAGCACCGGGCTGTTGCCCTCGGCGGTGCTGGAGACGGCGCACGTCGCGCAGGAACTGCTGCTCGCCGCCGCACTGTTCGGGCTCGGCAGCGCCGTCGACCTGCCCTCCCTGACCCGCACCGGCGGCCGGGTCGCGGCACTCGGCCTGTCGGCGTGGCTGGTCGTGGCGGGGCTGTCCTACGCGGGAGTGCTGCTGGTGGCGGCCTGACCGGTGCCTGGAGAGGGCCGCGGGACGGGGCGCGGACAGCCGGGTGCGTACGTCGTACGCGGCACGAGGCGTGTTCGTGCCCGGGGCCGGAATCCCATGGCGTCCCGACAACGGCCACATGTGGGGTTGCGGCGTGGTCGGTCGGCATCCCGGCAGCCCCGGGCACACTCGGAAACTAGGGCCGCCGGACCGGTGCTGCCTATAGGGACCCGCTCATCTACCTATACGCAAAGAATCGACCGGGCCCCGTGTGGCACTTGGCCCGCGGCGGTCCCGCAGGCCGCACCGGCCCGTCGGGCGTCTCCGCTCACTCGGGGCGCTGGGCACGAGTCCGTGAAAGATTCTGCCGGGACTGCGACTCCAGCTTGCGCCGGGCCCTGGAGACATGCTGCTCCACCGTACGCGGCGACAGGTGCAGCGTCGCCGCGATCTCCCGGTTGGTCAGCCCGGTCGCCGCCAGGTCCGCCACCTCCTGCTCGCGCGGCGAGAGCCGGTCGCCGTAGCTCGGCCGGCCACGCGGCCGCTGCTCGTCGGAGGGCTGGTGCGCCCGCAGCTCGGCCCGGAGGCGCGCGGCGTCCCAGACCGCACCCAGCTCGGTCAACTGCTGCACGCACGAGGTCAGTTCGGCGACCACGGCGGCCGTGTCCGTCCCCGAGGCCAACTGGCAGCGGGCGGCCCCCTCGGTGGCGAGCACCGTCGCGTACGGGCGCGGCATGCCCGCGTACTCGAGGGCCGCCCGGCGGTACCGTTCGGCCGCGGTCCGCGGGTGGCCGTCCGCCTCGGCGAGCAGCGCGTGGCACCAGTTCAGCGCCGCCGACGACGCGGGGGCCTGGCGGCCGTCGAGGCCCGCTGCGAATTCATCGATCATTCCCCGCGCCGTGTCGCGCCTGCCCGCGCGCAACGTCGCGTCCACGGCCCACGGCGCCAGCTCCGCCGCCCACACCCACACGCCCTTGTCCCTGATCCGGTCCCAGGCCATCGACGCCTCCGCGACCGCCGTCTCGACGTCGTCGCGGACCAGGGCCATCCGGATCAGCGCCCCGGACGCGGCCGCCACATGTGGCACGGCGGAACCCTCCGTCTCCCGCGAGCCGTCGCCGGCCAGCCACGCCGTCGCCTGCTGCCACTCGCCCCTGGATATCGCCATCAGCCCGAGAACGGTACGGCCGTCGACGCCCTGGCCGGGCATGGTGTCCGCCTCCGCCACGAACGCCCGGGCCCGGCCGGTCAGTTCCGACCAGTCGCCCTCGGCCCAGTCCAGCAGCAGCGAGGTGCCGCGGGCACCCTGCTCGACGTACGTCGCTCCGCTGCGGGCCGCCAGTTCCACACCCTCGGCGAGGAGTCCCCGGGCGGGGCCGAGCTGGCCCAGCCAGAGCGCGCCGTCCGCCGCGTTGCACAGTCCGCGGGCGACGTGCTGACGGCAGGCGGCGTCCTCCGTCTCCCTCGGCAACTGCTCCAGCACCTGCCAGGCCGCCGGATCGCCGATGTACATGAGCGTGCCCGCCCGGTTGGCGGCGACCGCGGTACCGGCCTCCTCGTCGCCGCTGTCCGCGCCGGCCTTCTCCGCGCGCTCCAGCCAGTACAGGTTCCGCTCCAGCGGCACCGTCGACAGCAGCGGCATCGCCAGCGCCGCCATGGCCCTGGCCGCCATCAGCGGCCGCTCCTCGAGCTCCTCCACCGCCTGCTGGAGCTCCAGCCAGCCCTGCATGCCCGCGACCGCCTGGTTGCACAGCAGCAGGCCGAGGTCGAGCCGGATCTGTCCCCGCACGGCCGTCGGCAGGGACTGCTCGTCGAGGATCTGCCGCAGCACCGTCACCGTCTGATCGCTCCGCAGCCCCAGCACGGCGCTGTGCGCCAGCAGCGGCGCGAGCCGGGCCCTCGCGGCAGGCGGCACCGTCGGACGGGACAGGGCCCGCTCGAGGATGTCGATCGCGGCCTGGTGCTCGCCGTCGGCCGCGCACTGCAGCGCCGCACGCTCCACGGCCCGCAGCCACGCCTTGGTCTGACCGCCGTGCCGGCGGTGACGGGCCAGCGGCGCCCACGGCACCGGGTGCCTGCGGCCGAGGGCCGTGGCCGCCCTGCGGTGCATCTCACGGCGGACGGGGCCCGGCACCTGCCCGTATACCGCTGTCGCCGCCAGCGGGACGAAGAATCCGTAACGGCCCTCCGCGTCCTCCCGCAGCACCCCCGCGCGCACCGCCTCGACCAGCCCCTTCGTGCCCTCGCCGCCGTCCGGACCGGCGACCGCGGAGAGCTCGTCCGCCTCCACCGGTTCGTCCAGCACGGCGGCGGCCCAGGCGATGTGCCGCGCCCGCTCCGTGAGCGCCGCGGTGCGGCCGAGGGCGAGTACGGCCAGACGCGGCGGGACGCCCGCCGCCTCCAGGTCCCTGACCGAGAAGCGCTCCCGCCCGTCGCCCGACTCGCGCAGCAGCCGCACCACGTCGGCGACGACCTGCGGCACGCCGCCGGACCGCTCCTGGACGCGGCTGACCAGGTCGGACGGGCAGCGGCCCGGGCCGAGTCCCTCCTCGACCAGCTCGCGGACCTGCTGTGCGTCGAGGGGGCCGAGCCGCAGCCGCTGCACGGCGAGGGACGCGGGGAAGTGGGCCCCCCGGCCCAGGGCGAGGCCGGGCTCGCGCAGTTCCTCCGGGCGGTACGTGACGACCGCGGCGAGCCGGTCCGGCGGCCGGTCGAGGAGCCCGCGCAGCAGCTCGAGAGCCGGGAGGTCGGCGCGGTGGACGTCCTCCGCGACGAGCAGGAAGCGCTCGCCCCGTTCGAGGAGGGGGGCCAGGGCGCCCGGCAGATCGGCGGGGCCGGGCGGCTGCCGGGGTGCGCTGCCCGCCGGACTGTCGGCCGTCGTCGGCCGCGGTCGGCACACGACGGTGGCTCCGGACGACGAGAACGAGACGCTCACACTGCGCACGGACCGGGCCGCGGCGCCGTCCGCGAGACGCGTCGCGAGGCGGGTCTTCCCCGTACCGGCCGGGCCCTCGACCAGCAGGAGCGCGGCCTCATCGGCGGACGGCCCCGTGAGCACGTGCTCCAGCCACCGGCCGGCCGCCTCGTCACTCCATGTGTCCACCGAATCACTCTCCTCGGAGATTCCAAGGCATTTCGATTCTTTACGTATACGGGTTTCAGTGTCCCTGATTGAACGGGAGGTGTCCGGATACGAGTGTTGGGGTTGCCGCAGAACAGCTGCGTGGCTTTCGACGGCCAGGTTGGAGAAGGACTCCCGGCCGCTGGACCTGAGTCAGGGCGATGCCGCCCGACCGAACAGGAGCCCATGTGATTGCCATGGAACGTGCACCGAGCCCTGCCCCTGGGCGGGCCGGGCCCACCTCCGCGCTGCGAAGCCTGGCCCATTGCGCCATGCCCGCCACGCCGGAGGCCGCACGCGCACTCCGGCGCTTCGCCCGGGCAGTGGCACGCCGATGGCGACTGGCCGAGCACTTCGACGAGGCGCTGTCCGTCATCGTCACCGAACTGGTCACGAACGTGGTGCTGCACAGCGGCAGCCCATGGGTGTCCACGGTGATCAGCGTCCGGGGCGACGCGCTGACGGTCGAGGTCATGGACGGTGGCTGCTGGAAACACCGGGTGACCCGCCGGCAGGAACCGCTCGACGCCGACGTCCCCTGCGGGCGCGGTCTGCGCCTCGTCGACGCCTACGCGACACGGATCATGACGCACCGGATGGAGCTGGGGAGTGTGGTGCTCGCGGAGATCGCGCTCCACTCCAGGCCGCCCTTCGTGCGCGACCCGCTCCAGGCCTTCGACGCACATCTGTGAGACGGCTCGGGGCCGTTCCGGATCATCCGGAACGGCCCCGTGTGCGCGCGGATCAGCGCGCTCCGAGCAGGTGGTCCATCGCCAGCTGGTCGAGGCGCTCGAACGCCATCCCCCGCTCGGCGGCGGCGTCCACGTCGTAGTCCTCGAACGCGGTCCGGTCCGCCAGCAGCGCCGCCAGCCCGTCGTCCGCCGTCGGCCGCGCCAGCTCGTCCAGGCGTGAGGCACGCAGTGCCTCGCGGACCTCGGGGTCGGCGCGGAAGGCCGCGGCACGCTCCTTGAGGATCAGGTAGTTGCGCATGCAGCCCGCCGCCGACTCCCACACGCCGTCGAAGTCCTCGGTCCGCGGCGGCTTGAAGTCGAAGTGCCGGGGGCCCGCGTAACCGGCCGTCTCCAGCAGGTCGACCAGCCAGAACGCGGACCGCAGGTCACCGGCGCCGAAGCGCAGGTCCTGGTCGTACTTGATGCCGCTCTGACCGTTCAGGTCGATGTGGAAGAGCTTGTCCGCCCACAGCGCCTGCGCGATGGAGTGCGGGAAATTGAGCCCGGCCATCTGCTCGTGGCCGACCTCCGGGTTGACGCCGTACAGCTCCGGGCGCTCCAGGCGCTCGATGAACGCCAGCGCGTGGCCGACCGTCGGGAGCAGGATGTCGCCGCGCGGCTCGTTCGGCTTGGGCTCGATGGCGAAGCGCAGGTCGTAGCCCTGCTCCGTGACGTACTCGCCGAGCAGGTCGAAGGCTTCCTTCATCCGGTCCAGCGCCACGCGCACGTCCTTGGCGCCACCGGACTCCGCGCCCTCACGGCCGCCCCAGGCGACATACGTCTGCGCGCCCAGCTCCACGGCCAGGTCGATGTTGCGGATGGTCTTGCGCAGCGCGTACCGGCGCACGTCACGGTCGTTGGCGGTGAAGCCGCCGTCCTTGAAGACCGGGTGGGTGAAGAGGTTGGTCGTCGCCATCGGCACGATGAGGCCGGTGGCGTCCAGCGCCTCACGGAAGCGCTTGATGTGCGCCTCGCGCTCACTGTCGTTCGACCCGAAGGGGATCAGGTCGTCGTCGTGGAAGGTCACCCCGTACGCGCCGAGGTCGGCGAGCCGCCGGACTGACTCCGAAGGGTCCAGGTGCGGCCGGGTCGCGTCCCCGAACGGGTCCCGGCCCTGCCAGCCGACCGTCCAGAGGCCGAAGCTGAACTTGTCCTCGGGGGTGGGGGTGAAGCGTTCCGTCATGGCCATGTCCGCCTTGGATCACTGGTTTGTTTTCTGACCTTACTAATAATGCACGCCGACCTCCGATCGTAGAAGTCCCCCGGCCACTGTTGTCGCGCGGGCGTGTGACGTAATTTGTTTCCCGCTCGGCCAAATGGCCGCGCACGGACTCACGGGAGAGGTGCGGCAATGCCGGCGAACGCGGTCGTCATCGGGGTGGACAGCTCCACACAGTCCACGAAAGCGGCGTTCACCGACGTCACCAGCGGGCGGCTCCTCGCCCTCGGCAGGGCGTCCCACCACGTCACCGGCGAGAACGGTGCACGGGAGACCGACCCCGAGGTGTGGTGGCAGGCCCTCGCGGCCGCCGTCGCCGCCGGCCTCAAGGAACTGGCCGCGCTCGGCATCGAACCGGCCGCCGTCACCGGCATCGCGGTCGCCGGACAGCAGCACGGCCTCGTCGTCCTCGACCGTGCCGGCGCCCCCCTGCGGCCCGCTCTGCTGTGGAACGACACCCGCTCCGCGCCTCAGGCCGCCGCCCTCACCGAGGCACTCGGCGGCCCCGACGCATGGACCGCCCGCACGGGCTCCGTCCCCGTCGCCTCCATGACGGCCGCCAAGTGGCAGTGGCTGCGGGAGAACGAGCCCGCGGCCGCGGACGCCGCGGCGGCGGTGCGCCTGCCGCACGACTTCCTCACCGAACGCCTCTCCGGCGTCGCCGCCACCGACCCCGGCGACGCATCCGGCACCTGCTGGTACTCGACCGCGACCGGTGCGTACGACCCGGCTCTGCTGGACCTCGTCGGCCTCGACCCGTCGCTCCTTCCGACCGTCGCGCCGACCGGCGCCACCCGCGTCGGCTCGCTCACGCCCGCCGCCGCCGAGCGGCTCGGCCTGCCCGCCGGGATCGCCGTCGCCGCCGGAACCGGCGACAACATGGCCGCGGCGGTCGGCCTCGGGCTCGGCGGAGCGGGGCTGCTCGACCACCCGGCCCTCAGCCTCGGTACGTCGGGCACCGTGTTCGCCGCGAGCCGCACACGCCCCGCGTCACCGGCGCTCGCCGGGTTCGCCGCGGCGGACGGCACATACCTGCCGCTCGCCTGCACCCTGAACTGCACTCTCGCCGTCGACAAGGTGGCCTCCCTGCTGGGCCTGGACCGGGAGGCCGCGGAAGCGGGCGGCGAGGTCGTCCTCCTGCCGTACCTCGACGGCGAACGGACGCCCGACCTGCCGGGGGCGTCCGGCATGCTGACCGGCCTGCGACACACGACCACCCGCCAGCAGATCCTCGGCGCGGCCTACGAAGGGGCTGCCGTGACCGTCCTGCGCGCCCTCGACGAGGTCATGCGCGCCTGCGGCCAGGACCCGTCGGACCCCTTGACCGCCGCGCGCCCCCTCCGGCTGGTGGGCGGCGGGGCGAACGGCCGCCACTGGGTGGAGACCGTGCGCCGCCTGTCGGGCCGCCCCCTGCTGATCCCCGCCGGCGGCGAACTGGTCGCCCTCGGCGCCTCGGCGCTTGCCGCGGCGGCGGCGACCGGAGCGGATCCGGTGGCACTGGCGTCGGACTGGGGAGCGGGCTCGGGGACGGAACTGGAGGCGGTGGAGCGGGACATGGAAGCGTGGGAGCGGGTGTCGTCGGCGGTGGAGGCGGCGGCGGGCTGACGGGGTGTTGCCTGAGGGGCGGCGCCGCTGCGCGGGGCATGTTCCCCGCCCCGCCCCTTCCCGAAACCGGGCTCCGCCCGGACCCGTTCCGCGCTCCTCGCGGTGTCCTCAACGCCGGACGGGCTCGATCTGACAGGCAGATCGAGCCCGTCCGGCGTTTGAGACTCCGTCACGGATAGAAGTGCGTCAGCGACTCCGCCACGCACGCCGGCTTCGGCGAGCCCTCCAGTTCGAACGTGAACGCCCGCGTCATGCCCACCCCGCCGCGTTTGACCGGCACCACCGACGTGACCGTCGCGTGGAGGCGGACCCGGCTGCCGGCCGGGACGGGGGAGGGGAAGCGGACTTTGTTGACGCCGTAGTTGAGCGCCATGCCCACTCCCGTGACCTGGAGCAGTTCGGCGAACATCGGGATGCCCCAGCTGAGGACCATGTACCCGTGGGCGATGGTCCCGCCGTGGGGGCCGTGCGCCGCGCGCTCCGTGTCCGTGTGGATCCACTGGTGGTCGCCGGAGACGGCGGCGAACATGTCGATCAGGTCCTGGGTGACCTCCCGCCACCGGGAGTGGCCGAGGTCCCGGCCGCCCAGTGCGCTGATCTCGGGGATGCCGTCGACGATGAGGGGAGTCATGCTGTCTGCCGCCTCCCGTTCAGACCGTCGTGAGCTGACTGATGGCCAGGAAGCTGACGGTGCTGAGGGTGTTGCCGACGGGTGAGCCCTGCTGGGCGAAGGCGCCGTAGAGGATGGACTTGCCCTTGGGGGGCGTGCTCGGAGGCGATCAGCACGGAGCCGCCCCACTCGCCGCCGAGTCCGATGCCCTGCACCATGCGGATGCACACCAGCAGGATCGGCGCCGCGACACCGATCGAGGAGTAGCCGGGCAGCAGACCGATGAGGGTCGTGGCGATGCCCATCATCAGCAGGGTGATGACGAGGGTCTTCTTACGGCCGAGACGGTCGCCGAAGTGGCCGAAGATGATGCCGCCGAGCGGGCGGGCGAGGAAACCCACCCAGAACGTCGCGAACGCGACCAGGGTGCCCAAGGGGCCTTCGAGCTCGGGGAAGAAGTTTCCACGTCGGCACCGGCGAGGCCCGGGTGACCGTGTCACCCGGGCCTCGCCGGCGCCCGTGGGCGCTGTGGTGCCGCTTCTCCGGGTCCGGTCCCGTCCGTGCGTCAGGCCGTCACGCGCTCGAAGACGGCCGCCAGGCCCTGACCGCCGCCGATGCACATGGTCTCCAGCCCGTAGCGGGCCTCGCGGCGGCGCATCTCGTGGGCCAGGGTCGCCAGGATGCGGCCTCCGGTGGCGCCCACCGGGTGCCCCAGCGAGATGCCGGAGCCGTTGACGTTGATCCGCTCGTGGTCGGCCTCCGACAGGCCGAGCTCCCGGGTGCAGGCCAGGACCTGCGCGGCGAAGGCCTCGTTCAGCTCGATCAGGTCAAGGTCGGCGAGCTTCAGGCCGGCCCGCTCCAGCGCCGCCCGGGTCGCCGGTACGGGGCCGATGCCCATCGTCCCGGCGGGCACACCGGCCCGGGCGAACGACACCAGTCGCACCATCGGGGTCAGGCCCAGCCGCTCAGCGGTCCCGGCACTCGTCACAAGGCAGGCCGCCGCCGCGTCGTTCTGCCCGCTGGCGTTGCCCGCCGTGACCGTCGCCTCCGGGTCGGAGCCGATGGTGAGGGGCCGCAGCGAGGCCAGCTTCTCCGCCGTGGTGTCCGGGCGCGGATGCTCGTCCGCGGCGACCAGCGTCTCGCCCTTGCGGCCACGTACGGGCACGGGCACGATCTCGTCGTCGAACAGCCCGGTCCCCATGGCCCGCCCGGCCCGCTGCTGGGAGCGGAGCGCCAGGGCGTCCTGGTCCTCCCGGCTGATCCCGTACTCGCGGCGGAGGTTCTCCGCGGTCTCGATCATGCCGCCGGGCACCGGGTGGTTGACGCCGCCGGCGGTCACCCTGCCGCGCGCGAGCGAGTCGTGCAGCTGAAGGCCGGGGCCCTTGATGCCCCACCGGCCGTCATGCGTGTAGTACGGCGCCGCGCTCATCACCTCGACGCCGCCGGCGATCACCACGTCGCTGAAGCCGGCCCGGATCTGCATGGCCGCGTCCAGCACGGCCTGAAGGCCCGAGCCGCAGCGGCGGTCGACCTGGACCCCGGTCACGGACACCGGCAGCCCGGCGTCCAGGGCGGCCACCCGGCCGATCGCCGGGGCGTCGGACGTCGGATACGCGTGACCGAGGATCACTTCGTCGACCTGGTCGGGGGCGATGCCGGTGCGGCGGACCACCTCCGCGATCACGTGCGCCGCGAGAGCGGCGGGACGCAGGCTCGAGAGGGCGCCGCCGAACCTGCCGATCGGGGTGCGGAGCGGTTCGCAGATGACGACATCGGGCTGACCGGACATGCGGTGGCCTTCCTGGGTACGGGCGGGTGATGCTCTGCCGACCCTTCCACCGGCCGCCGCGTCCGGTCCAGTATCCGATCGGGGGCCGATTGAGACGGCGGGCGAATCAATCGCGTAGGGCGGTGGGATCAGTCGCAGGGCGGTGGGATCAGGCGTGCACGACGGTTGGGGATCAGTCGCGCAGGGCGATGGGATCAGTCGTGCAGGACGGTGGGGGATCAGTCGCGCGGCACGCCCGCCGGTCCGGCGGGCGTCGGCAGCGCCTCGGCGGCCACCGCCAGCACACTGCGCAGGGCCGCCGACGGATTGTCGGTGCGCCAGGCGAGCGCGGCCTGGAGACGGGTCGGCGGGCCGGCCAGCGGCCGGTGCACCAGGCCCGTCTGCTGGATGTGCAGACAGGAGGAGAGGGTGAGCGTGACACCCACGCCCGCCGCCACCAGCGCCAGGATCGTGTACGAGTCCGGGGCCTCCTGCACCACCCTCGGATGGAACCCGGCGTCCTCGCAGGCCCGGAAGGTGGCGTCGCGCAGCGTGGAGCCGGCGTTGGCCGGGAAGCTGACGAACGGCTCCGCGGCCAGGTCGGCCACCGCGATCCGCTCACGGCTCGCGAGGGGATGGTCCTGCGGCAGCGCGCACAGCAGCTCCTCCTCGCCGATGACCCGCGTCTCGACACCGGGCCGGCGGGCGGGCAGCCGCACGAAGCCCAGGTCGAGCGAGCCGTCCGCGACCTTGGCCAGGGCGACGTCCGCGTAGGTCTGGCCCTGCATGACCAGCTCCAGGCCGGGATGGGCAGCCCGGACCGCCCGGGTGAGCAGGGGCAGGGTGTGGTGCGAGGAGGCGCCGGCGAAGCCGACGGTGACCCGCCCGTACTCTCCCTGGCCCGCCGCCTTGGCCACCCGTACGGCGATGTCCAGATCGTCCAGGACCGTGCGCACCGGCTTGAGGAAGGACTGCCCCGCGCTGGTGAGCCGTACCGAGCGGGTGTTGCGCTCGAACAGCTGCACGCCGAGCTCCCGCTCCAGCTGGCGGATCTGCTGGCTCAGCGGCGGCTGAGCCATCTGGAGGCGTCTGGCGGCGCGGCCGAAGTGCAGTTCCTCGGCGACCGCGAGAAAGGAGGTCAGATAGCGCAGTTCCACGGCCGTCCCGTTCCGTTCCATCCGGATTCACTGGACGCCCGGTGGCTATTTCTCCTGACGTCTCAATGCGACCTTAATTTGGTATTGGACAGTAATCAATGGTGCTGGCAGCGTGTGGGCCGTGGACAAGACCATGACGATGAAGGACGCGATCGCCTCGTTCGTGCACGACGGCGACACGGTGTCCCTCGAAGGCTTCACCCATCTCATCCCGACGGCCGCCGGCCACGAGATCATCCGCCAGGGCCGCAGGAACCTCACGGTGGTGCGGATGACGGCGGACATCGTGGTGGACCAGTTGCTCGCGGGCGGCTGCGTCACCAAGCTGGTCTCCTCCTTCGTCGGCAACTCCTCGGCCGGCTCGCTCGGGGAGCTGCGGCGGCGCATCGAGTCAGCCGAGCCCGAGCCGCTGGAGTTCGAGGAGTACAGCCACTACGGGATGATCTGCCGCTATCTCGCCGGCGCCCAGCGCCTGCCCTTCCACCCGCTGCGCTCCTACGCCGGAAGCGACCTCCCCTCGGTCAACCCCGGGATCCGCAAGGTCACTTCGCCCTATCCCGGTCCGGACGGCGCCACGGAGGAGATCTACGTCGTGCCGCCGGTCAACCCGGACGTGACCATCGTCCACGCGCAGCGCGCGGACCGCTCCGGCAACACCCAGGTCTGGGGCCTCACCGGCGTCCAGGCAGAGGCGGTCTACGCCGCGAAGAAGGCCGTCGTGGTGGTCGAGGAGATCGTCGAGGACGAGGTGGTGCGCTCCGACCCCAACCGGACCGTCATCCCCTCGCACGCGGTCCACGCCGTCGTCGCCTGCCCGCGCGGCGCCCACCCGTCCTTCGCACAGGGCTACTACGACCGGGACAACGCCTTCTACCGGTCCTGGTCGCACATCAGCAAGGACCCCGCCCGGCTGCGGGACTGGATGGCCGAGTGGGTGTACGGCACCCGCGACCACGCCGAGTACGTCGCCAAGCAGGGCGAGGAGTTCTGGGCGGAGCTGGCCGTGGGCGAGGCGATGAGCCTGCCCGTGAACTACGGACGACGGCTGTGACCGCGCCACCGAACGACGCACCGAACGACGCACCCTACGACGGACCCTACGACGGAGAGACGAAGATGACAGCCGCCGGCACCGCGACCTCCTCGGAGCTCCTCTCCGTCGTCGCGTCCCGTGAACTCGCCGGGCGACGGACCGTGTTCGCCGGGATCGGCCTGCCCACCCTGGCCGCCTCGCTCGCCCACCTCACCGTCGCGCCACGCCTCGAGATCGTCTACGAGTCGGGGGTCTGCGGCGCGCACCCCTCACAGCTGCCGGAGACGATCGCCGACGCGGTCCTCATCACCGGCGCCGAGGCCGTCCTGTCCATGGCCACCCTCTTCGGCTCCGTGCTCCAGGGCGGGCACATCGACGTCGGCTTCCTCGGCGCCGCCCAGATCGACCGCCACGGCAACCTCAACTCCTCCGTCATCGGCGACTGGGACAGGCCGAAGGTCCGCCTCCCCGGCTCCGGCGGAGCCATGGAGGTCATGGCCAACTCGGGCGAGGTGTTCGTGGTGATGCGCCGTCACGACCCCCGCTCGTTCATGGCCGAACTCGACTTCTGCACCTCGCCGGGCCCCGACCGAGCGCTCGCCGACGGCATCACGCCGCGCGGCGCGGGAGTCACCCGCGTCATCACCGACCTGGGCATCCTCGCCCGCTCGGGCGCGGGGGAGGAGCTGCGGCTGGTCGCCGTGCATCCGGGCGTCACCGTCGACCGGGTCCGGGCCGCCACCGGCTGGGACCTCCAGGTCGCCGACGAGGTCGCCACCGTCGAACCCCCCACCGCGGCCGAACTGCGGCTGCTCCGGGAGGACGTCGACCCGGGCCGCGTCTATCTGCGCTGAGACACGGCCGCGAAGACACCAGGCCGCGTAGCCGACAGGCCGCGCGGACCCCGGGCCGCGCAGGTGTCGGGTCGCGCGGACCCTGGGCCGCGCAGGCGCCGGGACACGTCGAGACACACCGCCGCCCGTAAACGCGCCGGACACGAGGAACAAGGGACGAGGGAACCTATGCGCATCAGGGTCGTCGGAGCCGGGGTCATGGCCGGGGGATCGCCCAGTGGGCCGTGACCGCCGGACACACCGTCGAACTGGCCGACGCCCGGCCGGACTCCGTGGACGAGGCCGTCGGGTTCGTCACCGGGATGCTCGGCCGCGCCGTCGAGAAGGGGCGCACCTCTGCCGAGGACGCCGCCGCCGCGGCGGAGCGGCTGGTGCCGCTGCGGTCCCCGCTGGCTCCCGGCGGCGGCGTCGACCTCGTCGTCGAGGCGGTGCTGGAGGACCTGGCGGTCAAGACCGAGCTCTTCACCGGCCTGGAGAAGGTCCTGCCGGCATCGGCGGTCTTCGCGACCAACACCTCCTCGCTGTCCGTCACCCGGATCGCGGCCGGGCTGGCCGACCCGACCCGGCTGGCCGGGCTGCACTTCTTCAACCCCGTACCGCTGATGAGGATCGCCGAGGTGATCCCCGGCGCCGCCACCCGCCCTGCCGTGGTGCCCTTCCTCGTCGATCTCGTGGAGAAGAGCGGACACCGCGCGGTCGTCGTCGCCGACACCCCGGGCTTCCTCGTCAACCACGCGGGGCGCGGCCTGATCACCGAGGCGCTGGCCCTGCTGGAGGAGGATGTCGCCGACGCGGCCGGCATCGACCGGATCGCCCGCGACGTACTCGGGCTGCGCATGGGCCCCTTCGAGCTCACCGACCTCACCGGTCTCGACGTCACCGCCTCCGTCATCGACACCGTCTGGAAGGGATTCCGCCACTCGGAGCGCCTGCGCCCGTCGTACCTCACACCGAACCGCGTGGCCGCCGGCCTGCACGGCCGCAAGACCGGCCGCGGCTTCTACGACTACGGTCCCGACGCCCCGGGCACCCCCGCGGAGCCGCCGGTCACCGGGGACGCCTCCCGACCGGTCCATGTGCCCGGCGACGCGGACGCGCACGACGTACGCCGCGCCCTGCGTGCCGTCGGCGCCGTCCTCGACGAGGGGGCACGGCCCGGCGAACGCGCCGTGGTGCTCGTGCCCGTGTGGGGCACCACCGTCGCGGCGGCCGTCGCGGAGCTCGGCCTGCCCGCGGGGCGCACGCTCGGTGTCGACCCGCTCTCCCTGGACACGCGCCGGCGGGTGCTCGCCATGACACCCGCCTGTGACACGGACGCGGTACGCGACGCACGCGCCGTGCTGGCCCGGTCCGGCGACGCCCCCATGCCTGTGTCCGTGTCCGTCGTGCGCGACACCGCCGGATCGGTCGCCCAGCGGCTGCTCGCCTCCATCGTCTCGGTCGCGGCGTCGATCGCCGAGCGCGCGATCGCCGCACCTACCGACATCGATCTCGCCGTCACCACCGGCCTCGGCTACCCGCACGGCCCGCTCGCCTGGGGCGACCGGACCGGCGCGGCGCGGATGCTGGCGCTGCACCGCGCCCTGTACGGGACGACGGGCGATCCGCGCTACCGCCCGACGCGGTGGGTCACCGAACGGGCCCAGCTCGGACTGCCGTTGACGGAAGCGGGGGCCGCGCCGCCGCATGCCGCGGTGTGACGCCTGACGGGCGCTGACCCGCGCCCGGAAGTGTCGCTCACCGGAGCCGCGGATTCCAGCAGCGGACGTGCGACGTCGCGCCACCGGCGGTCCGTTCCGCCGATGCCCAGGGGGCGCCCCCTTGCCCGGAGACGCGTTCACCGCAGCAAGAAGACGGAAAACACGTCGGGAAGCCGACCTCCGATCAGGCAAAGGCCATGCCCGGCGCCCCGCCGCGCTCGTAAGCTCCGCTTCAAGAAGCCCAAGACGGAGGCGGGGAGGCGGACCAGCGGTGTCTGGCCAGCAGTTGATCGAGGCCTTCTGCGCCCGGCTGAAGCAGACGGTGAGCAGGAGCCCGCTCTCGCAGGCCGACCTGGCAGGCCGGCTGGGCCTGGCCCAAGCGTCCCTGTCCGCACTGCTGAACGGGCACCGTAAGAGCCCGCCGGACTGGGACGTCGTCCGGGCCGTCGTCACCGCGTGCCACGAGGCGGCGGACGAGCCGTCGACCGCCGCGAACCGGCAACGTCACCTGGCCGATGAACTTGCCAACTGGCGGCGCCGACACTCCGAACTCGAGGACGACGTCGACAGAGCGGCGTCCCGTGCCGCTGCCGAGCAGCCGAAGGCCGGAGCTGAGAAACTCGAGCCTGCCGTGCGGGGGCGGGAGGAGTGTTCGGTCTGCGGCGACGCCTACGCGAGTGAGATCTTCTCGGGCGGCAGGGAGGAGTACGGGGACGAGCTCGGCTGGGAGGCGGCCGCACATGTCCTCGCCGGAGAGCGTCACGACCTGAACACCCAGGCAGGAACACTCGTGACCTGGACCGTCGGCTCCGGGGAAGAGCTGACCGCTCTGACGGACGAGGCCGCGGACGTCACATGCTCACTCCTCCAAGGGCTGGGCGAGCGGGTACGTCGAGCATGTCACGGGCACCGTGTCCAACTGCTGCGTGCCGCACACGTGATCCTGCTGACCGAGGGGCTCGTGCTCAGCGAGGCCCTGGGCATCGTGATGCGGGCGAGCCGGGCGGTGAAGGATCTCGACGTCGAGCTGCTCATGTACAACTTGCTCAGCGACGGGACCGTGGCGTCCGCTCCGCTGCCGGTCGCCGACGTGCCCTACCAGGACCACCGGGCGAGAGTCGCCGGCCATTACGCCAAGGTCCTCACCGCCGTCCTTTCCGACGGAGACCACGGGACCAGGACCGTCGAGGAGGCCGCCGAGGCCGCCACATCGCGTTACGAGAGCCGCCTTGCCGAACTAGCTGCCGCCTGCCCGGAATTGTTCCTCTGGGCGAGCATGCAGGACGGCCCGGACGCGGCACGTCTGCTGACGACGGTTCCGGACGGACCCGCACGAAGCAGGCTCGAGGGGTTCTACCGCGAGCTGCGTGAGCAGCGGCACGGTCTGGACGGCCTGGAGACCCTGTTGCAGGCTCTCGCACGCAGCACCGCCCCGAGCGCGTGGCCCAGGCGGCTGTCCGTCCTGTACCGGCGGGAGCTCGCCCGGCCGATCTCCCCCGTCGGCGACATGGGAGGCCATCGGCCGGGCCCGCGCCTGCCCCGGCTCTCCAAGGGGTACGTCAACCCTGCCTTCCGGACGGCCGTTCAGGAACGGGGTGCCAACCCCCACATGGTGTCCTGGTGGCAGAACAGACCGCTGCGCGACGACATCCAGAGTTTTCTGGCCGGGCACATCACCGGCTCCCCGCTCGTCGACCAACCGCTGGTGGTCCTGGGTGACCCTGGTGGCGGCAAGTCTCTTCTGACACGCCTGCTGGCGGCCCGTCTGCCCCCGTCGGACTACCTCCCGATCCGGATCGAA
The DNA here is from genome assembly GCF_014649695.1 of Streptomyces kurssanovii. Lineage (GTDB taxonomy): Bacteria > Actinomycetota > Actinomycetes > Streptomycetales > Streptomycetaceae > Streptomyces > Streptomyces kurssanovii. The sequence continues at coordinate 438,404 of NZ_BMTN01000001.1, forward strand.
CTGCGCAACGTACAGGCCGACGCGGACGTCCTCGACCAGGTCGACCAAGCCCTGCGGCAGGCCACATTGAGCGAGGCGAGCTGGGCGACGGTGACCCGGTCGATCGATGTGCTGCCCGTGCTGATCTTCGACGGTTTGGACGAGCTGCTCCAGGCCGGCGGCGCCAACCATGGAAACTACCTGCGCGACATCGCCGAGTTCCAGCGCACCTCGGCGGACAACGGCAGACCTGTGGCGGCGATCGTCACCAGCCGTACCGTGGTCGCCGACCAGGCGCAGATCCCCGAGTCCAGTGTCATCATCCGGCTGGAGCCCTTCGACGTCGAGCGCATCGACCGGTGGACGGACGCCTGGAACGAGGCGAACAGCGCCCATTTCACCGGGCAGGGGATCTCCCCGCTGTGCCGGACGGTCACCGAGGCGCACCCCGAGCTCACCGCCCAGCCGCTGCTGCTGCTGATGCTGGCGATGTACCACGCGGTCGAGCAGACAGGCCGTCTCGCGGAGAACCACGATCCGGCAGCAGAGCGCCTGGATTCGATGAGCCGGACGGAACTGTACGAGCGTCTGCTGCGGTTGTTCGTCCGTCGCGAGATCGAAAAGCATGCCCCGGGTCTGCCCCCTGACGACCTTGAGGAGCACATCGAGAACGAGCTCGACCTGCTGGCGGTGGTCGCCTGCGGCATCTTCAACCGCGGCCGTCAAGGGGTCGCCGCCGAGGAGGCCGATCACGACCTTGGTCACCTGCGCGCTCTCGATGCCACTCTCGCACGCCCGGAAGCGCGAAGGCTCTTCGGCCGGTTCTTCTTCATCCATGAATCGAAGGCCACCTTCGGCGACCAGGACCGGAGGTGGTACGAGTTCCTGCATGCCACCTTCGGTGAACACCTGATCGCCCGGAAGACGGCCCGGACCCTCACTCGTTGCGGGGACGACGGGCGGTGGCGCGCTCTCTTGTTCGCGATGCTGTCGTTCGCCCCGTTCAGTGACCGCGTGCAGATCCTGGACAACGTACGCGAACTGCTTCCGCCGGCCGATGCCGTGGCCCGGCTGTTCCGTGACGCCCTTCAGGAACAGCCGCCGGCGGAGCGACTCGACTACCGTGTCGGGGACCGGCCGACCCCCGTCACCCGCCGTCACGCTCACTACAGCGCGAATCTGCTGCTGCTCGCACTGGCCGTGGCTCAAGGCGAGAGCGTTTCCTTTTCCCGGCTCGTCGGCGACTCCGCCGACCCTGTGGAGGCCTGGCGCATGCACGCCACACTCTGGCAGTCGCAGTTCACGCCGGACTCGTGGGACGCCTTCACCCTGACCGTCGCCGCAGCCCCCGTGCCGAAGCCCGGGCATCCAGGACAGCGGGACATCGCTGTCCGGCTCGGGCAGCGGGAGGGCTTCCCGACGCTGCGCACGTTGAGCTGGACGCTCGACAGCCGGGAAACCGGGCGAGAAGCGGTGTACAAGAAGGACCGGCCGGGGCTCGCCGCACTCCGACGGGCCAGACTCCTGTACGACCCCGACACCGAACTGGCCCTGGAACCCGTGCTGCCCGTCTTCGAGGAGCTCGCGCCCCTGGCCGACGCGGTCCGCCTGCCGGAAGGCGGCGTGTCCGCCGCGCAGGCCCTCGTCTCCTTGTTGATCGCCGAGGCGCCACTCCGGGGCTCCACCTCCCCGCTCGAAACCCGGTACGAGAAGTGTCTCGACATGCTCGGCACGGTCCCCGCCCCTGTCCTCCACCGCTTCGTCGGCCTGCTGGCCCAGCGGCTTGCGCAGGACAGCGAGCACCTGCCGGCCGACCGGGTCACCGACCTGCTGGAGCGGCTGAGTGCCGCTCGGGACGGTGGTGCCGGAAAGGTCGACGAGACAGCCCGGATCGCTCTCACCGCCTGCGCGCTGCGCGTCGCCGTCCGTGCGAGGGCGGACGTCGCGCGACGTGCGCTGGCCACCGCCCAGGCATTCGCGGGTCCCGCGACCGCTCCCGGGTACGAGGAGGTGCTCCGTCAGGTCAGCGAAGAGGCGCTGCTGCAGGGGGCGGTGGCCGACGGCAACTCTCAGGGGGACGGTCCACGATCACCGGCGGAGGGCGCGTGGTGCCGGTTCCTCGACCTCTGCCTGGCCGACGCTCGGACCGGACGGACCGGCTCGGGGGCGGTGGCCGTGCGAACCCTGCGCATCGCCGTCGCGCTCGGGCTGCGCGACTGGTGCGACCGGCACACCGCCGACGTCGTGTCCGACGGTGATCTGGCCGTGCTGACGCCAGGGGAACTGGACCGACTGGAGAATTCCCTGTCGTCCAAGGACCTGCGGCGGCAGGTCGAGCAGAGGGTTCGGACCGCTCACGAAGACGCCGGGCGGCGCGCAAGCGCGCCGCCCGGCGGGGGACAGGCCGACGTCAGTTCTTCTCCTGGTCGTCGGCGATGACACGGTCGAGTTTCTCCGCGCACCACAGGACCACCACGCCGGTGACGAGCGGCCCGATACCCGGCAGCGGCTGCCTCATGAGCTCGACGCCCGCTTCGGCGACAGAACCCGCGGCGGATCCGGCACCGGTGGCCACCCCCATGATGACCGCGTGGCGCAGTGAGATCTTCCTGGCCAAGGCACTACCTCCCTGATGTGTGGGTGGCCTCAGCGTGGGTGTCTTCGCCGTCGACTCGGCAGCCTTCGGAACGGAACCGAACGACTGCCTGAAACCGCAGGTCACAGCGGTGGTCGAGGACGCTTCGCCGAACGCCGCCGAAGGCTGCGCCCGAACCGCTGACCCGATTCGAGGACCCGGCAGCGGCCCCGGTCAGCAGCCCATCGGTGTGCCGTCCAGACTCGACTCCACGCTGACGACGAACGCGCCCGGAGTGTCGAACAGGATGCGCAGCAGCACCGGACCGCCTTCTATGTCCTTCGCGTAGCACACGTCGGCCGGGACCAGGGGCACGCCCGCGCCACCGTCGGGCGGTTCGACGGACCAGCCGTCCTCGCCGACCGCCGCACGGTAGTGGTCCATGACCGACTGCCGGCTCGCCCCGGAGTCGTACTGCCACGTCACGGCCAGCCAGGCCTCCCCGCTGTCGTCCAGGCACTCGGACTCCGCTTCCTCCCACCCCCGCGAAGGACGTGCGCCGTGCGGCGGCATGTCGAAGATGCGCAGAGAGGCGACCTGCTCGGTCCTCGCCGCGCTGCCGGCGCAGTCACCGGCGTCGAAGTGCCAGGCGACCAGGGCGAGCAGACCCGCGCCCGTGGCGGCCGACAGGACCAGGGCCAGGCCGATCACCTGCCACGGTGACCGTCTCGTGGCTGTCATGTCGTCCATGTCGTCCATGTCGTCCCCTCGCGCGGGCGGGCCGGGCGGCGTGGGACCGGCAGGAGCCTCCCCGCCCGGCCCTCGGGCACATCCTGCACCGCGGCAGGACCGCCCCGCCAGAGTCAGCGATCATGAAAGGCGGATCCGGCCGGGCAGACCACGCGAGGCGGAACCCGGTCGTCGAACCGCTGCGCCGGGGCAGGCTTCTCCTTCACGCCGGCGGGCGCGGCGCGTACGCCACCGGGTCGGCCAGGACGTCCTGGACGACGAGGGCCGCCGCCCCCCGGGCGGCGTCCGCCGCGGGGGAGGACGCCCGCAGGCGGGCACTCGTCGGGGACCACAGGCCCGAGACCACGCGGGCCTCCAGCTCCGCGCCCGTGGGCGGGCCTAGCCACGGCATCAGCGGTCGGTAGACGCCGCCGAGCACGACAGCGTCCGGATCGAAGAGATTCACCGCGCCGGACAGCGCGCGCCCCAGCGCCCTGCCCGCCCCGGCCAGCGCGGCGAGCGCCGCGTCGTCGCCCGCGCGGGCACGGCGTTCCAGCTCCGCCGTGCCCGCCGCGCCGGCGCGTTCGTCGAGGCCGGCGGCGCGCAGCAGCGCGGCCTGGCCGGCGTACTGCTCCAGGCAGCCGTGGGATCCGCAGCGGCACAGCGGGCCGTCGTCCGAGACGGAGACATGGCCGATCTCTCCGGCGAACCCGTTCGCCCCGCGCAGCAGTTCGCCCTCCAGCACCAGCGCGCCGCCGACCCCGATCTCGCCGGTCAGGTAGAGGAAGCTGCGCACGTCGCCGAGGCCGCCGAACCACAGTTCGGCGAGCGCGGCGAGGTTCGCCTCGTTCTCGGAGCGGACCGGCAGGGCGGGCAGCCCCGGCCGCAGCGCGGCGAGGGCCTCGGCGAACGGGGTCTCCGCCGGGACGGAGGTCCAGCCGAGGTTGGGCGCCTGGAGCACCGAGCCGCCGGAGATCAGTCCCGGCAGCGCCAGCTCCGCGCCGACCGGCCGCAGTTCCTGCTCGGTCGCCGACGCCAGCGCGCGGGCCGCGATCCGGGCGGCGCGGCCGAACACCTCCGCCGGTGCGGCGCCCCGGTTGTCCAGATGCTCCACGAGCCGCACCCGGTCGGTGCCGGCGAGGTCGACGACGCACACCGCGACGTAGTCGACGTTGATCTCGACGCCGATGCCCGCGAGGCCGGTGCGCGCCACCTTGAGCACCGTGCCCGGCCGGCCCGCCTGGCCGCTGAACGTCTTGCCCGACTCGGACAGGAAGCCGCTCTCGATCAGCTGCTCGACCAGCGAGGAGACGGCGGCACGGGTCAGCCCCACGCGTGCCGCGACACCGGCGCGGGTGGCCTCGACCTGGTCGCGGACCGTCCGCAGGACCAGGCTGAGGTTGTGCCGGCGCACCGTCTCGCGGTCGGCCTTCGGCTCCATCGGAGTCCGGCCGCCCGTCCCGGCGCGGGTGCTGCCTGAGTGATTGCCGTTCATATTGCCGCTGAGCCTAGGCGATGCCTGTGACGTGCCACTCGCCGATCCCCGCCGCGTCAGGCGTCGGCCGGGTCCGCCTCCCGCTCGCCGCGCGGTTCCTTCGCGATGCGCAGCTCGTCGTCGCTCAGCGGCGGCCCGCTCAGCGGCTTCAGTGCCGGGCCGCGCAGCACCGCGAGCGCGATCTCCGGCTTCAGCAGCGAACCGGTCGGCGCCGACAGCGTCATCACGTCGAACAGGGCCTTGGCGACGAGTGGCCGTCCCGTCGCGGTGAGCATCAGCCGGTCGACGTAGTGCCGGAGCACCTTCGCCGCGGCGCCGGGGTCCTTGCCGATCGCCCCGGGGTAGAGGATGTCCTGCCCGGTGGCCAGGTCCCACGCCGTGCCGACCGGTCCGGCGAGCGAGCGCTGGACCCGGCGGGCGAGCCCGGGGGAGCCCATGCCGTGCAGGGCCAGCCCCCGCCGCAGCGCGAGGACGCCCTGCGCGGCGACCGACATGCCGTGCCCGTAGACGGGGTTGTAGGTGGCGACCGAGTCGCCGACGGCGACGAAGCCCTCCGGCCAGTCGCGCAGCTTCTCGTAGTAGCGCCGCCGGTTGACGGTGCTGCGGGAGACGACGACGTCCGTCAGGGGTTCGGCGTGGGCGATGAGGTCGGCGACCACGGGGTGGCGGACGGAGCGGGCGAAGTCCTGGAACTCGTCGGCGGCGTTCGTGGGCTGCCCGCCGCGCGTGCCGGACAGCGTCACCAGCCACCGGCCGCCCTCGATGGGCACGATCGTGGCCGTGCAGCCCGGTCTGGGCTCACGGGCGTCGGCCTGCACATTGACGACCGGGTACTCCTCCGAGCCCACGGGGGCGCGGAAGATCCGGCTGGCGTAGGCGAGCCCGGAGTCGACCTTCTCCTCCCGGACGTCGCCGACGCCCAGCGCCTTCAGCCATTCCGGGGCCCGCGACCCCCGGCCGCTCGCGTCGACGACCAGGTCGGCGGGGAGCACCCGTTCGCCTGCGTCCTCGCCGCGCACCCGCACGCCGGTGACCCGGCCGGCGCCGCCTTCGAGGCCCAGCAGTTCGGTCCGCCGCAGGACGGTGACCCGGGGGCTCGTGAGCACCTGGTCCCGTACGACCCAGTCGAGCAGGTCCCGGCTGCAGGCGATGAGGAACTGCATCTCCGGGAAGCGGCGGAACCAGCCCTGTGCCGACATCGACACCAGCCCGGTCGGCAGCGGGATCCGGCGGGCGCCCGCGGCGAGCCAGCGGTCGGTGGTGCCCGGCAGCAGCGACTCCATCGCCCGCGCCCCGCCCGACCACAGCAGGTGCGCGTGGTGCGCCTGGGGGAGACTCCGGCGCGGCAGCGGCCCCTCCGGGAGGACGTCGCGCTCGACGACGGTGACCTCCTCCGCGTACTCGCGAAGGACGCCGGCCGTCAGCATGCCGGCCAGACCGCCGCCGATCACCACGGCTCTGCGGGGTTTGTTCCTGCTGGTTCTCACGGGATCGCTGCTCATAGGGTGCCGCTCTCTGACCTGGCCGTACGCAGGCGCGCTGCTGCGACGACGGGTGAATGACGCAGGGCGAGGGACATGCGCACCAGATCACGTGGTCCCGCGGCTGCGACGGAGGTGTAGGCCTCTGCCGACCTGACGATCCGCCCCTCGGGGTCGGCGGCGCGGGCCCGCAGTGCCGCGGCGACCATCGCCGCGTCCGCGATCGCGTCCGCCTGCCGGGGGTCCGCCCCTTCGGCGACGGCCTGGTCGTAGGCGTTCGTCCGCAGGACGCGGTCGAAGTACGGGTCGAGCTGCAGCATGCCGTCGTGGATGTCGGACTCCCGCTGCGTCACACGCAGTTCGACCGGCGAGAGCCACGAGATCCGCACCGAGGGGCTGTGGTCCGGAGCGGCGGAACGCAGCTCGCGCCACAGTGTTCCGAGCCGCCGGTAGGCGGCCCAGGCGTGCCAGCTGTCGGACAGCCGCTGGCCCGCGAGCGGCAGCACGAAGCCGACGGCGCTCAGCAGCGCGCCGACCGAGGCGAGCGGCGGCGCGGCGAACGTGGACAGGTAGTCCCAGTCGTGTCCGGCCCAGCGGGCGGCCACGGCGGACGACTTGGTGACTCCGTAGGCGAGGTTGAACAGCGATCCGACGACGATGGTCACCAGCCCGCCGCGGAGCCAGCCGCTGACCTTCAGCGACCAGCGCCAGCACAGCACGGTCATGCCGACGGCAGCGACGCTGTGGGCGGCCAGGTAGAGCGCGATCATCTCGCGGATGTACGGCGTCCTGGCGTAGTAGGTGTCCAGGTCCCGCAGCCGTTCCACCGGGGCCTCGCCCAGGGCGAAGAGGACGAGGAGCGCCACGACGACCACGCTGTACGCGCCCATCCAGCGCAGGGAGATCCGGCGGGTCTCCTCGGGCGGTCCGCCGCGCCAGTTGACGAGGAGGACCAGGCAGGAGGCGCTGAACGCGGACAGGATGCAGTAGACCAGCGGCGCCGAGATGTTGGGGACGCCGGTGATGCGGTTGACCTCGGCGATGGTGGGCGGCGCGGCGAAGAAGAACGTGGACGCGCCGAGGACGAGCAGGGCGCAGACGGACCGGAGGAGCGGGTCGCGCCAGTCGCGCCGCATTCCCGGGATCTTGAACGCGAGTGCGATTCCGAGGGCGGCTGCGGGGATGTAGTAGTCCGGTCCGTTCACGCCTCAGCCCTGTGGCCCGCGGTATCCCAGCGACGCCTCGATGCGGCCGGCCAGCCCGTCGCGCCGGACCGGACCCCTTCCGTTCGAACCGGCCAGCCAGGCACGGCACTTGCTGCCGAGCAGCAGGCCGAAGCTCTCGGCCTCGTTCTCCTCGGCCTGGTCGAAGCGGGTACGGGCGGCGACCTTGAGGACGGTCGCCTGGAGGTCGGCCTCGTCGGACAGCAGCCGTGCGGCGACGGCGGCGCCCTCGACGTGGTGGCTGCAGTGTCCGGCCTTCATGTGCCACAGCTCATGGCCGAGAATCACCAGCTGATGGTCGGGAGCGGTGCGCTCCTCGATCACCACGAGGTCCTGCTCGGCCATGTCGAGCCACAGCCCGCTGGCGGTGCCCGGGGGGAAGGACGCCATGCGGTAACGCACGGGCCTGCCACGGCGTTTGCTCATGCCCCGACACAGGGCGGAGTAGAGGTCTGCGGGTTCTGCCGGTGCGGGCAGATCGATTCCGCCGACCAGCTCGCCGCACAGCCGGCGCATCTCTTTGCCTATGCTCACCGTTCTCCCCTCCCCGTCAGAACCTGTTGAGACACGTACAAATGCAAGCCTGTCCGGAAATCAGGGCTCCGTGGGGGCGTCAGGCGCCGGTTTCACGCTCTCCAGAAGCATGTCGAGCCATTCGGTCACCTTGTCCCGGTGCTTGTCGGTGGGGAGTTGCGCCGCCCGCCAGGCGATGCCGCGTACGCCGTGGTCCTGGAGCAGCCGCTCCAGCGGGTCGCCGTCGCCCGCGTAGTCCTGGAGCAGGCTCTGCTCAGTGCGCTGGAGGGCGCTGTCGAGCGCGTCGGCGTCGTCGGCGGTCAGGAACCCGGCGTGCACCTTGAAGAAGCGCTGGATCGCGTCACAGTGCTCCATCGTCGGCCGGCGGTCGCCGTTGATGAGCGCGCCCGCCTGCTGGCGCGACATCCCCGCGCCGTCGGCGATCTCCTGCTGTGTGTACCGGCGGCCGTTGGCCTTGAGCCGGGTACGTCGCAGCAGGTCGAAGCGTTGCAGGAAACGTGCCTGGAGGTCCGGTTCGCCGGCGGGCCGTCCGTCGAGGAGGGCCCGCACGACGTCGGCGGGAACCCCCGACGCCTCGGACAGCTTCTGGACGTCGAAGACCTCGCTGTGGCTCATTCCGAGCTTGTCCGCAAGTTCGGCGACCCGGGCAACCGATGCCGCCAGAGGGCCTGTGGCCGTCGGACCCGGAACCGAGAAGCCGTCTGTCACCAGTAGGTCTCCTAGATCACGCGAGGTAGCCCCGCATCCTATGGGGCTGCCGGAAGTTAACCCTATTCAGGTCACGGCAGCCAAGGTCTTGCCACAGCTGTGGCGCGAATTGAGCGCTCAGCGGCGTGGAATGCCACGATAGTTGACATCCTCTTGTTCGCGGTAGCAGGATCGCCAAGCGGTGTGAAGATCCAAAGGGTGCCGGCGCAGCGGGACTTGCGGCCGGCTCCGAGAAGGGTGGCGTTCTCGATGACACATGAGGCGGGCGTCGAACGCCGGGGTGTCCACGGACGTCTCAGCCCCGTCGGCGCCGCGCGGGCCACGGCCCGTACGAAGCGGCTCGGGGACGCCCTCAAGCGACGCCGTGAGGAACTGGGCCTGAGCCTCGAGGAGGTCGCGGCCCGCCTCGGCATCAGCGCCTACACCTACGCCACGTGGGAACGCACGCCGGGCCGCCAGTGGTCCGAGGACACGCTCTGCGCCCTGATCGACGCCCTGGAGCTCAACGACCAGCAGGGCGGGCGGCTGCTGCGCCTCGCCGTCGACCGGGACGCGCCGGTGCGGTGCGACTCTTTCGGCGGCGAGACGCCCGTCAGGCCGTCGGGTCCGGTGCCGCCCTCGCGGCCGGTGCGCCGCCCGGCACCGTCCGGGCCCACGGTGCCCGTCCCGCCGCCGGCGCCCGTACGTCCGCCCGAGCCGCAGCCGCAGCCGCAGCCGCAGCCGCCGTCGCGGCCGGAGGGGCCCCCGGACCCCGAGACGCTGGCCTATCTGCGGGACTACGCCGCGATGATGGACGCGGTGCCGCTGCCTTCCGTGCTCTTCGACCGGCGCTGGGACGTCGCCCACGCCAACCCCGCGTTCGATGCCCTCTTCCGTGGCATCGGACCCCACCCGACCGCCATGCCGGACCGCAACTTCCTGCGGTTCGTGCTCTTCCACCCCGACGCGCGCACCGTGCTCGGCGAGCACGAGACGAGCTGGTGCCTGCCGTTGATGGCGCAGTTGGCCGCGGCCCTCGACAAGCACGGCGACGACGACGCCCTTCAAGCCATTCGTGACGACATCGCCGACGACCCGATCATGGACGCCGCCTACCGGTGCGGACTACCGCACTGGATGAGCGCCGTGGGCGCGCCGGCGATCCACCACGACGGAGCCGTGCGGCCCGTGAACCATCCGGACCCGCGCTGGGGGCGCACCCAGTGCAGGATCATCGACGAGACGCCGACGACCCTGCGGGACAAGGAGTACACCCGGATGACGCTGGTGCTGAGGGAGAACCAGTCGAGCGCGGTCCCCGGCGTGCGCCGGGGCAAGACCCACCTGCGGGCCGTCTCCGGCGGCTGAATCCGACTGCCCGGGCAGGTCGTCCGGATCCGCGCTCCGTCAGTTCGGGGTGAGAGCGGACAGGACACGTGCGCAGCGGGCCGTCATGTCCGCGGGTGACTGCTCGGGGTGGTCGGTCCACCAGCGCATGACGGCTGTGACGGCGTACTGCCATATGTGGTTGAGCAACGCGTGGTCGAGCGGGTCGTGGTGCCCCGCGCGGCGGAGGAGGTCCGTGCTGCCCGCGGCGCCGATGTCGGCGAGCCGGGCCCGGTAGCGCGTCGCGGCGTCGTGTATCGCGCCGGCGGGCGGAAGTGTCGGGTCGTAGAGCACGGACCAGGCGTAACGGCACGTGCCGACCGCGTCGAAGAGCGCGGCGAGGGTGTCCAGGGCGTGGTCGGGCGAGCCGCTGCGGGCTCGAGCGGCGTCGACGGCTTCGACCAGCAGGTCACCGACATGGCTCAAGCAGGCCAGATACAGGCCGTCCTTGGAGCCGAAGTAGCCGTAGATCAGCGGCTTGGAAATGCCCGCGCGCCGGGCGATGTCGACGACGGAGGCGCGGGCGTGGCCTCGCTCGCCCAGCTCTTCGATCGCGATGCCGATGATCTGCCGTTCCCGTTCGGCACGGGCAACGCCCTTGGTTCCGGCCTTGTTCACGCGCCCACTCTATCGCTCCGTATGACCGATGAGTAATTTACCTGTAGGTCAATTACGGAAGGGCGGACGATGACACGGTCATGGTGGGGCTGGGGCACGGTCGAGGAGGCCGTGACGGGCGCGGAGTTGGAGGCTCTGCTGGGCAGGGTCCGGATGCTGGCGCCCGGCGACCTGACGGGCCATGAACCTCCGGACGTCTCCGCGCTCGGGTTGCCCGCTCCGCGGGTGTCCGCCCCCACCGCCCTCGCGGATCTCTGCTCCGCAGACCCGGCCGACCGGGCCGGGCACGCACATGGCAAGGCATTCCGGGACGTGGTGCGCAACCTGCACGGGGAACTGCGCCACGTGCCCGATCTGGTGGCGCGGCCCCGAAGGGAACGTGACCTGGTCGACCTGCTCGACTGGTGCGCCCGCGACGGGATCGCCGCGATCCCCTACGGTGGCGGCAGTTCGGTCGTCGGCGGGATCGAGCCCCGATTCGAAGACGACCGCGCGGCCGTCACCATCGACCTCGGGCGGCTGGACCGCGTGCTGGAGATCGACCCCGTGAGCCGGGCGGCGCGCATCCAGGCGGGCGTCTTCGGCCCGCGCCTGGAGGACCAGCTCCGGCCCTCCGGTCTGACGCTGAGGCACTTCCCGCAGTCGTTCGAGTTCTCCACCCTGGGTGGCTGGCTGGCCACCCGGGCGGGCGGCCACTACGCGACGCTGCGCACCCACATCGACGACCTGGTCGAGTCGATGCGCGTGGTCACCCCGAGCGGGATCAACGAGTCGCGGCGGCTGCCGGGTTCGGGGGCGGGTCCGTCGCCCGACCGGCTCTTCCTCGGCAGCGAAGGCGCGCTGGGCGTGATCACCGAGGCGTGGATGCGCCTGCAGGAACGGCCCCGTTGGCGCGCAACGGCCGCTGTGCACTTCGCCGACCACGCGGCGGCGGTGGCGGCGACCAGGGCGGTCGCGCAGAGCGGGCTGCACCCGGCGAACTGCCGGCTGCTCGATTCCGCCGAGGCGCTGGTCAACGCGGGTGTCGTCGTCGGGGGCGGCGTGCTGATCCTGGGGTTCGAGTCGGCGGACCATCCGGTGGGCACGTCACTGGACCGGGCCGAGGAACTGTGCCGGGACCATGGCGGCGAGATCCGCGCCGGTACCGCCAGGGAAGGCACGAGCGACACATGGCGTTCCTCCTTCCTGCGGATGCCCTATCAGCGTGACGCGCTCGCCCGTCACTCGGTGATCGCCGAGACCTTCGAGACGGCGTGCACCTGGGACCGGTACGAAGACCTTCACCATGCCGTCACGCAGGCGGCCCGGGACGCCGTCCGCAAGGCCACCGGCCAGGACGGTGTGGTGACCTGCCGCTTCACCCACGTCTACCCGGACGGCCCGGCACCGTACTTCGGGGTCTACGCGCCCGGCCGCTGGGGCAGCACCGTCGCCCAGTGGGACGAGATCAAGGCGGCCGTTTCCGGGGCTATCACCGACAACGGCGGCACGATCACCCATCACCATGCGGTCGGCCGCGATCACCGCCCCTGGTACGACATCCAGCGCCCGGACCCGTTCGCCGCCGCGCTGACCGCCGCCAAGGCGGCACTCGACCCCACCGGAATCCTCAATCCCGGTGTGCTGGTCCCCGCCCCGTAAGAGACGACCGGCTACCGATCCGTTCGGCCACATTCGGGCTGCCGCGACGCCGAACGGGGCGCGACCCCGGACGACTTGACGGGTAGCTGAGGGTGCCCGGCGATCCCGCGTCCGGCCGACGGCTCGGCCCCTATGACCGGCCCCGCACGAGGACGCCCCGCCGCTCAGCGCATCGAGGCGATCGCCCATTCCGCGACGAGCGCCACCGCCACGCCGACGCCCAGGACCAGGGTCGCCCACCGGGTGCGTCCGGCGCGGCTGAGGACCAGGGCGCTGCCGGAGAGGATCAGGGCGATGCCGTAGAAGCCCACGGTGAGCACGGAATGGGTGCTGCCCAGCCGCAGTGCCAGCGTGGCACCCACCGCGATCATGATGGCGGCCGACAGGGCTATCCGGACACGGCGGGCCTGGCGCGGTGTGAGGCCCTGCCGTTCGGGGCCGGTATTCGCTTCTGACATGCGAGGAAGCCTATCCCGGCGGATCGTCCGGCGGCCCGGCGGACCTCCGCGGGCGCTCGGCTCAGCCCCGGGCCGAGCCGGTCACGCCGACCGGCCAACGCGGCGCTGTGCCGGTGAGTTGACAGGCCATCAGGTACAGGGGGATGGGAGGCGTGTACGGGCTCGGGCCGTCCGGCCGGCGGATCAGCCGGGCGCCGCCCGCGGGCACCCGCGCCCCGCGGGCGTAGTGGGACGGCAGCGGCCAGATCAGGTCGAGGTCGGAGCCCGCGGGGACGATCCACCACCACCAGGCGCCGTCGGCGAACACGCAGCCGGTGCTCCGCATCCGGGCGAGCAGGCGGATTCCGTAGTGTGCGGGGACGCCGACCGCGTCGCACCCGAGCGTGGTGGGGAGCGCGGCGGGGACCTCGAGTCTGCTCAGGCGGTCGGCGTCGTCGTGGCGCACGCCCCGGGACAGGAGCGGCGCCAGGTTCCTCAGCACGGCCACTCCGACGCCGACGCCCCTTCCCTGGACGCGGCACCCGGTATGCACGGCAGTTCGGCCCAGACGACGCGGCCCACTCCCGGCGCGGCGTCGTACGTGCCCCAGGCGCGGCTCACCGCTTCCACGAGCAGCAGGCCCCGCCCGCGCTCGCCCTCCGCGCCATGGCACACACGCGGGCCGGTGGTGGCGGCGCCCTGGTCCTGCACCGTGACGCGCAACCGGCCGGCGTCGGCGAGGAGTTCGCAGCCGACCAGATGGCCGCCGGTGTGCACGATGGCGTTGGTGAACAGCTCGGACAGGACGAGCAGTGCGGTGTCGTGCGCGTCTCCCTCGACGCCCCAGCTCTCCAGCCGTGCGGAGACCATCTTTCTTGCTCGGGAGACCTGTTCGGCGCGCGCCGGCAACTCGAAGGCGTACCGGGTGAGATCGGTCCCCGCAAGGGAGTCCAGGAGCTCGGTGGCGAGCGCGTCACGGTTCACACGACCACTCTCCCGCTGAAACCATCACATTGGCAACCCCCACTATGAAAAATCCAGAGTGGGCATATTCATCGACTGGGTGCCGTGGCACACTGCTCGCAATCAAGCACGTGGGGAGGTCTCGAAGTGAGTGAACCGCGGTCCGCCCCCACCGTGGGGCAGGTCGTTCTCGGCAAGCGCCTGCAGGATCTGCGGGAGCGCGCCGGCCTCAAGCGCGAGGAAGCGGCCAAGGTGCTCCGCGTCGCCCCCGGCACCATCCGCAGGATGGAGACCGCCGAGGTCGCGCTGAAGATCCCTTACGTCCAACTGCTCCTCGGCGCCTACGGGATCGGCGACGAGGAGGCCCGCGGTTTCGTCGAGCTGGCCGAGGAGGCCAACAAGCCCGGCTGGTGGCAACGTTTCCACGACGTCCTGCCCAACTGGTTCAGCATGTACGTCAGCCTGGAGGGTGCCGCAAGCCTCATCCGTGCGTATGAACCCCACTTCGTGCCCGGTCTGCTCCAGACCGAGGACTACGCCAGGGCCATCATGCTCGGCGGAGCCATCGGCCACACGGAGCCGGACGACGTCGAACGCCACGTGGCGCTGCGCATGGAGCGCCAGTCCCTGCTGACCCGGCCCGACGCCCCCAAGCTCTGGGTGATCATGGACGAGACGGTGCTGCGCAGACCCGTCGGCGGGCCGGGCGTGATGAAGGCCCAGATCGAGAAGCTGCTCGAGGGCGCACGGCTGCCCAACGTCACCTTGCAGATCGCCGAGTTCGCGGCCGGCCACCACCCCGGCACGTACGGGCCCTTCGTCCTCTTCCGGTTCGCTGTGGCCGAGCTCCCGGACATGGTCTACAGCGAGTACCTGACCGGCGCCGTCTACCTCGACGCGCGCCCCGAGGTCGCCACGCACCTGGAGGTCATGGACCGCATGGCGGCTCAGGCCGCGACAGTGCAACGCACGAAGGAGATCCTCGACGATCTCCGCAAGGAGCTGTGAATGGAACGCATATACAACGGAATGCCGGCCGCCGAGCTGGGTGAGGAGGGCTGGCACAAGCCCTGGAGCGGCGGCAACGGCGGCAACTGCGTCGAGACCATGAAACTGGCCGACGGCAGGGTCGCGGTGCGCCAGTCCGCAGACCCCGAGGGGCCGGCCCTGATCTACACCTCCGGGGAGATCGAGGCCTTCATACAGGGAGCGAAGGCGGGCAAGGCGGATTTCCTGGTCGGCTGACCTGCTGCCGCGGGGGCAGCAGGCCGGCACCGCATCAGGAGTACGGGCACGGGAGCGGCGCTCCGGTTGCCCGAACACGCTCGCCGAGGCCGTGGCGGTGCGGACACACCGCACCACCACGGTCCACCGCATCATCACGGTCAACGGGCCATGACGACCAGGGAGTCGACCCGGCGCTCCGCCGGGGACGCGAGTACCGGAACACGGCCGCCCGGGGTGATCGACCCGAGGACGCGCGCCCCTCGGGCACCCGTGCACGCGGGCACGGTGCCCGCCAGGCGGTGCACGGTCAGGAAGCCGAGCACCGCGAAGGCGTACGCCTCCTTCGCGGCGGCCGGGATCCCCAGCTCGTCGGAGGTACGCAGCGCGGTCCCGGCCAGCTCGGCCCGCAACGCCCCCATCAGCGCCGGGTTACGCGTGCCGCCTCCCGACGCGACGACCTCGGTCGCCCCCAGCGGCCGCAGCGCGTCCGCCACGGTCCGCGCGGTCAGCCGGGTGAGCGTGGCGATCACGTCCTCTGGCGGCAACGGGCCGACGCCGGCCAGCGCTTCGCGCACATGGCCCGCGTGGAACAGCTCCTTGCCGGTGGTCTTCGGCGGAGGCAGCCGGTAGTACGGCTCCGCCAGCAGCCGGTCCAGAAGCGGCCGATGGACCCGGCCCGCGGCGGCCAGCGCCCCGTCCACGTCGTAGAGGAGCCGCCCACCCGTCAGCTCCGCCACCGCAGCGTCCACCAAGGCGTTGCCCGGTCCCGTGTCGAACGCGACCGGGCCGCCCGCCCCGCCCGCCACGGTGACGTTGGCGATCCCTCCCAGATTGAGTGCCGCCGGCACGCCCGCCCGGCCGCGCAGCCACAACAGATCCACCAGGCCGACCAGCGGGGCGCCCTGACCGCCCGCCGCCACGTCCCTCGGACGGAAGTCGGACACCACCGTGCATCCGGTCGCCTCCGCGATCCACGCAGGCTGCCCCAGCTGGAGAGTGCCGTGGACCAGACCGCCCTCCGCCCAGTGGTACACGGTCTGCCCGTGCGAGGCCACCAACTCCGTCCGCCCCTCGCACAGTTCACGGTCCGCGCGGACCGCCGCCGCGGCGAACGCCTGCCCGATGCGGGTGTCCAGCAGGCACACCCGCTCGAGCGTGGTCGCGGCGGGCGGCAACGCTCCCGCCAGGGCCGCCCGCAGCTCCTCGTCGTACCGCTCCCCGATCAGGCCGAGCGGGGACAGCTTCAGCGTGCCGTCCTCGAGGACGATGTCGGCGGCCGCGGCGTCGATCGCGTCGTACGACGTCCCCGACATCAGCCCGACGACCCTCACCGCAGCGCCCTGCGGTGGTCGTCGCCGCGCAGCGTCAGGAGCGCGAACACGCTGACCGCGCACGTCGCGGCCGCGTAGTAGGCGGGGATGTCGACACTGCCGGTGCGCTTGATCAGCTCCGTGATCACGAGGCCCGCGCACCCCGAGAAGACCGCGTTCGACAGCGCGTACGCCAGGCCGAGTCCCGTACAGCGCACCGATGTCGGGAACATCTCGGCCAGCATCGCGGGCCCCGGTCCCGCGAGCAGGCCCACCACGGCGCCGGCGGCGAACACCGCGGCGCCCTTGGCCGCCGCCGAAGCCTCCTCGTCCTGAAGGAGGTTCATCAGCGGGAGGGCCAGCAGCACCACCAGGACCGCTCCCGTCAGCATCACCGGCCGCCGGCCGACCCTGTCGCTGACCAGCCCCGCGGGGATGATCGACGCCGCGAAGCCCAGGTTCGCCAGGACCGTGGCGATCAGTGCCTCCCGGAACGACGCGTTCAGACTGGACTGCAGATACGACGGCAGCACCACCAGGAAGGTGTAACCGGCCGCCGCCCAGCCCATGATCCGGCCCGCGCCGAGCACGATCGCCCTCACGACCTCCCCGGTCGGCGGTGGCGCGACCGGCGCGGCCTCCGCCTCCCGGAAACGGGGCGTCTCCTCGAGACGCAGCCGCAGCCACAGGGCGACCGCGCCGAGGGGGAGCGTCAGCAGGAACGGCAGCCGCCAGCCCCAGTCGTTCAGCGCCGCCTCCGACAGCACGGTCGCCAGCAGCGCCGCCGCCCCCGCGCCGCCGAGCAGCCCGAGCGCCACCGTGAACGACTGCCACGACCCGTACAGGCCGCGCCTGCCGGGCGGCGCGAACTCCGTCATCAACGACACGGCCCCGCCGAACTCGCCTCCCGCGGAAAGCCCCTGGAGGATCCGCAGCAGGGTGAGCAGCCACGGCGCCAGGGCGCCCACGGTGGCGTACGTCGGCAGCAGACCGATCAGGGTGGTGGCGAGCGTCATCAGGCCGATGACCAGGATCAGCGTCGGGCGGCGCCCGATCCGGTCACCGATCCGGCCGAACAGCGCGGCCCCGACCGGCCGGAAGAAGAACGCGAGCGCGAACGACGCGTAGGTCTTCACCAGCGCCTCGACGTCGCTGCCGCCCTCCGGCGTGAAGAAGTTCGCGGCGATGATCGTGGCGAAGTAGCCGTAGACACCGAATTCGTACCACTCGACGAAATTGCCGACCGAACCGGCCAGCAGCGCACGGCGGGAGCGTACGGGCGAGGGTTCGGACCGTTCGGCGGAGGTGGTCATTCCTCCTTACTGCCCACCGCGACACGCGCGGACTCCCGTCGCACGGACCCCGGTACGCCGGCGGCATCCGCGGGCACGCCCCGGTTCCGCCGGACCAGCGCCCCGGCCGCCACCGCGGCGGCCGCGAGGGCGTACGCCGTCGTGCCCACCACCGAACTGTCCCCGTCCAGGTGCACCGCCACGTACTTGGCCGTGCCCGCCGCCGCGACGCCCAGCCACTCCCACCGGCCGTCCAGTGCGACCAGCGCCACCAGCAGCAGCGCGTACCAGGAGTAGCCCGGCGTCATCAGCAGGAACACCGTGCCCGTCACCGACAGTGCGCCGCTCCAGGGCCGTTCGGGGTCGCCGCGGCGCATGACACGCACGACGACCACCGCCGTCACCAGCAGCGCCGCGGGCAGCGCCCACGCGTCCGGCAGCACCAGCCGCAGCAGCGCGTAGCGGTTGCGGGCCGACGGGTCGTCGTAGCCCTCCTCCTTGGTGTAGCCGCCCAGATAGCCGAGCACGGAGCTCTCCGACAGCAGCACGTGCGGCAGGTACGTCACCGTCACCACCGCCGCGGCCGGCACCAGCACGGCCGCCGCGTCCCGCCACCGCCGGACGCCCGACAGCGCCCCCGGCAGAACCACCGCGGGCAGCAGCTTCGTCGCCACCGCCGCGCCGAGCAGCACACCGCCCTCGAAGCGCCCGCGGACCACCACCCACAGGCCCAGCACCGCGAGCAGCACCCCCAGCACGTCCGCGTGCGCGTTGTTCACCGCCTCCACCGGCACCGCCGGACACCACGCCCAGAGCGCGGCCTGCCGCGGATCACCACGACGGCGCAGCACCAGCACGAGCACGACGGTCGTGCCGACCGCGAGGAGCGCGCCGCCCGTCTGCAGCGCCTTGTGACGGGCGCCCTCGGGCGACAGCGCGTGCACGGCCAGGAAGTAGCCCTGCGCCACCGGCGGGTAGATCGTGTGCTCCTGCGGTCTGTTGATCCGCGTGCAGTGGAGCTCGCCCGCCGGCCCGTCGATGCGCGACCGCTCCGGAACCGCGCAGTCCGCACCGCGCGGGAACAGCCAGTCGTCGCGCAGACCGGCGAGTGCCGGATCGGCGGGCGGATGGTCGTACGGCGAGATCCCGGCCGCCTGCACCCTGCCGTCCCAGGCATAGCGGTACGAGTCGGTGCTCGTACGCGGCGGGGCGAGCAGGCCCGTCGCCGCGACCGCGACACCACCCGCGAGGACCAGCACCACCGCGTGCCGCACGGGCATCCTGCGCACGGCGAGGACGGCCGCCGCGAACAGCAGCCAGCCGGCGGCGTACCACCACGCGAGGCCGCCGGGATCGGTGATGTAGCCGTCCTTGAGGACCGTCGCCGCCAGCACGGCCGTCAGGCCGGCGACGAGGAGACAAGCGGTGAGTGAGCGCGTGTTGATCACGAGCTCCAGCCTTCCAGCCGCGGCGGCCCGAACGCGGGAGACGCGTCCTGACGTCTTCATTCCGTAAGGTGTCGGATCCCTCGCCCCGGCCCTCGGGGGAGGTCTCATGGAGACATGAGGATCCGACCACCGATCACCCTCCGGCCGCCGAGGCTCACCGGCAGGCTGCACGACGCCCGCACGGCCACCGCCGTCGGGCGCCTGCTCGGCGCCGCGATCGCCGTGTGCTTCGTGACCGGGGTGATCAGCCACTATCTGCAACGGCCGCCGGACTGGCTCGCCGGCTCGCTGCCCAGTCGGCCGTACTGGGGCTACCGCCTCAACCAGGGACTCCACGTCGCGAGCGGCATCGCGGCCGTCCCGCTGCTGCTCGCCAAGTTGTGGACGGTCTATCCGAGGCTGTTCGTGCGGCCCGCGCTGCGGTCCCTGGGGCATGCCCTCGAACGGCTGTCGGTGGGCGTGCTGGTCGCCGCGGCCCTCTTCCAGCTCACCACGGGACTGCTGAACACCGCCCAGTGGTACCCGTGGCCGTTCTCCTTCGTGCCCGTCCACTTCGCGGTGGCCTGGTTGCTGGCAGGCGCCCTGGTTCTGCACGTCGCCGTGAAGTATCCGAAGATCAGGGCCCACTGGAGCCGGCGCTCGCCCGGAACGCTCGAGCTGCCCGCCACGGACGGACCGGATCGGCGTTCCCTCCTCACCGGCGTCGTCGCGGCCGTGGGGGCGGTCACCCTCACCACCGTCGGCCAGTCCCTCACACCACTGGGGCGCCTGGACCTGCTCGCCCCCCGCCACCCCGACCACGGACCGCAGCACCTGCCCGTCAACCGCACCGCCGCCGCGGCCCGGGTCAGCGTCCCGGCCCTCGCCGGCTGGCGGCTCACCGTCACCGGCCCCCGCCCGTACGCGCTCACCCTCGACGAACTGGCCGCACTGCCCCAGCACACCGTGACACTGCCCATCGCCTGCGTCGAAGGCTGGAGCAAGTCCGCGCGCTGGACCGGCGTACGCGTCCAGGACCTGGTGGAACTGGCCGGCGCGCCGCCCGGCACGGCGCTGCGGGTCGTCTCGCTGGAACGGCGCGGCGCCTACCGGGTGATGGAGATGGGCGGCGGATACACCGACGACCCGCTCACTCTCCTCGCGCTGCGCCTGGGCGGCGAGATCCTCACCCTCGACCACGGCTACCCCGCCCGGATCATCGCCCCCAACCGTCCCGGCGTATGGCAGACCAAGTGGGTCGGCAGGATCGAGGTGCTGTGATGCGTATCGCGACAGGGGCGGCCGGCGTCGCCCTGATGGGCGTCGGCGTCTTCCTCCTCCTCCGCGGCGGACAGGCCCGGGACGTGGCCCTCTGGCTGGCGGGAGCGGTCGTCCTCCACGACCTCCTTCTCGCCCCGCTGGTGCTCGCCGCCGGGCTGCTGCTCGCACGGCTCCCCGGCCGGGGACCGCTGCGCGGGGCGCTCGTCACCGCGGGCTGCCTGACACTGATCGCCCTGCCGGTCCTCTTCGCACCGGGCACGCCCCACAACCCCTCCGTCCTTCCGCTGGACTATCCGCGTAACTGGCTGCTGTCCCTCGCCGCGGTGGCCCTCGCCACCGCGGCGGTGGCACTCGCGCGGCGGCTGCGCGGGACGGCCGGCGTCAGGAGGCTCCGAACGGCCGGTCGCGGCGCGCGTCGTGGAGCACGGAACCCCACCAGTCGAGCTGGTCGAGCATCGTCTTCGCCGCGCCGGTGGGGCCGTCGGGGTCGATGAGCGTGCCGTCAGGAGCGAACAGCTCGTAATAGCGGGGGAACGAGACCATGTCGCGAATTGTGTGCGCGTGCAGCTCACCGAACACCTGGCGCAGTTGCTCGATCGCCAGCAGACCGCCGCTGCCTCCGCTGTAGCCGACGAAACCGATCGGCTTCGCCTGCCACTCGGTGTAGTGCCAGTCGATCGCGGCCTTCAGGGACGCCGGGAAGCTGCGGTTGTAGTCCGGTGTCACCACCACGATGGCGTCGGCCGCCGCGAGCCGCCGCGTCAGCGGGGCCATGTCCGCGGGCCGCTCCATGTCGGGCTGCAGCGCCGGCGGCAGGGGCGGCAGGTCCAGCGGCAGCGGAACGTCCGCCAGATCCACCACCTCGACACCGAACCGGCCGTGCCGCCGGGCCTGTTCGGTGAACCATTCGGTGACCACGGGACCGAAGCGGCCCTGGCGGACGCTGCCGGTGATCACTACCAGCTCAAGCTTCTTCTCCGAGTTCTTCTCGACGTACTTCTCGGTGTTCTTCTCGGACACGGGTGTACTCCTCAAGGGACGGGGGCGGCCCCCCTCGGGGCCGACGTCTCTCAACCTGCCGTCCGGGACGGCACCGAGGAAGGCCGGGCCGAGGCTGGTAGTGACAGGGCCACCATCCCGGCGTTCCGGGCTGTTACGTTCGAACGGTGAGCGACAACGAGTTGGGTCTGTTCCTGCGCACGCGCCGCGAGGCGGTCACCCCCGCCGACGTGGGCCTGCCCGCCGGCCCCCGCCGCCGTACACCCGGCCTGCGCCGATCGGAACTGGCGACGCTCGCCGGCGTGAGCGTCGAGTACGTGACCCGTCTCGAACAGGGCCGGGACCGGCGGCCCTCCCCGCCCGTGCTCTCCGCGCTCGCCGACGCGCTGCGGCTCTCGGCCGGCGAACGCGTGCATCTCCACCGGCTCACCAAGTCCGCCGACGCCGGCTTCACCTGCACGGGCGGCGCGATGCCGGCGCGTGATGTCCGCCCCACCGTGCGGGCCTTGCTCGAACGGCTCGAGCCCGCGCCCGCGGTGCTCGTCAACCGGCTGAGCGAGCTGCTGGCCTGGACCGAGGGGTACGAGCGGCTGGTCGGCCCGCTCGGGATGCTCGACGGCACCCCGCCCAACGCGGCCCGCTTCGTCCTCACCGACGACCGTGCCCGCGCCGCCTACCCCGACTGGGAACGCGTCGCCGACGAACAGGTCGCGTCGCTGAAACAAGGGCCGTTCCGCGCCGACCCGTACATCGCCGCGCTGGCGGACGAGCTGACCGTGACGGTCGGTACGGTCTTCACCGACCGGGTGGAACGACTGCCGGGGCTGCCGCGGGCGAGCGGCGTCACGCGCGTGGTGCACCCGGAGGCGGGGGAGCTGCGGCTCGCGTACGAGACGCTGGAACTGCCCGCGGACGACGACCAGCGCCTGCTGGTCCACGTGCCCGCGGACGCGGCGTCCGCGGCGGCGCTGGACGCGCTGACGGGGCGTCGGCCGGGGGCGCTGCGGGCGGTGTCGGGCGGCTGAGGGGACGCACGAGGACGGGTGCGGGTGGGTGGTGCCCGCTGCGCGGGGCCGTTTCCCCACACCGCCCCTTCCCGAACCGGGCTCTGCCCGGACCCGTACCGCGCTTCGCGCGATGCCCTCAATCTCCCCTACGCCGCCAGGCCGTAGGGGGAGATTGAGGCGCGGGGTCCGGGGGCGGAGCCGCGGTTCCGGCCGGCCTGGCCATGGGCAAAGCCAGGCTCCTGCACGCGCCTCGCGGCGCCGACCTGTGGTCCCCGACAGCGCAGCGAACAGTGGGCGTGATCAAGCTGCCTTTCCGTCACCTGATCGGCTCAGCAGGACCTAGAGTGTGCGCGTGACCGAGCAGAATCCCGAACTCATCGCGGGCCGGTACCAACTGGTCGAACGCATCGGCCAGGGCGGTATGGGTCGGGTCTGGCGTGGCCTCGACCAGCAGCTCTTCGGACGCGAGGTCGCCGTCAAGGAGATCCTCTTCCCGCCGGGTATGGACGACGCCGACCGTGCCGCGCTGCTCCGGCGGTTCACCGGCGAGGCCCGCGCGGCGGTCACTCTCAGCCACCCCGGGATCATCACCATCCACGACGTCGTGGAGCACCACGGCGCCCCCGTCATCGTCATGGAGTTGATCCGCGGGCAGTCCCTCGCCGCCGCCATCCGCGGCCAGGGACGGCTGCCCGTGCGGCGGGTGGCCGAGATCGGCGCCGCCATGCTCGACGCGCTGGCCGAGGCGCACGGAGCGCGGATCATCCACCGTGACATCAAGCCGGACAACGTGCTCCTGACCAAGGACCGCGTCGTCCTCACCGACTTCGGTATCGCCCACCTCGCGGACGCCACGACCAAGCTGAGCCACACCGGGATCGTCATCGGCACCCCGCAGTACATGCCGCCGGAGCAGCTGGAGGGCAAGCGCCCGACCCCCGCCAACGACCTGTGGGCGCTCGGCGCCACCCTCTACCACGCCGTCGAGGGGCGTCCGCCGTTCGACGCGGAGGGGCTCCACGCCCTCGCCGTGGCCGTGTTCACCCGCCCACACCGGCCGCCGGTCCATGCCGGCCCGCTGGCGCCCGTACTGGACGCGCTCCTCACCAAGGACCCGGCGCAGCGCGTGGGCGCCGCGGAAGCGGCGAAGATGCTGGCGTCGGTGCTGCGGTCCTCCCCGCCCCGGGCCGACTCATCGGCCGGGCACGGGCCCGTGCCCGTGCCCGAACCCGAGCCGGCTCCCACACCCACGCCCGATCCGAGGGCGACCCCCGTACCGGCACCGGACGCGGCGGCGGAGCACGCGCCCGCTTCGACCCCGCCGGAGCAGGCACCCTCGACGACGCCGTCACCGCAGACTCCCACCGTCCTGGACTCCGGGTCCGCGGCCGGCAGCCCGCCGCGCCCCGTGCCGGACCGGCCGACCGGCCCGCCCGCGCCCGAGCCCCCGGCCGAGGACCCGGTCACGCTCGGGGCGACGCCCGAGGCGAAGCACGGCGAGCGGGCCTCCGCCCGGCGGCGGGCCCTCACCCGGCGCTCCGTGGTCCTGGGCACGGCGCTGGCCACGCTCGCCGCGGGCTCCGTCCTGACCTGGACCCTCACCCGGGACGACGACGCACCCGGCGGCGGGGCGGCCGGCAGCGGCTCGGGAGCCTCCTCGGTCACGGTGGTGATCGGGGTGGACGCACCGCTCAGCGGCGGGCTGTCCTCGATGGGCGTCGGTATCAGGAACTCGGCCGACCTGGCGGCCAGGACCGCCAACGAAACCCGGCACGTCCCCGGCGTGAACTTCGAGATCAAGGCCCTGGACGACGAGGCCGTCCCCGCCCAGGGCGGGTCCAACGCCGCCCGGTTCGTGTCCGACGAGAAGGTGCTGGGGGTCGTCGGACCCCTCAACTCCGGCGTCGCCGAGACCCTGGTGCCACCGCTCGCGCGGGCGAACATGGTCAACGTGTCACCGGGCAACACCAACCCCGTGCTGACGATGGGCCCAGACTGGGCCGCGGGCACCAAGGCCCGTCCGCACTCCACCTACTTCCGTACCGTCGCCACGGACGTCGACCAGGGGCCGTTCGCCGCCCGGTACCTGTACGGCGAGGCGAAGAAGACCAAGCTGTACGTGGTCGACGACGCGAGCACCTACGGTGCCGCCCTCACTTCCGGCTTCACGGCGGAGTTCACGGAGCTCGGCGGGACCGTCGTCGGAACCGAGCAGGTCGACCCCGCGGAACGCGCCTTCGCGGGCCTCGCCGAGAGGGTCCGGTCCTCGGGCGCGGACGCCGTCTACTTCGGCGGCTACTACGACGCAGCGGCGCCGCTCTCCCAGCAGCTCAAGCAGGCGGGGGTGAACGTCCCCCTGATGGGCGGCGACGGCATCCTCGACCAGCAGTACCCCACTGCGAACCCGAAGGCCGAGGGCGACCTCGCGACCAACATCGGCGAACCCGCAGAGGAGTCGGCGGCAGGGCGGGACTTCCTCGCCCGGTACGGGAAGGCGGGGTACCGGGAGGCGGCCGGCTGGTACGGCCCCTATGCGTACGACGCGACCTGGACCCTGATCGAGGCGGTGAAGGCCGTCGTGACGGCCAACGGAGGCACCCTCCCCGGCAATGCCCGGGCGAAACTGCCGCAGGTCGTGGCGCGGCTGGCCTTCGACGGTGTCACGGGCCGCGTCGCCTTCGACGGGAACGGCGACACGGTCAACCGCCGACTGACGGTGTACGCGGTGAACGACGGCTCCTGGGCGACTGTGACGAGCGGACCCGCCACCCGCTGACGCCCGCCAGGGCGACGCGACCCGGAAGCAGCTCTCGGGCCGCCGTGACTCGCGCCGCAGGCGCTACGCCCCCCGCCGCAGCGCCACGAACCGTCGCCCCCCGGCCGCCGACCACACGTCCTCCAGCACCCACCCCACCCCCCGCCCGTACCGCAGCAGCGCCTCCGTGCCCACCCGGGCCCAGGGGAACGCGGAGCCCTCCGCCGTCGTGCCGTCGAAGACCTGGACCACGGTGCGTTCGTCCACGTCCAGCGGCGCGGCCTCGGCGATCAACAGGCCGCCGGGTCGGACGAGTTCGGCCACCCGGGACAGCAGCGCGCGCGGGTCGCCGCCGATGCCGGTGTTGCCGTCGATCAGCAGAGCCGTGTCCCAGTGGCCCTCCCGCGGCAGCGGGTCGAACACCGAGCGGTGCAGCGCGCTGCCGCCGATGCGTATCGTGCGGGCCACGGCCTCGGGGCTGATGTCGATGCCGAGCGCGGTCCGTCCGCGCGCGGCGAGCTCGGCGACCAGGCGGCCGGGGCCGCAGCCGATGTCCAGGACGGCGCCGTGGCTGTGGGAGAGGACCGTGCGGTCGGCGGCGTCGGGTTCCGCGCACCAGCGTTCGACCTCCAGGGGCAGCAGCCAGCCGTCGGGGCGGCGCAGGTACAGCGGTCCGCGGCCGGTGCGCAGGGCGTCCGTGTACGGGTCGGCCTGCCAGGGCGGCGCGGTCACCGTGCCCCCGCCCCGGATCCGGCCCCGGCCGTCGCGACCAGCGCGGCGGCGAACCGCGTGTGCGGCGCGGCGGCGGCCACCGCACGGGCGTCGTCGGGCGTGTCGACGTCCCGCAGCGTCGGCAGTTCACGCACCGTCAGTCCGGCGCCGACGAGCCGTTCCCGCTGCGCGGCGCCCGTGTCGGGCGACGACATGGGCACACCGCGCACGAGCCGGCCGTGCAGCGCGGGTGAGCCGAGACCGAGTGCCCAGAACCCGCCGTCGTCCGCCGGGCCGAACGCGGCTTCGCCGGGGCCCGGTTCCAGCCCGGTGGTCAGGAGGCGGGGGGACACCTGTGGGGTGTCCATGCCGATCAGCAGGGCCGGCCCCCCGTCCCCGCACAGCGCGAAGGCGGCCGCGAGCCGCGCGTCGAGGCCGCCGCCGCACTGCGGCGCGACCTCGAGGCCCGGCGGCAGCCACGCCCCCGGTGCGCCGTCGAGCACCAGGATCCGCCGCCGGGCGGGGGTGGCGAGGACCGCGTCGAGGGTGTCCCGCAGCGCTGCCTCGGCGAGCGCGGCGGCCTCCTTCGGGGTGTAGGCGGGAGTGAGCCGTGTCTTGACCCGGCCGGGCACCGGCGCTTTCGCGATCACCAGCAGGGTGCCGTTCATCGTGTGCCGCCGTTCACCAGGGACCGCGGCTGTTCCGCCAGTACGGCGCTCATGTCCCGTACGGCGTGCCAGGTGCCCCGCCAGGTGCCCGTCACCTTGGACTTCCCCGATCTCGGCAGGTAGGGGACGTCGACCTCCGTCACCCGCAGCCCCGTGTCGCAGGCACGGACCACCATTTGGAGGGGGTAGCCGCTGCGGCGGTCGGTCAGGTCGAGGGCCAGCAGGTCGGTGCGGCGCGCGGCCCGCATGGGGCCGAGGTCGCGCAGTCGCAGGCCGGTGCGCCGGCGCAGCATGCGGGACAGTGCGGCGTTGCCGGCCCGCGCGTGTGCGGGCCACACCCCCCGCTGCTGCGGTCGCCGCCGCCCCAGCACCAGGTCCCCGTCGCCGTCCGCGATCCGCCGGACGAACCCGGTGAGCAGTCCCGGGTCGAGCGACGCGTCGCAGTCGCAGAAGCACACGTACTCGGCCTGCGCCGCCCGCAGCCCCGCATGGCAGGCGGAACCGAAGCCACGCCGGGGCTCGTGGACGACGACGGCGCCGAGCGCACGGGCGATCTCGGCGGAGCCGTCCGTCGAGCCGTTGTCGACGACGATCGCCCGCCAGCCGGCCGGGATGCGGGACAGCACCCAGGGGAGTGCCGCCGCCTCGTCGAGACAGGGCAGGACCACGTCGGCGGTCAGCATGCCGCATCCTCCGGTCCGCCCGCGGCGAACTCGGCCATGCCCTCGTCGAAGCCGACGCGAGGTTTCCAGCCCAGTTCGGCGCGCAGCCGTGCCGAGTCGGCGGTGATGTGCCGTACGTCGCCGAGCCTGAACTCGCCGGTGACGACCGGCTCGGGCCCGCCGTGCGCGGCGGCCAGCGCGGCCGCCGTCTCGCCGACCGTGTGCGGGGTGCCGCTGCCGGTGTTGTACGCGGTGAGCACTCCCGGCGCCCGCCCGTGGACCGCCTCCAGGGCGACGGCGTTCGCCTCCGCCACGTCCCGCACATGGACGAAGTCCCTGCGCTGGCCGCCGTCCTCGAAGACCCGGGGCGCCTCACCGCGTTCGAGCGCCGACCGGAAGAAGGCGGCGACGCCCGCGTAGGGGGTGTCGCGCGGCATCCCGGGGCCGTACACGTTGTGGTAGCGCAGGGCGACGGCGCGTCCGCCCGTCGATCTGGCCCAGGCCGCCGCCAGGTGTTCCTGCGCCAGTTTCGTCGTGGCGTACACGTTCCGCGGGTCGACGGGCGCGTCCTCGCCGACGAGACCGGGGACGAGCGCGTCGCCACACGTGGGGCACGGCGGCTCGAACCGGCCGGCCGCGAGATCGGCCGCGGCGCGCGGACCGGGCCGTACCCGGCCGTGCCGGGCGCAGTCGTAGCGGCCCTCGCCGTAGACGACCATCGACCCGGCGAGCACCAGGTCGGCGACGCCCGCCTCGGCCATCGCAGCGAGCAGCACCGCCGTGCCCTGGTCGTTGCAGCTGACGTAGTCGGGCGCGTCGGAGAAGTCGGTGCCGAGGCCGACCATCGCCGCCTGGTGGCAGACGGCGTCCACGCCGCGCAGTGCGTCGGCCACCGCCGCCGGGTGCCGCACGTCCGCGTGGATCCACGCTCCGCCGGGCGGCAGGGGCGGCCGGGGGCGGGCCGCGGAACGGGACGCGGGGAGCAGGGCGTCGAGGACCACCGGGTCGTGGCCCCGCGCGGTGAGCGCCGTGACGATCTGCGAGCCGATGAAGCCCGCGCCACCTGTGACTAGTACACGCATGCTGCGACGCTACGGCGCGCGGACCCACGGATCGCGGGTCCGCGCCGTGCCGTCACAGGTACGTAAGGAGTGCACTGCTCCGGTCAGGTGCCCCGCTCCGCCTTATGGGGCTGTCAGGTACGCCAGCCCCGGATGCGCCGCCCGGTAGCCGTCGAGGAGGCGGCGGGCCACGCTCACCGAGTCGACCAGCGGATGCAGCGCGAAGGCCTTCACCGCCCCCGCCCGCGAACCGCTCTCGGCGGCGGCGAGCACTTCCCGTTCGACCGCCTTGACCGCGGTGACGAGCCCGACCGCGTGGTACGGCAGGGGGTCGACGCTCACCGGGTGGGCGCCGCCGGCGTCGACCAGGCAGGGGACCTCGACGACGGCGTCGGCGTCCAGCACGGAAAGGGTGCCGCGGTTACGGACGTTGAGGATCAGCGTGGTGCGCTCGTCGCGGGCGACGGCCCGCATCAGGGCGAGCGCCACCTTCTCGTAGCCACCGGGCTCCAGGTCGTCCTCGTCGCGTTCGCCGACGCCCGCCGCGTCCCGGTTGGCGGCCATGTATGTGGCCTCCCGCTCGGCGAGCGTACGGCGCCAGGCCGTCAGGGCCGGTGTGTCGGGGCGCTGCATCTCCGCATAGAAGCGGCCCTGTTGGCGGCCGAGGAACGCGCCCCGGGTCTGCTCGGCCTCCGTGTAGGCGCGCACCGTCTCGCGGTTGAAGTAGTAGTAGTGCAGGTATTCGTTGGGCACGGCCCCCAGCGACCGCAGCCACTCCGGCCCGAAGAGCCTGCCCTCCTCGAAGGAGGACAGCGCGTCGTCGTCGGCGAGGAGCTGCGGCAGTCGGTCGCGTCCGCCGACGCGCAGGCCGCGCAGCCAGCCGAGGTGGTTGAGGCCCACATAATCGATCCAGGCGCTCGCGGGGTCGGCGCCCAGCACCTTGGCCACCCGCCTGCCGAGCCCCACCGGCGAGTCGCAGATCCCCATGACCCGGTCGCCGAGGACATGGCTCATCGCCTCGGTGACCAGGCCGGCCGGGTTGGTGAAGTTGATGACCCACGCGTCGGGGGCGAGCGCGGCGATCCGGCGGGCGATGCCCACGGCCACGGGCACGGTGCGCAGCCCGTAGGCGATGCCGCCCGCGCCGACGGTCTCCTGGCCGAGCACGCCTTCGCGGAGGGCGACCCGCTCGTCCTCCGCCCGGCCCTCCAGCCCGCCGACCCGGATGGCGGAGAAGACGAAGTCGGCGCCGCGCACGGCCTCGTCGAGGTCCAGGGTCACGACGACCTCGGGCGCGTCCGGGTGCCCGGCCGCCTGCTCGGCGAGCACCCGGGAGACCGCGTCCAGCCGGCCGCCGTCCACGTCGTGCAGGGTGACGCGGGTGACCCGGCCCTCTCCTTGATCGCCGAGCAGTGCCCCGTACACCAGAGGGACCCGGAATCCGCCGCCGCCGAGAATGGTGAGCTTCATGCCCGTACGCTACTCGGCGGCCGCGGGTGGGCCCGTCGCGCGGGACGGACGGGTCGGGCGAGGCCGGACGCGTCCAGATCGAGGGGAGCGTCAGCCGAGGTCGAACGCGTTGGGCAGGCCGAGTCGGTGGCGTGTGCGGTCGTGCCGTTTGAAGGGCTCCATCTCCGGGGCACGGAACAGCGGTGTGATCGTGCAGCGCGGCGCGGTGGAGCCGGCGTTGTCCAGCAGGGCGTTGACGGCTGCGCGGGCGGAGGCGTTCGCGCCCTCCATGGTCGCGAGGTCGATGTCGACCGAGACGTAGTCGCCGGCGAGGAAGAAGTTCGGGATGCGGGTCGCGGCCTGCGGGCGGTTGTGGAAGGTCCCCACCGGGTGGATGAGGAGTTCGTCGTCGTTGGTGGGGTGCGGGGTGCCGAGGCCGTCGACGCCGGGGTCGAGGAACCAGGAGTGCAGGGCGCTGTCCTTGAGGACCACCTTGCCGGTGTCGTTCAGCGCCGCCTTCAGCTGCGCCCACACCTCCTTTGCGACCTCGGTGCGGGTGCACTGCTTCGCGGTCCTGCCGTACAGGATGCCGGGCCGGTCCCATTCGGAGACGTCCACCGACAGGCAGTCCACGGCCACGCCGTCGCCGTAGTCGGCCGGGAAGTCGCGGCCGGGCCAGTGCGCGGCCTGCTGGATCGCGGTCAGCGCCCACGGTGAGTCGATGCAGTTGAGGTGCCCGTGCAGCAGCGGGGCGCGCTCGGTCAGATAGAACTGGATGCCGGTCATCCAGTCGGTCCGCAGCTTGTCGCACCGCGCGAGCTGCGGGTCGGCGGCGCGCAGCGCGGGTCCCCAGGTGCGCCGGGCGTGTTCCACCGGCATCGCGGAGATGTAGTGGTCGGCGGTCACCGACTCGTGCCCGCCCTGGGGGTTCTCGATCACGGCCGCGGTGACCCGTCCGGCGGCGTACTTCACCTCCCGCACGGTCCAGCCGACCTTGAACTCCACGCCCAGGGACCGCAGATGGGTCACCCACGGGTCGATCCAGGCCTCGTTGGTGGGGGCGTCGAGGATACGGTCGAGCGGGCCGTCGGCGCCGCGGCCCAGCGCGTTGAGGACGAAGGCCTCGAGCAGGGTGGCGACGGTGCGGGTGCTGGCCTCCTCGGCCTTGGTCGCGACGATGTTGCGGGTGAGCCCGACGGCGAGGATGCGCTGATAGTCGTAGCTCATCTCCTCCGCCCTGATGAACTCCCACCAGGGCGTGGCCTCCCAGGTCCGGTCGCGGCGCTCGTCGCAGCTGGTGAGGAAGACGAGCATGCGGTTCACGAAGTACGCGGTCTCGTGGAACGGGATGCCGAGGGCCGTGTCCACCATCGCGGTCAGGGCGCGGCGGATGTCGTCGAGGGTGAGGCCGGGCGGCCGGTGGCCGGGCCAGGGGAGCGGGATGCGCAGGTCCTCGCGGCCGGTGCGGCTGAACGACATCTCGGACGGCGCGACCAGGTTGTCCCGGACGCCGCCCGGCTTTCCCGGGAAGGGGATGCGGCGCATGGTGTCGGGCAGGTTGTGATAGATCCCGGGGATGAAGCGGAAGCCGTGCTCTGCGGGCAGGGGTCTGCGGCCGCCCCTGGCGCTGCCGGGCACGTCCATGCTGCGGGCCTTGCCGCCGAGCGCCCGGCGCTCGTAGACGGTGACCCGTAACCCGCGCTCGGCGAGTTCATGAGCCGCTGTCAGCCCGGCGACGCCTCCGCCGAGGACGGCGACGGAGGGTGCCGGCGCGGCGGCCGCGGTCCCGGTGGCCGAGGCGGTCGCGAGTGCCGCGGTGCCGCCCACGGCCGCGGCTCCCGCGATGAACGTACGTCGTGAGGTAGGCCGTGAGGTACGTCGTGACGTGCCGGAACGATCCATCCGAAGCCCCTTACCGACGGTAACTTTCGCATCCGGCGCTGGAGCATACGGAGGTCCCTCACGACTCGGAAGCCACGCGTGCGCCGCCATTGCTCAATGGCTGGAAAATGAAGCCATGGCCCGACGAACCAAACACACCAGAGGCACCACGCCCCCCACCCTCACCGCCGAGTCGCCCTGCCCCTGCGGGCTGCCCGCCCCGTACGGGGAGTGCTGCGGCCGGTTCCACAGCGGGGAGGGGGCCGCGCCCACGGCCGAGCTGCTGATGCGCTCGCGCTACAGCGCCTTCGTCGCCCATGACGCGGCGTACCTGCTGCGCACCTGGCACTCGTCGACCAGGCCCCGGCACCTCGAGCTGGACCCGGGCATGCAGTGGACCTCGCTCGACATCGTCGCCACCACGGACGGCAGCGCCTTCCACTCGACAGGGACCGTGACCTTCCGCGCCCGCTACCGCCACCACGGCAGTCGGGGTGAGCTGCACGAGCACAGCAACTTCGAGCGCGAGAACGGCGCTTGGGTCTACGTCGACGGCACGTTCATCGAGTGAGGCCGCCGGCGGTCAGCGGTGCCGGCGCGGCATGACCGTGAGCCGGGGGTCGTACGCGGCCAGCACCTTGTTGGCCCGCGCGAGCGTGGCGAGCGCGTGCTCCCGGTCCGCCCGGTCCTCCGCGCACAGCGGCCCGCGGAACAGGCTCACCTCGCGCGCCGCGCACTCGGCGTCGATCTCCGCCTGGAGGATGTGGACCGGCATGCAGGACCCGATCAGCGCCGCGACGCGGTCGGGGATCGGCACCGGGACGAGGGGGGAGGCGGTCACGTGAAGTCCTTCTTTACCGTACGGGTCGCCCCGTGATCTCTCGTTACGCGGGAGTGAGTCGACCGCGTCCCGGCGGAGCCGCTCAGGGGGGACGAGGATGCCGTACGAGAGGCGCGCACCGCACCTTTCGCCCGGCCGTCCGTCCCCAGCGGCACCGCCGACATACCTTACGCGAACGCCGCCGAAGCACCCGAATCGGCGGCCTTGCGGCGCAAAAAGGACGCCGGCGGCCGGAATCCGGGCCGCTGGAGCCGAATGCGCAGCTCAAGTGGGTGAAACGGCGAGCGGGTTGATCACCGCGGGGCTGCGGAGCGCCCACCGCGCCGCCCCGCCGCCCCGGTCCGGTGACGGCCGCGGCGTGCGCCCTCCCGCGGTCGGGGCCGCAGGCGGCAGTCCCCTGTCGATCTACGCCGTCTCCTTCGCGGCCCGGAGGCCTGGCGGTCAGCGAGGAAAAAGCGCAGGTCAGACCTTCGCGACTCTGACGTGGAGCGTCCTGCCCGCCGACGGGCCCGGCGGGAGGGCGGACCTGCCGGACCGCGCCCGGCCGCTTTGCCGCGTGCCCGAGGGTGACACTGGACACACTTGGCCGGGACGCCCCGGCGAGGAGATCGTCCGGACGGGCCCTCCCGTGTCCCGTCGCCGGTGACGGACGCCTGGTGATCGCCCGGCGTGGACGGCACGTCCTCGTCGCCTTCGGCGATCAGGGGCGCGCCGCCCACGGCAGGCATGGACCGGTGGTGCGGTTTGCGGTCCGGAACAGTCGCGGAGACGCCGTTCACGGAGCGGGGCTCGGGTCTCAGCGGGCGCCGCCGTCGCGGCGCTCCCGTAGATGCAGCGCGCGCAGCACGCCCTCGGTCGCGAACCGGCTCTCGGGGTCGGTGAGCTGATCACCGAAGATGGATTCGAGATTGCGCAGCCGGTAGCGGACGGTCTGCGGGTGGACATCGAGCAGCTCGCCCATCTGGGCGGCGGTGCCACGGGTGTCCAGCCAGATCCGCAGGGTCTCGATCAGCCGGTTCCGGCGGGTGGGCGTCAGCCCGGCGAGGGGGGCGAGTTCGCGCTCCGCCAGCTGGTTCAGCAGGGCCGGGTCCGACAAAAGCCACAGGGTGAGCATGTGGTCGGAGCAGAAGGTGAGCGGGGCGTCGTCCACCACACCCGAGTCGATGAAGTCGAGGAGGCGGCGGGCCCATCGGATGGAGTCCGCGGCCTCGGCGGTCGGTACGGTCAGTCCCACGGTGGCCCGGTGGCCGGTCAGCGCGTGCTCCAGCGTGTGTCTTCGCTGGTCGTCGACCGGTCCCGGGACGAGTAAGTGCGGGTGCGGTCCGCCGAGTTCGGAGAGGACATCGTTGTCGAGCTCCGTTCCGGCCAATTCCCGGGACG
The DNA here is from genome assembly GCF_014649695.1 of Streptomyces kurssanovii. Lineage (GTDB taxonomy): Bacteria > Actinomycetota > Actinomycetes > Streptomycetales > Streptomycetaceae > Streptomyces > Streptomyces kurssanovii. The sequence goes on from NZ_BMTN01000001.1 coordinate 472,103, forward strand.
TGCGCAGGGCGACGAGGGTGACCTTCTCGGGGAGCGGCCACCCCGCCTGCTCGGACAGTTCCGCGATCGCGGAGCGCGGCACGGGCGGCCCCGCCATGATCAGGTGCAGCAGCCTGCGCCGGACGGTCGCGCCCTGCTCCACCGTTCTCGCCTGCACCTCCAGATAGCCCTCCCTGGTGAGCGCCTCGAGCTCGTCCACATAGGCGAAGAGGGCGTCGGCGAAGCTCAGCATCAGGGTGGGGGAGAGGTTGTAGCGCCGGCCGATCCGCTTGGCGCGGCGCAGGGCCACGCGGGCACCGAGCCGGTAGGCCCCGTGGAGGGAGTCCAGGCTGCGGCCCTCGTACGCCTCGAACCGGCCGAAACGGCGCAGCATCTCGTCGCGCAGCGGTGACGGCGTCGAAGGGGACGCCACCTGGTCGACGAAGACGGAGATGTTCTGTTCGACGCCGATCTGGATGGCCTGCCCGTACGGGCCCTTCAGTAACCTCCCGTACTCCGGATAGGCACGGGTCACCTCGATGCCGATCTCCTGGATCAGGCTGGGCAGTTCGGGCCTGATGATGGCGGCGAACTCCTGTGGCAGCGGCCCGAGCGGCTCTCCGGCGTCCGACGGCTGGGTGGTCGTTCTCGGCATGGTTGTCCCCTCGATCTCCGGGTGTCCGGTGGGGGTGGGGGCTGTGGGGGAAGCGCTCCCACGGACCGACAGGCGTGACGACTTCGTGGGGGCTGAACATAGTCCAGCGCGGAGCGCCTGCACAGCGGTCGGCACGGGTCGGCATGTGCGCGGCTACGGGGCAGCGTGGGTGCGAAGCGGCCGGGGAGCGGGCGGCGTGCCGCGAGGGGAGTGCTCACTTCCGGACAAGAATCCGGGGCGGCCTGTGGCACCGGCGACAAGAAAATACCGGCTGGTAGCGGCATTGCGGGAATCTGCCGAACCAGTATTGCGCCTCTGGTTACCCGCTCGTAGCGTTCACTTCGGAAAGATGCACGACCGGGTGGCCATGAGAATTCGACCCGCGTTCCAGAACTGAGCCGCAACGCTTTTCGGCCCGTCCGCCAGGGCCGAAAAAGGTCCATCAGGCAAGCCCATCCCCCTGAAGGGAACTACCCGTGCGAAGAATTGCCAGAAACGCCATGATCGCCACGGCGGCGCTGACCGCCGCACTCGGCATGACGGTGACGCAGGCCTCGGCCACGTCACTGGCCACCTGGACGGTCACCCCCGGTGGAGCGTTCACCGCCGTCGCGACCAACCCCACCCTCACGGTGCCCGCCGCCACGCTGGACTGCGCCTCGTCCAACGCCTCGGGCTCGCTCGTCTCCGGCTCCGGCAACGCCGGCGAAGGCATCGGCACCATCACCAGTCTGACGTTCGAGGACTGCTCGGTCATCGGCATCCCGTTCGACGTCACCAGCAAGAACTTCCCGTGGAGCCTGAACGCCACCGGCGTCGGCGCGGTGCCGAACGCGGTCGACGGCTCCATCACCGGCGTGGACGCGAGCATCAGCGGCTCCGGCTGCACCGCCGACTTCGCCGGCACGGTCACCGGTCACTACAAGAACGACACCAAGCAGCTGGTGATCAACGGCGGCAGCCTGGTCGCCTCCAACGCCGACTGCCTCGGCCTGATCAACGACGGTGACGAAGCGCTGTACGAGGCCGTCTACGCGGTCTCGGGCGGCCACACGATCTCCCCGGACTGACCCCCCGGCAGCCGTGGGCCCGCCCCGTGACCCGGTCCACCCGGGCACGGGGTTCCCGCGGCGGATCTCCGAGCGGATGGATTTCCCCGGAAATAAAGCAGAAAACGAGTCAATGGGGGCACCATGACGGGCGTTGTAAAACGTCCTCCTCGTATTTCCCGTGTCGCCTTTCTCGGTGCCGCGGGATTGGTCACGGGAATTCTGGCAGGTCCCGGTTCTGCCGCCCGGGCGCAGGACACAGAGGTGACTGTGGCGTACGAGTGCGGTTTCCCCTCGGGCGCGCATACCGTGACCGCCGAGATCACCGGCGCGTATCCCGACGCAGGCGTGGTGAACCGGCCCGTCCGGCCCGGTGAGGCGTCCGTGCGGCTGACGATCGGACCGGCCGCGCTCGACGGCGTGCTGCCCGCGGGCACGACAGCCGTCGCCGGTGCTGCCGATCTCACCGTGCTGGTCGCGCAGAAAGGGCGTTCTGCCGAGGCCCGTTGGGGAGCTCTGGCCGCGCCGGCCGTCCCCGTACCGGACGGCTCGGGAGATCTGGTCCTCGAACACAGCGGCGCCGTCCCCTCCGTGACCGTCACCGCCCCCGGCGACGTCACCTTCACCGCGGCCGCCATGAGGCTGGAACTGTGGCCGCGGACGGGTGAGGAGACGCAGCCGGCGGCGCTTCCCCCCATCGACTGCCGGCCGGCCGAAGGACAGGACGCCCTCCTGGCGACCGTGCCCGTGCCCGTACCCGGCGGCACCCGTCCCGACCCCTCGCAGGAGCCTGACCCCGCCGCGTCCCCCACCGCCGAGGAGCCCGTGCGGCCGGAGGACATCGCCGTAGAACCCTCCCCGTCCGACCCGGGAAGCCCCTGCCCGACGGAGAAGCCCGCCGGCGCGATCGACGAGAGCTTCGTGCCCCAGCCCCCGCCCGGCGGCGAAGCGCCCCGCGTCACGATCCTGCCGGGCAGGCTCGGCTGCGCGTACGCCGTCGGTTTCGCCAACGTCGAGAAGCTCGGCGGCGCGGTGATCGTCAACGACCCTTCCGGCGCTCCGCGGCTGATCAACGTGCTGGCCGTCACCCGGTCGGTGTCCCGCCCGGGCACCCGGCCCGGCGGCAGCTACTTCCGCGCCGACTCCTACGGCGAACTCCCGCTGCCGGACGCCACATCGACCTTCCTCACCTTCGGGTTCCAGCCCGTCACCGCGAAGGTCGAGTTCACCAACGGTCCCGTCACCATCTCCACCGGAACCATCGGATCGCCGCCCAACAGGATCAACTTCGCCCAGGCGGGTTTCTACCAGTCGCTGCGCGTCCACGACGTCGAGGTCAACGGCACACCGCTGGACGTCGGCCCCGCCTGCCGGACGGCACGCCCCTACCGGGTGGTCCTGCACGGAAAGTTCCCCGACTACGAGAACGTCTTCAAGGGCGGACCGATGCGAGGCACCGTGACGATCCCCGAGTTCTCCGGCTGCGGTACGGGCGGTGAGGACCTCGACCAGTTGTTCAGCGCGTCACTGTCCGGGCCGGACAACCTGATCGCCATGCGGCAGGGCCCGCTGTGCATCCCGAACAGCCCGAACAACGAATGCCCGCCCACGATTCCACCGCTTCCCGGCCAGGAGGCCCAGGACCCGTCCTCCCCGTGACCGCGCCCGCATCGCCCGGGCGCGGCCGGGCCGGCGCCCCGGCGCCCGTACGCACCCGGGGACAAGGTTTCCCCGCCGCGTTGTCATGGCATGACAAACCACTGAGTTCGGCCTGAATGCGCTGGTCACAGCCATTGCCCCGGCTGCCTACCCGAACGTAACGTGCGGGCGCCCGGTGCACTTCCGCCACTTTCGACACCTGTGTGCAGCCCGCTGCCCACGGATCACCGAACGGGAGGTGAAATGGGAATCGAGGTAGTCGTCGAAGGGCTCACCAAGTCCTTCGGCAAACAGAACATCTGGCAGGACGTCACGCTCACCCTCCCCGCCGGAGAAGTCAGCGTCATGCTCGGACCCTCGGGAACGGGGAAGACCGTCTTCCTCAAATCCATCATCGGACTGCTCAAGCCGGAACGCGGCCGTGTCCTCATCGACGGCGTCGACATGGTGGGCAGCCCCGAACGCGACATCTACGAGACGCGCAAACTGTTCGGCCTGATGTTCCAGGACGGCGCGCTCTTCGGGTCGATGACACTCTTCGACAACATCGCCTTCCCCTTGCGTGAGCACACCCGCAAGAAGGAGTCCGAGATCCGGCGCATCGTGATGGAGCGCATCGAGGTCGTCGGGCTCCTCGGCGCCGAGGGCAAACTCCCCGGCGAGATATCCGGCGGCATGCGCAAACGCGCCGGGCTCGCCCGCGCCCTGGTCCTCGACCCGCAGATCATCCTCTGCGACGAGCCCGACTCCGGTCTCGACCCCGTGCGCACGGCCTACCTGTCGCAGCTGCTGATCGACCTCAACGCGCAGATCGACGCCACGATGCTGATCGTCACCCACAATCTCGACATCGCGGCCACCGTTCCGGACAACATGGGCATGCTCTTCCGCCAGGGCCTCGTCACCTTCGGCCCCCGCGAGGTGCTGCTGACCAGCGAGGAACCGGTCGTCGCCCAGTTCCTCGGCGGGCGGCGCGAAGGCCCCATCGGGATGTCGGAGGAGAAGGACGCCGCCACCCTCGCGAGGGAGCAGCTCTCCGGCGGCGGCGACCACGCCGGACAGCCGCGGACCGTCGTCCCCCAGCTGGAACCCTCACCCGGTATGCCCGTCCGCCAGGGTGCGCTGCGCCGCAGGGAACGGGTGCTCGGCATGATGGCCCAGCTGCCGGAGGCGGCCCGCACCGCGATCATGCGGAGCTACAGCCCGGCCGGCGGCGGAGTCACCGGATGACCGCCCCGCTGCCGGTGCGGCCGCCCGCACCGCCCGACGACAGGGCAGCCGGCGTCCCGGCGGCGAGAGAGCCCTCGAAGCTGCTCGCGCCGCTGCGCGAGACGGGCAAGCTGTTCGCGCTCGCCGCCGCGGTGACCCGGGTGATCTTCCGCCGGCCGTTCCAACTGCGCGAGTTCATCGAGCAGTTCTGGTTCGTGGCCAGTGTCACCATCCTCCCGGCCGCCCTCGTGTCCATCCCGTTCGGCGCGGTCATCGCCCTCCAGGTCGGTTCGCTCACCCAGCAGCTCGGCGCCCAGTCGTTCACCGGCGGCGCCAGCGTCCTCGCCGTCATCCAGCAGGCGAGCCCGCTGATCGTCGCCCTGCTGATCGCCGGCGCCGGAGGCTCGGCGATCTGCGCCGACCTCGGCTCCCGCAAGATCCGCGAGGAGCTCGACGCCATGGAGGTCATGGGCGTCTCGCCGATCCAGCGCCTGGTCGTGCCGCGGGTGCTGGCCACCATGCTGGTCGCCGTACTCCTCAACGGGATGGTCTCCGTCGTCGGCACCCTCGGCGGCTACTTCTTCAACGTGATCATGCAGGGCGGCACCCCAGGCGCGTACCTCGCCAGCTTCTCCGCCCTCGCGCAACTGCCCGACCTCTACATCAGCGAGCTCAAGGCCCTGATCTTCGGCTTCATCGCGGGCATCGTCGCCGCCTACCGCGGACTCAACCCGCGCGGCGGCCCCAAGGGCGTCGGCGACGCGGTCAACCAGTCCGTCGTCATCACCTTCATGCTGCTCTTCTTCGTGAACATGGTCCTCACGGCGATCTATCTCCAGATCGTCCCCCCGAAGGGGGGCTGAGCGATGTCCGTGCTCGGACGGCTGGACCGCGGCGGTGACCAGCTCATCTTCTACGTACGGGCCCTCCTGTGGATCCCGAAGACCCTGCGCCGCTATCTGCGCGAGGTCCAACGTCTCCTCGCCGAGGTCGCGTTCGGCAGCGGCGGGCTCGGCGTCATCGGCGGCACCATCGGCGTGATGATCGCCATGACCCTGTTCACCGGCACCGTCGTCGGACTCCAGGGGTACGCGGCCCTCAACCAGATCGGCACCTCGGCCTTCACCGGCTTCGTCTCCGCCTACTTCAACACCCGGGAGATCGCGCCGCTCGTCGCCGGCCTCGCACTCTCCGCCACGGTCGGCGCCGGATTCACCGCCCAGCTCGGCGCGATGCGCATCAACGAGGAGGTCGACGCGCTCGAGGCGATGGGCGTGCGGTCCATGCCGTACCTCGTCACCACCCGCATCATCGCCGGCGTCGTGGCCATCATCCCGCTGTACGCGATCGGACTGCTCAGCTCCTACCTCGCCTCCCGCTGGGTCACCGTGCTGTTCAACGGCCAGTCCGCGGGCACCTACGACCACTACTTCGCTCTCTTCCTCTCCCCGGACGACGTCCTGCTGTCGATCCTCAAAGTGCTGATCTTCAGCGTGATGGTGATCCTCGCGCACTGCTACTACGGCTTCCGCGCCTCGGGCGGCCCCGCCGGTGTGGGCGTGGCCGTCGGCCGCTCCGTACGCAACGCCATCGTGCTCATCAGCGTCACCGACTTCTTCCTGTCGCTCGCCATCTGGGGCGCGACCACGACGGTGAAGGTGGCCGGATGACCGCGCACACGGCAAGCAGACGGCTCGCGGGCGTGGCCTTCCTGCTCGTGCCCGTGCTGCTGATCTGGCTCTCGGTGGCCGTCTACGACAAGAAGTTCACCGACGACGCCACCGTCACCGTCCTCACCGGAGCGGCCGGCAACGAGATGCACCGGGGCGCCGAGGTCAAGCTGCGCGGCGTCGTCATCGGCGAGGTCCGCGACATCCGGGCCGACGGCACCGGAGCCCGGCTGACCCTCGCCGTCGACCCGGACGAACTCCGGCGGGTGCCCGCCGACGTCACCGCGCAGATGCTGCCGACGACCCTCTTCGGAGAGCGCTTCGTCGCCCTCGTGCCGCCCGCCCGCGACTCCTCCGCACGCACGCTCGGCGCGGGGGACACCATCACCCAGGACCGCTCGAGCAACGCCGTCGAACTGGAACAGGTCCTCGACAACGTGCTCCCCCTGCTGACCGCCGTCAAGCCGGAGAAGCTCTCCGCCACCCTCACCGCCGTCTCCCAGGCACTCCAGGGCCGCGGCGACCAGCTCGGCGAAACGCTCGTCACCCTCGAGGGCCACCTGAAGAAGCTCAACCCGCAACTCCCGGTGCTCAACCGGGACATCGCCCACCTGGTGAAGGTGAGCCATCTCTACGCGGACGCCGCGCCCGACGTGCTCCAGGCGCTCACCGACTTCACCACCACCAGCGGCACCATCGCCGACCAGCAGGCACAGCTCGCCGGACTCTACGGCTCGGCCACCACCTCGGCGCAGGACCTCACCTCCTTCCTGCGGAAGAACCGGCACAACCTGATCCGGCTGGCCGCCGCCGGCCGGCCCACCCTCGAACTGCTCGCCGCGTACTCGTCCTCCTTCCCGTGCACCCTGCGCACCCTCGCCGGGTTCGTACCCGCCATGGACAAGGCCCTCGGCAAGGGCACCGACGAGCCGGGGCTCCATGTGGACGTGACCGCCGTGCCCTCGCTGGGCAAGTACGTGCCCGGCAGGGACGCCCCGGCCTACGACAGCGGCGGCGGACCGCACTGCTACGCCGTCCCCTACACCGGCAGGCCCGCCCCCTCGGCGGCGTCGGCGGCCGCGGAGAGCCTCGGCCTGCCCAACTCGCCGCAGGAGAACCGGCTCGTCAACGAACTGATGGCGCCGGAGCTGAAGAGGGCCCCGGACAAGCTGCCCGACTGGAGCAGCGTGCTGACCGGCCCCGTCTACCGCGGTGCGGAGGTGACGCTCAAGTGAAACGCCGCTCTCTCGCGGGGCCGCTGGTCAAGTCCCTCGCGTTCATCGTGGTGACCGTCCTCGCCACCACCGCCCTCGCCTTGGGTATCGCCAACACCTCGGTCGGCGAGGCGTCCCCCTACAAGGCGCGCTTCACCGACGCGACGGGGCTCGTCACCGGCGACAGCGTGCGCATCGCGGGGGTCAAGGTCGGCCAGGTCGAGTCGGTGAAGGTCGTCGAGCGCCGGGTCGCCGAGGTCGCCTTCACCGTCCAGAAGGGCCGCACGCTGCCCGCCTCGGTCACCGCGTCGATCAAGTACCTCAACATGGTCGGGCAGCGCTACATCGACCTCGACCAGGGGACGGGGCCGGTCGGCCGCGTCTTCGCCGCGGGCAGCACCATCCCGCTGGAGCGCACCACCCCCGCCCTCGACCTCACCCAGCTGTTCAACGGCTTCCAGCCGCTGTTCGAAGGCCTGTCACCCGGTGAGATCAACGACCTCGCCGGCTCCATCGTCCAGGTGCTCCAAGGAGAGGGCGGCACCGTCGACAGCATCCTGCGGCACGTGGGCTCGCTGACCGGCACCGTCGCCGCGAAGGACAAGGTCATCGGCGAGGTCGTCAAGAATCTCAACACCGTCCTGAAGACCGTCAACGACCGCGAGGCCGGCTTCGACGAACTCGTGGTCACCCTCCAGAAACTGGTCAGCGGATTCTCCGGCGACCGCAAACCTCTCGGGGAGGCCGTCGCGGCCATGGCAGACCTCACCACCGTCACCGCCGACCTCCTGAGGGACGGCAGGCAACCCCTCAAGAAGGACATCGCGGAGCTGGGCCGCCTGTCCCGGCAGCTGGACAAGGGCTCGCCCCGCGTCGAGGAGTTCCTTCAGCGGACACCCGCCAAGATGCGGGCCATCACCCGCCTCGCCTCCTACGGATCGTGGCTCAACCTCTACCTCTGCGAAGCGAAGGTCAGGGACGTCGCCACGTGGGACGGCAGCCCGCCGCCCACCGGCATCGGGATCACCGAGTCGAGGTGCCGCGGATGAAAGGCTTCCGATTCCGCCCGCGGTCGGTGAAGGAACGCAACCCCGTCGCCGTCGCCCTCGTCGGCCTGCTCGTCCTCGCCCTGCTCGGCATCACCGCGTACAAGGCGGACGCCCTGCCCTTCGTCGGCGGCGGCACCACCTACAGAGCCGACTTCACGGAGGCGGCCGGGCTCGACGAGGGCGACGAGGTGCGCATCGCCGGCGTCAAGGTCGGCGAAGTCACCGCCGTGGCCCTCGCCGGAGCCAGGGTCAGGGTCGACTTCTTGGTGAAGGACGCCTGGATCGGCAACTCCAGCACCGTGGCCATCGCCATCAAGACCCTCCTCGGCGACAAGTACCTCGCCGTCGACCCGCTCGGCACCCGCACCCAGGACCCCGCCGAACCCATCCCCAGCAGCCGCACCACCTCCCCGTTCGACGTCACCCAGGCCTTCAACGGGCTCGGCGAGACCATCGGGAAGATCGACACGGAGAAGCTCGCCGAGAGCTTCCGGACGATCACCGACACCTTCAAGGACTCCCCGCCGAACGTCCGCAACGCGGCGACCGGGCTCTCCGCCCTGTCGAGATCCGTGTCCGAACGCGACGCGCAGCTCGCCGAACTGCTCAAGGGCAGCAAGCAGCTCACCAAGACCCTCGACGGTAAGAAGAGCAGCTTCGAGCTGCTGCTCGAGGACGGCAACGACCTCCTCGGCGAGATCAGGGCCCGACGCGACGCCATCCATGCGCTGCTCACCGGCACCAAGAGCCTCGGCATCCAGCTCGGCGGAGTCGTCCAGGACAACAAACGGCAGCTGAAACCGACCCTCGACGCGCTCGGCAAGGTCACCGCCGTCCTGCTGAAGAACCGGAAGCAGCTCGACCGGACCCTCGCCCTCGCCGGGCCGTACTACCGGCTCGTCGGTAACACCCTCGGCAACGGGCGCTGGTTCGACACCTACGTCTGCGGCCTCGTCCCCAAGAACTACCTCCCGGCCGGCACACCACCGGCCACCGGCTGCATGCCCCCGAAGCCGACCGCGAAGGGCGGAGGATCGTGAACCTCAAGCGCATCGTGGGCATCGGTGCGGGCCTCGCCGTCGTGGCCGTCGCCGGGACGTCCGGGGCCATGGCCCTGAAGGAGTCAGGAACGACCCGCATCACCGCCTACTTCGAACGGGCCACCGGCGTCTACGAAGGATCCGACCTGCGCGTCCTCGGAGTGAAGGTCGGCACCGTGGACACCGTGCGGCCCGAGGGCGACCGGGTGAGGGTCACCCTGCTGCTCGACGAGGACGTCCACGTCCCGAAGGACGCGCACGCCGTCGTCGTGGCACCGAGCGTCGTCGCCGACCGCTACATCCAGCTCGCCCCCGCGTACACCGGCGGCGCACGGATCCAGGACGGCGCGGTGCTTCCCGCCGAGAGGAACGCGATGCCCCTCGAGGTCGACCAGCTGTACGCGTCGATCAACGAACTCAGCACGGCCCTCGGCCCCGACGGAGCCAACGCCGACGGCGCGCTCGCCGGCCTCCTCGACACCGGCGCGGCCAACCTCGAGGGCAACGGCAAGGCCATCGGCGACTCCATCGAGCAGTTCGGCAAGGCCGCCAAGACCCTCGACGGCAGCAGCGGCGACCTGTTCGCCACCCTCTCCTACCTCCAGTCCTTCACCGCCATGCTGAAGAAGAACGACGGCAACGTCGCCAAGGCGGAGAAGCAACTGGCCTCCGTCACCGGGTTCCTGGCCGACGACAAGGAGAACCTGGGCGCCGCGCTCAAGGAACTCGGCACGGCCCTCGGCCAGGTGAAGGGCTTCATCCAGGACAACCGCGGCAGCCTGAAGAAGAACGTCGATGCGCTCGTACCGCTGACCCGGACCCTGGTCGACCAGCGGGCGTCCCTCGCCGAGGCCATGGACACCGCCCCGCTCGCCGCCGGCAACGCGTTGAACGCCTACGACCCGGTGAACCGCACCCTCAACGGCCGCGCCGACATCAACGAACTGAGCTACGGCCCCGAGATCACCGTCCCGCCCGACACCGTGTCCACGGCCGGACTCGTGCCGGTGGACGGCTCACGGCGCAAGGCGCTGCCCGCCCTGCCGCTGCCGCCGGTCGGCACGGTCTACGGCACCCCCGAGAACCGGAAGGGGGACTCCCGTTGAACCGCGCCCGAACCGTCCCGACCACGGCCGCCCGAACCGTCCCGACCGGCACGGCCGCCCGTCCCGCCGCCGCCCGCTCCACCGCCCGTCCCACCGACCCGCGAGCCCGTCGGCGCGGCGCCGCCGCCCTCGCGCTGACGCTCGGCCTCACCCTATCGGCGGCCGGCTGCTCGGTGCCCGAGTTCTCCGGCATCGAGCAACTGCCCCTGCCCGGCGGGGCCGACCTCGGCAGCGACCCGTACGAGATCACCGCCGAGTTCGCCGATGTGCTCAGCCTCGTCCCCCAGTCGTCGGTGAAGGTGAACGACGTCGCCGTCGGCCGGGTCACCAAGATCACGCTCAACCGGGACGACTGGTCCGCGAAGGTCACCATGCGGGTCGCCGGAGACGTGAAGCTGCCCGCCAACGCCTACGCCCGTCTGGAACAGTCCAGCCTCCTCGGCGAGAAGTACATCCAGCTCACCCCGCCCGCCAAGGCCGCGGCCGCACAGGGCGCCCTCGCCGACGGCGCCGCCATCCCGATGAGCCGCACCAACCGCAACCCCGAGGTGGAAGAGGTCTTCGGCGCTCTGTCGCTGCTGCTCAACGGCGGCGGCGTCAACCAGATCAGGACCATCGCCACCGAGCTCAACAAGGCGATCGGCGGCCGTGAACCGAAGGTCCGCTCCCTGCTGAAGCGACTCGACACGCTCGTCACCAGCCTCGACGACAACAAGGAGAACATCACCGCCGCCCTCGACGGGGTGAACCGGCTCGCCGCCACCCTCGCCACCCGCAAGCAGCAGGTCGACACCGTCCTCACCGGTCTGAGCCCGGGACTGAAGGTGCTGGAGGAACAACGCGGTTCGCTGCTCACGATGCTGCGGGCGCTGGGCACCCTGTCCACGGTCGCCGTCGACACCATCGACAAATCCAAGGCCGACACCATCGCGAGCCTCAAGGCTCTCGCGCCGACCCTCAAGGCGCTCGCCGACTCCGGCCAGGACCTGCCCGACTCCCTCCAGGTGCTGCTCACCTACCCGTTCACCGACGAGGTGCTGCGCGGCGTGAAGGGCGACTACCTCAACGTCTACCTCGATGTGACGGCCGCACCCGGCACGACGATCATCCCCGAGTTCGTGCCCGACGACGAGGAGCCGGCCGCCGTGCCGGCCAGGGGCACCGCGCCCCTGCCGCTCCCCGCGGTCACCGGCACCACCGGCCAGGGCGGAGGGACCCGCTGATGATCACGACCGCCATCCGCCTGAAGAACGTCGCGTTCCTGGTCATCGCCGTCCTGGTCCTGGGCTTCGTGGGCGTCCGCTACGCCGGCCTCGGCCACCTCGTCGGCATGCGCGACCACTACACCGTCAAGGTCGAACTGGCACAGACCGGAGGCCTGTTCACCCACTCCAACGTGACCTACCGGGGAGTGTCCGTCGGACGGGTCGGCGACATCGAGCTCACTCCGGACGGCGTCGAGGCCGAGCTGCGGATCAAGGACGACGCCCCGCGCATCCCCGCCGACCTCGAAGCCGTCGTCGCCAACCTCTCGGCCGTCGGCGAGCAGTACATCGACCTGCGGCCGGCGAGCGACGACGCCCCCTACCTGGAGGACGGCTCGGTCATCGCCCGCGCCTCCACCCGCCTGCCCGCACCCGTCACCGACGTCCTCACCGGCGTCGACGACCTCGCCTCCTCGGTCGACCTGGAGTCCCTGCGCACCGTCGTCGACGAGTTCGGCACGGCACTGGACGGCCGCGGCGACGACCTCCAGGTGCTGCTCGACAACGGCAACGAGTTCGTCGTCGCCGCCGACGAGGCACTGCCCGTCAACACCCGGCTGATGATCGAAGGGGAGACCGTACTGCGCACCCAGATCGAACACGGCAGGGCGCTCAAGGACTTCGCGGGCGGCGCCCGGGAACTCGCGGCCAAGCTGAAGGGCTCGGACACCGACCTGCGCGAGCTCATCGCCGCCGCGCCCGGAGCCGCAGGACAGATCAGCGGACTGCTCCGCGACCTCGACCCGGCCTTCGGCGTCGTCGTGGCCAACCTCCTCACCACCTCCGAGGTCGCCGTCACCCGGCAGAACGGCATCGAGGAACTCCTGGTGAAACTGCCGGCTGTCGCCGCCGCCGGCGCCACCGCCGTCACCGGTGAGGGGGCACGGTTCGGCATGTCGGTCACCTTCTTCGAGCCGCTGCCGTGCACCGATGGATACGGCTCCACCGTCTACCGCAACGGCCTCGACACCTCGCCCGCCACCGCCGCCGCCACCGCCGCGCGCTGCACCTCACCGCCGAGCAGCGGCAAGAACGTCCGCGGCAGCGCCAACGCGCCCACCGGCGGCCCGGTGCCCGATCCCGCACGGCCCGGCACCGCGTCATCGGCGTCCGGTACGGGCACCGTCGGCGGCGACGGAACGGCGACGCTGCCGGGGGCGCTCGGCCTGCCGCCGGTGACCGGCTCGGCCACCGGCATGAGCGGTCTGCTGGGCCTGGAGGTCGCGCCATGAGGACAGGCGGAGCGGCGCTCGCCGCCCGGACCTCCGTCGTACTGGCCTTGCTGTTCTGCGCGTTCGGCGGCTGGAGTTATGCGCAGGCCGACGGCGACGAGTCCCTTGCCTTCGCCGCCTCCCGCGACGCTGCCCTCGACGACGGGAAGCGGCACGTCGAGACCCTCACCGGCTTCGACGGCCGAAAGCCCGAAGCGGCGCTCCGGCGATGGCTGGACGCCTCCACCGGACCGCTGCGCGAGGAACTGCGCGAGGCGAAGACCAAGACGGGCCCGACGGCGCGTGCCCGGATCACCGACGCGGCCCTGACCGTGCTGGACGACCGGACCGGTACCGCCGAGCTGATCGCCACCGTCGAGGTGGAGACGGACACGGCCGGCAGCGGGGCGCCGGACACCGAGCGCAAGCGGCTGGAAGCGACCTTGGCCCGCACCGCCGACGGCTGGAAGGTCCGGTCCCTGGCGGCGGTCCCGGTCGGTGGGGTGTGACATGCGAGGCGACGAGATGGGAGCGGTCATGAGCACCGGCGAGCACGTCACGACGGCGGTGCCCGGGCCGGGCCACCGGCCCGCGCGCCACAGCGAACCTCCGGCCGGGCCGTCCGCCGGTGCCCGCCCGGCCGGACACCGCCGATGGCGGGCCCCGGCGGTCGCCGCACTGGTGCTCGCGCTGCTGACCGGCGGATCCCTGTTCCTGCTGAAGGCGGGGCAACTGACCGGAGCGCCCTCCGCGGACAACCGGGCGCTCACCGACACCGAAGCCACCGCACGCGTCACCGGCGACGTCAGCAACGCGCTGACGTCCGTCTTCTCGTACACCCCCGGCGACACCGGAGCCACCCGAGAGGCGGCGCGCCAACTGCTCGCCGGCAAGGCGGCCCGCCAGTACGCGGAGCTGTTCGGCCAGGTCGAGAAGCGCGCCGCCGAACAGAAGCTCACGCTCACCACCCATGTCGTCCGCGCCGGGGTGACCCGGCTGAACGGCAGCAGCGCACAGCTCCTGGTCTTCCTCGACCAGGTCTCCCAGCGGCAGGGCGGAGCACCCGCGACCGCCCCCGCCCAGCTGTCCGTCACGGCCGAACTCGGCGACGGACACTGGCGGATCGTCGACATCACGTCCCGGTGACACCCGGGAGCGGCACGACAGCGGTGGACCCGGCAGCGGTGCACCCGACATCGGTGCACCGACAGGGAAGGAAGAGGGGCACATGGCACGGACGACGAGGAACCCGGTGGTCGCGGCGGCTCTGGCGCTGACCGTCGTGGCGGCCGCGTTCGCCGGCTGGGGAGGCTGGTCCTGGTACGGGGCCGCGCAGGACGACTCCCTGGCCTTCGCGCAGAAACGCGACGAGGCCCTGGCCGCCGGCCGGCAGGCCGTACAGAACATGAACACCCTCGACCACCGGGACCTCAAGGGAGGCCTCGACACCTGGGAGGACTCCGCCACCGGGGACCTCCACCGGCAACTCGTCGACGGTCGCCGCGAGTTCGAGCGGCAGATCCAGGAGGCGAAGACGGTCACCAGCGCCAAGGTGCTCTCGGCGGCGGTGACGGAACTCGACGACAGGGCCGGCCGCGCGAGCGTGATGGTCGCCCTGCGGATCACGGTGACCGCTCCCAAGGGCGAACCGGCCCGCAAGGAGAGCCGGATGCTCGGCGAGCTGACCCGCACACCGCAGGGATGGAAGCTCAGCGCCCTCGGTCAGGCACCCGTCGGCAACACCGCGGCCGAGTAACCACCGAGAGGACTCCCGACATGTCGACGACCCGGCACCTCATCAACAGACAGCGCCGGCTTGCCGGCGCCGCCTCGCGCTCCGCCGGCCCCACGGCCGCGCCGCCGTCCGGCGATGCGCCGACGGCGGACCAGGACCGGGAGCGGACCCCCGCCCGCGACGCCGGCCGGACGGGCGGCAAACGGGCACAGGGCAGGGCACCCGCCGCGGTGAAAGGGACGCCCGGCAAGGCATGTGCCGCCGTGAAGGGGACACCCGGCCGTGCGGAACCGGACGGCGAAACCCCCTCGCGCGGGGCGCGGGCCCACCGCGCCGGACCGCCGGCCGTCCTCGCCGTGCTGACCGTCCTCCTCGGCGGCTTCGCCGCCTTCGCCGCCGACCGCGCGGCCGACCTGCGCGACCGGCCCGCCGCGCGCAACACGGCCCTCACCGACATCGCCCGCACCAGCGAGGTCAAGGGACAGGTCACCACGGCCGTCGAAGCCGTCTTCTCCTACAACTTCGCCGACGCGGGCGCCCTCGACCAGGCCGCGAAGACCCACCTGACCGGCCGCGCGGTCCAGCAGCACGGCGAGATGCTCGCGACCGTCGTCAAGGAAGGCCCGAAGCAGAAGCTGGTGCTGACCACCACCGTCACCGCGAGCGGCGTGGAACAGATCGACAAGGACCGGGCCCGTGTCCTCGTCTACGCCGACCAGAGCAACACGCGCACCGCGACCAAGGAAGAGACGACGTACGCCGCCGCCATGCTCGCCGTGGAGGCCGTTCACGAGGACGGCACCTGGCGCATCGCCGGCATCGACACCTTCGGGTCCGGCTCATGAGGCCCGGCAGGAGGCGGCTGCGCCGGGGACTGGCCGGGACCGCGGCGGCCGTCGCCGCCATGACGGCGCTCACCGCCTCGCAGGCGCCCGGACTCGTACCGCCCCTTCCTACCGCCGACGGGAACAGCGCTGCGGACGCCGGTACCTGGCCGGTCACACCCAACGACGACTCGTACCACGTCGAGCTGCCGCCGCTGCCCGTACCGGTCCCGCCCGCGCCGGTACCCGGCTCCGGACCGGCCGTACAGGTGGACCCGGTCCGCGCCGAGTCGGGCATCCCCGCCACCGTACTCGCCGCCTACCGCGGCGCCGAGGCACGGATCGGGCGCAGCGATCCCGGCTGCCGGCTGCCGTGGCAACTGCTCGCCGCCATCGGCAAGGTGGAGTCAGGGCAGGCCTCCGGCGGCCGGGTCGACGCCGCAGGCACCACGCTCTCGCCGATCCTGGGCCCGGTCCTCGACGGCAACGGCTTCGCGCACATCGCCGACACCGACAACGGCGCCTGGGACGGCGACATCCGGTACGACCGTGCGGTGGGGCCGATGCAGTTCATACCGTCCACCTGGGCGAACTGGGGTCAGGACGCGAACGGCGACGGACGCAGGGACCCCAACAACATCCACGACGCCGCGCTCGCCGCCGGCCGCTATCTCTGTGCGGGCGAGCGGAGCCTCGCGGTCAAGGCCCATCTCGACCGGGCGATCCTCAGCTACAACCACTCGCGGGAATATCTGCGGACGGTGCTCGCCTGGCTCGACTTCTACCGCAAGGGCGTCCATCCGGTGGCGGACGGCCGGGGGGTGGTCCCCACCAGCCCGGGCGCCGGCGGCGGCACACCGGCCGAGCGGCCGGTCGGCGACGGCGGGGGAGCGGACGGCGAGATCATCATCGGGCCGCCGGGCGGTCCGCCCGCCCCGGTGCCCACGCCGACCCGGGACCCCGCTCCCCGGCCGCGTCCGAGCGTGCCCGGCCCGGATCCGTCTCCCGACCCCTCACCGGACCCGTCCCCCGACCCGTCCCCCGACCCCTCACCGGATCCCTCGCCGGACCCGAGCCCCGACCCTTCGCCGGACCCGTCCCCCGATCCGTCACCCGACCCCGGTCCCTCCGCGCCGGACTGCCCCACGCAGTCCCCGTCGCCGTCCGAGCCGCCGGGCGAGTCACCGGCTCCGCCCGTCACACCGCCGCCCGGCCCGAGCGACGACCCGGCTCCAGGCGACGACCTCTGCTCACCCGCCTGACGGCGGCAGCACCTGGGCCAGGTCGTAGCTCACCGGCTCCTCCAGTTGCGCGTACGTGCAACTGGAGGGGTCCCGGTCCGGGCGCCACCGCCGGAACTGCGCGGTGTGCCGGAAACGGTCACCCTCCATGTGGTCGTAGGCCACCTCCACCACCCGCTCGGGCCGCAACGCCACCCAGGACAGGTCCTTCTTGCCCGACCAGCGGCTCGGCGCGCCGGGCAGCCGGGCGCTCGCATGGGCGCTCTCCTCCGCCCAGGCGGCCCACGGATGACCGTCCACCGGGTCCATCAGCAGCGGCTCCAGCTCCGCCACCAGCTCCTCGCGCCGCTTCATCGAGAACGCCGCGCAGACGCCGACGTGCTGGAGCGACCCCGAGTCGTCGAACAACCCGAGCAGCAGCGAACCGACGATCGGGCCGCTCTTGTGGAAGCGGTAGCCGGCGACGACGACGTCGGCGGTGCGCTCGTGCTTGACCTTGTACATCAGCCGGGTGTCCGGCCGGTACGGCAGGTCCAGCGGCTTGGCGACGACCCCGTCGAGCCCCGCCCCCTCGTACTGGTCGAACCACTGCTGCGCGACGTCGGTGTCGGTGGTCGTCGGCGTGAGATGGACCGGCGGCCGGGTGTTCGCGAGGACCTCCTCGAGCCGTTCCCGGCGGGCCCTGAACGGGGCGTCCATGAGCGACTCGTCGCCCAGCGCGAGCACGTCGAAGGCGACGAAGCTGGCCGGTGTCCGCTCGGCGAGCATCCGCACCCGGGAGTCCGCAGGGTGGATACGCTCCGTGAGCCGGTCGAAGTCCAGCCGCCCTTCGTGCGCGATGACGATCTCCCCGTCGATGACGCAGCGCGCGGGCAGATTGTCCGAGAGCGAGGCCACCAGCTCCGGGAAGTACCTGGTGAGGGGCTTGCCGGTGCGGGATCCGATGACCAGCTCGTCGCCGTCACGGTGCACGATCGCCCGGAAGCCGTCCCATTTCGCCTCGTAGTGCATTTCCGGCGGAATCTTCTTGACGGCCTTGGCGAGCATCGGCTTCACGGGCGGCATCACGGGCAGATCCATAGACCGATTCTGCCCGATATGCGGCATAACCGTGCTCGGCCTACCGTGGCCCACATGGGTGCAGCGGTGGAACTGGAAGCAGGCGGGCGGACCGTACGGCTGTCCAATCCGGACAAGATCTACTTCCCCGCGCGGGGCTTCACCAAGCTGGACGTGGCCCAGTACTACCTGTCCGTCGGGCCCGGCATCCTGCGCGCGCTGCGCGACCGGCCCACCACCCTCGAACGCTACCCGGAGGGTGTGGAGGGCGAGTCCTTCTTCCAGAAGCGCGCCCCCAAGTACCTCCCCGACTGGATCCCGACCGCCCACATCTCCTTCCCCAGCGGTCGCACCGCGGACGAGATCTGCCCCACCGAGGTCGCCGCCGTTATCTGGGCCGCCAACCTCGGCACGCTGCCGTTCCATCCGTGGCCCGTGCGCAGGGACGCCGTCGACCACCCCGACGAGCTGCGCATCGACCTCGACCCGCAGCCCGGTACCGACTTCAAGGACGCCGTCAAGGCCGCCCTCGAACTGCGCCCCCTGCTGGAGGAGCACGGCCTGCGCGGATGGCCCAAGACCTCCGGGGGCCGCGGCGTCCACGTCTTCGTGCCGATCGAACCCCGCTGGGAGTTCACCGGCGTGCGCCGCGCCGCCATCGCCGCGGCCAGAGAGCTGGAGCGGCGGATGCCGGGCCGGGTCACCACGGCCTGGTGGAAGGAGGAGCGCGGCGAGCGGATCTTCGTCGACTACAACCAGACCGCCCGCGACCGCACGATCGCCTCCGCGTACTCCGTACGCCCGAACCCGAAGGCGCTCGTGTCCGCCCCGCTGCGCTGGGACGAACTCGAGGACGTGTCGCCCTTGGACTTCGACCTGGCCACGATGCCCGGGCGGTTCGGCGAACTGGGGGACGTGCACGCCGACATGGACGACCACGCGTTCTCGCTGGACAGCCTGCTGGAGCTGTCACGCAAGGACGAGCGCGACCACGGGCTGAGCGACCTGCCGTATCCGCCGGACTATCCGAAGATGCCGGGGGAGCCGAAGCGGGTGCAGCCGAGCCGCGCGAAGAAGCCCGCGGGCTGAGCGGGTCCGGGCGCCCGCGCCCGGCCGATCGCGGTCCGTGCCGGCTCGTTGCTGCACCCTTGCCGGGCCCTTCCTCGGAACGGGCCGGCCTGTCCCGTCCGCTCGGCCCGGGCTGGCCCGTCCCGTCCGCTCGGCCGGGACCGGCCGCCGTCTGCTGTCCCGTGCCTGTTCCGGTCACCGTCTCCTGCCCCTGCCTGGTCGGGCCCCTGCCCAGGCGGTGGGTGCGGACCTGGCGCGTTGGACGAACTCGCGGGACCGGACCAAGACACGCGCTGGACGAGCCGGTCTCGCGTCATGGTGGAGGCGCGCCACGGCGTTGTGGCAAACGGCACGGCCGGCCCTGAGGCCGCATGACGTGGCGTCACGGCTGCGGCGCCGACTCGAGCCATTCGCGCCCGATACCGCGCATCAGCGGCGGGTAGACGAGCAGATGCCGGAAGGGCGCGATCGCCGCCATGTACGCCTTGCCGAACAGCCCGTTGGGCTTCACCAGCACGGCCATCTGACCGCGGTAGCCACCGGACCCGTCCGGGACCCAGCTCAGGTGCATCACCCCGTGCATGGTCCGGTTGGCCATTTCCGCCGCCCACTCGTCGTCCGTCAGGTAGACCGAGGTGAAGGGCAGGAGGTCGAACTCCGGCCCGGTCCGGCCGTCGAGCAGATCCTGTGGCAGCCGGTCACGCAAGGTCGGAACCCGGGAGCCGACCCCTGTCGTCGGATTGTCCCAGCCGAGCAGTTTCCCGAGCTTCCAGCGGATCGCGAAGAGGGTGCGGGCAACCCGCGAGGGATTGTCCGAGGTGTCTCCCACGGACATGTTCCGCACCAGTCGCGGGAAGTCGTCGGGGCCGCCGGGTGTCGGCAGCGCCCAGACGTCGTAGAGGCGGAAGTCGTCCGCGATCTCGTGTATCCGCCACGGGCGGGACGTGTGCGCGGTGTCGGGGAGCTTCACGAGTGTGTCTCCTTCGGTGCGGCGGCGTACGAGGGGTACATGGCACGGGGATCGAGCCCGAGGGCACCGGCAGCGGCCGCGGCCACGAGCGCCGCGTCTTGCGGGACTTGGCCGGCCAGAGCGATGGACGTGCCTTCGATCGCGCCGATGTAGGCGAGGGCGACGTCCCTGACCGGCGGTCCATCGGGAATCGACCCCGCCTCGCGTCCGGCCTCGACGAAGTCGACGCAGGTGCCGGTGAGCGCCTGGTATCCCTTCTCCACCTCGTGGGCGATCGGATGGTCCTGCCCGGAGAACTCCAGGCGCAATGCAATCGCCACGCGGGCGATGTCGCGACGGCAGAAGACGGTGTGGGCGCGCGCGAGCGTGAGCAGCGCCGCGACCGGATCCGACTCCTGCTCGACCTGGCGGCCGACCTCCTGATCCCAGGTGTCCAGAACCCACTGCAGTGCGGCCAGCGCCAGGTCCTGCTTGTCCTTGAACTGGTGGTAGAGCGCGCCGCGCGTGTACCCGGCCTGCCTGGCCACCTGCTCGAGCACGAGGTTGCTGTAGCCGTAACGGGACAGCCCCCGTGCGGCCGACTCCAGGAGCGCATTGCGCGTGCGTTCCCGGCGCTCGGCCTGTGTGGAACGACGTGGGCTCGGGGGATCCCCTCCGCCTGACCGGCTTGGTCCGTCCTCACATACATGCATGTACGTATCTTACCGAGGCTCGGCAGCTGTCCGCGCGCGCCCCTGTCACGGAGCAATTGGTGCACGTCAGGAACGTTGAGGGAGGGATCCATCGGCACCGCCTGTCAGGTGGTCGGGACGACGCCGGTGCCCTTGGCGCCGGCGCGTTGCGACAGCCCGGCGAGGCCGCGGCCGGCCCGACAAGCTGGGTCGGCAGCGGCGTGGTGGAGAGGGGATGACCGAACATCCGGCTCGCATGCGGCACGGGATGCCTGGACGGGGCACGTAACACGCAGAAGGCCCCGGTCTGTTGACCTGGGGCCTTCTGGGTAGAGCGCAATACGGGGTTCGACCCGCGCTCTGAGCTTGGTAGTCACCGTGCCTCTGGGCGTAGTTGGCGACCTGACCAGCGGCAACGGGTGCCAGGGTGAACCGCACGGCCCTTACGGCACCCGCTATTGACCGTGGCTTACCGACCTCTCGGGCACGCCGTGGCACACGCCTTCTTCGTCCCTCAAGGAAATCGGGTGAGCGCTGGACCAGGGGCCGGGTGTGCTCTGCCCTGCGCGACCGGGTAAGTGACAGCACCCACCATCGGATCTCCTCTTCCGAGGCGTCAGAGTTCTCTGGGCCTCCAGCCGGCTGCGTACCGCTCAAAAGCTGCGATGGCTCTGTGAAGTCGCGCGCTCGGTTCCTCACCCGCGATAGAGGACTTTAGCTGCTCAACCAGTAGCGATGTCTTTCCGGTTCCCCATTTCCCCGTGATTGCAACCACTACGCCGCGCTCAGCGTTCATTGCTTGCACTTCGCCGGTTATTGCGTCGGCCAAGCGTGACTGGTTCAGCAGGTCGTCGCCGGCGTCGAGAATCGGATCGTCCCGGTAGGGCGGACCGTCCATCAGGTGTGGGGTTGGGCTCGGTCATGACTTCCCCATCGCTCAAGTTGCGTTGTGGGGTCGTACCGTACGTTGTGGGGGATTTTCTGTCCGGAACTTCGCATTTTCGGCCCGCGCAATGTTCAGCTCGGTCGGCGGAGCGGCTTTGGGCGGGAGCTGCCATGGGGCGAGAGATGATGGCCCCCTAATACTCCAGTCGCAGTTCGCTATCACTGCTGGTCAGAGCTGGGTTTCTGAGTGTACTCGGCTGACGTCACGTCAGGTTGTGGAAGGTCGTGACCTCGGATGCGGCGGCGGTAGTGGCAGCGTCTGGCGATGGCCTGGTGGCATCTGCGCCAGCGCGACCAGTTCAGTGCGTGGCCGGTGCGCCGCAGGTGTGTCACCGGGGGACGGCCAACTGCCAGGAGCCGTCGGATTTCTGCCACGGTGAGCGGCGTGAGAGCGCCGGAACCGTTTCTGCCGCCCCCTTTTCGGCTGCCGCTGAGGCCATGGCGGCGAGGAAGGCGTGGGCGAGCATGGCCAGTGTGATGTGCCGGTACCAGCCCGGATAGCGGCGGACCTCGTACTGGTCGAGGCCGCACTCGTTCTTCGCGGCCTGGAAGGCTTCCTCGATCGCCCAGCGGCTCCCGGCAACGCGCACGAGTTCGGCGACGGTGGTGCCGTTGGGTGCGTAGGCGAGGTAGTAGGCGACCCGTCCGGACGGGCCAGGCTGCGGCGGGCCAGGACCCAGCGCTGGTGGGTGGGCTGATCACCGTCGAAGTCGTCGAGGGCGGGCAGCCGGGCCGCGGCCCAGTCGTAGATGCGCGGGCCTTTGGCGCCGTTGCCGCAGGAGTGGCGCTCCCAGGCATCGTCGGGCGCCTGGGCGATGGCGAGGTCGATGCGGCCCAGGGCGTGGACATGCTGGGACTTCGGCACGGCCAGGACAAAGCTGACGCCGGCCTCCTCCAGCGTGCGGCGCAGCCGCCATTCCTGGCCGTAGGCGGAGTCCGCGGTCACCCAAGCGATGGGCAGCGGTGAGGCCAGCGCCCGCCTCACCATGGCCTTGGCCAGGTCGCCCTTGGTGGCGAACTCCCGCTCGTCGGGGATCCTCGCTGCCCGGCAGCGTTTTCGGTCGGACATCCAGGACTTGGGCAGATACAGCTCCCGGTCCACCAGGGCCCTGCCCTTGGCTGAGGCGTAGGCGGCGAAGACACCGATCTGGCAGTTCTCGGTGCGGCCGGCGGTGCCGGAGTACTGGCGCTGCACTCCGGCCGAGACCGTGCCCTTCTTGATGAACCCGGTGTCGTCGATGATCAGCACTCCAGCCACGTCCCCGAGCTTCTCGGCGACGTATTCCTGCAGGTCATCGCGTACGTCGCCGGGATCCCAGCAAGCTCGGCCCAAGAGGTGCTGCAGCCCCGCAGGAGTGCGGTGACCGGCATGTTCGGCCAGCTGCCAGCTGTTCTTCCGGCCCACCGGACCGATCAGGTCGTGCACGTAGGCGCGCATCCTCCGCCGCAGATCCACCCGACCGAACCGGTGGCCGACCCGCACGAGTACTTCTTCCAGTTCCGCGGACCAGTCATCGAGCTGTACATCGTCTTGCACGACAAGCACAACGGTCCGCCGCATCCGAGGTCACGAACTTCCACAACCTGACGTGGCGTCAGCCGAGTACACTCAGAAAACCCAGCTCTGACCAGCAGTGATAGCGAACTGCAACTGGAGTACTAATACTCCAGCCGTAGTTCATGATCTCGATCGTGAGGGGCGCCGAGGAGGCAGCTGGCAGCGTCGATCATCTGGACGAGACCGACCACGCCGTCGCGGGCGTCCGTTTCCTTCTCCGCCTACCCGAGTCCACCGAGACGAAGGGCGTTCCTTATCTCGCTGAGCTTCGCGGTCGTCGCCGGGGTCCACTCCTTCGCCTGCTCACCGAGACGGAGGGCGTTCTCAATCTCGCTGAGTTTCGCGGAGGACAGGGCGCCCGCCCGCTCGATCAGGTCGTCCCGGGACACGGTGGTCAGCCACGTGCAAGGGGTAAAGCCCGGACGCGGGAACGCGAACCGAAGCACGCCTTCAAAGGGCAGTCCTTCCACGGCGCCTACTGCCACTTCGACGCCCAGACCGGTGATGTCGACACCCGCCCGAGCGACGACCTGCATCACCCGGATCCCGGACGCGTCGTCTCCCGACAGCAGCACGACCGGCCGCCGCTCGTCGAACTCCACCCACCAGACTTCGCCACGTTGCACATGTCCTCCTGACACAGGACGGCGGGCGGACGCTGCGCGACCCCGGCGCGCTGTGGAGACGGGTGCGGCCACCCGTTGATCACCGGTGTGTGAAGACAAACGATCACGCGGTGGCCGCAGGTCACAGCGTAGACCCTGCCCGCTGGCAGGAGGCGTTCGAGGGCTTGATGAGCCGGATAGCGGGACGGTTCACACGGGTCGAACCCCGGTTCCGGGCCCGGAAGTTGGTGCTCGGACTGCTGTCGGACCTGCCGCGCAAGAACTGCTGGACCATCGCCGAGCGGGCCGGGGAGAGGACCCCGGACGGCATGCAGCATCTGCTGGGGCGGGCCAAGTGGGACGCCGACCGGGTCCGCGACGATGTGTGTGACTACGTGGTGGACCACGTGCACGACGACCAGGCGGTACTGGTGGTCGACGAGACCCGGGGACGTGAAGAAGGGCACCGGCACGGTCGGCGTCCAGCGCCAGTACACCGGCACCGCGGGCAGGATCGAAAATGCCCAGGTCGCCGTCTACCTGGTCTACGCCGGCCGGCGCGGGCACGCGGCAGTGGACCGGGAACTGTACGTCCCGCGTTCATGGACCTCCGACCCTGACCGCTGCCGGGATGCCGGACTCGACCAGGACACCGCCTTCGCCACCAAGCCGGAACCGGCCACTCGTATGGTGCCCGGTTCCTGGACGCCGGCCACCAGGCCGCATGGGTCGCCGGCGACGAGGTCAACGGCGACAACCCCAGGCTGCGAACCGCACTGGAAGGAACGCGGCACCGGCTACGTCCTCGCGGTGGCCTGCTCGCACGAAGTCACCACCGGGGCGGGGAGGTTCCGTGGGGACACCCTGGCCAAGAAGGTGCCCAAGCGGGCCTGGCAGAAGCTCTCCGCAGGGGCCGGGGCCAAGGGCCACCGTTTCTACGATTGGGCAGTCATCGACCTCGCCGACCCCCGACCCGGGAGTCGTCAGCTGCTGATCCGCCGTAACCGCAGCACCGGCGAACTCGCCTACCACCGCTGCTACTCGCCCGCACCCATGCCGCTGACCGTGCTGGTCAGAGTCGCTGGATCAGATGGCGGGTGGGTGCCGGCTTGGGCGAGCAGTGAGGCGTGCCCGGAAGGCCGTGTACTTGTCCGGGCGATCAAGGTGTCGGTGGCTGAGGCACGGCGGGACTGCGGACGGTCGCTTCAGCCTGAGGACATGGCTGGCACACGAGGTCGTGTGCCAGGGTGGCGGATATGGATTGGCAGTCTGAGAGCCCGGAACTCTGGGCGTTCCTGGAGCCCCTGCACCGCGGCGACATCCTGTCCGGCACCGTCGCGGCGATCGAACGGTTCGGGGTCTTCGTAGCCCTGGACGACGGGCCTGGCCATCCCACCCTGCCCGGTGTCGGGTTCATCGGCATCCCCGAACTGTCCTGGCGGCACATCGATGCTCCCACCGATGTTGTCCAGGTAGGGCAGCGAATCTCGTGCGAGTTCCTCCAGTTCGACACCTTCAACGCGGAGGCCAGACTGTCTCTGAAGGCACTGAAGCCCGACCCCCTCGAGGCTTTCGCCGACTGCACAGTGATGGGCCAGGAACTCCTTGGGACGGTTGAGAAGGTACTTCCCATCGGCATCTTCGTCGACCTTGGGGAGGGGGTTTTCGGTCTGGTCCCCTTCAGAGAGGTCAACGGCCGGCCTGCGGCAAGTCCGGCCGAGGACTTCGAGGTCGGGGAGGAGATCGCTGTCGTCGTCGTGAACATCGAGCGGCAAACCCGACGAGTGTTCCTCTCCAGGCCAGAGAGCGCCCAGCACGCAGGTGTCGTGCCCACGTGACGGCCCCAGTTCCCGAGTCGTTGATGTGAGCATGGGGCGGGGCGCCTTCGCTAGTTGAGGCCCGCCACTTCTCGACGTACAAGGCTTGGCACCCGTTGGACTTCCTGCTGCAACGCTCCGGGTTTCCCGTCAGCGTCATCCACGGGGAGGAGTCCCTGGGTGACACCGACGACTGGGGATACGGCGCACCGCGCTACCTACCTGCGGACCGGGTCCGTCTGGCAGCCGAAAAACTGAGCTGCCTGACGTACGACCAACTCCTGGATGGAGTCGAGCCTCTGGTGGCTGCGGAGATCTACCCGCTGGGTTGGGAGGATCGGTCCTCGTTGGAGTGGGGCGGAGACTGGTTCGCCGGCCTTGCGCAGTACTTCGCTGCCGCAGCTCAGGCTGGGCATGCGGTCATCGTCTGGCTGGACTGACGGTGGGCTGGTGAGCGCCGGGAGAGGGCTTGAGAACCGTCGTGGCGGTGATGTCACCGGGAGTTCAAATCCCCACACCCACCGCAGGTGAACGGCCCCTTTACCAGGTAATCGGTCAGGGGCCGTTCGCGTAAGTGCTGCCCATCTGGCGCTGAGGTTCCCCGTCAGTCCCCGACCGATTGGGCACGGCAAGGGCACGGCCGCCTTCGGTGGTTCGCACGTAGGTGGGTCAGAACGGTCTGTACGCCTCCGGAGAGGTATCGGGCGGCAGGGAGCGTGCGAACAGCACGTACACAGGGCCATACGGTGTTTCGGTCTGCAAGCTCTCCCACTGGTCGAGTTCGTGTGCGCAGTACCGGCGGAGGAGGTCGCGAAACTGATCAAACTCCAGGTCGGACAGAGGGCCGTCAGGCCGGGCGGGAGATTCCATGGCGTGCAGGCTAATGCTCGTCCCGTGGAGTCCGCCCTCGTCACGTGGCTGGATCAGCGGGGTGGAAGAGAAGCCAGAGAGAGGTCCCACTGGTCAGCCGCGTAAAGCAGCGCTGGGGCGTCCAACCTGACCTCCACAACGTACTGGTGGATGTCAGCCCCGTCATCACCCTGTTGCCACGGGGGTGCCGCCTCGAGGGACAGATGAACGCGAATCACCGCGGCCCCGTCCTCGCTTCGACGGGCGAGGCTGAAAGCCACGACCGGCTCGATGAACCACGTGTCCGGCGACAGCTCACCTTCGGCATCTGGTTCGGTGACGTCCACCGTCCCCGCTGCCACCGCGCGCAGCCAGGCGGACACCCGGCGGGCCTCATCGGTGAGCAGACACGGATCGGCGAAGGACCAGTTTCCCTCAGGAGTCATCACCGTGCCATCCATGACCAGCCAGTTGTCGTCGTACGAGTCACCCCGGACCGTGGCGAACTGATAGCGCACTGGGCGGAGGTCGACACTGCTGGAGAGATCGTTCAGGAGCACTGGGCCAGGATGGCATGCGCTGGCCAGCAGGACGGACTGCGCCTCCCAGCCTAGGTGCACGGGCCGGAGCGCGATGGACTCCCGCCCACGAGTAGCGTGAGAACCGCGAGAGCTGGCCGCACCAGCCCTTTGACCCTCAGCTTAGGTTGGCGGGCTCACTGAGGTACACCGCAACAGCCAGCCCGGCAAGGACTACGGAGAGGAAGGCTGTCCACCACCAGTTGCGACGTGGGGCTGCAGCGTCAAGACCTTTCCACGTTTCCAGCAGAGGCTGATGGTAGGACGGCACCCTCAGGAAATGGCACGGTCACGCTCGGCGAAGCCATCTCGCCCCGCAGTCTCGTGTCGGCTCATGATGCCTTGGGGATGGCCTCCTGAGCCGGCGCCCTGAGGTCGGTGGAGTCTCATGACCGACGGCCTGCCAGCCCGGCCGTGAGGCATGCCTGCCCGCGGCGGCCGGGTGAGCACGCGGACCCGGTCGGCGATCAGGTCGGTTCGGGGCCATCACCAGGGCCAGGTCGGGGGCGAGCTGGGCGGGCACGTCGAGGGAACTGAAGCCTCGCCGCAGGCGGGCGGTGTCGGCGATGAGGTAGGCGTGACGGCCGTCGGTCTTGGCTTCGCCGCGGTAGGCGCCCGACATCCGGTTGACCCTATGGCCAGGACGTAGACGGCCCGTTCCGTGGGCGGCGAGTAACGCAAGGCGCGGAGCGGACGCTGTGCCGGCGATGTCCACGGACCGGTGCACCTCGTCCGCGGGTCGAGGATCTCCCTCTTGTCAATCAGCGGCAAGGGTGACACGAGAGCACACCGACGCCAGAGGGTCAGTCGTGTCGCGAACCTGGTATGCGAGTGCAGGGGCCAAAGTCGGTAGAAGCCGCCAACAACTCGGCCGCGGCGTGTAGACCGTGTTCCCATGTCGGAAGATCGTCCAGTCCGATCCATTCGCTGTATTCCGCTGCGATGGAGAGGAACTGCGTCTCCTCCTGAGTGTGAGCCGCGACCGTCATCGAGAGCCGGTCGGCCACTTCCTTGGGACTCAACCCGCCTTGCACGAGACCGAACGCCAGGCTGACGAGGAGACGTCGGCCGGCAGTCTCCTCGTCAGGAGCAAGCCGGCCAGCTGACGCAGAGCAGGAGAGTCGTGGCCATCAACGAGCGCGTGCGCAGCAAGCATCGGGAGATCCTCGGAGTGGAGTACCTCTGCCACGTACAGCCATGCACTTTCCTGTAGTCGGTCCATGACGGCCATCGTGGACGGCACGAGGCGTTCTGCCCAGCAGATTACTGTTCCGCAGATAGACCACGACCGGTTGAGCATCCTTCTGGGAGTTCCGAAAACGAGTTCTCCTGGGCCTCCGGGTTTTCTGGGGGCGCGCTGTTGGTGCGGGTTGCTCAACTAATGATGGTCCTTGGGTCGCCTCGGGGCCGAAGCTTCCCCTGGACGGTCGAGACTCCAGCGGTGACGGCCCAGCCATGGACGGCTGTAGATCCTCGAAGGCGTCTTCTCCGGGCCGCCGGACCATCCAGGCCTGATCGTCGAAGCCGTTGAGCATCGCGATCTCCGGGCCGACGAGTTCGCTCTCGGCGGGGTGCAACTGGATGGAGTCGGTCGTGAGATCGACCTTGAGTCCGATCCCGGTCTCCTCGTAGGTGGCACTCACATTTTGGGAGATGAGCCCCCGTAGCGCCTCGGCCCAACCATCCTCTGTCGGCGAGAACCGCTGTCCGGACAGCGTGACGGTCGGCAGGACGTCGCACGTGAGCACGGGCATGTCGGTGGTCGAGCAGGTGTCGAAACGCAGCTGGACGTAGTCCATGACGAATTGCACCGAACAAAGCCGGCAGCCGACGAGGCGGCCAAGTAGGGAGTTCAGTTCATACGCCAGCGGCGGAAGTCCAAGGTCGGATCAGGCATGGCACGTCGGCTCGGTCAGCCGGCCGGTCGCAATCGGGCGGTCGAGGTCGACCCAGCCGGCTGTGGACATGCTCTGGCGAGGCCGTTTGCGACGCAGTCCCCGGTCCGTCATCCGCTGCTGCTCCATGCCACCATGCTGGGCATGGACGCGTCTGACGAGACAGGCACTGCCCGCCAGGTGCACCAACGATGGCGTGCTCGGGAAGCACCCGCCGGAGACTTCATCGTATTCGCTGACGGCTCTCTGTCGGTGATGAGCCTCGTGCGGCTGTCTCTCCCCGATCCGCTCGACAGCGCCCGGGCTGAGCAATGGCAGTGGATCGAGCTCCTGCGAGCCACTGAGTGGAGTACTGACAACTGGGTGGAGGTCGGCTCTGTGCTCTCCTCGCACACTCATGCCGGAAGCCGGGCCATAGCTGGAGAGTCGGCTGATCACGGGAGTATCGGCTGGGTCGCCCTGATGCGGGACGATGCCGAAGGCACCCTGGAATGGGTTGCGATCTCCAACTCCTCCGATCCGTTCTCCAAGGTCACCTTGGACGAGACCACAGTGACCGCTGTCAGTACCGCAGGCCGCGTCTGGGCCTTCCCTCGAAGCACGCCTCAGCAAGTGGAGATCACCGAAGACCGGCCTGTCCATGGCATGGTCGAGGAACGCGTCGTCACTGACGCTGCTCACCCCCGTCAGTCGGTGCGGCCCGACAGGTAGTCGCGCAAGGACCGGCGGGGGATCCAGCCCTGGGCGCGGGCGCGGGACACGTCCAGGACGACCGAGTGGGCGAGTTGGTCCACCGCGTAGCGGCTGAGTGCCGGCTCGGTGCCGGCGCGGCGTGCGAGGGCCTCCGCGGTACGGGCCACCGCCTTGGCGAGGCCCAGGGGCAGATGCCGAAGACGGGCCGTCACCCCATGGGCGCGCAGGACCTGGTGCAGGGCGGCGTCCCGGGCGTACGGCTGGGGGTCGGCGATGTTGTACGCGCCGGGAGGCCAGCCGTCGCCGGCGAGACACGCGTCGGCCAGGTTCTCGACCGCCGTCAGGCTCAGCCGTACGTCCGGGCCCGGTAGCAGCAGCGTGCCCGCCCTGATTCGGGACAGCAGGCGCGGCAGGAGCTGCGTGTCACCCGGGCCGTACACGGCACGGGGACGCAACACCACGGCGCCCGCCCGGAGGGCGAGTTCCTCCCCGGCCGCCTTGGTGCGCCCGTACGCGTTGAGGTGTCCGGCCCGTGGGTGGTCCTCGCGGACCAGGCCACGGTCGAGGCGCGGGTCGTAGACGCTGGCGCTGCTCACCCACACCACGGGACGGTCCCCGGCCGCTGCCAGCAGCCGTGCGGTGCCGTCCACGTTGACGGCGCGCATCTGCGCCTCCGCGCCGGAACCGGGTGCCGGGTCGCCCACCGCGGCCGCGCAGTGCACGACCCGGTCGACGCCGGACAGGTCCGGCGGGCCCGATGCGGCGTCCCAGAAGCGGAACTCGCCCACCGGTCCCGGGCGGCGGCCCAGGCACACCACGTCGGCGCCCCGCGTCGCGGCGGCCCGTGCGACGTGGCCGCCGCAGAAGCCGGAGGCACCGGTCACCGCGATGCGGGGGCGGCGGGTCATCGGGCCACCTCCACCGAGGAGCGGACGACGAGTTTCCGCCAGCTGGGCAGCGCGGCGCCACGGTCCACGACGGCACTGACGACGACGGGGCGATGTGCGGCCAACGCCGCCAGCACGTCAGCCAGTTGGAGGCGGGCGAGTCGGGCCCCCGGGCAGGTGTGCGGGCCGGCGCCGAAGACGAGATGGGCCAGGTCCGGGGCGGCGGGCCGCTCGGCGTCGGGGCCGCTTCGGTGCGCGTCCACCGCGTGGCGGGCGACCAGCAGCAGACGGTCGCCCGAGCGCACCGGGCAGCCGGCCACCACCCCGTCCGCCGCGGCGACCCGCGGCAGCAGCGGGGAGGCGACCGTGACCCTCAGCAGCTCGTCCACCAAGGGCAGGCGCAACCGTTCGTCCGCCGCCTGGTCCCACAGACCGGCGTCCGCGCACCAGGCCACCGCCCGGGGCAGCGCCGCGACGGTCGTGTTGACGGCGGCGACCGCCACCATCGCGGACAGTGCGTCGTCCCCCTCACCGAGCAGTCGCCCAAGTCGCCGCGTCGCACGGGCCGACGCGGCGTGCGCTCCCGGCCGGCGGAGGCCGGGGAGCTCACTGCGGACGGAGGCGGCGGCCAGATCGGCAGCGGCGGCGGCCACCGCGGCCGGAGGTGCCCCGGACGCGAGCAGCGCGCAGACGACCGTGCCCGACAGTTCGCCGGCGAGTGCGACGAGGTCCACCTCGCCGCCCTCGGCCAGGGGTTGGATCCGTCGGGCGAGCAACGGCCGCCAGACGCCGCGCAGTTCCTCGACGCCTGCCGCGCCGAGCCCCTGGGCCAGGGCCCGTCGCCCGGCCCGGTGCCCCGCGCCCTCCTGGTCGAACAGCACCCCGGCGTCGCGGTGGCCCGCCGCGCGCAGGGCCGAGCGCGCCGCGCCTCCCGTCGTCCCGGCAGCCGTACGGTCGAGGGGCAGGCCGGTCAGCACCTGCCGGTAGGCGTCGGCGTCGTGGACGAGCACCGTGCGCCCGATCCGGCGGACGGCACGGCCGCGAGTGGCGGCGAGCAGGGCGAAGAGGAACGGGTGGGAGCGCAGATAGACCCGGCGGTCGCGCCGCCTCGCCCGCGCGAGTCCGGAGCGGGCGGCAGTCATCGGGCGGTCTCCCTCACCGCGAGACGTTCCGCCGCGAGCAGCGCCGTCGCCCGCCGGTCCGGCTTGCGGGACCGGCCTGACAGCGGGACCTCCGCGAACACCAGCGCGTCCGGCCGCGCGGAGCCCATCCTGCGCAGCGGTCCGGCCAGAGCGGAACGCAGCTTTGCCTCCCCGTGGCCGGCTCGGGGCTGGACGACCGCCACCAGCCGCTCGTCGCCGTCGCCCGCCGGGACACCGACGAGTACCGCGAGTTCGACACCCGGCACCTGAAGGGCGGGCTCGTACAGGCCCGGGTAGATGTTCTCCGCACGGCGCAGCACCATGTCCTTGCAGCGGCCCTCCAGCACGATGCGGCCCGTGGCGTCCAGATGCGCCCGGTCGCCGGTGCGGACCCAGCGGTCGGGAGCCTCGCCGAGGTAGCGGTGTCTGGCCGCCGGACCGGTCAGCAGCAGCTCGCCGCCCTCCGTCCGTACCTCGACGCCCGGCAGCGCAGGGCCGACGAGGTCCCCCGCCCCCTCGAAGGCCGCCTTGTCGCGCGACTCGACGGCCGCGGCGGGGAACAGTTCGGTGAGCGCGTACACCCCCCAGGCCTCCGCGGCGCCCGCGTCCCGTATCCGGCCCAGCAGGTCGGCACTCGCCGGCGCCGACCCCGTCCACACCCTGCCCGTGAACCGCGCGCCCGCGCGGAGGGCGTCCCGCAACTGGGGCGGTGTCAGGTAGGTGTCCCGGGGGCCCAGCCGCCGCAGCTGCCGTGCCAGGACCTTGGGCGAACGGGCGGGAAGCGCCACCGGCGCTCCCTGGGCGAGCGACGGTACGAGGACGAAGAAGGTCCCCCCGACGACCGGTTCACCCGGCCGGGCGCCGATCAGCGCCGCGACCGTCTCCATCCCTGCGGCGAGTCCGGAGCGGGTGTGCACGACGGCCCTCGGCCGGGAGGTCGTGCCGGAGGTGAAGACGATGACGGCGTCACCGTCGGCGTGGTCCCGCGCCGGGACACGGACCGCGGCCCTGCCGAGCGCGGGGGCACAGGCCGGGAGCCTGCGGCCGACCGTCACCACCGTGCCGAACTCGTCGAGGGCGGGCAGGGCGATCCGTGCCCGCGCCGCCAGGGGCCGCGCCCACCCGGCGACCGCCTGCGCCGCGGCGTCTGCCAGCACGAGCGAGGGCCGGGCCGACGCGAGACGGGCGCGCAGTACATCAGGACCCGCGCCGGGATCGAGCACCGCGCCCCGCAGGCCGAGCCGCCACAGAGCGAGCAGGACGGCGAGCGCGCGGGGGCCGGGACGCACCGCGACACCGACGGTGTCGCCAGGGCGCAGTCCGCGCGCGTACAGCGAGGAGGCGTACGCGTCGGCCAGGCCCGCGAGTTCGCCGCGGGTGGCACGGACCCGGGGTCGCCCGGTGCGGGTGGCGCCGAGCACGGCCGGCTTCTCGGGCGCGGCGCGCAGGGAATGGTCGAGGAGGTCGAGCATCAGTGGCCATCCAGCGGTAGGTGACGGTACGTCCGGAGTCGCGGGGGTCGGCGGGCGGCGGGACGGGGCAACCGCGGTGGTCGCGCAAGCCACGTCCGGTGGGGATCGTCCCGGGCGGCGGGGCAGTGGCAGAGGTCGCCGGGGCCAACGCCGGCGGCGGACCGTACCGGTGGCGGGCAGCGCGGAGCGAAGGTCGCGTCAGCCGC
Source organism: Streptomyces kurssanovii (assembly GCF_014649695.1). Lineage (GTDB taxonomy): Bacteria > Actinomycetota > Actinomycetes > Streptomycetales > Streptomycetaceae > Streptomyces > Streptomyces kurssanovii. The sequence continues at coordinate 505,424 of NZ_BMTN01000001.1, forward strand.
CGGCGGCAGCAGGCGTTGTCGGCAGGGTGGGCAACGGGCCGCGTCAGCGGGGGTCGTCCCCCCGGCCGCCGCTGCCCTGGTCCAGATACCAGCGGGCCGCGCCACGGATGCCGTACGCCCGGAGCCTGCGGGTGGAGTTCTCCACGACCATGGCCCGGCAGCGCACGATCCGGTCCGTCTGCCGCCGCACCCGGTTCAGGAACAGCCGGTCCGTCGGCGACGGCCGGCGGGGCATGCCGCCGCAGGCCAGATACAGGTCGGCGGTGACGGCCATGTTGTTCCCGGCGTGCATGCGGTACGGCGCGAGGTAACCGTTCCTGCGGGCGTGCGCCGGCCGGAGCCTGCCGAACAGTGCGGCCAGTCGGACCAGGGCCGAGAAGCCCGCCCGCCCGAGCGGGCCGTGCTCGTCGCGGCGGGCGACGATACGCCCGCACACCAGGACCGGTCCCGGCCGGTCCGTCATCGCGGCGCGGGCGGCGGCCGTCCAGCCGGGCCGGGGCAGGCAGTCGGCGTCGGTGCGGGCGAGCAGGGTCGCGCCCTGCTCGATGGCGTGGCGGAAGCCGGTGTCCACGGCGCAGCCCACCCCCTTCTCCGGCTCGACGAGCACCTCCACCGGGAACTGTGCCTCGGCCGCGAAGTCCTTGGCGACCGTGCTCGTGCCGTCCGACGAGGCGTTGTCGACCACGAGCAGCGTGAAGTCGCGGTCCCGCTGCGCCGCGAGAGCCCGCAGGGTACCGGCCAGCCGCTCCTCCTCCTGGTAGGCGGGTACCACCACCCACAGATCACCGCGTGCGCTCATGACTTCTCCCAGATCATCGTCATGATGCTGATGCCGCCACCGAGACCGACGAACAGCACCCGGTCGCCGGCTGCCAACTCGCCGTACACCCGCTCCAGTTGAACGCCGATGCTCGCGCTGGCGATGTTGCCCAGTTCGGGGACGGTGATCACGAGCTTGTCCGTGGGCGCGCCGGTCACCTCGGCGAACCGCTCGAGGTACGGCACGGTCACCTGGTGGACCAGGACCCTGGCGAAGCCGTCCCAGTCGAGGCCGGCGCGGTGCAGTGTCCGCTCCACGACCGAGGCGCCCACCTTCTCGAAGACGCCGCGCAGTTCGTGGCCGTCGCCACGGAAGTAGGTGTGTTCGTCCCCGCGCGGGTGCCGGGAGCCGCCGCCGGGGATGCCGCCGACCTCCCAGTGCTCGGAGTGCGTCTCGGTGTCCACGTCGAGGATGCCGCCGTGTCGCACCGCTTCCAGGACCACGGCCGCGCCGGCGTCGCCGAAGGTGTAGCCGGCGAAGCCGTCCCGGAATTCGGCGAAGTCGGCCGGTGAGCGGCGTATCGCGCGGGTCGGGGTCTCGCCCGTGACGACGAGGGCGCGCCGCGCCCGTCCGGCCAGGATCGTGCTGCGGGCGACGTCGATACCGTTGACGAAGCTGTTGCAGGCGTTGGTGACATCGAGGGCGTGGGCCTTCGAGCCGAGCTCGGCCTGCACGATGTGCGCCGTCGCGGGCTCCACCATGTCGCGTGACGCGGAGGCGAACAGCAGGAGGTCGATGTCGTGCGGACCGAGCGCCGCGTTCGCCAGCGCCCTGCGCGCGGCGCGCAGGGCTAGCGTCGAGGCGTACTCGTCGTCGGCCGCGACGTGCCGGCTCTCGATGCCGGTGGCCTGGGCGAGCAGGGTGCCGGGCAGGGACTTGGTGAGGTGACGGGTCGCCTCGCGCTGCAGGCTGTGCGATGTCAGCACCGCGTCGGGGAGCGCACTGCCGACGCCGGTGATGCCGACCCGCGGACGCGGATCGCTCGTGTGTTTGAGCATGTGGCGATGGTTTCAGGCCATGTTCGGCGTCGCCTGAGTACGCATGCTCAATTGCCGGGAAGCGCGGCTGAGTAGCCGGGACCCGACCCGGCCGGCCTGGCGCAGGACGCGGCCCGAGCCCGGCCCAGGACGCGGCGCGGCCCGCCTGCGTCGGCACCCCCGGGGGGCGGGCAGGGCTCACTTCTTGCGGTCGTCCCACGAATTGCCGAGCCAGCCGTCGAAGGAACGCAGCAGGGCGATCAGAGCGAACCCCAGCCGCCGGTCCAGCTCCGGCGCGCAAATGCGCAGCTTGTCCCCGAACGCCTTGAATTCCAGCGGGACTTGCCCGCTCGCACGCCAGATGATGCGCCGGGGGCCGCGGGGAAAGTCGCCGTTCTCGAAGGCGGCGATCACCAGGGCGAACGGCGCCATGGGGGACAGCAGCCAGACCAAGAGCCACCAGAAGATCCGGCCCTTGTAGCCCACCGCGTCCGGGAGGCCGGGCTGTCGTACCGTCCAGCGGGTCCGCAGGCCCCGGCCGCTGAGCGCCTTCTCGCGGACGATGGTGCCGATGACCTCACCGTGCGCGCCGAGCACCTGATATGCGGCGACTCCGTTGCGCGCCGACTCGGTCACCACGGTGGCGACCCGGCTTCCACGGTTCTCGTCGCCCCACAGGGCGAAGGAGCGCGCGCCGCTGCCGCGCGCCGCGAGGTAGGCGGGTATGCCGCCGGGCGGAAGCTCGCGCTCCACGTACGCGACGGCCCGGGCCGGTCCCGAACCGTCGGTGAGCTCGACCACGTTCCTGACAGGGTGAGGAGGGACAGCGCCTCCGTGTATGTCCTTGTGTCTCACCGGAGGGATCTTCATGGTCAGTACAGCTGTCACTCTGCATGCTCCTTCGTGGTCCGTCCCGTCGGCGCCGGGACAGCGCCGTGTGCTGCCGGGCCCGGCTCCGAACCCGCGCCGGATCACCCCGGGCGCTCGGACACATTAGCGGCGTGGGCGGAACGGCCGACTGCCCCACCGCCTTGGACGGTGGGGCAGTCGGTTCAGGGAAGCCGCGGCGGCTCACCCGGTGGGGATCAGAACTCCTTGATCCTGATGTTGCGGTAGGAGATCACGTCCATCGTGCCGTGGACCTGGAGGCCGACATAGCCGGTGGCGTACCGGCGGCCGTCCGTGCCCGGGTCGTCCGACCGGGGCGGCTGGAAGACCTGACCGCCGGTGTTGTCGAACTCGTTGATCAGCTTGCCGTTGCGGAAGACCGAGTAGTGCTGGCCCTCCACCCGGATCTCGTAGTCGTTCCAGGTGCCCTTCGGCGTCACACCCGCGCCGCCGAGGCCGACGCGGTCGAAGCCGTAGACCGAGCCGGTCTTGTACATGTCGCCGTCGGGACGGTCCAGGATCTGCACCTCATGGCCGTACTTGATGGCGACCCACTCCGGGCGGGACTCCTCCGGGTTGTCGTGCACGTACGGGAAGCGTACGAAGACACCGCCGTTGGCGTTGCCGGCGCCGGGGGCGTCGTCCCGCCACTGGAGCTTCAGGGAGAAGTCACCGTACTGCCGCTGCGGGAACCACAGCATGCCCATGCCCGGCACCGTGGTGCTGCTGGTCATGGCCCCGTCCTCGCTGAGCGAGAACTTGCCGCCGCCGACGTGCTGCCACTTGGCGAAGGTCTCCTCGGTGCCGTCGAAGATGTCGCGGTAGCCGCCTGTCTGCCCGGGCTTGCCGATGCCCGACTCCCTGGCCGCGCGGGTGATCTGCCGGTGCTCACGGCTGTCGATGACGCCTTCGTCGAGGAGCCGGTCGAGGACCTCGTCCACGTGCTTGAGGAACAGCGCGTGCGACGACCAGTCCTTCTCGTCCTCGATCAGCTCGTTGATGGTGCAGCGGCTGCCGGTCATGCGGTTCGGGATGCCGGTGTCGACCGTGCCGACGATGACCGTCGACCGCTCGTCGTACTCGGGGCAGAGGGGCGCGGGGACACCGCCGCCCTCCGCGACCGAGAACGCCAGGCTCTTCGCCTGCGAGGTGTTGCCGGCCTTGTCGGTCGCCCGGTAGAGCACCGTGTGATAGCCGACCCGGTCGACGACGACCGGAGCCGAGTAGGCGAGGTAGGGGCCGCCGTCGAGGGAGTACTCGACCTTGTCGACGCCCGAGCCGCCGGAGTCGACCGCGACGACCGTCACGGTGGCCCGGCCGATGTAGGCGCCGTCGGAGTTCTGCTCGCCGGAGATCCCCGCCGTGGTCTGCGGCGGCTCCTTGTCCTCGGCCGGCGGTGCGACGACCGTGAAGTCCACGGACTTCTCGGCCGCGGCGTTGCCCGCCTTGTCGGTGGCCCGGTATCTGACGGTGTGCGCGCCCGTCTCGTGGACCATCACCGGGGCGGTGTACGGCTGCCATGCGCCGGTACCGATCGCGTACTCGACGGTGTTGACGCCCGAGCCCGTGTCGGAGGCGGTCACGGTGACCGTGGCCATCCCCACGTACCGGCCCTGGTCGTCCTTCTCCCCGCTCACCGTGGCCGAGGTCTCCGGTGCGGTGGTGTCGTCCGTGGGCGGCGCGGCGACGGTGAAGTCGACCGACTTCTCCGCCTCGACGTTGCCCGCCTTGTCGTACGCCCGGTAGCGCAGGGTGTGGGCACCGACCTCGTCGACGACCACGGGCGTCGTGTACGGCTGCCACGGACCGTCGGGGCCGAGCGCGTACTCGATCTTGTCGACGCCGGCACCCTCGTCGGTGGCCGCGAGAGTGACCGAGGCCTGGCCGATGTAGGCGCCGTCGGTGTTCCTGTCACCCTCCACCTTGGCCGTGGTCACGGGCGCGGTGGTGTCCTCGCCGCTGCCCGCGGTGACGGTCAGGATGCCCTGCATGGAGCCGTGGCCGGGGATGGTGCAGTGGTAGAAGTACCGGCCCTCCGTCAGGTTGACCTGGGCGGTGTGCTTGCCTCCCATGTCGTCGTTCGGGTTGGCCAGGAGGTTCAGCTGGACGTCGTTGTTGAACTCGACGTCGGAGACCGAGAACGTCAGGGTGTGCGGCATCCCGGTGGTGTTCCCGGTGGCCGTGCTGTTCTCGAAGACGATCGTCGCGGGACCGGCCACCGCGGTGGTCGGGAAGGACAGGTAGCGGTCGATGGGGTCACCCGCGGTCCAGGTCAGGACCTGTTCCGCGGCGGCCTGCGGGGCGTTCGTCCGGCCGTCGTCGCTCTTGCCGTACGCGGCGGCGGACATCAGCCCGACCACCATCGCCACGGCGGCCAGCACAGCCGTCCACACGCTCGCCGTTCTGTGTCTCACGGTCACTGCGCCGCCTTCCTCGCCAGCTGGTCCGCGGCTGGGGTCGCCCCGCCGCCCTTGTAGGTCACGCGCCACAGCGCGGAGTTGGAGTCGGAGGTGAAGAAGCCGCGCCCGTAGTCCAGGACGTACAGCGACCCGTCGGGCGCGAACTTCCAGTCCATGAGGTTGCGGATGCCACCGGTGCCGGTCGGGACGATCTTCTTGAGGGACTCGGCGTGCACCGGGAGCCCGCCCTTGCCGACCGTCCTCGGATCGGTGAGCACCGCGTGCCGCGGCTGGTCTCCGTCGTAGAAGTCGCCGACGAACCACTTGCCGTCCCAGTACGCGGGCCACTTGACCGCCGAGTCGCTCGCGGCGTCGAAGCGGTAGACGGGGCCGTTCATGGTGGCCTGGCCGCCGCCCTTGAGCCACGGCAGCAGCAGCTTCTGCTCCTCCTGCTTGTAGCTGGGCACGCCGTTCGCGTCACGCGGGTAGTCCACGCCGCCGCCCTGCGGCGAGTACCAGATGGTGTTGGGCGTGACGGGCGGCAGGTTCACCAGTCCGTCGTTGTTCGGCGACTCGTTCTTCGGCGCGTCGCAGTCGTACCAGCCGAGCGGCTGGGCCGGGTCGGGCAGATTGCGGTCGCGGTAGGGCTGGTTGTTGCCCATGCAGTACGGCCAGCCGTGGTTGCCGGCCTGCGTGATGGCGGCGAAGGTGTCGTACTTGGCCGGACCCCAGGTCGTCGAGGGGGCGCCTGCGTCCGGACCGACCCATCCCGCGTAGAGGGTGTCGGTGCTCTTGTCGACGAAGATGCGTGCCGGGTTGCGCACGCCCATCACATAGATCTCGCCGCGGGTCTTGCCGCCGCCCTCGGCCGTCTCCTCACCCGTGAACAGGTTGCCCTCGGGGAGGGTGTACGTGCCGTCGTCCTCGGGGTGGATCCGAAGGATCTTGCCGTTGAGGTTGTTGGTGTTGCCCGCGGTGCGGCGCGCGTCGGCGAAGGACACGCCCTTGAAGTTCGGCTGCGGGTTGTTGCCCGAGTAACCGCCGCTGAAGCCGGACGAGTTGTTGTCGCCGGTGGCGATGTAGAGGTTGCCCTTGGAGTCCCAGGCCATGCCGCCGCCCGAGTGGCAGCAGCTGTGGATCTGCACCGGCCAGTCGAGCAGCACCTTCTCGCTCGCCAGGTCCAGCCGGTTGGTGGCCAGGTCGAACGTGAAGCGGGAGACGCGGCGCTCGGCCATGTGGGTCTCGCGGTCGATCTGCGAGTGGGGTGTGTAGTGCAGATACACCCAGCCGTTGGTCATGAAGTCCGGGTCCAGCTCGATGCCGAGCAGCCCCTCCTCGTTCTTGACCAACTCGTCGCCGCCGCCCTTGTTGCCGAAGACGGTCAGCGCACCGGCCTTGGTGACCTTCTTGGTCTTCGGGTCGTAGACGTGGATCTCGCCCTGGCCCTTGCCGATGTCGGGGTTGTTCCAGTCGGTGACGACCGGCCGGGAGGAGTCGGCGCCGCCGCGCCCGATGTACAGGACACGGCCGTCGGGTGCGACGACCAGCCCGTGCGGTTCGCCGATCTGGTCGTTCTGGCCGGGCTGGTTGGCCTGGGTGACCCGCTCGGCCGTGTAGTTGGCGTCGATCGTCGCCTTGCAGTCGGCCTGGGAGAGCCGGGTCGTCCAGGCGAGCGCGCCGCGCAGATGGTCGCGGAAGTCGGTCTCCGCGAAGCTGTCGGCCGTGCCGCCCATGCCGGTGTAGAAGGAGCGGCCGCCGTCGTAGTCCCGGCACCAGGAGATCGGATGGTCCCAGCCGTTGCCCTTCGCGGCCGGCGTGTAGGAGTTCTCCTTCACCCGGGCGACGGTGTGCACCTTGCCCGACGGGTTCTCCGCCCAGTTGAACCACTTGTCGGGCCGTTTCCACTGCAGGGGCAGCGACGTGGTGGCCGGGTGCACGCGGTCGCCCACCTCGACGACGGCGCGCTGGGTGCTGCTGGGTGCGCCCGTCGGCCGGGCGCCGATCAGGCCGGTGAACCAGTCGGAGTACGGCTCGGTGCGCGCGGCTTCGTGGATGCCGAGGAACCCGCCGCCAGCCTCCAGGTAGGCCTCGAGGCCCGCCTCCTGCTCGGGGTCGAGCACGTCGCCGCCGCCGGTCAGGAACACGACCGAGTTGAACCGGCCGAGCTGTTTGGCGTTGGTGAACACCGCGGGATCGTCGGTGGCTTCCGTCCTGAACCGGCTCGCGGCGGGGCCGGTCAGTCCGATGGTCTCGATCGCGGCGATTCCGGCCTCGACGGCCGGAGACTCCGCCGTGGCGGAGCCGTGGAAGACGAGCACCTTCACGTTCGCGCCGCCGGGCGGCGACGGCAGGGACAACGTTGTCGCCGGTGGCCTCGGATACGGCTCGGCGCTGGCGACACTGCCGCCACCGAGCAGCGACGCGGTCATGGCGCCGACGCCAAGTGCCGCGGCCAGGAGGCGCTTTCGGGATCTCGTTCTTCCGGACCTGTGATGTGGTGCGCGCTGCATGGGTCACCCACCCCTCTGTGGTCACAACAACAGCCGTTGAAGCTAGACCTCTTTTAGCGGTTCGCCAATAGGTATGACTGCAATACGACGAACTTTGTCCTGACCGTGGATAAACGACGATCACCCGGCTACCGTGTGGCCGTCCCCGGGGTCACTTCGCCCCGTCAATCTCTGCCGACGACTGGAGAGTTCGACATGGACAGACGGAGCTTCAACCGGCGTCTGCTCGCGGGCGGCGCGGCCGCGGCGGCCACAGGCGTGACATCGTTGTCGATCGCGTCCGCCTCCAACGCGGCCCCGGCTGCGGCGAAGGGCGCGACCCGCACCGCCCCCGCCGGCGGCCAGGTGCGACACCTCAAGATGTACGCCGAGAAACGGGCCGACGGATCGATGGGCTACGGCCTGGAGAAGGGCAAGGCGACCGTCCCCGGGCCGCTGATCGAACTCGTCGAAGGCGACACGCTGCACATCGAGTTCGAGAACCTGATGGACGTTCCGGTCAGCCTGCATCCGCACGGCGTCGACTACGACATCTCCAACGACGGCACCAGGATGAGCCGCAGCCATGTCGAACCGGGCGCCACCCGCACCTACACCTGGCGCACCCACGCACCCGGCCGCCGCGCCGACGGCACCTGGCGGCCGGGCAGCGCGGGCTACTGGCACTACCACGACCATGTCGTCGGTACCGATCACGGAACCGGCGGCATCCGCAAGGGCCTTTACGGTCCGATGGTGGTGCGCAGGAAGGACGACATCCTTCCCGACAAGCAGTTCACGATCGTCTTCAACGACATGACCATCAACAACCGGCCCGCGGCCGACCCGCCCAACTTCCTTGCCACGGTGGGGGACCGCGTCGAGATCATCATGATCACGCACGGCGAGTACTACCACACGTTCCATATGCACGGTCACCGCTGGGCCGACAACCGGACGGGCCTGCTGTCCGGCCCCGAGGACGTCAGCCGGGTGATCGACAACAAGATCACCGGCCCGGCCGACTCCTTCGGCTTCCAGGTGATCGCCGGCGAACACGTCGGCCCGGGCGCGTGGATGTACCACTGCCACGTCCAGAGTCACTCCGACATGGGCATGGCCGGGCTGCTCCTCGTCGCCAAGGAGGACGGCACGATCCCGGGCCACGAACCGCACCACACGGCCTCGGAAGAGGGCCACGCCCACTAGGGCGAGGCGCTCAGGTCCCACACCTCCCACGCGGTGTACGGCGCGGCCTGCACATAGACGCGCGGGCCGCGGCTCACCACCCGGCGGCGGCCGATGGCCGAGCCGTCGGGCCGCACGAGTGCGGTGACCGCCCAGGACTCGGCGGCGGTGCCGGTGAGGGTGCACAGGACGAGTCGGTCGGCCTCGTCCCCGTACCCTCCGAAGAGGGCGGCACCGCCGCCGTGCACCGCCACGGCCTGCGCACCCGCGACGCCGGTGCTCCGCACCCGCACCGGCTCCCGGTCGCGGATCCGCAGCAGCGGCCAGTCGGTGTACAGGTAGGCCCACGCCGTGTCCCCGTCCACATTGAGGGCATAGCATTCCGCGACGAGCCCGATGTCCGTCGCCGGTGCCAGCGCCCACAACGCCTCACCGGTGGCCGACCAGCGGCGCACTCCGGGTGCGCTCAGCGGGTCGTCGCCGAAGATGCCGACGTCGCTGTGGCCGACCCACAGGTGCCCCGACTCGTCGGTGAGCAGATACGAGATCCCGTGGCCGACGGCGAAGGACCAGGACGGCCGCCCCAGTGCGTCGAACACCTGGACGTGGTCGTCGCTGCCGCGGCGGTGCGCGTCCGCGACCACGAAGCCGCCGTCCGGCAGTGCGTCGAGCCTCGGACTCCGCGCCGTCACGGCGCTCAGACGGGTCTCCTGGACCTGACCGTCGTCGACGGTGACGACGGTGGCGTCATAAGGACGGTCGTCCCGGCGGCGGCCCGACAGCCAGTGCGCGCGCCCGAAGGCGTCCACGGTGCTGTGCAGGATCTCGCCGCGCGCATGCGCGCGCGGCAGTCGGGCAAAGGGGACGAGGGACATGGCGTCCATGGGTGCTCCTCGGCGGGGACGTGTGCGGACTCGGGCGGCGGTGCACACGGTCCGGCGGCGCGCGGGCCGGGGCCGGCGGCTTCAAGGGCCTAGGCGCCATGGGCCTTTCTGGTCGTCATGGACACGGATCCTGCCGGACGACGCGCCGCCTCCGCAACGCACTTCCGTGCGGCGTACGACGATTTCACCGGGCGCGCCGTGAAGGTTTCGGGCGGGATCGGTAGGAGACTCGGGGATCGACGGCGGCCGCATCCGAAGGAGGACCCGTGCTCAGCGCTCCCTACGTCACCGGCTCGCCGAACTGGATCGACCTCGGCACGCCCGGCGTCGAGGCCGCCAGGGCCTTCTACGGCGGGGTGTTCGGCTGGACGTTCGTGTCTGCGGGGCCGGATGCCGGCGGTTACGGCACGTTCCAGCTCGACGGGAGGACGGTCGCGGCCGTGATGACCGTGCCGCCGGAGCAGGGCACGCCGAGCTGGAACGTCTCCTTCCAGACACCGGACGCCGACGCCATGGTGAAGGCCGTGGAACAGCGCGGCGGGAGCGTCGTGGTCCGGCCCATGGACGTCCTCGACCAAGGGCGGACGGCGGTCTGCCTCGACCCGGCGGGCGCGGCCTTCGCGGGCTGGGAACCGGGCGGGAACAAGGGACTCGACAGGGTCAGCGAACTGGGGGCCCTCGGCTGGCTCGAGCTGTTCACCCCCGAGCCCGCCTCCGCCCTGGAGTACTACGGCGACGTCTTCGGCTGGGAAGCCTCCCAGATGCCCATGCCGGACGGCAGCGGCACCTACACCATGGTCCGCCCCGGCGGCGCGGCACAGGACGCCACGTTCGCCGGCGTGCTTCCGCTGAACGCCGATCCGCTCGAGGACGCGGGCGGTCCCTACTGGCTGCCGTACTTCGCCGTCGAGGACTGTGACGCCTCGGTGGCCACGGCACAGGAGCTCGGCGCGGAGATCAGGCTGGCGCCCGTCGGCGTGGAAGACGTCGGCACGTACGCGAAGCTGGCCGATCCGGCGGGCGCGCGGTTCGCCGTCGTCCAGGGCTTCGCCGCCGCGGGACCGACCGGTGGGACCAGCCCTCCGAGCGGTCGTTGAACGTTCGTTGACACGATGTTTATCGGCGACGGGCAGCGTGTCCCGCATGCCGATCAACACCACACTCACCACCGAGCACGAACTCTCCTGGCAGGAGAGCGCGTTGTGCGCCCAGACGGGTCCCGAGTTCTTCTTCCCGGCCCCCGGCTCCTCCACCCGTGAGGCCAAGCAGCTCTGCGGAGCGTGCGAGGGCCGAGTGGCCTGCCTGGAGTACGCGCTGACACACGACGAGAGGTTCGGCGTCTGGGGCGGCCTCTCGGAGAAGGAACGCCACCGCCTCAAGCGCACGTCCCGCTGACCCGGGCGGCCGGCCCCGTCGGGCACAGGCGGCGCGGCGGGCCACGAGAGGACGACGCGGCTCGCGAGGCCAACGCGGCCCGCGAGGCCGAGCGCGTCACCGGGCCACGCCGCGGTTCACGAGCCGATGCGGAACGTCTCTCCGTACACCCGCCAGGTGAGCGGCGTGTCCAGGTCCATGTTCCCCTCGCGCAGGAACACCCGCTGAGCGGTGTCGATCCGCGAGGAGTCCTTGGTCTGCTCGGTCTTCTGGCGGCCGATCACGGTCCGGCCGGCGTCGAGGAAGGCATTCAGATAGGCCTTCTCGTCGCCGCCCTCCGCCGCCGTGTCGGCGGCCTTCATTGCGGCCTCACGGATGCCGTAGAAGCCGTCAGCGCCGAGCCCCGGCCCATGGAGCACCATCGCGTCGTAGTAGATGAACTGGCCCAGCGTGGACAGGCCGTCCATCTTGGCCAGCCGCACGGCCGGGTCGAAGTAGATCCGGTCGCGCATCACGTCCTGGGCCTTGCGGAATTCCGGGTCCTCCGCGGTCTTCGCCCACGCCGCCTCGAAGGGCGCGCCCAGCCCCTCGTGCGAGTCGCTGCCGTCGACCTTGCGGAGCGCCGGGAGGTACCCGGCGAGCGGGTTGTCCGGGCGCTTGTCCGTGAAGTACTCGACGAGCTGGAGCATGTCGTTCGTACCCGAGCAGAAGCCGATGATCCCGGCCGTGTAGCCGTTGCCGTCACCGATGTCCTCGATGGCGCCGTACTGGCTCTTCCAGTCCAGCGTCGAGTTCTCCGCGCTCGCCACCAGCTGGGCGGCGATCTCCTTCTTCGCGGGGTCCGCGAGGCCCGGCGGCAGCGCGTCGATGCGGTCGTCCCGCTCGCGCTGCTGCGACGGGCTGCCCGCCTTGAGCGGGTCGGGGGCGAAGGCGGTCGGGCTGACGCGCAGGCTCGGGTCGTCCTTGGGGCGTAGCGACTCGCCGCCCCCGCCGAAGTAGACGGAGGCGGCAACAGCTATAGGAGCGCCGAAGAGGACGACGCGCGTCAGGGGTTTCACGCGGGACAGCGTACGGTGCCGCCCCGCGCCCCAGTAGTCCCGGGCTCGCCCCGCCCGTGCGGGCGCGCCCCGGTCCTGCCCGCCGTCGTCGCGGACCCTCGCCCCGGGGCCGGCCACCGGCACCGGCCGTGCGGAACGCCCTAGCCGGCGGCGCGCGCCGCCATCCGGGCCTTGCGAGCGGCGAGCTTCTCGTCGAACTTGAGCGCTTCCGCGTCCAGCCCGTTCATGTACAGGCCGAGCTCCTCCTGCGCCTTGAGCCCCTCGGGGCCGAGGCCGTCGATCTCCAGGACCTTGAGGAAGCGGAGCACCGGCTGGAGCACGTCGTCGTGGTGGATGCGCATGTTGTAGATCTCGCCGATGGCCATCTGCGCGGCGGCCCGCTCGAAACCGGGCATTCCGTGCCCCGGCATCCGGAAGTTCACGACCACGTCCCGCACGGCCTGCATGGTCAGGTCGGGGGCGATCTCGAAGGCCGCGCCCAGAAGGTTGCGGTAGAAGACCATGTGGAGGTTCTCGTCGGTGGCGATACGCGCCAGCATCCGGTCGCAGACCGGGTCGCCCGACTGGTGACCGGTGTTGCGGTGCGACACGCGCGTCGCGAGCTCCTGGAAGGCGACGTACGCCACGGAGTGCAGCATCGAGTGGCGGTTGTCGGACTCGAAGCCCTCCGCCATGTGGGCCATCCGGAACTGCTCGAGCTTGTCCGGGTCCACGGCGCGCGAGGTGAGCAGGTAGTCCCGCATCACGATCCCGTGCCGGCCCTCCTCCGCGGTCCAGCGGTGCACCCAGGTGCCCCAGGCGCCGTCGCGGCCGAAGAGCGTCGCGATCTCGTGGTGGTAGCTGGGGAGGTTGTCCTCGGTGAGGAGGTTCACCACCAGCGCGATCTTGCCGATGTCCGTGACCTTGGACTGGGCGGGGTCCCAGGCCTCTCCGTCCTCGAAGAAGCCGGGGAAGTTGCGGCCGTCGGAGAAGGGGACGTACTCGTGCGGCATCCAGTCCTTGGCGACCTTCAGATGGCGGTTGAGCTCCTTCTCCACGACCTCTTCCAGCGCGTACAGAAGTCGCGCGTCGGTCCACGCTTCCGAACTGCCGAGGTGGGGAGAGGTGATCGTCACGGGGGCTCCTGGGGGACGGGAGAGTTACCTACGTACTCGTAGGTTACGAAACCGTAGGTTAAGCACGTCATAAGGCCCCGTCCAAGCCCGGATCCGCGATGCCCGATTACGTACCGTTATAAGGGCAGCTCCAGTGGTGTGCGGAGAGCTGTGTCACGGTCTCCCGCCGCTGCCTGAGTGGCCGGGATTCTTCTGGCCGCCCCGACGGGTCGGGGCAGGCGCACGGCGGGTCGGGGCAGGCCCACGGGGGGTGTACCCGTCCGCCGGAAGCGTCCCGGCGTTCCCGCCGGGCGGCGCGGCGCGGCCGGGCGGGTCGGACCGGTCTCCCGGTCCCTGCCCTCCGGCCGCGCCGCACGTTCATCCCTACGGGGCCACACGCTCATCCCATCGGGAACGCTCCGTCCCGCAGTTCCTCCGCCGAGACGTCCCGCAGTTCGCCGTCGAGCAGCAGCCGCCGCGTGACGCCGATCGAATCGAGGAACGGTGCGTCGTGACTGGCCACGATCAGCGCCCCCTGGTAGGACTCCAGCGCCGCCGTCAGGCTGCGCACGCTCGACATGTCGAGGTTGTTCGTCGGTTCGTCCAGCATGAGCAACTGCGGCGCGGGCTCGGCGAGCAGCAGCGCCGCGATCGCCGCACGGAACCGCTCGCCGCCCGACAGCGTCCCGGCCGGCTGGTCGGCCAGGGCGCCCCGGAAGAGGAATCGCGCCAGTCGCGCCCTGATCTGGTTGTTCGTGGCGCCGGGTGCGAACCGGGCCACGTTCTCGACGACGCTCAGCCCGTCGTCGAGCAGGTCGAGGCGCTGCGGCAGGAAGCGGAGCGGGACATCGGGAACCGCCTCGCCCGCCACCGGCTCCAGCTCGCCGGCGATCGTGCGCAGCAGGGTCGTCTTGCCCGCGCCGTTGCGTCCCACGAGCGCGATCCGTTCAGGTCCGCGTACCTCGAACTCCCCCTTCACCTCTGCCCCGTACTGCAGCCGCAGGTCGCGGAGCCGCAGGACCCCGCGGCCGGGGTGGACCTGGGTGCTGGGCAGCTCGATACGGATCTCGTCGTCGTCGCGTACCGCCTCCACGGCCTCGTCGAGGCGCTCCTTCGCCTCCGCGAGTTTCTCGGTGTGCATGATGCGGTGCTTCCCGGCGGACTCCTGGGCCGTGCGCTTACGGGAGCGCATCACGATCCTCGGCTCCCGCTTGGTGTCGTACATCTTCTGGCCGTAGCGCTTGCGCCGGGCCAACTTGATGTGTGCGTCAGCCAGTTCACGCTTCTGGCGCTGTACGTCGGCCTCCGCGACACGCACCATCCTTTCCGCCGCATCCTGTTCGACGGCGAGCGCCTCCTCGTAGGCGGAGTAGTTGCCGCCGTACCAGGCGACCTCACCGTCACGCAGATCGGCGATCTGGTCGACCAGTTCCAGCAGTTGACGGTCGTGGCTGACGACCACCAGCACGCCGGACCACCGGGTCACCGCGTCGTAGAGGCGCCGGCGGGCGAACAGGTCGAGGTTGTTTGTGGGTTCGTCGAGCAGCAGCACGTCGGGACGGGCCAGCAGCAGCGCCGCCAGCCGCAGCAGGACCGCCTCGCCGCCGGAGACCTCGCCGATGGTGCGGTCGAGACCGATGTGGCCAAGACCCAGCTGGTCCAGGGTGGCGTGCGCTCGCTCCTCGACGTCCCAGTCGTCGCCGACCGCGGTGAAGTTCTCCTCGCTCGGATCGCCTGCCTCGATGGCGTGCAGCGCGGCGCGGGTCCGTGCGATGCCGAGGACCTCGTCCACCCGCATGCCGGTGTCGAGCACCACGTTCTGCGGGAGGTAGCCGATCTCTCCCATGGCGCGGACCGACCCCTCGGACGGTACGAGCTCGCCGGCGAGCAGCCGCAACAGGGTTGATTTCCCTGAGCCGTTGAGGCCGATCAGTCCGGTGCGGCCCGGACCGACTGCGAGGTGGAAGTCCTCGAAGACGACGGTGCCGTCCGGCCATGCGAAGCCGAGCGCGGAGCAGGTGAGATAGGTGGGGGAAGTAGACACGTGGCCTCCGGTTGCTGGGTACGGGCTGGGAGCAACGGTGGAGACACCTGTGCGACGTGACGATGCCGGAAACGGGCCGGAAAGGTCCCGGAGACGCCGGGAAGAAAGGTCCCGGTCGGGGGAGCGGACGGCATGAGTCGTCGAGGTCGCACGCGAAGCGCACGGGCATGAGCCGTGCTGCACGGTGTCTCAAGACCTCAGACGAGCAACGTCCTACTCCGATCGACGACAACAGAACCATCATACACTGTATAGGGCGCCCGGGATGGTGTCAACGGCATTCGTCCGGCCCGGGGGAGCGGTGCGCCCGACGCGACCTGTGGCGGGGGTCGCGGCGGTGGCGGGGAGGTGGCGGACGGCGTCAGGCGGCGTCGCGCAACAACTCCGTCAGGTCCTGGTCGAGCCCCAGATACAGGTGCTCGCGCCCGGCCGGGACCGCCTCCTGCACGCGCTCGAGGAAGCGCCGCAGATCCCCGGTGCGGATGTGGACCATGGCCATGCCCTCCGGAGCGTGGAACTCCAGCACCGTCCGGTCGTAGCCGTACGGCCGCAATCGCACGTCACCGAGACCGGCAGGTTCATGGACCCCCTCGGCCAGCAACTCCCGGGAGAACGCCCAGGACACATCGGTGCCCTCCAGGGTGGCCGGGCCGGGGAAGTCGATACGGACGGCGAAAGGGTCACGGCGGTCGTAGTGCAGCGTCGCGGGAACGGACTCCATCTGGGGTGCGGACGCGACGAGTCGGGCCTGGACGGTCTGCTCGATGACGGTGGACAAGCCCCGCTCCTTCGTGTGCGGCTCGCTGGGTCCTGATGGCGCAGGTCTATCTCAGAAGACGTCGGAAGGACCGATTCCGTGCACCGGGGAAGAGAGTGACATGTGTCACCGCCCGCCGTCCGCCGCATGCGCGGGATCACCACATACCGAAGTCGGCGCCACGCGCCCTGGACGGGCCCCGGTGCGTGGGCTAGCTTCCAGCGCCATGAGGTCCTTGGGGAAGACGAGACGAACGCTGTCCGTGGGGCTGTGCGCCATCGCGGTGGCGGCCGCGACCGCCGCACCGGCGCATGCGGAACAGGCGGCGACGGCGGCGGACCGGCCCGCGGCGGCCGGTACCCCCGGCTGGAGCCTGAAGGACACCGGGACCGATGTGCGGCTGCGAGGCCTGGCACCCGTCAGCCGGAAGACCGCTTGGGTGGCCGGCTCCAAGGGCACGGTGCTGCGCACCACCGACGGCGGCCGGAATTGGCTGGACGTCTCACCGCCCGGGGCCGACGCTCTCGAGTTCCGTGACGTCGAGGCGTTCGACGGCCGGCGCGCGGTGGTCCTCGCCATCGGCGAGGGCGAGGCGTCCCGGTTGCTGCGGACCGAGGACGGCGGGGCGAGCTGGACCGAGTCGTTCCGCAACACCGACGCCAGGGCGTTCTACGACTGCATCACCTTCTTCGACAGCCGGCACGGCCTGGCGATGAGCGACCCCGTGGACGGCAAGTACCGCATCCTGTCCACCGGCGACGGCGGGCGGTCCTGGAATGTCCTCCCCGACGCCGGCATGCCGCCCGCCCTGCCGGGCGAGGCGGGCTTCGCCGCGAGCGGCCAGTGCCTCGTCAGCTCCGGTCGGAAAGACGTCTGGCTGGCCACCGGAGGCGGCGCCACGGCGCGCGTGCTGCACTCCGCGGACCGAGGGCTGAACTGGACCGTCGCGGAGTCGACGATCCCGGCCGGGGATCCGGCACGCGGTGTCTTCGCCCTCGCGTTCCGCGACCGGACGCACGGCCTCGCGGTCGGCGGTGACTACCGCGCCGACCAGTCCTCCCCCCGGGCCGCGGCCGTCACCGGCGACGGCGGCCGCAGTTGGGGACAGGCGCAGACCCCGCCGCCCGCGTACCGCTCCGGTGTGGCCTGGCTCCCGCACAGCAGGTCCGCCGCCCTCGCCGTCGGACCCACCGGCACGGACCTGACGACGGACGGCGGCCGGAACTGGCGCTCGTTCGACACCGGCTCGTTCGACACCGTCGACTGCACCCCTGACTTCGGCTGCTGGGCCTCCGGGGAGAAGGGCCGGGTCGCGCGTCTGGAGTTCTGAGACGGGGCGGTCGGGCCGTCAGACAGCCGGCTGCTGGCGGTAGGGGGCAAGCTCGGGCGCCGTCTTGGTCGCGATGAATTCGGTGATCCGGTAGGTGCACACGGCGCCGACGACGAAGGGGTCGGTCGCCGCGATCTTCTCGATGCCGGCGCGATCGTCCCCGACCGCGAGGATGATCCCGCCGTCACGCGGCTTCTTCCTGCCCGACGCGATGAAGACGCCCTCCTCGTACAGGCCGTCCAGCCATGCCACATGGGCTTCCATCAGCGGTTCGACGCGCTCGACCGGCGCGGTGTAGGTCAGTTCCATCACAAACATGGCAGCCACGCTACCGGGCCCCTGCCACGGGGCGGCGGCCGCTCCGTGGCAGGACATAAAGTGGGCGGCACCATGAAGATCGTCGAAGCGCCCTCCGGCTGGCCCGTGAACGAGGAAGAGGCCCTGGCCGTCCAGGACGAACTGCGCACCCGCGTCGTCCTGGACGAGCCCGGCCCGTCCGTCGGCACCGGGCTGGTGACCGGCGTCGACGTGGCGTACGACGACGAACGCGATGTCGTCGCCGCGGCGGCGGTCGTGCTGGACGCGGCGACGCTGACCGTGGTGGAAGAGGCCACCGCGATCGGCCGGATCTCCTTCCCGTACGTGCCCGGGCTGCTCGCCTTCCGCGAGATCCCGACGGTGCTGGCCGCGCTGGAGTCGCTCACGGCCGGGCCCGGCCTGGTGGTCTGCGACGGCTACGGCCGCGCGCACCCCCGGCGGTTCGGGCTGGCCAGCCACCTCGGGGTGCTGACGGGGCTGCCCTCGATCGGCGTCGCGAAGAACCCGTTCGTCTTCACCTACGGCCAGCTCGGGGAGCCGCGGGGCGACTTCGCGCCCCTTCTCGCCGACGACGGCGAGGAGGTCGGCAGGGCCCTGCGCACCCAGCGGGGCGTGAAGCCGGTCTTCGTCTCCGCGGGTCATCGGGTGACCCTCGACGCGGCATGCGCCCACACGCTGCGGCTGGCACCTGAGTTCCGGGTCCCGGAGACGACGCGGCGCGCGGACTCCCTGTGCCGGAGGGCGCTCCTGGAGGCGACAGGCGGGTGACGGCTGCGGCACCCGCGTCGGGTGAGGCCCCGTCAGGAAGCTGACCGGGGCCTCACCCTTGGTCAGGCGGCCTTGCCGCCGTCGACCGCCGCCGAGTACCCGAAGGCGGACACGGCCTGGTAGTACGTCCACGCCGTCGAGTTGCACGCGGTGCGGGTGGCACCGGAGTACCGGTTGCAGACCCGCTTCAGATCCTCGTAGAACGCCGAGTCCAGTCTGGACTTGTTCGCGTCGAAGCTACCGACGGCCTTGTAGTTCCGATAGCCGAAGTCATGACGTGCACATGACATCTTGAAAGGGAAGCCGAACGGGTTGTCCGGCGACGTGGAGCAGTAGTCCGTGGACCAGTTGAAGCCGTAGGCGCTCCAGGCGCCCTGGTTGGCCCGGGCGGCGGCCCAGGCGTTGTAGCTGGTGGCGCTGGTCTGGGTCCAGGAACTGAGCACCTGGAGCTTGTCGGCGGGGGCGGCGGAGGCCGACCCGGCGGGGATCAGGGCGGCGGGCAATGCCAGTACGGCCGACACGAGCGGCAGGGCGAAACGGCGACGCATGCAGAAACCTCCACGTGTGGACGGGGGTTGGTGCGCGCCACGTGGCCTGTCCACGGGCAGGACCAGAGTCCTGCTATACGCGCGTCCTGCACAGCCTTTGCGTCACATGCAACGGGTGAAATGTTCGTGGCCGCCGGCCGTGAAACCGCCGCTCCGTGGACAAGAGTGAGCACATCGGTCACAGGAGGGTGGATGCCGGAACCTCCCCGGCGCCGTGCCGTCGGCCCCGGCCCAGGACGGGCCCGGGGCCGGGGCCTGCCTACCCCATGCGCGTCCCGGGGCGGGGATGCGATATCCGCGCAACGTCCGGCCGTCGATGAGCCGCTGGACGGTGTGGGTGATCTTCGGAGCGCCGACCGCGCCAGGCCGGGCACCGGTGCGATGCCGCCTCACCCCTCGATGTGGGTAGCACCGCGGTGAGCGTCGCCGGCGGTCCGACGGGTCCGCCCTCCGGCCGGCCCGACGCCCTGGAGCTCGACGACCAGCAGGGCGGGCGGCTGTCGCTTCAACGCCGAACTGCCCGTTCCGCCCCCGGATGTTCACGCGCCCGGTCCCGCCGGGCCCCGCCCGGAACGCTCGCCGGAGGCCGCCGCGCGACGGCGGCCGCTACCGGGTGTGCGCCACCCGGAAGTGGATGCCAGCCCGCTGAAGCCGCGTCAGTAGCGCGTCGCCCATCGCCACCGCCGGTGTCACCTGACCGGAAGTCCTCGGCAGCGTGTCGCCCGCCAGGCACATCGCCGCTTCCGCCAGGATCTTCGCCGTCTCGTCGTAGCCCGGGTCGCCGCCCTTCACCTCGGTGAAGACCTGGCGCCCGCCGCCCTCGCCGACGAAGCGGACGGAGAACCAGCTCTCGGCCCGCCGCTTGGCGCTGGGGCCGTCGCCCGGGGCGTAACGGTTCGTCAGCCACCGCCGGGCGGCGGGGATCTGCGCGAGGGCGAAGCCCGCGCCGACGGCCGCGGGGCCGCCGAGTGCCATCGGCAGGGTCTTGACCGCCGCGTAGTGGCGGTAGCGGAAGTCGGGGCCGTAGCGTTCCAGGGCGCGCGCCGAGCGGACCACGATCTGCGGGTCGATCGTCGGCAGGGGCAGGGCCCACGCCCCGGTCTCCCGGCTGAAGCGCGGCCCGCCGAGGGGGGCCTGCGCCCGGCGGCCGACCAGCCGCGGCTGGTGGAGCCGGCGTTCGCGTGCGGCGCGCAGTGTTTCACGGCCGCGGCCCATGGCGTTGAGTGCCGAGGCCAGTGTGCCGCCGGAGAACATCGCGTTGGAGCGCACGAAGCCGTCGACGGTGAGCGGAACGCCTTCGGGCAGCCGCTGCACGGTGAAGTACACGCCGAGGTCGTGCGGGACGGAGTCGAAGCCGCACGCGTGGAGAAGGCGTGCGCCGGTCTCGCGGGCCCGTGCGTCGTGCCGCACGTACATCAGGTCGACGAACTCGGGCTCCCCCGTGAGGTCGACGTAGTCCGTCCCGGCGTCGGCGCACGCCGCTACCAGGCCTTCGCCGTACCAGACGTACGGGCCGACCGTCGTGGCGACGACCCTCGCGGACCCGGCGAGCTCCCGCAGCGACCCGGCGTCGGCGGCGTCGGCCTCGATCAGCGCCAGGGCCGCGCACGACGGATTGATGACGGCCAGCTGCTCCCTCAGGTGCTCGAGCTTGTCGCGGCTGCGTCCCGCGACGGCCCAGCGGCAGCCCTCGGGCGCGTGCCGCGCGAGATACTCGGCGGTGAGCCGCCCGACGAATCCGGTGGCCCCAAAGAGGACGATGTCGTACGGGCGCTGTGCGCGGTCCGTCCCGTTCTGGCTGTTCACTGGCTCCTCCGCCGTCAGGCTGTACCGGCGGATCAGGGCGGCAGACTGCCCCACGCCGTTGTCGGTGGCTGAGGCTAGCGCGCGGAGCGGCCGTGCAGAAGATCCTGTTTCCGTTGGTGATCCACCGGTGATCAAGCGGGTTCGAGCCGTCTAAGCGCTCGCTCGGCCCAAACCCTTGTCATAACTGGAACGTGTTCTTACCATCACTGGTGTTACATCAGTTGTGTCACATAGCTGGGGGCTGGATGACAGCGTCAGGGAACGGCCCGCTGGCCGGGGTACGAGTGGTGGAGCTGGCAGGCATCGGGCCAGGCCCGTTCGCCGCGATGCTCCTCGGCGACCTCGGGGCCGATGTCGTGCGCGTCGACCGCCCCGGCGGTGCCGGGCTGGCCATCGACCCGGCGTACGACCTCACCAACCGCAACAAGCGCTCCGTGCTCATCGACCTCAAGTCGGCCGACGGCCCCGCCCGGGTCCTCGATCTCGTCGAGCGCGCCGACGTCCTCATCGAGGGGTTCCGGCCCGGCGTCGCCGAGCGCCTCGGCGTCGGCCCCGACGAGTGTCTCGCCCGCAACCCACGCCTGGTCTACGGGCGGATGACCGGCTGGGGCCAGCAGGGCCCGCTCGCCCAGCGGGCCGGCCACGACATCTCCTACATCGCCCTGACCGGCACACTCTCCATGATCGGCAGCTCCGGCGAGCCGCCCACCGTACCCGCCAACCTCGTCGGCGACTACGCCGGCGGCTCCCTCTACCTGGTCATCGGCGTGCTCGCGGCCCTCCAGCACGCACGCGCCGACGGCGGCAGCGGACAGGTCGTCGACGCGGCCATCGTCGACGGCGCCACGCACCTCGCCACGATGATCCACGGGATGATGGCGGCCGGCGGCTGGCAGGACCGCCGCGGCGCGAACCTCCTCGACGGCGGCTGCCCCTTCTACGGCACCTACGAGACCGCCGACGGCCAGTACATGGCCGTCGGCGCCTTGGAGCAGCAGTTCTACGACCAGTTCGTCGAACTGCTCGGCATCAAGGACGACATCCCGGCCCGCAAGGACTTCGACCGCTGGGGGGAGCTGCGCCAGGCGGTCGCCGACCGGTTCAGGTCCCGTACCCGCGCCGAGTGGACCGCCGTGTTCGAAGGCAGCGACGCCTGCGTCGCCCCCGTGCTCTCGCTCCGCGAGGCCCCCGGCCACCCGCACCTCGCCGCCCGTGGGACGTACGTCGACCAGGGCGGCATCACCCAGCCCGCCCCCGCGCCCCGCTTCTCCGCCACCCCGACGGCCGTGACCCGGGGACCCGCCCAGCCCGGCGCGGACACCGCGGAGGTCGCCAGGGAGTGGGACGTGCCCGCGATCCGGCCCCAGGAGGACCGTTGAAGCGCCAGATCTTCACCGCCGAGCACGAGGCGTTCCGTCAGTCGGTGCGCACCTTCCTCACCAAGGAGGTGGAGCCGCACTACGAACAGTGGGAGAAGGACGGGATCGTCAGCCGCGACGCGTGGCTGGCTGCGGGCCGCCAGGGGCTGCTGGGACTCGCCGTACCCGAGGAGTACGGCGGCGGCGGCAACGACGACTTCCGTTACGCCGCGGTGCTCCACGAGGAGTTCACCCGCGCGGGCGCGCCCGGCCTGGCCATCGGCCTGCACAACGACATCATCGGCCCCTACCTCACCTCCCTCGCCACCGACGAGCAGAAGCGGCGCTGGCTGCCGGGCTTCTGCAGCGGCGAGATCATCACAGCGATCGCCATGACCGAGCCGGGAGCGGGCTCCGACCTCCAGGGCATCCGCACCACGGCCGAGGACCGCGGCGACCACTGGCTGCTGAACGGCTCCAAGACCTTCATCTCCAACGGCATCCTCGCGGACCTGGTGATCGTCGTCGCGAAGACCACCCCGGAGGGCGGCGCGCACGGACTGTCGCTCCTGGTGGTCGAGCGGGGCGCGGGGGGATTCGAGCGCGGCCGCAACCTCGACAAGATCGGCCAGAAGTCGCAGGACACCGCCGAACTGTTCTTCAACGACGTCCGCGTCCCCAAGGAGAACCTGCTCGGCGAGCTCAACGGCGCCTTCATCCACCTGATGACCAACCTCGCGCAGGAGCGGATGGCGATCGCCGTCGCCGGCATCGCCGCGGCCGAGCATCTGCTGGAGATCACCACCGAGTACGTGAAGGAGCGCGAGGCCTTCGGCCGGCCGCTCGCGAGGCTCCAGCACATCCGCTTCGAGATCGCGGAGCTGGCGACGGAATGCGCGGTCACCCGTGCCTTCCTCGACCGCTGCATCACCGACCACACCAACGGGGAGCTGGACGCCGTCCACGCCTCGATGGCCAAGTGGTGGGCGACCGAACTCCAGAAGCGCGCCGCCGACCGCTGCCTCCAGCTCCACGGCGGGTACGGCTACATGAACGAGTACCGCGTCGCCAGGGCATTCACGGACGGACGCATCCAGACCATCTACGGCGGCACGACCGAGATCATGAAGGAGATCATCGGTCGTTCCCTGCTCGGCTAACCCTCTTGAAAGGCTGACCAGTGAGCACCGAAGCGTACGTGTACGACGCGATCCGCACCCCGCGCGGTCGCGGCAAGGCCAACGGGGCCCTGCACGGCACCAAGCCGATCGATCTCGTCGTCGGACTGATCCATGAGATCCAGGCCCGGTTCCCCGGCCTGGATCCCGCCGCCGTCGACGACATCGTGCTCGGCGTCGTCGGACCGGTCGGCGACCAGGGGTCCGACATCGCCCGGATCGCGGCCATCGCCGCCGGGCTCCCCGACACCGTCGCCGGCGTACAGGAGAACCGCTTCTGCGCCTCGGGCCTCGAGGCCGTCAACATGGCCGCGATGAAGGTCCGCTCCGGCTGGGAGGACCTGGTCCTCGCCGGCGGGGTCGAGTCGATGTCGCGCGTGCCGATGGCCTCCGACGGCGGCGCCTGGTTCGCCGACCCGATGACCAATTTCGAGACCAACTTCGTCCCGCAGGGCATCGGCGCCGACCTGATCGCCACCCTCGGCGGCTGGTCGCGCCGCGACGTCGACGAGTACGCGGCGATGTCGCAGGAGCGGGCCGCCGCCGCGTGGAAGGACGGACGCTTCGACCGCTCGGTGGTCCCCGTCCGCGACCGCAACGGCCTGGTCGTCCTCGACCATGACGAGCACATGCGCCCCGGCACCACCGCGGACTCCCTCGCGTCCCTCAAGCCGTCCTTCGCGGGCATCGGCGACCTCGGCGGCTTCGACGCCGTCGCCCTGCAGAAGTACCACTGGGTCGAGAAGATCGACCACGTCCACCACGCCGGGAACTCCTCCGGCATCGTCGACGGCGCCGCCCTCGTCGCCATCGGCAGCAAGGAGGTGGGCGAGCGCCACGGGCTCACCCCGCGCGCCCGGATCGTCTCCGCCGCTGTCTCCGGCTCCGAGCCGACGATCATGCTCACCGGTCCGGCGCCCGCGACCCGCAAGGCGCTCGCCAAGGCGGGACTGACCATCGACGACATCGACCTCGTCGAGATCAACGAGGCCTTCGCCGGCGTCGTCCTGCGCTTCGCCCAGGACATGGGTCTCTCCCTCGACAAGGTCAACGTCAACGGCGGCGCCATCGCCATGGGCCACCCGCTGGGCGCGACCGGGGCGATGATCCTCGGCACCCTCATCGACGAACTGGAACGCCGGGACAAGCGGTACGGCCTCGCCACCCTCTGCGTGGGCGGCGGCATGGGCATCGCCACCGTCGTCGAGCGTCTCTGACCCCCGTCCTCACCCGCCATACGGAGCAGCCAGACCATGAGCGAGTCCACCACCATCCGCTGGGAACAGGACGAGACCGGCATCGTCACGCTCGTCCTCGACGACCCGAACCAGTCCGCCAACACGATGAACCAGGCCTTCAAGGCCTCGATCGCCGCGATCGCCGACCGGGTGGAGGCCGAGCAGGAGTCCATCCGCGGCATCATCTTCACCTCCGCGAAGAAGACCTTCTTCGCGGGCGGCGACCTCAAGGAGATGATCAAGGCCGGACCGGAGGACGCACAGTTCGTCTTCGAGGCGGGCATGGGCATCAAGTGCGCCCTGCGCCGCATCGAGACCATCGGCAAGCCCGTCGTCGCCGCCATCAACGGCGCGGCGCTCGGCGGCGGTTACGAGATCGCCCTCGCCTGCCACCACCGCATCGCCCTCGACGCGCCCGGCTCCAAGATCGGCCTGCCCGAGGTGACCCTCGGCCTGCTGCCCGCCGGCGGCGGCGTCACCCGCACCGTACGGCTCATGGGCATCGCCGACGCCCTGCTGAAGGTGCTCCTCCAGGGCACCCAGTACACCCCGCGGCGCGCCCTGGAGAACGGCCTGGTCCACGAAGTGGCCGCCACCCCGGACGAGATGCTGGCCAAGGCCCGCGCCTTCATCGACGCGAACCCGTCCTCGCAGCAGCCCTGGGACGTCAAGGGCTACAAGATCCCCGGCGGCACCCCGTCCAACCCGAAGTTCGCCGCCAACCTTCCCGCCTTCCCCGCGAACCTGCGGAAGCAGACCGCGGGCGCCCCCTACCCGGCGCCGCGCAACATCCTCGCGGCCGCCGTCGAGGGCTCGCAGGTCGACTTCGAGACGGCGCAGGTCATCGAGGCGCGCTACTTCACCGAGCTGGTCACCGGCCGGATCGCCAAGAACATGATGCAGGCCTTCTTCTTCGACCTGCAGGCCGTCAACTCCGGCGCCAGCAGGCCGAAGGGCATCGAGCCGCGGCCCGTCCGCAAGGTGGCCGTCCTCGGCGCCGGCATGATGGGCGCCGGCATCGCGTACTCCTGCGCGCGGGCCGGCATGGAGGTCGTCCTCAAGGACGTCAGCGCCGAGGCCGCCGCCAAGGGCAAGGACTACTCGGAGAAGCTGTGCGCCAAGGCCGTGTCACGCGGCCGCACCACCCAGGACAAGGCCGACGCGCTGCTCGCCCGGATCACCCCGACCGCCGACGCCGCGGATCTCGCGGGCTGCGACGCGGTGATCGAGGCGGTCTTCGAGGACACCGCGCTCAAGCACAAGGTCTTCCAGGAGATCCAGGACGTCGTCGAAGCGGACGCGCTCCTCTGCTCCAACACCTCCACGCTGCCCATCACGGTGCTCGCCGAAGGCGTCTCGCGGCCCGACGACTTCATCGGCCTGCACTTCTTCTCGCCCGTCGACAAGATGCCGCTGGTGGAGATCATCAAGGGCGAGCGCACCGGTGACGAGGCGCTGGCCCGCGCCTTCGACCTGGTCCGGCAGATCAACAAGACGCCGATCGTCGTCAACGACTCCCGCGGCTTCTTCACCTCCCGGGTCATCGGCCAGTTCATCAACGAGGGCGTGGCGATGGTCGGCGAGGGCGTCGACCCCGTCTCCGTCGAGCAGGCGGCAGCGCAGGCCGGCTACCCGGCGAAGGTGCTCTCCCTGATGGACGAGCTGACCCTGACCCTGCCGCGCAAGATCCGCAACGAGACGAAGCGCGCCGTCGAGGAGGCGGGCGGCACCTGGGCCGGCCACCCGTCGGACACCGTGATCGACCGGATGGTCGACGAGTTCGGCCGCACCGGACGCAGCGGCGGCGCGGGCTTCTACGACTACGACGAGGACGGCAAGCGCGCCGGTCTGTGGCCGGGGCTGCGTGAGCACTTCACCGAGCCGGGCACCGAGATCCCGTTCGACGACATGAAGGAGCGGATGCTCTTCTCCGAGGCCCTGGACACGGTCCGCTGCCTCGAGGAGAACGTCCTGCTCACGGTCGCCGACGCCAACATCGGCTCCATCATGGGCATCGGCTTCCCGGCCTGGACGGGCGGCGCCCTGCAGTACATCAACGGCTACGAGGGCGGCCTGACGGGCTTCGTGGCCCGCGCCCGTGAGCTGGCCGAGCGCTACGGCGACCGGTTCCAGCCGCCGGCGCTGCTGGTCGAGAAGGCGGAGCGGGGCGAGGTATTCACCGACGCGTGACGCGCCACGACGCCTGAGGCAGGACCGCCACGACGGCGGCAGTCACCGGTCCCGCCGGTAGCTGCCGCCGTCCTTCGTGCGGATCAGCAGACCCGCCACGACCAAATAGCGGCGCAGCGCCGCGCAGTCGTCGTGCACGGTGCGCAGCGCGTCGTTGACCTCGCGTTCGGTGTAGTCGCGGTCCCGCTCGAAGAGCGTCCCCGCGAGGTGCGCGAGCAGTTGCTCGCGACGGGCCGGCTTGCGGGGGATCGCGGTCAGCCGGCCGTGGGAGAAGAGCGCGTGCACGCTGTGAGCGGTGCTGGTTCCTTGATCGGACATGGCCGGAAGCCTCCTGCACCACCCGGTCCCGGGCAACTTGTTTACGCCGGCCCCGGGCACTGGTTCAATCCGCCTCCGTGTCGAACGCTGCCCGCAGCTCCTCCCGCAGGGAACGCTGGAACGCCGTCACCAATGCCTGGATCACCATCGGCTGCATATGGGCGGACAGCGACTTCATCGCCGCCACATGGTCCGGGTCCGACTCGCGTTCGCGGTAGGGGCCCCAGACCTCGTCACGGAACAGCCGGCTCAAGTCCTGTGCGGCGGCCCGCGCGTGCTCCAGCAGCACGGTGCGCGACGCGAGGATCGTCTCGTGCGCGATCGGCACGTCGAGCAGTTCCACGCCGAGCCGCAGCAGACCGCAGTCCAGGCGGTAGGTGTCCGGCGTGGACCGGTCCAGCACCCCCATCGCGGCCAGCCGGCCGACGTCCTGGTCGGACAGCGCCCTGCCCGCCCTGCGCTCCAGCTCCTCGCGGGTGACCTCCTCCGCCGACTCCGGGGCCCAGGACGCGACCAGCGCACGGTGGATCGCCAGGTCCTGCGCGCTCAGGTCCGGCGGCAGCTGCTCCAGGTAGCGTTCGATCGCGGCGAGGGTCATGCCCTGGTGCTGCAACTCCTCGATGAGGGCCAGCCGGGAGAGATGGTCCGTGCCGTAGTGCCCGACCCGGCGGGGGCCGATCACGGGCGGGGGCAGCAGCCCCCGCGTGCTGTAGAAGCGGATGGTGCGCACCGTGACCCCGGCGCGCGCGGCCAGTTCGTCGACGGTGAGCGTCGGCTCCTCGGTCCCGGTCGCCATGAGGCCTCCTTCTGCGCTGAACAACACCGGTGCAACAGTATTGCTGTCTCACCGGTGTTGTGAAAGATGCCGACGGGGCCGACCGCAGCGTCTGGTGATCAGGCGGAGCCGGTCAGTACGGGCGGCGGCTTCGGAGCTCCTGCTGAAACTCGACGATGTCGGCGATCTGACTTTTCATGTACTCGCTGGTGGAGCCGGGATCGGTGAAGGGAGCGTCCCTGCGGTCGGTCACCTGTCCGGAGAAGGGGGAAACGCAGACAGCGGGTCTCGTCACCGTCGGTGGCAGGGCCTCGGCGTTGTGGAGAACAAGCATGTCGGCGACGAAGCAGGTGACGGCTCCTTCGGCATCGCGGCCGATCCACACGGGGTAGCTTCCGTCCCCGTAGCCGCTCAGGTACGCGATCAGGTTGATGCCGCTCGCGGGATCGGACACGGCGCATGAGTGCCTGTCGGCCTCCCACTCCGTCAGCTGGTGTTCGCAGATCTTCGGGAGCGTGTCCCGGCCCGAGGCGTCGAGGAAACAGGCCGTGCCTGAATCGACCCCGAACCCGTAGAACTCCCCGGAGCCCAGGAGGCGGGCGTCCTCTCCCGGCCGTAGCGCGGGTTCCCAGGTGACGGCCGGCTTGTCGAGGATCCGCAACATCGCGGCGGGGGTCTCCCCCCAGTCGTCCCCCTCCCAACGCATGGTGGAGATCAGCACGGGGTAGTCGCCGGGCGGCACGGTGACGGTGAACGGCGGAGCGCCGTGGATGGTGAAGGGATCCCCTGCGATCACGGAGCCCGTGGGAAGACTGAGCAGTCCCGCCCGAGCGGGCTCTGCGATCACTGCAGTGCGCTCCTCATCGGAGGCCAGACGGGTTCCGGGGGTGAAGAGTGCTTCGAGGTGCCGCGGCTGCAACGGCATGGGAGCAGACCACGAAGCTTCCCCATGGGAGACCGGCGTTTCCGCGCGGGGTGGTGTCGGAACCAAGGCGATCGGGCCGGTCAGCCCGAGCATTCGGGCGTCGACGTAGCCCGCCCACGCACCGAACTCGGCCTTGGCCACTGTGCGGTGCTCAGCGGGGACATCCGTGCCGACCTGCAGAGATCCACCGGAGTCCAATTTCCGGCGGGCCCGCCCGTCCGGGCTGATCGTCAGGGTGAACCGCCAAGCACCTTCAGGAGAATCGGTCCCCGTCCCGGTCCCGGATGCGGGGCGCCGCTGCTCGTATCTCCGCAGGTGCAGCCTGCCCGCCTCCAGTTGTCGGTACTGGTACTCCTGGGTTCGCCGTGCCTGGCCGTCGAAGAGGAAGAGCCCGAGGTACCCGTGCCGCCAGTCCACCTGGAACAAGGCCTTCGCCTGCCCTTGGAAGGAGAGCAGCACGGCGTACGGCTCACCCGATTCATCCCGGCGGCGGGCTTCACTCTCCGGCACGAGGGTGCTTGCCGCGCGCGCTACGGGATCCCAGCCCTCGCAGTACGTCACGTCCACCGTGCAGACGCTCTCGACCACCATGCCCACCCCTGTTCGAACCTCATTGTGATCCCGATCGCGTCACCGTAGCGACCGGCACCGACACCCAGCCGCGCGGGATGCCGCTCGGCACCGGCAGCCCGGCAGCCCGGCAGGCACTTGGTCGGGTCCGATGTCAGTGGCGGAGCCTACGGTGGTGCCATGTCCGAGATCAGATACGTCCGGGGGGACGCCACCGCGCCGCAGGCGAAAGGCGTCAAGCTGATCGTGCATGTGTGCAACGACCTCGGCGGCTGGGGCAAGGGCTTCGTCCTCGCCCTGTCCCGCCGCTGGCCGGAGCCCGAGGCGGCCTACCGCCGCTGGCACCGGGAGCGCGCGGGCAACGACTTCGCGCTGGGCGCCGCGCAGTTCGTCCAGGTCGACCCGTATGTGTGGGTGGGCAACATGGTGGGTCAGCGGGGGATACGCACCGGCAGCAAGGGGGTGCCCGTGCGGTACGAGGCGATCGACAGGGCCCTGGCGGCGGTGGGGGACAAGGCCGTCGAGCTGGGCGCCTCCGTCCATATGCCGCGCATCGGCTGCGGTCTCGCGGGCGGCACATGGTCGCGGATCGAACCGCTGATAGCCGCCCGGCTGACGGCCCGCTCCATACCGGTCACGGTCTACGACCACGGCGACTGACCCCGGCCCGCGCCGGACACGCCGAGGGCGTGCCCGGGGGAATGGGCACGCCCTGGTGTGCGGAGCCGGTTCGGAGCCGGGGTCAGTAGACGGCGACGCCGTAGGCGGCGAGCGCCTCCTTGACCGGCTGGTGGAGTGCCGAGCCGTTCGATCCCGTGCAGCCCGCGCTGCCGGAGTGGATGCCCAGCGCCGTCGAGCCGGCGAAGTGGGCGCCGCCGCTGTCGCCGCCCGCGGAGCAGGCGGTGGTGCGGACGAGGTTGTACACCGGTCCGTCGCCGTAGTTCACGGTGACGTTCACAGCGGTCACCGTGCCGCTGGTGAGCCGGGTGGTGGAGCCGCTCTTGCGGATGGACTGGCCGACGATCGCGTCCGCCGCGGAGGTGATGTCCTGGTGGCTGCCGTTGTACAGGTTGACGTTCCCCGCGGGCCGGGAGCCGTCGGTGTAGCGGACGATGCCGTAGTCGTTGGTCGGGAAGCTGGTGCCCTCCCGGGTGCCGATCGAGGGCCCGTCGGACGTGGCGGACCAGCTGCTCGCGGAGTTGGTGCAGTGCCCGGCGGTCAGGAAGTAACGGGTCGTCGACTTCGACACGTTGAAGGCGGCGGAGCAGCGGTAGCCTCCGCCGTAGATCGCCTCGCCGCCCGCCACCTCCTTCTTGAACGCGCCGGCGACGCGTTTGATGCTCACGGCGTCGCCGAGCCGGGCGGCGACGCCCCGCAGCTTCGCCATGGAGGCCGCGGACACGGTGCTGTCGGCCTCGACCGCGACCTGGTTGGTCGACGGGTCGATGCCCCACGACGTCCCGATGATCTTGGCCTTGGACTCCAGGGTGTCCATGGCGGCCCGCAACTGGGCCATGCTCCGCGTGACGATCTCGGCGCGGGCTCCCGTGACCCGCACCTCCTCCGCGGCCGCGGCGTCGATGACGGTCACGACAAGTTCGCCGCTGGCGGCGTCGAGGTACGAACCCGCGGTGCGGTCGCCGAGGTCGCGTTCGAGGGAGGTGTGCAGGGCGTACTGGGCGGGTGAGGCGGCGACGCCGGGGCTCGGGTTCCCGGAGGAGTCGGACCCGGCGGCGCCGGCCGTTCCGGAGCCGAGGCCGACGGCGGTCAGGGCCAGCAGGGCGGGGAGGCAGATGCGCGCGCGGAGCGTGCGTCTCATGGGGGGCTTCTCCTTCATTCGAGTCCGTGTGGGGGTTGCCTGACGGCAAAGTGGACTGGACCAGTCCGGAGTGCGGACTCAATGTGGCATGGCCCTGACATAGGCACAAGACCGACGTCGGCGGCTTGCGCCTACTGGCCGGAGGCAATCACCGGATAGTGGTCGCTGAGATTCGTGTACGTGTACGTGGTGCCCCAGCTGGAGACGGACCACGGCACGCTGACCTCCTTGATCACCTCATTGGTCCAGCCGGAGGGCCGGGCGTGCCCCGCACGGTGCAGCACATGGTCGAGGTCCTCCCGCGGGTCGTCGGGGTAGCGCTCCGCCGCGATCGAGTTCTCCTCGGTGTCGAAGGAGTACGGGTGCCCCGTCCGCGCGTCCGCCCCGGCCAAGCCGGCGTCGGCGAGCATCGAGGTGTACTCGGCCGAGCGGGAGTCCACATTGAAGTCGCCCGCCACGACGACCTGTTCGGACGCCGGGATGTTCTTCGCGTCCAGGAACGCGTCCATCGCCCGGAACTGACGGCTGCGCATCTCCGCCGCCTCACCCGCGTCGCAGCCGGGGTCGGTGGACTGCGCGTGCGTGCCCACCACGTGCACCCTGGTGCCGTTCACATCGAGGACGGTGTAGACGAAGCCCTTGTTCGACCACCAGTCCGCGCCACAGGCGTCCTTGTAGACGTACTGCTCCTTGCGGATGATCGGCCACTTGCTGAGGACCGCGACCCCGCCGTCCTCCGGGGTGGTCGACGAGTACGAGCCGCCGGTCGCGTCCCAGCCGTCCTTGCTCCGGCCCATCACCGGCGTACGGTGCGGGTACTTGGCGGCGGCGCCCTGCAGCAGCGCCTCGGACGAGGAGTTGTCGAACGCCTCCTGGAGCACGACGACGTCGTTGCCCTGGAAGAACGACGCCGCCGGTATCGCGGCGGCCCGGTGGTCCTGGCCCCAGTTCGGGTAGAGGGACTTGCTGAACAGGAACGCGTTGTACGTGAGGACCTTCAGACCCGGCGCCGCCCCGGCCGGTGCGGCTGATGCCTTGGGCGCCGCGCCGGCCAGGGCGGTGGCGGCGAGCACGGCGGACAGGGCGGCGGACACGGCGGCGCCAGGGACACGGCGGAGCTCGGAGTGCGGCACAGAATCTCCCGTTCGTGGTGGGGGGTTCCACCGGTCGACGGACCGGCGCCGCACATCAAAGCAGCCGTAGTTACCTTCTGGTAATGGGTAGGTGCCCGGTTTCTGTATCCCGCACGGCGGTCAGGGGTTGAGTGGAAGCTTGAAGCCCACATGCGAGCCCGTGAAGCCGAGTTGCTCGTAGAAGCGGTGGGCGTCGGGACGGGCCGCGTCCGAGGTCAGCTGGACCAGTTGGCAGCCCTGCTTGCGGGATTCCTCGATCGCCCACTCGATCAGCTGCCGGCCGAGACCCTGGCCACGCTCCGAGCTGTGGACGCGTACGCCCTCGATGATCGAACGGGTGCTGCCGCGCCGGGACAGACCCGGAACGACGGTCAGCTGGAGCGTGCCGACGACGGTGTCACCGCGCTCGGCCACCATCAGCAGCTGGTTCGGGTCGGTCCGCAGTCGTTCGTACGCCGTCAGATAGGGACTCAGGTCGTCGGGCGACTCACGCGTCGCTCCCAGGGCGTCGTCGGCGAGCATGGCCACGATGGCGGGGATGTCGTCCGCGACGGCGGACCTGATCATGATATCCGTCATGCGCCGCATGCTATCCGCACGGGCGTTCGCCACCGGGCGCGGCGGGGAGCAGGTGGGGAGGGGGACCGGCCGGAGGGAATGGGGCGGCTGATGCCGGTGGGGCCGGTGATCCGCGCGGCGCATACTGAGAGGTGACAGGCGGGCCGAGCAGAGAGCAGCGTGGAAGCACATGAGCAGGGCAGCCGCGGACGAGCCCCAGCCACCACCGCCGGGCGGTGTTCTGTGGAGCCTCGCCGGTGACGTCCGCGCCCTGCTGATGCTGCCCGCGGCGCTCACCATGCAGGTCGCCCATCCCGCCGTCGGCGCGGGTGTCGACGAGCACTCCGTCTTCCGCACCGACCCCTGGGGCCGCGGCGAAAGGTCCCTGCGCTCGCTCCAGTTGTGGATCTACGGCGGTGAGGCGGCCGCCGCGGAGGGCCGCAGGCTCCGCGAACTGCACCGCACCATCCAGGGCACCGACGCGCACGGCCGCCGCTATCACGCGCTCAGTCCGGCCTACTACTCCTGGGTCCATGCCACCGGCTTCCCCGTGTACCGGCACGCCGCCCAGTACCTGGTGCGTGAACTCACCGAGGCCGAGGAGCGGCAGCTCTACGCGGAATGGCTCCAGGTCGGCCGGATACTCGGCCTCCACGACCGGGACATGCCGCAGACGATCGGGGAGTTCTGGCCCTACTACCGCAAGGTCCTGGCGGACGAACTCGAGGCCACCGTCGTCGTCCGCGAACTGGTGGACGTGGACCAGCCCGTCCCGCCGCCCGACCGGGGACCGCGAGCCGTCCGAGTGCTGCTGCGCGCACTGTGGCCGCTGCTGCGCCCGCCGCTGGCCCGGTTCCGCCGGTTCATGACCATCGGACTGATGCCGCCGGACGCCCGCGAGGCCATCGGTCTGCCCTGGACCGGCGCGCAGGAGCGCCGGCTGCGGCGCTTCGCCGGGGTCGTACGGGCCGTGGTGCCCGTACTCCCCGAGCGGCTGCGCTACCTGCCCCTGGCCCGCGAGGCGCGCCGGGCGGAGCGGCTCAGATCAGGCCTCCACGCTCGATGACCGACGCGTACCAGCGCGCACTGTCCTTGAACGTGCGGCGCTGGGTGGCGAAGTCGACGTGCACGATGCCGAACCGCTTGCTGTAGCCGTACGCCCACTCGAAGTTGTCGAGCAGCGACCAGAGGAAGTAGCCGCGCACATCGGCGCCGTCCGCGATCGCCCGGTGCACGGCGGACAGGTGCGCGTGCAGATAGGCCACCCGCTCGGGGTCCTTCACCTCGCCGGACGGGTCGGCGTAGTCGTCGTACGCGGCGCCGTTCTCGGTGATCACCAGGGGTACGCCCGGCAGGTCGTCGCGTAGCCGGATGAGCAGCTCGTGCAGCCCGTCGGCGTCGACCGGCCAGTCCATCGCGGTGCGCGGACCGGGCGCGGGGAGGAACCGTACGTGCTGCTCGGCGCCCGCCCACGGGGAGGGGGCCGCCGCGCCGGAACCCGCGGCGACGACGGTGGGGGAGTAGTAGTTGATGCCCAGCGAGTCGATCGGGGTGGACGTCACGTCCAGGTCCCCCTCGAGGACGAACGACCAGTCGGTGACCGGCGCCGTGTCCATGACGAGGTCCTCGGGCAGCCGGCCGCGGAAGACCGGGTCGAGGAAGATGCGGTTGCCCACGGCGTCGATGCGGCGGGCCGCGTCCAGGTCGGCGGGCGAGTCGGAATGCGCCCGCACGGCATGGAGGTTGAGCGTCAGGGACACCTCGGCGGACGGCGGCAGTACGGCGCGCAGCACCTGCGCGGCCCAGCCGTGCGCCAGGTTCAGGTGGTGCGCGGCGCGCAGCGACGCCAGGGGAGAGGTTCGGCCGGGGGCGTGTTCCCCGCTGCCGTAGCCGAGGAAGGCGGCGCACCACGGCTCGTTGAGCGTCGTCCAGGTCGCGACCCGGTCGCCGAGCGCCTCGGCCATGATCCCCGCGTAGTCGCCGAAGCGCTGCGCGGTCTCACGCTGCGGCCAGCCGCCGGCGTCCTCCAGCTCCTGCGGCAGGTCCCAGTGGTAGAGCGTGGCCACCGGCCGGATGCCGGCGCCGCGCAGCTCGTCGACGAGCCTGCGGTAGAAGTCGAGGCCCTTCTGCACGGCGGGACCGCGGCCGGTGGGCTGGACCCGCGGCCAGGCGATCGAGAACCGGTAGTCGGTGACGCCGAGGCGGCGCATCAGGGCGACGTCCTCGTGCATCCGGTGGTAGTGGTCGGCGGCGATGTCGCCGGTGTCGCCGTTGCGGACCTTGCCGGGGGTACGGCTGAACGTGTCCCAGATGGAGGGGGTACGGCCGTCCTCGGCGGCCGCGCCCTCGATCTGGTAGGCGGCGGTGGCGGTGCCCCAGCGGAATCCGGCGGGGAACCGGAGTGTCGTCGTGGCGTCGGGGCGTGCGTCGAGCGCGGTCATGAGGTGGAACTCCCAAGGAGTGAGACGTCGGTGCGGAGGCGGTGGATCGGTCAGCCCTTGACCGCGCCCTGCATGATGCCGCCGACGATCTGGCGGCCGAGCAGGCCGAAGACCAGCAGCACGGGGAGCGTGCCCAGCAGGGTGCCCGCCATGATCACGGACTGGTCGTGGACGTAGCCGCCGCCGAGCTGGCGCAGCGCCACCTGGACGGTCGGTTCCTGCGAGGAGAGCGCGACGATCGGCCAGAAGAAGTCGTTCCAGGCGGCCATGAAGGTCAGCATGCCGAGCACGGCCATGCCGGGCCGCGCGATCGGCACCACGATCGACCAGAAGATCCGGGCGGTGGAGGCGCCGTCCACGCGGGCCGCTTCGATCAGCTCGTCCGGCAGCGACTGCACGAGGTACTGGCGCATGAAGAAGACACCGAAGGCGGACACCAGCCCGGGCAGGATCACCGCCTGGAGCTGGTTCACCCACTGGAGTTCGGCGATCAGCATGAACAGCGGGATGACGCCCAGCTGCGGCGGGATCATCATGGTGCCGACCGTGATCGCGAGCAGGGCGCCGCGGCCGCGGAAGCGCAGTTTGGCGAAGGCGAAGCCGGCGAGCGTGCAGCACAGGACGGTGCCGACGGTGATGGAGCCGGAGACGATGAAGGAGTTGACCAGCGCCTTGCCGATGTCCGCCTCCTCCATCACCGCCTCGAAGTTGCGGATCAGGTTGGGGCCGGGCAGCAGGGTCGGCGGGACCTTCGCCAGGTCGGCGTTGGAACGGCTGGCGGCGACGATCGTCCAGTAGAAGGGGAAGGCGGAGACCAGTACGGCGGCGATCAGGATGGCGTAGGCGAGCTTGCCGCCCTTCATCGTGCGGCCCGCGCCGGACTTCCGCCTGCGGCGCCCCGGCACCTGCGCCTTCTCGGTGGCCGGCTGCTTCGTCGGCGGTGCGGCGAGCGCGGTCATCGGCCGGCCTCCTTGCGGGAACGGCGGCGCGCGATCAGGGCGTTGGCCCCGACGAGCACCAGGATCAGCAGGAACATCACCCAGGCGATGGCGGCGGCACGGCCCAGGTGGAAGAAGCCCCAGCCCTGCTCGTACATGTACAGGCCGAGCGTCTGGTACTGGTGCGAGATGCCGCCGGAGATGGAACCCTCGAAGAGCAGCGGCTCACCGAAGAGCTGGGTGGCGCCGATGGTGGAGACGACCACGGTGAACAGGATCGTGGGGCGCAGTCCCGGGAGCGTGACGTGGAAGAACTGCCGCCACCGTGAGGCGCCGTCCACCTCCGCCGCCTCGTACAGCTCGCTCGGGATGGACTGCATGCCCGCCAGGTAGATCAGCGCGTTGTAGCCGGTCCAGCGCCAGATGACGATGGTGGAGACGGCGATCTGCGAGGCGACGGTGCCGGTCTGCCAGTCGACCGGGCCGAAACCCACCAGTCCCAGCACGTAGTTGATGAGCCCGAAGTCGCGGCCGAACAGCTGGGCGAAGACGAGCGTGGCAGCGGCCACGGAGGTGGCGTACGGCAGAAGCATCGCGGTCCGCAGGAAGGTGCGGCCACGCAGCCGGTAGTTGAGCAGGTGGGCCAGGCCGAGGGCCATCACCAGCTGCGGCACGGTGGAGATCACACCGATGGTGAACGTGTTGCGCAGCGCGGTCCAGAAGAACTCGTCGCCGAAAAGAGCGGTGTAGTTGCCGAGCCCGCGCCACTCCATGTCCCCCGGCGTCTGCAGCTCCACCCGGTAGAGCGAGACGAACGCCGTGTAGATCAGCGGGAAGAGCCCGAAGGCGGCGAACAGCGTGAAGAACGGGGCGATGTAGGCGTACGGCGAGACCTTGCGCCAGGCGCGCCGCACGGCCGGCGGCCGGGGCGGCGAGACCGGCTTCGCGGAAGCGGTGAGGGTCACGGTGCGGCCCTTCGAGGATGAGTCGGTACGGGGCGGGGGCCTTCGGGCCGGGCCGGTGCGGGGAGTGGTCGGGATGCGGACCGGCCCGAAGGAGCTGCTCGGCGGGCGTCAGCCGATGGTGTTCTCGACGCCCTTCTTCGCGTTCCCCCACGCCTTCTCGGACGAGATGCCCTTGCGCTCGACCTCGCTCAGCGCGTTGGTGATCTGCTGGTTGACGTTCTGGTCGTGCACACCGAGGACCTGGACCGGGGCCGCCTTGGCCGCGTCACCGAAGATCTGCCCGATCGGCGCGCCGGAGAAGTAGGGGTCGGTGGCGCCGGCGACCGTCTCGATCGCGCCGGTGGAGGAGGGGAAGTTGCCCTGCTTCTGGAAGAGCTTGGCCTGCTGCTCGGGGGCGGTGAGCCACTGGATCAGCTCGTACGCCTCCTTCTTGTGCTTGGCCGCGCGCGGCACGGAGAGGTAGGAGCCGCCCCAGTTGCCCGCGCCGCCGGGCAGCTTCGCGATGTCCCACTTGCCCTTGCCCGCGTCACCGGCCTGGCCCTTGATGTAACCGAGCATCCAGGCGGGGCAGGGGATGGTGGCGAAGGAACCGGCCGCGAAGGCCTGGTTCCACTGCGGTGACCACTGGTCGAGCTTGGCGCTGAGGTCGCCCTCCGCCGCCTTGACCGAGGTGTCCCACGCGGTCTTCAGGGCCGGGTTGGTCTCCCAGATCAGCTTTCCGGAGGCGTCGTAGTAACGCTCCTCCTCCTGGCCGATCATGATGGAGAACAGGCTGCCGACGCTGTCCAGCCAGGCGCCCTTGGCGGGAGCCTTGGCCTTGTACTGCTTGCCCAGCTCGAGGTAGCCGTCCCAGGTCGACCACTTCTTCGCGAGTTCCTCGCGGTCGGTCGGCAGCCCGGCCTGCTTGAACAGGTCGGTGCGGTAGCACATGGCCTCGGGGCCGACGTCGGTGCCGAGACCGAGGACAGCACCGTCCTTCGTCGTGGCGGCGGCCCACTTGGCGTCCGCGAACTGGCTCTTCAGCTTGTCCGCGCCGTACTTCTTCAGGTCCTCGAACTTGTCGGCCTGCTGCTGGGTGACCGACGCGATCCGGCCGACCTCGATGCCCTGGACGTCGGCGAGACCGCCGCCACCGGCGAGCCGGGTCTGCAGCGACTTCCAGTAGTCGGCCTCGTCCTCGGTGTCGGTCTGCTTGATCGTGATGTTCGGGTGAAGCTTCTGGTACTCCGCGTAGAGGCCGGCCTCCTTGTAGCCGAAGGAACCGAAGAGGTCGACGGTGAGCGTGACCTTCCCGCCCTCGCCGTCGGAGGCGGTGTCCGAGGAGCCGGACCCGCAGGCGGCGAGCAGGGCCCCGGCGAGCGCGACCGCACCCAGGCGGACGGCGGCCCTTTTGGCGGCTCTGGCTATGGGCATGGGAAGCCTCCCTTGGCTTCGGGGTGGGACGAGAGGGCTTGAGAGCGCTCTCAAATATGCGCTTGGAGCGTGCCCTCCGGTGACTCTTCGCGTCAAGACTCGAAGACATAACGGTCTGGACTCGGGGATCAACTCCCGGCTGTGTTCGGTCTATTGACACTTGTGTTTCGGGGGTTTTACGTTTCGGCCATCTGAGAGCGCTCTCAGCCACCCCTACCCGTGATGACTTGAGGTGCCGTTCATGCCAGCCCCCCGCACCAGGCCGGCCGCCGCGCTGGTCCTGGCCTCAGCCCTGGCCGCTGTCGGCCTGGGCCCGGCCGCCGCACCCGCGGCCGCCGCCACCGTCCCCATAGGCTCCGGCAGCTACTCCGACACCCGCCCCGCCGGAACGTCCGGACCGACCACCAACACCGGAGCACCGGTCACTCCCAAAGTGACCGCCGCGGCCAAGAGCCGGCCGGTGCCCACCAACGACTGGTGGTCCTCCCTCGCCTTCCAGCGCTACGGCGACAACCCGTACTCGACCCCCATGTACGGGCACCCCCTCACCTACCAGGCCACCGCCGGCGGCCTCGACGTGGGCTACCCCACCACCCCCGCGATCGTCGGCGACGGCCGCCAGTACGAGTTCGCCCACAAGCGCGACCTCACCATTGGCCTGACCGGCCTCAACTCTCCCGACACCAAGGCCGACGACTGGTCCGACTGGACCGTCACCCCCTACTGGTCCGACGGCACCCGCACCCTGCGGACCACCATCGGCCACGGCATGCCGTTCGTATACGCCAAGGGCTCCGGCGGGAACGCCCAGATCACCACCGCCGCCTCGCCCGCCGTCTTCGCCGACCAGGGCAACGTCCTCGGCATCACCGTCGCCGGACACCACTACGCCCTCTTCGCCCCGACCGGCAGCGACTGGAACATCTCCGGATCCACCGTCACCGCGGGCCTCGGCTCCAAGGACTACTTCTCCGTGGCGGTCCTGCCCTCCACGGGGGCGCTCGCGACGTACAAGAAGTACGCCTACAGCTTCGTCACAGGCTCCCACGCCGCGTGGAGCTACACCGGCGGCACGGTCAAGGCCACGTACACGCTCACCACGGAAGCCAAGGAGGGGACCGAGCGCGGCACGCTCCAGGCCCTCTACCGCCACCAGTGGCTGAACACGACGGACCCGCTCACGAGCCACACCTACGTATCGCCGCGCGGCACCATGAAGGTGCGGGAGTCCGCCTCCTTCACCACCAGCCAGAAGGCATCCCCGGTGCTGCCGGCCCTGCCGAAGTCGGACGCCGTCGACACGGCCCGGCTGCGCGGCTACCTGAACGAGGTTGCGAACGCCTCCGACCCGTTCTCCGGCGCCACCGACACGTACTGGACCGGCAAGGCGCTCGGCCGCCTCGCCCAGCTCGTGCCCGTTGCCGAGCAGATCGGTGAGACCGGCACCCGCGACAAGCTCCTCGGCCTGATCAAGGGCAGGCTCCAGGACTGGTTCACCGCGGGCGGCGCGAACGAGTTCAGCTACGACAGGGACTGGAAGACCCTCACCGGCTATCCGGCCTCCTACGGCAGCGACACCGAGCTCAACGACCACCACTTCCACTACAGCTACTACGTGTACGCCGCGGCGATCGTCGCTCAGTACGACCAGGCCTGGGCCGCCGACTCCGCCTGGGGCGGGATGGTCAAGACCCTGGTGCGGGACGCCGCCAACGCCAGCCGCACCGACACGGCCTTCCCCTTCCTGCGCGGCTTCGACATCTACGCCGGGCACAGCTGGGCCTCCGGCCACCAGGGCTTCGCCGCCGGCAACAACCAGGAGTCCTCCTCCGAGTCCACCAACCTCAGCGCCGCCCTCGTCCTGTGGGGTTCGGCCACCGGTGACACCTCGCTCCGCGATCTCGGCACGTATCTGCTGACCACGGAGGCGGAGTCGATCGCCCAGTACTGGTTCGACGCCGACGAGCAGGTCTTCCCGTCCTCGTTCGGCCACGACACGGCCGGCATGGTCTGGGGCAGCGGCGCCGCCTACGCCACCTGGTGGACCGCCAACCCCGAGGAGATCCACGGCATCAACGTCCTCCCGGTGACCGGCGGTTCGCTCCATCTCGGTGGGGAGAAGGCCGCGATCCGGCGCAACATCGCCGAGATGGAGCGCGAGAACGGCGGCCCGGCCGTCGAATGGCGCGACATCCTCTGGGAGTTCCAGTCGCTGGCCGACCCGGCGGCGGCCAAGGCGAAGTGGGACGCGGGCCACGCCGGCTACACCCCCGAGCAGGGCGAGTCGAAGGCCCACACGTACCACTGGATCTCCACGCTGGACCGGCTGGGCGCGCCCGACACCACGGTGACCGGCAACATCCCGACGTCCGCCGCCTTCACCAAGGGCACCACCCGGATCTACGCCGCGCACAACCACGGCGCCACGGCCCGCACGGTGACCTTCTCCGACGGCAAGACCCTCTCCGTGCCCGCCCGTTCCACCGCGACGGGCACCGGCACCGGAGGCGGCGAGCCCGACCCCGACCCGGAGCCGCCGACCGGCAACACCTTCCAGCTGCGCAGCGGAGGCGCGCTGACCACGGCCACCGGCGGCACGGCGGGCAGCGACACCATCGCCTCCGCCGGCGGCGCCAACCACGACGGCACCCCGCACCAGCCGCTCGTCTACGAGATCCGGGGCGTCAACGGCACCCTCACCCCGGGCGCTTCCACCGCGTTCCGCCTCCAGGTCGACGCGGGCAGCACGGTCGGACTCGGCCAGCAGGCGCGCATCAGCTACGACCTCACCGGTGACGGCACCTTCGAGCGGACGGAGACGTACCACTACTTCGCGACCGACCCCGTCACCGGCTGGGAGGAGTACGCGCACTCCCGTGGCCTCAAGGCCTCCACCGGGACGCTCGGCAACCTCAACGGCGGCACCGTACGCCTCGAGGTGTGGAGCGCCATCGGCAACGGCACCGCCAAGCTCCAGACCGGCACCGACAAGTCGGTGCTGGTGATCCCCTACAGGTCAACTACCGGGGACTGAAGTACCGGGCTTGCACAGCGTGGCAGCACTGGCGGTGATGCCACGTTTGCGTCCTGCCGCACCCCGGTGCCGGGGTGCGGCTGGGGCAGTTGACGGTGCCCCGCGTCGCCACAACTCCAGGCCTCTGGCGCGGATGTTGCGGGAGCTCGCAGGCCCGGCGGTAGCGCTGCGACCCCGGCCTGCCCACGTTCCCCGCCCGCAGGTTGGCCCTCAAGGTGGTGTAGGCGTCACAGGTTTTCTTGATCACATGCTGGGGCCGCCTGCGCCCCCAGACCCCACCGCGTCTTCACCTGCTCGTAGGTGTGCTTACGCAGGGAGAAGTTCTTGAACTCGCCTCGCTCGAACGCGACCCCGCTCACCCAGGTGGCCGCCTCGTTGCAGACACGCAACGTCGCCTCGAGCGCCGCCGCCTGCACCGACGTCGGCATCAGCCTCACTTGCACGACCAGCTTCACGCTCACCGACCGTATACACCCGTACGAGCCAATATCACATGTTCCCGAACCGTTCACCCCACCGAGTGACCCGCACCCCCGCCCCCGCCACCCCGGCTCGCCCCGACAGCCGCTACACGTCCGGCAACCGCAGCGGATGCCAGGGCACTCCACGCCACGACCGCATCGATGCGAACCTGCCGAGGCTGAAGCCCGGGTCCCTCGCAAGAATTCGATGAACCGCTCCCCCCACAGGAACGCGGCGGGTGTCGGACGTCAGGCCGATGCCCGCCGCACCAGTGTGGTCGGGGTGATGACAGAGGCGGGGGCCTCACCGCCCGCCTCGTTCAGCAGCCGCATCAGCAGCCGGACCATCAGCCTGCCCATGCCCTCGACGTCCTGGCGCACCGTGGTCATGGCCGGCTCGGTCGTCCCGACGACCGAGGCCATGTCGTCGAACCCGACCAGGGCCACGTCCTCCGGCACCCGGACACCGCGCTCACGCAAGGTGCGCAGCGCGCCCGACGCCATCAGGTCGTTGGAGACGAAGACGCCGTCCACGTCCGGGCGGCGGTCGAGCAGCTCGGCCATCG
Source organism: Streptomyces kurssanovii (assembly GCF_014649695.1). Lineage (GTDB taxonomy): Bacteria > Actinomycetota > Actinomycetes > Streptomycetales > Streptomycetaceae > Streptomyces > Streptomyces kurssanovii. Next base: position 548,046 of record NZ_BMTN01000001.1, read on the forward strand.
CCCGCGCGCCGCTCTCCTCGGTGAAGTCACCCTGGCAGAAGAGACCGGGGTCGGCGTCCACCAGGACGTCGTGGTAGCCGTCTATGCGGTCCAGTGCGGAGGTCTGGTCGCGGGGGCCGGCGATGTGCGCGATGTTCCTGCGGCCCAGCGAGACCAGGTGGCGCACCGCCTCCCGGGCGCCGCCGCGGTTGTCGGCGTCCACGTAGGGCACGGCGAGATCGGAACCGGCGGCGGGACGCCCGCCGAAGACCGTCGGGATCTTCGTCCTGCCGATGAGCGCGGGCAGCCGGTCGTCGTTGTGGAGGGAGAAGGCGAGCGCGCCGTCGACGTGGCCGCCGCCGAGGTAGCGGGCGATCCGGTCATGGTCCCCGGGGCCCTCCACCCACAGCAGCACCAGCTGGGAGTCGTGCGCCGTGAGCTCACGGCTGATGCCCCGGACCTGCTGCTCGAAGAACGGGTCGGAGAAGATCCGGAACTCCGGCTCCGCGATGATCACCGCCACCGCGCCGTTGCGCCGGGTGACCAGGGTGCGCGCAGCGTGGTTCGGTACGTATCCGAGCTCCTCGACCGCCTTGCGTACCTTGTCGACCAGAGGTGCGCGCACACCGGCACCGCCGTTGACGACCCGGGAGGCCGTGGCACGGGAGACGCCAGCGCGCGCCGCGACGGCTTCCAGGGTGGGGCGGGACCCCGTGGTCTGCTCGGTCAAGGCGGGCGCTCCTCGTCTGCTCCGGTGCTCCGGCACGCCGGTCGGTGGCATGATCCGATACCGACAGGATATCCGCCCCGGCCGACCGTCTGAGAGCGCTCCCAGCTCGGGCGCAGGCTCAGGTGCGTGGACGGGCCGGCCCGTCGGCAGGGCGAACCGTCCGGGCGCGGATGCCGGCCACACCGGCCCAAGGCCTGCAGACTGTGCCGGGACGGGACATCTGCCGCGAGCCGGACGGGCCCGCCTCTCCCAAGCGCACCGCAAGCAGCCGACGTTGACCGCCCCCTGTCGCGGCGCAGCCGGCCGGAGTACGTTTCCGGGGCCACGCCGATACGTGTACCGGACCGGATCCCCGGAGGCAGTATCCGATGACGTCCCGAATCCGTGTCCGCACGCTCGCCCTGACGGCAGCCGCCGCAGCGCTCGCGGTGCCCCTGGTCACCGGCCCCGCCGAAGCGGCGTACACCGCACCCCGTACGGGCTTCGAGGACAGCGGCGGCGCGCGCTGGACCGGCGAGGACGAGGAACGGGCCTTCCTCGCCGCCGTCGACCGCGGCAGCCGGCGGATGTCCGTGGAGCGGATCGGCGCGACCGGACAGGGCCGTCCGCTGCGGCTCGTCCACCTGGGGAACGAGACGTCCGCGCACACCGTGCTCCTGATCTGCAGTCAGCACGGCGACGAGCCGGCGGGCCGCGAAGCCTGTCTGACCACGGTCCGCGACCTCGCGTTCGCCCGGGACGACGGGACCCGCCGGCTGCTGTCCCGCACCCGTCTGCTCGTCCTGCCCACCGCCAACCCCGACGGCCGTGCCGCCGGCACCCGTGGCAACGCGGACGGCGTCGACGTCAACCGCGACCACATCGCGCTGAGGACGGCGGAAGGACGGGCCGTCGCGGCGGTCGTACGCGACCGGCAGCCGGACATCATCTACGACCTGCACGAGTACGGCGCCACGCCGCCCTACTACGACAAGGACCTCTTCGACCTGTGGCCCCGGAACCTCAACACCGACGCCGCCGTGCACCATGAGGCGCGGACCCTGTCCGGGACGTACGTCCGGCCGGCCGCGCACCGTGCGGGCCACTCCACCGGCACGTACGGCATCTGGACGGACCCCGTCACCGGCGAGCCGCTCCGGCAGACCGCCGGCGACGGACAGGAGCGCATCCTGCGCAACGCGAGCGGAGTCAAGCACGCGGTGGGACTGCTGATCGAGAGCCGCGTCGACGCGCTGACCCCGCAGGAGAAGGCCGACCCCGCGCTCAACCACCGCCGCCGGGTCGACAGCCAGCTCGCAGCTCTGGGCGGGCTGTTCACCTTCAGCGCCGACCGGCTCGGCCGGATCGAGGCCGCCACCGGAGCGGCCCGGCGCGCGGGCTTCGCGGACCGCGGGCCGGTGTACCTCGGCGGGGCCGACAATGACCCGGCGGGACCTGAGGAGATGGTTCAGGACCCGCCCTGCGCCTACCGTCTCGACGCAGGCCGGTACGCCGCGGTCAAGGACGAACTGGCTCTCCACGGCATCTTCGCCCGGCCCGTCGCCGACGGCGCCGTCGTACCGCTGCGGCAGTCCCTGCGGAATTTGGTCCCGCTGCTGCTCGACACCCGTGCGGCCTATCGCATCACCACGGGAGAACCGGTGGAAGCCTGTTGATACCGGGAGGAGAGTGACTCGTGTGGTAGGGGGTAGCGGGGAGTGAAATCAGGCTCCGCGGAATCATGAAAGGTGCCCCGTGTCGCGCGACGTAGAAAAGCCGGGCAAACGGCTGTGGTATCCCGTCAAGGCAGCGCTACCGGGCCGCCATCCGCACGAAGACAGAGCACCCGTCACGGACCGGGTGGTGTTCGGCGTGACGGCGGTGCTCACACTCGCCTTCGTGTTCTGGGGCTCGGTGTTCACCGAGACGCTGGAGAGCGCCTCCGACACCTTGCTGAACGGCCTGATGCACAACGGCGGCTGGGCGTTCGTCCTGGCCGCATCCGGTTTCGTCGTCTTCGCCCTCTGGCTCGCCATCAGCCGCTACGGCCGGATCCCGCTCGGACAGGAGCACGAGGGGCCGGAGTTCCGTACCGTCTCCTGGGTCGCGATGATGTTCAGCGCGGGCATGGGCATCGGTTTGATGTTCTACGGAGTGAGCGAGCCGCTCGCGCACTATACGACGCCGCCGCCGGGCACCGACCCGATCGACTCGGCGGACGCCATGGAGACCGCGCTGGCCACCACGCTCTTCCACTGGACCCTGCACCCATGGGCGATCTACGCGGTGGTCGGCCTTGCCATCGCCTACAGCACGTTCCGGCGCCGCAGGCGGCAGAACATCAGCGCCGTCTTCGAGCCGCTGATGGGCAAGAAGCGGGCCGAGGGGGCGCCGGGCCGGGTGATCGACGTCCTGGCGATCTTCGCCACGCTCTTCGGCTCCGCGACATCGCTGGGCCTCGGCGCCCTGCAGATCGGCAGCGGTTTCCAGGAGCTCGGCTGGATGGAGAAGGCCGGTACGGGACTGCTCATCTCCATCATCGCGGTGCTGACCGTGTGCTTCGTCTTCTCGGCCGTGTCGGGTGTTGAGCGGGGCATCCAGTGGCTGTCCAACACCAACATGGTGCTGGCGATCGTGCTCGCCCTGTTCGTCTTCGTCGCCGGCCCCACCATCCTCGTACTGGATCTGATTCCCACCTCGCTCGCCTCCTACTTCGAAGAACTGCCACAGCTCGCGGGCCGGACGGAGGCGGCGACGGGCGGCGGTGACGTCGCCGACTGGCTGAGCAGCTGGACGGTCTTCTACTGGGCCTGGTGGATCTCATGGACGCCGTTCGTCGGCATGTTCATCGCGCGCATCAGCCGCGGCCGTACCATCCGTCAGTTCGTCGGCGGCGTCATCCTGGTGCCGAGCACGGTCAGCCTGGTCTGGTTCGCCGTCTTCGGCGGCACCGCGATGAAGCTTCAGGAACAGCGCAAGCTGGGCGACGAGACGACACCGGAGGGTCAGCTCTTCGGTGTGCTCCAGGAGTTCCCGATCGCCTCGGTGATGAGCCTGCTGGTGATGATCCTCGTCGGCATCTTCTTCGTGTCGGGCGCCGACGCGGCCTCGATCGTGATGGGCACGCTCTCCCAGAAGGGCACCTTCGAACCGGCCCGGGTCGTCGTCATCTTCTGGGGCGTGGTGACCGGCGCGGTGGCCGCCGTGATGCTGCTCGTCGGTGAGGGGAAGGGTGACGCGCTGGCCGGTCTTCAGCACCTGACCATCCTTGTCGCGGCACCGTTCGTGCTGGTGATGATCGGCATGTGTGTGGCCCTCATGCGCGACCTGCGCCAGGACCCGCTGATCGTCCGGGGCGAGATCGCCGAGGAGGCGGTGGAGACGGCGGTGATCGCGGGACACGAGAAGTACGCGGGCGAGTTCGAGATCCGCATCGGTCCGGGAACCGGCCCGGAGGCGGGGCAGATCCCCGTGGAGGAGGAGACCCCGCCGGAGTCGGAGGAGGACCCGGAGCGACGCAAGGACCGCCCGGAGGAGGGCTGACGCTTGGGGCTGACGAGGAGTCACCGGTCCGGCGGCCGGGGATACGACCGGCGGCCGAGCAAGAAGTCCGTGGGCCACGGGTGCGTGACACGCACCCGTGGCCCACGGACTTCTTGCTCGGCCGTCTTCCGCGGCCTTCCGGCGGCTCCGCCCTCGGCCTGCCCGCCGACGCCCAGTTCGCCGATCACCGCCGTCCTGCCCGCCGTCAGGCTTTTCTGGTGCGCTGCTCACGCGGGGGAAGCAGCTGTTCCCTCAGGGCCGTGAGCTGGTGCGAGTGCTCGACCGCACGGGTCTCGTCCAGGGTCGTGAGGGCCAGCAGCAGCGCGTCGGCGACGACGAGGCCGGTCAGCGCCTCGTTGGTGATGCCGGTCGGTGTGTGGGGAGCGGTGAGGATCGCGTCGACCCGGTCCTCGAACGCCTCTCCCAGTTCGTCCGTCACGAAGACGACCTTCGCCCCCACCGACCGCGCCCGCTCCACCAGCACCGTGAGCTCGGACAGCGGCCGGCCGGGCTGGAAGATGACCACCGTGTCGCCCTGCGCCAGTGACAGCAGCGGATCGGCGAGCGCGAACCCCGTGGCGCCCACGAACCGCGCGCGGCGGCCGATGCGGCCGAGAGCCAGGGCGAGATGCCGCGCCGCGAGCTCGCACGCTGCGACCCCGTAACAGAACACCTCGCGGGCGTCGGCGAGAGCGGCCACGGCCTGCTGGAGGGCGTCGGTCCCGGTGAGGCGCCTGCACTGGTCGATGCGGTCCTGCGTCTCGTCGAAGACGTCGTTCCAGATGGTCTGCAGGTCCTGGCCGACGTGTGCGATGCGCTGTTTCAGCCGGACCTCGGGAGCCAGCGCCGAGGTGAAGTCCGCCGCCAGCTCCCGCTTCAGCGCGGGCAGACCCGCGTAACCGAGGCGCTGGAGGGCGCGCACGACCGTGGCGTTGCTGGTGCCGCTGGCCGTCCCCAGCTCCTGGGCGCTGGCGAACATCACCTGCTCGGCGGGCGCGCTGACCAGGTACTGCGCGACGGTGCGCTCGGCGGCCGACAGCTCGTCCCACTGGTCGCGCACCGTGGCGCGCAGGCGGGTCAGACCGCCGGGCGCGGCGCTGCCGGATTCTGGATTCTTCATTACAGGTATTGACTCCTACGTTACGGCCGTTACGCTCTTGTGTATTCCGTTCCAGGATCTCGCGTTCTCGGAACGAACATTACAGCACGCATGTGTCCCGAGGAGTCCTCGCGATGAAACACGCCCTTCCCGTCATCGAAGTGTCGGGGACCCCCGTCGAGCGCGGCCGCCAGTACGGAGCAGCGGTCGCGCCACAGATCGGGACCGCTCTCGCCTACTACGCGGAGGCGTTCGGATCGTCCTCCGGGCTCACCTGGCAGCAGGTCACTTCCCGGGCGGCCCGCTGGCTCGAGCCCGTCCGTGACTACGCACCCCACCTCCTGGAGGAGATGCAGGGGATCGCCGACGGCGCCGGCGTCGGCCTGCTCGACGTCCTCGCACTCAACGCCCGTGGCGAGGTCATCTACGACGACTCGTTCGCGCGGATGCGGGAGCACGACGGCCCCGGCGCGCGGGTCCCGGAAGAGGAGCCGCCGGACGGCTGCACCTCGTTCGCCGCGTACGGCCCCGCCAGCGGCGACGGCCACGTATGGGCGGGCCAGAACTGGGACTGGCGCGCCGGGGTCGCCGGCACCGTCGTCATGATCCGCGTGGTCCAGCCGCCGAAACCGACCGTCGTCATGCAGGTGGAGGCCGGACAGGTCGGCCGCCAGGGCGCCAATTCCGCCGGTATCGCGCTCAACGCCAACGGGCTCGGGGGCCGATTCGACGACACGGTCGGCATCCCGCAGACCGTCATCCGGCGCAGCGTCCTCGACCGCTCCACGATCACCGACGCCCTCGACGAGCTCTGCCGCACCCGCGCGCACATCGCCAGCAACGCCCTGCTGACATGTCGCGAGGGATTCGCCATCGACCTGGAGACCACGCCGGCCGGCCACGGCTGGATGTATCCGACCGACGGCCTGCTGGTGCACGGCAACCACTACCAGGCAGGCGTCCCCGCCGCCCTCTCCGCGGGCTACCGCCCGATGGCCGCCGACTCCCTGGTGCGGGTTCCCCGGGCGGAGGAGGGTCTGCGCCTGCTGCGGGGGTCCACCGGCGCGGACGAGTCGCGCAAGCTCATCAAGCAGGCGATGTCGGACCACCTGGGCCGGCCCGAGTCGCTGTGCACCCACATCGACCCCCGAAAACCGCAGGTCAAGCAGTGGCAGACGCTCGTCTCCTCGTGCGTCGACCTCACCACCGGCGACTACCACGTCACGGCGGGCACGCCCTGCGACCGCGATTACCAACACCTGCCCTGGAACCTCTACGACGGCCCCCACGCCCCGAACTGACGCTGTTTCCGCTCTTCCTCGTTCCCTGCTCAGGAGCCCAGCATGAAGCTCAGAACCACCGTCGCCGCCGCCGGCCTCGCCGGGGCGATGGCCCTCACCACCGCGTGCAGCGGCGCCGACACCACCAGCCGGGCGGGATCCGGCGCCACCGCCGACGCCGCGCAGCTCACACTCACACCCACCACCGCGAAGGCCGAGGGCGAAGTCCCCACCGTCAACTGGCTGCTGGAGGACGAGCCGGACTCCCTCGACCTGGACACCCAGGGCGGCAGCGCCGGCCGCACCGTCCTCAGCAACGTGTGCGAGCGGCTGTACCAGCTCCAGCCCGACATGTCCGTGCAGCCCTCCCTGGTGCGGCAGGCCACCCGACCCGACGCCAGGACCCTCGTCCTCGCCCTGCGCGACGACGTCACCTTCCACGACGGCTCCGCGATGACGGCGGACGACGTCCTCTTCAGCCTCCGGCGCCACGCCCGGCCGGACATGGAGCAGTCCGACGAGTTCGACAACGTCGCGGGGATGACCACGACCGGCGACCTCGAGATCACCATCACGTTCAAGCAGCCGGACGCGCTGTTCACCAAGGCGCTGGCCGGTGACGCGGGGCTGGTCCACAACCGCGAGCAGGTCGAGAAGTCCGGCAAGGACTTCGGCACCCCCGGACAGCCCGACGCCTGCTCGGGCCCCTACCGGCTCGGCGACTGGAAGTCCGGCGACTCGATCGTCATCAACCGCAGCGACACCTACTGGGGCGAGAAGCCCCTCACCCAGCAGGTCGTCTTCCGCTGGGCCGACGACAGCGCCATGGTGAACGCGCTGAAGACGGGCGCCGCCGACGGCACGTACGCGGACTCCATCAGCACGGCCGCCGCCCTGCGGGGCACCAAGGGACTCGACCAGCACTACGGACCGAGCACCGCCGCCCTCGCCCTGATCCCCACGGAACGCGGCGGCCTCGCCGACCCGGACATCCGCAGGGCACTCGCGCTCACCCTGGACCGCGCGGGCATCGCCCGCTCCGGCTACGGCGGTCTCGTCGAACCGTGGGCCACCCCCGTCGGATCAGGCGCCTGGGGTTACGAGAAGGAAGCCTTCGCCGCCGCCCAGGAGCAGCTCACGGGCGCCCCGGCCCGGCCAGGCGCCGACGACATCGCCGAGGCGAAGAAGCTCGTGGAGAACGCCGAGGCGGCTCCCGACAAGCCGATCGTCATCGGCACGGACAGCAGCCAGGGCCGCCTGGTGATCGCCAACGCCGTCCGCGCGGCGCTCCAGCAGATCGGCCTCGAGGGCCAGATCAAGACCGTCCCGCCCGCCGAGTACGGCGAGTTCTACGGCGACAAGGAGGCCCGCGCCGGTATCGACGTGCTCGTCGCCGACTGGTACATCTCCAAGAGCGACCCCATCGGCTTCTACGACAACGGCCTCTCCGACAGCTCCAACAACTGGGTCGGATACCGCAGTCCGGAGTACGACAGCAAGGTCAAGGAGGCGATGCGGACGCTGGACGACAAGAAGCGCGCCGCACTCGTGATCGACGTGCAGCGCCGGTTCAGCGAAGCCGCGGTGTGGATCCCCGTCGCGCAGATGCCCACGGCCCTCGTCATCGACGACAAGCTGACCGGCCCGCCGGCGTCCATGGCGTACCTCTACTACCCCTGGGCCGCAGCGCTCGGTGCGAAGTGAGCTGAGCCACCATGATCACCGCAATCGGGCGACGGCTCGCAGGACTGTTCGCCACACTGCTGGCCGCCTCCTTCGTGATCTTCGCCGCCGTGTACGCCGCCCCCGGTGACCCCGCCGTCTTCCTGGCCGGGGGCCGCGACAGGCTCACCCCCGAGCGGCTGGCCGCCGTCCGGGAGCAGTACCACCTCGACGAGCCGCTGGTCGTCCAGTACGGCCGCTGGCTCTGGGACTGCCTCCACCTCGATCTCGGCCGCTCGTTCCAGTACGGGGACCAGGTCGCTGATCTGCTGGGGGCACGGTTCCCCACCACTCTCGCCCTCGTCGCCTATGCCACCGTCCTCTTCGTGGTCCTGGGCGTCGGCGCGGGGATCCTCGCCGCTGTCCGCCGCGGCGGATGGGTGGACTCCGCGGTCGTCGGCGGCACCACCCTCGCCGCGTCCGTCCCCTCGTTCGTCGGCGGCATAGCCCTCGTCGCGCTGTTCGGGGTCCAACTGGGCTGGTTCCCGGTGACCGGCAGCGGCGAAGGCTTCGCCGGCACGGTCCACCACCTCACCCTGCCCGCCGTCGCCATGGCGCTCGGAGCGCTCGCCGTCATCAGCCGGGTCACCCGCCAGGCCATGGTGGACGCGGGCGCGGCGGACCATGTCGCCGTCGCCCGCGCCTCCGGGATCCCGGAGGGCGAGATCGTCCGCCGGCACGTCCTGCGCAACGCGCTGGGCCCGATCATCACCATGTGCGGCTTGGTCACCGCCGGAATGCTCGCCGGAACCGTCGCCATCGAGACCGTCTTCGGGCTGAGCGGCATCGGCTCGCTGCTCGTCGGCGCGATCAACAGCCATGACTTCCCGGTCGCCCAGGCTGTCCTGCTGCTGATGGTCACCGGCTATGTCGTGGTCACCACCGTCGTCGACCTGGTGCACCCGCTGCTCGACCCCCGTCTCGAGGCCGTGAGGAGTCCCGCATGACCGCCGTCCCCGCCGGGCTGCTGCCCGTAGGCAAGCGCTCCCGCCGCTCCGCCGGAACCACGGTGGCGGCCGGCTTCCTCGGACTGGTGGTCCTCGCCGCCGTGTTCGCCCCGCCGCTCGCCCCGTACCCGCCGGACGCCGTAGACCTCTCGTCCTCCCTTGTCGGCACCGGCCCGGAACATCCGCTCGGCACCGACGCGTCCGGCCAGGACCTGCTCTCCCGCGTGCTGTACGGCGCCCGGACGAGCCTGATAGCACCGGTCCTGCTGCTCGCTTTCGCGTCCGTCCTCGGTGTCGCGCTGGGCACCCTGGCCGCCTGGCGCGGCGGCTGGGTGGACACACTGGTGTCGCGGGCCACGGACGTGATGTACGCCTTCCCTGGACTGCTGTTCGTCGTCCTGATCATCGCCGTGTTCGGCGCCGGTATGACCACGTCCGTGCTGGGACTCGGGCTCGCCTTCGCCCCCACGATCGCCAAGTACACCCGCAGCGTCGCCCTTTCCGAGCGGGCGAAGCCGTACATCGACGCCTACAGGGTGCAGGGCATGGGAGGCGCGCGGATCTGTGTGCGCCACCTCGTCCCCAATCTCGCACGGTCGATCGCCGGCTACCTCGTCGTCCTGTTCGGCGAGGCTCTCATGAGCCTCGCGACGCTCAGCTATCTGGGCTTCGGCGCCCAGCCGCCCAGCTCCGACTGGGGGCTGATGGTGCAGGAGGGGCAGTCGGCGATCGTGCAGGGTGCCCTGCTGCCCGCGCTGGTGCCGGGCACCGCCATCGCTGCCGTCGTGGTGGCCTTCAACGTCGTCGGGGTCCGCGCCGCCGACCGGCTCGGATCCAGGAGGTAGCCGCGCCATGCTGCTCGACATCGAGAACCTGACCGTCCATCTGCCGGGCGCCGCCCGCCCGTTGCTCGCGGAGGTGTCCCTCCGGGTCCGCACCGGCGAGGTCGTCGGCCTCGTCGGTGAATCCGGCTCGGGCAAGTCCACCACCGCCAAGGCCGCCCTGAGCATCCTGCCCGACGGCGCGCGGACGGTAGGGAGGGTGCTGGTCGACGGAGCGGACGTACTGTCGATGACCGGCACACGCCTGCGCGAGCACCGTGCCGGCACGGTGGCCATGGTCCACCAGGACCCGGGCTCCGCCCTCAACCCCGTGCGCCGGGTCGGTGACTTCCTCGTCGAAAGGCTGGTCCGCCCCGGTGAGGGTTCCGGGAAGGAGAGGCGCCGAGCGCTGGGGACCGCGATCGAACTCCTCGACGCGGTCGGCCTGCCCGACCCCGAACGGCGCGTCGGACAGCGGCCGCACGAGATGTCCGGAGGCATGCTGCAGCGTGTCGTCATCGCCGGTGCGCTCGCCGCCGAGCCGCGTCTGCTGCTCGCCGACGAGGCCACCAGCGCCCTGGACGTCACCACCCAGGCGGAGATCCTCGCCCTGCTGCGCACGCTGCGCGAACAGCGGGAGCTGGGCATGCTGTTCATCACCCATGACCTGCATCTCGCCGCCGCCTACTGCGACCGGGTGTACGTGATGTACGCGGGCCGTGTCGTCGAGGAACAGCAGGCGCGACGCCTGTTCGCCGACGCCCGGCACCCGTACACCAGGGGCCTGCTGGACTGCTCGCCCGAACTGGGCGGGACACCCCGGACGATCCGCCCGATCCCCGGCCGGCCTCCGTCGCTCGCGGACGCCTTCCCCGGCTGCCCCTTCGCGGCACGCTGCGCCCACAGCGAGCCCGCGTGCGAAACCTGGACGCCCGAGCCGCTGCCCCTCGCCGGCGGCGGCACGGCCGCCTGCCGCCGGATCGGCGAACCGCGCCCGGGCGGTCCGCTCGGCGAGCCGGAGGCAGGCACCGCCGAGGACCCCGAACAACCGGCCGTACCGGCCGTCAGGAGCACACCATGAACGGCAACAGCCCCCAGGACGGCGCGCCCCTGCTCATGGTCGAAGGGCTCCGCAAGACCTTCCGGCTGCCGGGCGGCGGCACTCTCACCGCGGCCGACCAGATCTCCTTCACTCTGCCGGAAGGCGGTTCCGTCGGCATCGTCGGCGAGTCGGGCTCCGGCAAGAGCACCGTGGCCCGCATGCTCGCCGGTCTCGAGAGACCCGACGCGGGCACCGTCACCGTGAACGGCCGCGACCGGCACTCCGCGCGCCGTGGCACGCGCTCCCGGCGCGACCGGCTGGCCCGCGCACGTGAGATCCAGATGGTCTTCCAGGACCCCTACGTCTCCCTCGACCCTCGGCTCACCGCAGGCCAGTGCCTCCGCACCGCCCTGCGGCTGCACGGGCATCCCGCGGTGGAGGACCGTATCCGGTCACTGCTCGACCGGGTCGGCCTGGGCGCCCGCGAGGCCGAGGCCAGGCCGCACGAGCTCTCCGGCGGACAGCGTCAGCGCCTCGCCATCGCACGCGCCCTCGCCGTCGACCCGTGCATCCTGGTGCTCGACGAGGCGGTCGCGGCGCTCGACGTGTCCATCCAGGCCCAGATCCTCCAACTCCTCGCCGGGATCCGAGAGGACACCGGTGTGGCCCTGGTCTTCGTCAGCCACGACCTTGCCGTGGTGCAGCACATCACGGACGAGACCGTCGTCATGCGCAGGGGCACCGTGGTCGAACAGGGGCCGACGGACCGCGTGCTGCGCACACCGCGGCACGCGTACACACGGCTGCTGCTCACCTCCGTCCCGCACCAGGACTGGGACCCCTCGGAGGTGGTCCGTGCCCGGGCCGAGGCGGCGGAGGCGGAGGCGGCTTGAGAGACGGCCGGTCCCAGGGCGCGCCGGGCCGTCGCGATGCGCGGTTCGGCCCGGGTGACCTACGTCGGGGCCCGCTCCCCACAGCGTCGCGCGGCAAACGCCGCTGCCCGGGCGCGCACCTCTCGCCCGGGATGACACGAAGCGGCTCCCTCCACGCTGCTGGGCTGAAGCCGGTCCAAGGGCCATGGCCGGCTGCCCGCCGGTCGGGCCTCGACATGCGAGAACCTACGAGACGGGCTCCCTGCGCCGGCATTGTCCGGATCAGGTGATGGGGGTCGTCCTCCGGTCCTTGGACCTTCGGACCTCTCAGCCCGACCGTCGACGTCGGCCCCGGCGGGTATCTCCGCCGAAGTCGGCTACTCCGGTCGAACTCCCTCGCTCGCCTCGTAGGCCACTACCAGAGTAACGCTCCGCACATGCCGTAGAAAGGGGTGAAAGGGAAAAATCGGGGCACTTTGCCGGGCGACTGCCCGTGCTCGGCGCGGCCATGTCATCCAGCTCCGCGCGGCCATGTCATCCGGCTCCACACCTGATCGTCCCCACCGGTCCTCGGCGCGCACCTCGCCACCACACTCGCCACGAAGCCGCCCCGGAGGCCTGGGACGCGGCCTACCCGACGAGCGCGGCCGCCGCCTGCGCGCAACCCCAGGCGACGGTGATGCCGGCGCCGCCGTGGCCGTAGTTGTGGACCAGCAGCGCGCCACCCGGCAGGCGCTCCGACTCGATCCGCACACCGGCGTCCCGTGCGGGCCGCAGACCCACCCTGTGCCCGAGCACCTTGGCCCGGCCGACCTCCGGGTGGATACGGGCGCACCGCTCGACGATGGCCGCCGCGGTGGCCTCCTGGGGCGCCAGGTCCCAGGAGTCCTCCTCGGCCGTGCCGCCCAACAGCAGCCGCCCCGGCTGCGGAAGGAGGTACGTCGTCGCGCTCGACGCGTGGTCGACCGCGGTGAACCACTCCTCGACGCCCGGGTTCTCCACCACCACCAACTGCCCGCGCACCGGCCGTACGGACGGATCGGGTACCAGCTCGCGTGCGCCGAGACCGGTGCAGTTGACCACGACGGACGCCCCACTCTCCGACTGCGCCCGGGCGGGGGAACCGGCCTCCCGCGCCTCCACGGTGCCGCCCGCGGCCTCCAGCCGCCGCCGCAGCCAATCGAGATGGACCGGCATGTCGATCAGCGGAATCCGGGCCCGCAGACCGGAAGCGAATCCCGGCGGCAGCTCATCGCCGGCCACCTCCCGCATTCCCTCGACCCTCGCGGCCCAGGGACCGAGCTCCGCGAGCCGGGTCTCCGCATGAACGCCCGGCACCAGCCGTACACCCGTCTCCTCCGGCCGGTCCGCCAGCGCCGCGTACACCCGCAGCGATTCCAGGGACCACTCGCCGACCAGCTTCTCCGGCTCGATGCGATACGGCCACCACAGCCCGCCCGCCACCGCCGACGTGGTCATGCCGACGGGATCCCGGGACCACACCCGCACCCGCTTGCCGCTCTCCGCCAGCACGATGGCCGTGGTCAGTCCCACCGCCCCGCCGCCCAGCACCAGTACGTCGCCGTTCATGCCGGGACCGTAACCCATGGCGTTCATGCTCAGAAGACCGCGCGGTTGGGCAGACTCACGACATGTCTGCCGAGTACGCGACCTTCGGGCTGGCGCCGGCGATGCGGACCGGGGGAGTCCTCGCCGATGGTGCCTACCAAGTGCACCGGGACTTCACCGACTTCATCGTCGACGGCCGGCCGCTGCTCCACCGGCTCAGTGACCTCGACGCGGTCTCGCCGCTGGCCTCCGACATCCCTCCCGCCGTCTTCACCGACCATATCCGCCGGTTGCTGCTCGACGCGGAGGCACCGCTGAGCGACGGCAGGTATGTGATCTACGGCTGCCCGGAATGCGAGGGGCTCGAGTGCGGGGCCGTCACCGCCGTCATCGAGCGCGACGGCGACGACGTCGTCTGGCGGGACTTCGCCTGGCAGACCGACGGGACGGCCGATCTGGAACTCAACGGATACCACGGCATCGGACCGTTCCGATTCCGCGGCGAGGAGTACCGGGCGGCGCTGGAGCAGCTGCTGCCCGGCCGGGAGGAGGCCGCGGCCCGGCGCCGCGTCCTGCTGATCGGCGCGCGGGTCGCGGTCCTCGCCAAGCTCGCCGCCGCCCTGCGGTCCATCGGCATCGGCGCCGACATCGCCCACGACGCGGCCGGTGTCCCGGCCGAGGAGCTCGGCGCGTACCAGGTCGTCGCCTTCGGCCGGGCGGTCACGGAGGCGGACCGGGCCGCGGTGCGGGAGGCGTTCGCCCACGCCGGCACGCAGGTGGAGTACGTGGACGGGCTCGCGCCGGTCGTCCCGCTGCTGGTGGCGCAGATCGAGCTGGCCCTGGACCGGAGCCCGGTCGGGCAGCGGCGCCTGCGGAGACTCGGGGCGCAGGGCCGGGAGGCGGTGGTCGAGGTGGCGTCGGAATGCCGCGTCCGGCTGGTGGCCTACCGTCTCGACGCGCTGTACCGCACCCGTGTCCGGGAGCTGTTCGACGGCACGCTGCAGCCCGGGACGCACCGAATTCCACTGGACGCCAAGGCGGTCAAGGGACGATCCTTCGTCGTGGCACGGACCATGGGGGGCGTGCTGGTCACGCCGGTGGCGCGATGATCCGACAAGAGGCCCGGGCGAGCCGCTGAATCGCCGACGCATGCATCACTCACGTCACGTACATCACACGCCTCGCACGTGTGCGTCCCTGAACCGGAGGTCCGCCTCCCCGCGCCCATGAGCGCGAGGAGCAGCGGACCCGCCTTCCGCACCCGTGCGCCGGACGAGCTGCGCCGAAGCCGGCGCCCGCGAGCCCATTCCTGCTGGGACCATCTCTACGCGGCACCCCTGTGGCCCCTGCACGGCGCGAACCTGGGCACCCTCGCCCGCACCTGCGACGCGGTCGGCGCCTGCATCACCGTCCCGCGCTTCCCGTGGGTACCCGAAGCGCTGGCCCGCGGCAACACCCTGCGCAAGCCGGTGTGCACCCACCGGACCGGTGACCCGCTGGGATGGCTGGCCCGGCAGCGGGAGGGGGGCGCGCGCATCGTCGGCGTCGAACTGGCCGACGAGGCCGTCCGCCTCGCCGACCTCGCGCCGGCGCGCGGGCCGACCGTCGTGGTCCTCGGCCATGAGCAGCACGGGATTCCGCCGGAGGCGCTCGACCTGCTCCACGAGTGCGTGGAGATCCCGATGATCGGCACCGGCTCGAGCCTGAACGTGGCCGTTGCCGGCTCCCTCGCCCTGTACAAACTCGCCGGACTCCTCTGACCCGTAAGAAGCCCTAGGATTCACTCCCTGATGACTGCAACTCTCGTCGCCAAGGACCTCGCCGCCGGACACGGCGACCGCTCGCTCTTCGCCGGGCTCGACCTCGTCGTCGCACCCGGCGACGTGATCGGTCTCGTCGGCGTGAACGGAGCGGGCAAGTCCACCCTGCTGCGTCTGCTCGCCGGACTCGACCGGCCGGAACAGGGCGAGCTGCGGCTCTCCCCGCCGACCGCGACCGTCGGCCACCTTCCGCAGGAGCCCGAGCGCCGCGAGGGGGAGACCGTCCGGGCCTTCCTCGCCCGGCGCACCGGCGTCGCGGCCGCCCAGACCGCCATGGACGCCGCCGCCCAGGGCCTGGCCGACGGCGTCGAGGGAGCGGACGACGCCTACGCCACCGGCCTGGAGCGCTGGCTCGACCTCGGCGGCGCGGACCTGGACGAGCGGGCCGAGGAGGTCGCCGGGTCGCTCGGCCTCACCGTCGACCTCGACCTGCCGATGACGTCCCTGTCGGGCGGCCAGGCCGCGCGCGCGGGTCTCGCCTCGCTGCTGCTGTCCCGCTACGACGTGTTCCTGCTCGACGAGCCGACCAACGACCTCGACATGAACGGTCTCGAGCGCCTCGAGACCTTCGTCCAGGGCCTGCGGGCCGGCACGGTCGTGGTCAGTCACGATCGCGAGTTCCTCACCAGGACCGTCACCAAGGTCCTCGAGCTGGACCTCGCCCAGCAGCAGATCACCCTCTACGGCGGTGGCTACCAGGCCTACCTGGACGAGCGCGAGACCGCCCGCCGGCACGCCCGCGAGGAGTACGACGAGTACGCCGACAAGCGGGCCGCTCTCGAGGGCCGCGCCCAGATGCAGCGGAACTGGATGGACAAGGGCGTCAAGAACGCCCGCCGCAAGGCCACCGACAACGACAAGATCGGCCGCAAGATGCGGAGCGAGGCGAGCGAGAAGCAGGCCGCCAAGGCACGCCAGACGCAGCGCATGATCGAGCGGCTCGACACGGTGGAGGAGCCCCGCAAGGAGTGGGAGCTGCGGATGGAGATCGCCGCCGCCCCGCGCTCCGGCTCGGTGGTCGCGACCCTCCGCGAGGCGGAGGTGCGGCGCGGTGGCTTCCGGTTCGGCCCGGCGTCGTTGCAGATCGACTGGGCGGACCGCGTGGCCGTCACCGGTGCCAACGGCTCCGGCAAGTCGACGCTGCTCGCCGCCCTGCTCGGCCGCCTCCCCCTCGACGCGGGACACGCGTCGCTCGGCTCCGGCGTCGTCGTCGGCGAGGTCGACCAGGCCCGCGGGCTCTTCTACGGCACCGAGACGCTGCTGGACGCGTTCTGCGCGGCCGTCCCCGACACGGAGCCGGCCGAGGTCCGCACACTGCTGGCCAAGTTCGGGCTCAAGGCCGCCCATGTGATGCGCCCGGCGACGACCCTGTCACCCGGCGAGCGGACCCGTGCGGCGCTGGCCCTGCTCCAGGGACGCGGCGTCAATCTCCTGGTGCTGGACGAGCCGACCAACCACCTCGACCTGCCCGCCATCGAACAGCTCGAGGCGGCGCTGGACTCGTACAAGGGCACGCTGCTGCTGGTCACCCACGACCGCCGGATGCTGGACGCCGTCCATGTCACCCGCCGCGTCGAGGTGACCGACGGCAAGATCACCGAACTCTGACGACCCGGCCCCGCATCCCGGTCCCGTCCGGACCGGTCGCCCCGACGATGCCGCCGCGACGCGCTCCCGCCGACCTGGTTGCTCGGGCGCTGTCGCGGCCGGCCGGTGGTTTCGACCCGGTGGCCGCGCCACAGTCGCCACGACCAGGCTCCGGCGGTCCCGCCGGTCGCCGCCGCCCCCGCAACAGGCCCCTCCGAAGCGGCCCGGTACGGGACGGCCGCTCCCGGGGCCGGGGATGCCCCGGCCCCGGGCGCACATCAGCGGTTCTTCGGGTCCACCAGGCCCGCGCGGCGCAGCGCGTCCGCCATCGCGCTGTTCGACGGCGCCGGGGCCTGGCGCGGCGTGCCGGCACCACGGCGGTCACCGCCGTTGCCGCCGCCACGGCGGTCCGCGCCGTTGCCGCCCCCGCCACCGGCACCACGGCGTTCGCGGGCGGCGCCGCCACCGCCCTGGCGCTGCTGCGGGGGACGCCCGCCGCGCTCGCGCCGGGGCGCACCCGCGTCCGCCGGCTGCGCCGACGCCTCGTCGTCCAGCCGCAGCGTCAACGAGATCCGCTTGCGCGGGATGTCGACGTCGAGCACCTTCACCTTCACCACGTCGCCCGACTTGACCACGTCGTGCGGGTCCTTGACGAAGTTCCGGGACATCGCCGACACATGCACCAGACCGTCCTGGTGGACACCGACGTCCACGAACGCGCCGAACGCGGCGACATTGGTCACCACGCCTTCCAGCACCATCCCCGCGGCCAGGTCGCCGATCTTCTCGACGCCCTCCTTGAAGGTGGCCGTCCGGAACGCCGGACGGGGGTCGCGGCCGGGCTTCTCCAGCTCCCGCAGGATGTCCGTCACGGTCGGCAGACCGAAGCTCTCGTCCACGAACTCGGCGGGCCGCAGCGACCGCAGCACCGACGTGTTGCCGATGAGGGACGCCACCTGTCCGCCGGTCGTCTTCACCATCCGCCGCACCACCGGGTACGCCTCCGGGTGCACGCTGGAGGCGTCCAGCGGATCGTCGCCGCCGCGGATGCGCAGGAAGCCCGCGCACTGCTCGTACGCCTTCGGGCCGAGCCGTGCCACGTCCTTCAGCGCCTTGCGGGAACGGAAGGGGCCGTTGGAGTCGCGGTGCGCGACGATGTTCTCCGCCAGTCCGGCGCCGATGCCCGACACCCGTGACAGCAGCGGCGCGGACGCCGTGTTGACGTCGACGCCGACGCCGTTCACACAGTCCTCGACCACCGCGTCGAGCGACCGTGACAGTTTCACCTCGGACAGGTCGTGCTGGTACTGCCCGACGCCGATCGACTTCGGGTCGATCTTGACCAGCTCGGCCAGCGGGTCCTGCAGCCGGCGCGCGATGGAGACGGCGCCGCGCAGCGACACGTCCAGACCGGGCAGCTCCTGCGAGGCGAACGCCGACGCGGAGTACACGGAGGCGCCCGCCTCGGACACCATCACCTTGGTCAGGTTCAGCTCCGGATGCCTGGTGATCAGGTCGCCGGCCAGCTTGTCGGTCTCACGGGACGCGGTGCCGTTCCCGATCGCCACCAGCTCGACGGCATGTTCCTTGGCGAGACGGGCCAGTTTCGCGAGCGACTCGTCCCACTTGTTCGCGGGAACGTGCGGATAGATCGTGTCGGTGGCGACCACCTTGCCGGTCGCGTCGACGACGGCGACCTTCACCCCGGTACGGAAGCCGGGGTCGAGACCGAGGGTGGCGCGGGTGCCCGCGGGGGCGGCGAGCAGCAGGTCGCGCAGGTTGGCCGCGAAGACCCGCACCGCCTCGTCCTCGGCGGCCGTACGCAGCCGCAGCCGCATGTCGATGCCGAGGTGCACCAGGATCCGGGTGCGCCAGGCCCAGCGCACGGTGTCGCCGAGCCACTTGTCGCCGGGCCGCCCGCGCTGCGCGACACCGAAGCGGGCCGCGACGATGCCCTCGTACGACGAGGGCTCGTCGGTCGGCTCCTCCGGTTCCAGGACGAGGTCGAGGACCTCCTCCTTCTCACCGCGGAACATCGCGAGGATCCGGTGGGAAGGCAGCTCGGTGAAGCCTTCGGAGAAGTCGAAGTAGTCGGCGAACTTCGCGCCCGCCTCCTCCTTGCCTTCCCTGACCTTGGCGGCGAGCCGGCCGTGGGTCCACATCCGCTCGCGCAGTTCGCCGATGAGGTCGGCGTCCTCGGAGAAACGCTCCGTCAGGATCGCGCGCGCTCCGTCGAGGGCGGCGGGGGCGTCCGCGACGCCCTTGTCCGCGTCGACGAACGCCGCGGCGGCCGCGAGCGGGTCGACCGACGGGTCGCTCAGCAGGCCCTCGGCCAGTGGCTCGAGCCCCGCCTCTCGGGCGATCTGCGCCTTGGTGCGCCGCTTGGGCTTGAACGGCAGGTAGATGTCCTCCAGCCGCGCCTTGGTGTCGGCGGCCCCGATCCGGGCCTCGAGCTCGTCCGTGAGCTTGCCCTGCTCGCGCACGGACTCCAGGATCGCGGTCCGCCGTTCCTCCAGCTCCCGGAGATAACGCAGCCGTTCCTCGAGCGTGCGCAGCTGCGCGTCGTCGAGCATCTCGGTCGCTTCCTTGCGGTAGCGAGCGATGAACGGCACGGTCGACCCGCCGTCGAGCAGCTCGACGGCCGCCTTCACCTGCCGCTCGCGTACGCCGAGCTCCTCGGCGATCCTGCCTTCGATGGACGTCGTCACGGTTTCCCGACTCGCCTTCTCGTGCTCGCTGTGCTTGAGAGTGCATTGTGCCGGGTGGCCGGGGGCCGTGTCGCGTGCCTCAGACGCGCCGTGTCCTGCCGCCGCGTGACGCTCCGCCGAAGAGCCGGGCCAGGAGCCGGAACGGCAGCGTGACCACGGTGGCGATCGCCGAGCCGACCGTACGAAGTGCGTCTGCTATCGCGCTGAGCACAATTGACCTCCAGTGACGGGGGCGTTGGACTACGTCGGGTAGCCGGGATCGCCTCTCCGTAAACGTCCCCGCCCGCCCCCGCCCCCGTCCCGCGTCTCAGCCCTTGCCCTTGAGGTCCTCGGGGAATGCGCCCGCGAGCGCCGCGGTCGTCAGGAAGCCGCGGCCGAGTTCCGTGAGACGCTCGACGCCCTCCGCGCCCAGGTGCTCGTACGGTGCCCGGTCGAGCCGGTCGGTGTGCTCCTCCAGCTCGGTCCGCAGCGCGCTGCCGGCCTCCGTCAACTCGCCGTCCGCGTCGATCAGTCCACGCTCCCGCAGGCGCGACTGCGCGGCCTCCCAGTCGGTCCGTCCCCAGCCGCGGGTGGTGAGGATCCAGCGCGGCGCCATGCCCTTGCCCGTGGCGGTGTGGCTCACCAACGCCTCGAGCGGGTCGAGATCGGCCACGAGCAGCGCCGCGAGATGTCCGTCGCCACGGTGCTCGCGCAGCAGGGTCGCCGCGTGCCAGTACGCCAGGTGCGGCTCGGCCGGGACGGGCAGGTCGGCGTGGGCCGCGTAGAGCGGACGGGCGTGCCGGGTGCACGCTTCGGCCGCGCGCAGCGCGAGAGCCGCTGCCTCCGCCATCTCGGGGGAGGCGACCGCGTCGTCGCCGAGCAGCCGCCGCAGAGTGGTGTCAACGGCACGCAGCCGGGCCGCGAGCACCGCCTCGGGCGAGGCGGTGTCCCACACGGCCGGCAGATGCTTGGCGATCAGCTCGTGGTTGAAGTTGTAGAACGCGGCGGCCACGGCACCCGGTCCGACCGCGCCCATCGCGGCGCCGCGTCCCGCGAAGTAGGCCGCTCTGGGGTCCTCGACACCGATCCGTGCGAGCTCGGCGGTGTAGTCGGGGGAGAAGTAGACCGTCGAGTGCAGCGGGTTGAGGGCGTTGTGGCAGCGGCGTCCCGCGCGCGGATGCAGAGAAGTCATGGCCGCACGTTACCGACTGGTCGGTACGGAGGGAAGTCGGAGGTAGGCGGGGAGAGCGAGAGGGTCGGGCTGCACGGTGCCGCCGACCGGCACGGAGGGAAGCCGGCGGTAGGCGGAGAGAGGAACGGGGTCAGGCCGCACGGTGGCGTCGACCGGCACGGAGGCGGCGCCTCTTCGGCCTACTTGGATTCGACCCGTCCGAGCGGGTCGGGGCCGGCGGCCAGCGCGTCGCGCGCCGCCTGCCAAGAGGGGTCCCCGGGGTAGAGCGCGCTGCGCAGGTAGGCCCAGGTGAGCCCGGCGACGGCGGCGACCCGCCCGGGGTTCTCGTCCGTGGTCTCGGCGACGTCGTATCCGGAGACTCCGCCGAGCCCGTGTTGCGCGCCGAACAGGGTGAGCAGGGACTTGGGGCTCGGGGAGAGGGTGTAGGGGTCGGCGTGCCAGTCCGGTCCCCGGACCGACAGGAAGGCGGAGTCGTCCTTGTCGCCCGCGACCACGAGCGCCGGCGTCGTCATCTCGGAGAAGTCCGTGGTCAGGAAGAACGGGTAGTTCTCGACCGTGAACCCGGTGAGGGCGTCACCGCCCCTGCCGGGCGCGGCAAGCAGCACACCCGCCGTGATCCGCGGCTCGGCCAGGTTCACTGTCGTTCCGTCGTGCGGATCGGTGAGCCGTGCTCCCAGGAGCAGGCTCGCGGTGTGCCCGCCCATCGAGTGCCCGGCCACGGCGACCCGGCTCCGGTCGAGGCGCCCGAGGAGCTGCGGGACGGCGGCCTCGATCACGTCGAGCTGGTCCAGGATGCGCTTCATGTCCTCGGCCCGTGTACGCCAGTGCGGAGGTGCCCCGGGGGTGTCGGGATGCGAGGTCAGCGTCCTGGAGTCCAGATGCGTCGGCTGGATCACGACGAACCCGTGTGCTGCCCAGAAGTTCGCGAGGGGGGCGTAGCCGTTCAGTGAGGAGAGGTTGTTCGAGAAGCCGAGACCGTGCGAGAGGAGGACGACCGGCAGCTCGCTCCCGGTCACCGGGGCGGAGACCCGCACCTCCAGGTCCACGGCACGGCCGGGAGCCGGCAGCACCACCGGGCTGATCGAGAGTACGGGCGTCGGAGAACTCAGGGTGTCGGTCGTGCGGGCAGGTCCATTCATGACGGGGATGTCCCTTCGATGGCCTCTGCCGCCGCCCTCGATCAGCCGGGCGGGCGAGGCGGTCCGGAGCGCCCGGCTTCGGCTATCCTGAAGCGGAGCGCTGTTCCGCTTAATATATGGAGCACTGTTCCGTTTCGTCAACGGTCAAGGGAAGGAGAACGTGGTGCCCACTGCGGACCGGTCCGGAGGAGAGCAGACCCGGGGAAAGCGGGCCGACGCGCTGCGCAACCAGCAGACAGTGCTCACCGCCGCCGCCGAGGAGTTCGTCACCTCCGGCGTCGATGCGCCCATCCGCCGGATCGCGGCCCGGGCGGGCGTCGGGATGGCCACGATCTACCGTCACTTCCCGACCCGGGCGGACCTCGTAACGGCCGTGTATCGCCACCAGATCGAGGCATGCGCCGAGGCCGGCCCCAAGCTGCTGGCCGACACCGATTCCCCTTTCGACGCACTGCGCCGGTGGATCGACCTCTTCGTCGATTTCCTCGTCACCAAGCACGGGCTCGCCGACGCCCTGCAGTCCGACAGCGAACGCTTCGCCGCGCTGCACACCCACTTCCTCGACCGCCTGTTGCCTGTCTGCGCCCAACTGCTCGACGCCGCGGTCGAAGCCGGCGAAGTCAGGCCCGGGGTGCGGCCCTACGAACTGATGCGTGGCATCGGCAACCTCTGCATCGGACGGGACAGCGACCCCCGTTACGACCCCCGCCGGTTGATCGAACTGCTCCTCCGGGGACTGCGCCCGTCGCGGTCACCCGGCGTCGACGACATCCGATGACGGCTTGAGCCTCGGCGAGGTGACGGCCCGCCCTCGGCGCGACAGCGCAGCGGCCTTACCCGGCGCCGACTTCTCACGGACGGCGCACGTGCCGCATCTTCACCGTCGTGCGCCGAGGCCGCGATCAGCACCCCGTCGTCCTCGCGTGCCGCTCGGCTCCGCCGTCCTCGCGTGCCCGCGAAGCCCTCCGCCGCGCGGTCACCTTCCGCCTCGCACCGTGGGGCCCAGAGCGATGCGGCGTGGCTCATGCGCCACGGCGGGGTGACCGACCCGTCGGCGGCGATGGCAGGAAAGGTGGGCTTCTCGTCATTGCGGACACAGCCCCGCCGCGAGAAGGATGGCGCTCGTGACGGATCCGACAGCAGAACCGGTGGAGCGGCCGACGACGGGGCGGACGCTGCTCGTCGTCCTCTTCGACGACGTGCAGAGCCTCGATGTGACGGGACCGGTCGAGGTCTTCGAGGGAGCCCGCCGGGCCTGTGGCGACCGGTCGGCGTACCGGATCCGTACCGCCTCGCTCGACGGCTCGCCGGTACGGACCTCCAGCGGTCTCACGCTGGTCCCTGACGGGGACCTCGCCGGTGAACCCGCGCCCCACACACTCCTCGTCCCGGGAGGCGAGGGCACCCGCCGCCCTGATCCGCGCCTGATCGACTGGCTCCGCGACCGGTCGCCGCACGCCGCACGCCTGGTGTCCGTCTGCACCGGCGCGCTGCTGCTGGCGGAGGCCGGGCTGCTCGACGGGCGGCGCGCCACCACCCACTGGGCCGCCTGCGACCACCTCGCCGGCGCCTATCCGGAGGTCGAGGTCGAGCCCGACCCGATCTTCGTCCGGGACGGCAGACTCTCCACCTCCGCGGGCGTCACGGCGGGCATCGACCTGGCGCTGGCACTCGTGGAGGACGACCTCGGCCGGGACGTCGCCCTCACCGTGGCCCGCCATCTGGTCGTCTTCCTGCGGCGTCCCGGCAACCAGTCGCAGTTCAGCGCCCAGCTCGCGGCCCAGACCGCGCGCCGCGAACCGTTGCGGTCCGTACAGCACTGGGTCACCCAGCACCCCGAGGCCGACCTCTGCGTCGAGTCGCTCGCGGACCGTGCGGGCCTGTCGCCCCGGCACTTCGCCCGCGCCTTCCAGGCCGAGACGGGCACGACACCCGGCCGCTATGTGGAACGGGTGCGCCTCGAGCACGCCAGAAGGCTTCTGGAGGACACCGCCGACGGAGTCACGAAGATCTCCCGCGCCTGCGGATACGGCACCCCGGAGGCGATGCGGAGGGCCTTCGTCAAGGCCCTCGGCGTGGCCCCGGCGGAGTACCGCCGCCGCTTCCGCGGACCCGTACGATCCGCCCGCTGAACCTACGAGCGGACACCTACGACCCGCCTGCTGAACCCGACGAAGGGAACGCCCGTGCCCACGCAGATCGCCGTCCTGCTCTTCGACCGTTTCACGTCACTGGACGCCGTCGGCCCCTACGAAATGCTCTGCCGCCTCCCTGACGCCGACGTCGTCTTCGTCGCCGAACGGAAGGGTCCCGTGACGAACGACCGTGACCAGCTCTCGCTCGTCGCCACCAGTACCTTCGACGAGGTGACGGCGCCGGACATCGTCCTCGTCCCCGGCGGCCCCGGCCAGGACGCCCAGATGGGGAACCAGACCCTGCTGGACTGGCTGCGCGCAGTGGACGACACCAGTACCTGGACCACGTCGGTGTGCACCGGCTCGCTGCTGCTCGCCGCGGCCGGACTGCTGAAGGGCCGTGAGGCGACCTCCCACTGGCTCGCCCTGGACCAGCTGGAGCGGCTGGGCGCCAGGCCGACCGGCCGCCGGGTCGTGACGGACGGCAAGTACGTCACGGCCGCCGGCGTCTCCTCCGGCATCGACATGGGCCTCACCCTGGTCGGCAGGCTGGCCGGTGACGAGCATGCCCGAGCCGTGCAGCTGCTGACCGAGTACGACCCGCAGCCGCCCTACGACGCCGGCTCGCCGCTGAAGGCCCCCGCGCACCTGGTGGAGGAGTTCCGCACCAAGAGCCGCTTCGTCCTCCGATAGCCAGGTGCGGCCGGCGTCAGCCGGCTCCCGGCGCCCACGAGAAGCGCGGCGCACGCCGCTCGAGGAAGGCGGCGACGCCCTCCGCGGTGTCGCCGCTGCCGCGCGCCTGGTCCGCCCAGTACGCGTCCCGGTCGGTGCGTCCGGCGGTGAACTCCTTCGCCGCGCACTGCGTGAGCTGCGAGCGCGACACCAGGATCCTGGTGAAGTCGGCGGCCCGCCGGCCCAGTTCGTCCCCCGGCAGCACCTCGTCGACGAGCCCGGTCCGAAGCGCCCGCTCCGTGCCGATCAACTCACCGGAGAACAGGAGGTACTTGGCCGCGGCCGGACCCACCAGCGCGGCGAGCCGGCGGGTCGAACCGGCCGGGTAGACGATGCCCAGCTTGGCCGGTGTGACCCCGAACAGCGTGTCGCGCTCGGCGAAGCGCAGGTCGCAGGCTGCGGCGAGCTGACAGCCGCCGCCCACGCAGTAGCCGCGTACGACGGCGAGCGTCGGCTTGGGGAACGCGGCGAGAGCCTCCTCGGCACGCACCGCCAGCGCCTGCGGGTCCTCGCCGGGCAGCCGCAGCGACGAGATGTCCGCCCCCGCGCAGAACGTCTGGCCTTCGCCGGTCAGCACCAGCGTCCGTACGGCCGGGTCCACCGCGAGTTCCCCGAGCAGTTCCGGCACGGCCCGCCACATGTCCGCGGTCATGGCGTTGCGCTTGGCGGGATTGCTGATCACGACGGTGGCGACTCCGTCCCCGACGGTGTGCCTGAGCCGGGGCGGATGCGCGTGCGAGGACTCCATGCGCCGGATGCTATCCGGCAGGCCCGAACCTATGATCAAGAAGGGGTGCCGCTGACACGGGGGTTCGCCGAGGAGGCGTTTGATGGCCGGTACCGCGTACGACGACATGGATTACCGCCGCCGGGAGAAGAGCCTTCGCCGAGGCTTCGGGAGACTGGCCGCGCTCGGCGCGATCCTGGCCGCGGGCGGTCTGGTCGGCCTGGTCTACACCGGCGTCGCGACCCTCACCTCGATGCTCCTGTTCGGCTGGCTGCTGCTGATCTGCGGGATCGTCGGCCTGCTCCACGCGGTCGAGTCGCGCGGCAGCAACTTCTTCTGGCTGGCCGTCGTGGTCGCCGCGCTGAACATCGCGGCCGGCGCGATCGTCATCCGCCACCCGGAGACCGCGGCGGCGGGCCTCACCATGTTCGCCGCCCTGCTGTTCCTGACCGGCGGACTCTTCCGGCTGGTGGGCAGCATGGTGGTCCGCGGCCCGCAGTTCGGCTGGACCCTCGTGCAGGGGGCCTTCGGGCTGCTGCTGGGTGTGCTGGTGCTGGCCGATTGGCCGGAGAGCAGCCGTTACGTCCTCGGCACCTTCTTCTCGCTGGCGCTGCTCTTCGACGGTCTGGGCCTGATCGCGATGGGGGTCGGCGGCCGGCGGGTCGTCAGCATGGTCACGGAGCAGGGGCAGGGGCCGCGGGAGAGCCGGGAAAACGCTGATAAGAGTGCTGAAACGATCGATCCGGGGAAGCGGGCAGAAGACGGTTCCGACCAGTCGCACAACTGACGCTGTCATACGCACCCGGTCAAAAAACGTCGATAGGCGTTCACTTCCGTTCACCGGTACGGCACGGACCAACTGACTACCAACACTTGTTACCCGAAGGTCAGTGGGACGAGCCGAAGGTGGGTGCCGGACTATGGAGAGCCGCGGGAGCGTGCCGGCCCGGCCGCTGTCGTACGAGGGCGTCTGGCGGTTCACCGCTCCCGCACTCGACGTGTCCGTCCCGCAGGCCCGGCACGCCGTGCGGGACCTGCTCGCCCGCCAGGGCGTCCCGGTCGCCGACGACGTGGTGCAGGGCCTGCTGCTGATCGTGTCGGAGCTGGTCACCAACGCCGTGCGGCACGCCGCTCTGCTCTCGCCGGAGGTCGCCGTCGAGGTCGCCATCGGCACGCACTCGGTGCGGGTCTCGGTCGAGGACAACCACCCCTACCGCCCCAAGGCTCTCGAGACCGACGCCGCGCAGACGGGCGGCAGAGGTCTGCTGCTGGTCCGCGAGATCACCCGGGAGGCCGGCGGCGTCTGCGACGTCGAGCACACCGCGAGCGGCGGAAAGATCATCTGGGCGGAGCTGCCGCTGGTGCCCGCGTTCCAGGACGGCGCGGCGCCCGTATGAGGCGCCGCGCCGTGGAGCGGGCGATGACTCTCACCAGCCTCCGGCCGGCCCCGTCAGCTCCCTGACCGCGGGCCTGGCCGCGTCCAGCACCGTCATGAACCAGGCGGAGAACGTCGCCCGGCCGTGCAGCTCGGTCAGCTCGTCCGGCGTCACGAAGGCCGTCTCGCTGATCTCCTCCGGATCCGGCAGCACCGGCTTCTGCACCATCCCGACGAAGAGGTGGTTGTACTCCTGCTCGACCAGCCCGGACTCCGGGTCCGGGTGGTTGTAGCGGACCGTGCCGGCCTCGGCGAGCAGCGAGGGGGAGACCCCTAGCTCCTCGTAGGTGCGCCGGGCGGCCGCCGCGAACGGCGCCTCACCCGGGTACGGGTGGCCGCAGCAGGTGTTCGACCAGACACCGGGGGAGTGGTACTTGCCCAGCGCGCGGCGCTGCAGCAGCAGCCGCCCCTGCTCGTCGAAGAGGAACACCGAGAACGCGCGGTGCAGCTGACCGGGCGCCTGATGGGCGGAGAGCTTCTCCGCCGTGCCGATGGTGTTGCCCTCCTCGTCGACCAGCTCGAGCAGGATCGCTGGTGATGTGCCGTTCGACGAACTGGTCGCCGCGGTGGCTGGTGTGATCGGCATAACCGTCCTTCGCATCGGTTCTCGGCCCTGCGGTCCTTCCGGAGGAAGGCCCCTGGGCCCCGCTCAGTCTGCCGTACAAAAGCGGCTTGTCCGTACTTCGGTGGCCGCCTGGCATGTCCGCCCCGACCCTGCCGGCAGGGTCGGGGCGGACAGCCGGTCAGACGCCGAACGCCGCCGGGTAGCGGACCGTGCCCTTCGGCACGTCCTCGCCGCCGTCGAGCGCCAGCACCATCAGGGCCTCCTCCGGTACCTCGAAAGATGTCCTGATCCCGTGCTTCGCCGCGACCTCGAAGCCGAACCTCGGGTAGTACCCGGGATGTCCGAGGACGACGACCGGTCCTTCACCGCGTGACCTCGCCGCGTCGAGCACCGCCCGTACGACCGCCGTTCCCGCCCCCTGCCGCTGGTGGCGGGGCGCGGTGGCGACCGGCGCCAGGGCCAGCGCGGGTGTGCCGGCGATCCGGCACCGGGTGAGCAGCGCGTACGCGGCGACCGACCCGTCCTCGGCCTCCGCCACGTACGACAACCCCGGCAGCCACGCCTCGGCGTCCAGGCGGAGCGAGTCCACGAGGGCCGCCTCCTCGGGGGTGGCGAACGCGGCGGCGTTGACCGCGCGCACGGCCGGGATGTCCGCCGCCGTCTCCGGCCGGGTACGCCAGCGGGGATCGGCGGGGCGGAGCACGTAGCCGGTGTAGCCGAACTCCGCGCCGTGGTCCCTGCGCATGGCGATCTCCGCGCGGGTGGCGGCCAGCGCCTCCGGCATCCCCGGCGCACCGGGGTCCGCGGCGTCGGCCCGCTCACCCAGCGGGCCGTAGTACTCGTCCCAGTCGCTCTCCGGCTGCCGGTACAGCCCGAGCACGGTGTAGCCGGCCGCGACGGCCGCCGAGCAGTTGTCGGCCGTACCCCGCAACTGGTAGTGCGCGTCCCAGAAGGCGCGGGCCTCCGGGGAGGGGGCGGCCGACGTCCACTCGCACTCGGTCATGACGAGGCTGCCGCCGGGGGAGAGCAGCCGCCGCCACTTCTCGAGCGCCGCGTCGAAGCCGATGCTGTAGGCGGAGCTCTCCGCCCAGACGAGGTCGAACGACCCGCCGGGGAAGGGGAGTTCGCCCATGTCGGCGTTGACGGTGACGATCGTGTCATCGAGGCCGCGCGCCACGGCGGTGTGCCGCAGTTCGTCCAGGAACGGCTGGTGCAGATCCACCGCCGTCACCAGTGCGCCGGCCCGCTCCGCCAGGAGCAGGGCCGAGCGGCCCGGACCGCAGCCGAGGTCGAGCACGCGCGGCCGGGCGGGCAGGGGGCCCGCCGCCGCGAGCAGCCTCAGAGAGGTGTCGTCGGAGCCGGGACCCTGCCGCGGAAGACCGTGGTGCAGAGCGAAGAAAGCGTCGTGCAAAGCGTTGTCGGACAACGTGGAAACCCTTGTTCACGGGGCTCCGGCCGACGTGCGCGATCGGACCGGCGGATACCGGACGGGATCGGATCAGGGTCGGACGGAAGCCCGGAGGATGAGGAAGGACCGGGCGCGCGCGGGGCTGGGGGTACCACCACGCCGCCAGGCGTAGGGGGACTCCGCTGCGACGGTCATCAACCTCAGCTCCTCTCAAGGGTCGTGGGGACGCCTGCGTCCGCGGAAACCCTAGCAGGGGCGGTCCCGCTCAGTGGCAGAGTCTCGCCTCGTGCTCGGCGTGCCCGACCGGCTCCAGCTGGAAGGTGCAGTGCTCGACGTCGAAGTGCTCACCGAGGCAGCCCTGGAGGTCGTGCAGCATCTTCTCGTGACCCACCGAGTCCAGCGCGTCCTGGCTCACGACCACGTGCGCGGAGAGCACCGGCATCCCGGAGGTGATCGTCCAGGCGTGCAGGTCGTGCACGTCCGCCACCCCGGGCAGGGCCAGCATGTGCGCGCGTACCTCCTCCATGTCGACGCCCTTGGGGGCCGACTCCAGCAGCACGTTCAGCGTCTCCCGCAGCAGCCGCAGGGTGCGCGGCACGATCATCACGCCGATGGCCAGGGAGGCGATCGGGTCGGCGTACTGCCAGCCGGTCGCCAGGATGATTCCCGCGGAGACCAGGACCGTCACCGAGCCGAGCGCGTCCGCCATCACCTCGAGATAGGCGCCGCGGACGTTGATGCTCTCCTTCTGGCCCCGCATCAGCAGCGTCAGCGAGACCATGTTCGCCGCCAGGCCGACGACCGCGAAGACGACGGTCAGGCCGCCCCGGGTCTCCGCCGGCGCGATGAACCGCTGCACCGCCTCCACGAGCAGGAAGCCGCCGACGCCGAGCAGCAGCAGGCAGTTGGCGAGCGCCGCGAGGATCTCGGCACGGGCGAAACCGAAGGTGCGGTTCACCCCGGCCGGCCGGTTGGCGAAGTGGATCGCGAGCAGGGCCATCCCGAGGCCCACCGCGTCCGTCGCCATGTGGGCCGCGTCGGCGAGCAGGGCCAGCGAGCCCGACAGCAGCCCGCCGGCGATCTCCAGCACCATCACGCCGAGCGTGATGGCGAGGGCGATCCGCAGCCGGCTCCGGTGGGCGGCGGCCGCGGTGCCCGTGGGCGGAGGGCCGCCGTGCGTGTGCCCGTGGTCGTGCCCTGCCCCCATGTCGATGCCCTTCGCTCTGGTACGCGTCGCTCGGCCGACGCCTAGTCAACTACGGGAGGGGGGTATGGGGCAACACGGCACTGAACACCGTTGTCATATGCGCTGACCTGCGGAAATGCTTGCAGGTCAGCGCGCCGGGAAGATCAGTGCGGGGTCATCTCGGGGTGTCTGGCCAGCCAGCCGGCCCACGCGGACGCGACCATGTCGCGCACCCCGTGCGAGGCGGACCAGCCGAGCTCCTTGCCGATCAGCTCGACGGAGGCGACCGCCGTCGCCGGATCCCCGGGCCGGCGTGGCTCCACCACCGGATCGATACGGCGGCCGGTGACCTCGCCCACCAGGGAGGCGAGCTCCCGGACCGAGACGCCGACCCCGCGGCCGATGTTGACGGTGAGATCTCCGCCGCCGTCCCGTCCGGCCAGCCGCCGTGCGACCGCGAGGTGCGCGTCGGCCAGATCGGCGACATGGACGTAGTCGCGGACGCAGGTCCCGTCCGGGGTCGGATATTCCGCGCCGAAGATCCGCGGGGGCTCCTGGCGGGTGATCCGGTCGAAGAACATCGGGATGATGTTGAACACGCCGACGTCCGCCAGCTCCGGGGCCGCCGCACCCGCGACGTTGAAGTAACGCAGGCACGCGGTCGACAGCCCGTGGGCGCGGCCGGCCGCCCGCACCAGCCACTCACCCGTGAGCTTTGTCTCCCCGTACGGGTTGATCGGCCTGCACGCCGCCGACTCGGCGACGAGTCCGGTGTCGGGCACCCCGTACACGGCGGCGGAGGAGGAGAAGAGGAAGCGCCGCACACCGGCCGCCACCACCGCCTCGAGCAGCACCGTCAGCCCGTACACGTTCTCCCGGTAGTACCTGAGCGGCTGCTCCACGGACTCGCCGACCTGCTTCTTCGCGGCGAGGTGCACCACACCCGTGACCGCGTGCTCGGCGAGTGTGCGCTCCACCACGTCCCGGTCGAGCACCGACCCGCGGACGAGCGGCACACCGGCCGGCAGCCGCTCGGGGAATCCGGAGGACAGGTCGTCGAGCACGACGACCCGTTCGCCGGCCGCCGTCATGGCGTGCACGACATGCGCCCCGATGTACCCCGCCCCACCTGTGATCAGCCACGTCATGACGGCCACCCTATGGTGTGGCAGGCCGCGCCCCGGCCGGTCCCGGCCTTCCCTGCCGGGCTCCCGGGCGCTCTCCAGGGCCGCGGTTTGGAGGGCGGGGCAGGGATCGACAATGATGATCCCGGCGGGCCGCCAGGGCGTAAACGGCCGGTGAACTCCCGCTTCCGTACATCCGATAGCCTCTGCCGACGTGCCGCCGCCCGTGTGCCGGGCCGAGCCGCCGTGGACCAGCACCGTCAGCGCCAAGGAGTGAGTTCGTCTGTCGACCGCCATCCTCACCGGTCCGCCGGTACCCGGGTCGTCGCTCGAGGGCGATCTGCGGTCGCTGGGCTTCGACGTGCGGGTCGCCAACGGCCCTGAGCACACCGCCGCCCTGATCGAGGCCGTGCCCGGTACCGAGAGGGTCGCCGTGGTCGACCCGCGCTTCGTGGGCCATGTGCACGCCCTGCGGCTGGCGCTGACCGACCCGCGCTTCCCGACCGCCGCCGTCACCGGCGCGCTCACCGCCCAGCCGGGCGGACGCGCCGCGCTGACCGGCGCCGTGCTCGCCGTCTCCGCCACCGTGCCGGCCGGCGCGGGGGCCGTCGCAGGCGACGGCGTCGTCGACGGTGTGACCGCCGAGCTCGAGGCCCGGGGTGTGTCCGTCCATCACCCCGAGCTCGGTTCGCTGGTCGCCGCCGTGCCCTCCGACGCGGAGGAACGGCACCGGACGCGCGCCGCCGTCGAAGCGGTCGACGACGAGGCGGTGCGCCTGCGCTCCGCCGTCAAGGCGCGCGACGGCTTCTTCACCACCTTCTGCATCAGCCCCTACTCCCGCTACATCGCGCGCTGGTGCGCCCGCCGGGGACTGACACCGAACCAGGTGACCACCGCGTCGCTGCTCACCGCGCTCGTCGCGGCCGGCTGCGCGGCCACCGGCACCCGCGCCGGCTACATCGCCGCGGGTCTGCTGCTGCTCTTCTCCTTCGTCCTGGACTGCACCGACGGGCAGCTCGCCCGCTACTCCCTGCAGTACTCGACGCTCGGCGCCTGGCTCGACGCGACCTTCGACCGGGCCAAGGAGTACGCCTACTACGCGGGGCTCGCCCTCGGCGCCGCCCGCGGCGGCGACGACGTATGGGCGCTCGCCCTCGGCGCGATGGTGCTCCAGACCTGCCGGCACGTCGTCGACTTCTCCTTCAACGAGGCGAACCACGACGCGACGGCCAACACGAGTCCCACGGCCGCCCTGTCCAGCAAGCTCGACAGCGTCGGCTGGACGGTCTGGCTGCGCCGGATGATAGTTCTGCCGATCGGCGAACGCTGGGCGATGATCGCCGTGCTCACCGCCGTGGCCACCCCGCGCATCGTCTTCTACGCCCTCCTCGTGGGCTGCTCCCTCGCCGCCTGCTACACCACCGCCGGCCGGGTGCTCCGTTCGCTGACCCGCAAGGCGCACCGCACGGACCGTGCGGCCCAGGCGCTCGCCGACCTCGCCGACTCCGGGCCGGCGGCAGAGACAGTGGCCCGTGCCACCTCCCGCGCGGCACGGAAGCTGCCGGGCATCGCGCCGCTCGCGTCGGCCGCCGTGGGCGCCGCCGCGCTGTCGGCGACCGCCGCGTTCACCGGATTCGGCAGCGTCTGGACGCTGGTCGCCGCCCTTGTGTACGCCGCCACCTCGGGGCTCGCTGTCGCCCGGCCCCTCAAGGGCGCCCTCGACTGGCTCGTCCCCCCTGTCTTCCGGGCCGCCGAGTACGGCACGATCCTGCTCATCGCCGCCCACGCGGAGGTGAACGGGGCCTTGCCCGCCGCTTTCGGGCTGGTAGCGGCTGTCGCCTACCATCACTACGACACGGTGTACCGCATCCGCGGTGGCACGGGCGCGCCGCCGCACTGGCTGGTCCGGGCGATCGGCGGGCACGAGGGGCGGGTCCTGGCAGTCGCTGTGCTCGCCTTCCTGCTGCCCGCGGACATCACCGTCGCGCTGACGGTCCTCGCTGTGGCCGTGGCGGTCCTGGTGCTGGTCGAGAGCATCCGCTTCTGGGTGTCCTCGCAGGCACCCGCAGTACATGACGAAGGAGAACCCGCATGATCGGCCTCGTACTGGCAGCCGGTGCCGGACGGCGTCTTCGCCCCTACACCGACACGCTTCCGAAGGCCCTCGTGCCGGTGGACGGAGAGACCACGGTCCTCGACCTGACGCTGGGCAACTTCGCGGAGATCGGGCTCACGGAGGCCGCGATCGTCGTCGGCTACCGCAAGGAGGCCGTGTACGACCGCAAGGCGGCGCTCGAGGCGAAGTACGGCGTGAAGCTCACCCTCGTCGACAACGACAAGGCGGAGGAGTGGAACAACGCCTACTCCCTGTGGTGCGCCCGTGACGTCCTCGCCGAGGGCGTGATCCTCGCCAACGGCGACACCGTGCACCCCGTCTCCGTCGAGAAGACCCTGCTCGCCGCCCGTGGCGACGGTCAGAAGATCATCCTCGCCCTCGACACGGTGAAGCAGCTCGCCGACGAGGAGATGAAGGTCATCACCGAGGGCGCCAAGGGTGTCCGGCGGATCACCAAGCTCATGGACCCGGCCACCGCCACCGGCGAGTACATCGGCGTCACGCTCATCGAGCCGGAGGCCGCCGCGGACCTCGCGGACGCGCTGAAGACGACGTTCGAGCGGGACCCCGACCTGTACTACGAGGACGGCTACCAGGAGCTCGTGAACCGCGGCTTCACCATCGACGTGGCTCCCATCGGCGACGTCAAGTGGGTCGAGATCGACAACCACGACGACCTCGCGAAGGGCCGTGGGATCGCGTGCCAGTACTGACCCGGCTCATCCCGTCACCGGTCGTCGTCGACATCAATCGCGGCGCGCTGGACGACCTGGCCGGTCTCCTCGCCGACCAGCGGATCTCCGCGTCCGGCCGGCTCGCCTTCGCGATCAGCGACGGCTCCGGCCAGAAGCTGCGCGAGAGGCTCGCCCCGGCGCTGCCCGGCGCGGACTGGTACGAGGTCGGCGGCGGCACCATCGACGCCGCGGTGAAGCTCGCCGACGACATCCGGGGCAAGCGGTACGACGCGGTCGTCGGCCTCGGCGGCGGCAAGATCATCGACGTGGCGAAGTACGCCGCGGCGCGGGTCGGCCTGCCGCTCGTCGCCGTCGCGACCAACCTCTCGCACGACGGCCTGTGCTCGCCCGTCTCCACGCTCGACAACGACAACGGCCGCGGCTCCTACGGCGTCCCGACGCCCATCGCCATGGTCATCGACCTCGACGTGATCCGCGAGGCTCCCGTCCGCTTCGTCCGCTCCGGCATCGGCGACGCGATCTCCAACATCTCGGCGATCGCCGACTGGGAGCTCTCGCACCGTCTCACCGGCGAGAAGATCGACGGCCTGGCCGCCGCCATGGGCCGCACCGCGGGCGAGTCCGTGCTGCGCCACCCCGGCGGCGTCGGCGACGACGAGTTCCTCACCGTCCTCGCCGAGGCCCTGGTGCTGTCCGGGATCGCCATGTCGATCAGCGGCGACTCCCGGCCCTCCTCCGGGGCCTGCCACGAGATCAGCCACGCCTTCGACCTGCTGTACCCCAAGCGCGCCGCCAGCCACGGCGAGCAGTGCGGACTGGGCGCGGCCTTCGCCATGCACCTGCGCGGTGCGAGCGAGCAGGCGGGCCTGTTCTCCGAGGTGCTGCGCCGGCACGGCCTGCCCGTACTCCCGCAGGAGATCGGCTTCTCCGCGAACGAGTTCGTGCGCGCCGTGGAGTACGCGCCGCAGACCCGCCCCGGCCGCTTCACCATCCTCGAGCACCTCGACCTCAACCACGACCAGATCAGGGACGCGTACGCCGACTATGCCAAGACCATCAGTAGCTGAACTCCGCCCGGTCGTTCACCCCGCGGGTGTGAAGGACCGGCGCAGCGGTGAGCACTGGGGCGGCCGCCTCTACATGCGAGAGATCTCCCTGCGCATCACCCGCCTCCTCGTCACCACCAAGGTCACGCCCAACCAGCTGACCTACGTGATGACCCTCGCCGGTGTCCTCGCCGCTCCCGCCCTGCTCGTGCCGGGCATATGGGGGGCCGTCCTCGGCGTCGTGGCGGTCCAGCTCTATCTGCTGCTCGACTGCGTCGACGGCGAGGTGGCCCGCTGGAAGAAGCAGTTCTCACTGTCCGGCGTGTACCTGGACCGCGTCGGCGCCTACCTGTGCGACGCGGCGGTCCTGGTCGGTTTCGGCCTGCGCGCCGCGGACCTGTGGGGCAGCGGCCGGACCGACTGGCTGTGGGCCTTCCTGGGGACCCTCGCCGCACTCGGCGCGATCCTGATCAAGGCCGAGACCGACCTGGTCGGTGTCGCCCGCCACCAGGGCGGACTGCCGCCGGTCAAGGAGGCGGCCGCCGAGCCGCGCTCCTCCGGCATGGCGCTCGCCCGCCGGGCCGCCGCCGCGCTGAAGTTCCACCGGCTGGTCCTCGGCATCGAGGCGTCCCTGCTCATCCTGGTGCTGGCCGTCCTCGACGAGGCCCGGGGCGACCTGTTCTTCTCCCGCCTCGGCGTCGCCGTGCTGGCCGGGATCGCCCTGCTCCAGACGCTGCTCCACCTCGTGTCCGTCCTCGCTTCGAGCAGGCTGAAGTGACCGCCCCGCTGAAGCTCGGCGCCGTCGTCATCACGATGGGGACCCGGCCCGACGAGCTGCGCGCCCTCCTCGACTCGGTCGCCAAGCAGGACGGCGACCCGATCGAGGTGGTCGTGGTCGGCAACGGCGCTCCCGTCGTGGACGTGCCCGAGGGTGTGCGCACGATCGACCTGCCGGAGAACCTCGGGATCCCCGGCGGCCGCAACGTCGGCATCGAGGCCTTCGGACCCGGCGGCTCCGACGTCGACGTCCTGCTCTTCCTGGACGACGACGGACTGCTCCCCGACGCGGGCACCGCCCAGCTCGTCCGGGAGGCCTTCGACGCGGACCCGGGACTGGGCATCGTCAGCTTCCGCATCGCCGATCCCGAGACCGGGCTCACCCAGCGCCGCCACGTCCCGAGGCTGCGCGCCTCCGACCCCATGCGCTCCTCGCGGGTCACCACCTTCCTCGGCGGTGCCAACGCCGTGCGCACGAAGGTGCTGGCCGAGGTCGGCGGGCTTCCCGACGAGTTCTTCTACGCCCACGAGGAGACGGATCTCGCCTGGCGCGCTCTGGACGCCGGCTGGTCCATCGAGTACCGCGCGGACATGGTGCTCCTCCACCCGACCATGCCCCCCTCCCGGCACGCGGTCTACCACCGGATGGTGGCCCGCAACCGGGTGTGGGTGGCGCGGCGGAACCTGCCCCTGCCGCTCGTGCCCGTCTACGTGGGGGTGTGGGTGCTCCTCACCCTCCTGCGGCGCCCGACGCTGCCGGCGCTCAAGGCGTGGTTCGGCGGTTTCCGGGAGGGATGGCGCACCCCCTGCGGACCGCGCCGCCCGATGAAGTGGCGTACGGTGTGGCGTCTCACCAGGCTGGGCCGACCTCCTGTCATCTGACAAGCTCGGTTCTGAGAGCATCGGGGCGACGAGCCGCCTAGGCCGCGCCCCGAACTGCCGCGCATCTTGAACACGAAAGTTTCAACTTGTGAGTGACACAACCCATGACGGTGCCATCGCGACGAGCCCCACGCCGTCGCCGGACGACGGCCTGTCTCCGTCACAGCTCGCCGCCAAGTACGGCCTGACCGTCAGCGGCGCCCGCCCGGGCCTGGTCTCGTACATCAGGCAGCTGTGGGGCCGCCGCCACTTCAT
Organism: Streptomyces kurssanovii; assembly: GCF_014649695.1. Classification (GTDB taxonomy): domain Bacteria; phylum Actinomycetota; class Actinomycetes; order Streptomycetales; family Streptomycetaceae; genus Streptomyces; species Streptomyces kurssanovii. The sequence goes on from NZ_BMTN01000001.1 coordinate 585,137, forward strand.
CCTGGCCTTTTCGCAGGCCAAGCTGACGGCCCAGTACAGCCAGGCGAAGCTGGGCCAGCTCTGGCAGGTGGCGACGCCGCTGCTGAACGCGCTGGTGTACTTCCTGATCTTCGGCCTGATCCTCGACGCCGACCGGGGCTTCAGCACCGAGGTCTACATCCCGTTCCTGGTGACCGGTGTGTTCGTGTTCACCTTCACCCAGAGCTCGGTGATGGCGGGAGTGCGGGCGATCTCGGGCAATCTGGGGCTGGTGCGCGCGCTGCACTTCCCCCGGGCGTCGCTGCCGATCTCGTTCGCGCTTCAGCAGCTGCAGCAGCTGTTGTTCTCGATGATCGTGCTGCTGGCGGTGGTGGTCGGCTTCGGCAGCTACCCGTCCCTGTCCTGGCTGCTGGTGCTCCCCGCGCTCGTGCTGCAGTTCGTGTTCAACACCGGCCTGGCCCTGATCATGGCGAGGCTCGGCTCGAAGACCCCCGACCTGGCGCAGCTGATGCCGTTCGTCATGCGCACGTGGCTCTACGCCTCGGGCGTGATGTTCTCCATCCCGGTGATGCTCGCCGACAAGCCGGCCTGGATCGCGGACGTTCTCATGTACAACCCGGCCGCCGTCTACATGGACCTCATCCGGTTCGCGCTGATCGACGGCTACGGTTCCGAGAACCTGCCCTCGCACGTCTGGGCGGCCGGCCTGGGCTGGGCTCTCCTGGTCGGCTTCGCGGGCTTCGTGTACTTCTGGAAGGCTGAGGAGCGGTACGGCCGTGGCTGAGAACATCGACAACAGAGCCGGGGCGCGTGTCCCGACGGTCATCGCCGACGACGTGCACATCGTGTACCGGGTCAACGCCGGCAGCGGCGGCAAGGGCAGCGCCACTGCGGCGCTGAGCCGGATCGTGCGCCGGGAGAAGGGCGAGGCGCGCGGTGTGCGCAAGGTCCACGCCGTGCGCGGCGTCACCTTCACCGCGTACCGCGGCGAGGCGATCGGCCTGATCGGCACCAACGGCTCCGGCAAGTCGACCCTGCTGCGCGCCATCGCCGGTCTGCTGCCGGCCGAGAGCGGCAAGGTCTACACCGACGGCCAGCCCTCGCTGCTCGGCGTCAACGCCGCTCTGATGAACGACCTGACCGGCGAGCGCAACGTCATACTCGGCGGCCTGGCCATGGGCATGTCGCGCGAGGAGATCCGCGAGCGCTACCAGGGGATCGTCGACTTCTCCGGCATCAACGAGAAGGGCGACTTCATCACCCTGCCGATGCGGACGTACTCCTCCGGCATGGCGGCCAGGCTCCGCTTCTCCATCGCCGCGGCGAAGGACCACGACGTCCTGATGATCGACGAGGCGCTGGCCACCGGCGACCGCCGGTTCCAGATCCGCTCCGAGCAGCGCATCAGGGAGCTCCGCAAGGAGGCCGGCACGGTCTTCCTCGTCAGCCACAGCAACAAGTCGATCAGGGACACCTGCGACCGCGTCCTGTGGCTGGAGAAGGGCGAACTCCTGATGGACGGTCCGACCGACGAGGTCATCAAGGCGTACGAGAAGGAGACGGGCAGGTAGCCCCGTCTGCCCAGCGCCCGCAAGGCCCTCGCCGGTCGGCCGGCGAGGGCCTTCCGCTTGCCGCCGGCCTACCGCGGGGGCGGCGCACCGGTCCGTCGACGGGCAGTCAACTTGCCCGGGATGCGGGAAGGTTGGACCCGAACGCGGTGTTGTTCCGTTCTGTACGGCACCCCGGGGCGTCGTTCGGCGTTGTACGACGTAAGCTGTACCGGGACCGAATCGCCGCAAGTGGGGTGATATGTCGCGATCCGTCCGGTCGGGCCTTTGAGTGCCGGACGGTCGGTAAGCGGCGCAGCATGCGGCGGCGTGTCCGAAATGGGATGTATTGAGTCGGCAGTGTAGAACGGGAGATGTGATGGCCATGACGGGAAATCTCCAGCTCCGCGAGCCCATCGCCGTCTCCGTTCCCGGCAGCGCGCAGTGACGGGCACCGTGCACCCCCGCGCCGACGACCCGGCCCGGGGCACCCTCGACAAGGCCGCCGACGAGAACTTCCCCGTCGCCCCGTTCTTCCTGCCCCGCGCCTGGCGCGACGACCTCATGGCCGTCTACGGCTACGCCCGGCTCGTCGACGACATCGGCGACGGCGACCTCGCGCCCGGCGGCGCCGACGCCCGCCACCTGGGTGTCGGGCCGGACCTGGCCGACGACCGGCTCGCCCTCCTCGACGCCTTCGAGGCCGACCTGCGCCGCGTCTTCGACCCTTCCGGCGACGCCCCGCGCCACCCGCTGCTGCGCGCGCTGCGGCCCGCCGTCGCGCGACGCTCGCTCACCCCCGAGCCGTTCCTCGGCCTGATCGCCGCCAACCGGCAGGACCAGCTGGTACGCCGCTACGAGACGTACGACGACCTCCTCGCCTACTGCGAGCTGTCGGCGAACCCGGTGGGCCGGCTCGTCCTCGGCATCACCGGCACGGCCAGCCCCGAGCGGCTGCGCCGCTCCGACGCCGTGTGCACCGGGCTCCAGATCGTCGAACATCTCCAGGACGTCGCGGAGGACCTCGCCCGCGACCGGATCTACCTGCCGGCCGAGGACATGAAACGTTTCCACATCACGGAGGCCGACCTTGCCGCACCGACCGCGGGTGCCTCGGTGCGCGCCCTGATCGCCTACGAGGCGCAGCGGGCGCGCGCGCTTCTCGACGAGGGCATCGGGCTGGTCGGCTCCGTCGACGGGCGGCTGCGGCTGCTGCTGGCGGGTTTCGTCGGCGGTGGGCGTGCCGCGCTCGCCGCGATCACCGCCGCCGGACATGATGTGCTGCCCGCACCGCCCGGAGCGACCAGGCCCAGGCTGCTGCGTGAAGTGGGGACCGTCTTGCGAAGAGCGCGTAGAGAGGGATGAGCCGGACGATGGAGGGACCGACCCAGGTGCCGACCGCGCCGGTGCAGGCCGCGTACAGCTATTGCGAGGCCGTCACCGGGCAGCAGGCCCGTAACTTCGCCTACGGCATCAGGCTCTTGCCGCCGCACAAGCGCCAGGCCATGTCGGCGCTGTACGCGTTCTCCCGGCGCGTCGACGACATCGGCGACGGCACGCTGAAGCCCGAGGCCAAGCAGGACCGGCTGGAGGCCACGCGCGAGCTGCTCGAGCGCATCCGGCAGGGCGCCGTCGACGAGGACGACACCGATCCCGTCGCCGTCGCGCTCTGCGACGCCGCACGCCGTTTCCCGCTGCCGCTCGGCGGCCTCGACGAACTAATTGACGGCGTGCTGATGGACGTCCGCGGCGAGACGTACGAGACCTGGGACGACCTGAAGGCCTACTGCCGGTGCGTGGCAGGCGCGATCGGGCGGCTCTCGCTCGGCGTGTTCGGCACCCAGCCCGGCGCGCGCGGAGCCGACCGCGCCGCCGAGTACGCCGACACGCTGGGCCTCGCGCTGCAACTGACCAACATCCTCAGGGACATCGCCGAGGACGCGGCCAACGGCCGCACCTACCTGCCCGCCGACGACCTCGCCAAGTTCGGCTGTTCCGAGGGCTTCCACGGCACGACACCGCCGCCCGGCTCCGACTTCGCCGGCCTGGTCCACTTCGAAGTACGGCGCGCCCGAGCCCTGTTCGCGGAGGGCTACCGGCTGCTGCCCATGCTGGACCGTCGCAGTGGCGCCTGCGTCGCGGCCATGGCCGGCATCTACCGCCGCCTCCTCGACCGCATCGAGCGCGACCCGGACGCCGTGCTCCGCGGCCGGGTCTCCCTGCCGGGACGCGAGAAGGCGTACGTCGCCGTGCGCGGACTGTCAGGCCTGGACGCCCGCCACATCGGCCGCCAGACCCACGGAGGGCGCCGGTGACTTCCCGGACGGACATCACGGACCCGGCGCGGCTGCTCGGCGCCGCGCGGCGGGCAACCGGCCGGCCCGCCGCCGCGTCACTGACGGTGGCGGCCGCGGCACGTCTCGTGCCCCGCGCCGTACGGTCGACAAGGGAGGCACGCGGATGACGGCCGGAGGTATGGACTCCCGGCACGCGGTGGTGGTCGGAGGCGGCCTCGCCGGTGTCACCGCGGCGCTCCAGCTCGCCGACGCGGGGGTCCGGGTCACCCTGCTCGAGAGCAGACCACGGCTCGGAGGCCTCGCGTTCTCGTTCCGCCGCGGCGAGCTCACCGTGGACAACGGCCAGCACGTGTACCTGCGTTGCTGCACCGCCTACCGCTGGTTCCTCGACCGGATCGACGGAGCGCACCTCGCCCCGGTCCAGGACCGCCTGGACGTACCCGTGCTCGACGTCGCCGCCAGGAAGGGGCCGAGGCTCGGCCGCCTGCGCCGCTCCGCGCTGCCCGTACCGCTGCACCTCGCCGGGAGCCTCGCCGGCTATCCGCACCTGTCCCTGGCCGAGCGGGCGGGCGTCGGGCGTGCCGCGCTCGCGCTGAAAGGGCTGGACCCCACCGACCCGGCACTGGACGGCGTCGACTTCGCCACCTGGCTCGGCCGTCACGGCCAGTCGCCGCGTGCCGTCGCCGCCCTGTGGGACCTCGTCGGCGTCGCGACGCTCAACGCCCGGGCACCGCAGGCGTCCCTGGGTCTCGCGGCGATGGTGTTCAAGACAGGGCTGCTCTCCGAGCCCGGTGCCGCCGACATCGGCTGGGCCCATGTGCCGCTCGGCGAACTGCACGACACCCTCGCCCGCAAGGCCCTCGACTCGGCCGGGGTGCGCACCGAACTCTCCACCCGGGTACGGCGGATCAGCCGGCCGGCGGACGGCCGCTGGCAGGTCGACGTGGACGGCGAGCAACTGGACGTTGACACCGTCGTGCTGGCCGTCCCGCAGCGCGAGGCCCACGCCCTGCTCCCCGCCGGCGCGCTGGAGGATCCCGACCGGCTGCTCGACATCGGCACCGCCCCGATCCTCAACATCCATGTGCTCTACGACCGCAGGGTCCTGCGCCGGCCCTTCTTCGCCGCGCTCGGCACGCCGGTCCAGTGGGTCTTCGACCGCACGGACGCGTCGGGCGCCAAGGAGGGCCAGTACCTCGCGGTCTCCCAGTCCGCGGCGCAGAACGAGATCGACGAACCCGTCTCCGTCCTGCGGAAGAGGTATCTGCCGGAGCTGGAAAGGCTGTTGCCCGCCGCGCGCGGTGCCGGGGTACGGGATTTCTTCGTCACCCGTGAGCGCACGGCGACCTTCGCGCCGTCCCCCGGCGTCGGCAGGCTGCGGCCGGCCGCGCACACACGCGCCCCCGGCCTGTACCTTGCTGGCGCGTGGACTGCCACCGGCTGGCCCGCGACCATGGAGGGCGCCGTGCGCAGCGGATTCAGTGCCGCGGGTGCTGCGCTCTCCGCGCTCGGCCGCCGCCATGAACATCCCCTCAAGGAGGCGGCGTGAGCACCAGTACTGGAACCAGAGGAGAGAGCGTGCCGACAGTGCACTCGGCGTACCCGGCTGACGACACCGCACAGAGCGCGGAGAGCGTCGACATCTCCGCCCTGCTGGAACGCGGGCGGACCTTGTCCACGCCGGTGCTGCGCGCCGCCGTGGAGCGGCTCGCGCCGCCCATGGACACCGTCGCCGCCTACCACTTCGGCTGGATCGACGCGCAGGGACGGCCCTCCGAGGGCGACGGCGGCAAGGCCGTACGCCCGGCGCTCGCGCTGCTGTCCGCCGAGGCGGCGGGCGCCGCGCCCGAGGTCGGCATTCCCGGGGCCGTCGCCGTGGAGCTGGTGCACAACTTCTCGCTCCTGCACGACGACCTCATGGACGGCGACGAACAGCGCCGCCACCGCGACACGGTCTGGAAGGTGCACGGGCCCGCCCTCGCGATCCTGGTCGGCGACGCGCTGTTCGCGCTGGCGAACGAAGTGCTGCTGGAGAGCGGCACCGTGGAGGCGGGCCGGGCCGCCCGCAGGCTGACCACCGCGTCCCGCAAGCTCATCGACGGCCAGGCCCAGGACATCTCCTACGAGCACCGCGAGCGGGTCACCGTCGAGGAGTGCCTGGAGATGGAGGGCAACAAGACGGGCGCGCTGCTGGCCTGTGCCGTCTCCATCGGCGCGGTGCTCGGCGGGGCCGACGAGAGGACCGCCGACACGCTGGAGGCGTACGGCTACCACCTCGGTCTCGCCTTCCAGGCCGTCGACGACCTGCTCGGCATCTGGGGCGACCCGGTCGCCACCGGCAAGCAGACCTGGAGCGACCTGCGCCAGCGCAAGAAGTCCCTGCCCGTCGTCGCGGCGCTCGCGGCCGGCGGTCCGGCCTCCGAGCGGCTCGGCGAACTGCTCGCCGCCGACGCCAAGAGCAGCGACTTCGACAGCTTCTCCGAGGAGGAGTTCGCCACCCGGGCGGCCCTGATCGACGAGGCCGGCGGCCGGGAGTGGACCTCCCAGGAGGCACGCCGTCAGCATGCCGTCGCGATCGAGGCCCTCGACGGTGTCGACATGCCGGAACGGGTCCGCGCGCAGCTCGTCGCGCTCGCGGACTTCGTCGTCGTACGAAAGAGATGATCGCCATCACCATCGCAAGGACCGACCGGAGCGACAGCCGCACCATATGAAGCGCGTCGCCGGCCGGTGACGTGATCGTCACCGGCCGACGTCAGACCCCAGCTCAGCAGAGACCACTGCAACGAAGGGGAAACAATGACAGCGACGACCGACGGAAGCAGCGGGCCCGTCCGGGCCGGTGCTGCCACTGCCGGCGACACGACCACGACGACCGCCGCCCGGACCACCGCGCCGGGCACCGACGTACGGGAAGCGGCCGGACGTGCCGCGGAACGGGCCGTCGAGCATCTGCTCGCGCGGCAGGACGCCCAGGGGTGGTGGAAGGGCGACCTCGAGACCAACGTGACCATGGACGCGGAGGACCTGCTGCTGCGGCAGTTCCTCGGCATCCAGGACGCGGCGACCGTGGCGGCCTCCGCCCGTTTCATCCGCGGGCGGCAGCGGGACGACGGCACGTGGGCGACCTTCCACGGCGGCCCGGGCGAACTGTCCACCACCATCGAGGCGTACGTCGCCCTGCGGCTGGCGGGCGACCGCCCGGACGACCCGCACATGCAGCGAGCCGCCTCCTGGGTCAGGAGCAGGGGCGGCATCGCGGCGGCCCGGGTCTTCACCCGGATCTGGCTCGCCCTGTTCGGCTGGTGGAAGTGGGACGACCTGCCCGAGCTGCCGCCGGAGCTGGTCCTCCTGCCCAAGTGGTTCCCGCTGAACATCTACGACTTCGGCTGCTGGGCGCGGCAGACCATCGTGCCCCTGACCGTCGTCTCCGCGAAGCGGCCGGTACGGCCCGCCCCGTTCGCCCTCGACGAGCTGCACACCGACCCGGCGAGGCCCAACCCGCAGAAGCGGTTCGCCCCCGCGGCCAGCTGGGACGGCTTCTTCCAGCGCGCCGACAAGGCGCTGCACCACTACCACAAGGTGGCGCCCCGCCGGCTGCGCCGGGCGGCCATGAACGCCGCTGCCCGCTGGATCATCGAGCGGCAGGAGAACGACGGCTGCTGGGGCGGCATCCAGCCGCCGGCCGTGTACTCGGTGATCGCCCTGCATCTGCTCGGCTACGACCTCGAGCACCCCGTCATGCGGGCGGGACTCGAGTCGCTGGACCGCTTCGCCGTCCACCACGAGGAGGACGGACTCCCCGTACGGATGATCGAGGCCTGCCAGTCCCCGGTCTGGGACACCTGCCTCGCCACCATCGCCCTCGCCGACGCCGGTCTGCCCGCCGACCACCCCGCACTGGTGAAGGCGGCGGACTGGATGCTGAGCGAGCAGATCGTGCGGCCCGGCGACTGGTCGGTGCGCAGGCCCGGACTCGGGCCCGGCGGCTGGGCGTTCGAGTTCCACAACGACAACTACCCCGACATCGACGACACGGCCGAGGTGGTCCTCGCCCTGCGGCGGGTGAAGCATCCGGACCCGGAGCGGGTCGAGGCGGCCGTGGCCCGCGGCACGCGCTGGAACCTCGGCATGCAGTCACGGAACGGCGCCTGGGGAGCGTTCGACGCCGACAACACCAGCCCGTTCCCGAACCGGCTGCCGTTCTGCGACTTCGGCGAGGTCATCGACCCGCCGTCGGCGGACGTCACCGCGCACGTCGTCGAGATGCTCGCCCACGAGGGCATGGCCGGCGACCCGCGCACCCGGCGCGGCGTGCGGTGGCTGCTGGAGGAACAGGAGGCCAGTGGTGCCTGGTTCGGCCGCTGGGGAGTCAACTACGTGTACGGCACGGGGGCGGTGGTCCCCGCCCTGATCGCCGCGGGGCTGCCCGCCTCCCATCCGGCGGTCCGCCGGGCGGTCAGCTGGCTCGAGTCCGTCCAGAACGAGGACGGCGGCTGGGGCGAGGACCTGCGCTCCTACCGGGAGGAGCAGTCGATCGGCCGGGGTGCCTCCACGGCCTCCCAGACGGGCTGGGCGCTGCTGGCCCTGCTGTCGGCGGGTGAGCGGGAGAGCAAGGCCGTCGAGCGGGGTGTCACCTACCTGGCGCGGACCCAGCGGCCGGACGGTTCCTGGGACGAGCCGTACTTCACGGGTACCGGCTTCCCCTGGGACTTCTCGATCAACTACCACCTGTACCGGCAGGTCTTCCCCCTCACCGCGCTCGGCCGCTTCCTCCACGGAGAACCGCCCGTGGGCCGTGCGGCCGCCCGTGAGGCGGGCTGATGGGGGACCCACAGGAGCCGGCCGTCCCGCTGCTGATCGCCTGCGCGCTCGGCATCGAGAAGTTCGCGCTGCGGGCCGGTGACCGGCGCCGCGGGAGCGGCGCGACCGTCCTGCGCACCGGCATGGGGCCGGCGAACGCCGGCCGTGCCGTGCGCGCCGCGTGCGGCACCGAGCCCTTCCGGGAGGCGGCGGTCGTGGCGTCCGGCTTCTGCGCGGGGCTCGCCCCGGGCATGCACCCGGGAGACCTCGTGGTCGTGGAGGAGGCCCGGCTCGGCGGGGTCTCCACCTCCTGCACCGACACGGACCTGCTGGTGAAGGCCGTGGCCAGGGCGGTCCCCGGGCACACGGTGCACCGGGGCCCGCTGACCGGCGTCGATCACGTCGTGCGCGGCCACGAGCGTGCGGAACTGCTCGCGGCGGGCGCGATCGCGGCGGACATGGAGTCCGCGGCGACCCTGAACAGCGCCATGGAGACCGGGCCGCGTCCCGTTGCGGCCGTCCGGGTGGTCGTGGACGCCCCGGAACATGAACTGGTACGTATCGGCACACTTCGCGGTGGAATATCGGCCTTCCGTGTTCTTCGTTCCGTAATGCCCGCATTTCTTGAATGGCACCGTTCTTTGCTGCTCCCCAGGAGGTGAGCCAGATGGCCATGCCGCTCCGCCAGACCGTCAGGGTCGGGACCTATCTCTTCGAACAGAAGCTCCGCAAGCGCGACAAGTTCCCTCTGATCGTCGAACTCGAACCGCTCTACGCGTGCAATCTCGCGTGCGAGGGCTGCGGGAAGATCCAGCACCCCGCCGGGGTGCTCAAGCAGCGGATGCCGGTGGCGCAGGCGGTCGGCGCGGTACTGGAGTCCGGTGCCCCGATGGTCTCGATCGCCGGCGGTGAACCGCTGATGCACCCCCAGATCGACGAGATCGTGCGTCAGTTGGTGGCCCGCCGGAAGTATGTGTTCCTCTGCACCAACGCCGTTCTGCTCCGCAAGAAGATCGAGAAGTTCACCCCCTCCCCGTACTTCGCCTTCGCCGTGCACATCGACGGACTGCGGGAGCGGCACGACGAATCGGTCGCCAAGGAGGGCGTGTTCGACGAGGCTGTCGCGGCGATCAAGGAGGCCAAGCGCCGTGGCTTCCGGGTCACCACCAACTCGACCTTCTTCAACACCGACACCCCGCAGACGGTCATCGAGGTCCTGAACTACCTCAACGACGACCTCAAGGTCGACGAGATGATGATCTCGCCCGCCTACGCCTACGAGAAGGCGCCCGACCAGGAGCACTTCCTCGGCGTCGAGCAGACCAGGGAGCTGTTCAGGAAGGCCTTCGCCGGCGGCAACCGGCGACGCTGGAGGCTCAACCACTCTCCGCTCTTCCTGGACTTCCTCGAGGGCAGGGCCGACTTCCCCTGCACCGCGTGGGCGATCCCCAACTACTCCCTCTTCGGCTGGCAGCGCCCCTGCTACCTGATGAGCGACGGCTACGTCCCCACTTACCGCGAGCTCGTCGAGGACACCGACTGGGACAAGTACGGCCGCGGCAAGGACCCGCGCTGCGCCAACTGCATGGCCCACTGCGGCTACGAGCCCACCGCGGTCCTCGCCACCATGGGATCGCTCAAGGAATCGCTCCGGGCCGCCCGCGAGACGGTCTCCGGGCCCCGGTGACCGGCATGTGACCGACCGACACTCTGGACCAGGAGAGCCGAGGAATGACCGAGCAGCCCAAGAGCTTCGATCTGGCGGAACTGCTGGCGCGGCGCGGGGACGAGCGCTACGAGCTGCACGCCCGGTACCTCAACCACCAACTGCCGCGCATGCTGCGCACCATCGGGTTCGACAAGGTCTACGACCGGGCTGAGGGGGCCTACTTCTACGACACCGAGGGCAACGACTATCTCGACATGCTCGGCGGTTTCGGGGTGATGGGCCTCGGCCGGCACCACCCCGTCGTGAACAAGGCGCTGCACGACGTCATCGACGCCTCGCTCGCCGACCTGGTCCGGTTCGACTGCCAGCCGCTGCCCGGGCTGCTGGCGGAGAAGCTGCTCGAGCACACCCCGCACCTGGACCGGGTGTACTTCGGCAACAGCGGGGCGGAGGCCGTCGAAGCGGCGCTGAAGTTCGCCCGGTACGTGACGGGCCGGCCCAGGATCCTGTACTGCACGCACGCCTTCCACGGGCTGACGACCGGCGCGCTCTCGGTCAACGGCGAGGACGGGTTCCGCGACGGCTTCTCCCCGCTGCTGCCCGACACCGCCGTCGCCATGGGCGATCTGGGCGCACTCGAGCGCGAGCTGGTGCGCGGCGACGTGGCCGCGTTCATCGTCGAACCCGTCCAGGGCAAGGGTGTCCACCCGACACCTCCCGGATTCCTGCGGGGCGCCCAGGAGCTGCTGCACAAGTACAAGGCGCTGCTGATCGCGGACGAGGTCCAGACGGGCCTCGGGCGCACCGGAGACTTCTACGCCTTCCAGTACGAGGCGGGTGTCGAGCCCGACCTCGTCTGCGTGGCCAAGGCGCTGTCCGGAGGTTATGTGCCCGTCGGCGCGACGCTCGGCAGGGACTGGATCTTCAAGAAGGTCTACTCGTCGATGGACCGGGTCCTGGTGCACTCCGCGAGCTTCGGCTCGAACGCCCAGGCGATGGCGGCCGGGCTCGCCGTGCTGTCGGTGCTGGAGAACGAGCACATCGTGAAGAACGCGCGGGTGACGGGCGAGCTGCTGCGGGCCCGCCTGGCGTCGCTCGTCGACCGGTACGAGCTGCTGCACGCCGTGCGCGGTCGCGGGCTGATGATCGGCATCGAGTTCGGGCGACCGGAGTCGATCAAGCTGCGCAGTCGCTGGACCGTTCTCCAGGCGGCCCGGAAGGGGCTGTTCGCGCAGATGGTGGTCGTGCCGCTGCTCCAGAGGCACCGGATCCTCACCCAGGTCTCCGGGGATCACATGGAAGTGATCAAGCTGATCCCGCCGCTGATCATCGGGGAGGCGGAGGTCGACCGTTTCGTCGGCGCGTTCGAAGCCGTGATGGAGGACGCGCACGGCGGGGGCGGTCTGATGTGGGACTTCGGCAAGACCTTGATGAAGCAGGCCGTCGCCAACCGCTGACCAGCCTTTTTGCCTGTGAGGCAAAGGAATTTGCCTCACAGGCAATACTCTGGCCCAATGGAGGCATGACCACCTCTGTCGAGCCCGCGGACGAGGGGCTGCCCGACATGGCGCCCCGGCTGCGCGACCTGCGCCGCCGCCGTGGACTCACCCTCGAGGTCGCCGCCCAGCGGGCGGGCCTCTCGCCCGCCCATCTCTCCCGGCTCGAGACGGGACAGCGGCAGCCCTCGCTGCCCATGCTCCTCGCCCTGGCCCGCATCTACGGTACGACGGTCGCCGAACTGCTCGGCGAACAGCCCGCCGAACGCGATCCGGTCATCCGCGGCCGCGATCCTGTGGCAGCGGCCGGCTGGGACTACCACCAGGCCGGCAACCCGGGACGGGCCATGCAGGCCCTGCGTGTGTTCGTGCCGCACGGTGTGCAGGGCGACCTCGTACGGGTGCATCCCGGCGAGGAGTGGCTCCACGTCGTGAGCGGGCGGCTGCGGCTCGGCCTCGGGGACGCCGTCCACGAGCTGGCCGCCGGTGACAGCGCGCACTTCGACTCGCTCACCCCGCACCGCATCGCGGCGGCCGGCCCCGAGGGGGCGGAAATGCTGTTCGTGCACACCCTGCTGCAGGCCCCCGAACTGCACCCCATCCCTGACCGGTGAGGAATGTGTTCCACATGTCGTACGACCCCTTGGACAAGCGCACCACCGGCGACGAGAGCCCGCGTGAGGAGCGCTTCCCCCGCGGACTGGTGATCCGGCTCTTCGCCTACCTCATCGCCGGCCACGTCATCGCCGGGTTCCTCTACCTCCTGTTCCTGGTGGGCGGCCAGAACCAGTGACAGGCGGGCCTCAGCCCTGCTCGAGCAGCCGATCCCGCAGACGCTCACGGGTCTGCGGGGACAGCCGCAGGCCCTCGGTGAGGTAGCGCTCCGTTGTGCCCCAGTTCTCCTCGATCGCGTCGAAGGCCGCGGCCAGGTACTCGGCACGGGCGTCGAAGAGCGGGCTGAGCAGCGCCATCACTTCAGGTGACATCGCGTCAGGACCGTTGCCGCTGCGCCGGACCTTGTAACGGCGGTGCGGGTCGTTGGACTTGAGGTAGTCCGCCTCGATGGCGTCGCGCTCCACGCCGACGGCGAGCAGCGACACCGCTATCGACAGGCCGGCGCGGTCCTTGCCCGCGGCGCAGTGCATCAGGGCGGGGACGCTGTCCTCGGCCAGGGCGTGCAGCACCCGGCTGTGCTCCGCCGTCCGCTCCTTGATGATCATCCGGTACGAGGCGATCATCCGTCCGGCGCCCTTGCCGTCCGCGAGGATCGACTTCAGCTCGTCCAGATTCCCGTCCCGGACCATCTTCCAGAACTCCGCGCCGTCCGCGGGATCGCTCAGCGGCAGATTCACGTTGCGCACCCCGGGCAGGTCGATGTCCGGCCCCTCGAGCCTCTGGTCCGCCGCGTTGCGGAAGTCGAAGACCGTGTGGAGGCCCAGGGTCGACAGGAACGCGGCGTCGGCCGCCGTCGCGTGTGCCAGGTGGCCGCTGCGGAAGAGCCTGCCGGGCCGCACCCGCCGCCCGTCCGTCGTCGGCAGGCCGCCCACGTCCCGGAAGTTACGGACCCCGGTCAGCTCGGGCTCAGTAGAGGGGACCTGCGGCAGCTGCTGCGTCACGGGGACTCCTTCGGAGGACAGTCGCCGGCGCTGTTCGCCGGGCGATGGCGCGGCCTCGACCATACGACACACGTTCAACGGCCAATCATCCTGGCCGTCCCGCACGGTGGCCGGCCACCCCTGTGCGCCGTTGCCACCGCTGTTCCCCCGGCGGATGATGTGCGGGCCTGTGCGGACCTGTGAGTATCCGAGGGTCATATGATCGAGAACGTTGGCAAAGGGCGTACCTGGGTTCTTTCCGGTCCCACGAGCAGCTACGCCCTCCACCTCACCGACGCGGACGAGGTGGTGCACCTCCACTGGGGCGGGCGCATCACGGCCGCCGCCGCGGAGGCCCTCGCGGCCGAGGGCCCGCCGCCGTACCGTCCCTTCGAGTCGCCTCTCGACGGCCGCGAGGAGTACCCCGTCGAAGGCGGCCCGCGCTTCGTGCGCCCGGCACTGTCCGTCAGGACCGAGAGCGTCCGCGGCACGCAATGGACCTTCGCCGGCTGGACCGCCGAGGACGATGAGCTGAGGCTGCGCTTCCGTGACGAGCTGGTGGGCCTGGGCCTGACCCTCCACTACCGCATGCGCCGCGACAGCGATGTGATCGAACGCTGGGTCACCGTCGCCCACGAGGGCACCGGGCCGGACCTCGAACTGCTGCGGGCCGATGCCGCCGCCTGGACGCTGCCGCTGCGGGAGGGATGGCGGCTCTCCCAGCTGCACGGCCGCTGGGCAGCCGAGTCGCGCCTCGTGCGCGACACGCTCCCGTACGGGGAGACGGCGATCGGCAGCCGGCGTGGTCACACCGGCCACCAGCACCTGCCCTGGGTCGCCCTGGACGCGGAAGGCGCCACCGAGGAGCACGGCGAGGTGTACGGCTGCGCCCTCGGCTGGTCCGGATCGTGGCGGATCTCCGTGCAGCGGCTGCCGGACGGGGCCGTACAGATCACCGGAGGGGCGGGACACGACGACTCGGGGCTCCTGCGGCTCGCCCCGGGCGGGACGTACACCTCGCCCGTCTTCGCCGGACTCCGGAGCAAGGGGGGCTTCGGCGGGGCGAGCAGGGCGTGGCACGCATGGCAGCTGGCCCACGTGATTCCCGGCGCCGCCCAGGTGCGGCCGGTGCTCTACAACTCGTGGGAGGCCACCGGCTTCGACATCTCGCAGCGGCAGCAGTCGGCGCTCGCCCGGCGGGCCGCCGCGATGGGGGTCGAGCTGTTCGTCGTGGACGACGGCTGGTTCGGGCGGCGCACCGGCGAACGGTCCGGGCTCGGCGACTGGACACCGAACCCGGACCGCTTTCCCGGAGGGCTGGGACCGCTGGCCGCCGAAGTCCACGCGCTCGGTATGCAGTTCGGCATCTGGGTGGAGCCGGAGATGGTCAACGAGGACAGTGACCTCTACCGGGCGCATCCCGACTGGGTCCAGCACCGTCCGGGACGGACGAGAACCGAATTCCGCAACCAGCTGGTGCTCAACCTCGCGCGCGAAGACGTACGGGCGTACCTGTGGGAGCAGCTCGACACACTGCTCTCCGGCACGCCCGTCGACTACGTGAAGTGGGACTTCAACCGCTGCTTCACCGATGCGGGCTGGCCCGGGGAGCCGTACCCGCAGAAGCTCTGGACCGAGCACGTCGAAGGCTTCTGCGGCCTGCTGGACCGGCTGCGGGCGGCGCATCCCACCGTCGCCTTCGAGTCCTGCTCCGGCGGGGGAGGCAGGATCGATCTGGGGGTCCTCGCCCGCACCGACCAGGTGTGGACATCGGACAACACGGACCCGCTGGACCGGCTGGCCGTCCAGCACGGCTTCAGCCAGCTGCACCCGGCCCGGGTCATGGCGGCCTGGGTCACCGACAGCCCCCACGTCCAGCTGAACGGTCGCCGCAGCAGTCTGCGGTTCCGGTTCGTGAGCGCCATGGCCGGAGTGTAGGGCGTCGGGGGAGACCTCTCGGCATGGAGCGAGGCGGAGCTGGCCGAGGCGCGCGACTGGGTCCGGCTCTACAAGGAGATCAGGCCGCTGGTCCAGCACGGCGAGCTGTACCGGCTGCGGGCCCCCGAGGGGGGTCTCAGCGCCGTGCAGTACGTACGGGGCGAGGAGACGGTGGTGCTCGCGCTGCTCCAGGCCCAGCGCTACGGCGAGCGGCCGCCGGCGCTCCGGCTGCGTGGTGTCGAGGCGACGGCTGCCTACGTGTGCGCGGACACCGGAAAGGTCCACCAGGGCGGGGTGCTGCTTCACCACGGAATTCACACCGGGCTGAAGGGCGATTTCGACGCCACGGTGATCCGGCTACGGCGGATGTGATCACGGCCTCAATTCGACTTACCGGTAAGGGACCGGCGGGAATTGCGAAACGGGCACGGCGGCCGACGGTGAAACGGAAACGGCGGCGCGCGGAAGGCAAGGGGGAAGGGGATGGAAGGAGCCCCTGGCCGGGCAGCTGGAAGTGACCGGTCTCACGGCTCTCGTCGCCAGGCGGCGAAGTAGGGCAAGAGTGGCGGGATTTGATGGGCAAGTGCGGGACTAGGTGGCTAAATGCTACTTCTGTCCGAAATAGCTGGTTGTGCATAACGTGCCCCGTAACAAGGGGAGATGGGTTCCGGCTCGTGAGCAGCGTCATATCCGTGACGTTCCGTGGCCGGGGTGCTGGCGTGAATTCCGTTGTCGGCAAGGTGATTGGCCCTCTCTTGTCGACGGAGGGTGACCGGGAATCCGCAGGGGGCGGGGCTGCGGTCATTGATCGTGGAAAATCGCGGCTTGTCCCACGCTGCCCGACTCGCCTACGGTCACGCTCAATCCGGACGGACCGCCTAATCCTGCCGCCGCCCGGAATTCGAACCTATCCACGCGTGGCAGGAGCGGGGGACCCAGGTAGTACGCCGTATCCGGATAATCCGGACGGCTTGGGGTGAAGTCGCACCAAGTGCGCGACCGGGCATCTCCAGCCCGAACCCGACAGCTCACCTCGTAGGCGCCGGAGAGGAATGCGCCATGCCCGCGAAGGGTAAGCACCGCCGTCCCAAGGCCAACCCGATCACCCGCGGCTTCGTCGTCGCCGGTACGGGTGGCGCCGCCATCGCGCTCCCGCTGTTCGGCGCCACCACGGCCAACGCCGCCCCGGCGGCGGCCCCGGCCGTGACGGAGAAGGCCGCCGCGGCTCCGGCCTCCGCGCCTGCTGCCGCCCAGGCCGCCAAGAAGGCCCCGAAGACGTACACGGTCGTCGCCGGGGACTACCTGTCGAAGATCGCCGAGGAGCAGGACGTCCGCGGAGGCTGGAAGCAGCTCTTCAACGACAACCGCCGTGTCATCGGTGCCGACCCGTCGCTGATCCACCCGGGTCTGGAGCTGACGATCGGCGCGAAGAGCAAGGCGAAGAACGACCCGGAGCCCCGCTCCGAGTCGCAGACCCGCCCGTCGCGCGACGACTCGCGGTCCGCCGCGCCAAAGGCCGAGGCTCCGCAGGCGAAGGCTCCCGCCAAGGAGGCCGCGCCCGCTTCGTCCGGTTCCGGCTTCAGCGCCCCCGTGGACGCGGGCGTCACCACCCCGTACCGGGCCTCGGGTGCCATGTGGTCCAGCGGTTACCACACCGGTGTCGACTTCGCCGCCGCCTCCGGCAGCTCCGTCAAGGCCATCGGCGCGGGTACCGTCGTCTCCGCCGGCTGGGGTGGTGCGTACGGCAACGAGGTCGTCATCCAGCACACGGACGGCACCTATTCCCAGTACGCCCACCTCTCCTCGCTCGCCGTCTCCAGCGGCCAGTCGGTGACCGGTGGTCAGCAGATCGGGCTGTCCGGTTCGACCGGCAACTCCTCCGGTCCGCACCTGCACTTCGAGGTCCGCACCGGCCCCTCCTACGGTTCGGACATCGACCCGCTGGCCTACCTGCGCGAGCACGGCGTCTCCCTCTGAGTCGTCCCGCCGCACGCCGTTCGCCGGCAAGTCCCCGTTCCGCTTCAGGCGGAGCGGGGGCTTCCGCGTATTCCGGCTTGGCCGAAACGTGACAGGTGGTAAAGATCACGGCGCGTCAACCCCTCCTTACGGTCGCGTAGGTCACATCCGTGAAGGAAAGATGTGCTCTCGTGGCAGACGATTCGAGAACAGAGAACAGTGGCGCATTCGGGTCGTACGCGGCGATCGGTGACAGCTTCACCGAGGGCGTGGGGGACCCGGGGCCCGACGGGAGATTCGTCGGATGGGCGGACCGGTTCGCCGTCCTGCTCGCCGACCGGATGCCGGAGCACTCCTTCCGGTACGCCAACCTCGCCGTGCGCGGCCGCCTCCTCGACCAGATCGTCGAGGAGCAGGTGCCGAGGGCGCGCGAGCTCGCGCCGGACCTGGTGACCTTCTGCGCCGGCGGCAACGACATCATCCGGCCGGGCTCCGACCCCGACGACGTCGCGGAACGCTTCGAACGCGCGGTGGCCGACCTCGCCGCCTCCGTCGGCACCGTCATGGTGACCACCGGTTTCGACACCCGGGACGTGCCGGTCCTGCGGCATCTGCGCGGCAAGATCGCCACGTACACCGCCCACGTACGGGCCATCGCCGACCGGTACGACTGCCCCGTGCTGGACCTGTGGTCGCTCAAGTCCGTCCAGGACCGGCGTGCTTGGGACGCCGACCGGCTCCACCTGTCACCCGAGGGGCACACCAGGGTCGCGCTGCGCGCCGCACAGGTCCTCGGGATCGAGGTGCCCGCCGATCCCGATCAGCCGTGGCCGCCGCTGCCCCCGCGAGGGACGTTCGAGGTGCGCCGGGACGACATCCAGTGGGCACGCGAGTATCTGGTGCCCTGGATCGGGCGACGGCTCCGCGGCGAGAGCTCCGGCGATCATGTGGAGGCCAAGCGCCCCGACCTGCTGCCGCTCTGAGGCGCACGGCGGCCCGGGCCCGCGGTGGCCCGGACCGCCGAGACGGCGTGGGTGCGCCCGGACCGCCTGGCCCGGGCCGCCGGGACGGCGCGGGTGAGCCCGGACCGCCTGGCCCTGACCGGACGACCTTTCCGGGCGCGCGCAACCGGCGTCTCGTCGGAGCGCGTGTCGATGGTTGCGACGTCAGAAGTCCTTGCCCGCCAAGGCCGTACGGGTCGAGCCGTGCGGCCGGGAGGATCAGGAACCGTTCCATGCCGGATGAGATCACCCTGCGCCCCTCACCGCCGACGATCTACTCCATGCTCCGCGCGGAGCGGCCCGGCGGCGCACCGATGTGGGTGCGGGTCGACGACATGGGCCCCGACCGGTCTCCTGAGCGACCGGACCGGTCCTGGCCGAGGGGGGTGGACGGGGAGGCCGGGGGAGTCGGCGACGGGATCCGTTCGAGGACTCCGCCGGCGAAGACGTCGTACAGCGGCAGCGTCTCCAGGTGGACGTACCCGATGTGGCAGTCGCACAGGGCGAGGGGGCAGGCACGGGGGCGCAGTGCGCGGCGGTACGAGCCGTCGTAGAGATTGCCGAGCTCCGCGCGGACGAAGTGGCAGCGGCGCACGGTCCCCTCGCCGTCCACCGAGACGACACTCTCGCCCGTGCGGCACGGCAGCCCCGCGGAGCGGTGCGCGTGGCGGCTGTAGGGGAAGAGCGGATCCAGCTCCGTCCAGGCCTGTGCCTCCACGTCGGAGAGCTCGTGTCCCTCGGGCGCGTTCACCCACAGATAGATATGGCCGGGCAGGTCGGCGCGGAGCCTGCGCGCCTCCTCGAGATGGCCGGGGAAGCCGACGATGCCCACGCTGAAACGGATCTCCCGCCGTATCAGATCCCGGCATTTGCTGATGAACCGGTCATAAGGTGTCTGGCCGGGATGGTAGGTGCACCACAGGGCGAGGGTCTCCGGAGACGCCTCCGCCAGCCAGTCGGTCCGGCAGCTCAGATTCGTCTGGATCGCGACCCGGCGGATGTGCGGCACGTGCGACAACTCCGTCAGTGTCCGCCGGTACCAGGAGCGGACCAGGCCCTCTCCCCACGGCGTGAACAGGACCGACAGCCGGTCTCCGGTCTGCGCGGCGGCCCACCCCGCGAAGCGCTCCAGCGCGGCACGGTCCGCGCGCAGCTGCTCCCGGCTGTCGCGGCGCTTCGCGAACGGACAGTAGGGGCAGTCGTAGTCGCAGGACGACAACGGGCCCCGGTACAGCACGGTCAGATCCATGGACCCGCTCACTTCAGCTCGTACGAGGCCATGGCCGCCCGGACCGTGGGCGAGAACAGCTCGGGGCCCAGGGCGTCCGAATGAGCGAGCCCTTCGGGCGACAGCCTCAGCCGCCCGGGCGCGGCGGCCGTGTCGAGCCAGCCGCGGGCGGCGAACCGCTCCAGCTCCGCGGCGAAATGGCCGGCGGGAACCGCGCCGAACCGCTCGCGGTAGCCGGCCACGTCCATCCCCTCGGCCTGAAGCAGCGACTGGAGAAGGTGCCGGCGGCGTGCCTCGTCCTCGTCGACCCGCCGGCCCACCTCCGCCCGGGAGAAATCCTCCGTCGTCGTGAAGTCGTCGATGATGCGGCGTATCTCGCCCATGTCGACGGCGTAGTCGAAGGAGTAGTGGAGGGCCGAGGTGTAGGAGCGGGCGCCACAGCCCAGACCGATCATGCCGTCCGTCTGGCAGGCGTGGTCGTCGGAGGCCGAGGGGGGCGCGCCCCTGCGGCGGAACATACGCATGGACACCTGCTCGTAACCGCGGGCGAGGAGATGATCGCGGCCCGAGCGGTACAGACGCAGCCGCTGCTCGTCCCAGGCGGCGTCGCCCGCCGCGCCCAGCCGGCCCAGACCGGTCAGCGGGCGCACGTAGAGCGGGTAAAGATACAGCTCCTCCGGCTCCCAGCCGAGGGCGGCGTCGAGCGACGAGAGCCACGTTCGTTCGGTCTGACCGTCGATGCCGTAGATGAGGTCGATGTTGAGGACGGGGATCCCCGCCTCCCGTATCCGCCCGAGGGCGGCCTCCACATCGGCACGGCGCTGCGGTCGCACCGCGGCCCTCGCCTCCGCGTCGACGAAACTCTGCACGCCGATGCTGACCCTGGTCGTGCCGCGTTCGGCGAGCACGGCCAGCCGGTCCGCGGTCGCCGTGGCCGGCGACGTCTCCACCGACAACGGCACCGCGGTCAGGTCGGCGCCCATCCGCTTCTCCGCGATGTCGCAGAGCCGCTCCAGTTCCGCGGCCGTCAGGAACGTCGGCGTGCCGCCGCCGAACGCGGCCGCCGCGAACCGCACCGGGATGCCGTCCCCGAGGGCCTCGCGCACGGCGACCGCCTGGCGGTCGAGCGCGTCGAGGTAGCGCCCGGTCAGCTCGTCAGGGGCGCCGATCCTGGTGAAGAGGTTGCAGAAACCGCACCGGACCTCGCAGAACGGGATGTGCAGATACAGCGAGAGAGCGTCCTTGGGCTCCCGTGCCCATAGTTCGCGCAGCGCCGGCCGGTCCTCGAGGGGCCGGTAGGCCGTCTTGTGCGGATAGGCGTAGACGTAGCTCTGGTACGGGCGCGGAGAGCCGGGGCCGGAGAGGGCTGCGGGGGCTGTCGCCGGGGCTGTCACGGGGGGCGACGCGGGGGTGCTCATGCGGAGGCCTCAAGGAAGAAGTGGGCGTAGGGGACGGTCCAGACGGCCTCGTGGCCGAGGCGGTGGCCGGTGAAACCACCGTCGCCGTACGCCGTCCCGTGGTCGGAGCAGACGATCGCGAAGCACCGGCGGCGGCTGCTCGCGGCAGCGAACAGACGCCCGATGTGACGGTCGACGTACTCGAGCGCCGCGGCGTGCGTCTCCCGGGAGTCACCGTCGGCCCGGGTCGCCCCCGGCAGGTGGAACCAGTTGGGCTGGTGCAGGGAGGGCACGTTGACGAACAGGAACAGCCTGCGCTCGCGCGGCAGGGAGGCCACGACCTCCTCCGCCCGTTCCACCTGCGCCTCGAAGGACGTCGGGGAGGCGACGGAGAACGAGGGCTCCCAGTGGCTCTCCTGGAACATCCCCGGCAGCACGGACCCGAGCGGGCCCTGCTTGTTGAAGAATCCGACACCGCCGATGCACACCGTGCGGTAGCCGGCCCCGGCCAGGGCGGAGACGAGGTCGGGGGTGTCGAAGACGAACGTGCGCCCGGCGGTGGTCTCACTGCCGGCGAAACGGGCGGCGAACAGCCTCGGATGGGGCCCCTGTTCGGCCGGCGTGGGCAGGAACCCGGCGAACATCGCCTGATGGGAGGCGTACGTGAAGCTGCCGGGCGCGTGGCGCTTCTCCCAGGCGCCGCCCGGGAGATGACGGGCCAGGTTCGGGAGCCGGCCGGCGGCGGCCAGTTCGGCGGCGACGTCGAAACGCAGGGTGTCGAGCGTGACGAGCAGCAGGTCGTCCCGCCCCACGACCTCGTTCATGTCGGGGGTGCCGGACGGGGCTGCGGCGTCCCGGCCGCGTCCGGCGGTGATGTCAGGGTGTTGCACTTCGGTGGTTCCTCGTCCCGCGTAGTACGGCGGCGACCTGCGCCGCATAAGTGTCCTGGCCTTCCGCGCCGCTGCCGGGGAGCCCGGTGAGCCGCGGGAGCAGATCCCCGAAGGCGTTGACCTCCCCGACGGCGAAACGCCGCCATCCCGTCGCCGGCAGCAGATCGACCCCGACGCGGGAGACGCCGGGGAAGCACGCGGCGGCCCGCTCACAGACCGCCAGGACCTCGGCCCAACTGCCGCCCGCCGCCTCCGTCGCGGCACGGGCCCCGGCGAGATCACCGCGCAGGCCGCCCAGATGGAGATTCGTCATGGGGGAGCGGCTGGTCCGCACCACCGCGTGGGTGGCGCGGCCGGCCACCACCACGACCCGCAGATCGGCGACCCGGCCGTGCTGCGACGCCTTCGGCAACCAGCGCTCGATGTGCAGGCCGTCCGGCGCGAGCGCGTCGACCAGCGAGGCGACCTCACGTTCGGAGCCGTAGCGCCGCACCCGCAGGGAGTTGAACAGGCGTCCCTCCCCGTCCCGTTCGACCGACGTGGTGGCCTGCACGCGTCCCCCGCCCGCCGTCTCGAGGGCCATCACCCCGGACGCGGACGAGCCGTGCGCCGGTTTGACGAACACCCGCCGCATGCCGGTCGCCGCCATCAGCGAGCGCACGTCGTCCCAGCCGCGCACGGGGGGCGCGGCGGCTCCCGAGGTCGGTGACCCGGGCACCGCTACGCCCGCCGCGAGCAGCTCCCCATGGCACAGCCGCTTGTCGAACAGCACGGCGAGCTCCGCCGGATCGTCGAGCAGCCGTGCCCCGCCCGCCTCGGCCCTGACCGCGATGTCGCGTACGGCGGCGGTGAACCGCTCGTACCACAGCTTCGAACCCTCCACGCGGGTCGGATCGTCGACGCCGCGCAGAGCCCGCTCCACCTCACGGTCCTCGCCAGGGGAGTCGATCCGCACCAGCTCGCCCGGATGGAACTCCGCCCGGCCACGCAGGACGTCGAGCCAGGGCACCACCCGCGCGGCGGGCGCTCCGGCCTCGCACAGCGCGTCCTGGAAGAGGGCGACACGGCGATTGGCCGGATTACCGACGACCGCGAGCGAAGGGCCGGACAGACGGCGGGCGGAGCCGGTCACTCGGCGACGGCCGTGTAGCGGTCTTCCCTGTCGCCGGAACCGTTGCCCTCCGACCCGGTGACGTCGAGCTCCACCCCGGCGGGCACCAGGGCGTCGGACAGGCGCTGCACCATCGCCTCGCTCATGAAGTGGTGATGCAGGTCGAGCTTTTGGAGGTGCGTCAGCGGCTGGCCGTTCAGCAGTGCCTCCGCGCCGTCGTCGCCGAGGGTGCCCATCGACAGGTCCAGCATCTCCAGGCGGGCCACGACCGGAGCGCCGGCGAGCGCCACCGCGATCTCGTCCTGTATCTCGCTGTTACGGAGGGCCAGATACCGCAGCCTCGGCAGCCTGGCCCCCGACAGGAACGGCTCCAGGTCCGACACGTCCGCGTTCGCGCCGTACCACGACGTGCCGAGCCAGAGGTCGAGATTCTCCAGCGCCGGCAGGTCGCTCGCCGCGATACCGCGGACCACGGCCACGTCCAGACCGCCGCTCTCCACGACCAGGGTCTCCAGCCGCTCGTGCTTCACCGCCGGGAACACCAGATCCTGGCCGCCGCGCACACCGAAGTGCTCGAGCTGCGGGAAGCCGTCGAGGAGCCGGGTCACCTCGCCCTGGTTGATCCAGGAGATCTCGCACTCCTCGAACGTGATGTCGCCGACGAACAGCCCGCGCAGCCGCGGCAGTTTCTCCTTCGCGCCGAGCAGCGCAGAGATGACCTCTCCGGGACCGGAGTCGTACGCGTCGCTCCACGAGCCGACGATCAGCGCGCGCACCCGGGTGGTGTCCACCGTCGCGGCGAAGCGGGCGAACGCCTCCTCCCACTCCTCCTCGCTCTCGTAGGAGTCGACGGAGATCCGCCAGGCGACACCGTCCGGCGCCGGCAGCGCGGTCCCGGACGTGGACTGTGCCTCGGAGTCGGGGAAGTCGAACGCGGGCAGGCCGTACCACTCCTGCAGATGGTTCGAGATGGTCATGACGGGCTCCAGACACCGGTGCGGCTTGATCGGCTGACGTGTGAGCAGTTCTACCAAGGGCCACTGACAACCCCGCCCGCGGGGCGGCCGGGCCCGCGGCGGCGGCCCCGCCGCCGTTGTCAGACCCTCCCCTTAACGTCGGGAACGGGTCGGACGCAGTGGGCGGCCGGCGGGAAGGGGAGAGCCATGTACCGGCAGGGGGACGTCCTGATCGTGTCCGTCGCGGAGCACGCCGTGCCACCGCACGTGACCGACGCGCCGG
The DNA here is from genome assembly GCF_014649695.1 of Streptomyces kurssanovii. Taxonomy (GTDB): domain Bacteria; phylum Actinomycetota; class Actinomycetes; order Streptomycetales; family Streptomycetaceae; genus Streptomyces; species Streptomyces kurssanovii. The sequence continues at coordinate 609,283 of NZ_BMTN01000001.1, forward strand.
GCGAGCCACGGGACGCACGCGGCCGGATGGTGCTCGCCCTCGGCGAGGTCACGGGCCATGCCCACGCGGTGACGGGACCCGGCCGACTGGTGCGCGAGCCGGGGCCGTTCGGCCCGATGCTCCTTCACCTTCCGGAAGGCGGCCGGGTGGTGCACGAGGAGCACGCGGCGATACCGCTGCCGAAGGGGTGGTACCGGGTCGTGCGCCAGCGGGAGTACCTGCCGGGAGCGGTGCGGATCGTCGCCGACTGAGCCGCGGCGGGCGGCAGGCGGCGGGGCACGACGGACAGAACGACAACAGGGGACGGGACTTCACATGCAGTATGCGGACAAGTGGCGGGCGATCGCGGCGGCGACAGGACCGGCGGACCGGTCCGCCGCGGAGGAGGGCGTGCGGCTCGCCTACCGTGCGGCGGGGCTCACCGCGCCCGACCGGATCCTCTGGGCGGACTCGCCCCTCTCGGGCGTGAACGCCGTCCAGAAGCTTCAGGCCCCGGGGCGCTCCGTGCGCGACGAGGTGCGTACCCGCCCCTGGGCGGACGAACGGCGCCGCGTCCACGACGAGTTGGGCCCCGGTGGCTGGACCTCGCTGTGGAGCGGCACGGGAGCGCTCCTGTGGGACAGCACCCGCGCCCTGGCCGAGCGCATACGCACCGGCATCGTGGACGCGCTGCTCGAGAAGGCGCCGGAGGGCGCCGCCGACCGTGCCGCGGAGGAGACGAGGATCCGGGGCGTCCTGCTCGACGCGGTCCTCGGACAGCACGACGCCGCATGGCTCGCCGCCTTCGACGGCCGCAGCGACCGCCTGACCGGCCTGGCGCGGGTCGCGGAGCACGCCGGCTGGTGGTGGCCTTTCGAGAACGCCGTCGTCATCTGCGAACGGCCCGCCCGGCTGCACCGCGACGAGGCCGGCCGGCTCGACAACGGCGAAGGCCCCGCCCTCGTGTTCCCGGACGGATTCGCCCTCTACGCATGGCGCGGCATGCCCGTGCCCGCCGAGTTCCTCCGCGAGCTCACGGCCCTGACGCCGGAACGGATACGCGACGAGGAGAACGCGGAACTGCGCCGGGTGATGCTCGAGTACTACGGCTACGACCGTTATCTCGCGGAGTCCGGCGCCGAGCCCGTGCACCGCGACGAGACTGGCATCCTGTGGCGGATCGCGCTCGCGGACGACGAGGACGTGGTGATGGTCGAGGTGGTCAACTCCACGCCGGAGCCCGACGGCTCGCATCGGACGTACTGGCTGCGTGTGCCGCCCACGACGCGCACGGCGAAGGAGGGCGTCGCCTGGACGTTCGGGCTGGACGCCGCCGTCTACGAACCGGTGCGGCAGACCTGAGGCGCGCCGCGGTCGTCACCGTCCCGAGCCGCTGTCGCCACCGGCCCGCTCCGCCGTTGTCACCGTCCCGAGCCGCCGACTCGGGGTCCGATTCGCCGTTGTCGCCGTCGCCGGCCCGTCCGCCGCCACCGCCCCGGGCGCCGGCCAGTGGCTCAGCGCGCCGTGGCCGTCAGCTCGGCGTGGTCGATGCCCAGCTCCCGGGCGAGGGCCTCGTCGGTCCACTGGAGCATGGCCGCCCGGGACAGCGAACCCGCGTACGACGTCATCTGGACGGCCAGTCCGTCGAGGAACGCCGTCAGCCGCCAGGCCGCCGCCGCAGGATCCTCGCAAGGGAACTCGCCGGCGGCCGCCCCCTCGGCTATGACCTCCGTCAGTGCGGACTTCCACTGCTGGTCCAGCGCACGGGACACGTCCCGCAGGGCAGGCTCCCGCAGCGAGACCGCCCAGGCGTCGATCCACAGCCGCCAGCCCTTGGCCTGCCCGGTCGGGGCGTACCAGCGCACCGCCGAGCGAAGCCGGCGCAGCGCGGTGGTACGCCGCCCGAGAAGCCTGCGGAGATGGGCCAGATCCGCGTCGGCGGCGTACGTGAAGGCGGCCGCCACCAGCTTCTCCTTGGTGGAGAAGTGGTAGAGCACCAGGGCGCTGCTCACCCCCAGCGCGTCGGCGACGTCGGCGATCCGTACGGCCGCCACGCCCCGCACCTCAATCTGCTCGACGGCGGCGCCGAGGATCTCCTCGCGCCTCTCCGCCACGCTCAACCGAACTCTGGCCACGGCGTCACAGTACACAGCTGATCTTGGATGAAGTCCAGCCCTGTACAGGAGCTGCCTCAGGCGGCCTCGGCGACCGGCCGGCCCCCGTGCGCCGGCCGGTGCCACCGCCATCCGTCAGCCGGCGGGGACCTCCCCGGCGGCCCCCGCGACGGCCTGTTCCCGCGCCGGGATCTCGCAGTGGTCCTTGAAGCCCTGGCTGGTCAGGCCGAGCGCGGTGTTCATCCTGGACCGCAGGTTCTCCACCGCCACCATCGCCGTGAGCTCCACGAACGCCGCCTCGCCCAGCGCGGCGACCAGCCTCCCGGCGAGATCGTCGTCGATCTCCGGCGGGTTGGCCGTCATGGCCTCCGCGAACGCCATGACGTCGCGTTCCAGCGGGGTGTACGCGTCGCTCTCCCACCACATGGGCACATCGCGCACCTTGCGGGCGTCCATCCCGCGCTGCCTGTTCTCCCAGTGCCCGAAGTCCATGCACCAGCTGCAGCCGATCGAGGCGGCCGAGGCCATCACCGCGAGCGCCTTGAGATCCGCGTCCAGCGTGTTCCACCTGCCCACCGCCATCTCGAAGCGGAGATCCGCCCGGAGCACCCTGGGGTTGTGCCCCAGCGCGCGGACCGGGTCGAGGATCTTGCCGTAGGCGCGCTTCGAGTACCACTGGGCAGCGCGCAGGAAGAGTGAGCGGCGCGGGTCGAGGGAAATACGGGCCATGATGTGCTCCTCATGGGGGAAGCCGTGTGCTGTCACCACTACGACGGAGGGCACGCCCGGAAACGTGACACGGACCGGCACCGGATCCGGCCACACGGGCACGTTCAGGAACACCGGCACCGTGGCGGGCGTTGGCTGGTCATGACGGAGTGTCTGGTCGCCGACCGGGTCAGGGTGGCCTCACAGACCGCTCCTTTCCGCCTTGAAATGCACATAATGGAATGACCCCGAGCATCAGGAGGTGCCGTGTCCGGCGCTGGTTCCCCCCACTCGCTGAGGTCCCGGCTGCGCTCACTGAGGCCTGCCGCCTTCGGGGCCGACCCGGCCGGCGAGCGCCTGGCGCGCATCCACAGCTCGCCCAACTTCGCCGACGGCGTCTTCCAGAACCCGGAAGGGACGCGTACGAGACCGTCCAGCGGCTCCATGGTGCAGTTCGCCAGGACGTACTTCGCCAAGGAGGCGAGGAGCCGCCGCGTACCGGCCCGCCCGGTGCCGCTGCACACCACCACCGCCACCGACCTCACCAGGCCCGCCGCCTCAGGGCTCCGGCTCACCTGGATGGGGCATTCCAGCGTCCTCGCCGAGATCGACGGCCGCCGGGTGCTCTTCGACCCGGTCTGGGGAGAGAGGTGCTCCCCCTTCGCTTTCGCCGGGCCCAAGCGCCTGCATCCGGTGCCCGCGCCGCTCGCCGCCCTCGGCAGTGTCGACGTCGTCGTGATCTCCCACGACCACTACGACCATCTCGACCTGCCCACGGTCCGCGCCCTGGCTTCGACCGACACCCTCTTCGCCGTGCCGCTCGGCGTCGGCGCCCACCTCGAACGCTGGGGCGTGTCCCCGGGCCGCCTGCGGGAGCTCGACTGGAACGAGACCACGGAGATCGGCGGCATCCGGCTGACCGCGACCCCGGCACGCCACTTCTGCGGCCGCGGACTGCGCAACCAGCAGCACACCCTGTGGGCCTCCTGGGCCGTCGCCGGCCCCGAGCACCGGATCTACCACAGCGGCGACACCGGGTACTTCACCGGCTTCCAGGACATCGGCGCCGAGCACGGGCCGTTCGACGCGACGATGATCCAGATCGGCGCGTACTCCGAGTACTGGCCCGACATCCACATGACCCCGGCCGAGGGTATGCGTGCCCACCTCGACCTGCAGGGCGGCACACCGTCCGGTGTGATGCTGCCGATCCACTGGGGCACGTTCAACCTGGCGCCGCACCCGTGGGCGGAGCCCGGCGAGGGCACGGTCGCGGCCGCGGCCGAGGCGGGAGCGCGTATCGCGCTGCCGCGGCCCGGGGAGCCGTTCGAACCCACGGCCGAGATCGTGCCCACCGTGCCGTGGTGGCGCGGGGTGGCCACCGTGCCGGCGGAAGGCTGGTCGGCGCTCACGGCTACCGCGGAGGCGACGGCGGCGAAGCCGGCGCGCGACGCGGCGCCGGAGTCGGGCTCACCGGAGACGGCGCCGACGGCTTGACGGGCGCGGGGCCGGCGTAGCGCCTGCGGCGGGCGTTCTCCCCTCCCCGCCCCTCCCCGCTGTACCGATGTGCGGCTCCGCCGCGTGGCGGGCTCCGCCCGGACCCGTACCGCGCTCCGCGCGGTGTTCGGGGGCTCCTCCCCCTACGCCTGGCGGCGTGGGGGGACCCCCACCGGACCCCCGCGCCTCAAACGCCGGCGAGGCTGAAGTTGCCGGCAACGCCGGAGTGTGACCACCGGCGGGGCTGGGTGCCGCGCAGCGGCATTTCAGCCCGCCTGCCGGCACCTTCCATGGCCGCCAGGCCGTAGGGGGAGATCGAGGGCACCGCGCGAAGCGCGGTACGGGGCCCGGGGCGGAGCCCCCGGTTCGGGAAGGGGCGGGGAGGCGAACGGCCCCGCGCAGCGGCCCACGCTCCCGCCGCCACACCCACACCCCCATTCGGTCTGCCGTGCGAGCCCTCATACCAGAGCGCGACCCATAGCGGGCAACTTTCGCAACAGCTCGGCCCACCCCATCCCCGGCGACTACCGTGTGTTGCCGGTGATCGACGGTGGGCTCTCGTTCGCGTGCCCGGGTTCCGCCGTGGAGTCATGCCGATCAATCGCAGTACGCCGATCCCTGGGGCCCCACGTACCGAGGACGCTGATGTCTCAACTACGCGCACCAGCCGCGCGGTCCGACCGCCGAGAGGGCGGGCGTCACGGCCGGCCAGGTGCCCGCTCACTGTCGTCCGCGGGCCGGACGTCTTCCGGCAGGACACCCTCCGGCAGAACACCTTCCGGCAGAACACCTTCCGGCAGAACACCTTCCGGCAGAACACCTTCCGGCAGGACACCCGGCAGGAACGCTGCCGCGCCGCCGGAAGTCCGCATACGACCCCAACTGCTGCGCACGGCCGTCCTGCCGACCGTGGTCGCCGCCCTCAGCGGTGCGACCGCGGTGGTCATGACGCTGCGCGCCGGCACTCCCGAACCGTCCGCCGGCCTGGGGGTCGCCCTGAGCGCCATGGCGGCGCTCGCCCTGGCCGCCGTTGCGGTCGCCGCGCGCGGCGCCGACCGGGCGGCCACGGCCGTGCTCGACCGGTGCTCCGAGCTTCGCCGCACCACAGCCCGGGCCCAGGAGGAGCTGCGCACCGCCGTGGACGGGCTCAGGCGCGGCGAGGGCCCGCCGCCCCGCCGTACGCCGGAACAAGGGCCTTCGGGCGGGGACGAGTTCGACCTTCTCGCCCTCGATCTGGCGCGCTCGCACGACGCCGCGCTGGCGGCCGTGGTGCAGGCGTCCCGGCTCTCCAGCAGCGTGGGCAACGAACAGAAGGTCGAAGTCTTCGTCAATCTTGCCCGCAGACTGCAGTCCCTGGTGCACCGCGAGATCCAGCTCCTCGACGAGCTGGAGAACCAGGTCGAGGACCCGGAGCTGCTCAAGGGCCTCTTCCACGTCGACCATCTGGCCACCCGGATCCGCCGCCACGCGGAGAACCTCGCCGTCCTCGGCGGCGCCGTCTCCCGGCGGCAGTGGTCCCACCCGGTCACCATGACGGAGGTGCTCAGGTCCGCCATCGCCGAGGTGGAGCAGTACCCGAGGGTCAAGCTGGTGCCGCCCATCGCCGGCACACTGCGCGGCCACGTGGTCGCCGACGTGATCCATCTGCTGGCGGAACTGGTCGAGAACGCCACGCTGTTCTCCGCGCCGCACACCCAGGTCCTGCTGCGCGCCCAGCACGTCACGGCCGGGCTCGCCGTGGAGGTCGAGGACCGCGGGCTCGGCATGCCGCCCCAGGAGCAGGACAAGATGAACGCCCTGCTCGCCGACCCCGACCAGGTCAACGTCGCCAGTCTGCTCCAGGACGGCAGGATCGGTCTGTTCGTCGTGTCCGCGCTGGCCCGCCGCCACGGCATCGCCGTTCGGCTCCAGACGAACATCTACGGCGGCGTCCAGGCCGTACTCGTGCTGCCGCAGAGCCTGCTCGGAGCCGACCACGACGGCGCGGCCGAGTACGGGACGACGGCCGCGCGCACGCCCGCCACGCACATGAACGGGCCCCGCGTCGCGGCCATGTCGCTGCCGCAGTCGGCCCCGTCCGCGCAGACCGGGCCGGTGCCGGCGCAACGGCAGCCGGCCGGCGCCGGCACGGCGGACGCGCCCCTGCCCGTGCGCGGGGAGCGCGGCGAACGGCCCGTGCCGGGCGCCGGTCGCTTCGGCGACGGCCACCACGCGGCCCCGCCCGGGCCCGTCGCCGGACCGGGCCCCGACCTGGCGGAACCGCCCGAACGACCGGTGGTCCGCGGCACGATGGGCCGCCCCCAGCTGCCCAAGCGCCGCATCCAGGAGCACCTCGTCCCGCAGTTGCGGGACGCCCCCGCGCCCCGCAGGGACGACGAAGAGGCCCTGCACGACCCGGGTCTGATGGCAGCTTTCCAGCGGGGCATCGGCCTCGCGGAGAACGAGCCGGAACGGGCGGCACCGCTGTCCGGACAGTCGGACCCCCAGCGTGACGAACCCACCATCAAGGAGTAGATGCACCATGGCGAGCGATGTGCCGACCGGCCATGTCTCGGACCTCGACTGGTTGTTGAGCGGTCTGGTCCAGCGTGTGCCGTACACCCGTAACGCGGTGCTGCTCTCCTCCGACGGCCTCGTGAAATCGGTGCACGGTCTGGACAACGACAGCGCCGACCACATGGCGGCCCTGGCCTCCGGCCTGTACTCGCTGGGCCGCAGCGCCGGAGCGCGCTTCGGTGACGGCGGTGAGGTACGCCAGGTCGTGGTCGAGCTCGACTCCACGCTGCTGTTCGTGTCCACCGCCGGCTCGGGCACCTGTCTCGCCGTCCTCGCGGGACGTGAGGCCGACGCCGCCGTGCTCGGCTACGAGATGGCGATGCTGGTCAAGAGCGTGCGGCCCTATCTGGTCACGCCCGTCAGACAGCCCGCCGGAGCACCGAGCGCCGCGAGGCGGTGATCATGCCCTCGCCCACGGACGGGCCGCTCCTCGACGACGCGGCGGGCCGGCTGATCCGTCCCTACACGGTGAGCGGCGGGCGCACCCGTCCGACGGCCGCGCTGGACCTGCTCTCCATGGTGATGGCCACGGGCAGCGCGCCTCAGGCGCATTTCGGTCCCGAGCACACGACGGCGCTCGGCCTGTGCCACGGTCCGACGTCGGTCGCCGAGATCTCCGCGCACTTACGGCTGCCGGCAGTTGTCACCAAGGTGCTGCTGTCCGACCTGGTCGACTGCGGCGCCGTCACGGCCCGCGCGCCGCGCACCCATGACACACCCACCGACCGTTCACTGCTGGAGGCGGTGCTCGATGGCCTACGACGACGGCTCTGACACCCGCGTCGCCGAGAGTGGCGACCAGTTCCCCACCGCGCTCAAGATCCTCGTCGCGGGCGGGTTCGGGGTGGGCAAGACGACCTTCGTCGGAGCGGTCAGCGAGATCGAACCGCTCAGCACGGAGGAACTGCTCACCCAGGTCAGCGCCGCGACCGACAGCCTGGAGGGCGTCGAGTCCAAGACGACCACCACGGTCGCCATGGACTTCGGCCGGATGACCCTGGACGAGCACCATGTGCTCTATCTCTTCGGGACACCGGGCCAGGAGCGCTTCTGGTTCATGTGGGACGAACTGTCGGAGGGCGCCCTCGGCGCCGTCGTGCTCGCCGACACCCGCAGGCTCGAGGACTCCTTCTCCGCCGTCGACTTCTTCGAGCGGCGCGGCATCGGATTCGTCGTGGCCGTCAACGAGTTCGACGGTGCCTACCGCTACGACCCGCAGGAGGTGCGGGCCGCGATCGACCTGAAGCCGGAGGTGCCGGTCGTGCTGTGCGACGCGCGGATCGCCAGTTCGGGCATCGGGACCCTGGTGACCCTCGTCCAGCACCTGCTCACCACAACCGCCGCCGTGCCGGTCCCGGCACCGAGCTATGGAGCACCGACATGACGTACGACCCCACCGGCCGTCTGCTGCTGACCCCGGTGGACCGCGAGGCACCCGCACGGGTGCTGCGGCTGCGCCAGCTCGGGTTCGGGGAGCGCCCGGACGCGGCGTTCGACGACTTCGCCCGCAAGCTCGCCGAGATGACCGGCGCGCCGTACTCCATGGTCAACTTCATCGACGAGAACCGTCAGTTCTTCGCCGGGCTGCACACCCCGTCGGGCCCCCGCCGCGGCGGCGAGCCGGGTCCCGCGGCGGGCGTCGCGGAGGTGAGCCGGTTCATGGCACGGGACCACGGGTACTGCCCGCATGTGGTCGTGCGCCGTAAGGCGCTCGTGCTGGAGGACGTCTGCGACTACCCGCGCTTCGCCGGGAACCCGGTCGTCGACGAGGCCGGCATCCGCTCGTACCTGGGTGCGCCGCTGATCGACCGTACGGGCATCGCGCTGGGCACCATCTGCGTGGTCGACACCGAGCCGAGGGCCTGGGGCCGGGCAGGTCTGGAGACCATCAAGTCGCTCGCGGCGGACCTGGTCGAGCAGATCCACCGCCGGGAGGACGGCCGTATCTGACGCGACGCCCACGGGGCGCGGCAAGCGCCCCTCCGGTCCTTCCGTGCGGCATTCCACGGGTGTGCGGCCCTGCCAGATGACGAGGGCACCGGCCGCACCGGTCAGCTCCGGCGGTGGTCAGCGCTCCGGCGCGCCGAGGTACCGGTCGGTGCCTCCGGCGTTCAAGGGGCTCGCGCTCAATTGCTGCGCGCCCCCGCCCGGAACCGTGACCGGTGCGGCCGGTGGCGTCGGTGGGGGAGCGACGCTGGCCCGCAGGACGACCTCTCCGCCCACCCGCAGCACCCTGGACCGCGGGCCCCGGGGCTCGCGCAGGGCGAGTGCCATGACCTCCTCGCCCATGGCGGTGAGCGGAAGGGCGACCGTGGTCAGCGGTGGCGAGAGTTCCCGTACGAGGGGGATGTCGTCGAATCCCGCGAGCGAGATGTCCTCCGGTACGCGCACCCCCTGCTCCCGGAAGGCGGCGAGCGCGCCGACCGCCATCACGTCGGTCACCGCGAACACACAGGTGGGCCGGTTGCCGCGGGCGAGCAGGGTGCGCGCGGCCGCGTAGCCGCCCTCGCGGGTGAACGGACCCCGCACGATGCGTTCCGGCGGCAGTTCGACGCCGCCCCGGGCCAGCTCCTCCTGGAAGCCGGCGAGCCGGTCGGCGACCGTGGTCAGCGACGGCGGGCCGCTGAGCACCGCGAACTCCCGGTGTCCGAGGTCGAGCAGGGCCCGGGCCAGGGCCGCGGCCCCGCCGTGGTTCTCCGGCAGTACGGCGTCGGCCCGCAGGCTGCGGTGCCGGCTGACGACCGCGACGCGACCGCCGGCCCGAACGTACGGGTCGAGCTCCGCGGCGAGCGCGCGCTCCCACGACCGGTCCTGGAAGCCGGAGCCGATCAGCAGGATGGCGCGCGCCCGTTGGGCGCGCAGCGTGGACACGTAGGCGATCTCTCGGGCCGGTTCGCGGAAGGTGCTGGCGAGCATCACCAGCAGGTCCTTCGCCGCGGCGGCGCGCATCACCCCGGCGGCGATGGCGGCGAAGTAGGGATCGCCGACGTCGTGGCAGATCAGGCCCACCGTGTTGCTCGACGCGCTGGCGAGCGCCTGGGCATGGGCGTTGGGGATGTAGCCCAGCTGATCTGCTGCGGCGCGCACCCGGCTGCGCAGGTCCTCCCGTACCCGGGTGGTGCCGTTCAGGGCTCGTGACGCGGTTGCGAGGGACACTCCCGCCCGGCGGGCGACAGCGTCCAGCGTCACATGAGCCTGTGTTTCCCGTTCACTCACTTGACCCCCCGAAACTTCGGGACGACCTATTGACCGTGCGGACGAGCAGTCATTAGCGTGGCGACACCTTATCAGAAAGCGCTTTCTGAAAGCGTTTTCTCCCGCATCGATTCAGCCGCTCCGGAGCGCACCAGGAGTTGACCGTGAGTCAGAGCGCCATCAAGGCAGCACCCGTGAAGGTGGCGGGAGTCGACCGGCGTGAGAGGCCGAGCCCGGGGGAGCGGGCGTCCCGCCTGCTCGAACAGAGCTGGCGCCCGGTAGCCCTGCTCCTCGCCTGCTTCGCCGTCTGGTGGGTGATCGCCGCCGCCGAACTGGTCGAGCCCTACCTCGTTCCGTCGCCCGGCGCGACGCTGGACGTGCTGACGGGCAAGGCCGACTACATCTGGCAGCACAGCTGGGTGACCACCTACGAGACGCTCCTTGGCTTCCTGATCGCGGTGGTCGTCGGGGTGTTCGCCGCCGTGATCATGGTGTACTCGGCCACCGTCGAGAAGACCCTGTACCCGATCCTGCTGTTCGCGCAGGTCGTTCCGAAGATCGCCATCGCACCCCTGTTCGTGGTGTGGCTCGGCTTCGGCATCGCACCCAAGATCCTCATCGCCGTCCTGATCGCCTTCTTCCCCGTCGTCATCTCCATGGTGACCGGGCTCAAGGCCGTCGACCCGGAGATGCTCCAGCTCTCCTCGACCATGGGGGCGAGCCCTTGGCAGACCTTCGTGAAGATCAGGATGCCCGCGTCCCTGCCGCATCTGTTCTCCGGCCTCAAGGTCGCGGTGACCCTCGCCGTGACCGGTGCGGTCGTCGGTGAGTTCGTCGGCGCCAACGAGGGGCTCGGCTACGTGATCCTCCAGGCCAACGGAAACCTCGACACCCCCATGCTGTTCGCCGGCCTCCTCGTGATGTCCCTGATCGGCGTCGTCCTCTTCGTCCTCGTCGAGATCGCCGAGAAGCTGCTGCTCCCGTGGCACGCGAGCCGCCGGGAGACCGGCGTCACCACCACCTACTGACCGACCCCCGGGCACCGTTCCAAGTCGACGAGAAGGACCAGCAATGACTGCGCGCAGACTGCTTCTGACCGGCCTCGTACCGCTGCTCCTGGCCGCCACCGCCTGCGGCGGGGACGACTCCGGCACATCCACCAGCTCCTCGGGGAAGAAGCTGGAGAAGGTGACGCTGACCCTCAACTGGTACCCGTACGGAGAGCACGCCCCGTTCTACTACGGCAAGCAGCAGAAGATCTTCGAGAAGCACGGCATCGACCTCGACATACGCGCCGGCCAGGGATCGCAGAAGACGGTGCAGGCGACCGGCGCGGGGCAGACCGACTTCGGCTGGGCCGACACACCGGCCGTGCTGTCCGGTGTCGACGCCGGTGTCAAGGTCAAGAGCCTCGGCGTCTTTCTCCAGACCACCCCGTCCTCGGTGCAGTTCTTCGAGTCGCAGAACATCAAGAGCCCCGCCGACCTCAAGGGCAGGACCATCGCGGGCACCGCCGGTGACGCCCTCTCCAAGACGTTCCCGATCTTCCTCAAGAAGAACGGCCTCGGCGAGTCCGACGTCAAGGTCCAGAACACCGACCCGGCGGGCAAGATCGCCGCGGTGATCTCCGGCAAGACCGACGGCCTGCTCGGATACGCCAGCGACCAGGGCCCCACCATGCAGAACAAGGCCAAGAAGCCCGTCTCCTACCTCCGGTTCTCCGAGAACGGCCTGAACTTCTACTCCAACGGCCTCATCGCCGGCCAGAAGGTCCTCACCGGCAAGAAGGACCTCGCGCAGCGCATGGCCAAGGCGGTCAGTGAGTCCTTCGCGGCCGCCGAGAAGGCGCCCGAGCCGGCCGTGGCCTCGATGGACGGCGCGAGCGAGCAGCTGCCGCCGAAGGAGGTGCTGGCCGAGCAGTTCGCCACCACGCTCACGCTGCTGCACACCGACGCGACCAAGGGCCTGGCCCCCGGTGTGAACACCGAGGCCGACTGGCAGCAGACCATCGACGTCTTCGCCGAGGCCGGACTGGTCGGCAGCCCCAAGGCCGTCGAGGAGTACTGGGACAGCGCGACCGCGATGAAGGGATGACGATGCCCAGGAACACCACCGTGCGGGAGCCGGACGTGACGAACGACAGACAGGGCGGACCGTCCGCCACCACCCCGGCGGTCGGCATCAAGGACGTCGCCGTCCGCTTCCGCACCAAGAACCGCGATGTGACCGCGCTGACCGACGTCGATCTCGACGTCAGGGCAGGGGAGTTCGTCGCCATCGTCGGGCCGTCGGGCTGTGGCAAGTCGACCCTGCTCAAACTGGTCGCGGGGCTGCTCAAGCCGTCCACGGGCGATGTGCTCCTCGGCGGCGAGCGGGTGCGGGGGCCGCGCCACGACATCGGATACGTGTTCCAGCGCGCCGCCCTGCTGGAGTGGCGCTCCGCGCGCCGCAACATCCTGCTCCAGGCGGAGATGCGGAAGATGCCGGCCGAGCTCGGGCGCAGGCGCGCCGACGAACTCATCGCGACGACGGGGCTGAGCGGCTTCGAGGACGCCTTGCCGCACGAACTCTCCGGCGGTATGCAGCAGCGCGTCGCGCTGTGCCGCGCTCTGCTGCACGAGCCGCCCGTGCTGCTCATGGACGAGCCGTTCGGCGCGCTCGACGCGCTGACCCGCGAGCAGATGAACACCGAACTCAACCGGATCTGGCGGGAGACCGGCACCACGGTGCTGCTGGTGACCCACTCGATCTCCGAAGCCTGCTACCTCGCCGACCGGGTGGTCGTGATGAGCGCCAGGCCCGGCACCATCACCGAGATCATCGACGTGGGACTGCCCGCGGAACGGGACTACACCGAGACGATGGGGCGGCCCGAGTTCCGCGAGGCCACCACCCACATCCGCGGCCTGCTCGGCGCGGCCTCCGCGCAGGACTGACCACGCGAGAAGGAGCCCCGCACCACCCATGGAGGGTGGTGCGGGGCTCCTTCTCGCTGTGCGCTCAGTACCTGAGGTTCGCCAGGTGGGTGTAGCTGTTCTGCGCGGTGGCGAACGGGTCGGCCGGCGCGTCGTGCTCGACCAGCCACTGCTTCACACCGCCGCTGCGCGCGGTGTCGAACATCGCCGCGAAGTCCAGGACCCCGGAGCCGACGTCGGCGAACCCGCCGCTCGGCGCCATGTCCTTGACGTGCAGCGCCGGGAAGCGCCGGCGGTGTTCCACGAACAGGTCCTGCGGATCGCTGCCGCCGCCCTTTGCCGCCCAGTAGACGTCCAGCTCGAAGCCCACGAGCTCGGGGTCGGTCTCCCGCAGCAGGATGTCGTACAGGTTCTCGCCGTCCACCACCTGGTGGTCGGCGCCGTGGTTGTGGAACAGCACCGGGCCGAGACCCGCGTTGCGGGCGGCGAGGCCCGCCTTGTTGAACTCCCGGGCCGCCTCACGGAATCCGGCCGGGGTGTGCATCGCCCCGGGCAGGCTCGGCACGACGATCCACCGTGCGCCGAGGGTGTGGGTGTCCTCGATGGCCCGCGGCAGTCCGCTGCCGCGCACGATGTCGTACCCCACATGTTCGAGGACCGCCCGCAGACCCGTCTCGTCGAGCATGGAGCGGATCGCGGCCGCGCTGTTCCCGTGCCGGCCGCTCACCCCGACCGTCGAGTAACCGATCTGCGCCAGCCGGGCGAGGGTCCCCTTGAAGTCCGCCGCCAGCGGGGTGCGCATGGTGTAGAGGTGCATGCCGATCCCGGCGGGCGGGATGCGGCGGAAGCGCTGCGCCGTCTCGGGAGCCGTCCCGTCCGCCGCGGCCGCGTACGAGAGCGGGCCTGCTGCGGTCGCCGCCGCGGCAGCGGTGGCGACGCCGAGTGCCCTGCCGAGGAATGCTCGTCTGGTGCCGTTCATTCGGATGTCCCTTCTCAACGGACGTCGATGCGGACGAAGCCGCTGGTCGTGTCGCCCTTGTCGTCGGTGACGGTGAGATGCGCGGTGTAGGCGCCCGGGCGGGCGTAGGAGTGTGTCGCCGTAGCGGTCTCCTCACCCGCGGGCCGGGTGTTGTCGCCGAAGTCCCAGTGATAGGAGGCGGCGGTGCGGCCCTCGGGCAATTTCACGTTGCCGGTCAGCCGCACGGTGAGCGGCGCGCTGCCCGTGGCCGGAGTGGCGGCGACCGTGACGGCCGCACCCTGGCGCTTCTCCACCCCGTGGCCGTTGAAGTGCAGCCAGTCGACGGCGAAGAGGTCCGGCTTGTCGGCACTCCAGTCGGGGTTGGTGAAGACGGCGTACAGCTTCATCGTGCCGCCGGGGTCCGTCAGCGTCGTCGTCGGGGAGACGATGTCGCCCCAGCCGCCCGTGGCCGGGACGGTGACCTTGCCGAGCAGTTCACCGGTCGGGGATCCGGCCCGGAACTCGATACTTCCGCCGATGCCGCCGGAGGCCGCACCCACGGTCACCGAGTCGATGCCCTTGAGGCTGACGGGGTCGAAGCTGATCCAGTCGCCGTGCTCGATCTCGGTGAGCCGCTTGCCGCCGGAAGCGTCGCCCCGGCTGCCCACGACGGCTCCTTGGTTCGCCCCACCGGTCGACGTCATGTGCTCGGCCTCGCGGAAGGCCGTGCGCAGGGTCAGCGAGGCGGACCCCGTGAGGTCGGGCACGCCCGGTGCTCCCTCGTCCTCGTACTGCGCGGTGATGCCGTAGTAGAGGTTCTGGCCGGGACCGTGGCTGTCACCGGCGTCGGTCGTGATCTCGCCGGCGCATCCCGTGTAGTTGTCCAGAGGGTGGAGATGGGAGTCGTGGCCGAGCTGCGACTGGACGACCACCCGCGAGCAGTCGATCCCCTGTCCGTCCTCCTTGTCCTTGACCTTCACGGTGAAGGGGATGGTGTCGCCGAAGCCGAACATCCCGCCGTCCGGAGGCTGCTGGATGGTGACCTGCGGCCGGGTGTTGCCCACGGTGATGTCCTGGACGGCCAGCCCGGTGAGTCCTCCGGGGCCGGTGACGGTGAGCCGGGCGGTGAAGCGGCCCTTCTCCTGGTACACGTGGGTCGGGTTCGCCTCGGTCGAGTCGGTCGTACCGTTCCCGTCGAAGTCCCAGGCGTAGCCAACCGGCTCGTCGTCGGGCAGCCCGGAGCCTTCGCTGGAGAACGCCACGGTCAGCGGCACGGAACCGCTGTCCGGCGTGGCTGTGGCCTTGGCGTCCGGCAGCCGATTGTCGCCGACGTGGTCGATGCGGTAGATACCGGAGCCCTCGTTGCTGCCGCCGCGTCCGGTACCGCTGCCGAGCCCGAAGTCGATGACGTACAACGCGCCGTCCGGGCCGAAGTCGGCGTCGAAGGGCTGGTTCCACGCCATGTCGCCGAAGACGGGGTTGATCGAGTGCAGGTCCCCCGCCTTTGCCGGGGCGAAGCGCGGGTCGGTGAAGGTCTGGTCCTGCTGCTGGATGGAGAAGGTCTTGAACCACTTACGGGTCAGTTCGTAGGTGAACCACTTGCCGTCGAAGGCCGCGGGGAACTTGCCCTGGTAGGTGTTGGCCTCGTCGTGGTCGTAGACCGGTCCGCTCATGGGGCCACCGCCGCCAGTGCCGAGCTCGGGGAACCGGGGGGAGGCAGAGTACGCGTACCAGACGGTGGCCGGCTGGGCCGGCGGCAGGTCGGTGAGGCCGGTGTTGTTCGGCGAGTCGTTGACCAGGTCGGCGCAGTCGAACTTCGGGCCGGACGTCCCGGTCGCGAAGTCGTAGTCGTTGAACGGGGTGTTGTCGCCCACGCAGTACGGCCAGCCGAAGTTGCCCGCCTTGGTGATGCGCGTGTATTCGACGGTGCCCTCGGGGCCGCGGTCCGGGTCGGCGGCGCGGGCGTCCGGGCCGTAGTCCGCGACCATCAGCGCGCCGCTGTCCGGGTCGGTGGTGATCCGGAACGGGTTGCGCATACCCATCGCGTAGATCTCGGCACGCGTCTTCTCCGTGCCGGGGGCGAACAGGTTGCCCTCGGGCACCGCGTACGTGCCGTCGTCCTTGGGCGTGATGCGCAGGATCTTGCCGCGCAGGTCGTTGGTGTTGCCGGAGGTGCCCTGGGCGTCCCAGGCGCGGCGGCCCTCACGCTCGTCGATCGGTGCGAAGCCGTCGGACGCGAACGGGTCGGTGTTGTCGCCGGTGGCGATGTAGAGGTCGCCGTGCTTGTCGAACGCGATCGACCCCGCCATGTGGGAGTTGGCCCGTCCTTCGCCCCGCAGGGTCGGGACGGTCAGCAGCCGCTTCTCGGACGCCGGGTCGATGGTGTTGCCGGTGACGGTGAAGCGGGAGAGGTTCAGCCGCTTCTCGGTCTTGTCGGAGTTCAGCAGGTAGAGCCAGTTGTTCTCGGCGAAGCCGGGGTCGAGGGCGAGTCCCAGCAGTCCGTCGGACTGGCTGGTCATCTCGGGGGTGTATTCGAAGTCGAGCACGGTGGTGACCTTGAGCGTCGACTGGTCGATCACCTTCACCTTGCCGGTGCGCTCGATGAAGAAGACGCGGCGGTCGGGAGCCACCGCCAGCTCGAACGGGTCGGCGAGGTCGCTGGTGGCGAGCGGTGTCCGCTGGAAGGCGCCCGTCTTCGTCGCGGTGCAGTCCCCGGGCTTGTTGCCCGCGGCCCACTGGATGCCGCCGAGCAGGTGCTTCAGGAAGTCCGGCTCCTGGAAAGCCGACTTGGCGTGGCCGCCGGCGGTGAACCAGGAACGTCCGCCGTCGTAGTTCTGGCACCACGACCACGGGTGGTCGACGCCCTCGTCGAGGCCGGTGATCCCGTCGCGCACCTTGATCTGGGCGAGCGTGTGGACCTTGCCGGTCGGGTTGGTGCGCCAGTTGTACCACTCCTCCGTGCGCTCCCAGAGCTCGGGAAGGCCCTCGGTGGAAGGGTGTGACGGGTCCAGCACCTTGATCCGGCCCGTCTGTACGGCCGGGTGCTTGTCGAAGATGGCGCCGACCAGGCCCTCGTACCAGCCCCAGTCGCGTTCGCTCGCGGAGGCGGCGTGCAGACCGACCCAGCCGCCGCCGCCGCGGACGAACTTCTGGAGTGCGGCACGCTGCGCCGCGTCCAGCAGATCGCCGCTCTCCGGTGTGGAGTTGGTGTTGTTGAAGACGATCGCCTGGAAGCGGGCGAGGTTCTCGTCGGTGAAGGCGGTGGCGTCGTCGGTGGCTTCGACCTCGAAGCCGTTCTCGCTGCCGAGCTTCTTGATCGCCTCGATGCCCGCGGGGATCGAATCGTGGCTGAAGTTGGTGACCTTGGAGAAGACGAGCACGCGATAAGGCGCCGCCTCGGCGCGGGGCGACAGGGTCACCCCGAGCCCGAGAAGCAGCGCCAGCAGTGCGGTGATGACGGGGACGGGCGACAGGGCGTTGCGACGTGCTCCCGGCCGTCCGGACGCCGGCGGCCGTTGCGGCCGTTGTGGGTGTTGTGGGTGTCCGGGCGGTTCTTGTCGAAGACTTCTCATGGCGCTCCCGGTGCTGGTAGGGCTGCGGGTTAGAAAGCGCTTTCTGAGTACGCCGGACAGCGTAGGTTCAGCCGTCGTGAGGGGTCAATGGGTCGGAAGCGTGCAGTGTGGCGCGGCAGTTGGGCCGCTGTCGGTGGCAGCGCTTACGGTGGTGCCATGGCCACGGCCGACGACGTACGCAGGATCGCGCTCGCCCTCCCAGGGGCGATCGAGAAGCTCGCCTGGGGCATGCCCACCTTCCGGCTGGAGCCCCGCGGCCGGATCTTCGCGTCGCTGGCCGGCGACGACCGGGTCATGGGCGTGAAGTGCCCGAAGGAGGACCGCGCCGAGCTGATCGCCGCGGAGCCCGCCAAGTTCTTCCTGCGCGAGGGTCATGACGACCACTACGCCTGGCTGCGGGTGCGGCTCGAAGCGCTGGACGACGAGGAGGAGCTGTACGCGATCCTGCTCGACTCATGGCGCCAGGCGGCCCCGCGCAAACTGCTCGACGCGCACCCGGAGCTGGCGCCCCCGCGGCCCTGACGGCGGGGCCCTGTGGTTGGGCCGACCTGGGCGGGCGGCGGAGCTCCGACGCCTGCCCCGCGGCGCCGTGCGCAAGCTTGGACACTGCCACCGGTCCTGTGCCGGGGCCGATGGCTAGGCTCAAGGCGTGAGTGACTACTACGACCTGTTCCTGACGGCCGACCTGTCACCGGACCTGTCCGAGCCGGCGCTCCAGGAGGTCAGGTGGCTCCTGGGGCAGGCCGAGATGCCCTCGGCGCCGAGCTCTGCCGACTGGAAGACCTGGGGGTACCCCTGGCAGGTCTTCGCCGCCGGTTCGGCGAGTCATGCGTTCGAGGGGGCGGACGTCTCCCTGTTGGTGCCTGCTGTGGACCGGCCCGATCGCGACGGCGGTGTTCCGTGGGCCCTGACCGTCCGGATCTGCGTCCACGAGGACGAGTTCGGGGTGGTCATGGAGGTCGTCGAATGGCTGCTTCGGCACGCGACCACGGAGGGATGGGCCGGATTCGTCAGGGACACCGCCTCGGGGGACGTCCGGCACATCGTGCGCCACCACGGTGGGTTCGACCTCGTCGACGTCAGAAGTGCTGAGAAGCGGTTCCAGATCTCATGGTCATAGCGACGGCTTGCCCCCTCTCCCGGGGCCATGGGGCCCGCGGCCCTTTCTCGGCGCAAGCTCGACACGCGGCCATGGCCGCACTCCGCGTTCCGCCTGCCGTCCGCGAACACGCTCGGCGACAGGCCCTGGCGGGGCGCCGACTCGCCGAGTAGTGACAGCCGCACGGCAGTTCCGCGTACCGATCCCGGAAGGTGTGGGACGAACAGGTCCCCGTCGGATGATCCCCCGGCGGTATGGGCATGAGCCAAGGGCGTCCCGGTAGCTCGGGGATGCCAACCGCGCCGCGCGGTGCCGGGAGGCCATGGATCGTTGTGATTCGTGCCCGGTCGGGCGGCGGGGCGCACGGGTCCGCGTGGGGTTCCACGTGCGCCGACGGGTCACCGGGGGCCGTGCCCGGGGCGTGGGCGCTGAGCGCGGTGAGCATTGCGGGCCGGATGGACGCGGGGCCGGTGCCCCGGTCGGGTGAGCGGGCGCCCCGGGCAACCGCTTCCCCCGGCGATCGGGTAGGGATCGCCCGCCGTTCCACGACGCCGGGAGGACCCGCCCATGCCCGCCATCAAGAGCGCCGGGAGTGCGCTGGCCGCGACGGTCTGCGCAGCGCTGCTCCTCACCGGCTGCACCGTCGCAGCCCCCGCACCGGCCGCCGGTGCGAAGAGCTCCGCGGCTCAGGCCGCCCCCGACCTCAAGGCGCTGCCGGTCCGTCAGATCCCGGGCCTCGGCCCCGACTTCCGCTCACGGATCCCCGGCGGTACCCGCCAGGCACTGGTCGTGACCGGCCGGACGGCCGACACGAACACGTCGCAGGGCGTGCTCTACGAGCGCGACGCCCGGGGCTCCTGGCGGCCCCTCGCCGGACCGTGGCCCGCGCACAACGCTCTGCGGGGCTGGACGAACGACCACCACGCGGGCGATCTGCGCACTCCGATCGGGGTCTTCGGCCTCGGCGACGCCGGCGGGCGCTCCCCGGACCCCGGCACGCGGCTGCCGTACGACCAGGACGAGGAGTTCGTCGCCCCGGGGACCGGCTTCCTCGGTGAGCCTCTCGAAGGCTCCTTCGACTACGTGATCGCCATCGACTACAACCGTGTCCCGGGGACGAGTCCGCTGGACAAGGAGCGGCCGCTCGGTCTGGAGAAGGGCAGCGGCGTCTGGATCCACGTGGACCACGAGGGTCCGACCCAGGCGTGCATCTCGTTCCAGGAGGACCACATGCGCCGGCTGCTGCTCGCGCTGGACCCGGCCAAGCAGCCGGTGATCGTCATGGGGCCCGCTCCTCAGCTCCGGCGGTGAGCGTCCAGGGCCCCCTGCCCGGCGAACGCCGAGATGCGGGCCCGCAGCGACGCCGGGTCCAGGCCGTGCGCGGCGAGGTGCTCGTCGATCGTGCCGTACCGGCGCAGCTCCCGCCGCCCCACACCGAGGCCCAGCACCCGGTGCGGCACGTCCGCCAGGGCGTCGTTCGCGGCCGTGGTCGAGGTGCCCTCGAGATACGGCTCGACGATCACCACGTCACCCCGGCCGCCCGCAGCCGCCCGGACCGTTTCCCGGTCGAAGGGGCGCACGGTCGTCGCGTACAGCACGCTCACGTCGAGCCCTTCGGTCGCCGCGAGGACGTTGTCCAGCATCGGGCCGACCGCGACCACCGCGGGACCGCCACCCTCGCGCAGGGTGAGGAACCGGTCGCCGGTGACCGGCCGGGCTTCGGCGTTGCTCTGCTGCGACAGGCGTACGTACACCCTGCCGTCGCCGGTGACCGCGTGACGGAGCAGCGTCTCGGCCTCGTCCGGGTGACCCGGCACATGGACCGTCCATCCGTCGAGGGTGTCGAGCAGGGCGACGTCCCCCGGTGACATGTGGGTGAAGCCCCCGGCCGGCCAGTCGTACGAGGCACCGGCGCTCACCAGCACCCCGCCGGTGTTCTGATGACCGAAGTCGAGCTTCACCTGTTCGAAGGGCCGCTCGACGAGAAAGCTCGCGAAGGTATGCATGATCGGCCGCATCCCGCTGAGGGCGATGCCCCCACCGGCGCCGATCAGGAGCTGCTCGCGGATGCCCACGTTGATCACCCGGTCCGGGTGGCGGCGCTGTGCCTGCTCGAAGCCGGCGGCGCTGATCTCGGCCAGGACGAGAGCCGTGCGCGGCTCCTCGTCCAGGAGGCGGGAGGTGGTGGCGATGAAACGGTCACGCATCGTGTCCATGGTGAAGAGGTCCCCTCTGGGCGGGTGAACGGCGTACTCAGGCGTTCTTGGGCTCGACGCGGGCGACGACGGCCCGCGGCCGCCCCGGGTGCGGCGCCGTGAACGCGGCGTACAGCGCTTCGTGGTCCCTGCCGTCGACCGCCTGCGCCGACCAGCCGGCCGCCTCGAACCGGGAGGCGATGCCGCCGGGCCAGCCGTGGGTCGCGGAGGCGTTGTCGACGACGAGCGTGTGCAACTGCTCGAGGCCGGCCGGACCGGCGTAGGCGATGGCCTCGTGATTGCTGCCCTCGTCCAGCTCGGCGTCACCGATCAGGACCCAGACCCGCGGGTCGGTCAGCCCCTGGGCCCGCAGCCCGAGGGCGGTGCCCACGGCGAGCGGCAGACCGTGGCCGAGGGATCCACTGCCGATCTCGACCCCGGGTACGAGGACCCGGTCCGGGTGGTGACCGAGCGGGGAGTCGTACGAGCCGAAGCCCGCCAGCCACTCCTCGGGGAAGAACCCCTTGGCGGCGAGGACGGCGTAGTACGCCATCGGCCCGTGCCCCTTGGACAGCAGGAAGCGGTCACGCTCCGGAGCGTCGGCGGTCGCCGGGGTCACGCGCAGTACACGGTCGTACAGCACCCAGAGCGCGTCGAGCGTGGAGGTGGCGGCGGGGCCGTGCTTCTCGTCGCCGGTCATCAGGGCCATCAGCCGGCCGAGGTCACGGAAGCCGGGCGACGAGCCGGGCCGGGAGGCACTGGGCAGGCCGCCGGACACGTCGGAGTGCACGTCGGCGGATACGGAGGAGAGAGCCGTGTTCGTCATGGCACCCACCGTGCAATCTCAAGTCCACTTGAGGTCAAGCGTGCCCGACGGGGAATACGGGTTCGTGACCAGCGCCCTGAGTGCGGTATTGTTCTCATGCGCGTTCGGCCAGGGGAAACCCCAGGTCAGGCGGGCATCGGGACGTGGCGCAGCTTGGTAGCGCACTTGACTGGGGGTCAAGGGGTCGCAGGTTCAAATCCTGTCGTCCCGACTCGAGAGAGTCGCAGATCAGGGGCCGGTTCAGAGCAATCTGAACCGGCCCCTTGATCGTCGTTGGGGCCACCCGTACGGGACCGGCGCACTCGACTGATCCGACAGACGCTCGCTCGCCTCCTGAGGGCGACGGCGGTCAGCGGAAGAACCGCACTCTAGGCGAGGGCACTGCCGGCGGCGGGCAGGACCTGTTCGGCCCAGATGACCTTGCCTTCCGGTGTGTACCTGGTGCCCCAGACCTCGCTGAGCTGTGCCACCAGGAACAGTCCCCGGCCTCCCTCGTCCGTGGTGGCGGCGTACCGCAGGTGCGGGGCGGTACTGCTGGCGTCCCACACCTCGCAGGTCAGGGTGCGATCGCGCACCAGGCGGACGCGGACCGGCGCGGCGCCGTACCGGATGGCGTTGGTGATGAGCTCACTGAGAATCAGTTCCGTGGTGAAGGCGAGTTCCTGCAGGCCCCACTCCTCGAGTTGCTCGGCCGTGAGGCCGCGCAGGGCACCGACCGCGCTCGGGTCGAACGGCACGTCCCACTGTGCGACCCGGCCGGCTCCCAGAGTCCGTGTCCGGGCGATGAGCAGCGCGATGTCGTCGGACGGGCAGCTGGGGAGCAGGGCATCGAGTACGGCGCGGCGGCTGGCGTGCGGGTCCCGGTCGGGGTGGCTCAGCGCCGTGCGCAGCATTTCCATGCCCTCTGCGATGTCCCGGCTCCGCTCCTCGACCAGCCCATCGGTGTACAGGACGAGCTGACTGCCTTCCGCCAGGTGCAGTTCCATGGTCTCGAACGGCATGCCGCCCAGCCCCAGCGGGGGTCCGGCCGGCAGTTCCGAGATCGTCGTCGAGCCGTCCGGGGCGACCACGAACGGCGGCATGTGTCCTGCTCGTGCCATGGTGCAGTTCTGGGAGATCGGGTCGTAGACGGCGTACAGGCAGGTCGCGCCCAGGACGCCGCCGTTCGGGGCGGCGCTGTCGCCTTCCTGGTCCATACGCTGGACGAGGGTGTCGAGGCGGGCGAGGAGTTCGTCGGGCGGCAGGTCCAAGGAGGAGAAGTTGTGCACGGCCGTGCGCAGCCGCCCCATGGTGGCCGCGGCGTGCAGGCCGTGCCCGACGACGTCCCCGACGACGAGCCCGACGCGGCTGCCCGGCAGGGGGATCACGTCGAACCAGTCCCCGCCCACTCCGGATTGCGCGGGCTGGTAGAAGTGCGCGACGTCCACGGCACTCTGCTCGGGCAGATCCTGCGGCAGCAGGCTGCGCTGGAGCGTCACGGCGAGATTGTGTTCATGGGTGTAGCGGCGGGCGTTGTCCATGGCGACCGCGGCGCGGCCGACGAGCTCCTCGGCCAGGGACAGGTCGTCCTCGTCGAACGGCTCCGGCTTCTGCGACCGCCAGAAGTTGACCACCCCGAGCACGACGCCCCTGGCCTTCAGCGGAGCCGCGATGAGCGAGTGGATCCCGTAGCCGACGATCGCCGATGTCCGCGCCGGGTCCTGGGCGTGCCAGCCCGGCGCGTCATTGAGATCGGGCACGAGTTCGGCTGCGCCCGTGCCGTATCCGCGGGCCTGCGGCGTGGACGGCAGGAAGTCGATCAGACTGCCGAGCGCGTACAGCGGGTGATCGGAGCGGATGCCGCTGACCGCTGTGCGCCGCATGTCGTCGCCCGGTCCGGGCTCGTCGCCCTTCAGTACCGGCTCAGCCAGGTCGACCGTGACGAAGTCCGCCAACTGGGGAACGGCGACGTCGGCCAGTTCCTCCGCGGTGCGCACCACGTCGAGCGTGGTGCCGACGTCACCCCCCGCGTCGTAGAGCAGCTTGAGCCGCCTGCGGGCCGTCTCCGCCCGGCTGCTCAGCAGCTGCATCTCGGTGGAGTCGCGGATGGTGACCGCCGAGCCCGCCGGGCGGCCCTGGGGGCGGGTGGGCCGCTGATTGACCACGAGCAGCCGGTCCCCGGCCTCCAGCACCTCGTCGGTGGCCACCCGGCCGGACAGCAGCAGTTCAGCCATCCGGTGATCCATGCCGACCTTGTCGACGGGCTGTCCTTCGGCGTCGTCCGGCAGGCCGAGCAGCCGTCCGGCCTCGTCGTTCGCCAGGAGCAGCCGTCCTTCGCCGTCGGTGATCAGCACCCCTTCGCGGACGGCGTGGAGCACGGCGTCGTGGTGCTCGTACATGCGGGTCATCTCATGCGTGCCGAGGCCGTGGGTCTGGCGACGCAGTCTTCGGCTGATCAGCGCCGTGCCGATGGTGGCCAGCGCCAGAGCGCCGGTGATGGCCAGGAGGATGACCGGAAGCTGTTGCTCGGCGATGCCGGTCACGTTCTCCACGGTCAGACCTGCCGAGACCAGGGCGATGACCTCGCCGTCGGGCGAGGTGACCGGCACGATCGCCTGGATCTCCTTACCGAGCGGCCCCTGCACACTCTCTGTGTGCACCTGGCCGGCGAGCGAGGGCTCGATCGTGCCGACGAACCGCTCGCCGATGCGGTCCGGCTGAGGGTGGCTGTAGCGGATGCCGCGGGTGTCCATCACCACGATGAAGTCCACCCCCGCGGGCCCGCGTGTCTCCTCGGCGAGGGGCTGCAGGACCGCTGACGGGTCCGGCGACCTCAGTGCTTCCTGCAGGCCCAGGGATCGCGCAAAGGTCTGTGCCACGGAAACCGACCGGTTGCGTGCCTCACGGTCGATGTCGTACCGCGACTGGAGTATCAGGGACAGCAGTGCACCGGCCGCGAGCAGCACCACGATCGCCACCTGAAGGACGAAGACCTGTCCGGCGACGCTTCCGAATCTTCTGCCTAGCTTCGACCGCACCGGAACGCCGGGCACGGGAATGGAGACGGACTCACAATCCCAGTTGTAGCACCTCCCCCCGGCCATGCTGCCAGCGCTCACGCTATGCATCGGTGCAACCACCACGGTCAACGTCCCTGAGGGTCGGGAGAGGGCGTTGATCGGGCACGAGTCAGGGTCCGGGTCCCGTGCTCGCGGTAGGTGAGCAGTGGGGACAGCGAGCACCGAACCGGTGACGGGGTGCGTCCCTGCCGTCACTGCGACGGTCTGTGTCGGCGACGCCGGTGGGGGGCCGTGTCGGGAGCGTGATGACAAGGCCTCCCCACCGGGTTCGGTACCGGTGGGACGCGCGGGCGCCCCGCCGTGACAGCTTTCTCGCAGGCGGACGCGCTCGTCCGGTCGTCAGGGGCGGCTCGTGAGGTAGCCGCCCATCGACGTGAAGTAGTCGGTCGCGGCCATCTCGTCACCGTCCTCCGTCCGTACCCGGGTGATCGCCAGACCGTGGTTGCGGCCGGTACGGGCGTCCGCCCCGGCGACGATCACCACACCGCCCGACTCCCGGTAGAAGACGCGGCCGGGGGTGCCGCCGTAGCGGCCCTCCGACACGACCGCGGCCAGGATCTCCAGGCGCTTGCCCTTGTGGAACGTGAAGGCGCTCGGGTACGGCGCGGACTGGGCGCGGATCAGCCGCTCGAGGTCCTCCGCGGGCCAGTTCCAGTCGATGCGGATGTCCTCGGCGGACCGCTTGTGGAAGAAGCTCGCCTGCGACCGGTCCTGCTTGGTGAAGTCGGTGCGCCCGGAGGCGATCAGGGCGAGCGCCTCGGTGGTGACCGGGGCGATGAGATCGACGGTCCGGTGGAACAGGTCGGTGGCGGTGTCCGTCGGCCCGACCGGCACGGCGTGCTGGACGACGATGTCGCCGGCGTCGAGCTCGTCGTCCATGATGTGCGCGGTGACGCCCACCTCGGATTCGCCGTTGATGAGCGCCCAGATCAGCGGAGAGAAGCCGGCGTACTTCGGCAGCAGCGAGTCATGGACGTTGAGGGTGCCGTGACGGGGCAGTCCGAAGATCCGCGGCGGGATCCAGGTCCGCCAGTTGTTCGCGACGATGATGTCCGGGTCGGCCTCCTTGAGCCGCATGAACAGCTCTTCGTCGTCGGGCCTGTTGCGGATCAGCACCGGCACGCCGTGCTCCTCCGCGAGGTCGGCGACCGAGTCGCTCCAGATCTTCTCGTACGCGTGCTCGCTCTTGGGATGCGTCACGACCATCACCACGTCGTGTTCGGAATCCAGGAGCGCTTGCAGGGTGCGGTGCCCCCAGGTCTGATACCCGAACATGACGACCCGCATGGGGTTCCTCCTCAGAGCGGCGATGGACCGACGTCAGTTAAGCAAGGCTTACCTAAGCGCGCAACGGCCCCTGCGGGGAACGGAGTTCGTGATCCACCGGTCGGCCGGTTTTTCTCTTTCACCCCATCGACAGGCGGGGGAGATAAGGCTAGCTTTACCTAAGTTCCGCTCGCTCGCCGCTCCGTCGGCGTGGCCTGGTCCCGTTCTTCGCAACGCACCGACTGGCGGCTGTCCCGCATGATGGGAGTGACATGTCACAGGCTCTTCCTGGCGACGCACCACTGATCCACGACCTCATAGGAATCGGCTTCGGGCCGTCCAATGTGGCCATGGCGATCGCGCTCAGTGAGCACAACGCGAGGGTCGGCAGGCAGGAGGCGGTCACCGCTCACTTCTTCGAGCGGCAGCCTAGCTTCGGCTGGCACCGCGGCATGCTGATCGACGACGCCACCATGCAGGTGTCCTTCCTCAAGGACCTCGTGACACTGCGCAATCCGACGAGCGAGTTCAGTTTTCTGTGCTATCTGAAAAGCCAGGGCCGGCTGATCGACTTCGTCAACCACAAGAACCTCTTCCCGTTAAGGGTCGAGTTCCACGACTACTTCGAGTGGGCCGCGGCCAAGGTCGACGACATGGTGTCCTACGGGCACGAGGTCGTCGCCGTGCGTCCCGTCGTGGTCGACGGAGTGGTGCAGTACGTGGATGTGACAGCCCGGTCCGGAACCGAACTGGTCGTCCACCGGGCCCGCAACCTCGTGATCGGCACCGGTCTGCGGCCGCAGATGCCGGATGGCGTCGAGCGCTCGGACCGGATCTGGCACAACTCCGACCTGCTGGCCCGTGTCGACGGACTGGAGGATGCGGATCCGACCCGCTTCATCGTGGTCGGCGCGGGGCAGAGCGCCGCGGAGAACGTGGCCTTCCTGCACCGGCGCTTCCCCAAGGCCGAGGTCTGCGCCGTCTTCTCCCGCTACGGCTACAGCCCCGCCGACGACAGCAGCTTCGCCAACCGCATCTTCGACCCCGAGGCGGTCGACGAATTCTTCACCGCCCCGGAGGAGATCAAGCGCAAACTGATCGGCTACCACGGCAACACCAACTACTCCGTGGTGGACATCGATCTGATCGACGACCTCTACCGCCAGGAGTACCAGGAGAAGGTCCTCGGCACCGAACGCCTCAGGTTCCTCAAGGTGTCCCGGCTCACCGACGTCGTGGAGACGCCGGACAAGGTGCGCACCACCGTCGAGTCGCTGGTCACCGGGGAACGGACGCCGCTGGACGCCGACGTCGTCGTCTACGCCACCGGGTACCGGACCGCCGACACCCTCGGACTCCTCGGCGAGGTGCGGCAGTTCTGCCACCGTGACGACGAGGGACGCGTCCGCGTCGAGCGTGACTACCGCATCGCGACGGATCCTCAACTGCGGTGCGGCATCTACTTGCAGGGCGGCACCGAGCACACGCACGGCATCACGTCGTCGCTGCTCTCCAACACCGCGGTCAGGGTCGGCGAGATCCTGCAGTCGATCCTCGACCGGGGAGAGGGGCCGGCCGCCGCGCCGCAGGCCGCCGCCGACGAGATCGGCTCGTCCCTCTGATCCGGACCTTCCCGCACCCCACGTCCGCCGCCCGCACGACGCGTCGGACCGGGCGTATGCACGCGCCCGTGAAACCCCGTGAAAGGAACTGCCCCGTGTCCGTTGGTACACGCCCCGGTCCGACGAGGATCGTCAGCCACATCCCCCGCCTGGTCGCGGCCGCGGTCGCCGCACTGGTGCTCAGCGCCTGCGGCGGCGGCACGGACGAGGACGCGTCCAAGCCGTCCGGGGAGGCCGGGGCGCGTTCGGCGGCCTTCCCGGTCACGGTCGAGCACAAGTACGGCAGCACGAGCATCGAGTCCGAGCCGAAGAAGGTCGTCACCCTCGGCCTGTCCGACCAGGACGCGGTACTGGCCCTCGGCGTCAAGCCGGTCGGTTCCGTGGACTGGTTCAAGGAGCAGCCGTACGGCAAGTGGCCGTGGACCAAGGACCTGTGGGGCTCCACGCCGCCGCAGATCGTCGGCGAGCGCGACGAGTACAACATGGAGAAGATCGCGGCGCTCCAGCCCGACCTGATCGTGGCCCAGTACTCCGGCATGAAGAAGGAGCAGTACGAGACCCTGTCCAAGATCGCAAAGGTGGTCGCCCAGCCGAAGGGCCACGAGGACTACCAGGCGCCGTGGCAGGTCATGACCGAGCAGATCGGCAAGGCCCTCGGCAAGGAGGGCGAGACCAAGAAGCTCATCGCCGGCATCGACGCGCGCTTCAAGGCGGTCCGTGACGAACACCCCGAGTGGAAGGGCCTGACGGTCACCGTAGGCGAGCCCTACGAGCCGGGCAAGTTCTCCGCCTTCTCGCCCAAGGACCCCAAGGTCATCTTCCTGAGCGAGATGGGCTTCACCACCTCGGAGAAGTACCGCGCCGCCCTCGGCAAGGAGAACATCGCCGACCTCAGCTCCGAGCGCCTCGACGTCATGGAGGCCGACCGCACCGTGTGGCTCGGCACCCCCGACACGGAGAAGGCCATGAAGGCCGACCCGCTCTACAAGAAGACCAAGGTCCACCAGGAGAAGCGGGACCTTTTCCTGCCGTACGACAGCCCGGACATCGGCGCCGCGCTCTCCTTCAACACGGTGCTGTCGATCCCGTACGCCATCGACCAGGTCGTACCCATGCTCGAGGCGATCAAGTAGCAGCGCCTCCGCGTCCTCGCAGCGACGCGGCCACCCGCCTGCCGCCCGTCCGTCGGCCGTCCTCCGCCGGGCGGGCGCGGCACGCACGGTCACGCAACGACTCGCCATCGACGCACCATGAGGGAAAGGGCCATGCGCACGATGTCTGACGCCGAGTGGGACCCGACTTCCACCGCCGGAGCACCCGTCACCGGTGGGCAGTCCGGGATCTGGCTCGCCCAGCAGCTCGACCCCGACAGCTCGGCCTACAACGTCTCCTTCGCCCTGGACCTGCGCGGCGACGTCGACATCGACCGCCTGAGCACCGCCGTGCGGCAGGCGCTCGAGGAGGCCGAGTGCCTGCATGTGCGCATCGGTTCCGCCGAGGGCGGGCCCCGTCAGACGCTCGCACGCCGCCCCTTCGACGTTCCCGTCGTCGACCTGCGCGGTGAACCCGACCCCGAAGGCGCCGCCGCCGCCTGGGCGGAGGCCGACCGCGACCGCCCGGCCGACCTTGTGAACGGGCCGCTGTTCGGCCACGCGCTGCTGCGGCTCGCCGACGACCGTGTCGTGTGGCACCAGCGCTACCACCACATCGTCATCGACGGCGTGAGCATCGTGCTCATCTCCCGCCGGGCCGGCGAGATCTACACCGCCCAGGACCCGGGACAGCTCACGGACGGCGGCACCGGCCGGGAGCTGTCCCGACTGCTGGACGGTGAACGGGCCTATCGCGGGTCGGAGCAGTACCGGGCCGACCGCGCCTACTGGCTGGACCGGCTGACCGGCCGGCCCGAGCCTGTGCGCCTCGTGGAGCGCGCGCCTGCTCCGATGACCCGCCGGGTCCGGCGCACCGTCGAACTGCCGACGGCCACGACCGCCGTGCTGCGTGCCGCCGCGGCGGCCGCGGGCGTCCGCCTGTCACGCCTGCTCGTCGCGGCCGTGGCCGCCTACCTGCACCGGATCGGCGGCGAACAGGACCTCGTCCTCGGACTGCCCGTCACCACCCGGCAGGGGGACCTCTCCGACCAGCCCCCCGGCATGGTGTCGAACGTCCTCCCGCTGCGCATCCCCGTCCACGGGGGCATGACGGCGGCCGAGCTCACCGACACGGTCGGGCGCCGGATCGCGGAGGCGGTCGAGCACGGGCGCTACCGCGCGGAGGACCTGGCAAGGGACCTGGGCCTGGTCGACGGAGTGGCGGAGCTCGTCGGCCCCACGGTCAACATCCTGCCGGGCGTGCAGGGTCTGCGGTTCGGGGACCTGGACGCCGACCTGTGCCCCGAGTGGCTCGGCCCGGTCAGCGACCTGGCCGTCACCGTCAGCCTGCCGGGGCACGGCACCGGCCTGCGGATCCACCTCGACGCCGACGCGGCCGTGTGCGACGAGCAGACGCTGGGCGACCACGGGCGACGCTTCCGCATGGTCCTCGACGCCATGGCCGAGGACATGAACCTCCCCGTCGGCCGCATCGAGCTGACCTCCGGCCAGGAACGAGCCCGGCTGCTCGGCGAGTTCGCTGTCGCGCCGCGTGAGGTACCCGAACTGACCTGGCCCGCCGCGTTCGAGCAGCAGGTGCGCCGCTCCCCGGATGCCGTCGCCCTCGTGTGCGAGGACCGGCAGCTGTCCTACGCGGAACTCGACGCCGCCGCCAACCGGCTGGCCCGACTGCTCGTCGCACGGGGCGTGGGCCACGAGGACATCGTCGCCGTGGCCGTCCCGCGCTCACCCGAACTGGTCGTCTCCCTGCTCGCGGTGATGAAGACCGGTGCGGCGTACCTGCCGCTGGACGCCGACCACCCGCAGGACCGGATCGCCTACATGCTGTCCGACGCCGGCGCGCGGACCCTCGTCACCACGCGGGCAGCGGCCGGTGACCTGCCTGCCGTGCCGGACGTCGCCCGGGTACTGCTCGACGACCCGTCCGTGGTCGCCCGGACCGCCGCCCTGGACGCCTCCGCCCTGGACCTGCCGATCGCGCTGGACCAGGCCGCGTACGTCATCTACACGTCGGGATCGACCGGCCGCCCCAAGGGCGTGGTCGTCCCGCACGACGGCGTGGGCAGCCTGATCGCCACCGCCACGGACAGGATCGGCATCGGCCCGGACAGCCGCGTCGTGCAGTTCGCGTCCGTCGGCTTCGACGTGACGGTCTGGGACCTGATCATGTCGCTGTGCGTCGGCGGCCGGATCATCGTCGTCCCCGCCGAGCGCAGGGTCGCCGGCCCCGCCCTGACGGACTACATCCGCGAGCACCGCGCCACCCACATGATCCTGCCGCCGTCGCTCGTCTCCGCGCTGCCGCAGGACTGCGAACTGCCCGAAGGGGCGGTGCTCGTGGTCGGCACCGAGGCGGTGCCCGGTGAGCTGATCGCCCGCTGGTCCGGCCGCCTGCGGGTCGTCGTCGCCTACGGTCTGACCGAAGCGACCGTCAACTCCACGCTGTGGATCGCGGAACCGGACGTCGAAGGGCCGGCGCCCATCGGCCGCCCCGACCCCAACACCCGGGCCTACGTGCTCGATTCGGCACTGCGGCCCGTCCCCGTGGGCGTCGAGGGCGAGCTGTACGTCGCCGGGCGAGGCCTGGCCCGCGGCTATCTCGGCAGGGCGGCGCTGACCGCGGAGCGGTTCGTCGCCGACCCGTACGGCGCGCCCGGCGAGCGCATGTACCGCACCGGCGACCGCGTCCGGTGGCGGGCCGACGGCAACCTCGACTTCCTCGGCCGCGCGGACGGCCAGCTGAAGATCCGCGGCCACCGCATCGAACCGGGAGAGATCGAGAGCGCGTTCATGGCCTGCCCCGGCATCGCCCAGGCAGCGGTCCTGGTACGGGACGACCACCGGGGAGTGAAACGCCTCGTCGCCTATCTGGTGGCCGGCGACGGCGGCACGGACACCGAGGCGCACGTGGGGGCGGCGCGGACGCAGGTGTCCCAGGCGCTGCCGGAGTACATGGTGCCCTCGGCCGTCGTCCTCCTCGACGGCCCGCTGCCCCTGACACCCAACGGGAAGCTCGACACCCGCGCGCTGCCCGAGCCGCGGTGGACGGCGATGACCGGCGACGCCGCGCCCACCACACCGGCGGAGAGGGCCCTCGCCGCGCTGTTCGCCGAGGTCCTTCACCTGCCGTCGGTGGGCGTCCACGACAGCTTCTTCGAACTCGGCGGCGACAGCATCGTCGCGATCCAGCTGGTGGGCCGTGCCCGCGCGGCGGGCTTGGCGATCAGCCCCAGGGACGTGTTCCGGCACCGTACGGTGGCGGCGCTCGCACGCGCCGCGGAGCGCACCGTGGACGACGGCGGGGCTCCGGCCGTGGCGGGGGCGGTGCCCGCGCCGTTCTCGCTGGTCCGGCTGACCGGGGAGGAGCGGGCCGAGTTCACCGCCGCCGTTCCGGACCTGTTCGACCTCGTACCCGCCACGCCGCTGCAGGAGGGTTTCTTCTTCCACGCCGCCGTCGACGAGAGCGGGGCGGACGGCTACTCCGTCCAGGACACCCTCGAACTCGCCGGTGACGTCGACGCGGACACCCTGCGGGCGGCCGCGCAGCGGCTGCTCGACCGTCATCCGCTGCTGCGCGCGGCCTTCCGCGAGTGCCGCGACGGACGGATCGTGCAGTTGATCGGCGAACGCGTCGAACTGCCCTGGCGCTTCGCCGACCTCTCGGAACTCGACGCGGAGAAGCAGCCCACGGCCGTCGACGACATAGCGGCCGCGGAGCGGGCCGAGCGATTCGACCTCGGCACCCCGCCGCTGCTGCGCGCGGCGCTGGTCCGCTTCGGTGAGCGACGCTCGCTGCTGGTCCTGACCATGCATCACATCGTCGTGGACGGCTGGTCGCTCCCGCTCCTCACACGGGAGCTGCTGGACGGCTACCGTCCCGGCGCCGACGCGGCGCCACGCCCCGAGCCGAGCGGGACCTACCGGGCGTACGCCGGGTGGCTCGCCGGCCGCGACCGTGAACAGGCGCGCGGCGCCTGGCGCGAGGCGATGGCGGGTCTCGACGTACCGGCCCGGCTGCCCGTCCGCGCGGGTGGAAGCGCCCCGGGGCGGACCGGAAGCATCACCCTCGAACTGTCCCCGCAGGACACGGCGGCACTCACCGCCCGCGCCCGGCAACTCGGGCTGACCCTCAGCAGCGTCGTGCAGGGCGGGTTCGGCCTGGTGCTCGGTGATGTCGTCGGCACCCACGACCTCGTCCTCGGAACGACCGTCTCGGGCAGGCAGGCGCCTGTGGAGGGGATCGAGTCCCTGATCGGCCTGCTGATCAACACCGTGCCGGCCCGCCTGCGGTGGCGCCCCGAGCAGCCGCTCGCTCAAGTCCTCGCGCGATTCCAGGCAGATCAGGCAGAACTGCTGGACCATCAGCACCTCGGGCTCACCGAGATCCAGCGGGCCGTCGGCCTGGGTGAAATCTTCGACGCGCTCGTCGTCGTGGAGAACCTGCCGGACGCCGGCGAGCTGGCCGACCCGTCGGGGCTCGTGCGCGTCGTCGGCTCGCGCATCCGCGACTCGGTGCACTACCCGCTGGCGCTCACGGTGCATCCGGGCGAGCGGCTCCGACTGCGTCTCGAACACGACCCCGCCCGGCTCGGCACCACGGCCGCCGGACGGTTCGCCGCCCGTCTGCGGGCGCTGCTCGCCCAGGTCGTCGCCGACCCCGCACTGCCGGTCGGCCGGCTTGCCACGCGGACGGCCGACGAGCGGCGCGAGATCCTCGACCGCCTCGCCGGAGAGGACCACGCGACGCCCGCCGGCACGCTGCACGGAGCTTTCGCCGAACAGGTGCGCCGTACCCCGGACGCCACCGCCCTGGTCCACGACGGCGGGCGGACGACCTACGCCGAACTGGACGCGCAGGCCGACGTGTTGGCGGGCAGGCTTGTCGCGCGCGGCGTGGGACCCGAGACCGTCGTGGCCGTGGCCGTGCCCCGCTCGGCCGGGGCGCTGGTCGCCCTCCTCGGCGTCCTCAAGGCGGGTGCGGCCTACCTGCCGGTCGACGTGGACCACCCGGCCGGCCGCGTCCGGTACATGCTCGCCGACTCGGGGGCAGGAGCGGTCGTCGTCACCGAGGAGTCATGGGCACGGCTGCCGGAGCAGGACGGCATCACCCCGGTCTTCCTCGGCCGGCACGGCGCGGCCGGCCATGACGGCGAGGACTCCCTCCCTGCCGACGCCCTCCCCGCCGACGTCCGACCGGGCAGCGCCGCGTACGTCATGTACACCTCCGGTTCGACCGGCCGGCCCAAGGGCGTGGTGGTGACCCACCAAGCCGTCGTCGCCCAACTGTCCTGGGCGACCGGCCGGTTCGGGTTCGGGCCCGGCGAGCGCGTACTGCACCAGTACTCGACCGGCTTCGACCCCTCGGTGCAGGAGATCTTCGCCCCGCTGCTGACCGGCGGGACGGTCGTGATCGCCAGGGCGGACGGGCATCGCGACCCGGCGTACCTCACGGAGCTCATCCGCCGAGAGCAGGTCACCAACCTCGACCTCGTGCCGTCGCTGTACTCGGCGCTGCTGGCCGAGGACGCCCCGGGGGAGCCGTGGTGGACCGGCCTGCGCAGGGCGTTCAGCGGCGGCGAGGCGCTGCCGGCTCCGCTCGCCAGACGCTGGCTGGAGCGCACCGGTGTGCCGCTGTTCAACGTCTACGGGCCGACCGAGGCCGTCATCCAGGTCACCAGCCGGGAGGCGGGCGCCGAGCCGGACGCAGAGGGCACCGTGCCCATCGGGCGGCCGGTGTGGAACACCAGGCTCTACGTCCTCGACCGGTACCTCCGCCCCGTTGCCGAGGGCGAGCCCGGGGAGCTCTACATCGCGGGCGCGCAGCTCGCCCGCGGCTACCACGGCCGCGCCGCGCTCACCGCGGAGCGTTTCGTCGCGGATCCGTTCTGCGGCCCCGCCGGGCCCCTGTCCGACGGCTTACAGGGCGGCCGGATGTACCGCACGGGAGACATGGTCCAGTTCCGTGGCGACGGCGTGCTCACCTATCTGGGGCGCACCGACCACCAGGTCAAGATCAGGGGAAACCGGGTGGAACTCGGCGAGATCGAAGCACGGTTGCGTGAAATGCCGGCGGTCGGCGACGTGGTCGTCGTGGCCCGGGACGACGACCGGGGGGTGAAGCACCTGGTGGCCTACGTGACACCCGCCGCCGGGGCGATCCTCGACATCGAGGCCGTACGCGGCTCGCTCGGCGCCTCCCTTCCGGCGCCCATGGTGCCGAGCCGCTTCGTGGAACTGGACGCGCTGCCACTCACCCCGGGCGGAAAGGTCGACCACGCTGCCCTGCCGGTCCCCGGGATCCGGCGGCACAAGGCACCGACGGTCCGGGAGGGACACGAGGGGCAGCTCCGCGCCATCTTCGCCGCCGTGCTCGGGCTCGACGAGGTCGACGCGGAGGAGGACTTCTTCATGCTCGGCGGGGACAGCATCCTGTCCATGTCGGTGTCCGGCCGTGCCCGCAGGGCCGGACTGGCGGTCAGCCCCAAGGACGTGTTCGAGCACCGCACGCCGGCCGCGCTGGCAGCTCGGCTCACCGGAGCCACCGAGGACGCGGCCGTCGACGCGGGCACCGCCGGCTCCCCGACGACGGTCGCCGACGGCGTCGGGGACGTCCCGCTGCTGCCGATCGTCCACCAGCTCCGCGAGGACGGGGGGCCGATCGGCCGCTTCAACCTCTCGATGCTCCTCCAGGCACCCGCCGAAGCGGACGCCGACAGGCTGACACGGGTCCTGCAGTCGATCCTCGACCACCACGACGCGCTGCGGCTCACGCTCTCCCGCATGGACCTCGGCCCGGCGGTCCCCGCGCTGTGGTCGGCGCGGACACTCGACGTGGGCGCGGTCGACGCCGCCGCGCTGCTGAGGAGGGTCGACGTACGGGGCATGGACGACGCCGGGCTCCGCACGGTGATCGCCGCCGAGTCCGACAGCGCGGCGTCCCGTCTGGACCCCGACGCCGGCGTCATGCTCCAGGCCGTCTGGTTCGACACGGGCGGCGACCGGCCGGGCCGGCTGCTCCTCGTCGTCCACCACCTGACCGTCGACGGCGTGTCCTGGCGGGTGCTCCTGGACGACCTCGCCGCCGCGTGGGAGGCCGTCTCGCACGGGGAGCGGCCCGTCCTGGAACCGGTCCCCACGTCGCTGCGCAGCTTCGCCCGGAACATCGCCGAGCAGGCCACCTCACCCAGGCGGCAGGCCGAACTGCCCTACTGGGCGGCGGTTCTGGCACCCGGCGCCGAGCTGGTCCCCGGCGCAGGCCGGACCGGCACCGCCGGGACCGCGCGCGAACACGTCGAGTCCCTGTCCGTCGAGGAGACCCGTGCGCTCCTCACGGCGGTGCCCGCCGCTGCCGGCGCGGACGTCACCGAGGTGCTGCTCGCCGCCCTGCGCATCGCCGTGTCCCGCCGGCGCGGTGACCCGGACGGCGACCTGCTGGTGGATCTCGAACGTCACGGACGGGACGCTTCCGATCTGGACCTGTCGCGCACCGTCGGCTGGTTCACCGGTCTGCATCCCGTACGCCTGTCCGCCGCCGGTGACGCCCTCGGCACCCTGGAGCGGGTCAAGGAGTCCGTACGGTCGGCACCGGACTCCGGCGCGGGATACGGCATGCTGCGTCACCTCAACCCGCAGCTCGCGCCCGCCTTCGCCCAACTGTCCCAGGCACAGCTGCTGTTCAACTACTTCGGCCGGATGCCCGCGGAGCAGGCCCGCGACTGGGCACCCGCCGTCGAGGGCGACGCCCTGTCCGTGGAACCGGACCCGGGCCTCGCCATGCCCTACCCGCTCCAGGTCAACGCCCTCTGCGCGGACACGCCCCTCGGCCCCGAACTGCGCGCCACGTGGACCTGGCCCGAGGGCGACGCGCTCACCGAGCAGGACGTGCGGGCACTCGGCCGCGCGTGGACGGAGGCGCTGCGCGAACTCATCGCCAGGACCTCGCAGAACACCGACGCCTCCCTCGCACCCGCCGGCGCGCCACTGGTCCGGCTGACCCCCACCGAGACCGAACGGGTCTCAAGCGTCAGCCCGTTTCCCGTCGCCGACATCTGGCCGCTCTCACCACTTCAGGAAGGCATCTACTTCCACGCCAGCTACGACTCCTCCGCGGTGGACGTCTACACCGCCCAGGACATCTTCGACTTCGACCACCACCTCGACATCGACCGGCTGCGCGCGGCGTGCGCGACGCTGCTGCGCAGGCATCCGAGCCTGTGCGCCGGCATCACCAGCGACGGGCTGCCCGGACCGGTGCAGTTCGTCTGCCCCGCGGCCGAACTCCCGGTGCCGGTCACGGAGGTGGACCTCACCCATCTGGACGAGAGCGAGCGGCGGACACGGCTCACCGAGATCGCCGACGCCGGCCGGCTGCGGCGGTTCGACCTCGCGGCGCCACCGCTGTTCCGGCTCGAACTGATCCGGCTGACCGCAACCACCGACCGCCTGATGCTCAGCCACCACCTGGTGGCCTGGGACGGCTGGTCGCAGTCGCTCTTCCTCGACGAACTCCTCTCCCTCTACGAGACGGGCGGCGACGACGCCGCCCTGCCGGCTCCGGGCAGCTACCGCGACCACCTGGCCCGGCTCGCCGAGCGGGACGTCGACGCGGCCCGCGACACCTGGCGCCGCGCCCTGGACGGACTCGAGGAACCGACCCTCGTCGCACGGGACCGCGGAGACCGGCCGGTGATCCCACGACGGCGCACCCTCGATCTGCCGCCCGGGCTCAGCGACCGTCTGCGGACGGCCGCCCGTGAGCACGGACTGACGATCAACGCGGTGCTGTCCACCGCGTGGGCGCTCGTGCTGTCCGCGACCGTGGGCCGCCACGACGTGGTCTTCGGCACCACCGTCGCCGGCCGGCCCGCGGACGTGCCCGGCGTGGAGTCGACGATCGGCATGTTCCTCAACACCGTGCCCGTGCGGATCAGGCTCGAGCCCGACGAGCCGGTCGCCGACCTGCTGCGCCGTGTGCAGGGCGAGCGTGCCGCCGTGATGGACCACGAATACCTGGGGCTGGCCGAGCTCCAGCGCGAAGGCGGCCGGGGCGTCCTCTTCGACACCCTGTACGTGCTGCAGAACTTCGCCGACGAGAACGCGTTCCGGCAGCTCAGGGAACGTCACGGCATCACCGCCGTGGAAAGCGTGGACGCCACCCACTACCCCATGACCCTCGTCGTCGACCCGGCCCGGTCCGTGCGCGTGAAGCTGGAGTACCGCCCCGACCTGGTCGACGACGAGCAGGCCGCGGCCGCGCTGGAACGCTTCGGCACCCTGGTGGAGCGGCTCGTCGGCGACATGTCGGCCCGCGTCGGCACCCTCGACCTGCTCCTGACCGACGAGCGGGCCGCCCTGCTCGCCGAGTGGGAGACCGGCTTCGGGCCGGTGCCGGACGAGACCGTCGCCGACATGCTCGCGGCGCAGGTCGCCCGCACCCCCGACGCGGTGGCGCTGGTCTGCGGCGAGCGCGCACTCACCTACCTGGAGCTGGACGCGCAGATCAACCGGGTCGCCCGGCTGCTGATCGCCCGCGGCGCGGGGCCGGAGAAGGTCGTCGCGCTCGCACTGCCCCGTTCGATCGAGATGGTCGTGGCCCTGTTCGCGGTGCTCCGCACCGGCGCCGCCTATCTGCCGCTCGACCTCGACCACCCGGCCGACCGGCTGCGCCTCATGGTCGAGGACACCGGGCCCCTGTGCCTGCTGTCCACGACGGCGGTCGCGCCCACCCTCCGGGGGACCTCCGGCCCCGTCGCACCGGAACTCCCGCTGGACGCCCCGGCCGTCGCCGCCGAGCTCGCGGGTCTCCCGGAGGGCCCGGTCACCGACGCCGAGCGGCCCGCGTTCGCGCACGGTTTGCCCGGCCGGCTGGAGCACCCCGCGTACGTCATCTACACCTCCGGTTCGACGGGCCGTCCCAAGGGCGTCGTCACGCCGTACCGAGGCCTGACGAACATGCAGCTCAACCACCAGAAGGAGATCTTCGACCCGGCGATCGCCTCCGCCGGCGGACGCCGCCTGCGCATCGCGCACACCGTCTCCTTCGCCTTCGACATGTCCTGGGAGGAACTGCTCTGGCTCGTCGAGGGGCACGAGGTCCATGTGTGCGACGAGGACCTGCGCCGCGACGCGGAAGCCCTGGTGGCCTACTGCGACCGGCACCGGATCGACGTGGTCAACGTGACCCCCACCTACGCGCAACTGTTGATCGAGGAGGGACTGCTCGACCGGGACGGGCCCGCGCGGGACACGACGGACGAGGCCGCCGGCGGCACCCTGGCCGCGCCCCGCGAGCACGGCGGCAGGCACCGGCCCGCACTCGTCCTGCTCGGCGGAGAGGCCGTGTCCGACACCGTGTGGACCCGGCTGCGCCGCACCGAGGACACCTACGGCTACAACCTCTACGGGCCCACCGAGTACACGATCAACACGCTCGGCGGATCCACCTCCGACAGCCTCACACCCACGGTCGGCGTCCCCATCCGCAACACCCGGGCCCACGTGCTCGACGGGATGCTGCGCCCGGTCCCGCCCGGCTGCCCCGGGGAGCTGTACATCGCGGGCACGGGCCTCGCCCGGGGCTACCACGACCGGCCCGGCCTGACGGCGGGGCGGTTCGTCGCCGATCCGTTCGGCGACCCGGGGGAGAGGATGTACCGCACGGGCGACCTCGTCAGGCAACGGCCGGACGGGCTCCTCGACTTCCTCGGCCGTACCGACGACCAGGTCAAGATCCGCGGCCACCGGATCGAACTCGGCGAGATCTCCGCTGCCCTGACCGCCCACCCGCACGTCGCCCACGCCGCCGTCGTCGTCGTGGCCGACAGCGCCGGCGCGAAGCGCCTGGCCGGCTACGTCGTGCTCGAGAACGGCGCCGAGGAGGGGGCGGGGCCGGCGCAGAGCCTGCGCGACCACCTGCGCGCCGCCCTGCCCGACTACATGGTCCCGGCGGCGCTGGTGGCGGTGGACACGCTGCCGCTGACCGTCAACGGAAAACTCGACGTCAAGGCCCTGCCCGCCCCCGACGTCACCGGACCGGGCTCCGTCCGCCCGCCCCGGTCGCCGCAGGAACGGACCCTCTGCGCGCTCTTCGCCGAAGTGCTCGGCCTCGCCGAGGGCAGCGTCGGGACCGACAGCAACTTCTTCGACCTGGGCGGTCATTCGCTGCTTGCCACCAGGCTGATCAGCCGTGCGCGCACCGCGCTCTCCGCGGAGCTGGCGATCCGGGACCTCTTCGAGGCGCCGACCGTCGCCGAGCTCGTCGAGCGGGCGGCCCGCCCGGCCGCCTCCGCCCGCCCGGCCCTCACCGCCGGCGAGCGGCCCGCCGAACTGCCGCTCTCTCACGCCCAGCAGCGACTGTGGGTCGTCCAGCAGCTCGAGTGCACCTCCGCCGCGTACAACTTCCCGCTGGTGATGCGGATGCGCGGCACGCTCGACGTGCCCGCGTGGCGGGCCGCGCTGGCCGATGTGGCCGCACGGCACGAAGCGCTGCGGACCGTCTTCTCCGAGCGGGACGGCCAGGTCTTCCAGCGGGTGCTGCCCGTCGAGCGGGCGCACCCGGTGGTGGCGTGCCTGCGCGCCGACGAGGCAGAGGTTCCCGGCGTCGTCGACGCCGCCGTCAACCGGCCGTTCGACCTCGCCGCCGAACTGCCGCTGCGGGCAACGGTCGTGGAAGTGGCCCCCGAGGACCACGTCGTCGTCCTGCTGCTGCACCACATCACCACGGACGAGTGGTCCGACCGGCCCTTCCTGCGCGACCTGGCCACCGCCTACGCCGCCCGCACACGCGGCACCGCGCCCGAGTGGGAGCCGCTGCCCGTGCAGTACGCCGACTACGCGCTGTGGCAGCAGCGTCTCCTGGGCGACCCTGCCGACGCCCGGAGCGTGATCGCTCGGCAACTGGAGTTCTGGCGTACGGCGCTGGAGGGCGCCCCCGAGGAGATCGAGCTGCCGGCCGACCGTCCCCGGCCCGCCCGGCCCGCCTTCACCGGCGCGGAACTGGACATCGCGTTCGACGCGGAGGTCCACCAGGGGCTGAAGCGGCTGGCCAGGGAAAACGGCGCCAGCATGTTCATGGTCGTGCACGCGGCCGTCGCCGCCCTGCTGCACCGCATGGGCGCCGGCACGGACATTCCCCTCGGCTCGCCCATCGCGGGGCGCGGCGACGAAGCACTCGACGACCTGGTCGGCTTCTTCGTCAACACGCTCGTACTGCGCACGGACGTGAGCGGCGACCCCGGGTTCACGGAGCTGCTGGCCAGGGTCCGCGCCACCGACCTGGCCGCTTTCTCCCACGCGGACGTGCCGTTCGAGGCCGTCGTCGAGCGGCTGAACCCGGCCCGGTCGCCCGCCCGCAACCCGCTGTTCCAGGTGATGGTCGGCTACCACAACCGGACCGAGGGCGAACTCCGGCTGCCCGGACTGCGGGTGGCGGACGTGCCGTTCCGGATCAGGTCCGCCAAGTTCGACCTGGTCTTCAGCTTCACCGAGCAGACCGCGGCAGACGGCGAGGAGGGCACGCTCGGCTGCCGCCTGGAGTACGCCACCGAACTGTTCGACCAGGAGAGCGCCGAACAGCTCGCCGAGTGTCTGCGGCGGCTGGTCGCGGCAGTGGCCGCCGCGCCGGAACAGCCCGTCTCCCGAGCGGAGATCCTCGCCGCCGGAGAGCGGGAGACGGTCCTCGACCGCTTCAACGCCACCGGCCGTGAGGTCGAAGAGGCCTCGCTGCCCGCCCTGTTCGCCCGGCAGGTCGCCGAACGGCCCGACACGGTGGCCGTCGTGGAACGCTCCGAGTCGCTCACCTACGCACAGCTGGACGCTCGCTCCGACCGGATCGCACACCTGCTGGCCGCGAGGGGAGTGGGCGCCGAGAGCGTGGTCGGCGTGGCCGTGCCCCGCTCGGCCGACATGGTCGCCACGGTGCTCGCCGTCCTCAAACTGGGCGCCGCCTTCCTGCCGCTGGACCTGGTCCACCCCGCCGACCGGCTCGCCTACATGATCGAGGACTCCGGGGCCGCCGTCGTCGTCGGCACCGAGCCGGTGGCCGGGAAGATCCCCGAGGTGGCGGGTGTCCCCGTGGTGCTCCTCGACGCGCCGGACGTCACGACCGCACTCGGCCGGGTCCCGGGCTCCCCCGTGAACGGCCTGCCGGTGAGTCTCGACCAGGCCGCCTACGTGATCTACACGTCCGGTTCGACAGGCAGGCCCAAGGGCGTGGTCGTCCCGCACGAGGGCATCTCCAGCCTGGTCGCGACCGCGGTCGACCGGATGGGGCTGGAACGGGACAGCAGCGTCCTCCAGTTCGCCTCGATCGGCTTCGACGTCTTCGTGTTCGAACTGTCGATGGCGCTGTGCCACGGCGGACGGCTCGTGCTCATGCCCGACGAGGCACGGGTCGCCGGGCCGGCGCTCACCGATTTCCTGGCGGAGCAGCGGATCACCCACATGATCCTTCCGCCGTCCCTGGTGTCGGCGCTGCCCGTCGGCTGCGAACTGCCGGAAGGGTCCACGGTCCTCGTGGGGACGGAGACCGTGCCGCCGGACCTCTTCGAACGCTTCGGCGCCACCGCCGACCTCATCGCGGCCTACGGACTGACGGAGGCCACGGTGAACTCCACGCTCTGGCCCGCCCGGCAGGCCGGAGGACGGCCCACCGGACGGGTACCGATCGGCAGGCCCGACCCGAACACCGTCTGCTACGTCCTGGACGCCCGCCTGTGCCCGGTCCCGCCGGGAGTGGCCGGCGAACTGTACGTGGCCGGGAGGGGCCTGGCCCGCGGCTACCTCGGCAGGTCCGCGCTGACCGCGGAGCGGTTCGTCGCCGACCCGTTCGGCCCGCCCGGCAGCCGGATGTACCGCACCGGGGACCGCGCCCGCTGGCGCAGGGACGGCAACCTCGACTTCCTCGGCCGGGTCGACACCCAGGTGAAGATCCGCGGCTTCCGCATCGAACTGGGCGAGATCGAGGCCGCGCTCGCCGGCCATCCGGCGGTCGCCCAGGCCGCCGTGGTGGCCGACCGCGAGGGCGACATCGTGCGCCTGGTCGGCTACGTCGTCCCGGAGAACGTCCCGGACAGCGGGCCGGGCCCGGACACCGGGCCGGGCCGCGACACCGGACCGGGCCCCCGCTCCGGGCCGGGCCCCGAGCGCGGCCCGGACGCCCTCCCCGGCCCCGGGAGCCGTCTCGATACTCGCCCCGGAGTCCTCGACCCGCAGGCGCTGCGTGCGCATGTCGCCGCACTGCTGCCCGAGTACATGGTGCCCGCCCTCGTCGTCCCCCTGGACGGTCCGCTGCCGCTGACCCCCAACGGCAAGCTGGACCGCAAGGCCCTGCCCGTACCCGACTGGTCGGGGATGACCGGTGACGCCCGGCCGGTGACCCCGACGCAGGTCCGGCTGGCGGAACTGTTCGGCGAGATCCTGAAGCTGGAGGACGTGGGCGTCCACGACAGCTTCTTCGCACTGGGCGGTCATTCGATGGCCTCCATGCGGCTCGTCGGCCGGATCCGCGCCGAGTTCGGCGTCGAACTGAGCATCCGCGACGTGTTCGACGCGCTGACCGTCGCCGGTATCGCCGACAAGATCGAGGGCGCGGCGCCCGCCCGCCCGCCGCTGCGACCGCTCGGACACCGCGCGGGCGGCGCCCCCGCGCGCGTCGCTCCCGTGCAGCGCCCGCAGTGGTCGTCGTACCGACGGCACGCGGCTTTCGACCACGCACTCGTGCTGCGCTCGCCGGGCGGGCTGGACACCGAGGCGCTGGACGCGGCGCTGGCGGATGTGGTGGCACGCCACGAACCGCTGCGCACCGCCTTCACCGAGCGGGACGGGGCCGTGTTCCAGCAGGCCGGCCCGCCGCCGCGGCTGGAGACCGAGCAGTGCGCCGATCTCGACGCCCGGCTCTCCGAGCTCGCCGCGGGGGCATCGGACCTGACGCGGGAGCCCCCGCTGAGGGCCAGGCTGCTCACCGGCGCGGACGGGACGCAGGCGCTGCTGCTGACCATGCACTACCTGGCCGCCGACGAATGGTCGGTCGTCCCGCTGTTCCGCGACCTCACCACCGCGTACGCGGCCCGGACCTCGGG
Source organism: Streptomyces kurssanovii (assembly GCF_014649695.1). Taxonomy (GTDB): domain Bacteria; phylum Actinomycetota; class Actinomycetes; order Streptomycetales; family Streptomycetaceae; genus Streptomyces; species Streptomyces kurssanovii. The sequence goes on from NZ_BMTN01000001.1 coordinate 653,033, forward strand.
CGCCGAGCCCGGGTGGCAGCCCCTCCCGGTGACGTACGGCGACTACACGCACTGGGCGCACGAGACGCTCGGCGAACTCACCGATCCGGACAGTCCGGGCGGGAGTCAACTCGCCTACTGGCGGCGGGTGCTGAAGGACGTGCCCCGTTTCCTGAAGCTGCCGGCCGACCGGCCGCGCACCGACGCGGCGGACCGGTCGGGCCACGCCTGCGACCACGTCGGATTCGTCCTCGACGAACGGCTCCACGCCGGCGTGGACCGGCTCGCCCGGGCCACCGGCACCAGCATGTTCATGGTGCTGCACTCGGCACTGTCGGCCCTGCTCACCGCCCACGGCGCCGGCACCGACCTGCCGATCGGCACCATGGTCGCCGGCCGTGGCGACGACCGGCTGGCCGATCTGGTCGGCTGCTTCTTCAACACCGTGGTGCTGCGCACCGACACCGCCGGTGACCCGACCTTCACGGAGCTGCTCACACGGGTGCGGGAGACGACGCTCGGCGCGCTCGACCGGGGGGACGTGCCCTTCGACGAGGTGGCGCGAGCGACCGGCCTGCCGCCCGGGGGACCGCAGGTCATGGTGATCCACCACGAGCAGGCGGACCTGGCGGAGCTGGAAGGCGGCATGGGCTCCTTCCACGCCGTGCCGACCGGCTCGGCCAGGGCAGAGCTGACCCTCAGCTTCTACGAGCCGCGCGGCGACGGACCGGTGCACTGCGAGCTGGTCCACGCCACCGGACTGCTCGGGCGGGCCAAGGCACGGCGGCTGGCGGACGAACTGCGCACGCTGCTACGGAACGTGGCGGCCGACCCGGAACAACCGCTCTCGGAACTGTTCACCGTGAACCCCATGAGGAGTGACGAGCTATGACGACCAACCCGTTCGAGGACCCGCAGGGCCGCTTCCTGGTCCTGGTCAACGACGAGAACCAGCATTCGCTGTGGCCCTCGTTCGCCGAGGTGCCCGCGGGATGGCGCACCGTGTTCGGTGAGGACACCCGGGACGCCTGCCTCGCCTACGTGGAGGCCAACTGGACCGACCTGCGGCCGGCGAGCCTGATCGCGCGGCAGGGCTGAGTCCGCTCGGGGACGGGCCGGCGGGGGTGGCGGGGCCTCCGCCACCTGAACCGCCGGCCGGCCGACGGCCCGTCGGCCGGGAGTCCGCGGCCACCCGAGCGGGACGGTGACCGCGCCGGCCACGCGCCGGGATCGGTTGACGGCCGTCCACGACGCCCCCGGCGGAGCGGGGGAAGCCGGCGGCATCGGAGCGCGAGCTCGTGGCGGCTTTGGCACCAAGGTCCTGACGGCGGACCCGCGACGCTCTCGGGGAGTACGGGAGTCGGCGGCATCGAGGCGCGGAGGCTTCGCGCCCGGTTCCCCCGGATCAGGTCTTGAGGGCCGTCCGCGACGCCTCGTCGTCACCCGGCTGCCGGCGGCTGTCGGACCACGCCGACCACAGGTCGCCGTAGCGCCCGCCCGCCGCCACCAACTCCTCGTGCGTGCCCGTCTCGACGACCCGGCCCCCGTCGAGGACGACGACACGGTCGGCGGTCGCCGCCTGGGGGAGCCGGTGGGCCACCACCAGCGCCGTCCGGCCTTCAAGTGCCTTGAGCGCGGCCGCTTCCAGGGTGCGGGCCCCGGCACTGCCCGCGTCCGCCGTGGCTTCGTCGAGGATCGCTATCGGCGGATCGGCCAGGACCAGGCGGGCCAGCGCCAGATGCTGGGCCTGGGTCACCGTGAGGCGGTGGCCGCCCTCTCCGACGACTGTGCCGAGCCCGTCCGGCAGCGCCTCCACCCAAGCCAGGGCGTCGACCCGGGCGAGCGCGCCGCGCAGCTCGTCGTCGGTGGCCTCGGGCCGGGCCAGCCGCAGGTCCTCCGCCAGCGGTCCGGCGAACACATGGACCTCCTGGCTGATCAGCGTCACCGCACGCCGGATGCCGGCCGGTCCGAGCTCTCGCGCGTCGACGCCGCCGAGGCTGAACGAGCCGGCGGACGACGGATGGACACCGGCGATCAGCTTCGCCAGGGTGGTCTTCCCGGCCCCGCTGGCACCGACCAGCGCCACCCGCTCGCCGTCATGGACCTCGAGGTCGACCTCGCGCAGCACCGGGTGCCCGGGCACGTACGCGTGGCCGAGCCCGTACACCTTGACGGAACCGTCGACCGGCACGGGGGCGCCGGCCGGATCGTGCTCTGCCGGCAGGCTCGACACGCCGACCAGGCGGGCAAGGCCCGCGCCGGCCGACTGCGCCTCGTCGATGAGGAAGAGCGCGGCGTTGACGGGGTTGAACAGGCTGTGGAAGTAGAGCGCCGCGGCGGTCGCCGTGCCGATGCTGACGGAACCGTCGCCGACCAGCAGGAATCCGGTGACCAGGACCGACGCCAGACCGACGAACTCGGCGAGGTTGAGCCGCGAGAAGAAGCCGGACACGAGCCGGATGCCGCGCAGCGCGAGGTCGACCGCGTCCCGCGACCGCTGCTCCAGCAGCCGCGCGTGACTGCCGTTCAGCCGGAACGCGCGTACGGTCCGCACACCGCCGACGCTGTCGAGGAGCTGGTGCTGGAGGGCGCCGGCCGCCACCCGGTGCGCCGCGTACACCGGGGTGGAGCGGGGGATGTACCACCGCACGGTCAGGATGTGGACCGGTACGGCCGGCAGGACGGCGAGGAGGAAACGCCAGTCCAGCACGGCGAGTCCGACCAGGGTGAGCACGATGGTGAGGACGGCGCCGCTGAACTCGGGCAGTGCCTGGCGCACGGCCTTCGTCACCAGCGTCACGTCGCCGGTCACCCGGGAGGTCAGATCGCCGGAACCGGCCCGCTCCACCCGTTGCAGCGGCAGCCGCAGCGCCCGCTCGACGAAGCGCTCACGCAGGCCGGCGAGCACGGTCTCGCCGAGCCGGGCGACGAGCGAGCTGCCGACCGCGGTGGCGACTCCCCTGGCCGTCGCCACGGCGAGGAGGAGGACCATCGGCAGCGTGAGCGAGCCGGGGCCGCGTTGCGCGACGACCAGGTCGACGATGCGGCCCAGCAGGGGAGCGGTCAGCATGCCGATGCCCGTTCCGAGGAGGAGGACGGACACCGCGGACACGGTCAGCAGCCGGTGGCCGCGCAGCAACGTGCCGACGGCGGCGAGGGTCCGGGCGCCGGTGGCGATCGGCAGCAGCTCACGGTCGGGTGTGCCGGTCCCGCTGGTCGTCCGGCCTCCGTCGTCCGTGGCTCCGCGTCCGGCGGCAGTTTCACCGGGCGCGGTCGCCTTGTCCCGAGAGGCCGCCTCGTCGTGCGGGGCGCCGCCCCGCACGGCCGTCACGCCAGCACCACCGAGCGGTACGCCTCGTCGGTGGCGACGAGATCAGGATGGCGGCTGTCCACCGTGACGACGCCCTCGTCGATCACCACCACGCGGTCGGTCACGGCCAGCAGAGCGGGGCTTGTGGTGACGAGGATCGTCGTGCGGCCACGGCGGAGTTCGCCCAGACGGGCGGCGATCCGCGACTCGGTGACGGTGTCGACCGCCGTGGTCGGATCGTGGACCACCAGCACCGGCGGATCGGCGGCGAGCGCCCGTGCCAGCGCGACCCGTTGACGCTGCCCGCCGGACAGCGACCGGCCCCGCTCGGTCAGCATCGTGTCCACCCCCTGCGGCAGGGTCTGTGCGACGTCGTCCGCCGCCGAGGCCGTCAGCGCGGGTCCGACGTCCGCGGGGCCGCCGTCCCGCCCGGCCAGTACGTTGTCCAGCAGACTGCTCTCGAACAGATCCGCGTCGTGGTGGGCGACCAGGATCGCGCCCCGCACGTCGGCCGGTGCGAGCGAGGCCAGGGGCACGCCGTCGAGCTCCACCGTCCCCTCCGCGGGATCGAGTTCGCGGCCGAGGCACAGCAGGAGGTCGCTCGCCGCGGCCGGGTCCCTGACGACCACGCCGAGAAGGGTTCCGGCGCGGATGTCGAGGTCGGTCCCGCGCAGCGCCCCGTACGTGACGCCGCGCAGCCGCAGTGCGCCGGTGACCGGGCCGGGCAGCGCGGCCGTCCCGGTGGGCACGGCGGGTGGCGACGCCAGCACTTCCGCGATCCGCTCCGCGGAGGCACGCCCCTGCGCGAACTCGCCGCTGACGTAGGTGAGCAACTGGAACGGGCCGAGCAGGAACTGGGCGAGTCCCACGGCCGCCACCAGGTCGCCGATGCTGATCGCGCTCCGCATCGCCAGGTGCGCGCCGACCAGCCCGATGACGGCGATGAAGACCCCCGTGAGGGCGAGGATCGCCCCGTCGTGCCACGCCCGGCTGCGGGCCGCACGCAGGGCCGCCGCCAAAGAGTCCTGGCTGGTGCGCCGGTACCGGGACACCGCGGCCTGCTCCGCCCCGATCCCCTTGAGCACCCGCAGGCCCGCCACCAGGTCGGCGGCGACGCCGGAGGCGTGGGCGGCGCGCTCCTGCTCGACCTCGCTGCGCCGCTCGAGCGGCCGGCTGATGCGGTGGCCGATCCACAGCAGGGGCGGGACGCCGAGCAGGATCAGCAGACCGAGGGGTACCGAGATCCGCAGCAGCACCACCGCGCTGACGGCCAGTCCGGCGACCGCCGAAATGCCGTACGAGAGCGCCGCCGCGACGGCGCCCACCCGCTCGGCGTCGCCGGTGGCGACGGCGGTCAGCGCCCCGGGGAGCCGGCCCGTGTCGGCGCCGCCGCGCGGGTCGAGCACCTTGGTACCGAGGTCCAGCCGGATCCGGTGCGCGGCGTGCTCGCCGGCCGCGTCGGTGATCCTGGCGGCGGTCCGGTAACACGTGGACAGGACGAGGAAGAGTGCGGCCAGCATCCCGAGCCTGGCCAGGAGGGCGCCCGAGGAGCCGGTCGCCACCGCCTCGTCGATGATGACTCCGATGACGACGGGGACCATCGCCTCGCACGCCTGGTGCGTCATCCCGAGCAGCGACGCCCCGGCGATGTGGCGGCGCCGGCCGCCGATCGCCCGTCGGAGGACCTGGCCCCCCGTCGGTCCTCCGTCGAGCATGCGGTACCTCCGAGGAGAAGCAGGCAAGTCAGGTAAGGCTACCCTGATTCGCCTCCCGGTTCGCCGGGTCCGGCCGTGAGTTTCCTTCGGTCCGCGCGTAGGGCGCGCCGGTTCCGGCCGTTGGTTCAAGGGCGGGCCCCGTCGGGTGAAATGACGGAAAGCGCCGGGGCGTTGACCCTCCGGCGACGGTTCGGTTAGCCTCACCTAAGTGACCGTGTGACGTCGTCACATTGCCTGCGTGCTACGCGATTTGCCGCCAGGGGGTATCGCTTGTTGGTCGAGGCGCAGGCGCCGTCCGGAAGCGGTGCCGACGAACCGGCCGCGCCCCCGACCCGACGGGCCGCGGTGGCCGCGCTGCGGAGTCTGGGACTCCTCGTGGCGCTCGGGGTGCTGGTCCTGATCTCCTTGCTCAGCGTCTGGGTCGGGACCCGGGACATCCCGTTCACCTCGACGTGGAGCGTGCTGTGGCAGCCCGACGGGTCGGACGCGGCGGTCATCATCCACGACTACCGGATCCCACGGACCCTGCTCGGCCTGCTGGTGGGCATGGCTTTGGGCCTGTCGGGCGCGCTGATGCAGGCGCTGACCCGCAACCCGCTCGCTGATCCCGGTCTGCTCGGCGTGAGCCTCGGCGCCTCGACCGGCGTGGTCGTGGCCATCGCGTTCCTGGGTGTCGGCTCGGCCCTCGGGTACGTGTGGTTCGCGTTCATCGGGGCCGCGGTCGCCTCCGTCGTCGTCCATCTGCTCGGCTCCGCGGGCCGGACCCTGGCCACCCCGGACCGGCTCGTCGTCGCGGGAGCGGCGGTGACGGCCGTGCTGTACGCCTTCAACTCGGCGGTGCTGCTGCTCGATCCGCGGGCGTTCGACAAATTCCGGTTCTGGACGGTGGGCGCGCTCGCCGGCCGGGACCTCGGCATCGTGCAGGTCGTCCTGCCGTTCGTCGTGGTGGGTGTGGTGATCGCCCTGGCGCTCGCCCCGTCGCTGAACGCGCTGGCCATGGGCGACCAGTTGGGACGGGCCCTGGGGGTGAACGTCGGCCGCACCCGGATGGTCGGCGCGCTGGCGGTGATGCTGCTGTGCGGCGCCGCCACCGCCGCCGCCGGCCCCATCGGGTTCGTCGGACTCGTGGTGCCGCACGTGGCGCGTTTCTTCGTGGGCCCCGACCAGCGGTGGCTCCTGGCGTACTCGATGCTGCTCGCGCCGATCCTCGTCGTCGGCGCCGACACACTGGGCCGGGTGATCGGCGCTCCCGGCGAGGTCCAGGTCGGCATCGTCACCGCGTTCCTCGGTGCTCCGCTGTTCCTCGCGCTGTGCCGCCGACGGAAGTTGGCCATGCTGTGAGCGCCGTACGGAAAGCCGGGACCCCGGCGACAGGAACCACCGGACGCGAGGGGCGGGCCGGCACGTCGAAGCCCCGCGTGATCAGCGGACGCGTCGTCCGCACCCGCGGTGGGCGCGTCTCCCTGCGCGTCCAGGGCCGTGCGCTGGCCGTGACGTCGGTGCTCCTGGTCGCGCTTGTGGTGATCATGGGGATCTCCCTGACCACCGGGGACTTCGAGCTGTCGGTCGGCGAGGTGCTCCGGGCGCTCACCGGCGACGGAACGGGCGGCGCGGACTTCATCGTCAACACCCTGCGCATGCCCCGGCTGGTGACCGCGCTGTGCGTCGGGGCGGCGCTGGCCGTCAGCGGTGCGGTGCTGCAGAGCCTGACGCGCAACGCCCTCGGCAGCCCGGACATCATCGGCTTCACCAACGGCTCGGCGACCGGGGCGCTGGTCGTCATCGTCGTGTTCCACGGCAGCATGACCGAGATCGCCGTCGGGGCGCTGATCGGCGGGCTGGTCACCGCCGCCGTCGTCTACCTGCTGGTGTTCGGCGGCGGGATGCAGGGCTTCCGGCTCGTCGTCATGGGCATCGGGGTGAGCGCCCTGCTGCTCGCCGTCAACTCCTACCTGATCACCCGGGCGAGCTGGCAGGAGGCGCTGGAGGCGCAGGCGTGGCTGATCGGCAGCCTGGGCAACCGCGGCTGGGACCACGCGGTCGCGATCGGCGTGGCCGTCGCCGTCCTGCTGCCCCTCGCCTTCGGCCTCGCCGGCCGGCTTTCCATGGTGGAGATGGGCGACGACACGGCGACGGCCCTCGGCGTCGACGTGGCACGCAGCCGGGTCGCCCTGCTGTTCGTCAGCGTCGCGCTCGCCGCCTTCGCCACCGCCGTGACCGGACCGATCTGGTTCATCGCGCTGGCGGCCCCTCAAGTGGCGAGGAAACTGATCCGGTCGCCCGGCCCCGGACTGGTCCCCGCCGCCCTGATGGGCGCCGTGATGCTGGCCGGGAGCGATCTCGCGGTGCAGCGCCTCTTCTCACCCGCCCTCCTGCCGGTGGGCACGGCGACCGGCACGATCGGCGGGCTGTATCTCATCTGGCTGCTGGTCACGGAGTCACGAAAGAGCCGCGTATGACAGCGACGACCGCCCCGACGGCCCGGCTCAGGGCCGAGGACCTCACCCTCTCCTACGACCGGCGGACCGTGGCCACCTCGCTCGGGGTCGTCATACCCGACCACTCGTTCACCGTGATCATCGGGCCGAACGCCTGCGGCAAGTCCACCCTGCTCAAGGCGCTGGCCAGGATGCTGCGCCCGGCCGCAGGACAGGTCTACCTCGACGGGGCCGCCATCTCGTCGTACCGCTCCCGTGAAGTCGCCCGCAGGCTCGGCCTCCTGCCGCAGTCGTCGACCGCGCCCGGTGGCATCACGGTGGGGGACCTCGTGGCCCGGGGCCGCTACCCGCACCAGCGGCTGCTGAAGCAGTGGACGGCCCAGGACGAGGACGCCGTGATCGCCGCGATGCGGCAGACCGGGGTGCTGGAACTCGCCGACCGTCCCGTCGACGACCTCTCCGGCGGCCAGCGGCAACGCGTCTGGCTCTCCATGGTGCTGGCCCAGGAGACGTCCGTCCTGCTGCTCGACGAACCGACCACCTACCTCGACATCGCCCACCAGGTGGAGGTCCTCGACCTCTGCGCCGATCTGCACGAACGCAAGGGCCACACGATCGTCGCGGTCCTGCACGACCTCAACCAGGCGTGCCGCTACGCCAGTCACCTGGTCGTCATGAGAGCCGGCGGCGTCATCGCCGCGGAGGGCGACCCGGCGACGATCATGACCGCGGAACTGGTCGAGGACGTGTTCGGCCTGCCCTGCCGGATCATCGACGACCCCGAGACCGGTACCCCGCTGATGGTGCCCACGGCCCGCAAGCGCCGTGCCATGGCCCGGACATCCTAGGGACGGACCGCCCATGCTCTGCACGAGGCTGACGAACGCGAACATCGTCACCATGGACCCGCGGCGTCCCGTCGCCCGTGAACTGGGCATCTGGCGCGGCCGGATCGTCGGCCTGGACGACGCGGTGTCCGCACTGCCCGCACGCGAGGTGATCGACCTCCAGGGCGCCACCGTGCTCCCCGGATTCATCGACGCCCATGTCCACCTCGCTTGGGCGGGGCTGAAGGCGAGCACACCCAGTGTGGCCCCGTGCGAGCGGGTCGACGACGTGCTCGCGGTGGTGGCGGACGCCGTCGCGCGCAAGGGGTCCGGCGGCTGGGTCGACATCGGCGGCTACGACCAGCGCGCCCTGGGACGCCATCTGACCGCCGCCGAACTGGACAGGGTCAGCGACGGGCACAAGCTGTTCATGATGCACGACTCCGGACACGGCTGCGTGGTCAACAGCGCCGTCCTGGACCTGTTGCCGGCCGATGTCCCGCACCGGGACGGGTTTCTCGCGGAGAGCGCCATGACCGCGGCGCGGCGGCTGCGGCTGCCGTACGCGCAGGAGGAACTCGCCGACGCGATCGAGCGCGCCGCCCGCACCTGCCTGGACGAAGGCGTCACAGCCTGCGCGGAGGCCGGCATCGGGGGCGGCCTCCTCGGCCACAGCCCCGTCGAGCTCGGCGCGTACCAACTCCTGCGGGACCAGGGCCGACTGCCCCTGCGGGTCCAGCTCATGGTGGCCGCGGACACGCTGCGCCCCGTCGGCTCGCACCGCTCGGACGGCATACCCCGCGCCCTCGACCTCGGCCTGCGCACCGGGTTCGGCGACGACTGGCTGTCCGTGGGCGCCCTCAAGGTCTACACCGACGGCGGCATGATGGCCCGGACGGCGGCGCTCACCGCCCCGTACCACGGCATGGAACACACAGGGGAGTTCCAGGACGATCCGGAACACATCGCGGACACCATCGTGGACGGTCATCTCGCCGGCTGGCAGCTCGCCGTCCACGCGATCGGCGACCGCGCCGCCGACCTGGCGCTGGACGCCCTGGAACGGGCACAGCGCCTCCGCCCGCGCCCCGGCGCCCGCCACCGCATCGAACACGCGGGCCTGATCCGGCCCGACCAGCTTCCCCGCCTCGCACGGCTCGGCGCGAGCGTCGTCGTCCAGCCCAACTTCCTGCGCTACTTCGGCGACGACTACGCGAGGGTCATGGGCGAGGGCAGGGCACCGTGGCTCTACCGCGGCAGGGCGTTCCTCGACCACGGCATCACCCTCGTGGGCAGCTCCGACCGTCCGGTCACGGACGGATCACCGCTGCGGGCCGTTCAGTTCATGGTCGAGCGCGCCTCCCGGTCCGGCCGGCTGATCGGCCCGGAGGAGGGCATCACCGTCGAACAGGCGCTGCGCTCCTACACCGTCGACGCCGCCTACTCCTGCCACTGGGAGGACAGCGCGGGCACCCTCGCCCCGGGCAAACGCGCCGACCTGGTCGTGCTCGGGGACGATCCGCGCCACGTCAGCACCGCGCACATCGGTGACATCGAGGTCGTGGCGACGTACGTCGACGGCCGCGAGCGGCGCACGGCGGCGTCCGGGGAATGACCGTGCGCGGCGTGCTCACGCGTGACCCGGCCGGCGGCACACCGCGGAGCGGTGCCCCGGTCCTCCTCGACACCGGCACGGAACGGCTGCCCGGAGGCTGGGAGGCCGGTTCCGGGCCACGCCTGTGGCGCGTGCGCGCGAGCGAGTACGCCGCACGGGCCGCTGCGGACGAGTGGCTGCTCGACGCCGGGGAACGGGCCCGGGTCCGGGCGTTCGTACGGGACCGTGACCGCGACCGGTACCGCGTCGCGCATGTGGTGCTCCGGCGCCTGCTCGGCGCGTACCTGGACGAGGACCCGGCGGCCGTCGGCCTCGTGCGTGAACCGTGCCCCGGCTGCGGCGAGCCGCACGGCCGCCCGGCCGTGGCCGGCGCGCCCTTCCACTTCTCCCTCGCGCACTCCGGCGACCTCGCCCTCCTCGCCTTCGCCGACACCCCCGTCGGCATCGACGTGGAGGCCGACCCGTCCCCGGAGGCGGCGGCCGAGATCGGCGCCGTGCTGCACCCGCGTGAGCGCGCCGAGGTGGCCGCCGTACCGCACCGGGCCCGCCCCGCCTCGGTCGGCCGGTGCTGGACCCGGAAGGAGGCGTACCTCAAAGGCGTCGGCATCGGCCTCGGCGAGGACCCGGCGATCACGTATGTGGGAGCCGGCCCTGACCCCGCGGCCGTGCCCGGCTGGTCACTCACCGACGTCCCGGTCCCCGCGGGGCACGCGGCCGCCTGCGCCGTACGCCGGCCGGGGTGAGCCCTGCCACCGTGCACCCGTCGTCGCTCACCGCGGCCGACCGTCACGACTTCGGCGCTTGACGACGGCCCGGCCCGGGGCTGCACTGGAACCACCGACGCTGCATCGACTCCGGCAAAGGGAGAGCAGCGATGACAACCATGGAAACGTTCAACCTTCTGCAGCCGTACAAGATCGCCGAGGAGACGTTCGTCATCCCGTGGGCCCTCGAGGCCCCGCCCGTCGGCCACTTCCCGATGAACTCGATGGTGATCCGGGGATCCGAACCGGTCATCGTGGACACCGGTGCGCCCGCGGTGCGCTCCCAGTGGCTGGAGGCAGCCTGGTCCGTCGTGGATCCCCTGGACGTACGGTGGATATTCCTCACCCACGACGACCGCGACCACGCCGGCAACCTTCTGGCGGTCCTTGCCCAGTGCCCCAACGCGACCCTGCTGACGACATGGTTCTCCGTCGGCCGCATGGCCGAGGAGTGGGAGACCCCGATCAACCGGTGCCGCTTCATGACCGACGGCGACACGATCGACGCGGGCGACCGCACCCTGGTCGCCAAACGGCCGCCGCTGTACGACAACCCCACGACCCGCGCCCTCTTCGACCCGAAGACCGATGTCCTGTGGGCCGTCGACACCTTCGCGATGAACGTGCCGGCCCCCGTGCCCGAGACGGCGGCGCTGTCCCCGGACGAATTCCGCGACGGCCAGTTCTTCGGCGGACGGCTGGTCTCCCCGTGGGTCGCCCTGACGGACGCCCGGAAGTTCGGGTCGGTCGTCACCGACTTCCAGCACCTGAACGCCGAGGTGGTGGCCGGCTGCCATACCCCGGTCCTCCGCGGCCCGCAGATCCCCGAGGCCTACGACCTCCTCCGCCGGCTTCCCGACATGCCACCGTGGACGGAGTTCACCCAGGCCGACCTCGACCAGTGGATGGCGGTGGCCGAGAGCTCGGTCCCGCCGGAGCAGCCGCGGCCGTCGGCGACGTGAGGGGCGACGCCGCGCGCGGTTCGGGCCCGCGTCACGTACCGGTGCCCGACACCTCGATCTCCGCCCACACCTGCTTGCCGCCGCTCAGCGGCAGCGAGCCCCAGGAGGCCGTCGTCGCCTCGACGATGAGCAGACCGCGGCCGCCCGTCGCCTCCCAGTCGAGGTCCGCCGGGATCACCGGGGAGCGGGGGGAGGTGTCGTTCACGGCGATCCGCAGCCGGTCCGACGACAGCGTCAGGTCCAGTCCCACTTCGCCCTGGGTGTGGGCGATGGCGTTGGTGACGAGCTCGGACACCACCAGCAGCGCGATGTCGACCTCCTCCCGCACACCCCAGGAGCGCAGCGTGCGCGCGGCGAAACGCCGGGCGTGGAGCACGGCGTTCGTCAGCCGCCACACCGTCCAGTGCGTCCGCAGCGGACGCACCCGGGACCCGTCGTAGCGCAACAGCAGCACCGCGACGTCGTCGTCGCGCCCGTCGGCTGTCCCGAGGAGTTCGTCGGCCACCCTCCCGATGTCGGAAGGGTCCGCGGCGCCGAGGGCCTCGCCCACGCGGCGCATGCCGTCCTCCAGGGGGAGGTGCGCCGACTCCACCAGTCCGTCGGTGAGCAGCGTGAGCAGGGTGCCGGGCACCAGACCCGCCTCGGTCATGGTGAACTCGGCGTCCGCGAGCACGCCCAGCGGCGGCCCGCCCTCCACCACCAGCTCCTCGGTCCTGCCGTCCGGGTGGCGCAGCACCGGCGGCAGGTGGCCCGCCCGGACGAAGATGGCGATGCCCTCCTCCATGTCCAGATCGACGTACAGGCAGGTGGCGAAGAGGTCCGTCTCCATGCCGACGAGCAGCCGGTTGGCGCGCGAGACGACCACGTCGGGGGGATGGCCCTCCACCGCGTAGGCGCGGACCGCCGTACGCATCTGGCCCATGATGGTGGCGGCCGCGGCGCTGTGGCCCTGCACATCGCCGATGACGAGAGCCACGTGCCCGTCGGAGAGGGGGATGACGTCGTACCAGTCGCCGCCGACCTCCAGTCCCACGGTCGCGGGCAGATAGCGGGCGACCGCCACGCCGCCGGGCAGCACCGGAAGCTTGCGGGGCAGCAGGCTGCGCTGGAGCATCCTCGCCAGCTCGTGCCCCGCGTCGAGGGCGTGGGCGCGTCTGAGGGCGTTGCCGACCAGTCCGGCGACCGCCGTCAGCAGTGACCGCTCCTCCGGGGCGAACTCGTGCTCGATGTCCCAGCCCACCAGGCACACGCCGATGAGGCGTCCGTCGGCCGGGAGCGGGACGACCGCCAGGCCGCCGGGGCCGATACCGAGGAGACCGGGTTCCAGGTCGGCGCCGGGCGGCCACAGGCTCATATGACCGTCCCGCAGGGCGTTCTGCAGCGTGGGCAGCGAGTGGCACGACGCGTCCGGCCACTCGGACCGCCACTCCGTCTGCCACACGCCCGGCCACGCGTCCGGCTCCGGCGGGTCGAGGATGGTGACCAGCAGCCGGTCGGCGTCCAGCTCCGCGACGGCGATCCGGCTCGCGTCCAGGGGCTGGCGCAGAGCGTCGACGACCATGCGGCTGACGTCCCGCACGGTGCTCGCCCCCGCCAGCCGGGCGGACAGCCCCTGCACGATGGCGACCTCGTCGTCGGTGGGGCGCAGATAGACGGCGTCCGCGACCACACCGAGCACCCGTTCGGGCATGCCGTCGGCGCCGAACCGCAGCCGGCAGCGCAGACCCAGCCAGCGCAGCTCACCGCCCGGCCGGCGGATACGGAACGCCAGCTGTTCCCCGGCCGACGACAGCCTGCCCGGCTCGACCACGGCCATCAGCGCCGGAATGTCGTCGGGGACGGCGCAGGACAGCAGTGTCTCCACCCGCGAGTCGAAGTCCTCGGGGGCGATCCCGAGGAGCTCCAGCACGCGCTCGTCCGCCTCCATGTGCCCGGTGTCCAGCGTCAGGGTGAACGCGCCGCTGTGGAGCGGTACCAGGGTGGGCCCCGGGTGCGTCCTGGGACCCGACCGTCCGACGACGCGGGCCGGCACGGACTCGAGTCCGGCGGCCACCTGATCGGCGTAAAGCTCCAGCAGGCTCCGACGGTCGGCGTCGAACCCGTCCGCAGTCTCGCCCGCGACCACCAGACAGCCCAGCTTGGCGGCCCCGTGGCCCAGCGGCAGGGCGCCCAGCGAGAACTTGGGCGGCAGCGTCCCGGGGCCTACAGGGGTCACTCCACGCGGGTCGCTGGAGGTGTACGCGGACAGCTCCGCGGGGCTCAGCCACAGGGGCCGGGCGGCGCGGAAGGCGTCCGTGGCGGGGGAGCGGCTGCCGAGGCCGATCACGGCGGGCAACCCGTACGTCCCGCCGCGGTCGCCCACGACCTCGGCGAGCCGTAGCTCGTCGCCACCCTCGGTGAGGACGTAGACAGCGGCCAGCTCGGCCCCGCAGAACGCAAAACTCGCCCGTGACAACGCGCACCGCCTCCGTACGCGGTCATGTACCGCGCTGTTCCCCATGCTGCCGTTGTTCGCGGGGTCGGAGCTAGTCAGAGGACGAAGATGATGCGCCGGGCGGGCCCCCTCGGCCCCGTGGCACCCGGGAGTCGCGGGGGCCGGAGGCCGGGAAACGCCGAGGAGGGGACTGCCGCCGGACAGCCCCCTCCTCGGCGTGAGCACCCGGCGGTCCGCTAGAGCGCGACGTCCCCGCACAGGTGAACCTCGAGGCCGAGCTCGGCGAAGAGCGCGGCCTTGGCCCGCAGCGCCTTGTCCGCGGTCTCCGCGTCCGGCGCGTATGCCACGTTCAGGTGGTTTGCGCGGTGGCGGGCCATGAACTGGTCGCGGCTGACACCGTGGAGTACGGCGTGCATGATCGGCCACTGCCGGTTCGTCGCCTCGAGCCTGCGCTGCGTCTCCTCCTCCGGCAGTTCCACCGCGCTCGCCCGGCCCATGTCGACGTGGAGCTTCCCGTCCATCAGGAAGACCCGCGACCAGACGACCTCACCCGGCTTGGAGACGCCGCTGAGCGTGCCGCCGCCGAGCGGGAAGAACATGGGCGGCTGGCGCATGCTCCACGACTTGTCGTACCCGCCGTTGTGGGACGCGGGCACGGAGCCCGAGATCTCGAAGACCCATACGAACCGGCCCTCGTACTCCTCGCCCCACCGGATGTCGTGCAGTGTCGTGGCAGGGTCGAGCCCCATCGCCGTCCAGATCCGGTTGGTGACCAGGGAGTCGACGGCCACGCCCTCGTCGACCTCGTTGAAGTGCGGCAGCGGCGCTCCCGCGTACAGCTCGCGCGCGCCGTCGCGGCTGAGCACCGGCGGCCGCTGGACGTTGTTGAGCAGGCCCTCCGCCAGGTCGCTCGCCGGGACCATGTCCTTGAGGCCCTGCTGGTACTGGATGCCGACGGCGTCGAGACCGAAGTCGTCGGAGATCCGCAGCGCTGCTATGTACATCTTGAACTGGCTGAGCAGCTGGGCGTCGGTGAGCTCCGTCGCCTCGTCCGTGCCGGTGTGGAAGGTCATCCCCGCCTTGTCGAGCCACACCCGCACGGCCTGGGCCTCCTCGTCGGAGACCTTTCGCATCTCGGCCACCAGGGCGCTCTGGGACAGGCGCTCCTTGTAGACGCCCAGGGGATTGAGCAGCTCGTCGTCGATGATGGCGTTGTACATGCCCATGCAGCCCTCGTCGAAGACGCCGATGATCGCCTTCTCCTCGCGCAGCTGCCGGGCCAGCGCCACACCCAGCTCGGTCTCCGGGTCCTCGGGGAGGGCCGGCAGGTCGCGGACGTGGCCGGTGTCGTGGACGAGGGTGCCGGTCTCCAGCCAGGTGCGCAGTCCCCGCCGCGCCCACTCGTCGGTGAAGTCGACGCTCCACAGGACCGAGTAGGCGATGTCCGCCTTGGTGAGGCTGCCCGCGAGGTTCAGCAGGCCGACCAGGCCCGGGTACTCGCCGTTCCAGTTGGCGACGATCAGGATCGGCCCGGGGTGGCTGCGCAGGCCGGCGATCACGTGGTGGCTGTACTGCCAGACGCCCTCGACGACGATCAGCGGGGCGTCCCTGGGGATGTTCTTGAAGACCTCGATGCCGGCGCGCTGGCTGTCGATGAAGCCGTGGCCCTTCTCGGGGTCGAACTCGTGTCCGCGCCGGACCTGCCGGCCGAGATCGGCGAGCGCCGCGGCCAGGTCGCTCTCGAGCTTCTGCTGCGCGGGCCAGCAGGTGGTGTTGGCTCTGGGGCGCAGGTCGCCGCTGGCCACGGTGTAGACGGTGCCCGGCTCCGCGGCGGGTGCCCGGTGCGGCTCGGGGAGGGTGTAGGAGGTCATGCGCTCTCGGTCTCCGTAGTGTGTTGCGGGAGGTACGGGGTGGGCCGGATGGGTTTCCCGGGTTCAGCGGTCCTGAAGTGCGGCGAGCGAGTGGACGACAGCGGCGGTGTCCGGGTAGAGCCGGCGGTAGAGCGCGTACAGCTCGTCGTACCGCGCGGTGTTCTCCGCCCTGGGTGTCACGGTCCGCCGGACGGGGTTCCACTCGTCGACGGACGCGTCGGTGACCAGCTGCGCGGCCAGCAGTGCGCCGCCGTAGCTCGCGCCGATGGACGTCGACCGCAGCTCCTGCGGTCTGCCGGTGATGTCGGAGACGATCTGGGTCCACAGGGCGCCCTGGGTGCCGCCGCCGACGGCCACCACCCGGCGGATGTCGCCGCCGGCGGCCTCGAGGACCTCGATGTTGTGGCGGACACCGAAGCCGGTGGCCTCGAGCGCGGCACGGTAGAGGTCGCCCCGCGTGTGGGACAGGGTCAGCCCCGCGATGACGCCGCGGGCCTCGGGGTCCATGACGGGGGTCCGCTCGCCGGAGAAGTACGGCAGCATCAGCAGGCCGTTGGCGCCGGGGCCCGCCGCTTCCGCGAGGCTCAGCAGCTCGGGATGGTCCGCGGCGCCCACCAGGTCGCGCAGCCAGTTCGTCACTGCGCCGGAGGTGGCCATGCCGCCGGCGAGGTTGCGGGTGCCGGGAAGCGCTCCCACGGTGCCCCACAGGGACGGGCTGGTCAGCGGCTCCGGCACCGTGTGGATCAGGAACATCGTCGTGCCGTACATCAGCATCAGATCGCCGGTCCGCTGGGCGCCGACGCTCAGCGCCTCCGCCCAGGCGTCGATGGTGCCCGTGGTGACGGGGATGCCGGCGGGCAGGTTCGCCGCGCGTGCCGCTCCGGCGGTGAGCACGCCGGCCGGCTCGCCGGACCAGGCGAGGGCGGGCAGTTCGATGCCGGGGGCCACGGCCTGTGCCCAGGGCGTGTACCACTCCTGTGCCGTCGTGTCGTACAGCGGCGTGCACTGGCTGGCCGAGTGATGGTCGAGGACGTAGGTGCCGGTGAGCTTGCGCACCAGCCAGGAACTCGGCATGTACAGGCGGCGTGCCCGGGCGTACAGCTCGGGCTCCTCCTCGGCGATCCACGCGATCTTCGGGCCGGCCGCCTGGGTGGTGAGGGCGGAGCCGCAGCGGGCGAGGATCTCCTCGCCGCCCAGTTGCTCGTCGAGGCGTTCGATCTGGCGGACGGCGCGGGTGTCGACCCCGTACAGCACGGCCGGGCGCAGGGGCTCGTCGTGCTCGTCGGTGAGCAGGACGCACGGGCCCATGCCGCTGACGCCCACGGCGATCACGGCGGCGTCGGCAGGGGCGGTCAGCTCCCGCGTCAGCTCGGTGAACTCACGCCACCAGACGGCGGCGTCCATCTCGAACCGCCCGGGACCGGGGCGTGCGGGGGTGTGCTCCCTGACGGCAGAGCGCAGCAGCGTGCCGTCGAGTCCGACGAGGACCCCCTTGCTGCTGGACGTGCCGATGTCCACACCGATGACTGCGTTGCGAAGCATGGCGTGCACGCTGGCAGAAATCGATTTCAGCGTCAAGCCCGCCGTATCGGATCCCTGCATAATCGCAGAATCTTGCCCTGGATGCCTTGACACGGTCGGGGCCTGTACCTACTTTGCCGTGAAATGGATTTCAGGCGTCGCAGCGACGTACTCGGTCCTTTCCCGCGTTCCCCGCCGGCAGTTGCGGCGCGCGGTGCACATCCAAGAACCTCACCCCCGCGAGAGCAGACAGAACCATGACGACCTTTGGACTCGACGGCCTCTCCCGTAAGGCGCGTGCCGTCAGCCGCTCCATCAGCGCCGAGAACTTCACCGGCGCCAAGTCGGGCGGCGGCATGGCCACCGAGGGGACGGGGGCGGTCGCGGCCTCCCGGCTCGGACCGGGCTGGAAGATCTCGCCCAGCATCGACATCGCGGCCGGCGAGACCGCGACCCTCGCCGACATCGAGGGCCCCGGCACCATCCGCCACCTGTGGTGCACCACCGCCCCGCACGCCGCCTGGCGCAGCACCCTGCTGCGCATCCACTGGGAGGGCGAGGAGACCCCGGCGGTCGAGGTGCCGCTCGGCGACTTCTTCTGCAACGGCTGGAACACCTTCAGCCAGGTGTCGTCGGTCCCCGTCGCGGCCAACCCCAACGGCGGGTTCAACGCCTACTGGCCGATGCCGTTCCGCCGCGCGGCCCGCATCACCCTGGAGAACCTCTCCGCGGAGACGGTGACGCTGTACTACCAGGTCGACTACGAGCTCGGCGAGGTCCTCGAGGACTCCACGTACTTCCACGCACAGTGGCGCCGCAGCCACCCCGTTCCCTTCGGCGAGGAGCACACCCTCCTCGAGGGCGTCACCGGCGCGGGCAGCTACGTCGGCACCTACCTCGCCTGGGGCGTCAACAGCCCCGGCTGGTGGGGCGAGGGCGAGCTGAAGTTCTTCATGGACGGTGACGAGGAGTTCCCCACGATCTGCGGCACCGGGACCGAGGACTACTTCGGCGGCGCCTGGAACTTCGACGTCCCCGGCCATGGCTACACCGCCTACACCACGCCCTACCTCGGCCTGCACCAGATCCTGCGCCCCGACGGCCTCTACAGCAGCCAGCAGCGGTTCGGAATGTACCGTTGGCACATTCTCGACCCCGTCCACTTCTCGGAGGACCTGCGGATCACCGTGCAGAGCCTGGGCATCGGCCCCGGTCAGGGCAACGGCCTGCCGCACCGCTACCGCCACACGAGCGACGACATCGCCAGCACCGCCCTGTTCTACCTGGACGCGCCGAGCAGCGCCTCGCTGCCGCGGACCCCTGATCTGCTCACCCTCGAGGTCGACTGACGGCCACGGTGAGCCCCGGGGCCGACGACCGCGCCCCCGACCCCCCCCGTACGACCCGCACCAGGAACACACCCCCCCACGCTCCCACCTCTCCCTCACCTCCGACAGGAGCGCGCGCATGCTCCAGCACGGCAACGACGCCGGGCATCCGGCCCCGACACGCCGCCGTTTCCTCACCGCGCTGGCCGGCGCGGGCGTCGCCACCGCGGCGTCCGGCCTGCTCAGCGGCTGCGGCACGGCCCAGGCGAAGGACGGCCCCCTGCAGTTCTGGAACTTCTACGGACCGCAACGATCGCCCGACCCGGCCGTCAACGCCCAGTCCAAGTGGTTCGTCGACATGGTCGACAAGTGGAACTCCACCCACAAGACCAAGATCGAACTGGTCTACCTCCCGCAGCCGACCTACCTCAACGGTTTCAAGCTGCCCTCCGCCTTCGCCACCGGCCAGGGCCCGGACATCTTCCTGCTCAGCCCCGGCGACTTCCTGCGCTACTACAACGGCGGCGTCCTCGCGGACCTCACCCCGCACATGGACAAGGAGGCCGTCGCCGACTTCGGCACCGCGCTCGACAGCCGCACCGTCGACGGCAAGGTCTACGCCCTCCCCATGGAGGTCGAACCGCTGTCGATGTTCTACGCCGTCGACGCCTGGGAGAAGGCCGGACTGTCCGAGGCCGACATCCCCACCACGTGGGACCAGATGCTCGACATCGGCGACAAGCTGCGCACGAAGACCCGGGCCGGCCTCGTCTTCGAGACCAACCCCGGCTACTACCAGAACTTCACCTGGTACCCGTGGATGTGGCAGGGCGGCGGTGACGTCCTCGACAAGCAGGGCAACGTCGCCTTCGACTCGCCGGCCACCCGCCAGGCCCTGCAGTTCTGGCAGGACTCCGTACGCCACGGCATCACGCCGCGGACCCTGCCCGCCGCCGGAGACGTCATCAGCGCCTTCAAGGCCGGGAACGTCGCGATGTGGCAGCAGGGCATCTGGCAGGTCTCCAGCTTCAAGGCGTACGCCCCCGACTACCGGTACGGCGTCTTCAAGCTCCCCGCGCCCGAGGGCGGCGAATACACCACCGCACTCGGCGGCTGGTCCTTCTGCGCCAACGCGCAGGGCCGCAACCCGGACGCCGCGGCCGAGTTCTGCGCCTGGGCGCTCGGATCCATGAGCGACGACTCCATCGACCGGATGGTCGACTGGTGCACCCGCGCCAAGTCGGACGTGGCTCCCCGCGCCACCGCCCTCGAACGCGGCGCCGCCAAGGGCGGCTACGACTCCGAGGCGATGAAGAAGTTCAAGGACGAGGTGTTCCCCGGCGGCCGCGCGGAACCGCGCTACCCACCGGTCGTCTACAAGGCGATCTCCGACGCCATCCAGGGCACCATGCTCGCCGGCCGCGGTGTGGCGAGTGAGACAGAAAGAGCCGCCGAGTCGATCGCGGCCTACGCCAAGAGCTACCAGGGGGCGAGCCTGATATGAGCAGTGTCGCCGCACAGGACCACCGGCCCGCCGCCGCGCCCGCGGCCCCGGCGCCACCACCGCCACGGCGCGGGCTCGGCCGCAAGCAGCGCGAGTGGATCGCCGCCGGTCTCTTCCTCGCGCCGGACGCCATCGGCCTGACGCTCTTCGTCGCCATCCCGATGGTGCTCTCGATTCTCCTGAGCTTCTTCCAGGTCAGCGGCTTCGGCAGCTACGAGTGGATCGGGCTCGGCAACTACGAGCGCATGATGAACGACCCGCTGTTCTGGGACTCGATGAAGGTCACCGGCCTGTACGTGGTGATCCTCGTCCCCGTCCTGTTCTGCGTGAGCCTCGGCCTCGGGCTGCTCGTCAAGCAGAAGCTCCCCGGCATGGGGGCCTACCGCACCGCGCTCTTCCTGCCCTACGTCGTCAGCCTCGTCGTCGTCGGCGTGCTGTGGAAGTTCCTCCTCGACGAGCAGGTCGGCGCGGTCAACCGGGCCATGCGGGCGATCGGGCTCGAGGGGGAGTCCTGGCTCGGCGACCCCACCCTCGCGCTGGGCTGCGTCATCGCCGTCATGGTGTGGGTGATGATGGGCTACTACATGATCATCTTCCTTGCGGGACTCCAGGAGATCCCCAAGGAGTACTACGAGGCCGCGAAGATCGACGGCGCAGGGCCGTGGACCACGTTCCGCACCATCACCTGGCCGCTGCTGCGCCCCACCAGCTTCTTCGTCCTGCTGATGTCGACGGTCGCCGCCATCACCGGCGGACTCGACCTGATCTTCGTCCTCACCAACGGCGGCCCCGCCAACGGCACCTCGCTGGCGATCTTCTACATCTACCAGCAGGCGTTCGGATTCGGGGAGTACGGCTACGCGTCGGCGATGGGCTCGTTCCTGGTGCTGATCATGGTCCTCTGCTCCGCGGTGATCTTCAAGCTCACGAGAGGCGGGAGGTTCGACGATGGCGAGTGAAGTGAATGCGGTGGGCGGCCGGCGGCTGTTCTCCGGACGTGTCGGACTGACCGCGCTGGCGGCCTTCGCGGCGGTCATCAGCATCCTGCCGGTGCTGTGGATGGTCTCCGCGGCCTTCAAGACGCGCTCCACGGTGACCGACGGCAACCTGATCCCCACGGAGTTCACGATCCAGAACTTCGTCTACGTCTTCACCGAGGTCCCGTTCGTCCGCTACCTCTGGAACAGCTTCTTCATCTCGGCCGTCATCACGATCGCCGCGCTGCTGTTCCACTCGATGGCCGCGTACGCGCTGGCACGGCTGCGGTTCCCCGGCCGGGAGAAGATCTTCATGGCGATCTTCTCGACCCTCCTGGTCACCGCGCCCGTGGTGCTGATCCCGCTCTTCATCGTCGCCCGGGAGCTGGGCCTGCTCGACAGCTACGCGGGACTGATCATCCCGGCCATCTTCAACGCCTTCGGCATCTTCCTGCTCCGCCAGTTCTACCTGGGGCTGCCCAAGGAACTCGAGGAGGCGGCGGTCCTCGACGGGTGCGGTCACTGGCGCGTCTACTGGAACATCGTCCTGCCGATGTCCCGGCCGATCCTCTCCGCACTGGCGGTGTTCTTCTTCCTCGCCAACTGGAACGCGTTCGTCTGGCCGCAGGTCGCCACCAGCGACCAGAGCCTGACCGTGGTCCAGCTCGGGATCGCCTCGTTCCAGACGCAGTACCTCTCCAACTGGAACTACATCCTGGCGGCGGCGACGGTCGCGGCTCTGCCGATGCTCGCGCTGTTCTTCACCTTCCAGCGGCAGATCGTCGATTCGATCAAGACGTCCGGCATGAAGTAGCCGCAGGTGTCGCGCCACGCGCCCCGGCCCCCGGCCGGGGCGCGTGCCGTTGCCGGCGTACGTCCGGACGCGTGCCGTTGCCGGCGTACGTCCGGACGCGTGCCGTTGCCGGCGTACGTCCGGAGAGGCATTCACCTCCCGGGCCCGGTGGCATACGCGAGCGGCGGTGCGATCGCCTGGGCGTCCGCTCCCTCCCCGACCCACAACCCGATGAACAGCGCGGCGGTCGCCTCCAACAGTCCGGCCCGCTCCAGGCCGCCCCCGGCCACAGGTTCACAGCCCGTATCCCTCACCAACTCGCTCACGAGCGCGAGCGCCGCCCCGTCGTCCCCGCAGACCGGAACGGCCAAGGGCCGACCGTCGAAGGCGGGCGGATTCATCCGCCACACGTCCTCGTGGCAGAGGTTGAACGCCTTGACCACATGGGCGCCCGGTGCCGCCGCGGCCAGCCGCCGCGCGGCCGAAGGGCCGCCGTCCGTCAGCAGACGGAAACCCGGCCCCACCGGATTGGAGCAGTCGAGCAGCACCTTCCCGTCCAGGGCCGCGTGCAGCTCCCGCGCCACGTCCGCTCCCGCTCCGTAAGGCAGTGCGGCCAGCACCGCTTCACCGAACTCGGCCGCCATGCGCAGACTCCCGTGCCGCGCCCCGCCGCCCAGGCGCCCGGCGAGCCGCTGCGCTCCGCGCTCGTCCCTTCCTCCGACGGCCACCTCATGCCCTGCCCGCACCCAGTGCGTGGCGAGCGCGTCCGCCATGTTGCCCGTTCCCAGCACGCCGATCCGCATCGAACGCCCCTCTCTCCGTGCTTGCTCTGCACCGTTCGGGACAACGCTAGAGAGCCCGTCAGGCACCATTCGGTACGTGACGACCGACTCCTTCCTCGCCGACTGCCGGGCCCGCCTCGCCTTCGACCTTCTCTCCAACACCTGGAGCGCCGTGGTGCTCTGGGCCCTGCGCGACGGCCCCGGGCGTCCGAGGGAACTGCGCGAGCGAATAGGCGGCATCAGCTCCAAAGTCCTCACCGAGACGTTGCGGCGCCTTCAGTTCAACGGGCTGGTGGAACGCCACGCGTATGCCGAAGCGCCGCCCCGGGTCGAGTACCGGCTCACCGCCCTGGGCCGGACGTTGCTGGTCCCCATCGAGGCGTTCGGCGCATGGGCATTCGAGCACGGCGACGAAGTCATGGCCGCCCAGGACCGCGAGGCCGCGTGCGCTCCCCGTCCTCAGCCGTGACCGACGCTCCAGAAATCCGTTTCGCGTCCCGGGGAGACACCCCTACTGTGGCGCGGTGACAACTCGGATGATCATTCTCAACGGTGGTTCCAGCTCTGGGAAGTCCGGGATCGTGCGGTGCCTCCAGGCCGTACTGCCGGATCCCTGGCTGGCGTTCGGGGTCGACTCGTTCGTCGACGCGCTGCCCGCGAGGATGCAGGCGTCGGACGCGGGGCTCGAGATCGCGCCGGACGGCCGAGTGAGCGTCGGCGCGGACTTCCGGGCACTGGAGGCGGCCTGGACCGAGGGCATCGTGGCGATGGCCGGTGCGGGCGCGCGAATCATCGTCGACGACGTCTTCCTCGGCGGCGCGGCGTCACAGCAGCGGTGGCAGAAGGCACTTGGCGGACTGCCCGCGCTGTGGGTCGGCGTCAGATGCGAGAGCGCGGTCGCCGCGGGCCGCGAGATCGCACGGGGTGACCGTGCCCGGGGGATGGCCGCGTCTCAGGCGGACGCGGTTCACCAAGGGGTGACCTACGACGTGGAGGTCGACACGACGCACACCGAATCCCTGGCGTGTGCGCGCACGATCGCCGCCCACGTCAGCTGATCGACGCTGTTGGACCTCAACGAACGCCGGGGGAGCAGACCGTGGGGGAAGAGCCGTCGCTCGGCGTGGTTCTGCTGGTGATGACGCTCGTGGGGGCGGGGGCTGCCGTGGTCGGCGGGGCTGTCATCGTTTCGATGATCGGACTCGTCCTCTGGGCGAAAACCTTGTGGCGGCGGAATGGCGGGGAAGGGGCCTGACCGGCCACAGCCCCCGACCCCTCGGCCGGACCGAGCTGCCGCGCGCCCCAGGGCCGGACCGCCGTCCCGCATGGAGCGACCACCTGCCTGTACGGGGCGGCCCCGCGCCCCGTCACCCACCCACGCGGGCCGGGCCCGGCCCGGCCCGTAGACGTCACGCACTCGCACGCGGCCAGGCCCGCGTACTCGCCCCCGGGGCGCACCTCCGCCGGCGGCCACGCCCCCCGAAGCGGCGGCACGGCGGCCACGCCCCGCAGGGGCGACATGCGGCCGGGACGGGCCATGCCCGAGAGCGTCACCCGCCGGGACCCGCCCGGCCGCCGGGACCCGCCCGGCCGTCCGGACCCGCCCGGCCGTCCGGACCCGCCCGGCCGTCCGGCCGGACCCGCGTCACGCCTGGCTCGGCCCCGCCGTGCTCTCGCGCGGCTTGAGGGTCGTACGCAGCACCACCGTCTGAAGGAGCGCCGCGCTGCCCGCCATCCGCTGGAGCAGTAGTTCCGCCGCCGTGCGCCCGAGGTCGTAGGACGGCAGCTCGACCGTCGTGAGCGAGGGCCGCACCAGCGACGCCCAGGGCACGTCGCCGAAGGACAGGACGCCGACCCCCGGCGGCGCCTGCCCCGCTTCGCGCAGGGCCTGGAGCGCGCCCACGGTCATCAGGTTGTTCGCCACGAACACGGCGTCCGGCGGCTCGGGCAGGGCGAGCAGTTCCTGCATGGCCGCCCGGCCGCCCTCGACGCGGAAGTCGGCATGGCGGATGTAGGACGCGGCCCGCGCCGGGTCCCCGGAGTCGTTGCCCAGTTCGCCACGGAGGGCGGACCGGTAGCCGGCGAGGCGCTCCTCGGAGGTGGAGGCCCCCGCGGGACCGGTGATGCAGGCGACCCGCTGGTATCCGGCCCGGAGCAGGTGGCGGGTGGCGACCTCGCCGCCGTGCTGGTTGTCCACCATGACGGCGTCGACGTCGGCGTCGTGGGGCCGGCGGTCGACGGCCACCACGGGCATTCCTCTGGCCATGAGCGGACTGAGGTCGGTCCGGTCGCGTGAGGCGGCGGCGACGATGACTCCGGCCATCTGTTCGCCCATGACGATGTCGATGTAACGGCGTTCCTTCTCGACGTCCTCGTCGGAGTTGCACAGGACGACCGACATGCCGGTGCGCTGCGCGGCGTCCTCGACGCCGCGGGCGAGCGAGGTGAAGAACGGGTTCTCGATGTCGGGGATGATCAGGCCGATCACGCTCGACTGCTGTTTGCGCAGCGACCGGGCGAGCCGGTTGGGCGCGAAACCGAGCTCCGCGGCGGCCTGCCGTACGGACTCGGCGCGGGCGGCTGTGACGTTGCCGCCGTTGAAGACCCGCGACACCGTCGCCGGCGACACTCCGGCCGCACGCGCCACGTCCTGAATCGTCACCACTGTCGTGTCCACACCTTTCGTCCGCTGCGCAGACCCGCGCAGCCGCCACGCGGCCAACCGCCACGCATCCCGCTGCCGACGTGCCGCGCCGGGCCGGCGCGTAGCCGCGGGGTGGTGCCGCACCAGCCGGTTCGCCGTGGGTTCCTTGACTTTACCCGCCCCTGAAAAGGATTTCTTCCCTGAGCCCAGGCCAACCGTCAACCCAGGTGTTTCTGCAGGGCCCGCTTTGTCGTCACGCTGTGTCCGCGCGCCTGGGAATGTCGTGCGGAGCAGGGACTCCATGGGAATTTGTATGCTGCACAAGCACTTTCTGCAATCGATTTCACGTCAAGCTCCTCGGCGTCGTGACTCCGGCCCCGGGCGAGGGTCCGGACCGGAGGCCCGGACGCGGCCGGGCCGGGATGTCGGCCCGGCATGCCATCGGTCGCCCCGGCGGCCCGGTCCTGTGACTCTGGTGGCATGCGACGAGGAAATGGCGGGACGAAGGTCCGCAGGGTCTACGAAGAGCCCGGTCCGGACGACGGCCTCCGGGTCCTCGTCGACCGGCTCTGGCCACGCGGTCTGAGCAAGGACGCGGCGCACGTCGACGAGTGGCCCAAGGCGCTGACGCCGTCGTCGGAGCTGCGGCGCTGGTACCACGGAACGGACGGGGAGTACGAGGAGTTCCGGCGACGCTACGAGGCCGAGCTCGCCGAACCCGCCGCCGCGGAAGCGCTGCGGAAACTGCGCACTCTCGCCGCCGAAGGGCCGGTCACGCTGCTGACGGCGTCCAAGGAGCCGGACCGCAGCCACGCCGCCGTGCTGCGCAGCCTGCTCTGATGCCCGCTCAACTCGCCGAAGGCGACGGCACTTGGACCGGGAGCCGTATCGTGGACCCGACGGCGCTCCGGCGACGGTCCGGCAGCCGCCCCGGACGAGAGGCCCACCGCGTGCACCTGCCCACCGACGATCCGGCGGCGCCCTGGATGACTCCCCTGCCCGGCGGTGCCGTGGAGCTCCGCGACGACCGGCGCGGCACCAGGTGGCGCACCGAGCTCGCCCCGTTCCTGCTCGGCACGTATCCCGTCACCACGGGCCTCCACCGTGCCGTCACCGGAGCCGACCCCACTCCGGATCCCGCCGCCCACCTCACCGCCGACCCAGCCGCGAGCGGAGCGGCACCCGTGACGAACATCAGCTGGCTCGACGCGATCGAACTGTGCAACCAGGTGTCGGCCCGGGCCGGGCTCGGCCGGGCCTACTCCCGCGACGCGCGCAGCGGCGAGGTGACATGGGACCGGGCGTCGGACGGCTACCGGCTGCCGACCGAGGCGGAGTGGCAGCACGCCTGCAAGGCGGGCACCAGCGGTTACCGCTACGGCGAGATCGACGACATCGCCTGGTACGCGGACAACTCCGGCGGCCGGGCCCACGACGTCGGCGGCAAGAGGCCCAACCCCTGGGGCCTGCACGACATGCTGGGCAATGTGTGGGAGTGGTGCTGGGACCTCTACGACGAGGAGGTCTACGGTTCCTACCGCATCTTCCGAGGCGGCGGCTGGGCCGAGTCGGCGCGCGGCTGCGGAGCCTCCGTGCGACGCCGCAGCCACCCCACGTTCGCGATCGACGACCTCGGCCTCCGGCTCGCCCGGACCGTGCGGAGCGCCTGAGCCGAACCGTCCGCGTTCCCTGTCCCGGCCGGCCAAGGGCGGGCAGGCGCCCCGGATCGCCGACTTCGACGTCCCCACCCGGGAGCTGTCCGTGGGTGTCCGGCACATTCTCGAGCCACGCGTGCGCGCGGTCTTGGTCACCAGCCTCGACGACGCGTTGTTCCCAGCCCGGGCATCTTGGCCGTGTGGCTCCTGGAGCGACTCGGCGGGCGAGGTGAACCTCCCGGCAGCCCCGACCTGCTGCGGCCTCGCGGGGCGAGGAGGTCCTGCTAGAGGCGCAGCCGAGGGGCCTCCGCGGCCGGGTCCACCGGGCCGGTCAGCCGGCCCGCCAGCTCGCGGGCCCAGCCGGTCAGCCCCGGCACGTCGATGGCATGGGGCGCGGGGAAGCCGGCGATCCGGTCGGCGCCGCGCAGCAGCAGACGGGCGCCGCCCGCGGTGTTGCCCCGCGCCGCGTGGGTGAGCCCCACCGCGAGCTGGGCCAGGCCGCGCCACAGCTCACGTTCGTCCTCGGGGCCGGACTTCCAGGCGTCCTCGAACACTTCGTGCGCGTGGAACGGCATCCCGGCGTCGAGCAGCCGCTGCGCCTCGGAGAGCGTCTCGGCGGGAGTGCGCAGCACACCCTCCGGCTGGCGTTCCACGCCGGGCGCGCCATGGGGGAGGGGGCGCCCCAGCCCGTCCCGGGGGCGGGCGTTGCGCGCCCGGCCCTCGGCGTCGCGGTCTCTGCGTGCCTTGTCCATGCCGCAATTGTCCCTCGTACACCTCCACCGGCGGCGGGCGGTGTGGCCACATGCCACCGCGTCGCAGGCCGGGCGTCGACGACCCCGCAGAGTGAGGTAATGTTCTCTTGCGCGCTCAGCCAGGGAAACAGGCGGAACCGCGCACCGGGACGTGGCGCAGCTTGGTAGCGCACTTGACTGGGGGTCAAGGGGTCGCAGGTTCAAATCCTGTCGTCCCGACTCGAGAGAGTCGTAGATCCAGGGGCCGTTTCAGAGCGATCTGAAACGGCCCCTGGATTGTTTTGGGGACCAGTTCCGGTGACCACTTGGGGACCGACTCGCCTTGACCGCGTCCGCGGGCGACCACGATCGGGCTGGGCCGCGGCGTGCTGGACGTCTTACCCACCCCGCATCGACCCCGGTGAGGCGGCCGACCTGCCCTGCAACTCCCGCAGCGGCTGCGGGAACCGCTTGTCGGCGGCAAGGAACGGCCGGCGGAGCGCTTCCGTATCGAGGAGTTCTGCCGCCGCGTCGCCGAACGCACCGGAGGCCGTCCACGCACCGCCCCGTGGGACGCCGGCGCCGTCCTGACGACCCTCGCCGGCACCGTCTCCGGCGGAGAGCTCAACCGGATCATCAGCCAACTGCCGTCCGGCTAAGCCCTCCTTTTCGGCGAGGCCGACCTGGCGGCCGACCGAAGGCGACCGCCGAGTGTGCGGGGCCCGCATGGCGGAGGGCGGAGGGCGGAGGGCGGAGGGCGGCGGGCGGAGGGCGGCGGGCGGCAGGCGGAGGGCGGCGGGTGCGCCACGCCCGCCGCCCGGCCGCCTTGCCTACGGTGGTGGAGGGTCAGGCCGGCGTGACGTTCTCCGCCTGGGGCCCCTTGGGCCCCTGTGTGACGTCGAACTGGACCTTCTGCCCCTCCGAGAGCTCTCGGAATCCGGTGCTGGCGATGGCCGAGTAATGGACGAACACGTCGGGCCCGCCGCCGTCCTGCTCGATGAAGCCGAAGCCCTTTTCCGGGTTGAACCACTTCACAGTGCCGGTGGCCATGATGATCTCCTTCGTGCGTGCGTGCGGGATGCGAACCCCGCGCGTGGTGCGGGTGCCATGAGATCGTCTTCGCCTCCCGTGCTCACGGGGCGCAGACACGCCCACGCAGTGACACAAACGCGACCTGGCACCGAGAAATCACAGCTCCGGGTGCTCGCGGGCCCGGCGGCGGGACAGCGTCGACGACCGCCTCGCGGCACGCACCGGTCAGGCTGCCCGGCCGGCGGCGGTCGGTGCCTCGGCGCGGTTGGCGCGCAGCAGCTGTTGGCGCTTGGCGACACCTCCCGGCATGCGGTGCAGGCTGAAAGAACCCGGCTTGTGCGCCTCTCCGGACAGGTGCTTGGGGATGCTCTTGCAGACGAATTCCTTGATCCTGGCGCCCGGACCGGCGTCGATGTGCAGCCACACCGCGACGTCGGACCTGTTGGCGAACTGGTAGATGCCCGCGCTTCGCCCCAGGCTGATGCACTGGGCGTACATCGACTGGTGCAGCTTCTCCGGCTGCTCACCCGCGAGCCGGCTGAGCACCGTGTCGGCGGCCCGCGCGCCCAGGGGCGTCGCGTTCAGGCAGCTCATCCGCAGCGGCAGGCCGGACGGCGCCGCGGAGTCCCCGGCCGCGACGATGCGCGTGTCGTCCACGCTCGTGAGCGTCTCGTCCGTGAGCAGGCGGCCCACGGCGTCGGTGCTCAGCCCGCTGCGCGCGGCCAGGTCAGGAACGCCGAAGCCGACGGTCCACACGGTGACCTCGCTCGGCAGCTCACGGCCGTCAGCGAGCCGCACGGCTTCGCGGGTCACCGCCGTCACCTTCGCGTCGGAGCCGTCGATGACCGTCACGCCGAGCTCGGCCAGCCGCTTCGCAACCGAGCGCCGGCCCCGGGTGTGCAGGTACGGGCCGAGGACGCCGCCGCAGACCAGGGTCACCCGGCGGCCAAGCTCCGCCAGCTCTGCGGCGGTCTCGATCCCGGTCGGGCCGGCTCCGACGACCGTCATCGGGGCGGTCGCGGGCGTCGCGTCGAGGACCGACCGCAGGCGCTGTGCCTCCTCCAGGGTGGCGATCGGGTGGGCGAACTCGGCCGCCCCCGGCACGCCGGGGTCGGCGCTGCCACTGCCCACGGCGTAGATCAGGTAGTCGTAGTCGAGCGTGCCGTCCGCCGCCAGCGTCACGCTGCGCTCGGCCGCGTCGATCCGGGTCACGGTGTCGATCACCAGGCGGACGCCCTCGGCCAGGACGTCCTGGTAGGCGACGATCGCGTCGTCGGACCCGCCCACCAGCTGGTGCAGACGGACCCGGTGGACGAAGTCCGGGCGGGGGTTGATCAGCGTCACGGTCACGTCGTCGCGCAGCGTCAGCCGGTTCGCGGCCATCACGCCCGCGTAACCGCCACCGATCACGGCCACATGCGTGTTCCCAGTCATAGTGCCTCCTCCGTTTCCAGGTGTTCGGCCTCAAGACACCGGGCCCTCGGTGGCTGTGACACGGTGTGAGTCGGATCACCTCACGGGCTAGGGGGGAGGTCAGATCCAGCCTGCGACGCGTCGCCCCATGGGCCGACCTGCCGTGAGCTCGGCCGGCTCCCTACGATCTCGGCATGACTACCAAGTACGACGTCAAGCGCGAGCTCAAGCAGTGCTACTCACCCAAGAACACCGACTGGGAGCTCGTCGACATCCCCGAACTTCGTTTCCTCGCCATCGACGGCCACGGCGACCCGAACACAACCGCCGCGTACCGCCACGCGGTCGAGGCGCTCTACGCGGTCGCCTATACGGCGAAGTTCGCGAGCAAAGGTGATCTGGGCATGGATTTCGTCGTGGGCCCGCTCGAGGGATTGTGGTGGGCGGACGACATGGACGACTTCCTGGCCAGACTCAAGGACAACTGGCGGTGGAGACTGCTCATCAACGTCCCCGACTGGATCACCGGCGGCATGATCGAAGACGCCAAGCACACCGCCCTGACCAAGAAGAACCTTCCGGCCGTTCCGGACGTTCGGTCGGAGACGCTGCACGAGGGCACCAGCGCCCAGGTCCTCCACATCGGCTCTTACGACGACGAGACCCCGATCCTCACCAGGCTGCACCACGATTACCTCCCCGCCAACAACTTGCGGGAGGCGGGGTTGCACCACGAGATCTACCTCAGCGACCCCCGCAGGACCGACCCCGCAAAGCTCCGGACGATTCTGCGGCAACCCGTGGAAGCGCAGCCCCGGAAGACATCAGAAGGTGATCGGCATGCCTGACTGCTGGACCGGACTTGCCAGGATGACCTGGCAGCCAGAGGAGCAGGGTGGGCCCGGCGTTTAATGCCTCGACATCGGTCTCGGTGATCGGGGACGCTTCGCGCGATGACAAGAATCGACGACACACCGCCCGCGTGGGACGAGCGCACACAGCTCACCACGTTTCTCGACTACGCACGGGACACCGCTCGCGCCAAATGCGAAGGCGTCTCCGCGGAGAACGCACGCAAGGCGCTCCTGCCGGGCTCACCGCTGATGACCATGAGCGGAGTGATCAACCACCTCCGCTGGGTCGAGTACTACTGGTTCCAAGTGGTCTTCCTCGGCGAGGAGGACCGGGGCCCCTGGACCGAGGAGGACCCCGACCGCGAGATGCGTATCGCCGTCGACTTCCCGCTCACGCAGTTGCTCGACGAATACGCCGAACAGAGCGCGCGCTACCGCGAACTGGTCGTCGGGAACGACCTGGACACCCAGGCCGAGCGAGCCGTCCGCGACGGTCTCCATGTCGACCTGCGGTGGATCCTCCTCCACCTCACCGAGGAGACGGCCCGGCACAACGGCCACCTGGACATCCTGCGCGAGATGCTCGACGGCACGACCGGCGACTAGAGATGCTCTGTCCACGGAGGGTCGGGACGGTCACATGATGCGCCGGACGGGCCCTAGGAAGAGGCGGGGGACGGCCGCGCGGATTCGGTTCGAGGTGACGACTTCGAGCGGCCACCGTCGCACATCAGCGTGATCACGATCATCGACGTGGGGGACGCGTCCGCACCCGAGGCACCCGGAAGGACGGTCGCAGCCGTCCAGTTGCCCTTGCGCAGGCTGAGCCATCCCTCACCCATGCCATGACCGGTCTGCCAGCCGTGGTCCGACCGCGCCCGGGCGAACCCGGCCTTCAGGGCCGTGTCCACGGTCGCCGACTCGTGCTCGGCCGTCAGACGCTCGTGGCACTCGGTCGGGATCAGGTCCTGCGGCGTCCGCTCCAGTGTGATGCCCTCGGCCTCGAGCGCCGAGGTCAGGTCGGAGACCACAGTGTCCGCGGGCAGCGGCGGACCCGAATGGCGCGGCGGGAGCGGGCCCTTGTCCTCCAGGAGCAGAGCGCCGCAGCCGGTCGTCGCCGTCATCGTCAGCGCCGCCGTCATCGCCAGGCCCGTCAGGCCTGTGCGCCCCCGTCGCAGTCGCACCGTCTCGTCCGCCCCTTCTGTGCCGTTCACGGCCGCTCAGTCTTCCACCCCGCCGGACCACGACGGACGGCGGGCCCGGCCACGCGTGCCGGTTCGGCGATCCGTTGTCGGACCCCTCTGCGAAGGCGTGGCTACGGGACGGTGCGGAGCCGTCCGCACCGGCGCGGTAGGGGGAAACGGTGACCCCCTGATGCGCGCGCGGGCGCGGGCGGACTCAAGGGGAGTGGACGGGCCGGCCATCTGTCCGCGGCTCTTGTATGTGCGAAGCGCACGCGGACGGGGTCGGCACCTGGAGCGCGTCGTCACGCGGTCCAGGTTGCCGCCCCTGGATCCACGAAGATCCTCGCGAGTCCCAACTCCCGAGTCAATCCTAGGGTTTCCTTACAACATCCCAAGAAATACCTTGGCCCTGATGACTCTCGATGATCTGCGCGTCTTCGTCGCCGTGTGCCGCGCCGGCAGCCTCAGCGCCGTGGCCCGCGAACTGTCCTGCACCCAGTCCGCCGTCAGCCAGCATGTGAAACGGCTCGAGCGAGAGATCGGGACCGACCTGGTGGAACGGCATCCGCGCGGCGTCGTGCCCACACAGGCGGGCCGCCTTCTCCAAACGGCCGCCGCCGACGGCATCGCCGGCCTCGACGTCGCACTGCGACGCCTCGCGGACCTCGTACGCGGCGACGGCGGCTCGGTACGCATCACCACCGGCGCCACCACCGTGCGCCACTTCATGTCGGCGGCGGTCGTCGAATTCCGGCGCCGACACCCCCGCGTCAGCCTGGAGTTCCAGACGGAGAACTCCAGCCGCAGTTGCTTCGACGCGCTCGCGGCCCACGATCTGGATCTGGCATGGATCACCATCGGCGCACCCGTGCGCGGTGTCGAGCAGCGCCCGGTGATCGACCTGCCCTGGGTGCTGGCCGTCCACGCGGACGACCCGCTCGCCACCCGGAGCCGTATCGAAACGCGGGATCTCGCGGGCATCCGCCACATCCGGCTGCCGGAGAACTCCACGTCGCGCGCCCGGCTCGACGCCGCGTTCGCCGAATGGGGCATCCACGTCACCTCGGACACCGGCGTCGCCGACTGGGACACCGCCATCCTCCTTGCCGAACTCGGCCTCGGCCACGCCGTCGTTCCCGCCCTACCCGGCTGGAGCGGCTCCGCCCATCCTTCGCTGTGCTTCGTCCCGATCCCCGACCTCCCCGCCCTCTCGGCGGGCTGGGCGGTACGGAAGTGGGACGCCCTGTCGCCGCTGGCCCGCGCCTTCGCGGACCTGGTCGCCGCGAGGAGCGGCCAGGGGGCGCTCCCCGGTCAACGCCGGTCCGTCCGGGCCGGTACGGCGCACCGGGGCGGGGCTCGCCCCACCTGACGCACGAGAGGGGCGCGCTGGCGGCCGCCCCCGCGGTGCCGGCCCCACCCCGCGATGGCTCGGCCGGCCGGCCATCCGGAAGCTCGGTCGGTCAGCCGGTCAGTCGGTCAGCGGCACGTCGGCCAGCCGGCCGGCTAGAGGATCACGTGCGGCAGGAACCGGGCGTAGCCGTCCGTGACCGGCCCCGCGGACTCCCGGATACCGAGACCGGCGGCCTCGTTCTCGACGACCCAGGCTCCCAGCACCACGCGGTTGCCGTCGAAGTCGGGCAGTGGCGCCAACTCCTGGTAGCAGCAGGGCTCTTCGCGCACCATGGGCGCGTCGCCCGGCGCGTGCAGGGTGATCCCGGCCCCCTCCCGGCCAAGGAGCGGCTTGGCCGCCCAGCCCGGGCCGTGGGCCAGTTCGCGGGGGCCGTCGAGGTGGGCGGCGAGCAGGTTCGGGTGGCCCGGGTAGAGCTCCCACAGGACCGCGAGCAGCGCCTTGTTCGACAGCAGCATCTTCCAGGCGGGCTCGATCCAGCAGGTGGTCCCGGTACCGCCGCCGTTGTCCAGAGTGTCGAGGACGTGCGGACCGAAGTGGTCGGTGACCAGCCACTCCCAGGGGTAGAGCTTGAAGCAGCTGCGGATGAAGCCCAGTCGCTCGTCGACGAAGCGGCCGGTGATCCGGTCCCAGCCGATGCGTTCCACCGACAGCGCCTCGGTCGCTATGCCGGCCTGCTCCGCGGTCTCCCGCAGATACGCCACGGTCATCAGGTCCTCGCCGCACTCGTCACCGTCGGTGTGCGCGAAGTGGACGGGGCCGGGTGGCAGCAGCGGGGCCTGCCGACGCCATGCGGCGACGAGGCGTTCGTGGAGCGAGTTCCACTGGTCGGCGCCGGGAAAGCGCTCCTCCATCCAGAACCACTGCGGGCTTGCGGCCTCGACCAGGGACGTCGGGGTGTCGGCGTTGTACTCCAGCATCTTCGCCGGCCCGGTGCCGT
Organism: Streptomyces kurssanovii; assembly: GCF_014649695.1. Classification (GTDB taxonomy): domain Bacteria; phylum Actinomycetota; class Actinomycetes; order Streptomycetales; family Streptomycetaceae; genus Streptomyces; species Streptomyces kurssanovii. Next base: position 687,714 of record NZ_BMTN01000001.1, read on the forward strand.
CGTAGTGCAGGTCGAAGCGTCCGTAGAGGGAGGGCAGTTCGTCGCGCCGGTGCCAGGACTCGGTGACGTGGGCGACAAGACGCGGGTCGGTGATGCCCAGCTCGGCGAAACGATTCTCCTTGACGATGTGCGCCGCCGCGGCCAGCGACATCGCATGCAGTTCCTCGACGACCTCCTCGAGTGCCTCCACCTCGGGCAGCGAGAACTCGTAGTACGCGCTCTCGTCCCAGTAAGGGCGCAGCGAGCCGTCCGGGTGACGGGTCAGCGGATAGACGCAGCCCTGCTCCTCGACGATGCGTCGCCAGTCAGGACGGGGCTCGATGGTGCGGCGCCGCACGGCGGATCACCCTCCTCCCGAGCCGGACGTGCCGAACCCGCCTCTGCTGACGGCGGACTTGTCGAAGCTGCCGCCGGTGACCTTGCCGTCGCTGACCGTGCCGCCGTAGTAGTACTTGCCGCCGCCTCCGCCCGAGCCGCTCTTCCCGCTGTCCTGCCCGCACTTGTAGTCGGGCAGCACGTCGTACGACAGGGGGTCGACGCAGCGCTTGTCCGGGTCCGAGCCGCATGCCGCGAGCGTCGCCGCGAGCAATCCCATGCCGCCGATCACCACCGTGCCCGACCTCAATCTCCGCCGTGCCATTGCCCAGCCACCCCTTTTCCTGTTCTTCCTCGCACCCGCACCCGCACCCGCACCCCGCAGCGCGTCTGTGAAGGGCTGTTCCGCCCTGCGTCGGGACCGCGCGGCGCTCTGCCTCGCGCGAGACGGTCGTCTCCCGCCGACGGCGGTACGCCCCGCCCCGGCACCATGATTCTGTCGGGCGGGCGTCCCGGCCGCCCTGCCCTGACCCGGCAGTCTCCGGGCGCGCATGCTGCGTACGTCCGGCAGCACCGGCGCACACGTGTAGCCGCGGCCGGGCACCGCGAGCGACCTGCGCGCCTCCCGAGGACTGGGGGCCATGTCCGAGGCACACAGTAGACGGCGACCAAGGCCCGTCCCCGCACCGGTGGACCGGCCGCGTCCGTCCCGCACCGTCGTACGGGGCTCCGAGCCGGCGGAGAGGCCTGACCCTGCTCAAGAGGTGTCGGACAGACGTCCCAGCCACTCGCTCAGCAGACCGCTCTCCGCGCCGGTCAGTACCGGGGACGGTGCGTGGGCGAGCAGGGCGTCGAATTTCGCCGCGGTCGCCGGGATGTCGGCCCCGCTCCGCCCGTCCGTCGGTCCGGCCGCCGACGCGGCCTCGGAGCGTCTCCTTGGCCCCGCTAGCCCCCCCGCGCGCGGACAGGGACCCCGTCCCGGCGGTCAAGATCATCGGGGTGCAGAATGGCCCGTATGGCGATAGCGAACATGCCGAGAACGGCAACGGTCGACGACGCTCCGCAGATCAGCCGTACCCTGGCCCGCGCCTTCGACGACGACCCGATGATGCGCTGGTTCTTCCCCGACGACGACGCGCGCGAGGCGGTACTGGCCCGCTACTTCGCCACGATCTTCACCCGGCAGTACGGGCGCCACGGCGTGTGCGAGCACACCCAGGCGGCCGCCGCGTTCTGGGTACCGCCGGAGGCGCAGGCAAAGGCCGTTCCCGACGCGGAAACCATCCAGGAACTCCTGGACCTTCTCGGGGACAGGGCTCGGCTGTTCAGGGACGCCGTCGAGACGGCCGCGAAGCACACACCCCAGGAGCCGCACTGGTATCTGGCGATGATCGGCGCCGACCCGGCCGCCCAGGGCCAGGGACACGGGGCCGCCCTGCTGCGCTCGGGGCTGGCCAAGGCCGACGCGGCGGGTCTGCCCGCCTATCTGGAGTCCTCCAAGCCGTCCAACCTCCCCTTCTACGAGCACTTCGGCTTCTCCGTGCGCGAGGAGCTGCGGCTGCCGGGGGGCGGACCGGTGCTGTGGGGGATGTGGCGCCGGCCGGCCGGCTCCCCCTGAGGGTCCGGGGAGCCGGCTCCCGCTGACGGCCCGGAACCGCCCCGACGGGACGGCGGGCGACCTGCCGAGCATGGTGGTGACCTCGCCGCGCCGGGCGCTACGGCCGAGCGTGCAGCCCGCCCGCGTTCACCGAGACTCTCGCGCCCGGCGACCGGCCTCCTCGGCCGTGCGCTCCAGCCGGCTTCGATGGTTCTCCCACCATGCCGAATCCCCGGGCGCCATGCTGCGGTTGCTCTTGTTCATCCCGACCGCACCGTCCATGAGTTCCCGGAGGATGTCGGCGTGCCCGGCGTGCCGGTGCGTATCGGCGATCACGCGCACGACGGCATGATGCAACGTCACCTCGTTCTTGGCGGGCCACCACGGCACCTTGCCGATCGTGTCCAGCGACAGCGCGTCGATCGTCGCGTCCGCGTGCGCCCATGCCCGCTGGTAGAGCTCCACTATGTCCTCGCGTGACTCGTCGGCGGTGGCCCACATGTCCGCGTTGGCCTCCGCACCCTCCTCCAGCCAGGGCAACGGCTCGCCGGACGGCCGTCCGAAGGTGTCGCCGAGGTAGCCCAGCTCCACACCCGCCGCGTGCTTGACCATGCCCAGGAGGTTGGTGCCGGTCGGCGTCAGCGGGCGGCGGACGTCGTACTCGGAGAGCCCTTCGAGCTTCCAGAGCAGGGCGTCACGGGCGGATTGGAGGTAGAAGCGAAGGTCAGCCTTGGGGTCCGATGCGTTCATGGGACCAGTCTGCCGCTCACGTGATCTTTGTTCACCGCGTTTGCCGACCGCTCCCGGTGATCAGATCGCCGGGTTCGCGTACCCGCCCCGGCGGCCGGGACCGGCCGGTACGGGGGCGAAGCGCTTCGTGTACGAGCTGACGACGCCCGTCTCGACGCGCTCGACGCCGGCCGAGGACCCGACCCGGTCGGTCACGTAGCTGTAGAGGGCGTCCGGGTTCCGGCAGACGGCGACGGCGAACAGGTTGTGGCTGCCGGTCGTCGCGCCGAGGTACGCGGTCGCGGGGTCCGCGGCAAGGTCCGCGGCGACGGCGGCGAGCATCGACGGGGACACCGACAGCCACAGCACGCACTGCGCGGAGAAGCCGAACAGCGCGGGCTCGACCTCGACCTGGAACCGGAGCACGCGGTCCCGGCGCAGGCTCTCCAGACGGCGGCGCACCGCGGACTCCGACCAGTCGACCCGTCTGGCGAGCTCGGCACAGGCGGCACGCCCGTCGGCCGCGAGGGCGGGCAGCAGCCGCCGGTCCAGGTCGGTCAGGGGGATGGGGGCGGTGCCGCCGGCGTCCGGTTGCCGCAGCGCTGCCACCTGCTGCGCGGTGAGGGCCGACGTGCGGCCGGCCCAGGAGTCGTCCATCAGGTGGCGCAGCACCTGCTGCGCGCTCACCTCGCTGACGTGGGGGTGACGGCTCAGCTCCGCCAGCGGGGCCGGGCCCAGGTCGGGGACGCGGAAGAGGCAGGCGATCCCGGTGCCGCTCGACAGGACCGTCACCCACCCGGTGTCGGAGCGCCGGGCCAGCGTCCGGGCCAGATCGGCCGCCCCGTGCGGGACGACGCGCATCCGCACGAGCCACTCCGCGTGACCCGTGGTGCGGCTGTGAGGAACCGCGCTCACCCGGACCGCCCCGGCGGCCCGTAGCCGTTCGAAGCGGCGGGCCACCGTGCGGTCGGAGGTGTCCAGGACGCCGGCGATCCTGCTGAACGGAGCGCGCCCGTCGAGCTGGAGCGCGTGCAGCAGCCGCCGGTCGAGAGCGTCCAACGTGACCGGATCCACCGGATCAGCATAGGACGGTGTCGCATCTCGGCGTGTGGGCGGCGGTCGCGGGACCCGGCAGGGCGGGCCGGCGCACGATCGGCACGTGTACGTCATCCCCGGCCTCCAATAAGGACGACCATGTTCGACACGCTGATGCTCCTCGTCGTGGCCTCCCTCGCCTTTCGCCTGTCGGGCTCGCTCGGTGCCGGCCGGTTCCGCAGCCCGCGGGTGAGCGCGGCCCACGGGCTCGCGATCATGCTCCTGGCCACCGGAAGCGCGCACTTCGTGCCGGACAGCGTGACCGTGATGCCCGGTCATACCGACCTGGTGGCCATGGTCCCGCCGATCGTGCCCTTCCCGTCGCAGGCGGTGTACACGACCGGCGTCCTGGAACTGCTGGGCGCGCTGGGACTCGTCCTGTCCCGGACCCGCCGCGCGGCCGGGGCGTGCCTGGCCGCGTTGTTCGTGCTGATGCTCCCGGCCAACATCCATGCCGGCCTCGCCGAGGTGCCGTTCGACGGCCACGCGGCGACACCTCTGTGGTTCCGCGTCCCCGAACAGGCGGTGTACATCGCTGTGGCACTGTGGGCCGCCGGTGTCACGCGCCGCACGGTGGCGCGTCGGCGCGCACACCCCCTCCCGACGCCGTCCCGGCGCTGACCGGGGCGGCGGTGGCCCGGGGCCACGGAGGGCCGCTCCGGCTCAAGGGCTGGTCGTGTCCCGGCAGGACCGGGCCTCGATCGCCGCGGTGCTCGGCTTGTGGCTGCTGATCCAGCCGCGGTTCTCCTCGGTGAGAGCCGGCAGGGACGTCTCGACGTCCCGGATCCAGGTGCTGGTGCCCACGTGCTTCTTCAGCCATGCCTCGAGGCGGCGGCAGTCCTCCTTGTGCCCCTTCCGCAGCCCGATGCCGTAGTGCTGCGGTGCTCCTATCGTCACGTCCGGCACCACGCGCAGCCCGTCCTTCTCGTGCTGACGGGCGAAGCCGTACAGGATCGCCTGGTCGGTGGAGACCGCCTGGACCCGGCCGGCGACGAGTTCGTCGATGCAGTCGGACGCGTCGTCGAGCGTGACCGGGTCCGCGCCCACAGTGTCCTTGATGTCGTCCAGCGCTTCCTGGGACGTGGTCCCCTCCCAGGTGCAGATGCTGGTGCCGCGCAGGTCGGCAAGGGTCTCCACCTCGGTGCCCGACGCGACGAGGAACCCTTGCCGAGTGGTCAGATAGGGGCCCACGAAGTCGACCTCGTCCATGCGTTCGGCGGTGATGGAGAACGAGGCGATCGTCATGTCCGCCTTCTTCCCGAGCAGTTGGGTCACCCGGTCGCCGGAGGAGACGTCCACGGGCTCGCTGAACGCGACGTCGAGCTCCTGCTCGATGTGCTGGAGCAGCAGGAAGTCCAGCCCCGAACGGTCGTAGTTCGCGGAGTAGGACAGGCCGGGCAGGTCGTTGTGCATCGCGACGGTCACCCGGTTCACCCCGAGGAACGTCGGCTCCGGATCATCGGTGGAGCAGGCCGCCAGACTCACAAGGGTGGCGACGGCTGTCGCCGTGCCGATCAGGCGCTTCGGCACGCGTACGGTGGAACGCCAGGATTCCGGGATGTCGGACACGGTGTCCTCTCAGTCGTGAAGTACGACGTCCGCGACGGAAAGGCTCATCCGGCAGCCTTCGTCGGTCAGCAGGGTGATCCGGGCCTCGATCTCGCCCTCCAGCCCGCCCAGAGGGAACTCGACCGCCTCGCCGCTGCGCACACCCTCGACCCGGGTGTTCGCGTTCCCGGGCAGTTCGGCGGTGTAGGTGGTCTCCGGGCCGCAGAACTGCGAGCCGCGGGCCGCGTCCCTGATCGTGAGGGTCAGACGCAGCCGGGAGCGGTCGGCGGGGCTGTCCACGACGAGCCGCAGCCGTGAGCCGTTCGTGGCCGTGTCCGGGGCGATCCGGGTCCGCCCGGTGACATCGATCTCGCCGTGCTCCGCGATGTGGTCCATGCCGATGGTGCCGGCGACCGCGCAGATCACCGCCGTCGCCGACATGAGCACCCGCCAACGGCGGGCCCTCCGCTCGCCCGAGGGGGCTATCAGCCGTGCCAGCGCCAGCGCGACCGCGGCGCCGATCGCGGCATAGACCCACACGAACTGGTGGAGCGGCCCGTCGGGCGCGGTGATCAGGGCGATGCTGCCGAGCGAGAGCACCAGCAGGAACGGCGGCCAGTTCCAGCCGCCCCAGCGCTTGGCCTTGTCGGCGAACTCGACGACGTCCCCGACGAACACGCTGAGGAACAGTTTGCTGACGAACCCGATCGCCGGGGACTGGTCTCCGCTGGTGCTGGCCCGGCTGTCGACCGGGTGCTCACCGGTCAACTACCGGCCCCCTGACCGGGACGCGGGTTGAAGTAGAAGTTCGCGGTCTCCAGCTTGCCGATCGCGGGTGAGCCGTCGCCGTGCGACGTCACCTCGATCCGGTCGGCGCTGTGAGTGGTGCGACGGGCCAGTTCGATGTGGGACCGCAGGGACTCCGCGCTCAGGTCGGCCCCGGTGGTCAGCCAGGTGCCGATCGCTTCCTCCAGGACCTGCCGGTCGTCGGCGGAGAGTTGCTCGATGGCCGTGGCCGCGACCGAGTCCTCTTCGGTCTCGGGCGGGTCGTCGGGATTCCTGCGCAGCACCCTGCCCAGCAGGACCCGGCCTCTCTCCACCGCGCTGTCCGCCAGCCTGGTCCGGGCCGAATCGACGACGGCGCCGGCGAACGACGTCGCGGCGGTGCTGACGAACGGGGTGATGACAGCGGCGGCTGTCAGTAATTCGGACATGCGATCTCCCTCCGGATCAGCCTGAACTCTACTCAACGTTGCGTGTGGCGTAAGTGACTCAGCGCCACTGAAAGGGCGGTGGGGGAGCACGACGGAGCCGGGCGGCATCACTCTGGATGCCGGCCCGGCTCCGCCGTCAACGACTGCCCGGTCCGGTGACCGCTTGATGGCGACCTGCCCCAACAGGTCGCGGGCGTGCGCTCACCCCCGGTCGTGCGTCACTCGAGCAGCTCCGCGTACGCGCCCATGGCGAGGGCGATGTCCGCCTGCGCCCAGAAGCGGTGGTACGTGAACTCCGGTGCGGCGCCGCCCGCCAGGTAACTCTCGATCTTCGACCAGGCAGGGTCGTCCTGGTAGAAGGAGCGCAGCGACGCGAACGTCGACGACGAGTTGATCGTGTCGCCGTTCGGCATCGTGCCCGTCCAGCCGCTGGGCACGTACACCGGGTCGTCGAACCGGCTGTAGTCGGTACGCGTCTCGGGCACCGCGATGCCGAGCGCGTCCTGGTGGTGGTCCCACATCCCGTCGAGCAGCGCCTTGGCCACGGACTTGGCCTCCGCGTCACCCGAACGTGCGGAGTAGTACGTCAGCACCTTGGCGTACGCACCGGCCACGCCCACGTCCTGGGTGTAGTCGGCCACCGTCACGTGCAGACCGGCGTTGGCGCCCGGGTTCGCCGCGTCCCAGGTGTCGGGCTTGCCGGACCACTGGAGCGTGGACGGAATCCGGAACGTGCCGTCGGGGTTGACGGTCGTCTCGGAGAGCGCCCAGTCGACCCACTTGTCGAGGACCTCCTTCGCCTGCGCGTCACCCGTCTGCTGGTAGTACTCGGCGACCCGCTCCATCGACCACGCCTGGAAGCCGAACCACTGGTTCGACGGCGGGTCGTGGTAGACCGGCTTCTCGTCGTACGCCATCCCGTAGAAGGTGGGCGTACCGGCCGCCGGCGCCTCGTACCGGCCGCCGACGCTGTTCGTCGCACCGCCCGCGATGGCTCCCTCGTCGGCCTGCAGCCAGCGGTAGAACTCGATCTGCCGGTCCAGGCTCTTCGCCCAGTCGGCCTGCGCCGTCGCCGACTTGGGCTTCAGCGGGGCGTAGGCGCTGAGCGCGTAGGCCGCGAGCGGGTTCTGGTAACCGCCGTGCGCGTGGCTGGAGCCGATCCGCCAGGCCCAGCCCGCCGAGGTGTCGGCCGCGCCGCCCCAGGCGTAGTACCAGGACAGCAGGTAGTGCGAGCTGTCCTTGCCGGTGCCGGCCGGGCAGGTCGTCGGACCCACGCAGTTGCCGACCTTCTTGAAGTACTTGTCGAACATGGCGTAGCGCAGGTAATCGCCCATCTTGGCGGCCTTGGCGACCGTCCCGGAGACCTGGGAGCCCTTGCCCTGCTCCTTGGCCCACAGGTCGGCCCAGTAGGCGGCCTGCACGGCGCGGGCGTCCGCGTCCGGGGCGTTGGTGTACTTCCACTGCTTGGCGTAGGACGCGTCCTTGGTGAACAGGTCCAGGTAGCCGTGGGGACCGCCGTAGGCGAACCGGTCACAGGTCGGCTGCGGCACCGTCTCCCACACCGATTCCTGCGGGCCGCGCTGGAAGGTGTTGATGTAGGAGGGGCCCGTCGCGCTCGGCCCGGCCTCGCACTTGCCGGGCTCGTTGCCGTACCCGTAGACGTTGTCGACGTCCTGGAGCCAGTGCATGCCGTAGACGTCGTCCGTGCCGTACGCGCTCTTCAGCTCGGCCGCGATCGGGTCCTTGCCGGACGTCACGGAGGGCTGGAGCTCGGCCGGGTACTGGGAGGGCTGGTCGTGCTCCGGCGCGTAGGTCGCCGGCTTGTTCGGGTCGTAGGAGGAGCCGGTGGCCTGGTCGGCGTGGGTGGGGATCATGTACTTCTCCATGATCTCCCAGGCGCCGTTGAAGTTCGTCCAGTCACCGCTGATCCGGCCGTACATGGCCTGGAGCCAGATCAGGTAGCTGTACGCCTCCGACGTCGTCTCGTGCCCGTGGTCGGGGGCCTCGACGATCAGCGTCTCGACGGAGTGGTACGGGATGCCCTCGGGCGAGAAGTAGCCGTTTGCCGGGTCGGTGATCTTCCCGTACAGCTCGAGGAAGCGCCCGTCGTACTCCTTCGAACCGCCCAGTTGCGTCACCGTCACCTCGGCCGCCGTGTGGCCGGGGGCGGTCACCCTGAAGGTGGCCGCGCCGGTGCCCTGACTGTCGGCGGCGATGGTCACCTTCTGCGCCGTGTTCCAGTTCGACGGGGTGAAGGTGAGACTTCCGCCGCTGCTCACGCTCAGGCCGGTGTTGCCCGCCGTGCGGGCCACGGACACCGGGACGTTCGAGGACGGCTGGGTGGACAGCTTGACGTCGAACGTTCCGGAACCGCCCTGCTGGACGCCCAGTTGCGTGGGTGAGGCCACGAGCGCGGGGCCGGTGGCCACGGTGATGCCGACCGGGGTCGACTCGGCCGAGGCGCCCTGGCTGTCGTAGGCCTTGACGTAGAGCGAGTGGTCACCGGCCGCGAGGCCCGCGGCGCTGAACGTGTACGGGGAGCTGGTGTCCGTGCCCAGCAGGGTCGTGTCGCTGTAGAACTCGACCTTGGTGACACTCGCGCCGTCGGCCGCGGCGGCCGTCGCGGCCAGCGGGACGGGGTCGCCGGCGGAGAACACCGCCCCGGCCGCCGGGCTGGTGAGCACGGCGATCGGCGGCTGGTGGGCGCCGGTGCATGGGGTGCCGTTGACGGCGAAGGAGGTGGGCGCGGCGTTGGCGCCGCTGTAGGAGAACTGGGCGCCGGTGCTGACGGCGGCACCGGCGGCGATCGACCGGCTCCAGGCGGGCGCCCTGACCGTGATGTTGCCGCCGGACTGCGACCAGGTGCCGTTCCATCCGTTGCTGAGCTTCTGGTTACCCGAGTAGGCGTACGTCAGGGCCCAGTCGTCGATCACTTCGGAACCGCGGTTGGTGATGGTGAGGTCGGTGGTGAAGCCGGAACCCCAGTCACTGGCCCGGTAGTCGACGCTGCACTGCATGGCGGCGGCGTGGGCCGGCGACGTGCCGGTCGCGGTGAGGGTCAGGGGGAGCGAGAGGACGGCGGCCAGCGCCGTCAGTACGCGCCTCAGTGGGCGCCGTCTTCCTGGTGGAGACATGGGGGTGACTCTCCTAGCGGCTCGGGGAGTTGAGCACGGGCATGCTGAGCACAAGCCTTGAACCGGTGGGAGCGCTCCCACGGTGAGGTGGTGCGGCGGAGCTGTCAAGAGTTGTCACAGAAACCGGGGTGGAGAAGTGCGCTCCGTCAAGAAATTTGCCAAGTCCCCTTCTCTGCCCCGCCGTTCGGCGCTAGCCTCCGGTGCAACCAGTGGGAGCGGTTCCATCACGGGACACGCCGTTTTCGGCGCGTCCGAGCTGCAAGGAGTCGCTCATGCGCCCCCCCGCACCTTGCCGTCGCTCCGCCCGGTGCCCTGCCCGCACCGGGCGCGATCGCGCTGCGACGGTTCACGTATCCCCGTAAAGATTCTCCGGAACGGGGCATAACCGCCCCCCGTTTTCGGCCACTTGGCTGGGAGCGCTCCCACTGTCGGGCCGTGTGCACACGGCCGCTCGACCAGCGCAATGCCCCCACCCCCGATTCGCCGACGAGAGGACACGTCACCCCATGAGCCGCGACACCATGAGCCGTGCCACCGCACCACCGCTGCGACGGAAGCGCACCGCCCTGCTGGCCGCCTGCAGCCTTCTGGCCACCGGCGCCGGCGCCGTCACCCTCATGCAGACGCCCGCCGCCGCCGCGGCGATCGCATGCAGCGTCGACTACCAGACCAGCGACTGGGGCTCCGGCTTCACGACCACGGTCAACGTCAAGAACACCGGCACCACCGCGATCGAGAACTGGACGCTGACGTACGCCTATACGGGCAACCAGAAGCTCAGCAGCGGCTGGAACGGTACCTGGTCGCAGTCAGGCAGCACCGTCACGGTCAAGGGCACCGACTGGAACCGGTCCATCGCCGGCGGCGCGACCGTCTCACCGGGCGCGCAGTTCTCCTACAGCGGCACCAACACCGCGCCGACGTCCTTCGCGGTCAACGGTGTGACCTGCAACGGCGGCACCACCCCCACCGACCCGCCCACCGATCCGCCCACCGATCCTCCGACCGACCCCCCGGCCGGTGACAAGGTCGACAACCCGTTCGTCGGCGCCAAGATGTACGTCAACCCGGAATGGTCGGCGAAAGCCGCCGCCGAACCGGGCGGCAGCCGCATCGCCAACACCTCGACCTCCGTGTGGCTCGACCGCATCGCGGCGATCGAGGGCGTCAACGGCGGGATGGGTCTGCGCGACCACCTCGACGAGGCGCTCAAGCAGGCCGGCGGCAGCCCGCTGGCCATCAACCTCGTCGTCTACGACCTCCCCGGCCGCGACTGCGCCGCACTTGCCTCCAACGGCGAGCTCGGGCCCGAGGAGCTCCCGCGCTACAAGAGCGAGTTCATCGACCCGATCGCGGCGGCCGTCGCCGACCCGAAGTACGCGAGCCTGCGCATCACCACCGTCATCGAGATCGACTCGCTGCCCAACCTCGTCACCAACGCGGGCAGCCGGCCCACCGCCACCCCGCAGTGCGACGTGATGAAGGCGAACGGCAACTACGTCAAGGGTGTCGGCTACGCGCTGTCCAAGCTCGGCCCGATCCCCAACGTCTACAACTACATCGACGCCGGTCACCACGGTTGGCTGGGCTGGGACGACAACTTCGGACCCTCCGCCGAACTGTTCGCCCAGGCCGCCAAGGCCGAGGGCAGCAAGCTGGAGTACGTCACCGGCTTCATCACCAACACCGCCAACTACGGCCCCCTCAAGGAGCCACACTTCACGATCAACGACGCGGTGGGCGGCACCTCGGTGCGCCAGTCGAAGTGGGTCGACTGGAACCGCTACGTCGATGAGCTGTCCTACGCCCAGGCCTTCCGCCAGCGCCTGGTCCAGGCCGGCTTCGCCTCCGACATCGGCATGCTGATCGACACCTCCCGCAACGGCTGGGGCGGCACCGCACGGCCCACCGGACCGGGGCCGCAGACCAACGTCGACACCTACGTCAACGGCGGCAAGCTCGACCGCCGGATCCACCTCGGCAACTGGTGCAACCAGGCGGGCGCGGGCCTCGGCGAGCGGCCGAAGGCGGCTCCCGAGGCGGGCATCGACGCCTACCTGTGGGTCAAGCCCCCGGGTGAGTCCGACGGCTCCAGCTCGGAGATCCCGAACGACGAGGGCAAGGGCTTCGACCGGATGTGCGACCCGACTTACACGGGCAACGCGCGCAACGGGAACAACATGTCCGGCGCGCTGGGCGGTGCCCCGGTCTCCGGGCACTGGTTCTCCGCACAGTTCCAGGAGCTCATGAAGAACGCCCACCCGGCGCTCTAGGGTCCTAGGGTCTTCGTCCGGACCGGGCACGGCAGGATCCGGACGACAGGCCCCGGCGGCGGCACACCGCGCGAGCGGTGAGCCGTGGGCGCACCGACGCGCCTCGGCCGACCTGGACAGGCCACGACCCGCAACTTTAGGGTCATGGCTCTCAGGACGCCGAGGCGCGTCACAACGTTCCGCCGTGGAGTACACGAATGGTCACCCTTGCTGATGTCGCCCGCCAACGCAGGCGTCTCCGCCAGCACGGTCAGCTATGTCCTCAGCGGCAAACGCTCGATCTCCAGCAGCACCCGTGAGCGGGTCGAGCGGAGCATCGAGGAGCTCGGCTACCGTCCGCACGCCGGCGCCCGCGCGCTCGCCAGCAACCGGTCCGGCATCATCGCGCTGATGGTGCCGCTGCGCACCGACATCTACGTGCCCGTGATGCTCCAGATCGCCATGGCGGTCACCACCACGGCCCGCGCACGGCTACGACGTCCTCCTGCTCACCGGGGAGGAGGGGCCGGAGGCCGTGCGGCGTGTCGAGGGCAGCGCGGTGGCGGACGCGATGATCGTCATGGACGTGGAACTCGACGACGAACGGCTGCCGCTGCTGAGGGCCGCCCGGAGCCCGCCGTGCTGATCGGCCTGCCCGCCGACCCCGGCGGCCTCAGCTGCGTCGGCCTCGACTTCACCGCGGCCGGGGCACTGTGCGTGGAGCACCTGGCCGGGCTCGGCCACCGGGAGATCGCGTTCATCGGCGAGGCCCCCGGAGTCTACGAACGCCACACCGGTTTCGCCGAGCGCACCCTCGCCGGACTGCGCTCCGCCGCCGGGACGCACGGCATGCGGCTCCTGCACCGTCCCTGCGCGAGCGGCTGGACCGCGGTCGCCGCCACCCTCGGGCGGGTCCTCGAGGAACGCCCCGGCACCACGGCCTTCGTCGTGCAGAACGAGGCCGCCACCGACCCGCTGCTGGCCCTGCTGCGCCAGCAGCGGCTGGCCGTTCCGGAGGACGTGTCCGTCGTCGCCATCTGTCCCGACCAGGTGGCGGCGCAGGCTCCGGTGTCGCTCACGGCGGTCACGGTTCCGGCGCAGGACATGGGCCGGCGCGCGGTCGAGCAGGTGGTGGCCATGCTGGACGGCGGAGAGACCGCGGGGACCGTGCTCCTCGCACCCGAACTCACCGTGCGGGCCAGTTCCGGCCCCGTTCCCCGCTGACGTGCCGCACCGCGCCGGGACCGGAGGGAGAGGACATCGTGGCCGCAGCAGCCGATGAGGCGCGCGCGGAGTTCCAGGCGTTCTTCGGGCGCCACTACGCCGAACTCGCCCGTCTCGCCCATCTGCTGACCGGCGAGGCCGACGCCGCCGACGACCTCGCCGCCGACGCGATGCTCGCGCTGTGGGACCGGTGGGACCGTGCGCGCGCCGCCGGTCATCCCGTCGCGTACGCCCGCGGTGTGGTCGCCAACCTCGCGCGGAGCCGCATCCGGAGCGCCGTCAGGGAACGGCGCCGGGTGGCGTTGTTCTGGTCGCAGCGCTCCGAGAAGACCGACGGTCCCGACGTCCCCGTGGTCGTCGACGTGCGGGAGGCGCTGCGCGCGCTGCCCTTCCGTAAACGCGCCTGCGTGGTACTGCGCCACGCCTTCGACCTGTCGGAGCGTGATACGGCCCTGGCGCTCGGCGTCTCGGTCGGCACGGTCAAGAGCCAGACCTCCAAGGGCATGGCGGAACTGCAACGGCTGCTGGGTCCCATGGCAGCCTCTGAGCTGGTCGGAGGCCGGAACTGATGGACGAGGTGCGCAGGCGGCTGCGGGAGGCGGGGGCGTCGCACCGCCCCGACCGGGAGCGGATGCTCGCCCGCGTCGAGCGCGGCATGGCGGAAGGCCGGCAGCCGGCCGGGGCCGTGCCGGCGTACCGGCCGGGACGGGCGAGCCGGCTGACGATCGCCGGAGCGGCGGCGGTCGTGGCGGTCCTGGCGCTCGGCGGTCACACCGTGACGACCATGGGCCACGACGACGACCGCGCGGCGGCCGGTGCGGCCTCGCCGCCCGCCTCCCCGGCGCCGGGCGCCACCGAACGGCCGTCCCCGGCGCGGACCGAGGACGGCCATCTGTGGTCCGACGGCTCCGTGGACCCGCACAGCAACAGCTATTGGGCCCAGAGCAATGTCACGGTGAAGAACCGCAAGGCGCTGACCTCGCTCACGGTGGAGCTGAGGATCACCGACACCGGCGGCGTGGCGAGCACCGGCGGTTGGCGCACCCGTCCGGCCGGCGACTTCGACTTCTCCGTGCGGAAGGAGAGCGGCGCCGTCGTCTACCGCTGGACGCTGCGGCCGGGACGCACGGTCCCGCCGGGGCAGCACGTCTTCGCCGGCCAGTACGACCACGCGGAGGGCGGCCGTGACGCGGGCGGGGACACGTACACGGTCCGGTCCCAGGCGTCGGGGGAACCGGCCGCGGTCCAGGGGGACTTCGCGCGCACACCCTCCTGACCGGCCCGGGAAGAAAATCGCGCGGGGGCGGCAACCTCGGCCTTTTCCGTGGCGACCTTCCGACGTAGGTCTTCACATCCTGGCCTCCGAACTTGCTCAGGCGCAGATAGACCATCGAGAAGAAGAGCAGGATCACGAACGCCACCGTCGTCAGCGCGGAGGCGTAGCCGAAGTCATGGGCGTCTACGCTGGTGTTGGCGATGTAGAGCGGCAGCGTGGTGGTCTCGCCGGCCGGTCCGCCGCCGGTGAGGGTGTAGAGCAGGTCGACGTTGTTGAACTCCCAGACCGCCCGCAGCAGCGTGGAGAGGATGATCGCGTCCTTGAGGTGCGGCAGGGTGATGTGGAGGAACTGCCGTACCCGGTTGGCGCCGTCCACCTCCGCCGCCTCGTACAGGTCCTTCGGCACGGACTGGAGGTCGGCCAGGATGAGGATGGCGAAGAAGGGCACACCGCGCCACAGGTCCGCGACCACGGCGGCGGGGAAGACGGTGGCGGTGTCGGACAGCCACGAGGTGCCGTACTCGCCGATGCCCATGTCCGCGAGGTAACGGGTGATGCCGGTCTGGGAGTTGTAGAGCAGCACCCAGATCGCGGAGGTCAGCACCCCGGAGACCGCCCAGGGCGAGAAGACCAGCGCGCGCCCGAGGGCCCGGCCGACGAAGGTCTGGTTGACGATGAGGGCGAGCGCCAGTCCGAACAGCAGCTGGAGACTCACCTCGACGACGACCCACTTGAGGCTGAACGTCAGCGTGCCCCAGAAGTGCGGGTCGTCCGTGAAGATCGTCGTGAAGTTCGACAGGCCCGCGAAACCGTTCCGCCAGGGCTTGGTGGGGTTGTACTCCTGAAGGCTGTAATAGAAGACGCTGAGCACCGGATAGGCGATGAAGCCCAGCATCAGCAACCCGGCGGGGGCTATCAGCAGATACGGCAGCCGGCGGGGTGCCGCTCCCGTGCGGCGGCCGCGGGCTCCGGGCCGCCGGGCCGGTGGCCCTGGCGATTTCTGCGCCACAGCGTGGGCCATGACTGCATCTCCGATCTGGGGTAAGCGCTTTCTCCGGCGCTGTGCGGATGTCGGGCGAAGAAGAGGGGGTGTGGGCGACGAGAAGAAGAAGCGGGCGTGCGAGGTGGGGCAGGGGCCGCGGGCTCAGCCCGCGTACGGATCCGGCACTTCGCCGGGCCTGGCCAGGAAGGCGAAGTCGCATCCCGTGTCGGCCTGGGTGACCTGCTCGCTGTAGAGAGCTCCGTAGCCGCGCTCGTAGCGTGCCGGCGGCGGTGTCCACTCGGACCTGCGGCGCTCCAGCTCGGCGTCGGTGACCTCCAGACGGAGGGAACGCGCCTCGACGTCGAGGGTGATCAGGTCCCCGGTGCGGACCAGGGCCAGCGGCCCTCCGACGTAGGACTCGGGCGCGATGTGCAGGACGCACGTGCCGTAACTGGTGCCGCTCATGCGGGCGTCGGAGATCCGGACCATGTCCCGCACACCCTGCTTGAGCAGGTGGTCCGGGATCGGCAGCATCCCGTACTCCGGCAAGCCGGGACCGCCCTTGGGGCCGGCGCCCTGAAGGACCAGCACATGGCCGGCGGTGATACCGAGCGCGGGATCGTTGATCGTGCGCTGCATCGTCCGGTAGTCCGGGAACACCACGGCAGGACCGGTGTGCTTCAGCAGCTTCGGATCGGCGGCGATGTGCTTGATGACCGCCCCGTCGGGGCAGAGGTTCCCGCGCAGCACCGCGACGCCTCCCTCCTCCGCGACGGGGTTGTCACGGGGGCGGATCACATCGTCGTTGTGCACCTGGGCGCTCTCGAGCTGCTGGCGCAAGGTGGCGTGGGCGACCGTGGGCCGGTCCAGGTGGAGCAGGTCACGGATGCGGGACAGGAAGCCTGGCAGCCCGCCCGCGAAATGGAAGTCCTCCATCAGGTAAGGCCCGCCGCCCGGACGGACGTTGGCCAGCACCGGCACCGTACGGGCGATCCGGTCGAAGTCGTCCAGGCGCAGTGTCACCCCCGCGCGCCCGGCCATGGCGATGAGATGGATGACGGCGTTGGTGGAGCCGCCGAGACCCAGGACCGTGGTCACCGCGTCCTCGAACGCCTCGCGCGTCAGGATCCGCGACAGCCTCAGGTCCTGGCCCACCAGTTCCACGATCCGCATCCCGGACGCCGCGGCCATGCGGTCGTGCCCGGAGTCGACCGCCGGGACGGACGAGGCGCCGGGGACCGTCACCCCGAGTGCCTCGGCCGCGGCCATCAGGGTGGCGGCGGTCCCCATCGTCATACAGGTGCCGGGGGAGCGGGCGAGACCGCTCTCCAGCTCGCTCATCTCGCAGTCGCCGATGAGCCCCGCCCGCTTGTCGTCCCAGTACTTCCACATGTCCGTGCCGGAGCCGAGCACTTCGTTGCGCCAGTGGCCCGGCAGCATCGGCCCCGCGGGCACGAACACCGTCGGCAGGTCCGCGCTCGCGGCACCCATCAGCAGCGCCGGTGTGGATTTGTCGCAGCCGCCCATCAGCACCGCGCCGTCCACCGGGTAGGAGCGCAGCAGCTCCTCGGTCTCCATCGCCAGCATGTTGCGGTAGAGCATGGGCGTCGGCTTCTGGAAGGTCTCCGACAGTGTGGAGACCGGGAACTCCAGCGGGAACCCGCCCGCCTGCCACACCCCGCGCTTGACGGCCTGGGCGCGGTCGCGCAGATGCACATGGCACGGGTTGATGTCCGACCAGGTGTTGAGGACCGCGATCACGGGCTTGCCGAGGTGCTCCTCCGGCAGATAGCCGAGCTGACGGGTACGGGCCCGGTGGGAGAACGAGCGCAGTCCGTCGGTCCCGTACCACTGGTGGCTGCGCAACTGCTCCGGCCGCAGGCTCATATGCCCCACCCGGCCACGAGCCCGCCGACCTCGGCCCGCCGCTTCTGCGGGAGCGGACTGCTCGGCGGCCGCACGTCACGGCGGCACAGGCCGAGCGCGGCGAGGGCCTCCTTGACGACGGTGACATTGTCCGCCGACCGGTGGGCGGCGCGCAGTTCCTCCAGCGGCCGGATCCGCTCCCACACCTTCATCGCCGCCGCGTGGTCCCCGGCGCGCAGCGCGGCGAGCATCTCCAGCGAGATCGACGGGGAGATGTTGACCAGGCCGGAGGTGAAGCCGGTGGCGCCGGCGGAGAAGTAGGCGGGGGCGTACAGCTCCGCGAGACCGGCGATCCACACGAACCGCTCGAGGCCGGCGTCGCGGGCGAACGCCGCGAACTGCGCCGCGTCCGGCACCGCGTACTTCACCCCGACGACATTGGGGCACAGCTCCCCGAGGCGCGCCATGCGCTCGCCCCGCAGATGCGGACTGCGCACATAGGGGACCACGCCGAGCTCGGGCACGGCCTCGGCGATCGCCCGGTGATACTCGAGCCAGCCGTCCTGCGACACATAGGGGTGCACCGGCTGATGCACCATCACCATCTGTGCGCCCGCGTCCCGCGCGTGCCGTGCGGAGGCGACCGCGGTCGGCACGTCCAGGCCGACGCCGACGAGGACGGCGGCCCGGCCGGCGGACTCCTCGAGGGTCAGTTCCGTGACGGCGCGCCGCTCGTCGGGATCGAGCGCGTAGTACTCGCCGGTGTTGCCGTTGGGGGTGAGGGTGCGCACCCCGCCGTCCAGCAGCCGGCGCACGAGCGCCCGGTGCGCGACGGTGTCGACGGTGTCGTCGGGGGTGAAGGGCGTGACCGGGATGGCCACCACGTCGGCGAGGGCCTCGCGCAGCGAGCTGAAGCCGGGCTCTGTGCTCATGCCTGGTCCTCTTCGGTCTGCTCGGGGAACGCCCTCTGTACGAACGAGTCGATGTGCTCGTGCAGCGCGCGGGCCGCGGCGTCCGCGTCCCCGGCGAGGGCGAGCTGGAGGATCTCGCGGTGCTCGTCGGCCTCCCGCTGCCAGGACGGGTCGGCGGCCCACGCCACGGTGGAGACCAGGGCCGCCTGGTCGCGGACCTCGTCGAGCATCCGGGCCAGCAGCGGATTCCCGCAGGGCAGATACAGGGCCCGGTGGAACTCCCGGTTGGCCAGCGAGCGTTCGGCCTGGTCGGCCGCTTCGTCGGCCCTGACGAGCGCCGTCCGCGCGTCCTCGAGCGAGGCGTTGCGGGTGATGGAGCGCCGCAGCGCCTCCGGCTCCAGCAGCAGCCGCACGTCGTACACCTCGCGTGCCATGTCGGCATCGACCATGCGGACGGTGGCGCCCTTGTACTGGCTCATCACCACGAGTCCCGTGCCGGCGAGGGTCTTGAGCGCTTCGCGCACCGGGGTCTTCGACACACCGAACCGCGCGGCCAGTTCGGTCTCTACCAGGGACTGGCCCGGGCTGAGGCCGCCGGTGAGGATGGCGTGCTTGATCGCCTCCAGCACGTACTGGGTGCGGGAGGGGATCGGGGTGGGAGCGAAGGTCATCAGCACTCTCAGATCTCGCGTATCGCGTCTCATATATGACGTACGAAGTGCAACGCGCCGAACGTAGGGCCGACTTGGCGTGCCGTCAATGCTTCGGACAGGATTCGATGCGATGTCCGGTTTGTTGCGGCACAAGGCCGAGATCCAGCAGATGACCGGACGGGTGGTCGAGTGATGGCTGCGATCAGTACCCTTGCCGTGGTGATGACCAACGCCCTCTTGTTGAGAGCCATGAGCGGCACCGTCGGCCTGCCACTGCTCCCTCTGCCGGATCGCGTCGCGGAACTTCTGTCGGAGCTGGGAAGTCCGCCGCGGCTGGCGGCTCACCTGCGAGCTGTCCATGATGTCGCGCACCAGCTGGTCGCTTGGGTGAAGCAGGGTTACCCCG
This sequence comes from Streptomyces kurssanovii, assembly GCF_014649695.1. Lineage (GTDB taxonomy): Bacteria > Actinomycetota > Actinomycetes > Streptomycetales > Streptomycetaceae > Streptomyces > Streptomyces kurssanovii. Next base: position 706,916 of record NZ_BMTN01000001.1, read on the forward strand.
CCGTGGTCTTCGACCGCGAGGCGGTGCTCTTCGGGGCGGCCACGCACGACGTGGGGAAGACGGTGCACGTCTCTGAGCTCTCCGGGCCCGGGTCGGCGCATGAGAGGGCAGGTCAGGCTCTTCTGCTTGACCACGGCGTCAGCCCGGAGCTGGCCCGCTTTGCCGCGACCCATGCGGCGTGGGCGGAGTCACGTGTCGGCTTGGAAGACCTTTTGGTGAGCCTCGCCGACAAGATCTGGAAGAACAAGCGTGTTGCCGGCCTGGAGGATCTCGTCGTGGCTCAGCTGTCCGAAGCGACTGGACGGCCGGCATGGGAGGAGTACATCGCGCTCGACGAGGTTCTCACCCGCATCGGCGACGGGGCCGACGAGCGCCTGGCGTTCCAGGCGTCCTTCCCGGTCTACGACTGAGAGCCCAAAGCGGCCGGGTCGTTTCAGCAGGCAAGGTGTCGTGGCCCGGACGGCGGCGAATCACACGTCGAACGCGGTGAAGGATCCCCCCGGGACTCGACGCCCCGGCCCTCGCTGCCGGGCCCCGGACCGCGAAAGGGCCCGGCCGTCGCGGCCGGGCCCTCGCGCGGGACAAGGGGAGAGTCAGACGATGTTCTCCGCGATCTCCGCCTGCTCACGGGCGGTCCCGTACGCCGCCGGCGTGCCGTACGAGCGGCGGGCGACGAACCACCACACCGTGGCCAGGATCAGCACGGCCGCCAGCGCGATCGAGGCGTAGTTCATCGAGTCGACGGTCACCGGGTTCGACTGGGGCAGGCAGAACAGGACGGTCACGCACGCCACCCACACCACGGCGGTCCAGCCGATCGGCTTGCTCCAGCGGCCCAGCGACCACGGACCGGGCTGGAAGCGGTCGCCGGCCCGCAGCCGCAGATAGATCGGGATGGCGTACGCGGGCGTGATGCCGATGACGTTGATGGCGGTGACCGCTCCGTACGCGGTCGCCGAGTACAGCGACGGGACGGCCAGCAGACAGGCGAAGGTGACGGACAGCCACACCGCGGGGACGGGCGTCTGCGTCCGGCTGCTCACCTTGCGCCACAGGGCCGAACCGGGCAGCGCGTTGTCCCGGCTGAAGGCGAACACCATCCGGCTGGCGGCGGCCACCTCCGCGTTGCCGCAGAAGAGCTGCGCGACGATCACCACGAGCAGCAGCGCCGTGGCGGCACCGGTGCCGAGGGCGTCGATGAAGATCTGCGCCGGCGGCACGCCGGTCGCGGTGTCCTGGGTGCCCGCGTAGTCCTGGATGGCGAAGGTCAGGCCCGCCAGCAGTGCGAACCCGGCGATCCAGGACACCCAGATGGAGCGCACGATGCCCTTGGCGGCTGCCACGGACGCGTTGGAGGTCTCCTCCGAGAGGTGCGCCGAGGCGTCGTACCCGCTGAAGGTGTACTGCGCGAGCAGCAGGCCGATCGCGGCGACGTAGACGGGGTTGTCCCAGCCGGTGCCGTTGACGAACTCGCCGAAGACGAACTCGGGGGACTGGTGGTCGGACGGCACGATCGCGAGGGCGCCCACGATCAGGGCCACGCCGCCGAGGTGCCACCACACGCTGACCGAGTTGAGCAGGCTGACGAGCCGTACGCCGAAGAGGTTGAGGGTGGCGTGCAGCAGCAGGATGCAGATGAAGATGATCATCGTGGAGCCGGGCGTGGGCTCGATCCCCCACTGGAGGTTCAGAAACGCGCCGGTGAACAGGGCGCAGCCGTAGTCGATGCCGGCGATGGCACCCAGCAGACCGAGCAGATTGAGCCAGCCCGTGTACCAGCCCCACTTGCGGCCGCCGAGCCGGTCGGCCATGTAGTACAGCGCGCCCGACGTCGGGTAGGCGCTGGTCACCTCCGCCAGGGCCATGCCGACGCAGAGGACGAAGAGGCCGACGCCCAGCCAGCCCCACAGCATCACCGCGGGACCGCCGGTGCCCAGCCCGAATCCGTACAGCGTCATACAGCCGGACAGGATCGAGATCACGGAGAAGCTGATGGCGAAGTTGCCGAAGCCGCCCATCCGGCGGGCCAGGACGGGCTGATAGCCGAGCTCCCTCAGCCGTTCCTCCTCGTCCTTGGGAGGCCGGCCGGAATCCGGCCACTTCGGCGGGGATATGGACATCGAGGTACCTCCGGGGAAAGGCGGTGTACGTGAGCGGACAGGACAAAGCGGTGGTGCGGCGGGGCAGGACACAGCGCGAGGGGGGAGTACGCGCCAGGGGGAGAACGGGGAGGGGACGCGGCCCGGTCGGGCGGAGACGGGCTCAGCCGTACGGCCCCCCGGCGGGGCCGGGGCCGGGCCCGGCGTCACGCGCCGCCGCGAGGCAGCGGGCGCGTGCGCGCAGGAACACCTCCTCCGCGAGCGCCGCGTCACCGGGATCGGGCGTGCGGTACGCCCATGGCAGCGTCGCGTAGAACGGGCCCAGCGCCTCGAACACCCGGGCGCCGTCGGCGAACTGGAGCGCACCCCACAGGGCGTGGGCCAGGTGACTGAGATCGAGCAGCGTGCGCGTCGCCGTGGGCGCGACGTCGAACCAGTCGTGCAGGGCCAGCCGGCCGTCGCGGGCCGCGTCGTCCGTGACCCAGTGCAGGTCCAGCGCCTTCTCCTGGCCGTTCTCCCGGCGGTAGCGCTCCACCCGTACATAGAGCGGCAGCACCTTGAGCGGCGAACCCAGGGGCGCGGAAGAGGACGCCCACTGGACGAAGTTGACCGCCTCGGAGAGATGGGTGCCGGACCGCCGGGCGTACACGAACTGCAGCATCCGGTGGTACGCCTCGCGATTGTGCGGATCGCGCTTGTCCGCCTGGGCCAGCAGGCCCCACGGGCCGGGGAAGAGCATCGGCCCGGGCGGTGCCATCCGGTGCTCGTCGAGCCGCTGCCCCTCGTCGAGCCGGGCGAGCGCCAGCAGGCACACCCAGGGCACCGGGTCCTCGGGCGACCGGTGGGCCGCCGCCCGGCATGCTTCCCAGGCCTCGTGCCAGAGGTCCTGGGTGTGCCGGTGCGCGTCGCGGTGCGCCCGTAACGCGCGTTCGACCGCGACCCGGCAGTGCATCACCGCCGCGGCGGCGCTCTCGGGTTCCTCCGCACGCCACGTCTGCACCGTGTCGGAGCCCGCGGCCACCGCCGCCAGCACCTGGGTGCGCTGGGTCCACAGGGCCCAGTCGGCCGTCGCCTCGAGAAGGTTCCGCATCGACAGCCAGCGGCCCGTGCGTAAGTCCTGGAGGGCGCTGCGCAGTTCCGTGTCCTGGCCGGCCGGATGGTAGACCGGGCGGAAGGAGCCCGCGGCCATCAGCACGCTCCCCTTCCCGGGTATGCCCGGGAGAGGTCGCCTAACACGGCTGCCGGACCGTCGGGCCCGTCACCGCGCCGACCGGTCCGCCGACCGTCGCGCGGTCCGCTCCGTGTTCCGTCGCAGGGTGGAGCCAGGGGGGAGAACTGGTCGTCATCGGGCCTCTTGGGGCAGTGGGGGCTGAGGCGAGCGTCGACGGCGGTGGTCGGCCGGGCATCGACGAAGGTCGGGTACGTACGGGGAACCGCGCCGTCCCCCGCATCGCTTTTGCGTGCGGGGCCGATCTTACTCAAGCCGCTCCGTGCGGCAACCGGTTGACCGTGCCGCCGCCCGACGGGGCGTGTTCCACAGCCCCTTGACGGCGGCGGCGGCCTGCCCCACGCTTTCGTCTGCGATCAAGGTTTCTTCTACCGGAGAGCGGGGTGGCCGATGACGGGCCCGGTGCTTGCCGTCGACCAGGGCACCTCCGGCACCAAGGCGCTCGTCGTCTGTCCCGAGCGCGGCGTGATCGGCACCGGCTTCGTGCCCGTGTCCCCCCGTTACGGCCCCGGCGGGCGCGTCGAGGTCGACCCCGCCGAGCTGCTCGACTCCGTCCTCGCCGCAGGCCGCAGTGCCCTCGCCCACGCCGGCGAGCCCGTGCAGGCGGTCGGCCTGGCCAACCAGGGCGAGACCGTTCTCGCCTGGGACCCGGCCACCGGCGAGCCGCTCACGGACGCGATCGTCTGGCAGGACCGGCGCGCCGAACCACTCTGCGCCGAACTCGCCCCGCACGCAGAAGAGTTGAAGCAGCTCACCGGATTACCGCTGGACCCGTACTTCGCCGCACCCAAGATGGCGTGGATCCGCCGCGAGCTCACCCGCGAAGGCGTCGTCACCACCAGCGACTCCTGGCTCGTGCACCGGCTCACCGGCGCGTTCGTCACCGACGCGGCCACCGCCGGCCGCACCCAGCTCCTCGACCTCGACCAGGTCGCCTGGTCGCAGCGGGCACTCGACCTGTTCGGCCTCTCCGGTGAACGGCTGCCCGACGTCGTGGACGCCGCCGGCCCCGTCGGCGTCACCACCGCCTTCGGCCCCGGGACACCGCTCACCGGACTGCTCGTTGACCAGCAGGCGGCCCTCCTCGCCCAGCGCGTCACCGAACCGGGCGCCGCCAAGTGCACCTACGGCACGGGCGCCTTCCTTCTCGCCCACACCGGTCACCGGCCGCACCGCTCCACCACCGGCCTCGTCGGCTGCGTCGCCTGGCGGCTCGGCGGGAAGACGAGTTACTGCCTGGACGGCCAGGTCTACACCGCGGCCTCCGCCGTCCGATGGCTCACCGACCTCGGGGTCGTCTCCGGCGCCTCGGACCTCGACACCGTCGGCTCGACCGTCCCCGACAGCGGCGGCGTCACCTTCGTACCGGCACTCGCCGGACTCGCGGCACCCTGGTGGCGCGGCGACGTCAGAGGCTCGGTCACCGGGCTCGGACTCGACACCGGTCCCGGCCACCTCGTGCGCGCACTGTGCGAGGGCATCGCCGCACAGGTCGTCTCCCTCACCGAAGCCGTCGCCACCGACCTCGGCTCCCCGCTGACGGCGCTGCGCGTCGACGGCGGCCTCACCCGCTCCTCGATCCTCATGCAGACCCAGGCCGACCTGCTCCAAATGCCCGTGGAGGTCTCCGCGTTGCCCGACGCGACCGCACTGGGAGCCGCCGCCGTGGCCCGGCTCGGCATCGACCCCGGCCTGGCACCGGAGCAGGTGGTCCCCGACCGGAAACCGTCCGCCGTCTACGAGCCCCGCATCAGCGCCGACCGGGCCGCCGAACGGCTCGGCGCTTTCCGCGCGGCGGTAGAGGCCCTCCTCGAGCGCGCCGCCACCGGGGACCACGGCACACGATGACCGTCACCACCAGCGGCGGACTGCCCGACCGTCTGCACGACGTGATCGTCGTCGGCGCCGGAGTCGTCGGCACCGCGGTCGCGCGCGAACTCGCCCGCCACAGCCTGCGCGTCGCCCTCGTCGACGCGGGCGACGACGTCGGCAACGGCACGTCCAAGGCCAACACGGCCATCCTGCACACCGGTTTCGACGCGGTGCCCGGCACCCTGGAGTCCCGGCTGGTACGCGAAGGCCGGCACCGCCTCGCCGCCTACGCCGAACAGAGCGGCATCCCCGTCGAACCCGTCGGCGCGCTCCTCGTCGCCTGGGACAGGGAACAGCTCGCCACCCTCCCCGCGCTCGCCGCCAAGGCCGCCCGTAACGGCTACCACGCCACCCGCCTGCTCGACGCCGCCGAACTCGCCCGCAGGGAACCGCACCTGGGCCCCGGGGCGCTCGGTGCCCTTGAGGTCCCCGACGAGTGGATCATCTGCCCCTGGACGACGACGCTCGCCTACGTCACCCAGGCCGTCCGCGTCGGCGTCGACCTGCACCTGAACTGCCGGGTGCAGTCCGTCACCGCCGGGACCCACCACGAACTGTCCACCTCCCGGGGCCTGTTGCGCACCCGCTACCTCGTCAACGCAGCCGGACTGCACGCCGACGAGCTCGACCGCCGCCTCGGCCGTCAGGACTTCACCGTCACCCCCCGGCGCGGCCAGCTCATCGTCTACGACAAGCTCGCCCGCCCGCTCGTCGGGCACATCCTGCTCCCCGTGCCCACGGCGCTGGGCAAGGGCGTCCTCGTCGCACCGACCGTGTACGGGAACGTGATCCTCGGCCCGACCGCGGAGGATCTCGACGACAAGCGGGCCACCGGGTCGAGCGCCGAAGGCCTCGAGACCCTGCGGGCCAAGGGCGGACGGATCCTGCCCGCGCTCATCGACGAGGAGGTCACCGCCGTCTACGCCGGACTGCGCGCCGCCACCGGGCAGGACGACTACCGCATCCGGGCGCACCCCCGCCTGCGCTACGTCACCGTCGGAGGCATCCGCTCCACTGGACTGACCGCCTCCATGGCGATCGCCGACTACGTCACCGGCCTCCTCGGCGACGCGGGACTCCACCTCGGACCCACCCGCGACCTCGACCCGGTACACATGCCGAACATCGGCGAGGCACGGCCACGCCCGTACCAGCGGGCCGACCTGATCGCCGCCGACCCCGCGTACGGCACCATCGTCTGCCATTGCGAACGCGTCACCCGCGGCGAGATCCGCGACGCGCTCACCAGCACCGTGCCGCCCGGATCGCTCGACGGACTGCGGCGCCGCACCCGGGCCCGCGGCGGCCGCTGCCAGGGCTTCTACTGCGGACCCGCCGTTCGCGCGCTGTTCGAGGACGGCCACCGATGAGCCGCACCGATCGGGCCGTGGACGTCCTCGTCGTCGGCGCGGGACCCGCCGGCCTCGCCGCCGCGGCCCACCTCGCCGCGGCGGGCGCCGGCCGCGTCGAGGTGCTCGAACGCGAACAGGAACCCGGCGGCGTCCCACGCCACAGCCACCACCGGGGCTTCGGACCACGCCACCGCCCGACCACCGGGCCCCGCTACGCCCGGCGCCTCGCCGCCATGGCCCTCGCCGCCGGAGCCGCGGTGCGCACGGGCGTCACGGCCACCGGCTGGGCGGGGCCCCGCACCCTCGACACGACAGGCCCGCACGGCCTCGAACGCCTCACCGCAACCGCCGTCGTCCTGGCGACCGGCGCCCGCGAACGGCCGCGCAGCGCCCGGCTGGTGCCCGGCACCCGGCCGGCCGGCGTCCTCACCACCGGCGAGCTCCAGCAGGCCGTCCATGTCCACGGCCAACCGGTCGGCAGCCGCGCCGTCGTCGTGGCGGCGGCCGGCGCCGACGCCGTCGCACGTGCCGCCGTCGACATGCTGCGGACGGCCGGGGCCCACATCGTCGCTCTGGTCACCGAAGCGATCCGCGGCCCCTTGCGGTCACCGAGCCACCGGTTCCCGGTGCTCACCGGGTCGACCGTCGTGGAGCTCACCGGCCACGGCAGGCTGACGGGCGTCCGCGTACGGGGTGACGACGGCCGCGGCACACTCCTCGACTGCGACACCGTCGTGTTCACCGGCGACTGGATCCCGGAGCACGAACTCGCCCGGAGCGGCGGCATCGCCCTCGACCCCGGCACCCGCGGACCGGCCGTCGACACCACCTTGCGCACCGCCCTGCCCGGTGTGTTCGCCGTCGGCAACCTGCTCCACGGCGGCGAGCCGGCGGTGCGCGCAGCCGCCGAGGGCCGGGGCGTCACCGGCCCGGTCCTCGCGCACCTGGCCGGTACGGACCCCTGGCCCGGCGGGGGAGTGCCGCTGCGGGTCGCGCCGCCGCTGCTGTGGGTCGCACCGAGCCGCGTGCGCCCTGACGGCCCGCCGCCCCTCCAAGAGCGCTTCACCCTGCGCACCGCGGAACGCCTCCCCGCGCCCGTCCTCGTCGTGCACCAGGACGGCCGGATCCTGGACCGGCAGCGGCTGCCGCACACCGCCCTTCCCGGCCGGCCCCTCCACCTGCGCGCCCGCTGGACGGCCGCGGCCGACCCCGACGGCGGTCCCGTCCACATCAGCGTCATGTCCGATTCCCGCCAGTCCGCGGTCGGAGGGCCGCCGATACTGGCCGTATGACCACCGAGGCACGCACGGCAGAGGACAGCCGGTACCAGGCGGTGACCAGCCGGGACGCACGCTTCGACGGCGTGTTCTTCTTCGCCGTCTCCACGACCGGCATCTACTGCCGGCCCAGCTGCCCCGCCGTCACGCCCAAGCGCGAGAACGTGTCGTTCCACCCCACGGCAGCGGCCGCCCAGAGCGCCGGCTTCCGCGCCTGCCGCCGCTGCCGGCCCGACGCGGTCCCCGGCTCCGCCGAATGGAACGTCCGCGCGGACGTCGTCGGCCGGGCCGTGCGGCTGATCGGCGACGGCATCGTCGACCGGGAAGGCGTCGCGGGCCTCGCCGACCGGCTCGGATACAGCGCCCGCCAGGTACAGCGCCAGCTCAACGCCGAACTCGGCGCCGGACCCATCGCGCTGGCCCGCGCCCAGCGCGGCCACACCGCACGCGTACTCCTCCAGACGACGACCCTGCGGGCCACCGAGATCGCCTTCGCGGCCGGTTTCGCGAGCGTCCGCCAGTTCAACGACACCATCCGGGAGATCTACGCCGCCACCCCCACCGAACTGCGCGCCCTCAGGCCCGGCCGTCCCGCCCCCGACAAGGGCGCCGCCGGGATCCCGCTGCGGCTCGCGCACCGGGGCCCCTACGCGGCGGACCGGGTGTTCGACCACCTGGCCGCCCATGCCGTCACCGGCGTCGAAGAGGTCACCGGCGAGCCCGGCGACCGCACCTACCGCCGCACCCTGCGGCTGCCCGGCGGCGCCGGGATCGCCGAGGTCCGCGAACGCCCCGGCAGCGGCCGCTGGCTGGACTGCCGGCTGCATCTGACGGACCTGCGCGACCTGACCACCGCCAACCAGCGGATGCGCCGCCTCCTCGATCTCGACGCCGACCCGTGCGCCGTCGCCGAGCGCCTGGGAGCCGACCCGTCCCTCGCCGCCCACGTCGCGTCCCGCCCCGGCCTGCGCATCCCCGGTGCCGCCGACCCCCATGAATCGGCGATCCGCACGGTGGTCGGAACGTCCGCCGCGAGCACGCTCGTGGCCGCGCACGGCGAGCGGCTCGCGGCACCGAGCGGAGGCCTCACCCATCTGTTCCCCCGCGCCCGGGACCTGACCGGCACCGACCACCCCGCGCTGCGCGCCCTGGCAGCGGCACTCGCCACGGGCGACGTGGTGCTCGACCCCGGCGCGGACCGCGAGGAGACGGAGCGCCGGCTGCTGCGACTGCCCGGCATGGACGCCCGGACCGCCGCGCGGATCCGCATGCACGCCCTGGGCGACCCCGACGTCCTGCTGCCCGCCGACCCGGCCGTGCCCGCCGGCGCCGACACCGGGCGCTGGCGGCCGTGGAGCTCGTACGCGATGCACCACCTGTGGGCGGCGGCCGGCGGCCCGGCGAGCTGACCCGGCACAGCCCGCCTCACCCGGACGGTCCAGCAACACCACGGCCCCGGCTGCCGGCGGCCCGAGAGTGGATGACGTCGCCCATCCTCACCGCTCCGGGAGTACCGATGACCCCCCTCAACCGACGTGACCTCGGCCTGCTCGTCCTGCGCGTCGGGACCGGCGCCGTCCTCGTCGCCCACGGCACCCAGAAACTCTTCGGCTGGTTCGGCGGCGGCGGCCTGGAAGGCACCGCCAAGGGCATGGAGGCCATGGGCTTCCACCCGCCCAAGCAGAGCGCGATGGCCGCGGGCATCGCGGAGGCGGGCGGTGGCGTGCTGCTCGCACTCGGCCTCGCCACTCCCGCGGCGGGCGCGGCGGTGACCGGCAACATGGCGGGCGCCGTCTCCGTCCACGCACCGGCCGGTTTCTTCGCCCAGTCCGGCGGTTTCGAGTACCCGGCGTTCCTCGGCTTCACCGCGGCCGCGATCGGCGTCATGGGCCCCGGCCGCTACTCCCTCGACCATGTGACCCGCCACCGCTTCGACGGCCCGTGGATCCTCGGGGCCGCCTTCGCCGCCAGCGCGCTCGCCGCATCCGCGGTCGTCGGCAAGCGGGCGAAGGGCCAGATCGGGGCGGACGTGGACCCGGGCGCCGAGAAGGACCAAGGGGTCGACACCCTGGAGGACTAGGGTCTTTCGAGCATCACCGGCGGGCGCGCGAACACCTGGCTGACCGGGGCGTCCGGCCGCAGGCCGGCCTTCGTGACCGACACCGAGCGAGCGATGGTGGTGTCGATGGACGGTGAAGGAGATCCCGGCGAGCATGCCGGCGCCCCCAGGGATGGAGCGACGGCTCAGGTGCACGCGCCACGTAACCTCTTCCTGTGCCTGCACAACGTCTGCATCGCGTCGCCGTCCTTGTGCTCGAGGGCGCGAAGCCGCTGGATGTCGGAATTCCCACGCAGGTTTTCACGACCCGGGCGAGCATGCCGTACGAGGTGCGGGTGTGCGGGGCGGCACCCGGTCTCGTGACCGGCGGCGACGGCCTCGCGTACTCCGTCGCGCACGGCCTCGACGCACTTGCGTGGGCCGACATCGTGTTCGTCCCCGGCTACCGGTTCCCGGACCGCGACGACCCGCCGCAGGCCGTCGTCGAGGCACTGATCGCCGCCCACGACCGTGGCGCGCGGCTCGCCGCCATCTCGACGGGCGCCTTCGCACTTGCCGCGACGGGTCTGCTCGACGGCAGGCGCGCCACGACGCACTGGCACTACACGCGGGCACTTGTAGCCAGGCATCCGCTCGTCCGGGTGGACGAGAACGTGCTGTTCGTCGACGAGGGCAGCGTGCTCACCTCGGCCGGCGCCGCCTCCGGCATCGACCTGTGCCTGCACATCCTGCGCGGCGACCTCGGAGTGGCCGCGTCCAACCACGCGGCTCGGCGTCTGGTCGCGGCCCCCTACCGCAGTGGCGGCCAGGCCCAGTACGTGCCGCGCAGCGTCCCCGAGCCGCTCGGTGAGCGCTTCGCCGCCACCCGCGAGTGGGCGCTGCACCGGCTCGGAGAGCCCCTCACCCTCGACGTACTGGCGCGGCAGGCGGGGGTCTCGCCGCGCACGTTCTCCCGGCGTTTCGTCGACGAGACCGGCTACACGCCGATGCAGTGGGTGATGCGCGCCCGCGTCGACCTGGCCCGCGAACTGCTCGAGCGCTCGCAGCGCAGCGTCGAACAGATCGCCGCCGACGTCGGGCTCGGCACCGGAGCGAACCTGCGCCTGCACTTCCAGCGCATCCTCGGCACCACACCGAGCGAGTACCGGCGCACCTTCACACGGGGCGAGTGACCCGCCGCCGACAGTGGCGGAATCCTTTTGAACCATGGCGATCCCGCCACTGTCAGCGGCGGGAGCCGGGGGCGAGCCTGGTGCGGAAGGAAGGGACATCACTCATGACTCGCATCGCCATCAATGGATTCGGCCGCATCGGACGCAATGTGCTGCGCGCACTGCTGGAGCGCGACAGCGCTCTGGAGATCGTCGCCGTCAACGACCTGACGGAGCCCGCCACTCTCGCCCGGCTGCTCGCCTACGACAGCACGGCCGGCCGGCTCGGGCGCCCGGTGACCGTCGACGGGGACGCCCTCGTCGTCGACGGCCGTCGGATCACGGTGCTGGCCGAGCGCGAACCGGCGCAGCTGCCCTGGGCCGCACTCGGCGTCGACATCGTCCTGGAAGCCACCGGCCGCTTCACCTCGGCCAAGGCCGCCCGCGCCCACCTCGACGCGGGAGCGAAGAAGGTACTCGTCAGCGCGCCGTCGGACGGCGCCGACGTCACCCTCGCGTTCGGGGTCAACACCGATGCCTACGATCCGGCCGTGCACACGATCGTCTCGAACGCCTCCTGCACCACCAACGCGCTCGCTCCGCTGGCCGCGGTCCTCGACGAACTCGCCGGTATCGAGCACGGGTTCATGACGACGGTGCACGCCTACACGCAGGAGCAGAACCTGCAGGACGGCCCGCACCGCGACGCCCGTCGCGCCCGGGCCGCCGGCGTCAACATCGTGCCGACCACGACCGGCGCCGCCAAGGCGATCGGCGTGGTCCTGCCCAACCTCGACGGCAAGCTGTCCGGCGACTCGATCCGCGTACCGGTGCCGGTGGGCTCGATCGTCGAACTCAACACGACCGTCGCCCGCGACGTGACGCGCGACGACGTGCTGGCGGCGTACCGCGCCGCCGCGGAGGGGCCCCTCGCCGGCATCCTCGAGTACTCGGACGACCCGCTCGTGTCGTCCGACGTCGTGGGCAATCCCGCCTCGTCGATCTTCGACTCGGCCCTCACTCGCGTCGACGGCCGCCACGTCAAGGTGGTCGCGTGGTACGACAACGAGTGGGGCTTCTCGAACCGCGTGATCGACACGCTCGAGCTCCTCGCCACCCGCTGACCGACCGCCGGGGTGGAGCCCCCCGGCGACCACGCCGGCCGGCACTTCCTACGTCAGTCGGACGTTCGGAGCAGGTCCTGTTCGCCGACGAGCCGACCGGTGCGCTGGTGGCGCCGCAGCGCTTCGACGTCCGCGTTGCCGGTCGGCCGGGCGGGGTCGAGGAGCGAGGGCGGTGCGGGATGACCGCTGAGCAAGCAGGCAACCGGGGCCGCGGCCCCCGTCCCGGCCGAGCTCAAAGCGGCCGAGGAGCGACATGAGGATGGTCCGGGCCGGCGGCCCCAGCGGTGAAACAGCCGGTGCCGGCTCCCTCGGTGGGGAGCCGGCCATTGCCGCGCGGTGCGGCAAAGATGCTGGGCTGAACTGCGGCCGGACTGCCGGTCATTGCCGCGGGTCGAGGACGACGGGCAGTTCCGCGAGGCCGCGGAAGGCCGGGAAGGGGACTTCCATCCACTTCGGCCCGGCTTCGGGAGCAGCCGGGGCGATCCCGGGGAACCGGCCGAACAGGCTGGTGAGGGCCAGCTGCATCTCCAACCTGGCCAGCGGTGCGCCCAGGCAGTAGTGGCTGCCGTGGCCGAACCCCAGATGGGCGCTCTGCGCGTTTCCCGGCCGGCTCACGTCGAAGTCGTCCGGGGAGGAGAACTTCCGTGGATCGCGATTCGCCGAAAGGAGCGAGATCTGCACCAGTGCGCCCTTGGGGATCAACGTACCGCCGATCTCCACGTCCTCGGTCGCGAACCGGAACGTAGCGCTCTCCACCGAGCCGTCGTAACGCAGCAGTTCCTCCACCGCGGGGCCGACCAGCTCCGGGTTCTCCTGCACGGCGCGCAGCTGTGCCGGGTTGGCCAGGAAGTGGTGCACGGCGTTGCCGATGAGGTACGCGGTCGTCTTGTGGCCCGCGAACATCAGCAGGAACGCCGTCGAAACCAGCTCGCTCTCCGTGAGGCCTCCGTCCTTGTCCTGGGCCTCGATGAGCGCGCTGAGCAGGTCCTCGCCGGGGTGCTCGCGCTTCCGCGCGATGAGATCGGTGAAGTAGGCGTGCAGGTCCTCCTCCGCCTTTTGCTGCGCCTGCTTGGACTCCTTGCTGAAGCCCGTCTGCGCCACCGTGGTGGACAGGCGCTGCATGTGGGCCCGCCCCTCGGGCGGCACGCCGAGCAGTTCGCAGATGACGGCGATCGGCAGCGGGAACGCGAACGCGGGCAGCAGGTCCAGCGGTTCGCCGGTGGGGCACGCGTCGAGCAGCCGGTCGACGATGTCCTGGATCTTCGGCCGTAGCGCCTCGACGCGGCGCGGGGTGAACTCGGAGTTGACGAGTTTGCGCAGCCGGGTGTGTTTGGGCGCGTCGGCGTTGAGCATGTTGTCGTCCAGCGAGACCGACGAGTCGCCGAAAATTCTCCGGTAGGCGTCCATGGCCCCGTACATGTCCTTGCTCAGCCGGGGGTCGGAGAGTGCGGCCCGGGCGTCCTCGTACCGTGTGATCAGGTACGTTTCGACGCCGTGCGGCGGCTTCATCGGGCAGACGGGCGCCGTGTCCCGGAGGGCGGCGTACACCGGGTGCGGGTTGCGCCGGAAATCGGCAGTGCACTGCTCGGCTGTGGTGACGGGATCCTGCGTGGTGGTCACGGACGGCTCCTGAGGTCGAAGAGGGCCTCGGCGTTGCCGCCGAGGATCAGCTGCTGGGACGCCTTGTCCACGGGCAGCTTCTCGATCATGCGGATGAGGTCCTCCAGCGGCGCGGACAACGGCGGCGAGTCGCTGCCGAACAGCATCCGCTCGGGCCCGAGGATCTCCGCGTTGAGGCTCAGGTGCGCCGGGCTGAACGGGCTGGTGTCGACGTACATGCGTTGCAGGGCCGCGGCGGGGTCGGCCGACGGCGGGACCGAGGGCGGCGCGGCGGGAGCCGGCCGGCCGGGTGCGGCCCCCGGCGCGGGGGCCGCACCGGGGGCCGGGGCGGCGGGGGGCGGTGCTCCGCCACCCCAGTGCCGGGGACTCGCCGCCGTCCGCAGGCGCTCCGGCAGCAGCGCCATCGCGCCGCCGCCGGTCGCGCCGATCAACCGCAGGTGCGGGTACTTGTCCAGCCATCCCGCGAACGCGATCATGGCCATGCCCAGGGTGACGTCACCGAACCGGCCGATCTGCTCGACGAAGCCGACGGTGTCCACCTTCTCCGTGCCGGCCGGTTCGGCCGGTGCGTGCACCAGGACCGGGACTCCCGCCTCCGCGGCCAGCGCGAAGAAGGAGTCCGCCCGCGGCGAGCCGAGCAGCTCGCCGTGGACGCTGGACGTGGTGATCAGGCCGACGAACGCGGGGTCCGCCAGGGTCTCCCGTACCCCTTCCAGGTGATCGTCGTCCCCGAACGGGTTGGCGTAGACGTACCCGCGCAACTGGTCCGGGAACTGGGCGATCAGACCCGACATCCAGGCGTGGAAGCCACGCAGCCGGTCGCGCGGCTGCTTGTAGTTGTCCACGCCCGGGACCCGCGCCATCGCGCCGGCGCCCACCGGGCTGCCGATGATGGTGAGGTCGATCCCGGCCTCGGCGCGGGCCGCGAGCATGCCGTCGACGTCGGTCAGGCTCGGGGGCATGGGGAAGCGTCTGGCCGCCTCAGGCGGGGACAGATGTCCGTGGATGTCGATGATCATGTCTGGGTTCCCGGTTCCGGTGTGACTGCGCGGGTCACCGCGGCGCAGTCCTCGTCGCCGAGCCCCTGCTCGGTGGCACGGGCGTGGGTCTGTGCGGCTGCGGCGGTGAGCGGAAGGTGCAGGCCTGCCGCGGCCGCCTGCTCCGTAGCGAGCATGAGGTCCTTCGCCATCAGGCGCAGCCGGAAGTCCGGCTCGTCGAAGCGCCCGGTGGCCAGGCGCCGCGACTTGAACGACATGACCGGCGAGGCGAAGCCGCTGTCCGCGATCGTCCGGAGGACGAGCCGCTTGTCGAGGCCGCAGACGGCCGCCAGTTCGGCGGCCTCGGCCATGGCCTGCACCTCTATCCCCATGAGGAGGTTGAGGAGCAGCTTCATCCGCATGCCGGAGCCGAGTGCGCCCAGATGGACGACCTCCTTGCCCAGCATCTCCAGCAGCGGCCGGCCGGCGGTGAAGACCCGCTCCTCGCCGCCGACGAACAGCCGCAGTTCGCCGTCGCGGGCGTGGTCGCGGTTGCCGAGCATGCCGACGTCCATGACGGCGGGCACGTCAGCGGCGAGCCGGACGACCTCCTCCGGTGCGACGGTGCTGGCGCAGATCAGCGCGCCGGGGTAGGTGCCTCTGGCCAGGACGCCGTCCGGGCCGTGCAGCACGGTCTTGAGGGCGTCGCCGTCGGCGACGGTGCAGATGACGGCGCTCGTGCCCTCGACGGCTTCGCTGGGGCGTTCGGCGGCGACGGCGCCGGCCCGGGCGAGCGGTTCGGCCCGCTCCGGGGTGCGGTTCCAGACCCGCACGTGGACACCTTGTGCGAGCAGACGTGAGGCCAGGCCGGAGCCCATCGTGCCGAGACCGAGGACGGCGACGGGGCCGGAAGCGTTGATGGTGGGTGTCATGACTTCTCCTCCGTGGTCTCCTTGACGACCCGGAACCGCAGTGACTGCGTCGAGTCGACCCAGTTGCGGAGCGGAGCCACCAGCGCCTGGTGGTCATCGCTCTGCTGCCAGGCGAAGAAGTGTTCGGGCGTCTCCCACTCGCTGGTGATCACCCACTGGCGGGAGCCGTCGACCGGCTCTCCCAGTCGTTCGACGATGTGTCCGGGGCTACGAGCGACGGTTTTCCGCATCTGCTCGTACATCTCCAGGAACCCTTGCTCGCCGCCCTCGATCACACGGACCGCGAAAACCACGGACAGCCTTTGGGCCGTCTGGCCGTTCTGAACAGTGTCCATGTCTCCTCCTGATGGTGAGATCCGGCAGGACACGCTTTCCAAGGACTCATGGCCCCTGTGACGACGCAACTCCAATGTGTGCACGGGCCAGGCGGGAGAAGGGCACTGCTTCATCGCCTAGCCCGTCCGGGTGTATTCGGAAGGGGCCCAGGACGAGCCGGATCGAACGTGTGCGTGAAGACCGTGGACCGACCGTCCGGCGCAGCTGATTCAGTACGGGCCCCTGCGAGACGGTTCCGCGGCAGGCCCCTCGCACCCGAGGGACGTCGCCATAGAACGGGAGTGCGGGCCGACCGGCATGGCTTGTTCTCTCTCACGGACCGGCCGGTGGTGAGGGCGCTCTTCGGATCCCCCTTGAAACGGGTTCCGGGTGGGCATGACGGGCCTGCGCGGTGATCCCCGATCCGGCCCCCGGCCCCAGGCCCCAGGTCTCCGGCCCGTCGAAGTCCGCTGTCCGGCTCGTGGCAGGATCACCTGTCATGACCCAACAGCGCCCGCCTCTCCCGCCGTTCGACCTCGACAGCGCCCTGGCCAAGGTCCAGGCCGCGGAGGACGCCTGGAACACCCGCGACCCGCACAAGGTCGCGCTCGCCTACACCGAGGACTCCGTCTGGCGGAACCGGGACGTCTTCCTGACGGGCCGTGAGCAGATCACCGAGTTCCTCACGGCCAAGTGGGAGCGTGAGCTGGACTACGTCCTGCGCAAGAGCCTGTGGGCCTTCCACGAGAACCGCATAGCCGTCCGCTTCCAGTACGAATGGCACGACGCCGAGGGCCGGTGGTTCCGCAGCTACGGCAACGAGCTGTGGGAGTTCGACGAGCACGGACTGATGAGCCGCCGCGAGGCAAGCATCAACGACGTGGCCATCCAGGAATCCGACCGCCGCTGGTTCGGGCCGCGCCCCGAGGACGAGCGTGGCGCGGGCCGCGACATCCCCCTCCAGTAGTCCGATCGTGCCGGTCGCCCGGTGTGAGGGCCGGCGGCTGGGTGGTCCGCCGGCTCTCAGCTGTCCGCCGCGCCTCACTCGCCCCTGAGCAGGTCGACCGTGCCCGCCAGCCCCTCGTCGCCGTGGCCCTGGGCCACCCGCCGGCGCATCAGGTCCATGTAGGGCGTGAGGAGCCGGGGGTCGACCGACTGGCCCTCGGCCGTGGCGAGGAGCGCGTCGTTCCCCGCCGACATCATGGCGAGGTTGGAGGTGACGCCCTCCGTGTAGTCGCCGCTCTCCAGTTGGGCGGCGACCTCGTGGGTCATGCCGGACATGGCGCCGAGCCACTCCGCGAGCAGGGCGGCGAAAGCGGCCCGGTCGAGGTCCTTCTCGGGGCGTACCAGGGCGAAGGCGTGAGTGACGCCCGCGAACATGCCGGTCATCGCGCTGAGCAAGGCGATGTCGTGCAGTGCCGCGTGGCCGGCGTCCTCGCCGACGAACGTCGCGCCGGCGGGAACCTCCAGCACGTCCCGGTGGCGTTCGAACAGCGCGCGGTCGCCGCTGTAGAACACATAGCCGCCCGTCTCGGGCCGGCCGATCATCGGGGGGACGGCCATGATTCCGCCGTCCAGGAACCGGGCCCCTCGTTCGTCGGCCCAGGCGGCCCGCAGCCGGGACCGGGCGGGAGTGTTGGTGGTCAGGTCGACCAGGTCCTTGCCGGTCAGGTCGGTGCCCTCCAGGGTCTCGCCCACGGAGGCGTCGTCCAGCAGGCAGAGCACGACGGGGCCGGTCGCCGAGGCCAGCGCCTCGGCCGGCGTCGCCGCCACCCGGGCACCCTCGGCCGCGAGACGTTCGGCCTTGGCGGGGGTGCGGTTCCATACGGTCAGCGGGTGTCCTGCGGCGAGCCAGGCGCGCGCGAGAGCGGTGCCCATGTCGCCGAGGCCGAGGAGGGTGACGGGGGTCCTGGAAGAGGTGTGGTTGTCCATGCCCATCAGGCTCGTACGGGCACGGACCGTGATCAAGTACGCACTTTTTTGTGGGTGGTTACCTTATGGTGAGTGCATGACCAGGCGCGACGCCTACGTGTGCGGCATCGACGCGGCGATCGACGTGGTCGGCGGCAAGTGGAAGGTCCTCGTCCTGTGGGCGCTGGAGTCCGGTCCCTGCCGGTTCGGTGAGCTGCGGCGCGGTATTCCCGGCATCAGCGAGAAGGTTCTCGCCTGCCACCTGCGGGAGTTGGAGTCCGACGGCATCGTCGTCCGTGAAGAGGACTGCGGGGGAGCCGTACGCCGCGTCACCTACGCGCTCACCCCGCTGGGCGTCTCCCTCAACGAGGCACTCGGCCCTCTCGGCGCCTGGGGCAGGAAGCACCTGCTCGACGACCGGAGCCCGCACGGCGAAGTGGCCGACTCCTCGCGCTGACCGCCGGTCCCCGTACGTCTGCCCCCCTCGTCACCCGTCCGTGCCGCGCCCTCGGCGTGCCCGGATCAGGGGGCCCAGGGGCTGGCTCGAAGGTCTGAACAGTGGTTCACTTGTTGTATGGCCTACCGCAAGACACCCGCTGTGCAGAGCAGGCTCGACGCCGCGAGGGAGCACCTTGTGGAGCAGGCGACCTCCGTCGTCGCCGAATCCGGCTGGGCCAACGCGTCCGTCACCGCGGTCGCCGCCGCGGCCGGCATGTCCGTCGGGTCGGTCTACCAGCACTTCTCGTCCAAAGGCGCACTGGCCGTCGAGGTCTTCCGGCGCGCCTCCGGGCGTGAGGTCGAGGTGCTCGCGGAAGTCCTCAAGGACGCCGGCGGGGACCCCGTCGAGCGGCTCGCGCACGGCGTGCGCGTCTTCGCCCGCCGCGCCATGGAGCGCCGCGGCCTCGCCCACGCGCTCCTCGCCGCCCCCGCCGAACAGGCCGTGGCCCGTGAGCGGCTGGAGTTCCGGCGCCGCTACCGCGACGTGTTCGCCGAGGTGATCCGGGAGGGCATCGCGGACGGACGACTCCCGCCGCAGGACCCCGACGTCACCGCCGCCGCACTGACCGGCGCGATCGGTGAGGTGCTGGTCGACCCGTTGTCCGGTCCCGCGGACGGCGACGCCGCCGAACACCTGGTCGCCGAACTGGTCGCGATGTCCCTGCGCTGCGCCGGCGCCCGAACCGCCGGCTGACCACCCCTACGACTCCCCGAGGACCACGATGACGACGACTCCCGCCGCAGCCGACGGCACGACCGCGAACGCCGGTGCTACCGGCGCGGCACCGGCCGATGTCTCCCCGAACAGCCGGCCCACCGCCGAGACCCATGTCGTGACCAACCAGCCGCCGCCGCTCGTCGGACACGACGTCGCGGACGACGCCGTACTGCTCGAGGGCCTGCGGCGCGAGGGCGCCGGCTGGTACACCGAGGACCTGCACCGCATCGGCAGGCTCGCCGGCTCCGAACAGGTCCAGCGCTGGGCCGAGGAGGCCAACCGCTGCGAACCTGTGCTGCGCACCCACGACCGGTACGGGAACCGGATCGACGAGGTGGACTACCACCCGTCCTACCACTCGCTCATGGACGTCGCGATCAGCGAGGGACTCGGCGGCGCCCCCTGGGCCGACGGCCGGCCCGGCGCCCACGTCGCCCGCGCGGCGGGATTCATGGTGTGGTCCTCCGCGGAGCAGGGCCACGGCTGCCCCGTGTCCATGACCTACGCCGTGGTGCCCGCCCTGCGGTCCGCGCCCCGGCTCGCCGCCGTGTATGAGCCGTTGCTGACCAGCCGGGTGTACGACCCCGGGATGCGCGCGCCGGCCGGCAAGCGCGGGCTGCTCGCCGGTATGGGCATGACGGAGAAGCAGGGCGGCACCGATGTCCGCGCCAACACCACCACCGCCACCGAGCACCCCGACGGCACCTGGCGGCTGCGCGGCCACAAGTGGTTCACCAGCGCACCCATGAACGACCTCTTCCTGGTACTGGCCCAGGCCCCCGGAGGCCTGTCGTGCTTCCTGGTGCCGCGGGTGCTCCCCGACGGCAGCCGCAACACCTTCCGCATCCAGCGGCTCAAGGACAAGCTGGGGAACCGGAGCAACGCCAGCAGCGAGCCCGAGTTCGACGACACCGTCGGCATGCTGGTCGGCGCGGAGGGGCAGGGCGTGCGCACGATCATCGACATGGTGACGATGACGCGGCTGGACTGCATCCTCGGCTCGGCGTCCGGCATCCGTACCGCTCTGACACAGGCCGCCCACCATGTCCGCCACCGTTCCGTGTTCGGCGCCAAGCTCATCGACCAGCCACTGATGCGCAATGTCGTCGCCGATCTGAGCATCGAGTCCGAGGCGGCGACCACGCTCGCGCTCCGGGTCGCCGGAGCGGCCGACCGCGCACAGCGGGGCGACACCCAGGAGAAGGCCTTCCTGCGGCTGGCGACGGCGGTCGGCAAGTACTGGATCTGCAAGCGGCAGCCGGCAGCCGTCGCCGAGGCACTGGAGTGCCTCGGCGGGAACGGCTACGACGAGGCGTCCGGCATGCCGAGGCTCTACCGCGAGGCACCGCTGAACGGCATCTGGGAGGGATCCGGCAACGTCAACGCGCTGGACGTACTGCGCGCGCTGACCCGTGAGCCCGGCTCCCTGGAGGCGTACGGCGCGGAGATCGAGGCCGCTGCCGGCGCGGACGCCCGACTGGACGCGGCATGGCGGGAGTTGCGCGGCGCGCTTGTGCTCACGGAGGACGCCGCTCTGGGCGCCCGCCGCCTCGTCGAGCGCATGGCCCTCGTCCTGCAGGGCTCCCTCCTCGTCCGGCACGCACCGGCCGCCGTGGCCGACGCCTTCTGCGCGTCCCGCCTCGCCGGCGACCGCGGCCTCGCCTTCGGCACGCTCCCCACGGGCCTCGACCTCGCCGCGGCGATCGACCGGGTGCCGACGGGGGCGGTCTGAGCGGGAGGCCCTGACGCCGCGGACCACCCGCGGGTCCCCCTCGAGGACCAGCGGCCGCCTACCGCGGACGCAGTACCTTCGCGGCGACTGCGGCATCGGCGGCAGCGCGAAGTGTCTGCGTCCGCCGGACGACCGGGGGCAGGTCCGGCGGACATGATCGGCTGACATCGAGCCGTATCAGCAGAAGGAGCACCTCATGTCGGTTCCGTCCGTGCTTGCCGCACCGGTGGTCGCGCACCTCTCCGTCCCGGCCGCCGCCGATGCCTACGCCATGAGCTCCGGGCGCCTCGTGGCCGCCGTAGCCGCGTTGCTGGGGTTGATCGGCGTGGTCGCCGGCGGGCTGGCGTCTGCCCGGCCCGCCGGTCGCTTCGCCACCCTCGCCGGCACCGGGCGGAGAAGGGCCGTCGTGGCACTGGGGGCGGGCCTGATCAGCATGGCCCTCGGCGGAGTGGTCGTGGCCACCGCCGAGGGTGGTCTCGGCACCGGCAACGGGCTGGGCGGCGGCGTCGTGGCGCTGCTGGTGGGACTGGTCGGCGTGGTCCTCGGGGGGCTGGCCCTGGCCCGCCTCCGCCGCACCGGCTGACGGGGGCCGGCCCGCCGCCGGTCACCACCGCACGGGCAGCCTGCGCACGCCTCTGATCAGCAGGCCCGGCATCCACGGCAGGTCCGCCTCGTCCGCGTCCTGCGCCAGGTCCGGGCAGCGTTCGAGCAGTGAGCGGAACGCGATCCGGCCCTCGAGCCGCGCGAGCGGCGCGCCCAGGCAGTAGTGCAGACCGTGACCGAAGGCGATGTGACCGCGGGCGTCCCGGCGGATGTCGAACCGGTCGGGGTCCTTGAAGCGCTCGGGATCGCGGTCGGCGTCAGCCATGGTGATCAGGACGGTGGACCCGGCGGGAATGGTCACCCCGCCGATCTCGACATCCTCCAGCGCGAGGCGGTCCGTACAGGTCTCCACCGGACCGTCGTAACGGAGCATCTCCTCGATCGCTCCGTCGAGCAGCCCGAAGTCGTCCCGCAAGGCGACCAGTTGATCGGGATGCGAGAACAGCGCCCGCATGCCGTTGCCGATCAGATTGACCGTCGTCTCGTGCCCTGCGATGAGCAGCAGGACGGACATGCCGATGAGCTCTTCGGGCGACAGCCGGTCCCCGTCGGCGTCCGCCGCGTGGATCAGCGCGCTGAGCAGGTCCTCGCCGGGACGCGCCCGCTTGGCGGCGATCAACTCCGCCAGATAGGCGGGCATCTCCTCGTAGGCGCGCGCCTCCGCCTCCGGACTGGTGCGCGCCACCATCTCGTTGGACCAGCGCCGGAAGGCGTCCCGGTCGAGCTCGGGAACACCGAGCAGGTCGCAGATGACCGTCATGGGCAGCGGAAAGGCGAAGGCCGCGATCAGATCCGCCCGTCGCGACGGTTCGGCCAGCATGGCGTCGAGCAACTCGTCCGTGATCTGCTGGATGCGCGGCGCCAGCGCGTTGATGCGGCGCGGAGTGAAGCCCTTCGTCACCAGCCGCCGCAACCGGGTGTGGTCCGGCGGGTCCGACATCAGCATGTGCGCGAGGGCAGGCTGGTCCTGACCGGTGTTGATGATCTGGCTGACGTCCCCGGACTTGACCCAGTCCCGGCTCAGCCGCGGATCCGTGAAGGCGGCGCGAGCGGTGTCATGGCCGAGGACGAGCCAGATCTCCTCGCCGTCGGGGTCGAGCACCCGGTGCACGGGCGCCTCGGCCCGGAGCCGGGCGTAGACCGGATAAGGATCGCGGACGAAGTCCGGGCCGAAGTCCCGCAGATCGACGATGGGCGTGGCCGCCATGTATTCCCCCAGTTCACGAGTCGAATCGCACGCTAGCGCGAACGGAGGGCGGACGGACATCGCGTTTCGGTCAATGAATCCGCCTCCGACTGCCGCCCCCTCACGGCGCGTTCCCGTCCCCGGTCGCGGTCTCAGCGGGGCGGCAGGCTCGAGCGCCGAACGACCAGCTCCGGTTCCAGCACCACACGGCGGTGTTCGTGGCCGCCGCCGTCGGCCGTCTCTATCTCCTCGAGCAGGAGTTGGGCGGCCAGGGTGCCCATGGTGCGGGCCGGCTGGCGCACCGAGGTCAGGGGTACGGCAGCGGCCGCCGCGAACTCGATGTCGTCGTAGCCGACGATTGCGAGGTCCTCGGGGACGCGTACGCCCGCCGTCGACGTCGCGCTGTTCCCGCCGCTGCGACGGCCGGGCGATCCGGCCGGCACGCTGCTGGCGCACGTCCTCGAGGAGACCCGGCTGACCGGCCCGGTGCCCGTCACCACCGTCGCCTCCCACGACACGGCGTCGGCGGTCGCCGCAGTACCGGCGGCCGCCGGCGAACGCTTCGCCTACATCTGCACCGGCACGTGGTCGCTGGCCGGCCTCGAACTCGACTCGTCGGTGCTGACGGAGGCGGGTCGCCGGGCCGCTTCACCAATGAGCTGGGCATCGACGGCACCGTCCGCCATCTGCGCAACATCATGGGCCTGTGGCTGCTCCAGGAGTGCCTGCGGGAGTGGGGCGACCCGGAGCTGACGCCGCTGCTCGACGCCGCCGCCGCGATCCCCGGCCCGGCGTCCGTGGTGGACGCCTCGGACCCGGCGTTCCTCGCACCCGGCCGGATGCCGCAGCGCATCGCGGAGGCCTGCCGAGCCTCCAGGCAGCCGGCGCCGCGCACGCCCGCCGAGACCACCCGCTGCATCCTCGACTCCCTCGCGCTGGCACACCGCCGGGCGGT
Source organism: Streptomyces kurssanovii (assembly GCF_014649695.1). Lineage (GTDB taxonomy): Bacteria > Actinomycetota > Actinomycetes > Streptomycetales > Streptomycetaceae > Streptomyces > Streptomyces kurssanovii. Next base: position 730,525 of record NZ_BMTN01000001.1, read on the forward strand.
CGAGGACGCCCAGCGGCTCGCCGGCCACCCGGTCGACGTCATCCATGTCGTCGGCGGCGGAGCGCGCAACGCACTGCTGTGCCGGCTGACCGCGGACGCCTGCGGGCTGCCGGTGGTGGCCGGCCCCGCCGAAGCGGCGGCACTCGGCAACATCCTCGTCCAGGCCCGCGCCCACGGCCTGATCGGCGACCGCGACGAGATGCGGAGTCTGCTCGCCCGCACCCAGCACTTGACCCGCTACGAGCCGTCGGGTGACCGTTCCGCATGGGACGCCGCCGCCGAACGGGCCGTCCGGAGATGATGGTCCGGCCGACGGCGCCGCCGACGACCGCCCGGCCGGGGCCGGCCGGGCAGAGCACGGCCCGTCCCGTATCCCGCCTGCCGACGAAGGAGCCGCATTGCGTGTCGCCCTGTTCATCACCTGTGTCAACGACACGCTGTACCCGGAAACCGGCCGGGCCGTGGTGCGGCTCCTGACCCGGCTCGGTGTCGACGTCGACCACCCCCTCGGCCAGACCTGCTGCGGCCAGGCGCACTACAACACCGGCTACCGGCACGAGGCGGAGCCACTGGCCCGGCACTTCGCCGATGTCTTCGGCGCCTACGACGCGATCGTCACACCGTCGGGGTCCTGCGCGGCGATGGTGCGCGAGCTGTATCCGCGGATGGGCGAGCGCGCCCGGGCGGAGGGCCGCGGCGACACGCTGGCCCGCACACTCGCGCCCGTGGTGCCGAAGACGTACGAACTCACCGAGTTCCTGGTGGACGTCCTGGGCGTCACGGACGTGGGCGCCCACTACCCGCACACGGTCACCTACCACCCGACGTGTCACGGACTGCGCGCTCTGGGGCTCGGTGACCGGCCCCGGCGTCTCCTGGAAGCGGTCGGCGGCCTCGAGCTGGCCGAGCTGCCCGGGGCGGAGGAGTGCTGCGGCTTCGGCGGCACGTTCGCGGTCAAGAACGCCGACGTGTCGGCCGCGATGGGCACCGACAAGGTCATGAACGCGGCCTCGACCGGCGCCTCCGTGCTGTGCGCGGCGGACAACTCGTGCCTCATGCACCTCTCGGGGACGATGTCCCGGCTGAGCGTCGGCATGCGCCCGGTCCACATCGCCGAGATCCTGGCGAGCACACGAGAGGAGCCTTCGGCATGAGCGGCACGTTCGTCGGGATGCCCGCATTCCCCGAAGCGGCGCGCGGCGCCGTACACAACGCCACGCTGCGCGCCAACCTGCGGCACGCCACGACCACGATCCGCCGCAAACGGGCCGTCGCCGTCGCCGAGTTGTCGGACTGGGCGGAACTGCGCGAGGCCGGCAAGCAGATCAAGGACCATACGCTCCGTCACCTCGACCGCTATCTCGAGCAGTTGGAGGACGCCGTCACCGCCGCCGGCGGCACCGTCCACTGGGCAGCCGACGCCGACGAGGCCAACCGCATCGTCACCGGCCTGGTGAAGGCCACCGGCGAGACGGAGGTCGTCAAGGTCAAGTCGATGGCCACCCAGGAGATCGGCCTCAACGAGGCGCTCGAGGCGGCCGGCATCCGCGCCTACGAGACCGACCTGGCCGAACTGATCGTGCAGCTCGGCGACGACAGACCCTCCCACATCCTGGTCCCGGCGATCCACCGCAACCGTGGCGAGATCCGCGACATCTTCCGCGCCGAGATGACCCGATGGGGCCGCCCCGCCCCCGACGATCTCACCGACACACCCGCCGAGCTGGCGGAGGCCGCACGGCTGCATCTGCGCGAGAAGTTCCTCCGCACGAAGGTCGGCATCTCCGGCGCCAACTTCATGGTCGCGGAGACCGGAACCCTCGTCGTCGTCGAGTCCGAGGGCAACGGACGCATGTGCCTGACCCTGCCGGAGACACTGATCTCCGTCGTCGGGATCGAGAAGACCGTCCCCACCTGGCGCGACCTGGAGGTCTTCCTCCAGACGCTGCCCCGCTCCTCGACCGCGGAGCGCATGAACCCGTACACCAGCATGTGGACCGGCACCACCGACGGCGACGGACCACGCGCCTTCCACCTCGTACTCCTCGACAACGGGCGCACCGACACCCTCGCCGACGCCGTCGGCCGCCAGGCGCTGCGCTGCATCCGCTGCTCCGCGTGCCTCAACGTCTGCCCCGTCTACGAGCGCGCCGGCGGGCATGCCTACGGCTCGGTGTACCCCGGCCCGATCGGCGCGATCCTCAGCCCCCAACTGCGCGGCACGGACAGCGACATCGACGCGTCACTGCCCTACGCGTCCACACTGTGCGGCGCCTGCTACGAGGTGTGCCCGGTCGCCATCGACATCCCCGAAGTGCTCGTACACCTACGGGAACGGGTCGCCCAGGGCGGTCAGGTGACCCGGGCGGGCACCAAGGTCGTCCTGAAGCCGGCCCGGGGCCACGCCGCCGAGCGTGCGGCCATGCGCGCCACGCGATGGGCCCTCACCCACCCCGGCGCGGTGCGTGCCGGCCAGCGCCTGGCGGCCCGCACCCGGCGCTTCCACCCCAGCCGGCTCCCAGGCCCCGGCAAGGCGTGGACCGCGACCCGCGACCTGCCGGCGGTGCCACCGGAGTCGTTCGGAGACTGGTGGAAACGCACGAACGGCGGAACGCGCGACGAAAGGGGCGGAAGCCGTTGAGCAGCAGAGACCTGATCCTCGGCCGGGTGCGGCACGCCCTGGCCGACCTGGCGGATGACCCGGCGCCGTACGCACAGGCCGTCGAGCGCAGCTACCTGCGCGAGCACGGCGAACGCACCGTCGGGCAGACCGTCGCCCTGCTCGCGGACAACCTGGCGGACTACCGGGCCGTCGTCCACCGGTGCACCGGTCCGGAGGTGGCCGGCACAGTGGCGCGGCTGCTGTCCGCCCGGGGAGCACGGACCGTCCTCGTGCCGGCCGGCCTGCCGCCCGACTGGTCGGCCGACGTCACCGCCGTCCGCGTCCCGGACAGCCTGTCGAGCACCGCGTACGACCTGGACCGGGCCGACAGCGTGATCACCGGCTGCGCGGTCGCCGTCGCGGAGACCGGCACGATCGTCCTGGACGGCGGCCCCGGCCAGGGCCGCCGCCGCATCACCCTCGTGCCCGACCACCACATCTGCGTCGTCCGCGTCCCCGCCCAGGTCGTCTCCTCCGTGCCCCAGGCGCTGGAACGCCTCGACCCGGCACGCCCCCTGACCTGGATCTCCGGCCCGTCGGCCACCAGCGACATCGAACTGGACCGGGTCGAGGGCGTCCACGGCCCCCGCACTTTGGAGGTCCTGCTCGTGGACGAGCAGCCGACGCCTTCGGACCACAGCTGACAGGTCCTGCCGCCGGGCGAGCGCCTCCGCCACATGGGCCCCAGAGGTGGCCGGGGGGTGCCGCCGGGGGATACCGCTGAGGCATGGCTGGGATCGAACTGCACACAGCAGCATTCAACGACCACGCACTCGTCCCGCGACGTTACGTACGGGACGGCGACAACATCTCCCCACCCCTGACCTGGTCCGGCGTGCCCGACGGCACGGCGGAACTGCTCCTGCTCTGCGAGGACCCCGACGCACCCTCCGGCACCTTCGTCCACTGGCTCGTCACCGGCATCGACGCGGCCGACGGATCCGTGGAAGCCGGCGAAACACCCCCAGGCGGCACGCCCCGGACCAACGGATTCGGGGACACCGGCTGGGGCGGACCGCAACCACCCGTGGGCGACGAGGCACACCGGTACTTCTTCCGCCTCTACGCCCTCCCCGAGCCCGTGACACTCCCCGACAAGGCCACCGCCGACGACGTCCACCGCGCCGTGGACAAGACACAACTGGCCAGCGGCACGATCGTCGGCCTCTACCAGCGCTGACCGGAACGGCGCCGCATACCGCAGGACCGGTCCCCGGCGACGGGGACCGGTCCTGCGGTATGCGTGGCCGGCCGAGGTGCCTGGACCGGCTCAGGTGCCGAGGCGCGAACGCAGCAGTTCCTTGCCGAGCTCGGCCCCCTTGCGGCTGTCGGCCTGCGCCTTGCGGAACAGCTCGACGATCTCGGTGTCGTTGTCGCGTTCCGCGTCCTTGATGTAGGTCTCCATCCGCAGCGCGTTGTTCAGGCACGCCTCGACGTACCAGATCAGGTTGTAGTGCTTGTCCTTCGTGCCGGTGATCTCGCCGGTCTCGCTCGTGCTCATGGTGTTTCGGTTCCCTTCCTTGTGCGATTCACGTGGTGGATGTGGTTCGTGCGGTCGGTCGGAGGGACAGGGGGAGGCGGTGGACCGGGGCCGGTCTCAGTGATGACGGCCGGTGATCAGATCACGGGCCCGGTCCACCAGACCGGCCCCGGGGGCGAGGAGCCTGTTCGCCGGAGGCGTGTCCGGAGCGGCGGGATGCGGCCGGGTCGGCGCCGTCTTCTTCGCCCGTCGGATCTTCTCGCCCAGGTCGGCCAGCGTTTCAGGAGTGCAGGCGCCCGCCAGGAGCGGGAAGAGCCGGTTCTCCTCGTCCCGCACATGCTCGGCGACCTCGAGCTTCAGCTTCGCGACCAGATGGTTGAAATCGATGTGGTCGGGTTCGAGGTCCTCGAGCTCCTTCAGCATCCGCTCGACGCCGGCATGGTCCTCGATCTCCTTGTCGGCGAGACCGTCACCCCCGTCGACGTGGCGGCGCACCGCCGGGTACAGGTACTCCTCCTCGGCAACGGCGTGCCGCACCAGTTCCACCGTCAGCTCGTCCACGAGCTCCCGGCGGCGCGCGTCCGCGACCGGCTGCATCTCGATCCGGGCGAACAGCGCGTCCACCTCTCGGTGGTCCGCCGTGAGTTCCTCGATGACGTTTCCGCCGTGTCCCATGCCGGTCCCTTCTTGATCCTCGGCCGGAGCCGAGCAGATCGGTTCACCGTGGCAGCGCGAGTACCCATAGTCCTGGCCGACACGCACGCGACCGGTGAAGCAGGGCAATTCGGGCGACATCGTCGTCCGAGCGGCCGCACCGCCCGCCCCTGCCGGGGGACCGCCGGGAAGCGCGACACGCGGTCACCCAGAGGAACCATTCGCGAGTCCGACGGTCCACCTGCGCCGTCCGCACGACATGGAGGTCGCTCCTGGTGCTCGACACCTGCGAGCACCTGGTCGCGTACGAGCTGTGCACACCGGCGGAGCGGCTCCTGTGAGCACGGCTGTCCGTGTTCGCGGGCTCCTTCGAACTGGCGGCGGCGGAGCGCGTTTGCGGCGGCGGTGAACTGCCGTCCGACGCCGTGCTGGAGACGCTTGTCGGACTCGTCGACAAGTCCGTGGTGCAGCGCGTCGGCGAGCAGGGAGAGCGCTATCGGCTGCTCGACTCGATCCGTGAGTACGCCGCCGACCTGCTCACCGCCTCCGGCGGCAGCTGCCGGGTGGCGGAGGAACACCTCGCTCACTGCCACGAGCTGGGCCGGAGCCTGTGGGACGAAATGATTACCGACGCCCCAGGCCGGCCTCCACCGGACGGTCCGGGCCGAGATCGCGGACCTGCGCGCCGCCCTGCACTACGCGTACGCGACCAAGGGCCGGGCCGCGCAAGGGATGTCGCTGGCGGTGAAGCTCGCGCCGCACTGGCGCGCGGCCGGGATGCTCTCGGAGCGCGTACTGGATCGACATGGGCCTCGGCCGGGTGATCGAGGAATGCCCGGAGCGCGCCCGGGGTCTGTTCATGACCGGGGTGTTCGCCGTGTGGGCCGGAGACCTCATAGCGGCGTCCGAGCGGTTCGAGCAGGCAGACGAACTGGCGCGGCGCTGCGGCGAGGAGTGCGCCGGTAACCGGCGCCTCCAACTGCCCGCCGAGGCACGGGCGTACCGCGCCGCGACCCCCTTCTCGCGGTGCGGGCGAGCGTGTGGCTGCCCTCGTCGGCGGGGCAGCCGCACGTTGATTCCCGGCGGACGGCCGTCCGGTCCCACAGGTGCCGCGGGCGGCCACCGTCACCACCCGCGGGAGCCAGGACCACTGTCCCGTCCCGCCGGCGCCCGGCGCCGACACCCGCGTCCTGCCGCCGGGGCTCCGGGCCCCGGCGGGCCCGCTCAGAGCGCGGCCCGCTCCACGGGGATCCACAGCTCCGCGTCCGCCTGCGCCCCGTCCGCCGACAGGCTCACCCGCAGGATCTCGGGCCCTGGCCTGCTCCGGTACGGGTTCGAGGGGAACCACTGCGTGAACACGTCCCGCCACAGGAACTGCAGGGCCTGCGGGAACGAGCCCGAGCTCTCGAACACGGCCCACGTCCCCGCCGGAACGGCGAGGACATCCGTGCCCTCCGGCGCCTCGGCACGGGTCACCACGCCGTGGTAGTAGTCGAGTTCGGTCCCCTCCGCCCGGCTCGGGTCGAGGTCGTCGCTCACCGCGACGATCCCCCTCGGCTCCTGGTCGGACAACTCCTCGAGCCGCCGCACCGTCTCCTTGTCGATGCCCCGGATGAACTCGGCGATGGCCGGGTTCACCCCCTCATGGACAAGAGGCACACGGGCCTTCATTCCGACGACGCGGAACTCCTCCCTGTCCACGACCCTGTACCGCATACTGCCGCTCCCCTCGACGGTGAGACGGAAGGACAACCGCTGCTGGGACCGCAGAGCCGCACCGGTCCGCCGGGCCTCGCCCGGACCGACGCCGTGCACGGCGCGGAACGCCCGCGCGAACGCCTCCCCGGAGCCGTAGCCGTAGCGCACCGCGATCTCCAGGAGCGTCCGCCTGCCGGCGAGCACCTCTGCCCCCGCGACGGTCAGCCGCCTGCGCCGGACGTACTCCGACAGCGGCATCCCCGCGAGCGCGGAGAACAGCCGGCGGAAGTGGTACTCCGACGTCATCGCGATGCGCGCCAGGTCGGCCACGTCGATCTGCTGATCGAGACGGCTCTCGATGTGCTCCATGGCCTGGTTCAGCCGCTCCAGCACCCCGGCCTCCCTCCCTTGACGACACTCACGCTAGGAGGGCCCCATCCTGTCGGACCCGACTTCCTGTGCCCGGTCCGGTCGGGTACGGCGAGCCCTCGTCGGCCCCCGGCCCCCCGGCCCCGGCCCGTCCCGGCCCCGCCCACGGTGGATCCGGCGTCGGGACCGGGGCGCGGCGGATCCTGCACCGGGACCGGGGCGCGGTGGGTCCGGCACCCGGGACCGCCCCGCTTGCGGCCCCCGGGCCCGGTCGCGGGGCCCAGGGCCGCTCAGTACAGCGGCGCGTGGCTCCGGCGCGGTCGGCGCCGGCCGGACCACGGGCGCGGTCGGCGGGCGCCCGTCGTACGCCGGGCCCGGTTCACCGTGGCGCCCTGCTCGCCGCGGCCGGGGCCACGGGCACGCCCGTCCGTGGCAGCGGCACGGCCGGAAGGCACAGCCGCCCCGGGATCCCGGCCTCGATGTCGGCCATCAGCCGGCGCAGAGCGGCGGCACCGTGTACGTCGGGCAGCCCTGGCTGGAGGGAGGCGAGCGTGCGGTGTGCCCGCTGCCAGGCACGGCCGCTGCGGCCGTGCCGGTGGTCGACGAACGCGCGGGCGTACCGGGCGACGACGGACGCCCAGGCGTCCTCGCGGACACCGGGACGGGTCAGGGCGCGCCGGGCGCTGCGCCGGGCGGCAACGGGATCGAACATGGCCTCGGCCACGGCGACGGCGGCTTGGCTGACCGCCGGCGAGGGGCCGCCGGCCGCGTGCGGCGGGACGGTGTCCGCGGCCTCCTGGAAATGCCGGGCGGCGGCCTCCGCGTCCCGTTCCTGCAGCGCCAGCGTCCCCTGGACATGGGCGACACGGCCGATGGCCGCGTCGTCCCCGGCCATCACCGCGGCCGACCACGCCCGGCCCAGCAGCACCCGGGCCGTCTCCGGATCGATCCCCGCGCTCAGCCACGCCGCGAGCCACAGAGCACGCGTGACCAGGGGATCGTCGGCATCGTTCAGCGGCAGCAACCGCAAGAGGTACTCGCGGCCTTCCTCGGCCCGGTCGTACACCACCCACCAGAACCACAGATTGACGACGGTCTCGAGGGCGTCCGCGGAATGCTCCGGCCGGTCCCGGGCGTACTCCACCATGGCCCTCAAGTCGTCCTGTTCGTCCAGGACCAGCCTCATCGCCTGCGTCTGGCCTCCGGTGCTCCACAGGCTCTCCGCGACGGCGGCCACACGCCGGCAGTGGACCACGAGCCGCTCGGCGGCCACCTGGAACTCGCCCGCGTCCCTCAGCCGCTCCTCGCCGAACTCTCGGGCGGCCCTGGTCATCCGGTAGCGCGGCTCGCGCACCCCGCCCGGGTCGCCCACCGCTTCCAGGACCCCCGCCGCCGTCAGCCGGGCCAGGCAGCCCGGCACCTGCCAGGCCTCGACGCTGCCCCCGGCGCACAGGAACACCGCCGTCCCCTCTGCGAAGGGGCCCGCGAAGACACTTGCCCTGGCCCACACGATCCGCACCTCCCGCTCGCACAGCACATATCCGGCCGCGACCGCCTCCCGCAACGACCGGTGCCGCCGCAGGACGGGCCGAGGGCTCGTCAGCCACCCCTGCTGTTCCCTCAGCAGACCGGCGAGCTCGTCCACCGAGTGACGCACCGTCTGTTCGGCCGCCATCTCGATCGCCAGCGGCACACCCTCCAGCAGCCGGCAGACCTCCGCGACAGCCGGCAGATCCGCCTCCTCGGCGCGGAAGCCCTCGTCCGCGGCCCTCGCCCGGTCGAGGAACAGCTTCACCGCAGGAGCCCGGCCACCTCCACTCACCGGTTCCTCGCCGCTCAGCTGCGTCAGGCGAAGCACGCGCTCGTCACCGAGTCCCAGGGGCCGGCGTGCCGTCACCAGCACCCGCACATCCGGCACCGCCATCAGCAGGTGCTGCACCAGGCCGATGCATTCCGTGTGGACGGGATCGACGTCGTCGAGGAACAGAAGCGTCCGCCCGTCGGGCAGGCCGCGCACCACTTCGGCGACACCCACCGTGTCCTGGGCCGGCCGGACCCCGGTCAGGGCCAGCACCACCGTGGCCGCGAGGGCCCCGGACGACGCCGGACCGTTGCCCTGCCAGCGCACCTCGACGATGTGCTGCCACGGCCCGTCCGTCACGGAGGCCGCGACGGTGGCGGCCAGTCGGCTCTTCCCCATCCCGCCACTCCCGGCCGTCGTCACCAGTCGGTGGCCGGTCAGGAGTTCTCGCAGGGCCGCGGCGTCCTGCTCCCGGCCGACCATGTGGCCGGGCCTCCGGACGCTGGAAGCGGGCAGGGCCTCCGGGCCGCCGACGCTTGTCCACACTGTTGTCGCTCTCCGTACCTTTTTCGACTGCGATCGTTGGGCGACGCCACGGCCCAGGGGTCGGCAGCCCCGGGCACAGAACCGTCACTGCTGCGGCGCCACGGCAACCCCAACGCACCACCCGGCGACGAGTGGCGCTACCCGGCGCAGGATCACACCCCACAACGATTTCTCGAACTGTCGTACGGCACATACCTATTGGCACGACGAAACGTAGGTACGACAGTCCGGTGAATACGTATGCGAGGAGGGGTGAGTACGTGTACCGGACTTTCCGGGATGCCTTCTCCGTGAGGCGGCCGGCGACCGGCGAAAGAGCCTCTGCATGATTCTCCCCTTGTCGTCGGGTGACCGAGCGATTCAAGGGGGCGCGCATACAAAGCCGATACACGACGGCGGTCCGCAGACACAGGGGCCTGGCAGGGAACGGGTCCCGCCGCCAGTCCCCACCGGGCGATGTCCGATGGGGACTTACGGATCTGCGTGGCCGTGAGGGATCAAGGCCGAGCGGAGAGATCCCGATCCGTCCAGGACCTCATTCCTCGAGGCGGTCGCGGCCCCGGTGCGGGGGCCAAGCGCGTGAGCGAGGTCTGCGGTGAACGCCGAGCGGTCCCGTATCCTGGCGCAGCGGTATCCGCGATGAGCAAAGGACAGTGCAAGTGGCACTCAACGCCCTCTCCGCCGACGAGGCCCGAGCCCGCCTTCACGAGCTGACCGTCATCGACGTGCGCACGCCCGGCGAATACGCCTCCGGCCATCTGCCCGGTGCCCACAACATTCCGCTCGACCATCTCGACGAGGCGCTTCCGGTGCTGAAGTCCGCCGCCGACCGCGGTGACCTCCTCGTCGTGTGCGCCTCCGGCGCCCGCTCCGAGACAGCCTGCCGGCGGCTCGCCGACGACGGCATCACCGCAGCCACCCTCACCGGCGGCACCACCGCCTGGTCCCAGCTCGGCCACGACACCCACCGCCCCGCCGGGACCCGCACCCCGTGGGCCATGGAACGGCAGGTCCGCCTCGCCGCCGGATCTCTCGTCCTCACCGGCCTCGTCCTCGGGCGACGCCTGCCCAGGGCCCGGGGGCTCTCCGCGGCCATCGCGGGCGGCCTTGTCTTCTCCGCCCTCACCGACACATGCGGTATGGCGCGCGTACTCGCCAAGCTCCCTCACAACCGGCCCAAGTCGGCCGACCTCGAGGCCACTCTCGCCGCCCTTTCCCGCTGACAGGGCGACTGCAGCAGCCGACCGTCGAGGAAAGGCCGCCGGGGCCGGGGCCCGCGGAGGGACGGCCCGGGCTGTGGCTCAGCGGCCCCGGGCGTCATCAGGCCGGAGGGCCGACGTCACGTACCCGTAAGCGCCTGACACGCAGCGTCCTGAACGGCGGCATCGGCCGTGGCCTGTCCGTGAAGCCGTGGCCGGTCCGTAACCAGGCCCCGTCATGCGGGCATTCGCGTGGCGAGGACGGCGACGTCGTCGGTGGTCTGAGAGGCGAGACCGGTGAGGAGTTCGTCGCAGAACTCCTCCAGGGGTGTCCGGGCCACGGCGGCGGCCTGCTGGCGCAGCCGGGTCATGCCGCGGTGGACGGGTTCGCCGCGGCGTTCGATCAGTCCGTCCGTGTAGAGGACGAGGGTGGAGCCGGGCGGCAGTGCGCAGCGGCCGCTGTCGCGTGGAAGGTCGGGCAGGGCACCCAGAAGAGGGCCGTGGCCCTCTTCGAGGAAGTGGGTGTCGCCGTCGTGGGTGACGAGCAGCGGCGGCGGGTGGCCGGCGTTGGAGTAGTGCAGTTCCCACGGCCCGCCGTCGCCGCCCTTGAGGACGCCGTACACACAGGTGGCGGTGACGTCGGGGTAGAGCTGGTGATGTGCGACGTCGAGGCGGTTCAGGATGTGGCCGGGGGCTCCTCGCGGTCGAGGGCGATGCCGCGGAGCATGTTGCGCAACTGTCCCATGGTGACCGTGGCACGCAGATCGTGGCCCGCCACATCGCCGATGATCATGGCGATGTTCCCATGGGGCAGCGGGAAGCTGTCGTACCAGTCGCCGCCGACCTCCGCGGTGGCCTGCGAGGGCGTGTAGCGGGCCGCCCGCTGCGGGGTGCCCGGCCCTGTCAGGTTCGGCAGCAGCGAGCGCTGAAGACGTTCGGCGATGCGAGAGGTCTCCCGGTAGAGCCGGGCGTTGTCGACCGCGAGCGCGACCCGTCGGGCAAGATCCTCGACGAGGGCGGAATCCGCGTCCGTCAGCGGCCGCTCGCCGCTCGTCCGGCCGATCGTGATCGCGCCGAGGATGTCGGGCCTGGCCCGCAGCGGGGCCACGATCGCCGTGTCGGTGTCCAGCTGACGGAACAGCTCCAGCGGCCGGGCGTGGAAGGGGTCCGCGTGGGCCGGCGGGAAATCGCCGCGCTGAAGCAGCAGAGGCCCGGCGCCGCGCAGGACCCTGGCGACCGGCCCGCTCGCCACGTCGGCCGGCACCGGAAGTGTGCCCTCCAGCGGACTGGCGGTCGGGGGGCCCGCGTCACGATGTGTGACGGCCACACGCTCCAGTGTGCCGTCGCTGTCCAGGAGATCGATCGCACACCAGTCGCCGAGCTGATGGACCACAAGCCGTGACACCCGCCGCAAGGCCTCCCGGACATCGAGGGTGGCGGCCAGGGCGGCGCCCACGTCGGCCAGCAGAGCCAGCCGGTCCAGCGCCTGCTGAAGCACGGCGTCGATGTCGTACGCGTCGCCTTCCACGGTCTCAGCCTCCCCGCGCTCGTACGGCAGGGATCCGGCCCGCCCGGTCGCCACGAGCGAGGGCACCCGCATGCCGCATTCCCATTATCCGAGCAGGGGCGCGTGGTGCCCGCCCGACCAGGGCGAGTGTCCACGCCGGCGTCACGCCGACCGCCTTCGCGGCGGACGGCTCACTCCACCGGTGTGCGGTGCAGGGAGATCAGCAGCCGCCAGACCCCCGCCGACATCGATTGCGGCGAGGCGTCGACCACGCCGTGCAGCCAGTCCGCGAGGACGCCCGCGAAGGCCGCCGCGACCGCCGAGGCGATCATGGCCGGGGCGGGGGCGCCGGCCAGTTCCCGTTCCGCGCGGCTCCGGGCGCGCAGTTCCTGGTGCAGCAGATCGCCCAACGGACCGCTTCCGCCTTCCCGGAGCAGGCCGCGGTAGAGGGAACGATGCTCGGAGATCTCCGTGAAGAAGGCGGTCAGCGGCGGTGGAGGCCGCTCGGGATCCGGCGTGCCCCGCCACGCGTGGAGCGCCTCGACGGCATCCCTGACGATCTCGGCGCAGGCGTCCAGCGCCAGTGCGTCCAGGTCGGGGTAATGCAGGTAGAACGTGGCCCGGCCGACCGACGCCCGGCGCACCACGGCCGCCACGCTGACCTGGTCGAGGGTGCGTCCGGCGCATTCCTCGAGCAATGCCTCCCGCAGTCTGGCCCTGGTGCGCGCCGCCCTGGGGTCGTTCATCCGGCGACCAGGACGGCCGTGAGGGCCAGCGCGCCGGGCAGCGCCTGAGCGACGAGGATGCGCCGATTGGCCGTGAAGCCTCCGTAGAGGCCCGCGACCACCACGCACGACAGGAAGAAGATCTGTACCTGTTGTCCTGTCGGGTCCGCGGCGATCAGACCCCAGACGAGGCCGGCGGCGAGAAAGCCGTTGTAAAGCCCCTGGTTCGCGGCGAGCGGAGCGGTGGCGCACGCCATGTCCCTGTCGAAGCCGGACAGCGACCGGCCGGGGCCGCGCTCCCACAGGAACATCTCCAGAATCAGGATGTAGACGTGCAGGGCGGCCACCAGGCCGACCAGTGCGTTGGCTGTGACGGTCATCGATGCGCCTTAAGTTCTGGACGGTTGTCCATCAACTATAGACACATGTCCAGAACATCGGCGCCACCGGCCCCCGGCCGATCCTTCGCCCAGGGAAGAGGCGCACGGTCCTGTGACCCGGCACGACCCTGCGACCGGCCCGCGGAAGGGGAAAGCGGAACGGCGGAAGCGAAGCGGCGAAACGCGGAACGGTGGAAAGCGGCGGGTCGTGCTCAGCGGCCGCGCGCCGGGCGCTGGGCCTGCACGATCAGCAGCACGCCACCCAGCAGCACCGCGGCCCCAGACATCGTGACGGCGGAACGAAGGCCGCCGGCCTCGACCAGCACGGCGCCCGCGACCTGAATGACGAGCGCGAGAGCGATCGCCAACTGCGCCCACCCGAAGAGATGCGGACGGACGATGTACTGCCGCTGCACGGGCAGCAGCCAGCCCGAACGGAGCGCGGCCACCCCACTGACAGCGACGAGCAACGCCATCAAGCCGAGCGGTATGCCGAGATAAAGAGTCATGTTTCGCCTTCCTTGTGGCGCGAGCATGGCACGCCGACCGCGCGCCTGACCAGACCGTTCTCGCACTCCGTGCGGCGTTCCGGGGGTGAGCCGCGGCACGGGCGCCGAGATCGACCTCACCCGGGACCAGTTCGGGCGTGAGGAGAGTGTCACCGGCGGAGTCGTCGTTCGCCGCCCGCCCGTCACCGGGTGGCAGCGGCTCCCCGAGGAGCAGGAACTCCTACGTGATCAAGCTCAGGGCGGCATGCCGGTCGAGGGGGCCACAGGGCCTGGAGGATCCGGAGGAACGAATGCCCGGACGACACCCGCGGGACGCGCCCGCCCGCTAGGAAGCGATGTCGGCGCGGACGGCACGGAACGCGGCGGCCGGGTCCGTGGCGCGCGTGACCGTTCGGCCCACGACGACATGGGAGGCGCCGCCGGCGACGGCCGCACGGGGGGTGTCCGGCCGGGCGTGCTCGGCCGGTGACTCACCGGGCAGCGCGACGCCCGGCGTGACGATCAGCGCACCGGCGCCCAGCACGCTCCGCAACCTCGGGACGTCCGGCGGCGAGGCGATCACGCCGTGGCAGCCGGCCTTGTCCGCCAGCCGCGCCAGCCTGAGCACCTGCTCCTGCGCCGGAACGTCGATCCCGACGTCGGTGAGATCCGCGTCGGTCATGCTCGTGACCACCGTCAAGGCGAGGACGCGCAGGCCGGGGAAGCCCAGGGCGGCATCGACGGCGGCCCTCATGATGCCCACGCCACCCATGCTGTGCACGGTCACCATGGAGGCCCCCAGAGCTCCCGCGGCCCGCACCGCACCCGCGACCGAGTTCGGAATCTCGAAGAGCTTGAGGTCGAGGAAGACCTCCTTGCCCTGCGCCACAAGGCGCTTGACGAAGTCGGGACCGGCCGCCGTGAGCAGCTCCAGACCGACCTTGTAGAAACGGCACTCGTCGCCCAGTCGCGCGACGATCTCGTCCGCGGTCGCACGGTTGTCGCAATCCAGGGCGACGATGATCTGACTCCTCGGTTCCACGACGTCATTGTGCCCCGTCCGGGGAACGGGACCGGCACTCGCGTCCGGCACGCTGCTGTCCAATGAACCACGACGACCTGATGGGCACTCAGGCGCCGCAGCGCCGCATCACGGAACCGCGAGAGGCCCTCGCGGCGCTGGAGCGCGCCCTCCCCGGCCTGGCCGGGCATCGCCGGCCCGAGCCTGCCGTGATCGATTGGGCCGTACTCGAGGAGAGCCTGGGCACCGCGCTGCCGCCGGACTACAAGCATCTCGCGGAGCGGTACCCGACGTTCGCCGTCGGCGACTTCCTTCTGGTGACTCTTCCCGACCCAGGCCACGAGCGCGACAGCCTTCGCGGATTCCATGGTGCCCTGCACGTACTCGCCGATGCCTGGGTGGAACCCGGCTCCGGCCCGGTTGCCCATCCCGCCCCCGGCGGCCTGCTGCCCTGGGCGGAGTCGGACGAGAGCGACAAGTTCATGTGGAGCACGACCGGCCGGACCCCGCAGGACTGGACCGTCACGGTCGCCTCCCGAAGCGGAGGGTGGTGGCACTACGACGGCGGCGCGGTCCAGTTCCTGGCCGAGTACTGCGAAGGGACTCTGGAACCCTGGGCGCTGCCCCGGATCGACCCTGACGTGACCCCGTGCTGAGCGCCCACGCCTCGTCGGCGATGGCGCCGGGGCCGAACCGGAGGGCGAGGCGAGGCGAGCGGCCTGCGACGGCGAGAGGATCGCCCATGGCGACCGCGCTGCTCACGAAGCGAGGCGACCCTTCGCCGCGAACAAGGCGCGTACGGGCCCCGGAACGAGCCTGCGCCGTGAAGCTCTTCCAGGCTCCCGCGATCGTCGCGCCGCTCGTGTCGCCGCTCGCGCGAACCCGCACGAAGGCACGGCGAAGTGTTCGCTCCCAACCCTCTGCCGAGCAGGCACCTGTCAGGTAAGTTCCCTCTGTGCACGGCGAGTTGACCTCATGATGCGCGGCTGGCAGGGGGAGGCGGGGGAGCGCCATGGGCGGGAGACTGTACGGTCAGCGGGCCCTGCAGGAAGGCTTCGTCCCCCGGCTGGTGGGACTGCACCACAAGGACGGGTACCAGGTCCCCCTCGCGTATCCCAAGGGCGCGCCGGTGGTGCGGATCGTCGGCGGACGCGGGAGCGGCAGGACCGCCCTGCTGGGCGCCGTCCATGACGCGTACAACGGCCGGGTGCCGCTCGCACGGGTCGACCTCGAGGCTCCCGGCTTCGGCGAGCCCGGCGTCGCCGACAGCGACGACGACGTCCCCAACGCCTCCCGCATCACCCACCTGCTGTATCTCCTCGCCTACAAACTCGGCCTGGAGGTACGGCACTTCGGCAGGCCCCTGGCCTTTCCCCGGCTGTCCCTCGGCCTCCTCGTCGTCACCGCCTGGCGCCCGCTGAACAGCGACGGGACCGATGTGCGGCCGCCCGACCTGCGCCGGGCGGAGGCCGATCTGCGCACCCTCATCACCGCGGAGGACCCGGACGTACGACGCCGCAGGGAGAGCCTCGGCCGCTGGTTCGACGTCGTCACCGACAACCTCCCGCAGGTCCTGTCCGCTGTCCCCGGAATCGACAGCATCGCCGGGATCGTCCTCGACACCGCCCGGGCGCAGCTCGTCAAGAGCGAACCGGACAAGGGCGCGCTCGCCTGGTGGGGCGGACGGCTGCACCGCTCCCAGGGCTACCAGGGCGACTCGCTGCAACGGCTCTTCCAGTTCGTCCGCGGCTTCCGCAGGCTCGACGACCGTCGGCGCACCGCCGAGGAGCATCTCGTCGCCGCCCTCCTCTCCGACATCGACGCAAACTACGGCACACTGCGCCGGCTCAACAAGAAGCCCAGGCCGCTGCTGCTCCTCGACAACGCCCACACCGGCGTCGGACCTACCTTCCTCGACCTGCTCGACGCCGGGCACGGCGCCCCGGGCAAGGACCCGACGCGGCCCGTGGTGCTCGCCACCCTCCTCGGCAGGGGCCACGGGCACCCGCCGCTGAGCGAGGTCGGCGGCGACGCCGTACCGCGGGCCCGGCCCCTGGTGCTGAGCATCCCCGACATCGAACCGGCCCACATCGCGGAGATGCTCAGCCCCGTCGACTACCCCGACCATCTGCCACGAGTCGTCGCCCGCTACAGCGGCGGCCGGGCGGCGAGCGCCCGCATCCTGGCCGACGCGGCCGTGCGGCGCGTCCAGGAAGCGGGCACGATACGCAGCGGCGAGCTCCTCGACGAGGCCGCGCCCGCGCTCCTCGGCAAACTGCTGCCGGACCCCGTGATGCGGGAACGCCTGGTGCTGCTGTCCGCCGCGGCCGATCCGCGCACCCGGCGCGCACTGTGGACCTTCTCCCATCCCGAGGACCACTCCGAGGACCTGGTCGCCGCCCGTGTCCACGAGGCCGACGACTATCGCACGCGCTCCTTCCTCGACGGCCACCGCGCGCTCGACCTGCTGCTGCGCCACCGGCTGGCCGCCACCACCACCCACGAGCGGTGGCGCGACACCCAACTGCGCCTGCGATCCCTGTGCGACCCGAGAAGCGACACCTATCTGCACCACACGCTCGCCCTGGGCCGGGTCGAGGAGGTGGTGTGCGTCCTGCACCACCGGTTCACCGTCGCCCCGCCCGCCGAGTGGCTGACGGCGCTCAACCTGATCTGCGCCGCACCCCACCCACGTGAGGGCTACGAACCCCCCGTCGGTGGCCCCACCCTGTCGTGCACGGCCTGCGGCAGCGATGTCACCGGACCGCACCACGAAGCCGTGGCCGCCCTGGTGCCTCTGCTCTGGCGGCTTTCCGACCCGCTCACTCTCGCCCCCCGGGAGGACGAACTGACCACCGTCCGCATCGCGTTGGAGACGCTGTACGGCAACAAGGCCGCGCACGCCGCCTACCGCGAGGCGTCCGCCGCCTGGCCGGCCCGTCTGCGGGCCGGAGCACAGGCTCCCGACCTGCCCGTCCAAGAAGGTGCCGCGTCATGACGTCCTTCATCGCAAGACTCCCCGGCGGACCGCTCACCAAGGCGGCCGGTCTCGTCGTCGCCCTGGCCGTGCTCGGCGCCGCCGTGTGGACCGGCATCATCGTCTTCCGGCCGGATCCGGCCTGCGGAAAGGGCATCGAGGAACGGGGCCCCGAAGGCGCCCGGGAATGCACGGGCGTCACCGACGGCAGCTTCGTGTTCGCGGCCAACCTCAAGGAGGTCAGCGCACGGATCAAGGCCGAGAACGAGCGGATCAAGGACGAACCGCACGTCTCCGTCGCCGTGATGCTGCCGATGGCGCCCGCCCAGGCCTTCGAACAGCAGAAGACCCTGCACGAGGTGCAGGGCGCCTACCTCGCGCAGTACCGCGCCAACCACGACTCCAACAGCAAGAAGCCGGCGATACGGCTGCTGCTCGCCAACCCCGGCCGCAGCCACAGCCATTGGAAGCCCGTCGCGGAACAGCTCGGCGCCATGTCCGAGTCCAAGGCCGACAACCTCCGGGCCGTGATCGGCTTCGACGTCTCCACCGCCACCACCCAGGCGGCCATCGGCTACCTCACCCGGGAACGCGGCATCCCCGTCGTCGGCGGTCCCATCACCGCCGACGACTCGGGCAACAGCCCCCAGAGGCCCGACGCCTACCCGGGTCTCGCGCGGGTCGTGCCCACCACCACCGACCAGGCCAAGGCCCTGTCCCACTTCAACAAGGAGATCGACCCCAAGCACACCCTGGTCGTCGAGGACATCCGCACCGGCGACAACTACGTCGATGCCCTCAAGCGGGCCTTCGCCGAACGGACCCTCGGATCGCCACGCGCACCCGAGCAGTACCGCGCGCCCGAGGAGTTCCACGAGGAGGGCACCACCGCCAACGCCTTCGACCAGATGGTCGACACCATCTGCACCTCGGCCGCGAAGGTCATCTACTTCGCCGGACGCCCCGTCCAGCTACGGCAGTTCGTCAACGAACTCGGCAACCGGGGCTGCACCGAGAAGAAGTACACCGTCATCACCGGCTCCGGCGCCTCCACCCTCTCCTCCGACAAGCTCCTCGACTGGGACGCCTTCCGCAAGGGCGTGACCCTCCAGTACGCCGCCGTCGCCCACCCCGATGCCTGGGCCGGCCCCAAGGCGCCCGCCACCGGCGGCTCTGCGGCCGCCTACCGCACGCTGGCCGAGCTCGCGACGAGCAAGGAGGTCGGAAACATCGGCCCCGTGGAACTCACCGACTCGCGGACCATCACCTTCTACGACGCCGGTCTCACCGCGATCACCGCCATCCGGATGCGCGACGACGGCGACCCCGTCATCCCCACCCTGGGCCGCATCAGCGACGCGTGGCTGAGGCTGCACGGCATGGGCAAGGTCGACGGCGCCAGCGGCTGGATCTGCCTGGACAACTACGGAAACCCCTACAACAAGGCGGTCTCCGTGGTGGAACTCGCGCCCGACGCACCCGGCCGCATCCGATTCGTCGGCCTCGCCTGGCCGACCGGGCGTCCCACACCCGCGGACTGCACCGCGAGCCGCACCTGACACGACACGGCGGCCGGACGCCCGACGAGGGGCGCCCGGCCGCACAGACCTTGCCGCTCAGCGCCGCCCGCCCGCGCGCCCGGCCGAGGCCTCGCCCGGAACCGGGGCCGCCGCGTTCACATGACACGCGATGCGTGCGTCCCGACGTTGTCCGTTCGGCGCCGAAGGACGGCGGTGCTCCGCGCGGAAGGCACCTGACAGACGGAGGGAGTGGCGATACGATCACCGCGATGACTACTCATTCTGCTGGCAGATTGGGGGCCCCGTCCGCGCAAGGTGAGTGCTGATGCTCACCTGGACCGCGAACGAGGATTCCCGCCTTTCCCTCTGGCTGCGCGTGCGAGAGTTCGCCGTGCCGCCCTCCATGATCGAGACCGCGACAGCCCGCCGCCGTGCCGGGGACTGGGCGGGGGCGTGTGCCGCCGCAAACTTCGAAGTCGACCTGGATCTGCGTTCCTCGGCACGCACCCACGGCCGTGATCTCGCTGACCGGGTCCGGGCCGATCTCCGCCGTCTGGCACCCGACCTGCTGCGCTGGCACATGCCGAGGATTGCTCCCGACGGGCTGCTGCGCCCCGGCCTGACCATCTCACTGGCCCGCTACGAGGCCGCGGGCCGCGACGGCGAACACCCGGTGCACCTCGTCGCCCGGACGCCGCCGGCCTGGGCGGACGCCGGGCAGCGGATCAGCCTCGCGCTGTGGGACGGGTCCCGCCCCGGGGCCGGTGCCTGCCGTCATCCGCACCCCCGTCCCGACCGGCGCTTCCGTCTCGATCTGCACCGCCACCTGTGGGACGCGTGCAGGGCCGACGAACTGCGGACGCGGTCCGGGGCCGATCCGCTGTCCGCCGACGGCAGTCCAACGACGGACCCGGCTCTGCCGGCCGTGGTGCCCCAGGGACACCGCTGTGCCGTGGACCGATGGGCGGCCGAGGCGAGGATCCTGCTCCACGCCGAGGGCCGGCACAGCGGTCCCTTCACCGTGCGGCTCGGGACCGGGCACCGGCTCGTCCTGGCACTGGTCGCGGACGAGGAAGGCGACGGCCCGCCCGCGCCCGGGCCCACCAACTCATCGGCAACCGATATCCGCCCGGCCGTATCGCGGGTCGCCGCGGCGTCGACGGACGGCTTCCGCCCGCCCGCGATCGTCGCGGTGCCGACGGACGGCGGCGCCTCCGCCCTGCCGGTCCTTCCCGACGCGGCGACCTGGGTGCTGCCCGACCTGGAGTTGGTCCGCTCCGGTCTCATCGAGGCCGGCCGTCTGCACCCGCTGGTCGCCGCGGCACTCGTACCGGACCATCCACCGGTCCCTCCGTCCCGGAGCCCGCACGCAGCGGGACGGCCGCGCGTCGTGGAGTGCCGTGGCGCTCGGCACCGGATCGGCCTGGCCGACGGGGTACTCGCCCCGCTGGACCACGACCCGGCGGAGATCCGGCGGGAAGAGCTGCTGGCCGCGCTGACCGGTACTCCGCTTCCGTGCCTTCAGGCCATCGACGAGGCGCACCGACGTCCGGACTGCCTCGACGGAGTCCGGGAACGCCTCGCCCATGGCGACACCGCCGGTGCGCTGGCCGTCGTCGAGGGCCTGCTGGGCCCCGACGCACTGCTGCGCCGTGGCGCTCTGCGGGACGCACTCGAGGCTGCCGCGCTGCGGCGGATCACCTACGGACTGTTCCGGGCGGGGCTGGTCGGGCCCGGACCCGACCGCATCCCGCCCGGGCCTGCCCGTCCACGTGACCACCGCTCGCGTCCGCGTCACACGATCTCTCGCTGACCCGGGGCCCCGCCCCGTCGTCCCGTCCTTTCGCCGACCGGCCTCACCCGGCCCGTTCGGCTCCCCACGAACACACAGGTGATCGAACATGCCCACATACACGCCGTCCGCCGAGACCGGCATCCACTCCGATCCGGCGGCCCACGCCGGTTCCCGACTCGACGTCGCGGGCGACCTGCTGGCGCTGCTGCGCGACACGGACACCGAACCACGTCCCGACACCCAGCTGGAGGCCCTGACTCTGGCCGTGGCCGCCGACCTGCCCGTACTCCTGTGGGGCGAGCCGGGGATCGGGAAGACCGCGGCCCTGACGCAGCTTGCCGCCGCCCTGGACCTTCCCCTGACAACGGTGATCGCCAGCGTGCACGAGCCCTCCGACTTCTCGGGCCTGCCCGTGGTCGGAGACGACCCCGCGGAGCAGGGTGTCCCGATGGCCCCGCCGGACTGGGCGGTGCGACTGGTACGCGCCGGGCGCGGACTGCTGTTCCTGGACGAGCTGTCCACCGCGCCGCCCGCCGTGCAGGCGGCGCTCCTCCGCCTCGTGCTCGAGCGGCGGATAGGCGCCCTGCAACTGCCGCCCGGTGTCCGCATCGTGGCCGCGGCGAACCCGCGGTCCTCGGCCGCCGACGGCTGGGAACTCAGCCCTCCTCTGGCCAACCGGTTCGTCCATCTTCAGTGGACCCATGACCACGACGTGGTCGTACGCGGTCTCGGCGGGACCTGGCCCCGGGCGACCTTGCCGCGGCTCCACCCGGAGAAGCTGCGGGACGCCGTGGACTTCGCCCGCCGTGCCGTGTGCGGCCTGCTCGCCGCCCGCCCCGGGCTCGTGCACCGGCTGCCCGGCAACGAAACACGACGTGGCGGCGCCTGGCCGTCACCTCGCAGCTGGGACATGACACTGTGCCTCATCGCCTTCGCGACCGCGGCCGGCTCCTCACGGGAGGTGCTCTCCCTGCTGGTCAGGGGCACAGTGGGGGACGGTCCGGGGCTGGAACTGCTGGCGAGCCTGGACCGGATGGACCTCCCGGACCCCGAACTGCTGCTCGCCGATCCGGAAGGGGCCGCGCTGCCCGAGCGGGGTGATCTGCGCCAGGCCGTGCTCGACGGTGTGGTGGCGGCCGTCCGCCGGCGCCCCGAGAAGCCCCGCTGGGACGCTGCCTGGGCGCTTCTGGTCCGGGCGATGGAGACCGGGGCGCCGGACCTGGTGGTCGTCCCCGCGACCACGCTCGCCACGCTGCGCCAAGAGTCCTGGGACGTGCCGGCGTCGATCGAGAAGCTCGCCGGCGCGGTGTCCCTGTCGCGGCAGGCGGACCGGGCGGCGGCCCGCGCCGCAGCCGTCGCGAAGGCCGGACGATGACCCCGGCCGCAACGGAGGTGCCCGACCGTGACGAACCGGCGCTCGCCGCGAGGACGTCGGACCGTGACGAACCGGCCGCCACCAGGATGCCGGAACGCGACAACGCCCCGGCGCCGGGTGCACTGGACCGCGACAAGCTCTACGCCGCCCGCCTGCACGCCGCCCGGGTCCGGCCCTACCTGGCGACGGCCCTGTTCGCCCTGAACGCGGTGGAGTCGCGGCGGGTGCCGACCATGGCCGTCGACCGGCACTGGCGGTGCTACGTCTCCGCGGCCTTCGTGGACCGGACACCGGTGGAGGAACTGGCCGGAGTATGGGTGCACGAGGTGTCGCACCTGCTGCGCGACCACCACGGGCGCAGCGACCGGGTCGCCAGGGAACGGGGGCTGACCGGCCCGGGGGAGCGGCTACGGATGAACATCGCGGCGGACTGCGAGATCAACGACGACGTGTTCGGCGACGGGCTGGTCAGGCCGGAAGGGGCCGTCACGCCGGCGTCGTTGCGGCTGCCCGAGGGGGAGCTGATGGAGGACTACCTGCGTCAGTTCCGGCTCGGGCCGCGTACCCAGAGCATGAGCTGGCTGGACTGCGGCAGCGGCGCCGACGGACTGGAACGGGACTGGGAGCTGGGGCCGGACGGCGCCCACGGCCTCAGCGCCCATGAACAGGACGCGGTCCGCTTCCGCGTGGCGCAGGGCATCAACGCCCGTCCGGGAAACACCCCGAAGGGCTGGCGGCGATGGGCCGAGGAGGCGTTCCAGCCGCCGCAGCCGTGGCGGGAGTTGCTGGGCGCGGCGGTCCGCTCGGCAGCCTCCGGCGCCGGAGCCGGCGAGGACTACACGTACGGACGCCCTTCGCGTCGCTCGGCCGGGATGCCCGGCGTCGTGCTGCCGAGCCTCAGGCGCATGCCGCCCCGGGTCTGCGTCGTCATCGACACGTCCGGGTCGGTCAGTGACGCCGAACTGGGCAGCGCGCTCCGGGAGGTCGCCGCTATCTCCCGTGCCGTGGGCGGACGCCGCGACCTGGTCGGCGTGCTGCCGTGCGACGCGGCGGCCAGGACCGTGCACCCGCTGTGCCACGCCGAGGGGATCCCTCTGGTGGGCGGTGGCGGTACGGACCTGCGCACGGGCTTCGCCAAGGCGCTGCGGGCGCAGCCCAGGCCGGACGTCGTCGTGGTCCTGACGGACGGTCAGACGCCTTGGCCGGACACGCGGCCACCGTGCCGCACGGTGGTCGGTCTGTTCCCCCGGCACTCGTCCGCGTCGTGGGACGAGAACGACCCCGAATACGTGCCCGACCCGCCGCCCGAGTGGGCGCGAGTGGTCGTCATCGGGTCGGCTCCCGCCGGTTCGGCGGGTCGGTGACGGAGCCGGCCGTCGTGCGCCCGGGGCGGTGCGGGCGAGCGTGACGGCGGCCGCCCGACCGCCCCGCGGCCGGCGCCTAGGACGGTGTTCGTACGGCGAGGACGGCCATGTCGTCGTGCCCTTCGCCGGGGTGGTTGTCGACGAGGGTCCGTACGAGATCCTGCAGCGGCATGCCGGGGCGGGCGCGGGCCAGCTCGGCGATCCGGTCGAGGCCGGAGTCGATCGGATGGTCGGGATGCTCGACGAGCCCGTCGGTGAACATCACCAGGGTGCTGCCCGCCGGCAGCACCCGGACATGGTCGGGGCGGTGCTGCCTCGGGTCGACGCCCAGGGGCAGGCCCGGCTCCTCGCTCAGGTACTCGGTCCGGCCGTCGGGGTGGATCAGCAGGGGAGCGACATGGCCCGCGGAACTCCAGTGCAGTCTGTGCCCGTTGTCCCGCGTCTCGATACGCGCCAGGCAGGCGGTGGTGAGCGGGAGATCCGTGATGGCTTCGAGGGTCTCGTCCAGTTTCCTGAAGATCTCGCTCGGCGGTGTGCGACGGTCGTAGAGCAGGGCGCGCAGCATGTTGCGGGTCTGGGCCATGGCGGCGGCGGCCTGTATGTCGTGCCCGAGTACGTCTCCGATGACCGCGGCGCAGGTGTCGTCGGGCAGCAGGATCGCGTCGTACCAGTCCCCGCCCAGCCGGCCCGGGTCGGCCGCGGGCCGGTAGACGGCCGCGCCCTGGAAGGGGCTGAGGTCGGGCAGCGTGGGGAGCAGCAGGCGCTGGAAGTGTTCCGCGGAGTCGCGGACACTCCCGTACAGGCGGGCGTTCTCGATCGCGATGCCCGCGGCGCCGGCGAGCGAGACGATGACGGCCTCGTCCTCGCGGTCGAACGGCCGCCCGTCGCGGCGTTCCGACAGGTACAGGTCCCCGTAGATCTTGCCCCGGACGCTGACGGCCACCCCGAGGAGAGTGCGCATGTGGGGGTGCCCCGGCGGGAAGCCGACCGAGGAGGGGTGTGCGGCGATGTTCTCGACCCGCAGCGGCTCGGGATGGTGGATCAGGTGGCCGAGCACCCCGCGGCCGTGCGGGAAGTCGATCCCGGCGAGCCGTGCGCGCTCCTCGTCGGACAGACCGGCGGTGATGAACTGTTCCAGGGAGCGGCCGGACCGGTGCAGTACGCCCAGCGCGCCGTAGCGGGCACCGACCAGCTCCATGGCGGTGATGACGATGCGGTGCAGCACCTCCGACAGCTCCAGCTCCCGGCTGATCGAGAGCACCGCGTCCAGGAGGCCCTGCATCCGGTCCTTCGCGCGCGACAACTCCTGGAGCTGCGTGGCGATTTCCGCCACCTGGGCATCCAGCCGCCACCGCAGGTCGCGCTCCGCCCCCGAGGCTCCCTCGCCTGCCGCCATGACGGTCTTCCCTCACTCCGTGCGCCACCACCGGCTGCCTCGCCGTGACCGGCCGGGCCGCCCGTCCGGCCCGGCCCGCAGGGCGCCGGCGCCGATGTCACCGACCCCGCCGGGGGCACATCGACCCTCGCACATCCCTGCCGCAAGCCGCGGCAGGCCCCGCCGGGGCGGGCCGAACTCATGGACCGCGGCGGGACGCGGTGCCATTCTTGGCCCATGGGAACGGGACGGCGGAGCCAGGCCGAACGGGACGACATCACGGTGGAGATCGGCTACGCGCTGCTCAGCGCCTGCTTTCTCGGCGGTGTGGTGTTCGCGGCGGTCGCCGGCCCCGCCGTTGTCTGGTCGCTTCCTCCGGTGGTCGAGAGGTTCCTGCCTGCCACGGGAGCTGTGGTCGCCGGCGTTCTCGCGGTGATCCGTGTCGTCCATGTCCTGTGGCGACACGCGGCTCAGCGCCGCTGAGGCACCGGCGCCGCTCCGGCTTCCAACCCGGCCGCCACGGAGCGGCCGGGTTCCCGACATCGCCGTCCTGGCGTGCGAGCTCTTGACGTGCTCCTGACGTCATGCTCATAGGAGCGCTCCCACAGGTCCGATGTCCATGTTCCTTGGCCCCCACTACTGGAGTCACGGTGCAAACAGCGAGAGGCACGACAGGAACGAGCAGCACGAGCAGAAGCGCGATCAGAAGACCGGCGAGAGGCGCCACAGGACAAGCCGCAGGGAGCGCCACCGCGAGAATCGCCGCCGTGGCCCTGTTGGCCGGACTCGCCGTGGTCCTCGGGCTGCTCCTGCCCGGCCCCTTCGTCGCAACCGCCGCGCAGGCACAGCCATCCGATGTCCATGCCGCCGGGCTCCACATCAGCGACGGCCGACTGCTGAAAGGCAACGGCAGCGACTTCGTCATGTGGGGCGTCAACCACGCCCACACCTGGTATCCGGGCGAGACGCAGTCACTGGCCGACATCAAGGCACTGGGCGCCAACACCGTACGGGTCGTCCTCTCCAACGGCCACCGCTGGACGAAGAACAGCCCCGCGGACGTGGCCGCCGTCGTCGCGGACTGCAAGGCCAACCGGCTGATCTGCGTGCTGGAGGTGCACGACACCACCGGTTACGGCGAGGAGGCGGCCGCCGGCACACTCGACCAGGCGGCCGACTACTGGATCGGTCTGCGCGAGGTGCTCGCCGGCGAAGAGGACTACGTCGTCATCAACATCGGCAACGAGCCCTGGGGCAACACCGACCCGTCGGGCTGGACCGCTCCCACGACCGCCGCCGTCAAGAAGCTCCGCACCGCGGGCTTCGAGCACACGATCATGGTGGACGCGCCCAA
The DNA here is from genome assembly GCF_014649695.1 of Streptomyces kurssanovii. Taxonomy (GTDB): domain Bacteria; phylum Actinomycetota; class Actinomycetes; order Streptomycetales; family Streptomycetaceae; genus Streptomyces; species Streptomyces kurssanovii. The sequence goes on from NZ_BMTN01000001.1 coordinate 756,815, forward strand.
CTGGGGCCAGGACTGGCAGGGCGTCATGCGGGCCAACGCCCGGGCCGTGTACGACGCCGACCCCACCGGGAACCTGATCTTCTCGATCCACATGTACAGCGTCTTCGACACCGCCCAGGAGATCACCGACTATCTGAATGCGTTCGTCGACGCCGGACTGCCCCTTCTCATCGGCGAGTTCGCAGGCCCCGCCGACCAGTGGGGCGACCCGGACGAGGACACCATGATGGCCGCCGCCCAGCAGCTCGGACTCGGCTACCTCGCATGGTCCTGGAGCGGTAACACCGACCCGGTCCTCGACCTGACCATCGGCTTCGACCCGAGCCGGCTCAGCTCCTGGGGCGAGCGCATCTTCCACGGCGCGAACGGCATCGCCGAGACCTCCCGTGAGGCCACCGTCTACGGCGGCGACCCGGGTGACACGCAGCCCCCGACCGCTCCCGGCGCCCCGACCGCCTCCGCCGTGACCGCCGACTCGGCCACCCTCGCATGGCCCGCCGCCACCGACGACGTCGGCGTCACCGGACACGACGTCGTCAGCGTCGGCGGCGGCTCGGAGACCAAGGTCGCCGCGTCCTCGTCCACCACGGCCACCGTGAACGGCCTCACCGCCGGCACCGCGTACACCTTCGCCGTCTACGCCCGCGACGCGGCCGGGAACCGCTCGCCCCGCTCGGCAACGGTGACCGTCACCACCGACGAGGGCAGCACCCCCGGCGCGGGCTGCGCCGTCGGGTACCGCGTCGTCAACGAGTGGCCGGGCGGCTTCCAGGGTGAGATCGCCGTACGCAACACCGGCGCCGCCGCCATCAGCGGCTGGACGCTGGTCTTCCGCTTCGCCGACGGCCAGCGCGTCGCCACCATGTGGGGCGGAACCCCGGCCCAGGACGGCGGCACGGTCAGCGTCACGCCCGCCTCCTACACCTCCGACATCGCTGCCGGCGGTTCGGTGACCGTCGGCTTCACGGCTACCAGGGGCGGCGCCGACTCCGCGCCGACCGCCTTCCCGCTCGACGGCAGTCCTTGCGCCACCGCGTGACCTGACCGTTCGGCGACCGCCGGGGCCGTTCCCCGGCTGCCCGGCTGAGCGGCCCTCCTGCGCGGCGGGGCCGCTCAGCTTCGGGCGGGGTCCCCGATCGGTTCGCTGCTCTGTGCCACCCCGAACGGGTTGTCGATCGCGTAGCGCCAGCATCCGTCCGCGCCACGTCGGGCCACGTCCGTCGCGGTGCCCTCGATCCGGACGGGGTCCCCCTCGGGCGTGGTGCCGGCGATGACGAAGTCGACGATCAGCAGCGCCAGATCACCGACGACATATGTCTGACGTGGCGCCACCCGGATCGGGACGCGCAGCCGGAGGAAATCTCCATTGGCACGGAGACGACCTGCCCCGGTGACCATATGACCGGGCATCGGAATGAAGCCCGCACCGGGCTCGTAGAGCCGGTCGAGGACCTCCGGATCAAAGGTGTTGAAAGCGCGCTCGAAGACGTACGGGTGTTCGGCGGCGCTGGTCGCCGGCAGCACACTGGTGGAATGCGTCATGTGGCAAGCGAACAGCCCGCGGAAACAGGTAACCAAACGGAAACCCACGCCGCGTGGGACGGGGAGCTGGTACCCGGCCCGCGGGGCCGCACCCGACGGCCGGAGGCGGACTGTCCCGTCGAGGTGGCCCTCGGGGCGGTCTCCGGCCGTTGGACCACACTGCTGCTGAGGGAGTTGATGGGCGGCCCTCGCGGCTTCACGGAGCTGCGGGAGCTGCTCCCGGAGCTGTCGGCGAAAGTGCTGACCGACCGGCTCCGAGCACTCCAGGACAGCGGCCTGGTGGAGGTGGAACGCAGACGCGGCTTCCCCGTGCGCACGCGATATGCCCTCACAGAGGCCGGCCGGGCGCTGCGTTCGCTGCTCGTCGAGCTGTACGCGACAGGCGAGGAACTGCTGCGCCTGAGATGACCCGCGAGGGGATCGTCGGCCGGCTCGCCCCCGCGGTGCGGCGCCGCCCGACGGCGGAACTGCCCTGGAGCCGGACGGCGAAGCGGCCTCGGAGCCTCGAGAAGTGCGGCATGTGCGCCTGATGCTGCGCCCTACACTTTCTGCATGACGCAGAAGGACGAACCGCTCCTCACGGCGGAGGATGCCGGGCGGGCCCGCCTCATGGACGAGCTGCGCACCGCCTCACGCCGTTACATGGCCTCGTACGCCCTGTTCAACCAGGCGGTCGCCGACCATCTGCGGCTCCACCCCACCGACCTTCAGTGCCTGAACCTCCTCAGCCTGGAGGAGGAGCCGGTCACCACCGGCCGCGTCGCCGAGTTGACGGGACTGACCACCGGCTCGGCCACGCGCCTCGTCGACCGCCTGGAGCGCTCCGGCCATGTCATCCGTGAGCGCGACACAAAGGACCGCCGACGGGTGCTGGTCCGTCCGGTGCCCGAGCGGATGGCGGAACTCGGCGCGCTGTGGCAGCGGTTGAACGGCGCGTACACGGCGATGTTCGACGGGTACGACGACGACGAGATCGCCCTGCTCATCAGCTACATGCGGCGTACCGTCGAACTGTCGGCGGCCCAGACGGAGCGTCTGCGCGCCGGCGGTCCCGACCTCTAGGTGCCGGCGCGTTCCCGTAAGGCCGCGTCGACGCCGAGCAGGCGGAGCCGGCGCGCCGGACACCCCTCACGCCGTCTGCTCCGCACGGAAGGCGTCGGCGTGTTCCTCAGCCCACTCGGCGAAGGTGCGGGCAGGACGGCCGGTCAGTTCCTCGACGGTCCGGGTGAGGGCGGCGGGCGAACCGTCCGTCGAGGCCCAGTAGTCGAGCAGAGCCCGGGCGAACTCCCCCGGCAGGAAGGCGGACACGGACCTCAGCCATTCCTCGCGGGTCACTGTTCGTATGTCCACGGGCGCGGTGCGGCCGGCTGCTCGTGCGAGCGTCGCGATCTGCTCGGCGAAGCTGATGGACTGCGGCCCGGTCAGATGGTGGGTGCCGCCGCGCGGAGCCTGCCCGGTGAGCACTGCCGCCGCCACCCGCGCGACGTCGTCCTCGTGGATCGGGTCGCCGTGGCTCTGCGGGTACGGCAGGTCGACGGTGCCGGTCGAGCGCAGCGCACCCGCCCACTGGAGGGCGTTGCCCGCGAACGCTCCGGGGCGGAGAACGGTCGCCTCGACCGGGCCGGCGGCCAGTGCCTGCTCGACCTGGAGGTGGGAGGCGGCGATCGGGTTGTCGGCCGCGGCCGGGCTCATGACGGCGCTGGACGACAGCAGCACGATGTGCTCGACACCGGCCGCGTGAGCCTGTGCGACGAAGGTGTCGCTGTGCGCCGGCTCGGCGTAGAGGAAGACGGAGGTGACGGAGTCGAGGGCCGCGTGAAACGTCGACGGGTCGTCGAGGGCGCACCGCACGGTCTCCACGTCCGCGGGGAACGTGAGGTCGCCGGGGCTCGCGGATCCGGCTCGTACGGGAAGTCCTTGCCGGTGCAGGAGCGTGACGAGGGCGGAGCCGACTTTGCCGCGGCTTCCGGTGACAAGAGTGGTCATGGAGTGGTCCTTACGACGGTGCGGATGGCAGGTGCGTCCCGCCAATTGAACTGTGCCACGCAGAAGCTGCGTCGCGCAGCTTAATTTCCCGCAGCCCTGACCGGACCGGGGGCGGGGCACCGCCGGTGACGGCTCCTGCGCCGGCTGGGGGCCCCGGCAAGCACGTGCGGGGGCGGGCCGACGCGGTGCCCGGCCGCGGGCCGCGCGGCCACGCGCCGCACGGCGATGCGCCGCTCGCGAGGCACTCGCCCGTATTGTGCGGGTATGAGTGCACACTTCGATGTCGTGGTTCTCGGGGCCGGTCCTGGTGGCTACACGGCGGCGGTCCGCTGTGCCCAACTCGGAATGTCGGTCGCGGTGGTGGAGGAGCGGTACTGGGGCGGTGTGTGCCTCAACGTGGGGTGCATCCCCTCCAAGGCGCTGCTGCGCAATGCCGAGTTGGCCCATCTGTTCACCCATGAGACGAAGACCTTCGGGATCCGCGTCGAGGGCCAGGTCACCTTCGACTACCGGGAAGCGTTCCTGCGCAGCAGGAAGGTGGCCGACGGACGCGTCAAAGGCGTGCACTACCTGATGAAGAAGAACGGCATCACCGAGGTCGACGGAACGGGCGTTTTCACCGGCGCCCACACCATGCGGGTCCGAGGTTCCGACGGCACGGAGCAGACCGTCGACTTCGATCACTGCATCCTCGCCACCGGCGCGACGACGAGGCTGCTCCCGGGCACGAGCCTGAGCGAGCGGGTGGTGACGTACGAGGAGCAGATCCTCAGCGACCGGCTGCCGGGGAGCATCATCATCGCCGGCGCGGGCGCCATCGGCGTCGAGTTCGCGTACGTGCTGCACAACTACGGCGTGCAGGTCACGCTGGTGGAGTTCATGGACCGGGTCGTTCCGCTGGAGGACGAGGAGGTCTCCGCGGAACTGGCCCGCCGCTACCGCAAGCTGGGCGTCAACGTACTGACGTCCACGAGGGTCGAGGCGATCAACGACGAGGGCCCGCAGGTGCGCGTGCATGTGACGACGGGCGGACAGCGTCAGGTCCTCGAGGCCGACAAGGTGCTTCAGGCGATCGGCTTCCAGCCGCGGGTGACCGGCTACGGCTTGGAGAGCACCGGCGTACGCCTGACCGACCGCGGGGCGGTCGAGGTCGACGGGCGCTGCCGCACGAACGTTCCTCACATCTTCGCGATCGGCGACGTCACGGCACGGCTCATGCTCGCGCACGCGGCCGAGGCCATGGGCATGATCGCCGCCGAGACCATCGCGGAAGCGGAGACGATGGAGCTCGACTACACCATGATTCCGCGCGCCACCTACTGTCAGCCGCAGATCGCCAGCTTCGGCTGGACCGAGGCCCAGGCGCGTGAACGCGGTTTCGACGTGCAGGTGCAGAAGTTCCCCTTCACCGCCAACGGCAAGGCCCACGGACTGGGAGATCCCGCCGGCTTCGTGAAGATCCTCAGCGACGGCCGGCACGGGGAACTGCTGGGCGCCCACCTCGTCGGCCCGGAGGTCACCGAACTGCTGCCGGAACTCACCCTGGCCCAGCAGTGGGACCTGACGGTGCACGAGGTCGCCCGGAACGTGCACGCGCACCCCACACTCGGCGAGGCCGTGAAGGAAGCGGTCCACGGGCTGGCCGGCCACATGATCAACATGTAGTCGCCGGTCGCGGCAGCGGTCCGCTCCTGGTCATCCGCCCGTCGCGTCGGCGGTCCGTTCCGTGTCAGCCGATCCACGTCGGTCGTCCGCGGCGCCGTCGGTCTCCCAGCGCAGCAGGTCTCCCGGCTGGCAGTCCAGTGCCTCGCAGAGCGCGGCGAGCGTCGCGAAGCGCACCGCCTTGGCGCGGCCGTTCTTGAGCACCGCCAGGTTGGCGGGGGTGATCCCGACGCGTTCCGCGAGCTCGCCCACGGACATCTTGCGCTTGGCGAGCATCACGTCGATGTCGACGGCGATCGGCATCAGATCACCTCGTCCAGCTCGGCCTTCATCCGGGTCGCCTCGACATCGCGCGCCACGGCCTGGGCGAGCAGCATCCGCATCACGAGCACGACGAGCGCGACCCCCAGGACCGCCAGGCCGGCCCCGCCCACCAGCAGGACGATCCCGGGAGCGACGGCTTCGCCCGGCGCCAGGACGGCCCCGAACGTGAACACCAGCAGGGCGGCCGCCACGACCGCGCCGATCACGATGTCCACGTACCGGAAGGCGGCGTGGGAGAACAGCGTCCCGCGCCGCACCATCGTCACCAGCCGCCACACGCAGACCAGCACGACCTCGACCGTCACGATGCCGAGGACCATGATCACCAGGACCGGGGTGCGCAGGTGTGCGACGTCCGCGTCCAGCTCCCTCATGTCGATGGCCAGCAGGGGGACCATCACCGCCTGCACGAACACCGAACCGGCGAGCAGCGCCACGATCACGGCGCGGAGCGCCAGCACTGTCAACTTCCCCATGGCTTCCCCTTCAATCGAACTGCGATGGAAATCTATCGAGATTCGATAGGCGTGACAAGCTGCTCGCGTCTGCCCCAGGGTTTCGCGGCTCCCCTCGCGCTCCCGTTGTCCGACCTGGCCGGGAGTGTTTCCTGGATGCCTGCTCGGCGGCGGATCCGTTCAGCTGGCGGAACATCGGACTGAAGTCGATATATAGAAAGCGCTTGCGAGAAACATTGACATGCCCACACCGTGACGCCACTCTGGGTCGCATCATCAGGGGCTCCAGCCGGGGATCGCCTGGGCCGGTTGATGTATTGACCGTCCGTCAGTCGTGGCGTACCTTCCTCCGCAGTTCTCATACAGGAACAACGTTCAACATGCAGAATAATCTTGAGTCCGTGACGGTCTCAGCAACTGCCACCCCCACCACCCACCGACTGGTACCTGCGGCCGACACCGCAGGCGGTGAAAGGAACGCCGAGTGAGCACACGGAACCACCATCGAAGAAGGCGCGGTCGTGCCGCCGCCTCCGTCGCAGCCGTCACGGCCCTGATCGGCGGCGGCCTCACCGCGCTGTGGATGACCGGCTCCGCGTCGGCCGCGGCGGCCGGTTCGTACAGCGTGAAGAACGCCAACAGCGGACTGTGCCTGACGGTGCCCGGCGCGAACACCTCCGCCGGCGTCCAGCTCGTCCAGGACACCTGCGACGGCGCCGCCGATCAGACCTGGAGGCTCGCGGCCTCAGGCGGCGGCTGGACTGACCGCCGCGCACAGCTCCAAGTGCGCCGGTGTACGGGACGCCTCCACCAGCGCGGGCAAGCCGGTGGAGCAGCAGAGCTGCGGCGGCACGGCGACCCAGGTCTGGAAGCTGACGCAGGTCAGCGGCGACACCTACCAGGTCGTCAACAGCAACGGCGGCAAGTGCCTGAACGTCAAGGACGGTTCGAAGACCGCAGGCGCCCTGGTCCAGCAGAACTCGTGCGACTCGGTGACCAGCAAGAGGTGGACCTTGACCGCGTCGGGCACGGTCCCCACGGACCCGCCCACGGACCCGACCCCGACGGACCCGCCCACCGACCAGCCGGGGTCGTGGCCGACGGCCAACGGCAGCCAGGCGGTGACCTCCACCATCTCGGTCACGGGCACCTACGACGGGGGCATGAAGCGCCTGTACGGCAGTGGTGACCTCGGCAGCGACGGCCAGAGCGAGAGCCAGCCGCCGATGCTCCGGCTGGCCGACGGTGCCACCCTGCAGAACGTCATCCTCGGCGCCCCCGCCGCGGACGGCGTGCACTGCGACGGCACCTGCACGCTCAAGAACGTCTGGTGGGAGGACGTCGGCGAGGATGCCGCGACCTTCCGAGGCAGTTCCTCCGCGACGGTCCGCACGGTCGACGGCGGCGGTGCGCGGAAGGCGGCGGACAAGGTCTTCCAGCACAACGGTGCCGGCACCTTGATCATCAAGAATTTCCAGGTCGAGGACTTCGGGAAGCTGGTCCGCTCCTGCGGCAACTGCTCCACGCAGTACGCCAGGCACATCCAGATCCTCGACACCAAGGTGACGGCCCCTGGCGACACCCTGGTGGGCATCAACACCAACTACGGGGACACGGCGCGGTTCTCGCGCATCACGATCAACGGGGACTCCGGCCACGACATCGACATCTGTACGAAGTACAGGGGCACGACAAGCGGCGAGCCCACCAAGATCGGCACGGGAGCGGACGGCACGAACTGCTTCTACGCCTCGTCCGACATCCGCTACGTCGACTGACGTGAGCTGCGGGCCGTGAGACGTGAGCCGTGAGCCGCGGCCTGCGGCCCGCGGGCCGAGGTGCCCGGAATCCCTGAAGGCCCGAAGACGCCGGGCGGCCTCCGGAACAAGCACCGCATGCAGCAGAACACGCCCCATTGGAAGACGAAAAACGAGGCGAGAATGAAACATCCAGTCGCACTAAGACTCTCCGCGGCACTGGCCACGGGAGCCCTTGCGGCCGCGGCCGGTGTGGCTCTGTCGATGCCCGAGGCGTCGGCAGCGACCGGCGGCGCCACCGGCTACGCCACCCAGAACGGCGGGACCACCGGCGGCGCCGGCGGACAGACGGTGCGGGCCACCACGGGGACCGCGATCCACGCGGCCCTGTGCAACCGGGCGAGCAGCAGCACCCCGATCACCATCCAGGTCGAGGGGACCATCAACCACGGCAACACCAGCAAGGTCTCGGGCGCCAGTTGCAACACCGCCGACGGTGTGATCGAGCTCAAGCAGATCAGCAACGTCACGATCGTCGGCGTCGGCGGTGGAGCCGTCTTCGACCAGGTGGGCATCCACCTCCGCGAGGCCCGCAACATCATCATCCAGAACGTGACCGTCCGGAACGTCAAGAAGTCGGGCTCGCCCACGTCCAACGGCGGCGACGCCATCGGCATGGAGAGCGGCGTCCGCAACGTCTGGGTCGACCACACCACCCTGGAGGCGTCGGGCGGTGAGTCGGACGGCTACGACGGCCTCTTCGACATGAAGGACAACACCCAGTACGTGACCCTGTCCTACAGCATTCTGCGCAACTCCGGCCGCGGCGGCCTCGTCGGCTCCAGCGAGAGCGACCTGTCGAACGGCTTCGTCACCTACCACCACAACCTCTACGAGAACATCGACTCCCGTGCGCCCTTGCTGCGTGGCGGCATCGGCCACATGTACAACAACCACTACAAGAGCCTCAACGAGTCCGGCATCAACTCCCGTGCCGGCGCCCGCGCCAAGGTGGACAACAACTACTTCGAGGACTCCAAGGACGTCCTCGGCACCTTCTACACCGACGCGGCCGGATACTGGCAGGTCGGCGGCAACATCTTCGACAACGTGACCTGGACCAGTCCGGGCGGCGACAACAACCCCGCCGGTCCGGACCCGAAGTCCAACACCACGGTCGCCATCCCGTACTCCTACAGCCTCGACGGCGCCAGTTGCGTGCCGGGCGTCGTGAGCCAGACGGCGGGCGCCGACAAGGGACTGCGGGTGTCGGACGGCAACTGCACGCCGCAGACGCCGGACCCGACCACCCCCGCCCCGACGGCTCCCGCGCCGGACCCGACCACCCCCGCGCCTACTCCGACCCAGCCCAGCGGGACCAACCTCAGCCTCGGGGCCGGTTCCGACGGCACCAGCAAGGCCGACGGGACGAGCTACGGCAATGTGCGCGACGGTGACATGAACACCTACTGGTCACCGGCAGGCCCGACCGGTTCCGTCTCGGTCAAGTGGGGCTCCGCCACCACGGTGTCGAAGATCAACATCCGGGAGGCGTCGGGCTCCGCGGGCAGCATCGGATCGTGGCGGGTCGTCAACCACGACACCGGTGCCGTGCTGGCATCCGGCAGCGGGGCCGGATTCATCACCTTCCCCGGGACGTCACTGCAGAAGATCACCTTCGAGATCACCGGCTCGACCGGAACGCCGCGGGTCGCGGAGTTCGAGACCTACACCGGTTGACAGGGCGCGCCGCCGTCCGGCGGGTCCGGCTCCCCGGACCCGCCGGACGGCCGTCCCGGCGCAGGACCGCGGCCGGCGCAGGCCCGATCGGTCTCCACCCACCTGCGTGTTCGCGGCGGAGGAATGATCGGGCGCTTTACGGTGGGCTGATGCGACGTGTTCCCAGGTGGGCCCTGATCTCGTCAGGGTGTGCCCCTCTCGTCCTGGTCGGAGGCTGGACGGTCGCCGCACTGCTGCAAGGCCCTGACTACGATCCCGCTACTCAGACGATCAGCGTTCTGGCGGCCTACGGGGCCGAGGGATTCTGGGCGATGACCGGAGCGCTCCTCGCCCTCGGCATCTGCCACGTGTTCACGGCCTGGGGGCTGCGCCCCGCCGCGCTCGCCGGACGTGTGGCGCTGGGGGGCGGTGGACTGGCGGCGTTCGCGGTGGTTCTGATCCCGGCGCCGAGCAGTGGGGGATCCCTGCGACACGGGTCCGTCGCCGCGGTGGGCTTCGCTCTGCTCGCGGTGTGGCCGGTACTGGCCGCCGATCGCGGCGGAGCGGTGCCATGGGGACTACGGCCCCTGCCCTCCCTCGTGGTGACCGTTCTGATGGGCGTCGGTGCCGTCTGGTTCCTGATCGAAATACAGCGTCACGGAGTCGCTGGAGTCGCCGAACGCCTTGTGACATGCGTTCAGTCCCTATGGCCCTTCGTGGTCGTCGCCTCCTGTCTTCTGCATCCCGACAACAACGGACCTTCGAAGTGACCGCCGCCGGCTGTGGGACGAGGCCGGGAGGCGCGTCCGGTGATCGCGCCCCGTCCGGCGTCCGCGGTTCGTCAGGCGTGGCAGATGTGTGATGGCGTGTGCGTCGGAGGTCACGGCGAACTTCACGGCGTACCCATTCGCGCGCAGGATGTCCTCGTCGCACAGATCCAGGCGCTCCGGATTGCGCAGTGATCACCAGAGCGGTGTCCGTCCGCGCGCAGGCGGCGACCCGTCGACCAGCTCACCCGGCGTCTGCGGGCCGGCGGGGTGCACGCCGGGGCCCTGCACAGCGGCAAGTCCCACCACAGCGCACACGGACCCTGGCGCAGTTCAAGAACGGCCGGATCACCGTCCTGGTGGCGACCGATGTCGCGGCCGGATGATGTCGCCGGCGCCCCGCACTGCGCCCGGCATGACAAGCTGTGGCGGCCCACCCCCGAACCCAGGAGGTCCCCATGACCGCAGAGCCCGTAACTACGGAAGGATCGGAGCCGGCTGCCCCCGAGACGTCCCCTCTGGCGCCGGACAGCGACGGCAACTACGACCTCAAGCGCAAGTTCCGTGAAGCCCTGGCGCGCAAGCGCGGTGCGCAGGCGGACGTGGCCGATGTTGCCGCCGGCCCGGATGCGTCGAAGGTGCGTGCGGCGCACGGCCCGGCTGCGAGCCAGCGGTCGTTCAGGCGCAAGAGCGGCGGCTGAGTCGATCAGTCCCGCGGTCCGGCCGCTCTACCGGCACTCTGCGCACTGTCCACTCGCGCGTCCGGTGCCGTGGCCCGCAACGTGCGCATGTCCGTGTGCGCGTTGTGGGCGAGGCGTAGCCAGCGGTCTCGCCTGTGGGAGGGCCCGACTGTGGCTGGCGCGGTCGGTGGCGCCGCCGCACTGGCGTTCCCGGCCACATCGTCCGGCCGCCGACGTTGCAGGGTGGCCAGGACGTAGCTGACGGCCCGGTGCGACGCCGGCGCGTCCGGCCGTTCCAGCCGGCGTCACCGCCGGAGCCGTCCGAAGCACTGATCATTGCGCGGTCACAGTGGCCGGGCCGCACAGGCCCTGACGTCTGCGTCCGGGTCCGTTGTCGCCGTGGCCAGGGCCGCGCGGGCGTCCCCGGTGGCACGGTGCTGGGCCAGTGCCGTTACGGCCGCCTTACGGACGTCGGCGTTCCGGTCGGTGAGGGCCTTGGCGAGGGCGGGTACGGCGAGGCCAGGGGCTGCGAGGAGGAGGGCGATGGTGGCGCCGGCCCGCACCTGCCAGGCCGGGTCGGACAGGGCTGCCTCCGCGCGGGCGGCCAGTGGTACCGGGGGCGGTCGACGGAGTGGTCGGGCTGTACGCGTGCAGGGGGCCGACGTCGTAGTCGACAGGCACGGCCCCCAGCCCTCCCAGTCGAGGATGACCAGCGGCACGCCTGTGAGGTTGGCCCAGTGCGGGGCGCCGTGCCCCGCCGTCCAGTCCGTGATCCGGATCGCCGGGATGCCCAGGAACCGGGTGAATTCCCGGCTGCTGGGTCGGGGCCTCGTCATCTCAGGTGGCGGGGAGCGCGGTTGCGAGGAGGACGACTCCGAGGGAGCCGATGAGGGAGGTGACTGCGAGTGCTCGGGCCAGTTCTGTGCGGCTCCGGGCGTGTGCCCAGCCGTGGAGGCCGGCCGCCACCATGACCGCGGTGAACAAGGCGAGTTTGGCTGCGAGGATGCGGCCGTAGCCGGGTTCTGCGAGTGCTGCCCAGGTGACGCCCTTGTGCCAGGCCATGGCGACCCCGGTGGTCAGCTGGACCGGCAGGAAGACTGCTGCGGTGAGCAGCCCGAAGCGGCGGCCTGCTTGTTGTACGAAGCGGCCCCGGGCCTCGGGGGTGAGCATGCGCCGTGCGAGCGGCAGGATCACCAGTGAGAGTGCCAGTTGTCCGCCGACCCACAGGGCCGCGCCGGTGACGTGGGCGAACCGTACGAGTGCCCATCCGTCTACGCCGTTCATCGCTCTACTCGGACGGTGCCGTGGGCGCCGGATTCGGCATGCCGCATGTCGTGGTCGACGAAGGTGTAGCGTCCGGCCTCCGGAAAGCGGGTTTCCACGAATCCTCCCTGGCCGGCGGCAAGGTCGAGGACTTGCGCTCCTCCGCGGGTGGGGGCATCGGCGCGCAGCAGGTAGGCGCCTTCCTTGTAGACAGTGTCGAAGACGGTGCCGACCATGTGGAAGGCGATGCCGTCGCTGGGGCCCGCGGCGACGACCCAGAATCGGGCTCGCTCGCCGGGGCGGGCGGCGAGCGGTGCTGTGGCGTACTGGGCGGCGGTGCCGTTGAACACCCAGGCATCGGGGCGGCCGCTGGTCATCTTGGCTACGTGGCTACTGCTGCCGGGTGTGCCGAGGTACAGCTGGGATGCGACGAGGACGTATTCGCGGTCCACGCGGGGGAGGTGGGGCGGGTCGATGATGACGGCCCCGTACATGCCGTTGCCCATGTGCTGGAGCATGGGCGCGGTGCTGCAGTGGTACAGCCAGGCGCCGGCGTGCTCGGCCCGGAAGCGGTAGACGAGCTCTTCGTCCGGTTCGATGGTGCGCATTGGACGGTCGGGGGCAAGGGCGCCGGCGTGGAAGTCGATGCCGTGCCCCATGGACGTGTCGTTGACGAGGGTGATTTCGAAGGTGTCGCCGACCTTGCCGCGCAAGACTGGTCCGGGGACGGTACCGCCGAAGGTCCACATGCGCTGGCGTACGCCGGGCGCCACTTCGATGTGCTTCTCCACCGCGTTCAGGCGTAGTTTGTGGATTCTTCCTTCGCCGGTGGACGGCAGGACTGCGGGGCGGGGCTCGAATCCCTCGGTGAAGTCGGCGGCCAGGTTCGGTCCGGTGCTGGTCGTGTCCGGAACGGCGGCGTGGCCATCGTGCCCACCCGCGCTCCGGCCCGTCGCCTTATCGGTGTTCTGAATCGAGATGCGCATGGTCATGCCGGCGGCGCGGTGGCCCGGAACGGTGCACCAGGCGTCGCGGTCGGCGGTGATCGTCCCGACGTGCAGGCGCGCGGTGTCGCCGCCGTCGAGCAGAGGTGTTCCCGGTCCGTCTTCGACGCGCAGGTCGTGCCGCATGCTGTCCTGGTTGGTGACCTCGAGCACCAGCCGGGTACCGGCCGGGACGGCGATGGTGGCGGGGCTGACCCGCATCCCGGACAGCGCTACCTTGACGGTGCGTGTCCTGGAAGCAGCCGTATCGACTGCCTCTCCCTGTGGCTGGGGCGTGCCGCCGGACGTCGTGGCCAGAACGACCGCCATGACGGTCAGCACGACACCGGCCACACCGCCGACCAGTGGGGCCCGGCCGGGAAAAGTGCGGGGTTCGGCCTCATCGCTCTGGGCATGCCGTTCGGCCAGGACGCTTGCGCACAGCACAGTGAACGACGCCACGGCGGCGCCGGCCAGCAGCCACCCCACAACGGTGGCCAGGTGGGGCAGGGGCAGGGCGAGCAGGGGCACGGCGAGGTTCAGGGCACTCACGCGGGCCGGCCATGCCACATCGAGCCTCGCCTGGACGGTGGCGCGGCCGGCCGGGCCACGGCCCAGGACGACGGGAAGGAGGTGGGTGAGGGCGCCGAGGAGCACTTGGGCCACCATGCCGACCATGAGCAGCCAGGTGACCGGTTCCAGGTCGGTGTGCAGATGGTGCAGGGACCGGGTGCTCATGAGGACCAAGTCGGCCAGGACGGCCACGACGAACCAGCCGGTGGCTGCGGCCAGCATCACGGAGGCCGGGGAGTGGCGGGAGCGGCGTCGCACGGTGGTGAGGAACAGGACGGCCGCGTCGATGAGACCTGCGGCGTACACCGCAAGTCCGGCTGCGGCCGGCAGCCGGATTCCGGCCAGCAGGCCGGCGGTCATCAGAACGAGACCGGCAAGCAGCAGACCCAGGCTCCGTCGGGCCACCCGTACGGTGCGGTCCTCCATACGCAGGCGCAGGACGGTCGGCCACAGCATGAACAGGGTGCCGATGACCGGCAGTCCGACCCAGCCGAGGAGGTTGACGTGAATGTGGGCGAGCATGAGTTCGGTATGCCGGGCCGCGCCCCATCCGGTGGCCAGCAGCCCGCCGAGCGCCGCTCCCACAACCAGGGCAAGGGCTGCGGCCTTGTAGTAGAGGGTGAGCAGCGCCAGCTTGCCTCCGAGCGCACGGCGGCCCATGCGCACCAGAGCCGTCAGACGCGCGAGGACGGCCGCCGTGACCGCAGCGGCACCGATTCCCGTCAGCACGGGAACGTCAGCGGCTACGCCGCCGAGTACGGCGAGGATCGCGACGTTCAGCCCGGCCAGGCGGGCGTTGCTCCACCGCACATCAGGGTCGGGGGCGTGGAGCAGGGCGACGGTGAAGTGCTCGCTCCACACCACGATGGCGTTGGTGACCGCGCCGAGCAGGAACAGGTGCAGGGACAGCCACCGCGCCGCGGGGAAGCTGTGGCCGGCGGCTGCGGTCACCAGCCCCGCGCTGATCCAGCCGACGATGATCAGGTGCCGGCCCGCGTGACCTGAGCGGAGCCCCGAGCCGTCCGAGGACCGGTGGGGTGGCGGTGCGGTTGATCCGCTCGGTGGCAAGAGGGTGACCACGCGTGCTCCTTGGAAGTCCCATTCTCGACGGGCTGGACGGGTATCGGCCTGATTCTTTCGGCGGGCGACCGCCCTGGTGGGATGGCATTGGTCCCGGGGACAGGGCTCTTCGGCCCTCTTTACGCGGGGCTGGTGGGCCTGAAGGCGGCGCAGCGGCGTGCGAGGTCCGCGTGCGGTCCCGGTGCGCCCTTGCCGGGCCCGCGCGCCGCTGGGGCGAACAGAACATGCAGAAGACGCCGACATCCGTGGTCACGCCGGGGTCATCCTCAGCATCCCGCGAGCAGTGATCACCATCACTGCCCGCCCAACGGGCCGTCTCATCTGATACCCGGGGAACGAGGGCTGTGCGCCCCCGGCATGGCAGGGCGCCGCAGTTCCTCCCTGACGACCGCAGGCGGCAGCCGACGGACGTGTCGTCCCGCGCCGCCCGCTGGTGAATCGGGGTCGGACGTCCTGCTCCCAGCCGCGGTTCGTCCGGCTGATCCCCTCTCTCCTGGTCACCGAGGTTCACGTCCCGTCCGGCAAGGTCGGCGTGTCCAACGGCGCTTGCGTGGCGTTCCGGGCGGCCGAGGCTGGTGCCGATCTCCACATGCCCGAGCTCACAAACTCGTGCGAGCAGGAGGACCTCAGTGGCCCCAGGCTCGTAGCCGCACCAAGGGTCGGGAACCGCGCGGGCCCGGCAGTGCAGGCAGGCCAGGGGGCAGGCCCGGGTCGATTCCCAGATGACGATGAACGGCCTTTCTCCCACAGCCTGGTGCTGCCGGCGAACCGGGCGGGCGCCGCTCACCGCTGGAAGGAGAGGTGCCGGGCCGCCCGCCCGACGGGGGCTGCGTGACGGGCGGCCTGACAGCGACCGGTCGGAGCCGCTTGCCTGGCGGGCGGCGGACACTGGACGGGGCGGCCGTCCGCCGGCCGGGAGCGGTCGTACGTGATCGGTACCTCCGATTCGGTCACCCACAGCATCGGCTCCCGGAGCGCGCGCCGCCTGGGCCGGGCGGCCTTCGCGGGGAGGGCCATTGGTCCCGCATCGCCGGATCCTTTCGGGGCCGTCCGGCCGCAGGTCACAGGACGCTTCGGCCCCGGCGCCTCGTACGAGCGCCGAACTAGCGTCCGGCCCATGGAGAACGACGAGAACACCGGCCCCCAAGCGGCCGGCGACGCACGCGGCTGGCCGCTGGCCGGCCGACGGCTGCTCAACCGCCGTGAGGTGAGCACGGACGGCCGCGCCGTGTTCGGCACGGGGGATCCGAAGTGGGAGGGCTTCTACCGCGACCGCTGGTCCCACGACAAGGTCGTGCGCTCCACCCACGGGGTCAACTGCACCGGATCCTGCTCGTGGATGGTGTACGTCAAGGAAGGCATCATCACCTGGGAGCACCAGGCGACCGACTATCCGTCGATCGGCGCCGACTGCCCCGAGTACGAGCCGCGGGGCTGCCCGCGCGGCGCGTCGTTCTCCTGGTACACGTACTCGCCCAGCCGGGTGCGCTACCCCTACGTGCGCGGCAAGCTGCTGAAGCTGTGGCGGGAGGCGCGCCGCCGGCTCGGTGATCCGGTCGCTGCCTGGGCGGAGATCACCGGTGACCCGGCCAAGGCTCGCGCGTACAAGAAGGCCCGGGGCAAGGGCGGTCTGGTGCGCGCTGACTGGGACGAGGTGGCCGAGCTCGTGGCCGCCGCGCACGTGCACACGGTCAAGACCTACGGGCCGGACCGGGTGGCCGGGTTCTCCCCGATTCCCGCGATGTCGATGGCGTCCTTCGCCTCGGGCGCGCGGTTCATGTCGCTGATCGGCGGCACCCTGCTGTCCTTCTACGACTGGTACGCGGACCTGCCGATCGCCTCGCCGCAGGTCTTCGGGGACCAGACGGACGTGCCGGAGGCCGCGGACTGGTGGAACGCCGGGTATCTGATCATGTGGGGGTCGAACATCCCCGTGACCCGGACCCCGGACGCCCACTTCCTCACCGAGACGCGCTACAACGGCACGAAGGTCGTCGCCGTCAGCCCGGACTACGCCGACAACGTCAAGCACGCCGACGAGTGGATGGCCCCGCACCCCGGTACGGACGGGGCGCTCGCGATGGCGATGGGGCACGTCATCCTGCGGGAGTTCCTCGTCGACCGCTCCACGCCGTACTTCGAGGACTACTTGCGCCGGTTCACTGACGCCCCCTTCCTGATCACGCTGCGCGAGCGCGACGGCGACATGGTGCCGGATCGTTTCCTCACCGCGGCCGACCTCGGCGACGAGGGCGAGAACGCCCGGTTCAAGACCGTGTTGGTCGACAGCGCGAGCGGCGATCCGGTGATTCCCAACGGTTCACTCGGACACCGCTGGGGCGAGGAGGGGGAGGGCCGCTGGAACCTCGAGCTGGGCGACACCGTGCCTGAGTTGAGCCTGTTGGAGCGAGGCGAGGACACGGCCACCGTGGCGCTGCCTCGCTTCGACGAAGGACCCACCGAGGGCGGCTCGGTGATGGTGCGCGGCGTCCCGATCCGCACGATCGGCGGCAGGCCGGTCACCACCGTCTTCGATCTCATGCTGGCCCAGTACGGAGTGCACCGTCCCGGACTCCCCGGCACGTGGCCGTCCTCCTACGACGACGCCTCCCAGCCCTGCACCCCGGCCTGGCAGGAGACCATCACCTCCGTCCCCGCCGTGCAGGCAGCCCGCATCGCGCGGGAGTTCGCCCGCAACGCCGAGCGCACCCAGGGCCGTTCCATGATCGCCATGGGAGCCGGCACGAACCACTGGTTCCACTCCGACACCATCTACCGGGCGTTCCTGGCGCTCACGACCATGACCGGCTGCCAGGGCGTCAACGGCGGCGGCTGGGCCCACTACGTCGGGCAGGAGAAGGTCCGCCCCGTCACCGGGCTGCAGCACCTGGCGTTCGCGTTCGACTGGCAGCGCCCCACCCGCCACATGGCGGGCACCTCCTACTGGTACCTGAACACCGACCAGTGGCGCTACGAGGCGTTCGGCCCAAGCGAGCTGGCGTCCCCGCTGGGCGAGGGACGCTTCAAGAGCCAGTCCACCGCAGACTGCCTGGCCAAGGCGATCCGTATGGGCTGGACGCCCGGTCATCCCGGGTTCAGCCGCAACCCCCTGGACCTGGCCGACGAGGCGGCCGCCGCCGGGCGCTCCGTGGCCGAGCACATCGTCGACGGGCTGAAGTCCGGCGACCTGCGCTTCGCCGCCGAGGACCCGGACGACCCGGCCAACTTCCCCCGGGTGCTCACGGTATGGCGGGCCAACCTGCTGGGATCGTCCGGAAAGGGCAACGAGTACTTCCTGCGCCACCTTCTGGGCGCTGACGCGGCCGTCCGCTCCGAGGAGACTCCCCCCGAGGGGCGTCCTGAAGACGTGGTCTGGCGCGAGGAGGCGCCCGAGGGGAAGCTCGATCTCCTCGTCGCGATGGACTTCCGGATGACCTCCACCGGTCTGTTCGCCGACGTGGTACTGCCGGCGGCGACCTGGTACGAGAAGGACGATCTGTCCAGCACGGACATGCACCCGTTCGTCCACGCCTTCACCCCGGCCATCCCGCCGCCCTGGCAGGCGCGGACCGACTACGACACGTTCCTGACCATCGCCGACCGCTTCAGCGAACTCGCCGAGGAACACCTCGGGACCCGTACGGACGTCCTGGCCGTGCCGCTGCTGCACGACACGCCCGACGAGCTGGCGCAGCCCGGCGGCGTCGTCCTGGACTGGAGGGCGGGGGAGTGCGAGCCGATCCCCGGCCGGACCATGCCGAAGCTGGTCACCATCGAACGTGACTACGCGGCGGTGGCGGACAAGATGCGGGCCGTCGGCCCGCTCCTCGATTCACTGGGCACCACCACCAAGGGCGTCACGGTCCATCCGGACCAGGAGCTCGAGCAGCTGCGGCACACCAACGGCGCCCGGCGGGGCGGGGTCGCGGACGGCCGGCCGTCGCTGGCCACGGCGAGCGACATGTGCGAGGCGATCCTCGCCCTGTCCGGCACCACCAACGGACGCCTGGCGACGGAGGGCTTCAAGGAGCTGGAGAAGCGTACCGGCACCGAGATGGCACACCTGGCCTCCGAGCGGGAGGCCGAGCGGATCACCTTCGCCGACACCCGTGTCCAGCCCCGCTCGGTGATCACGTCGTACGAGTGGTCGGGCAGCGAGACCGGCGGGCGCCGCTACTCTCCCTTCGTCATCAACGTCGAGCACAAGAAGCCCTGGCACACCCTCACCGGCCGCCAGCACTTCTTCGTCGACCACGACTGGATGACCGAACTCGGCGAGCAACTGCCTGTCTTCCGGCCTCCGCTCAACACCGCCCGGCACTACGGCGACGAGCGCCTCGGCGAGGACGGCCGTGCGGAGGTGACGGTCCGCTACCTCACCCCGCACTCCAAGTGGTCCATCCACTCCGAGTACCAGGACAACGCCTACATGCTGGCCCTGTCCCGGGGCGGCCCCGTGATCTGGATGTCCGACGCCGACGCGGAGAAGATCGGTGTGAAGGACAACGAGTGGATCGAGGCGTACAACCGCAACGGTGTCGTCGCGGCCCGCGCGGTGGTCACCCACCGCATGCCCGAGGGCACGGTGTACATGTACCACGCCAAGGACCGCACGGTGAACGTGCCGAAGACCGAGATCAGCGGCAAGCGCGGAGGCATCCACAACTCGCTGACCCGCCTGCTGCTCAAGCCGTCCCATCTGATCGGCGGCTACGCGCAGTTCACCTACGCCTTCAACTACTACGGACCCACCGGCAACCAACGCGACGAGGTCACCGTGATCCGCCGCCGAAGCCAGGATGTGGAGTACTGACATGCGCGTCATGGCCCAAGTGGCGATGGTGATGAACCTCGACAAGTGCATCGGCTGCCACACCTGCTCGGTCACCTGCAAGCAGACGTGGACCAACCGCACCGGCGTCGAGTACGCCTGGTTCAACAACGTCGAGACCAAGCCCGGCGTGGGCTACCCCCGGCGCTACGAGGACCAGGAGCACTGGAAGGGCGGTTGGATGCTCGACCGGCGCGGGCGCCTGGTCCTGCGCTCCGGCGGCCGCCTCAAGCGGCTGGCCTCCTTGTTCTCCAACCCGGACCTGCCGGCCATCGAGGACTACTACGAGCCGGTCACCTACGACTACGACAACCTCGTCACCGCTTCCGCCGGCCATGACGTGCCCGTCGCCCGTCCCCGCTCCGTGCTC
This sequence comes from Streptomyces kurssanovii, assembly GCF_014649695.1. Taxonomy (GTDB): domain Bacteria; phylum Actinomycetota; class Actinomycetes; order Streptomycetales; family Streptomycetaceae; genus Streptomyces; species Streptomyces kurssanovii. Next base: position 776,807 of record NZ_BMTN01000001.1, read on the forward strand.
ACCGGGAAGCCGACCTCCATCACCTGGGGCGCCAACTGGGAGGACGGCCTGGGCGGCGCGTCGGAGACCGCGGGCGGCGACCCCAACCTCAGCGGGGGCCTGGCGGAGAAGGTGAGGTTCGAGTTCGAGCAGACCTTCATGTTCCACCTTCCCCGGTTGTGCGAGCACTGCCTGAACCCGGCATGCGTCTCAGCGTGTCCGTCCGGGGCGATGTACAAGCGGGTGGAGGACGGAATCGTTCTGGTCGACCAGGACCGCTGCCGCGGCTGGCGCATGTGCGTGACCGCCTGCCCGTACAAGAAGGTCTACATCAACCACGCCACCGGCAAGGCCGAGAAGTGCACCTTCTGCTTCCCGCGCATCGAGGCCGGACAGCCCACCGTCTGCTCCGAGACCTGCGTCGGACGCCTGCGCTACCTCGGCCTCGTCCTCTACGACGCCGACCGCGTCGGCGAGGCCGCCGCCACTCCGGACGAGAAGGACCTGCTCGAAGCGCAGCGCGACGTCTTCCTCGATCCCGCCGACCCCGACGTACGCGCGGCCGCCAGGGAGTCGGGCATTCCGGAGGACTGGATCGACGCCGCCCGCCGCTCTCCAGTACGCGCGCTGATCAGCGAGTACAAGGTCGCCCTCCCGCTGCACCCGGAGTACCGCACCCTGCCCATGGTCTGGTACGTGCCGCCGCTGTCCCCCGTGCTCGACGCCGTCGGGGAGGCTGGAGGCAACGCCGAGGACCCCGACCACGTCTTCGCCGCCGTCACCCGCCTGCGCATCCCGCTGGACTACCTGGCCAACCTCTTCGCCGCCGGCGACACCGACGTCGTCGCAGGGGTGCTGATGAAACTGACCGCGCTGCGCAGCTACATGCGGCAACGCACGCTCGGCGAACAGGGCGACGACGCCGCTCTCAAGGCAGTGGGGCTCACCCCGACACAGGCCGAGGACATGCACCGGCTGCTCGCGATCGCCAAGTACGCCGACCGGTACGTCATCCCCGCCGCCCACAAGGAGGACGCCGCGGCGCTCAGCGCGATGGAGAACCGCTGCCCCGTCGAAAGCTCCGGCGACCCCGGGGAGCCCGCCGTGGAGCGCAAGATCATGCTCGGCATTCCCACGTTGCGCCGCCGGAGCACGGCGGGCGACGATCTCGCGGGAGGCGCCGCATGAGCGCCCTGCGTACCCTCATCCGCCCGGCCGCCGGGCGCCGCGTCCACCTCAGCCCCAAGGAGACCGCACAGCGCCCGCTCCTGCTGCGTCTGCTGTCGCTCCTGTTCCAGTACCCGGACGCCGAACTGGCCGCCGAGCGCGCCGCGCTGACCGAGGTGGTGAACGCGCTCCCGCCCTCGCCCGCCAACGAGGAACTCGTCTCCTTCACCACCTGGTTCGCGGCCCAGCCGGCCGAGGCGCTGGAGAGCCACTATGTGGAGGTCTTCGACCTCCGCCGCAAGAGCAGCCTCTACCTCACCTACTACCTGCACGGCGACACCCGGCGACGGGGCATGGCACTGCTCACCCTCGCGCAGACCTACCGGGCCGCCGGCTGGAGCGCCGACGGCGGTGAACTCCCCGATCACCTGCCCGTCGTACTGGAATTCGCCGCGCTGGCAGGACCACGCACCGGAGAGGCGCCGCTGCGCAGGCACCGGCGTGGCCTGGAACTGATCCACCGCGCCCTGTCGGATGTGCGGTCCCCCTACAGCGGTCTGATGTCGGCGCTGCTGTCCCTGCTGCCTCCTGCGAGCGCAGCCGACCTGGAGGCGGTGGCGAAGCTGGCCGCCGAAGGCCCGCCGGCCGAGGACGTCGGACTCGACCCGTACAGCGGCACCGGCTTCGCCCCGCCTGGCACGTTCGTACCGCCCCCGCCGGCGCAACCCACCCTGATGCCACCCCTGACCGGCCCGATGGATTCGGAGATCCGCCGATGAGCGCCTCCAGCACCCCCCTCACCGCAGTGAACGGCACCGACCTGCTGCTGTGGGTCGCCATTCCCTACACCTGCCTCGCTGTCTTCGCAGTCGGCCACGTCTGGCGCTACCGCAAGGACCAGTTCGGCTGGACGAGCCGCACCAGCCAGCTGCTGGAGCACCGCTGGCTTCGCTGGGGCAGCCCGCTGTTCCACCTCGGCGCCTTCGCCGTGATCGGCGGACATGTCGTGGGCCTGGCCGTACCCGCGTCCTGGACCAGGGCCGTTGGCATCAGCGAACACGCCTACCACACCGCGGCGGTGGCCCTTGGTTCCGTCGCCGGTGTCGCGATGGTGGTGGGGCTGGGCATGCTGTGCGCCCGGCGCCTGCTCGCACCGCGCATCCGCACCAGGACCAGTCACAGCGACAAGCTGCTCTTCCCCTTGCTGTCCGCCACCGTCCTGCTCGGCATCGCCGCCACCGTCGTCCACAACATCGCCGGCGGCGGATACGACTACCGGTCCACCGTCTCGGTCTGGTTCCGCGGCCTGTTCGCCCTGCAACCGCAGCCCGAGGCCATCACCGGAGCGCCCCTGCTGTTCCAGCTGCACGCCCTGACCGCCTGCCTGCTCTTCGCGGCCTGGCCCTTCACCCGCCTGGTCCACGTGTGGAGCGCCCCCATCGGCTACCTGCGCCGCCCCTACCTCGTCTACCGGCGCACAGCAGCCACCACCACCTACGGCTCGCATCCTGGTTCCGCCCAGCACAAGCCGGCCGCACCGAAGGTGACCCGGTGACCTCCGCCCGGGACGGGAGCCGTCATCGGCCGCCGGTGCTTCATCGACCACGGCACGGGAGTGCTGATCGGCCAGACCGCAGTGCTCGGTGACGACGTCATGCTCTGCCACGGCGTGACCCTGGGCGGCACCGGATGGTGGCGCGGACGCACAACAAACAGGCGGCATCCCTGATCGGCGACCGCATCGTGCTCGGTGTCGGCGCGAGCGTGTTCGGACCCGTCTCCGTAGGCCACGACACAGTCATCGGGGCAGCGTCAAAGACCGCGTCGCCCTGGCGATGATCGAACGCGCCGAAGCCACCGGCGAGTTGTGGCCCGGCCGGTGCATCGTCGAGCCCACCAGCGGCAACACCGGCGTCGGCCTGGCCATGGTGGCCGCCGCCAAGGGCTACCCGATCACCCTCGTCACGCCGGAAAGCATGAGTACCGAACGACGTGCGCTGCTGCGTGCATCCTCACCGGCGTCTCGGGCGGAGCCGCGCTGTACGCCGCCTCCACTGTGGCCCACCACCCGCACCACGCAGGCGCTCTCGTCGTGGTCGTCCTGCCGGACACCGGCGAGCGGTACCTGAACTCCCCGCTGTTCGACGGCCGATGACCGCACCCCCGCGCCTCCTCCGAAGAGGAATGCGACGGTGCTTGCCACACCGACCGATACCGGCCCCGGCCAACGATCGGCAGCCACAGGAGGCCGGGGCACCGGCCTGCTGATGGTCGTCATCGGCGTCATGGGATGGCCGGCCTCCTTCCAGCTCACCGTCGAGGACTGGCAGGTCCTGAAGAACCCCGGCTACCAGCCCCGGTGCAACATCAGCCCGGTGGTCGGCTGCGGCAGCGTCATCTCCAGCCGGCAGGGAAACATCTTCGGGTTCCCGATTATGCTCCTGGGCTGGGGCACCTCCCAAGCAGCCCCCGGCTGCCGTGGAGCAACCTGAGGGCAGCTGGGGCGTCAGGCAATGCGGTAACCAGTCACGATGTCGATACTGATGCCGACCATCTGGTCTTTCGGCCCGGCGACCCACGGCACGAGGGCGGTTGCGTAGCCTTCCTGCTGGGCCGGGTCCTGGACCAGACGCGCCACTCCGGTGACGACGACGCTCCAGCCCGTGCGCGTGACCGGGTCGAGCGCGTCGGCCTCGTAGGCGACGACGGCGCCGTCCTGGGCCGGGCCGAGCAGCGCGGCTCCGGTGTGTGTCTGGATGACGATCCGGTCGTCGATGAGCAGATGGTTGACCGGCCGGATAGCGGGGAGGGCGTCGTGGGTGAAGACCACGCGGCCCATCGGCACACTCTTGAGGAGGGAGAGGGCCTCGAACCGGGTCAGCTCGCTCGCCAGTGCGGGAGGTCGGCCGGAGTCGGTGTGTGTGGTCATGGCAGGGCTTCTTCCAGACGCGGTCGAGGAGCGGCGGTGCACCGCTTTCGCCGTTGACGGCGAGGAGCAGGAATGCGTGTCACGGACTCAAGTGACGCATGCCCGAAACCTCGCCGCCTAGGGCTGGTCGGCCCTGATCAGTGCGCAGGGACCATGGCACCTTCGTCGTGGATCCCGCATGGGCCGCTGGTCCCGGCTCCCGCGACATGTACCGGACCGGGCGGCCCTGACCACAGGGACCTTGGTCCCGGGTCTTGCCTGCGAGTGGGGTGGGGCGGCTTTCAGGCTGCTAAACCTGTAGGTGCCTGCCGCCGCGCAGCGTCAACCCCCTCTCCGCTACCTCCCTCAGGAGTGTTGTCATGCTGTCTGCCGAGTCGGCCTCGCTGATCCGGGCCACCCTTCCTGCCGTCGGCGGGGCACTGGATGAGATAACCACCCGCTTCTACGCCACGATGTTCGCCGACCGCCCGGAGCTGCTGGACGGCATGTTCAACCGCGGCAACCAGGCCAGCGGCGCGCAGCGCCGGGCGCTGGCCGGGTCGATCGCCGCCTTCGCCGGTGCGCTGCTGGCGGACCCCGACACCCGCCCGGACACGCTGCTGGCCCGTATCGCCCACAAGCACGTGGCTGTCGGCGTCACCGACGACCAGTACACGATCGTGCACAAGTACCTGTTCGCCGCCATCGCCGACGTCCTCGGAGAGGCGATAACCCCTGACGTGGCTGCGGCGTGGGACGAGGTCTACTGGCTGATGGCCGGTGCCCTCATCGCCCAGGAAGCGCGCCTCTACCTCGAAGCCCAGGTGCAGCCGGGGCATCCCTGGCGGCAGTGGACCGTCGTCGAACGCCGCGAGGAGACCGCCGACACCGTCTCTTTCCTGCTGCGCCCCGCCGACGGTGCCCCCGCACCGCGCGCACGGGCCGGCCAGTACGTCAGCGTGCGGGTGAAGATGCCCGACGGCGTACACCAGTTGCGCCAGTACAGCCTCTCTTCGGCGCCGGGCGAAGAGGTGCGCCGCATCACCGTCAAGCGCGTGACTGGTGACGGCGCCCCCGACGGCGAAGTGTCGAACCTGCTGCACCGCACCCTCAAGGCCGGTGACGAACTCACCCTGTCCGCCCCCTTCGGCGAGGTGGTGCTGGACGATACGGACGCGCCGCTGGTGCTGGTCTCCGCCGGCATCGGCTGCACCCCGATGGTTTCCATGTTGGAGCACCTCGCAGCCACCGCCGCTTCCCGTCCTGTCACGGTCCTGCATGCCGACCGCTCACCCGCCGACCACGCGCTGCGCACCGACACCAACCGGCTGGTCAGCACGTTGCCGGATGCGCGCGCCACGTTCTGGTACGAGCGGGACGAGGTGAAGGAGCCGGGGGCTGTGAAGGGTCTGATGAACCTCGACGGACTGCAGCTGCCTGCCGAGGCGAGCGTGTACCTGTGCGGCCCGCTCCCCTTCATGCGTGAGGTCAGGGCGCAGCTGCTGCGTGGCGGGATCCCGGCCCGGAGCATCCGCTACGAGGTCTTCGGCCCCGACCTGTGGCTGGCCGACACCACCGCCTGACCGCCCTGGCCTGCCACAGCGGATCGGCCATGCTGCGCGGATCGGCCATGCTGCGCGGTCTTGCCACCTCACCAGGTCTGCTGGTGATCCCACCCGACGGCGCGTGCGCGGGCCAGATCGTGGACGTCCTGCCCATGCCCTGGTAGACGACGACCCCTGGGGGTGCCACCCTCGACGATGCCCGGCTCCTGCCTCTGCGGAAGCCGGGCATCGGGCGTTTCGGGGCGCTTGACAGGCCCTCTCCATCGGCTTGGAACGACCCCTCGACGCATGCGGCTGTGCAATCGCGGCAACCCGACCTCACGCCGCGGGCCGAGGCCTCGGGCGGCGGGCGTACCGGCCCTATGAGAACGGCCGGTCGGCCGGGCCGGCGGGACGAACGGCCTCATGCGGTCAGGGGCCGGTTCGACGAACCTGGTGGCTGGGAGCCGCGGAAGCGATGCCGGGGCCACCACGCCCCGCATCCGGGCGGCGCTCCCATAACGACTCGACCGAGAGGTACACGATGCGCCCGCTTGAGGACACCGCCAGGACAGCACCGTCGACGGCGGGAGGCCGCACCTCCACGGCCGGCAGTCCGTGGATGATGCTCGCGCTGGCCACACTGGGGTTCGCCGTCAACTTCTGGGCGTGGGCGCTGCTGAGCCCCCTGGGCCCGCGATTCAAGGAGATCCTGGCGCTCAGCTCCTTCGAGCAGTCCCTCCTGGTGGCCGTGCCCGTCGTGGTCGGCTCCCTGGGCCGGATCCCCGTAGGCGCCTTGACCGACCGGTTCGGCGGCCGGGTCATGTTCCCCCTCGTGTCGGCCGCAACGATCGTCCCCGTGCTCTACCTGGGCCTCGCCGGGCACTCCTCGCTGGCGGCCCTGCTCGTGGGCGGCTTCTTCCTCGGTATCGGAGGGACGGCCTTCGCCGTCGGCGTTCCGTTCGTCAGCCGCTGGTTCCCGCCGGAGCGACGCGGGCTGGCCATCGGCATCTTCGGCGCCGGGATGGGCGGCACAGCGATCAGCGCGCTGACGACCGTCAAGCTCGTGGACGCCCACGGCATGGCCAACCCCTTCCTCATCACCGCCGCAGCCCTCGCCGCCTACGCCGTACTGGCCGCGCTGCTGCTGCGCGACGCGCCCGGCCGCGCCGTCCCCAGCGAACCGCTGGCCCGCCGACTGGCCGACACCGTACGGCTGCCCATCACCTGGCAGGCATCCGCCCTGTACGCGGTCGCGTTCGGCGGATACGTCGCTTTCTCGGTCTACCTTCCGACCTACCTCAAGACCGGCTACGGACTGGGCCAGGCCGACGCGGCCAACCGGATGGCAGGCTTCGTCCTGCTGGCCGTGGCGATGCGCCCCATCGGTGGCTGGCTCTCCGACCGGATGGGACCGACCCGGGTCCTGGCCGGCACCCTGGCCGTCGTGATCGTGGGCGCGGCCGTCCAGTCGGCCACCCCGCCCCTGGCCCCGGTAGGCACCATCGCCTTCCTCGCCATGGCCGCAGCCCTCGGCGCGGGCAGCGGCGCCACCTTCGCCCTGGTCGCCCTTCTCGCACCGGCCGACAAGGTCGGGTCCGTCACCGGCGTCGTCGGCGCGGCCGGCGGTCTGGGCGGTTTCGTCCCGCCGCTGGTCATGGGAGTCGTCTTCAGCGCCACGGGAAGCTACGCCTTGGGTCTGCTCCTGCTGGTTCTGGTCGCCGCCGCCGCGCTCGCCTTCACCGTCACCCGGGTGCGACGAGCCGCCGCCGACGCCGGCGCCGGCACCACGAACCCGGCATGACCCTCTCGCTTCCACGAGGACTCGGCCATGTGTGAGTACTGCGGCTGCCAGGCGGTGGCCGCCATCGAGGAACTGACCCGCGAGCACGACACCGTCGTCGACCTGATCGGCCGAGTACGCTCCGCCCACAGCGACGGCGACATACCCCGGATGACGGAACTGGCCCGGCAGATCTCCGCCGTGCTGGCCCCGCACACCGAGGTCGAGGAGCATGGCCTCTTCCCCGCCATGGCCACCGATTTTCCCGATCACATCGCGGTGCTGGAGGCCGAGCACCGCCGCATCGAAGCCGTCCTGGCCCAGGCGGCCGACGGCGTGCCGGGTGACCCCGGCTGGCCCACCGCGCTGGTGGAGGCCCTGGCGATGTTGCGCGAGCACATCCTCAAGGAACAGGACGGGCTCTTCCCCGCATCCCTGACATTCCTCAGCCCCGAGCAGTGGGACGTTCTGGACGCCGTACGGGCCCGGTCCGCCGGCGTTACTTCATCACCGGGGCGCTGAACACCGTGCACCAGCAGCCGCCCCACCCGGCGTTTCCCGCTGCACTTCGGTGCGGGTGGCGCCGGACGGCCCAGCGCGAGCCCGTCGGCCGGAACCAGCTGGAGTGGACGACGGCGTCGGCATCACCAGCTGCATCGAGGGCGCTCAGCGAGCCGCCGAGTCGATCGCGGCATCGCTCAAGACTCCCGCCCACCGTCGCTGACCGCGACCTCGACGAACGAGCCTCGTCATGGCGGCGGTCCGCTGTCATCACGACGCCAGTGGACGGGGTGACACGGAGCATCACACCTTCCGTCGCGCGTCTGCGCCGAAGCATGCCGCCGCTGCCGCGGACAACGTCCACGAGGCGCGGGCTCCGGGAGTGCACCACCGGGGCGACACAGCCTGGCGACGCCCTCGTCCGCTCAAACCGGTCGGCCGGGACCGGGCAATGGGTGGGGATGGCGTGGGAAGGTCCGGCGACGGCCGAATGCGACGGGAACCTTCCCCCTGCACGAGGGCACCCGCGGCGGCCGCTCGAGAGGCCGGCGCCGACCCGGGAACGGGCACACCGGCCGTGAACTCAGGTCTGCCCGCCTCGCCTATCCGGCAGGGGCGTTGAAGCGGGGGACGGGCATGCCGTCGATGTGTGGAGGTAGTCACGGCTCCGTGTGAGCGGCACACCTGAATCGGCGTCATTCCCAGAGTGCCGTTGTTGACGTGTGAGCGGGCGGTGGCCCTAGAGTCGTTCGTGGTGGGGCCGATCACAATTCGAACGGGCAGGCGCGCCCGGAAGCGGAGTGGCACGGTGAGTACCGAGACCGACTCGGGGCCACGGGCAGGTATGGACGGCCCGCTTGCGGATGCGTTGGTGCGCAGCCGACGCTTCTTCACCCGGGCGGAGGTGTCGGACGACGGGCGCACCTTGCACCGGATCGGCGGACGGGGGGCGGACGGCTTCTACCGGGACCGCTGGTCGCACGACAAGGTGGTGCGCTCCACTCACGGGGTGAACTGCACCGGGTCTTGTTCGTGGAAGGTGTATGTCAAGGACGGCATCATCACCTGGGAGGCGCAGCAGACCGACTACCCGTCGGTCGGCCCGGACCGGCCGGAGTACGAGCCGCGTGGCTGTCCGCGCGGGGCGGCGTTCTCCTGGTACACCTATTCGCCGACCCGGGTGCGCTACCCGTACGTGCGCGGGGTGCTGTTGCAGATGTACCGGGAGGCCAAGCAGCGTCTCGGTGACCCGGTGCTGGCCTGGGCCGACGTCGTCTCCGATCCCGAGCGCTCCCGCCGCTACAAGTCGGTGCGTGGCAAGGGGGGCCTGGTGCGGGCGGGCTGGGACGAGGTGGCCGAGATGATCGCCGCCGCGCACGTACACACGATCAAGGCGTACGGCCCGGACCGGCTGGCGGGCTTCTCGCCGATCCCGGCCATGTCCATGGTGTCCCACGCCGCCGGTGCCCGCTTCTACTCGCTGCTCGGCGGGGCGATGCTGTCGTTCTACGACTGGTACGCCGATCTCCCTGTCGCCTCGCCGCAGGTCTTCGGTGACCAGACGGACGTGCCCGAGTCGGGTGACTGGTGGGATGCCGGGTACCTGATCATGTGGGGGTCCAACCTGCCGGTGACCCGCACCCCGGACGCGCACTGGATGGCGGAAGCGCGCTACCGGGGACAGAAGGTCGTCGCGGTCGCCCCGGACTACGCGGACAACGTGAAGTTCGCCGACGAATGGCTGGCCGCTCAGCCCGGCACGGACGGCGCTCTGGCGATGGCCATGGGGCACGTCATCTTGAAGGAGTTCTTCGTCGACCGGGAGACGCAGTCCTTCGCCTCGTACGTAAAGCGGTACACCGATCTGCCGTTCCTGGTCACGCTCGACGAGAGCGAGCCGGGAACGTACACGCCGGGCAAGTTCCTGACGGCGGCCGACCTCGGTGGTGTGGAGGCGGCAGCGGAGAACGCGGAGTTCAAGACCGTGATGCTGGACGCCGTTACCGGCCGGCCGGTGGTGCCCAATGGCACGCTCGGCCACCGCTATGGCGAGTCCGGCATGGGCAAGTGGAACCTCGACCTCGGAGAGGTCGACCCGTTGCTGAGCGCCGATGGCGGCCGGGAGGCGCCGGTCGCGGTCGAACTGCCCCGTTTCGACACCCCGGACGGAAAAGCCGGGCGGCTGTTGCGTGGCGTGCCCGTGCGCCAGGTCGGCGGGAAGACGGTGACCACGGTCTTCGACCTGCTGCTGGCCCAGTACGGCGTGGCCCGTGAGGATCTTCCCGGCCGGTGGCCCGCCGGCTACGACGATCCCGCGGAGCCGTACACCCCTGCCTGGCAGGAGGCGATCACGGGGGTCGCCGCGGAGAAGGCGGCCCGTATCGCGAGGGAGTTCGCCGCCAACGCAAAGGAGTCGGGCGGCCGTTCAATGATCATCATGGGGGCGGGTACCAACCACTGGTTCCACTCCGACACCATCTACCGGGCCTTCCTCACGCTGACCACGCTCACCGGCTGCCAGGGAGTCAACGGCGGCGGCTGGGCCCACTACGTGGGTCAGGAGAAGGTCCGGCCCATCACCGGATACTCGGCGCTGGCCACAGCGGCCGACTGGAACCGGCCCGCGCGACAGATGATCCAGACCGCGTACTGGTACCTGCACACCGACCAGTTCCGCTACGACCCTTTCAGTGCCGACACCCTCGCCGCGGCCTCGGCCGGCGGCACCTTCGCCGGACGGTCCTCGGCGGATGTCATCGCACAGTCCGCCCGCCTGGGCTGGATGCCCTCCTATCCCACCTTCGACCGCAACCCGCTCACCATCGCTGCCGACGCCGAGGCCGCCGGGCGCGAGGTGGGCCCGTACGTGGTGGACGAGTTGAAAGCGGGGCGGCTGCGCTTCGCCGCCGAGGACCCCGACGCGCCGGAGAACTTCCCCCGCGTGCTCACTGTGTGGCGGGCCAACCTGCTGGGCTCCTCGGCCAAGGGCAACGAGTACTTCCTCAAGCACCTGCTGGGCACCGACTCTGCCGTCAGCGCCATCGAAGCACCCGAGGACGCCCGCCCGCGCGACGTCGTGTGGCGGGAGCAGGCCCCCACCGGCAAGCTCGACCTGCTGCTGTCGATGGACTTCCGGATGACCAGCACCACCCTCTACTCCGACGTCGTCCTGCCGGCCGCGACCTGGTACGAGAAGCACGACCTGAACACCACCGACATGCACCCCTTCGTGAACTCGTTCAATCCGGCCATCTCCCCGCCCTGGCAGACCCGCACCGACTGGGACGCGTTCAACACCATCGCCCGGGCGTTCAGCCGGCTGGCCGCAAACCACCTCGGCACCGTCACCGATGTGGTGGCCGCCCCACTGCTCCATGACACCCCGGACGCCATGGCCACCCCGCACGGCCGGGTGAAGGACTGGAAGGCGGGGGAGTGCGAGCCCGTGCCCGGCCGCACCATGCCCAAGCTGATCAGCGTCGAGCGCGACTACGCGGCCGTGGCCGAGAAGATGACCGCGTTGGGGCCCCTGCTCGACAGTCTGGGGGCCACCACCAAGGGTGTCACGTTCAAGGTGGACCGCGAGCTGGAGTACCTGCGGCACAAGAACGGCACCGTCCACGGCGGGGTGGCCGACGGGCGGCCGTCCATCGCCCGCGACGTCCAAGCATGCGAGGCGATCCTCGCTCTCTCCGGCACCACCAACGGACATCTGGCCACCCAGGGCTTCCGCACCGTCGAGGCCCGCACCGGCACCCGCCTCGCGGACCTGGCGGCCGAGCACGAGGGCAAGCAGGTCACCTTCGCCGACACCCAGGCGGCGCCCGTCCCCGTCATCACCTCTCCCGAGTGGTCGGGGTCGGAGTCCGGCGGGCGCCGCTACTCGCCGTTCACCATCAACGTCGAACGCCTCAAGCCCTGGCACACCCTCACGGGCCGGCAGCACTTCTTCCTCGACCACGACTGGATCGCGGAACTGGGGGAGTGGTTGCCGGTCTACCGGCCACCGCTGAACATGCACGCCCTGTTCGGCGAGCCCCAGGTCGGGGACACGGGCGAACTCGGCATCGCGGTGCGCTACCTGACCCCGCACAACAAGTGGTCCATCCACTCCGAGTACCAGGACAACCTGTTCATGCTCTCCCTCTCGCGCGGCGGGCCGACGGTGTGGATGAGCCGGGAGGACGCGGCGAAGATCGGTGTGGCGGACAACGAGTGGATCGAGGCGGTCAACCGCAACGGCGTCGTCGTCGCCCGCGCGGTGGTCTCCCACCGGATGCCGGAGGGCACCGTCTACATGCACCACGCGCAGGACCGGCTCATCGACGTCCCCCGCACGGAGACCAACGGACGGCGCGGTGGGATCCACAACTCACTCACCCGGCTGCTGATCAAACCCAGTCACCTCATCGGCGGCTACGCCCAGCTGTCGTACGCCTTCAACTACCTGGGCCCCACCGGAAACCAGCGCGACGAGGTCACCGTCATCCGCCGCCGCTCCCAGGAGGTGACGTACTGATGAAGGTCATGGCCCAGATGGCGATGGTGATGAACCTCGACAAGTGCATCGGCTGCCACACCTGCTCCGTCACCTGCAAGCAGGCGTGGACCAACCGCAGCGGAGTCGAGTACGTCTGGTTCAACAACGTCGAGACCCGCCCCGGTCAGGGCTATCCGCGCCGCTACGAGGATCAGGAAACCTGGAAGGGTGGCTGGGAACTGAACAAGCGCGGCCGGCTCACGCTCAAGGCGGGTGGCCGGTTCAAAAAGCTGATCACCATCTTCTCCAACCCGAAGCTGCCCTCCCTCGACGACTACTACCAGCCCTGGACCTACGACTACGAGACCCTGACCAACGCGCCGCTCCAGGAGCACACCCCCGTCGCCCGGCCCAAGTCGCTGATCACCGGCAAGGACATGAAGATCACCTGGTCGGCGAACTGGGACGACAACCTCGGCGGAGCGCCGGAGCACGGCGACAAGGACGTCCTGCTCGCCGAGATCTCCGAGAAGGTGAAGTTCGAGTTCGAGCAAACCTTCATGTTCTACCTTCCCCGCATCTGCGAGCACTGCCTCAACCCCTCCTGCGCCGCCTCCTGCCCCTCGGGGGCGATCTACAAGCGCAGTGAGGACGGCATCGTCCTGGTCGACCAGGACCGCTGCCGCGGCTGGCGCATGTGCGTCACCGGCTGCCCGTACAAGAAGGTCTACTTCAACCACCGCACCGGCAAGGCCGAGAAGTGCACCTTCTGCTTCCCGCGCGTCGAGGTCGGTCTGCCCACGGTCTGCGCCGAGACCTGCGTGGGACGCCTGCGCTACATCGGCCTGGTCCTGTACGACGCGGACCGCGTCCTCGAGGCCGCCTCCGTCCCTGACGACACCGAACTGTACGAGGCTCAGCGCAGTATCCTCCTGGACCCGAACGACCCGGGCGTCATGGCGGCCGCCGAGAGTGACGGCATCCCACGCGACTGGATCGAGGCCGCGCAGCGCTCCCCGGTCCACGCCCTCATCAACACCTACAAGGTCGCCCTGCCGCTGCACCCGGAGTACCGCACCATGCCGATGGTCTGGTACATCCCGCCGCTGTCCCCGGTCGTCGACGCGGTCAGCGGCACCGGCCACGACGCGGAGGACCGCAACAATCTTTTCGCCGCCATCGACGCCATGCGTATCCCCGTCGAGTACCTTGCCGAGCTGTTCACCGCCGGTGACCCGGTGCCCGTCGACTCCGTACTGCGACGGCTGGCCGCCATGCGCAGTTACATGCGCGACATCAACTTCGGCCGCGAGCCCGACGCTTCCATCCCCGCCGCGGTCGGCATGAGCGAGGAGGAGATGTACGAGATGTACCGGCTCCTCGCCTTGGCCAAGTACGACGAGCGCTACGTCATCCCGCCGGCGCACGCGGAGAAGGCCCATGGCCTGGAGGAACTGGCCACCGAGTGCAGCCTGGACTACGAGGGTGGGCCAGGTATGGGCGGCTCCGGACCGTTCGGTGAGGCATCCGGCGGCGCCTCCCCGGTCGCCGTGGAGAACTTCCGCATGCTGCACGCCCGCCAGACAGGCGACTCCGTCACCGACCCCGCGGACAAGGCCAGCCGGGTCAACCTCCTCAACTGGGACGGCAAGAGCACGCCCAAGGGCTTGTTCCCCGACCGCCCAGGAGGTGAGGGCGGCCCCCCGGCGGAGCTGATGGACGGCACCGACCCGAACGCCGAGAGCGAGCCGAAGCCATGACCCCTCGCACCGCCGCCCCCATGTCGGCGCCGGCCTGGCAGATCCATTCGCTGCTGCTGGCCTACCCCGACGAGGACCTCGACGGGCACATCCAGCTGGCCCGCCGAGTCGCAACCGGCCTACCCCGGACGGTCGCTGCCCCCCTGCGCCGGTTCCTGGACCACGCGGAGGCCACCGCGACCGCAGACCTGGCCACCGAGTACGTCACCGTCTTCGACCACCGCAAGCGGTGCTGCCCCTTCCTCACGTACTACGTCCACGGAGACACCCGCAAGCGCGGAGTCGCGCTACTGAGCATGAAGCAGACCTACGCCGCCGCCGGACTGCGGCTGTCCGACGACGAACTCCCCGACCACCTGGCCGTCGTTCTGGAATTCGCCGCAACCGAACCGGAAGCCGGCCGAAAGCTGCTGCTGGAGCACCGGGCCGGGCTGGAGCTGCTGCGCCTGGCCCTGCACGACGCGACCGCCTCTTGGGCGCATGTCCTCGACTCGGTGTCCGCGACCCTGCCGCCGCTGGCGGGAGACGAGCGGGAGGCTGTCGCCCGGCTGGCAGCCGAGGGGCCACCCGAGGAACAGGTCGGCCTGGCACCCTTCGCGCCGCCCTCGTACATGCCCGACCCGGTGGGAGGCCGCCGATGAACCCGATGACCACCGCACCGACGGAGCCGGCGCTTCAGCACGCGGCCGCCGAACCCGGCACACTCGGCGTCCTGCTCTGGGTGATCCTGCCCTACGTCGTCCTGGTGCTGTTCATCGGCGGCCACGTCTGGCGCTACCGCTACGACAAGTTCGGCTGGACCACCCGCTCCTCCCAGCTCTACGAAAGCAGGCTCCTACGCATCGGCAGCCCCCTGTTCCACTTCGGCATCCTGGTGGTACTCATCGGCCACATCGGCGGCCTGCTGATCCCCCACAGTTGGACGGAAGCCCTGGGCATCACCGAGCACACCTATCACGTCACCGCCGTCGTCCTGGGAACCATCGCCGGGGTGAGCACACTCGGCGGACTGGCCATCCTCATCTATCGCCGCCGCACCGTCGGACCCGTCTTCAGCGCCACCACCCGCAACGACAAACTGATGTACGTCATGCTCACCCTCGCCCTGGTGCTGGGCCTGGCCGCTACCGTGGCCGCCAACTTCATCGGCGGCGGCTACGACTACCGGACCACGATCTCCCCCTGGTTCCGGTCGATCTTCTACCTCCGGCCCGACCCCGGGCTGATGACCGGTGTACCGCTGCTGTTCCAGCTCCACGCGCTCAGCGCGCTGGCGCTGTTCGCCATCTGGCCGTTCACCCGGCTGGTCCACATGCTCACCGCACCTCTCGGCTACCTCACCCGCCCCTACATCGTCTACCGCAGCCGTGACACGCAGCTCGGCACACGAGCCCCACGGCGAGGATGGGAACGCGTCCGATGAACGATCACCACCCCGCTCACCCGGCCGGTGAGATCACCGCACTGCGAAGCACCGGAGAGGAACTCCTGACCGACGCGGCGTCGGCCGGCTCCGGACGGGGGGCGCGGACCGTCGTCGCCCTCCCCGGGCTCCGCGTTACCCTGCTCGCCCTGTCCCGGGGCCGGGAGCTGGCCGAGCACCGGGCGCCGGGGGCGGCCACGTTGCTGTGCCTGTCCGGCCGGGTGACCCTGAGTACAGCCGACCGCAGTTGGCGCCTGGAGCCGGACGACATCGTCGACATCCCTGACCAGCGGCACCAGTTGGTCGCCGAGACGGACGCGCTGGTCCTGCTCACTGTCAGACTGGACTGACCGCTGCACCGAACGGCTCGCACAGCTCGCGCGAGCTACGGGGTCTCCCTGCGCCGGCCGCAGTGATCCACGGGCAACGATGCACAGATACCTGGTTCATTGCGCCTGCAAGCCGTACGCGCGGAACTGGTCGCGGACGCGCTCGACCAGTGCGGCGCTGGGAACGGGGTTGTCGCGGAAGGGGAAAGGGATGCCGAGGGTGTCGTACTTGTGGGCACCGAGCTTGTGAAAGGGGAGGACATCGACGCGGTTGACGTTGTCCAGCCTCGTGAGGAAGTGGCCCAGCCCGTCTACGGCGACGGGGTCGGCGGTCCAGCCCGGCACGAGGACGTACCGGATCCAGACGGGGACACCGAGCCGGTTGAGGCGGGTGGCGAAGTCGAGAGTGGGCGCGAGGTGGCCGCCGGTCAGGCGTCGGTAGACGCCGGCGTCGAAGGACTTGATGTCGAGCAGCACGAGGTCGGTATCAGCCAGGAGAGCGTCGTCGGCCCGAGCGCCCAGGGCACCGGAGGTGTCCAGGGCTGTGTGCAGGCCGAGCTCCTTGCACCGGTGCAATACCTCGGCTGTGAAGGCGGGCTGAAGCAGGGGCTCGCCTCCGGTCAGGGTCACCCCTCCGCAGGGGGCTGGACGGTCACAGTCATGTCGTCATCTCCAGGGCCGGGACGGAGGCGAGGTGGGCGATCGCTCCTTCTCCCTGTGATGCTCCTCGTGGGCCGTGCCGCGGGGGCAGAGCCGAACAGGCAGGCGGTGGCCGCTGTCCGGCCCCGGTGAGCCGCGCGGGGAGGGCCAGAGGTCCCTCGCACATCTGGGACCACAGGCCCTCCCCGCGGCGTCACCCGCCGGATCCGGTCGCTTCGGCCGGGGCTCATGACGGCGTGGCCGTCCCTGCCCGCCATGCAGCACGTTGCGGTGGTTACGCGCTCGCGTCGGTGCCGTTCGCCTCCAGAGCTGCCCGGCCGGCCTCCAGGCGGGCCACCGGGATGCGGAAGGGCGAGCAGGAGACGTAGTCCAGTCCGGTGTCGTGGAAGAAGTGGACCGAGGCGGGGTCGCCTCCGTGCTCTCCGCACACGCCGATCTTCAGGTCCGGTCGGGCTGCCCGGCCCTCATCGACCGCGATCCGCACCAGCCGGCCTACGCCTTCGCGGTCGATCGTCTCGAACGGGGAGACGGGGAAGATGCCCTTGTCGAGGTACGCGGAGAAGAACGCGGCCTCGACGTCGTCGCGGGAGAAGCCCCAGGTGGTCTGCGTCAGGTCGTTCGTGCCGAAGGAGAAGAACTCCGCCTCCTTCGCGATCCGGCCCGCGGTGAGAGCGGCCCTGGGCAGTTCGATCATGGTTCCGACCGGGCACGCGATGTCGATTCCCGTCTCTTCCGAAACCTGCGCGAGGATCTGGTCCACTTCCTCCCGTATGAGGTGGAATTCCTCGACCGCGTCCACCAGTGGGACCATGATCTCCGCCCGGGGGTCGCCGCCCGCCCGCCTGCGCGTGACGATGGCCTCGGCGAGGGCTCGCAGCTGCATGGCCACGAGCCCTGGAACGACGAGCCCCAGGCGCACGCCGCGCAGGCCGAGCATCGGGTTCTCCTCGTGCATGCGTGTGACGGCCGCCAGGAGTTCGGTGTCGTGCGGGTCGGGTGGCGTGCCGAGGGCTTCGCCGCGGGCGAGACGGACGGCGAGTTCCGTACGGTCCGGCAGGAACTCGTGCAGCGGCGGGTCGAGCAGCCGGACGGTGACCGGCAGCCCGTCCATCGCTTCGAGGATGCCGGTGAAGTCCTGCCTCTGGAGCGGCAGCAGCGCGGCGAGTGCCGCCTCGCGTTCGGTGTCCCCGTGCGCGAGGATCATCGCCTCGACGAGGGGGCGCCGGTCGCCGAGGAACATGTGCTCGGTGCGGCACAGGCCGATTCCCTGGGCGCCGAAGCGACGGGCGCGGGCCGCGTCCTCGGGGGTGTCGGCGTTCGCCCGCACCTCCAGGCGCCGTACGGCGTCCGCCCGCCGCATGAGCCGGTGCACATCACGCACCGGCTGCCGGGCCGCGCCGTCGGCCGGCAGCACGCCGCCCTCGTCGAAGTACCGCATGACCTCGGAGTCGACCAGAGGCACGGAGCCGAGGCGCACCACGCCTTCCGACCCGTCGACGGAGACGACCGTGCCTTCGGGAACGGTCACGTCACCGGCGGTGAAGCGCCGCTGGCGCGTGTCCACGGTGATGTCCTCCGCCCCGCACACGCACACCTTGCCCATGCCGCGTGCGACGACCGCGGCGTGGCTGGTCTTTCCGCCCCGGCTGGTGAGCACCGCCTGGGCGGCGACCATGCCCGGCAGGTCATCGGGCGTCGTCTCCTGCCGTACCAGCACCACCTTCTCTCCGGCGGCCGCCCTGCGGACCGCTTCCGCCGAGTCGAAGACAGCCGCGCCCACGGCCGCTCCCGGAGATGCGGGCACGCCTCGCGCGATGACCTCGCTCGTGTCCGCGGCGGCGAAGCGGGGGAACATCAGCCGTGCGAGCCCCTCACCGCTCACCCGGCCCAGCGCCTCCCGCTCGCTGATGAGTCCTTCGTCGGCGAGCTGGGAGGCGATGGTGAAGGCGGCCTGGGCGGTGCGCTTGCCGACGCGGGTCTGGAGCATCCACAGTTTGCCGCGTTCGATGGTGAACTCGATGTCGCACAAGTCGCGGTAATGGGCCTCCAGTTGGTCCATGTAGCCGCGCAGCCGCGTGAACGACGTGGGGTCGAGGCCGGCCAGTTCCTGGAGGGGCACGGTGTTACGGACGCCGGAGACGACGTCCTCGCCCTGGGCGTTGGGCAGGTAGTCGCCGTAGACACCTGGCCGGCCGGTGGCCGGATCGCGGGTGAAGGCGACGCCGCTGCCGGAGTCGGGGCCGAGATTGCCGAACACCATGGTCTGGACGGTGACGGCGGTGCCCAGGTCGTCAGGGATGTGCTCGCGGCGGCGGTAGAGGCGTGCGCGCTCGCTGTTCCAGGAGGTGAAGACGGCAAGGACCGCCCGCCGCAGTTGCTCGGCCGGATCCTGCGGGAACTCCTCGCCGGTCTTCTCCCGGATCAGGTCCTTGAAGGTCTCGACGAGCCGGATGAGGTCGCAGGTGTCCAGATGTGTGTCGTCGCTGCGGTGGTGCTGCTCCTTGACGGCGGTCAGCGCGTGCTCGAAGTGGGAGCTGTCCACGCCCATGACCGTACTGCCGAACATCTGCACAAGGCGCCGGTAGGAGTCCCAGGCGAAGCGTTCGCGCTCGGGTGTCTTGGCCAGGCCCAGGACCGCGTAGTCGTTCAGCCCGATGTCGAGGATGGTCTCCATCATGCCCGGCATCGAGAACTTCGCCCCCGAGCGGACCGACAGCAGCAGCGGGTCGTCCACCTGCCCCAGCCGCTTTCCCGACGCCCGCTCCAGCGCCGCGAGATGCTCGCCGATCCGCCGGTGGAGGCCGACCGGAGGCCGGCCCGTGGTGAGGAAGATCCGACAGGCTTCGGTGGTGACGATGAAGCCGGGCGGGACAGGCAGGCCCATCCGCGCCATCTCCGCCAGGTTCGCGCCCTTGCCTCCCAGGAGATCGACCATGTCCCGGCCGCCCTCGGAGAAGTCGTACACATAGTTGGCCATGGCTGCTCGCCTGTCTCTTCGGTGGGTTCCGGGTCCCCATGAGCGGGGCGGGCATGCGGGCCCGTGGTCAGGAGCGGCCGGTCCGCTCAGTCATGCGGCACCACTGCCACGGGAGCCAGGGAGTGGTGGATGACGGCATGGGTGACGGCCCCTATGTGGGTGCCGATCCGCGCGCGCCGGTTCTTGCGGCCCACTACGACCAGCCGGGCGTCGCGTGACGCCTTCGCGAGGTCCTGCGCCGGCCTGCCCTGGTGGCATTCACGGACCACGGAAACACCCGGATACTTCTCCGTCCACGGGGCCAGCGCCTCGTCGAGCGCCACGCTCGCGTCCTGGGCGATCTCCGACATGAGCAGGGGCAGGGCGCCGCCCATGTCCGGCCCGTAGACCGCCGGAACGGCCCAGGTGTGAAGCACCCGCAGAGCGCAGCCGTACCGGTCGGCCGCGGCGAAGCCGAAGGCGAGCACCTCGTCAGCGGGTGCGGACACGTCCAGGCCGAGCACCACCTCTCCGGCAGAAGGGTCTTTCCCGGCCTCCGGGCCGTGGTGCGGGCGGACGAGGACGACGGGGCGCTGGATGCGTGCGAGCACGGCCAGCGACACGGACCCGGCGAGGAAGCCGGCCAGTCCGCCCAGGCCACGGGAACCGAGCACCAGCACCTCCGCCTCGTCCGCGGCGGCACACAGATCTTCCACCGGGTCACCCGAGACCCACTCGGTCTCGACATCGAGGCCCGGGTGACGGCGCTTCAGCCGCCTCTGCGCCGTGCCGAGCGCCCGCTCACCCCACCCCCGGGCCGTCGCCGGGTCCACCAGACGCGTACGCGGGTCCTCGTCCTTGCTCCAGACCTGGAGCAGCCGCAGCGGCACAGCGCGGCGCACTGCCTCCTCGGCAGCCCACTCTGTGGCGGCGAGGCTTTCACGGGATCCGTCGACGCCGACGGTGACAGTGCGGGACATGAGTAGCTCCTTGAGAGAACGGGGGCGGGTCTGCACCTCCACAGTGGCCTCCCCGCATCACGCCGCAGAGGGGCCACAAGTCCCTGTCACAGGACCTCTGGGCCCACAGGGGCGCGCACGGCCGGGCGGCAGCCAGGCGTCGTGCCGAACGGCAGGGATGTAGGGCCAAGTGGCCCTCGGCCAAGGGCGCCTGCCTCGCCGATGCTGGGAAGGAGAAGAAAGGGCCGGCCTGGACGGCCGGGCCCGTCGAATCGTATGGAGGCAGCCCCCATGACCCGCGCTATCACCGTTGGAGTGGACGGATCTGCGGAAAGCCTGGCAGCCGCCGAATGGGCGGCACGCGAAGCCGCGCTCCGCAAGGTACCGCTGCGGATCGTGCACGCGTGGCTCTGGCAGCCGTTGGACGTGCCCGTCGTCCAGGACAAGGAGACCCAGGACAAGTCCGCCAACGCGGTGATACGTGAGGCCCAAACGCGCGTCGCCGGGCGACACCCGGATCTGTCGGTCACTGCTGAAGTGGTGGAGGACACGCCGGTCGCCGCCCTGCTGAAGGAGGCAGAGCGCTCCGACATGCTGGTGCTCGGTTCACGGGGGCACGGCGCCCTGATGGGCTTCCTCCTCGGCTCGTACGGACAGCAGGTGATCGCCGCCTCGACCCTGCCGGTGGTGTCCGTCCGGGCGCGAGACGAGAAGACGCTGTCGAAGGAGGGCGGCGAGGTCGTCGTGGGCCAGCAGGGCACGCCCGAGGACTGCGACGCGGTGCTCGGCTTCGCCTTCGAGGCGGCGGCCGCACGAGGCGCCGCCGTTCGTGCGGTACGCGCCTGGGCCCTGCCGCCCATCTTCGCCTACAGCCCCGGCTCCATGCGCCTGGCCGACGAGGCCGGAGGGCTCGAGCCGTTCGAGAAGAAGGCACTTGCTGAGGCACTCGCCCCGTGGCGCGCGCAGTACCCCGACGTGCCGGTCATCGAGCACGTTGAGATCGGCAGCGGAGGGCAGGTGCTGCTGTCCGCCGCATCAAGCGCGCAGTTGCTCGTGGTCGGCCGCCGGGCACGCCACGCGCCCGTCGGTACCCGTATCGGGTCCGTCGCCCACGCCGCGCTGCACCACTCGCCCTGCCCCGTCGCCGTCGTACCACACGCCTGACGGCCCCCGCGGCATCGGGGACAGTCGCGGCCGTTCCCGATGCCGAACAGTTCCTTCGTGCACGCAAACGCGGCGATGGCCGCCATGAACGGGACTCGGCTGACAGGCACACGGCAGCAGCCCGTCTACGGCATCCGGGAAGGACGCCGAATACGGGCTGCTCAGCCGTTCGCGTGCGAGTGAACCTGTGCTCAGATCCGAGGGCGGCCTTCACGGCCCGTCGCCGAGCCGCCCTGGTCCTCCTGGGCGGCCAGGGCCTGGGTGGCGATGACGGCGGCCTGCACCCGGCGCTCCACGCCCAGCTTGGCCAGCAGCCGGGAGATGTTGTTCTTGACCGTCTTCTCCGCCAGGTAGAGCCGCTTGCCGATCTCCCGGTTGGTCAGCCCTTCCCCGACCAGGGCGAGGATCTCCCGCTCCCGATCCGTCAGGCCGGGCAGCCCCTGCGGTTGCTCTTCCTGGGGAGCTCCCCCGCGGAGCCGGGCCATCACCCGTGCCGTGGCGCCGGGGTCCAGCAGGGACTGACCCGAGGCGACCGTGCGGACGGCGTTGACGAGGTCGGTTCCGGTGATCTGCTTGAGGACATAGCCGGACGCGCCGGCCATGATCGCGTCGAGCAGCGCCTCCTCGTCGTCGAATGACGTCAGCATCAGACAGGCCAGGTCGGGCATGCGGGAGCGCAGCTCCCGGCAGACGCTCACGCCGTCCCCGTCCGGCAGACGCACATCCAAGACGGCGACCTGGGGGCGCAGTGCGGGCACACGGACAAGCGCCTGCTCGGCCGTACCCGCCTCGCCGACCACGGTCAGGTCGGGCTCGGCATCCAGCAGATCGTGCACACCTCGGCGCACCACCTCATGGTCGTCGAGGAGGAAGACCCTGACCGGCTCCTTCTCGTTGAGGCCGCCGCTGCTATCCGTCATGACACACTCCGTGTTCGCCAAATTCTTCCGCCACAGGCGGTCCCTGCGTATCGTGCCGCGCGAGCGGGACCATCAGCCAGGGCCGGATGGTCCCTATACGCAGCCACACCGCACACATGCTGGTGCTCAGTGCCGCCAGATCCCACGTGATAACTGTGGCCCTGCAACTGCACGGAGGGGAAGCGCCGCGCGGCGGCACCGGCGGCACCTCGAATCAGGGTCTACCCCTTGCGGCGAGGCGCCGTCCGCGAGGGACCTTCGGCCCTGCGTGGAAAGGCCCGCTGGATCTGCTGCCCGAGCGCGCCTTCTGGTGGACTTCCATGCGCCGGCACAGCCGGGGCAATCAGAGCCCCGGGCCATGCCTGGAGGCAGAGAGGCCGCCGCCATGACGATGACCAGGATCAACCTCACCAAGGCGCCGCCGGACCAAGCCACGGTGGCCGCCGTCGCCTTGGCCGGGGAGCTCGATCTCTACACCGCTGCACGCATCGAGCCGGCGTTGACCCACCTGACCCTGGACGCGGAGCGCGAACTGACGCTCGACCTGACGGACGTCACCTTCTGTGACAGCTCCGGCGTGGCGCTCTTCCTGCGCATGCACCAGCGCTGCCTGACAGCCGGCGTGCGGTTGAGGCTGTCGGGCATCCAGCGGCGTCCCGCTCGCGTCATCCGCGCTCTGGGCGTGGACCAGACCTTGCCCTGCTCCTTCTCCTGACCTGAGAGTTCCTTGCCCGCACGAAAAGGTCCGTTCGGCCCTAGTGCCGGCGGTCAGCGGCAGGGACGCTAGCTGAAGGCACCCGGCCTCCCCAGAACCAGGCCGGAGCAGAAGGTGGGCACGATGAAGGACGAAGCCACGCATCGAACGGTGGATGGCCACCGTGAGGCGGTGGTGCCCCGGCATATGGCACAGCTCGACCGCGCCGAGGCGCTGCGCCTGCTGGGCACCGTCTCCCTGGGGCGCATCGTCTTCACCCAGCAAGCCCTGCCGGCCGTCCGCCCCGTCAACCACTTCATGGACGGCGACGACGTCATCGTCCAGCTTCACGACGGCGCGACGATCGCCTCCATCGTGGCACCCACCGATGCCACTGGCGTCGTAGTGGCTTACGAGGCGGATGTCATCGACCCCGAAACACACACCGGCTGGAGCGTAGTGGTCACCGGATACGCCCATCGGGTCACTGATCCCTCTGAACTCGCGCGCTTCGCCACCATCCTGCGCCCGTGGATCGACCACCCCCGCATGAACGCCGCTCTGCGCATCCAGCCCGACCTGGTCACGGGCCTACAGCTCATCGCCTAGCGTGCCGACCGGTCGCGCAGCCGTCACTGCGCAGTCGGCCGATTGGCCGGCGGTGCGCATCCCGAGGGGCAGCCGCCTTCCCGCGCCGGCGGCCGGTGCTGTCCAAAGTCGATCTCATGAACAAAGCCGGCAGGGCGACGCCCGCCGCAGATCGTGGCCGACGCCGTGCGGCGGCGGTCACACGCCACCGGGGCTGGTAGTGAGCGGCGCTCGCCATACGAGACGGCTGCCGCCCTCGGCCGGACGCTCGACCTGCAAGGCGCCGCCCAGGCCTGCGGCCCGCTCCTCAAGGTTGCTCAGGCCGCTGCGCCTGCCGCCGGCGGGGATTCCCCGGCCGTTGTCCGTAACGGTGAGGACGACCTCGCCGGAGGTGGCCTGCAAGGAGACCTCGACCCGCGTCGCGTGGGCGTGGCGGGCGGCGTTGCTCAGCATTTCGGTGAGGGCCGCCATGACGTGATCGGCCACCTGCGGCGGTACGTCGGTGTCGAGCAGGCCCTCCATGCTCAGGCGAGGCGGGAAGCCGAGCGTCGTCGCTGTTTCGCCCACTGTGCGGGCCACGCGTGCCCGTAGGCTCGGTCCCGTGTCCTCCTCGCGGGCGCGCAGGCCGAAGATCGTGGAGCGAATGATCTTGATCGTTTCGTCGAGGTCCCCGACGGCGCGCGAGACACGTTCGGCTGCACCCTCGTGCTGTACGAGGCGTGCGGCGCTCTGCAGGGTCATTCCGGTCGCGAACAGGCGCTGGATGGCGAGATCGTGCAGGTCGCGGGCGATGCGGTCCCTGTCCTCGAGGAGGGCGAGCTGCTCGGCGTCGCTGCGCCGTGCGGCCAGCTCCAGAGCGAGCGCGGCCTGCCCGGCGAATGCCAGCAGCGGCTCCAGTTCCCCGTCGGTGAAGACGGGCTCTCCTTGGTGGCGGGCGAGCAGCAGGACGCCTCGTGTGTCCTTGGCGGCGGTGCCCAGGGGGACGGCGACCGCCGGCCCCATTCCGTCGAAGCGGCGGGGCCCGGCGGTGTACCGGTCGTCCTCGGCGAGACCGGCGGTGGTCACGGGTGTACCGGCTTTGTATGCGGCGCCGGACAGGGTGCCATCGACGGGGACGACCAGGCCGCGGCGGGTGTCGCCGTCGGCACCGACGGCCAGCTCGACGACAAGATCGTCGGTGCCGGCGACGGGTACGGACACGTCGGCGAGCGCTGCCCCGGTGATTTCCTGGGCGCGGCGGGCGATCATCTCCAGGACGTTCAGCCGCGGGCTGCCGGAGAGCAGGCTGTTGGTGATCTCCGCGTTCGCCTGCAGCCACCGCTGCTGGCGCTGCGATGCTTCGTAGAGCCGTGCGTTGTCGATGGCGACACCGGCGGCGACGGACAGGGTGGAGATCACCGATTCGTCCTCGGCGTCGAAGTCCACACCGCCGCGCTTGTCGGTCAGGTAGAGGTTGCCGAAGACCTCGTCGCGTACGCGGATGGGCACGCCCAGGAAGGTCCGCATGGGAGGGTGGTGGGCGGGGAAGCCGAAGGACGCCTGGTGCGTGCTCAGGTCCGTCAGGCGGAGCGGCTCGGGGTGGCGGATCAACTCGCCCAGGATGCCGTGTCCGGCCGGCAGGGGACCGATCCTGGCGATCTCCTCCTCCGTCAGGCCGACGGTGAGGAACTGGGACAGGGTGCGGCCGTCCGGGCCGATCACCCCCAGGGCACCGTACTGGGCGTCGACCAGGAGGGCTGCGGCTTCCACGATGCGCCGCAGCACCTGGGAGAGGTCCAGTTCCCGGCCCACCGAGACGACGGCCTCCAAGAGGCTGTGTACCCGGTCCCGGGTGCCGCGGACCGCGTTGATACGCGCCTGCAGTTCCTCCAGCAACTCGTCGAGCCGCATATGAGGCATCCGCGACAACGGCTCCTCGCCCACTGGGCCTCCTGACCTCGATCACCCGCTGTTGACGGACAGGGTATCGGCCCGTTCGGGTGGCCCTGTGGTCAGACAGAGGGCAGTGGCCGGGGTCCGGCGTAGTAGGCCGTGCGCATGATGTCCTTCATGTCGTCCAGCATCGGCATGCGCGGGTTGGCCGGGGCGCACTGGTCCTCGTAGGCGTTGAGCGCCTGCCGGGGCAGGGCTCCGATGAAGACGGCCTCGTCGATGCCCAGGGCGCGGAAGGACGGCTCGATGCCTACGGCGTCCCGCAGGCGTTCCACCGCGGCCGCGTACGAGGCGACGCCCTCGGTGGCGGTGGAGGCCGGCAGCCCCAGGGCACGGGCGATGTCCTGGAAGCGCTCGGGCGCCCGGTAGCTGGGGTGCGGCTGCTTGCCTCCGCGCGTTCCATGACGCAGCGCAGGTAGTTCCGGCCGATACGTCCGAAGCCGTTGATTCCGATGCGTACGGTCATCGCCGCCGCCCTCCGATCGGTGCCGATGCGAGTGATGCCGGCCTGTGGGCCCTGCCACGCCGGGGGCAGGGGTCGAACGGGGATGCCCGGGGGCCGTTGGGCCCTCTTCCGACGGGCCCCGTCCGGCCCGGTCTGTTGCGGGCCGAATGGCCCGTCGTATGGGTCCTGACCGGTTCTGTCCCTGGCCTGTGCCGCGCACCACGCTGGAAGCACGACACGCATGAGGAGCAGGCGATGAAGGCAGCAGTGGTGAAGGCCCTTGGAGAGCCGCTGGTGATCGAGGAGCGCCCCGACCCCGTACCCGGCCCCGGGCAGGTGCGCGTCCGCGTTGAGGCGTCCGGACTGTGCCACACGGACATCCACGCCGCGCACGGCGACTGGCCGGTCCAGCCTGCCCCGCCGTTCGTCCCCGGACACGAGGGGGTCGGCATCGTCGAGGAGCTCGGCGACGGCGTTGCGCACCTGTCGGTCGGGCAGCGCGTGGCAGTGCCGTGGCTGGGCTGGGCCTGTGGGCACTGTGAGCACTGCCTGACGGGCTGGGAGACGCTGTGCGAGAAGCAGGTCAACACCGGTTACGGCGTCGACGGCGGCTACGCCGAGAAGATGCTCGCCCACGCCGATTTCGCGCAGCCCGTTCCCGACGGCATCGACCCGCGCGAGGCGGCGCCGTTGACGTGCGCGGGGGTCACCACGTACAAGGCCCTGAAGGTGGCCGGGGTCGGACCGGCCGATCTGGTGGCGATCTCCGGCATCGGCGGGCTGGGACACCTGGCTGTGCAGTACGGCAAGATCGCCTGTGCCACGGTGGCCGCGATCGACATCTCCGACGAAAAGCTCCAGCTCGCCGCCGACCTCGGTGCGGACATCCTCATCGACGCCCGCAAGGAAGACCCGGCGGCCGTACTCCAGAGCCACGGCGGAGCCCATGCCGCCCTCGCGCTGGCGGTGAACGAGGAGACCTTCGCGACCGTGTTCGCGGGGCTCCGCCGGGGCGGCAAGCTGGTCATGGTGGCCCTGCCCGCCGACGGCATCATCCAGATTCCGGTCTTCTCCACCGTGCTCGGCGGAACCTCCGTCATCGGCTCGATCGTCGGAACGCGCCAGGACCTGGCCGAAGTCTTCCAACTGCACGCCGCCGGCCGGACCCGCGTGATCTACGAGACCCGACCGCTGACGTCGGTCAACGAATCCATCGACGAGGTGCTCAAGGGAACGGTGAAGGCTCGCATCGTCTTCGAGATGTGAGGCACCCCGCGCCTTCCCGGCAGGCGCTGTCCGGGGCGGGCGCACGGAGAAGGTCTCGGCCCGTCAAGCGGTGGACTTGAAGGGGTCGATCCCCGCCCATTGTCCGGGGCCCGCCAGGCGGACGCCTGGGTGGCCGTCAGAAACCTGCGCGAACGATCGGGGACGAGAACCATGGACAGGAACCGGACAGTGGGCGAAGTGATGACCAACGAGGTGGTCCAGGCACACCCGGAGACTTCCTTCGACGAGTTGGCCCGACTGCTTACGTCTCACCGGATCAGCGGCCTGCCGGTGGTGGACGACGACGACAAGGTCATGGGCGTGGTCTCCCAGACGGACCTCACCAGGCGGCATGCAGGTCGCGGCCATGACGGACCGGCTCGGCGCCGAATGCTGGTGACCTTGAAGCGGCTGGCCGGCGCCCGCCCCGCCGTGTCATCGGTCCTGGCGGCCCGCGAGCTGATGACCAGTCCGGCAGTCACGGTCCATCCCGAACAGCGAGTCGTCGACGCCGCGCGCATCATGGAACGCCGCCACATCGACCGGTTGCCCGTGGTGGACGAGGAGGACCGCCTCATCGGCATCACCACTCGTCGCGACCTCCTGCGGGTCTTCCTGAGAACGGACGAAGAGATCCGCGCGGAGGTTGAAGACGCTCTCTCCGCGCAGGCACCGGCCACCCACCGCGCTGAAGGGCTCCACATTGATGTCCGGGACGGGATGGTCACCATGACCGGCTCGCCCGGGCCGGAGGTCGATGCGTCGGTGTTGATCCGAGCCGCATGGCGCGCTGACGGCGTGGTCGGTGTGGTGAACCGGCTGACAGCCGATCACGAGAACGACCTCGCATCCCAGGACGGGACACCACTGCACTCCGTCGCCGACTGAGCGCCGACGAAATCGGCAGGAGGGTACGCCCGCCGGCGGTCGGCAGGTTGCCGGCCGCGCGGCACGAGGAAGTGTCCCGCGATCGGACACACGATCACCCGTGAGGACGCCGTGGCCGGACGCCCCAAGCCGGAGTGCGGGCGCACCCAGGCCGCTGGCGGCAGCCGCACACCCCTGGCTGCGAAGGCCCCTCGAAGCCGGCCCGGGGGCCGGGCCACGGCGGGCTGCTCAGCCGCTCCAGGTCCAGTCGACGATCTCGGGCATGTCGGTGCCGTACTCACGGATGTAGGCGTGGTGGCGGGTGCGGGCGTCGGCCATGGTCTGCCGCACTGCGACCGCGCGTACGCCGAGTCCGGGAACGCGGTCGATGACGTCCATGACGAGCCGGTAGCGGTCGAGGTCGTTGCGAACGACCATGTCGAAGGGCGTGGTGGTGGTGCCCATCTCCTTGTAACCGCGTACGTGCAGGTTCGGGTGTCCGGTGCGGCGGTAGGCGAGACGGTGCACCAGCCAGGGGTAGCCGTGGTAGGCGAAGATCACCGGCTTGTCCGGGGTGAGCAGCGCGTCGTACTCGGAGTCGGTCATGCCGTGCGGGTGCTCCTCCTGGGGCATGAGCCGGGTCATGTCGACGACGTTGACGACACGTACGGCGAGGTCGGGAAGATGCTGACGGAGCAGTTTGGCCGCTGCGAGGGTCTCCTGGGTGGGGACGTCGCCCGCGCAGGCGAGGACCACGTCAGGCTCCCGCGTCCTGTCCTCGGTGCCTGCCCATTCCCACACGCCGGCGCCACGGGCGCAGTGGGCGCGTGCCTCGTCGAGGGACAGCCAGTCGAAGCAAGGCTGTTTGCCGGCGACGATCACGTTGACGTAATCGCGGCTGCGCAGGGCGTGGTCCGCCACCGAGAGCAGGGTGTTGGCGTCCGGGGGCAGGTAGACGCGGACGACTTCTGGGCTCTTGTTCAGTACGTGGTCGACGAATCCGGGGTCCTGGTGGGAGAAGCCGTTGTGGTCCTGGCGCCACACGTGGGACGTGAGCAGGTAGTTCAGGGAGGGGAGGGGCGCGCGCCACGGCAGGGCCCGGGAGGTCTTGAGCCACTTGATGTGCTGGTTGACCATGGAGTCGACGATGTGGACGAATGCCTCGTAGCAGGAGAAGAGCCCGTGGCGGCCGGTGAGGAGGTAGCCCTCCAGCCAGCCTTGGCAGGTGTGTTCGGAGAGGATCTCCATAACACGGCCGTGCCGGTCCAGGTGTTCGTCGGTGCCCGTCGTCTGCGCCTGCCATGCTTTGCCGCTGGCTTCGTACACCGCTTGGAGCCGGTTGGAGGCGGTCTCGTCCGGGCCGACGAGCCGGAAGTCACGGCGGTCGGCGGTGGCGGCCATGACGGCTTCCAGCAGGTCCCCGAGGACCCGGGTCGGCTCGTGCATGGTCCTGCCCGGTTCGTCCACGGGAACTGCGAAGCGTTGGAGCGCCGGGACGGGCAGGTCACGTACGAGCAGACCGCCGTTGGCGTGCGGTGTCGCGCCCAGCCTGCGCCGGCCCTCCGGGACACAGGCCAGAACCTCTGCCCGGGGGCGCCCGTGGTCGTCGAAGAGCTCCTCGGGACGGTACGAGCGGAGCCAGGCTTCAAGCTGCGCCAGGTGGTCGGGGTCGTCGCGAACTCCGGCCAGCGGCACCTGGTGGGCGCGCCATGTGCCTTCGACGGGCAGGCCGTCCACCGTTTCCGGGCCGGTCCAGCCCTTCGGGGTCCGCAGGACGATCACGGGCCAGCGCGGACGTTCGGCCGGTCCGCCGGCGCGTGCGGTCTGCTGAATGCGGTGGATCACGTCGAGCGCGGTGTCCATGGCGGCGGCCATGGCCTGGTGGACCTGGTGCGGGTCGTCGCCGGTGACATGCAGGGGGTCATGGCCGTATCCCCGCAGCAGCTCGTCCAGTTCTGCCTCCGGCAGGCGCGCCAGGACGGCCGGGTTCGCGATCTTGTAGCCGTTGAGGTGCAGGATGGGCAGCACGGCCCCGTCGTGGACCGGGTCGAGGAACTTGTTGGAGTGCCAGGAGGCGGCCAGCGGTCCCGTCTCCGCCTCGCCGTCACCGATGACGCACGCCACCAGCAGGTCGGGGTTGTCGAGCGCGGCGCCGTACGCGTGAGACAGGGAGTACCCCAGTTCGCCGCCCTCGTGGATGGAGCCCGGTGTCTCCGGGGCGACGTGGCTCGGCACGCCGCCGGGGAAGGAGAACTGCCGGAACAGCCGCCGCATGCCGTCCTCGTCCCGGCTCACATCCGGGTAGGTCTCACTGTAGCTGCCTTCCAGCCAGGAGTTGGCGAGTACGGCCGGCCCACCGTGCCCCGGCCCCCAGATGCACAGCGCCTCCTGGCCGCGGCGTCGGATCACCCGGTTGAGGTGCGTGTGCACGAGGTTCAGTCCGGGGGACGTACCCCAGTGCCCGAGCAGCCGCGGCTTGATGTGCGCC
The DNA here is from genome assembly GCF_014649695.1 of Streptomyces kurssanovii. Lineage (GTDB taxonomy): Bacteria > Actinomycetota > Actinomycetes > Streptomycetales > Streptomycetaceae > Streptomyces > Streptomyces kurssanovii. Next base: position 807,620 of record NZ_BMTN01000001.1, read on the forward strand.
GCCTCCAGCGGCTTACTCAGAAGCGGGTTGTCCATCAGATAGATCTGGCCGACCGACAGGTAGTTGGCCGCCCGCCAGTGGGCGTCGAGCGCGGTGAGCTCGTCGTCGTTCAGCGGTACGCCGTCCGGATGCTCGTCCTTGCGCATGCTTCCTCCGTCTGAAGTGGTCAGCGGTGGCCGAGGCCGGACCGGTGGCTGCAGAGGGACGTGTGTCCCCTACGTCGTGACAGCCACTCCTCCTCGCGCCTCCTGGCGTGCGGTTCCTCTGAGGCCCTCTTGTGCATGGTCGTCAGTGCGCCCTCTGAAGGCACCGTGACACAGGCGGCAGGGCCGCAAGAAGGGCCGGATGGGCCATCCATGCACCTCTGTCCGGGACGGCCCGCGAACCCGGGCCGCAGCCATGCCCCTTGCCCGTCCGGGGCTGTGGGCCGAGCGGCCTTGACCGGAGGCCCGGAGGTCCCGGGCACCGGGGCGAGGGGGGTACCGCTGGAACTTCGGCGGGGGCCCGGACGGCTCTGCCCGGAACGAGCCGACGCCGTCAGTCTGGGATCGATCAAGGAGGAGTTCTCATGAGCGGTCTCAAGACCAGCCAGGTGGTCGACGTCCAGGTCCGCAACCGAGGGCAAGTGCCCGACGGTGCGGCGGTCTACGCGCAGGAGAAGGTGCTCGCGGCGATCAGCCACGTGAGCGAACCGGTGCTGGCCGCCCAGGTGAAGCTCACACAGGCCGTCAATACCTCGGCGAACCGTCCGGCCACAGCTCAGGCAGTGGTGGACGTCAACGGCCGGCCGGTACGAGCCCATGTGGCGGCGACCACCATGCTCGAAGCGGTCGACCTCCTGCAGGAGCGCCTGACGGCACGGCTCGCCCGGGCACGGCGGCACGGGTCGCGCGGCCTCCACGGCAACAGCCCGCATACCCAGGAGTGGTGGGACGGCCGGGGCCGCGAACACCGCCCGCCCCGCCATCACCTCCCGACCGAGGAGCGCCGCATCATGCGGCACAAGTCCTTCAGCCTGACCCACCAGACGCCCGAGGACGCCGTGATCGACCTGGAAGCCATGGACTACGACTTCTGGGTCTTCACGGACCTGGTCTCCGGGCACGACAGCGTCGTCTACCGCGATGTCCGCACCGGCCGGCATCGCTTGGCATCGCTGGGACCCCTGGGCCAGGAATGCGAAGTCGACGGACTGCTCAGCGTGAGCACGGCCCCCGTACCCACCAGCAGTGTGGCCGAGGCCGTTTCGCGGTTGCACCTCACCGGATTGCCCTTCGTCTTCTTCAACGACACGGCCACCGGCCGGGGCAGCGTCCTCTACCACCGCTACGACGGCCACTACGGACTGATCACTCCGTGCCGGTAACTCCTTCGGGACAACACCGCCCGCCGCTGCCCCAACTCGAGTCCGGGCGGGTTGGACCGCCTCAGGTAACCGGCCTGTGGGCCGCGGCCCTTGCCACGCGCCAACAGCCGGTCCCGGTCCACCACCGCCCGACATCCGAAGATTTTTCGCCCGGAGGAAACCGTGTCACGTGCCGTAATGGCCGCCGTGGACGGCTCGGCCGAATCGCTGGCCGCCGCGGAGTGGGCTGCCCACGAGGCTCGGCTGCGCCGTCTGCCCTTGCACGTCCTGCATGCCTGGCAGGAGTGGCCGCCGGCTTTCGCCCACGCACCGTTCACAGGGATGGGCACCTCGCCCAGCGAGGAGACAACCGTCACGCGGCGCTGGGCCGAGCGTGTCCCCCGCGAGGTGTCCGACCGGCTGCGTGAGGGACACCCCGGCCTGGACATCACGGTGGAGCAGGTATTCGGCCGTCCCACGGAGGTATTGCTCTCCGCGGCCAAGAAGGCGGAAGCCCTGGTCGTGGGTTCCCGAGGACTGGGCAGCCTGGCCGGCTTTCTGGCCGGGTCGGTCTCGTTGCCCGTGATCGCGCACGCGGAGCGCCCGGTCGTCGTCGTGAGGGCCGAGGAGCGGGCCGAGGACGAACTGCGGTCCCGGCCCGGCAACAGCGAGGGCCAGCGGTACCTGGACGTAGTGCTCGGCCTCGACCTCGCCCGGCCCTGCGACGAGTTGCTCGCGTACGCCTTCGAGGCCGCCGCTGACCGAGCGGCCGCCCTGCGGGTCGTCCACGGCTGGAGTGTACCGATGCTCGTCGGGTACGACCCCGCAGCCGTCGACCCCGGCCACGGCGTGGCACCGGGGCTCCGTGAGACAGGCGCGCTCTCCGACGCATTGCGGCCGTGGCGGGGCAATTTTCCCCAGGTCGAGGTCAAGGAGCAGTGCACGGTGGGCCGGCCCGCCGACCATCTTGTGGAGGCGTCGAAGGATGCCTCGCTGCTGGTCGTGGGACGGCGCATACGCCGGGCGGCGACCGGAGCCCACATCGGCCCGGTTACACACGCGGTGCTGCACCACGCCAGGACGCCCGTGGCGGTCGTCCCTCACCTCTGATCGCGGTCGCATCCCCGACACGGGACACACCATGGCGGGTGCACGCTGTCACCGCCCGTGCTCGGTGGACAGGACCGCGTAGGTCACCGGCAGGGCCGAAGGTCCCTGGCCAACCGCACCGCCAGCCCTCCCGTGACCTGGACCAGTCGGCTCGACCCTCATTTCGCTGCGGAGCAATGGGCCTGGACGCACGAGTGGGTGCGCTCGAAGGCTTGGGCCTCGGCTGATGGCTGCTTTCGGGTCCGCTCGCCCAGCTCGTCCTGTGTGGCCGGGGCTCGCTGCCCGGGGGACGTTCGGACTCAGGCAGAGCCCATCGGCCCCTGGCCACGCCGCACCGTCAGGTGGACGCTGACCTTATGACCACAGGACACAGCCGCCGCTTCGGGGATGGTCATGACACGAGTGACCGTCCAAGTCGACGGCTCGGCCGAAGCTCTCCCAGCGGTGCGGCGGACCGCCCGGGAGGCGGAGCTCAGAGCGAGCGGCGGACCGCACGTGGTTCGGGTACGGGAAAGGGCTGGGATGCCCGAGTTCCTCCTGCGAGGTGGCCGCATGCAGAACTCCAGGGCGAAGGCTTCACTGTATGGAGCGGTGAACGGTGCGCGGCATCAGCAGGAGCATCTGGTGCCAGCCACGGAATCCCCTCGACCAGCCCACGAGACAGTCACCGCTCGGCCCACGGTTGGGCCATGTGGCGCACACGGTGATCCACCACGCCGCCGCGCCGGTCATGGTGGTGCCTCGCTCCCAGCATCAGCGACCCCAGTCCAGGGAAGGTGACCGCAATGCCCACTCCTACGCCCGACACACAGGCCGTGAGGTCATGGGTCGCAGATGCCACCGCAGCCCCCTCGATGCATAACGCGCAGCCCTGGCTGTTCCGCTACACGGGCGACAGCGGTGAGCTGCTGCTGCGCATGGACCCGGACCGGACCATGCCGCGCACGGACCCGTCGGCCCGGGGCCTGCACATCGGCTGTGGCGCCGCGCTGTTCAACTTGCGGGTGGCAGCCGCGCGCACGGGCTGGGACGCGCACGTCAGACTGTTGCCAGAGGTGGAGGCGCCGGCGGAGCTGGCCGTGGTCACCTTTGTCCCCGCCGGAGCGCAGGATGGCATCGCCGCTCTGTACCCGGCGATCGCCAAGCGTCATACGAGCCGGGAGCCGTTCACGGACGAGACGGTTCCGCAGGCGGTGCTCGACGGGCTGAGCGGTGCCGCGCTGGCCGAAGGCGCACGTCTGACGTTTCCTGGCGCCTGGCAGGTCCAGGCGATGCTCGACCTGGTGTGGGACGCCGGGCACGAGGAGCAGTTGTCGCCGGAGGTACGGGAGGAGATCGCCCGGTGGACCGGTACGGGAGCCGAGGAGGCGACGGGTCAGGGGGTTCCGTCCTCCGCGTTCGGTCCTCGCCGCTACGACGGCCGGGCGCCCGTGCGTGACTTCGCCGGCAACCGTCCCGTGGAAGGGCGCCGATCCGCCGTCTTCGAGCAAACTCCGTGCCTGGCGGTCCTGGGCACCAGCGAGGACGGGCCCAGGGATTGGCTGCTGGCCGGGCAGGCCATGGAGCGTGTACTGCTGCAGGCGACGCTGGACGGCCTGTCCACATCACTCAACTCCCAGGCGCTCGAATGGCCGGAGCTGCGCTGGGCGATGCGCGACCCCCAGTCGACGACGGGATACCCGCAGATGGTGATCCGGCTGGGGTACGGCCCGGAAGTGCGCCCGACCCCGCGCAGGCCAGTGTCCGACGTATTCGACGTCGTGTGAGCCCAGAGGGCATTGTCCAGCACAGCCGTGGCCTGATCCTCGTAGCAGCGGGCCGGGTCGCCCGCGAGCAGGGGGTGGTCGATGGCCTCATGCGCTGGGCGACGCCAGGCACGTACGACGTTCAGGACGCAGCCGCGCGCCTCGGCCTCGCGGAAGGCGAAGCGCACCGCAGCGGACTCCACGTCGGCGTCACCGATCCCGAGCAGGACGCGTTCGTGCGTGCCTGCCGGCCCCGCCTTGTCACCGCGCACTACGATGACCGGACAGTGCGCGTGGGCCGCTACCGACAGACTCACCGAACCCAGCAGCAGGCCAGTGAACCCGCCGTGCCCGCGCGACCCGGGAAACCGCCCTTGACCTGCAAAAACGCAGGCAGGGAGCCTATGTCCAGGAGTAACTCGATGATGCGTACAATGTTCAAGTCCAAGATCCACCGCGCCACCGTCACCCAGGCCGACCTGCACTACGTCGGATCCGTGACGGTCGACCGCGATCTCATGGATGCCGCCGACCTGCTGCCCGGCGAGCTCGTCCACATCGTCGACATCACCAACGGCGCGCGCCTGGAGACCTACGTCATCGAGGGGCAGCGCGGCTCCGGTGTGATCGGGATCAACGGGGCCGCCGCGCACCTTGTGCATCCCGGTGACCTGGTGATCCTGATCAGCTACGCCCAGGTCGAGGACGCGGAGGCCCGCACCCTGGTGCCCAGTGTCGTGCACGTCGACGCGGACAACCGGATCGTGGCGCTCGGCTCCGACGCCTCCGAGCCGGTGCCCGGCAGCGACACCTCGCGCAGCCCCCAGGCGGCTTCCGCGCTCTGAGCCGTGCACGCGGGCGAACCCCGCCGCCGGGGAGGAGAATCGGAGCAGAAGTGTTCCGGCCCGGCGGTGGGCACGCGTGCAGCGTGGGGCATGAGGCGGTCCTCAGCACGCACCTGCCGCCGGCCGTCGGCTTCGCACCGCGGATGATCGACACCATCTCCCGGGCCCCGGGCCCCGGGCGCCGACCCGTTCGTCGGGCCGGACCAGGCCGCGCTCGAGCAGATGCTGGCCTCGTTCGAGCCGGAGGGGACCCCGGCGGCCCCGGTCGTGCCCGGCTGAGACGGCCCGCCGCGCGGTCGGCGTCGTGCGTGGAGGGCGCTAGCATCGCGATCATGCTGGCGCTGCTGCACACGTCCCCTGTCCACATACCCGTCTTCGACGCGCTGAGGGACAGCGGCCACCCGTCCCTGGAGCTACGGCATCTCGTCCACGACGATCTGCTTTCCCGCGCGATGGCCGAAGGCCCTCCGGCCGTCGCCGCCGCGGTGGACGAGGCCCTCGCCGGGGCCGTCGCCGACGGCGCCACCGCGGTGTTGTGCACCTGCTCGACGATCGGCCAGGTGGCGGAAGCCTGCGCGCCACGCCTCGGCGTCCCGGTGCTCCGGGTGGACCGGCCGATGGCCGCCGCCGCGGCCCGGTACCGGCGGATCGTCGTGGTCGCGGCGGTCCGTAGCACCCTGGAGCCGACGGCCACGCTCATCAGGGAAGAGGCCGCCGGGCGCGACATCGCTCTGAGCACGCGGCTCGTCGAAGGCGCATGGGAGCGTTTCGAGGCGGGGGACCACGACGGATACGTGGACGCCGTGGCCGGGGCCCTCGACGAGGTGCGCGGCGCGGACGTCATCGTGCTCGCCCAGGCCTCGATGGCCGACGCCGCCGACCGCACCAGCAGCCGGGTGCCTGTGCTCTCCAGCCCCGGGACGGGCCTCCGCGCGGCAGCCGCCGCGGCCGGCGCCTGACCCGGGGACGCCGCAGCGTGACTGGATCGCGCCGGAACGGGAACGCGGTACGGGACCGCGGAACGAGAACGACCCTCACAAAGATCCGTCCCGGATCCGTCCCGCGGAAGGGAAGAGATCCATGACGTCCCCCGGGAGGCCGGCATGACGCACCCGAACCCCGCCCCCGCACCCCCGGTGCCCACGCCCGACCCCGGGCCGCCGCCGGACCCGGGTCCGATGCCGGGTCCTGTGCCGACTCCGAGCCCGCCGCCGGTGCCCCCGCCGGATCCGATCCCGCAGCCGCCGGGTCCAGGCCCGCAACCCGTTCCGGGACCGGAACCGGAGCCGGGACCGGCAGGTGTCTGACGGATCCGCACGGAGCGGCGTCTGACGGAGCCGCGCGGAGCGGCGGTCCTGCAGAGCCGTCCGGAGCCGCCCTCCCCGACCGGGGAGGAGCGGCTCCGGGCGAATGTCAGTCGGCCGTCACCTCCGAGCGGTCGCCGCCCCACAGCGTGTGGAACGACCCCTCCCGGTCGGTCCGCCGGTAGGTGTGCGCGCCGAAGAAGTCCCGCTGGCCCTGGGTGAGCGCGGCGGGCAGCCGCTCCGCGCGCAGCGCGTCGTAGTAGGCCAGCGCGGCGGCGAAGCCCGGCGTCGGGACGCCCTGCCGGGCGGCTGTCGCGACGACGTCCCGCCAGTCGTCCTGGGCCGCGCCGATCTCCTCGGCGAACTGCTTGTCGGCGAGCAGGCTCGGCAGGTCCCGCTGCTCGTCGTACGCCCCGCGGATACGGTCCAGGAACGCGGCCCTGATGATGCAGCCGGCACGCCAGATGGCGGCGACCGAGCCGGCGTCGACGTCCCAGCCGTACGCCTCGCTCCCGGCCTGCACCTGGTGGAAGCCCTGCGTGTACGACACGATCTTGGACGCGTACAGCGCCTGCTCGACCCGGTCGGCGAATCGGCCCGCCTCCTCTGCGTCGAGGGGCCGCGGCTGAGGGCCGGGAAGCGAGCGCGACACCTCCCGCAGCTCCGCGTGACCCGACAGCGAACGCGCGAAGACTGCCTCGGCGATACCGGAGACGGGCACGCCCAGGTCCAGCGCGATCTGCACCGTCCAGCGGCCGGTGCCCTTCTGCTCAGCCTGGTCCATGACGACGTCGACGAACGGCCTGTCCGTGGCCGCGTCCGTGTGCGCCAGCACCTCCGCGGTGATCTCGATCAGATACGAGTCCAGCCGCCCGGTGTTCCAGGTGCGGAAGGTCTGCGCGATCTGCTCGGGCGAGTAGCCCGCGACCGTACGCAGCAGGTGGTACGCCTCCGCGATGAGCTGCATGTCGGCGTACTCGATGCCGTTGTGCACCATCTTCACGAAATGGCCGGCGCCGTCCGGCCCGACGTGCGTGACGCACGGGGCGCCGTCGGGGGCCTTCGCCGCGATCCTCTCCAGCAGCGGGCCGAGGGAGGCGTACGACTCCGCCGAGCCGCCCGGCATGATGCTCGGACCGTGCAAGGCGCCCTCCTCGCCGCCCGAGATGCCGACGCCCACGAAGTGGATGCCGCGTTCCCGCAACTCCTTCTCGCGGCGCCTGGTGTCGGCGAAGTGGGCGTTGCCGCCGTCGATGATGACGTCGCCCTCCTCCAGCAGTGGTGCGAACTCCTCGATCACCGCGTCCGTGGCGTCACCGGCCTTGACCATGATGACCAGACGGCGCGGCCGCTCCAGCGCGGCGACGAACTCCTCCGGCGACTCGGCGGCGACGAACGTCCCCTCGTCCCCGAACTCCTCCACCAGGGCCCGCGTCCTGGCAGCCGTACGGTTGTGCACGGCCACCGTGAAGCCGTTGCGGGCGAAGTTCCGGGCCAGATTCCGGCCCATCACCGCGAGACCCGTGACGCCGATCTGAGCTGTTCCACTCATGCGTGTGCTCCTGGAAGTCCGTAGGAATATGCCGCCCCTACGCATACGCAGGGACACAGCAGGCCATTCATCGATCCTCGAGCCGTGCGGAGGCTTCCGCACGCGGTCATTGTCGGCCCGCCGGCGCCGTTCGGGCACCGCGGCGCCCCAAGCGGGCGGCGGCCCCGCTCCACTCCGGACACCACACCCGCCTGACCAGGCATGACGAGTTTCGGCGAACCCAGCTCGTGGTCATGACCCGCGGCGGGGCGGGCAGTACCGCCTACACGGCGGACGGTGCCGTCCCCGCCGTACCCGTCGACGTCGTCAACACCATCGGCGCGGGGAACGCGTTCATGGCAGGCATGCTCGCGTGGCTCGCGGCCGGGGCATGGCGGCTCGACCTGCCCGCAGACCGGGCCGAGGCGATGCTCGGCCACGCCTTCGAAATCGCGGCGTCGGTCTGCGCGCAGGCAGCGGCACGGAGCCGACGGTGCCGGTGCCGCGCTCAGCGTGCCTGCGACCGCGCCGGGGCCGGGGCCGACGCCGCCACCGGCCGGTGCAGGCATCGGCGGGCGCCCGCTGCCGCCCCGTCGGCGCACCTCCACCGAGCGGTGTCGCAGCCGGCCGGCAGGGGTGCGCCCCTGTCCGTGGAGCACCGACCACGCCGGGGTATGTTGCGTCCAGGGGAAGGAGCACCATGGCGGACGGCAAGAGACGGACAGTGCGCGACCTGCGGCGCGGCAACCGCGCCCTCGTGCTGCAGCGGCTGTACTTCGACGGCCCGCTGAGCCGCCAGGAACTCGGACCGGCCACCGGACTCAGCTCGGGCTCCATCAGCAACGTCGTCTCCGAACTCGTCACCGAGGGCCTCCTCGAAGAAGCCGGCATCGTCGACTCCGACGGCGGCAGGCCGCGGACCCTGCTGCGCGTCGCCCCCGGCAGCGGCCTGCTGATCGGCATCGACATCGGTGAGACCCGCGTACGGGCCGAACTCTTCGACCTCTCCTTCACCGAGCTGGCGCGCACCGAGCGGCCGCTCGCCCAGCACGGCTACGACGTCGACCGCATCGTCTCCCACGTACGCGCCGCCGTCGCCGACGTCCTGCGAGACGGCGACGCCGATCCCGGCCTGCTGCTCGGCGTCGGCATCGGCGTGCCCGGCATCGTCGAACATTCCGCCGACGGCGCCGTCGTCCACGGCCAGACCATCGGCTGGAACGAGGTCCCCTTCGAGCAGTTGCTGCGCAAAGCCGTCGACATCCCGTCCGAGGCACCGCTGTTCATCGACAACGGCGCGAAGACGCTCGGCCAGGCGGAGATGTGGTTCGGCGGCGGCCGGGGAGCGGCCTCCGCCGCGGTCGCCCTCATCGGCTCCGGAGTCGGCGCGTGCGTCGTGCACGCCGCGACACCCGATGAGAGCGCCCGTACCGACGCCCTCGAATGGGGCCACACCGTGGTCCACATCCGGGGGCGGCGCTGCCGGTGCGGATCCCTCGGCTGCCTCGAGGCGTACGCCGGCGCGGAAGCACTCCGCGAACGCCGGCGGGAAGCGGGCGTGGCGACGGCGGACACGGACGACATGGCCGACACCGACGACGAGACGGCGCTGGCCGCGCTGCTCGCCGCGGCGTATCCCCTCGACGGGCCGGCCGACTCCGCGGCCCTGGCGCTCCTCGACGAGACGGCCGAGTACCTGGGCGCCGCGGTCGCCGACCTCATCAACCTCTTCCGGCCCGAACGCATCCTGCTCGGCGGCTGGGCCGGACTCCAGCTCGGCCCGCACCTCCTGCCCCAAGTGCGGCGCTACGCGGCCGAGTACGCCCTTGAACACGCCGCCGCCCGCACGACGATCGAACTGGGCCGACTGGGCGCGGACGCGGTCACGGTGGGCGCGGCGACGCTGCCGCTCTCCGACTTCCTCACCCGCGGTGGGACGCGCCCCGCCCGGGTCACGTAGCCCCGTCGCCCTGGCCGACGTTGCGCCCTCGCGGGTGTGGCCGGGGTACGGGGGCGTCAGCCCCGACAGAGCCCTTCCCTCCCCTCCCCGCAGGGGGCTTGGGGCGCCAGCCCCCACGGGGTCCGGGGCGGGGCCCCGGTTTCGGGAAAGGGGCGGGGTGGGGAAGCGCCCGCGCAGCGGCCCGCCGGCCCGCAGCGTACGGGCTGTGCGGGGGTGGATGGGGGCGTCAGCCCCCACAGAACCCTTCCCTCCCTCCCCCGGAGGGGGCTTGGGGGCGTCAGCACCCCACGGGGCCCAGGGCGGAGCCCCGGTTTCGGGAAGGGGTGGGTGGGGGAACGCCTCCCGGCCACCGTCCGGTATCGGCCAGCTCTCCGCTGAGACCTTGTCACTGTCCGTACCGGCAGCCTAAGTTGGCCGATTGCGACATGACCTGAAATGCGTCCAGGGGGAGCCCGTCATGGCCGGAACCGGTCGACACCGCAGATATCAGCCGAGCCGCATCAACCGCGCTTCGCTGACCGTCACGGCAGGCGGCGCCGGCATCGCGCTGCCCCTGGTCGGCGCGGGATCGTCGCACGCCGCCTCCGTCGACGTGTGGGAGAAGGTCGCGGCCTGCGAGTCGACCGACAACTGGCGGATCAACAGTGGCAACGGCTACTACGGCGGTCTGCAGTTCAGCCAGGCCACCTGGGAGGCGTACGGCGGCCGCAATTACGCCCCGCGCGCGGATCTCGCCACCAAGGAGCAGCAGATCGCCGTCGCGGAGAAGGTGCTCGAGGCGCAGGGACCGCGCGCCTGGCCGACCTGCTCCGTGAAGGCGGGGCTGACCCGTGGCGCTGACGCCCCCGAGATCACGCAGCCGCGGCCCCAGGAGGCCGCTCCACCGAAGCGGATCGCGCCGAAGGCCGCAACGTCCCCCACGACCGTTCCGACGCAGCGCGAAGGCTACACGGTCGCCCGGGGCGACTCGCTCTCCCGCATCGCCCGCACCGAGCGGGTGAAGGGCGGCTGGCAGCAGTTGTACGCGCAGAACCGCACGGTGGTCGGTGACGACCCCGATCTGATCTTCCCCGGGCAGCGGCTCACCCTGCGGGGCAAGGCCGCGCCACAGGAGGATCGGCCCGCCACCGCCCGGCCGGACCGCCAGGCGGAGAAGGTGCGGCCGGAGGCGGCTCCGAAGCCCAAGCCCGCGCCGAAGCCGAAGCCGAAGCCCGCCCCCAAGCCCGCGCCCGCGCAGAAGCCCCGCACCGAGGCAGCCTCGTTCGCCGCGCCCGTCGCCGCCGGGCCGTCGACCGCCTATCGCAAGACGGGTTCGTCCTGGTCGAGCGGCTATCACACGGGCGTCGACTTCGCGGTGCCCACCGGCACGTCCGTGAAGGCGGTCGCCTCAGGAAAGGTCGTCTCTGCCGGCTGGGGCGGCGCGTACGGGTACGAGATCGTCATCCGGCACGGCGACGGCCGTTACAGCCAGTACGCGCACCTGTCCGCGCTGACCGTGCGTGCGGGTCAGCAGGTGAGTGCCGGTCAGCGGATCGCCCGCTCAGGATCCACCGGCAACAGCACGGGACCGCATCTCCACTTCGAGATCCGTACGGGTCCCGGGTACGGCTCGGACATCGACCCGCTCGCCTACCTCCGGGCGAGAGGTGTGTCGGTCTGATCCCACGCCCGGAGCAGCGCCCAGGCGCTCGAGCGTGAGAAGGATCAGGCCGCCGGCCGCCACCACACCGCAGGCGAGCGCCAGCACCGTGCCGACCACGCCGTAGCGGAAGTCCTCGCCGAACATGGTGATGCCGACGACCGCCGCCACCACCGGATTGACGACGGTGACCGTCGCCAGGGGCGCCGCGAGCCCGGCACCCCGGTAGGACGCCTGCGACAGGAGGAGGCCGCCCGTCGCCAGCGCGGCGATGACCCCGAGGCTCGGCCACTGGCCGAGCGGTGAGTCCCACCGCCAGTCCACGGCCACCGACTTGGTGAACACGGACGCGATGCCGAAGGCGACGCCGGCGGCACCGGCGAGCAGGACGCTGCGCATGATCGGCCGGTGCATGCCCTGCGCCATCAGGAAGAGCAGCGCCACGGTGCCGAGGGTCGCCGCCGCGAGGACGCCGCGGCCCGCGGTGCCCAGCGAGCGGGATTCCGCCTCCCCCGTGAGGGCGAGAAGCCCGGCGAGTCCGACGGTCGCCATGATGGCCCCGCGCCACGCGGTGCGGCCCGCTCTGCGCCGGACGAACAGCGCGGCCATCGGCAGGGCGAAGACGATGGTGAGTGCTCCCAGCGGCTGGACCAGGCTCAGCGGGCCGTACGCGAGGGCCACCACGTGCAGTACGGCTCCCACGCCGTTGAGGGCGACGGCGGCCCACCAGCGCCTCTGGTGCAGCGGGGCGTACGGCCTGGAGGGCGTCGTGGTCGCCACGTGTTCCTGAAGGATCGCCCCGGCCGCGTAGGCGACCGCCGAGACGAGTGACAGGAGCACGGACAGCGCGAGGGAGCTCATGGTCACCACCCTGTCCCGTGTCCGGCTTCACGTCGTCGTTCTTGAGCAGGCACTTGTGCGTACTACCGACGTAGTACGGGTGTAGTGCCGAGGTCCCCCTTCCGGCGGGGGCGCGCTGTCCCGGGACGACTGCCGGACCGGTCGGCGCGCACGCGGTTCACCCTCCAGTATCCGTTCGGAGGCTGCCCCCCGCATGCTTCTGCAACGTTGGAGAAGCATGCGGTGTTGGAGAAGGCTTCGGTCCCGGCGCTCGTCGCGCCCCCGGTCGCCATGCGGACCGCCGACCGGCGGAAAGCCCCCGACAGGGCATGCCGGACCCCCATCCGGCATGCCCTGTCCCCCCTGGAAGTGGCCGGAGCGCACACGGCGACCGCCACGTCGGACCTGACGGATCACATAGTGGGGGCTCGTCCCGCCGGCCTGTGTGGGAAATGTGAAACCTGTCGCAAAACGGATGTGCCGCGCGAGGGGGCGACGCGCCGCCCCGACCGTGCGACGCGCGTCGCCGGGGCGGTGGCGGCCGTGGGCGCTCGGGGCGAGGCGGCCCATGGGGCATCAGAGGTCCAGACCGGTCCACGCGCTCGACGATCACCTGTCGACCCGACGAGATCCGGCCATTCGGCCCGCCTCCTTGCCGGTCGACCGAGGTTCCCGTCCCGCGGCGGCGGAGGCCGACGTGACGGCCGTCATTTGGCCGACCACTCCACTCTCAGTACAGTCGTGCTTTTGAAACGTGGCATTCGAGTGACCGAGGAACGGCAACCAGCGATGACGGTGACAGAGGACAGCCCGGTGGCGTACGGGCCGGGCATCGACCCGGAGCGGCTGGCCGTCTGCCTGAGCGTGCTCGAAGAGCTCGACGAGCTCGAGGTCGACCATCCGGACGCGATCGCGGTGCGCCGCGCCACCGCCGGGATCTACCGGACGGTGAAGCAGCGCCGCCGTCAGGAGCGACGGTCCGCCAAGACGGCGCACGACAAGGCCGTCACGGAGGCGACCGCGACCGGTTCCGCCGCCCGGATCGACGACGAGACGCAGGGTCTGCTGCCGTCGTCGTCCGTCATGGGCGAGATCGCCGGGGTACTTCGCCGCCCGCGTTCCTGCTACATCTGCAAGGCGCGCTACGTCGAGGTCGACGCGTTCTACCACCAGCTGTGCCAGTCGTGCGCGGCCGAGAACCGTGCCCGCCGCGACGCGCGGACGGACCTTTCCGGCAAGCGGGCCCTGCTCACCGGCGGCCGCGCCAAGATCGGCATGTACATCGCCCTGCGGCTGCTGCGGGACGGTGCGCACACGACCATCACCACCCGCTTCCCCAACGACGCGATCCGCCGCTTCAAGGCGATGCCGGACAGTGACGAGTGGATCCACCGTCTCAAGATCGTCGGTATCGACCTGCGCGACCCGGCGCAGGTCGTGGCCCTCGCCGACTCCGTCGCCGCGGAGGGCCCGCTGGACATCCTGATCAACAACGCCGCCCAGACCGTCCGCCGCTCCCCGCAGGCGTACCGGGAGCTGCTCACCGCCGAGAGCGCGCCGCTCCCCGCGGGCGAGCTGCCGCCGGCCCAGGTCATCGGCACCTTCGGCAGTGGCGCCGTCGAGTCGGTGGCCGCGCTGCCGTCGTCCGCCGGGGACGGGCTGACGGCCCAGGACGTCACGGACCTCGCGCTGGTCAGCGGCTCCGCCTCGCTCGAGCGCATCGCGGCCGGGACGGCCATCGACGCGGGCGGCCTCGTGCCCGACCTGCACGACACGAACAGCTGGATCCAGACGGTCTCCGAGGTCGACCCCGTCGAGCTGCTCGAGGTGCAGCTCTGCAACTCGACGGCGCCGTTCATCCTGATCAGCCGGCTCCGTCCGGCCATGGCCGCGGCGTCCGGCAAGCGGAAGTACGTCGTCAACGTCTCCGCCATGGAAGGCGTCTTCAGCCGCGGCTACAAGGGGGCCGGCCACCCGCACACGAACATGGCCAAGGCCGCGCTGAACATGCTGACCCGTACCAGCGCCCAGGAGATGTTCGAGGCCGACGGCATCCTGATGACGGCCGTCGACACCGGCTGGATCACCGACGAGCGGCCGCACCCCGACAAGATGCGCCTGGCGGACGCCGGCTTCCACGCGCCGCTGGACCTCATCGACGGCGCTGCCCGCGTCTACGACCCGATCGTCCGTGGCGAGGGCGGCGAGGACCTCTACGGCTGCTTCCTCAAGGACTACGCCCCGGCGAACTGGTAGGCGCCCACGCGCACATCGCCCCACCGTTCCAGGCGCGGATCGCACCGCACTCGAGGCCGGTGCACCCGATACGGGTGCACCGGCCTTTTGTTGCGGTTCGGACACGGTATTGGCCTGAATCAAGCGGAATTAGAGGCCCCATCGAGCGCGGTGGTGCTCATTTGGTTAACCTGGGGTCAATGGACAGCCACCAAGGGATCCACGAAACCCCTTCGGCCGTCCTGGGACAGGTCTGCAACCAGGCTGCGGTCCCGCCCGAGTGACGGCGCCACCGCGACCGAACTGCCCTGTCCCAGTTACGCGACACAGAGGAGTGCGCGGTGACACAAGATGTGAAGCAAGACCAACGACCGCCGGAACGCGGCGTCGAACGGGCCGCCAAGGCCGAGGAGATCCGCAATCTGGAGGTCTGGGCGCGCTCGGCCCCGATCCGGCTCGCCGGATACGAGGACGACCTCGCCGAACCGCACATCCTGCCGGGTATCGACTGACCTGACCCGCGCATCGATCCGTGTGCCCCCCGCCCGCCCGGGCCGGGGGCACACGGATGACGCCCCGCCGCTGTCGTCCCTTCATGAATGCCGTGTGGGTGCCAGGAATTCGCGGACGTAGGTGCGGTGCCACCACGCACCGGTCTCACGGCGTTCCCGCCCGGTGGTGAACCGGTAGCGGTAGAGCCGCGCCCGGACATGGGCGGGCGGCCGGTCGGGGAAGGGGTTGCGGTGCAGCAGCCGCAGCGTGTCCCGGTCGCCTTCGAGCAGGCGTTCCACGAAGGGCAGGAACCACGACCGCGCGTACACGGGGGAGAGCGCGGCGAACCACATCAGCCAGTCCAGCCGCAGGTGGTAGGGCGCGAACTGGCGTGGCAGCCGGTGCACGTCGCCCGGCTTGCCCTTGAACTCGTACTCCCGCCAGACGGTGCCTTCCTTGAGGGTCCCCTCATCGGTGCCCTCGACGACCAGTTCCAGCCGGACCCGGCCCACCGTGCCGAACGCGCCGTAGGTGTTGACCAGGTGCAGTGAGTCGTACGAGCGGTTCATCGCCTGCCGTTTCGAGAGCAGGTTGCGCGCCGGACGGTAGCTGAGGACCAGCAGTAGCGCGGTCACGGCGATCACCGTGATCTCGAACCAGAGCGGTGCTCCGGGAAGTGAGCGGTCTCCCGCGACGAGCGAGCCGTCCAGCGCGGACAGGGCGAGGACGATCGTCAGCCAGTTGAGCCAGGCGAAGTTGCCCGACAGGACCAGCCACAGCTGGGTCACCACGATCAGCCCGGCGGCCACGCTCGCCACCGGCTGCGGGGCGAAGAGCAGGACGGGGACGCCGAGTTGGACCATGTGGTTGGCCGCCGCCTCCACCCTGTGGGCGGCTCGCGGGAGACGGTGGAAGTACCAGCTGAGCGGGCCGGGCATGGGCTGGGTCTCGTGATGGAAGTACAGACAGGTCAGATTTCGCCAGCACAGGTCACCACGGATCTTGATGAGCCCCGCCCCGAACTCCACCCGGAACAGCAGCCAGCGCAACAGCCACAGCACCAGCACCGGCGGCTGGATGTGCTCGTTGCCGAGGAAGACCGCGAGGAAGCCGGCCTCCAGCAGCAGGGTTTCCCAGCCGAATCCGTACCAGGTCTGGCCCACGTTGACGATGGAGAGGTACAGCACCCACAGCACCGCCCACCAGGCCATCGCGACCACCAGCGGCAACCGGTCGGCTGCTCCGGCGACCAGGGCCGCGGAGAGCAGAGCGCCCGTCCAGGCGACGAGTGCGAAGAAACGGTCGGAGTAGTGCAGCCTGAACAGGCTCGGCGACTCCTTGGCGGGCACCCGGCGCAGGAAGTCCGGCACCGGCAGCATGCCCCGCTGGCCGATCAGCGCCCGGAACTGCAGCGCGGCGGTGAGGAAGGCGACGAGATACACGGCGGCGAGAGCCCGCTGGAAGACCAGCCTGCTCAGCCAGTAAGCGTCGTCGCCGAACCATTCCATCACCTCCAGTATCAGGCCGCGGCGATCCGCCGCAGCGTGTGGCCGAGCCGCCGGGCGTACCAGTGCTGGAGCACGGGGACGACCGGACCGCCGAGCCGGCTGTACCAGGCGGCGGGCCTGCTGAACGCCAGGACGCTGAACCAGACGGACCCGTCGTCGTGCAGGTCCACGACGAACGACTCCTCTCCGGTCTCCGGGTGCCCGGTGAGGGTGCCGTAGGCGAAGCCGGTGCGGTCCTTCTCGTACACCGTCCAGATCACCTCGCACGGCGCGCTGACGCGGAGCGGGCCGACGCCGACGGACACCTCGACGCGGGCACCGGCTTCGGCGAGGTGGACCGCGGCCCGCAGCCTGGCGCCCGACCCGCGGTGCATGCGCCAGGTCGTCACGGCGGTCCCCGCCGCCTCGAAGACGGCCCGGCCCTGACCGATCCGAGTGGTGTGGTGCAGGTGGTTGTAGCCGGCCGGGAGCGGCCCGTGCCGCGTGGCACCGACGTTCCGGTAGGTGAGCCGTCCGGTGGCCCTGTCCGCGCCGTTCATACGGCACTCTCCTTCATGTTCTTGATCCTCCGCCAGGCCAGTACCGAGCAGAGTGCGAAGCCGAGGGCGTTGCCCAGCCCGTGGGTGGCGGCCATCCATGTCAGGCCGGGGTGCGGGATGTCGGCGGCCTGTCCGACCGCCCAGCTCAGCGCCAGCAGCATCGTCGCCACCAGCACCGCCGCCGAGACGGCCAGCAGCGCCCGGGTGCAGGGGTCCCGTTCCGCGCCCCGGACGTCGCGCCAGGTCAGCAGCGCCACGGCCCACATGCCCGCGGTCAGCACCAGCGCGCCCGCCAGTTCGGCCCAGTCGTCGACGAAGTACCCCGCGAGGACGGTCAGCGTGCCGAGCGGCACACTCAGGGCGGCGAAACGGGCGAGCCCTCCGGCAGCCGCGCCGCACACCAGACCCGCCACGAGCGCGGCGGTGAATCCGGCGAAGTGGAAGTGCGGCACGGTCAGCGCCAGGATCGGCAACGTGAAGCCGAACAACTCGTACCCGGCCCGCTCGGCGACCAGCGCGAGGCCCGCGACGGACGGTGCGGCCAGCGCGGTGAGCACCGCGACCTCGGCGGGCGCCAAGGAACGGGTGCGCACCAGCCGCCGCGGGGCCTGGGCGGCGAGCAGCAGTGTGCCCAGCGCGTAGACGACGGCGAGCGTGGTGGCGACGGCGCCCCGCGGCAGCCACAGCGCGACCGCGCCCGGCACGGCGAACATCGGCCACATCCGCCGAACGGGTGCGAGCCGTACGGGGTCCACAAGACGCAGCCCGGCGGGCACGACGACCAGCATGCCGAGCATGACGATCAGGTTGACCAGTACGAACATGCCGCACCCCCCATCGGTTGAACGCGTTCAAACCTTCTGGCGCCGACCTTATGCGCTGAACTGAACGCGTTCAAGTCGCGACTTCGGTGATGATCCGTCAGAAATTGAGGGACATCTCGAGTTGCGGGAGGCGGAAGATCTTGGTGCGCTCACCGATGCGTGGTCTGTACGCGACGGTCGCCGTGCTGTGCCTGGGGCCGCTGGCCGCCGGCTGCGGCGGTGACAGCAGGGCGGCCGAGCCGGGGGAGATCCTCCTCCAGTCGCGCGCCGTGCCTGGGCCGGATCCCTTCACCGCGTCGACCGTCACGGCCGGAGCGCCGGCTGCGCTGCCGGCCGTCGCCAGTGCGCCGAAGAGCCCGTCCGGGGCCGGGGTGACCCTCCGGACGGTGTCCGGCGCGACACCGGGCCTCTACGCGGGCACCCAGGAGGAGGCCGCCTGCGACATCGGACGCCAGGCCGGTCTGCTGGCGGCGGACAAGCACAAGGCGAAGGCCTTCGCCGAAGCGGTGGGCGTCGAGCGGTCCGGAGTCGCCGCGTTCCTGCGCGGCCTCACCCCGGTCGTACTCCGCGCCGACGTCCGGGTCACCGGCCACGGCTTCCACGACGGGTCCGCCGTCGCCCGGCAGTCGGTGCTCCAGGCCGGTACCGCCGTACTGGTCGACGAGTTCGGGGCCCCGCGGGTGCGCTGCGCCTCCGGAGCACCGCTGAGGCAGCCGGTGGCGATCAGGACCGCGCTGGTCAACAAGGGCGAGCCCTGGACCGGATACCGGGCGGACCGGGTGATCGTCATCAAACCGGCCGCGCAGGCCGTCAACAACCTCCTGCTCGTCAGCGCCATCGACAACGGCTGGATCGAGCGCCCCAGCGGCACGGAGGGCGAGGAGGACGCCAGGCCCGCCGTGTTTCCGCCCGTCGACCCCGACGAGGTCTTCGCCGACCCCACCCCCACGGACCCGGACGGGGCGGCGGACCCGGCGGGTGCGGAGGGTGCCACTCCGCAGCCGCCCGTGGAGCCGGCGCCCTTCGAGCCCGCGGCGCCCGAACCGCCGGTGGAGCCCGAGGTCCCGGCCGCCCCGCAGCCGGACCTGCCCGCGGACCCGGACCAAGGGGTGCCCGACCTCGTGGAGCCCGAACCGGCAGACCCCGGTCCTACCGCGGGGTCGGAGGCCGGGCCGGAGCAGGATCCGGTCGGCGCGGATCCGGTCGCTCCCGCCGGCCCGGACCAGGAAACCCTTCCGGAGGCGGACGAGCTGCCGCGCTGAGCAGTCCGTCCGACAGCTCGTGGAAGACGATAAATCGTGACAGAGTGGCTCCATGGTTGATCGGGCAGCGGGTGCCCTGTCGCTCCCCGACGACTGGCCGGCGCACGCGGACGTGAGCCTGCACCTCAACCGCATGGGCACCTTCGACTGGGACCTTTCCAGCGGGCTCATGCACATGGACGGGCCCGGCCTCGAGGTGTTCGACCTGCGTCCCGAGGAGTACGACGGCCGTCCGGAGAGCTTGGGCATGCGGGTACCGGCCGACGAGGCCGTCCGGCTGGACACGATGGTGGCCCAGGCGCTGAAGAGCGGGAACGACAACTACGGCGCCTACTTCCGTATCCGGCGCCGTGACGGCACGTTGCGGTGGACGCACACCCAGGGCTGCGTACGGCGGGACGAGACCGGCCGCCCGGTGCGCATCATCGGCATCGTCCGGGACGCCACCCAGGAGCTCGCCGACTCCACCGCCCATGTCGAGGTCGACCTCGAGCGCCGCAGACAGACCAGCGTCGTCGAGAGCACCACGGCCGCCCTCGCGCACGCCAGGACCGTGCAGGACGTCATCGAGCTGCTCAAGAACACCCACGGGCTCGAGCACCTCGGCGCCACCAGCCTCGTCATGGGACTGCTCGAGTCGGGCCGCATCCACCTCGTGGCCGAGGGTCCGGAAGGCTCCTTCGTGCCCGGCACCCGCTACACACGGGTCGACGAGCAGTACCCGATGAGCGAAGTCGTGCGCACGCTCACCCCGCGTTTCATCGAGTCCGCGGCCGACTTCGCCCGGTCGTACCCGATCCTGTGGCCGCACATCCGCGGACTCGGCATCACCGCCGCGGCGTACCTGCCCCTGATCGCCCAGGCCCGCCCCATCGGAGCGCTGGGGCTTCTCTACAGCGACAAGACCAGCTTCAGCGCCGATGAGCGCAATCTCCTGGTGGCGCTCGGCAGCAGCATCGCCCAGAGCCTCCAGCGGGCCATGCTCTACGAGCAGGAGCACGACCTCGCGGAGGGGCTCCAGCAGGCCATGCTGCCGCGCCGGATCCCCGAAGTGCCGGGCGCGCAGATCGCGGTGCGCTACCGTTCCGCGCGGTTCGGGCGGGACATCGGCGGCGACTGGTACGACATCATCGCGCTGCCGGGCGGCCGTGTCGGGGCCGTCATCGGCGACGTACAGGGCCACGACACACACGCGGCCGCCGTGATGGGACAGCTCCGCATCGTCCTGCGTGCCTACGCCGCAGAAGGCCACACACCGGCCACCGTGATGGCCCGGGCCTCCGTCTTCCTGCACGAACTGGACACCGACCGCTTCGCCACCTGCACCTACGCCGAGGTCGACCTCTCCACCGGGGTCGTGCAGGTCGTCAGGGCCGGGCACGTCGACCCGCTGATCAGGGAACTCAACGGCACCTGCCGGAGGCTGGCGCTCCAGGGCGGGCTGCCGCTGGGGCTCTCCGCCGAGTTCGGCCGGCTCGAGTACCCGGTCAGCACCGTCGAGCTCGACCCCGGGCAGACGCTGGTGATGTACACGGACGGCCTGGTCGAACAGCCCGGCGCCGACCTCGACGACGGGATGCAACTGCTCGCCGAGCTGGTGCACGGCGGCCCGCGCGACCTCCACCTGCTGGCGGACCGGCTCTGCGAGGTGGTGGACGAACGCGGGGGCGACGACGACGTGGCGCTCCTGCTGCTGCGCCGCAAGGGCGCCTACACCGCCCAGGCGGGCGGCCGCCTCCAGCAGCACGTCGCCCAGGGCGACCCGGAGGCGCTGCGCTCGGCACGCCACATGGTCAGGGCGGCCGTACGCGCGTGGGGTGCCGGCGAGCGGGCGGACGAGATCGAGCTGGCCGCCGACGAGATGATCACGAACGCGCTCATGCACACCGACGGTGGGGCGATCGTCACGACCCGGGTCCTGGCCGGCGTCGAACGCCGGCTCCGGGTCGAGGTCGAGGACCGCTCCAGCGCGCTTCCGCGCCGGCGCGAGGCCGGCGTCGCGGGGGTCTCCGGGCGGGGGCTGATGCTGGTGGACCGGCTCTCCGACAGCTGGGGCGTCGAATCACGCGGCAGCGGAAAGTGCGTGTGGTGCGAGTTCCGCATGCCCGACCGTCTCGCGTCCTGACGAGGCGCCCGGGGCGGGACCGTCCGGTCACGGCGGTGGGCCGGCTCGGCCGCGGAGCCGGTCCAGACGGCTGATGACCGGAGTGGCCGCGACTCCATGGATCATGACGGACGCAAGGACGGCGAAGGCGACGACGGACCACAGCTCCTCGGCGTGCCCGGCGAAACGGCCCTGACCCAAGGCGTACGCGAGATAGAACAGCGAGCCGATACCGCGGATGCCGAACGCGGAGGTGACGAGCCGCTCGCGGGTGCCCGTACGGAAGCCCAGCTGGCCGACCCAGCCCGTGACCGGGCGGATCACGAGGATGAGCAGCACGCCGAGGAGCGCGCCCGGCCGGTCGAGCGCGCCGAGCCCGCCGGTGACCAGATAGCCGCCGAGGAGGAAGAGGAGGAATGCGGTCAACAGGCGCTCGACCTGCTCGGTGAACTCGTGCAGGACCTTGTGGTAACCGTGGCTGCGCTCGGCGGACCGGATGGCGCAGGCGGTGACGAAGACCGCGAGGAAGCCGTAGCCGTGCAGCAGTTCGGCCACGCCGTACGACACGAAGGTGGCGCCCAGGGCGACGAAGCCCTCCATGTGCTCGGACAGCCGCAGGGCGGAGACCTTGGCGCGGAAGAACATCCGTCCGAGCAGCTGTCCGGCAGCCAGGCCCGTCAGCACGCCGATGGCGCTCTTGCCGAGCAGATCGGTCAGCAGCCAGCCGCCGATCCATTCGAAGGGCCGGCCGGAATCCGCCGCGGAGGCGGCGGCCAGCGCGGCCAGGACGAAAGGGAAAGCCAGCCCGTCGTTGAGCCCGGCCTCGCTGGTGAGGGTGAAGCGCACCTCGTCCTCGTCCTGCTCGGCGTCGGTGGGCTCCCCGACCCGGACCTCCGCCGCCAGCACCGGATCGGTGGGCGAGAGGACCGCCGCCAGCAGCAGGGCGAGGGCGAACGGCCAGTCCAGCAGCAGGCAGGCCGCCAGCGCGGTGCAGGCGACGGTGAGCGGCATGGTGATCCCGAGCAGACGCCAGGGACCTGCCCATGCGCGCAGCCCGAACGGGCGGTTGATGGCCAGGCCCGCGCCCATCAGGGACACGATCACGCAGACCTCGGTGACGTGTTCCACCCACAGCCGGTCCCTCACCGGGTCCACGACCGGCACAGGGATCGGGAGCGC
The DNA here is from genome assembly GCF_014649695.1 of Streptomyces kurssanovii. Taxonomy (GTDB): domain Bacteria; phylum Actinomycetota; class Actinomycetes; order Streptomycetales; family Streptomycetaceae; genus Streptomyces; species Streptomyces kurssanovii. Next base: position 830,082 of record NZ_BMTN01000001.1, read on the forward strand.
GGCGACGAGCGCGCCCGCCGCCAGGAACACCATGGGCATCGACAACGGGCGCTTGAACACGATCCGCGGCACAACGGCTGCCGCCAGTGCGCCGACCCCCAAGGCCGCGTAGACGGCGTCCGAGAACATCATCCGCACCATCCTCCCCCAGGGCTCCGGCGAAGGTGCGGAGCGCGCGCCGACTCAGGAACCGCTGGACGAGGCGTCCGCCGCCACCCTCTTGAGGGTCCGGCCCGTGCGGGCGGACCGGGCCCGGCGGGGCTCCGGCGCGTGGCGCGGGGAGGCGTGCCGGTCGTGCTTCTTCACCAGGAGCCACGTCTCGCGTCCGCCGTCCCGGCCGTCGCGTGTGCGGGTCAGCGCGTAGCCACCGTGCAGTTTCCTGCCGTCGAGCCAGAACGAGGCGTGGCCGGCCGCCAGGGCGTCGGCGAAGGGGATCTCGTTGCCGCGCCGGTCCGTGGCGAGGCTGCGGTAGCTGCCCTCGTCCCAGATGATGACGGCGCCGGCGCCGTACTCGCCGGGCGCGATGACGCCTTCGTAGTCCGCGTACTCCAGCGGATGGTCCTCGGTCGGCATGGCGAGGCGCTTCGCGCCGGGGTCGGCGGACGGGCCCTTCGGGACGGCCCAGCTCTTGAGGACGCCGTCCACCTCGAGGCGGAAGTCGAAGTGCATCGTGCTCGCGTCGTGGATCTGGACCACGAACGAGAGCGCCTCGCGGTCGTGGGGGCCGCCCCTTCCCGAGGGCTCGCTGGTGCGGTGGAAGTCGCGCTTGCGGCGGTACTCCGCCAGAGCGTCGCGGGCAGGCACGGGAACTCCTTCGCTGCGGCCGGGTGCGGATCGCGGGTACCCGGCCGCGGGGTGCTCAAGCACCGGCCTCGCCACCCATCAGGTCCAGAGCGAACCGGACCCCACTGGCTGCTGCGCCCCGACGTCCTGCGCGGCCTCGCCGCCGTCGCGGAGGCCGGACTCGCCTACGACCTCGTGGTGCTGCCGCACCAGCTGCCCGCGGCGGCCGGGGCGGCGGCCGGCGTGCCCGGACCGACCTTCGTCCTCGACCACCTCGGCAAGCCGCCCGTCGCCTCGGCCCCGGCCGAACTCGAGCCCTGGGCACGGGCGGTACGGGCCTGGCGGCGCACCCCAACACCGTCTGCAAGCTCTCCGGTCCGGTGACCGAGGCCGACTGGTCCTCCTGGACCGTCGCCGTACTGCGCCCCTGGGCGGACACGGTGCTGGACGCCTTCGGACCGGACCGGCTGATGTTCGGTTCCGACTGGCCGGTGTGCACCCTCGCCGCCGGCTACGCCGAGGTCCTCGGCGCCGCCCGCGCGCTGACCGGGTACCTCCGCGAGGAGGAGCGGCGCGCCGTCTTCGAAGGCACGGCGACCCGCGGCTACGGCATCTGAGGCCCACCCCACATGGAGGCCACCGCGTCAGCCGATCCGGCGCGCGGGGCGCCGCCCGCTGCGGCAGGGTGGGGGTATGCCCGAACTGCCCGAGGTCGAAGCGCTACGGGAGTTCCTCGACGCCCGACTCGTGGGCCGGAGGATCGAACGTGTGCTGCCGGTGGCCATCAGCGTGCTCAAGACCTACGACCCGCCGCTCTCCGCCGTCGAAGGAACGGAAGTCACCGCCGTTCAACGGCACGGCAAGTGGCTCGACATCACCACAGGCGGCCTCCACCTCGTCGCCCATCTCGCCCGCGCGGGCTGGCTCCAGTGGAAGGACGAGCTCCCGGCGCAGCCGCCCCGACCCGGCAAAGGACCGCTGGCGCTGCGGACGGTGCTGGCCGGGGGCGGCGGCTTCGACCTGACGGAGGCCGGGACCACCAAGCGGCTCGCCGTGCACGTCGTCCGGGATGCGGCGGAGGTGCCCGGTGTGGCCCGGCTCGGACCCGACCCGCTCTCCGACGACTTCGACCGTGCCGCCTTCGCCAGGGTGCTCGAGGGCGAGCGGCGCCAGATCAAGGGCGCGTTGCGCGACCAGAGTCTGATCGCGGGCATCGGCAACGCGTACAGCGACGAGATCCTGCACGCCGCCAAGATGTCGCCCTTCAAACCCGTGCAGAACCTCAGCGGCGAAGAGACGGACACCCTGTACGAGGCGCTGCGGACCACCCTCGCCGACGCCGTGGAACGCTCACGGGGACTGGCGGCGGGCCGGCTCAAGTCGGAGAAGAAGAGCGGCATGCGCGTCCACGGCCGCACCGGCCGAGCGTGCCCCGTGTGCGGCGACACCGTCCGTGAAGTGGCCTTCAGCGACTCGTCGTTGCAGTACTGCCCCACCTGCCAGACCGGTGGCCGCCCGCTCGCGGACCGTCGGCTCTCCCGGCTGCTCAAGTGACGCCGGCGGCTCTCCCGCTCACCGGGTGAGGCCCGGCCGGCCGCGCTTCAGCCGCCGATCGACAGCAGCCGCTCCCCGCTCTCCGCCCGGACCTCCCAGCGGCCGATCTCCGCCGTGTGCAGGCCGGTGCTCGCCTCGAGGTCCAGGGGCCCCTCCCGGCCGGGTCCTTCGCGTACGCCGTACCCGCCCTCCGGCACCCACCAGCTCAGGACGGGGTGCTCCACCCCGTCCTTGCCGATCGCAACGAGCCGGCAGGTGCGCGGCCCCGCGAGCCCGGTGAGCCGCATCGCGACCGCCGTGCCCCAGCCGCGGTCCTCCAGCGCCACGGAGGCGGTGACACCCGTCGCGGGATCCGAGGCGACGACCCGCGGCGGCGCGGACTCCCCGGTTCCCCGCACCGTCATCACCGCGGTGGGCAGCGCGACGATCAGCGACGCGGCCACGGCCACCAGCGCCAGCCGTCGCCGACGGCTCCGGCGACGCTGCACCGCCACTGCGCCGATGAGCCGCTCGAGCAGCTTCGGACCGGGGCGGGCGTCGATCCGGCCGGGACCGGCGAGCTCGGACAGCGCGCCGGCCAGGGCGGTGAAGTCGGACAGCCCCACGGCGCACGTGACACAACCGGCAAGGTGCTCCTCGAACCGGAACGCGTCGGCCGGTTCCAGGATGCCGAGCGCGTAGGCGGCCACATCCAGGTGCGGCTGCTGCCGGCTCATGGGCGGTCCTCGTTTCCTCAAGGTGTTACGGGCGGTCACCCTGGAATACGCAGCGGGAAGGCGATGCGCTCAACCCGTCGGGGAGACGAGCGCGATCGCAAAGCCGGCCGTCCTTCCGTAGCCGTGCCGGCCGGCCTTCCGGGGGCGTGGCCGCGTCGCGCGGACCACGCCTAGACTCCGCTGCATGCTGCGCGTACTGGCTGTCGACGACGAGAAACCGGCGCTCGAAGAGCTGCTCTACCTGCTGCGTGCCGACTCACGGATCCGCAGCGCCGAAGGCGCCACCGACGCCACGGAGGCGCTGCGCCGCATCGGCCGGGCCCTGGAAGCGGGACCGGACGGCGAGGACGCCATCGACGTCGTCTTCCTGGACATCCACATGGCGGGGCTGACCGGTCTCGACGTCGCCAGGCTGCTCGCCGGGTTCGCCAGGCCGCCGCTGATCGTCTTCGTCACGGCGCACGAGGGGTTCGCGGTCCAGGCGTTCGACCTCAAGGCCGTCGACTACGTCCTCAAGCCGGTCCGCAGGGAACGGCTCGCCGAAGCCGTGCGCCGGGTCCGCGACCTGGTGGTCCCCCTGCGCGAACCCCAGCGGCCGGACGCGCAGCCCGCCGCCCCTGCCCACCTCCCGCCGGGCGCCGCCGCACCGGCCGCACCGGTCGTGCCGAACGGCGGGGGAGCGGAGCAGATCCCGGTGGAACTCGGCGGAGTGACCCGCTTCGTGCCGGTGGACGACATCACGTACGTCGAGGCCCAGGGCGACTACGCCCGGCTCCACACCGCCGCGGGCAGCCATCTGGTCCGTATCCCGCTGTCCGCCCTGGAGGAGCGCTGGGCCTCCCGCGGGTTCGTCCGCATACACCGCAGCCACCTGGTGGCCCTGGGACGCATCGACGAACTGAGACTGGACGCCGGCACGACGACCGTCCGGGTCGGGGACGCCGAACTGGCGGTCAGTCGCCGGCACGCCCGTCAGCTCCGTGACCTGCTGCTGCGGCACGCGCGGGGCTGAGGCGACCGTTCGGCGATCATCGTCGACCGTTCGTCGCCCCGACCGGGCCGCACGGCGACGCGGCACCGTGACCGGCCCCCGCGGAAGCGGCCCGCGCCTAACCTTGGCCGGGCCGGGAAGAAGGGGCCTGATGCACGACATCGAAGCACTGCTGGACGAGCTCCGCAGGCTCCCGTCGAGCCGCCCCGCCGGCGCCGGGGACCTCGAAGCGCTGCTCGCCACCGTCAGGAGTGCCGCCGGCCGCTGGGCGGACGTGCTCTACGAGATCCGGGAGTCGGCGCGGGGGATGACCGGCCCGCGCGGAGAAGCGGCCCTCGAGGTCGCGTTCCGCAGGGCCGAGGAGTCCTACGTGGAGCTGGAGATCGCGCTGAGCGACTGCGCCCGGAACACCGGCCGCTGACGGGGTGCGGTACCGCCCGGGAGGCGTGCCCCAGGGACGGCGCCGTTCCTCTCTACCGTCGGTAATCGTCCCTGCGTAGACTCCACCATCTCCCCGAGTTCGCCGAGAGACGCTGGAGCGGACGCCCATGTCTGCAGACCAAACGCCACGCCGTGAGGTGGTCACCGGTGTGCCGCGCGGCACCCGCCGCCCGCCCGGCCACGCTCCGGCCCGCTCGGAGATCAGCGAGCAGACCACCCTCGGGACCACCTACGTACGCTCGCTGATGCGAAGCCAGCTGCGGGCCGCCCTCTACGCGCTCGGTACGCTCGCGCTGCTCGTCGGCACACTGCCGCTGCTGTTCGCGCTGCCCGCGGCCCTCGGCGGTTCCCCCGGGTCGCCGGAGCCCTTCGCCTGGATCGCGCTCGGCGTGGCGGTCTACCCCGTCATGTGGCTGATCGCCCGCTGGTACGTGCGCCGGGCCGAGCGCAACGAACGCGACTTCACCAGGCTCGTCGAAGGCCGCTGACGGTGCCCGCGGGAGAAACCACGTGAACCAGACCTACGCGGTGGCCGCCGTCACCGTCGTGGTGCTCGCCACCGTGCTCGTCGGCGCGCTCGGCCTGCGAATATCCCGCACCACCTCGGACTTCTACGTCGCCTCCCGCACCGTCAAGCCCGCTCTCAACGCGGCCGCCATCAGCGGCGAGTACCTCTCCGCCGCGTCGTTCCTCGGCATCGCGGGGCTCGTGCTCCTCCAGGGCCCCGACATGCTCTGGTACCCGGTCGGCTACACGGCCGGCTATCTCGTCCTGCTGGTGCTCGTCGCCGCCCCGCTGCGCCGGTCCGGCGCGTACACGCTCTCCGACTTCGCGGAGGCGCGCCTGGAGTCCGCCCAGGTGCGCAGGCTCGCGAGCCTCTTCGTCGTCGGCATCGGCTGGCTCTATCTGCTGCCGCAACTCCAGGGCGCGGGCCTGACCCTGCAGATCCTCACGGGGGCGCCGGACTGGCTCGGCAGCGTCGTCGTCGCGTTCGTCGTCACCGGGGCGGTGGCCGCCGGCGGCATGCGGAGCATCACCTTCGTGCAGGCCTTCCAGTACTGGCTGAAGCTCACGGCGCTGCTGGTGCCGGCGCTGTTCCTCGTCGCCGCGTGGGTCGGCGACGACGCCCCCCGGGCCCGGTTCGACGCGCCCGCCGTCTTCCAGAAGCACACCGCCGTCCGCGTCGACGACACCGTCCGCGTCGACTTCGACGGCCCGCTGACGCTCACCGTCTCCGGCACGGTCGACCTCGTACGGCACGACGGCCGGCCCGTCGCCCTCGACGAGGGGACCCACCGCATCGAGTCGGGCACGACCCTGCGGTTCCCCGAAGGCGCCGAGGTGCCCCGGCGGACCACCGAGGGCTCCGACCCGCTGAGCTGGTCGCAGCCGCTGTCCGGCGGCCGGGACGGCTACCAGCTGTACGCCACCTACGGCCTGATCCTCGCCACGTTCCTCGGCACCATGGGCCTGCCGCACGTCGCCGTCCGCTTCTACACCAGCCCCAACGGACGTGCCGCCCGCCGCACCACCCTCGTCGTACTCGGACTGATCGGCGCCTTCTACCTGCTCCCGCCCGTCTACGGCGCGCTCGGCCGCGTCTACGCGCCCGAACTGGCACTCACCGGAGCCGCGGACGCCGCCGTGCTGGTACTCCCGGAACGGATCATCGGCGGGCTCGCCGGCGAGCTGCTCGGGGCGCTGCTCGCCGGAGGCGCGTTCGCCGCGTTCCTGTCCACGGCCTCCGGCCTGACCATGTCGGTGGCCGGTGTGATCACCCAGGACGTACTGCCCTCGCGGGGCGTACGGCACTTCCGGCTTGCGACGCTGCTCGCGATGGCCGCGCCGCTGGCGCTGAGCGTGGTGGCGACCAACGTGCCGGTCGCCGACGCGGTCGGACTCGCGTTCGCCGTCTCCGCCTCCTCGTTCTGCCCGCTGCTGATCCTCGGCATCTGGTGGCGCCGGCTCACCCCGCCGGGAGCGGCAGCGGGGCTCGTCGTCGGAGGAGGCGCGGCGCTGACCGCGGTGATGGCCACGCGCGCCGGACTGGCCCCGGAGGGCTGGGCGCACACCCTGATGGCGTGGCCCGCGGTCTGGTCGGTGCCGCTGGGCTTCCTGACCATGGTCGGCGTCTCCCTGGCCACCCCGCGCCACATACCGGCCGGCGCCGCGGCCACCCTCGCCCGGCTGCATCTGCCGGAGGACCTCGTGGGCAGGCCGCAGCACGAAGGAGTACCGCGATGACCGGGACCGGGATCGCCGCGCTGGCCGCGGCGGGAATCGTGCTGCTGGCCATGGGCACGGTGCTCGGCCGGCTGACGGCCGGACGCGGGGGGCGGGGGGACCTCGATCTCGGGACGCCCGTCGAACGGGCCACCTTCCACACGCTGCACACCGCGTCCCTCGCCGCGCCGCCGCTGCGGGCCGGCCTGACGGAGGACACGGCACGCAAGGCGGCGCGGCGGCTGCGTCCGCTGCTCGGCACGGAGGCGCTGTGCCTCACCGACCGGGACGCGGTGCTCGCCTGGGACGGGCCAGGCGCCGACCGGCACCGGCAGCAGGTGATGGACCTGGTCGCCGAGGTGCTCGACTCCGGGCGCAGCCGATGCGTCCACGCGGAGTGCGACGAGCTGGAGTGCCCGCTTCGCTGGGTCGTCGTCGCGCCGCTGACCGGGGAGGAGGGGGTGCTGGGCGCGTTGGTGGCCTACGGTTCCCGGGAGTCGGCCGTGCTGGTGCGGGCCGCCTCCGAGGTGGCCCGCTGGGTCTCCGTACAGCTGGAACTCGCCGAGCTCGACCGGTCCCGCACCCGTCTGATCGAGGCGGAGATCCGTGCCCTGCGCGCGCAGATCTCGCCGCACTTCATCTTCAACTCGCTCGCCGCGATAGCGTCCTTCGTCCGTACCGATCCCGAGCGTGCCCGTGAGCTGCTGCTGGAGTTCGCCGACTTCACGCGCTACTCGTTCCGGCGGCACGGCGAGTTCACCCAGCTCGCCGACGAACTGCGCTCCATCGAGCAGTATCTGGCGCTCGCCGGGGCGCGCTTCGGCGACCGGCTCAAGGTAACGCTCCAGGTCGCCCCCGAGGTCCTGCCGGTCACTCTGCCGTTCCTGTGCCTGCAGCCCCTCGTCGAGAACGCCGTCAAGCACGGTCTCGAGGACTCCAGGAACGAGTGCCGCATCATGATCGCCGCGCAGGACGCGGGCGCGGAGGCGATGGTGACCATCGAGGACGACGGCGTCGGCATGGACCCGGAGGTGCTGCGCGGCATTCTCGCCGGAGAGCGCTCCACCGCGTCGGGCATCGGCCTGAGCAACGTCGACGAGCGGCTGCGCCAGGTGTACGGGGACGATTACGGCCTGGTCATCGAGACCGCCGTCGGCGCCGGTATGAAGATCACCGTCCGGATCCCGAAGTACCGTGCGGGGGTCCACTCCTCGGCGGGTCCGCGGCCCTGACCGGTGCCTCGCTCACCACAGGTGGACGGCCAGGTGCCCGAGGGGGAGGCCCAACTCCCAAGCGGGCAGCCATACCTGGGCCGCCTCGTCCGGTGAGGCGGCCGGGGGACGGGAGGGATGCCACGGCTCGAGGCCGCCGAGGTCGGTGGCGAGCAGTTCGGTGTCGCACAGCCGGCGCCAGGCGTCCGCGGCGAGCGCCAGGTCCGGGTCCTCGCCGCCGTGCCGCACGCGTTCGGCCCGCACCCCGAGCTGCTCCCGTACCCACTGCGCCCAGGGGTACCCGTAGGACGTGACCGTCAGCCAGTGGTCGATCCTGGCCGCCGTGGACCCGCCGGAGAGCGGTTCCCCGCCGTCGCACAGATGGATCGTGAGCGCGAGCGTCTGCCGCCCGGCCCGGAACTCGAGCGAGTCCGCCTCCACGAGGGCGCCGGTGCGCAGCATCTCGTCGGCGGTGTATTCGGCGCAGAGCCACGCCATGGGGACCGCGAGCCCGCCTCCGCTGGTTCCGTTCGTGCTACCGGGCTGCACGCTGCTTCACCTTCTCCCGTACGACTGCGCTGGCGTCCGACCACGAGCCTCCACACGAGCCTCCACCGACAGACACGGTGACGAAGGCCGGTTTACTCAACTGGCGCGTGACGTTTCACATATGGCCGTCCGGCGCCCGTGACCGGTGGGGGAGGCGGTCATCACCGAGGCGTCCGGGGCGGAAGTGGTGGTACGCCTGCTGTACCCGGGGAGGCAGCGGGCGAGCGCCCGCAGCGCGTAGTGCGAGCGTGATTTGACGGTGCCCGGCGGAATGCCGAGCGCCTGGGCGGCCTCGTTGACGCTCAGCCCGTGGAAGTAGATCTGGACGAGGACGGCGCGGTGTTCGGGGCTCAGCTCACCGACCGCGGCGCGTACGTCCAGAGCGGCCACCGCGCTCTCCGTCACGTCGGCCGGGTCCGGCGTGGTGGCGAGCACGCCGTCGCCGATCTCCGTGGGACGTGCCATCCGGGAGCGCCGGGCGTCTATGGCGAGGCGGCGCCCCACGGTGAAGAGCCAGGGCCGCATCGACTCGTACGGGGCGTCGAAGGCCTCGGGGTGCTGCCATGCCCGTACGAGCGTCTCCTGCAGCAGGTCCTCGGCACGCTGCTGGTCCCCGTAGGTCAGTCCCAGCAGGAAGCTCAGCAGTGCGGGGCCGTGCTCGCGCTGCAGCTCCGCCATTGCCTGTTCGTCGGTCGTCGCGGTCGCCGTCGCCATTGCCTTCACCCTTCTGCGCAGAGGTCCGCTGCCACGTGGCGTATACGAACGCATCCGGCCACGCGGCGACAGACGGCGTGCGGCGGGCTGTCGGCGAACGGTCGCACCGAGCGGCGAGTGGTGCGATGAACGGTCAACCGGGCCGCCGGAGCCGACGGAACGCGCAGGTCCGTTGAGGCGACCACCTTGGCTGTGTCGCTTGACTCGGCGGTTCCTCCCCTGTGGATTCAATTCGTCGGATATGCCGCTGATCGCACAATTGGGAGGTCGGTCGACGATGACACGCGCGCGACCCGCACCACGGGCCACGGCGGCCCTCTGCGCCGTGCTGCTCGCGGGAGCCGCTGGGTGTGCCGGACAGCAGGACACCGGCCCGTCGGCGTCGCCCCGGAAAGGTCCGGCCAGCACGGCGCCCTCCGAGGCGGCCGGCGCACCCTCCGCCTCGCGCGGCTTCACACTCGTGGCCACCGGAGACGTCCTCCCGCACGCCTCGATCATCCAGCAGGCCCAACTGGACGCCGGCGGCACCGGTTACGACTTCCGCCCCATGCTCGCGGGCGTCGGCCCGGTCGTCTCCCGCGCCGACATCGCCCTCTGCCACATGGAGACCGTCTACGGCGAGAACGGGAACTACAGCGGCTACCCCAGCTTCAAATCGCCCCCGGAGATCGCCACGGCGCTCGCCGGCGTCGGCTACGACTCGTGCTCCACGGCCTCCAACCACACCCTCGACGACGGCGTCGCCGGTGTGCGCCGCACCCTGGACGCGCTCGACCGCGCGGGCGTCGAGCACGCCGGCTCCGCGCGCACCCCGCAGGAGGCGGACGAACCGGCGTGGTTCACGGCCGGCGGGGCCAAGGTGGCCCAGCTGGCCTACACGTACGGGACCAACGCCGAACCGCTGCCCGAGGAGGAGTCCTGGGCGGTCGACCTCATCGACGAGCAGCGCATCATCGACGACGCCCGCGCGGCACGGAGCGCGGGGGCCGACGTCGTGGTCGTCAGCCTGCACTGGGGCACCGAATGGCAGACCGACCCCGATCAGCAACAGCTCGACCTCGGCCGCTCGCTCACCGCCTCCACCACCGGCGGGCGCCCCGACATCGACCTGATCCTCGGCACCCACGCGCACGTCCCCCAGGCCTACGAGAAGGTCAACGGCACCTGGGTCGTCTACGGCATGGGCGACCAGATCGCCGGCGACATGATCAACAACGACGGGTCGCAGGACCCGCGCGGGAACCAGGGCACCATCGCCCGCTTCTCCTTCGCGCCGCCCGCCACCGCCGGCGGGCGCTGGGAGGTCACAAAGGCCGAGTACATCCCGCAGTGGATGGACACCGGCGCCGGCCGCGTCGTCAACCTGCCCGAGGTGCTGCGCCGCGAGGGGCCGCGCGGCGACCGGCTCGAGGCCCAGGCCGCCATCACCTCCGCCGTGCTCAGCCGCGGAGCGGCCCAGGACGGCCTCACCATGGGCCGCTGACCGCGGCGGGACGGGCCGGGCGGATCAGGGGACGACGGTCACCGGCCACCGCCCGGCCTTCACCAGCCGGACCGCCACCGAGCCGATGAACCGGTGGCCGGCCGACTCGGAGGCACCCACCACCACCGCGTCGGCCTTGAGCTCGTCCGCGGCCGTCACCAGACCGGTGTACGGGTCCCCGCGCACGGTGTGGAACTCCCAGCGCACGTCCCAGATGCCCCGCACCCGCTCGGCGGCGGCCCGCACCTCCGCGACCAGCCCCTCCGCGATCTCCCCGGTCGTCTCCGCGACCGGCACCCCGAAGGCGGCGCCCGCAGGCATCACCGGCTGCACGTACACCACCGCGAGCAGCGCGCCCTGCCGCCGGGCGAGGCCGCTCGCGTACGCCGCCGCACGAAGCGAGGAGTCGGAGCCGTCGAGGCCCGCGACGATCACCTTCGGGCCGTCGGTGCCGCGTTCGAACCGGTGGGGCGGGTGCTCTGTCACACCTACGAGGTTATCCGCTCCGGCCGGCCGCCCGACGGGCCGTCCGGCACCGGCCGCTGCGCTCCTTCGCCGCTGCTCCCATCGGGTGTTTTCCCCGCTGGAACCGGTGTTGATCAGGCCGGGGACGCTTGCGCCGTGCGAGCAGTTGGTCATGAAGAAGGATCAGCTTCCCGGCCGCCGCTCGATGTTCCGCATCGCCGCATGCCTCGGCGCCGCCGCAGTCGGCGGCCTTCTCGTCCATGAGCGGGCCGAGACCCCGGGACGCGCCCCGGACGGCGCCGGACCGGTCGCGGGCCCCTCCGCAGCCGCCGCCCCGCCGAAGGCGACGTCCTACCGGCTGCGGCCCATGACGGTCTTCGCCCCGCCGGCCCTGCGGCGGGCGAAGCCGCCCGTGCGCAAGCGGCCCTTCCTCGAGGTCCCGGACACGGGCCGCGCCATGGTGCTCACCTTCGACGACGGCCCGGACCCCCGCTACACCCCGGACATCCTCGCCGTCCTGCGCGAGCACGAGGTGCGGGCCATGTTCTTCGTCTGCGGCGAGATGGCGACCCACAACCGCGACCTGCTGCGCGAGATGGCGGCCGACGGTCACGCGGTCGGCAACCACACCTGGTCGCACCCGCTGATCCCGATGCTGCCGCCGTCCAGGATCCGCGACCAGCTGGGGCGCACCAGCGAGGTGATCGAGAAGACGCTCGGCGAGGCGCCGCTCTGGTACCGGGCGCCCTACGGCGCCTGGAACAGGCACTCGTTCGAGATCGGCGCCGATCTCGGCATGGAGCCGCTCGGCTGGACCGTCGACACCCTCGACTGGATGCGGCCGGGCACCTCGGCCATCGTCCGGCGTGTCCTGCGGGGCGCGGCGCCCGGCGTGATCGTCCTCTCCCACGACGCGGGCGGGAACCGGTCGCAGAGTGTGTCGGCGCTGCGCCGGTATCTGCCGGAGCTGCTCGACGAGGGCTACCGGATCACGGTTCCGCGCCGCTGACCCTGCCTCAGGTGACCTTGACCATACGGGCGAAGACGACGACGTTGCCGTCGTACCCGCCCGCCTTGGAGTAGCCGCCACCGCAGGTGATCACCCGCAGTTCCGGCTGGCCGGTGTCCGCGTACACCCGCACCCCGGGGAAGTCGTTCTTGGAGAACACCTCGACGCCGTACACCTCGAAGACGGCGACGCGGCCGTCGAAGCGCGGTACCTCGATCAGCTGCCCCGTCCTGACGGCCCCGAGGCCGTAGAAGACGGCGGGGCCGGCCTGGTTGTCGACGTGCCCCACGATGACGGAGGTGCCGCGCTGCCCGGGGGAGATGCCGTTCTGGTACCAGCCGGCGAGGTTGGGATCGTTCGGCTCCGGAGCGGCCACCCAGCCGTCCTGGTCCAGTCCGACGTGCACGATCGGGGCGTCCACCTTGATCGAGGGGATGCGCACCCGGGCCGCGGCGGCGTACGGCAGCGGCTCCAGCGGCACGGGCAGGAACGTCTCGCCCGCCCGGTCCTGCGACGCGGCGGCCGCGGGCTGAGGCGGTCCGAGGCCCACGTCCACACCGTTCTTGACCATTGCGATGCCGGTGAGCATCACGAGAGCCAGTACGCCCCAGGGCGAGCGTCTCCTCGGTTCCCTGCCGTACCTGTCCTGGCCCATGGTTCTCCCTTCGCGCGCTTGTGGGCACGCTAAGCGGGGTGCCGCACTCCGGCGAGGGGGAAAGCGCGAACGGGTGGCCGGTGCCACCGGTGATGGCCCATCCGGGTATTCGGCCCCCAAAAACTTCTGACGGTCTGTGACCTGCGGCTCCGTCAGATCAAGGGGTCCAGGGTCGGCGTGTCGTCTCACCGGGGTGGACCAAGGCCGAAATGCGACGAAAGCACCATCCGGTGATCGTTCGTCATGGAAGACGTACTCGTCGAATATCCCGGAGCACGGCTTTGGGGCGTCTTTCTTCTGGAGGTTCAACGATGCGTGCCTCACGCGCTCTCGCAGCGACGGTGACCGCCTTCGCGGCCGTCGGACTGTGCGCTCCCATGGCGGCCGCCGGTGGCGGCAACGGCCCCAGGAACGTACAGGTCCACCCGTCGTCCGTCTTCCCGGGCGGCATTCTGACCATCACCGTCGACGGTTGCCGGCGCGGTGGTGTGGTCAGCTCGAACGCTTTCCCGGACGCTCCACTCTCCAGCGCCGGCAACGACCATGGCGGTGACCGGGGTGCCGGCGGCAACGGCGCCGGTGGCAATGGCGATGACCGGGGTGACCGGGGTGCCGGCGGTGACGGCGGTGACCGGGGTGCCGGCGGCAACGGTGCCGGTGGCAATGGCGATGACCGGGGTGACCGGGGTGACCGGGGTGCCGGCGGTGACGGCGGCGACCGGGGTGCCGGCGGCAACGGCGCCGGTGGCAATGGCGATGACCGGGGTGACCGGGGTGACCGGGGTGCGGGCGGTGACGGCGGCGACCGGGGTAACGGCGGCGACCGCGGAACCGGTGGCAATGGTGCTGGTGGCAACGGCGGCGAATCGGTCGCGACCGCCCGGGTCCGCAACAACGCGACGCCCGGCAACTACAGCTTGACCGTCCGGTGCAACGACTCCCGGGAGACCGCCACCGCGTCCTTCCGGGTGCTCCCCGCGCGCGGTGCGCAGGGTGGTCTCGGCGGATCGATCGGACCGACCGACGTCGAGATGGCGATCGGCGCGGGTCTGGTGGTCACGGCGGCCGTCGGCGGCAGCCTGTTCATCGTCCGCCGCCGTCGCTCGGTCGGCGGTCCGGCCTGACCGGTTGAACCTCCCGGTCCGGCCGCAACCGCTCGTCGCCCCGAGTCCTCCAGAAGGACTCGGGGCGACGAGCGGTCGGCGCCTGTTGCGGTCGGGCGGGCACGGGAGCCCGGGGCGTACGGGGCCGTGCCCCGGTGCCGCCATCAGTGCTGGCGGTTCGTCGACCGCCTGCGCACGACGAGCACGGTCGCTGTGGCGGCTGCCGCCACGAGAGCGCCGCCCGCCGCGATCTCCGCGGTGTTCATGCCGTCGAAGCTGCCGCCCACGCCGCCGCGCACACCCTGGGGCGGTGCGGTGGTGGCGGTCCTGGTGGAGCTGGCAGTGGGGCTCGCGGACCCGCCGGCGATGGTGAGGTCGAGGGTGCCGATCCGGCCGACGCAGTTGAACTGCACCGAATACACGGCGCCCGGCCTGGCGTCCCAGTCGACGGTGGCCGTCGCTGCGCCGTTGCGGGGGATGGTGACGGTGTCGAAGACACCGGAGGTGACGGTGGTGGTGCTCGGGCAGCCGCCCGCGGTCAGGGTGACACGACCGCCCGCCGCGACGGTCGAGGGCGTGACATTGAAGTCGTACGGCGTGTTGTTGACGGCCGCGGCTGTGGGGGCCGTCAGGGCGAGTGCGGCCGCTCCGAGCAGAGCGGCGGATGCGGCACGTATCGCGCGCATGGTGGTCCTCCGGTCCCGAGGAGCAGTCGCGGAACGATTTCCGCGTGGGTCGGGAAATGCACCTCGATCACCGAAACGCTAAGAGCGGTGTTCGTCCCCCGCGATCGCTGTAGGGCAAACGGGTCATTTCCGTCTCCAGGGGATGCGGTTCTCCGGGAATGTGCAGGGGCCTCAGCCACCGTCGGCGCGCTGGGGGTTCCGCGGCAGACCGGGTGCCGCGTCCGCGATGCGCTCACGCATGGGGCGCCGGCGCAGCGCTTCGAGCGCCTCGCCGATCAGCCGGCTCAACGGGTACGGCAGCTCCGCCTCGAAAGCGGCGGCGGCCGCCGCGGTGGCCTGCCACTCGGCGGCCAGTGCGGGCATCAGGGACTCGGCCTCGGCGGTGAGCGTCGCGATGCGCCGGCGCCCGTCGCTGCCTGGGCCGGTCGTGGCGAGGCCCTCTTTGACGAGCTGGGCGACCGTCTGGCTCGCCGCCGAGTGCGTCACGCCGGTCGCCCGGGCCAGGTCCTGGATCGAGCTCGGGCCTTGGGTGGACAGGACGCGCAGGACGGGGGCGTACCGGGGGCGCAGGCCCGCCAGGCCCACGTCCTCATAGACCGCCGCGACGTCGGAGTCGAGGAGGTTCAGAAGGAGGCGCAGGCGGGTGCCGAGGAGCTCGGGGCCGGGGGAGGGGGCGGCGGCGGTGTCTTGGTCGGGCGAGGCCATGAGGTTAATGTAACAGCGCTGTTGTAATCGAGGTGACGGGGAGGATGTCGGGCCATGGCAGAGCTGTATCCGCCGATCGAGCCGTACGAGCAGGGGATGCTCGACGTGGGGGACGGGAACCTCGTCCACTGGGAGATGTGCGGCAATCCGCGGGGAAAGCCCGCGCTCGTCGTACACGGGGGGCCGGGCTCCGGCTGCAACCCCCGGATGCGCCGGTACTTCGATCCTGAGGCCTACCGGGTCGTGCTCTTCGACCAGCGCGGCTGCGGACGCAGCACCCCGCACGCGGCGGACCCGGCCGCCGACATGCGGCACAACACCACCGGTCATCTGCTGGCCGACATGGAGCAGTTGCGTGAGCACCTCGGCATCGAGCGGTGGCTGCTGTACGGCGGGTCATGGGGGTCCACGTTGCTCCTCGCCTACGCGGAGCGGCATCCGGAGCGGGTGTCCGGGATCGTCGTCAACGGCGTCACGACCACCCGCCGCCGAGAGATCGACTGGCTCTACCGGGGCGTCGGCCGGTTCTTCCCGGAGCAGTGGCACCGCTTCCGGCTCGGCGTGCCGGAGGCCGACCGCGCCGGTGACCTCGTGGCCGCGTACGCCAGGCTCATGGAGAGCGAGGACCGGGCGGTGCGGGAGAAGGCGGCTGTCGACTGGTGCAGATGGGAGGACGCCGTGCTCTCCCTCGAGCCGAGCGGCGGACCCGACCCGTACGGTGGCCGGCCCTCGGACGCGCGGATCGCGCTGGTGCGGATCGCGGCCCATTACTTCGCGCACGGCGCATGGCTCGAGGAAGGAGTGCTGCTGCGTGAGGCCGGCCGACTGAAAGGAATTCCCGGTGCGCTCTTCCACGGCCGTCTGGATCTCAGCACGCCGCTCGAGACGCCCTGGGAACTCAGCCGCGTCTGGAGCGACGCCGAACTGGTGGTCGTGGACGACTCCGGCCACAAGGGAAGTGCCACGATGCGGGACCGTGTGATCGGCGCTCTGGAGCGATTCCGGTACAGCGAGTGACTGATGTGCCCCAGGGGGCAGTTGAGATCCGGCCAATTCCACGGCGGTTCCACATGGGGTGAATTCACCTGTTGGCAGCGGGATTTCAACCATTCGCGGTTGCGACTCACAAGATTTTTTCGAAGACGTTGAACAGAGGCCGCCCTCCCGTCCGTACCTAGGGCCATGAACGGCGCTCCGGGCGCCGGAACCGGATGGATGAACACGGGAGTGGACATGAACACCTGGCGGAACGCCTCGCTCGCGGTGACTGCGACGGCCGTACTCGCGCTGACGACGGCGTGCGGTCAGGAGACGGGCACCGAGACACCCAACGGTCAGGCGGTCGGCGCGGCCAATCCCGCGCAGCCCGGGAACGGTTACGGATCCGACGCCGGGTACGGCTCCGACGCCGGCGGTGAGGCGGCGGCCGCCAAGCCGGCGGGGCAGCTCGCGGTCTGGGAGAGCAAGGAGCTCGGCAAGGTCCTCGCCGACAGCGCGGGGCTCACCCTCTACCGGTTCGACAAGGACACCGCGGAACCGCCGAAGTCGAATTGCGAAGGCGACTGCGCGAAGACCTGGCCGGTCGTCGCCGCCGGCGGCGCCTCCGCGGCCCCCGGCGTCGACCCCTCCCTGATCGGCGAGGTCACCAGGGCGGACGGCACGAAGCAGCTCACCATCGGCGGTTGGCCGATGTACCGCTACGCCAAGGACACCAAGGCAGGCGACGTCAAGGGCCAGGGTGTGGGCGGCACTTGGTACGCGTCCGCCCCCGACGGCAAGAAGGCCGCACCGGGTGCCGGCGGGGAAGCGGGCGGCGACGAGGCCTCGGAGCCCGCCGACCTCGCGGGGCTTTCCGTACGCAAGGATCCCAAGCTCGGTGAGATCGTGGTCGACAAGAACGGGATGACCGTCTACCGCTTCATGAAGGACTCGGCCTGGCCGATGAAGACCGCCTGCACCGGCGACTGCCTGAAGAAGTGGCCGGTCGTGGAGCCCGTCGAGAAGAACGACACCGTCGGAATCCTGAAGAAGGGCTTCGTGACATTCGACCGGCCCGACGGGATCGAGCAGCAGACCATCGACTGCTGGCCGATCTACACCTTCGCGGGAGACTCCAAGCCGGGTGACACCAACGGCCAGGGCGTCGGAGGCACCTGGTACGCCGTCTCGCCCGAGGGCAAGCCGGTCGGAGCGCCCAAGTAGTCCCCACGCTGCGCCTCCGGCCAGCGTCGGCCCGTCTCACGCCCCTCCGCGTGACGGCGGGTCCGACGCATGTGCGGGGGCGTTTGCCGGACGCATGTGACCACGTCGCGTTCCAGTGGCGCATGACGAACAGGTGTGACCAAGAACGGACCGCTAATTTCCGTTTGGGCTCGCCCTCGTGGCGGGCGATCAGTAGCCTCGGCTCGAACACTGGCCATGGACATGGCCGAACTCCCCCGTGGCGACTTGTTGGAGACATCGATGGAGCGTCCCGCCTGGGCCCCGCAGGGCATCGACATATCGGTGCCGAGCGTGTCCCGCATTTATGACTTCTACCTGGGCGGCTCCCACAATTTCGAGGTCGACAGGGCGGCCGCGCGCAGGGCGATGGAGTTCATGCCGGGACTCCCCAAGATCATGCAGGCGAACCGTGCCTTCATGCGCCGCGCCGTCAATTACGCGGTGGACGAGGGCATCACGCAGTTCCTCGACATCGGCTCCGGCATTCCGACCTTCGGGAATGTCCATGAAGTCGCCCGCAGGGCCAGCCCCGAGGCGCGGGTGCTCTACGTGGACCACGACCCGGTGGCGGTCGCGCACAGCCGGGCGGTGCTCGACGGCGACACACAGTCGGACGTCGTCGCCGCCGACCTGCGCAAGCCGCGGGAGATCCTGGACAGCCCCGAGGCGCAACTGCTGGACCTGGAACGGCCGGTGGCGCTGCTCCTCGTCGCCGTACTGCACTTCCTCACGGACGAGGACGAGCCGTGGGAGGCCGTGGCCGAGCTGCGGGACGCGCTGGCGCCCGGCAGCCTGCTGGTGATCACCCACGCCTCCTTCGAAGGCATCCCCCTCCCGGCCGAGCAGGCCGGCGGCACGGTCGGTGTGTACCGGGACATCCGCAACCCGCTCGTGATGCGCTCGCGCGAGGAGGTCGGCCGGTTCTTCGACGGGTACACGATGGTCCAACCGGGCCTGGTGTCCATGCCGGACTGGCGGCCCGACGGGCCCGTCGACCAGGAGGATCCGTACGCCTTCTCCGGCTTCGCCGGGGTGGGGCGCAAAGCGTGAGGCAAACGTCACGGGCGGCCGGGTCCGAGGGGGACACGGACGTGCTGGAGGACCGGCTCAGGCGGTTCGCGACCATCTGGAGCCGTGCCATCTTCCCCGCCACGGCAACGTCGCTCACCCGGCCCGAGTTCGAGCAGCATCTGCTGCCGCTCGCACGGGAGTTGAACAGCGCGCTCCATGCCCGCCCCTTCACCGCACAGCCCGCGCAGCAGGTGGGGGCCGCGCTGGTCGGCGTACACTGCACCGACCCTGACGCCCTCAGCCGCACCCTCGGCGTGGTCGACGCCTACCTGGTGCTCTACTGCGGCGATTCCGAGCAGACCGCGGAGGAGAACCGGGCCCGCTGCGCCCGCCTCCAGCACGCCCTCGCCGCCGGCTTCGCGCAGGCGCTGCGTGAACGGACGCTGGCCGAGCAGGAGTCCATCGCCCGCTCGTCGCTGCTGGCGCGCAGTGAGGCGCTCCAGGCCATGCATGCCACGGAGGCACGCTTCCGCGCGGTCTTCGAGGGCGCCGCGATCGGCATCGGGATCGCCGACCTCGAGGGCAACGTGCTGGAGGTCAACGACACGCTGACCCAGATGTTCGGCGGTCTGGAGAACCACGTCCGCGGGCGCAAGGTCACCGACTGGGCGCACCCGGAGGACCGGCCGCAGGTCTGGAAGCTGTACCACGAGCTGGTGACCGGGGAACGCGAGCACTACCGGGTCGAGAAGCCGTTCTACCGCAACGACGGCACCGTCCTGTGGACCAATCTCACCGTCTCCCTGCTGCGCGACGCCGACGGGGAGCCGCAGTACCAGCTGGCGCTCTTCGAGGACACCACGGAGCGGCGGCTGCTCAATCTGCGCCTGCGGTACGAGGCCACGCACGACGCGCTGACCGGTCTGCCCAACCGGACCCTGTTCTTCGAGCGTCTCGAGAAGGCCGTCGGCGCGGCGGCCGGCACCCGCTTCGGGCTGTGCTACCTCGACCTCGACGGCTTCAAGACCATCAACGACAGCCTCGGCCACGCCACCGGCGACCGGCTGCTCGTGGAGGTCGCCGACCGGCTGCAGAGCTGCGCCACCGCACCGGGCGAGATGGTCGCGCGGCTCGGTGGCGACGAGTTCGTCGCACTGACGACCGGGCCCGACACGCAGAACGCCGTGGACGAGCTGGCCACCCGCATCCTGGGCGCCCTCGCCACCCCGATCCGTGTCGACGGAAGGGAGTTCACCGTCCGCGGCAGCATCGGCATCGTGGAGGGCCCGGCGGGGGAGCGCACCAGTGCGGAGGTGCTGCGCAGCGCCGACATCACCATGTACCGAGCCAAGTCCGCGGGCGGCAACCGCTTCGAGATCGCGGACCCGGAGGCGGACGCCCGCGCGATCACCCGGCACGGGCTGACCAACGCGCTGCCCGCCGCCCTGGAACGCGGTGAGTTCTTCATCGAGTACCAGCCGCTGGTGCACCTCGGGGACGGCACCGTGCACGGCGCGGAGGCGCTGGTGCGCTGGTGCCATCCGCAGCACGGGGTGCTCGGTCCCGACCGGTTCATACCGCTCGCGGAACGCACGGGACTGATCGTGCCGCTCGGCCGCTGGGTGCTCCAGGAGGCCGTACGCCAGGCCAGGTTCTGGAGCAGGCGGCACACCGACGGCGGCCCGCTGCGGATCAACGTCAACCTCTCGCCCGCCCAGCTCCAGCATCCCGGGCTGGTGGCGGACACCGTCGACGTGCTCGAGCGATCGGGTCTGGAACCGGGAGCGCTCTGTCTGGAGGTCACCGAGTCGGCGCTGATCGGCGCCGACGAGGACCGGCTCAAGCCGCTGCGGCAACTGGCGGAGATGGGCGTCGACATCGCGCTCGACGACTTCGGAACCGGATACTCCAACCTGGCCAACCTGCGCCGGCTGCCGGTGAGCGTGCTGAAGCTGGACCGTTCTTTCACGCAGGGCATGCAGCGTCATCCCGCCGACCCCGTCGACCTGAAGATCGTCGAGGGCATCGTGTCCCTCGCACACAGCCTGGAGCTGGCCGTCACGGTGGAAGGGGTGGAGACCGGCGCCCAGGCAGAGCAGCTGAGGGAACTCGGCTGCGACACCGCGCAGGGGTGGTACTACGCGCGGCCGGGCGCACCCGACCGGATTCACACGCTGGTGATGGCCGACGCCGTCTGACCCCCCGCGGCGGCCATCGAGTCCAGCAGCACGCGCTGCAGCTCGCGGGCCGCCCGGGGCGGCGCCACATCACTGCGGTGGGCCAGCGCGACGGTGCGGCGCAGGCCCGGACCGGCGAGCGGGGTGACCCGGAGGTCGCCGCCGGCCCGCTCGGCGACCGTGCGGGGCACGACGGCGACGCCGAGGCCGGCCCGTACGAAGCCCAGCACCGCGTCCATCTCGCCGCCCTCCACCGTGAACGTCGGCTCGAAGCCCGCCGCGCGGCAGGCGGCGACGGTCAGCTCCCGCAGGTCGTAGCCGTGCCGGAACATCACCAGCGGCTCGCCCGCGAGGTCGGCGATCCGTACAGGCCGGCGAGGTTCTTGGGCCTGCGGCGACGACACCACGACCAGGTCCTCCTTGAGCAGTTCGACGGTGGTCAGCGCGGGGGACGGCGACGGCAGGGGAAGTACGACGAGGGCGAGGTCGAGCGAGCCGCGGGCCAGCTCCCGCACCAGGTCGTGGGAGCCGGACTCCTCGATCAGCAGCTCGATGCCCGGGTGCAGATCGTGGAAGGTGCGCAGCACCTCGGGCAGCAGGCCCGTGCACAGGCTCGGCGTGGCGCCCAGCCGCACCCGGCCCCGGCGCAGCTGGGCCAGCTCCTGGACCTCGCGGCGCGCCGTGTCGGCGTCGGCGAGGATGCGCCGCGCGAGGGGGAGCAGGGTCTCGCCGGCGTCCGTGAGGGCGATGTTGCCCCGGGCCCGGGCGAACAGGTCCGCGCCCAGATCCTTCTCCAGCGCTCTGATCTGCTGGGAGAGCGACGGCTGCGAGACATGGACGCGCTCGGCGGCGCGGGTGAAATGGCGGGTCTCCGCGACGGCGACGAAGTAGAGGAGCTGCTGCAGCTGCATGCGACCACGATAGTCGATGGCTATGGACATGAGCCGGATCATGTCTTGGACCTCTGGACCTCTCCGGCCCTAGCGTCGACGGCATGGCACTGGGAACGAGGACGGAAGAGAAGAAGCCGTCGAGGACGGACCGGCAACCGTCCGTCATACGGCTGTTCTGGCGATCCACCGTCGGCAAGAAGGCGGTCATGGCCGTCAGCGGCCTGATCATGCTCGGATACCTCGTCGCCCACATGATGGGCAACCTCAAGATCTTTTTCGGGGCGGACGAGTTCAACGCGTACGGGCACTGGCTGCGGACCATGGGCGAGCCCGTGCTGCACTACTCATGGGCCCTGTGGCTCGTGCGGGTGGTGCTGCTCCTCGCCGTCGTCGGTCATGGCGTCGCCGCCTACCAGCTCAGCCGCCGCGACATCGCGGCACGCCCGGACAAATACGTGCACCGGAAGCGGCGTCCGAGCTACGCGACGCGCACCATGCGCTGGGGCGGGATCATCCTGGCGCTGTTCATCGTCTGGCACCTGCTGGACCTGACGACGCTCACCGTCAACGAGAACGCCCGGCCCGGCCACCCGTACGAGAACGTCGTCGCCACGTTCTCCACCTGGTACGGGAACGTCGTCTACATCGTCGCGATGCTCGCCGTCGGACTGCACATCCGGCACGGCTTCTGGAGCGCCGCGCAGACCCTCGGCATGGGCAACGCCACCCGCGACCGCGTCCTCAAGACCGCCGCCGACGGGCTGGCCCTGCTGCTCACGGCCGGCTTCCTCTCCGTACCCGTCGCCGTCATGACCGGAGTCGTGAGCTGACATGGACTACCTCGACCACACGACCGGCGCGCCCCTCGCCGACACCAAGGCACCGGCAGGCCCCGTCGAGCAGCGCTGGGACCGGCGCCGCTTCGAGGCGAAGCTGGTCAACCCCGCCAACCGCCGCAAGCACACCGTCATCGTCGTCGGTACGGGCCTCGCCGGCGGCGCGGCGGGCGCCACGCTCGCCGAACAGGGCTACCACGTCGAGCAGTTCTGCTATCAGGACTCCCCGCGACGGGCCCACTCGATCGCCGCGCAGGGCGGCATCAACGCCGCCAAGAACTACCGCAACGACGGCGACTCCGTGCACCGCCTCTTCTACGACACCGTCAAGGGCGGCGACTTCAGGGCCCGCGAGTCCAACGTGCACCGCCTCGCCGAGATCTCGGTCGAGATCATCGACCAGTGCGTGGCCCAGGGCGTCCCGTTCGCCCGCGAGTACGGCGGCCTGCTCGACACCCGCTCCTTCGGCGGCGTCCAGGTCTCCCGCACCTTCTACGCCCGCGGACAGACCGGTCAGCAACTCCTCCTCGGCGCCTACCAGGCACTCTCCCGCCAGATCGCGGCAGGCACCGTCACCATGCACCCCCGCACGGAGATGCTGGACCTGATCGTCGTCGACGGACGGGCCCGCGGCATCGTCGCCCGCGATCTGATCACGGGCGGGATCTCCACGTACTTCGCCGACGCGGTGGTTCTGGCGACAGGCGGCTACGGCAACGTCTTCTACCTCTCGACGAACGCCATGAACTCCAACGCCACCGCCGTCTGGCGGGCCCACCGGCGCGGCGCCTGGTTCGCCAACCCCTGTTTCACCCAGATCCACCCCACCTGCATCCCGCGCACCGGCGACCACCAGTCCAAACTGACGCTGATGAGCGAGTCGCTGCGCAACGACGGCCGCATCTGGGTGCCCAAGGCCCGCGGCGACGCACGCCCGCCGAACGAGATCCCCGACGACGAACGCGACTACTACCTGGAGCGGATCTACCCGTCCTTCGGCAACCTCGTCCCCCGCGACATCGCCTCACGGGCGGCGAAGAACGTCTGCGACGAAGGACGCGGTGTCGGCCCCGGCGGGCAAGGCGTCTACCTGGACTTCGCCGACGCGATCAGGCGGATGGGCCGCGAGAAGGTCGAGGAGAAGTACGGCAACCTCTTCGAGATGTACGAGCGGATCACCGCGGAGAACCCGTACGAGATCCCCATGCGGATCTACCCCGCCGTGCACTACACGATGGGCGGTCTGTGGGTCGACTACGACCTGCAGACCACGATCCCCGGCCTCTTCGCCATCGGTGAGGCCAACTTCTCCGACCACGGCGCCAACCGCCTCGGCGCCTCCGCCCTCATGCAGGGCCTCGCGGACGGCTACTTCGTCCTGCCGTCCACGATCAACGACTATCTCGCCCGGGGCACCTTCGACGCCGTCGGCGCCGGCCACCCCGCCGTCGCCGAGGCCGTCGCCGAGGTGGAGGACCGGCTGAACCTGCTGCTGGCCGTCGGCGGCGACCGCACGCCCGACTCCTTCCACCGCGAGATCGGCGAACTCATGTGGGAGTTCGGCGGGATGGCCCGCACCGACGAAGGGCTCCGCAAGGCGCTCGACCGGATCCCGCAGATCCGCGAGGAGTTCTGGCGGCGCATCAAGGTGCCGGGTACGGGCGAGGAGTTCAACCAGTCGCTGGAGAAGGCCAACCGCGTCGTCGACTACCTGGAGCTCGCCGAGCTGATGTGCCTCGACGCGCTGCACCGCACCGAATCGTGCGGCGGCCACTTCCGGGAGGAGTCCCGGACCCCGGACGGCGAAGCCGCCCGCAAGGACGACGAGTTCGCCTACGCGGCCGCCTGGGAGTTCACAGGGACCGGCGCCCCTCCCGTCCTGCACAAGGAAGACCTGGTCTTCGAGTACGTCCACCCCACCCAGCGGAGCTACGCATGAAGCTCAACCTGCGCATATGGCGGCAGAAGAACGCCGACACCCCCGGCGCCATGGCGACCTACGAGGTGGACGGCATCTCGTCCGACATGTCGTTCCTGGAGATGCTCGACACCCTCAACGAGGACCTGATCCTGCGCGGGGAGGAGCCCGTCGCCTTCGACCACGACTGCCGCGAGGGCATCTGCGGCGCCTGTTCGCTCGTCATCAACGGCGACGCCCACGGCCCGGAACGCACCACCACCTGCCAGCTCCACATGCGATCCTTCCGCGACGGCGACACCATCGACGTCGAGCCGTGGCGGGCATCGGCCTTCCCGGTGGTGAAGGACCTGGTCGTCGACCGCTCCGCCTTCGACCGGATCATCCAGGCCGGCGGCTACATCAGCGCTCCCACCGGCTCGGCCCCCGACGCGCACGCCACTCCCGTGCCCAAGCCGGACGCCGACTCCGCCTTCGAGCACGCGGAGTGCATCGGCTGCGGGGCGTGTGTGGCGGCCTGCCCCAACGGCTCCGCGATGCTCTTCACCTCGGCCAAGGTCAACCATCTCAATGTGCTGCCCCAGGGCGCTCCGGAGCGCGAGACCCGGGTACTCGACATGGTCGCGGCCATGGACGACGAGGGCTTCGGAGGGTGCACCCTCACCGGGGAGTGCGCGACCGCCTGCCCGAAGGGGATCCCGCTGCCGTCCATCGCTGCGATGAACAAGGAGTGGCTGCGCGCGACGCGCAAGGTCAGGCGGTGACCGCCGGCCGCATGTCGGCGCCGTAGAGGGTCTCGTAGTCGGGCACGACGATCCTCGAGGTGGGGGAGAGGGTACGGATCAGGTCCGTGAAGCCGTCCAGGTCCATGACCGGATCACGCTGCGGAGGCAGGCTCAGCGGCCTCTCGAAGTTGTCCCAGTGGACCGGGACGACGGTCGCGGGATCGCCGAGCGCCCCCAGCAGCCTCTGGAGATAGCGGTACGCCGCCGAGCTCGACGGGGTGGCGGCCATCAGCACATCGGGCCGCAGCCCGCTCGCGGCCCGTTCCTCGACGTCGCTCGCGCCCATGAGGAAGAGGGAGGGACCGCCCTTCACGCTCACCTGGAAGGCGAGCGTGTCGCCCTCCGGAAGATCGGAGATCGTCCGCGGCGCGCGGCGCGGAACGGCGTTCAGCGTGCCCGGCGCGAAGTAGGACCACTTGGCGTTACGGCTGTGCCGGCTCGCGACGACCTCCACGGTGAAGCCGTCGAAGTCGAGCACCTCCCCGCCCTTGACCACGCTGATCTGCCCCGCGTCCACGCCGAGCGCCCGCAGCACGTGATACGTCGTCTCGGTGCCGATGACCCGGGCGCCCGTCGAACGCGCGATGTGGGGCACGTCGTTGATGTGGTCCCAGTGGGTGTGGCTGACCAGCACCAGCTCCGGGCTGCCCGCGTGCCGCGTCACCAGCTCCTCGTCGCAGACCAGCGGGGTGGCCGCGTCGAAGCTGCCCTTCGGGCCGAACAGGCCGGTCGGGAAGCGGGTGATGTACGGGTCGAACAGGACGGTCCTGCCGCCGATGCCGATGCGCCAGCCCGAGGTGCCGAGCCAGCGCAGGGTCGCGGAGCCGGCGGATACCGGGGCGGCGGCCTTCCGGGACCCGGCCGTCGAAGCAGCCGCCGCCCCCGCCGGCAGCAGCGGCGCCGCCCCACCGAGTGCCGCTCCGCGGAGCAGGGTCCGCCGCACGAACATCCTCCGGCCGCCGTGCTGAGCGGTGTTGATCGGGTCACTCATGTGCTCACTCATGTGCTCACTCATGTGTTCGCTCATGAGTCAGAGGAGATCAGGCCCGGGCGGGTCCCGTCCAAGACCGGATCGCCGCACCACCCATACCCGAATGAGCATGACTGCCCATGGGCTCTCCTCAGTTCGTGAGCGCCCCGGCGGCGGCGCGGACGAATGCCTCCGGGTTGTCGAGCTTGATGTTGTGTCCACAGTCCGGTATCGCGACGACGGACACCCCGGCTTCGCTGAGTACGTCTGCGCCCGGGAACGGGCCGTCGGCCTCGGGCAGCAGAAAGGCGCGGGGAATCCTCAGGTCCAGCAGGAGCTCACGCATGGTGGGGACGGTGCCGCGGGTCGGGTGGACCGCACTGCGATGCAGGGCCTCACGGCCGGCCAGGCGCATCGTGGACCACCAGTGGGAGCCGACCCGATCGCGGACCTCCTCCCATCCGCCCGTGAGGAATTCCTGCTCGGAACAGGCGGCGATGCCGCTGCTTCCTCCAGAGGCGGGCTTGCGGGGGAGCGGGTCGAGATTGGCGTCGACCAGCGCCAGACGGGACACCAGGTCCGGATGCCGGGCCGCCAGGACGTGCCCCTCCCGTCCGCCAGTACGGGCGATCGCCGGTCAGGGCCGGTGCTCGGGCTCGAGGCCGCGCAACAGATCCACCGCCGTCCGTGCCGCCGCGCCGATCGCCACGTCCGTTTCCGTATGGTTGGCCTGCAGGCCCGGAGTTCGGGCGAACACGGCCACCGCGTACCTCCCGCCGTCCGGGTACTCGGCCACCCCGACCTCGTTGTGCAGACCCGGCAGCGTGCCCGTCTTGGCCGCGACGCGCACTCCATCGCCGAACCCGGCGGAGAGCCGGTGGCGGAACACCTGGCGGCCCATCAGGTGACGCACCTGCGCGCACGCTTCGGGCGGCCCCGCTTCGTCCCGCCACACCATCCGGAGCAGGCGCGTCATCTCGCGCGGCGTGCTCGCGTTCGTACGGGCCGGGTCGTACACACCGAGGCCGCGCACCTCCGCGGCGGACAGCGTCGGAAAGACCGCGGCGAACTCCCGCTCGTCCCGCGCCCCCACCTCGTCGAGCATCGACTCCAGCACCTGCCGGGGCCCGCCCACGATCCGGGTGTGCGTGAGCCCGAGTTCCTTCGCCAGTATCGCCACGGTGTCCGGACCCACGCGCTCCATCAGCAGGTCCGCGGCCGTGTTGTCGCTCACCGCCATCGCGAAGTGGGCGAGGTCGCGCAGTGACAGCTCCACATCGTCGAGGCAGCCCCCGGTGCCCCAGCCGCCGAGGCGGCGCTCGGACGTCACCCGGACCCGCTCCCGGGGATCGAGCTGGCCGGCGGCCGACTGCCGCGCGAACTCCAGGACGAGCAGCACCTTGAACACCGAGGCGACGACGACCGGTTCATCGGCGCCGTACCCCGCCTCACCGGGGCCGTCGACGTCCACCGCGTGCAGGACGCCCTCTGCTCCCGCTCCGGCGAAGACCGCTCGCAGTCTCTCCTCGATCAGCATTCGGCCACCGCTCCCGTCGCCTAGGGTCGTCCCGTGGATCTCCTGCGCCACTTGCGTATCTTCGTCGTTGTGGCCGACGAGTTGAACTTCGGGCGGGCGGCCGACCGCCTCGGCATGGCCCAGCCGCCGCTCAGCCGTGCCGTGCGCAAGCTGGAGGACGAGCTCGGCGCAGAGCTCTTCGACCGTTCACGGCGGCAGGTGCAGCTCACCCCGGCCGGGTCCGTACTCGTGGACCAGGCGCGGGATCTGCTGGCCCGCGAGGAGCGCACCAGGGCGCTCGTGCGCCGTGCCCGCGACGGCGGCCTCGGCACGCTGCGCGCGGGCGTACCGCCCGACACCTCCGCGGCGGTGCTGGGGGCGCTGGTCGCCGAATGCAGGGAACGGGCCCTGCGCATCGACCTCCAGGAGCTGACGACGGACGAACAGCTCCGGCTGCTGGCCTCCGGAGGTCTCGACATCGGCCTCGTCCAGCAGCCGGCGGACGTCAGCGGCCTCGAGCTGGGACCGGAGACCCGGCTCGAACTGGGGGTGGTGCTGCCCCGCACCTCGCCCCTCGCCCGGCTTCCGGAGGTCGCGCTGGCCGACCTGGCGGGCCAGGACCTCGTCCTCTTCCCGAGAGCCTCCGCCCCCGGCTGGTACGACACGACGCTCGAGATCTGCCGCGCCGCCGGGTTCGTCCCCCGCACGGTGCGGCAGGCCCGCAACCCCGAGTTCCTCATCGGCCTGGTGACGGCCGGCCACGGAGTCGCCTTCGATCAGGGGCCGGTGGCCCGCAAGGAGCCCAGGGTGGTCTGGCGGCCCCTGGCGGGCCGGCCGCTCGCGCAGCGGATCCGCGCGGCCTGGCCGGGGCAGTCGCCGCACAGGGCCGCCGCGGAGTTCGCGGCCGCCGCCGCGGACGTCCTGGCCCGTGACCGTACGCCGGCCCTCGGCGCTGCCGCGGCACCGCCTGCCGAGACCGCGGCCGGCGACGGGCCGCGCCCCTGGTCGGTGGTCTTCGGGTGACGCGCCGGGCGTCGGACGCCGGGGCGGGCCGTGCCGGGTCAGGCGCTGGGCGGGGATGGCCGGGTGACGTGTCCTGCCGGGTCGGCGGACCGGGGTCGGGCGGGGAGTGGTGCGGCCGCCGGGTGTTCGGCCACGGTCCGGAGGGTGACGCGGCGGGGGCTCGGTCACCGGTCCGGTCGGACACGCGGCGCGGGTTCGGGGGCTGGGCCGGTCACGCCTGGCGCCGTAGCGGGTCGTCCGTCCGGTCGGGCACGCGGCGCGGGTCCGAGGGGCGGGCCGTCAGGCCGTGCGGGCGTGTCGGTCGCCGGACCGTGGCGCGTGGTCGGTCCCCTGTCCGGGTCGGGCCGGGGCAGGGCCTGGGTCACCGGTCCGGTGGGACACGCGCGGCGGCGCCGGAGCGGGGTCCGGGCCGGTCAGGCGGCCGCGGCGGTCAGGTCGCGGGAGGGCAGCCCGGCCAGCCGCGCGAGACGCCGCAGTGAGTCCAGCAGCGCCGCGCGGTCGTACGTACTGGTGGTGACCAGTACCTCGTCGGCCCCGCTCTCCTCGACCGCCGCCTCCAGGGCGTCCGCGACCTGGTCCTCGGTCCCCGCGATGTGGCCGCTCAGCCCCGACTCGTAGAGACCGCGCTCCTTGGCGGTCAT
The DNA here is from genome assembly GCF_014649695.1 of Streptomyces kurssanovii. Lineage (GTDB taxonomy): Bacteria > Actinomycetota > Actinomycetes > Streptomycetales > Streptomycetaceae > Streptomyces > Streptomyces kurssanovii. Next base: position 859,363 of record NZ_BMTN01000001.1, read on the forward strand.
CTCCAGCGCCTCGACCCGCTCGGGCGGCAGGAGCGGTGGGAACGTCCCACGAGTGCGGGAGTACGCCATCGACCAGGCCTCCGGCATCAGCAGCCGGCGCGCCTCCTCCTCGCTGCCCGCGACCGCCACCGTCCCCGCGACGACCACGTACGGCCGCTCCGCCCATACGGAGGGGCGGGAGTCCCGCCGGTAGCCCTCCACGGCCGTGAGCAGCCGGTCCCGGCCACGGAGGTCGCCGATGACCAGCGGAAGGCCGGCACGTGCCGCGATCCCCGCGCCCTCACCGGTGGCGAGCACATGCGGAGGGACCCTGAGCCCCTCCGAGGGGCGGGCGTGGACGTGTGGATGCGCCGTCCGGTCGCCGGTGAACCAGCCCAGCAGTTCCTCCAGCCGGGCCTCGAAGTCCTCCACGTCGTGCTTGTCCCGGCCGAGGGCCCGGCGGATACCGTCCGTGAAGCCGACGGACCGGCCGAGCCCCATGTCGACCCGGCCGGGGAAGAGCGACTCCAGCACGCCGAACTGCTCGGCCACGACCAGTGGTTGGTGGTTGGGCAGCATGACTCCGCCGGTGCCGACGCGGATCGAGGTGGTCGCGGCGGCGACCGCCGCCGCGAGCACCGTCGGTGCCGAACCCGCGACGCCCGGGACACCGTGGTGTTCGGAGACCCAGAAGCGGTGGTAGCCGAGGGCCTCGGCCTGCCGGGCGAGGCTCACGGTGTCCCGCAGTGCGGCGGGGCCGTCGTGCCCCTCACGGGTGCGGGAACGGTCGAGTACCGACAGACGGACGGGGGACGCGGTCAGTGAGCTCACATGACGGTTCAACGCGTTCACCGCGTGAGGATTCCCGATGTGCCGCCCCGGGTCACGTCCGCCCGGGCCACGTCCCGGTCCCGTCCCGGTCTCGTCCTCCCAGGTCCTGACCCGTCCTGCGGGGCCCGCCATGGCCCTGATCCGGCCCGATCCGGCGGTGAGGGCCTAGGGTGACCGGCGTGACACAGAGCAGCAGGCCGCTGGCCATATTCGACCTCGACGGAACGCTCTCCGACGCCGGGCACCGCCAGCATCTGCTGGAACGCAAGCCCCGCGCGTGGGACGCCTTCTTCGCCGCCGCCCCCGAGGACCCGCCGCTCGCCGAGGGCGTGGCGCTGTGCCTGAAGGCGGCGCAGGAGTGCGAGGTGCTGTACCTGACCGGCCGGCCGGAGCGCTGCAGGCAGGACACCGTGGACTGGCTCGCGGCACAAGGGCTGCCGCAAGGGCGGATCTTCATGCGGCGCAACGACGACCGGCGGCCCGCGCGCAGGACCAAGCTCGAGATCCTGCGGCAGCTCTCCCGCGACCGGGAGCTCAGGATGCTGGTGGACGACGACGAGCTGGTCTGCCAGGACGCGGAGCGCGCCGGTTTCCGGGTCGTGCGGGCGGTCTGGGGAGCGGCGAGCACGACGCCCGCCATGCACGAGGCCCAGGAGCGCGAGGGCCGCACCTGAGCCGGGCCGGCCAGTCCTACGCACGTGAGCCGGCCGGGCGAGGCCGCACCTGAGCGGGGCCGACCAGACGCACCCGAGCCGGGCCGGTCGGACGGACCTCAGCTCCGCCGATCCGGGCCGGCCGGTCGGACGCACCTCCGCCCGGCCGGGCGGGGCCGGGGCCGGAACGTGCCGCACGCCGCCCGGAGCGTGCGGGCGGCGTGTCGTTCGGTCGCGTGCGCTCAGTCGCCGTCCTCGAGACGGAAGCCGACCTTCAGACCGACCTGGTAGTGCTCGATCCGCCCCTCGACGATGTGCCCGCGGACCTGCGTCACCTCGAACCAGTCGAGGCCCCGCAGCGTCTGCGAGGCCCGGGAGACGCCGTTCTTGATGGCCTGGTCGACCCCGTCGGGCGAGGTGCCCACGATCTCGGTGACGCGGTAGGTGTGGTTCGACATGGGTGTCGTGCTCCTCTCGGTGCGTTCACTCCACCGTGCCCCACCAGTCGGCTTCCCGCGAGGCGTCGGGCGCGGGGCGGCCGTCCCCCGTGGGGCCGAGCGACAGCCGGGAGAGGATGCGGTAGCGGTCGCCGCGGTAGAGGGAGCGCACGTACTCGACCGGGCGTCCGTCGGGGTCGGAGGTGACGCGGTCGAAGAGCAGCGCCGGCGACAGGACGGGTACGCCCAGCAACTCCGCCTCTGCCTCGCTCAGCACGGTGGGCTCGATGGACTGCTCCGCCCGGGCGGCGACGATCCGACGCTCGGCCCGCAGGTAGCGGTAGAAGCCCGACTCCATCCGCCGCGGGGTGAGATCGGGGGCGAGCCCGGCCGGGATGTGCAGGTACTCCAGTCCGACGGGGCCGCCGTCGACCAGCCTCAGCCGGGCGACGTGGAAGATCTCCGCGGCGGGGGAGAGCCGCAGCCTGCGTCCGATACGGGCGCCCGCGGCGGTCCTGCGGAACTCCAGCACCCGGCTCGACCAGGTCCCCGGTGCGGGCGGGGCGGCGGTCGGAGCCGAGTCGCCCACCAGCTCCTGGGTGATCTTGGCCGGCGCGACGAACATCCCGCGGCCGTGCTCCCGTACGAGCGCCCCGGTGGCGACGAGTTCGTCGACGGCGGCGCGGAGAGTGGGGCGAGACACGTCGAGGGCGGCGCAGAGGGTGCGTTCGGAAGGGATGGCGTCCCCGGGGCGCCGGTCGTCGACCAGGCCCAGCAGATAGGCCCGCACCCGCTCGCGTTTGAGCGCCGCCCTGGGCGCGCCCTCGTCCCTCATCGCCGTTCCCTCCCGAGCCCGCCCCGCCCCCGTGAGCGTGCTCGGCCGAGGATACGGCCCTTTCAGGCGGCGGCCAGCTCGGACCGGAAGGCTGCCACGGACTGTCGCGCCTGCCTCAGCCCGATCCGCTCGAACTCGCGGTCCAGCTCGGCGAGTTCCGCGAGCGTCGCGGCAGGCGCGCGGCCGCGGCGGGAGCGCGCCTTGGCAAGCCCCAGGCGGGCGAGCGCGGTGCCCCGTGCCTCGTTCATCCCACGGAACGCGCGCAGCGCAGACAGGTAGGCCGTGCACGCCTGCTCGTATCGGGCCGCCCGGAACAGCACGTTGCCGCGCATCTTGTGGTTGTAGGCCAGCGCGCCGGCGAGTTCCAGATCGCGGCATACGGCCTCCGCCTCGCTCAGCAGCGCCAGCGCCCGGTCGGTGTCGCCGCGCAGGGACAGTACGTCGGCCATGCCCCGCAGCGACCAGGCACGGCCCCGCGCGTCGTCGGCATCCGACGCGATCCGTACGCATTCGGTGAACAGCTCCAGAGCCTTGTGGTGGTCGCCGGTGTTCCGGTGCATCTGTGCGATGCCGGACATGGCCCAGACCATGTGGCGGGACTCGCCGTGGGCCCGCGCCTCGTGGAGGAGCCGTTCATGCAGGTCGGCGACCGCCGCGTAGTCACCCTGTATGCGTCCGGTCTCGGCGAGGCCGGCCAGGGCGTAGCCGTGGGCGAGCCGCTCGCCGCAGGCGTCGGCGAAGGCGACGGCCGCGGAGAGCAGCCGCCGGGCGAGCGGCAGGGTGCCGCACTGGCGGGCCAGGGTGCCGCCGCTCCAGAGAGCCCAGGCCATACCCGCCGCGTCGCCCGCCCGCCGGGCGCAGCGGTAACTGTCACGCCATGCCGTCCCTGCCTGAGCGGCCCGCCCCAGCCGACGGTTGGCCTCTGCGAGGGCGAGCGCGGCACGGGCCGCGTCGAGGTCGCTGCACGCGTCGCGCCGGGCGCGTTCCGCGGTGGCGAGGACCTCGTCGTACGAGGAGTTCACCGTGAGGGCCGAGCCCAGATCGCCCTGGTACTCGGGAGCGAATGCCTTGCCGTACATGTCGAGGGGCCTCCTGACCGTGGGGGGTTCGATCAAGAAGCTATGGGGCGGGGGCTGTTCGGCGGATCAGTCTCCCTATGGGTTCCGCACTCGCCCCGAAGTGCTACTCGCGGGTCCCCTGTCATCATCCAGATGTATGTCTGACCCGCCTGACCTGCATCGTTGTGGTCGTGGCGGCTGAGGGCCGGTTCAGTACGCGTCGCCGGTCGTCGATGACGTGATGATGTCGTCGTGGGCGAAGTCGCCCGGGGGGATGCCGGGATGGTGGCCCGCCGGGCGGTCGTTGCGTGCGGCGGACGGGCCGAGCGCGAGGCGGGAGACGATGCGGTAGCGGTCGCCGCGGTACACCGAGTGGACGTACTCGACGGGGCTGCCCGCGGTGTCCGTCGTCAGGCGTTCGACCAGCAGCGCGGGGGAGAGGACCGGCACGTCGAGCACCGCGGCCTCCGCCTCGTTGACGACGGTCGGCTCGATCGACTGGACGGCCTGGTCGACGTGCACCTGATGGTGCTCGCGCAGATGGTCGTAGAGGTCTCCGGCCTCGAGCTCCTGCGGGGTCAGGGAGGGCACGAGCCGGGCGGGGATGTGCAGGTGCTCGATCGCCATGGGGGCGCCGTCGACGAGTCGCAGGCGGGCGATGTAGACGAGTTCGGCGGCGGGGGAGATCCGCAGCTTGCGGCCGATCCGGGCGCCCGCGCTGATGGTGGCGAGCTCCAGGACACGGCTCGACCAGGCGCCCGCCGCGCGGGGGACGGCGAACGCCGCCTCGTCGGAGACGAGTTCCTGCGTGATCTTCGCCGGTGCGACGAACATCCCGCGGCCGTGTTCGCGCAGCAGCTGGCCGGTGGCGACGAGTTCGTCCACGGCGGCACGCAGGGTGGGGCGGGACACGCCGAGTTCCGCGCAAAGGGTCCGCTCGGAGGGGATGGCGTCGCCTGGCCGGCCGGCCTCGATCAGGCCGAGCAGGAACTCCCTGACCCGCTCGCGCTTCAGTACGGCGCCCGAAGAGCTGCTCTCCATGGACCCTGCCTCTCTGCTCCACATCGTCGCCAACTGGTCAGATGGTAAACGATGCTGCTTACCAGTGATCTGGGCGGGCTGCTCGGGGTCGCTCGCTGAACGAGCCAGTGTTTTCAAAGCCCTTGACGTCAACATTGGTCCATGCCACCTTCTAGCCACGCCGTTGGCCAGTTTACCAATTGGTCAACTCACCTCAGAGGTGGATCAGTTGAAGATTCGCTCCATCGCCGCTGCCGCCGCCATCGCTCTCACCCTGCCGCTCGCAGCGTGCAACTCCACGTCCCGGCCGGATGCCGAATCGGCCGGAGGTACGGAGGAACTCACCGTCTGGATCATGAGGGACAGCGTCTCCGACGCCTATCTCAGGCGAAGCTCACCGAGGTGGGCGGCCTGCCCCACGGCGGCGCCTACACCCGTGCGGAGCTCGCCGCCCTGGTCGCCCACGCCGCCGACCGCGGTGTCACCGTCGTGCCCGAGATCGAGATGCCGGGACACGTCCGCGCCGCGCTCGCCGCCTACCCGCACCTCGGCAACCGGCCGGGCCGCCGGCTGGACGTGTGGAGACAGTGAGGCGTGTGCGAGAACGTCCTCGGCGTGCACGACGAGGTCCTCGACTTCTGCCGCACCGTCCTGGACGACGTCATGGACGTCTTCCCCTCCCGGCACGTCCACATCGGTGGTGAGGAGTGCCCCACCACCGAATGGCACGCCTCGCCCGCGGCGCGACTGCGCGCCGAACAGGAGGGCATCGGCGGCCCCGAGGCGCTGCACGGCTGGTTCATGGGACGGATCGGCGCCCACCTGCACGAGCGGGGGAGGCAGCCGCTCGGCTGGACGGAGACCGGCGTCGACCTGCCGTCCTCGTTCACCGCCATGATGTGGCGCGACGAGGCCCACGCCTTGGCCGCCGCCCGCCGCGGCCAGCACGTGATCATGGCGCCCTACCGCTCCACCTACCTCGACTACCCGCAGTCGGACGACGCGGGCGAACCGCCCGGCCAGCCCGGCGCGGTCGTCGACCTTCGGGCCGTGTACGCGACGCGGCCGGCCCCCGTCCACTGGGAGGCGGAGGCCGCGGACCGTGTGCTCGGCACCCAGGCCCAGTTGTGGACCGAGTACGTGACCACGGCCGAGCACGCCGAGTACCTCGCCTTCCCCCGACTGTGCGCCCTCGCCGACACCGCCTGGAGCGGAGGCGGCGACTGGACGGGATTCAGCGCACGGCTGCACCACCACAGAGCCCGGCTCGGCGCCCTCGGCGTCCCGAGCCGACCCCCCACGACCACCCCTTCCGAGAGGAAAACCAGGTGACCAGCACCAGCATGAGCACAACAGCGCGTACCGGCCGGACCCGTACCCGCCCCGGCCTCCGGGCACGTGCCGCACTGGCCGCCGCCGTGGTGGCCGGCCTCGGCTGCGCCACCCTGTCCGCCCTGCCGGCCGCGGCCGCCGACGCCTCGGTGAGGGTCCAGTACCGCCAGAGTTCGAGCGGCAGCGACCAGGCGGAGCCGTGGTTCAAGGTCGTCAACTCAGGCAGCACCACGCTCTCCCTGGGCGAGGTCCGCATCCGCTACTACTTCAAGGCCGACGCCGGCGCCTCCTACACCTTCGCCTGCTCATGGGCGGTACGGGGCTGCGCCAACATCACCGGCACGTTCGGCACCCTCGCCGCCCCCACCGCCGACGCGGACCGCTACCTGGAGATCGGGTTCCGGGCGGGCGCGGGCAGCCTCACGCCGGGGGCGGACACCGGTGACATGCAACTGCGCTTCCACCGCTCCGACTGGCGCCCCCTGAATCAGAACGACGACTACTCCTTCGGTCCCGGCCGCACCTCGTACGGCGACTGGACCAAGGTCACGGCGAGCGTCGGCGGCCCGACGGTGTGGGGGACCGCCCCCGCCGGCAACGCCCCCACCGACCCGCCGGACCCCACCGACCCGCCGGAGGACGGCCCTGCCCTCTTCGACGACTTCGACTACACCTCGCACACCGACCCCGCCATCGGCGCCCACGGCTGGAACGTCCGCTCCAACGCGGGCGGCCCCGGTGTGCCCGGCGCGACCTGGGCGCCCGAGAACGTCACCTTCGCCAAGGAGGGGACGAACTCGATCATGAACCTGGAGACCTCCACCGCGGGCAGCGGGGCGACCACCGAGCACACCGAAATCCTCACCAAGGACATGAAGTTCAAGAACGGCACCTACGCCGCCCGGGTCCACTTCTCCGACGCCCCACGGTCCGGCCCGGACGGTGACCACCTCGTCCAGACGTTCTTCACCATCAACGACCTCAAGGCCCCGATGGCGGACGACTACGCCGAGTACGACTTCGAGTACCTGCCCAACGGCGGCTGGGGCGAGCCCGCCAACATCCTGTACACCACCTCGTGGGAGACCTACCGGCCCGACCCGTGGGAGGCCGTCAACCAGCACTCCGAGGTCAGGGCGAGCTACGCCGGGTGGCACGACCTCGTCCTCACCATCGACGACAGCAGCATCGTCTACTACGTCGACGGCCAGGAGTTCGGCCGGCACGACGCCCGCTACCTCCCCGAGCGCACGATGAGCATCAACTTCAACCAGTGGCTGATCGACCTGGCGGGTCAGGGCAGCACCACGCCCCGCTCCTACGACCAGAAGGTCGACTACGTGCTCCACGTCAAGGACCAGGTCCTCACCCCCGCGCAGGCCGCCGCGAAGGTCGCCGCGTACCGGTCGGCGGGGGTCCGCTTCGAGGACACCGTTCCAGCCACCGGGTGAAGACCTTGTGAGGGGCGGGTGCGGTTCCCGCGCCCGCCCCCTTCCGCCGCCCGGTGCGTTCCCGGACTTGACCGGACCTTTGGTACAGACCAAAATCCAGCCAACCCGTGCGAGCGCCGCTCGCTTCCCCCCACGTCGGGTCAATTCTCCGTGCCACGCAGAAGGTGACCTACGTGAAGAACCGCTCGCTCGCCCTGTCCGTCGCACTCGTGTGCGCCGCCACGCTCGTCGGCTGCGGCCTGGTCCCCGGTGGTTCGCCCAGGGGCACCGTGGACATCTGGCTCATGAAGGACAGCGTCTCGGACGAGTTCCTGGAGCGTTTCACCACCGAGTACGAGAAACAGCACCCGTCCGTCGACCTGAAGGTGACCTTCCAGGAGTGGACGGGCATCGGCAAGAAGGTCATGGCGGCGCTCGAGAGCGACGACGCCCCCGAGGTCATCGAGGTCGGCAACACCCAGGTCGCCCAGTACGCGGAGAGCGACGCGCTGCGCGACCTGACCCTCGAATCGGTCCGCGACCTCGGCAGCGAGGACTGGCTGCCCGGTCTCGCGGAACCGGGCAGCATCAACGGGTCCCAGTACGGCATCCCCTGGTACGCGGCCAACCGGGTCGTCATCTACAACAAGGACCTCTTCGCCCAGGCGGGCATCACGGAGCCGCCCAAGGATCGTGCCGAATGGCTGGAGATGTCCGAGAAACTGGACGGCCCCGGCAGGCAGGGCATCTACCTCTCCGGCCAGGACTGGTACACCCTCGCGGGCTTCGTCTGGGAGGAGGGCGGACAACTGGCCGTCGAGCAGGGCGGGAACTGGGAGGGCGCCCTGCACTCCAAGGCGGCCCTGCGCGGCATGGACTTCTACAAGCGGCTCCAGTCGCACGGCAACGGGCCGAAGGACGCCGACGAGGTGACGCCGCCCCAGGCGGACGTCTTCGCCAAGGGCGACGTCGCGCAGATCATCGCCGTGCCGAGCGCGGCGCCCCTCATAGAGAAGGCCAATCCCGCGCTCAAGGGGAAGCTGGGCTTCTTCCCCGTACCGGGCAGGACGTCAGAGGCGCCGGGCGCCGTCTTCATCGGCGGCTCCGACCTGATCGTGCCCGAGAACGCGCGGGAGAGATCCGCCGGCGTCGAGGTGGTGAAGGCGCTCGCGAGCGAGGAATGGCAGACCGAGCTCGCACTCACGATGAACTACGTGCCCAACAAGACCACGCTCGCCGGTGTCATCGGGGGCAGCGAAGGCACCGCTGCCATGGCCGCCGGCGCGGCGAAGGGCAGGGCCACTCCCAACTCGCCGCAATGGGCCGCGGTCGAGGCCGACAACCCCATCAAGCCGTTCATGACGGCCGTCCTCCAGGGTCAGGACCCGGCGCGCGCGGCAAGAGCGGCCTCGGACAAGATCACGGCGGCGCTGCTGCCCTGACGGGACGGGCGTATGCCCGGTCCCGGACCGACGGGCCCGGGCCACGGGACCCGACCCCTGAGCCCGGGGCGGGGGCGACCCGAGCAAGGGGGCCGAATCCCCGGTCCCGAACGACCGGAGCCGGTCCAACGCCCCGGGAAACGGGACGCAGACCGACCCGCACCCGAGCAACGGCCCCGGAACACGGGACGCATCGGCCCCCCGACCGGCGGAGCGGCGCATCCGCTTCGCCGCGCATTGCCCGGCATTCAGCGTCCTCACATCCGCTCTCCGCCGTGCAGTCATGTCGAATCCAGCCGGCCACGGAAGAAACAAGGAGCCGGGCCGCCGCACCAGCGGTCCGCCCTCCGTCCGGCACAGGAGACCGCCATGCCCGCAACGCCGCTCGTCGTCCCCGCTCCGCTGCCCGCACAGCCGACCGCCCCGTTGCCGCCCCAGCACGAGGAGCCCCGTTACGTCGTCTCGCTCGCCCGCGACCAGGAAGAGGTGCGCGCCGCGCAGCGCCTGCGCCACCAGGTGTTCGCCGGGGAGATGGGTGCCCGGCTCGACGCACCCGAGCCCGGTCTGGACTCCGACGCCTTCGACGCCTACTGCGACCACCTGCTCGTGCGGGAGACGGACACCGGTGAGATCGTCGGCACCTACCGGCTGCTGCCGCCCGAACGCGCCCGTGTCGCCGGCCGCCTCTACTCCGAGGGCGAGTTCGACCTCACCCGCCTCGACCCGATCCGCGACGACCTCGTCGAGGTCGGCCGCTCCTGCGTCCACCCCCTGCACCGCAACGGCGCCGTGATCGCCCTCATCTGGGCAGGCCTCGCCCGCTACATGACCCGCACCGGCCACAACTGGCTCGCGGGCTGCTGCTCGATCCCCCTCGCCGACGGCGGCACCCTCGCCGCCGCGACCTGGGACACCGTGCGGACCAAGAACCTGGCGCCAGAGGAGCACTGGGTCACCCCGCACAAGCTGTGGAACGCGGAGGGCGTCGCCCGCCCCGCCGGCCGCACCGAACTGCCGCCCCTGCTGCGCGGCTACATCAGGCTCGGCGCCTGGGTCTGCGGGGCGCCCGCCCACGACCCCGACTTCAACGTCGCCGACCTCTACGTCCTGCTGTCGCTGCGCCGCACCGACCCGCGCTACCTGCGGCACTTCCTCTCCCTCGCACCCGTGCGATGAGCGCCTGGCTGCCCTGTGCGCCCTGCACACCCGAGGACTGCGCGACCCACCACGGGCCCGTCGCCGGGCCGCTCAAGGCCCTCGCCCGGCTCCTGGCGGGCCTGGCGACCGTGGGCTGCGGCCTGCTGTTCGCCCCCGTCGCGGCCCTCTTCGGTGTGCTCCTCGGCGCCGCGTTCCGCCACCGGCTGACCCGCTGCTGGTCGCGCGCCGTACTGCGGGCGTTCGGCGTGCGCGTACGCGTCGTCGGGCAGCCGCACGACCTGCGGGCCTCGCTGGTCGTCGCCAACCACATCTCATGGCTGGACATCCCGCTGGTCGCCGCGGTGCTGCCGGGACGGATGCTCGCCAAGAGCGAGGTCCGTTCATGGCCGGTCCTCGGGCCGCTGGCCGCCCGCGGCGGCACCCTCTTCCTGGAACGGGACCGGTTGCGCGCGCTGCCCGCCGCCGTGGCGTCGATGGCCGACGCACTGCGCGGCGGGGCCCGTGTCGTCGTCTTCCCCGAGGGGTCCACCTGGTGCGGGCGGGGCCGCGGACGGTTCCGGCCCGCCGCGTTCCAGGCCGCGCTCGACGCGGGCGCCGCCGTCCAGCCCGTACGCATCACCTATTCGCCCACCGGGCCGGCGGCGTTCGTCGGCGACGATCCGCTGCTCGCCTCCCTGTGGCGGGTCGCGGCGGCCGAAGGGCTCACCGCGGAGATCCGGCTGCTGCCGCCGATCCTCCCCGGGAGCCACCTCGACCGCCGCTCACTGGCGCTGGCCGCTCAGCTCGTCGTGGCGAGTGACAGCGCGAACCTGCCCTCCTCGTCCGTCCACCAGTGCGTCAGATCCATTCCGGCCTCGGCGAGTTCGGCGCGTACACCGTCCTGACGGAACTTCGCGGACACCTCCGTCCGCAGTTCCTCTCCCTCCTCGAACGGCACCACGAGATCCAGCTCGGGTATCTTCACGGTGAGGGCGGAGCGGGCCCGCAGTCTCATCTCGATCCACTCGTTGTCGCGGTCCCAGCGCGCCACATGGTCGAAGTCGCCGGGATCCACGTCCGCTCCCAGCTCCCGCGCCAGCACCGAGAGGACGTTCTTGTTGAACGCGGCGGTGACGCCGGCGGCGTCGTCGTACGCACGAACGAGCACCGCCTCGTCCTTCACCAGATCCGTGCCCAGCAGCAGGAAGTCGCCGGGGTCCAGCATGGCCCGCACGGACCGCAGGAAGAGCGCCCGCTCGCCCGGCAGGAGGTTGCCGACCGTCCCGCCGAGGAAGGCGACCAGCCGGGGCCCCGGCGTCACCGGCAGCTCCGGTCCGCGAGTGAAGTCGGCGATCAGGGCGTGCACGTGCAGGTCCGGATGGTCGGCCAGCAGGGCCTCGGCCGCACCGTTCAGCGCGCTCTCGCTGACGTCCACGGGTACGTAACTGTGCAGCGAGGGCAGGGCGTCCAGCAGGAAACGGGTCTTCTCGGACGAGCCGGACCCGAGCTCCACGAGCGTCCGCGCCCCGGTCGCCGAGGCGATCTCCGGCGCCCGGTCGGCGAGGATCTCCCGCTCGGCGCGGGTCGGGTAGTACTCGGGAAGCCGGGTGATCTCCTCGAACAGTTCGCTGCCGCGGGCGTCGTAGAACCACTTCGGCGGCAGGGTCTTGGGCGTACGGGTCAGGCCGTGCAGCACATCGGCCCGCAGCGCGGCGTTGGTCGCGTCCTCGGGCAGGGTGCGGGTCAGCAGGAACGGGCTCACTGGGTCGGCTCCTTGAGCTCGGTCAGCAGGACGTCGGCGCGGGTCGCGGTGAGCAGCGTCCGGTCCGGCACCTCCTGCCACAGCGGATCGTCGTCGTACGGTTCCGAGGCCACGACCGTGCGCCGGCCGGGCTCCGTGAGATACCAGAGAGTGTCGCCCCAGGCGGTCGCGGCGATCACCGTGCCGTCCGTCAGGAGCAGGTTCAGCCGGGATCCGGGCGCGGCGGCGGCCGTGTCGCGGACGGTGTCGGCGAGCGCCTGGGCCGGCGAGTCGCCCGCGCGCAGCCGGCGCAGCGTCAGCGCCCACAGCAGCGCGGAGTCGTTGCGCGCCTCCATCGACAGCAGTTCCTCCGCGGGCAGCGCGGCGGAGAGCGGGCCCATCGAGGCCGGCCAGCCGCGCACCGCGCCGTTGTGGCTGAACAGCCAGGGCCCGGAGGCGAACGGCGCCGCCGCGGCCTCGCCGTCCGCGCCGGGTGCGGTGGCGTCCCGCACGGCGGCGAGCACCGCGTGGCTGCGCACCACCCGCGCCAGGTCGGTGAAGGACAGGTCCGCCCAGATCGGCCCCGCGCGCCGGTACCTGGCGGGCACCGGGTCGCCGTCCGCGTACCAGCCGATCCCGAAGCCGTCCGCGTTGACCGTGCCGTAGCGCTGCCGGCGCGGCGCCCAGGACTGGCGGAACAGGCCGTGTCCGGGCTCGACGAGCAGCGCGGCCAGTGATTCCGGCGGCCCTACGTAAGCGATATGGCGGCACATCAGCGGACGCCCCCGTCCGGGCCTGCGGGCTGCTCCGCGTCCCGCGCGGTACGGAAGCCGGAGAAGATCTGACGGCGCACCGGCAGGTCCCAGTTGCGGAACGTGCCCCGGCAGGCCACCGGGTCGACGGCGAACGAACCGCCGCGCAGCACTTTGTGCTCGCTCCCGAAGAACACGTCCGAGTATTCGCGGTAGGGGAACGCGACGAACCCGGGGTAGGGCAGGAAGTCGCTCGACGTCCACTCCCACACGTCACCGATGAGCTGCCGTACGCCCAGCGGCGAGGCGCCCTGCGGATAGCTGCCCGCCGGGGCGGGTCGCAGATGGCGCTGGCCGAGGTTCGCGTTCGCCTCCGTCGGGTCCGCGTCGCCCCACGGGTAGCGGCGGGCCCGGCCGGTGTGCGGATCGTGCCGGGCGGCCTTCTCCCACTCGGCCTCGGTCGGCAGCCGCCGGCCGGCCCAGCGCGCGTAAGCGTCCGCCTCGTACCAACTCACGTGCAGTACAGGCTCGTCCGGTGGGACCTCCTCGGTGACGCCGAATCGGCGGCGCAGCCACATCCCGCCCTCACGGCGCCAGAACAGCGGCGCGCCGATGTCGTGCTGCCGGATCTGGTCCCAGCCCGCGGCCGCCCACCAGCGGCGCTCGTGGTAGCCACCGTCCTCGATGAACGCCTGGTACGCGCCGCAGGTCACCGGAGTCGTGTCGATGTGGAACGCGGGCACGATGCGCCGGTGGGCGGGCCGTTCGTTGTCGAGCGCCCACGGCTCGGTGGACGTCCCCATCGTGAACGCCCCGCCGGGCACCAGCACTTCGCGCGGCAGCGGACCGGTGTCATGGGCGGGCGGCTCCGGCGCGGACAGGGCCGGCGGCCCCTTCCGCAGCTGATGGGTGATCAGCATCGTCTCGTCGTGCTGCTGCTCGTGCTGGGCGATCATCCCGAAGGCGAAGCCCGCGTCCACGAGCGGACCGCCCTCGAACGCGGTGCGCTCCAGAATGTCCAGCACCCGGCCGCGCACGTCAGCGGCGTAGACCCGTGCCTCCGCGGGCGCCAGCAGCGGCAGGGAGGGACGGGCCGCGCGCGGATGCTCGAACGCGTCGTAGAGGGAGTCGATCTCGGGCCGGAGCGCCTCACCCTTACCGACCTGCCGCAGCAGCCACTGCTCCTCCTGGTTGCCGATATGCGCCAGGTCCCACACCAGCGGAGACATCAACGGCGAGTGCTGGGCGGTCAGATCACGGTCGTCGACGCACGATGTGAGAGCGGCGGTGCGGTCACGGGCACGGGTCAGCGCATCGAGTGCCAGACTCCGCAGCTGGTCGGTCATCTGCCGGGCTCCTTCACCACGGAGGCGATCAGGTCGTCGGCGGGGCACCGGCCCCGCAGTACATGGCGTTCGTTGAAACGGGCCACCTCGTCGAGCACGGCCGTCGACGCGCCGAGGCGTCCCAGGGCCTCCAGGGCCGTGGCGAAGCACGTCACGGCGGCGCTCCGCAGCTCCTCCTCGGCCGGCCCGTGCCGCGCCGCCGCCACCCACAGCGCGTTGCGCGGCGCGGCGCCGGCGCCCATGGACTCGGCCAGGGGCTTGAGGGAGCGGTACACGGTCTCCGCCGCCTCGGGATCGTCGAAGAGCGCGGCGGTCACCGCGAGCGGCACCATCCAGCCGTTCTCGCCGGGCTGCGCGTCGATCATGCGCAACTCCAGGTGCCCGCGCGGCCGTACGGGCGGAAACAGTGTGGTGAGGTGGTAGCGGAGGTCCTCCTGCGTCGCCGGACGCGGCCCGCCGGAGCGCAGCCAGCTCCGGAAGGTCAGCCCCTCGGGGAGTGCCCACGCCCCGTCCGGCATACGTACGCACATCACGGGTGCGTCCAGCGCGTGAGCGGCCCACGCCGCCCGCGGCTCCGCCTCCAGGGGAGGTGCCATGGGGCGCACCGGATCGAGGACGTTCCACACCGCCTGCCGCGTGGAGCGCCAGCCCGTGGAACGCCCGGCGATCATGGGCGAGTTGGCGAAGGCCGACAGCAGCACCGCGCCCAGCAGATGGGCGAGCCGCCAGCGGCGGCCGTGCCCGAGCGGGCCCGGCTCCTCCTCACCGGTGTCGAGCGACACCTGGACGGAGGCGGAGCTGCACATCATGGAGCGGCCGTAGGGACCGGAGCGGTCCAGGCATCTCTCCATCGCGTCGTAGCGCGGCTCGTGGAGGATCCGGCGGGGCGGGTGCCAGGGATCGAGTCCCATGCCGTTCAGAGCGAGGCCTGCCGGACGGAGGGCCGTTCGTACGGCGTCCAGATCGGCGGCTGTGGAGTCGATGCACTCCATCAGGGAGGCGGCGGGGCGCGAGCTGAGTTCCAGCTGGCCGCCGGGCTCGAAGGTGAGCAGGGAGGTCAGGGGCAGGGCGCGTATGTCGTCGAAGGCGCTTCTGAGGCGGTCGCGCGCCACGGGTTTCCCCGGCTGCTCCCGGTCATGGACCAGCCATTCCACCTCCACACCCACGGTGCGGGGCGGACCTGTCTTGAAGCAGATACATCGGAGCAGGTCCTCGGCCTCGTCCTCGGACATCGGGCGGCTGAAGTCGCCCGTTCCCGCTCGGTGCATGATCGGATCCTCCTGTCGAAGGGACATCTGTCAACCTAAGGCCACCGCTGCGGGTCCGCACAAGAGTGCCCCTGAGGAGCGGAAATGTGTTTGCCGCCGTCACCTGGGGTTCCCGATGATGTCGGGCATGAGTGCACGACTGCGGGGAATCGCCAAGCAGACCGAGGAGATCGTCGGGGCCGGGGGGTACCGCCTTCCTGACGGACGAGAGGTACGGATAGGGCAGCAGCTCGCCACCGCACTGGCGGGTACACGGATGTACGGACCGGAGCCGGTGGCCGTCTCACCGGACACGGACCGGATCACCCGATTCGAGGTCACGGGTGAGAGCAGCACCGAGGCCGCCCGGCGGCTCACCGGAGCCCAAGAGGGACCGGTCGCCGTCCTCAACTTCGCCTCCGCCCGCAATCCCGGCGGCGGTTACCTCAACGGGGCGCAGGCCCAGGAGGAAGCGCTGTGCCGGGCGTCGGCCCTGCACGCCACGCTGCTGCGCGTGCCCGGGTTCTACGAGCACCACCGGACGGAACGCAGCGTCTTCTACACCGACCGGGTGATTCTCTCGCCCGGCGTGCCGGTCTTCCGCGACGACCGGGGGCAACTGCTGGAGCAGCCGTTCACGGTCGGCTTCCTCACCTCTCCCGCACCCAACGCGGGAGTCGTCGCGCTCCGCACACCGGGCGAGCTCCACCGCGTCCCCGCCGCGCTCGCGTCACGGGCCGAACGGGTCCTGGAGACCGCGGTGGCCGGCGGCTACCGCCGTCTCGTGCTCGGCGCCTGGGGCTGCGGCGTCTTCCGTAACGACCCCGCGGCCGTCGCCGGCGCCTTCCACGCGCTGCTGACCGGCGGCGGCCGGTTCGCCGGCCACTTCGAGGAGATCGTCTTCGCCGTGCTCGACCGGGCCGGCACCTCGCCGACCCTCGCCGCGTTCCGCCGTGCCTTCGCCGACCGGACCGGTGCCGCCGGGGCTCAGGTCCAGCCGTAGCGCTCCCGAAGCCGCCGCACCACACGGTCGAACCGCGGCCGGTCCAGTGCGCACGCCTCACGGCGCATCCCCGTCTCGTGCACCCGCAGCACCCGGTCGAGATCCACCCACGACTCGCGTCCGGCGCCGTCCCACGGGCCGACGCCGATCGGCACCCACTCCCGGTCGTGGTCGTGGCGCTTGCTGGACAGCTGGACGGCCAGCAGCGTGCCCGCCGCCTCCCTGGCCACGACCAGGACCGGCCGGTCCTTGCCCCGGCCGTCGTTCTCCTCGAAGGGCACCCACGTCCAGACGATCTCGCCCGGGTCCGGATCGCCGTCGCGGTCCGGCGCGTACGAGGTGCGGACCGGACCGACGTGGACGGGGTCGGCCTCGGTGGTGGCGGCCGGGCCGCTGCCGCCGGGCAGGGTGACGGAGACATCGGAGCGCGTGGAGCCGTGCGGTCCCCGCGGGCCGGGCGAAGGGGCGGTGGAATGCGTCATCCGGTCACGGTAGTGCCCGGCGACATGCGGCCGCGGCGGCGGGTGTCTAGCGTCGCCTGCATGAACACACAACCGCAGCGCTTCGGGATCATCGTGGTCCCCGAACACGTCGAAGGGCATGACCCCGCCACGCTTCCCGAGGACGTCATCCGCTCCGCCGTCGTGGACGCCACGGGGGAGCTGGGCGCGTCCGGCTTCCCGCGCTATGTCGGCGACGGCGTCGAGGTCGACATCGACCCGGAGTCGCGCGCGGTCGAGGCCCTGCTGGTGGACGGTGCGGAGCTGTCGCTGGGACTGGTGGCGCGGGTCGTGGACGCGGGGGAGGCGTAGCGCCGCCCCCGCGAGTGCTACCGGGACGACCGTGCCGGTGTGCGACACGCGAACGGCCGGGGTCCTGCCCGAAAAGAACCGGGCAGGACCCCGGCCGGACGTATGCGGGGATCTGTGGACGGGGAACGTGGCGGTCAGGCGCTCGCCTGGCCGCCCTCGGCGGCGGCGCCCTTCTGGGCGTCGTCGATCGACTTGCGGACCGCGTCCATGTCCAGCGCGCGCGCCTGGCCGATGACGTCCTCCAGGGACGCCTCGGGCAGCGCACCGGGCTGGGCGAAGACCGCGACGTTCTCGCGCACGATCATCAGAGTCGGGATCGAACGGATCTCGAAGGCAGCCGCGAGCTCCTGCTGCGCCTCGGTGTCGACCTTCGCGAACACCAGGTCGGGGTGACGCTCCGACGCGCCTTCGAAGACCGGCGCGAACTGGCGGCAAGGACCACACCAGGAAGCCCAGAAGTCGATCAGGACGAAGTCGTTGTCGGTCACGACCTGATCGAAGTTTTCCTTGGTGAGCTCAACGGTGCTCATGACGTGCTACCTCTTCCTGAGGTCCGGGGGACTCGCCCCGCACAACGGTGCCCGGGGCCGTGCTATTCCTGCCCCTGCCCATGTGGCCAGGACGCACACCCCGGATCAGACTGGCCCTATGACCCATGCTGTGGAGTACGACGTCGTAGTGCTGGGCGCGGGCCCTGTCGGGGAGAACGTGGCGGATCGGACCAGAGCGGCGGGCCTGAGCACCGCGGTGGTGGAGAGCGAACTCATCGGCGGCGACTGTTCCTACTGGGCCTGCATGCCCAGCAAGGCGCTGCTGCGCCCGGTGATCGCGCGGGCCGACGCCCGCAGGCTGCCCGGGGTGAGCGCCGCCGTGCAGGGCCCTCTGGACAGCAAGGCCGTACTGGCCCGCCGCGACGAACAGGCAGCCCACTGGAACGACGAAGGCCAGCTGGCCTGGCTGGATTCCATCGGCGCACGTGTCTACCGGGGCAAAGGGGCCCTGCACGGCCCCAGGAAGGTGGTGGCGTACGGGCCGGAGGGCGAGCACTACTCACTGACCGCCCGGCACGCCGTCGTCGTGAGCACGGGCAGCCGCGCCGTACTGCCCGACATCCCCGGCCTGGCCGGGGCGAAGGCGTGGACGAGCCGCGAGGCCACCAGCGCCCGCGAGGCGCCGGGCCGGCTCGCGGTCGTCGGCGGGGGAGTGGTCGGGGTGGAGATGGCCACCGCCTGGCAGGCGCTCGGCTCGCAAGTGACCATGCTCGTCCGCGGCGGGGGCCTGCTGCCACGGATGGAACCCTTCGTCGGTGAGCACGTGGCGGAAGGCCTCAGGGAGGCCGGCGTCACCGTCCGCACGGACACTGACGTCACCGCCGTCGAGCGGCCAGGGGGCACCGGCCCCGTCACCCTCGTTCTCGGCGACGGCGAGCGCATCGAGGCCGACGAGGTGCTGATCGCGACGGGCCGCGCCCCGCGCACCGACGACATCGGGCTGGAGACCGTGGGCCTGGAGCCGGGCTCGTGGCTGCCGGTCGACGACAGCTGCCGCGTGCAGGGCAAGGACTGGCTGTACGCGGTCGGTGACGTCAACCGCCGCGCGCTGCTGACCCATCAGGGCAAGTACCAGGCCCGGATCGCGGGTGCCGCCATCGCCGCCAGGGCGCACCAGGTCCCGCTGCTGGAGACCGATCGCTGGGGCGCCCACTCCGCGACGGCCGACCACGCGGCGGTGCCGCAGGTGGTGTTCACCGACCCCGAGGCGGCGGCCGTGGGACTCTCGCTTGCCGAGGCGGAAAGGGCGGGACACCGGGTGCGCGCCGTCGACTACGACCTCGCCTCCGTCGCGGGCGCCGGACTGTACGCGGAGAACTACCGGGGACATGCTCGCATGGTCGTCGACCTCGACCGCGAGATCCTGCTCGGCGTCACCTTCGTCGGCGCGGGCGTCGGCGAACTGCTGCACTCGGCCACGATCGCGGTGGCCGGAGAAGTGCCCGTCGACCGGCTGTGGCACGCCGTTCCGTCCTTCCCGACGATCAGCGAGGTCTGGCTGCGGCTGCTGGAGACGTACCGGGCGGGCTGACCGCAGGGCGTGTGCGTCCGCCGGGGCCCCCGGCGCGGGCATTCCCGCGCCGGGGGCCCGAGTCGTTCGCGCGACGGCTCGTCCGTGCGGCGTCGCGGCCGAGGGCCGTTCCTGCCGCGACGAGTTCCGGCCGGCTCGGGAGTCCTTCCGGTGACCGTCGTAGGACGCCGTACGACACCCCTGGTACGAGACCCACGGAGGACGCCATGACGACCACGCCGAGCGACCCGGGCGCCGCGCTGCCCGGCCTCCCGCCCGTCGTCGACCCGGCCACCTGGCAGGCCGCCCGTGACGAGCTCCTGGTCCGCGAAAAGGCCCACACCCACGAGGGCGACGCCCTCGCCGCGGCGCGTCGCCGACTGCCGATGGTGGAGCTCGACGGGACGGTCGAGGTCGTCGGACCCGACGGCCCGGTCCCGTTCCTGGACCTGTTCCAGGGCCGCGACGAACTCGTGGTGTACAAGCACATGTGGTACGACGGCGCGCCGCACCAGGGTCAGTGCGAGGGGTGCACCACCACGGTCTGGCACATGAAGGACGCCGTCTACCTCAACGCCCGCGGCGTCTCGTTCGCCATGGTGACTACTGGCCGGTGGGAAGAGGTGGCCTCCTACGTCGAGTTCATGGGCTACACCCAGCCCTGGTACTCGGTGCGCGACGTGGACGCGCCGGTCGGTGGCGACATGGGTCACCTCACGTGCTTCCTGCGCGACGGGGACCGCGTGTTCCTCACCTACTCCACGACGGGCCGCGGCAACGAGCCGGTCAACGGGTCCCTCGGCCTGCTCGACATGACGCCCAACGGCCGTGGCGAGGCCTGGGAGGACAAGCCCGAGCGCCGGCCCGAGGGGCACGGCCCGTGCTGGTACTGGCGCTCGGACGCGGACGGGAACGCCACGTGGGGCCCGACCAGCCGCCCCGTGCCGCAATGGACCCGCCCCGGCGCCACCCCCGTCGATACCCTCGGCCGGCACGGGGACCACCACTGAGGCGCCTTCTTCGGCGGCGTCGGCACAGGTGTCGGATCCCAGGTGGAACCTCAGTGCGTGAATGAGCGGAACCTCGGCGCGTGAATGACAAGTCCTGCGTGAATTCTTGACGGCGGTCCGGCGCGGGCCGATTCTGAGAGCGCTCTCGAGAGCGCTCTCAGCCGTCCACTCCAGGCCAGGACCGGCCCCTTCGGAGGTCCGGCCATGGACTGGGACGACATCCGACCAGCATCCGACGACGATCCGACAGGGATCCGTCGAGGATCCGATCAGGAGGAGGTGGAGCGTGCCTGTCTCACGGACGTTACGGAAGTTACTGGCGCCGGCGTTCACCGCGCTGCTGTGCGCCGCCGGCGTCACCGCCACCGGGCCCGCCGCGACGGCGGAAGCCGCGGTGCCCGCGACCATCCCGCTCAAGTTCACCAACAACTCGGGCCGCGGCGAGCCGGTCTACATCTACAACCTCGGCACGGAGCTCAGCACCGGCCGGCAGGGCTGGGCCGACGCGAGCGGCACGTTCCATCCCTGGCCGGCCGGCGGCAACCCGCCGACCCCGGCCCCCGACGCGTCGATCGCCGGCCCCGCGTCGGGCCGTTCCGTCACGATCCGCATGCCCAAGTTCTCCGGGCGGATCTACTTCTCGTACGGGCAGAAACTCGTCTTCAAGCTCACCACCGGCGGCCTGGTGCAGCCCGCGGTGCAGAATCCGAGCGACCCCAACCGCAACATCCTCTTCAACTGGTCCGAGTACACACTCAACGACTCCGGCCTGTGGATCAACAGCACACAGGTGGACATGTTCTCCGCTCCCTATGCGGTCGGCGTCCAGGCCGCCGACGGAACGGTCAAGAACACCGGCCACCTCAAGCCCGGTGGCTACAACGGCTTCTACAACGCCCTGCGCGGTCAGCCCGGCGGCTGGGCGAACCTCATCCAGACCCGCGCGGACGGCACCGTCCTGCGCGCCCTCGCCCCCGGCCACGGCATCGAGGCCGGCGCGCTGCCGGCGAACATCATGGACGACTACATCAACCGCGTGTGGAACAAGTACACGACCTCGACGCTCACGGTCACACCGTTCGCCCACCAGCCGGGCATCAAGTACTACGGCCGGGTCTCCGGCGGGATCATGAACTTCACGAACGGCTCCGGGACCGTCGTCACCTCGTTCCAGAAGCCGGACTCCGACAGTGTCTTCGGGTGCTACAAACGGCTCGACGCTCCCAACGACCAAGTGCGCGGCCCGATCTCGCGCACGCTGTGCGCGGGCTTCAACCGCTCGACACTGCTGGTCAACCCCAACCAGCCGGACGCCGGTTCCGCGAACTTCTACAAGGACGTCGTCACCAACCACTACGCCCGCAAGATCCACGCCCAGATGGCCGACGGCAAGGCGTACGCCTTCGCCTTCGACGACGTCGGCGCGCACGAGTCACTGGTGCACGACGGCAATCCGCAGACGGCGTACGTCACGCTGGACCCGTTCAACTGACGGGAATCCCCGCCCACCGTCCCGGTACGACACGCACTGTGGCGACGGCCGCACCCGTGACTCCGACGACGACCGCACCGTGACCCCGGTCGCCCGAACACCCCAGGGGTCCTGTCCTGTCCTGGAGTTCCGCCGTCCGCGTGACCCTGCCGCCCGAACGGAGGTCCGGTCCCGCAGCTCCACCGCCCTCGCAGCTCCACCGTCCGGTCACGTTCGCCGCCCCCGGAACCTCACCATCCCGGGGGCGGCGGAGAGGTCGTGATCACGGTCGGGCATGCTGACCCGGTGACCGTGCTCTCCGGCTTTCTGCCCATCTGGGCGATCACCGCCGTCGGTTGGGCGGCAGGCCGGTTCGACGTACTCGGACAGCACGCCCAGTCGGTGCTGGGCCGGTTCGCCTTCGCGTTCGCCATGCCCGCGCTGCTGTTCGTGACGCTGTCGCGGGCCGAGGTGTCCGACCTCCTGAGCCCCGGCGTGGCGGTCTTCGCCGCCAGCGTCCTCATCATGCTCGCCCTCGGCCTGCTGATCGGCCGGTGGGTGTTCCGCCGCGGGCGGGCCGACCGGGCGATCGGCGCCATGGCGGGCGCCTACGTGAACTCTGCCAACCTCGGCATCCCCGTGGCCGTACATGTGCTGGGCGACGCCTCGTTCGTGGTCGCGGCGGCCCTTTTCCAGACGCTGTTCGTCACGCCTCTGATCCTGACGCTGATAGACCTCGACACGGGCCGCGGCGCCGGCGGCCGGAGCCGCTTCCTGTGGCTGCCGCTGCGCAACCCGATCATCGCCGCGTCGGCGGCGGGGGTGACGGTGTCCGTCCTCGGCGTGCAGCTTCCGGAGGCCGTGACCGCACCCGCCCAGATGCTCGGCGGCGCGGCGGTCCCGGCGGCGCTGTTCGCGCTGGGCATGTCCCTCGACACCCGCACCCCGGAGCCTGGCACCGCGGCCCTCGAGGACGCCGCGTCCGCCGGGCGTGCGGAGCGCCACGTCCTCGTCACCCTCAAAACGGTTGTCCAGCCGCTGCTCGCCTACGCGCTGGCCCGGTGGGGGTTCGGTATCGAGGGTGACGACCTGCTCGCGGTGGTGCTCTGCGCGGGCCTGCCGACCGCCCAGAACGCGTTCATCTTCGCGTCGCAGTACCGCCTCGACACCCGACTCGTCAGGGACGCGGTCGTGTTGACCACCGTGTTCTCCATGGGGTCCCTGTCGTTGATCACCTGGCTTCTCGCGTGAGCGGCACGGCGGCGGGCGACGCCTGACGCCTTCCGCGGGAATCCGGGGCGCGGAACGTGGACCCGGGGCACCCCGCACCGGAATAGGTTGGCCCCATGAGCAATCTCGATCGTCAGGCCACCCTCTCCGTATGCGGCGGGCGTGGCTTCGTCGTCGCCGAGCCCGTCCGGGAGCTCCTGAGCCCACGCCGCGTCCCGCTCGGTGAGTCCACCGAGGTCCGCAGGCTGCTGCCCAACCTCGGGCGGCGGATGGTGGGCGCATGGGCCTTCGTCGACCACTACGGCCCCGACGACATCGCCGACGAGCCGGGCATGCAGGTGCCGCCGCATCCGCACATGGGCCTGCAGACCGTCAGCTGGCTGCACGAGGGCGAGGTCCTGCACCGCGACAGCACGGGGGCGCTGGCCACGATCCGCCCCCGGGAGCTCGGCCTGATGACCTCCGGGCGGGCGATCAGCCACTCGGAGGAGAGCCCCCGTCCGCACGCCCGCTACCTGCACGGGGCGCAACTGTGGGTGGCGCTCCCCGCGGAACACCGCGGCATCGAGCCGCACTTCCAGCACCACACGGAACTGCCGGAGGTCACCGCCCCCGGCCTGAGCGCGACGGTCGTCCTCGGCACCCTCGACGGAACGGCCTCCCCTGGCACGACGTACACGCCCCTCGTAGGGGCCGACGTCACCCTCACCCGGGGCGCCGAGGCCCGCCTGCCGCTCGACCCGGACTTCGAGTACGCGGTGCTCTCCATGTCCGGCGAGGCCCATGTCGACGGCGTTCCGGTACTCCCGGGCTCGATGCTCTACCTCGGCTGCGGCCGCTCCGAACTGCCCCTGCGCGCCGACTCGGACGCGGGCTTGCTGCTCCTGGGGGGCGAGCCGTTCGAGGAGGAGATCGTGATGTTCTGGAACTGGATCGGACGGTCCCACGAGGAGATCGCACAGGCCCGGGAGGACTGGGTGAATGGGACCCGCTTCGGTGAGGTGAAGGGCTACGACGGCCCTCCGCTTCCGGCCCCTGAACTCCCCGCGACGCCGCTGAAGGCCCGGGGGAGGGCGCGCTGAGCCGGGGTGATCACTCTTCTCACTCGCCCCAGGTCGCGGCCCGGTACGGCACCTCACGCCAGACCCTGCACAGCTGGCGGCGGCGGTTCGAGCAGGAAGGCATGAGTTCTGGTCTCAGTCCGTCGTGCCAGGGCCATGCGGGCCCGTCGGGGGTGCCCTTCTGAGCGCGGCGCGCCACGCGAGGGCGACGGCCGCCTCGGCGAGCCCGAGCAGGACGAGCCACAGGCCGAGCAGCCGGGTCAGAGCACGGGCCGACTCCATGGGCAGGGCGAGCACCACGATTCCTGCGACGATGCCGAGAACGGCGACGACCAGGACGACGCTGCGGTGCGGCAGGTCCTTGGTGGCGAAGGCCGTGTAGAGAGTCAGGACGCCTGACACGAGCCAGACGACGCCGACGATCAGCGATAGCGCGGCGACGGTCTGGAGCGGGTTCCGCAGGCACAGCACCCCGGCCAGGATGTACAGCACCGCCACCAGCAACCCCGGGAGCCGTTCACCGTGCTCCTCCCGTGCGAAGACGGCCACGAACCGGAACGCGCCGGTCACCAGCAGGTACAGGCCGATGAGGACCGCCAGGACGTGCAGGGTCCCGTCCGGCCACACCAATACCAGGACGCCCGGCACCAGCGTCGCAGCCGCCGAGCCCAGGACCCAGGTCCACGAACGGCCGAGGCGCGCCAGCACGTCCGCAGGACGGGGGACTGCCCCGTCGGCCATGAGTTCCGGGCCGGTGTCTTCCGGTCCGGCAGGTGGACCGGGACCACGTGATTCGGTCATCGCGTACTCCTCGCGCATTCGATGCGGGTCGCTTGCGTCCCGACGGGGCGGTATGCCCCTCAGCGTCCCGCGCGCCGCCGGCTCCCGGATCACCCACGGCGGGTGATCCGCCAGTGCCGCTGGGGGTGTGGGATGGGCACCGGAGCCGTTCGCCGTCTTGCGACGGAACGACGTGCGACGACACGACGTGTGGTGGAACGAAACGAAGAGGCGTGTGATGAGCGACCCGAAGGCTGCCCGGACCGACCGGCCAGGATCGGGACCGGTCGCGATCAGGTGGGGTCGCCGGCTCCACCCCGGTCAGCGGGCGGCGGTCGCGGCCGTCACTCGTCACCACGCGCCCTCACGGGCGGGGCGCGTGGTGACGATGCTGCAGACAGCGGGAGGGCTGCTGCTCGGAGGGGTCGCGGGACGGGTGCCGGCGAGCGAGGTCCAGGCCGGGCTCCGCCGACAGCGCCATGGGCCGCCCGTGGAGCCGGGTGCCGGAACAGACACCACGACGGACCGGGAGGCCGGATCATGACCGTACCGCTCGACTTCACCGCCTCCCTGACACCGGCTGAGCGAGCCGCGCACGGCAGAACGGCGCGCACGCGTGCGTCGCGTTCGAGCCACGGCTGGTTCGAGACGGATCAGGGGCGCCCCGACCCGGTCGAGGTGATCGAGCGACAGTCGGCGGACCGGCTTCCGGAGTTGGTGCCGATCCGCTACGGCCGCATGCTCGAGTCACCGTTCCGCTTCTACCGTGGCGCGGCGGCGGTCATGGCGGCGGACCTGGCGCCGCTCCCGAACACAGGGCTGCGGGTGCAACTGTGCGGGGACGCCCACCTGCTGAACTTCCGGCTGCTCGCCTCGCCGGAGCGACATCTGGTCTTCGATCTCAACGACTTCGACGAGACCCTGCCCGGGCCCTTCGAGTGGGACGTCAAGCGGCTGGCGGCAAGCTTCGTGACAGCGGGGCGGGCCAACGGCTTCTCGCTCAAGGAGCAGAACGGAGCTGTGCGCAGCTGCGTGAAGGCGTACCGGAAGCGGATGCACGAGTTCGCTGCCATGCGCACCCTCGACATCTGGTACGCCCAGGACGACGCCGACCGGATGCGGGAATTGATGGCCTCGTCGATGGACGCAGAGGCCAGGCGCCGTACCGCTCGCGCGACGGCGCGGGCCCGCACGCGTACGCATCTCCAGGCTTTCACGAAGCTGACCCGGCTCACGGCCGAGGGACGGCGCATCACGCCGGACCCGCCGTTGATCACTCCACTCGGCCAACTGCTGGCCGAGCCGTCCGAGGCCGGTCGGGAGAATGAGCTCAAAACCCTTTTGAACGGTTATGCACGCACCCTGCCGCCCGAACGCCGGTACCTGCTGCGTCACTACCGTCTGGTGGACATGGCTCGGAAGGTGGTGGGCGTCGGTAGTGTGGGGACGCGCTGCTGGATCCTGCTCCTGCTGGGCAGGGACGACGATGATCCCCTTCTGCTGCAGGCCAAGGAGGCCCAGGAGTCGGTACTGTCCGCCCACCTCGCCGGCGATGGCTACGACAACCATGGCCGCCGGGTGGTCACCGGTCAGCGCCTGATCCAGACGACCAGCGACATCTTTCTGGGATGGACGCACGTCGTGGGCCTCGACGGACAGAGCCGGGACTTCTACGTGCGCCAGCTGTGGGACTGGAAGGGCATAGCACGGCCGGAGACCATGGGGCCGGGCCTGCTCTCCCTCTTCGGCATGTTGTGCGGGGCATCTTTGGCGCGGGCCCACGCCCGTTCCGGCGATCCCGTCGCCATCGCCGCCTACCTGGGTGGCAGCGACCGCTTCGACCGCGCGCTCACCGAATTCGCCCAGTCCTACGCCGATCAGAACGAGCGGGACTTCGAGGTGCTGGGAGCCGCTTGCCGCTCCGGCAGGATCACGGCGGAGCGCGGTTGAGCGGCCCTCGTGAGAGACCCCTACCCCCACGGCCGCCGCAACCGCCGGACGACATGCCCGGTCACCGCGGCCGCAGGCCCGCCTCGAACCACCACCAGTCCGTCTGCCCTGCTGTAGGTGCTGTCAGTGGTGCGGCCGGGAGCCCTGCCGGGAACGGCGCTCAAGGTACAGGCGGCCGACGACGGCTCCCAGGTGGATGACCACGCCTACCGCCACCAGCCAGGACAGAATGACCATGACGACACCGATGGGGCCGTACTTCTCGTTGTTCTCCACGATCGACGCGGAGAAGAAGCGGGCGGAGAAGCCGCCCAGGCCCGTCCAGCACACAGCTGTGACGACGGCCGGGGGTAGCAGAGTGTGCCACCGCACGGCGGGGACGAGCAGTACGTACATGGTCACCCACCAGAAGCATGTCGCGACGCCGAGACCGAACAGGCTCCGCAGTACCGGCCCCTCGAGCGCTCTGCCGACCACGGCCTGCACGGAGCAGTAGGCCAGTAGGAGCGCGAGCCAGCAGAGCTGCGCCGGAATGTCGCGCCAGCCGCGGTGCGGGACATCGAAGAGCCTCTGATACCAGCTCTGCAGGGTGCCGGCGACGGCCACGGCACCGACGATCAGCAGGCAGGCGCTCGACACCGTGAGGGATCCAAGGTCCTCGCCGCCGGCGAAGAGCGACGCCACAGCTTGGGCCGCCTCCCGGCTGAGCCCCAGCCAGCCGGCGACCGCGGTGGCGGCGTCACGGCCGGCCGCGGCCGTGATGACGATGAGGAAGGGGAAGAAGCACAGCAGTGAAAGCGCGGAGAGCTGGAAGGAGTTGCCGAAGAAATCGATCGCCGAGAGCCGACTCCACACCATGCCTGCCTGGCTGTCCCGGTAGCGCCGGGCCGCAGCCTGCCTGCGCCGGTCCAGAGCGGCCCGGCGACGTGCTCGCGGACTGTTGCTTGTCATGGAATCAAGTGAACCGCTGCCGGCCCGGGCGATGTGCGGGACACGTCCGTGGCCGAACCGCGGGCGGCAGGCGCAAGGTGCGCGGCAGAGGCGACCAGGCGCCTCATGTCCGGCTGCCCCAGGTGGGACGAGCCTGCACGGCACCCCGCCGGGCGACCGACGCCGACGCAGGACCGGTCCATTGAACGCCGCCGCTCCCGACGCACTGGTCTCCACGTCGTGGTGGACCGCCACGAAGCTGAGCAGCCGCCTGGCCCGTCGACCAGGGCGAGGCCGGCGCCCTGAAGGCGTACGCGGAGGCGTGTGAGTGCAGCGTTCCGTGCGGTGCAGGACCGGCAGCCCCCTGGCCCGTGCCGCCGGGGGGCTGCCGTCAGTGGTGCCAGGTATGTGCGCGGTGGGTGCGGATCAGGCTCTGCACATGCTGTTGTCGTACGGAGTCCGAGCGCGGCGGTCTATGAGACCGGCGGTGGGCCCGCATGGCACCAGCCGTGTGCGAGTGCCTCGACGAGCTCCTCGGCCTGGAGCCACGGACCGTGTCCCGAGGCGGGGTTGAGGTGTCCGACGGGGCCGAGTTCCACCAGCCGGCTTCCCCATTCCCGAGCGAGTTCGGCGACGCGCCCCAGGGACCCCAGGGGATCGTTCGAACTGGCCGCGACGATGCTGGGGAAGGGCAGCGGCTTCCGGGGCACCGGTGTCCAGCCGTACGTCGCCAGCTCGTCGGGAGCGGGGTAGCCGTCCGGCAGCGGCGTCTCGAAGTCCGGGGGCGCGGCCAGCAGTGCGCCCCGGACGTCCGCGTCGTGCCACTGAGCCCATTGCACCGTGGTCATGACGCCCGCGCTGTGGGCGACGATCACGACCGGCCCGGTGATCTGCACCATCACCTCGACCACGTTGGCGACGTGGGCGTCTCGGCTGAGACGGTTCCACGCCGGCGGTGGGACGATGCGGACGGTGCGGCCGGCTTGACGGAGCTGCTCGGCAAGGATGGTCTGCCAGTGGTCCTCGACGTGGTCCCGCATGCCGGGAACGATCACGATCGTGGGCCCCGAGGTTCCTGTCATGAGGACGCCTCCGGTTCCTCGGGCCCCGCCGTCGCGACGGGGCGGGTGAGACGGTGGAGATCGCGCTCGTACCGGTGGCGGCCGACCAGAAGGGCCCCGGTGGCCGCGATCGCCACGAGCGGGATGAGCTGGAGCGCGCCGAGCAGGCCGAGCCGGTCCGCGAGCGCGCCGGTGACC
This sequence comes from Streptomyces kurssanovii, assembly GCF_014649695.1. GTDB lineage: Bacteria > Actinomycetota > Actinomycetes > Streptomycetales > Streptomycetaceae > Streptomyces > Streptomyces kurssanovii. The sequence continues at coordinate 888,170 of NZ_BMTN01000001.1, forward strand.
GCAGGGCCGGGGGCCAGTCCGAGAAGGCTCTGGGCCAGCGTAAGTGTGGCGAACGCCGTCGCCGCGATGGCCGCGGGGGTCAGATTCGCCACCATGGCGGCCCCCGGCCCGGCCGTTCCGGCGCACAGCAGGGCTCCGAGCGCCAGCATCAGCAACTGTGTCGGGCCGGCAGGGAGGCGGAACGCGGTCATCAGCAGGACGAGAGAGCCGACGCTGCAACTGATGGCGACGGTCCACTTGTGGATCGGGGCGCGCCGGCTGAACCGGTCCGAGGCGATTCCGCCGGCGATCATGCCGATTCCGATCACCAGGGCGAAGAGGCCCGCGGTCGCGCCGGCCTTGGCGGTGGGCATGTCGTAGTAGCGGTCGAAGTAGCTGGGCAGCCAGGCGATCAGGGCCCCCGCGATGAACAACTGCAGACCGCTGCCGATGTAGGCGCTGATCACGGAGACGGAGGAGAACAGCCGTGGGAGGAGCACGCGAAGGCGGTCGGGCGCACCGACGCCGACCCTGCCTTCGACCGGATCCTGTCGCGGGGCCAGCCGCTTCTCCGTGACGACGAGGGCGTAGATGCCCGCGAGCACCAGGCCGAAGAGGCCCATCACGGCGAACGCCCAACGCCAGCCGTGTACCTGGGCCACGGCGCCGCCGATGGATATGCCCAGGACCGAGCCGAAGGCCCCGCCGGCGATGAAGGCCCCGGAGAGCGTGGCCCGCAGGGCGCGGGGGAAGACGCTGAGGACCACGGCGATGCCGACGCTGCCGTACGCGGCCTCACCGATGCCGACGAAGAGCCGGCCGACGAACATCTGGCCGTAGGTCGCCGCCACCGCGCAGCCGAGGGTCGCCAGGCTCCACATCGTGGCCGCGATGACCAGCGATCTGACCCTGCCCCACCGGTCGGCCAGCAGCGAGAGGGGGAAGGTGAGCAGACCGACCATCAGCGCCACGATGCCGCTGAGGGAGCCCAGCCGGGCGTCCGACAGGAGCCAGTCGGCCTTCAGCATCGGGAAGACGGCGTTGAGGACCTGCCGGGACATGTAGTCCGAGAGCAGGAGTCCGAAACTCAGTGCAAAGACGACCCAGGCATAGCGCCGGGACACGGGCCACTCCGAGGAACCGGCACCGGTTCTGCCCGGGGCGGGTTCCGCAGTGGTGAGAAACCCCATTGTCATCACCTCAACTGCTCTTGACGGAAAGGGAAAGGGTCAGAACGGCCTGTCGCCGACGATCCCGGCGCGCTCCATCCGGCGGACGGCGGGCCAGTAGTCCTGGACGGCGTAGTGCTGGGTGGAGCGGTTGTCCCAGATGGCGACGCTGTTCGGCGTCCAGCGCCAGCGCACCTGGTACTCCGGGACCGCGGCCTGGCTGATCAGGTAGTTCAGCAGCAGGCCCGCGCCGGGCGCGTAGTCCTGCCCGAAGCGGACGTTCCCGGGCGTGTGGTAGTTGACGAAGTGCGTGGTGAAGGCGTTGACGAAGAGGATCTGTTCGCCGGTCTCGGGGTGGGTGCGCACCACCGGGTGTTCCGCGTCGGGGAACCGCGCCTTGAGCGCGTGACGCTTCTCCTGCGGCATGACGGCGCCGAAGGTGGCCTCGATGCTGTGCCGCGCGCGCAGATCCTGGATCTGCGTCTTGATGTGCTCCGGGAGGCGGCTGTAGGCCTCGGCCATGTTGACCCAGATCGTGTCTCCGCCCACCGGGGGTGACTCGATGCAGCGCAGCACGGCGCCCATGGGAGGGTTCTCGCGCCAGGTGGCGTCGGTGTGGAGCGCGTTCTCGTAGTGCTCGGGCGCGCTGTCCAGGTCCTTGTAGATGCGGACGAGGCCGGGGTGGTCGGGGTCGCTGCCGGCGACCGGGTGGTCCTCCAGCGGGCCGAAGCGCTCGGCGAAGGTGACGTGTTCCGCGCGGGTGATGTCCTGGTCCCGCAGGAACAGCACCTTGTACTGCAGGAGCAGGGCCCTGATCTCGGCGACCAGGTCGTCGTCGCGCGAGGCGTCGCCAAGGTTCACGCCGGAGAGTTCGGCGCCGATGGTGCAGGTCAGCGGCTCGACCTTGATCGAGCCGCGGGAGTGGGCGCGCACCGACGCGGGTGCGCCCTCCTGCGGGGCGAGAGTCTTTTCCATGGTGCTTCCTCCTCGAGAGGGTGGTGGTGCGCGTGAGCCTGCAGGGGCTCAGAGGACGAAGACGGACGATCCCGTGGTCCGTCCCGTTTCCAGCTCGCGATGCGCCTCGACGGCGTCCTCGAGCGCGTAGCGCTGGTTGATCGCGATGGCGATGCGTCCGGAGGCGACGTGGTCGAAGAGCTCGCCCGCAAGTTCGGCCCGCTCGGCGGGGTCGGCGATGTAGTCGGCGAGCGCGGGCCGGGTGACGAACAGGGAGCCGCTGACGGCCAGTTGCATGGCGTCGATGGGTGGGACGGGTCCGGAGGCCGTACCGAAGCAGACCAGCAGCCCGCGGCGCCGCAGCGAGGCGAGCGAGGTGGCGTAGGTGGACCTGCCGACGCTGTCGAAGGCGACGGGGACCCCGGCGCCGTCGGTCAGTTCGCGCACCCGCTCGGCCACGTTCTCGCGCTGGTAGTGGATGACGTGGTCGCAGCCGTGGGCGCGGGCGAGCTCGGCCTTCTCCTCGGTGGAGACGGTGCCGATGACGTTCAGCCCCAGCAGCTTGGCCCACTGGCAGACGATGAGGCCGACGCCTCCCGCCGCCGCGGTCAGCAGGATCGTGTCGCCGGCCTTCAGCGGGTGGATCCTGCGCAGCAGGTACGCGGAGGTGAGTCCGCGCATGGTCATCGCAGCCGCGGTCTCGAAGCCGATGCCCTGAGGCAGCCGGATCAGGGAGTCGGCGGGCATCACCCGTTCCGTGCTGTAGGCGCCGAGCGGGCTTCCGGTGTACGTGACCCGGTCGCCCTCGGCGACGTGGGTGACCCCCTCGCCCACTGCCTCGACCACACCCGCGGCCTCGACGCCCAGTCCGGCGGGCAGCGTCGCGGGATACAGGCCACTGCGGAAGTAGGTGTCGGCGAAGTTGAGTCCGACGGCTTCGTGCCGGATCCGTACCTCGCCCGGACCGGGGTCGCCGACGACGACCTCCTCCCGGCGCAGGACCTCGGGACCGCCGGTCTCCTTGAAGCGGATGGCGTGAGCCATGGGCGTACTCCGTTGTTCGTGGGGTGAGGAGGAGATGGGGACCGCCGATGCCGGGGGTCGGCCCCGGCGGCCTCGTGGGGCTCGGATACGCGGCGGGCGCGGCGGCGCGGTGGTCCCGTGCCGCGATCAGACGTCGCGCAGCATGAAGCCGCGCCGGCCAGGACGGCGGTTCGGCACCATGCCGAGGCGGGAGAGCGTCTCGTCGGCGCCGGAGTAGTACTCACCGAGCTTGTAGATCTTCTTGGCCTCGGCGCCGGTCGCGATGTCACGACCGAGCGCCTCGGAGATCTGCACCATCTGCTCGACCTGCTCGACGGTGGTCATACGCTCGCCCTTGCGCCGCCACAGGTTGTCCTCGTTGCCCACGCGCACGTGCACGCCGAGCGCGATGCCGATCGCGTTCATCGGCGCCACAGCACGCATGGAACTCTCGATCGTGAGGACAGCGCCGTCCGGGGTGCGGCGGACGAACTCGATCAGGTCGGCCGGGTGCCGGCCCGCGAAGCCGCCCCCGATGGCCACGTAGTTGAGGACCAGCGGACCGGTGTGGATGCCGGCCCGGACGAGCCGCTCCACGGTCTCGAGCTGGGCCAGCGTGGCGAGCTGGAAATGCGGCTGGATGCCGTTCGCGTGCAGGCGCTTGAGGTGCTCCAGGTAGAAGTCGGGACCCGCCTCGACGACCATGTCGCGGTATGCCTTGTAGTACTCGGGCTTGGCGATCGAGGTGCCTTCCAGATCGTCGTCGGTCATGATCTCGACGATGTTCATCTGGCTGGTGTTGATCGCGATCGTCACCTGGTCCGGCGCCGGGGCGAGGTCGGCCAGCAGGTGGCGGGTGTCGTAGCTCAGCCACTTCGCCTCGCTGCCCTCGTCCTCGGGGGCGAATGAGATCGAGCCGCCGATCTGCAGGACCATGCCCGGCACGGCCTCCCGCAGTCGGCCCAGCAGCTCGTTGAACATGGACATCCGCTTGGAGCCCTTGCCGTCGAGCTCACGAACGTGGATGTGGAGCACGGTGGCGCCGGCGTTGTAGCAGTCGACGGCCGCCTGGACGTGCTCGTCCATCGTCAGGGGAAGGTCGTCGGCGTCCCCGGGCAGCCACTCCGGCCCGTAGGGAGCGGCCTGGATCACCAGCTTCTCCTGGTTCTCCGGGAAAAGTGAGTCGTCGTGGAAGTGCACGGTCCGTCTCCTTCGTGCGATCGGTGATCACTCGCCGGGAGCTGCGCCCCGTGCGATGCGGGGCCGCGAGATGTCGGCGAGGATCGATGCGGGTCACCGGGGGACAGCGGGCGCATGGCGGCCCGGTACGCTCGACCGGTCCGGAGGGGACGTGCACTGGGGGAGTACCACGGCTCTCCTCCGGCGGCCGACCGCGTCTCTGCGGTGCTGCCAAGGTAGGGGCGAGCACCCGAGCCCGCTTGACCCTCGGGGACGGATAACTTGTCATTTGGGGACATCGCTCAGTGACGCGCCGAGTGAGCCGGCCCGCCCCGGCCGCCCTCGTGCCACTTGTGGCGTCAGTCCCGGCCGGGGAGTTGTTGCCGGCTCCTGTCGGTGCGCCACGACCTCGGGCTGCATCCGAACTGCTCGCGGAACCAGCGCGAGAAGGCGCTCAGCGACGAGAAGCCCAGCAGGTCGGAGATCTCCGTCAGCGTGCGCCGCGGATTCGCGACGAACTGCTCGGCGAGGTGCACGCGGGTGGCGTTCAGGAGTGAGGAGAACGTCTCGCCCGAGGAGGCCAGATGCCGGTGGACGGTGCGCCGGTCGACCCCCAGGCTGCGCGCGACCTGCTCGATCGAGCAGCGCCCGCTCGGCAGCAGGACCTCGATCAGCTCCCGTACCCGGTCCGCGACGGTGGTGTCCTTGGGGACCGCGATCGCCTCGAAGTACTGGCGGGCGTACTCCCGCAGCAGCGGGTCCGCCGTAGCGTTGGGCGCATCGAGGTCGTCGGCGTAGAAGACGATGCCGTCGAACTCGCGGTCGAACTCCACAGCGGGGCCGAACACGCGTCGGTGCGTCGCGGCGTCCGCCGGTCCGGGGTGCCGGAACCAGACGGAGAGAGGCTGCCACCGTGTGTGCAGGAAGCCCCGCAGGATCCGGTGGAAGGCGGCGACGGCCAGTTCCGTGGCCTGCCGGGTCTCCATCGTCTCGCCGAGCCGCAGGTCGACCTTCAACGTCGCCAGCCCGTCGCCTTCGGACAGCCGGGCGTGCAGGACCTCGTTGTACATGTGCTGATGACGGATCAACAGCCCCAGTGCGCTCCGTACGTCGGGTTCCTCGCGGACGACCAGACTGACGGGGCCGAGGTTGGAGAAGCGCCGGAACTCGGCCATCAGTACGCCGAAATCCTCGTGCCCGGAGGCGGCTGCCGACAGTTCGAGCACCTGGACCGCGGCCGCCCCGGAGATCCACCGGTCCTGGACCGCGAGGGCCGCGGTGTCCAGGCCCACGCGCTGCATCAGGGACTGCGGGTCGATGCCGAGCGAGCGGCACAGCTCGACATAACCGCTGAGGGCCGCGGTGCGGACCAGAGGCCTCATGCAGCCCTCCAGAGGCTGTCCGGGTCCTGTCCCGAGAAAACAAGTCAAATGTCCCGCCAGGACAAGCAAGGCGGGTAGGCGCAACCTAGCATGGCGCACGTTCACCGAGGACCACGACCAGCCCTTACTCAAGCGCCATCCACTGCGACTGTGGCTGGCCCTGCCACACCGCCCTTGTACGGACGGTGCTCGCGGCGGGGTCACCCCGCGTGAATGTGATCCGCCTCCGGAACACCGCCTCGCAGGCGGGGACGAACCCAAGGAGATTGCCGACATGACCAACCTCGCCACGTTCCTGGTGAACTCCGCCACCGCCAAGGGCGATCGCATTGCCGTGCGCCACGACGACAGCATGCTCACCTACGCCCAGTTGGACGACGCGAGTGCCAGACTCGCCGCCCTCCTGCGCGACCGTGGCGTCCGGCCCGGCGACCGCGTCGCGGTGACCATGCCCAACGTCCCGCTGTTCCCGGTCGTCTACTACGGCATCCTCCGGGCCGGCGGTGTGGTCGTGCCGCTGAATCCGCTCCTGAAGGCCCGGGAGGTGGCCTTCACCCTGCGCGACTGCGGGGCACGGATCGCGCTGGTGCACCCCCTGTTCGCGGACGAGGTGGCGAAGGCCGCCGCCGAGACCGGAACCGCATGCCTGGTCACTGAGCCCCTGGCCTTCGACGATGTACTGCGGGCCCACGAACCGATGCCCGGCATCGTCGACAGAACCGATGACGACCCGGCCCTCATCCTCTACACCTCGGGAACGACCGGGACGCCGAAGGGGGCCGAACTGTCCCACCGGAACCTGGCCACCAACACCGCCACCACGGCCGAGACGCTGCTCCAGGTCGGACCTGACGACGTGCTCTTCGGCGGCCTGCCCCTCTTCCATGCCTTCGGCCAGACCTGCGGGCTCAACACCGCCGTCGCCGCCGGCGCCACGCTGACCCTGCTGCCGCGGTTCGAGCCGGGGCGCGCCCTGGAGATCATGGCGCGCGACGGGGTCACCGTGTTCCTCGGCGTGCCGACGATGTACGCGGCGCTGCTCCACGCCGAGCTCCCCGAAGGCTTCGACGCGCACAGGCTGCGCCTCGCCGTCTCCGGCGGCGCTTCGCTTCCGGTCGAGGTGCTGCACGGCTTCGAGCGGCGCTTCGGCGTCACCGTTCTGGAGGGATACGGACTCTCCGAGACGTCGCCGGTTGCCGCGTTCAACCACCCCGACCGCCCGCGCAAGGCGGGCTCGATCGGGCAGCCCATCCGCGGAGTCGAGATGAAGCTCGTCGCCGAGGGCGGCGGCGCGGTCCCCCCTGGCGAGGTCGGCGAGATCGTGATCCGCGGCGAGAACGTGATGACCGGCTACCGCAACCGTCCGGAGGCCACGGCGGAGGCGATCCGCGACGGGTGGTTCCACAGCGGCGACCTGGCCCGCGTCGACGAGGACGGTTTCTACTTCATCGTCGACCGCAAGAAGGACCTGATCATCCGAGGTGGTTACAACGTCTACCCACGTGAGGTCGAGGAGGTGCTGTACGAGCACCCGGCCGTCGCCGAAGCCGCCGTCGTCGGCGTGCCGCACCCGGTTCACGGCGAGGAGATCGCCGCGGTGATCACACTCCGGGCCGGTGCCCGTGCCACGGCCGAGGAGATCCGCGACCACGTCAAGGACCGGTTGGCGGCGTACAAGTACCCGCGGATCGTCACCTTCACGGCCGAGCTTCCCAAGGGCCCCACCGGCAAGATCCTCAAGCGCGAGATCGTGGTCACCGATCGGTGACCACGCGGCGTCCGCCGGCGAACCGGCTCCCCGGCCGGTGAACCGACACATCGGTCAGCTGTGGCGGCAGCCTGCGCGACGCGCTCCGGGGTGATGCCGTGCGCCGGGGACCTCAGGCCGGTGCGGTGCCGTGTCCCCGGACCGGAGGGCGCAGCGCCAACCGTGCCACGCGCGGCCAGTCGGCGGACGCCCCGACGACCCGCGGCGCGTGGGGGCGACGGCGTGGTACGCGGACCCGGAGGGCGCCGGGCGCGCTGTGGCACACGACGGGAGCCGGCAGGACGACGTGTTCACCGTCGATGCCGACCGGTAGTACGTCCGAGTCGGCTTCTACGACGACTTTCCCGGCGGTCAGCCGGACGAGGCCTCCCGAGCGCGGTCCGCGCACCACGCCCGCCGCCTGAACGGCACTGCCGACCCGCAGGCACACAACGCCGAGGAGCCCGGTGTCCAGCCGCTCCCTGCGTCCCGGCCGGGTGGCGTCGACGGCGCGTCCGTATGGGTTGTTGCTGACGAGCAGCGCCTGAAGTCCGTCGACGTACGTCCTGTCGGCCCGCGCCCGCAACCTGGGCGCACCCTCGCCGGTGAGAAGGCCGGGGAGGGTGCGCAGGGACGTGCGGGCCTTGGCGTCCCGGTACGCGGGTTCGGTGACGACGGACGCGTATGTTCCGAACGAGGCGTTGTTCACGAAGACGCGGTCCGCGGCGTACCCGAGGTCGACGCGGAGTTCGACCCCGTCGGTCAGGGCTTCCAGGGCCTTCGCCGGATCGTCGCGGTCGAGGCCGAGATCGAGGGCGAAATGGTTGCGGGTACCGGCGGGAACCACCAGGAACGGCAGGTCGTGGCGCGCCGCGACCTCGGCCACCAGCGCCTGGGTGCCGTCGCCACCCGCCACCGCCAGCAGGTCGGCTCCTCCGGCGGCGGCCTGCCGGGCCAGCTGGACGACATCCTGGCCCGCGTCGAGCAGGGCCACCCGGCAGCCCGCCGCCCTGGCCTTCTCCACCAGGTGGAAACGGCCGACCTTGCCACCGCCGGAGCGCGGATTCATGACGATCCAGGGGGCGCGGGGCGTTTCGGCGACAGCCTCTTGTGACTGCTTGGAGAAGGTGTGCCCAGGGCTCAGGGCCGTACGCGCCGACGTGACTGCCAGCACCCACAGGGCCAGGGACAGCAAGGCCGGCCCCAGCATGCCGAACGTGGCGAACAGGACAAGGACAGTGAGCGGCGCGGCCACCGAGAGGACTGCTCCCAAGGCGCGCACCGCACCGGTGTGCGCGAGTGCCCACCACACGCCGACGGCTGCGAGCGCCACCCCGGCCATGCCGACCAGCACCCACAGGACGCTCCGCAGACCGGCGGCGACGAGCGGCACCATGATGCTCGCCAGCAGGGCGAGCACGGCGAGGCGGGCGCGTCCGGCGCTGCCCTGGCGAGAGGGCGCGGGCCGTGCCGCTCTTGATCTCCTCGTGTGTCCTGCGTGGGTTCCCACTGGTCGTCCCTCCGATCCTCGGGCACGCTTCCCTCCGCCCTCCCGCGCCTTCCGCCCGTGGCCGGCTCACACCCGTGCTCGGTCAGCGCCGCTCGGACAGTTCGGAGAGGTTGCCGCGCTCGACCACGCACAGGGCCCAGATGATGAAGCCGGAGAGCGCGATCATCACGATCGACCACACCGGGTAGTACGGCAGGGAGAGGAAGTTGCCGATGATGACGAGTCCGGCGATGCCCACGCCGGTGACGCGCGCCCACATCGCGGTCCGGAGCAGTCCGATGCTGACGATCACGGCGAGCGCCCCAAGGACGAGGTGGATCCATCCCCAACTGGTCAGGTCGAACTCGAACACGTAGTTGGGCGTCGTGACGAAGATGTCGTCCTCGGCGATGGCCATGATGCCCCGGAAGATGTCGAGCACACCGACGAGGAAGAGCATCACGGCTGCGAAGACCGTCAGGCCGGTTGCCCATTCCTGCTTCGGCGTGTCCGTCGGGCGAGTGTGTGTCGCGGTCATGTCGCGCCTCGTTTCGTGGTGCTCGGATGCTCAGCGTCCGGAGGTGTGAGGGGTGGAGCCCGAGTGCTCCGCCGGGCCGTGGCCGGTAAGGACCAGTTCCTTCGCCCTGCGGAACTCCTCGTCCGTGATGGCGCCGCGGTCGCGGATCTCGGACAGTCTGGCGAGCTCGTCGACGCTGCTGGACCGCCCGCCCGCGGCTTCCCTGACATACGCGTCGAACGCCTCCTGCTGCGACCGCGCCTTCGCCACCTCTCGGCGGCCCATGTTCTTGCCGCGGGCGATCACGTAGACGAACACGCCCAGGAAGGGCAGGAGGATGCAGAACAGGAGCCAGCCGGTCTTCGCCCAGCCGTTCAGCGCGTCGTCACGGAAGATGTCGGCGACGATCCGGAAGAGCAGGACGAACCACATGATCCACAGGAAGAAGAAGAGCATGGCCCAGAAGGCGCCCAGCAGCGGAAAGTCGTACGCCAAATAGGTCTGCGCGGTCATGTCCGGCCTCCGTCCCGGGCGTTCGCCCGGCAGCGGTTCTCTGTCACCTTCAGCGTGCCCACGGCGATCACCGGGCGCCTCACCCGGCGCGGGTGAGTGTGCGCGCTGCGCTGTGATCGCCGCCGCTCGACCCGTTCCCCGCCGTCTCGGACGAGGAGTCGCTGCCCTGCCGCGGTTGCGGGGCGCGGCGGCCGCCTTCGGGGCCACGGGTTGCCGATCACGGCTCAGGAAGCGGCACGGTCCGCCGTCCGGCCGGTCGGTCCGGAGGCGGCCGCGAGGATCGCCAGGACGATCAGGACGGCCAGGGCGACGCCGAGGACGAGCGCCACCGCTCCGACCGTGGGGTGGTTCCAGAGCACCAGCGCCAACGCTGCTGCCGCGACGATCCCACCCGTGGTCCACGCCCGGTGGTCCGCCAGCCTGCGTCCGGTGGACCCGGTGCGCACTCCCGCGCGGCGCAGGCCCCGGCCGGCGGCCGTCGTACTCCGGTCCGCCAGCGCGCGGACGGCGCGGGCGGGGCGTCCGGGACCGTAGAGGTACGCGATCAGTGCCGTGATCACCGACACGACCAGCAGTGTGCGCGTGCTGTCGCGCAGGAAGCGGACGAACGTGTCGTAGATCGCCGCGGCCGCGTCGGGGGGCAGTGCCGTGGGCGGGACAGAGTCCAGATAGACACGTCTGACGACGGCGAGAGCGACGAGCAGCACGACCATCATCACGCCGACACCCGTCGCGGTGATCATCAGCATCACCCGGTGTGCCGGAGCGGTCCACACGGCGAGGGCGGCGAGTGCGACGGTCAGCACGGGCAGCCAGACGCCCAGGACGTCCAGCAGGCGCATGGCGTCCTGCGCCTTGCCCAGCTCCTCCGTCTGGAACAGCGTGATCGTCCGGTCGGTGTCCGGGATGGCGGCGGCCTTGTCGAAGCCCGCGTCGACGAGTCGCTCCCGTGCCTGGTCGACGACCTCGCCCACATCCAGTTGGATGGTGCCCCCCTCGGCGCGCAGGGCGCCCCCGCCGTCATCGGTGAGCATGTTCACCACCGCGGCGTGCGACCGCCGGTTGGCGCCTTCCCAGGCCTGCTGGAAGGCGTCGCTGGTGATCACACCGCGGACGGTGCGGTCCACGACGTTCCTGACCGCGTCCTGCAGGGGGGCGGTAAGGGCGTCGGCCCCCTCCACGACGCGGGGTGGTGCTCCCGCGTCCTGGAGTGCCTTGGTGAGCGAGTCCGTCACCGCCCCGACGTCCACCCGCTCCACCACGCGGTCGGTGAGCCGGTTGATCACGGCGTCCTGTACGGGCGGCGCGGATGCCAGCGGCGCCATGGTCTCCACGTACCTGTCGGTGTCGGAGACCGTGTCCTGGACCCAGGCCGCGACGACGGCCAGGGGCGCGAGCAGAAGTGTCAGCACGAGCAGCACGGAGGAGCCCGCCCGGCGTACCCGCCGGTGGCGCACCGCCGCGAGGCGGCGCAGCCGCTCGTACTCCGCACGTTCCTCGGGGGTGAGGGCGTGCTTGCCGTTCGCGGCTCCGCCGGAGTCGGAAGGACCGGGAGGCGCAGTCGGGTACACGGGTACTCCTCGGGGCGTTGCGGTGTCAGGCCGCAGGAGGGGGACCTTGCGGCCCCGGGACATGCGTCCTCGCGAGCGCAGCCCGCCATGAGAGGGCGACCACCGCTTCAGCGAGGCCGAGCAGGACGAGCCACAGGCCGAGCAGCCGGGTCAGGGCGTCGGCCGACTCGGTCAGCACGGCGAGAACCACGGCGCCCGCGACGATGCCGAGCACCGCGGCGCCCAGGAGCCAGATCCTGCAACGGCCGCGCCGGGCAAGGACGTACGCACGCGGGATCGCCGCCCCTCGGACCTGGGTCGATTCGTCGGGGTGGTGCTGCTGCCCGGCGCGCGATGTCTGACGATGCGGCACGGTCATGGCTTCTCCACGCGTGATCGAGCGGTTGCTCCAGGACGTCCGCGGGGTGGTGCCAGGGGGCGGTTGGCCACCCGACCGCTTCAGGATCACGCCGGTCACCCGGGTCAGGGGTCACCCAGCACGGGTGATTCTGCGACGCCGCCCTTGCGGTGAGGTACGTGTCAGTCCGGACCCACGACTCGATCCGGCCCCCACGAGGGCGGGACGGCTGCTGCTCGTCGGCGTCGCCACGCGGGTGCCGGCGAACGCTGTCCGGGTGGGCCGGGTCTGCTGTCCCTCTTCGGCCGCCTGTGCGGGGCGTCCCTCGCACAGGCCCATGCCCGCTCGGGCGATCCATAGCCTTGGCCGCCTACTGTGGGGCAGCGACCGCTTCGACCGCGCGCTCGCGAAGTTCGCGCAGATCTACGCCGAGCAAATCTACGCCGACCAGAACCGGCGGGACCACGAGGCACCGGAAGCCCCCTGTCGCTCCGGACGGATCACGGGGGAGCAGCGCTGACGCTCCCGTCGGCCACCGTGTGAGGTCGCCCGACGGGGCGCAGGGCGGCCGTGGTGAAAGGCTCCCGTGCGGAGCCGGTGTCCCCGCCGCCCTGTCACTCCGGCAACTGCCGCATCTCCATGACGCGCAACCCGAGCGACTGGCAGCGTGCCAGCAGACCGTACAGGTGCGCTTCGTCCACGACAGGACCGAACAGGACCGTCTGCCCGGACATCACCACGTGGCCCAGCTCCGGAAAAGCCTTGGCCAAGGTTTCCGACAAGTGTCCCTCGACGCGGATCTCGTAGCGCACGAGCAGTCCTCCCATGGACGTGCTTGGGACAGGCGGACGAGCCCCTTTCCTGCGATCGTCCCCCCTGTACTCCACCGCGCACATCACCCGCGGCAGGTGACCCGTCGCACGGCGGCGACGGGCCGACACGTCCTCAATGAGTCAGAAAGATCTTGAAACAGACGATCAGTAGACCGAGCAACAGATTGACCGACGCGGTGACGGCCACGAGCCGCCGCGGAGCACCGGCGCGGCGTGCCGCAGCCATGGACCAGCCCACCTGGCCGGCCACAGCGACGGACAGAGCCGCCCAGAGGGCACCCGGCACATCAAGGCCCAGGAGCGGACTGACGGCCACCGCGGCGGCCGGCGGAACGGCAGCCTTGACGATCGGCCACTCCTCGCGGCACACGCGCAGCACGACCCGGCGGTTCGGAGCCTGCTGCGCCAGGCGTTCCCCGAACAGCTGGGCATGCACGTGCGCGATCCAGAACACCAGTGAGGTGACGAGTAGAAGCAGCACCAGCTCGGTGCGTGGGAACGAGCCCAGCGAGCCGGCGCCGATCACCACGGAGGCGGCGAGCATCGATCCGTAGACGCCGCCCGTATAGTCCGCGTGGGCGCGGTGCCCGGCATCGCCCGCCCCCCGCGGTGTGTCCGGGTCCCTGCTGCTGGGCACTGGTGACTCCCCTCGGAATCAGCGCGTCGATCCGGTCGCGCCGGCCGAGGTGCCGTCGTCCGGCCGCGGGCGGCTTTCCCGGGCGGTCGGGAGGTGCGGCGTGACCAGGAAGCCGGCCAGAGCGATCCCGCCGGTGGCGAGGATCGCCGCCTTCAGGCCGTCCAACTGTGCGGAGGCATAGGCGTCCGCGACGGCATCGACCTCGGACGGCGGCAACCCGGCACGCTCGGCCGCGGAGCGCACCTGATCGGTGGGGACGAAGGTGACTCCCGCCTGGAGAGCGACACCGACCTGCTCGCGGGTCTCTGCGGAAAGCCGCGGGTTGTCCGCCACCTGCGTGGTGAAGGCGTGCGCCAGCGCACCGATGAGGATCGACCCGATGAGCGCGGTGCCCAGTGCTGATCCCAGATTCTGTGCCGTGAACTGGAGTCCTCCGGCCTCGCTGCGTTCCTCCTCGCCGACGCCGGACTGGACGACGTTGCCCAGCTGCGAGGCGAGCAGGCCCACACCCACGCCCAGCAGGGCCATCGCTCCGGCGAATTGCGCGTCGTCGATGACCGGGTCGATGGTGGCCAGCAGCCACACGACCGCCGCCGCCAGGGTCAGCAGAGCCAACCGGACCACCCGGCGCGGCCCCAGCACCCGCCCCAGCGGGGCGGCGGACAAGGACGTCGCGAACATGGTGACGGAAACCGGAAGCAGGCGCAGCCCCGTCTGGAAGGCGTCGAAACCCTGAACCACCTGCAAGTACAGCGGGATGGCGAAGAACAGCCCCAGCAGGATGAGGTTCTGGCTCAACAGCGTCATCAGGCCGGAGCGAAGCACGGGCCTGCGCAGCAGGGACAAGTGCATGAGGGGGTCCGCGCCCTGCTGCTCCCGCCGCCGCTCCCAGTACCGGAAGAGGGCCAGGACGGCCGCCCCGGCACCGACGACGAACAGTGTCGGGGCGAAGCCGAGGACCGTGAACGGAGGGTTGCGGGGCTGCACCCATCCCCAGGTGCTGCTCTGCAGCACCCCGAGCACGCCCAGCGCGAGTCCGGTCGCGGAGAGCACCGCACCGACCACATCCAGCCGGGGACGAGGGCCGGTCGGGGCGGAGGCCGCGATCATCCGGTGGCACAACAGGACGGCCACGACGACCAGGACCTCACCTGCGAAGACCAGCCGCCAGGTCAGGTACGTCGTCACCCAGCCGCCCAGCAGCGGGCCGACCGCGATCCCGGCGCCGGCGAGCCCGCCGATGACCGCGTAGGCGACGGCCCGGTCCCGCCCGCGGTACGACTCCGCGACGAGGGCGGCCATGGCCGGCAGCACCATGGCGGCGCCGATCCCCTCGATGACGGACCAACCCAGCAGAAGGACCCCCAGCGTGGGCGCCACGGCGGTCAGAGCCGACCCCACGCCGTACACGACCAGCCCCAGAAGGAACATGCGGCGGCGCCCCACGATGTCACCGAACCTGCCGCCGATGATCATGAACGCCGCCATGACGAGCGCGTACAGGGTGATGACGGCCTGGATCGCGGTGACCTCCGTGTCGAAGTCCTCGACCAGCTGACTGATGGAGACGTTCATGACGGACGTGTCCAGGACCATCAGGAACTGGGCCGTACCGAGGACGATCAGAGCCCGCCAGTGCTTCACGCTGTCCACCTCGCCGAGTCGGCCGGAACGCCGACAAAGTCACCGGGCAGCGGCCGGCGCATGCCCCGCCGCTCCTCCCATCGGAACCGAAGAACCCGCCCCGCGCCTCACCCGTGACGGGGGAATGGACCGGATCCCTGGAGAGCCTGTGCCGGTCGCGCATGGCCCGGTCATGGCGCTACCGGGCGCTGCTCGTCGCGCGGCCCACGGGTTTCTCGAGGACCGCGCGCCGGTCCCGAGGCTCGGTCGGCGGCGTCCTTCTGCTGGTCCAGGGAGAGAGCAGCCGTGATCAGGCCAAGTGAGTGAACGATTGCGGAAAGTCACCGACCCGGCCGACCCCAAGGCCGTTGCACCGCCACGACGTCGTCAGCCAGGACAGCGAGGCCGGTCCTCATGCCGAGCTGCGGCTGCGTCGGGTACCAGGACGCGGTGGACGGGCGCGCAGAACCGGCAGAGCCATCACAACAGCCGTTGGTCGCGTGCGCGGCGCACTGCGTCGCCGCGCCTGTTCACCGCCAGCTTTCGGTACACGCTCTTGAGGTGGGTCTTCACCGTGTTCGCCGACACGTACATGTCGGCGGCGATCTCCTCCGTCGACATCATCCTGGCCAGCCGCTCCAGGACATCGCGCTCGCGTCCGCTCAGCTCCACCGCGACGAGCGGCGGGGGCGGGGGCGCCTGCTGCGGCTGCTCGTCCCGTCGGGGCGGGCCGGGTGTGAGCCAACCGGCAGCCAGTTCGTCCAGCGGAGGCGTGGCCAGGAGCGGCCGTATCCATGCTCCGGCGTCGAGGAACGGACGTCGCAGCCGCTCCCGCCGGGCGTCGAGGAGCGCCTGCTCTACGAGCCTGCGGGCAGTGGCGGTGTCCCCCGCCCTCTCAGCTGCCTGAGCCCTCACCAGCGCTGCCCGCACGGTCACGGCCGGCCCGGACCGGCCCCCGGACCGGATGCCGTCGAGCAGATCGATGGCCGCCCCGGTAAAGCCTGCGCCAAGCTGGATCGCCGCGGCTTCCGCGACACACACCGGCTGGTCGCCGGACACGCCCTGGAGCTCCTCGGCCGCTTGGTCCGGCCGTCCTTCGGCCAGGTGGGCGGCGGAGACGACGAGCGCTGCGCGGCTTGTCGCCCAGGGTGAGGCCACAGCGGTGGAGACGGCCGGGTCCGTCGCTTCGGCAGCGGCTCCCGCCTTGCCCCTGACCAGCAGGAGGCGAGCCGTGACGAGGGCTCGTCCCGCAGCCGACACCGGGTCGTGTGCTCCTGGTGGGAGCGGCGCCTCATCGAGGAGGGCCCGTGCCCGGCCCAGCTCATGGCGGTCGACGGCCACGGCTGCGAGGACCAACTGGCCGATGCCTGAGCCGGACGGCTGGGGAACGCCGTCCCGCTCCGCCTGGGACACCGCCGCCAAGGCCTTGCGCTCCGCCCGGCCGAGCCAGCCGTCCAGGTAGTCGAGCAGTGCCAGGTGCTCCATCGAGTCCTGCCGGGGAAGGACGGTAGAGGCTCCGCCGGGGGCGCCGGCCGCCGTGGTCAGGGCAGCTCTCGCGTCCTCGAAGTGCCCGGCCCACAGGCGGGCCGAGCCCAGATGGGTCAGCAGCAGAGCGGTGAGTTCAGGATGCTTGTCCAGGAGGTGTGCCGGGACCTCATGGACCAGTCCGTCGGCCGCTTCAGCGGCCTTCTCGGCCAGTAGGGGACATCCGGTCAGCCGACCGGCCAGTGCCTCGAGCAGCGCACAGCTCAGCTGGGCGGCCGCCAGGTCGGGCGTGTCGTCGGCCAGACGCTTCTCGGCGTGGCGCAGGCGGGTCATGCCGCGTTCCAGGTCGTACCCGGACAGGTTGCGGGCCGCGCGCACGAGGTCGGAAGCCGGACTCCTGGCCTCGGGCCCCATGTGGGAGAACATCTGGGTCAGGTCACCCGAGCGCAGGCTGGTGAAGAGCTGGCCGATCGCCAGGTCGTCGACGAGGGCACCGGCGGCGAAATCCCAGTCGCCCGCAGCGGCGGCGTGGGCGAGTGTCTCCGGCAGGAATCCGGAACGGCGCAGCCAGCGCGCGGCCCTCAGGTGGAGTTCCGGCTCCAGGCCGGGCAGGCGCTGGCGCAGATGTGCCCGGAGTATCTCCCCGAACAGGGGATGGAGCTGGTACCACGAGTGCCCCAAGGGCTCGACGAACGCATTGTCGCGATGCAGCGCGGCGAGAATGGGCTCGGCATCGGTCCGGAGTGTCAGCGCGTTGGCCAGGTCGGGACAGAAACGCTCCAGGACGCTGACACGCAGCAGGAGATCCTGCGTTTCCTCCGGCTGTCCCTTCAGGACCTCGGCCAGCAGGAAGTCCGCGACCGTACTGCGGTCCGCCTCGAACTCCTTCAGGTAGAGCTCCGGATCAGCGCTGTCCAGAGCGGCCAGGGCGGACAGCCGCAAGCCGGCCGCCCAGCCCCGGGTCCGGTCCACCAGGGCGCACGCGGCGCGGACCGGAAGGCTCAGACCGTGCAGCTCCAGCAGTGCGACGGTCTCCTCCGGCGTGAAGGCGAGCTCAGCGGCGCGGATCTCCGTCAGCTCACCGGCCGCCCGGTACCGATGCAACGGAAGCAACGGTTCGGTGCGGGTGACGAGGACGAGGTGCAGCCCCCGACCGGCATGATGCAGGACGAACTCGAGCTGCTCAGCGACATCCGGAGCGGTCACACGGTCGTACTCGTCGAGTACGAGGACCAGGGGCCGGTCGCGATCGTTCAGCTCGGCAGCGAGGGTTGCCAGCAGCCCACGGTCCACCCGGTCGGCGTCCGCGGGAGCCACCACTGCATCGGACAGCGACCCGTCGCAAGCACGCATGGCCTGAAGAACGTAGGCCCAGAACACTCCCGGACGCAGCGTCCCGGCCTCAGCCGTGAGCCAGGCCACCGGCTGCCGCAGTCCGGCGGCCCAGTCCGCTGTCAGCACGGTCTTGCCGGCCCCGGCCGCGCCGTTGACCACTGTCAACGGCGTCCGGAGAGCCTGATCGAGATGGTCGATGAGCCGCTGCCGCCGCAGGAACGAGACCGGCCTCGCGGGAAGGGCGAATCGGGCCCGCAGGAACGGGTCTCCGACGGGGTCGGCGTACGGCACGGCCGGAATCGGGCCGCTGGCATGGTCGGAGAACTCAGTCACAGCGCTCACCACCTGCAGGCAGCGTCACTTTCATAGCGCCTCCCGTCCCAGCATCCCAGTCCTCCTGCCGCGGCGCACGGGACACCCGCCCCTGGCCCTCTCACCAGCCAGTACGTCGCCACGGTCCCGAATCACAACCCTTGAGACGCTTCGCGCCGACGCCGTTCGGCAGCTGTGAGTGAAGCGGCACGCACCACCGAGCCGCTCATCAGCCTCCTGACCGCCATGATCGGACTCGGCGGCTTGCGGCGGCCGTGCCCCTTCCCGGAACCCCGGCACCGGACGACTCCGCAGACGCCTTGCCCAGATGAGGTCGGCGCGCTCAGGCCGGAGGCGGACCGCCGGGGAGTTCGGGACGGAAGGCGTGAAGCGCGTCCCCACCCGGCTGGATGATGCCGTAACTGCTCTCCGGCACCTCGTTCCAGGCTCCGGGGAGAGCGCCCAGCGGTTCGGAGACGACGAGGCGGGTCTCGTCCGAAATATCCCGCAGGAACGAGGCCTCCGGGTGCAGCGCGCGCAGAGCGTCCACCTTGGTGCTGTAGTACAGCGACCGGGAGCGGCCCTCGCTGGAATAGCGAAAGGCCCACACTCGTTCGCCGTCGGCGACCGCGATGGTCATCTGCAGCGGGTACGGGACGTCGTGCGCGTGCCCCGTCTTCTCGATCAGGCCCGCCATACGCGCCACGGCACCGGGCGGATCTTCTGCCAGGCCGAAGGTGAGCGCCAGGAAGAACATGAGCTCGGAGTCGGTGGAACCCTCGATGTCCGGGTACAGAGCCGGATCGACGGCCAGGACCAAGTCACGCCGGAACCGATGGAATCCGCTGATCATCCCGTTGTGCATCCACATCCAGCGACCGTGCCGGAAGGGGTGGCAGTTGGTCTGCTGCACGGCTGTTCCGGTGGAGGCCCTGATATGCCCGAAGAACAGACCCGACCGGACATGGTGGGCGACCTCCTGCAGATTGCGGTTGTTCCACGCCGGGCCGACGTCCCGCAGCACCGCGGGTGTGGTCGTGTCCTGCGTGTACCAGCCGACGCCGAAGCCGTCACCGTTGGTCGTCTCCACACCCATACGGGAATGCAGGCTCTGGTCGATCAAGGAGTGTTCCGGCTCGAACAGGACCCGGCTGAGAAAGACGGGTGTACCCGTGTACGCGATCCAGCGGCACATCTCGGATTCCTCCGTTTCTCGTAGTCAGAGGCATCAAGAGACAACGGCGGGGGCCGGATGCGGCGGTCCGCCGACCCGGGCCGGAGGGAATGTCACCAGTATCGCTTACGCACGTTCCCCGGCATCTGCGTCGCGGCCGAGCGCGAGGCGTACGCCAACGACCAACGCTCGCCTACCTCGCTGGTCGCGCGCAGAGCACTCGTGAACAAAGGCGGCGCACGACCCAACGCGGCTCACCTCCGCGCGAGCGGAGATGAGTCGAGGCCGATGGGCACCAGTTCCTGGACTGCGTCCCGGTGCCCGTGATCCCGATCACCGGCAGGCGCGCTGCCGCCGTACTTCGGCGGGCCGGACGTGTGGCGGAGAGGCGCTCAGAAGGTGGGGCCGTAGGGGCTCGTCGAGATCCGCGACAACATCCTCGCCCGCATTGCTGAGGCCGAACGCGGCTGAGCCTGGGCGCCGCTTGTGAGACCAGGTAGCCATCTCCTCCCGCATCGCAGTGCCTCAATGGATATGGATAAGGTCCTGCGGATGGAGATCACAGACCTGACGCCTCTGGAACGTCGCATCTGGCAGGCGTTCCCTCGTGGTGCAGCGATCGACGTCCGCGGAGACGAGGGTGAGGACCCCGCGACGATTCAGAGCGCGGAACGGACTGTTCGGGCCGAGGTCATCCGGGCCCTCCTCCTGGGAAGTTCACCCGAACCCGGCGAAGTGCCCGCTCTGCGCATCGCCGGAGCGTGGATCACCGGCGTCCTCGAACTCCAGCACGCAGAGATACACCACCCGATCCGTCTTACCACCTGCCACTTCCAGCACCCCTTGCACCTCGACGGGACGCAGGCCCGCCAACTCGACCTCAGTGGCTCCTGCCTTCCCGCTCTGGCGGCCACGTCCCTTCGCATCGACGGCGCACTCCGGCTCACGAACTGCCGGATAGCGGGAAGCGTCCAGCTGAGCAACGCGGAGATATCCAGCGGGATCTTCCTCGACCACGCGCACCTCGGGACTGGTGGCGGATGGGCACTCCAACTCGATCACGCCTCTGTCGGCGCCGATGTATGGGCACCCGGCCTCGTGACACTGGGTGGGATCAGCCTCAGCACGGCGCATGTCGAAGGGGCTGTCGATCTAGAAGATGCCCAGGTCAAGAACGCGAATGGCGATGCCCTCGACGCCGCGCGGCTCACCGTCGGAACCGTCCTCAACGCTGGTGGCCTCACTGCCGAGGGTCGGGTCAGGCTCACCGGTGCCAAGATCGCGGGCTGGATCTCCTTCATCGAAGCCAAGCTCAGCAATCCAGGCGGCGTCGCACTGGGCATCAGCAGCTGCGAAGCCACCCAGCTGACGCTGCGAGATGCACAGCCGGTCTCCGGCGACGTCAGAATGCACTACGCCAGCTTCAAGGTCATCGAGGCTGCACCACAGGTCTGGCCGGCCACGGTACGCCTGGAGGGACTGACGTACGAGGCGCTTATCCCGCGCCTTCCCGCCGCGGACCGACTCGCCTTGCTGCAGCGCGATGCGGACGGCTTCGTCCCTCACAGCTACGAGCAGCTCGCGGCCTCCTACCGGCGCGTCGGTGATGACGCCGACGCCCGCACAGTCCAACTGGCCGAGCAGCGTCGACGCCGGGTCGCTCTGCCCTGGTACGGCAAGCTATGGGGTTGTCTCCAGGACGCGACCCTGGGCTACGGCTTCCGCCCTACCCGTGCCGGTGGCTGGCTCCTGGCTCTGCTCCTTCTGGGCTCAGTCGCGTATGGAATGCACCATCCACCCCCGGCCGAGCACGGCAAGGGCCCCGAGTTCAATGCCCTCATCTACACCCTGGACCTCCTGTTGCCTATCATCGACTTCGGTCAGCAGAGTGCCTTCACACCAACCGGCGTTCACCAGTGGTTGTCCTACCTACTGATCGCCGCCGGTTGGGTTCTCGCCACGACCGTCGCCGCCGGGATCACACGGACCCTCAGCCGTCAATAGCGCCCGCTTGCTTTCATGCTCTCGGTCAGGAGGTGCTCGGCGGCCCTGCGCGGTATGCACGCCACCTGGGCGTCGCCTGATGCCGGGCCGATCGGCCGGCGGCCGGTGCCACGGATGCCGGTCGAGCCCCGTGTGCGGGGGCCTCCACGGACGGAGACCCCCGCGGGTGGGTCAGAAGGCGGTAGCGCCTTCCAGGCCCCACCAGCCGCCGTTGTAGTCGGCCTTCCGCAGGCCGCCGGTCGCGAGGCCCTGGTACTGCCACAGCACCATGCCGTCCGAAGCCTCCAGGTCGGGTCGTCCGTCGCCGGAGGAGTCGCCGACGGCGAGGATCGGCTGCATGCCGTTCCAGCCGCCGTTGCCGATGAGCTGGCGTGCGCCCAGGGTCCGCGTCGAGGTGGCGGGGTAGAGCCAGAGTTTCCCGGTGGCCTTCTCGCGGGCGACCAGGTCGGCGCGGCCGTCGCTGTTCATGTCACCGGCGCCGATGAGGGCGTTCATGCCGTTCCAGCCGCCGGTGCCGATGAGCTTGCGTGCGCCGAGGGTGCCGGACGTGGTGCCGGGGTAGAGCCACAGCTTGCCGGTGGCCTTCTCCACGGCGAGGAGGTCGGCGCGGCCGTCGCCGGACAGGTCGCCGAACGCGGCGATCTGGCCCATGGAGTTCCAGCCGCCGGTGCCGATGAGCTTGCGCGCGCCGAGGCCGCCGCTGCCGGTGCCGGGGTAGAGCCAGAGCTTGCCGGTGGCCTTCTCACGGGCGATCACGTCCTCGCGGCCGTCGCGGCTGAAGTCACCGTGCCGGACGAGGGCGTTGAAGGCATTCCACCCCCCGGTGCCGATCAGGCGCCCGGTGCCGTCACCGGGCAGGAACCACAGGCGCCCGGCCTCGTCGCGGACGACGATGTCCGCCCGCCGGTCGGCGTTCATGTCGCCGAACCCGCTCGCCTGGGGCGAGGGCGTCGCCACCCAGCCGGGGTAAGCCTCCGCCTCGCACTCGCGCAAGGTGCGCACGAGTTTGATCGAGCTGGTGGAGAGGTGCCCGAAGTGGGTCGCATAGTCGGGGTCGGGCTCGACCCAGTGGTAGCCCGGCGTCTCATAGTTCGGCTGCTCGTAGAGGCAGGCGATCATGGACGTGCGGTTGAAGATCGTCTGGAGCTTCCCGTCCCAGGAGCCGAGCGTGGCCTTGTTCGTGTTCGTCTTGAACATCGGACCGTCGTAGTCGCTCTGCCAGGCACACAGGTAGCCCGACGGGCAGTCGCTCCTCGCGGCCTGCGCGGGCGCCGCGCCGGCGCCGAGCAGTCCCAGTGATGCGAGCCCCAGCGTCGTGGCCAACGCGGCCGCGCGCCGAAGCAGGGTCTTGCGCATAGGTTCCCTCCCTTACGCGGCGCGGAGACAGATCTCGACGCGCCGCGGGAGGCAACATATCCCGCGGGCCGGGCGGCGTGCAGGTGAGGTCACGGGCGGTGCCGCAGCGGTCGGCGGACACGGGGACGAATGCAGGCTGCCGGCGAGGGCCCTGCCCGAGCGTGAGCGGTTTGTCGACGTGTCCTGTTCGGGCCGTTGACGGCTCGGCACTACAGCCACAAGTATGTCCACCGCCATATAGGAGCGCTCCCATTCGTGAGACGCGCACCAGCTCGACCCGAAGCTGCCCGATCCTCCTGTCGGCTCGCTGTCCGGCGGTCCGAACTCGAGCATTCAGGATCCGCTCGCGCAGGGCAAACTCCAAGGATGCGTCGGACAGTTCTGCTACATCGACGACATCCAATCCTGGTCGACCAACGAGCTCACCATCAACTGGAACCCTGCCCTGACGTGGATGGCCTCCTTCGTGGCCGACCAGGGCTGACCTTCCCACCCCGGCCGGGTCCGGTCGCAGGGCGGCATCGGCCGGGCAACGAGGCGCGCTTGACGGCCCACGGTGGGACCCAGATGTCAGGTCGGCCCGCCAGGCACACTGTGCTCGGCGGGCCGACTCGCGTCCGTATCACAGCTCCGTCGTCACGCCAGGTCGAAGATGCCGTACGCGAAGCCCTCGGCCCTGACCCGGTCGGCCGTCACGTCCACGCCGCGGACCTCGATCTGCCGTGCTGTCACCGCCTGGGGCAGCGGGACCTCCATCGCGTCCCGCCGGGGGTTGATCACGACCAGGTACCGGCCTCCCCGCACATGCACGAGGGGGTATCCGGCGTGGAGCACGCGCACGCTGCCCGCGGTGCCGAGCTCGGGCGTGTCCTTGCGCAGGGCGATCAGGCGGCGCACGAGGTTCAGGAGCGATCCGGGGTCGGCCTGTTGTGCGGCGACCGTGGGGCGGGCCGGGTCCGGGTCGAGGGGGAGGTAGAGGGCGTCGGCGGGGGCGGTGGAGAAGCCGGCGTTCTCGGTGTCGTCCCACTGCATGGGAGTGCGGGAGCCGGCCCTGTTGTAGCGGGGGCCGAGGACGCTGCCCTCGTGGTCGGGAAGGCCGGGGACGTAGCGCATGCCGATCTCGTCGCCGTAGTAGATGGCGGGGAGTGTGGGCCAGGTGAGCTGGAACGCGAAGGCGGCCGGGAGCTGTTCGGCGGCGCGAGGGCCCGAGGACAGGCGGGAGAAGTCGTGGTTGGCGGTCGGGAGGGAGATGAAGCCGCGGCGGCCGGACGCTGCGATCGCCTCGTCGGCCGCCTGCCAGTTGTCGAGGAAGGTCGCCGGGGAACCGGCGCCGTCCGCGTCGAAGTAGGGCGCGAGCGGCGCCCATTGCTCGTTCACGGTGCCCGCGTTGTTGTTCCACAGGGAGCGCAGGGTGAGGCCGTCGTCGTCGCTGCCGAACTGCAGGAAGAAGTCGGCGTGGAAGCCGGCCGGTACGGAGACGGCCGGGTCGCCCCACTCCGAGAGCAGCGCGGCCTCCGGGTGCGCGGTGTCGATCCAAGCCCGCAGTTCGCGCCACAGGCGCGCGGATTCCGCGTGACCGGGGTCGTCCTTGACGAGGGAGGCGGCCATGTCGACCCGGAAGCCGGACACGCCGAGGCCGAGCCAGTGGGACATGATGTCGCGCAGCGCCCGGCGGTTGGCACGGGGGCCTTCGGCGTCGACGCTCTGGCGCCAGGGCTCGGCGGGGTCGGTGCGTGCGTAGCCGAAGTTGAGGGCGGGCTGGCCGGCGAAGAAGTTCGGCTTGTACCAGCCGCGGCGCGTGCCGGGCGAGGGTTCGAAGCCGTCGGCGGGGCGTTCGTCGGTGTCGGCCCAGATGTAGCGGTGGTCGGCCGGGTCGCTCGCGGAGTGCGTGAACCAGGGGTGCTGGTCGGAGGTGTGGCCGGCGACCAGGTCGAGCAGGACGCGGATGCCGCGGCCGCGGGCGCTGTCGACGAGCTTCGCCAGGTCCTCGTTCGCGCCGTAGCGGGGGGCGACGGAGTAGTAGTCGGAGACGTCGTAGCCCGCGTCCTGGAACGGGGAGGCGAAGCACGGGTTGAGCCAGACCGTGTTGACGCCGAGCCGGGCGAGGTGGTCGAGGCGCTGCTCGATGCCGGCGAAGTCGCCGATCCCGTCGCCGTTCGCGTCGGCGAAGGTCTGCGGGTAGATCTGGTAGAGCACGGCGTCCGCAAGCCACTCGGTGGCGGGGCTGCCGGGGCGGGGCGGTGTCGTCATCGGGGCAGTCCTTCGCGGTGCGGGGCGGGCGGGAGGTGGCCCGCGGGAGTATCGCCGTGGTGGGCCGGTCGTCGGCGGCGCGTTTCCCAGGATCGCCGGGGCCGGGAGCGGTCGGCGCGCCGGCGCCAGGTTCGAGAACGGCCCAGCTCGTCGAACCGCCTCGACGATCAGGAGGCGGTCAGCAAGCCGGGTGACCAGGCCGGCCATGAGAACGGGCGGCGTTCGGGCGACGGGACATGACATCCGGTCAGGTCCGGCCGGCCTGGGGGCGGGTGCAGGAACGGACTCAGCCATGCAGGGTGGGCCGGTAGACGAGCTCTTGGATGTGGCTGTCGAGCGTCCGGTGCTCGATCAGCTCGAGGTCGAAGTCGGCCGCACCCCGGAAGATCGGATCCAGCCCGGTCTGCCCGGTGATCACAGGGAAGAGCGTCACCTGGACGCGGTCGACCAGACCGGCGGCCATCAGCGCCCGGTTCATGGACAGGCTGCCGTGGGAGCGCAACGGCACCTCGGACTCCTCCTTGAGCCGAGCGACGACGTCGACGGCGTCGCCGCTCGCGACGTTCGCGTCCGGCCAGTCGAGCGGTCCTTCCAGTGTGGTCGACACCACCGTTGCCGGCAGGGTCCTCATCCGGGTGACCCATGGGTCACGCACCTCGGACTCCTCCGTGCTCGCGGCCAGCATCCGGGCGAAAGCCCGGTAGGTGTTGGCCCCGAAGACCATCCGCTGCTCCTCGACGTACTGGGCGAGGCGGTGGTCGAGGAGCTCGGGGCCTTGCTTGCCCCAGTAGCCGGTCCAGTCGCCGCCGGCGGCGCCGAAGCCGTCGAGGCTGGAAAATACATCGAAGGTGTAGGTAGCGGTCATGATGCTCTCCTCGGGTGCGTTGGATCGCGTGTTGGTAGGGCAGACCGAAAACCACGACGAAACCCGTCGCACCTGGACCAAGAAGGTGGCGAGGGCCGGAGTGATCGCCGACACGGCGGTCGGGGAGAAGGGCTTGGCAGTCGGTCCACAGTCTGACCATTCCTCGACGCGACCCGGCCGATACGTCCGGCCGATACGTCCGGCACGTCTGGCCGACATGGATTCCCATCACGGTCCGCTACCTCGAACGTGTCGCGCCCGGGCCCTGGCCGACGGCATCGCCCCCGCCGCGTCGCACCATGAGTGTGCTGCCGTGGAAGGTGTGGCGCCGCCCGCCGTACAGCAGGGTCGCCAACCCGGCCCCGGCGAGTCCGCCCAGCAGTTGTGCCGCGACGAAGCCGGGTACCGAGCCCGGTGAGATGCCGGTGAAGGAGTCGGTCAGAGAGCGACCGACGGTCGCCGCCGGATTGGCGAACGACCCCGACGAGGTGAACCAGATCGCCGCCCCGATGTAGGCGGCGACGGCCACCGGCGCTGCCGACGACCGTTCGATCCGGTCGAGCCCCTGAACGAGGACCACCAGGCCCGCCGTTGCGACCGTCTCGCCGAGGAGCAGATGCGTGTCGGTCCGGACCTGTGTCGACCATGTTCCCGGAGGCCTTCCGAACATCGCCTCCGCGAGCAGTGCGCCCGCGACGGCGCCGACGAGTTGCGCACCGATGTAGACCACCGCCTCGACACCGGCGGCCCTGCCCCCGGTCGGGCGGCGTGTCCACCACGCACACAGGGTCACCACCGGGTTGAGATGCGCCCCGGAGACCGGGCCGAACAGTGCGATGAGCAGGCCGAGCCCGACTGCGGAGGCGAGGGAGTTGGCGAGGAGCCGGACTCCGGTGTCGCTGCTCAGTTCCGTCGCCTGAAGACCCGACCCCACGATGACGGCGACCAGCGCCGCGCTGCCCACCGACTCGGCGACCGCGCGGCGGGCCAGCGCTCTGTCCGCACCCATGATGACCCCCAGTTCCTGATGGAATGGAAAATACATTCCGCCCATCGGAAACGGTGAGCCGGGGTCGGTCTGCGACGGTCAGGCCGCGCTGCCCTCCTCCTGGCCCTCCGTTCCTCCCTGTGCCCGAAGAACTCCTCGGGCCGCGTCACTCCGTCCGTCACCCTGGCGAGCAACATCGCGGTCGGCGGGCTCGAAGGCGACGGGCCGGGGGTGAGTGAGCCGCGTCTCAACCGTGCGGACGCCGCTTGCCTATGCAACAAGTTGCATAGCAGGATCGCCGTATGGCGCTCGAACACGCGATCCTCGTCTCCCTGCTGGAGAAACCGGGCTCCGGGTACGAGCTGGCCCGGCGGTTCGAGCGCTCCATCGGCTACTTCTGGACGGCCACCCACCAGCAGATCTACCGCGTCCTGAAGCGCATGGAGGCCGACGGCCGGCTCGACGTGCGGGAAGTGCCGCAGCAGGGCCGGCCGGACAAGAAGGAGTACTCGGTCTCGGCGTACGGTCTCACCGCCCTGGGGGAGTGGCTCCATGAGCCGATCCAACCGGAAAGCGTCCGGCACGAGCTCGCCGTGAAGCTCCGTGGCGCGGCCTTCGACGACCCGCGCGCCCTGATCGGCGAGGTCGAACGACACCAGCGGATGCACAGGGACCAGCTCGACCACTACCTCGCGGGCGAGCGGCGGGACTTCGCCGTGAGCGACTCCCGTACGGCCGTGAGCGACCCCCTTACGGCCGGAGGAGAACCCCCGGACGCCGGACGGGAGTTGCAGCACGCGGTACTCCGCGGCGGGATCGCGTACGAGCGGATGATGATCGCCTGGCTCGACGACGTACTCGCCACGCTCCGTCGCATCGGCCCCGGTCGGTGACCCGCTGCCGCGCAGCAATCCGTCCCTCGCTCCGACCCCTCGGCGCGGTGCCGGCTGAGCCGGACCACACCTCCTTCCGCACTCCTTCTGACCCCTACGACTTCGAGCCGGAAAGGCACCCCTCATGGCTGACCCGCTGCTGTTCAATCCCCGCACCTACGACCCCGCGCACTTCGACCCCGAGACCCGACGGCTGCTGCGTGCCACCGTCGACTGGTTCGAGGCCCGCGGGAAGCGCAGGCTGATCGAGGACTACCGCACCCGCGCCTGGCTCGCGGACTTCCTCGAGTTCGCCGCCGGGGAACGACTGTTCGCGACCTTCCTCACCCCCGCCTCCGAGGCCGGCACCGAGCAGGACAAGCGATGGGACACGGCGCGGATCGCCGCTCTCAACGAGATCTTCGGCTTCTACGGGCTCGACTACTGGTACGCATGGCAGGTCACCGTCCTCGGCCTCGGACCGGTCTGGCAGAGCGACAACGCCGCGGCCCGGGCCCGCGCCGCCGAACTCCTCGACCAAGGCGAGGTGTTCGCATTCGGACTGTCCGAGAAGGCCCACGGCGCCGACATCTACTCCACCGACATGCTGCTGGAGCCCGACGGCGAGGGCGGCTTCCGGGCCGGCGGCTCCAAGTACTACATCGGCAACGGCAACGCGGCCGGACTGGTCTCCGTCTTCGGCCGCCGCACCGACGTCGAGGGCCCTGACGGCTATGTCTTCTTCGCCGCGGACAGCCGCCACCCCGCCTACCACGTCGTGAAGAACGTGGTCGACTCCTCCAAGTACGTCAGCGAGTTCCGGCTGGAGGACTACCCCGTCGGCGCCGAGGACGTGCTGCACACCGGCCGCGCCGCTTTCGACGCCGCGCTCAACACCGTCAACGTCGGCAAGTTCAACCTCTGCACCGCCTCGATCGGCATCTGCGAGCACGCGATGTACGAGGCGGTCACCCACGCCCGGAACCGGATCTTGTACGGCCGCCCCGTCACCGCGTTCCCGCACGTGCGCCGCGAGCTGGCCGACGCGTACGTCCGCCTGGTCGGGATGAAACTGTTCAGCGACCGCGCCGTCGACTACTTCCGCTCCGCGGGGCCCGACGACCGTCGATACCTGCTCTTCAATCCGATGACGAAGATGAAGGTGACCACGGAGGGCGAGAAGGTCATCGACCTGCTCTGGGACGTCATCGCCGCCAAGGGCTTCGAGAAGGACACCTACTTCGCCCAGGCCGCCGTCGAGATCCGCGGGCTGCCGAAGCTGGAGGGAACGGTCCACGTCAATCTCGCGCTGATCCTCAAATTCATGCGCAACCATCTGCTGAACCCGGCCGAGTACGCGGCCGTGCCCACGCGTCTCGACGCGGCCGACGACGTCTTCCTCTTCCAGCAGGGACCGGCCCGCGGCCTCGGCTCCGTCCGCTTCCATGACTGGCGTCCCGCCTTTGACGCCTACGCCCACCTGCCCAACGTCGCCCGCTTCCGGGAACAGGCGGAGGCGCTGTGCGAGTTCGTCGCCACCGCCGCGCCCGACGAGGAGCAGAGCCGTGACCTCGACCTGCTTCTCGCCGTGGGGCAGCTCTTCGCGCTGGTCGTGCACGGTCAGCTGATCCTTGAGCAGGCGGGGCTGACGAGCCCGGACGAGGACGTGCTCGACGAACTGTTCGCCGTCCTGGTCCGCGACTTCTCCGCGCACGCCGTCGAACTCCACGGCAAGGACTCCGCCACGGCACAGCAGCAGCGTTGGGCCCTCGACGCCGTCCGGCGCTCCGTCGTCGACGACGCCCGGTCGGCCCGGGTCTGGAAGCGGGTCGAAGCCCTGTCCGGGGCCTACGAGATGACGCCGTGATCCGGTCCTTGTCTCCCCGCGTTCCCCGTGAACAGCACCCGCCACTAGGGTGGAACGATGGCGTCGATCAAGCAGTTCCAGGTCACCTTCGACTGCGCGGAACCTCAGCGCGTCGCTCGTTTCTGGTGCGAGGTGTTGGGATACGTCGTACCGCCGCCGCCCGAGGGGTTTGCCACATGGGACGATTTCGATCGCTCGCTGCCGCCTGAGCGTCAGGATGCATCGTTCGTCTGCAGTGATCCCTCCGGTGTGGGCCCGCGACTGTACTTCCAGCGCGTTCCCGAAGGGAAGGTCGTCAAGAATCGGGTTCATCTTGACGTGCGGGTCGGCACGGGGCTCGTGGGTGAAGAGCGCCTCGCCGCACTCGAGGCCGAGTGCGCACGACTGGTCGCGCTCGGCGCGGTACGCGAGCGAGTGCTGCTCGCCGATGACGACAACGAGTCGTGCATCGTGATGCAGGACATCGAGGGCAACGAGTTCTGTCTCGACTGAGGCCGTGAACGTGTCCCCGTCCTGTCCTGTCTCCTGAAGTGACGGGCACGGTCGTGCCGCAGGGGTGCCCCGCATGCGTGCGTTCGCACGCGCGCGGGGCACCCCTGTCCGTCCGGTCGGAGCGTCAGATCCCTTCGGTTTCGAAGGTGCGCAGCAGATCGGCGGCGACGCTCACGGCGATCGTCGCGGGTTCCTTGCCGTTGATGTCGGCCAGCCCGATCGGGGTCTTGATCCGATCGATGGTGGCGTCGTCGTGACCGCCCTCCGTGGCGAGGCGCTTGCGGAACCGCACCCACTTGGCCGCCGAGCCGATCAGCCCGATGGAGCCGAGATGGTCTGTGCGCAAGGCGGCGTCGCACAGAGCGGCGTCCTCGGCGTGATCATGGGTCATGATCAGGACATGGGTGCCGCGCGGCAATTCCGCCAGCACCTCCTCGGGAAGCAGCGGAGTGTGGTGCACGTGCACCTGCGCCACCGCGTCCGCCAGCACGTCGAGCCGCTCCTTGGCGAGGATGTCGGCGCGGGTGTCGATCAGATGGAGGTCGAGGTCCTGACGTGCCAGGATGCGCGCCAGTTCCAGCCCGACGTGCCCGACGCCGAAGACCGCCACCGCCCGTACCACCGGCAGCGGTTCGAGCAGCACCGAGACAGTGCCGCCGCAGCACTGCACGCCATGCTGGTTGACCACCTTGTCGTTCAGGGCGAAATCGATCAGCTCCGGCTCCGGTTTGGACGCGGCGAGCATCTCCCGGGCCCGATCGATCGCGACGGCCTCGACATTGCCGCCACCGATCGAGCCCCACATCCCGGTCCGCCCCACGACGAGTTTCGCACCGGCGTCGCGCGGGGCATGGCCGCGCACGGTCGCGACGGTCACCAGCACGCCGGACTCCCGGCGGGCCCGCAGCCGTGCGACCGCGGCGACCCACGTCATGTCAGGCACCGCTCAGCGCTGCTGCGTCGGTCGGGACCCGGCCGCCGGCGGGCCCGCTTCCGGTGCGGCCGTCGGTGGCCACCCCGTTGCGGGCGTCACCGTTCCGGGCGGCCGCGGCCCGGCGAGCCGTCTGGATCGCCCAGTACACCGCCTCCGGCGTCGCGGGCGAGGCCAGCTCGACACCGACCCCGCCCGGCCCGAACGCGGCGGCGGCCTGCCGCAACGCTTCCCGCACCGAGAACGCCAGCATCAGCGGCGGCTCGCCCACCGCCTTGGACCCGTACACCGCGCCCTCTTCGGTGGCGTTCTCCAGAAGCGTGACGTGGAACTCCTCGGGCATCTCCGAGAAGCTCGGCAGCTTGTAGGTGCTCGCGGCCTGGGTCAGCAGCCGGCCGCGGTTCGGCCCGTCACCGGCGTCCCAGCGCAGGTCCTCGAGCGTCAACCAGCCCGCGCCCTGGACGAAACCACCCTCGACCTGACCGATGTCGATCATCGGGGACAGGCTGTCGCCGACATCGTGCACGATGTCCACCCGCCGGATGCGGTACGCGCCGGTGAAGCCGTCCACCTCCACCTCGGCCGCGGCGGCGCCGTAGGAGAAGTACTTGAACGGCGAGCCCCTGAAGGTCTTCGCGTCCCAGTGCAGACCCTCGGTCCGATAGAAACCCGCCGCCGACAACTGAACTCGCTGGAAGTACGCGGTGCGCACCAGGTCGTCCCAGGCCAGCTCCTTGTCGCTGCCCAGGGTGCGCGCGACGCCCGCGACGATGCGCACGTCCGAGGCGTTCGAACCCAGCTGGGTGGCGGCCACCTCCAGCAGCCGCTCGCGCAACTGCTCACAGGCGTTCTTCACCGCCGCGCCGTTGAGATCCGCGCCGGAACTGGCGGCGGTGGCAGAGGTGTTGGGCACCTTGTCGGTCCGCGTCGGGGCCAGCCGGACCTTGTGCAGCGGGATACCCAGCGTGGTCGCGGCCACCTGAAGCATCTTGGTGTGCAGGCCCTGGCCCATCTCGGTGCCGCCGTGGTTGATCAGGACCGAGCCGTCCTTGTAGATCAGCACCAGCGCGCCGGCCTGGTTGAAGGCGGTGAGGTTGAACGAGATTCCGAACTTGATCCCCGTGATCGCAAGTGCCCGCTTCGTGTGCGGGTGCGCCGCGTTGAAGGCGGCGATCTCGCGCTTGCGGTCGGCGATGCCGCCGTTGTCCTGAACCCGCTGCCAGACGGTGGTGATCCGTTCCGGCTGAGTGACCGGCTGTCCGTACGGCGTCGACTGACCACGATCCGGCCGGTAGAAGTTGCGCTCCCGCAGTTCCGCCGGATCCAGGTCGAGCAGCGGCGCGCACCGGCCCATGATGTCCTCGATCACCAGCATGCCCTGCGGTCCGCCGAAGCCGCGGAAGGCCGTGTTGGAGACCTTGTTGGTCCTGGCGATGCGACCGGCGACGCGCGCGTTGGGGATCCAGTAGGTGTTGTCGATGTGGCACAGGGCACGGGCCACCACCGGCTCGGACAGGTCCAGGCTCCAGCCGCCGTCCGCGGTCAGGGTGGCGTCCAGGGCCTGGATGCGGCCGTCGGCGTCGAACCCGATCTTCCACTGGGCGTGGAACCCGTGCCGCTTGCCGGACATGGTCAGGTCCTGGGTCCGGTTGAGCCGCACCCGAACCGGCCGGCCGGTCAGCTTGGCGCCGAGCGCGGCGACGGCCGCGAACCCGTGCGGCTGCATCTCCTTGCCGCCGAAGCCGCCACCCATCCGCAGACACTGCACGGTCACCTCGTGACTGTGCAGACCGAGCACGTGCGCGACGATCTCCTGGGTCTCCGAAGGGTGCTGGGTGCTGCTCTGGACGAACACCTGCTCGGCCTCGTCGACATGGGCCAGCGCCGCGTGCGTCTCGAGGTAGAAGTGCTCCTGGTCGGAGAACTGGAACTCGCCGGTGAACACGTGCGCGGAGTCGGCGAAGCCGGCGTCGACGTCGCCGGTCTGCATCACGGGCCGGGCGCCGTGGAAACTGCCGGCCGCGATCGCGTCCTGCAGCGTGACCACGGAGGGCAGTTCCTCCAGTTCCACCTCGACGGCCGCCGCACCGAGCCGGGCCGCCTCGAGGGTCTCGCCGAGTACCCAGGCGACCGCGTGGCCGTGGAACATGACCTCGTCGGGGAACAGCGGTTCGTCGTGCTTCATGCCGGCGTCGTTGACGCCGGGCACGTCGGCACCGGTCAGCACACAGACCACACCGGGCACCGCGAGCGCGGACCCGGTGCGCAGCGCGGTGATCCTTCCGTGGGCCTTCATGACCTGGACCGGATAGGCGTGCAGCACGTCCTTGGTACGAGCGACCAGGTCGTCGGTGTAGAGCGCGGTGCCGGTGACGTGCAGGACGGCGCTCTCGTGCGGCATCGAGACGCCGACGACGGGCGCTTCGGGGCGCTCGGAAAGATGACTCATGACGACACTGCCTCAATGGTTTGCGCGTACAGCTTCAGCAGGCTCTGGCCGAGCATCGCGGAGCGGTAGTCGGCACTGGCACGGTGATCGTCCATCGGCGTGCCCTCGGCCCGCAGCAGCGGGGCCGCGGCCTCGACGGTCTCCGCCGCCCATGGCTTGCCCTCCAGGGCGGCCTCGGTGGCGAGCGCGCGGATCGGGGTGGCGGCCACGCCGCCCAGGCCGATGCGAGCCCTGCGGACGATCCCGTCCTCGACGTCGAGCGCGAAGGCGACCGCCACGCTGGAGATGTCGTCGAAGCGCCGCTTGGCGATCTTGTGGAAGGCCACGACCGGCGACAGCGGCAGCGGGACGCGCACCGAGCGGATCAGCTCACCGGGACGGCGCACGCTCTGCCGGTAGCCGGTGAAGTAGTCCGCCAGCGGGACCTCGCGCTCACCGTCGGCGTCGGCGAGCACCACCGACGCCTCCAGCGCGAGAAGCACCGGCGGGCTGTCACCGATGGGGGAGCCGGTACCGAGGTTGCCGCCGAGGGTCGCACCGTTGCGGATGAGCCGGGACGCGAACTGCGGGAACAGCTCGGCCAGCAGCGGGACGGCGCCGTCGAGGCGGCGTTCGATCTCGGTGAGCGTCAGCGCCGCCCCGATCTCGATGTGGTCGGACTCGACCCGCAACTCCCGCAGTTCGGGCAGCCGGTCGACGGCGACCACGCAACCCGCCCTGCGGGAGCGGATGTTCACTTCCACACCCCAGTCGGTGGATCCGGCGACCACCACCGCGTCGGGCCGCTCGCGCAGCAACTCCAGCGTTTCGGCCAGGGTGTGCTTCCGCAGGAACACGCTGTCGTCCTGCGTGTATTCGGTGGCGACCGGTGCGGGCGGGGACTGCTCGCGTCGCTGCGCCAGCGGGTCCTCATCGGTGGGCGTACCGACAGCGAACGCGGCATCGCGAATCGGGCGATAGCCGGTGCAGCGGCACAGGTTTCCGCTCAGCGCGTGCAGATCGAAACCGTTCGGACCGTGCTCGTGGTCGGTGCCGTCGGCCGAGCCCGCGCCCGAGTTCGGGTCCGAGCCCGCGCCCGAGTTCGGGGCCGCGTGCGCGCAGCGGTCGGGTCGGTAGTACTCGGCGGCCATGCTGCAGACGAATCCCGGTGTGCAGTAACCGCATTGGGAGCCGCCGCGGACCGCCATCTCCTCCTGTACCGGGTGCAGGGTGGACGGCATGCCGGCTTCACCGGCGGTGGCGAGACCTTCAGAGGTGATGATCTCCTGACCGTCGAGCGCCGCGACCGGGACCAGGCAGGCGTTGACCGCCACCCAGTCGGTGGGCTTGTTCACCCCGGGACGGGCCACCAGGACCGAACAGGCGCCGCACTCACCCTCGGCGCAGCCCTCCTTGGTGCCGGTGAGACCTCGCTCACGCAGGAAATCCAGCGTTGTGGTGTGGGGCGCAGCCGGTGAGATCGGTGCTTCTTTCCCGTTGACCGTGATCCGCGCCGCTACCATGACGGGCCACCGTTTCGGTGCACGACGGGTCGATTCATGATGTTCGCCAATTTCAGGCAGCTTTCTGTGTTCAGACGCGCCACGTGCGAGAAGCGGGCGCAGAACGGCACGCAACAGCGACGTGCCGGAAGATGGTGAAGGGAAACCCGGAATGTGCCGCGGAGGGGCACATCAGAACGGCGTGTCAGCAGCCGTGCGCGATTCGACCCGGAATCCAGACCGTGCAGTGGGCGAGGCGACCAAGATCAGAGCTGGTGTACATCCGCTGGTCGCCTCCTTTCGGTCGTGACGGGTCAGCGTCCACCGCAAATTAGTGGCTGGGGTCACAGAGGTCAAGAGGCCGAGTGACATCGACCTCCAAGCACAGCTGGAGCCGGCCCATTTCGCCTGTCCAAGCGTCGAGGTGCCCGGAGTCCGGGGCGGCATCCCGCGCGGCACACCTGGCTCGTCACTCATGCCGGTGGCCAGTGCCGAGGGGGCGCCGGTCCAGGGAGCGCCGGCTGAGGAAGCGCCGGGCCGAGGGACGCCGGCCCGGGGGAGTGAGCTGCCGTCACCGCCCCGACCCGGCTTCCGAGGATGTCCCGGCCGGCCGAGCA
Source organism: Streptomyces kurssanovii (assembly GCF_014649695.1). Taxonomy (GTDB): domain Bacteria; phylum Actinomycetota; class Actinomycetes; order Streptomycetales; family Streptomycetaceae; genus Streptomyces; species Streptomyces kurssanovii. Next base: position 923,601 of record NZ_BMTN01000001.1, read on the forward strand.
GAGGGCACGGCCGGGACAGCGGGCTCAGGCGAGGTCGAACCGGTCGAGGTTCATCACCTTGTCCCACGCGGCCACGAAGTCACGCACGAACTTGTCTCCCGCGTCCTTGGACGCGTAGACCTCCGAGACTGCTCGGAGCTGGGAGTTCGAACCGAAGACGAGGTCCACGGCGGTGGCGGTCCACTTGACCTCGCCCGTGGCGCGATCGCGGCCTTCGAACACGTTCTCGGTAGAGGTCGACGCCTTCCACTCCGTTCCCATGTCGAGCAGGTTGACGAAGAAGTCGTTGGTCAGTGTTCCCGGCCGGGGCGTGAGAACGCCGAGGGGTGACCCCGTGAAGCCGGTGTCGAGGGCTCGCATACCGCCGATCAGAACGGTCATCTCGGGAGCGGTCAGTGTCAGCAGGTTGGCGCGGTCGAGCAGGAGCGTCTCCGGCGACAACTTCTCTCCCGCCCGGAGATAGTTGCGGAAGCCGTCCGCCGGGGGCTCGAGCACGGCGAACGACTCCACGTCGGTCTGCTCCTGTGTGGCGTCCGTGCGTCCCGGCGCGAAGGGCACCGTGATGTCGTGCCCGGCGTCCTTGGCGGCCTGCTCGACGGCCGCGCACCCGCCCAGGACGATCAGGTCGGCGAGCGAGATCCTCGTTCCGCCGGTTTGTGAGCTGTTGAAGTCCTGCTGGATCTGCTCGAGGGTCCGCACCACCTCGGCCACCTCGGGCAGGTCGTTGACCGCCCAGTCCTTCTGCGGTGCGAGCCGGATCCGTGCCCCGTTGGCCCCGCCACGCTTGTCGGTGCCGCGGAAGCTCGCCGCCGAGGCCCAAGCGGTGGTGACCAGCTGGGAGACGGACAGTCCAGAGGAGAGGATCCTGTCCTTGAGAGCGGCTACGTCCTCTTCGGACACCAGCTCGTGATCGACCTCGGGGACGGGGTCCTGCCACAACTGCGGCTCGGGAATCCACGGGCCGAGATAGCGCGAGAGGGGACCCATGTCGCGGTGCAACAGCTTGTACCACGCCTTGGCGAACGCTTCCGCGAGCTGGTCCGGATTCTCGTGGAATCTCTTCAGGATCGGCCCGTAGACCGGATCCAGCTTCAGCGCGAGGTCCGTCGTCAGCATCATGGGAGCGTGCCTCTTCGACGGATCGTGGGCATCGGGCACAGTGCCCTGCGCCGAGGGATCCGTGGGGGTCCACTGGTTCGCACCGGCGGGACTCGTCGTCAGCTCCCAGTCGTACCCGAACAGGTTGTCCAGGTACCCGTTGTCCCATTTCGTCGGCTCCGAGGTCCACGCGCCCTCGAGCCCGCTGGTGAGCGCATCCGCGCCCTTGCCGCTGCCGTAGGTGTTCCGCCAGCCGATGCCTTGCTGCTCGACGGGGCACGCCTCGGGCTCCGGGCCGATGTACGAGGGATCGACCGCGCCATGGCACTTGCCGAACGTGTGGCCGCCGACGATGAGCGCGGCCGTCTCCTCGTCGTTCATCGCCATACGACCGAAGGTCTCGCGAATGTCCCTGGCGGCGGCCAGTGGATCCGGGTTGCCGTTGGGCCCCTCCGGATTGACGTAGATCAGTCCCATCTGGACGGCACCGAAAGGACCGGTGAGTTCTCTGTCGCCGCTGTAGCGCTCGTCCCCGAGCCAGGTGTCCTCGGGGCCCCAGAAGATTTCCTCCGGTTCCCAGATGTCCTGCCGCCCGAATCCGAAACCGAACGTCTTGAAGCCCATCGATTCCATGGCGCAGTTGCCGGCGAAAACGAGAAGGTCGGCCCAGGAGATCTTCCGGCCGTACTTCTGTTTGACGGGCCAGAGCAAACGGCGGGCCTTGTCGAGGCTCGCGTTGTCCGGCCAGCTGTTGAGGGGCGCGAAGCGTTGAGCGCCGCTGCCGCCACCTCCCCGGCCGTCGGCGATGCGGTACGTGCCCGCTGCGTGCCAGCTCATCCGGATGAAGAGCGGCCCGTAGTGGCCGTAGTCGGCGGGCCACCACTCCTGTGACGCCGTCATCACCTCGAAGACGTCCCGCTTCAGCGCGTCGACGTCGAGGGTCGCGAACTCTGCTGCGTAGTCGAAGTCCTCGCCCATCGGATTGGAGAGAGGCGAGTGCTGGTGGAGAACCTGAAGGTCCAGCTGATTCGGCCACCAGTCCCGGTTCGTCCTGGGACGAGTCGGCGTGGGGGTCGGGGAGGGGATTACCGGGTTCTCGCTTTCACTGCCGGACACGTCCGTCCTTCTTCCTGTCTGGGTCCTTCTGCTGGCTGTTTGCTCGTGACGTCGTCGTTGCATTGCCGGTGTCGAGAATTGCGACGCCGATGATCGAGTCTGTGTCGGCGTCCGTATGGTCGCGCACCGCGGGCCGCACCGCTAAGAGAACACGCAGAGCACCGCCTGCGCATAACACAAGGCTAAGTCGAAAAGCTGTTCGGGGTATGACTCGATTCCTGTCGGAATTCCAGTGACCGGAGGCATCCGGCAGAGGAAAGCCTTCTGATCCCTCACCATCGCTCTGCCGGGCGACGGGAAGCGGATATCCGTATGGCCGACCCGACGCGCGGGCGGAACCCGTGGTTCCACCGCGCGGCCGTGGGCCGGCCGTCGGCGGAATCACCTCGCGGCCTTGTCTTCAAGATCGTTTTGCTGGAGCCTGAGGGCATGGAGAATCAGCCGACATTCGTACTTGTTCACGGTGCCTTCGCGAACTCGTTCTCATTCGCGCCGCTGCAGGCCGAGCTCGGGTTGCTCGGGCATCGCTCCGTCGCGGTCGACCTTCCCGGGCACGGGTTCCAGGCGACGTTCCCCGCGGCCTACCAGGCTCCCCAGGATCTTCAGGCGCTCGCCTCGGAACCGGGAAGCATCAAGGGCGTCACCCTCGCCGAGAACACCGCCCGTCTGATCGACGTGCTCGAGCGGGCGAAGCGGAACGGGCCGGTGGTCCTCGTCGGCCACAGCAGAGGCGGCATCACGATCACCGCGGCCGGCAACGCCCGCCCCGACCTGATCGACCGGATCTGCTACGTCTCCGCCTGGTGCCCCGTCGACCTGGACGTCAACGACTACTACGCCGAGCCGGAGATGTCGGAGGTCGACCCCGGCGCCTTCGCGCCCGCGCTCGCCGGGAACCCGGCCGAGCTCGGTCTGATCCGGACCAATTTCCGGACCGCAGACCCGGCGGCGCTCGCCGCCTTCAGGCACGCCTTCGCCGCCGACCTCGGCGACGATGAGTTCCGGGCCTTCCTGAACACCTTCCAGCCCGACGAGAACCTCGATGTCGGGACGTCCGCGGACCGGGCACAGGCCGCGACGTGGGGCCGGATCCCGAAGACCTTCGTGCGCCTGGCCGGCGACGCGAGCATGCCGCCCGCCATGCAGGACCGCCTGATCCGCGAAGCGGACGCGCTCACACCCGACAACCCCTTCGACGTCCGCACACTCGACGGGAGCCACCTGCGCTGGCTCGTCCACCCGAAGCCCGCCGCCGAACTGCTGGCCGACCTCGCAGCGCACTGACGGTCCGCGGCCCGATCGGCGGTGTCGCATGAGTGGCGCTGCCAGTCGGAGCCGCACGCGATGCGGCCCCGGCGCAGCAGTCGCGCCGGGGCCGCATCGCGTGTCCGGAGTCGGTTCAGCGCGTCTTCACAGCCGCTGATGAACGGGTCCACCGAGTCCGATCACCCGGCTGCTCCGGTGAGGGCCTCCGTCAGAGCACGGCTTCACCCGACATCGCCGCCGCCATCCGCAGATGCGGCGCGGCCTCGTCCGCCCGTCCCTGCCGCTCCAGGGTGCGGCCCAGCATCAGGTGCGCGTAGTGCTCGACCGGGTCGCGCTCCAGCACCGCCAGCAGCTCGCTCTCGGCCTTCGCCAGCCGAGCGGAGTGGTAGTACGCGCGTGCCAGCAGCAGCCTCGGTGCGACCTGCTCGGGCACCTCGTCCACCAGACCCGTGAGGATGCGGGCCGCCGTCACGTACTCCTTGGCGTCGAAGAACATCTTTGCCCGGTCCCACCGCTCGGCGGGCGTCCCGAACTCGAAGTAGCTCTCGCTCACCTGCGTACCTTTCTGATCATGGGTCGGACACCCCTGCGAACACTGTCGTGGTGCTCAGCATTCCGCGGTCGTGAACCACCGGGTCTCGCCGCCCCCAGCGCGAAATCCGCTTGTCCCGACGACGCGGCGACGCTGCACTGTGGCAGGCACCACGAGGCGTGGTGCCGCATTCCGTAGGAGGCAGCGGCAGTGATGGAGATCCGTCCCACGACCGACGAGGACCTCGACGTCTTCGTCGACACACTTCATGCCGCGTTCGGACGCTTCCCGGAAACCCCGAGCGAGGACGGCGGTGGGGTCTGGTGGCCGGCACTCGAAATGGACCGCGGCCTGCTCGCCATCGCGGCGGACGGGCGGCCCGTCGGCACCGCCGGCGCGTACTCATCGACGAGACCATCGCCATCGACGACGCCGCCTTCACGGCCCTGGCCCGGTTCGTGCTCGGACACGACCTGGTCACCCAGGTCGTGTTCGAGCACTTCCCGCCCGAGCACCCGCTGCGCCGGCAGCTCGCGGACTTCCGCGCCGGCGAGGTGAGCGGCGACACCGACTGGCTCTGGGTGCGGCTGCTGGACGTCCCGCGGGCGCTGACCGCGCGCGGCTGGTTCACGGACGGCGAGCTCGTCCTCGACGTCTACGACCCGTTCCTCGGCGAGCACGGCCGCTACCTGCTGGCCGTCCAGGACGGCAAGGCCGACTGCGTCGCGACCGACCGTGAGCCCGACCTGTCCTGGACGTGAGCGACCTGGGCTCGGTCTACCTCGGCGGCACCGCCCCGAGCACGCTCGTGCGCGCCGGACACATACGGGCCCACCGACCGGGCGCGGCCGCACTCGCCGACACCCTCTTCCGCGCCGAGCGCTCCCCGCACTGCCTGCACTGGTTCTGACCGGACAACGCCGGCGCGGCCCCGAGAGGCAGTCGGTCGGCGCGGCCATCTCGTCGTCAACAGGGGCACGGCGTTGTCCGAAGGCTCGCCCGCCCCGGGAGGGATCGGTCGGCGTCCATGCCGGCGCACATCACGTCCGGTGCCGCCGAGCCGGCTCTCGGCGGAGCCGGCCAGGTGCGCGCGGAGCAGCGTGGACTTGCCGCCGCCGGGTCCGCCTTGCAGTACGCAGACGTCATGGTCGGCCAGGAAGACCTCGGCGGCGGGCACCGTGGCGCCGGTCTGGTTCCCACGTGCAGCGGCGTCGCCTGGGCTCTGGCGGTCCTGGATCTTCGCCACCGGGGGACCTGCCTGTTGGCGCACGTAGACATCGGCCAGTGCCGGCAGGCTCGGGGCGTCCAGGACGCCCGGGTAGGGGTGCCGGCTTGCCGCCTTCACGGCGGCTTCCAGGTATGCCTCCAGTTGAGTCGTGCCTTGCGATCCCGCCCGAGCGCGCAGACGACACAGTTCGTCCCTCTCCGCTCCGCCGAGGTTCGCCGCGTTGAGGATCGCCGTGAGAGTCATGGCCGCGGGTGGCCCCTTCTCGGGGTTCAGCGCGTTGCTGACCGCCGCCTTGCTGACCGACTCGCCGTTGAGCTGGGTCTGCCTGACGAGGTCGGCCTGGCTCAGCCCCTGGCGGGCCAGAACGGCCTGCAGACGCATCTTCAGCTCGCTGTTCGCGCCGTCGCGCCCTATCGGCTGCGGATCCCCCACGCTGCCCCCTGACCTCGCTGTTCGTCCTCGTCCATGTGAACCCGGTGAACGCCGCTTGCGCCAATTCTGTACTCGACCGGCCGGCCGGTCCCTTCCGAATCGGCGATCGTTATGGAGGAACCGGAGATGACCATCGAACTCGTTGCGGCCGGTGGCCCCGTTCTGCCGGCGGCAATCCTTGTGCTGCGGAGGGGCAGAGCCCACCGGGAACGGCTGGGACTGGTGTGCCACGTCCGCGACCTGATCACCCTGCACATGGTGCTGCGCGATGCCGAGCCCGCTCAGCGTGCAAGTCTGCTGGCGGCACACCGCAAGTGGCGACGCGAGCCGGCCGGGAAGCAGCGGGGCTGAAGCCGGAGACCGGCAGGGCCCGGGGAGACCGTGACGGCCGCCCGGCCTCGTACGGGCGGCCTGGAACGGGACTTGCGGGCCGCGCGATGACTGCCATGGTGTCGCGAGGTCGGCCCCCGGCGGATGCCTTGCCCGGTACGGGCTTTGGCACGTTCGCGTCGTCGGCAGGGCAGTAGAGTGAAAAGGTGACCGCTCTGCCGGACGACCGGCCGCCACTGATCAGCGAAGACGAACGTGACACGGCCGTGCGGCGCCTGCAGGAGGCGTACGCCGAAGGGCACATCTCCCACGAGGACTTGGACGAGCGCCTCCACCAGGCGCTCACCGTCAAGACGCACGGCGAGCTCGTGTCGGCCCTGGCCTCGCTCCCGGAGGAGAACGCGGGCGCCACGTCCACGATCGCCGCCGCCGCGGGACGGATCCGGCGGCGCGGCGTCTGGCGGGTGCCTCGGAGCCTGAAGGTCGAGTCCGCGTTCGGACGGGTGCATCTGGATCTGTCCCGGGCGGTCATCGAGCATTCGGTGGTCGACATCGAGTTGCAACTCGGCACCGGCAGGGCCAAGATCACGGTGCCTCGCGACGCGATCGTCGACGTCGAGGATCTGCACACCGGGTGGAAGGACGTGCTCTACCAGCCCCGGCGGCGCTCCCGCCCCGGCGGGCCGAGGATCAGGATCAACGGGGCCATGGGATTCGGGCGGTTGAGGATCCGCCACGCGCGGCGGCGTTGAGTGCGAGTGCGCAAACGCAAGCCCCGGCGTGGTGGCGGTCACCGGGGCAGTGGCAGGACCGCCGAGACCGTCTTGCCGCCCGGCCGGATGCGGACCTGCACCTCCGCGGACAGTGACCGCACCAGGTGCCAGCCGAACCCGCCGGGCCGCTCCACGTCCCGCGGCAGCGCACATGGGGCGGCACGGCTGGGATCGTCCACCGACACCGTCACCGTTCCCGGGCGGGCCTCCAGACGGAACCGGGTCACTTCGCCGGCATGCCGCAGCGCGTTGGTGACCAGTTCCGACACCACCAGCAGCACCGCATCCGCTTCGGGCATGCTCGCGGGGGCCACCGAGGCGAGAAACCTCCGCGTCGCATCCCTTGCCCGTTCCGCCGTCTGCGGGCGGGCTGTGAGGGACTCGCTGTCCGCTTCGGACGCCTGCATGATCACAAACCCTCCGTCGGAGCTCTTCGGCATTGAAGCGCATGCCCCGAGACATGCCGGTCATCCCCGGACGCACCGGACGCGTCCGCCGCAGGACCACAAGCCTGCGCCTGCGCAAAGTCGGAACACGATCTGTCCGGACCGGTCCCCTCGCGGCGCCCCGCCTCGCTGCAGTTCCTTCGACGCGAGTGAACGGGGATGGCGTCGTGGGGACCAGAACGAATCCGGTCGTGCTCCGACTCGACACGGAGGAGGGCGACCTGGAGTACGCCGAGGAGCAGCTCCAGCATCTGATCGAGCAGGGCGAATTGGATCTCGAGACCATCGAGCGGGTGGCGCAGGGCCCGCCTCCACCAGGCACCAGCTCCACGGAAGCCGTACAGGCGGGGGCGCTCCTGCTCGGTCCGGGCGGCAGTGGCGCCCTGCTCCCGGTGCCGGCCGCCCTCGTCCAGGACTGGCTGAACCGCCGCCGCTCCGAGAGTCGGTGAGCCGGATCATGAACGGCAGTCAGCCGTACCGCGGCCTCATCCCGGAGGGAATCGTCACCGGCGCCGCTCTCCAGAGCGGCATCCTGGCCGGAGCCGTCAAGGACACATTCTCCTCGACGTCTGCTCGGCCTCGCTCGGGTTGGAGACCGCCGGCGAATCATGACGAAGCTGATGGAGCGGAACACCACCATCCCGACGCGGCGCGGTGACGTCGCCGACGCGCCGAATCGGACGACCATGGTCGTGCACATCGTCGAAGGGATGGAGCGTCCCTCCGGCACGACCGGCGCGGCGGAGGAGTTCACCGGCCTGACGTGGACGACCACCGTCGACCACTCCACCGCCGCCCGCGCCGCAGCCCTCATCCGCTCTCGGCGGTGGCAGTCGCTTAGCGACCTCGTTCCCTGCGCGGTGCCCTCCGAGGGCCAGGAGTCCTGAGTCCAGGCCCCCGGACGGCGGCCTGGACTGCGGCGCAGGGCCGGTCAGCGGTGGCACCGGACCGTTGGTCCGATGGAGCCAGGCACCCCGGCTCAGTGGTGCCACCGTGGCGCCGTCGCAGTGCCATCGTGAGCCGTTCCCCTCCCGGCGTGGTACCGCGACTCGCCCATTCAGAGGGAAAGGTCCAGCTCAGAAGCGTGTGTGCCAAAGAGGGGCCATCTGGCTCGCCGTGGCGCCATTCATGTGCCATCATGGCGTCATGGACCTCACGCCCTACGTCGACAACCTCCGGCACGAACTCGCCGTCGCGGCGGACGCCGGCGGTGACGAAGCCCGCGCCCTCGCCGAGCGGCTCACCGCCCCCCTTGAGTCCGCCACCCGGCTCACCTTGCTCAACGCACTGTCCGCAGCCATGGGTGAGGTCACCCGGGAGCTGGCGCCGGGATCGGTCGACGTGCGGCTGCGCGGGCTCGACCCCGAATTCGTGGTGACGCCACCGCCCGTTCCCGAGCCGTTCCAGGAGGCGGCGCCGGCGCCGGTCGCGGCCCCCGCCGCACCCGCGCCGCCGTCGCCGGCCGCGGACGCCGACGACGGCACCATGGCGCGGATCAATTTCCGCCTCCCCGCCCACCTCAAGGCCCGCGCCGAGGACGCGGCCACGGCGGAGGGCCTGTCGGTCAACGCCTGGCTGGTGCGGGCCGTGTCCACCGCCCTCGACGGCGCGGAGCGCGTGAGCCCGCCGGGCCGCGGCAAGGAGTCGGGCGGCCGGGGCTTCACCGGCTGGGTGCGCTGAGCCGCCGGCCCGGCCCACCCCACATCACCGGCGGATCGCCGATCCCGCCGACGTGACCCATCACCCGCCTCACCGGCGGGATCACCCACCCAAGCCAAGAGGACGGGACAGCCATGCCTGCTTTCGACACACCCGAACCGATCTCCGTCGTCTTCGAGTTGGCGGTCGGCACCGCCCGCGTCATCGCGGGCAAGCGCACCGACACGGTCGTGGAGGTCCTGCCGCGCAACGGCTCCGACGACAACGACGTACGCGCCGTGCAGCAGACCCAGGTCACCTTCTCGGGCGGCCGGCTGACGGTCAGGACTCCCAGGAAGCGGTCCCTGTTCGGCAAGCCGGGCGCCATCGACGTGAGCGTCGAGCTGCCCGCCGGATCGGATGTCCGGGGCACCACGGCCATGGGCGGCTTCTTCTGTGAAGGGCGCCTCGGCGAGGCCGTACTCAAGACGTCGCTCGGTGACCTTCAGGTCGACGAGGTGACCGGCGCCGACCTCAGGACCGACCACGGTGACATCCGACTGGCCCGCTCGACGGGGGACATCGAAGTCATCGGCGCCGGCCGGATCGAGATCGGCACCGTCGCCGGCACGGTGACCGTCAAGAACGGCAACGGCGCGACCGAGGTCGGCGAGGTCACCGGCGGCCTGAAGACCAGCGCGGCCAACGGCGACGTCTCCGTGGGCATCGCGCACGGCAGCGTCGACGCCAAGTCCGCCAACGGCCGCATCGAGATCGACGTCGCCCACGCCGGGGTCGACGCGGTGTCCGCCAACGGCCGCATCCGTGTCGGCGACATCATCCGCGGCCGTATCGACCTGCGCAGCTCCGTCGGCGACCTCGAAGTGGGCATCCACCAGGGCACCGCCGCCTGGCTCGACGTGCACACCAAGTACGGCACGGTACGCAACTCGCTCGGCTCCTCCGCCGGCCCCGCGGACTCCGACGAGACCGTCGAGGTGCACGCCCGGGCCGGGGTCGGCGACGTCATCATCCGCCGCGCCTGACCGGGCGTAGTCCCAACTCCCCGATCCCCGAAAGGAATGCGGCATGACTGCCACCCAGACGTCCGCGCCGATCGCCGCCGACCCTCCGGCCCCCGCGATCGCCGCCACCGGACTGCGCAAGTCCTACGGCGACAAGCTCGTGCTCGACGGCATCGACCTGAACATCCCCGAGGGCACCGTCTTCGCTCTGCTCGGGCCCAACGGCGCCGGCAAGACCACCACGGTGGAGATCCTCTCCACGCTCATCGACGCCGACGCGGGGGAGGCCTGGGTCGCGGGCCGCCACCTCACCCGGGCCGCCGACGCGGTGCGCTCCCTGATCGGCGTCACCGGCCAGTTCTCGGCCGTCGACAATCTGCTGACCGCCGAGGAGAACCTCCTCCTCATGGCGGATCTGCACCACCTGGACCGGAGTGAGGGCAGGCGGCGGGCCAATGACCTGCTGCGCCGCTTCGACCTGTCCGAGGTGGCGGGCAGGACCACCGTCACCTTCTCCGGCGGCATGCGGCGCAAGCTCGACCTGGCGATGACCTTGATCGGCGATCCGCGGATCATCTTCCTCGACGAGCCCACCACCGGACTCGACCCGCGCAGCAGGCGCACCATGTGGGAGATCATCCGCGACCTCGTCGCCGACGACGGCGTGACCATCTTCCTGACCACCCAGTACCTCGAAGAGGCCGACCAACTCGCCGACCGTATCGCGGTGCTGGACCACGGCCGGCTGATCGCCGAGGGCACCGCCGACGAGCTGAAGCAGCGCATCCCCGGCGGCCACATCCGGGTCCGGTTCGCCGACGCCCGGAATCTGGACACCGCCGCGGGCATCTTCGGTATCGCGACGCGCGAGGAGGACTCCCTCACCCTGCAGATCCCCAGCGACGGCTCCATCCCCAACCTGCGGGCCGTCCTCGACACCCTGGAGGCCACCGCCGTCCGGGCCGAATCGCTCACCGTGCACACCCCGGACCTCGACGACGTCTTCCTGACCCTCACCGGTCAGCCCCGCCCCGCCGGCACCGTCGCATCGCCCAAGGAGAACGCCTGATGGCCACCATGTCCTACGCCGCAAGAGACTCCAGGACGATGCTGCGGCGCAACCTCAAGAAGGCGCTGCGCTACCCGTCCCTGACGGTCACCGTCGTCGCGATGCCCCTGGTGATGCTGCTGCTGTTCAACTACGTCTTCGGCAGCGCCCTGGGCAACGGCATCAGCGGACTGCCCACCGGCAACGGCGACTACATCGACTACCTGGCGCCCGGCATCATCCTGATGGCCGCCACGTCCGGCGCCCTGACCACGGCGATCAGCGTGTGCGTCGACAAGACCGAGGGCATCGTCAACCGCTTCCGCACGATGCCGATCTCCCATGCCTCGTTCCTCACCGGCCATGTCGTGGGCAGTGTCATCCAGACGATGACCAGCATCACGCTCGTCATCGGCGTCGCCCTCCTGATGGGGTTCCGCCCGAGCGCGACGCCCGTCGAGTGGGTCGCCGCCATCGGCCTGCTCACCCTGCTCACACTCGCGCTCACCTGGATCTCCGCCGGCATCGGCCTGGTCGCCAAGAACGTGGAGACCGCCAGCAACATCCCGATGCCGTTGACGTTCCTTCCGTTCGTCGGCAGCGCCATCGTGCCGACCGAGTCGATGCCCGCCGGCCTGCGCTGGTTCGCCGAGTACCAGCCCTTCACTCCGATCATCGAGACCCTGCGCGGTCTGTGGCTCGGCACCGGGATCGGCTCCAGCGCGGTCGTCGGCCTCGCCTGGTGCGTGGCGCTCTCCCTCGTCGGATACGTGTGGGCGCGCCGCACCTTCAAGGCCGGCGTCAAGCGGTAACCGCCGCTCCTCTCGAGCCACTTCACCGCCTCGCACCACCTGCACCCCGCCGGACGATCGCAGGAGGAAACCCATGTCGTACGACCCGACGGCCGCCGGCACCACGGCCGGCACCACGGCCGAGGGGCCGCCCACCCTGCCCACCGACCGGCGCACCGGCTGCCCCTTCGACCCGCCCGCCGAACTCACCGCGCTGAGCGACCAGCCGCTGCGCCGGATGCGCTACGCCGACGGACACGTGGGCCGGCTGGTCACCGGACATGCCGCCGCCCGCACGATCCTTGCCGATCCGCGCTTCAGCTCACGCTACGAACTCCTGCACCTGCCGGTGCCGATGGAGGGCGTGTCGGGAGAGTTACCGCCGGCTCCGGTCGGCGACATGATCGGCCTCGACGCCCCCGAGCACACCCGCTACCGGCGCCTGCTCACCGGCCGGTTCACCGTCCGCCGCATGCGTCAACTCACGGAGCGGGTCGAACGGTTCACCACCGAGTGCCTGGACGCCATGGAGCAGGCCGGGCCCACGGCCGACCTGGTGACGGCGTTCGCGCAGCCCGTGCCCGCGCTCATGATCTGCGAACTGCTCGGTGTGCCGTACGCCGACCGGGAGCGCTTCCACAGCCAGGTGGCGACCCTCTTCGACCAGAGGGCGGACGCGGAGGACAAGGGCGAGGCCTGCACGGCGCTGCTCCAGTATCTGAACGAACTGGTCCTCGCCAAGCGCGCCGAGCCCACCGACGACCTGCTCAGCGATCTGACCACCTCCGACCTCACCGACGAGGAACTGGCCGGAATCGGCGGGCTGCTGCTCGCCGCCGGGCTCGACACCACCGCGAACATGCTCGGCCTCGGCACCTTCGCCCTGCTGAGCAACCCCGGCCAACTCGAGGCCCTGCGCGCCGACCCCGCACTCGCCGGACAGACGGTGGAGGAACTGCTGCGCTACCTCAGCGTCGCCGACCCGCTGCCGCGGGCGGCACTCGAGGACGTCGAGGTGGAGGGCCGGCTGATCAGGGCCGGCGAGACGGTGACCATTTCCGTGCAGGCCGTCAATCGCGACCCGCACAGGTTTCCCGACCCCGACCGGCTCGACATCCGCCGCAAGGCCGCCGGGCACCTGGCGTTCGGCCACGGCGCGCATCAGTGCCTGGGCCAGCAGCTCGCCCGCGTCGAGATGACCGTAGCGTTCCCGGCGCTCTTCACCCGCTTTCCCACACTGCGCCTTGCCGTGCCGCCCGAGGAGGTGCCGCTGCGCGACCGCTCCAACATCTACGGCGTGATCAGCCTGCCGGTCACCTGGGACAAGGAGTAGCACGTGAGCGACCCACGAGAACCGCTGCGCCTCGGCGTCGACCGTGACCGCTGCGCCGGCGCCGGCATGTGCGCCCTGACGGCTCCCGAGGTCTTCGACCAGGACGACGAAGAAGGCCTGGTGGTGCTGCTGCACCCCGCGCCGGCTCCCGAGCACCGGGCAGCCGCCCGGATGGCCGTCGGCCTCTGCCCCGCCGGAGCCATAGCCCTCGACTCCCCGGATTCCACGGGCTCGTAGCGACCGTGCACTTCCGGGACCGAGAACCCCCGCACCGCGTACCGGTGGGGGGCTCTCGCGTGTGCGGCCCCGTCGCCCGGCCCAGGCGCCGGCCCGGCACCCAGCATCGCGTCGGTGAGCAGCAGTCAGGCTGCTCAGATTGCGCAGCCCTGCGGTCTCATGCCACGCGGTTCGAGCTCGCCGCCCGCTGGTTGGCGGGCCGCAGCCATGACCGCGGTCGTCGTCAGACGAATCACGGAGAGGGGTAGTACGCCTTCCCAGCCCATGAGCCTCATGGCGACGGTGCCGGTCGCGTCCGTCCGGATCTCGAGGCCGAGAGTGTCGGTGCTGCTCCATGTCGCTTCGCCGTTGTCCATGGTTAAGGATGACGCCGACGAGCCGAGCTGCTGTGAGGCACGCCGATGGCGCCGACCAGGAGCGGTCGCCGGCGACCGCTCGGGCCGCTCTGCGCCGGTGCGACGGGCATCCTCGGTCATCCTGATTCGCTGACTTGTCGTTTGGTTCACGCCGGGGCACTGGGTGATGCTGCTCGGTATGCAGCACGCGCTCACTCACTGGGACAGTCCCCTCGTCAACTTCGAGGACTTCGACTTCCCGGACGGGCGAGGCCACGGCCGCCGATGGGTACACATCAAGCGCTTCCACCTGCCGGCCGACTCACGGACCGACCAGGAGCTCCTGGCCGCGTTGATCGCCCACCCGGAGTTCCGGGACACATACGACGGAGCCGGCGTCCGGCTCGAACCGCGCCACGGTCAGTGGTGGGCGCACCGCATCACTCCCGGCACGTACGTGGCAGTCGACGAGTCGAGCGCGACCGGCACGATTCGCACATGGGCGACCAGCGGTGTGCTTCCTCCGCAGGATCTGGACGCGAGGCTGCAAGAGGCGGTCTACACCCCGATCCGTCAGGCAACGAGCCGATACGCGCTCGGAGACCTCGCTGAGGACGCACAGCACGACTACGGCCCGATCCACATCGCATTCCATGAGCTCGTGCTCATCGATCGCCACGTCGGCACCATCGCCCTCCTGGTCGCCGCCGACGACTGAACAGCCGACGACAGAGAGCAGCAGTGCGGCCGCACCCGCCGGTCCCATTTCCGGAACCGGCGGGGAGGACCTGCTGCTGCTCAGGCCCGGGCGCCCTGGAGGATCCGACCGATGATGGTCCCGGCCTGCTCCGGCCGTGCCTCGAGCCACGTGCCGAGGTGTTCCCGGACGGCCCGGCCGACGCAGGCGCGTGCTGGGGCATTGTCCAGCCTGGCGCGCGTGGCGCCGCCGTATTCGGGGTGGTCCAGCGATACGGACACCACCGCCGTGAGCCCCTCGCCGATCCGGTGGGCACCGAGATCCGGGTCTGCCGCCGTGAGCAGTCCCCGCTGACGCGCGAACGCGTTGACCGCGGCCGCGACCCCGTCGCGGAAACCCTCTGCGTGCGTGCCGCCTTCGGGGGTGGGCCGGCTGTTGGCAAAGGTCCGGATCTGTTCCTCGCGGGAATCGCACCATCGGAGGGCCACGGCCACCGTCCCCGCCATCCGAGGGTCCTCCCGCTCGAAGCCGACGATGTCAGGGTGCAGGGGACCGCGGCCCCGCCCTCGAGGAAGGCGACGAAGTCCTGTACCCCGTTGGGGAATCGGAACCGGACGGCCCGGGTACTGCCCGGAAGGCGTTCGTCGGTCAGCGAGATGTCCAACTCCCGGTTCAGGAAGGCCAGCTCCCTGAAGAGCTCCGCCAGCACGGCGAACGAGCACTCCGCCGTTCCGAAGATGTCGGGGTCGGGCCGGAAGGCGATGGTGGTCCCGCTCCCGGTCGCAGGTCCCGCGGCGGTGGGCGGAGTGACCGGGACGCCACGTGCGTACTCCTGGACCCAGCGGACCCCCTCGCGCCGTACCTCGGCCGTCAGGTGGCTCGACAGGGCGTTGGTGACGCACGGCCCCATGCCGATGTGGCCGAGGACGGCGGCGTGGCGGCCACCCGGCTCCGGTCCGATGCGTGGGCGGGTCAGCAGGGTTTCGAGGTCCGGACCGCCGGTGGTCCCGGCGGCCTCGACGGGAACCCCCGGCCCGTCGTCTGCGACGCGCACGCCGCCGTCGGGCGTGAGGGTGACGTCGACGGAGCTTGCGTGGCCGGCGAGGACCTCGTTCATCGCCCGGTCGGCGACCTCGAACACGAGCTGACGCAGGCCGCGTTCGCCGGTCGAGCCGACATACATCCCGGGCCGCTTCCGAATGGCTTCGCGTCCCTTCAGCACCTGAATATGGCTGGCGTCGTACCTCATGGCGTCCTGACTCATGAACTCCCCCTCGGAGTGTCCGGCAGACGCCGCCAGCCTAGGCGGATCCCAGGGAAACACCAGGTCAGAGCCGGTTCGCCGGGAGCTTGGGTGGGCGGGTGAGCGCCTGCCCGGAGGCGGTCGTCCGAGGGATCGGGAGCCGGGTCCGGAGCCCGGCCCAGGGTCCGCCGAGGCCGGGAACGGCCCCGTTCCCGACGGCCCCGAGGTCCCCGATTCAGAAACGTCGTGCGCCCGCCCAAAATGCCGTGTCCGAGGATCGGCGTGCTGTACGACGAGCGGGACGCCCGTCACACCGCACACGCCCCACGCTGATGGAACGCCGTCTTCCGATCATGTTCAGACGTGCGTGAGGAGGCGCTCCAGCGGCCGGGGAACGCGCCCGAGGTCCAGGTGCGCGATCAGGGCCTGCGCGTAGAGCGCCTTGCGGCCGCTGTGCGTGCCCATGAAGCGCCGCAGTTGGTGCTCCACGGGCCGTTCCCGCTGTGCCGGCTGCCCCTGGAAGGTGTGGAAGGGGCGCATCTCGCCCTGATCCTCGATCACCTGCTGCACACCATCGGCCCCGAGAGCGCGGATCAGCTCGTCCTCCAGATCGGCGACGCACACCTGGAACCCGAGTGTCTCCAGTCCGGCGTGCGTGAGACCCGATCCGAGCCCTACCCGCTCCAGATGACGCCGGAAATGCCGCTCCTCGCCGATGTCGCAGAGACCCGCCAGCGGGAGGCCGAGCCCCGGAGGACCGCACACGTCGAGGAAACGCCCGATGCTCGTCGCACCTCCGAGCGGTACCACCGCGACGCCCTCCGCGCCGAGGTCGCGGCCGTAACGCGTGGCCAGAGCTTCGAGTGCGACCTGATCACTGCTGCCCTCGACGAGCACGATCGTCCGCACACCGCCGGCCAGCTCCCGCGCCTCCGCGGCCGCCGCACCCGCCCCCGCTCCACCGGCCGCCCACGCGACCAGCGCCAGGCGGAACCGCGTCAACTCGTCCACGACACCTCGCTTTCCGACGCCATCCTGGCACGGCCCGGATCGCGTACGCACGCACGCTTTCCGGCGACGGCCCAAGAGATCCGAGGCGGGCGGCTTCAGCGTGGCGCGCTGCTGACAGAGGTTCGACCTTCGTAGTACGCCCCCTACGCCCCTACGCGCCCCGGCAGTGGTCCCGGACCTCCGGGCGTTGTTGGAAGGCGGCCGACTTGTACGTGGCGACGGCGCCGACATTGGAGCTCGGGGTGCAGACGAGCGCGCTCGACGCGCCCAGCTCCTGGAGCGCGGCCGCCGCGGCGACGGTGATCGCCTTGCCGTAGCCGTGACCGCGATGGTCCCGGTGCACGCCCATCGGCTCGAGCAACCCGGGCTTCCCCGGACCGGCCGACCACACCGTCACCGCGGCCACCGCGTCGCCCCGGTCGTCGTAGGCGACCAGGCACCGGGCGTCCGCGTACGGCAATCCGGCCGCCATCGCGTGCCAGCGCTCGTCCGTGAACCTCGACCCGTCGAACGCCGCCCGTTGAACGGCGGCGAACACATGCGCCCGTTCCGGGCCGACCGCCTCGATCCGCACGCCCGGGTCATTCACGGGCTCCGTGAGGTCGCGGCGCAGCGGCGTCCACGGCTCGTCGGTGCTCCAGCCGTCCTCGAACAGCAGATCTTGGACCAGCGCACCCATCGGCGCCTCGATGTTCGCCTTCCCCTCGGGCAGCACGCCGCGCTCCGGGTCGGTCACGTCCTCGACCAGCTTCTGCGCGAGTTCCTCGTCCCGTTGAGCGTCCGGCGCGATCGTCAGCCGCAGCAGCCCGGGACCGTCCAGCAGCCCGACGGCGAGAATCCGGCCCGCCCGGCTCCACGTCCTGACCGCCTCGGCGGTCGCTTCCGCACCTGACCGCCAGAACCAGCCGAGATCCCCCGGATGCAGTTGCATCGGCGCCCCGTCGTACTGCCACTCCCGCAGCACGCCCACGGCCTCGCCCACTCCGTCGACTCCCGGCTTGCCCAGCACAATCGCCATGCCCCCGATCACACACCACCGCGCCGACGGCCCGCACCCGGTTTTCCGGCCCCCCGGAGTGGTGGGGCTCAGGAAGTTCGGGAAGGGCGCAACGGGCAAGTCCCCTACGGGCGAGACCGGTTCCGGGACGAACGCAGAAGGGGAACCGCGGAAGGGGAACCGCGGAACGGGGGACGGTGACGGTCTTCGCGCTGTCGGCGACGGGGGACGCATCGTCGTGGCGGCGTCGCTCCTGCTACGCGGCGTCGGTCCTGTGCGGTCCGGCATCCGACTCCGGCTGCCGCAGGCGTGCGTCGACACGGCCGTCGGTGATGCGGGTCTCGAAGGCGGGCTGCGGTGCCGTCGCGGGGCCGCGTACGTTCCAGCCGTCGGCCAGGCGGAACACGCTGCCGTGCCAGGGACAACGGACGCAGCCGTCGCTGATCGTCCCTTCGGAGAGCGGGCCGCCCATGTGACTGCATGTGTCGGCGAGAACGTGCACGGTGTTGCCGCTCTCGCGCACCACGAGGACGGGCACGTCGTCGACGTGCCGGCGGACCGCCAGGCCGACGGGGAAATCGGCGACGGCGCCGATCTCCTGCCACCCGGACTTCACGAGATGGGGCACCGCTTCCGCGTGGTTGGCGCCCGATGCCTGCCGGTAGGCCAGGTGGCCGCCGAGCGCGCCCCCGAGACCGACCGCCGCCAGCCCCGCGAAGCCGAGTGCCTTGCCCAGTCGGGTGCGACCCTGTGTCCGGGCGGTGAACGACCCTGCGTAGAGCACCACGGCCGTGACGTTCGTCGCCGCGTGCACGAGCCCCACCCGCATCTGTTGGCGCTGGAGATCGGCCCAGTCGACCCAGCCCGCCACTGCCGCCGGGGGGACCGCGGCGAGCCCCACTCCGACCAAGGCTCGTGCTCCGCGGGCCTGCCCGGGAAACAGGTCGAGCACTGCCGCGGAGAACCAGCTGCCGATCGGCACCTGCACCAGCAGGGGATGGACGGGATGCCCCAGCCACCTGCCGTGCAGGAAGTCCCTTCCACGTCCCAGGGGAAGCCCGTGCACGGCCCGCTGGACACGGTCGATCACCCGGTCGTTGCGCGGGATCCGCTCCAGCCGGTCCATCGCCGCGAGGAACCGGCCGGGGCCTGCGGACGACGAGAAGAAGCGCTTCCGGAGTTCGGCCCCGTCGCTGCCCGGTGATGCGTCCCATTGGTTCATAGGAGCTGAGTAACCACCGGCGAGGACACGAAACCGCATCCGGGCTGAGCCCCTCAGGAAGCGGCAGCGCCGCGGGCGGCCCCGCGTTCCACCCAGAGGTGCTGCCGGGGCGACGGGGCCGGAGCGTGTGGTGCCGCTGTCCTGATGGGCATGCGGCCGGGGACCGAGAGGACAACGATGAAGTCGTACGCCGTCCATCACAGGAAGGAATCGGGCCATGTCCGATCAGGAAGACGGATTCGTGACTCCGGAGCCGGAAGAGGAGCCCGACTTCGCCGACGAGCACTCTCGCCCCACCTATGCCGATGAGCCCTCGACGGAGGATCCCGACGAGTCGGTTCCGTCGGGGGAGGGCGGTGACGGGGGAATGGACCCCGCATGAAAGGCCGGGATCCGGTCACGACCCTATAATCGGGCGCATGGCACATCGGCCATCGGAGAAGCCGCGACTGCTGTCGGGTGGCAACCCGCAGATTCCGAAGGGCGACGGCGACGGTCCCGTCCAGGCCTATATCGATGCGATGCCGGGCTGGAAACGCGATGTCGGCCGCCATCTCGACGGCCTCATCGTGCGGACCGTCCCCGGCGTGCGCAAGGCGGTCCGCTGGAACTCGCCCTTCTACGGTGTTGAAGGCAACGGGTGGTTCCTCGCCCTCCACTGCTTCACGAAGTACGTGAAGGTGACGTGGCTCAACGGCTCGTCGTTGGATCCACTCCCTCCGGGCGACTCCAAGCATGAGCGCGTGCGCTACCTCGACATCCACGAGGACGAGGAGTTCGACGAGGAGCTCGTCGAAAGCTGGATCCGTCAGGCCGCCGACCTGCCCGGTGACGAACTCTTCTGAAGGCGACGTCGACAGCGACTCCTCTTGCGCCTCTGACAGCGGCCCTGACTGCGACTTTCGATTGCCATGGCGATGCCGTAGCCGGCCGCGAGCCGGGCCCTCATCCGGTCAGTGATCCACGCTGAAAGGGCTCAGTGACCCGCCCGTGCCCGCCTTGCCATGAACCAGGCGGTGATGAGGGCACCGCTCACCACCGCGGTCGTCCGGACGGCAGAGCTTCCGGCGCCGGCTCTGACCATGTCGCGAGCCCGGTCGAACGCGCTCAGCGGGACTCCGGCCAGCACGTTCGCGAGAGGGCGGCGGGGCACGGCCGGGTGGGGACGCGTGGGGGCGGTGCGCCGCACCGTCTCCCACGTGGTGCCCAGTCGCCTCAGCCGTGCGTTGTCATGGCCGAGGGCCTCCTGCAACCGGGGCAGGAGCAGTTCCTCCTCGTCGCGGATGTCCTGCCGTATGAGGGAAAAGGCCTGCTCGACCAGGTCGTCGTGGCGGGGGTCGGCCGGGTCGGTGCGCTGGACGGCGGCGACCAGGTCGTTGATTTCCTGGTGCTCCTGTTCGACCCGCGAGGTCAGTTCCTCGCCGTCGTACGCGAGCCGCCGCAGCGCGGGCCACAGCACGGTCTCCTCGGCGAAGGCGTGGCTGAAGGTCAGCTGGATGATGTCGTTCAGCGTTTGCTGCCGCTCCTCCGGCGGCCGGCCGCCTGATGCGTAGCGGTTCATGAGGCGATCGAGCTTGGCGTGGTCACGCCGTTGCCGGACCAGGACGCTGGCCTCGCCGCCGAGCTCCTCGACGCTCTGCTGTGTGATGGAGGTGGACATCGGGGCCTCCTCAGCCCGTGTGGTGCCCCGGGGCCGGGTTGGTTCGGCGGGCCCCTCGGGGGTTCGTCGCCTACGCCGCCGGTTCCGCGAGTACCCAGGGCGTCTCAAGGACACTCCTCACCGGTTCGTGCTCCGGTCGGCCGCTTCACCGAGCGGGCGGGCCCGTCGCCCCCGAGGGGAATTCCTCCACGCCGAGCACCAGCAGCAGCTCCAGCCGCTCGCGGGCCTCGGCGTCCGCCGGGGTGAGCACCAGCAACTGCTGCCCCTGGTCGGGCGTCATCAGGGTCTCGCAGTCCATCAGCAGGCGGCCCACCCGCGGGTGCAGCAAGGTCTTGCGGTCGGCGCGCCGGACGGCCACCTCGTGCTCGGCCCAGAGCCGGCGGAAGTCGGCGCTCACGGCCCGCAACCGGTCGACGAGCCCGGCGACCGTGGGATCGCCGGACCGGCGGCCGGCGGCCGCGCGCAGGTCGGCCACGAGCTGCCGGGCCTGGTGCTCGTGCTCCTCGGGCGGGTGGACGGCGCGGGTGGCGGGTTCGGTGAACCAGCGGTGCACGAGGTAGCGCCGGTCGCCGGACAAACCGGTGTGGTCGCCCGTGAGCAGGACGGCCGCCCGGTTCTGGGCAAGGACCTCGCCCAGGTCGGACAGCACCAGGGCAGGGGTGTCGCCGAGCAGGTCGAGCATGCGCACCAGGCCGGCGCGGGCCAGGCGGGCCACCCCGTCGGCGGGTGGCGGACGGTGGCCGGCCAGGTGGAACAGGTAGGCGCGCTCGTCGTCGGAGAGGCGCAGCGCCCGGGCCAGCGCGCCGAGCAGCTGGGTCGAGGGCTGACTGCTGCGGCCCTGCTCAAGGCGTACGACGTAGTCCACCGACATGCCGGCGAGCATGGCCACCTCTTCCCGGCGCAGGCCCGTGGTGCGGCGGCGCGGGCCGTCGGGGATGCCGACCTCCGCCGGGCGGATCCCCTCCCGGCGGTGGCGCAGGAAGTCGGCGAGCTGGTCACGTTGCATGGCTCCATGGTCCCGCGCCGCCCGCGAGCCGATCCAGGGAGCGGCTCTCCCATGATGAACGCTCCGCTCCCGTACGCCTCGGCGCACCCGCAAGGTGGGTGACGGATTCGACGACGAAGGAGAACGTGATGCAGACACGAACCCTGGGCAGCACCGGCCCGGCCGTTTCCGCGCTGGGTCTGGGTGCGATGGGCATGTCGGACGTGTACGGCGCGGCCGACCGCGCGGAGAGTGTCGCCACCGTGCACGCCTCGCTCGAGGCCGGCGTCACGCTCATCGACACCGGCGACTTCTACGCCATGGGCCACAACGAGCTGCTGCTCGCCGAGGCCCTGCGCGGCCGGGACCGGGACAGCTACCGACTGTCCGTCAAGTTCGGGATGCTGCGCGGACCGGGCCACGACTTCGGTGGTGCCGACGCCCGTCCCGAGGCGGTGAAGAACTTCCTGGCCTACTCCCTGACCCGGCTGGGCACCGACCACATCGACATCTACCGTCCCGCCAGGCTGGATCCGACGGTTCCGATCGAGGAGACGGTGGGCGCGATCAAGGAGATGGTCGACGCCGGGTACGTGCGGCACATCGGTCTCTCGGAGGTCGACGCGGCGACGATCCGCCGGGGGCACGCCGTGCACCCGATCACCGACCTCCAGATCGAGTACTCGCTGATCTCCCGCGCGGTGGAGGCCGACATCCTGCCCACATTGCGCGAGCTCGGCATCGGCCTGACCGCGTACGGCGTCCTCAGCCGCGGCCTCATCTCCGGGCACTGGTCCGCCGACCGCACCGCCGGGCCCGGTGACTTCCGCGCCTTCAGCCCGCGGTTCTCGAACGGGAACGTGGAACACAACCTCGCCCTCGTGGAGGCCCTGCGCCGGGTCGCGGAGGCGAAGGGGTGCACCGTCGCCCAGATGGCCATCGCCTGGGTGGCCGCACAGGGCGAGGACATCGTGCCGCTGGTCGGCGCCCGCACCCGTGAGCGGCTGGCCGAGGCGCTGCCCGCGATGGACCTGACCCTCACCGCGGACGACCTCGCCGAGATCGAGAAGGCGGTACCGCAGGGCGCGGCACGCGGCGACCGGTATCCGTCCGCGTTCATGTCCGGCCTCGGCGTGGGGAACTGAGTCCGGCCCGCCGCCGGGCGGCGCGGGGGGCGCCGGAGAGCAGGCGCCGGTGGTGTGACCACGCTCGGGTGGCGTCCGGGTCAGCGCGGTAGCGCTGAACAACACCGACCTGTGGACCCGGGAGGGCGCCTACGGCCGGCCGGGAGATCCGGGGGCGCTGTCGGGCCGGCAAGGTCCCATCGACTTCCCCCGTATCCAGGGCGCCGACGTGGCCGGCCGGGTCGTCGTAGTGCATGGCGACCGCGGCCGTGATGGTGGCCCGGTGAGAAAACGAAAGGCGGGTGCCATCGGGTCGTTGGCAGGATGTCCACGCTCAACACCTTCTGGGAAGGAACCCGCCGGCCGTGAATCGTGCCATCACCCTGATCCGCTCCGCGTCCCTGTCCGACGTGGCCGAGTACGCCTACGCAGCCACGGTGCCCGCCGATGCCCGCCTGATCTTCCTCGCCGGGGCGTGTCCCCTGAACGACGACGGCTCGACGGCAGCGGTCGGGGACTACGCGGGTCAGGCGTCGAAAGCGGTCGAGAACATGCAGACTGCTCTCACCGCCTCCGGCGCGTCGCTCCAGGACGTCATCAGCACAAGGGTTCTCGTCGCATCCGCCCGGCGGGAGGATCTGGTGGCCGCGTGGGAGGTGGTCCGGGACGCGTTCGCCGACCATGACGTCCCCAGCACCCTGATGGGAGTCACCGTGCTCGGCTACAAGGACCAACTCGTCGAGATCGAGGCCGTCGCCGCCGTGCTCGACTCTTGAAGCCTGCCGACACACCGCGGCCTGCGCTCGCGGCAAGGGGCGGAAAACACGTGGGAGGGCCGCCGCCGAGCTGCGAGGATGCCCCTGTTTCCCGAGCGGAGGGCATTTGTTCGTTTTCGTGTGCGCGGGGTGCGGCGCCGAGCTGACCGCCCCGTTGTCCCAGGTCGCCCTGCCGGTCCACGCCAATCAGCAGTACGGGAACGGGCTTCAGCTCCCGGTGCTCATGGAGCCGGGGACGTTCGCCGTGGAACCGGAGCCCTGGGGGCCGCCGTGGCGGAGGTGGGAGGAGATCGGTCCGGACGAGGCGGCGGCGCGTGGCGTCCATGCGCCTGTCCACTCCCTGTCCGACGGTGCGCCCGGTGCGATCGTCATCGCCCCCGGAGATTCCCGTGGCGCGGTGCTGATCCCGGAGAAGCGCGGCGGTGCCTGCTGCGGCCTCGCCGGGGGCGACGGCCCCAACATGGCATGCGAGGCGTGCGGTCTGCCGGTGGCGAGCCGGATCGACGACTGCTCGCTCTGGCAGGCCGTGTGGCTCGCCCCGGACGCCGTGCGCCGCCTCCCTGCCGAGGGCGCCGTCTCCGGACCGCTCTCCTGGCCGAAGCTGATGGCGGAGGGGAAGGGCGTGCCCCCGTTCGAGCCGATCACCCTGTGGGGATCGCTGTCCGGGGCGAGCGACAGGTGGTCCTGGAGCCCGCAGTGGGAGGCGGCAGCCGGGCTTGCGCTCGCCCATCTCCTGGCGGCTTCGGAAGGCCGGGCGGTGTCCGTCCCTGACGGCCTGACCGCGAAGATGTTCCAACGCGCCCTCGACGCCCTGCTGCCGTCCGGTCCGCCGGCGCGGCGCGCCGGCCTCGCCGGACCGGGGCTGCCCGCCCCCGACGCGGACGCCGACATCCTGCTTGTCCCCTCCCATCCGCAGACCGGGGAGGTCTGGACCCCCGCTGCCTCGGTCACCCGGGCGTACTCGGTGCCCTTGCCGTTCGGCGTGTGGCTCCGGCTGGTCTTCCCCGAGCCGCAGCTGCCCGTCCCCGCGTCACGTCTCATGCCCGATGACGTCCTTCGCGACGACCCGCCCACGCCGGGTGTCCAAGACGGGTTCCGGATCGACATGGCAGTGTTCCGGTACACCCTGGTCCGGCTGCCGGCCGTCCGCGCCCCATGGCTGCGCGACATCCTCGAACCTCCCGCACGACACATGCACGCGGGCAACTTCTAGCCGGCCGGCGAAAGGGGCCAAGTCATGCCAGGCCTTCGTTCAGCGTCGTGGCGCGCAGGTGAGGCGTGTGTGGCTTGGGGCCGCAGTTGAACACTCACCCGATTCGCGTGCGAAGCGCATCGGCCGGACGGACTACACCTGGAGCGCCACGTCCCGCTGTGCACCTTAGATTTCGCCAAAGATGCGGGCTTTACCCGCTCTTGAGTGAAAGGTCTGCCTGGATGATTCGCCGTTGGTTCACAGCCGCCCTGGGCGCGCTCCTGCTTCTCACACCCGGATCACTCACCACGGCCTCGGCCGCCGAACACCCTGCCACGTTGCGGATCATGACCCGCAACGTCTACCAGGGTGCCGACCTCGCGCCCGTCCTCGCCGCCACCAGCCCACAGGCGCTCGTCGCCGCGGTGACCGCGGCGTACGCGAACGTCCAGGCGACGAACTTCCCCGAGCGGGCCGAGGCACTGGCCGACGAGATCGCCGACAGTGACCCCCACCTGGTGGGCCTGCAGGAAGCCGTGCTCTGGCGCAGCCAGACCCCCGCCGGACCGGGCAGCGCCACCCACGTCGAGTACGACTTCCTGCGGATCCTCCTTGACACGCTCGCCGCCCGGGGCAAGCACTACAGAGCCGTGGCCACCGTAGAGCTCAGCGATTTCGAGGCACCGCGGTCCACGCCCGCCGGCCTGCAGGACATCCGGCTCACCGACCGCAACGCACTCCTGGCCCGCACCGACCTGCCCGCGCGCGTCTTCTCCGTGGCCAACGCGCAGTCGGCGCAGTTCCAGCACCATGTGCCCATCTGCAGCCCGGTATTGGGCTGCCCGCCCAATGCCCCCCTCCGGTTCCTGAGCGGCTGGGTCGCTGCCGATGCCACCCTGCGCGGGCGCACGGCTCGGGTGGTCACCACCCATCTGGACCCCCTCTCCCGCACCGTCCAGGAGGCGCAGGCCGACGAGCTGCTCGACGGCCCGCTGGACACCGGCCTTCCCACCGTCCTTCTCGGTGACCTCAACTCGGCCGCCGGTGGGGTCGGCGCAACACCGGGGACCGACACTCCGACCTACAACCGCCTGCTGGCCGCCGACTTCACCGACGCCTGGACCGTAACCCGCGGGCGCAAGCCCGGCTTCACCTGCTGTCAGGCCCCCGACCTGCGCAACCCCACCTCCACTCTCCGTCAGCGCATCGACTATGTGCTCCTCCGTGGGAGCGTCACCGCGCTGACGGCCAATCTGGTGGGCCACACGCAGGCCGACCGCACCCCGTCAGGTTTGTGGCCCTCCGACCACGCCGGCGTCCGGAGCGTGCTCAAGCTGCGCTGAGTGACGGCCGCGCATGCCCCGAGCTCGGGGCACGAGCCCAGAAGTCCGCCGGCATGACGACGTTACGAAGGGCTCCACCGTGAGGGTGGAGCCCTTCGTTCGCCCGAGTCGGAGTTCGAACTCGTGGTTGCCGTCAACGCGCTCCGATCAAACAGCCACGAAGCAGCGGCCCGTCGCGAGGAGACCTCGGTCTGGGAATTGAGGTGATGCTCAAGGCCGCGATCGTGGAGAAATCCGTAAACCTCACACCGCTGAACGATCACGCCGATCAGCGAAGCAGGACGACGACCGGGACGCTGCCGCTGCTTCCCGTGAACATCCAGAGTGCCGATGATCACTGAGCGGCGCCGGAACCCACGACCCCTGGTCGACGCGCTGCCGAAGCCTGATCCGCCGTCCAGCGTTTCCCCCACGCCGCACGGCCGGAAGATCTCTCACCGGCCAGTGGCCGAACGGATCCTCCGTTCTGGACGAGTAACAAGCCCTACCTCGACGACCGCTGGAGCGACGGCTGCATCAATGCCTGGAAGTCCGCCAGGGCGTGCTCCGAAGACGGGCCACCTGTCTCCCGGCATGCGGCGAAACCCGTGGGGACAAGCCCGAGAATGACGCTGAGGGATCCGAGGCGGTGACCAAGGTGCGGCATGGCCACCACCCTCGCACGGGGATCGATCACCGGGAAGTCGAAGAGACAGGCCTCTAGGAGCGGCCCTCGGGTGGCTTGTCCGTGCGCAGCATGTGCAGGACGGCCCGCTCGGCGGGCCCGCGGGTGGCGGGGATGCCGAACGTGCCCTCGTCGCCGAGGCGCGGCAGGGCGGCGGCGATGGTGACGCCCTCTTCGTACAGCTCGATCACTCGCGGGTTGATGTAGGAGCTGCGGCAGATCGCGGGGGTGTTGCCGAGGTATCCGGAGACCTCGCGGACCGCGCGGGCGATGGCACGGCGGCGCGCGGTCTCGCTGCGCGCGACGGACTGTGAGACGGCGAGCGCGACGGCGGCCATGACCGTGGCGTGCCAGGTGCGGAAGTCCTTCGCGGTGATCTCCAGGCCGGCGAGCTCCTGGAGGTACGCGTTGACGTCGGCGCTGCTCACGTTGCGCCAGGCGGGCCGCTCCCAGTACGCGAGGAGGCGGTCGCCGCCGCCGCGGCGGCGCAGCAGCGCGGTGAGGCTGCGGCAGGCGGCGGGGTCGGCCACGGTCTGGACGATCTCCTTGCCGTGTTTGCCGGTGTAGGTGAAGAGGACGGCGCCGCCCTGGCAGCTGGAGTGTTCACGGAGCAGCGTGGTCAGGCCGTAGCTGTTGTTCAGCTCGGTGTACTGGTCGCTGCCTATACGGAAGAAGCCGAGGTCGAGGAGACGAACGGCGGTGGCGAGGACCCGTTTGCGGGTCAGGCCGCGGTCGCCGAGGTGTCCCTCGACGGCCTCACGTACGGCGGGCAGCGCCTCGGCGGCGTCGAGGACGTGGTCGTGCTTGGCCTGCTCCTGCTCGGCGCGGAACTGCGGGTGGTACAGGTACTGGCGGCGGCCGGCGGCGTCGGTGCCGACGGCCTGGAGGTGGCCGTTGGGCCGGCTGCAGATCCACACGTCGCTCCAGGCGGGCGGGACCACGAGCGCGCGGATACGGGCCTGCTCGGCGGGGTCGCGCAGCGGCTGCCCCTGTGCGTCGAAGTAGCGGAAGCCGCGCCCGTGGCGCCTCCGGGTGTAGCCGGGGTCGGTGGGCCGGCTGTGGTGAAGACGCAACCTCGCCTCCTCGGACGCGATCGGCCGTGGACGTGAACGGCCGATCCTCCTCATCGACGTCGGCGCAGCGCGTCTTTGCCCGAACGGCGCTGCCGCACACCACGCTCCTGTCCGGATGTGCCGTTCACAAACTCGCCCCGACCGGACTCGAAGGCTCACCGGTGTCCTCGGCGTTCGAGGTAGATGGACGTGAATACGGCGACCTTGGCGCGCAACGCCCAGGGGTCGAAGGGCTTGCTCATGTAGTCGACGGCGCCGGCGGCGTATCCCCGGGCGGAGTGCTCCGGATCGACGCCCATCGCGGTCAGGAAAATGATGGGGACGTCGCGGGTCCTCGGCCGGCGCTTGATGTGGGCGCACGTCTCATAGCCGTCCATCTCCGGCATCTGCACGTCCATGATGATGACGGCGAAGTCGTCGTGGTCGAGCAGCGCCTTGAGCGCCTCGCGGCCGGAAGAGACGGTGACGAGCTCCTGGTCCAGGGTCGCCAGCACCGCGGTCATGGCGAGCAGGTTGTCCGCCTGGTCGTCGACGATGAGGATCTTGGGCATGTCCTGCGGCTGCGAGACAGCGGGCAGAGCCGCCGGCCGCTCCACGGCCTCCAGTTGACGTTCGAGGAGATCGCACCGGGCCTCGGCGGCGGCACGCTGTTCCCGCGCCGCACGCAGTTCATTGTCCAGGCGGGACACCTCCATCTCGAGGTCGTTGCGCTCCTGGAGGAGTTCGGTGACGTCGGAGTGTGCGGCAGCGAGCTTGTCCGCCCGCTCCCGTTCGGCGCTCCGGTCGGCCTCCAGCTGGTTGAGGCGTACCTCCAGGTCGGCGATGCGATGGGTGCGGTCAAGGAGCGCGTCGCCCAGGACGTCGCCGCGGACGCTGGAGCGCCGGGAGACCCGGTCGGCGTCGGCCAGTTGCTGCTCGAGGAGCTCGACCGCGTGCTTGGGCGAGGAGGCGGCGTCGACCGCCGAGCCGTACAGGCCGCGAACGAACTCGATGGCCTCGGTGGTGACGGCGGTTCCATGGTGCTCGGCAAGGTCCGTGAACAGGTCCATGATCACCTGCCACGGGGGTAAACGGGTTCCGTTCAGGTAGCGCGAGAACGTCCCGGGATCGCGTCGGCGCCGCGCCGCATAGCGTCGTACGGAGACCTCCATCCCTTCGAACAGCTCCCGCAGCGCCTGCGCGAGAGCGCGGGACGCCTCGGTGAGATCGTTGCCGAGAGGTCGCAGTTCACCCACGGTCTTCCGCCTCTCCGGCGCCGGCACCCGCCGCCTCTCGGCAGCCGGCGGTCTCGGCGGCGATGAGACGGTCGAAGAAGGGCACCGACAGCCCGGCGGTCGCGAGGCCCGCCAGGACGCTGCGGGCCGTCCCTCGCCGGCGAGCATGGTCAGAACTCCAGCGGTCACGCCCCCGATCACGGCGAGCAGGAACACCAGGGTCGCTCTCTGAGACAACAGAGGCCGGTCCACCAAAGATCTCCGTCCATCCAACCCGTGCGAGGGCAACGGGACTTGTCACGCTTCCGGCGGATTGCCGGAGCGGGGAATCACAGAATGGCGGTCAGTGGGGCCGATGCGCTCCGCGACCGGAGAAGTAGTGCAACAGCGATCACTGTGGGCACCGGATCTCTCGGCGGACGGTGTCGGTTCCCGCTGGTCGGAGTGGGCATGCGCGTAACCGTTGCCCGGTGTTGCCGTGCAACGATGCTGACGCGTTGCCGCGAGCACAGCGGAAGATCCGGCTCGCGAGCCGTTCGTCCGGAGCTGTCGGCTCGTCGCCGCCCGGGCCGGGAGAACGGGCACCCGTGGACCGTCGGCATCCGTGTTCGGCGTCGTCCGCTCAACCGTGGGCAGATCCCGGAGAACGTCACCAGGCGGTCGCCGGCACGGCGGCAGCCTGAGCCGGTCCGCCTGAGCCGGTCCGCCTGAGCCGGTCCGCCTGAGCGCGTCCGCGCAGGCCACCACGCAGGCGTCGGCCCGCAGCCCCGCGGACACGCCCACGGGCGCAGCGGGACGCCGGCTCGCCACGGTGCGCTCGGGGTCCGAGGGCCGGCACAGGGTTCACGCAGCCCAGCACGGGAACCCGCGACGGTGTCCGCCTCCCTCGCGACAGGAGCAGAGCCTCGTTGAACAGTCACACGTCTCAGGCAGGCGGGAAGCTGCCCGTCGGCGTCAGGTTCGCCGCGCGGGCGGCACGCGGCATCGCGCGCCGCCGCCGTGCGCCGGCTCTGCACCCGTCCGGTGTCAGCTGCAACGGCGTCCTCGAGATCCATCCGGCCGGTCTTCCCTGGGGCGAGCCGTGGCTGGACGACCCGGGCGTCTACCAGGTTCGGCTGCGGTGGTCACGGGCAGCGGGGCTGCCCGGGCGGCTGCCGGACGCGCTGGGCCTCGCCGTGCGCGTGTACGACGCCGGAGGCCCCGATCGCCCCCTGGATCTGCTGCTGACCAGCAGCGGCAGCGGGCCGTGGACCAGACATGTGCCCAGGCCCCGGCTCGACGCACTCGCCGGCCCCTACTCCACGCTGCTCTCCTACCGGATCGGCGACCGTGCGGGCACGCTGGCGGCACATCCGGTGGTGACCTCCCCCTTCGTGCCCAGCGACCTCGCAGGTCTGCGCGGAACTCTTCAGGCCGCCCCGGTCACGTTCCACCTGTGTGCGGCGCAGCCCGGGCAGGCGTGGCGCGCCCTGGGCACACTCACCACAGGGCCGCCTCACGACCTTCCGCCCGAGGACACCGTCTCGTACGACCCCTTTACGAACCGCCTGCCGCAGCTGCACCCGACCGCCAGGTTCGTCAAGCTGCGGGAGGCCGCTTACGCCGCCTCCAGGGCGGGAAGACGCGCCGACCGCCCAGAGCCGTGACGTCGCCTGACGCCTCCGGATGGGTTACAGAGGAAGACAGGAAGAGATCGAGCCGGTCGGGCACAGTGCGACCCCGAAAGAGCGGCGCCGAAGGGACCGGCCCGCGGAGAACGGAGGCGGTGATGATGACCGAGGGCAGCATGGCGGACGACGTCTATCAGCCGACGGGCAGCAACGAAGAGCAGGAGGACGCCGCACCACTGGACCTCCAGAACACAGTGGGCGAGCGTAGCTACGACGACATCCTCGACGAGGGCTATTCGCCGCCGGAGAGGCCGCTCGGGGTGGAAAAGGCAGGCACCACCGCGGCGGAGCAGCACGACGGCGAGACCCTCGACCAGCGGCTGGCCCAAGAGCTGCCCGAGGCCGGAGGGGACGAGTCGGACGGCATCGGCGACCTGCCCGGCGGCGAGGGTGAACCGATCGATCCCGAGGCAGGGACCGAACGGGCGGGACGGCTCGTCGCGCCGGACGAGGGCGCCCACCCGGACACCGACAAGGAACTCTTCGCCTCCGACGTGGGCGTCGACGCGGGCGCGGCGGGCGCCGAGGAGGCCGCCATGCATGTCGTACGCGACAACGACCTCGAAGGGCTGGAGCGAGACCTGGACAGGGGAGGGACGTGAACCGGGCCGAAGACGGTGACCCGGAGAGCCGCGGCGATCTGCCGCCATGACCCTGACGAGGGGCTGCGCCCGGAACAAGCAGGAGTACCGGTCATGCCGGCCGGAGTGAAGGAGAGCGGGAGTGTACGAACGTACCTTTCGGAGTGTACGGTCGTACGCATGGCGACGGACCACTTTGCTGACGACCCCCGCACCAATCTGGAGCGCATGCTCGCGGGCGAGCTCTACATCGCGGACGACCCGGCGATCGCCCGCAGGCAACAGCAGGCCATGCGGCTCGCCGCCCGCTATCAGGCCGTCCACCTGGAGGACCCGGTGAAGGCCCGGCCGATCCTCGAAGAACTGCTCGCCTTCGTGGGCGAGGACGTCGAGGTGCGCCCGCCGCTGTACGTCGACTACGGCAGCAACATCACCATCGGGGCCCGCACGTTCGTCAACTACAACCTGACCGCGCTCGACGTCGCCCGGATCACCATCGGCGAGGACTGCCAGATCGGCCCGAATGTCCAACTCCTCACCCCCACCCACCCTTTGGAGCCCCAGCCGCGCCGCGACAAATTGGAGGCCGCCCTGCCCGTCACCCTCGGGGACAACGTCTGGCTCGGCGGAGGCGTCATCGTCTGCCCCGGCGTGACCATCGGCGACAACAGCGTCATCGGCGCCGGATCCGTGGTCACCAAGGACATCCCCGCCGATGCCGTCGCCGTCGGCAACCCCGCCCGGCCGATCCGCCACCTCTGAGGCCCGGCACCCATGGCCACCGGACACACCGACCCGCAGCGACGCGAACGGATCATCGCCGCCACCCTCGACCACATCGCCGACGAGGGCATCGCAGGGGTGTCCCACCGCAAGATCGCCACCCGCGCCGGCGTACCCCTCGGCTCGATGACCTACCACTTCACCGGCATCGACGACCTGCTCCGCGAAGCGTTCACCCGCTTCGCCGACCACTTCGTCGCCGTCTTCGAGCACCACCTGGGCCGCGCCGGCAGCCCGGAACAGGTGTGTGAAGCCGTCACCGAACTCATCCACGCGCTCTCCGAGGGACCGCGACGCGACCTGGTCCTCACCCAGGAGCTCTACACCCTCGCCGCCCGGCGCCCGGAGTACCGCGAACTCACCCAGGCATGGATGCTCCGGAGCCGTCACCTCCTGGAACGGCACTTCGACCCCGACACCGCCCGCCAACTCGACGCGCTCATCGAAGGACTCACCCTCCACCGGGCCCTCGACCGCGCGCCGCACGACCGCGCACTCACCCGCGAAGCGGTCAGGCGCATCACCACCACCGACCGGCAGCGGCCACAGAGCAGCCTGTGGGGGCCCGGCCCCTGACACCGGGCCCCCACAGGCACGACGGACGGTGGCACACTGGCCGCTGGTCGTTCGAAGGAGCCATGCCGTGCCGGTGATCCGTAACCTCCGCCGTGCGGTACGCGGCGCCAAGCGCAGGACCGTGGACCTGAGCCACCCGTCCCGCTCACCGCTCGGCAACGCGGTGGTCAACTGCGTGGTGTACGAAAACGGCGTACGGCAGTCCGGGACCTGCCCGGTGGACGAGGCGATGCGACAGGTCACAAAGTCGGGGGAGGGCTTCGTCTGGCTGGGTCTGCACGAACCTTCGGAGGAGGAGTTCGCAAGGATCGCCGAGCTGTTCGAGCTCCACCCGCTGGCCGTCGAGGACGCCGTGCACGCCCACCAGCGGCCCAAACTCGAGGCGTACGGCGAAACGCTCTTCGCCGTCTTCAAGACCTGCCGTTACGTCGAACACCAAGAGCTCACCGCCACCAGCGAAGTGGTGGACACCGGGGAGGTCATGGTCTTCACCGGCCACCAATTCGTGATCACCATCCGGCACGGCCGTCACGGGTCGCTCGGGCCGCTCCGGGAAGGGCTGGAGAAGAACCCGGAGCTGTTGGCCAAAGGACCGTCCTCGGTGCTGCACGCCATAGCCGACCACGTCGTCGACGACTTCCTCGCCGTCGCCGATGCGGTGCAGGACGACATCGACCATGTCGAGACCGCCGTCTTCAGCGAGCATGCGGCCCGGACCCGGGGTGAAGCGGGCCGGATCTATCAGCTCAAGCGGGAGCTCCTGGAACTCAGGCGCGCGGTGGCCCCGTTGGACCGCCCCTTGCAGGCGCTCGCCACCCGCTCCTTGCCGTCGGTCGATGCGGACATACGGGCGTACTTCCGGGACGTGGCCGACCACCAGGCGCGGGTGACCGAGCAGATCACCGCCTACGACGCCTTGCTGGACTCGATCCTTCAGGCACATCTCGCGCAAGTGACCGTCGCCCAGAACGAGGACATGCGCAAGATCACCGCCTGGGCGGCGATCGTCGCCGTACCGACCATGGTCTGCGGCGTGTACGGCATGAACTTCGACCACATGCCTGAACTGCGGTGGAGATACGGATACCCTCTGGCCTTGACCGTCATCACCCTGGCCTGCTTCGTCATCCACCGGGGCTTCCGCCGCAACGGCTGGCTGTAGCCGAGCCCGCCGGGTTCACGGGGCGGCCGGGCCGCACACCGCACGAGGTCGCGGTGCGGCAGTGCTTTCAGGCACCGAGTTCGGTTCTGGAGGGATCGGGCTCGGGACGCATGCCGAACAAGAACCGCGTCACCCAGCTCCTGCGCACCGCGTATTCGTACCCGACGAGGATCACCACCAGTGAACCCGCCACGATCACCGCGTACTTGACCGGGATCGGCGCGGGCCATGGCGGTGTGGAAGAAGACCAGGCCGAGAACGATCAGGGCGCGCAGTACGTCCAGTTCGCGGCGCCGAGGAGCGGGCGCCGGTGGCTCGGTCGCCGTCTCCGCGTCCATGTCCCCCCTGCCCTCGGCCCAGCATGGGAGAGGACGTGCACGGAGGGCAGCGTTCCCCCGCGGCGGCCGGTCCCCGGTCGTCGTTCGAGGACGGGCCGGAAGGCGTCCCGTACGCCGGGCCTGGCGGTGGGGACGAACTCTCCGTCCGCAGCCGTGAACAACGCGCGGTGGCCGGCCGCGGCTCCGAACAGTGCGGCGCCGCAGGGGTCCGCTACTTCTGAGGGTGCTGCCTCGACGTGTCCTTGAAGCGCCCCAGTGCTTTGATCAGCGCGCTTCGTGGGGAGCCTGCCGGCCTGAGGGCCGTGTCCTCCGGGGTCGGACGCGGCACGCCGTCGGGACCGGTCGCCTCGGCCAGCGCGGCCTGCGCGAGTTCGGCTGCTTCGCGGTACAGGTCCCGGGACCTGGTCATGGCCTCGAGCGCCTCCGCGTACTTGGTGACGAGCCGGCGGGTGTGGGCCAACTCCTCCTCCATGGTGAGCAGATGCCACCGGTGGCGCAGGCTGTCGAGGGCCTGTTCCGCGTCGGCGGTCACAATCCGCGGCAGCTCTGCGAAGGCGGTGACCTTCTCCACGAGTTCCGCCGGCTCCGAGCCGTCCAGGAAGACACTGCGGACGGCGAAGCGTTCCGCGTCGTACTCCGGGCCCGCTGACGCCGTGGGCAGGACCACCGCCCCGCCCCGAGGCACCCGAACGTGTAGGTCCCTCATCGCCCAATTGACGATCTGGAACTGTTCCGGCGAGGCCCGGTGCTCCACCACCCGGTGCCGCAGGCTCGGCGGCAGGAAGGGCGTCAGAGGCAGGCGGCCGCGCGCGACGGGGGTCATCGCCTCGTGGACGACGATGTGGATGTTCCAGCTGACGCGGCTGCACTCCTTGAGGAGACGGCGCATCTCCTTGTCGTCGTCCGGCAGCCGGTTGGTGGTCCGCAGCCGCAGGCCGGGGACGGCGTCGTGGTCCCAGTCGATGCGGTCGCTGTCGGGCCAGAACATCGTCGCGGGGGAGGGCCACCCCTGGTCCCACGTCCGTTCCGCCTTCGCGGCCAGCACCCATCCGACGGCCTCGCTGTCACGTTGTCTGCCGTGGGAGTCGAAGCACGTCAGCTGGGCGCGTACGGTCACCTCGCCGTCCACGCGCCAGCGGGCCTCGAAAAGACGGCGGGCGGAGGGGTCCGGCGGGGCGCTCTCGTCGGTGTCGAGCGCCGGGGGCAGGCCGCCCACGCCGCCCGCACCGGCATCGCCAGGGGCGAGGTCGAGGAAGTCGTCGATGACACCGGCGGCCTTGAGCGCGATGAGGTTGCGCCGGACGTCCTGCTCGGGCGTCGGGCCGAGGTGGCGCCCGTGCCCCAGCCACGTCGTGTCGGGGGCGGTGGTCGAGGAGGTACTGGTCTTCGGCATGGAGTCGTTCTGTCAGGGGGTCGGGGGCAGCTCCAGTATGGTCCGCACGGCCGACGGGAAACACACGAGGGTGACGCCCGGGATCCAGTTCCTGAAGTGGTTCGTCCGCGCCGCCCGTCCCCGAACGGCGTAGTCCCCGATGCGTTTCGCTCGGAATGGTCCATGCATGAACAGATGCGTGACCTCAGCACTGTCCGAGACGAACTGCCGTGGAAGGCGGATGCCGGATACATCGCCGGCCGCCTTCTTCCGTTCCTGGTGATCGCTCTGTCCGTCGTGGCCGACGCGCTCACGTCCGACCGTGAACCCTTCGACCGTGTGCTCTTCGCGGCCCCGGCACTGGCAGCCGTGACCTGGGGAAGCCGTGTCACCGCCGCTGTCGGACTGCTCTCCATGGTGGCCTCCGCAGGCCTGGCCGAACTGCGGGCAGAGGAGGTTCCCGGCTTGCTGATCAACGAGACGGTCCTCCTGGCCGTGACAGTCGCCGCCGCATGGTCGAGCCGTCTCCGGCAGAACCGGGAGGTGGAGCTCCGCCAGGTGCACTCCGTGGCCGAAGCCGTGCAGACGGCCCTTCAGCGACCGATGCCGTCACAGCTGGGCCCCGTCGACCTCCACCTTCTCTACGAGGCGTCAGCCGCAGGAGCACATGTCGGCGGGGACTTCTACAAAGCTCTCGAGGTACGCGGCGCAGTTCGGATCATGCTGGGCGACGTCCAGGGCAAGGGCCTTGGGGCGCTGGAGACGGCATCCATCCTCCTCGGTTCCTTCCGCGAGGCCGTCTATACGGCCCCCGACCTCCCCGCCGTGGCCGAGCGTCTGGAATTCAGCATGGCCCGCTACACGGAGCGGACCCAGGACCCGGACGTGGCGGGCCGGTTCGCGACCGTGCTGCTCGCCGAGATCCCCGACGACGAACCGGTCGTCCGGCTCGTCAGCTGCGGGCATCCGGCACCCCTCCTCCAGCACCGGGGTGTTCTGGCGACCGCCGACCTGCCCTCTCCGTCGCTTCCCGTCAATCTCTCCGGAGTCGGGGTCGGGAACGGTGACTACGACGTCCAGGAACTGCCTTTCGAGCAGGGCGACCGGCTCTTGATGTTCACGGACGGCGTGAGCGAGACCCGTGATCACACCGGGGCCTTCTACCCCTTGGAGGAGCAAATGCGTGCGTGGACCAAGGAGCCCGCGGACCGGATGACCACGCTTCTGCGCGAGGACCTCGTCCGCTACAGCGGCCACGGCTTCGACGACGACACCGCGGCGGTACTCGTCGTCCGCCGCTGACCACTCGCTGCCGGCCGGGGCCCGCACGAGCAGGCATCGCCCGGCCCGGCCTCAGTCGGACAGCGGGTGGGGCGCGAGTTCACCGTGGAGGAGCGCGGTGCCCAACGGGGCGAGGGTGTGGACCACTTGGGCGCGGGCGCGCCGGCTGTGCGCGAGGTCGGCCTCCCTCGAGGCGGTGATGTGTTCGCTCGCAGAGGAGGCGGAGGTCTTCAGGCGCAGGGCGAGCTCCCGTGGTCGCGGTGATGTCCGACGCCGCCGGCACGCGAGCCGCGGGTACGGCCCAGCAGGGCGGCCGGCGCCTTGGGACGGCGGTCACGGGTGACCGCCGGTGCCACTGCACCGGGAAGACCGGGCCCGACGGCGCCGCCGCGCCCGGTCCGTCCTCGGGGCGACGGAAGCCGCGTCGCCCCGGCCACCGGGCAGGGACGCTGTTGGTTAATCCGGGGCCGACTCCGCCCCGCCGATCACTGGATCGGCGGGGCGGAGT
>NZ_BMTN01000002.1 GCF_014649695.1 Streptomyces kurssanovii
GCGGTTCCTAGACAGCTCCACTCCACAACCGGAGGCCTTTGCCATCGGCCAGATTCAGACCGTATCGTCACACAAACTCAACCAACCTGCCTGGGCAGTACAGCTAGCGCAGCGCGTGCAGGTTCCTTGCCAGTGACGATGGATAAGGTCATGCGGCGCGGTCGAAGACGTTGAAATGGCACGGGCGTTGAGTAGGGCGTTCGAGATAACGGGCGCGTTCGGCGTCGGCGTGGTACGGCCATTGGTAGGGGCGGGCCCGTTCCGCTGTCGGGGGCGGTGTATCCGGTGATCTGTATTTCACGTCGTCACGGGAGGCGTGGCCTCTGCGGACAGGCGGCGAGTCAGCGCGATGACCCAATGCTCGAGCAGGTTTCTATCTGCCACGTGCTGAGCGACACCTAACCCGTACAGTGGGCGTGGACCATGCGTGGACGGGACGACACAAGGCAGCGGACGGCAAGGCTTTGAGCTGGGCGTAAGGCCCACTAGCCCACGGCCTCCGGTCGTGTGCGCAGGTTCGAATCCTGCCGGGGGCACAGAAGCCGGACCAGCGTGATCAGGCCGCTGACCTGCCGAGTGCCAGACATCGAGAGCCGGACCCGGTCCCACTGGGTCCGGCTCTTTGTCGTTGCGGCTCGCTCATCGCCGGTGCGTGGCGAGTGGGGCCACCGGCGGTGGCGAATCCCCTGGGCGCCGCTCACCGCGCACCGCGCTCGCGCCGGCCTTCGCGGACCAGGGCGCCGTCGACTCCTGGTACGCGGCCGGCCGCCGGAGGCGTTCCGGAGCACGAGTCGGCCCGCGCTCCGCGCCGCAGTACGTCGCGGTGCGTCGCGGTGCGTCGCCCGGGCACCACGTGCCCGGTCGTCCCCGGCCACCCGCGAGCGTGCCGAGCAAGGCAGCGGCCATCGACCGGGCCCCGGAAAGCGCGGCGCGGCCATCGACCCGGTCGAGAGAGCGCGGCGCCGCCGTACACCGGGCCGAGAGAGCGCGGCGCGGCCATCGACCGGGCCGAGGGGCCCCGGCCCGGTCGACGACCGCCCGGGGCGGGCCCCGCGTCAGTCCCCGCGCGGCCCTCGGAAGTCCACCGACGTGACAAGGGCGTAGTCGAAGTAGATCGGGTCCCCCTCCTCGTCCATCGGGTACTCGAAACTGCTCTCGTTCGAGAGGATCACCTTCAGGTCGGGAAGGGTGTCCACACCGTCGTCGTTCTGCTCGACCGTGTGACCCCGTTCCTCGAGGCGCTCCAGCAGTTCCTCGCTGGGAGTCCGGAAGACGTCGAGCCCGTCGAGGAGGACCGTCACATCCGCGTCCTCGACCCGGAACCGGTACACGTGGATGTCGGACAGCGCGCCCTTGGTGAAGCCGAGGTTGAACTCGGTCTGGGAGTCCCCGTGCTCGCAGAGCACCTGTCCGGGCGCGTCGCCGTAGTCAGGGTCGGAGGGGGCGAAGCCCAGTTCGCGCGCGGCCCCGACCGCCTCGTCGGCCGACATGCCGAGCCTGAGTGTGGCAACCCCCACCTCCGGCAGCAGTTCCAGAATCATCGCCGTCCCTTCCGACCGTCCCGTACGTGCCGCCGCCTACTCTGCCGCATCCACCGGGTGCCGATCCCGGTGGACGGTACAGATCGCAGCGGGTCCTCAGCGCAGCAGTTCGGCCTCATCGATCGTCCAGCCCTTTTTCGTGAGCAGCGCCTGGAGGTTCTTGTTGTCCTTCAGGCTCTCCACCATCTCCCGGATGTGGTCGTCGTATTTTCCGGGGAACTTGTGCTTGATGTCGTCGATGTCCATCCGCATCGCCTCGGTGATCCGTCCCTGGCTGATCAGTTCCCGCTGCCACTGGTGCCATGCCTGGGCCACCAGGTCGTTGTCGGTGCTGTTCAGCTTCTTGTGATCGGCGCGCTCCATGCGAATGGCCGGGCCGTTGTTGACCTTTTGCTTCTTGTGCGGCTTGTTCGCGATGTAGAAGCCCGGCTCGATGACCTGCTTCCAGGCCGCCTTGGGCGGGATGTGGTTGACCTCCATCGACACCGGGAACCGCGTCCCGTCCGCCTTCTCGTTGGCAGGCAGCAGGCCGCCGTAC
Source organism: Streptomyces kurssanovii (assembly GCF_014649695.1). Lineage (GTDB taxonomy): Bacteria > Actinomycetota > Actinomycetes > Streptomycetales > Streptomycetaceae > Streptomyces > Streptomyces kurssanovii. Next base: position 2,080 of record NZ_BMTN01000002.1, read on the forward strand.
CATCCGCCCTTCTCGGTGCATCCCTTGGCGATCAGCCCTTCGGGATCCATCCAGGTGTGCGGATTGGTGACATAGGCAGCCGGATTGGCGGCTGGGGCGAGCCCCAGGGGGTCGGACGATACGAAGCGGGCCGTCTCCGGGTCGTAGTGCCGGTGGACGTTGTAGTGGAGACCGGTCTCCGGGTCGTCGTACTGGCCCGGGAAGCGCAATGGGGTGTAGGCGCTGGCATCGCGGTTCCAGGCCGTGAGCCCCCAGACGGTGGAGCGGTTGTACCAGGCGATCCCGCCCTGTTCGTCGACGAGTTCGGTGGGCGTGCCGATCAGGTCGGTGACGATGGCGAAGAAGCGGCTGTCGACCTCTTCCTGTCGGGCGTCGTCGCCGACCGTGCGGCGCTCCAACTGGGACAGGGGACGGTAGCCCTCGTGGTCCCAGGTCAGCGTGACACCGGACGCGGTGTCGGTCTGCTCGGCAAGCCTGGTGTCCTCCCAGCAGAAGAGGACCGTGGAGACGACGGTGGTCCCGTCGGCGGCCATGCGGTGTTTGGCGGTACGACGGCCGAAGGGGTCATAGGTGTAGCGCCAGACCGTGCCGTCCGGGGTGGTGCAGGAGGTGAGCCGGTCCTCGGCGTCCCACGTGTAGCGCCACGTGTCTGGCTTGCGGGACAGGCGCTTCTTCTGGCGAAGTACGACCCGGCCGGCGTCGTCGTACTCATAGCGCAGTCCGCCCGCGGAGACCAGACGCGTACCCTCGTACACACGCTCGCCGCGGCTCTCCGTGTGGCGGGCCCGGTCTGGCCACTGGGCACCGGTCTGGTTCCCTGTGGCGTCGTAGCTGTACCGCTCCGACCAGTTCTCCACGGTCACCCCGAGTGGCCGCCCCAGCGCGTCGAGGTCGAACCGGGTGGTCAGCCCGTTGAGTTCGTCCGTTGCCGATGTGAGCTGGCCGTCGGCGCGGTAACCGAAGGCCCGGGAGCGGACCGTGCGCCGGTCCGTGGACACCTTCTGCGACGTCAGACGACCGACGGTGTCCCAGGCGGAGGCGAGCGCCACCGGTGCCGTGGCGGGCCCGAAGGTACGGGTCAGCTCGCGGCCCAGTACGTCGCGGGTGAAGTCGATGGCGTGGCCTCCCACCGCGACACGGGTCCGATTGCCGCCCTCGTCGTACGTGTACGACGTGACGGCCCCCGTCGGTGTGGTGCGCGAGATCAGCTCGCCGTGAGCGTCGTAGCCGAACCGCATGGTCCGGCCGTCGACGGTCTCCGCCAGCAGACGGCCTGTCGCGTCGCGTTCGAGGGCGAGGACGGACGTCGGTGTCTCGGCCCGGGTCAGCCGGTCGGCGGCGTCGTAGAAGAATCGGGTGACCGTCCCGGCGGCGTCCTTCTCCCGCAGATGACCGAGGGCGTCGTAGGTCATGGTGACGCGGTGGCCGGACGGGCTGACGCGGGCGACCAGCCGGCCGGCCCCGTCGTGTTCGTAGGTCGTGGTGCGGCCGTCGAAGTCCGTCTCCGACATCGCCAGCCCGGTCGGGCCGTAGGCATAGGCCCATGTCCGGCCTTGGGGGTTGAGGACTCCGGTGAGCCGCAGTTCGGTGTCGTACGTGAACTCGTAGCGCGCTCCGTCCACACCGGTACGTGCGGCGAGCAGATCGAACCAGGTGTATTCGAACCGGACCGTGCCGCCCAGGCTGTTGGTGTGCGAGAGGCAGTTGCCCTCCTCGTCCCAGGTCCACGACTCGGTCGTGCCGTCCGGAGCCGTGCGCCGGAACAGCCGGCCGTCCGGCGTCCACTCCAGCCGGGTGACGGATCCGGCCGCGTCGGCCGACTCGCAGGGCCGCCCGAAGGCGTCCCGGGTGAGGGTGTAGGTGGCGCCCTGGGGATCCGTGGCCGACAGGGTGAGTCCTGCGGGGTCGTTGACCCGCCGCTCTGTCATGCCGGTTGGGAAGGTCACCGTGGCGGGGGCGCCCGTCGCGTCGTAGGTGTAGCTGGTCGACGTTCCGTCGGGGGCCGTCACCGACAGCCGATTACCTCGGTCGTCGAAGGTCTGCCGCCAGACGGACCCGTCCGGACCCGTGACCGACACGGGCAGGTGCCGCTCGTCGTAGACGGCCGACGCGCGGCGCCCGTCGGGCAGGAGCATCGTGATCAGGTCGCCGTGCTCGTCGTAGCCGAACTCGGCGGTGTTGCCGAGTTCATCGGTGCGGGAGAGCAGATTGTCGTAGCGGTCCCAGGTGAACAGCACGGTGTGGCCGCGGGCGTCGGTCTCGGCGACGGTCTGGCCGAGGCTGTTGAACCGGGTGACGGTCACCGCACCCGTGGAGTCGGTGAACCGGGTGACGCGGGCCTCGGTGTCGTAGGAGAAACATGAGGAGAGCGCCCCGTCGGGGCCGATCGTCTCCACCACCCGGCCCGCGGTGTCGTACACATAGGTGTACGTGTGGCCGTTCCGGTCGGTCCAGGACGTGACGCGGTGGTCGTCGTCATAGGTGAAGCGCAGTGGCACACCGGACGAGCCCGCGACGGACTCCAGGTTCCGCTCGGTGTCGTACCCGAAGGAGGCGACGCGCACAGGCCCTTCAGGGGTCTGCACGTCCAAGGCGGTGACCAGGCCGCGTTCGTGATCGGCGACGACGCGCACCCGGTAGCCGGCGTCGTGGCTCACGAAGACCGGCAGGCCGTCCTCGGTGCGGCTGATCCGGTAGGCGTTGCCGTTGCGGTCCTCGATGTCACTCAGCCAGTACAGGCCGGAGCGGTACGGGCTGCCTGTGAAGCGACGGGTGAGTCCCGAACGCGGGTCGGTGACCGCGTACGTGACATCGCCGAGAACCCCCCGCTCGACGAAGACGAGCGGCAGCCGATCACCCTCCAGCGGCAGCACCTCTTGGCCGCCTTCGGCCGGCAACGCCGGATAGAAGAGGACGGAGCCGTCCTCCCGCGCCCAGGCGGTGCCTGAACCGGTCATCTCCAGGCGCTCGTCGAAGGTGGACGCCCAGCTGCTGCCGTAGCAGTGGCCGAAGCGGTAGCTGGATATGTGCGTGCGCCGCAGCACCAGGGACAGCATGCCCGGCAGGACGAGGTCCGTCTGGGTCATCACCATCTCTCCGGTGGCCACGTCCACCGGGTCGGTCTTGCACCGCCTGTTGAGCAGGGACATCGCGACGTCGCGGACGCGGTCCAGCATCTCGCGCATCGACCTGGGGCGTCGGCGTCCGGGCTCCGAGTTGCCACGGCGGCCGCCGGGACCGCCTTCGTCCTTGCCGTCCCTGGTCGCGATGGCCTTGACGCGGTCTCGGACGTCACCGTCGGTGTCCTTGTGCGTCTTGGAGCCCTTGGTGATGGCGTCGGGGACCTTCTTGCCGACGTGGTCTCCCAGGTCGTCGAGGGCCTTGGTGAGCTTCTCCGTGATGCCTTCGATGGTGGTGTCGAGGACGGCCGTCAGGGAGTCCTTGCCCTTGGCCCGGCCGTGGTGCCCCTTGGCTTTGCCCAGCTTGCTGCCCGCCCGGGACTTCATGGTGACTTCCACGGAGGCCAGGTGCATGCCGGCCTTGCCGTGGGCATCGTGGTCGATCTCCGGGCCGCCGCCGGATCCGGGACCGGCGGGACCGCCCGCGGAGTTGAGCTGGAGAACCGTCCTTGCCCGCCTGCTTCGTCTGGTCGGTGTTGTAACCGTCCTGGACACCGGCGACGTTCAGTGCGGTCTGGATCGCCAGGTCGGCGACGATGTTCTCGATCGCGGCAACCGCGGGCTCCGTGAGCGTGGCGACGATCTCCGCGACGGCCGCCTCGGCCATCTCCTTCAGGATCCGTTTGAACGCGATCCGGGTTGCGGCGATCTTGGCGCCGGCCAGCAGCGTCGACAGGCCGGCCGTCACCGGTGCGAACGCCAACGTGATGCCTACGGTGGCGCACAGGTCGGCCAGTTCGGCCACCGCAGCGATCTTACGGGCGACGATGATGTCGGCGACCCGGTCGAGCGCACCGGCCACCAATCGGGACGCTTTGGCCAGGTCCTTGTGCTTGCCCTGCACCTTCGACCAGTGCGTGTCCAGGGCGGTCAATGACTCGCTCTGTCCGCTGGCGAGCAGTTTCTGTATGTGCCCGTACGCCGTCCCCGCGTCGTCGTCCGCGTCGTCGGCGAACTCCCGCAAGGAGTCCGCCATGTCGCGGTACGCGTCCTCGTCGACGTTCGGCCAGCCCACGCCGACGATATCGAGCATCGTGTCGACGCCTTCAGGAATCGTGTACCCCACGACGCAACAACCCCCGTCCCCCCATGAAATGTGATCGTCCTCTGATCACCCTTACATGTGACGCATCGTCGCCACCAGCCGGTTCCTTACGCGATGACCAACTGAGCCTGTCGCAAAGGGACTTCATGGGTCAGCGGCGAACGGAGCCGCAGCCGGTGCAGGCGCTCACGGGCCGCGCACCGGTGCTGCCGTGACGGAGGGTCACCCGCTTCTGTACGCGGCGGGAGCCGTTCCGGCGGAGAAACACCGCAGCCCCGCCGGGAGATGAACCACGCTGAGCGACCGCTCGGCCACGAGGGCGACGGTCGCGGCGCAGGTTGGGACGATCAGCCTCGAGCATCGCATCGTTCGAGCAGGGCGGACTTCGGCCTCAGCGGCTCTCAGCACGTGTGACGTCCAGATCACCGGGGCCCGGCGCGCCCGCTGCAAGGTGATCGCCGAGCAACTCGGCTACAGCGACGACCACATCGACGACGGTTTGCCCATGGAACCGCCGTAAGGGTCGCCCGGGCGGCAGACCGTGTCCGGCTACCGCCCGATGCCGTTCAGCGCGCGCACTGCGCCGGTGAAGGCGGACTCGGCTGCACGTGGTCAGCATGGCCCCCGCGAGGAGGGTGCCGACCACGCCGACGTCGGAACCGACCACACGGAAACGGCGAGGACGCCACACGCACCGGCGACGGTACTCAGGGGAACGGGTGCCCTCGCGATTACGCGCGCCGCGCACCCAGCCCTTCACGGCCTGCTTGGGACACCAGGCGCGATGACACCGCGTCGGACAACCCCAGAGGCAATCCCGCGGGCAACGCATTCCCTGAGAGATGAACACCGGCAGAGATAGCACTCACGATCGATGACGACCGGTTCGCTTCAGGTCCTGCCCACGGGGTAATCACCACCCAGCTTGCGGCTGGAATTCCCGCGTCCCGGATTCCCGCCAGCTCGCCACTGGAGTGCGTTCAGCAAATCGCATGAGCCAATCGACCAGAGAGGCCGAACCATGGCAGCGCAGGAGCTTTTCGTCGACTGGACATTCCGCAACGAAGAGAGGACTCGAGCCGTCGGAACCCTGGGCGGCCACCAGGTGACCCTCACCGGGACGGCCGCCGGACCGGTGTCGGAATTCAAACCCCTGGGCGCCGCCTATCTCGACGAGAACTGGGAGCAATTCGGGCTGGACCTCTTCACCCCGCAGATGCCCGACTCGGACATGATCGAAATCGTGGGCCTGACCGGCCATTCGTTCACCATCGGGTTCGAGACCGAGGTGCAGGACCTGGTCCTGCACCTGGGATCGCTCGCCTCGACCCTGGTGTTCACAGACCCGGCGAACGTGACGGTCACAAAACTCAGCGGCGACGACGATTTCCAGGCCGAAGGCAACAAGGTCGAAGGCCAGTACCATGAGCCTTCCGACGGCGGGCCCAGCGACTCCAACGGCAGCGTTCGCCTGCGCGGGCGCCAGCCATTCAGCTCCCTCACGTTCACCCTGGTGCCGAATCACCCCGTCACCGGACACGACGGCGTGCACTTCCAGCTCGGCGGAAAGGTGGAACCGCTTCAGTTCGTCGACTGGGACAGTCGTAACGAGGAGAGGACCGAAGCCACCGGAAAGCTGGACGGCCACAGGGTGACCCTCACCGGAACGGCTGCCGGACCGGTGTCAGAACTGAAACCCCTGGGCGCCGCCTATCTCGACGAGAACTGGGAGCAATTCGGGCTGGACCTCTTCACCCCGCAGATGCCCGACTCGGACATGATCGAAATCGTGGGCCTGACCGGCCATTCGTTCACCATCAAGCTGCAGAAAAAGATGGAGGACCTCGTCATCCATCTGGGATCGCTCGCCTCGACCCTGCTGTTCACAGACCCGGCGGACGTGACGGTCACCAAACTCAGCGGCGACGAGAATTTCCAAGCCGAAGGCAACAAGGTCGAAGGCCTGTATCACCAGCCTTCCGACGGCGGGCCCAGCGACTCCAACGGCAGCGTCCGCCTCCACGCGCTCGAGCCTTTCAACTCCCTCACGTTCACCCTGGTGCCGAGGGCACCCGTCATCGGACACGACGGCGTGCACTTCCAGTTCGGCGGGACGCTGAAGCCGTGAGCTGAACTCCGGCAACGAACCGCGACCGCGGGGCCGGCCCCAACCGGGCATCTGCTGCCGTGGGCCGGCGCCCACCACCGCCTGCTTCATCGGACCTCACCTGGCGAGCACGGCCCTCCGGTTCGCCAGGTGATCCCAACAAACCTGTCCGGTGGACCGTACATGTCACTGCGCGTGACGAGGGAGCCGAGTCAGTAGCGGTACGGGCGGTGGCAGGTGCGCGAGAGAGATTGGCCGTCCAGCGTCCGCGAACAAAGGTCCGACTGCCCGGACGTGGCCCGGCGCACCCGGACGTGGCGGAACCCGGGAGTCGTATCCAGCTCCCGGGTCCCTGGGGATGCCACCCAATTGCGCACGCCAGTGGCGTTTAAGAGTACGGATCAGTCATAAGGCCGACGTGTTCTTCCTTTGAACTACCGCACCGTGTGAGAGGTGCAGGCTGGATTCGAACCCGCATCCGCCGGCGTTCGTCCGTACCCGGTCGATCTGGCGATCGGTGGCGATGCTGAAGCTGGAGCGAGAGTCTGAGTTTGATCACGGCTGCCTCTGCCAAGTTGGGCCACCCCGGCGCGTAATGCCGGGGGAAGGACTCGAACCTTCACTGTCACCGTGTCGTCAGGCTGAACCTCAGTTTCAGCTTGCGCCCATCGCGCGGACCGGTCCTCATTTCCGGCCCGCGCCTGTTGCGCACCCCCGCGCTCGCACGCGGGGGCGATCGTGGGGCCGGCGCCAGGGGCGCCGGCCGGTGTGCCGTCAGCCGAAGAGGTAGCCGAACACCGCGTCGCCGACCCGCTGGTCGGAGACGTCGGCGCTGTTGGCCTCCTCGCGGGCGAACTTGACCGCGGTCTGGAGCTTCTCGACACGTTCCAGGAGTTCGTTCACCCGCCGCGCGGGGAGCGCCCCGGAGAACTTGACCGTGGTCCAGTACCCGATCGGGACGTCCTCGTAGTAGACCTCGACCTGGGCGGGGTGCTTGTCCGTCGCCTCGGCCTTGACGTGGTTGCGCGGAACCTTCTTCGTCCGGATCGTGCGGACGGGGTCCGTCTTCCACCAGTCCGTCGACGGGTCGAGCGACCAGGATTCGGCGGCGTCGAGCACGGGCAGCTTCTTCACGAAGGTGTGCAGGTCGACGAGCTGCTTCTCCAGGAAGAGCAGGTAACTGACCGGCGCCTCGGCGACGATCGTCCGCCCTTCGACGACGACGTCCGCGCGGGCCGAGCAGTTGGCCCAGTCCTTGGTGGCGGTCACGTCGAACAGCCGGGTCAGCGACGCCGACATCTCGCGGAGCACGTCCTCGGCCTTGACCTGAACCCTGGTGGACTCGGGCGGCAGTTGCTCGCCCTCCTCGTCCTTGGGCTGGTACGTACGCGAGATCCCGGCCAGCAGTGCGACCTTCTGCACTCGCTGGTGAGCCGTGGTGATGTCCTGGAACGACTTGCTCTTGACACCCTTTTCCACGGCGATGATCTGATTGAGCTTCGCCACTTCTCCCCCTTCGAACAGCAGTGAACGTACCCGAGGAAGTGGTGTCCGGTCTCCTGTTTTTCGGCGACACCGTCGGGCGGGGCGCGGTTCGCTGTCGCGAGGGCCCGCCGGCCGGTTGGCCTTCGGGCGGTTGGCCTCCGGGCGGTTGGCCTCCGGGCGGGCGACAGCGTCGATTCGCCGTTGCGAGGCTGCTGCCGCCGACTGTGGCGCCGACGAAGGAGGGCCCTCCCGAGCAGCAGTACTCGGCAGGGCTCCCGTCCGGTCCGACGGCCGGTCGACGGCAGGTCTCGTCAGGCGAGGGCCGACGCCTCGGACGGCGTCGCGGTCGGCGGGGCCGAGGCACCGGTCGCGTCCCGCGCCGCCTCGGGCGACGGATGCCGCTGATCCCGTGTGACAGGAGTTTCACGGCCGCGTCCCGGTTGCGTACTGCCCGGCCATCGGCCGGAAACCGACGGCTAGCCTGACCGCGCTCGAGACGCCCGAGGGGGCGTCGGAACATCCGGGCGCACACGGGGACGGGGAAGCGACATGGGCAGACGTGACGGGAACGCGATGTCACGCAGGCAGGCGCTCAGGCTGGCCGGTACGGGGCTCGGGCTGGCGGTGCTGGGCGCCGGCGCCTGGGGATGCGCCCCGGAGGAGGAGGTCGGCGACCCGGGCGGTGGGGCGGCAACTCCCGGTGGCGACAAGGGCGGTGACACCTTCACCACCCCGCCGCCGGGCACCGCGCCGAAGCCGCTGTGGCAGCAGGACGCGGCCAACGACGACCTCGCCGGAATGCACTCGCTCGCGGTGATCGGGGACACGGTCGTGGTGTCGGGCGACCCGCTCGTGGGGCGTGACGTCGTCAGCGGCAAGGAGCGGTGGTCGCGGCCGGGCATCACCGTCCCCGGTGCCAGGCTGATCATCGGCGGTGGGAGGCTCTATCTCGCCAGTGCCGAGTACGACGGCGACGTGGTGGGCATCGATCCGGCCACCGGCAAGGAGACCTGGCGCAGCCGCCTGGGCAAGGAATACGAACAGCCGCGCCCCATCGCGGCCGACGACCGTCACGTCTATGTCCTCGCCGGCATCCTGGAGGAGGACTTCTCGACGCCGACCAACGTGATCGCCGCGATCGACACCACCTCGGGCAAGATCACCTGGCGTGAGCAGCGCGACAAGGGGACCGAGGAGTACGGCATCACCGCCGCGGTCGTCGGCGAGCGCCTCGCGTACACCGACTTCCGGGAGAACGTGACCGTCCGCGACACGACGACGGGCCGGCAGCTCTGGACGAAGAAGATCGGCAGGTCCAACCACCGCCGCTTCGCCGTGCACGAGGACCTGATGATCGTGGCGGACGGCCGGCGGTTGCGGGCGTTCGCGCTGGCCGCGGGCACGGAGCGCTGGTCGCTCGCGACGGAGGAGTTCAGCGCGTTCAACGATCCGCAGGTCCTGGACGGGGTGCTCTACGCCTCCGACAGCGTGCGCGGCATGTGGGCGGTGGACCCCGGTACGGGCAAGGAGATCTGGCACAACGAGGACCTCCTGGACAGGGCGGCGGAGGCGTGGCAGTTCACCAAGGTGGGCGGCACGCTGTACGGCGCGACCGAGCACGACAAGGACGGCGGCGTGCACGCCTTCGACGCGGCGACCGGCAAGCTGCGCTGGACGTACAACGACAAGACCGGCGCCATCCAGCAGTGGTACGTGGTGGGCGCGGGCAAGCGGCTGGCCGTGATGCACGCCAAGCGGCTGTACGCGCTGCCGGCCGTCTGAGCCGACCGGGCGGCGGGAACCGGACCGGGCCCACCCGGGAGCGCCGGGAACGGGTCGGGCCTCGGTGACGGCCGGACCGGGCCTCCTCCGGACGAGTCCGGCGTCGGCGGTGCGGCGCGTCTCCACTCGTGCGCTACATCTCCTGCCAGACCTCCGCGAGGCGGGCCACGTCGTGGACGCGGTCCGCCTCGCGGGCGGTGAGCTCGCCCGCCAAGGGGGCCAGGGCGGACACCTGGCGTTCGCGGTAGACGCGTACGTCGGTCTGGGTGGCCGCCACATCCAGGGAGGCGGCGTCCACGAACACCAGCACGGGCTGGACGCGGACCGGGAAGTCGCAGTAGCTCTCCAGGACCTTCCGGACGAGGGCGGCCTCGGCCCGGCACTCGGCGATGTACGGGCGCGGGTCGCCGTCGTCGATGCGGACGGTGTCGTCGTCGGCCCGTACGGACTGCTGCGGGTGGTACTCGGTCCGGACCGTGAACACGCCGCCCGGGCCGATCAGCAAGTGGTCGATGTCCCCGCCGTCGGCGAGCGGGATCGAGTGCAGGACGCGCCAGCCATGGCGGGTGAGGCGGCCCAGTTCGGCGCCGGTCCGGCGCTCGCCGAGCAGTTCCTTGCGACGCGACTCGTCCATGGGGCGGCGGCGCAGGAGACGGGAGCTGAGGCGTTCGAGCCTGCCGGAGTCCTGTGCGGCGGAATCACCGGACGAGGCGTTCGCGCGCAGCGTCGCGCCGGGCCTGCGGGAGGCGAGGTCGTTCTCCGGGGTCAGCCGGGGCAGCCGGTCCCTGGGGCCGTGGCGCACGAACGGTTCCGCCTGCGCCGGTTCGGGGAAGCCCCGCGCGGGGTCGGCCGGCGGCGGCGCGACGACCGTACGGTGCGCCTCGGCGGCGCCGACGGTGACGGCAGGTCCTACGGCGTCGTGGTGCGCGTCATCGGGGGGGTACGGGTCACCGCCGGCGTACGCGTCGCGGTCGGTGAACGTGGCACCGTCGGCGTACGCGTCGCCGTCGTTGTACGCGTCACCGTCGGCGTCGGCGAGAGCGCCCGGGTGGACGAACACCTGCGGCTCGGCGCGGGTCAGCAGTTCGGGAGCTCTGCGGGCCAGCGCGTCGGTCACGTCGTCGCGATAGCGGGCGTGGACCACGGTGATGCCGCCGGTCCTGCGGTCCGCCCAGCCGATGGGCGTCCCGTCGGGCAGGTTGACGTACAGGCGGTCGTGCCCGAAGTACTGCCAAGCGGTGACCGTCAGTTCCTCGAGCATGCCCTGCCTCCCTCGCCCCTGAGTGGAGCTCGACCGTGCGGTGATGTCCGGTGCCGCCGGACGGCGGCACCGGCCCCCGTAACGACACAGACTCACCCGTGAACACGCCGCGCAGAAGGGCGCAGACCGGGCGCATTGGTCGACGGGGTGTCACGCAGAGGCCGGACCTGGGTCTATGCCGTCGGTACGTGCCCTGTGCGCCCGGCCGACGGCGCGGCGGGGCGCACGGGCCAGGAAGGTGGTGAGGGGCGGGCCGGTCATGCGTTCCCGGTGGCCGGGCCGGTCCGCTCGGCGGGCGGCGGTGACGGACCCGGCCCGGCCAGGGCGCCGGGCCCCCGGCCGGCTCGCGGGGCGGGCGTCAGATCAGGACGTGGGACGAGCGGTTCACCAGGTCGGTCAGGGGCGGCAGGTACTCCGGGTCGCCCCCAAGGCCGGCGAGGACGCGCAGGGCGTGGTCGCGGAAGCCGTGGATGTCGTGGCGGAAGCGGTCGAGTGGTGCCGGGGCGCGCAGGAGGCCGGTCAGCGTGGTGCGGGCGGCGGCGGATTCCGGGGCGGCGGCGTGCAGGGCCGTGATCCGGTCGGAGTGTCCGGGGCCGGCTCCGTCGAGGGCACAGGCGAGAAGGTAGGTGACCGTGCCGTTCCGAAGATCCTCGGCGCGGCCGGAGAGCATGTCCTCCTGGTCGTTGAAGAGCTGCCACAGGATGCCGAAGACGGAGCCGAACTCGCGCCAGCGGTCCACACGTTCCGCATCCGCTCCCGACAGCATGGCGGCCATCGCCGTGATCATCCCGAACGGTGCGCCGGACTTGCCGCGGTAGACCTCCGCGACCGCCTCGCGCGTGGCGCGCCCGGCGTCGCCGCCCAGGTCGGCCAGCTGGCCCTCGGCCGCCGCGGCGGCGCACCGGAGCGCCTCGTCCGCCAGGGCGGCGAGCAACGGTTCGGGGACGGGCAGCGAGCGCAGGATACGCAGGGGAAGGACGTGTCCGGTGACGACGGAGGCGAGGAGCGCCTCGTGCGCGCCGAGGGCCCCGCAGGCCACGATCGAGGTGTTGCCGTCGGCGATGTCGTCGAGGTAGCAGGCGGAGGTCCACCACAGGTCGTGGACGGCCGCTATCGGAACGGCGGGGCCGGGATCACCCGTCTCCGCGCCGTGCACCAGCAGCGGCAGCACCGACAGCGGGTAAGTGAACGTCTGGTGACGTAAGAGGCCGGCGACCGCGGTCCTCAGTCCGCTCGAGGACGGACCGAGGCCTTCCAAGGCGCTGTCCACCTCGGCGTCGATGTCCGCTGCGAACTTCTGGTGCAGGTCCACGTAGGCGTTCGTGTTCCCTGCGGCGAACCCCGTGGCGGGCCGGTCGCGTACGCCGCGTGCCGCGTGTTCCGCCGCTGCGGTTCCGCCGTGGTACCCGCCGGCTATGTGATCTCCAGAGCTCGTCATTCCGTGATCGTAACCAGCGTGCGGCGGCGCACAATCGGCCCTCCGGAAGCGGAATCCCGGCGGAATCCCGTCAGCTGCGCGGCCGGTGTGAGCGACACCGCCGGCCCGGCGTCGTCCCCTGGCCGCGCCGGGACCCACCCGGAAGAATCAGCGCGACGGCATGGTGCGCCGTCCGCCCTGCGAGGGAACAATGGTCGGTCGTCCCCCCGATCCGCGACAGGGGAGAACATGTCTCAGCGCAGTGACCTCCGGCGGCGCAGGGCCGCCCTGGAGGACGAGTGGTCCCGGTGGGTGCCCGGGTTGAAGGCGGCCACATGGTCGCCCGGCGGCGGCGGGACGTTGCGGCCCGAGGTCACGGAGTCCTGGGTGCGTTCGCTCGGCAGCGTCGATCCGGGCCGGGACAGCGCCCCCGTATCGGACGGTGGCACGGTGCACCACCGCTGGGCGGGGTCGCCGCTGCGCGGCCCGGTCGAGGGGCTGACGGACGAGCTGCACAGCATCGCCGACGACGCCGGGTTCGTCACGGCGGTCACCGACGAGTGCGGCACCATCCTGTGGACGTGCGGCGGCCGCACCATGCAACGTCGCGCGGAACGGGTCAACTTCGCGCCGGGCGGCCGGTGGGACGAGCAGGCCATGGGGACCAACGCGCTGTCGCTGGCGCTGCGTACGGGCCGCCCGAGCACGATCTTCTCCGCCGAGCACCTGGTCACCGCCCTGCACGGGTGGGTCTGCTACTGCGCGCCGATCCGCGACCCCGGCGGCCGGATCCTCGGCGTGCTGGACCTGTCGACCACCTGGGACCGCTCGCACCCGCTGGCCATGTCCACGGTGCGCACGCTGGTCTCGACGATCGAGACCCGGCTGCGGACGGAGCCGCCGGGACCGCGCGGCACCGGCGGCGTACGGCTGCGGTGCCTCGGGGCGCAGGAAGCCGTGCGGGACGGTGCGCCGCTGCCCTTGCGGCCGCGTCAGCTGGAGATCCTGACCTTGCTCGCACTGGAGCCCGACGGCTTCCCGCCGGAGCGGCTGCGCGAGGCGCTGTACGGCGAAAGGCCCGTCACCGCCTCCACCTTCAAGGCGGAGATCTCCCACCTGCGCCGCGCGCTGTCCGGCGGCATCGCGACCCGCCGCTACGCGCTGACGACGCCCGTCGCCTGCGACGCCGTCGATCTGCTGCGCGCGCTGGAGACCGGTGACACCGCCGTCGCGCTGCGCCACTACCGGGGCCCGCTGCTCCCCCGGTCGGAGGCGCCGGGGATCGTGGAGTGGCGGGTGCAACTGGAGGTCGCCGTACGGGAGGCGGTCCTCGCCTCCGCCCGCCCGGAACACGCCCTCCGCTACGGCGAACGGGCACCGTACGACGCGGAGGTCCACGAGCACGCGCTTCGCCTGCTGGGCCCGGGCGACGCCCGCCGGGCGCTCGCGGCCGCGCGGCTCAGCACCGCCCTGCGCGACGACTGACGACGTACCGGCGGTCCGTACCCCCGGCGGGAGAGCGGGACCACGCCCGCGGCCGGCCGGGGCTGACGGGCCCGCGCCAACCCCGCGCCAACCTCGCGCGCTCACAGTGTGCTCGGCACAGCGGCGGGACCGCCACCGTGCCATCGCACTCGCCATCCACCGAGGAGAGCCGCCATGGTGTACGCGCAGCCGGGTTCCGAGGGCAGCATCGTCGACTTCGCCCGGCGATACGACAACTTCATCGGGGGTGACTGGGTCGCCCCCGTGGAGGGCCGGTACTTCGACAATCCGACGCCGGTGACGGGCAAGGTCTTCTGCGAGGTCGCCAGGTCGTCCGGCGCGGACATCGACCTGGCCCTGGACGCGGCGCACGCCGCGGCCGGCAAGTGGGGCCGGACGTCCGCCACGGAACGGGCCAACATCCTCAACCGCGTCGCGGACCGGATCGAGGAGAACCTCGAGAAGATCGCCGTGGCGGAGACCTGGGAGAACGGCAAGCCGGTGCGCGAGACGCTCGCGGCCGACATCCCGCTGGCCGTGGACCACTTCCGGTACTTCGCCGGCGTCGTCCGCGCCCAGGAGGGCAGCATCGCGGAGATCGACGCGGACACCGTGGCGTACCACTACCACGAGCCGTTGGGCGTCGTCGGCCAGATCATCCCGTGGAACTTCCCCATCCTGATGGCCGCCTGGAAGCTGGCGCCCGCGCTCGCCGCGGGCAACTGCGTCGTCATCAAACCGGCCGAGCAGACGCCCGTCAGTCTGCTGCTGGTGGTCGAGCTGATCGCCGACCTGCTCCCGCCCGGTGTGCTCAACGTCGTCAACGGCTTCGGCGTCGAGGCCGGCAAGCCGCTCGCCTCCAGCCCGCGCGTCGCGAAGGTGGCGTTCACCGGAGAGACCACCACCGGGCGCCTGATCATGCAGTACGCCAGCGAGAACATCATTCCCGTCACGCTGGAGCTGGGCGGCAAGAGCCCGAACATCTTCCTGCCCGACGTGACCGCCGCCGACGACGACTACCTGGACAAGGCCGTCGAGGGTTTCGTGATGTTCGCGCTCAATCAGGGCGAGGTCTGCACGTGCCCGTCGCGGGCGCTGATCCACTCGTCGGTCTACGACGAGTTCATGGCCCGCTGCGTCGAACGCACGAAGGCGATCGTCAGCGGCGATCCGCTGGACCCGGCGACGATGATCGGCGCGCAGGCGAGCAACGACCAGTACGAGAAGATTCTTTCGTACATCGACATCGGCACCCAGGAAGGCGCCGAGATCCTCACCGGCGGCGGGCCGCGCACGGTGGCGGGGCTGGAAGGCGGCTACTACATCGAGCCGACGATCTTCCGCGGCAGGAACGACATGCGGATCTTCCAGGAGGAGATCTTCGGCCCGGTCGTCTCCGTCACCACGTACGACTCGGTCGACGAGGCGCTGAAGATCGCGAACGACACGCTGTACGGCCTGGGTGCCGGCGTGTGGACCCGGGACGGGAACAGGGCGTACCGCCTGGGCCGGGAGATCAAGGCCGGCCGGGTGTGGACCAACTGCTACCACGCCTACCCGGCGCATGCGGCGTTCGGCGGCTACAAGAAGTCCGGCATCGGCCGGGAGAACCACAAGATGATGCTCGACCACTACCAGCAGACGAAGAACCTGCTGGTCAGCTACTCGGCGAAGAAGCTCGGGTTCTTCTGATGGCCGAGCGGACGAGGCGGGTGGAGCTGTCGGCCGCCGCCGGGGAACTGGTGGGGCGACTTGCCGCGCGGCACGGGCCGGTGATGTTCCACCAGTCCGGTGGCTGCTGCGACGGCAGCGCGCCCATGTGCTACCCGCGCGGGGAGTTCAGGGTCGGCGGCTCCGACGTGCTGCTCGGCGAGGTGGCCGGCGGCACCCCGTTCTGGATGAGCGCGGACCAGTACGCGTACTGGCGGCACACCCACCTCACCGTCGACGTGGTGCCCGGACGGGGCAGCGGTTTCTCGCTGGAGGCGCCGGAGGGGATGCGGTTCCTGCTCAGGTCCCGGCTTCTCACGGACGCCGAGCTGGCCCGGATCGAGGCGGAGCCGCCCTTGCCGACGGGTGACGAGGTGACCGGCTGACCGATCCACCGGCCGATTCACCGGCCGAACGGCCGAACGGCTGACCACCGGCTACCTGCTGACCGGCCGCCCTGCTGATGGCACGACCGCCTACCGGCACCGACCGCCTGCCGGACGCTCCGCGGCCGCACGGCACGGGAGCCGGACCCGTAGTGCCGGGTCCGGCTCCCGTGAGTCCGTCCGTGCGACGGCTCGGTCAGGCGTTGGGGCGCTTTCCGTGGTTCGCGCCCTTCTTCTTACGGGCGCGCCGCTTGTTGCCTCGCTTGGACATGCGGGTCTCCCTCGAATCGGGACCTTTCGGACGCCGTCAGTCTAGGAACCGCGCCTCGGGGCCGCATCAGCTCGCCGTGGTCAGCACACGCTCCAGGTCCGCGAGGTCCTTGCCGATCGAGCCACGCACCTTGCGCGCCATCAGCGGGGCGGCGAGGCGGTAGTAGCCGCCGGCCTCGCCGCGCACCCGGATACGGGCCAGGGTGCCGTTCCGCCGTGGCGCGAAGGTATACGTGACGTGCATCGGCATCGGACCCGCCACCGAGACCATGTCGAGCAGCCGGAGCGGTTCATAGGCGGCCACCCGCAGCACGTAGTCGATCCGCTTGCCCAGGAAGTAGGCCGTCCGGGTCACCTCGGCCCCCACGCCGAAGCCGCCACCCTCGGCCTCCCGCGTCAGGGCGGCACGGCGGATGCCCTGGGTCCACTCGTGGTCGTGGTGCCAGTCCATGGCGTAGGACGCGACGCGCTCGGGCGGCAGCGGGATCAGACGCTCGGCCGTTTCGTCGATGCTCATTCCGCTCACCCGCTCCTCTCCCGGCCGGACCTGCCGTCCTGCCTGCGGTCAGGATCGCGGTGGGGGGCCCGCGCCGCGACCGGCCGGGGCGGCGCGGGCCTACCAGCCGGCGCCGGCGATCTGGCGGGTGGTGGCGTTGAACCGGTTGAACATGTTGGTCACGCCGATCATCAGCGTCAGTGAGGCGAGCTGCTTCTCGTCGTAGTGCTCGGCGGCCGCGTTCCAGACGTCGTCCGGGACGGGGTCGGACCGGTCCGCCAGCCGGGTCGCCGCCTCGGTCAGCGCCAGGGCCGCACGCTCCGCGTCGGTGAAGTACGGCGTTTCCCGCCAGGCCGCGACGGCCGCCAGCCGCTCCTCTGTCTCCCCTGCCTTGCGGGCGCTCCGCGTACCGGCGACGACGCAGTAGCTGCACCCGTTGATCTGGCTGGCCCGCAGGTGCACCAACTCCAGGGTCGCCGAGGGGACTCCACCCGTACGGGCGGCCTTCAGCAGGTCGAGTACGGGCTGCATGGCCTCGGGAATGACGACTGCCGGGTTGCTGATCCGTGCCTGCATGATCGTGCTCCTCATCGCTTCCGCCGCGTTCGTGCTCCGTCACCGACATGACATTCGGCGACGGGCAGATGTGACAGGCCGGGCGGAACTCCGGGGAACACCTTTCACGGACAGCTGCCGGCCGGGCGCCGTATGCGTCAGCCCGGGGCAGGTTCGGCCGGGCGCAGCGGTGCGGGTGCCGCCCGGCGGGCCAGCCGGCGGCGGGTGCGGGTGAGCATCAGACGGGCCGTCAGGGGGTGCAAGTGGCGTACCAGGGCCCAGTACAGGCGGCCGCGCAGGTTGTGGAGCCTCACGACGGTCGTGAGCGTGGCCGTCTCGTCCTCGATCAGGAGCGAGGCCCGGAAGTCGAGGTGCCCCGCGTCCTTGCCCAGGAGAATCTCGTTCGGCGCGGTCGCACGGACGGGGAACGGGAGGACGGTGCGCCAGGCACCGGGATCCCGGGGCGTTCCAGGGTTCAGCGGGATCCGGCAGGCGTCCACGAAGTCCGGCTTCTCATAAGCCTGTCGGGCCAGGGCGGCCGACGCCGGGGGCGGGACGGCCTTGGCCCGGTCGCCGACGGCACGGTGCATGAGGCGCGCCCTGCGGGTCCAGCGGGTGGGCCGCAGCGGGGCGCCGGGGGTGGCGGCACGGACGGCGTTGTCGAGCAGTTCCTCGATCATCGTGTCGTGCAAGGGCCCGATCACCAGCGCCCACAGCAGGGTCTCCCGGACGTTCTGCCGCTGTTCGAGCACATGCCGCACCAGGCACCGGTCGGGGCCGAGCGGCTCGATCTCCAGTGCGTGGAAGCCGTTCTCCGGGGGCGGGAAGTCGAAGCGTATGCGGCGGCCGGGCTCGTACTCCCCGACCGCGTAGCGGACGAAGCCGTGACCGCCGTCGGCGCCGACACCGAGCGGCCGGTCGAAGCGGATCGGGGGCCATACCGGAGTGGGGCTGAGCGGGTCGTCGGGGGCCGAGACGCGGTCCAGCAGGGCACCGACGGTCTCCGCCGGGGCGTCGACGATCCGCTCGTGAACGTTCCGCAGCGTGCGCATCACACCTCCATACGGTGGCGTACGTTTCTCCGTACGGTACCGTATGGAGATGCGGAAAGGTGAGACGGAGAAGAACCGGGAGCGCAAACGGCTGACCGCCGGCGACTGGGCGGACGCCGCTCTCGCGGCCATGGCGGAGCGTGGGCTCGCCGGGGTCGCCGTGGAACCACTCGCCGCCCGGCTCGGCACCACCAAGGGCAGCTTCTACTGGCACTTCGCCAACCGGGACGCACTGATCGCCGCAGCGCTCGAGCGCTGGGAGGAGATCTGCACCGAGCAGATCATCGTCGCCGTCGAGGCCGAGGCCGACCCGGAGAAGCGGCTGCGCACCCTGCTGCACCACGCGACGACGTCGGCCGCGGACGATCCGCTCGAGGTGTCACTGCTCGCCACCGCCGCCGACCCCCGGGTGGCCGCGGTCCTCGAGCGGGTGACCGAGCGCCGCATCGGGTACGTGGCCGGGCTCTTCGAGGAGTTGGGCTTCGGCACGCAGGAGGCGGCCCGCCTCGGCCTGCTGGCCTACAGCAGCTACCTCGGGCACACCCAGCTCAGCCATGCCGTCCCCCACGCCCTGCCCACCGGCGCCGGCCGGGACGCCTACCTGGAGTCCGTCGTCGACACCCTCCTCCGCCGGTAGCACCCACCGCCCGCCCGGCCGCCCGCCCGTTCGGGCCCGCGCCGGAGCGAACCGCGCGACGCCCTGGCCCGGCCCCACTGACGCCGCCGCCCTCCGACCCGGCGACGTCCTGGCGTCATCCGCCGCCGCGCCCCGGCCCGTTCGGAGCCCCCGTGGTCGAAGAACGCCCACGACGACGGCACCTTCACGTCCGTCTCGGCCCGCCGCCTTCCGGCCAAGCGCCGACGGACCGCGCGACGTCCCGGGCCGCCGCAGCACCACAGGCGCGGCCGGGCAAGCGGGCGGGCGCCGCGCCCCCACCCGCACCGTGCTCCCCAGCGCCGGAGCGAACCGCGCGACGCCCTGGCCCGGCACCCCGCCGGACCGGCGCCCACAACAGTCCGGCGGCCGGGATCGCAGCCGCAGGCACACGCCGGCGGCCGCGCGCCGGGGCGGGCCGCGCGACGACCTGGCGGTGGAGCGCTCAGGCCGAGGAGCGCTTGCGCGGCGTGGACTTCTTCGGCGCCGGCTTCTTCTCCGTGGAGGACGTCGACTTCGTCGTGGACCTGGACGCCGACTTCTTCGCCGCGGTCGACGTCGACTTCGCCGCCGTCTTCTTGGCGGCCGTCTTCTTCGCCGCCGTCGAGGTCGACTTCTTCGTGCCGCCGGACGACTTCGGCGAGGCCGCCGCGCGCCGCCCCTTGATCGGCGTCACCCGCGCCTCCTCGCCGGAAGGCCCCTCCGCCCCCTCGCCCCGCGCCTCCTGCGCCGCCCGAACACTGCTCTCCAGCGCCGCCATGAGGTCGATGACCTTGCCGCCCTCGCGTTCCGCCGGGGCGTGCTCGGGGAGTTCGCCGCCCCCCTCCACCTTCGCGGCGATCATGGACTCGACCGCCTCACGGTAGTCGTCGTGGAGCGAGTCGAGATCGACCTCACCGAGGGTGTTCATCAGCGCGTCGGCCAGGTCGAGTTCGGCTTCCCGTACGGCCACGGCGGTCTGCGGCGCCACGCCCTCCGGCTCTCTGATCTCGTCCGGCCACAGCAGCCCGTGCATGGCGATCACGTCGTCCACGACCCGGAGCATGCCGAGCCGCTCCCGGCCGCGGAGCGCGAACTTGGCGATCGCGACCCGCTCGGAGCGCTTGAGGGCCTCACGCAGCAGGGTGTAGGGCTTGGCGGCCGGTGCGCCGTTGGCGGAGAGGTAGTACGCCGCGTCCATCTGAAGCGGGTCGATCGCGGAGGCGGGCACGAAGGCGACGATCTCGATCGTCTTCGCGGTCGGCAGCGGGAGCGCCGCGAGATCCTCGTCGGTGATCGGGATCATCGACCCGTCGGCGTCCTCGTACGCCTTTCCGATCTCGGACGGCGTGACCTCCTTCTCCTCCAGTTCGCAGACCTTGCGGTAGCGGATCCGGCCGCCGTCGGCGGCGTGGACCTGGCGGAAGGAGACGGAGTGGTTCTCGGTGGCGTTGACCAGCTTGATCGGGATGCTGACCAGCCCGAAGGAGATCGCGCCGTTCCAGATGGATCGCACGTTTCATCCCTTTCGTCCGAAAAACTTCGGGTTTCGTGGGATTCTCATCGTATGACGCCGATCACGGAGGTGGAGGGGCGGCGCCTGGCGCTCTCCAACCTGGAGAAGGTCATCCATCCCGCCACCGGGACGACCAAGGGCGAGATCGTGCACTACTACGCCGTCACGGCGGAGGCGATCCTTCCCCACCTCAAGGACCGCCCGGTGTCCTTCCTGAGATATCCGGACGGGCCGGACGGGCAGCTGTTCTTCACCAAGAACCCGCCGCCGGGCACCCCGGACTGGGTGCGCACGGCGCCGGTCCCCCGCTCGGAGGACCCCAAGGCCCGCCAGGTCGTGATCGACGACCTCGCGTCACTCGTATGGGCGGCCAACCTGGTGGTCGAGTTCCACACCCCGCAGTGGCGGGCGGACGAGCCCGCCGTCGCCGACCGCCTCGTGTTCGACCTCGACCCCGGCGCACCCGCGACCATCGCCGAGTGCTGCGAGGTGGCCGTTTGGCTGCGCGAGCGGCTCGCGCGGGACGGGCTGGAGGCGTACGCCAAGACGTCCGGCTCCAAGGGCCTGCATCTGGTCGTACCGGTGACGCCCACCCCCTCCGAGCAGGTCTCCGCCTACGCGAAGTCGCTGGCCGTCGAGGGCGAGGCCGCGCTGCCGAAGCTGGTGCTGCACCGGATGGCGCGCTCGCTGCGGCCGGGCAAGGTCTTCGTCGACCACAGCCAGAACGCCGCCGCGAAGACGACCGCCACTCCGTACACCCTGCGCGCCCGCACGGAGCCCGCCGTCTCCGCACCGGTCACGTGGCAGGAGGTCGAGGAAGGCCGCGCGGACGGGGCCGGCCTCGTCTTCCGGCTCCACGACATCGCGCCCCGGCTGGAGCGGTACGGGGACCTCTTCGCCTCCGTGGACGACCCCGGCAGTGCCGGACGCCTGCCGTGACGCTGCCCCGGCCGCCCCTGAAGGTCGCGCTCGCCGAGTCGGTGAACACGCTGCCGCTGGGCGCCGGGCTGGCGTACGAGCCGAAGTTCGACGGGCACCGCATGGTGATCTTCCACATCGGCGGCGAGGTGCTGCTGCAGGCCCGTTCCGGGCGGATCGTCACGGCCGCCTTCCCCGACCTGGCCGCCGCGGCGCGCGAACTGCCCGGTGACACGGTGCTCGACGGCGAGGTCGTGGTGTGGCGGAACGGGCGCACCGACTTCGCCGCCGTGCAGAAGCGCGCGGCCGCCACACCGGGCAGGGCGCCCGCGCTGGCACGCGCCCTGCCCGCCTCGTACGCCGCCTTCGACCTGCTCGCGGAGGGCGGCGTGGACCTGCGCCCGCTCGCGTACGAGAAGCGGCGGGCGCGGCTGGTGGCGGTGGCCGGGCCGCTGGGGCCGCCGCTCCAGCCCGTGCCGATGACGCGGGACCGGGCGGAGGCGGAGGGCTGGTACGAGAGCCTGCCCGGGATCGGCGTCGAGGGGCTGGTGATCAAGCGGCTGGACCAGTCGTACCGGGGCGGTGCGCGGCTGTGGCGCAAGCTGCGGCACACCCGCACCCATGACGCGGCCGTCGTCGGCTTCACCGGCGGCGGGGAGCGTCCGGCCGCCCTCGTCGTGGTACTGCCCGACGACGACACCCCGGTGGTGTCCGGTCCCCTGACGCCGGCGCTGCGGACGCAGGCGGCGGCCCTGCTCGCCGGGCGGGCGGGCGGCGGGAGCGGCACTGCGGTGGCGACCGGGATCGGCGAGGTCACCTACCGGGCGGTGGAGCCCGGGGTGACCGTGGAGGTGGAGCTGGTCACGACGCGCCACGCCGTGACCACGGTGGTACGGCTGCGGTCACCGGAAGAACTCGATTAATCAAGTTTGACTAATGGGCTGTGCGGGCAGTACCTTCTGCGACGCACACGTGTGGCCCCAGTTGATGAACGGCAAGGAGAGAGTGTGACCTTTCTGCCCGACACCGGATACACCCCGAGCGCGGAGGAACTGGCGAGCATCCAGGAGTGGTTCGCCGCCTACGACGCGCACAGCGCCAAGCGCGACGTCGGGCGTATGGCGGACATGGCAGTGTTCCCGCTCAACCTGATCAGCGACGACGCCGCGGGCAACGGCGCCTCCGCCCAGTGGGACCGCCGGCAGTTCGTCGAGACCATGAGCCATGTGATGGGCGAGGGGAGCGACGACATCTCCTTCGAGTCGGTACGGACCCCGGTGTTCCTCTCCCCCGCGATGGCCGTCGTCTTCACGGACTCGACCATGACCATGGACGGCCGGACCCAGCAGCTGCGGTACGCCGACATCCTGATCAAGCAGGACGGCACGTGGGCGTTCCAGACGATGATGCAGGGCGGCTGGGGGGACAACCTCCGCCAGTAACGGCCCTGCCGGCCGGGGGGCGTCACCCCCCGGCATCTCCCCGGCCGGCAGGGCGCGAGCACCACGGGCACCGCCTCGCGGGCCGGTCCGCGCGCACCGCGGACCGGCCCGCGACGGCGGCAACAGGCCTGGATTCAACAACCCCGAGACAACCCCGTCGGATACCGGTCAGGATGTCGGATCCTTGGGGCACACTTCCCCCAGACACAGGGTTGAGACCCAAGGTTTCTTGGGAGGGGGACAATCGTGTTCGCGGGAATCGACGAGGTCGAGTGGGCCTCTCTGGAACACGCCTACGGCCCGGCCGACGATGTGCCGGAGCTGCTGCGCGGACTGGCCTCCGGGGATCCCGCCGAGCGCGAGAGCGCACTCGACGCCATGTACGGGGCCGTGCACCACCAGGGCGACGTGTACGACTCGACGCTGGCCTGCATCCCGTTCCTGATGGAGCTGGTCGCCGACCCCGCGGTCGAGGACCGGGGCGGCATCGTCGAACTGCTCACCAGCATCGGCAGCATCGACCTGGACGGCGACGACGAACTCGACCCGGACGACGAGGAGTTCGAGGACGCCGCGAACTACGCCATGGCCGCCTCCGCGGTGACCGCGGGGGCCGACGTGTTCCTCGGCCTGGTGGACGACCCGGACCGCGGTGTGCGGCTCGCCGCCCCGCTCGCGCTGGCCACCCTGCACACCGACCCGGTGCGGGTCCTGCGCCTGCTGCGGGCCCGGCTGGACGCCGAGCAGGACCCTGAGGTGCGGCTCGCGTGCGTGGAGGCAACCGGGCGGATAGCGCTGCGGCACCAGGGCCTGCTGCCCGAGGTGGTGGAGTGGCTCACCGGGCTGTCCGGGATGGCGTACGGAGCGGGTCTCCGGCTGGCCGCGATCGCGCAGCTGGCCCGCTGCGCCCCCGGCGCGCTGCCCTCCGACGTGGTGCCCGGGGTGACGGGACTGCTGCGTGAGCTGCGCACGGAACCGGTGGCGACCGCCCCTGCGGTCGAACGGCTCCCGTCGCCGACGCTGCTCGGCCAGCTGCGCCAGGTGCGGGCCGCCGACACCGTGGGCCGCCCGGCCCCCTGGACGGCCGACCTGCTGCGCACCCTCCACTCGGGCCTCGGTGACCGGGTCGAGGACCGGATCGCGCTGCTGGCGGACCAGCTGTGCAGCCCGGACCGGGCGCAGCGGATCGACGCCGTACGGATGAGCAGCGCGCTGCTGCGGACATGGCGGGGCGCGTACGGGGAGCTGATCGGCCTGATCGGCGACCAGCTCGCCGACCCCGAGCCGCGTCTCGCCGCCGCGGCGGCGTACGCCCTGGGGGACCTGTTCTGCCTGGCGGAGCCGGCGGCGGACGCGCTGGCGCGGCGACTGGACGCCGAGCCGGGCAGCTGGGTGCGCGAATGGGAAGGCGGACCGCCGACGCTGGGCCCGGCCGTCCTCGCCCTCGCGCGGGCCGGCGACGCGCGGGTGGTGCCCGTGCTGGCGCGGCTCCTGGAGCGGCCCGATGCGCCACGGGACCTCGGGTACTCGCTGGACCGGCTGGGCGCGGCCGCCGCCGCGCTCGCCCCGGCGCTGCGTGAGCGGCTGGACGCACTGGAGCTGGACGACCGGCGGTCCGAGGGGGCCGTGCCGCTGCTGCACGGGCTGTCCGTGCTGGGGACGGGCACGGCGGCGGGCTCGGTACCCGCGGTGCTGCGTGTGCTGCGGGACGCTTCCGGCGAGCGGCGTGACTGTCTGACCGACGCGGCGGTGCGGGCGCTCACCGCTCTCGGGCCCGCCGCGCACGAGGCGGCGCCGTATCTGTGGGGGCTGCTGCGGGAGGCGGGGTACGAGCGGGCGGTGGACCGGCGGTCCGCCTGCGGCACGGTGGCCTGCTTACCGCCTGCGGCGGCCGCCAGGGCCGCGGGCGCCCTGTGGGCGATCGAGGGTGACGCGGCCGCGGTGGTGCCGGTGCTGTGCGCGGTGCTGAACGCGCCCGAGCAGGCGGCCCGCCGGTCCGCCGCCTCGGTGCTCGCCTCCATGGGGACGGCCGGGGCGGCGGCCGCGCCGCAGCTGGCCAGGCTGCTGCGGTCGATGGAACCGTGGACACGGGTGCGGGCGGCGGAGGCGCTGTGGCGGGTGACGGGCGACCCCGAGGGAGCATGGCCGGTGCTGCGCGCGGCCTGGGAGACGATGCCGCGCACCCGGATGCCCGCCGCGGCGTGCCTGGCGGACATGACCCCGGCGGGCGCCGAGGGAGCGGTGGGTCTGGTCGACCGCGAGCTGCTGTCCGCAAGACGTCATAACGCGATCGACAACGGGGCGGACAGTCATGACATCGTGGAGGACGAGAGACTGCTGGCTCTGTGCCGGCGGGCGGTTCACCGCAGGCCATGACTTCGCATGCCGAGCGGAGCGTGACGGCGGACCATGAACGGGGAGGACCCGACAGCATGATCATCTTCGGTACCAAGGGTTACATCTACCAGCTGGCGATACTGACGCTGGTGTGCGGCCACTGCGGCAATCCTTCCGCACACACGCTCAGGAAGCGCGTCACGAAGTTCACGCTGTTCTTCGTGCCGCTGTTCCCCTTCTCCACGAAGCACTTCACCCAGTGCACCTTCTGCGGGGCCGAGCAGCAGATCTCCTCGGAGCAGGCGCAGCAGCTCCAAGTGCAGTCCGCCGGCGGTGGCCAGGGCGTCCAGGGCGGTCAGCCGCACGGGCAGGCCCAGCAGGGGCAGCACCCCTACCAGCGCTGACCCGGCGGCGGCGCGGGCGCGGCGGGCGGAGAGCGTCTCCGCCGCCGGCCGGCCCCGCGTGACGACCCATCTGTTCGACGTCCGGCGCACTATGACATAAAGGGACAAACGGACGCGCCGCTTGCTACGTTGCGTGGCATGACCGCAACGACAGCGGGCACTTCGGCGCCCGAGCCGTGTCCCGCGCCCCGTCCGCCCAAGCGGCGGGGCGTCGAACTGTCGCTCCTCCTCGGCGCCGTCGTCATCTGCGTCCACGGCTACGTCGCCGTCGGTCTCGCCAGGAACGGCGCGGTGCCGCCGGACGCCGCCGGCTACGGAGCGGGCCTCGGCGTCCTGGCACTCCTCGCACATCTGGCCGTACGCCTGCGGGCGCCCTATGCCGATCCCCTGCTGCTGCCGATCGCGGTCCTGCTCAACGGCCTCGGCCTGGTGCTGATCTACCGGCTGGACCTTCAGACCCCGCTCGACCGGGCGGCCCCCGCCCAGCTCGTCTGGTCCACCTCCGGGGTCGCCCTGTTCATCGTGGCGGTCGTCGTCCTGCGCGACCACCGGATCCTCCAGCGGTACGCGTACATCAGCGTCACGGCCGCGCTCGCGCTGCTCTGCGCCCCGATCTTCTTCCCCGCGGTCAACGGGGCAAGGATCTGGATCCGCATGGGGCAGCTGTCCTTCCAGCCGGGCGAGTTCGCGAAGGTGCTGCTCGCCGTCTTCTTCGCCGCGTACCTCGCCGCCAACCGGGGCGCCCTCACCCACGCCAGCCGGATGATCCGCCGACTCCAGCTTCCCACCGGCCGGGTGCTCGGACCGATCGTCGCGGTGTGGCTGGTCAGCGTCGGCGTCCTCGTCCTCGAACGGGACCTCGGGACCTCACTGCTCTTCTTCGGGCTCTTCGTCGTCATGCTCTACGTGGCCACCGGCCGGATCGGCTGGATCGTGGTGGGTCTGCTGCTGGCGTCGGCGGGCGCGTACGCGGTCGGCTCGCTCGAACCGCACGTCCACAGCCGGGTCGAGGACTGGCTCGACCCGTACGCCGGCATCGATGCCGGGGAGGGCCCCGGCCAACTGGCCCAGTCCCTCTTCGCCTTCGCCGCCGGCGGGATGCTGGGCACCGGTCTGGGGCTCGGCCACTCCGTGCTGATCGGCTTCGCGACCAAGTCGGACTTCATCCTCGCCACCGCCGGCGAGGAACTGGGGCTGGTCGGCCTCAGCGCGATCTTCCTGCTGTACGGGCTGCTGGTCGCCCGGGGACTGAGCGCCGGGCTCGCGCTGCGGGACCCGTTCGGCCGCCTCCTCGCGGTCGGCCTCTCCTCCATCGTCGCGCTCCAGGTGTTCGTCATCGCGGGCGGCGTGACGGGCCTGATCCCGCTGACCGGCATGGCGATGCCGTTCCTCGCGCAGGGCGGCTCGTCCGTGGTCACCAACTGGGTCATCGTTGCGCTGCTGATCCGGCTCAGCCACTCGGCCCGCATGCCGCTGCCCGTGCCCGCGGAGGTGGGCGTCCACGCCCAGGCGCCGGCGGTGCCCCGGTGACCCGATGCATTCGGCACGCCGCCGTGTTCAGCCTGCTGCTCCTGCTCGCGCTGCTGGCCAACGCCGCCCGCGTACAGGTGCTGGAGGCGTCGACCCTCGAGAAGAACCCGGCCAACCGCCGGGCGGCGATCGCCCGTTACGCGGAGCCGCGCGGCGACATCCTCGTCGACGGGAAGCCGGTCACCGGGTCTAAGGACACCGGTGAGCAGCTCCGTCACGAGCGCACCTACCGCGACGGACCGCTGTACGCCCCGGTGACCGGGTACTCGTCGCAGACCTACGGCACCTCGTTCGTCGAGCACGCGCAGGACCCGGTCCTCAGCGGCAGCGATCCGCTGCTGGCGCCGTTCCCCTTCTGGGGCGACCTGAGCCGCGGCAGGCCGTCCGCCGGGGACGTCGCCACCACCGTCAAGGCGGCCGTGCAGCAGGCCGCGTACCAAGGTCTCGGCGGCAGGAGGGGCGCCGTCGCGGCGATCGAACCGTCGACGGGGAAGATCCTGGCCCTGGTCAGCAGCCCGTCGTACGATCCGGGGCTGCTCTCCGGCAACGGGCCGGAGGTCGCCCGGGCCTGGGCGCGGCTGAACGGCGCGGACGCGCAGCCGATGCTGAACCGCGCGATCCGCCAGACCTATCCCCCCGGCTCCGCCTTCAAGATCGTGACAGCCGCCGCGGCCCTGGAGAGCGGCGTCGTCGGCGACGTGGACGCGCCCACCCGTACACCGGAGCCGTATCTGCTGCCCGGCACCCGCACGCCGCTGCCGAACGCGACGAAGGGATGCGAGGACGCCTCGCTGGCCTATGCGATCCAGTGGTCGTGCAACACCGTGATGGCGAACCTCGGCGCCCGGGTGGGGCTGCGGGACATGGTCGCCGCCGCCCGCGGGTTCGGCTTCAACGACCCCGGGCTGCGGATCCCCTCGGGCGTGACGGCGTCCAACTTCGACACCGACATGTCCCCCGACCAGCTGGCGCTGTCCTCGATCGGGCAGTTCAACACGACGGCCACGCCGTTGCAGATGGCGATGGTCGCGGCGGCCGTCGCGAGCGGCGGCGACATCCGCAGCCCCTACCTCGTGGAGCGGGTGACCAGGGCGAACGGCGACCTGGTCGCCCAGAACGGCCCCCGGGCCTACCGGCAGGCGATGACCCCGGTCACGGCGCAGCGGCTGCGGGAACTGATGGTGCGGGCCGTCGAGGAGGGCACGGGCGACAACGCGGCGATCGAAGGGGCCACCGTCGGCGGCAAGACGGGCACCGCGCAGCACGGCGTCGACAACTCCGGGCTCCCGTACGCGTGGTTCATCGGATGGGCGCAGGCGTACGACGCGCCCCGGCCGGCGGTCGCGCTGGCCGTGGTCGTGGAGGACGCGTCCGCGGTACGGGAGGACATCAGCGGCGGAGGCAGCGCCGCCCCCGTCGCGCGGGCCGTGATGCGGGCGGCACTCTGGGGCTCATGAACATCGCTGCGTCGCTGGACGCCATCGGGCGGCTGGATCCGGAGGTGAGCGCCTTCGTCGAGGTGTGGGCCGAGGAGGCGCTCGCCCGGGAACGCTCGACCGGCACCGGACTCCCGCTGGCCGGGATGCCTTTCGCGGTGAAGGGCCCCTCCGGCATCCGGTCCTGTGCGGCGCGCCGGCTCACCGCGGCGGGGGCGGTGGCCGTCGGCTCGACATCGGTGCCCGGCCCCGGGACCCCCTGGCAGACGTGGGGCCTCGGCGCGCACGGCCCGACCCGTAACCCCTGGCGGCCGGACCGCACTCCCGGCGGTTCCTCCGCGGGGTCGGCCGCGGCGGTCGCGGCCGGCATGGTGGGCCTGGCGACCGGGAGCGACGGTGCGGGGTCCGTACGGATCCCGGCGGCCTGGTGCTCGGTGTTCGGGCTGAAGACGACGAACGGACTGCTGCCCTCGCCCGACCGCACGGGCCTTGCCTCCGCGGGTGTCCTGACCCCGACGGCGGCGGACGCCCGGGCGTATCTGCGCTGCGTACTGGACACGTACGAGCCGGTGGCCCCGGTCCTTCCGCTGCCGGCGGTCTGGTCGGCCGACCTGGGCTTCGCGGACACGGAACCAGAGGTGGCCGCGGTCGCGCTGGCAGCGGTGGAACGGCTGGAGTCCGCCGGTGTCGTACGCCTCGCGGACGCCCGCCCGGTCCTGCTGGACCCGCGCGACGCGTGGACGGCGGTACGGGCCGGCCGGCCGGCGCGGGGAGCCGCCGTGCGGGCCGGGAACGACCACCGCCTGGACGCCCTGTTCGCCGACGCGGCCGTCCTGCTCACCCCCGCCACCCCCAACCGGCCCCACGGTCACGACGGCCCCGGGGCGGACGTCTACTCGACGGCGCTGACCTGGGCGTTCAACCTGAGCGGCCACCCGGCGGCCAGCGTCCCGGCCGGCTTCACCAGCGACGGCTGCCCGGTGGGGCTCCAGCTGGTGGCGGCCCGGGGGGCGGACGTCTCACTGGTCGAAATGGCGGTGGCGGCGGAGAGGGGTCTGATTACTGTGCGGCCATGACCTCCTACGAGCTCGCCCAGGTGAACATAGGCCGCCTCAAACACCCCCTGGACTCACCACAGTTGAAGGACTTCGTGGACAACCTCGTCCCCGTCAACGCGGTCGCGGACGCCGCCGACGGCTTCGTCTGGCGGCTCCAGACGGAGGCCGGTGACGCGACCGACCTGCGGGTCTTCGGCGACGAGTGGCTGATCGTGAACATGTCGGTGTGGCGGGACACCGACGCCCTGACCGCCTTCATGTACCAGGGCACGCACCGCGAGCTGCTGGCCCGGCGCTACGAGTTCTTCGAGCGGATGCAGGAGGTGATGGCGACGCTGTGGTGGGTCCCCGCCGGTCACCGGCCCACGGTCCGCGAGGCGGAGGAGCGTCTGCTGCACATCCGTGAACACGGCCCGACGCAGCGGGCCTTCACCCTGAGGAAGTCGTTCCCGGCGCCCCAGGTGTGACCGGCGGGCGGCACCGGTCGCCCACGGCGCTCACCGAGCGTGTTCCCGAGGGTGAGCGTCTCGGGACCGCGTCGAGCCGTCCGCGTGGCCGGCTGCCCGGGCGTCGGGGCAGCCGGCCTGCCGGTCCCGGCAGGACGGCGTGCACCTGACTACGGCGCGCCCGCGCCCTCCGCGATCGCGTCCGCCACCTCCGCCACCCGCTCCTGCTCCTCGGCCGCGAACCGCTCCCGGTCGAGCTGTTCCGCTATCTCCTCGTCCTCGGACATCAGCAGGTCGAGACTGGCGTCGCCCATCTCGAAGACCCCCATGTCGAGATACGCCTTCTGCAGCCGCTCGCCCCACAGCCCGATGTCCTTGACGCACGGCACGATCCGGCTGAAGAGCAGCTTGCGGAACAGGTGGAGGAACTCCGACTGCTCCGAGTACTCCTCCGCCTCCTTCTTGGAGACGCCGAAGTTCTCCAGGACCTCGATGCCGCGCAGCCGGTCGCGCATCAGGTAGCAGCCCTCGATCACGAACTCCTCGCGTTCGCGCAGTTCCGCGTCGCTCAGCTGCTTGTAGTAGTCGCGCAGCGCCATCCTGCCGAACGCCACATGGCGTGCCTCGTCCTGCATGATGTACGCGAGGATCTGCTTCGGCAGCGGCTTGGTCGTGGTGTCGCGGATCATGCCGAAGGCGGCGAGGGCCAGGCCCTCGATGAGGACCTGCATGCCGAGGTAGGGCATGTCCCAGCGGGAGTCGCGCAGGGTGTCCCCGAGCAGGGACTGCAGGTTGTCGTTGATCGGGTAGAGCATGCCGACCTTCTCGTGGAGGAAGCGGCCGTAGATCTCGGCGTGCCGGGCCTCGTCCATGGTCTGGGTGGCGGAGTAGAACTTGGCGTCGAGGTCCGGGACCGATTCGACGATCCTGGCCGCGCAGATCATGGCCCCCTGCTCGCCGTGGAGGAACTGGCTGAACTGCCAGGACGTGTAGTGCTTGCGCAGCTCGCCCTTGTCCCGTTCGGTCATCTTCGCCCAGTGCCGGGTGCCGTACAGGGTGAGCGCCTCGTCGGGTGTGCCCAGCGGGTCGTACGGGTCGACCTCGAGGTTCCAGTCGATGCGCTTGGCGCCGTCCCACTGCTTGTCCTTGCCCTTCTGGTAGAGGGCGAGGAGGCGTTCACGGCCGGCCCCGTTCTTCTGGCCTGGATAGATGGCCTCCCAGCTGAAGCGGGCGGAGCCGGTGGCCGGGACCTGCCAGATCGGTTCCGAGGGGGCTGTCGTGTAGCGGTCCTGACTCGACACCGGCGGCTCCTTCGCCTCGTACTCCTGGGTACGCAGGGACAGTTGGCAGGCTCACACGCTGATAGACGCTCAGTCAACAAGTCGTGCAGAGGGGATTGACGAGCTTGCTGACGGGGGGTCTCATAACACCGACGCCGGTAATCCGACTCGCGAGGTGCCCTCAGCCATGACGACAGTGACCGACCGCGACGTGCAGCTGCTCCGCGACGCACTCGGCCCGCTCCGGGACCGCGAACAGGTCGCCGCGCGCCTGCTCGAGTCCTCCGCCAAGCACTCCTTCGACCCCGACAAGGAGCTCGACTGGGAGGCGCCCGTCGAGGAGGGCAAGTGGTTCTGGCCCCCCGAGCTGGTCTCCCTCTACGACACCCCGCTGTGGCGGAAGATGTCCGAGGAGCAGCGGATGGACCTGGCCCGGCACGAGGCCGCGTCGCTCGCCTCGCTCGGGATCTGGTTCGAGATCATCCTGATGCAGCTGCTGGTGCGCCACATCTACGACAAGTCGGTCACCAGCAACCACGTCCGCTACGCCCTCACCGAGATCGCGGACGAGTGCCGGCACTCGATGATGTTCGCCCGCATGATCCAGAAGGGCGGGGCGCCCGCGTACCCGGTGCCCCGCGTCTACCACAACCTGGCCCGCGTGCTGAAGACGGTCTCGACCACGCCCGGCTCGTTCGCCGCCACCCTCCTCGGCGAGGAGATCCTCGACTGGATGCAGCGCCTGACCTTCCCCGACGAGCGGGTGCAGACGCTGGTGCGCGGCGTCACCCGCATCCACGTCGTCGAGGAGGCCCGCCATGTGCGGTACGCCCGCGAGGAGCTGCGCCGCCAGATGGTGACCGCGCCGCGCTGGGAGCAGGAGTTCACCCGCCTCAGCTGCGGCGAGGCGGCCCGCGTCTTCAGCGTCTGCTTCATCAGCCCGCAGGTCTACGAGAACGTCGGCCTCGACCGCCGCGAGGCCGTCGCCCAGGTGAAGGCCAGCGGGCACCGGCGCGAGGTGATGCAGACCGGCGCCCGCCGGCTGACCGACTTCCTGGACGACATCGGCGTGTTGCGCGGGGCAGGCCGCAGGCTGTGGAAGAGTTCCGGCCTTCTCGCGTGAGCGCATGAGGGCAGCCGCGCACGCTGCGGTTACGCTGCGGAGCATGACCAGTCCCGCTCCCGCGACCCGCGCCTACCGACGGCTCAGCGTCGAGGAGCGCCGCACGCAACTGCTCGCCGCGGCGCTCACCCTCTTCGCGCACCGGCCGCCGGAGGAGATCTCGCTCGACGACGTGGCGGAGGCGGCCGGGGTCTCGAGGCCGCTCGTCTACCGGTACTTCCCCGGCGGGAAGCAGCAGCTCTACGAAGCGGCCCTGCGCTCCGCCGCCGACCGGCTGGAACTGTGCTTCGCGGAACCGAAGGCGGGCCCGCCGACCGAGCGCCTGACCCGGGTGCTGGACCGCTATCTGGCCTTCGTGGACGAGCACGACGCCGGGTTCAGCGCGCTGCTGCGGGGCGGCAGTGTCGCCGAGACCTCCCGTACGACCGCGATCGTCGACGAGGTGCGGCGCGCCGCGGCCGAGCAGATCCTCGTCCACCTCGGCGTGGACGGCCCGGGCCCGCGGCTCCACATGATGGTCAGGACCTGGATCGCGGCGGTCGAGGCCGCCTCGCTGATCTGGCTGGACGAGGACAAGCAACCGCCGGCGGACGAGCTGCGCGAATGGCTCGTCGACCATCTGGTCGCGCTGCTGACGGTGACGGCCGCGACCGACGAGGAGACGGCCGGCGTGGTCGCGGACCTGCTCGCTCAGGAGACCGCGGCCGGACCCGTCGGCACGCTGGTGCGCAGGCTGGGACCCGTCGTGGGCGGCGCCGCCCACCTGCTGTGAGACTGGTGGGGTGAGAAGCGAGAACACCCCCTTCGAGGGCGGCCCCCTGGACGGGCGCGTGCTCCCCGTCCTGGTCGGCCCCACCGGCCACCCCCCGAAGTGGTACAAGGTCCCCGTACCGAACGACGACGGCTCCCCGCCCACCGTCCACGCGTACCGCCGCGTCCCCTCCGGCTACACGAAACGCCTCGGGATCCAGCGTGGCTGGAAGTACGAGTACGCGCCCGGTGGCGTGGAGCGGCGCGAGATCAGGTGGCCCTGGTCGAAGCCGGGGGGCCCGGTCTAGAGCCCCGTACGGAGACGCGCCGGGCGCGCGGCCCGGCCGGTCAGCGGATGCTCCGGGACCCGGCCCGGGCCGCGGACCCACGCCGCGCCGTACGGCAAGCAGCCGCGCCGCACGCAGGTGCATCGCCCCTGCACGGGTGACCTCGTTGCGCCGGGCCGCCCTCCCGCGGTCGCCGTGGCACGGCGTGCGGCGCAGGGTCGACCCGGGCGGAACGGCCGCCGCCAGGGCCGGAGGTGATCGGGTGTCAGGCAGGAACTTACTGCGCGCCGTCTGCGTCGGCGTGCTCGTCGTCGCCGCGACGGCCACGATGCTGCCCGCGGCGGCGGACTCCCCGGAGCCCCGGGAAGGCGCCGTCGACACGCTGCTCGGCGATCTCGGTGACACCGTCATGGAGCGGTTCGCCGGCGCGGAACCCGCCGCAGGACCGCCGCTCCCGCTCGGGGAGCTCACCGCCACGCCCGGCACGGCCGCTGTACTGACCCGGCTGAAGGAGCTGTACCGGCAGGCGGAGGCGGCCGGTGACACCTATCGGAGCACCGAGACCGCGCTGCGGGCCCAGCGCACCGAGACCGCACGGCTGAACACGGCACTCGCCGAGGCACGCGGCGCGCTCGCGCTGAGCCGCGCCGAGGCGGGCCGGATCGCGCGGGAGCAGTACCAGGGCACGTCGGAGCTCTCCTCCTACCTGGAGCTGCTGCTCGCCCGCGACCCGCAGCGCGCCCTGGACCAAGGGCATCTCATCGAACGCGCGGCCTCCGGCCGCCTGGCGTCCATGGCAAGGCTGGAGGCCGGCGAGAAACGGTCCCGGGAGCTGGCCGCCGCCGCGCGCAGGGCCCTGGACCGGGAACTGGTGCTCGCCGCCCGGAAGAAGCACGCGCGCGACTCGGCCACGGCCCGGCTGCGGTCCGCCGAAGGGCTGCTCGCCTCGCTGCCGACGGAGCAGCTCACCGCCCTCGTCACGGCCCCGGGCGGGGCGCCGACCCCGCCCGGGGCCGTGACGGACGGCATCCCGGACGAGGCGAACGACGGCGGTCAGGCTCCGGACACCGACGCCAGGTAGGCCTCGGCCTTCTCCGGCTCGTAGAAGAAGTTCTCGAAGTCCGCCGGGTCGTTGAAGCCGTTGGCGAACCGGTCGGCGACCGGCTGGAGAACGCCGCCCGCGCCGATCAGGTTGAGAACGTGCTCCGGCGGGACGCCCAGCATCGCGTTGGTCCACTTGGTGACGTGCTGCGCCGTGTCCCAGTAGCGGTCGAAGGTGCCCTGCATCCACTGCTCGTCGAACGGCCGGTCGCCGTGCTCGGTGATCGACGCGAGGTAGGAGGCGGCGCACTTGGACGCGGAGTTGGAGCCCTGGCCGGTGATCGGGTCGTTCGCCACGACGACGTCCGCGACGCCGAGCACGAGCCCGCCGCCGGGCAGCCGGCCGATGGGGTTGCGGACGGTCGGGGCGTACCGGCCGGCGAGAGTGCCGCCCGCGTCGGTCAGCTCGACCTTGGTGGCCCGCGCGTACTCCCAGGGCGTGAACTTCTCCATGAGCTCGAGCGTCAGGGCCAGGTGCTCCGACGGGTCCTTGACGCCCTGGAAGACGTCCAGCGGTCCGCCGGGGACGCCCTCCCAGAAGAGGATGTCGGCCCGCCCGGAGGTGGTGAACGTCGGCATGACGAACAGCTCGCCGACACCGGGGACCAGGCTGCAGCGGACCGCGTCGTAGTCGGGGTGCTCGGGGCGCGGGCCGAGACCGTGGACGTACGCCACGGCGAGCGCGCGCTGCGGCTCCGAGTACGGGGAGCGGGAGGCGTCACGGCCGAACATGGAGACCAGTTCGCCCTTGCCGGCCGACACCAGCACCAGGTCGTAGGTGCGGGAGAAGTAGTCGAGGTCGGAGACGGCGGCGCCGTGGATGACGAGCTGCCCGCCGCGCTGGGCGAACGTCTCCATCCAACCGGCCATCTTCACGCGCTGGTCCACCGACTGCGCGTAGCCGTCGAGCTTGCCGACCCAGTCGACCGCGCGGCTCGCGTCGGGCGCGGCGACCGAGACGCCGAGACCCTCGATCTTCGGGGCCTGCGACTCCCAGAAGTTGATGCCGAGGTCGCGCTCGTGCTCGAGGGCGGTGTGGAACATGCACTGGGTGGACATGACCCGGCCGGACCGGATCTCGTCCGCCGTGCGGTTCGACATCAGGGTGACCTCGTAGCCCTTGGACTGGAGGCCGAGGGCGAGCTGGAGGCCGGACTGACCGGCACCGACTATGAGTATCTTCCGCATGGCGGGTTCTCCGTGGTTCTGCGTCGCGGTTCGGGAGGCTATTCGGGGGTGGCGTCGAGGGCGTGGGCGACCAGCGCCAGCAGCGACTCGATCACCGTGATCCGGTTACGGGCGTCCATGATCACAACCGGTACGTGCGGCGGCACCGTCAGGGCCTCCCGTACATCCGCCACCTCGTACGCGGTCGTTCCCTCGAAGTGATTGACGGCCACGATGTACGGCAGCCCGCAGCTCTCGAAGTAGTCGAGGGCCGGGAAGCAGTCGGGCAGCCGCCGGGTGTCGGCGAGCACGATCGCGCCGATCGCCCCGCGCACCAGGTCGTCCCAC
Organism: Streptomyces kurssanovii; assembly: GCF_014649695.1. GTDB lineage: Bacteria > Actinomycetota > Actinomycetes > Streptomycetales > Streptomycetaceae > Streptomyces > Streptomyces kurssanovii. Next base: position 38,087 of record NZ_BMTN01000002.1, read on the forward strand.
ATGAACCAGAATCGCTGCTGGCCGGGCGTGCCGAAGACGTACAGCACCAGGTCGTCGTCGAGCGTGATCCGGCCGAAGTCCATGGCCACCGTCGTGGTGACCTTGTCGGGCGTGGCGGTGAGGTCGTCGGTCTCCTCGCTCGCCCGGGTCATCAGCGCCTCCGTCTGGAGCGGCGTGATCTCCGAGACGGACCCGACGAACGTCGTCTTGCCGACGCCGAAACCGCCCGCGACGACGATCTTCGTCGCGGTAGGCGCACGGGTGGTGTCCAACTGCCAGGCCTGCACGGCCTCTTCGGTACGGGCCTCGGGCGCCGCACCGGGAGACATGTCGAGGGGCGCGGCGTCGGGCCGTGCGAGCGTGTCAGAGGCGGCGGAGTCCACTCAGCACCCTTTCCAGCAGTGCGCGGTCGGGCTGGCCGGTGCCGTGACCGGTCCCGTACACACGGATCTTTCCCTGGTCCGCCAGGTCGCTGAGCAGGACCCGGACGACACCGAGCGGCATCTTGAGCAGCGCCGATATCTCGGCGACGGTACGCATACGGCGGCACAGTTCGACGATCGCCCGCAGCTCGGGCATCACCCGGGACGCGAGGGTGCCGCCGGGCAGTTCCCTGCGCTCGGGCGGCGCCTCGAGCGCGGCGACGAACGTCTCGACGAGCAGCACGTGCCCGAAGCGGGTACGGCCGCCGGTCAGGGAGTACGGGCGGACCCGGGCGGGACGTTTGCCGTCACCGCGCACGGGAAGTCGGGGGCCGGTCATCACAGACCACTCTCCATCGATTTGCGCAGTTCACTGCGGACTTCGGGGGTGAGTACGTGTCCGGCGCGGCCTACGAACAGCGCCATGTGGTAGGCGACGACGCTCATGTCGCAGTCGGGTGTCGCGTGCACCCCGAGCAGGGAGCCGTCGCTGATCGACATGACGAAGAGGCTGCCCTCCTCCATGGCGACCATCGTCTGCTTGACGCCTCCGCCGTCCATCAGGCCGGCGGCCCCGACGGTGAGACTGCCGATGCCGGAAACGATCGTGGCGAGGTCCGCGCTGGAGCCCTTCGGGCCCTCGCGCGGGGCTACGGCGGCCGGGGCTGCGTTCTGCTCCGCATCGGAGGAGAGCAGCAGCAGGCCGTCGGACGAGACGACGGCGACGGAGCGCACCCCTGGCACCTCCTCCACCAGATTGCCCAGCAACCATTGAAGGTTGCGGGCCTCGCTGCTCAGGCCGAACGTGCCGGTCGCAGTCAACTGCGTGCCTCCTCGACTGTGTCCCCCGTCTCCGCTTCGGTCTCCCGCCGGCCCGCCCGGTCCTGGTCCGTCCGTTCCTGGTCCGTCCGGTGTGCCGGGTCCGCCGGTTCCGTCTGTGCTGTGGCCTCCGCGAGCTCGGCCTCCGCGTCCCGGCGGCCGTCCTTGGCGCCCTGGTGGAAGCCGCCGAGCCGGCGGCGCAGAGCCTCCGCGTCGACGCTCCCGGTGCGCCCGGAGGGGGCGGCCGCGGGCTGGACGGACTTCGGGGTGCGCTTGGGCAGGCCCTTGTCCGTGACCCGGTCCCAGGCGGCGGGAGCCTGCGGCGTGCTTCCCGCGGGCTCCGCCTGCTGTTCCGGCTCCGGCCCGGGCTCGGGCTCGGGCTGCGTCGGCAGCCGCATGGTGAACGTCTCCTGGTCGACACCGGTGGTCACCGGGTCACCGTCGGCCGTCCGCTCGTGTGTCTCCGGCTCCGCGGCGGCGGCGAGGATCGCCCGCTCCGCGGCCTCGACGAACGGATCTGGCTCGAGCCGCTGCTCGGCCTGCGGGTCGGGGCCCTGGCCGTACGCGTGGCCGTGCTCATGTCCTTGCGGGAGGCCGTCGCCGCCGTGCTGGCTGCCCACGTGGTCCTGCGCGAGGCCGTCGCCGGGGCCGGCCGGGCCGTCGTCGAGCACATCGGCGCTGTCGAACCCGGCGAGAACGCCGGTGTCCGGCCACGTGGCGCCGGCGGGTGCGGCCGGTGCCGTCTGTCCGGCCGGTGCCGCGGCTTCGGCCGGTGCGGCCTCGTCGGTCGGCGCGGTCGCATCGGCCGCTGCGGCCAGTTCTGTCGGTGCGGCCGGCGCCGCGTGTGCGGCCGGCTCGGCCGGTACGGCCGTGGCGCCGGCCTCCGTCGCCGCAGGCGCGGTCGCATCAGCCGGCTCGGCGGGTACCGCCGTGGCGGCAGCCTCCGTCGCCGCAGGCGGCGTTGCATCGGCCGGTGCGGCAGGCCCGGTCGCCACTGCCGGTGCGGCTGGTGCCGCCGGTGCGACCGTGGCGGCAGCCTCGGCCGGTGCCGCGGGCTCGGCCGCGTCCGCCTCGTGGACGGGCGCGCCGTATTCGAGCGGCTCCGCTCCGCCGGACGAGGCGTCCTCGGGGCCGTCCGCGTCCGCCCGGTCCGTGTCCTGCCGTCGCGGGCTCTTGGGCAGGGCGTTCGAGTTCGCCTCCGCCACCGAGCCGGGGAGGTTCACCGCCGGCGCGGCCCCCGGCACCGGTACCTGGCGCCCCGCCGTCGCGGGCGGTCCCGTCGGAAGCAGCGCCTGGGGCACGACGACCACGGCCGTGATCCCGCCCTGCTTGTGCTCGCGGAGCTGGATCCGCACCCCGTGGCGTGCCGCGAGCAGCGCGGCCACCCGCAGTCCGAGGCCCTCACCCTCACGGCCGGCCGGGGGCTCGGTCTCGTACGACTCGGGGTCCTCGAGCCGGGCGTTGACCTCGGCGATACGGCTCGCGGTCATACCGATGCCCGCGTCCTGCACGGAGAGCATCACCTCACCGCTCTCCAGCAGCCAGCCCGAGAGTTCCACCTGGGCGTCCGGCGGCGAGAACGAGGTGGCGTTCTCGAGGAGTTCGGCGACCAGGTGGCTGAGGTCGTCCGCGGCGAAGCCGACGACCTGGGCGTGCGGCGGGAGGGACTGGATGACCACCCGCTCGTAGCGCTCGATCTCGCTGACCGCGGCGCGCATCACGTCGACGAGCGGAACAGGGCCGACATGGCCGTGTCCGTGGTCGGTGCCGGCGAGGACCAGCAGGTTCTCGCTGTGCCTGCGCATGACGGTGGCCATGTGGTCGAGCTTGAAGAGCGTGGCGAGGCGCTCCGGGTCCTGCTCGCGTTCCTCCAGCTTCTCGATGACGCCGAGCTGGCGCTCCACGAGTCCGAGGGTGCGCAGCGAGAGGTTCACGAAGGTGTGGTGGACGGTGTGGCGCAGGCGGTCCAGTTCGCGGGCCGTCTCCTCGGTGCGCTGCCGCAGTTCCGCACGCGCCTCGGTCAGCTCGGCCTCGAGGGCGGCGCGCGAGCCGAGGAGTTCGCCCTGGTCGGCGTCCAGCTGCGCGGCTCGTGTCCCGAGGTCGCGGAGCTTGCCGTGGAGGGTGTTGAGGGACCGTACGACCTGGGCGAACTCGTCGTTGCGGCCGGTGAAGCGGACCGGTTCCGCGGTCTGCGGGACCGGGGCGTCGGCGAGCCTGGCGGCGCCGATCCGCAGGACGGCGAGCGGGCGGGTGAGCGTGCGGGACACCGCGGCGAGCACACCGACGGTGACGACGACCAGTCCGCCGAGGAGGGCGATCCGGATCTCGAGAGCGGTCAGGTCGTCGTCGCGCAGCTGCTCGAACCGTTCGGTCCGCTCGGTGGCGAGGGAGGACTCCGCGCCGCGCATCTGCTCGATCCGGGCGGTGAGCGCGGCCTCCAGCTCGACGGGGTCCGTGCCGCGTTCCGCGTCGGAGAGCCTGGGCTGGTCGGTCAGGCGGTTCAGGTAGGTCTCGGCCGTCTTGACCTCGGGCCCGGTGACGGTGGCGGCGAACTTGTCCCGGGCGGCCGGTCCGGCGGCCTGGTCGAAGTCGGCGAGGGCGGCCAGTTCGCGTACCCGTGCCTGCTGTGCGGCGGCGGTGAGGGCGTTGCGGGTACGGGCGTCGGCGCCGGTGTCCTCGCCGGCGCTCTCCACGGGGAGCCCGGTCACGGGGTCGTAGGAGAGGACCGGGTCGGGCTGGGGGACGGCGAGCGCGGCGAGCAGCAGCCCCCGGGCGGCGGAGGCCTGTTCGACGGCGAGGCCGAGCTGGGCCGGGGCCCTGGTGGCGTCCGCGGCGCGGGGCGGCGTCCGGTCGGCGAGCTCGCCGGCCAGGGCGTGCAGTGCGGAGATGACCGCGGTGTAGGCCTGGTGGGTCTCCATCGCGGTGCCCTCGCCGGACAGCGCGGTGCGGCGTACCGAGGGCACGGACGCGAGCGAGCGGCGCAGCTCCGCACGGTCGGTGGCCAGGGCGTCGCGCATCTCGTCGAGCTGCCGGTCGACGCGGTTGCCGAGGCTGTCGGAGACCTTACGGCGGTCCTTCTTGTCGCCCTCCTGCTCCTCCCCGCCGGCCGCGATGTACGCGGTGAGCTCGTCGCGTTCGTCGGCGAGCGAATGGGCGAGGGTGACGGCCTGCCGGTCGAGCTCGGCCAGGGTGACCAGCCGTTGGGACTCGGTCAGGTCGCCGGAGGCGGCGAGGATGCCGGGAGTGCCCGCGGCGACGACGACGAGGCCGGCGACGGCGACACCGGCGACCAGCCGGTTGCGTACCCGTCGGGAGCGGCCTGCCGGTGCCTGCGGGGTCGCGGCCTGTCCGGCTGCGTCCTGCGCGGCTGTGTCCTGGGCACGGGGCGCGGGGATCTGCTGGGGAGGGACCGGGGCCTGGGGGTCGCCCGGTGCTCCCGTGGACGGGGTTCCAGTGGGCCTGCCGCCGTTGCCCCGAGGCCGCTTCTTCTGCACCGGTGCTCGCAATCTTGCTTGACTCGTCCACCCATGAAGCAGAGATGACGACCGGTCACGCGCGAAAGCCCCACCCCTGGTACGGCTTCCGACCATTCCAGTGCCTTTGGGAGGGAGGCGCGCATCGGCCGCTCCGCCACCCGAACGAGTGAACAACACTCGTGAGTTGGCAAACAACTTCCCGGAGCGGTCCGCCGGGCCGCGCGGAGCCCGTGGGTTGGACCTTCCGGCCCCCCTTTGGCACTATGTGCGCCCGCAGCTTCGCACAGTCGCCCATTCGGGGCGAAGCACACCGTCTGACCTGCTGGTACGGGCCAAGCGCCGCTCTGCGAGGGCCTTGTGAAGGTCTCATGCAGACTGGGTTCATGCGCATCGAACTGGCCACCTCCCCCGGCTCTCCCGAACGCCCCAACGAGGACTGGGTGTCCGTCGCCCTGCCCGCCTCGGGCCAGGGTGGAACCGTCGTGGCGCTCGACGGCGTGACGCCTCCGAGCGGGGACGCGGGGTGCGCGCACGGTGTGCCGTGGTTCACGGCCCGGCTGGGCGGCTCCCTGGTCGAACTGTCCGGTTCGCGGCGTGACCTGACACTTCAGGAGGTGCTCGCCGAGGCAATCCGGCGCACCGCGGACGCCCATCGCGGCACCTGTGACCTTTCTCACGTGCGCACACCCCAGGCGACGGTGGTGCTGGCGCGCTGGGGCGGACCGGAGGAGGAGGTCGAGTACCTGGTGCTCTCCGACTCGACGCTGCTGCTCCGGTCGCCCGACGGGACGGTGTCCGCGGTGCTGGACGACCGGCTGGACCGCCTGCCGCGCGAGGCGCTGCGGACGCATGCCTCCGCGGACGCGCTGCGGAACGCGGAGGGCGGGTTCTTCACGGCCGCGGCGGACCCGGAGGTGGCCCTGCGCGCGGTGGCGGGCAGCGTTCCACGCGAACGGGTGAGCGCCGTCGTGGCGCTCACCGACGGCGCCTCGCGCTGGGTGGACATGTTCGGTGCGGGCGACTGGGAGAAGTGCGTGGCGCTGCTGCGCGAGGAGGGTGCGCAGGGCCTGATCGACCGGGTGCGGGAGCTGGAGGCGCAGGCGGAGGCCCGTACGGCGGTGATCCGGTGGAAGCTCCATGACGACGCGTCCGTGGTCTTCGCCGAACTGTGACTCCGGGGGGGCTCTCCGCTCCTCCTGCCTCCGCGGGCCCCTCCGGCTCCGACCGCGTCAGCTCTCCGCGCGGGCGTTGAGCTGGTGCAGCAGCCGTGCCAGCTCCGCGACCTCGTGACGGTCCCAGCCGGCCAGCTTGTTGCGGTACCGGTCACGGCGGGCGTCACGCACATGGCGGAACCGGGCCGTTCCTTCTTCCGTGAGCCGCACGAGGGAGGCGCGGCCGTCGGCGGGGTCCGGTTCGCGGGTCACCAGGCCCAGTTCCTCGAGGGCCCGCAGCTGCCGGCTCATGGTCGCCTTGCCGACGCCGAAGTAGCCGGCCAGTTCGGTGGCCCGCTGGGCCCCGGCCTCGTCCAGCCGCACGAGGAGCCCGTAGGCGGCGGGCTCGAGCTCGGGATGGACCTCACGGGCCATTTCACCGGAGGACGCCCTGGCGCGGCGCAGAAAAACGGCCAACTCCCTCTCGAGCGCGAGGAATTCCTGGTCCACACCACTTCCGCCGTTCGGGCCCGCTCCACCCGCCGTACCGCCTTCGTGCACGTCAGCACCCCTCGCGCGCTTTCCGGGTCGTGAAAGTTTCTTACGGCGGCCGGTATTGCCGCAGCTCCGCCAGTATTTCGCAGGCGTAGACCAACGGCGTCGCCGAGGCCCCCTTCCTACCGCGGGGTCTACGTGCGTAGCGTCCTTCATGGCATGTCCACACCATTCACTCCGCCATGACATGTCGACACGTCGTCAGATCCCCCCACCGAGGCCTTCGGAGGCACGCCATGCCCGTGCACAGATCCGGAACGACCGGTCGTCGGCGCCTCGCCGCGGCCGGCACTCTCCTCGCAGTCCTCTCTCTTCTCCTCACGCTCCCCGGCACCGCCACGGCCGACCCCAAGCCCGAGCGCGGCACCGCCCACATGGGCATGGGCGTCGTCGCCCACGACGGCCAGGGCGGTCCCCCGCGCGACACCCGTGCCGTCCAGACGGAAGGCGTCGACGTCTCCAGCCACCAGGGGAACGTCAACTGGTCGGCTCTGTGGACCAGCGGCGTCAAGTGGGCCTATGTGAAGGCCACCGAGGGCACGTACTACAAGAACACGTACTTCACGCAGCAGTACAACGGCTCGTACAACATCGGCATGATCCGCGGCGCCTACCACTTCGCCACCCCGAACACCACGACGGGCACCGCCCAGGCGGACTACTTCGTCGACAACGGCGGCGGCTGGTCCCGCGACGGCAAGACCCTTCCCGGTGTCCTCGACATCGAGTGGAACCCGTACGGCGCCGCCTGCTACGGCAAGTCGCAGGCCGGGATGGTCACCTGGATCCGCGACTTCCTGAACCGCTACAAGGCACGCACCGGCCGTGACGCGGTCATCTACACGGCGACCAGCTGGTGGACGCAGTGCACCGGCAACTACGCCGGCTTCGGGGCCACCAACCCGCTGTGGATCGCCCGCTACAACACCACGCCGGGCACCCTCCCGGCCGGCTGGCCCTACTACACGATGTGGCAGTACACCTCGTCCGGGCCGATCGTCGGCGACCACAACAAGTTCAACGGCGCGTACGACCGCGTCCAGGCGCTCGCCAACGGCTGACACCAGCTAACGGGGGCCCGTCCCGCCGCACCGGTCGTCACGACCAGTGCGCGGGGCGGGTGAACCCGTCGGGCAGCCGGGTGGCCGCGTCGCCCTTGGCCGCGTTGAGCTGCGGCTGGGTGAGGAAGATGCAGCCGGTCAGATCCGCGCCGGACAGATCGGCGTCCCTCAGGTCGGCGCCGATGAGGTCGGCGAGCCGCAGATCGGCACCCGTCAGATCGGCCGCGATCAGATACGCGCCGCGCAGACTGACACCCCGCAGATCGGCGTTCCTCAGGCGGGCACCCATCAGGTCCGCTCCCCTGCGGTCCTTCTTCTTCCGCCCGGTCCCCGCACCCGAGCGAACGAGCTCGCTGGCGCGCAGCAGCAGGACGTTGACCCGCTCGCGTTCGGCGCCGACGTCCAGCTTCAGCAGTGCGCCGGGAGCGAGCCGGGTGAGCTCCTCGATGTGCTCCCGCCGCCGGCGCAGCTTCCCGTGGAGCTCACGGGCGGCGTCCAGCGTCAGCGCCTGGGTCACGTACCAGAGCAGTTCGTGCAGCTGCCGCACGACGGGGAAGACGTCGAACATCTGCCGGGCCGTGTCCGGTGCCTCACGCCAGCTCGTCCCGCCGAAGGTGACCTGTGAGACCTGCTGCCCCGCGCCGAAGCAGTCGTAGACGGTGCAGCCCGAATAACCGCTGTCCCTGAGGCGTGCGTGGATACCGCAGCCGAAGTCGGTACGCAGGTTGGCGCAGGGCTTGCCGGCGTCCTTGCTCACGGCGAAGTCGGCGGAGGCGGTGAAGGGCAGCGCCACGCAGCACAGGCCGAAGCAGTTCTCGCAGTCGGCACGCAGGGTCTTCATCCGTCCATTGTGCGGGACCTGAGAAGGAGCGCGGGCGGCGGCCGACGGGCAGGCGGAGGGCCCGGCGGTGGATCACCACCACCGGGCCCTCGGCGCCGAGCGGGTCAGGCCGCCGCGGTCACCGGCAGGTCCGCCGAGGACAGCGCGATCTCCAGCACCTGCCGGACATCGGTCACGGGGTGGATCTCGAGCTTCTCGAGGATCTCCGCCGGGACGTCGTCCAGGTCGGGCTCGTTCCGCTTCGGGATGACGACGGTGGTGATGCCCGCCCGGTGGGCGGCGAGCAGCTTCTGCTTCACGCCGCCGATGGGCAGCACCCTGCCGGTGAGCGAGACCTCGCCGGTCATCGCCACGTCCGTACGCACCTGGCGTCCGGAGAGCAGCGACGCGAGCGCCGTGCTCATGGTGATGCCCGCGCTCGGCCCGTCCTTGGGCACCGCGCCCGCCGGGAAGTGGATGTGCACGCCCCGGTCCTTCAGGTCGGCGACCGGCAGCTCCAGTTCGGCGCCGTGCGAGCGCAGGAAGCTCAGCGCGATCTGCGCGGACTCCTTCATCACGTCACCGAGCTGACCGGTCAGGGTCAGTCCGGCCGCGCCGGTCTCAGGGTCGGCGAGCGACGCCTCCACGAACAGGACGTCGCCGCCCGCGCCGGTCACGGCGAGCCCGGTGGCCACACCGGGCACCGCGGTGCGGCGCTCGGCCGGGTCCTGGGCGGACTCGGGCACGTGGTGGGGCCGGCCGATGAGCCCGCGCAGCTCCTCGTGCGTGACGGTGAACGGCAGGTCCCGGTCCCCCAGCTCGTGCTGAGCGGCGACCTTCCGCAGCAGCCGCGCGATGGACCGCTCCAGGTTCCGCACACCGGCCTCACGGGTGTACTCGCCCGCCAGCTTGCGCAGCGCGGAGTCGTCGAGCGTCACCTCGCCCGCCTCGAGTCCCGCCCGCTCCAGCTGCCGCGGCACAAGGTGGTCACGGGCGATGACGACCTTCTCGTCCTCCGTGTAGCCGTCCAGGCGCACCAACTCCATACGGTCGAGCAGCGCCTCCGGGATGGCCTCCAGCACGTTGGCGGTGGCGAGGAAGACGACGTCGCTGAGGTCGAGCTCGACCTCGAGGTAGTGGTCGCGGAAGGTGTGGTTCTGCGCGGGGTCGAGGACCTCGAGCAGGGCCGCGGCGGGGTCGCCGCGGAAGTCGGAGCCGACCTTGTCGATCTCGTCGAGCAGGACGACCGGGTTCATCGAGCCGGCCTCCTTGATCGCGCGCACGATCCGGCCGGGCAGCGCGCCGACGTACGTACGCCGGTGGCCGCGGATCTCGGCCTCGTCCCGTACGCCGCCGAGCGCGACGCGGACGAACTTGCGCCCCATGGCGTGCGCCACGGACTCGCCGAGGCTGGTCTTTCCCACACCGGGCGGGCCGACGAGCGCGAGCACCGCGCCCCCGCGCCGCCCGCCGACCACGCCCAGCCCCCGCTCGGCGCGCCGCTTGCGCACCGCCAGGTACTCGGTGATCCGCTCCTTCACGTCCTGCAGACCCGCGTGCTCGGCGTCCAGGACGGCCTTGGCGCCCTGGATGTCGTACGAGTCCTCCGTACGCTCGTTCCACGGCAGTTCGAGGACGGTGTCGAGCCAGGTGCGGATCCAGCTGCCCTCGGGGCTCTGGTCGGAGGCCCGTTCGAGCTTCTCGACCTCCTTGAGCGCGGCTTCCCTGACCTTCTCCGGGAGATCCGCCGCCTCCACGCGGGCCCGGTAGTCGTCGGACTCGTCCTCGCCGTCCTGGCCGTTGAGCTCGCGCAGTTCCTTGCGCACTGCGTCCAGCTGACGGCGGAGCAGGAACTCGCGCTGCTGCTTGTCGACGCCCTCTTGGACGTCCTTGGCGATGGACTCGGCCACGTCCTGCTCGGCGAGGTGCTCGCGCAGCTGCTCGGTGGCGAGCTTCAGCCGGGCGACCGGGTCGCTGGTCTCCAGGAGCTCGATCTTCTGGGCCGTGGTCAGGAAGGGCGAGTATCCGGAGTTGTCCGCGAGCTGCGAGATGCCGTCGATCTGCTGCACGCGGTCGACGACCTGCCAGGCGCCGCGCTTCTTCAGCCAGTCGGTGGCGAGCGCCTTGTACTCCTTGACCAGTTCGGTCACCGCGCCGGGCAGCGGATCGGGCACGGTCTCCTCGACCACGGTCCCCTCGACCCACAACGCCGCGCCCGGTCCGGTCGTGCCGGCGCCGATGCGGACGCGGCCGACGCCGCGGATCAGCGCACCGGGGTCTCCGTCGGAGAGCCGGCCGACCTGCTCGACGGTGCCGAGCACACCGGTCGCGGCGTAGGTGCCGTCGACACGGGGAACGAGCAGCACCTTCGGCTTGTTACCGGAGGGCCGGGCGGCAGCCTGGGCGGCCTCGACCGCGGCCCGCACCTCGGTGTCGGACAGGTCGAGCGGCACGACCATGCCGGGCAGCACGACCTCGTCGTCGAGCGGCAGGACGGGCAGTGTGAGCGGTGAGTTCGCCTTGATATCGGCAGCCATGATCTCCCCTTAGGCAGTCAAGTTGAGCTGTACCGACTCAATGGTTATGAGCCCTTGATTGTTCCCCGGCTGCTGTTCGCTCTGAGCGATCGGAGAAATCCTGTGGGCGACACGGCGCGCCACGGGCGACAGTGACCCGATGGAAAACAAAGGGCTGAACCCGGACGGGACCATCGCGCGAGAGGGCGCGCTCGCCCGCGTGACTCCGGCCTTCGCGCCGGTGGTGGCCGCCGCCCGCAGGGAGATCGCCGGCCGCTTCGGCGACGGCAGGCTGCACAGCGCCTATCTCTACGGGAGCATTCCGCGCGGCACCGCAGCCCCCGGCGTCTCGGACCTCGACCTGCTCCTGGTCCTGCACCCGGAGCCCACGGCCCGGGACCGGACGGACGCCGACGCGGCGGAGGCGGTGCTCGACAGGGACTGCGACGCGATCGACGGTGTCGGCATCCTCCTCGTCGGCATCCGGGCGGCGCTCCACGAAGCGGAGCGCTACGACCTGGGCTTCTTCATCTCCTGCCTCTGCACCCCGCTGATCGGCGAGGACCTCGCCGCCCGCCTTCCCGCCCAGTACCCCACGTCGCTGCTGGCCCGCGAGACCAACGGCGACCTGGATCTCGCCCTGCCGCGCTGGCGCGCCCGGCTGCGGGACGCCGTGACGGACGCCGACCGGCGCACGCTGTGCCGGGTGGCCGCGCGGCGGCTCGTACGGTCGGGGTTCACGCTGGTCATGCCACGCTGGGGCGGCTGGACCAGCGATCTGGAGACGTCGGCGGAGCTGTTCGCCGGCCATTACCCGCAGCGGGCCGCCCAGATGCGGCTTGCCGCCGCGGCCGCCCGCGCTCCGACGCCGGACGAGGGGGTGATCCGCACGCTCGTCGACGAACTGGGCCCGTGGCTGGCCACGGAGTACACGACGGTGCACGGGACCAAGGCGGCCCGGCCGGCGCCGTGAAATGCCCGTGACCCACGTCACCCCTGAATCAGGTCGCGATCATCCGTCCCCGCGATATGTAATGGCCACAAGCGCACTACATCTATTACCTACTCGCTCGAGGAGTTCCCGGATGCCCTTCCGGTCGACCGCAGACATCGTCCACGCATGGGTCCACGGCTGGGTCGTCTCGCGCGGCGCGGCGGACCCCGTGCCCAGACCCTGGGGTTTCACGGTGGACGTCGGCCAGGTCAAGCACGCCACCCGCCACGTCCTCACCGCGAACGACGAGGCCACCGTGCGCAAGGTCGCCGCGGAGGTGGCCGCGCCGACGGTCTGGCTGAAGGTCTTCGCCGATCCCGACCGCGTCCTCGAATGGGCCGGCCCCGAGTGGGCCGTCGACGAGCCCGGCTGGCTGATGTCCACCGAGTTGCGTCGCACCCCGACCACCGTGCCCGCCGGCTACACGTTGAGGACCTGGACGCGCGGCGGTGTCGTGCGGGCCCTGGTCGTGGGGCCTGACGGTTCGTTCGCGGCGCGCGCCCAGATCGCCCCGACGGGGCACACGGCCGTGGTCGACCAGGTGGAGACCGCGCCGGAGCACCGCCGCAAGGGCCTCGGCCGGCTGGTGATGCACACGCTCCACAACGCCGCCTTCGACCACGGGGCCCGCGTCGGCGTACTGGGCGGCACACCGGACGGCCGGGCGCTCTACGAGTCCCTGGGCTGGCGCACCCATGCTCCGCTGGTCAGCCTGTACCACCGGCCGGCCTGAGCGCGCCCCGCGCACTCCGCACGGCCGGGCCGTCACCCGTGGCCGTCCGAATCGGTTTGTCCCCTTCACCGGGGCCCGGCCAGGATGGGGCCCGATCCGTGTCGTCCCGCACAGCCGCCCGGAGGTCGAGAGCCATGCCGTTCCCCGCCACAGACGCCCCTGTCACCCTCGACCGACGGGAGGGATCCTGTGGCGAGGTCGTGCTGCGCAGGCGCGGGTCCGGTGAAGACTCGGTGTACGAGATCATCGCGAACGGCTGCTTCCTGATGGACACCTCCGACGGCAGGTCGGAGCGGCTGCTGGTCGACGCCGCGCGCCGGGCGATCGGCACCGGGAACGTGGCCCCCCGTGTCCTCATCGGCGGCCTCGGGGTCGGCTTCTCGCTCGCCCGCGCCGCCGCCGACCCGTCCTGGCGGCGGATCGCCGTGGTGGAGCGGGAGCAGGCCGTCATCGACTGGCATCGCGCCGGCCCGCTCGCCGCGATCTCCGGCGACGCCCTCGGTGACCCGCGCTGCGTGATCCTTCACACGGATCTCGTCGCACACCTCCGCTCGACCACGGACCGTTACGACGCTCTGTGCCTGGACATCGACAACGGGCCCGACTGGACCGTCACCGAGGACAACGGGGATCTCTACTCGCCGTCCGGACTCGCCGCGTGCAAAGGCGCGTTGGACCCCGGCGGGGTGCTGGCCGTATGGTCCGCGAAGCCGTCCACCAGTTTCGAGGACGCGTTGCGGAATGCCGGGTTCACTGGGGTAAGGACCGAAGAGATCCGCCTTGCCCGGGCCGTACCGGACGTGGTCCATCTCGGCGTTCGCCCTGCGTAGCCGGGACGCCGTCGCTGCCTTTACGCTGCTGGACTACACACGGGATCTACCTTCGAACCGGATCCACATGCAGCTCGCAGAGAACGCGTACAAGGGCGGGGCGATGGAGCAGACACACACCACGCAAAACGGCGTCGCGGCCACACCCGGGGCCCAGCGCCGGGTGCTGGTGGTCGAGGACGACGCCACGATCGTCGACGCCATCGCCGCACGGCTGCGGGCGGAGGGCTTCCTGGTGCAGACGGCGCTGGACGGCCCAGCCGCCGTCGACGCCGCGGACGCCTGGCAACCGGACCTGATGGTCCTCGACGTCATGCTGCCCGGCTTCGACGGGCTGGAGGTCTGCCGCCGGGTGCAGGCGCAGCGGCCCGTTCCGGTGCTGATGCTCACGGCCCGTGACGACGAGACGGACATGCTCGTCGGGCTCGGCGTCGGGGCCGACGACTACATGACCAAGCCGTTCTCCATGCGGGAGCTCGCGGCCAGGGTGCACGTGCTGCTGCGCCGCGTGGAGCGGGCGGCGCTCGCCGCGGTGACACCGCGCAGCGGCATCCTGCGCCTCGGCGAACTGGAGATCGACCACGCTCAGCGGCGCGTCCGGGTCCGGGCGGAGGACGTCCATCTGACGCCCACCGAGTTCGACCTGCTGGTGTGCCTCGCCAACACGCCCCGCGCCGTCCTCTCCCGTGAGCAGCTGCTCGCCGAGGTGTGGGACTGGGCGGACGCCTCCGGGACCCGCACGGTCGACAGTCATATCAAGGCGCTGCGCCGCAAGATCGGCGCCGAGCGCATCCGCACCGTCCACGGGGTCGGATACGCGCTGGAGACGCCGGCGCCATGAAACGGCGGGGGCCGGGCGGTGGACCGGGCAGGCGGCTGAGTACCGCGTCCATCACGATATCGATCAAGACCAAGCTCAGCACGCTCGTCGTGGTCTCGGTCTTCATCACCACCGGTCTGATGCTGATGGCGTTCCACAGCAAGACCGAGGTGCGTTTCATCACGGTCTTCACGATCATCGCGACCCTGCTGATCACGCAGTTCGTGGCGCACGGCCTGACCGCCCCGCTGGACGAGATGAACACCGTCGCCAAGGGCATTTCCCACGGCGACTACACCCGCCGGGTGCGCGGCGCCGACCGCCGGGACGAGCTCGGCGACCTCGCCTCCACGATCAACCGCATGGCCGACGACCTCGAGGCCGTGGACCGGCACCGCAAGGAGCTGGTCGCCAACGTCTCGCACGAGCTGCGCACCCCCATCGCCGCCCTGCGCGCCGTGCTGGAGAACGTCGTCGACGGGGTCTCCGCGGCCGACCCGGAGACGATGCGCACCGCGCTGAAGCAGACGGAGCGCCTCGGCCGGCTGGTCGAGACACTGCTCGACCTGTCCCGGCTCGACAACGGCGTGCTTCCGCTGAAGGCCCGGCGCTTCGAGGTGTGGCCCTATCTGTCCGGGGTGCTGAAGGAGGCCAATCTCGCCTCCTCGCGACGCAATCTCGCCTCCGGCTCCGGCCATCACACCCGCACCGACGTCCATCTCCACCTGGACGTGTCACCGCCGGACCTGACCGCGCACGCGGACGCCGAGCGGCTGCACCAGGTGGTGGCGAACCTCATCGACAACGCCGTGAAGCACTCGCCGCCGCACGGCAGGGTGACGGTACGGGCCCGGCGCGGCCCGCATCCCGAGTCGCTCGACCTCGAGGTGCTGGACGAGGGTCCGGGCATTCCGGAGCAGGAGCGTCACCGGGTCTTCGAGCGTTTCAACCGGGGCGGTGTCCCCTCACCGCACGGGCCGGGCAGCGACGGCGGTACGGGCCTGGGGCTCGCGATCGCGCGCTGGGCGGTCGATCTGCACGGTGGCCGCATCGGGGTGGCCGAATCCGCACACGGCTGCCGCATCCAGGTCACTCTTCCGGGCCTCAGGCCGGCACGCCCTTGACGTAGGGTTCGAACCGGAAGTGCAGATTCTCCGTGTAAGTGTTCGGTACACGGGAAGCCGATGTGCACAGCTGCGGAAAGCAGCCGGTCAGCACGTCGCCGGGCATCCGTCAGGGTGCGGGCCAGAGGCCCGTGGCCGCCGACAGGCATACCCCCACGCGACCGAACCATGCTTGTTTCCCGCCATTAACAGCCCCGAAACGCGCCGTCCGGTGTGACTTGCACGACGTTGACCGGCCCGGCCTGCACCTCCCGGCCAGGGAGGCGTAGCCTTTATTTCCGCTGTCCATCACCTTGTGAAGCGGAAGAGGGCGGTTCTCGCCGTGTCGTCTCAGTCCCCCAGTAACTCGAGCATCTCGACCGACCAAGCCGGGCAGGGTCAGAACCCTGCCGCCGCCTTCGGTGCCAATGAGTGGCTCGTCGACGAGATCTACCAGCAGTACCTCCAGGACCCGAATTCGGTCGACCGTGCCTGGTGGGACTTCTTCGCCGACTACAAGCCGGGAGCGGCCGCCACGGCGGACACCCCCGCCGCCGGCGCGAAGCAGACTCAGAGCGACGCGGCCGCGGCCGCACCCGCCCCGGCCGCCGCCGCTCCGGCCCGGCCCGCGGCTCCGGCGCAGCCCGCGCCGGCCGCCCCGGCCGCACCCGCCGCTCAGGCCCCGGCTCCCGCCAAGGCGGCCCCCGCGGCCGCCCCGGCGAAGCCCGCCGCCAAGCCGGCGCCGGCCGCGAAGGCCGACGGCACGCAGGCCGGCGGTCCCGAGTTCGTGACGCTGCGTGGCCCGGCCGCCGCGGTCGCGAAGAACATGAACGCCTCGCTGGAGCTGCCCACGGCCACGTCCGTGCGCGCGGTGCCGGTGAAGCTGCTCTTCGACAACCGCATCGTCATCAACAACCACCTCAAGCGCGCCCGTGGCGGGAAGATCTCCTTCACGCACCTCATCGGGTACGCGATGGTGCAGGCCATCAAGGCCATGCCGTCGATGAACTGGTCCTTCGCGGAGAAGGACGGCAAGCCGACCCTGGTCAAGCCGGACCACGTCAACTTCGGTCTGGCCATCGACCTGGTGAAGCCGAACGGCGACCGCCAGCTGGTCGTCGCGGGCATCAAGAAGGCCGAGACGCTGAACTTCTTCGAGTTCTGGCAGGCCTACGAGGACATCGTCCGGCGCGCCCGCACCAACAAGCTGACGATGGACGACTTCACCGGTGTCACCGTCTCGCTGACCAACCCCGGCGGGCTCGGCACCGTCCACTCAGTGCCGCGTCTGATGCCCGGACAGTCGGTCATCATGGGCGTCGGCTCCATGGACTACCCGGCCGAGTTCCAGGGCACTTCGCAGGACACCCTGAACAAGCTGGGCATCTCCAAGGTGATGACCCTCACCTCGACGTACGACCACCGCGTCATCCAGGGCGCCGCCTCTGGCGAGTTCCTGCGGATCGTCGCCAACTTCCTCCTCGGCGAGGAAGGGTTCTACGACGAGATCTTCGAGTCGCTGCGCATCCCCTACGAGCCGGTCCGCTGGCTCAAGGACATCGACGCGTCGCACGACGACGACGTCACCAAGGCCGCGCGGGTCTTCGAGCTGATCCACTCCTACCGGGTCCGCGGCCATGTCATGGCCGACACCGACCCGCTGGAGTACCGCCAGCGCAAGCACCCCGACCTCGACATCACCGAGCACGGGCTCACACTGTGGGACCTGGAGCGCGAGTTCGCCGTCGGCGGCTTCGCCGGCAAGTCGATGATGAAGCTGCGCGACATCCTGGGCGTGCTGCGTGAGTCGTACTGCCGCACCACCGGCATCGAGTTCATGCACATCCAGGACCCGAAGCAGCGCAAGTGGCTGCAGGACCGGGTCGAGCGCGCCGCCACCAAGCCGGAGCGCGAGGAGCAGCTGCGCATCCTGCGCCGGCTGAACGCCGCGGAGGCCTTCGAGACGTTCCTGCAGACCAAGTACGTCGGCCAGAAGCGCTTCTCGCTCGAGGGCGGCGAGTCCGTCATCCCGCTGCTCGACGCGGTCATCGACTCGGCCGCCGAGTCGCGCCTCGACGAGGTCGTCATCGGCATGGCCCACCGCGGCCGGCTGAACGTGCTGGCGAACATCGTCGGCAAGTCGTACGCCCAGATCTTCCGCGAGTTCGAGGGCAACCTCGACCCGAAGTCGATGCACGGCTCCGGCGACGTGAAGTACCACCTGGGCGCCGAGGGCACCTTCACCGGTCTCGACGGCGAGCAGATCAAGGTCTCCCTCGTCGCCAACCCCTCCCACCTGGAGGCCGTCGACCCGGTCCTCGAGGGTGTCGCCCGCGCCAAGCAGGACGTCATCAACAAGGGCGGCACGGACTTCACCGTCCTGCCGATCGCCCTGCACGGTGACGCGGCCTTCGCGGGCCAGGGTGTCGTCGCGGAGACGCTCAACATGTCGCAGCTGCGCGGCTACCGCACCGGCGGCACGGTCCACGTCGTCATCAACAACCAGGTCGGCTTCACCGCCGCCCCGGAGTCCTCGCGTTCCTCGATGTACGCGACCGACGTGGCCCGCATGATCGAGGCGCCGATCTTCCACGTGAACGGCGACGACCCGGAGGCCGTGGTCCGCGTCGCGCGGCTCGCCTTCGAGTTCCGCCAGGCGTTCAACAAGGACGTCGTGATCGACCTCATCTGCTACCGCCGCCGCGGTCACAACGAGGGCGACAACCCGCAGTTCACCAACCCGCAGATGTACAACCTGATCGACAAGAAGCGCTCGGTGCGCAAGCTCTACACCGAGTCGCTCATCGGTCGCGGGGACATCACGCTGGAAGAGGCCGAGCAGGCGCTCCAGGACTTCCAGGGCCAGCTGGAGAAGGTGTTCGCGGAGGTCCGCGAGGCCACCAGCCACCCGGCCCCGGCCCATGTCCCGGACGTCGAGGCCGAGTTCCCGGTCGCGGTCACCACGGCGGTCTCCCAGGAGGTCGTCAAGCGGATCGCCGAGTCCCAGGTCAACATCCCCGACAACATCACCGTGCACCCGCGGCTCATGCCGCAGATGCAGCGCCGCGCGGCGTCCGTCGAGGACGGCACGATCGACTGGGGCATGGGCGAGACCCTCGCCATCGGCTCGCTGCTGATGGAGGGCACCCCGGTCCGTCTCTCCGGCCAGGACACCCGCCGCGGCACCTTCGGCCAGCGCCACGCGGTGCTGGTGGACCAGGAGACCGGCGAGGACTACACCCCGCTGCTCTACCTGTCCGAGGACCAGGCCCGCTACAACGTCTACGACTCGCTGCTCAGCGAGTACGCGGCGATGGGCTTCGAGTACGGCTACTCGCTGGCCCGCCCGGACGCGCTGGTCATGTGGGAGGCCCAGTTCGGTGACTTCGTCAACGGCGCGCAGACCGTCGTCGACGAGTTCATCTCCTCCGCCGAGCAGAAGTGGGGCCAGCACTCCGGCGTCACGCTGCTCCTGCCGCACGGCTACGAGGGCCAGGGCCCGGACCACAGCTCCGCGCGTCCCGAGCGCTTCCTGCAGATGTGCGCGCAGGACAACATGACGGTCGCGATGCCGACCCTGCCGTCGAACTACTTCCACCTGCTGCGCTGGCAGGTCCACAACCCGCACCACAAGCCGCTGATTGTCTTCACCCCGAAGTCGATGCTGCGTCTGAAGGCCGCGGCGTCCAAGGTGGAGGAGTTCACCACCGGCGGCTTCCGCCCGGTGATCGGCGACGACTCGGTCGACCCGAACTCCGTCCGCAAGGTCGTCTTCTGCTCCGGCAAGGTCTACTACGACCTGGAGGCCGAGCGTCAGAAGCGCGGCGTCACGGACACGGCGATCATCCGCCTCGAGCGTCTGTACCCGCTGCCGGGTGCGGAGGTCCAGGCCGAGATCGCCAAGTACCCGAACGCCGAGAAGTACCTGTGGACGCAGGAGGAGCCGGCGAACCAGGGTGCCTGGCCGTTCATCGCGCTCAACCTGATCGACCACCTCGACCTGGCCGTCGGCGCGGACATCCCGCACGGCGAGCGTCTGCGCCGCATCTCGCGCCCGCACAGCTCGTCCCCGGCGGTGGGCTCGGCGAAGCGCCACCAGGCGGAGCAGCAGCAGCTGGTCAACGAGGTCTTCGACGCGTAACCGGCAGCCCGGCTGCCTCGACGAATGCCCGGCCCGGCCCCGCGAACACCTCGCGGGGCCGGGCCATATTCTGTTCGTATGTACTTCACCGATCGCGGTATCGAGGAGCTGGAGAAGCGGCGCGGCGAGGAGGAGGTCACCTTCGAGTGGCTCGCCGAGCAGCTTCGGACCTTCGTCGACCTCAACCCGGACTTCGAGGTCCCCGTCGAACGCCTCGCCACGTGGCTGGCCCGCCTGGACGACGAGGACGACGAGGAGTAGTGGTCCGCCGCGCGGGCGCACCCCCGCGCCGTCCGTTTCCCGGGCCGGGGAGGGTCGCGCGGCCTGTCAGGACCGCAGCCGCTCCCGTACCGGCGGCATCAGCCCGTGCACGATGAGCACCGCCCCGGCCGCCGCCCATCCCCCGCTGCGCCGTCGCGCCCCGAGCGCCACCAGTGCCAGCCCCGCCGCCAGCTGGACCGCGCCCGCCGCGCGGAGCCAGGAGGCACGCGGCCTCGCCGCCGGCTCGGGCGGGCCGACGGAGTCGGCCTCGTCGACCGCCGCCGCGTGGGCGGCGGTACGGAGGGCGTCCGCCGGGGCGCCGGGCACCAGGCCGGTGGGGAGGGCGAGGCCATGGCGGGTGAGGACGGCCGTCAGGCCGACCAGTCTGGCCCTCGCGTCGGACGCGGCGTCAGGGACCGTCAGCGGCTCCAGGGCCTGCAGGCCGAGGACCGGGTCGAGCCTGAGCCGTGCGGCGAAGGTCCGCATCGCCTCGTCCTCCCCGACCGGGGTGCCGTCGGCGAGCCAGATGTATCCGACCGGGCGACGGAAGCCGGAGGCCATGATGAACCCGGCCCCGTCGCCGTCCCACCAGAGCGCCAGGACGGGACGGCCGGTGCCGATCGACAGAGCGGCCGCCCAGCCGCCGAGCACCGCGTCGACCGCCTCGCCGCCCTCCCGCCAAGGGCTGCCCTCGGGAACGAGCACGCTCCATTCCTGCCCGGCGGGGGCGAGGACCATCGGTTCGCGCAGCAGGTGGGCCGGGAGCCGTACGGCCGCCGGTTCGGCACGGCAGAGCAGCAGCGCTCCCGCTGGTGTCGCGTTCATGCGCCCCACGCTAGGGCAGTTCGCCCCGTAATCATCGCCAATGCGGCGCGGCGCCCCGCCCGGAGGCCGCCCGAGCACGGTGCACTCGCGCTTGACATCACCTCGCCGCGATATATCGTGTTGCCATCGAGACGCGATATGTTGCGTCGTGGCCGGCCCCGGGAGGTCAGCACCATGGCAGAGACGACGTGGGAAGTCGCCGAGCCCCAGAAGCTCACCTTCGACGACCCCTTGACGACGCTCAATGTGCGCGTTGTCAACGGGACGGTCAACGTCGTGGGCACGGACGAGAGTTCCACCCGCCTCGAGGTCTCCGAGATCGAGGGCCCGCCCCTCGTCGTGACCAGGAACGGGTCCACCCTGACCATCGCCTACGAGGATCTGCCCTGGAAGGGGTTCCTCGAGTGGCTCGACCGCAAGGGCCACCGCCGCAGCGCCGTCGTGTCGATCGCGGTGCCCGCCGCGACGACGGTCGAGGTCGGCGTCGTCGGCGCGGGCGCGGTCGTCTCCGGCGTCCGGGGCACGACGGTGGTGCGCGGCGTCAGCGGCGACACCACCCTGGTGGGACTGTCGGGCGCCGTCCGCGCCGACACGGTCACCGGAAACCTCGAGGCCCAGTCCGTCACCGGCGACCTGCGCTACAACTCCGTCTCCGGCGACCTGACCGTGATCGACGGCGCGGGCGCCGGGGTGAAGGCCGACTCGGTCAGCGGCGACATGGTGATCGACCTCGACCCGGGCGGGAAGCCCGCGGACATCCGGCTGACCACGGTCTCCGGCGAGATCGCGGTCCGGCTGCCGCACCCGGCGGATGCCCGGGTCGACGCGAACACGGCCGGCGGCGCGATCTCCAACGCCTTCGACACCCTGCGCGTCAGCGGCCAGTGGGGCGCCAAGCGGATCACCGGAACCCTGGGCGCGGGCACCGGGACGCTCAAGGCGACCACCGTGTCCGGTTCCATCGCCCTGCTCCGCCGGCCTCCGGCGGAGGAAGGCCCCTACGAGGAAACACCCGTGGACGCCCCGAGTGGGAAGGTGGTCTGACATGCCTCCCGTCTTCGCCCACGGTCGGCTCCGGCTCTATCTGCTGAAGCTGCTCGACGAGGCGCCGCGCCACGGCTACGAGGTCATCCGCCTGCTCGAGGAGCGCTTCCAGGGCCTGTACGCGCCGAGCGCCGGCACCGTCTACCCGCGGCTGGCCAAGCTGGAGGCCGAGGGGCTCGTCACCCACGCCACCGAGGGCGGCCGCAAGGTCTACTCGATCACCGACGCCGGCCGGGCGGAACTGGCCGGACGCAGCGGCGAACTGGCCGACCTGGAGCTGGAGATCCGCGACTCGGTCTCCGAACTGGCCGCCGAGATCCGGGACGACGTCCGTGGCGCGGCGGGCAAGCTGCGCAGCGACATGCGCGCTGCGGCGACCCGGACCCGCAAGACCGGCCCCGGCAAGGGCGAATGGAGTCCCGGCCGCGGCGACTTCGGCAACCTGGGGGATCTGGGTGACCTCGCCGACAGCGAGTCGTGGCGGGTCGCGAAGGAGGAGCTGAAGCGCGCCAAGCAGGAGTGGAAGGAGCAGGCGCGCCGCGCGAAGGACGAGTCGCGCCGGGCCCGCGAGGACGCCCAGCAGGCCCGCCGGCAGGCGCAGGAGGCGCAGGAGACCGCCCGCGCCGAGATGCAGCGGATCGCCCGGCAGGTGCAGGAGCAGGTCCAGGACCACTTCGCCCGCGGCGACTGGCCGACCGGCGTACGCGAGGGTCTGTCGGAGCTGACCGGTCAGCTCGGCGGACTGGCGCGGGGGACGGCCTGGCCACCGTTCGTCAAGCCGGAACCCGCGGGCGCGGACCCGGACTGGGCGAAGGACACCGTGGACCCGAAGGACTCGGCCGACCCGGCCCGTGACCTGGAGCGGCTGCTCGACCGCTTCCGGGACGACGTACGGGACGCGGCACGCGACCACGGTGTCACGGTGGAGCAACTGGGCGAGGCCCGCCGCCATCTGTCGACGGCGGCGGCCCACATCGTCGCTCTGCTGCGTAGCGGCAAGGACTGACCGGCGGGCCGGGGCCGGGCGGTGGCGCGGCCGGGTCAGCCGGCCCGCGCCGCGCCGCCGTCCGTCCCGCCGAACATCGCCCGCTCCAGCGCGCCGTACGTCACCCCGTGTTCGGCGAGGACCTCCGCGACGACGCCGCGGCCCGAGACGAGGGCCAGCAGGATGTGCTCCGCGCCGATGGTCCGGTCCCGCCGGCCCAGGGCGATCCGCAGCGACTTCTCCAGGGCCGACTTCGCCTCCCGGGTGAAGGAGCGGTGGCCCGACCACCAGCGCCGGTCCTTGCGGTCGCCGGCCAGCGCGCCGGCCCCGTGGGTCTCCTCGACCCTGGCGACGATCGCGCCGACGTCGATCCCCAGTCCGGCCAGTGCCGCCTCGTCCGCCTTGGTCATGCCGCCGCGCCGGCGCACGTCGGCCAGGGACGCCTCGAGGGCGGCCCGCCGGTCCATGACGCCGAGGGCCGTGAACGCGAAGTCGGTGCGTGAGCCGCCGAGGTCCAGCAGGGAAAGGAGCAGGTGCTCCTCGGTGACCGTGGACGAATCGGCCCGTTCCGCGCATGCGGTGGCGCCGATCACCACCGCACGGGCGTCCTTGGTGAAGCGCTCGAACATCACAGCCTCCCGTGCTTCTTGTGGACCGCCTGGCGGCTGACACCAAGCTCCGCCGCGATCTCCTGCCACGACCAGCCCTGGTTGCGGGCGCTTCTGACCTGTACGGCTTCCAACTGCTCCAGCAGCCGCCGCAGCGCGGCGACCGCCCGCAGCCCGACGCGCGGATCGCGGTCGCCCGCACGCTCGGCGAGTTCTGTTGCTTCGGTCATGACTGTCAACCTACATTGACAGGCGCGGAGTGTCAACCATGGTTGACATCAGGGGCAGGGATGCTTCCCCGGCCCCCAGACGTCGCGCACGTCACCGCGCGCCACCGTCCCGCACAGCAGCACCGTCCGCGACCCCTTCGCGCCGCCCTGCTCCACCGCCGTCAGCTTCTTCTCCGTCAGCCGGCCGCCGCCGGCCGCCCCGTGCGCCTCGATCCGCCCGGTGGCCCCGTCGAAGCCCCCGCCGCCGAGCCCCTGGTAGAGCACCGCCTGAAGCAGACCGCGGTCGAGTCGCTCGTCGTTGCCGCCCGTTCCACGCCATGCCTGGTCGACGCCCTCCGCCAGATAGCGCATCGCGTCCCAGGCGAGCGCCACATGGGCGTCCTGCCGCATCCCGCCGGTGCGGGCGCCGTGGTCGTCCGCGTAGGTGCGGTCGTACGCCGAGAGAAAGGCACTCGCCTCGCCGCTCGCTTTGGACAAGGCAGGGGCCCTGCCGTGCGAGACGTAGTACAGCGTCAGCCCGGCGAAGACCTCCCACGGACGGTGTTCCTCGGTCAGCGCGTTGGTGACGTCGTCACCGCCGAGCACACTGACCTCCGGGCAGTCCCGCGAGTCACGCGCCAACTCCCCGAGGAACAGCTGGAAGTGGCTGCCCCGCCCCGCCCACACCACCGCCGTGCGCGGCTCGGCCGCCACCGCGCGGCACACCTCACGCGCCAGATCCTCCACGGCCTGGACCGAGGGCCCCACCGGGCCGCCCGGTACCGGCGAGGGCTCGGGCGCGTCCGTCGGCGTGTAGAGCAGCATGTCGGTGCGTCCGTCGCCGTACGCCGACCGGAACGCCGTCGCCAGGCTCGCGCTGTACGCGTCCGAGGGGTCGGCGATCAGCCGCACCCGCAGCGCGGTCCGGCCGTCCACCATCGCGGCGTGCTCGGCGAAGGAGGCCATCACCTGGCCGGCCCGGGCGTCCGTCGGCGCCGTCTGGTAGTAGTGCTCGCCCTGGCGGAGCAGTTCGTCGGCGGTGCCGGAGGTGCCGACCATCGGCAGGCCCGCCTCGCCGAGGATGCCCATCGCCTCGTACGTGCGCCGCCTGCTCTGGCCGAAACCGACGACCCCGACGATCGAACGGTCCTTCTCCGCGAGGTCGACGATCCGCCGGGCCACCGCCGGGGCGTCCTTGAACCGGTCGCCCGCGTTCGCGGCGAGCACCCGCAGCGGCACCCGTTCACCGGTGCGCAGCGCCTGCGCGTTCACATACGCCTGCGCGAGGGCGAGGCCCCGCAGTTCGGCGAGCGTGCCGCCGCGCACCGGGTCCTCCGCGTCCTTGCCGCCGCTGAGCGCCCCGAAGTACACGACGGTCCGTGCCCGCGGGCGCGGGTCGTCGGCGTCCCGGCCGGAGAGCTCCTGCTCCACCTGCTCGTTCTGCTGCTCTATGCGCTGCAGCACGTCTTGCACGGCCCGCTCGCTGTCGCCCGTGCCGAACGACGCGGCACCCTCCGCGACACCGACGCACTGCCCGTCCGTGCCGAGGAAGGTGGAGCCGAGGCACGGGTCGGGCCCGACGCTGGTGAACGGCACACCGACGAGCAGGCCGGCGGCGACCGCGAGGGCGAGCACCCCGGCGCCCAGCGCGCCGGCCACCTCCACGCCCGGCCCCCAGCGGTGCGTGGGCGGGGCGAGCGTGGGCCAGCGGCCCAGCCAGTACGTGGCGGCCTGGTCGTCCTCCGGGCCCTCCTCGACGGGGACCACCATGCCCGAGGGGCGGCCGGGCGGGGTGCCGCGCTGGGCGATGTTGGCCAGGTCGGCCCCGGCGGCGGACAGCCCCGGGACCTCGATGTCGGGGATCCGGCTGGCGAGGGTGCGCACTCCGGCGGCCACGGCCACCACCGAAGTGCACCTCAGGTCCTCCATGGCCGAGCGCAGTTCCCTCAGGAAGCGCTGGATGCGCGACTCGGCGGGCCCTGCCTCCTCCACCAGGAGCACGAAGCGGCTGACCCGGCGCCGCCGCCACGGGTCGAAGGTCCGTTTGCGCCCGGCGGCCTCCAGGTCGGCGAGCAGCGCGTGCACCAGGATCCGGTCGAGCTGCTCGGGGTCGCCCTCCGGGCCGCCTCCCACCAGGTCGAGGGCGGAGCGGAAGAACTCGGAGGGCGGGGTGCCCTGCTGCTGCCGTACCCACTCCGCGTACCACCGGCGGCCACCGGACCGGCCGCGGCCCAGCATCCGGCGGTTGGCCCGGCGGCCGTAGAGAGCTCGCGGCAGTCGCTGGAAGAGCGGTCCCGCGACGAAGTTCCACAGCAGCTCGAGCAGTGTGCCGC
The DNA here is from genome assembly GCF_014649695.1 of Streptomyces kurssanovii. Lineage (GTDB taxonomy): Bacteria > Actinomycetota > Actinomycetes > Streptomycetales > Streptomycetaceae > Streptomyces > Streptomyces kurssanovii. The sequence goes on from NZ_BMTN01000002.1 coordinate 63,793, forward strand.
CGTTGGCCTGGTCCCGGCCCCCCAGCCACCACAGGCCGCGGGCGAGCCCGGAGACCTCTCGGTGCTGGGCGTAACAGTGGTCCAGCAATTCCCCGGGACGCCGTTCCATCAGGCCGCCGGCGGCGGGCGCGCAGACGACGGCACGCAGCAGCCGGTAGGAGGGCAGCCGCAGCCGCCCGGTGCCCGGCGGCATCGAGGCGTCGAGCTGGAAGGCGATCTGCTCGAACAGGTCGAGCGGCGGCTCCGCCGGGTCGGCCTGTGCCGCCGGCACGCAGGCGTGCGGGGCGAGCCGCCCCTCCCGGCCGCGTAACCGGGTGCGCAGCCCCGCGACGATCCGGCGGCCGGCCTGCCCGTCGCCCGGCTCGCTCAGCAGCACGACGGGCACGCGGCTGCGGCTCCGCCGCGGCTGGACGACGAGCTTGTCGAAGGCGTCGACGAAGCGTTCGACGCCCGGGTACGCCGGAATCCGGCTCTGATCCCCCGTTGACACTTTTGTTCCTCCCCCTTCACGCGCGACCGCGTGGTGTCAGTCCTCGTGCCCCGCATCAGAGCGCCGCAATCGTCACGGCGGCCCTCCCCGGCGGACCGGAGGGCCGCGTACGGTGGGCCTCGTGATCGACTTCCGTACGGACGCTCCCGTCGCCGGCAGCCTCGATGTCCACTGGCACGCCGGCGGCCCGGTGCCCGGGGAGGACACCGCGCCCGCGATCCAGGTCCACGCGTACAGCGAGCACACGCTGATTCTGCGTCAGAACAAGTCCGTGCACTTCGAGGCGCCGTTCCTCTACCTGCTGTTCGGGAACGAACGGGCGCTGCTGCTGGACACCGGCGCGACCGCCGACCCCGCCGCGATGCCGCTGCGCGCCACCGTCGACGCGCTGATCGGGCAATGGCTCGCCCGGCACCCACGGAAGCGGTACGGGCTGGTCGTCGCCCACACCCACGGGCACGGCGACCACATCGCGGGCGACGCGCAGTTCGCGGACCGTCCGCACACCGAGGTCGTGGGACCGTCCCTCGACGCGGTGACGGCGTACTTCGGCTTCGATCAGTGGCCGCTGCGCCCCACGGAACTGGATCTCGGCGGCCGGGTACTGGACCTGCTGCCAGGCCCCGGTCACGAGGAGGCCGCCGTCGTCTTCCACGACCGGCACACCGGTCTGCTGCTGACCGGCGACTCGCTCTACCCGGGCCGGCTCTACGTCAGGGACCTCCCCGCCTTCACCGCCACGGTCGACCGGCTGCTGGCGTTCTGCGCGACGAACCGGGTGACCCATGTCCTCGGCTGTCACATCGAGATGACCCGCACCCCGGACGAGGACTACCCACGCGGTACGACCCACCAGCCGGACGAGCCGCCGCTCGAGCTGACGACCGCCCATCTGCGCCGGCTGCGCGACGCGCTCGCCCGCCGTCACGGACCGTGCGGTGACTTCATCGTGGTCTACGAGGACCGACGCCGACCGTGACGTGCTCGCCCGGCCGGGCGTGGATCCGTACGGTGGCCGTCCAGCCGGCCGGGACGGTGCGGACCCGCGGCCCGGCACGGCCGGTCACCTCGATCCGCCAGCCGCTCGCACCGGGCGGCACGGAGACCTCGGTGACGCCGCGCGACGAGCGGTACTCCAGCCGGTACGTCCCGCTGTCCGGTGCGTACCCCTCGGCGGTCACCCTGCCCGCCACGGCCGCAGCGTAGGGGGCGGCGGTCTGCTCCTTGTTGGTGCGGAAGCGGCCCTCCGCGTCGACCGCGCAGTATCCGCCCCCGTAGCACCAGACGTAGCCGGCCCAGCCGGAGCTGTAACGGTTGAGGGAGGCGAGTGCCTCCCGGTAGAAGCGGGCCATGTTCGGCAGGGCGTTGTTGAGCGGGCCCCACTCGCCGACCACGACGGGCATCCGGTACCGCGCGGGGTACTCGGTCACGGCGCGCTCGTACGCCTCGATCCAGCCCGCCGAAGGGTCGTAGTCGGCGCCCGCCTCCATGGCGGTGTTGTAAAAGTGCGGGGCGTAGACCGTCCTCGGATCGTCGATCCGGCCCAGGCCGGTCGGCACGCCTTCTCCGACGATCGGCGTCGGCTCGACGAACAGCCAGGTGTCCGGGTCCACGGAACGGACCGCGTCCGCGATCCGGTTGTACATCGGCGTGAGCTGCTCGGCCTCGATGCGCCGGGCGGCCGTCGGCAGGTCCTCGCCCTCCCGGAGCTCACCCATCGGCTCGTTGATCAGGTCGTAGCCGATGACGGCGGGGTGGTCCGCGAACCGGTCGGCCAGCACCCGCCACATCCCGGCCTGGGCGCCGCGCAGATCGGGGTCCTCGTAGAGGTGGGTGAACGCGCGCTGCACGGCGGGCTCGAAGTACTCGGCGAACCAGTCGTCGGGGTGCGGTGTGAACGGCAGCCCGTCCGTCCTGGTCGCCCACTCGGGGATGCCGCGGTGACCGAAGGCCGGGCCGAAGACGTCCTGGTGGGCGTCGATCAGCACATGGACGCGGTGCGTGCGCGCCCAGTCCAGCACCTGGTCGATCTTGCGCAGGTACCGCTCGCTGTATCTGCCCCGCTCGGGCTCGAGGTCGTCCCAGAAGACCAGCAGCCTGGCGAAGTTGAAGCCCTGGGCGCGCAGGTCACGGAAGTGCCGCTCGGTGATCGCGGACAGGGCCGCCTCGCCCTGGTGGGTCTTGTCCTCGACGTTCCAGCCGCGCAGGGTGAGGACCCGGCCGCGGTCGTCGGTCAGCCGCGGGATGCCGTCCGGCGCGGCGCCGGCCGCTGTGGCGCCTGCCCGGGTCGGCGCGGCGCAGAGCAGCAGGAGCGTGGAGACGAGGACGGCGAGCAGTCGGCGGTACATGGGGAACCTCCGGCACGGTCGTGGACCAGTGCCGGAGATCCCATCAGCAGAACTGACGGACCATCAAGGGTTGGTCAGGACAATCTTGCCGAACAGTTCACCGGTGGCCATCTTCTCGAAGCCCTCCCTGGCCCGGTCCAGCGGCAGCACCTCGTCGATGACCGGCCGCACACCCGTGGCCGCGCAGAACGAGAGCAGGTCCTCCAGCTCGTCCTTGGAGCCCATCGTCGAACCGACGACCTTCAGTTCGAGGAAGAAGATCCGGGTGAGCTCGGCGTGCGCGGGCCGGTCACCGCTCGTCGCCCCGGAGATCACCAGGGTGCCGCCTGGCCGCAGCGACTTGACCGAGTGGGACCAGGTCGCGGCCCCGACCGTCTCGATGACGGCGTCCACCCGGCGCGGCAGCCGGGCACCCGGCTCGTACGCCTCCTCGGCCCCGAGCTCGACGGCGCGCTTGCGCTTGGCCTCGTCGCGGCTGGTGGCGTACACCCGCAGGCCCGCGGCCTTGCCGAGCACGATCGCGGCGGTGGCCACGCCGCCGCCCGCGCCCTGCACCAGGACCGAATCGCCGGGACGCACACCGGCGTTGGTGAAGAGCATCCGGTAGGCGGTGAGCCAGGCGGTCGGCAGGCAGGCGGCCTGCTCGAAGGTGAGCTCCTTCGGCTTCGGCAGCACGTTCCAGGTGGGCACGCTGACCTGCTCGGCGAAGGTGCCCTGGTAGCGCTCGGTGAGGATGGAACGGGGCTCGTCGGGTCCGACACCGTGGCCGCTCTGCCCGATGACGGAGTGGAGGACCACCTCGTTCCCGTCCTCGTCGACGCCGGCGGCGTCGCAGCCGAGGATCATCGGCAGTTTGTCCTCCGCGAGACCGATCCCGCGCAGCGACCACAGGTCGTGGTGGTTGAGGGAAGCGGCCTTGACGGTCACGGTCGTCCAGCCGGGACGGGCCTGAGGTGCCGGGCGTTCGCCCAGTTCAAGGCCGTTGAGCGGCTGGTCACGGTCGATGCGGGCGGCGTAGGCGGCGAACATGACCTTGAGAGTAGGGCGGGCCGGTGCGTGGCGGAACCACGCACCGGTGTGACACGCGTCCCCCCTACTCCCGCCGCCACTGGGCCGGCGAGTGCTTCGTCGCCGGGTCCTCGTACGAACCGGTGCTGCCCCGGTCGACGTGGAAGCTCGTCAGCGTGGTGACGGGCGACGCAGGGTCGCGGCGGTCCGCGATCACCCTCATGTGGGCGCTGAACCGCTCCGGGGTCACCTCGTACACGTCGTAGCCGTAGCGGTTGCCCTCGAAGTACTTCAGATGTGGGTTGGCCGCGCCCATCAGCGGGCCGTTCGTCCGGTTCCAGTCCGCCGAGTAGGCCCCCGAGGTGACGGAGTGCGCGGTGAACTCCGTGCCCACGACCGGGGACGTGGGATCGTCGAAGTCGGTCCTGATGTCGTCGACGAACGCGGAGTGCCAGTCGCCGGTGATGACGACGAGGTCCTCGAGGCCGCTGTTGTGCACATGGCCCAGCACCTCCTTGCGCTCCGCGAGGAAGCCGTCCCACTGATCGGTGAACATGTACGGGCCGCCCGGCCGGCCCCTCAGCTGGCTGAGCATGATCGAGTTGGCCCAGACGTGCCACGCGTCGGGCGCCCGGTCGATGCCCCGCTTCAGCCAGGACTTCTGCCCCTCACCGAGGATCGTGCCGTCGGGAAGGTTCTGCCCGGAGCGGTACGAACGCAGGTCGAGCACCGTCAGTTCCAGCACGTCGCCCCAGCGGCGGACACGGTGGATCTCCGGATCGGGCAGCGCGAAGGCGCCGTCGTCGCGGTGCGGCTGGTGCTCGTACCAGGCCTGGTACGCGGCCGCCTTGCGCTGCATGAACGGCGCGCCGCCGCCGGTTCCCGAGTAGTCGTTCACCACTTCGTGGTCGTCCCAGGTCAGGAACCACGGGTGGGCCGCGTGCGCTTCGCGCAGGGACGCGTCGCCCTTGTAGAGGGCGTGGCGGCGGCGGTAGTCGGCGACGGTGAAGACCGACGGGCCCTCGTGGTCGCGGACGTGGTCCGCGGGGACACCGCCGACCTGGCCGTGCTCGTAGATGTAGTCACCGAGGTGGACCACGAAGTCGACGTCCTCGCGGGCGATTCCGCGGTGGGCGGCGTAGAACCCGTCGTGGAACGCCTGGCAGTTGGCGGCGGCGAACCTGACCCGGCGGGCGCCTCCGGCCGGCGCGGTGCGGGTGCGGCCGACCCGGCTGGTCCTGCCCAGTGCCTTGAACGCGTACCAGTAGCGGGTGTCCGGGCGCAGCCCCTGGACGGGCACATGGACGCTGTGGCCGAGGGTCGCGGAGGCCGGGGCCGTGCCGTGGGCCACCACCTGGCCGAGTGTCCGGTCCAGGGCCACGGTCCATTCGACCTCGACGACCTCGGGCAGGGGCTGCTCTGCGGCCAGCGGTTCCGGCGCGAGCCGGGTCCACAGCAGGACGCTGTTCGGGAGCGGGTCTCCGGAGGCGACCCCGAGGGTGAACGGCGCCGGGTCGTAGTCGGCGCCGAGCGCCTCCGCCGCCTCTCGGGCCTGGGCCGGCGACAGCCCGGCGCTCAGCGGCCACGCCAGGTTGAGGGCCCCCACGGCGGCCGCCGCCTTGAGCAGATTCCGTCGGTCGGTCCTGGTCACGTGCGTCCCCCCGTGCTCGTGGCCCCGGCCGTGGCCGTCAGGCCGAGCGAGATCCCGTCGGCGTACCCGTCGTTGGACGTCCCGCCGCCGCTGCGGGTGAGGACGAGCAGCAGGCGTGCGCTGCGGGCGCCGGGCGGCACGGCGGCGGACGCGGTGCGCTCCAGCAGGCCGGTGCGTGCGCCGCGGTCCGCGGCGGTCACGGGTCCGAGCACGCTCAGCGCCACGGGCGTGCCCTTCGCGTCGCGGAACTCGACGGAGAGCCTGGCGCCGTCCTCCTGTGCGGCGTATCCGCCGAGCCAGGCGGTCAGCGTGTACCGGACCCGCCCCGCGTCGACGGCCGCCCGGCCGGTCGTACCGGTTAGGGGCAGTTCGACGTCCTGCACGAGGGCGGTACGGGGCGACTCGCCGCCGCTGAAGAACCGGGAGCCGCGGCGGACGGGCCCGGGATCGGCGGGGGTCGGATAGCCGGCGCCGACGTTGTACCCGACGAGCGCCGGGGCGCCTTGCGCGACGACCCAGCCCGTCACGCTGCCGACGGGCTCGGCGCTCCCTCCCGGCCCGCTCTCGGCACCGCCGTTGACGACCAGATTCACAGGGGCCTCCTGGGGGGACGTGTACCGGCCGCCGACGCGGACCGCGGAGCATCACAGCAGCACCGGATGAACCCCGGAAGACCCCCACGGGAACAACCGCACCGATTCGGCCACACCCCGCGCCCGGCCCCGCGTCGCACCGTCGGACGCGCCCCGGCCCCCGCCATGGGCAGCGCGAGGGCAGGGGCGACAGGAACGGGCCGTGCCGTACCCCCGCACGGGATACGACACGGCCCGGTTCGTTCAGCCGCGATGCCGACTCGTGTCAGCGGCGGGCGACGCCCTCCGCTCGCGCCGCCGCGGCGACCGCCGCGGTCACCGCGGGCGCGACCCGCTCGTCGAAGGGCGAGGGGATCACGTAGTCGGCCGAGAGCGCGTCACCGACGACGTCGGCGAGCGCGTCCGCCGCCGCGATCTTCATGCCCTCGGTGATCCGGGACGCCCGCACCTGCAGCGCGCCCGCGAAGATCCCCGGGAAGGCGAGGACGTTGTTGATCTGGTTCGGGTAGTCCGAACGGCCGGTGGCCACGACCGCCGCGTACTTGTGCGCGACGTCGGGGTGCACCTCCGGGTTCGGGTTGGCCATGGCGAAGACGAACGCCCCCGGCGCCATGGACGCGACAGCCGCCTCCGGCACGGTGCCGCCGGAGACGCCGATGAAGACGTCGGCGCCGGCCAGCGCGTTCTCCAGGGAGCCCGAGAGACCCGCACGGTTGGTGAGCTCGGCGAGCTCACGCTTGACCGGCGTCAGGTCCTCGCGGTCACGGCTGACGATGCCCTTGCGGTCGGCGACCGCCACGTCGCCGAGACCGGCCTCCAGCAGGAACTTCGCGATCGCCACACCGGCCGCGCCCGCGCCGGAGATGACAGCGCGCAGGTCACCGAGCGTGCGCCCGGTCAGCTTGGCTGCGTTGCGCAGGGCGGCCAGGGTCACGACGGCGGTGCCGTGCTGGTCGTCGTGGAAGACGGGGATGTCGAGGCGCTCCTGGAGCTTGCGCTCGATCTCGAAGCACCGGGGTGCCGAGATGTCCTCGAGGTTGACTCCGCCGAAGGACGGCGCGAGACGCACGACGGTCTCGACGATCTCGTCGGCGTCGGTGGTGGCGAGGGCGATCGGGACCGCGTCCACGCCGCCGAACTGCTTGAAAAGGATCGCCTTCCCTTCCATGACCGGGAGGGATGCCTCCGGTCCGATGTCTCCGAGACCGAGCACCGCCGTTCCGTCCGTCACGACGGCGACGACCTGGGACTTCCAGGTGTAGTCGTGCACGAGCTCCGGCCGCTCCGCGATGGCGGTGCAGACCTTGGCGACGCCGGGTGTGTAAGCGAGGGACAGGTCGTCCTTGTTCCGCACCGGCACGGTGGCCTGGATGGCCATCTTGCCGCCGCGGTGCAGTGCGAACGCCGGATCGAAGGGCTCGTCGGCGCTCTCCGTGTCGGCGCTGTCGCTGCGAGGATTGACGATCTCCGCTGCCATGTGGTTGACCCCTTAGGTCTTCATCAGTTGAGGGTGGCCACTCCTGGTTGAGGAGGGGTGGGCGGGCACCGCGTCCGTTCCCTGCACTAGGGCGATTGGCCCGCCCGGGCAGGGGGAGGTACGTACGCGCGGGCGCGCCGCACACGCGCCCTGAGCCCCGGATGAGGGGTGTAAGGATCCTTCTTACCGGACGGACCACACCGCGGACGAGTCGATATGCGCTCGGTGACGCGGTTCATAGCCAGAAACACGGACAAGCCCGCCACGTGCGGCCGAACCCGCCCAGAAGGCAAGACGACCGAAGATCTTCCGGCCGGAAGAAGGCTTTCCAGCGAATGGTCCGGCCTTGATGTACCGGCCCGCCGGGGTTCGGGGGTGACCCGTTATCCGATTTTGACATGCGTGGCCCCCTGAATGGGCTCGTCCGAATGGCAAGATGCCGAAAACAGACAAGGTCGCGACACTCGAAGATGAGTGCAGTACGACCTGGTAACTCCACCCTCACCCGCCGGAGGACCCCGATCATGACCGCAAGCACCACGCGCCGCTCGACCGCCGCCAAGTCCCGGATCGCGGCGGTCAGCGCCATCGCGGTCGCCGGCGCCATGCTGCTGACCGCGTGCGGCGACCAGACGGACAACGGAGCCTCGGACTCGGAGACCAAGGGCACCTCGTCCGCGGCGCCGCTGGCCGACAAGCTGCCCAAGGAGATCCGCGACAAGGGCGTCATCAAGGTCGGATCCGACATCGCGTACGCGCCGATGGAGTTCATGGACGAGGGCAACAAGCCCGCCGGTGTGGACATCGACATCGCCAAGGCCCTGGGCAAGGTCCTCGGCGTCGAGTTCCAGTTCGAGAACTCCACCTTCGACCAGCTCGTCCTCGGCATGAACAACGGCCGCACCGACATCGTCATGTCGTCGATGACGGACACCAAGGAGCGCCAGCAGGGCGCGACCGAGGACGCCAAGGGCGGTGCCGACTTCGTCAACTACTTCAAGGCCGGCTCCGCGATCCTGGTCCAGAAGGGCAACCCCAAGAAGGTCAACACGCTGGACGACCTGTGCGGCCTGACGGTCGCCGCCCAGCGCGGCACGGCCAACGAGGCGCTGCTGAAGGAGACGCAGAAGAAGTGCGGCTCCGACAAGATCAAGGAGTTCATCTCCGACCAGGACACCGACTCGATCACGCAGCTCCAGACCAAGCGTGCCGACGCGGTGATCACCGACTTCCCGGTCGCCCTCTACAACGAGCTGAACGCCGGCGGCGGCAAGCTCTTCGAGGTCGTGGGCGAGCAGATCGACGCCGCGCCGTACGGCATCGCGGTGAGCAAGAAGAACACGCAGCTGCGTGACGCCCTCCAGGCGGCCGTCCAGCAGATCATCGATGACGGCTCGTACGGCGAGGTTCTGAAGGAGTGGAAGGCCGAGAGCGGCGCCATCGAGAAGGCAACGGTCAACGCCGGCAAGTGACGCCACTCGCCGCCACAACCTCCCTCATGTAAGGCAGCAACTCTGTGACTGACCCCCTCGACAAGGTGCCGGCCGACGTCCCCCCGGACGGTGGCCGGGACGCCTCCCCCCGCAAGTACTCCGGGCCCATCAAGGCCGTTCCCGTACGCCACTACGGGCGCTGGATCAGCGCCGTCGTCGTGCTCGGGCTCCTCGCCCTGCTGGTCCGGGCGTTCGCCGACGCCCAGATCCAGTGGAGCGTGGTCGGTGACCAGATCACCAACGGCACGTTCGCCTGGGGCGCCTGGGAGACCTTGAAGATCACCGTCTACTCGATGGTGATCGGTGTGGTCCTCGGCGCGATCCTCGCGGTGATGCGACTCTCGCCCAACCCGGTGCTCTCCTCGGTGGCCTGGGGCTACATCTGGTTCTTCCGCGGCACCCCGGTGCTGGTGCAGATCCTGCTGTGGTTCAACCTCTCGCTGGTCTTCCAGTACCTCGACCTCGGTTTCATCTACCGGGACGAGATGAACCAGGTCATGACGCCCTTCGTGGCGGCGCTGCTGGCGCTCGGCCTGAACGAGGCCGCGTACATGGCCGAGATCTGCCGGGCCGGCATCCAGTCGGTCGACTCGGGTCAGACGGAGGCGGCGCACGCGCTGGGCATGAAGGGCGGCAAGACGATGCGTCGCATCGTGCTGCCGCAGGCCATGCGGGTGATCATTCCGCCGACCGGCAACGAGTTCATCAACATGCTCAAGACCTCCTCGCTGGCGTTCGCCATCGGCTACGGCGAGCTGTTCCTGCGGGGCCGTGAATTCGGCTCCCGGACGCTCGCCATCATGGAGGGCTACATCGTGATCTCGCTCTGGTACCTGGCGCTGACGACCGTGTTCAGCATCGGCCAGTACTACCTGGAGCGGTATTACGCCCGCGGTTCGAGCCGTTCGCTGCCGCCCACGCCGCTCCAGCGGCTGCGCAAACAGCTGTCGTCGTTCCGTGTCCAGAGCAATGTCGGAGGCGTGAAGGTATGAGTTCCCAGTCGACGCAGCCGATGGTGAAGGCCGAGAACGTCCACAAGTCGTTCGGGCATCTGAAGGTCCTCAAGGGCATCGATCTCGAGGTCGCGCACCGTGAGGTGTTCTGCCTGGTCGGCCCGTCCGGATCCGGCAAATCCACCTTCCTGCGGTGCATCAACCACCTGGAGCAGATCAACGGCGGCCGGCTCTCGGTCGACGGGCGGCTGGTGGGCTACCGCGAGAAGGGCGACAAGCTCTACGAGCTGAAGGAGAAGGAGGTCGCGGCGCAGCGCAGGGACATCGGCATGGTCTTCCAGCGCTTCAACCTCTTCCCGCACATGACGGCCCTCACGAACGTCATGGAGGCTCCGGTCCAGGTCAAGGGCGAGTCGAAGTCCGTGGCCCGCGAGCGTGCGCTGAAGCTGCTGGACCGGGTGGGACTGGCCGACAAGGCCAAGAACTACCCGACCCAGCTCTCCGGCGGTCAGCAGCAGCGCGTCGCGATCGCCCGTGCGCTCGCGATGGAGCCGAAGCTGATGCTCTTCGACGAGCCGACGTCGGCCCTCGACCCCGAGCTGGTGGGCGAGGTCCTCGACGTCATGCGCGGCCTCGCGGAGGACGGCATGACGATGATCGTCGTGACCCACGAGATGGGCTTCGCCCGTGAGGTCGGCGACGCGCTCGTCTTCATGGACGACGGCGTGGTCGTCGAGGCCGGCCACCCGCGCGATGTCCTGGGGAACCCGCAGCACGAGCGGACGAAGTCGTTCCTCTCGAAGGTGCTCTGATCTGTCGAAGGCGCTCTGACCTGCAGAAAGCGCTCTGAGCGCAACCGGCAAGGGGCGGTACGGACCCGGTGGTCCGTACCGCCCCTGCGCGTTCCGCCGCTACTTCAGGGCCAGCACCAGAGCGTCCGACGGCGACGCCCACACCGGGCGCGCCTCGGCGAAGCCCGCCGCGCCCAGGGCCTCGGCGTGCCACTGGGCGGAGGGGGTGTCACCGTCGGCGTGCTCGCCGTAGATCCGGAACCGCTCGGCCGTCGGCCCGGCCAGGACCGGGTCCTTGGCGGCGAGCGCCCACCACTCGGCCCAGTCGAGGGCGCCGGCCGCCCTGGCCCGTTCCATGCCCGCGTGCCGGTGCGCGCGCTCCGCGGCGTTGATCCGGGGTGTGGACGCGTCCTTCATGTGGTCGGCGTTCATGAAGACGCCGCCGTCCCGGACGAGGGTGCCGATCTGCCGGTAGAGCGCCGCGAGCGGTTCGCTGTGGAGCCAGTGCAGCGCGGTGGCGGTGAGCACCGCGTCGTACGAGGTGTGCGGCAGGGAGTCCGTCCAGGCGGGGTCCTTGAGGTCGGCGGTGACGAGCGTGACGCGCTCGTCGCCCGCGAAGTGGCCCCGGGCGATGGTCAGCAGCGCGGGGTCGAGGTCGACCCCGGTGCTGGTGGCCTCCGGGAACCGCGCGAGGAGCCGGTCCGTGATACTTCCCGTACCGCAGGCGAGGTCGAGGACTCCGGGCTTCGGGCCGACCGTGGCCTCGACCATGTCCAGCATCACCCGGAACCGCTCCTCGCGGTCGGGCATGTACCACTCCTGCTGGCGGTCCCAGCTCTCCTGCCAAGCCCGCCAGTCGGTGCCCGCCGCCGTGCCCTCGTCCGTCCCGCCCACCGGAAGCCTCCCGTCCGTAATACCCTCGATTGATAAGCAGCCGTTACCGTCACCCTAGAACGCCGCTGTAAGGACTACAAGTGGAACTGGCCTATTACTCGGACTACGCCGTACGGCTGGTCAACACCGAGGAGCCGGCTCGCAACAAGGACTCCCTCACCTCGGTCGAGGCCGTCCGCGAGCTCTTCGGCGCGTCGTCCCAGGCCGCCCGCCGCGCCACCGACTCGGACGTCACCCGCTTCCGCTCGGTACGGGGCCGGCTGCGCGCCGTTTTCGCCGCGGCCGACGCGGGTGAGGAGACCCAGGCCGTCGACCTGCTCAACTCACTGCTGCTGGAGTTCCCCGTCAGCCCGCAGATCTCCGGGCACGACCACCGGGACGAGGACGGCCGCCCCAAGTGGCACATGCACCTCGCCGACCACCCTTCGAACGCGACCGCGGGCTATGCCGCGATCGCCGCGATGGGACTGGCGTTCCATCTGACCGAGTACGGCGTCGACCGCCTCGGTCTCTGCCAGGCCGCGCCCTGCCGCAACGCCTACCTGGACACGTCCACGAACCGCTCGCGCCGCTACTGCTCCGACCGCTGCGCGACCCGCGCCAACGTGGCCGCCTACCGGGCGCGCAAGCGTCTGGAGAGCGAGCGGTCCGGGCCCACCGGCCGCACCGCGGAGACCAGCCAGGAGACGACCCCCGTCACGGACCGCTGATCCTGACTGAGCGGACGGAAGCGGCTGCGCACCCGGCCGAGCAGCAGCTCGGGCGGCACCACCCCGAAGACACGGCTGTCGCCGTCGGCGCCGGGGTTGTCACCGAGCACCCACCACCCCCCGTCGCGCCGTTCGGCAAGCCGCTTGACGATGAGCAGGTCCTGCTGCAGCGGATGGCGGAGCACCGCCACGTCGCCGACGCGCAGTGAGGCGCGGTAGTCGACCAGCAGCTGGTCCCCGTGAACCAGCGTCGGAACCATCGACGGCCCGGTCACCTCGGCGACCCCGAACCGGGCCCTCGGCTCCCGCCCCTGCTCAATCATCAGCCACCTCCGACTCCCACTGTATGTTCGGCCACCGGCCCGGCACGGACCCCGGACTTTTGACCTAAGCCCAAGGGGGCACCCGCCAAAACGGGTCCCTCACGGAGTAATGTCCCACCTGAGAAGACGATCACGAGGAAGGACAGCTCAATGCTCTCCCGCCTGTTTGCCCCCAAGGTGAAGGTCAGCGCCCACTGCGACCTGCCTTGCGGTGTCTACGACCCGGCCCAGGCCCGCATCGAGGCGGAGTCGGTCAAGGCCGTCCAGGAGAAGTACCAGGCCAACGAGGACCCGCACTTCCGCGCCCGCGCCACGGTCATCAAGGAGCAGCGCGCGGAGCTCGCCAAGCACCACGTCTCGGTGCTCTGGAGCGACTACTTCAAGCCGCCGCACTTCGAGAAGTACCCGGAGCTGCACCAGCTCATCAACGACACCCTGAAGGCGCTCTCCGCCGCCAAGGCGTCCACGGACCCGGCGACCGGCCAGAAGGCCCTGGACCACATCGCCCAGATCGACAAGATCTTCTGGGAGACCAAGAAGGCCTGACCTCGCGTCAGCTTCCCGCACCCGGCCCGCGCGGCTCCTCATCCGGAGCCCGCGGGCCGGGTGCGGCCGTATGAGGCGGCAAATGGACGTACCGCCTCCGATTCCAGTGGTCGCGGTGTCGTGAGGAGGAGCCATCGAGCTTCGCGAACAAGCCACGGCCGAGGACCTCCCGGCCGGGCCCCGCGCCACGGCCGGCGAGCAGCCCCGACCGGCGGACCGGTCCGGGCGGGCGCACTCCTTCCTCGGCCCGGCCGCCCTCGCCCTGGCCCTCGGACTGTGGAGCATCACCCGGCAGGGCACGATGTGGCGCGACGAATCCGTCACCTACCAGGTCGCGCACCGGAGTCTCCCGGAGATCTGGGCGCTCCTGCAGAACGCGGATGCCGTCCACGGCCTCTACTACGTCCTGATGCACGGCCTCTTCGCCCTCTGGGACGGGGGTCTCGTCACGCTCCGGCTGCCGTCCGTGCTGGCCGTGGCCGTGGCCGCCGGGCTCGTGGGACTGACCGGGTGCCGCATCGCCGGGCGCGGGGCGGGCCTGCTCAGCGGCCTGGTCTTCGCGCTCACCCCCGAGGTGCAGATGTACGCCCAGGAGGGGCGCTCCTACGCGCTCGTCTGCGCCCTGGTCGCACTGGGCACCTACCTGCTCCTGCGCTGCCTGACCGAACCGTCCCGTCGCCTGTGGATCCTCTACGGGCTCTCGCTGCTCGCCGCGAGCTGGCTCCACGAATTCGCCGTACTGGCGCTGCCCGCGCACGGCATCACCGTGCTCGCTTCCCGCGCGGACCGGCCCGTCCGGCGCGCATGGGCCTTGGCGGCGGCCGCCGTGGCCGCCGGCCTCGTCCCGCTGGTCCTGCTCAGCGCGGGCCAGTCCGGCCAGGTGTCGTGGATCAGCGGCCCGAAGCCGAAGGAGTGGCTCGAGATCACGGGCGTGGCCCTGGTGGCCGTGCTCTGCGCGAGGCACCCCGCCGCCGGCCGCAGACCCGTCCTCCTGCCGCGTCTGGCCCTGCCCCTGGCGGTGCTCCCGACGGCCGTCCTGCTGCTGTCGGCGCTCCACGAGCCCATGTACGTGGACCGGTACGTCCTCTTCACCGACATCGGCTTCGCCCTGCTCGTCGGCACCTCGCTCAGCGCGCTCGTCACGGCCGCCTCTCGCTGTGGCCCGCTCCGCGCCCGGCTTCCTCGCGCCACGGCCCTGTCGGCGGCGGCTCTCGCGGCCGTGCTCGCGCTCACCCCCGTGACGCTGCAGATGCGGACCCCCGACAGCCGGAAGGACGACGTGACGGCCGTCGCGGACGAGGTCCGGCGCGTCTCGTCCCCCGGCGACGGGCTCGTCTTCGCACCCTCACGCCGGCGCGAGTGGCGGCTCTCGTACCCGGACGAGTACGGCGGACTCGTCGACCTCGCGCTCGGGCGCACCCCGCGGGCTTCCGCTTCCCTCCAGGGCGAGGAACTGCCCGCTCCCGAGATCCGCGCCCGCATGCTGTCCGTGGACCGGATCGTGGTGCTCAGCGACCCGCCGGGCCAGCCGGAGGACACGGTGGCGCAGGAGGCGGTCAAACGCGAAGTCCTGCGCGCCCACTTCCACGAGTGCTCCCGCACGCAGGTGAAGGGCGCCCAGGTGACCCTCTACGCCCGTGGGGCGGAGTGCGCGGCGCCGAAGGGGAACTGACGGGCTGACGGGTCACGGGCGTCCCTGATCGCCCGCGCGGTGTCAGGCTGCCGGCAGCGGGCCGGTTCCGCCTGGGTCAGCAGGGGGCTCTTGTGGCGGAGCAGCCACTGCCGGTAGGCGGCCGCCCGCAAGGCGGCCTCGCGGTAGGCGGCGGTCAGGTCCCCGTACACCGACTCGTAGAGCTCGCCCCCCGCGGGCCCGGGTCTGGAGAAGAGCAGGAGGCGGACGGCGAGGGGGTCGCCGCGGAGCGGGGGGACGGCCATGTCCTCGCGGGGCATGGACGTGGGCTGGCAGGGGGCGACGACCTCGCCGTCCGCGATCAGGGAGGCGGCCGTGTGGTAGTCGCCGTGCAGGACGGGCGGGGCGATTCCGGCCGCACCCAGTACCCGCCGCAGCCCGTCCCACTCCCCGTCCACCGTCGGATCGACCATCCAGCGGTCGTGGGCCAGATCGGCGAGGTCCACGACGGGGGCGGCGGCGGGGTGGTCCCGCGCCAGCGAGACGAACTGCGGCTCCCGTTCCACGAGTACCCGCACGCGCAGCCCGTCCGGCACCAGTAACGGGCATCCCTCCACCTCGTGCACGAAGGCGACGTCGAGCTGGCCGGCGGCGACCACCCTGTCGCGTCTGCCGCGCGCTCAGGCCTGGGCCGGTTCCCGCCGGCCGAGTTCGGCGCCGGGCGGCAGTTGGCGGCGGATACTGCCGAGTGCGTCGTCGAAGTCCCCGTCCGCGACGCCCGCTTCGTACGCCGCACCGCCGCAGTGCAGCGTCAGATTGAGGTCCGACCGGTCGAGGGGCGGCACACCTCCTGTGGGCTCACCCAGTGTCAGCAGACAGCTGAGAGTCGCCTGCTGGACCGTGCCGTCCGCATGGACGGGCAGGGGCATGTCCCATTCCAGGACGCAGGAGGCCAGCACCTGGGACGCCCCCGCCGCCCTGAGGGCGGCAAAGGTGGCCCCCTCGTACACAACGCCTCTGATGGATGTGCGCAGTTGGCCGCCGCTCGCCGATATGGTGACCGATTCCGCGCCCTGCCGGTCGCGGTACCAGCCCGCCCAGGCTTCCGTAGACTCCGATGACATGCGCGGACTGTAGCGGTAGGGCCGAGCGGGCCGCGCCGCAGGTGCCCCTCAGGATGTGCCGGCCTCCCGGCCTGGGGCGTCGTCGGGCGAATCTCCGGACGGTCCTGCCGCCGGTCCGTCAGACGCGCCCGCTCCGCCCGGCTCCTCCGGCCGGCTCCCGCCGGACCGGGGCTGCCCGCCCGGGTCGGACCTCGCCCCGCCCTCACGGGGGACATAGAGCGGACAGTCCGGATTGCGGCAGGGACCCGGCTCCCACAACGGGACGTAGGTCCCCAGTGTCTTGTGCCGCTTCACCACCGATTCCACCGGCTGCCCGCACGCGGCGCACACATGCTGCGGGTCGTGACTCGTCCGCGGTACTTCACGTCCTTTGCTGCCCATACAGCCAGAATATGTCGGTATGGACAGCTCGGACAGCTCAGCCCTCGCGGTCTGCCCCCTGTGGCCGGCGCCCGAGGTCAGCCTTTCCGGCCGTACTGCGTGACGACCACGCCGTTGCCGAAGGCGCGCATCGAGGCCAGGGAGAAGGCCGACACCCGGAAGGGGGCCGCGAACATGGGGATACCGGAACCGAGCACGACCGGGTAGGTCTTGATGACCAGTTCGTCGACCTCGTCGATCAGCTGCCCGGCGAGGTGCGCCCCGCCACAGAGGTAGATGTCGAGGCCTTCCTCCTTCTTGAGCTCCCGGACCGCGGCGGCCGCGTCGCCGGAGAGGATGCGCACGTTCGGGTCGGGTGACTCCTGGATGCTGTTCGACACCACGAACTCACGCAGATGGGCGTACGGGCTGGTGATATCGGCCTTCAGCGCCAGGTCGTAGCTGGCGCGGCCCTGTATGACCGTGTCGTACCTGGTCTTCGGTGCGTCGTCGACACCCAAGGCGCGGCGCACCGCGGTCGGCAGGGTGTCGGCGCATTCCTCCTTCAGATAGTCCAGGTAGTCGTCGGCCACGAGCTCCGTGAAGAAGTCCGCCTCTCCTCCCGGGCCACCGATGAAGCCGTCGACGGATGTGGCGATGAAGTAGCTGAGCTTTCGCAAACCGGTCCTCTGATCGTCGGACACCGAAGAGGCCGCCGACGGCCGGGCAGGCGCTCGCACCCGGCCGGACCAGGGCCAGAACCACTTCACCCATAGTGATTCGGCCGAAGTCATGCTCGCAAGCGGTTTGAGCGGATCAGCCGGATCAGCGACTGCGGCGGGTGACGAATTCGGCCAGGGAAAGCAGATCGCCGGCCGCGGCCAGGTCCGGGACGGCGCGGGACAGCTGACCCACCGCCCGTGACATCCGGTCACCGGCGTACATCTGGGCCCAGTCCCGCCCTCCGGCCCGTTCCACCGCGTCGGCGGCGCGGCGGACGGCCGACGCGCTCATCGGCCCCCGGTACAACTCGGCCAGCTCTGCCGCCGCGGCCGTGCCGGAGGCCAGCGCGGCGACCACCGGAAGTGACTTCTTGTGCGCCGCGAGATCCGCGCCGGCCGGTTTGCCCGTCTGCTCCGGGTCGCCCCAGATCCCCATGAGGTCGTCGATGAGCTGGAACGCCAGCCCGGCCTCTCTCCCGAAGGCGTCCATCGCCGCGGCCTGCTCCTCGTCCGCGCCGGCGTACAGCGCGCCGAGGGCACAGGCGCAGCCGAGCAGGGCCCCGGTCTTGGCGGTCGCCATGGCGAGGCACTCTTCCAGGGTGACCTCGAGCGGCGGTCGTTCCTCGAAGGCGCAGTCGGCCTGCTGGCCCGCACACAGCTCGATGACGCAGGCCGCCAACCGCACGGACGCGGGGACGGATGCCGCGTGCGGGTCCTCCGCGAGCAGCCGCAGCGCGAGCGCCGACATCGCGTCCCCGGCCATGATGGCGTCGGCGGTGCCGAAGACGCTCCAGGCCGTGGGCCGGTGCCTGCGGGTCGGATCCTCGTCGATCACGTCGTCGTGCAGCAGGGTGAAGTTGTGCGCGAGCTCCACCGCTGCGGCCGCCCGAACGGCCTGCCGCGGGTCGCCGCCCAGCGCCCGGCACGCGGCGAGCACCAGCGCCGGCCTGACGGCCTCGCCGGTGGCACCGGCGACCGGGGTGCCGTCGGACCGCTCCCAGCCGAAGTGGTACATAGCGATCCGGCGCATGGAACCGGGCAGCGACGCGATGGCTGAGCGGAGTTCGGGATCGACCGCACTCCGGGTGCGTTCGAGGAGGGCGACGGCCTCTCGGCCGTCGACGGTGTCCGACATGGTCAACTGGCGTTCCTTTCCCCGGTGGTGGCTTCTCCTCGCGGGCGGGGACACGGCGAGCGCACCGCGCCCCCGAAGGTCACGTCGTTACTCGACAGGTCACCGCCAACGGCTCACCTCGACGTTCTCCAGGACGCCGAGCGCGTCCGGGACGAGCACGGCCGCCGAGTAGTAGGCCGTGACCAGGTAGGAGATGATCGCCTGCTCGTCGATGCCCATGAAGCGGACCGACAGGCTCGGCTCGATCTCGTCCGGGATGCCACTCTGCCGGAGGCCGATGACGCCCTGCTCGTCCTCGCCGGTACGCATGCAGATGATCGACGTCGTCCGGGCCTCGGTGACCGGGATCTTGTTGCACGGGAAGATCGGCACGCCGCGCCAGGCGGGCACATGGTGGCCCGCCACCTCCACGCTGTCGGGCACCAGTCCGCGCCGGTTGCACTCGCGCCCGAAGGCGGCGATGGCGCGCGGATGGGCGAGGAAGAGCTTCGAGCCCCGGCGCCGCGAGAGCAGTTCGTCCATGTCGTCCGGGCTCGGCACACCGTCGTGCGGCTGCAGCCGCTGCCCGTAGTCGCAGTTGTTGAGGAGGCCGAACTCACGGTTGTTGATGAGCTCGTGCTCCTGCCGCTCGCGCAGCGCCTCGACGGTCAGCCGCAGCTGCTGTTCCGTCTGGTTCATCGGCTGGTTGTAGAGGTCCGCGACGCGACTGTGCACCTTCAGCACCGTCTGGGCGACGCTCAGCTCGTACTCCCGGGGCGCGGCGTCGTAGTCCACGTAGGTGTGCGGCACGACCGACTCGCCGACATGGCCGGCCGACAGGTCGATCGCCGCTTCGCCGTACTTGTTGGTGCGCTGGTGGGGCAGTGCCGCCAGACCCGCCAGATGGGAGCGCAACGACTCCGCCCGGTCCGCCAGGTTGAGCACGTCGTCCCTGGTGAGCACGAGGACCGTGCAAGCGGTCGCGGCGCGGGCGGTGTACTGCCAGACCGCTTCCCGGTCCACCAGCGCCTGGTCGCCGAAGTAGGCCCCGTCGGCGAGGACTTCGACGACCGCCTCGTCCCCGTAGGGGCCCTCCCCCACCTTCTCCACCCTGCCGTGCGCCAGGAGGAAGATCCGGTCCGCCGCCTGGCCGCCGGTCGCCAGCACCTCCCCCGCCGCGAACTCGCGCTGTTCGCACCGCTGCGCCAGCTCCGCCAGCGCCGCCTCGTCGTCGAAGTCACGCAGTGCCGGAAGCTCCCCCAGTTCGGCGGGGATCACGGCGACACGGTCGCCGGTCTGGACGAACGTCACCCGGCCGTCGCCGACCGAGTAGCTGAGGCGGCGGTTCACCCGGTACGTACCGCCCTGCACCTGCACCCATGGCAGCATGCGCAGCAGCCACCGGGAGGTGATCTCCTGCATCTGCGGGACGGACTTGGTGGTGGTCGCGAGATTCCGTGCGGCAGCGGTACCGAGACTCTGTTGGGGTGCCTGGTCGCGAATGCCCTCGCCGACGGAACCGACCGAACCAACCGTCATGAGACTCCCTCTCGATCATGTTCTGACCTGCGGCAGCAAGCCTCCCAGTGCGGTGTGTAAGTGCGCCATTACTCAAATGAGTGTGACTGGGTCACCGACGACCGGGGCAGTAGCCGGACCCGTTCACACATCCGGCCAGAATGGGTGCATGTCCGAAAGAACCTCGTCCGATCCGATGGCCGCGCTGCGGCCCCGGCTGCCGTCGCCGCTGCAGCCGGTCGAGGACGAGCGCTTCTCCCGGCACGGCGTGCGACTGGTCCTCAAGCGGGACGACCTGATCCACCCGGACCTGCCGGGCAACAAGTGGCGGAAGCTCGTACCGAACCTGCGGGCCGCGGCGGGCCGGCCGGTGCTGACCTTCGGCGGCGCGTACTCCAACCATCTGCGTGCGACGGCCGCCGCCGGCCGGCTGCTCGGCTTCCGCACGATCGGCGTCGTCCGCGGCGACGAGCTCGCCACCTGCCCACTGAACCCGTCCCTGGCCCGTTGCGCGTCGGACGGCATGCGCCTGCTGTTCGTCGACCGCGCCACCTATCGCGCGAAGGACGACCCGGGGACACTCGCCCGCATCCTCCGGGCGGCCGCGACGGACGACGTGTACGTGGTCCCCGAGGGTGGCAGCAACGCGTCGGCCGCGGCCGGCTGCGCCGGACTCGGCCGCGAGCTGCGCGGCCTCGCCGACGTGGTGTCCGTCGCCTGCGGCACCGGCGGCACCCTCGCCGGGCTGGCGGCCGGACTCGGTGACGGACAGCGGGCCCTCGGTCTCCCGGTGCTGAAGGGCGGGTTCCTCGGCGCGGCGGTACGCGCGCTGCAGGAAGAGGCTTTCGGCGGCCCCACCGGCAACTGGTCCCTGGAGGAGCGCTTCCACTTCGGCGGGTACGCCCGTACCACTCCTGAACTCGAGGCGTTCGCGGCCGGATTCGGTGCACGCCACGGGGTTCCCGTGGAGCGCGTCTACGTCGCCAAGCTGCTCAACGGACTCGTGGAACTCGCCGCCGAAGGGGCCTTCCCGCCCGGCACGACGGTCGCGGCCGTCATCACCGGACGGGAGGACGGGCCGGGGACCGGCGTCGCCGGGTGACGGCTCAGGCGGTTTCCTCGCGGTAGGCGGCCGCCTCCTCCAGGTCGAGCCTGCGCAGCAGTTTGCGCAGCATCTCGTCGTCGATGACGCGCCGGTTCCTCAGGTCCACGAACACGTCCCGTTCCGCCGCGATCATTTCCCTCGCGAGCCGGCGGTAGGTGTCGTCGGCCGACTCGCCGGTCGCCTCGTTCACCGAACCGAGTCTCTCCCACACCGAGTTCCTGCGGCGTTCAAGCACCGCGCGCAGCCGCTGCTCCAAGGGTTCCGGCAGCCTGTTGCGTTCGTCGGCGAGCAGCTCCTCCAGACGCCGCTCGGCCGCCGCGGACGCCTGGCTCTGCGCCTGCGCCTCCGCCAGCGTCTCCGCCTGGAGGTCGCGGCCGGGGATCTTCAGCGCACGGATCAGCGGCGGCAGGGTCAGCCCCTGCACCACCAGGGTTCCGATCACGGTCGTGAAGGTGAGGAACAGGACCAGGTTGCGGGCCGGGAAGTCCGCTCCGTCCGACACCGTCAGCGGGATCGAGAAGGCGATCGCGAGCGAGACGACACCGCGCATGCCCGCCCAGCCGACGATCAGCGGCGCCGTCCAGTTGGTGTCCGGCTCGCGTTCCCTGATCCGCCGGGACAGCATGCGCGGCAGGAACGTCGCCGGATAGACCCAGACGAAGCGCACGACCACCACGGCGAGGAACACCCCTGCCGCGTACCAGAGGGACTCCCCCACGCCGTAGTCGCCGAGCTCCCCCACGACGATCGCCAGTTGCAGCCCGATCAGCGCGAAGACGGTGGACTCCAGGACGAACGCGACCATCTTCCAGACGGCCTCCTCCTGGAGCCGGGTCGCGAAGTCGACCTGGTACGCGTGGTGGCCCAGGTAGAGCGCGACGACGACCACGGCCAGGACTCCGGAGGCGTGGACCTGCTCGGCGGCGGCGTAGGCGATGAACGGGATGAGCAGCGACAGGATGTTCTGCAGCAGCGCTTCCTTCAGGTGCGTGCGCAGCCAGTGGATGGGAACCATCAGCGCCAGACCGACGCCGACGCCGCCGACGGAGGCCAGCGCGAACTCCGCCAGCCCGTCGCCCCAGCTGGAGCCGGCTCCGATCGCGGCCGCGAGGGCGACCTTGAAGGCGGTGATCGCCGTGGCATCGTTCACCAAGGATTCACCTTGGAGGATCGTGGTGATCCGGCCGGGCAGACCGAGCCGGCGCGCGATGGCCGTCGCGGCCACGGCGTCCGGCGGCGCGATCACCGCACCGAGCACCAGGGCCGTCGCCAGCGGCAGATCGGGCACCAGCAGATAGGCGAGGCAGCCGACCGCCACCGTCGCGAACAGGACATAGCCCACGGACAGCAGCGCGATGGGACGGACGTTGGCGCGAAGGTCGAGGTACGAACTGTCCAGCGCCGCCAGGTGCAGCAGCGGCGGCAGTACCAACGGCAGCACGATGTGCGGGTCGAGGTGGTAATCGGGAACGCCCGGCACGTACGAGGCGGCCAGCCCGGCAGCCACGAGCAGCAGCGGCGCCGGGACCGGTGTCCTTCGGGCCGCGCCGGCCACCGCCGCGCTCACCGCGATCAGCCCGACCAGCGGCAATGCTTCCATCACACCGACCTCATGTCCGTCGTCCCCGTCGTAATCTGGCAATCATGAGCGAGTGCCCCCACGTAGGAGAACTGCCGCGCCCCGAACCGGCGCCGCTGACCGATACGTGTCCGGAATGCCTGGCCGTCGGCAGTCACCCGGTCCAGCTGAGACTCTGCCTCGTCTGTGGGCACGTGGGCTGCTGCGACTCCTCACCGATGCGGCACGCGAGCGCGCACTTCCGTGAGACGGGGCACGCGGTGATGCGCAGTTTCGAGCCGGGACAGGTGTGGCGGTGGTGCTTCGTCGACGGTTCGATCGTCTGACGCCTGGGTACGTCAACCATCCGCCGACCCCGCTCAATTGGGCGGCGCAGACCTCTAGCCACTGTGCGTACTCATAGGCTTACATTGAGTGACACTTGTCGGCACGGGGGTCCTGGCGACACGGCACCATGGATCGCGATAGCGTCGCCAGGCCAGACCTGGCTGCGTGACCGACCGCGTAACGCACGGCCGCGGGGCCTCTGCCCCCGGCCCGGAAAGAGCTTGTGCCACCTTGGAGGTGAGGGTGTCCCATATTGCAGGCGAGCCCGGGACCCAGGACTTCGTGGAAGTCCGGCTGCCCGCTGCGGGTGCCTACCTGTCCGTACTGCGAACGGCCACCGCCGGCCTCGCAGCGCGCTTGGACTTCACCCTCGACGAGATCGAGGACCTGCGGATCGCGGTGGACGAGGCGTGCGCGATCCTGCTGCAGCAGGCCGTCCCGGGGTCCGTCCTGAGCTGTGTGTTCCGGCTCGTCGACGACTCGCTGGAGGTGACGGTCTCCGCGCCCACGACCGACGGCCGGGCGCCGGAGCGTGACACGTTCGCCTGGACGGTGCTCTCCGCACTGGCCGGCAAGGTCGACTCGTCGGTCGCCGACGACCGCACGGTCGCCATCAGTCTGTACAAGCAGCGCGGCGCGGGACCCGGGCCGGCGTGAGAAGCGGAAACGGGGACGGTTCGATGCGGGAGGACGAGGAGCGAGGCCCGAGGGTGCTGAGCGCGTCGGCCGGCATCCCTGAGCAGCAGGCGCGGCCGCACCCGGTGGTGGACGAACCTGATGGCCGTACGGCCTCGGCAGAGCGGGCGGACCGTATGAGCGAGCACCAGCAGGATCATCACCCCCATGACCGCAGCGGCGCGCGGGCGATGTTCATCGAACTGCGCAAGCTGCCCGACGGGTCGCCCGAGCGGGCCGAGCTGCGCAACCAGCTGGTCCGGATGCATCTGCCGCTGGTCGAACATCTGGCGCGGCGGTTCCGTAACCGCGGCGAGCCGCTGGACGACCTCACCCAGGTCGCGACGATCGGCCTGATCAAGTCGGTGGACCGGTTCGATCCGGAGCGCGGCGTCGAGTTCTCGACCTACGCGACCCCGACGGTGGTCGGCGAGATCAAGCGCCATTTCCGCGACAAGGGCTGGGCGGTGCGGGTGCCGCGCCGTCTGCAGGAACTGCGGCTCTCGCTCACGACCGCGACGGCCGAGCTCTCCCAGCAGCACGGCCGGTCCCCGACCGTGCACGAGCTGGCGGAGCGCCTCGGCATCTCGGAGGAGGAGGTCCTGGAGGGCCTGGAGTCCGCGAACGCGTACTCCACGCTGTCCCTGGACGTCCCCGACACGGACGACGAGTCCCCGGCGGTGGCGGACACGCTCGGCGCGGAGGACGAGGCCCTGGAGGGCGTGGAGTACCGCGAGTCCCTCAAGCCGCTCCTGGAGGGCCTCCCGCCGCGGGAGAAGCGGATCCTGCTGCTGCGTTTCTTCGGGAACATGACCCAGTCCCAGATCGCGCAGGAGGTCGGCATCTCCCAGATGCACGTCTCCCGCCTCCTCGCCCGCACGCTGGCGCAACTCCGCGAACGCCTCCTGGTCGAGGAGTAACCCTCGGGACCCCCGCCCCACGGCCGGACCGTCCTCCCCATGGAGCGGCCACCGGCTGACGGACCTGCACGCCGAGACGCACCTCTGTGGGACCCGTCCCGCAGGGAGCGCGACCCCCAGAAGCCTCTGCCGCGCCCGCCACGGCCTCCCACCGCACCCGCGGGGCCGTCTCCGCCGAGTCCACGGCGGACGCCTCGCAGACTCCGCGGTCGTCCTCACGGCCCATTTCTCGGCAGCGCGCGGTGAGCAGGGGTGACGGCCCCGCGCTCCTCGCAGTACGAGGCGCCGGGAGGCCGGCCCACGCCCCGCACGCGCGACACGCACCAGGCCCGGGCCGGGGCCGGGGCCGGGGCCGGTGCCGGGGCCGCACGACCTGCCGCCCGCCCAAGGGCTACGCGCGGCTGCGGATCCCCAGCGCCTGCGCCGTCGTCGGGTTCACCAGCAGCACCAGGCCCGTCACCACGACCGCCGCCAGCACCACGCCCAGCGGAATCAGCGCGCCGGACGCCCGCAGCAGCGTCCACGCGGGGATCAGCCCGATCAGCTGGGTGATGATCGCCGGTCCGCGGCTCCAGCTGCGCTGCCGCAGCAGCCCTCGCGCCGCCGCCAGCGGGATCGCCCCGAGGGCCATCAGCGTCAGACCGCCCATCTCCGCCTGGGAGGGGCTGTCGGGCCGGCCGAGCAACCCCATCACGAGCATGTACACGCCACCCAGGACCAGCGCCAGCCCTTCGGCGGCGCACACCGCTGCCGCGGCGGTCAGTCGGGTGGGGCGGCCGGGGGCGGAGGTCTGGTCGTCACTGCTCACCCATGCAGGGTAGCCGTCACCCCGTACCGGCGGCCGTCGCCCGAAGGCGAGGGCGGCGGGCGCCGTGCCGCGTCAGCCGCCACCGGCCCACCCCGCACCCCGGCCCCGAAACCCGGACTGGGCCAGGTACCCCCCAGTAGGTACGCTGCATCGCATGCGCGCACTTCTCGTGGTCAATCCGGCAGCAACCACCACCAGTGCCCGCACGCGCGACGTACTGATCCACGCACTCGCGAGCGAGATGAAGATCGAGGCGGTCACCACCGAGTACCGCGGCCACGCCCGCGACCTCGGCCGCCGCGCCGCGGAGTCGAACGACATCGACCTGATCGTCGCCCTCGGCGGCGACGGCACGGTCAACGAGGTGGTCAACGGCCTGCTGTACAACGGTCCCGATCCGGACGGCCTCCCCCGCCTCGCGGTCGTCCCCGGCGGCTCCACGAACGTCTTCGCCCGCGCTCTCGGCCTGCCGAACGACGCCGTCGAGGCGACCGGCGCCATCCTGGACGCGCTCCGCGACCGGACGGAGCAGACGGTCGGCCTGGGCCTCGCCGCCGGCACGCCCGGCACGGAGGACGAGGCCGTCCCGCAGCGCTGGTTCACCTTCTGCGCCGGGTTCGGTTTCGACGCCGGCGTGGTCGGCCGGGTCGAACAGCACCGCGAACGCGGCAAGCGGTCGACACACGCCCTTTACGTCCGTCAGGTGCTCCGCCAGTTCCTGGACGACCCGCACCGCAGACGCGGCACCATCACCCTGGAGCGGCCCGGCGCGGCCCCGGTGGAGGACCTAGTGCTGTCCATAGTCTGCAACACCTCCCCCTGGACCTACCTGGGCAATCGCCCGGTGTACGCGTCCCCGAAGGCCTCCTTCGACACCGCCCTCGACGTGCTCGGACTGTCGAAGCTGTCGACGCCGGCGGTGGCGCGTTACGGAACCCAGTTGCTCACCTCGAGCCCGCAGCGCGGGCCGCGAGGGAAGCACGCGCTCACACTTCACGACCAGACGGACTTCACCTTGCATTCAAAGGTCCCGCTGCCCTTCCAGATGGACGGTGACCACCTGGGGCTGCGCACGAGCGTGACGTTCACAGGCGTTCGCCGTGCACTGCGTGTGATTGTGTGACCGGAAGGACCGAAAGTCCTTTATCTCGAACGTACGGGCTGGGCTCCACCCCATAGAAGTACGGCTGTGACCTAGTCGACACCGAGGAATCAAAAAAAACTTTCCGGAAGGGGTTGTATCCGCCGCCGAGGTTTGCGAATCTCTACATGGCGATCGGGACGGCCCGCAACATCGGCCCCACAGACCGCCGGAACCCCTCCACGAATCCAGGACCCAACGTCGGGCAACCGGCTGCTCGGCCCTTCCCTTGCGGGGGGATTCGTGAAAGCGTTCACATTCACAAGCAACCCGCACGTAATACCAAGGAGAGGTAGCAGCCATGGACTGGCGTCACAACGCCGTTTGCCGCGAGGAAGACCCCGAGCTCTTCTTCCCCATCGGCAACACCGGTCCTGCGCTGCTGCAGATCGAGGAAGCCAAGGCCGTCTGCCGTCGCTGCCCCGTCATGGAGCAGTGCCTGCAGTGGGCGCTCGAGTCCGGCCAGGACTCCGGCGTCTGGGGTGGCCTCAGCGAGGACGAGCGCCGCGCGATGAAGCGCCGCGCCGCTCGCAACCGGGCGCGTAACGCCAGCGCCTGACGCCCCCTGCTACCGGCCTCCCGGCGGCGCGTACAGCGAGTACGCACTCACCGCCTTCGAGCCGCAGCGCGCAGTACCCCCGATGCGCATCGCACATGCAGCACGTGAGCTTCGAGCCCCGGACCGTGTCACACGGCCCGGGGCTCTTCGCTGTGCCCGCCGGTGCCGCACGCCGCCGGCGCGGCCGAGCCGGCAGCCTGCCCCTGGGCAATGAGCCCTAACGCCGGTCCGGCACGGGGATGTCGAGCACGACCCGCGTGCCGCGCCCCGGCGCGGGGACCGGAACCATGTCGAACGTTCCACCCAACTCCCCCTCGACCAGGGTCCGTACGATCTGCAGCCCCAGGTTCCCGGTCCGCTGCGGGTCGAAGCCCTCCGGCAGGCCGCGGCCGTCGTCCTGAACGGTGATCAGCAGCCGGGCGTTCTCCGCGCGCGAGTCACCACGGACGGCCGCGACCTCCACCGACCCCTGCTCCCCCTGTGAGAAGGCGTGTTCCAGGGCGTTCTGCAGCACCTCGGTGAGCACCATGGACAGCGGTGTGGCGATCTCGGCGTCGAGAATGCCGAAGCGGCCGGTGCGCCGGCAGTCGACCTTGCCGGGTGAGATCTCCGCCACCATCGCGATCACGCGGTCGGCGATGTCGTCGAACTCCACCCGCTCGTCCAGATTCTGGGACAGCGTCTCATGCACGATCGCGATGGAACCGACACGCCGTACCGCCTCGTTGAGCGCCTCACGGCCGCGCACGGAGTCCATCCGGCGCGCCTGGAGGCGCAGGAGCGCGGCCACCGTCTGGAGGTTGTTCTTCACCCGGTGGTGGATCTCCCGGATGGTCGCGTCCTTGGTGATCAACTCCCGCTCACGGCGGCGCAGTTCGGTCACGTCCCGCAGGAGCACCAGAGAACCGATGCGTACCCCCTTGGGCTTGAGGGGAATGGCCCTCAACTGGATGACTCCGCCGTTGCCCTCCACCTCGGTCTCGCGCGGCGCGTATCCGCTGGCGATCTTGACGAGGGCCTCGTCTACCGGCCCGCGGGAGGGGGCCAGTTCTGCGGTGACCTGGCCGAGATGCTGGCCGACGAGGTCGGAGGCCAGGCCCAGACGGTGGTACGCGGAGAGTCCGTTGGGGCTGGCGTACTGGACGATGCCGTCCGCGTCCAGCCTGATCAGCCCGTCACCCGCGCGCGGCGAGGAGTCCATCTCGACCTGCTCCCCGGGGAAGGGGAACGTGCCGGCGGCGATCATCTGCGCCAGATCGGACGCGGACTGGAGGTAGGTGAGCTCCAGCCGTGACGGGGTGCGCACGGTGAGCAGGTTGGTGTTGCGAGCGATGACGCCGAGCACACGGCCCTCACGGCGTACGGGAATGGACTCCACCCGTACCGGCACTTCCTCGCGCCACTCCGGGTCACCCTCGCGGACGATCCGCCCCTCGTCCAGAGCGGCGTCCAGGAGCGGGCGCCGGCCGCGCGGGACCAGATGGCCGACCATGTCGTCCTGGTACGAGGTGGGGCCGGTGTTCGGCCGCATCTGGGCGACGGAGACGTACCGCGTGCCGTCCCGGGTGGGCACCCACAGCACGAGGTCGGCGAAGGAGAGGTCGGAGAGCAGCTGCCACTCCGAGACCAGCAGATGGAGCCACTCGAGGTCCGACTCACTCAGAGCGGTGTGCTGGCGGACGAGTTCGTTCATGGAGGGCACGTCAGCGAGGGTACCCGCGGGCCGCGGCGCCGCGACGGGACCCTCAACCCGTCCGGCACCGCAGCCCGGAGTTACGCGGCCGAAGGGTGTGCGGTCCCGGTCGGCCGTGGGAGGTCTCGGCGCAGTCAGGGCAGAGAGCGCCGGGGACCTCGTTCCACCCTCCTGTGCGGGGAGGGCGGAGGCTTGTGCAGTATCGATTGTGGACTAGACCATTCGGCCCTGTCCATGCCTGGGCGCGTTAAGTTCCGCCACCATACTTATACACCGTCGTGGACGACGGGCGGGCCCCTCATCACACCCGCCCGTCGCGATCACGGCCCCCGCCGCACGATCCGGCTCAGCGCGTCTCCGTCACCTTCGCCAGCGCCCTCGGCGCGTCGGGGTCCTGCCCGCGGGCGATGGCCACCTCGTACGCGAGCAGTTGCAGCGGAAGGATCTCCAGAATCGGCTGGAGCTCTTCCGGCACGCCCTCCGTGGGCAGCACGAATCCCGCCGACGCGGCCTCGACCTGGGGCGCCGGGCCCACCACGAAGAGGTCCGCTCCGCGGCCCCGGAGCCTGTCGAGCACGGGCTGGAGCGCCTCGCCGCCCTTGCCGTCCGGCACGACCGCGATCACCGGTGAGACGTTGTCGACCATGGCGAGCGGCCCGTGCAGCAGGTCGGCGCCGGAGTACGCGAGCGCGGGGATGTAGCTGGTCTCCATGAGCTTGAGCGCCGCTTCCCTTGCCGTCGGGTAGCCGTAGCCCCGCGACGTGATGACCATGCGCTCGGCGAAGCGGTACCGCGATGCCAGCGCGCGCACCTCGTCCTGCCGGCCGAGGATCCGCCCGGCCAGCTCCGGCAGCCGTCCGGCCGCCGGGGCCTCACCTCCGCGCAGGCCCTCCACGAGCAGGTGGAGGGCCATCAGGGAGGCGGTGTAGGTCTTGGTGGCCGGAAGGGCCTTCTCCGGGCCGGCCATGATGTCGATCGAGAACTCGGAGACCGCGGCCAGCGGCGAATCCGGGTTGTTGGTCACCGCCAGGGTGACCGCGCCGGCCTCCCGCGCCGCCTTCGTGGACGCCACCAGGTCGGGTGAACCGCCCGACTGGCTGACGGTGATCACGAGGACGTCGGTGAGCGAGGGGCGGGCGCCGTAGGCGGTGGTGGTGGACATGGAGGTGAGTCCGCACGGCAGACCGAGCCGGATCTCGATCAGGTACTTCGCGTACAGCGCGGCGTTGTCGGAAGAGCCGCGGGCCGTCAGCAGGACGAACCGCGGCTTCTTCGCGGCGATCGCCGACGCCACCTCCCGGATCCTCGGCGCACCCTCGCCGAGGATGCGCCGCAGGACCGCCGGCTGCTGCGCCATCTCGCCGGACATGATCCGGCCCGGGTGCTCCTCGTGCTCGGCCGACGTCGTGGCGGACACGCCCGTTGCCTCCAGGTGGCGCTCAGGGTGCCGGGCGGCGACGGCGCCCGCCCGGCACTGCACGGTCCACGCAGGCCCGCTCCCGGCTCAGCGGCCGGTGATAACCTCCGCGGCGGCCCGCCCGCAGACGCGGGCGGCACCATGGGTAGCGATGTGCGGGGCCCCCGTGGGCGCCGCCCGGTTCAGGCCCATCTCGACCACGACCGTGTCGGGACGGGCCACGAGGAGCGCCTCGAGGGCGTTCGCCATCCACGGGTGGCGGTGGACGTCGCGAACCACAGCGACGATCCTACGGTTCGCCGCCGCCTCCAGCACATTTGTCACCAATGCGGGCGTATCGCCCCCATCCACATAGGTGCCGGTCTCCGTACCGGGCAGCAGAGCCGTCAGCTCGGCGGCCACACCCCACGGCGTCTCGTCCCCGACAGCGATGTTGGCGACGGGGGTGAGGGCCGCGACGTACGGGGCCTCGGTGACCGGCTCGTACGGCCGTCCGCCCGACGTGACGCGCACCGCGCGACGCGCCGCGACGAGACCGATGTCGGTGTCGGAGCCGGGCGCGGTCCCCTCCTGTGAAGCCGCGCCCGGCTCTGCTGCAGCCCCCCTGGCCCGCCGCGTCCAGTCCGCGAGGGCACGCACACGTGCCGCCGCGTCGGCCAGCCGCTCCTCGGGCAGGTCGCCGTTCCGCACCGCATCGACCAGCGCGTCGCGCAGTCGCAGTACGGTCTCCTCGTCGGCCAGCCCGCCACCGACGCAGATGGCGTCGGCACCGGCGGCGATCGCGAGGACCGAGCCGCGCTCGATGCCGTACGTGGACGAGATGGCCTGCATCTCCATGCCGTCCGTGACGATCAGGCCCTGGTAGCCCAGCTCCTCGCGCAGCAGACCGGTGAGGATCTGCGGGCTCAGCGTCGCGGGACGGTCGGGGTCGAGCGCGGGAAGTAGGATATGCGCGCTCATCACCGCTTTGGAACCCGCTGCGATGGCCGCGCGGAAAGGCACCAGCTCACGGGCGTGCAACGTGTCGAGGTCCACATCGATACGGGGCGCCGCGTGGTGCGAGTCCACGTTGGTGTCGCCGTGCCCGGGGAAGTGCTTGGTGCACGCGGCCACGCCGGCGGCCTGCAGGCCCTCGACGTAGGCGACGGTGTGGCGGGCGGCCAGTGCGGTGTCGGCGCCGAACGAACGCACACCGATGACCGGATTGTCCGGGTTGGAGTTGACGTCGGCGGACGGCGCCCAGTTGAGGTCCACCCCGCATTCGGCCAGCCGGCGCCCCAACTCGTGCGCCACGGCGCGGGTGAGGTTCACGTCGTCGACCAGGCCCAGCGCGTAGTTGCCGGGGAACGAGGAGCCGCCTCGCACCTCGAGCCGGGTGACGTCACCGCCTTCCTCGTCGATGGCGACCAGGACGTCGTCGCGCTCCGCCCGCAACCGGGCGGTGAGCGCGGCGAGCTGGCCGGGCGAGATGATGTTGCGGCCGAACAGGCCTACGGCACAGAGTCCTTCGCCGATCTGCCGCAGCAGCCAGTCGGGCGCGGTGGTCCCGACGAAGCCGGGCTGGAGGATGGTGAGCGCGTCGCGGGTCAGGGTGCCTGACGAGCCACGTACCAGAGTCGTCATGAGGTGGCGTTATCCCTTCACTGCGCCCGAGGTGAGCCCTGTGGCCATCTTCTTCTGGATGATCATGAAGAAGACGACGACGGGCAGTGCGATGAGCGTGGAGGCCGCCATCAGCGCGCCGTAGTCCGTTCCCCGCTCGGTGGTGAACGTCATCAGCCAGACGTTGAGCGTGTACTTGGAGTTGTCGTTGATCAGGATGTACGCGAAGAGGTACTCGTTCCACGCGTTGACCAGGGCGAAGATGGAAGCCGCGGCGAGGCCGGGGGCGAGCAGCGGGAAGATCACGCGGCGGAAGGCTCCCATGCGGGTGCAGCCGTCGACCATCGCGGACTCCTCGAGCTCCACCGGGATGTTCACCACGAACCCGCGGATCATGACGATCGCGAACGGCAGCGTGGAGACCAGGTAGACGACGATCAGGCCCCAGTACTCGTCGAGCCCGCCGATGGCGTTGAGCTGCGCGTAGATGGGGATGAGCATCGCGGTCGGCGGCAGCATCTGGACGAGGATCAGCACCATCAGCAGCGCCTTGCGGCCGAAGAAGCGGAACCGGCCGATGGCCAGGGCGGCCAGGGTGGCGATGATCATTCCGCCGACCACCGCGGTGACCGAGACGACGAGGCTCGACTGGACGGCGGTGGCGAAGTTCTCCTGCTCCACCGCGCGGGCGAAGTTGTCGAAGGTCAGCGACGAGGGCCAGAGCGTCTGGTCGTAGGACCGGATCTCATGGTTCGGCCGCAGGGCGCTGATGACGAGCCAGTACACCGGAAAGGCCATCAGGACGGCGGTGAGCAGGCCGATGACGTCGTAGTGCCAGCGCGACTTCTTGCGGTCCGGCCTCAGGTCCTGTCCGGCGCCGGCCGGGGAGGGAGCGGTGGAGGTGCTCATTCGACCTCTCCTGTCTTCATCAGCTGACGCAGGTAGTAGACGGCCACGCCGGACAGCAGCAGCACGGTGATCAGGGCGATCGCGGTGCCCTGGCTGAACGAGGTGGACTCGAAGGCCTTGGAGAACGAGTAGAGGCCGAGAGTCTCGTACTCGGGCTCCGGCTTGTTGCCGCGCAGCAGCCAGATCTGCCCGAAGACGTTGAAGTCCCAGATCACCGAGAGGGTGGCGACCATGGTGAAGACGGGGCGGATCACCGGCCAGGTGACGAAACGGAACACGGCGGGCGCGTTCGCGCCGTCGAGGGCGGCGGCCTCCTCGAGCTCCTTGGGCACCTGGGTGAGGGCCGCGTACAAGGTGATGACCACGAAGGGGATGGCGCCCCAGACCACCAGCAGGGCGATGATGGCGAAGCCCTGCTTCGGGTCGAGGAACCAGTTGTGGCCGAGGAAGTCCTCGCCCACGACCTTGGCTATCAGGGTGTTGATGAGGCCGTAGTCGGAGTCGGAGAGCCAGCGGAAGATGGAGGCGGCGACCATCAGCGGCATCGACCAGGCGGCGACGAGCGCCGCCGTCAGCACCAGTCGTACCCACGTGGTCAGCCGGGTCATCAGCAGGGCGAGCAGCAGGCCGATGCCCATCGTCAGGCCCACGCAGACGACCATGAATACGACGGTGCGGCCGGTGACCGACCAGAACTCGCCGTCGCCCAGGATGTTGGTGAACTGCTCGAAGCCGACCCAGGGCGGCGATTCGCCCGTCCACAGCTCCTTGCGCCCCATGTCCTGGAAGGACATGATCACGGTCTTCGCCAGCGGGAAGGCGTAGACCGCGGCGACCGCGACGAGCGCCGGGAGGATCAGCAGGTACGGGAGAAGCTCTCCCTTCTTCCGCATTTTCCGGCCGGAGCCGCTGATCCCCTTGTCGGGTGCCGGCCTGGGGCCGGTGCCTTTCGGGGCACGTGGTACGGGTACCGGCGGGCCGGCGGCCTTGGTGTCGGCGGCAGTCACGTGGCTGACCTTCCGTTTGTTCTTCTGCACCGAAAAGGGCGGGGGCGGGAGCCGCGTGGTGCGGTTCCCGCCCACCGCCTGGAGAGCCCGTCGGGCGTCCTCGGCGGGGCGCCGGGACGCCCGAGGCCCGTCAGGACTCCTGGTTGATCAGCTCGTTGATCTTGGCGTCGGCCGCCTTGGTGGCCGCTTCCACGGAGTCACCCTTGAGGATGGCCAGGAGCATGTTCTCCAGGACCTCCTCCTTCTCGATCGAGGTCCAGCCCGGGGCGATCGGGGTGAACCACGCGTCCGGGACGGCGTTGGCGATCGGAGCGGTCTCCGGCTTCGCCTTCAGCGGCTCCAGCTGCTTGGTGTTGTTCGGAAGGATGTTCTTGGAGGCGAGGACCTCCATGGACTTCTCGCTGGTGAAGAGCGAGATCCACTCCTCACCCAGGTCCGCGACCTTCGACTTGCTGGTCACCGCGAGGTCGGAACCGCCGATGAAGGAGGGCAGCGCCTTGCCGTTCGGACCGGGCATGCCGGCCGTGAGGATCTTGCCCTCGAGCTTCGGGTTGCCGTTGCTCTTGCCGTCGATGACGGAACCGGACTCCCAGCCGTTGCCGTAGAGAAGGGCGGCCTTCTCGTTGGCCATCACGTTGGCGTGGTCCTGCTCGTCCTTGGTCTGGTCGGCCTTGTTGTACTTCTTGACCAGGTCGATGAAGTGCTGGATGCCCTTCTGCGCCTCCGGGGAGGAGAGCGAGGCCTTCCACTCCTTCGAGCCCTCGTCGTACTCGGCGATCTTGCCGTCGTACGCGGCCACGTAGGACATGGCGGCGTACCAGTAGCGGCCCGGCAGGTAGAGGGACGAGAAGCGCTTGTCCTTCTTGCCGTACTCGGCCGAGACCTTGTCCATCGCCGCCAGGAGCTCGTCCTCGGTCTCGGGCAGCTTGTCGACGCCCGCGCCCTTCTTGAGCATCTCGGTGTTGTAGATGGCGACACGGGCGCCGGCGTAGTAAGGCACGCAGAACTGCTTGCCCTCGAAGGAGCAGGTGTCCTTCAGGCCCTGGATCCAGGTGTCGGAGTTCTGGTACTTCTTCGGGTCGATCTCCGCGAGAGCGCCGTTGAGGATGTACTGCATCGTCTCGGTGTTGCCGAGCTCGACGACGTCGGGGAACTTGTCGCCACCGAGGGCCGTGTCGAGCTTCTTGGCCTTGTCCGCCCACTGCTGGTACTGGACGTCGACCTTCACGCCCGGGTACTTCTTGTTGAACTGCGCGTTGACGTCCTTGACCAGCTCGGGCCAGGTCGACTGGGCGTCGACCATCAGCCAGACGGTCAACGTCTCCTTGCGGTCCTTCGGGCTCTTCGCCGATTCACTGCCGCCGTCGGAACCACAGGCCGCGACCGAGGCCATCATGGCCACCGCACCCACCGCTGCTACGAGCTTGCGCTTCACGCCACCCTCCTCAAAGGGATGCAAGAGTTACCCCCCACCACCCGGGAGTCGCGCAGCACTTGACGGACGCGCGCCAGATTCTGCCGTGGGGCTGGGACCTGATCTTTAATGGTTTAGACCAGTACCCGGGAGCTTGGCCTAGACCTTTAGGGGTGTCAAGGGTGTATAAGAAGGGCTGTCGTGTCCGTTATCGGACCGACACCTGAGGGAGGGCGACGACCCGATACCGGTCCGTGCCACCATGTGAGCCGCAGCAGACGGAGGAGCCGGTGACGGCAGGAGCACAGCAGTCGGGAAGGCGGGCCATGGCCATGGACGGGGGCGGCACAGAAGCCGAGGGCGGGGCACAGACCCGCACCGCGCGCGTGCCCAAGTACTACCGGCTCAAGCGCCACTTGCTCGACATGACGGAGACCCTGCCGCCGGGCACACCGGTGCCGCCGGAACGGACGCTGGCCGCCGAGTTCGACACCTCCCGGACCACCGTCCGCCAGGCGCTCCAGGAGCTGGTCGTCGAGGGCCGGCTCGAGCGCATCCAGGGCAAGGGCACGTTCGTCGCCAAGCCCAAGGTCTCCCAGGCGCTCCAGCTCACCTCGTACACCGAGGACATGCGCGCGCAGGGACTGGAGCCCACGTCTCAGTTGCTGGACATCGGTTACGTCACAGCCGACGACACCCTGGCCGGGCTGCTCGACATCGCGACCGGCGGCCGGGTGCTGCGCATCGAGCGGCTGCGTCTGGCGAGCGGTGAGCCGATGGCCATCGAGACCACGCACCTGTCCGCCAAGCGCTTCCCGGCGCTGCGCCGCAGCCTGGTCAAGTACACCTCGCTCTACACCGCGCTGGCGGAGGTCTACGACGTCCGTCTCGCGGAGGCGGAGGAGACCATCGAGACCTCGCTGGCCACCCCGCGCGAAGCCGGCCTGCTCGGCACGGACGTCGGCCTGCCGATGCTGATGCTCTCCCGCCACTCGCTGGACGCCCAGGGAGAGCCGGTGGAATGGGTCCGCTCCGTCTACCGCGGCGACCGCTACAAGTTCGTCGCGAGGCTCCAGCGCCCCAACGACTGACCCCGGTTCCCCCTTCCGGCCGCATGGCACCGCAACTTGTTGCGGTGCCATGTCATGTTTTGCCCCCACCGGCCAGAAGTCGTTGCCGTACCGATATGCGGACCGGGGGTGACTCGGCGCGAACGGCTCGCCTAGATTTCCTGCCCATTACACAGGTGACCAGTAAGGGGACGGAGCCGCATGTCAGCAGTGCCCGAGGTGCCGGAAGCGCCTGAAGCGCCCGAAGCGAAAGCGCCGGTCGTGACACCGGTGCGTGTGATCATCGCCCTCTGCCTCGCCGCCCCGTTCGTGGCGATGCTGTGGGTCGGTTCGTACGCGAAGCTCGAACCCACGTTCATAGGCATGCCGTTCTTCTACTGGTACCAGATGCTCTGGGTCCTGATCTCCACGGCCCTGACGATGATCGCCTACGTGCTGTGGCAGCGTGACCAGCGCGCCCGCAAGGGGGGTGCGTCCCGATGAAGGACGGCGTGAACGGCGTCGCACTCGCCGTCTTCATCTTCTTCTTCCTGGCCGTGACGGTCATGGGCTTCCTGGCATCGCGCTGGCGCAAGGCCGCGAACGAGAACAGCCTCGACGAATGGGGCCTCGGCGGACGGTCGTTCGGCACCTGGGTGACCTGGTTCCTGCTCGGCGGCGACCTCTACACCGCGTACACCTTCGTCGCCGTCCCTGCGGCCATCTACGCGGCGGGGGCGGCCGGCTTCTTCGCCGTGCCGTACACGATCCTCGTCTACCCGCTGATCTTCACCTTCCTGCCGCGGCTGTGGTCGGTGTCGCACAAGCACGGATACGTCACCACCTCGGACTTCGTCCGCGGACGCTTCGGCTCCAGGGGCCTGTCGCTCGCGGTCGCCGTCACCGGCATCCTCGCCACCATGCCGTACATCGCGCTCCAACTGGTCGGCATCCAGGCCGTGCTGGACGTCATGGGCGTCGGCGGCGGCGAGACCACGCACTGGTTCGTCAAGGACCTGCCGCTGCTGATCGCATTCGGTGTCCTCGCGGCCTACACGTACTCCTCCGGACTGCGTGCCCCGGCGCTGATCGCCTTCGTCAAGGACACCCTGATCTACATCGTCATCGCGGTGGCGATCATCTACATCCCGATCAAGCTCGGCGGCTTCGACGAGATCTTCGCCAGCGCCGGCGAGAAGTTCGCACAGATCAACCCGGCCACCGACAAGCCCAACGGCGCTCTGGTGCCCGGCGAGTTGGGCCAGTGGGGCTACGCCACGCTGGCGCTCGGTTCGGCGCTCGCGCTCTTCATGTATCCGCACTCGATCACGGCCACGCTCTCCTCGCGCAGCCGTGAGGTGATCCGCCGCAACACCACCATCCTGCCGCTGTACTCGCTGATGCTGGGCCTGCTGGCGCTGCTCGGCTTCATGGCGATCGCGGCCGGGGTGAACGTCAAGAACGGCCAGCTGGCGATCCCGCAGCTGTTCGAGAACATGTTCCCCGACTGGTTCGCGGGCGTCGCCTTCGCCGCCATCGGCATCGGCGCACTCGTCCCGGCGGCCATCATGTCGATCGCCGCGGCGAACCTGTTCACCCGCAACATCTACAAGGACTTCCTCAAGCCCGACGCGACACCGGCGCAGGAGACCAAGGTCTCCAAGCTGGTCTCGCTGCTGGTGAAGGTCGGCGCGCTCGCCTTCGTCCTCACCATGGACAAGACGGTCGCGATCAACTTCCAGCTGCTGGGCGGCATCTGGATCCTCCAGACCTTCCCGGCGCTGGTGGGCGGTCTGTTCACCCGCTGGTTCCACCGGTGGGCGCTCATCGGCGGCTGGGCCGTCGGCATGATCTACGGCACCGCCGCCGCGTACGGCGTGGCCAGCCCGACCCAGAAGCACTTCGGCGGCTCGTCGGCGGAGATCCCGGGCATCGGCGAGATCGGCTACATCGGTCTCACCGCGTTCGTGCTGAACGTCGTCGTCACCGTCGTTCTCACCTTCGTCCTGCGGGCGGCCAAGGCCCCCGACGGCATCGACGAGACCAGCCCGTCCGACTACACGGCGGACGCGGGCGACCCGGGCGTCAAGGTGGAGCTGCCGCCGGCCACGGCGGGCGCTCCCGGCGGTCACTGACCGGTCGCACGGCGAAGGGCCGTCGCGTCTTCCCCCGGGAAGCGCGGCGGCCCTTCGTCTTCGGGGTCAGTGCACCCAGTCCTTGAGCTGCTCGGTCGCCAGTGTGATGTCCACCGGGGCGGGCAGCGTGATGTCCTTGCCGAACGGGACCGTGTGCGCGTTCTCGTAGCGCACGCCGTCGGGCTGGCTGTAGACCGTCACCTCGCAGCGGTCCCGGTCGATCAGCAGGTACACCGGAATGCCCGTCTGGGCGTAGGCACGCGGTTTCTCCACCCGGTCGTGCCCGTCGGTGTCCGAGTCGTACGAGGTGACTTCGAGGACCATGAGCACCTGGTCCGGATCTGCCCATTCGCCCTGACCGACGAAGGCACCGCTGGAGGCGAGCGAGCCGTCCGGACGGGCCCGGCCCTTCCGGTACTCCTGCACCTTGAGCCCTTGGTCGGGATAGAGCCAGAGCTCCGGACGCGCCTGCATACAGATGCGGGTCAGCCACTCGATGATGCGCCCGTGATCCCCGTCCGGCACTGCCTTGCTCCTGAGCTTCCCGTCGATCAGTTCCAGGCGCACACCCTCGGTCGTGCGGGCCAGTATGCGGAAAGCCTCGTCGAAGTCGTCGGTGTCCAGGTGCCGGCGGTCGGTGGTCACGGTCATGGACCCTCCCTTCACCGACCACGATAGCTGGGCAAAGGACCCCGCGCCCGGACATCGACTTCGCCCGTAGAGACACAACATATGGGGGTGGCTGACTCAACGGCCCCCACATGTATGCTCATCTCGCTGTCGTCACAGGGGAATCCGGTGCGAATCCGGAACTGTCCCGCAACGGTGTGATCCGGTGCGCTTTGCCGTACCCGTTCGAGTCCGAGGACCTGTCGACGGCGCATCCGGTTCGACCGATCCGGATGCCCAGACGTCCGGGCCTCGCGGTTGGGCCGGTGGACGCCGTGCGCCGTGCTGCCCCGTCACGCGTGCCACGGCCCGCCCCCTCCGCCGGCCCAGAGCCGAGCGAGGGAGAGCATCACATGACCATCGCGCCAGCCGATCCGGTCTCAGCGACACAGAACGACGGCCCCGGGACCGCGCTGCTGCGGACCTTGACGGACCTGACGGCGGACCTGCCCGACACCGACCCTGGCAAGGTCGCCGCCGCCGCGCTGCGGGGCCGCAACGCCGGGTCCGACACGGCGGAACTGCACTCCCTCGCCACCGAAGCGGCCGCGGGCCTCATCTCGGACGACCCCGCCTACTCCCGGCTCGCCGCACGTCTGCTGACCCGCACGATCGCCGAAGAGGCGGCCGGCCAGGGCGCTTCCTCGTTCACCGCCTCGGTCGCCACCGGTCACCGCGAGGGACTGATCGCCGACCGCACGGCCGCCTTCGTGGCCCTGCACGCCACCCGGCTCGACGCACTGATCGACCTCGAGGCCGACGACCGCTTCGGATACTTCGGCCTGCGCACCCTCTACAGCCGCTACCTGCTGCGCCATCCGATCACCCGCCAGGTCATCGAGACACCCCAGCACTTCATGCTCCGCGTCGCCTGCGGTCTGGCCGAGGACGACTCGCCGCGCGCCCTGGAGGAGGTCGCGGCGCTCTACCGCCTGATGAGCCGGCTGGACTACCTCCCCTCCTCCCCCACCCTCTTCAACTCCGGCACCCGCCACCCCCAGATGTCGTCCTGCTACCTGCTGGACTCGCCGCTCGACGAACTCGACTCGATCTACGACCGCTACCACCAGGTCGCGCGCCTTTCCAAGCACGCGGGCGGCATCGGGCTGTCGTACTCCCGTATCCGTGCCCGTGGTTCACTGATCCGCGGCACCAACGGGCACTCCAACGGCATCGTCCCGTTCCTGAAGACCCTCGACGCCTCGGTCGCCGCGGTGAACCAGGGCGGCCGCCGCAAGGGCGCCGCCGCCGTCTACCTGGAGACCTGGCACGCGGACATCGAGGAGTTCCTCGAGCTGCGCGACAACACCGGTGAGGACGCCCGCCGTACGCACAACCTGAACCTGGCGCACTGGATCCCGGACGAGTTCATGCGCCGCGTCGAGGCGGACGCCGAGTGGTCGCTGTTCTCCCCGGCCGACGTCCCTGAGCTGGTCGACCTGTGGGGCGAGGCCTTCGACGCGGCCTACCGCCGGGCGGAGGCCGCGGGACTGGCCAGCAGGTCCGTTCCCGCGCGCGACCTCTACGGCCGGATGATGCGCACCCTCGCCCAGACCGGCAACGGCTGGATGACCTTCAAGGACGCGTCCAACCGCACCGCCAACCAGACCGCGGAGCCGGGCCGGGTCGTGCACTCCTCCAATCTGTGCACGGAGATCCTCGAGGTCACGGACGATGGCGAGACGGCCGTGTGCAATCTCGGCTCCGTGAACCTCGGCGCGTTCGTCAGCGGCGACGGAATCGACTGGGAGCGGCTGGACGCCACCGTCCGCACGGCCGTCACCTTCCTCGACCGCGTCGTCGACATCAACTTCTATCCGACGGAGCAGGCCGGGCGGTCCAACGCCAGGTGGCGCCCGGTGGGCCTGGGCGCGATGGGCCTGCAGGACGTCTTCTTCAAGCTGCGGCTGCCCTTCGACTCGGCGGAGGCGAGGGCCCTTTCGACGAAGATCGCCGAGCGGATCATGCTGGCGGCCTACGAGGCCTCGTGCGACCTCGCGGAGCGCCACGGGCCGCTGCCGGCCTGGGCCGGGACCCGCACGGCACGCGGCATGCTGCACCCCGACCACTACGACACGACGTTGAACTGGCCGGAGCGCTGGGAGGCGCTGCGCGCCCGGATCGCCGACGTCGGCATGCGCAACTCGCTGCTCCTCGCCATCGCGCCGACCGCGACCATCGCCTCGATCGCCGGTGTCTACGAGTGCATCGAGCCGCAGGTCTCCAACCTGTTCAAGCGTGAGACCCTCAGCGGCGAGTTCCTCCAGGTGAACTCCTACCTGGTGGACGACCTGAAGCGGCTCGGCGTCTGGGACGCGCAGACGCGGGAGGCGCTGCGCGAGGCGAGCGGCTCGGTGCAGGGCTTCACCTGGGTGCCGGAGGAGATCCGTGCGCTGTACCGCACCGCCTGGGAGATCCCGCAGCGCTCACTGATCGACATGGCGGCGGCCCGTACGCCGTTCCTGGACCAGAGCCAGTCGCTGAACCTGTTCCTCGAGACGCCGACGATCGGCAAGCTCAGCTCGATGTACGCGTACGCGTGGAAGCAGGGCCTGAAGACCACGTACTACCTGCGCTCGCGCCCGGCGACCCGGATCGCGCGCGCCGCGTCGGCCGCCGTCCCGGTCCCCGCACAGGTGACGCCCGAGGATGCCGTCGCCTGCTCCCTGGAAAACCCCGAGTCCTGCGAGGCCTGCCAGTAATGAGCTCCACCACCAAGAACCTTCTCGACCCGGGCTTCGAACTCACTCTCCGGCCCATGCGCTACCCGGACTTCTACGAGCGCTACCGGGACGCCATCAAGAACACCTGGACGGTGGAGGAGGTCGACCTGCACTCGGACGTGGCCGACCTGGCCAAGCTCTCCCCGGGTGAGCAGCACATGATCGGCCGGCTGGTCGCGTTCTTCGCGACGGGTGACTCGATCGTGGCGAACAACCTCGTGCTGACGCTCTACAAGCACATCAACTCCCCCGAGGCGCGGCTGTATCTGTCGCGGCAGCTGTTCGAGGAGGCCGTGCACGTCCAGTTCTATCTGACGCTGCTCGACACCTATCTCCCCGACCCCGAGGACCGGGCGGCGGCCTTCGCGGCGGTCGAGAACATCCCCTCCATCAAGGAGAAGGCCTCCTTCTGCTTCAAGTGGATGGACTCGGTCGAGAGCATCGACCGTCTCGAGTCCCGGGCGGACCGCCGCCGTTTCCTGCTCAACCTGATCTGCTTCGCGGCGTGCATCGAGGGCCTGTTCTTCTACGGCGCCTTCGCGTACGTCTACTGGTTCCGCTCCCGCGGTCTGCTCCACGGTCTGGCCACCGGCACCAACTGGGTGTTCAGGGACGAGACGATGCACATGAACTTCGCCTTCGAGGTCGTGGACACCGTCCGCAAGGAGGAGCCGGAGCTCTTCGACGACGAACTGCGGCAGCAGGTCACCGACATGTTGAGGGAAGCGGTCGAGGCGGAGCTCCAGTTCGGCCGTGACCTGTGCGGCGAGGGACTGCCGGGCATGAACACCGAGTCGATGCGCGAGTACCTCCAGTGCGTGGCCGACCAGCGGCTCACCCGACTCGGTTTCGCCCCGGTGTACGGCTCGCAGAACCCGTTCTCCTTCATGGAGTTGCAGGGGGTCCAGGAGCTGACGAACTTCTTCGAGCGCCGCCCGTCCGCCTACCAGGTGGCGGTCGAGGGGTCGGTCGCGTTCGACGACGACTTCTGATCGTCGGACCGTCGCCCGGGACGACAGCGGCCCGCGTCTCTCACGGGGGGAGGCGCGGGCCGCTGCGGTCTCCGGTGCCTCAGATGCCGCAGCTGGGTGCGGACCAGTACCGGCTGCCGCGGTGGTCGACGTGTGTGTGGTCGTTGTGGCCGGGGTAGCCCGGGCCGAGGATCCCGTTGAAGCCGTGGTTACGGGCCTGCTGGGCCAGCTTGCACAGCGAGTGCGGTCCGGCGCCCAGGTCGGCCGCGTCGCCGTAGAGGTGGCGGCTGCTGGACGCGCCGCCGACCGCGCTGTTGCACGAGTACGAGCGGAAGCCGCTGGTCACGGTGATGGGCTGGTCACCCAGGGCGTGCCGCAGGGCCTCCAGCTTCCACATCGTCCGCAGCGCGTTGGCCTTGGCGGCCGCCGCGCTCACCGCACCACCGGACCAGGTGGAGTTGCAGCGGTTGAGTTCGGCGTAGCTGAAGTGGGCCGGTGTGCAGTCGCTGTCCTGGAGGGCGTAGATCTTGCTGAAGGTGGCGGGACCTGCGACTCCGTCGGCTGCGAGGCCGTAGGCGGACTGGAAGCGCTTGACGGCGGCGGTGGTGGCCGGCCCGTAGGAGCCGTCGACGGCCAGCACGGCGCCGTAGCCCGGGTAGCCGGACATGCGGATCTGGAGCTGGCTGACGTCGGAGCCGGAAGCCCCCTGGGACAGGGTGCGTGACCAGGTGTAGCAGTCGTCGGCCTGCGCGCTCCCGGCGGTCGCGACGACCCCACCCAGAGCGGCAACCATGAGCATGACAATCGAGAGCAGCAGTCGTGCGGTGCGTCTGAACATCGAGCCTCCATACCGGGTGGGGACGGTGCAACCACAGAGACTGGCGGGCCGTTCCACGCGCGTCAACCACGCCTGAGCAGGCGTCATTTGTCCGCCCAATGACGCCCGTGTGAACAGCGACGGCCCCGCTCGCGGTGAGCGGGGCCGGCGGGTGCACGTCCGATCAGTCGTTGGGGACGACCTCGTAACGCGGGGTGCCCTCCGCCATCTGCCGCAGCGCGTCCTTGCGCTCACGCTTGGAGAGACGGTCGATGTACAGGTACCCGTAGAGGTGATCGGTCTCGTGCTGCAGGCAGCGGGCGAAGTAGCCGGTGCCCCGCACCTTGATCGGATTGCCCTGCGCGTCCTGGCCGCGGACCACCGCGTAGTCGGGGCGGGCCAGCGACGCGTACGCCGTCGGCACGGACAGGCAGCCCTCGTTGGAGTCGTCGAGGACGCGCTCCTCCGGCGGCAACTCCTCCAGGACCGGGTTGCAGACCACACCGGTGTGCCGCACGCCGTCGTCGTCCGGGCAGTCGTAGACGAACACCTTCAGGTCGACACCGATCTGGTTGGCGGCCAGCCCCACGCCCTCAGCCGTCTTCTGGCTGGCGAACATGTCGTCGATGAGGGCGGCGAGCTTGTCGTCGAACTCGGTGACGTCCTTGCACTCCTTGTGGAGCACGGGGTTCCCGACGACCGTGATCGGGCGCGACGTACCCCGCTCGCGGTACGCCAGCTCACGCTCCTCGCAGTTCTCCGTGTCCACGAGGAAACCCTCCTCGTCGACCCGCTGGTCCGTCCCCTGCTGCGACTGCTGCGACTGCTGCGACGCCATGTCAGCCTCTGCGCCCTTCTCAGTACCCGACCATGGCCCGATGCCCGGTCACTCACGTGTCCGTACAGCCTACGGGCAGGCGTCAGCAGACTTCCTCGAGATCCCGCCACTCCCGGGAGTCCGGGCTGTCGGCGACCCAGCCGTCGAGCAGCCCCCGCACCAGTCCGGCGGGCGCCGCTATGCCGCATTCGCGCTCCGGCGACCAGAGATCCCCGCCCGTACGGTGCCCCAGCGGTCCCGGGTGGCCCGGTTCACTGTGGTCGTGCGGATCGAGGTGCTCCCCCTCGCCCTCCGCGCTCGGCATGCTTCCCTCGGAACAGGCCCGGCACAGCAGCCGCACGGAGGAGGACCAGTCCTCCGCGGCGAATCCGGCGTCCGCCGCCAGCCGCTCCAGGGCGTCCCGGTCGGACTCCGTCGCCGCTTCCAGCAGGACCACCCAGGTCGGGACGGGAGAAGGCGCCCAGAGCTCGATCTCGTCGAAGACCGGGAAGGACGGACCCGCGGTCGTGGTGCGCTCACCGTTCGGGACGCCGTCGTGCAGCACGACCTCTCCCCAGCGCCGCCCTGACGACGGCAGCGGGATGGAGAGCACCTCTATCCGGGCCGGGTCGAGCCTGCGGCCCCACACCACCTCGGCCTCGCCCTCGGGCGAGAGCCGCACAGCGGCGCTGCCCAGGTCCAT
This sequence comes from Streptomyces kurssanovii, assembly GCF_014649695.1. Classification (GTDB taxonomy): domain Bacteria; phylum Actinomycetota; class Actinomycetes; order Streptomycetales; family Streptomycetaceae; genus Streptomyces; species Streptomyces kurssanovii. The sequence continues at coordinate 108,578 of NZ_BMTN01000002.1, forward strand.
GCCGACGGGCTCGCCGTTCGCCGCGGCCGCGCCGGGGACCTTCAGGCCGTACGCCTGCCAGGCGCGGCGGGCCAGCGGCCAGTCCTGGAGTGCGGTGGCGGCGATGCCGACGTTCCACCAGTCCGGGGCGCCCGTCTCCTTGTCCAGCAGCGCGACCGCCCGCAGCCCCGCGGCGCGGGCCTGCTCCCAGTCGTGCCGGAACTTGTGCAGCAGCGCCAGATTGAACCAGGACTCCGAGAGCCAGGGCTCAAGATCCGCCGCCCGCGTCAGCAGCGCGCCCGCGTCCTCGTACCGGCCGTCGCCGATCAGCGTGAACGCGCGGTCCGTGGCCTGCCGCCAAGAGGCGGAGGGCCGATGCCGTACCTTCCCGAAGATCCTCACGATTCCCGCCTGCCGGTCGCTCGGGGCACTGCCCGGACGCATGACTGTCTGCCTGCTTCTGTGCCTTCTTTCGCATCCAACCATGCCCGGTCGCAGGCTCGCTCATTACCCATGGGTTACCCCTGGGGACAGGGGCCGGACCGCCTCACACAAGGACTCTGCCCAGGACTCTGGCCAGGGACTCGACCACCTCGGGCTGGTAGTCGTGCCCTGTGCCCAGCCTGAGCTGCTCCAGTGCGGCCAGCGCCCCGCCCGCTCTGCCTCCGCTTCCCCCGGCCAGGTCGTCGTATGCGTTGACGGCACGCACGATCCTGGCGGCCAGGGGCTGGTCCCGGTACGGGTCGGCCTGCTGTTCCACGACGGCGGCCACGGCTGGCGGGACACCGGTGCGCCGGACCACGGCTCCGCCGAGCAGCGCGATACGGCGCTGCTCGGCCGGCGGCAGCGAAGCGGTGGCACCGTCCGGTACGGGGTCGACGAGCGACAGCTGCCCGATGTCGTGCATCAGCGCCGCGTACTCCAGCAAGGTCAGGTCGGGCCCGGACAGACCCATCTCGCGTCCGACGGCCGTGCTGAGCTCCGCCACCCGGCGGGCGTGGCCCTGCCGGGTGTAGCCGGCGACCTCGGTGGCGCGGGCGAGGGAGGCGATCGTCTGGCCGTACGTGGCGCGCACGGCCGCGTAACGCCGGAAGGACAGCTGGGTGAGCAGCAGCGGCACACAGAACACCGGCAGGGCCCACAGGCCCGCGACGGCCACCGCCAGGGCCATCACCGCGCCGGTCGCGCCGACGGCGGAGCCGATGCCCGGCAGCGCCCGCAGCTCGTCCCGCAGCAGCGGCCCGAAGGGGTGGCCGGTGTGGGCGCGCAGCATGACGGCGGCCAGCACGGCGTCGCACAGCGCGGTCAGCACCAACAGGACCAGCAGGAAGAGGGCGTAGTAGGGACCCTGCCCGAGCCACAGGCCCAACTCGCCGGAGACGTACAGCGGCTGGAAGCACACCGCGGCGAATCCGACGGTCAGCACCCGCCGTGCCACATGGTCGAGGGCGGGTCCCTGACCGCGGGCGACGTGCGGCACGGCGCCGACGAGTGCGCCCGCGACGACGACGGCGACGACCTGGAAGGCCCCGTGCCCCGTGGGCTGACCGGCGCACTCGCCGAGCAGTGCGTACGCCAGCGCGCCGGCGGCCCCCAGCGGGGCGGGCTCCCTCTCCCCGGGGACCGCTCCCCACCGGGCGAGCTCCCCGACGGCGATGAACGCGCCGAAGGCGAGGGCGTTCACGGGCTGTGCCACCCCGTGGGACACGACCCACACGAGAGCGGCCGCGGCCACCGCGACCGCGGCCGCGTGGATGGCATGGAGGACGCGTACGGGCCGGCGTGCGCGGGCGTCTTTCACGCCCGGCTCCGCCGGCGTGGGCCGCTCACCCGGTCCGTATCTGATGCGAAGCCCCCGCTCCCGGCGACTGCGGCGTCCGGGGCGGCCCCATCGGCACCGCCTCGTCCGAGGTCACCGACGTCTGCCACCCGTGCCGCTCCAGCGCGCGCGCCAGGGCCCGCACCATCCTCGGGTCGAACTGCGTACCGGCGCACCGCTCCAGCTCGCGCAGGGCGACGGGCACCGGCCGGGCGCGCCGGTAGGAACGGGTGGACGTCATCGCGTCGAACGCGTCGGCCACCGCGACCACCCGGGCGAACTCGGGGATCTGGTGGCCGACGAGTCCGTACGGGTATCCGCTGCCGTCCATGCGTTCGTGGTGGTGCAGGATCGCCGCCCGGGCCTCCCCGAGGAAGCCGATACCGCGCACCATCTCGTGCCCGTACTCCGGGTGGAGCTCGATCACCCGCCGTTCCTCCGGTGTCAGCGGCCCCTCCTTGCGGAGCACCCTCGTCGGCACCCCCAGCTTGCCCACGTCGTGCAGGATGCCGGCGAACCGGACGACTTCGAGGCGCTCCTCCTCCATGCTCAGTTCCCTGGCGATCAGCACAGAGGCCCGGCCGACGCGTTCGCTGTGCCCGCGCGTGTACCGGTCCTTGATGTCGACGGCCTGCACCAGGGCCCGGATCGTCGCCTGATGGGCGGCGCGCTCGCGGTGGTACTGGGCGAAGATCCAGCAGGAGATGTACATGGGCAGCAGCACGAACAGGGCGGAGAACGGCCCGTACGAGCTGCCCCACAGGACCGCCATCATCAGCCCGGCGAGCCCGTGCACACAGTGCGGTGCCGCCGAGCCGGAGAGAGCCCGCCGGACGGCGGGCGGGGGAACCCTTCCCCACCGCCCGCTGCGTGGGGGAGGTACCCCGACCGCCGTGGCGCGGATGCCGCCGTCGAGGACGGTCAGCAGCAGACAGCAGACGAGCGACCCGGCGAGGGCCGGCACGAGGGCGTACGGGAAGTCCGGTGCCCGTGGCGTTCGTTCGCCGCCGAGCAGCAGATAGGCATGGGCGGCGCCCCAGGTGGCGAGGGCCAGCCGGGCCGCGCGCCAGGTCCGCCGGACCCCGGCCGGCGGTCCGTCCACCCGTCCGAGCAGCGCGCCCGGCACGGGGACCAGAGCGGCCGCGGCGGGCGGCAGCAGAAACGCGGCTGCCAGCAGCACCGGGAAGAACGTCCCCGCACCGACGGGGGCGGAGTCGTCTCCGTCACGCCGGCGGGCGGGCAGCTCGCCCCCGGCGTACAGGGCGGCGAGCAGCAGTACGGTCGGCCAGGGCACCACGGCGGCGGGGACAGCCACCGGAGCGGCGGCCACCGCGGCGCAGAGGATCACGGCGAGGATGTACGCGCGCGCCGCCGCCGGTATGGCCGTCACTGCCCCACGCCCTCCTCACAACCTCCTCGAGCAGCGCCACGCTAGCGAGTTGGGGAGTGACAGGAGGACGTACGGCGAGCATTCGCACGTACGGGTGACGGGCCTGCAACGCACAGGGTGCGCCGCGATGTTCGCGGCGCACCCTGTGCGCACGGCCGGTGTGTGCGGCGGCCCTAGTCCTGGGCGGTCGCCACGTCCTTGTCGGGGACGGCCTGCCCCGAGCGGATCAGGTCGATGCGCCCCATGACCTTGGCCCGCAGGTCACTGGGCACGTCGTCCTGCCCGCAGCACCGCTTGACCAGCTTCTTCACCGCTTGCTCCAGGCCGTACTTCTCCAGGCACGGGGAGCACTCCTCGAAGTGCACCTCGAACTTGGTGCAGTCACTGTCGGGCATCTCGTGGTCGAGGAACTCGTAGAGATGGTCCAGGACCTCCGAGCAGTCCGTCTCGTGCGGCTCTCCGCAGCTCATGAGCCCGAGCCTTTCGCGTCGTTCGACTCCCCCGCACCGGCCGGGACGAGCCCGCGCTCGCGGGCGTAGTCCTCGAGCATGCCGCGCAGTTGGCGGCGGCCGCGGTGCAGGCGGGACATCACCGTACCGATGGGTGTTCCCATGATGTCCGCGATCTCCTTGTACGCAAAGCCCTCGACGTCGGCGAGATATACCGCGATCCGGAACTCCTCGGGGATCGCCTGCAGGGCTGCCTTGACGTCCGAGTCCGGCAGATGGTCGAGGGCCTGCGACTCCGCGGAACGCAGCCCGGTCGACATGTGCGACTCGGCGCGCGCGAGCTGCCAGTCCTCGATCTCCTCCGCCGCGCTGCGCTGGGGCTCGCGCTGCTTCTTGCGGTAGGAGTTGATGAAGGTGTTCGTGAGGATCCGGTACATCCACGCCTTGAGGTTCGTGCCCTCACGGAACTGGTGGAAGGACCCGTACGCCTTCGCGTACGTCTCCTGCACAAGATCCTCGGCATCGGCGGGATTGCGCGTCATGCGCAGCGCGGCCGAATACATCTGGTCCAGGTAGCCGAGAGCGTCCCGCTCGAAGCGGGCATTGCGCTCGAGCGTCGTCTCCTCGGACGTCTGCGCCTGACCGTCGTCGGTCCCTGCGTCGGTCCCAGTGACCGGACCCACCTCCTCCAACGCTGTGGCGGGGCCGAATGCCGACCCGCTCGAATCGGAGAATAGTCGACCTTGGTCCGCCGGGCCCTGCCGATTCACGTCACCCGCCGCAGGAACCGGCCCGCTCTTGCCCTGCGACAGCACCGTCCAGTCCAACCCGTTGGCGCGCTCGGCTGTCGGGCAGAAGGTCGTACCCATGCGGCGGACTCCCTACTCCATGCTCTGTTCTGACGTTCGCCTCAACAGCCACGGGCGGTGTCTCATTCCCGGAACGACCCGGTCCACCCGGTCACGGCGTCCGTGATGGTGAGAAGGGTCTCGTCCTCGGTGATCCCGGCACGCTTGGGCACGGCGAACCCGTGGTCCCCGTGTGCCACTTCCACCAGTTCGTAGGGCCCGTCGGGGAACTCGCCGGGCCGCCCGAAGGGGTCGCTGCCGCCTTGCACCACGAGCGTCGGCACGCCCGCGCCGAGCAGCTCGTCCGCGCGGGACTTCTCCGGCCGCCCCGGCGGGTGCAGCGGGAAACTCAGCGCCAGGACGCCGGCCGCGCCGAGCTCCGCGGCGGTCCTGCACGCCACGCGCGCACCGGCGCTGCGTCCCCCGGCGACGACCGGCAGCCCCTTCTTCGCGAGCGCCGGCCAGAGGTCGCGCCAGGCGGCGTCCAGGGTCCGCGGCGCTGGAGCCACCTTCTTGCCGGCCACGCGCCAGGGCTGCTCCACGAGGGCGACGGTGACGCCGTGCGCGGGCAGGACGCGCGCGATCGCCTGCAGATCCCGCGCTTCGATCCCGCCGCCGGCACCGTGCCCGAGCGCCAGCACGAGGTGCGCGCGCTTCCCGCCGAACCAGGTGATCCGGGCGTCCCCGCCGGCGACCTCGATGATCTCTTTCCGCTCCATCCGGCCATTCTGGCGCGGGGGCGCACGCCGCGCCGTTCCCGTAGGGCGGCCCGGTCGGCACACGAGACGTCGGCTGCCGCCGGGTCTGCCGGTGAAGGTCAGGAGGAGCGCCTCCGGGTCAGAACAGCGTCGCCTCTTCCGGCGCGGGCAGTTCCTCCAGCAACTCCGGCCCGTTGTTCCGCACGTTGCTCACCGCCGTCGTCACGGGATACGCCCGCATCAGCCCGCCCGGCGGCGGCTCCAGCAGCGACCGCAGCTCCTCCGGGTCGGTCCGGGCAGGGTCAAGCCACGCGTCCCAGCGTTCCGGCGTCAGCATCAGCGGCATCCGGGGGTGGATGTCCGCCAGCGTATGGGGTCCTTCCGCCGGCGCGACCCCCAGCGGCCCGGTCTCCGCCTCCGTCGTGATCACGGAACAGGTCACCCACCAAGCCTGCGGATGGTCGTCCGGCAGGGTGCGGTCGCGCCAGAACTCGTAGAGACCCGCCATCGCGAACACCGACCCGTCGGCGGGCGTGACGAAGTACGGCTGCTTCCGCGGCCGCTTCTTCTTCCCCTCGACCTCCAGCTCGCGTTCGCCGGAGCCGGTGACCCACTCGTAATAGCCGTCGGCGGGCAGGATGCAGCGCCGGGTCAGGAAGGGCCGGCGGAACGACGGCTTGTCGTGCACCGTCTCCGCCCGCGCGTTGATCATCCGCGCCGCGCCCTCCGGCGTCTTGGCCCACGAGGGCACCAGCCCCCACTTCAGCGTGCGCAGCTGGCGAACCGGAGCACGGTCTCCCGCGTCCTTGAGAGGGCGTTCGAGAATCGCGTAGACCTCTTTGGTGGGCGCCACGTTCCAGTCGGGTTCCAGGGTCTCCTTCGGCTCCCACTTCTCGACCTCGAAGATTCCTACGAGGTCCTCCGGTCCACGACTCGCTGCATACCGTCCGCACATAAGTGCCACACTGCCACTTCCGTACGCCGTCCGAGGGAGCCGCCCGCGAAATGGTCACCACATACGCCGGCGCCGCGAGCGCGTCACTCACCGACCTGTGGGACCGCCTCTTCGGCACCCAGACCGCTCCGGAGCCGTGGCTCGTCGCCGTCACCGGGCTGGTGTCGCTCGCCGCGGTCATGCCGAACTTCCTGTGGCGTCTGACACGTAACGCCGTCACGATCGCCCACGAGGGCGGCCACGGGCTCGTGGCCCTGGTCACGGGACGCCGGCTGCAGAGCATCCGGCTGCACTCCGACACCAGCGGTCTGACCGTCAGCCGCGGCAGGCCGACCGGCATCGGAATGATCCTCACGGCCGCCGCGGGCTACACGGCGGCCCCGCTGCTCGGCCTGGGCGGCGCCTGGCTGCTCGCCGCGCACCACATCACGCTGCTGCTGTGGCTGGCGACCGCGCTGCTGCTGGCGCTGCTCGTCATGGTGCGCAACGCGTACGGGGTACTGACGGTCACGGTCACCGGGGCGGCGTTCCTGCTGGTGTCGTGGCTGACCGGGCCGGCCGTGCAGTCCGTCTTCGCGTACACGGCCGTGTGGTTCATGCTGCTCGGCGGCGTGCGGCCGGTCTTCGAGCTCCAGTCCAAGCGGCGGTACGGCGGTGCGCCCGACTCGGACGCCGACCAGCTCGCCAGACTCACCCATGTGCCACCGGCGATCTGGTTGTTCTTCTTCCACGCGGTGTCGGTCTGCTCGCTGATCGGCGGCGGCCGCTGGCTGCTCGGCCTGTGAGACACCGGCCGTCACACCGCCTATCACCTCTCCGTTACGCCCCGGTTTCCACATGTTTGATCAAGATCTGGGATCGCGCAGAGCCACTAAAGTGAGGGCCATGACCGAAAGCGCCGTGCAGCCCGCCCTCTGGCCCGCCCCCCTTGCGACCGGAGCCGTCGAAGCGACGGTCACCGTGCCCGGTTCGAAATCCGTCACCAATCGCGCCCTCGTCCTGGCCGCGCTGGCCGCCGAGCCCGGCTGGCTGCGCCGCCCGCTGCGCTCGCGCGACACCCTGCTGATGTCCGCGGCCCTTCAGGCGATGGGCGTGGGCATCGAGGAGACAGTCTCTTCGAGCACCGCGGGCGGCTCGGCCGACGAGGCCGTCGGCGGAGCCGGCGAGGCATGGCGCGTGATCCCCTCCGGCCTGAACGGACCCGCCACCGTCGACGTCGGCAACGCGGGCACCGTGATGCGTTTCCTGCCGCCGGTGGCCGCGCTGGCCGACGGCCCGATCCGCTTCGACGGCGACCCTCGTTCGTACGAGCGCCCGCTGAACGGCGTCATCGACGCGCTGCGGACCCTCGGCGCCCGGATCGACGACGACGGCCGCGGCTCGCTGCCCATGACCGTGCACGGCGGCGGCGCCCTGGAGGGCGGGCCGGTACGGATCGACGCCTCCTCGTCGTCCCAGTTCGTCTCCGCGCTGCTGCTGTCCGCCCCGCGCTTCAACCAGGGTGTGGAGGTACGGCACGTCGGCGGCCGGCTCCCGTCCATGCCGCACATCCGGATGACCGTGGACATGCTGCGCGCCGTGGGCGCCCAGGTCGACGAGCCGCAGACCGGCGGCGAGCCCGACGTCTGGCGGGTGTCGCACAGCGCGCTGCTCGGCCGCGACCTGACGATCGAGCCGGATCTGTCCAACGCCCAGCCGTTCCTGGCGGCGGCACTGGTGACCGGCGGCCGTGTGACGATCCCCGACTGGCCGGAGCGCACCACCCAGCCCGGTGACGCGCTGCGCGAGATCTTCACCGAGATGGGCGGTTCCTGCGAACTGACGACGACGCCGAACGGCACGGCCCTGGTCTTCACCGGCAGCGGCCGTATCCACGGCATCGACGTCGACCTCGGCGAGGTCGGCGAGCTGACCCCCGGCATCGCGGCGGTCGCGGCCCTCGCCGACTCCCCTTCGACGCTGCGCGGTGTGGCGCATCTGCGTCTGCACGAGACGGACCGGCTGGCCGCGCTCACCAAGGAGATCAACGAGCTCGGCGGCGACGTGACCGAGACGGAGGACGGCCTCCACATCCGCCCGCGCCCCCTGCACGGCGGGGTCTTCCGCACCTACGACGACCACCGGATGGCGACGGCGGGCTCGGTGATCGGTCTCGCGGTCGAGGGCGTGCAGATCGAGAACGTGGCGACGACCGCCAAGACCCTGCCCGACTTCCCGCGGATGTGGGCCGAAATGCTCGAGGCCTGACATCATGCGGCGTTACGGCAAGAACACCGACGAGGACGACATCCGGTCCCGGCCCAACCGCAAGGGCAACCGGCCCAGGACCAACATCCGCCCCAAGCACGAGGACGCCCTGGAGGGCATGGTCCTCACCGTCGACCGCGGCAGGCTGACCTGCCTCGTCGGGGACCGGATCATCACGGCGATGAAGGCCCGGGAACTGGGCCGCAAAGCGGCCGTCGTCGGTGACCGGGTCGGGATCGTGGGCGACCTCTCGGGCGACAAGGACACCCTCGCGAGGATCGTCCGCATCGAGAAGCGCGCCTCGGTGCTGCGCCGTACCGCCGACGACGACGATCCGTTCGAGCGGGTCGTCGTCGCGAACGCCGACCGGCTCGCCATCGTCACCGCCCTCGCCGATCCGGAACCGCGCCCGCGCCTGATCGACCGCTGCTTGGTCGCGGCGTACGACGGCGGGCTCGAACCGCTGCTGGTGCTGACGAAGTCGGATCTCGCGTCGCCCGACGAACTGCTGGAGATGTACGGCGCGCTGGGCGTCCCGCACGTGGTCACCACTCGTGACGAGTTCGTCGACGGGCGCGCCGCGGAGCGGGTGCGCGAGCATCTGGTCGGCCGGACGACCGCGTTCGTCGGACACTCCGGCGTCGGCAAGACGACCCTGGTCAACGCCCTCGTCCCGGACGAGATGCGGCGGAGCACCGGCCATGTCAACGCGGTCACGGGCCGCGGGCGGCACACCACGACCTCCGCCCTCGCCCTCCCGCTCGCGGACGAGAAGGGCGGCTGGGTGATCGACACTCCCGGCGTGCGCTCCTTCGGACTGCACCATGTCGACCCGTCCCGGGTCATCAACGCCTTCCCCGACCTGGTGCCCGGCACCGAGGGCTGCCCGCGCTCCTGCTCGCACGACGAGCCGGACTGCGCCCTGGACGACTGGGTGGCGGAGGGCCACGCCGATCCGGCGCGGCTCTATTCGCTGCGGCGGCTGCTCGCCACCCGTGAGCGACGCGAAGGCGACTGAGTCATCCGTGTTTGCGGTCCCCGACGCCTGGTAAGTGCATAATCGCACCAGGTCGGACCGGCCGGTCACGACCGATCGGTCCGCGGCCCGGTCGGTCCCGGACCAGGCAGTCGTCGACTACGCGGGAGGCCCAGTACTCATGGCGTGGCTGCTGGTGGTGGTTGCGGGGTTCCTCGAAACAGGCTTCGCCGTGTGTCTCAAGCTGTCGCACGGCTTCACGCGGCTGTGGCCCACGGTCGCCTTCGCCGCTTTCGCGCTCGGCAGCTTCGGTCTGCTGACCCTGTCGCTGAAGAAGCTGGACGTGGGCCCGGCCTACGCGGTGTGGACGGGGATCGGCGCCGCCGGCACGGCCATCTACGGCATGATCTTCCTCGACGACCTGGTCTCCACCCTCAAGATCGTCTCGATCACACTGGTGATCGTCGGGGTCATCGGTCTGCAGCTCTCGGGCTCGTCGCAGTGATCCCGTCGCCCACCGCCGTCCGCACCATCTGGGCGACACTTCCGCCGGCCGGCGCGACGACGAACGACAGCGCGAGCCGCACCGCGAGTTCGCAGCGCTGAGACAGGTCGCCCGCTCCGCCGCCACCGTCGCCAGGCCGTCGGCCGTGTCCCGGCACACCGAGCGAACGGTCCCGAACGGCCGCGACCAGCTCCGCCGGACCGGGCAGCCGCGCGTCCGCGCGACGCTGGGCGGGCACCCGTGAGACCACGGTCCCGCCGCGGACCGGGAGCGGCACCGGCAGCCGTTCACCCCAGCAGCCTGTGAGCAGCGCGCGCAGCACGGGTCTCGCCCGCGCCTCCCCGACGGTCCACTCGGCGACGGACACGAGCCGCTCGGCGACCGAGGCACTCTGCGCCATCAGCCGGTCCACCCCGCGCAAGTAGGCGTCGGCCTCCCGCCGCACGAGGGCGCGGGCCAGGCCGTCCTTGCTGCCGAACTCGTTGTAGAGGGTCTGGCGGGAGACGCCCGCGGCGGAGGCGACGTCGACCATCCGTATCCCGGACCAGGGCAGGTCGCGAAGCGCCGCCAGAGCGGCGTTCAGCAGTGACTCCCGCGCTGCGGGCATGGTCGCCTCCCCGGCCGAGCAACTCCGGTCACAGAGTTGACGGGCCGCGTTCCCCTGTCAATACGGACGGCCGGGGAACCACCGGGCCTGCACAGATAGAGTGGCGGCCATGCCCGACTACCACGATGATCTGCGGCTTGCCCACGTCCTCGCGGACGCGGCCGACGCCACCACCATGGACCGGTTCAAGGCCCTCGACCTCAAGGTCGAGACGAAACCGGACATGACACCGGTGAGCGAGGCCGACAAGGCGGCGGAGGAGCTCATCCGCGGGCATCTGCAACGGGCACGGCCACGCGACGCGATCCTCGGCGAGGAGTACGGCATCGAGGGCACCGGGCCGCGGCGCTGGGTCGTCGACCCGATCGACGGCACGAAGAACTATGTGCGCGGCGTGCCGGTCTGGGCGACGCTGATCTCGCTCATGGAGGCGGGAGAGGGCGGCTACCAGCCCGTCGTGGGCGTGGTGTCGGCTCCGGCGCTCGGCAGGCGCTGGTGGGCGGCGAAGGGCGGAGGCGCGTACACGGGCCGCAGCCTGACGTCCGCGACCCGCCTGCACGTCTCGAAGGTCGAGCGCATCGAGGACGCCTCGTTCGCATACTCGTCACTGACCGGCTGGGAGGCCCAGGGCCGTCTCGACGGGTTCATGGACCTGACGCGCTCGGTCTGGCGCACCCGGGGCTACGGCGACTTCTGGCCGTACATGATGGTCGCCGAGGGTTCGGTCGACATCTGCGCGGAGCCGGAGCTGTCCCTGTGGGACATGGCCGCGCCGGCGATCGTCGTCCAGGAGGCGGGCGGCGTCTTCACGGGCCTCGACGGGCGGGAGGGACCGCACAGCGGTAACGCCGCGGCGTCGAACGGGCTCCTCCATGAGGAGCTGCTGGGTTACCTCAACCAGCAGTACTGAGGCACGAAGCGGCGGCGTCAGCGCCGGCGGACCGGCGTGCGCGCTCGGGCAGGGGCGTACGCCGGTCCGCCAGAGGCTCACGCGCGGGCCGGAGTGGCCGCGCACGCCCTCTTGCTGCCGTCCCGAAGGGCTGCAACTCTGAGAGTCCCCACACTTGTGAACTTGTGAATCGGTTCTCTAGCGGCCGATCACCAAGGAGGTGGCTCCCTTCATGCTCGTCCGTGACGCCATGAGCACGGTGGTCCTCACCATCGGACCCGCACACACACTCCGCCAGGCGGCCCGGCTGATGGCCGCCCGCCGCGTAGGCGCGGCAGTGGTCCTCGACTCCGACTCGAGCCTCGGCATCCTCACAGAACGGGACATCCTGAACTCGGTGGGCCTGGGGCAGGACCCCGATCTGGAGACCGCCGGCACCCACACCACCACCGACGTCGTCTTCGCCGCGCCTTCCTGGACCTTGGAGGAGGCGGCGGGGGCCATGACTCACGGCGGGTTCCGCCATCTGATCGTGACGGACGGGGACGGGCCGATCGGCGTGGTCTCCGTCCGCGACATCATCCGCTGCTGGGCCCCGGCCAAGAGCCGGGTGGTCGCCTAGCGGGCCCTCGCCGGAATCGGGACCGGCAGGGGAAACGCACGCTCCCCCGGCGCGCGGAAGGGGCCGGATCCCTCCCGGGATCCGGCCCCTTCCTCTGCGACAAGCCGTGCCGTCAGCCGCGCAGGGCCTGGACCGCGGCTTCGAGCCGCTTGCCGAAGTCGCCGTCCGCCTGGCGGAAGTTGCCGATCGCGCGCTCGGCGATGTCGTCACGCGACACCTTGGCGATGAAGCCCGCCAGGTTGTCGATCAGGCGGCCCTTCTCGTCCTCCGACATCAGGCGGTAGAGGTTGCCCGCCTGGACGAAGTCGTTGTCCTCGGAGTGGACCGGGGCCGCGTGGTCGCCGGTCACGCCGGTCACCGGGATCGGCTGCCACAGCGCGCGGTCCGTCTGGTGCGGGCCGCCGAAGCTGTTCGGCTCGTAGTTCTTCGCGCCCTTGTGGCGGCCGTCGTACAGGAAGCCGTCACGGGAGTTGGTGCGCGCCTCGGTGGCGTGCGGGCGGTTCACCGGCAGGTGGTCGGCGTTGATGCCGACGCGGTAGCGGTGGGCGTCGCCGTACGCGAAGAGACGGCCCTGGAGCATCTTGTCCGGGGAGGGGCCGATGCCCGGCACGAAGTGGGCGGGGCTGAAGATGGACTGCTCGACCTCGGCGAAGATGTTCTCCGGGTTGCGGTTGAGCTCCAGCTTGCCGATCTCGATCGGCGGGTAGTCCTCGTGCGGCCACACCTTGGTGAGGTCGAACGGGTTGAAGCGGTAGGTCGCCGCCTCGGCCGCCGGCATGATCTGCACCTGCACGGTCCACGTCGGGAAGTCACCGCGCTCGATGGCCTCACGCAGGTCGCGCTGATGGGAGTCCGGGTCCTCACCGGCGAGCTTGTTGGCCTCGGCCTGGGTGAGGTTCTTGATGCCCTGGTCGGTCTTGAAGTGGTACTTGACCCAGAAGACCTCGCCGGCCTCGTTGTTCCACTGGTAGGTGTGGGAGCCGTAGCCGTTCATGTGGCGGTACGAGGCGGGAATGCCGCGGTCGCCGAACAGCCAGGTCACCTGGTGGGTGGACTCGGGCGAAAGTCCCCAGAAGTCCCAGACGTTGTCCGCCTCCTGGGACCCGGTGTACGGGTCGCGCTTCTGGGTGTGGATGAAGTCGGGGAACTTGATGGCGTCCTTGATGAAGAACACCGGGGTGTTGTTGCCGACGAGGTCGTAGTTGCCCTCTTCGGTGTAGAACTTCAGCGCCCAGCCGCGCGGGTCGCGCACCGCGTCGGCCGCGCCGAGGTTGCCGGCGACGGTCGAGAAGCGCAGGAAGGTCTCGGTCTGCTTGCCGACCTCGGAGAGGAACTTCGCGCGGGTCCACCGCGAGACGTCGCGGGTCAGCGTGAAGGTGCCGTAGGCGCCCGCCCCACGCGCGTGGACGACGCGCTCCGGGATGCGCTCACGGTTGAAGTGCGCGAGCTTCTCGAGCAGCAGCTGGTCCTGGACGAGCACCGGCCCGCCGACGCCCGCGGTCTCGCTGTTCTGGTTGTCGGCGACCGGAGCCCCGGCCTCCGTGGTGAGCGGTCCCTGCGTCACGTGCGCCTCCTGCGTCATGTACTGCCCAGTCCTTCCCGCACACGACCTGTCCTTGGCGTGCGCTGGTCCTGATCCTACAATGGACAATGTCTAAGTCAAGCGAACATCCAAAGTCACACTCGTTCGGGATGCGGCTCCCACCACTGTTAGGCTGGTGCTCATGAGTGACCTGTTGGAACGACTCCGCGGACGCGGCTGGCGCATGACGGCCCAGCGGCGTGTCGTGGCTGAGGTCCTCGACGGCGAACACGTGCATCTGACCGCCGACGAGGTGCACGCCCGAGCGGTGAAGCTGCTGCCCGAGATCTCCCGGGCGACCGTCTACAACACCCTGGGCGAGCTGGTGAGCCTCGGCGAGGTGCTCGAGGTGTCGACCGACCGTCGCGCCAAGCGGTACGACCCGAACGCCCACCGCCCTCACCAGCACCTGGTCTGCGCCCGCTGCGGCGCGATCCGCGACGTGCACCCGGTGGGCAACCCCCTGGCCGACCTCCCGGACACGGAGCGCTTCGGCTTCACGATCTCCGACGTCGAGGTGACGTACCGCGGCACCTGCCCGAACTGCGCCGCGGGGTGAGAGGCCACAAGGACATACAGACAGCGAAGAGGCCCCCCGATGCCGGCATCGGGGGGCCTCTTCGCGTGCGGTCCGGCACGGGGCACCGTCCAGCAGGAGGCACCGTGCAGCACGAACACCGAAGGCCCGGATCCAAGGATCCGGGCCTTCGGTTTCAGTAGCGGGGACAGGATTTGAACCTGCGACCTCTGGGTTATGAGCCCAGCGAGCTACCGAGCTGCTCCACCCCGCGGCGATGAACACAACATTACGTCACCCCGCCGACCAGCGCAAATCCCTTGGGGCCCGGTCCGGACAGCCCTTAAGCGGTGAGCTCCTGGAGCAGTGCCTCACGCAGTCGTGCGGCCCGCTCCGCGACCTCCGCGGGGCCGAGCTCGACGGCCCTGGCGCACCACCGCTGGCCCTCGGCCAGCTCTCCCCGGCGAGCGGCGAGCAGCGCCAGCCGCAGTGCGGCCCTGCCGTGCCCGGCCCGCGCGGCCCGCGTCCACCACAGCGATGCCTCACGCTCGCTGCCCTCGCGGGCGAGCAGGAGCCCGAGGTTGAACGCGCCGCTGCGGCTGCCCGCCTCCGCCGCCTCGCGGTACCAGCGGGCGGCGTCGGCCATGTCACCGCGGGCGGCGGCCAGCATGCCCACCCGCACCTGGGCGCGACGGTGGCCCTGCTCCGCGGCCCGCTCGTACCACTCCTCGCACTCGCTCTTCTCCGCCACGGGCTCCCCGAGGGCCGGCGGTCCGGGCGGCGGGCGGCGGGCGTCCAGCACGCTGGCGAGCCGGAACGCCGCCTCCGCGCTGCCGCCGCCCGCGGCGCAGCGCAGATGGCGCTCCGCGCCCTGCTCGTCACCGTCCCTGAGCAGGGCGATGCCGACCTGGAGCGCCGCCTCCGTGTGCCCGGCCGCCGCGGCCCTCTCGTACCAGGTGAGAGCCGTACGGTCGTCGTCGCGGCCGGCGTGGAGGATGCCCAGGTTGAAGGCAGCGTCCACGCTGCCCGCCTCCGCCGCCTTGGAGAACCACGGCTCGGCGCCGACCGGGTCGCCCGCCTGAAGCAGCAGGACGGCGAGCGCGTTGGCGGCCTCGCGGTGTCCGGCGTAGGCGGCCCGGCGGTACCACTGCTCGGCCTGGGCCGTACGGTCCTGAGCAGCACAGAGCAGACCCAGGTTGTACGCGCCGTTGACGTCGCCCGCGTCCATGGCGGCGCGGTACCAGCGCTCCGCCGTCTGCGACTCGCCTCGGGCCGCGTGCAGCGCGCCGAGGGCGTTGGCCGCGTTGCCGTCGCCCTCCTGGGCGGCTCGCAGCCACCACACGGCCGCGCTCTCCTCGTCGCCCGCGTCGCGCAGCAGGAAGGCGAGCGCGCAGGCGGCACGGGCCTCGCCGTCCTTGGCGGCCGTGAGATACCAGCGTCCGGCCTCCTTCAGCCGGCCGCGCCTCTCGAGGATCGCCCCCAGGTGCAGGGCGGCCCGGCGGTGGCCTCGTGCGGCGGCCTGCCGGTACCACTGGGCGGCCTCGTCGAGCAGGGCACCGCCGGGATCCACGGGCCGCTCCCGCGCGCCGGAGCCGCTCGCACCGGGACGGCCGTCGCCTGCCCGGCGTCCGGCCGGGTGCTCGCCCGCCGCGGGCCCGACGTCGGCGAGCACGCGCAGGGCGGGGTCGGTCGTCCCGACGGCGCCCGGGCCCGTCGCGGCGGCCGCGGACTCGTCGCGACGCGCCTCTGACCGTCCCGCACCGCCCTTGGACACACCGGCGGGCCGCGCTCCGTCCTCACCGCGGCGGGCACGCCGCACGGCGTCCCTCGCGGTACCCGGCTCCACCGGGCCCGTGCCGACCAGCCTCCCGACACCGTCGGTCGTGCGGCACTCCTGTGCCGCCCGGCGCTCCAGGGCACGGGCAAGCCGGTACGCCGCCTCGCGGTGGCCCTGCTCCGCGGCCGTACGCAGCCAGCGCTCGGCGCCCACATCGCTACGGTGCTCCAGCAGGTCGGCGAGTGCGTACGCGCCAAGGGCGTGGCCCTGCTCCGCGGACTGGCGCAGCCAGTACTCGGCGGCCGGCTCGTCGCCCCGCTCGCGGAAGTGACGTCCCAGGGCGTGCGCGGCGGCGGCGGATCCTGCAACGGCGGCGATCCGCCACCAGCCGGCCGCCTCGTCCGCGTAGCCGCGCTGGTGGAGGAGTACGCCGAGGTTGTTGGCCGCGGCGCGATCCCCGTCGGCGGTGGCGCCCCGCAGATAGGGCTCCGCGCCGTCGAGGTCTCCGCGGCGCAACAGCAGCGCGCCGAGGACGCTCATCGCCGCGGTGTCACCGCCGTCGGCAGCGCTCCGGTGGCGCGCCTCCGCGCCTGCGGTCTCCACCGTGTCGGCGCTGTCGTCGTCCGTGTTGTCGTGGCCGGCGTTGTCGTGACCGGTGTCGCTCCGGTCCTGGCCCGTGTGGTCGGCACGGACCGCGGCGTCGATCCCGTCCGCCACGTTTCCGGCATGCGGCTGCACAAACCGCCCTGTCTCCAACAGAGTTGCCCTGTCCCCCATAAATTCCATCGTCGCACCACCTGCAACCCGCGTACACCTGGTATACCGCAGCCAGAGAGGTCACTTCAGCGTTTTGTCGACATGCCCACAGAGAGATAAGTCAAACACGTTCGGGCCCAACTCACGGCGCACGGCGCGCACTTCGGCGTCACAAAGATGAACGCAGACATGAAGAAGACCCGGATCCTGAAGGATCCGGGCCCTCTTCTTCAGTAGCGGGGACAGGATTTGAACCTGCGACCTCTGGGTTATGAGCCCAGCGAGCTACCGAGCTGCTCCACCCCGCGTCGTTGTGTTGCAACCGTACCACGACGCGGGATGGTGCCTGCTCGGCCCTGTGGTCCTCAGTCCGCGGGCGCCCCTTCGTCCGGTTCGGCGTCCGGCTCGGCGCCAGGCGTCGCCTCCGAACCCGGCGCGGACTCCGGCTGCGCCTTCTGCGCGTCGGCCGCCCGCTGCAGAGCGGCCTCCAGAGCGGCCTGTGCCTTGCCGTAGGCGGCCCAGTCCGTCGGGTTCTTCTCGAGAGCCGCCCTGGCGTCGTCGTACGCCTTCTGGGCATCCGCGATGGCGTCCTGGAGCGCGGCGTCACCGGTGGCCGGCGGCTCGGTGGGCTCGGTGGGCGGCTCGTCCGGTTCGGTCGGCGGGGTCTCCTCGTCCGGTGCGCCCTCCGCACCGAAGACCTGACCGAGCGCGCCGGCGAGGTCGTCGGCGAAACCGATCTTCTGGCCGTAGACGACCGCGACCTTGCTCAGCAGCGGGAACTCGGATCCGCGTCCCTGGGCGTAGATGGGTTCGACGTACAGGAAGCCTCTGTCGAGCGGGACCGTCAGCAGATTGCCGTACTTGATCGTCGAATCCGCGCCCTTGAGGTCACGGACGTAGGTGGCGATCGGCCCGTGCCGGTTGAGCCGGCTCTGCACCTGTTCAGGTCCGTCGACATTGTCGTCCGTCACCCGCAGCAGCTGGATCCGGCCGTAGTCGCTGCTCTTGGCGTCGGCGTCGACCGCCATGAAGGCCCGGAGGTTGGGCCGTCCACTGGGAGTGAACGTCGTCGTGAGCGAGAACTGCTGCGCCTGGTCGCCCGGCAGCTTCATCGACAGGTAGTACGGCGGAACCGCGTTGCTGTCCGACTTCGTCGGGTCGTTGGGCACCTGCCAGGCGTCACTCGCGTTGTAGAACTGGCCGGCATCCGTGACGTGGTAGAGGGCGAGCAGCTCGCGCTGCACCTTGAACATGTCCTGCGGGTAGCGCAGGTGCTCCCTCAGCTCCTCCGGAATGTCGCCCTTGGCCTTCACCGTGCCGGGGAAGGCCTTCTTCCAGGTCTTCAGCACCGGGTCGTTCTCGTCCCACTCGTACAGCGTGACGGTGCCGTCGTAGGCGTCGACGGTGGCCTTCACCGAGTTGCGGATGTAGTTGACCTGGTTCTGCTGAGCGACCACCGCGCGCTGCCGGTCGGTGAGCGAGTCGGCCGTGGTGTCCCCCAGCGTCGTACGCGAGGCGTAGGGGTAGCCGTTGGTGGTCGTGTAGGCGTCGATGACCCACTGGATCCGCTTGCCGATCACGGCGGGGTACGCGTCGCCGTCGATCGTCAGCCAGGGGGCCACCGCCTCGACGCGCTCCTTGGGCGTGCGGTTGTAGAGGATCTTCGAACCGTCGCCGATGGCGCCCGAGTACATGATCTGCGGCTCGCTGAAGGCCACGGCGTACGCGGCGCGGTTGAGCGGGCCGGAGAGGTCGATGCCGCCCTTGCCCTTGTAGCTCGTGGTGACCTGGCCGCCGCCGTCCCGCTCGTAGTCCAGCTCCTTCTGGGGGCCGCCCACGATCGAGTACTGCGTGGTCTTCTCGCCGTAGTAGATCCGCTGCTCGTAGTCGCCGAGCATGCCCTTGGTCGGCAGGCCCGAGTCCGTGAAGTCCGGGGCGCCGCTCGTGCCCTCGGCGGTGTCGGTGCCCTTGGCCGTGACAGCGCCGAAGCCGTGGGTGTAGGTGAAGTGGTCGTTGATCCAGTTGCGCTTGTCGACGCCCGCGAGGTTGAGCTCGCGCAGACCGATGACCGTGTCCTGACCCTTGTAGCGGTCGACGTCCAGGGTCGCCGGGAACTGGTAGTACTTACGCTCCTGCTCCAGCTGCTGGAACGTCGGCGACACGATGTTCGGGTCGTTCATGCGGTAACTGGCGGCGTCGTCCGCGTTCTTCCGCTGCTGGTCGGGGTCCTTCACCTGACCCTTGCCCAGGTAGTCCGCGGGCTTGACGCCGTCGATCCCGTAGGCCTTGCGCGTCGCCTCGATGTTCTTCTCGATGTACGGCGCTTCCTTGGCCTGCTCGTTCGGCTGGACCTGGAACTTCTGCACTATGGCCGGGTACAGGCCACCGATCAGGATCGCCGACAGCACCATCAGCCCGAAGCCGATCACCGGCAGCTGCCATGTGCGGCGCCACAGCGTCGCGAAGAACAGCAGCGCGCAGATGACGGCGATGCAGAACAGGATCGTCTTCGCCGGCAGGTAGGCGTTGGCGTCGACGTAGCGCAGGCCCGTCCAGTTGTCGGTCGCCTTGAAGTCACTGGACTTCACCGCCAGCCCGTAGCGGTCCAGCCAGTACGCCACGGCCTTCAACGCGACGAACAGACCGAGCAGCACCGACAGATGGCCGGTGGCCGCGGCGGTCGCACGGGCGCCCGGGCTGGTGATGCGCAGCCCGCCGTACAGGTAGTGGGTCAGCGCGGCGGCGATCAGCGACAGCACGACGGCCGCGAAGCCGAAGCCGAGCAGGAACCGGTACCAGGGGAGATCGAACGCGTAGAACGCGACATCCATCTGGAACTGGGGGTCCTTCTGGCCGAAGGGGACTCCGTTGACCCACATCAGCCACGTACGCCACTGGCTCGTGGCGGAGGCTCCGGCGATCAGCCCGACCAGAGCGGTGATCGCGAGCAGCACCCACTTCTTGTACGGGGCGATGCCCATGCGGTACCGGTCGAGGCTCTGCTGCTCCAGCGACATCGCGCTGAGCGGCGGCCGCAGCCGGTGGGCCAGCCAGATGTTCACCCCGACGGCAGTCGCCATCAGCAGACCGAAGACGGCGAACAGCCCGATCTTGGTCCACAGGGTGGTGGTGAACACGGACGAGTAGTCGACCGAGCGGTACCAGAGCCAGTCGGTCCAGAACCCGGAGAACATGACGAACACCATGGCCAGGACGGCCAGGACACCCAGTGTCATGAGCAGGGTGCGGATTCGCCGGGAGGGCCGGCCCACTCTGATCCGTGGCCCTGTCGGGCCTCCGCCGCGGTCCGGCATCTGGAAAGCCAACGTGCGCCCCTCGAAGTTCGCGGTTGTGTGAATCGGGCCCCGCGATCGTAGAGCCCACTCATGCAACTTACTGAGGCTTTACCTAGTTCCCGTCGCGGGGCAGGAAGGAGGCAGGATATTGACCATGCCCAACGATTCCTCTTCCGGCCCCCCGATGGCCGCGAGCCCGCTCACCCGCGCCGTGCTCGAGATCGACGAGTACGCCTCCGGTCTCGGCTGGGACCAGCCGGCCCGGCTCTTCGCTCTCGTCGACACCCTTCAGCTGCGCTCCCAGGAGCCGGGCCTCGCCCGCCAGCTCGGTCTGGACAGCGCTGACGACGCCGCGCCGCTCACCCCCGTCGAGCAGGACGAGATCCCTGCCGGCACCCCGCTCGACGAGTTCCTCGGCACCCTCGCCTGGCCCGACGCGGTGGCCGGCTGCGCCCTGACCGTGGAGCGCCTGATGCTGCCGCCCTCCGCGGAGGCCTCCGTGCCGGTCGGCCTCGACGACGCGGCCCTCACCAAGTGGGTCGCCGAGCACCCGGACCGTCAGGAGGTCCGGATGACGGTGGCCGTGCTGCGCGACGGCACCCGGGAGTCCGCGCTGCGGCTGCGGGAGAAGGACTCCCCGACCGAGGTGCTGACCGGAGCAGGGCTGGTGCCGGGGCTGGCCGAGGCCCTGGCCGCCACCTTCGAGGCGTAGGACTTCCGCACATACCGGCGCCGCGCCCCGACGGGGCGCGGCGTCGCTGTTCGCCGTGGCGGTGTCAGCCCGCCGAGCAGCTCGGCAGGCCCGACGTGGAACCCGAATTGATCTTGACCAGTGACTTCCGCGCGTCCTCGATGGTGTCCACCTTCACCAGCGTCAGTCCGTCCGGGATGTCGGAGACCGCGGAAGCGCAGTTGTCGCTGGGGGTGAGGAAGTACTCCGCGCCCGCGTTGCGGGCGCCGACGAGCTTCATCTCGATGCCGCCGATCGGCCCGACCTTGCCGGACTCGTCGATGGTGCCCGTGCCGGCGACGAACTTGCCGCCGGTCAGATCGTCGGAAGTGAGCTTGTCGACGATGCCGAGCGCGAACATCAGACCGGCGCTCGGTCCGCCGACGTCGGCCAGATTGATGTCGATCTCGAACGGGAACGTGTGGTCGGTGCCCGCCTGGATCCCGACGATCGCCCGGCCGTCGTCCTCCGCCTTCACCGTCGGGACCGTGACCTTCTCGGTGCCCGTCGGCTCCTTGCCCGCCTTCTCCGCGGCGGCCGCCTCGTCCGCGGGCACCACGGTGAAGACGACGTCCTCTCCGGGCTTGTGCTTCACGACGAGCTTGGCGACGTCCTCCGGCTGCTTGACAGCGGTGCCGTCGACGGCACGGATCACGTCCCCGGCGTGGAGCCTGTTCTGCGACGGCGATCCCTTGACCACGGAGGAGACGACGACGCGGGCCTTGACCGGCATCTTCAGCTCACGCAGGGCGGCGACCTTGGCGCTCTCCTGGGACTGGCTGAACTCCTCGGCGTTCTCCTGCGTCGACTCCTCCTCCGTCTTCCCGTTCGGGTAGAGGGTGTCGTGCGGCACGACGACATTGTCGTGTGCCACCCAGCCGTAGACCGCCTCGAGGAGGTTCATCTGATAGTCGGCGCCGGTGACCCTGACCGTCGTCATGTTGAGGTGGCCGGTCGTCGGATACGTCTTGTGGCCCGAGATGTCGAGCACCGGCTCGCCGTCCGCGGACCCGAGAGTGTTCACCGTCGGTCCGGGCGACATCTCCGCGTAAGGGACTTTGAGGAACACGCCTGCGCAGAGCAGCGCAATGAAGATGAGGGTGGAGGCGAGCATCGTCGCGGTGCGGCGTGGCATGGAACGACAGTACGGGACATGCCTGTGGACGCACCGTCGGGGCCGGGCCGTCCGTGGCCGCCCGGCGGCCGCGGAAGGGGGCGATCAGGAGCGTACGGCGTCGGTGCCGGAGGCGGCCTTGTCCATCGCGTCACGGAAGCGGGCGTAGCCCGCGAGCTCCGCCACGTCACCGCTCGTACGGTCTCGCGAAGCCCAGGTCGCCCATATCGCCGCACCGACAGCAGCGAACAGCGGGATCAGCAACCAAGCCAGAACTGCCATCGCGACCTCCCTACCCCATGAGCACACGCAACCGAGTGATCAGCAGATTAGTCATCTGCCGGTTCAACGCTCACGGCAGGGGTGGGGTTACGCAAATCGGGCGGATGGGTACTGACCGGGTTTCAGCGGATAGATACCGGAAAATCCACCCGGCCGGCAGCCCTCAGCAAGCACCGACCCACTCTTCCGTGCCGTCGGAGAACCGCTGGTGTTTCCAGATCGGCACCTCGTGCTTGAGGTCGTCGATCAGCTTCCGGCAGGCCTCGAACGCCTCGCCCCGGTGGGGGCAGGACACGGCGACGACCACCGCGAGATCTCCGACCGCCAGGTCACCCACACGGTGGACAGCGGCGAGCGCCCGGACGGGATACTCGGCGGCGACCTTCTCCGCGATGCGGCGCATCTCCGCCTCCGCGGTGGGATGGCAGGAGTAACCGAGGGTGTCGACATCGGCGCCACCGTCGTGGTTGCGCACGGTGCCGACGAACAGCGCGGTGCCACCCGCCGCGTCGTCGCCGACGGCCGCGAAGACCTCGTCGAGGGAGAGCGGCGTGTCACGGATCGCCAGCAGACGGATCGGGTCCTGCGCCGCCTGCTCACCTGGGTGGTCGTACGTGCTTGCCATGCCGTCCATCGTGCCGTACGGCACCGACAACGCGGAATAGCCGGTTCGACCGTTCGGTGACGATCGCGTTTGGAGCCTCCTACAGCCTCCCGTGCCCGCCGCCTCAGATCCTCCGCCGTGCCTTGCGCGCCCGGCGGACCAGGGCCGCCGTGCCGAGCAGCGCGACCGTGGCCCCCGCTGCGCCCGCCGCCGTGGCGTCCTTGCGGCCGAGGCGGCGGCCTGCCACCGTGTGCCGGCCCTCCACCTCCTCCAGGAGCGCGGCCAGCACCTCCTCGTTGGTCCACTGCGGACGCCAGCCGGCGTCGTGAAGGCCGCTCACGCTCACGACCCAGGGGTGCATCGTGTAGGCGAGGTCCCCGGCGGGTGACGGCGTGAGCCCGATCCGGTGGAGACGGGCCGCAGCGCCCAGGGCGACCGCCGAGGGCAGCTCCATGCGCCGGATGCCGCTGAGCTCCTCGACCTCCTCCTGCTCCAGCCACCCGTCGCAGCCCACGGCGAGCTCGCCCTCGACCTTCTCGAGGGCGGCGTACTCGAGCGCGCTCACCAGGTCCTCCACATGACAGAACTGCCAGGTGGGGCGTGATCCGGCCACCACGAGCAGCCGCGGCGACTCGAAGTAGCGGGTGAGCGCGGTGTCGGTGCCGCCCACGAGGACGGCGGGCCTGACCACGGTGACGTTGAGACCGGGGTGGGCGCGCGGGGCCCTGCGGGCCAGCCGCTCGATCTCCAGGAGGTCGCCGACACCCGTGGCCTCCGCGGTGGCACGCAGTTCCGCGTCCTCCGAGAGGGGGACGTCGTTGTCGGGATGCGCCCCGTAGACCATGGCGGAGGTGCACAGGACGACACGGTGGACACCGGCGGCAGCGGCGGCCGTCAGCACCGTCTGGGTGCCGCGCACGTTGTAGGCGGTCCGTGCGGCGGGATCGGACTCCAGGTCGAGGTCGAGCGCCAGATGCACCACGACGTCGACGCCGCGCAGCTTCTCGGCGATGGCCGGGTCCCGCACATCGAGAATGTGCCACTGGGCCTCGGACACCTCGCCCCGGCGTTCGTCCAGGGCAACGACCTGCTTGACCTCCTCCGACGCGGCCAGGCGCCTCGTGAGAAGGTCGCCGACGCCGGTGGCGGCACCGGTGACGGCTACGACGGGGCCACGGCCCGACGGCCCGCGGCCCCCGGTCGGGGTTGAGTGGTTTCGCGCTGCGCGAACCTGCGGATCTGGGGAACTCACCAGGCGTCTCCAGCGGTTGTCTTCAGTACGTGAGCGAATGACGCATACGCACCAGGTGGCGTCCATCCTGCCGCAGGCCCAGTGTCGGCGGAGCATCGAGCCCGTAAGCGGTTCGGATGTCTACGCTGGATGGTGTTGTCGGGCAGTCGCCGCCGGCAGGAAGCCGGCGGCCCTACGAGCCGAGGAAACCCGTGAGTGACACCCCATTCGGATTCGGCCTTCCGCCGGAGGAGCCGGAGAACGGCGACGAGGGCAAGAAGAAGGATCCCGCAGGAGGTGGCCAGGGCTCCGGCGGGTCCTCCCCCGCCGACCCCTTCGGGTTCGGCTTCGGGGACAGCGGCGGGGACAACCCCTTCGCGGCCATGTTCGGCTCCCTGAACCCGAACGACCTGGGCGCGGCCTTCCAGCAGCTGGGCCAGATGCTCAGCTACGAGGGCGGGCCGGTCAACTGGGACATGGCGAAGCAGATCGCGCGCCAGACCGTCGCCCAGGGCACCCCGGACGGCACCAAGGACGCGAGCGTCGGCCCGGTCGAGCGGACGGCGGTCGAGGAGGCCGTGCGGCTGGCCGACCTGTGGCTGGACGGCGTGACGTCGCTGCCCTCGGGCGCGAGCACGGCCGTGGCGTGGAGCCGTGCCGAGTGGGTCGAGGCGACTCTGCCCGCCTGGCAGCAGCTCGTGGACCCGGTCGCCGAGCGCGTCGGCCTCGCCATGGGTGATGTGCTGCCCGAGGAGATGCAGGCCATGGCCGGCCCGCTGATCGGGATGATGCGCTCCATGGGCGGCGCGATGTTCGGGCAGCAGATCGGCCAGGCCGTCGGTGTACTGGCGGGCGAGGTGGTCGGCTCGACCGACATCGGCCTGCCGCTCGGCCCGGCCGGCAAGGCCGCGCTCCTCCCGCTGAACATGGAGGCGCTCGGCAAGGACCTCGGCGTGCCCCGCGAGGAGGTCCGGCTGTACCTGGCCCTGCGGGAAGCCGCCCACCAGCGGCTCTTCGCCCACGTGCCGTGGCTGCGGTCGCACCTGTTCGGCGCGGTCGAGGGTTACGCCCGCGGCATCAAGGTGGACACCTCGAAGCTGGAGGACGTGGTCGGCCAGTTCGACCCCACGCACCCCGAGCAGCTTCAGGAAGCGCTCCAGCAGGGCATGTTCCAGCCGGAGGACACACCCGAGCAGAAGGCCGCCCTGGCCCGCCTGGAGACCGCTCTCGCGCTCGTCGAGGGGTGGGTGGACGCGGTGGTCCACGAGGCCGCCTCGTCGCGCCTGACGTCCGCGGGCGCACTGCGCGAGACGCTGCGCCGGCGCCGGGCCTCCGGCGGGCCCGCCGAGCAGACGTTCGCCACCCTGATCGGCCTTCAGCTCCGCCCGCGCAGGCTGCGGGACGCGGCACGGCTGTGGGCCTCGCTGACCGACGCCCGTGGCATGGACGGGCGGGACGCTCTGTGGGAGCACCCCGACATGCTGCCGACGGCCACCGACCTCGACGACCCGGACGGCTTCGTCCACCGCGAACAGCTGGACTTCTCCGAGCTGGACAAGATGCTCGGCGAAGCGGCCGGCGGCCAGGGACAGAAGCCCGGCACGGAGAAGACCGACGACTCCGGGACGGACGAGGACGAGACCGACAAGTGAGCCTCCACGAAGACGCGCTCCTCGTCCTCAAGGACTACGACGGGCAAGGAAGCCAGGCGGAGCTGCGCCAGACGTACCTGGACCACCTGCAGGCCCATCCGGACGGTATGTGGAAGTCCTGCGGGGCGGGACATCTGACGGCCAGCGCCCTGGTGATCGACCCTGAGCGCGGACGGGTGCTGCTCACGCTGCACAGGAAGCTCGGCATGTGGCTGCAGATGGGCGGCCACTGCGAGCCGGGCGACACGTCCCTGGCCGCGGCGGCGCTGCGCGAGGCGACGGAGGAGTCCGGGATCCCGGGACTGTCGCTGCTGCCCGGCGGTCCGGTCACTCTCGACCGGCACGCCATTCCGGCGCCGTGCCACTGGCACCTGGACGTGCAGTACGCGGCCCTCGCCCCGGCGGGAGCCGTCGAGGCCATCAGCGACGAGTCGCTGGACCTGCGCTGGTTCCGCTACGACGAGGTGGCCGGCGTGGCCGACACCTCCGTCGTACGGCTCATGGAGCGCACGCGGGAAGCCCTCCCGCGCTAGCCACGGCATGGGTAAGGGGCGGTCGCCATGGCGGCCGCCCCTTACCTGCGCTGTGCTTCGGCGCTAGTTCCAGGCGTTGTTCTGGTTCTGGGCGTGGGCACCGTGCTGGCCGACTCCGAACTGGGCGCGCACGCCCTGACCGAGATCGGCGTTCTGCGGCGGCATGACCTCGCTGGGCTGGACCAGGGCGAAGCCCTGGCCGAGGAAGCTGAGCTCCCAGCCCTCTCCGGTGTTGCCGCGGCGGCGGCGGACACCGGAGGAGTGCGTCTGCGCCTGCATCTGCACCCGCAGCGCCGAGGACCAGGCGACGATGGCGTCCGCGTCGACGTTGACGTACTTGTCCGGGGTGACCTGCATCATCAGCGGCTGGCCGGAGGTCATCAGCGCGACCTTGCCCCGGCCCGAGATGTTGAGCTGGTACTTGCCCGATCCGGAGATGCCGTACTGGCTGTCCACCGCGATCACCTCGGTGTGCAGCGTGGAGTCGAGCGCCAGGACGTAGGAGCTGTCGACCGTCATGCCCTCCTGGTCGACGTCCACCACGTGGACGTACTGCGCGAGGTTGGCGAAGTAGACCGTGCCCTGCCCCGAGCAGCGCATCAGGTCGAGGCCCTCACCGGTGTTCGCGCGGGCCCTGCGCTGGCTGCTCGTCTGGTACTCGCCGTCGAAGTCGACGAGCCCCTGATAGGCCACCATGGCGCCCTTGCGGGCGAGGACGTCGTCGTGGCCGGTCAACGCGACCCGCAGCAGCTGCGGGTTCTGGACGACGTACCGGTCCTGACTCTGCTGTTCTGTGTTGCTGAAAAGAGGACTCTGCATGATGTGTTCCCGCTCCCCCTCAGTGCCGGATCCGCAGGCGGTCGGTACTGTCCTCGCTCGGCTGTACGACGACGATGCCCTGGCCGGAGAAGGCCATCTGGTAGGCCTCTCCGCTGCCCCGCCCGATCAGCGAGGACGCCTTGAAGCTGCGCTTGCCCTTCACCTTCAGGTTCGGGGACCAGGCGACGAGCGCGTCGGGGTCGACGTACGTCTCGTCCTCGCCACGGCCGCAGTCGACGACGATGGGCGTGCCGCGAGAGGTCAGGGCCACCCATCCGGTGCCCGCGATCTCCACGTTCCACAGGCCCTGGCCTGCGAACTTGGCCAAGCCCTTGACCTTCTCGACGCCCCACTGGAGGTGCGCGTCGAAAGCGAGGACGTTGGTGCCGTTGACCGACAGTGAGTCGTTGTTGAGGTTGATGACGACCACGTCGGCGCCGTAGTCCGCGAGGTAGAGCAGGCCGTCACCGGAGCACTTCATGATGGGCGCACCCTCGCCGGTGACCCACTGGGCCGCGATCTGGCGGACGGCGGGCGGGTTGGGCTCGTACTGGACGAAGCCCTCGTAGGCGACCATCGAGCCGGTGCGCGCGTACAGGTCCTGGCCGGTGCTCATGGCGACCTTGAGCATGGTGCGGCCGTGGTTCTCCATCCGCGCGACCATGGGGGTGGGGGCGAAGCCCGCGAGTTGCTGATTCATTGACAGGGCTCCCTCAGACCTCGTACGGCTGGACGACGATGAAGTTGCCGGGGGCGCCCCGGAACTGGAGGTTCACGGTCTCTCCGCTGTGTCCCGGGTACGCGTTGCGGCGCAGCCGGACCTGGCTGGAGAGGATGACCTGCGAGGCGGCCGACCAGGCGACGACCGCGTTGCAGTCGGCGAACGTGGTCGGTGTGACCGGCAGGACGACGGGGATGCCGTGCGTCTTGACGACGACGGTGCCCGTGCCCTGGAACATCATCGTGAACAGCGCGCCGCCGGGGATGCCGTGGCCCTCGATGCGGCGGACCTCGTGCTGAAGGGACTCGTCGAAGGCGAGGACGTTCTCGGCGGAGACGCAGATCCCGTCGCCCTGCAGCTCGATGGGGTGCAGGTGCGAGCCGTCCTCGGCGAGGAAGACCTGCCCGCGTCCGGTGCAGCGCATCAGCTGCATCTCCTGGCCGGTGGCGTTCCCGACGACCCGTCCTGCGAATCCGGCGCCCTTGTAGCTGAAGTCGACCTTGCCCTGGTACATGACCATGCTGCCCTGGCGTGCCAGTACGGGCATGCCGCCCATGGTCAGGTCGACGCGCATGAGCTGCTGGTTCTGCGGGGTCCACCGCTGGCCGGTGGCCGTCTCGCGGTACGGCTGCAGGGCCGCCTGCAGACCGGCGCCGGACTGCGGAACGCCCTGGGGTACGCCCTGCGGCATCCCGCCCTGCGGCATGCCGGGGGGCTGCTGACCGTACGGGACGGGAGCCTGCTGGCCGTACGGCGACGGCATGCCCGGCTGAGGCATCTGCCCGGGGACCTGGCCGGGCGTCTGACCCGGCATCTGCCCGGGGACCTGCCCGTACTGAGGCTGCTGCGGCTGCTGCGGCGGTTGTCCGTACGGGGACGGAGCGGGCGGAGGAACGGTCCCGGCCGGCGGCGTCATCGGTGCGGCCATGGTCGGGGCGCTGTGCATCTGGGGCTGCGGGGCCGCGGGGGCCTGGCCCGCCGGCGCGCCGAAGGCCGGCGCGGGCTGCGGCGCCTGCGGTGCGGGCGCGCCGAAGGCCGGAGCCGGGGCCGACCCCTGCGGGGGCGGGGCGAACGACGGCGCGGCGCCCTGCGGTTGCTGACCGGCCTGCGGCTCCTCCTCCGCGACCTCGCCGCCGAAGTTCTTCAGCAGAGCCTCGAGACCGCCGTCGAACCCCTGGCCGACGGCGGCGAAACGCCACACGTCCTTGAGGTAGAAGTCACCCAGCATCACGGCACGCTCGGTGGTGAACTCCGAGCCGGTGAAGGCGTACCGGACGACCTCTTCGCCGCCTGCGACGATGCGGATGTACCCGGGGCCGATCTGCGACATCTGACCGGCACCGTCGATCGTGGCGGTGAAGGACAGCCTGTGGATGTTCGCCGGGATGCGGTCGAGCGTGACGCGGAACGACTCGGTGTCGCCGGACTGCGCGCCGAG
This sequence comes from Streptomyces kurssanovii, assembly GCF_014649695.1. Classification (GTDB taxonomy): domain Bacteria; phylum Actinomycetota; class Actinomycetes; order Streptomycetales; family Streptomycetaceae; genus Streptomyces; species Streptomyces kurssanovii. The sequence continues at coordinate 137,614 of NZ_BMTN01000002.1, forward strand.
CAGCTGGATGGACTCCTCGGGCGACTTCGGCTGATTGAAGAAGATGAAGTACCGGTCGTCGGAGAGCTGCTCGTTGGCATCAAGTCCGAAGCAGCTGATGTCGAAGGTCAGACCAGGAGCCGCGATCTGCACGCCTACGTACAGATCCGTTCCCGGAGTGAGATCACTGATCTTGGCCTTGTGGCCGCGTTGGAATTCCCTGGCCATGCGTTACGACCGTCCCCCATCCCGAATTGAATGCGTCGCGTCAGGCTAACCGCTGGGTGTGAGATTGAGCCAAGCCGGTACACATTCGGTACAGGAACGTCGACAGTCACTCTCCGCGCTCGGCGGGCAGATGCGGCAGCCTGCCGGCGGCGACACCCTCCAGGTAGCCACGGGCCCGCTCGGTGCGGGGATATGCCTCCAGCAGCCGCCAGAACCGGGGGCCGTGACCGGGAACAAGCAGGTGGGCCAGCTCGTGGAGGAGCACGTAGTCCACCACGTACTCCGGCATGCCCTGCAGGCGGTGGGAGAGCCGGATGCTGCCCTCGGCCGGAGTGCACGAACCCCAGCGGGTGTTCTGGTTCGTCACCCAGCGCACGGACGCGGGTCTGGCACGCCCGTCGAAATACTGGGCGGACAACCGTTCCGCACGCTCTGTCAGTTCGGCGTCACCGAGGACCCGCTTGCTCTCCTGCGCCGCCAGCTTGTCGAGCATCACGCCCACCCAGCGCCGCTCCTCCGCCTCCGACATCCTCGCGGGGATCAGGACGATGGTGCGGTCCCCCTCGCGGTAGGCGGAGACCGTCCTGCTGCGCCGGGCGCTGCGGCGGACCTCGACCGCGCTCGTCGCCGATCCGCGGGGCGGGGGACGCTGCGCGCCGCGCTGCTGACCTCCCGCGCCGTGCGGTGAGGTCTCCCCAGCGAGGCGAGCGGGCGGGTCGACGGGCACGGCCCCGACGTTACCCGCTGTCCCTGGGAGAAGTCGTGTCCCCCGGACGCCGCACGCTTGATCCGCCCGATGGCTGCACCATTTGAACGACTAATACCCCGCACCTGTGGACAACTTTTCACACGCCACGCCGAGGCCCCGCATTCTGACAACGGCTCGGAGACGGTCCGAGGACAAAGACCTACGGGAGAAGCGGAATGCATCCGATGATCAAACCTGCCTTACGGCGGGCCTGGCGGGACCGCCAGTGCGTGCAGTTCGGAGTGACGCCCGCGCATGCGGTGACTCTGGGACCGGTCGACACCGCGACCGGTGCTCTGATGGAGCTGCTGGACGGGACCCGGGGCCTGCCCCTGCTGCGCGAGGAGGCGCGGGCGATGGGCCTGCCGGACGGCCGGGCGGAGGCCCTGGTGCACCGACTGACCGCGGCAGGGCTGCTCGACGACCCTACGGGCGGAGGACCCGCGGCCGCCGCGCTGCGCAAGCGGGCGGCGGCCCATGACCGGCTGCGGCCCGACATCGCCGCTTTGTCCGTGATTCATCCCGAACCGGGCGGCGCGGCAGGCCTCGTGGCGGCCAGGCGGGCCATAGGGGTCCAGGTCCGCGGAGCCGGGCGGGTGGGGGCGTCCATCGCCGCCACGCTGTCGGCCGCGGGCGTGGGGAGGGTCGAGGTACTGGACGGCGGGATCACCGAGCCGGGTGACGTGGCACCGGGCGGCCTGCCCGCCGAGGCCGTCGGCGAGCGCAGGGACACCGCGGCCCGGCGGCTCGTCCGGCGGGCGGCCCCCGACCGGCCTCCGCGGGCCGCGGAGGCCCAGGACCCGGCCGGCGGGCCCGGCCTCAGCCTCGTCGTCGTGGCACCGCGCGACGGACTGGCCGCATACGCCCCTGCCGCGAGCGACGCGGAGGGATGGATCGCGACCGGCACCCCCCATCTCTATACGGGCGTTGTGGAAGCCACCGGCGTCGTCGGCCCCCTCGTGCTGCCGGGATGTACGGCGTGCGCGGGCTGCATGGAACGGGGCCGGGCCGAGCTCGACCCGGGAAGGGGGCGACTGCTGGCGCAGTGGCGCTCGGGGCGGCGCCGGACCGTGCCCGCCTGCGATGTCGCTCTGGCGACGGCCGTGGCAGGGACGGCGGCGTGCCACGCGCTGTCCTTCCTCGACGGCGGGGCGCCTGTGACCACCGGGGCCAGATGGGAGGTTTCGCTGCCGCATTTGTCCTGGCGGTCGGAACGGATCGCACCCCACCTCGACTGTGCCTGCAGTGCGGCGGGGAAAACTGAGAGGAGGCACACCTCAGCAGTAGGTCCGGCACACGACACAATGAACGGGTACACGCGGTCGGCGGAATGATGCCGTCGGCAAACGCGGCACGCTGTCTGGGATTTGGAGGGGCGCATGTCTGATCTTCCCCGGAAGGCGGTCACCCGGACCGCCAAGCTGGCAGCGCTGCCACTGGGATTCGCCGGCCGCGCCACGTGGGGGCTGGGAAAGCGGATCGGCGGCAAGTCCGCCGAGATCGTGGCACGGGAGCTGCAACAGCGCACGGCCGAGCAGCTGTTCAAGGTGCTGGGAGAACTCAAGGGCGGTGCGATGAAGTTCGGGCAGGCGTTGTCCGTCTTCGAATCGGCCCTGCCCGAGGAGATCGCCGGTCCGTACCGGGCCGCTCTGACCAAGCTTCAGGAGGCGGCGCCTCCGATGCCGACACGGACCGTCCACTCGGTGCTCGAGGAGCGCCTCGGGGAGGACTGGCGCGAGCTGTTCCTCAGTTTCGAGGACAAGCCGTCCGCCGCCGCGTCCATCGGGCAGGTGCACCGTGCGGTGTGGCACGACGGGCGCGAGGTCGCCGTGAAGGTGCAGTACCCGGGAGCTGGAGACGCCCTGCTGTCCGACCTGGCCCAACTGAGCCGGTTCGCGAGGCTGTTGGGGCCGCTGATTCCGGGTATGGACATCAAGCCCCTCATCTCCGAGCTGCGTGACCGTGTCTCGGAAGAGCTCGACTACGCGCTGGAGGCCCAGGCCCAGCGGGAGCACGCCGCTGAGTTCGCGGACGATCCCGGTGTCCTGGTGCCGGGCGTGGTCCACCAGAGCGACCAGGTCCTGGTGACGGAGTGGATCGACGGCATACCGCTGTCCGAGGTCATCTCCGGCGGCACCCCCGAGGAACGGGACCGGGCGGGTCAGCTGCTGGCCCGGTTCCTCTTCTCCGGCCCGGCTCGCACGGGACTTCTCCACGCCGACCCGCATCCCGGGAACTTCCGCCTGCTTCCCGACGACGACGGCAAGGGCTGGCGTCTGGGTGTCCTCGACTTCGGCACCGTGGACCGGCTGCCGGGCGGGCTTCCGGAAACCATCGGCGCATGTCTGCGGATGACCCTCGAAGGCGAGGCGGAGGCCGTCTACGGACTGTTGCGCGAAGAGGGGTTCGTCAAGGAGTCGATCGACCTCGACCCCGAAGCGGTGCTCGACTACCTGCTGCCGATCATCGAGCCGGCGGAAGTGGAGGAATTCACCTTCACCCGCGGCTGGATGCGCACCCAGGCCGCCCGGATCGCCGACGTCCGCTCCCCCGCGCACCAGCTCGGCAAGCAGCTCAACCTGCCGCCCGCGTATCTGCTGATACACCGTGTGACGTTGAGCACGATCGGCGTGCTCTGCCAGCTGAACGCGACGGTGCGGCTCCGGGGCGAGCTCGAGGAATGGCTGCCCGGCTTCGTCGTGGAGGACACCGCGGAAGCTGAGGAGGAAAGCGCGGACGGCGCCGCCGTACTGGAGGCGGGAGCCTGACGGCACCCGGATCCGCTCGGCGGCCGGACAGCAGTCGGGAGACGGTCACCACCACTGCGGGTCGAGCCGGCCCTCGATCGCCCGGATGTTGTCACGGGCGCAGTCTTCGCAGAGGTAATGGCGGACGCCGTCCTCCACGGAGCAGGTCCAGGTCACCGGCGGCCCCTCGGCGACCTTGCCGCAGCCGGCGCACACGATGCCCTCGTCCCCCGGTTGTTCGGGGTGGGGGGTCCTGTCCTGGTCCACCTCGCGACCATATCTCCGCCCGGCGGCGCGTGCGCGTCACAACGCACCGCGGGGGCCGGTCCTTGAGGACCGGCCCCCGCGTGGACGGCTTCGCCGTCAGTGCATGACGGCCATGGCCAGTGCGCGGCGCGCGCGCATCGACACGCGCTCGGCGCGGCGCTGCATGCGTCGGGCGGCGACCAGGCGCACGGCCTGGCGTTCCGCGTCGACTTCACGCAGGCGCTCGTTCATATGCGCGCGAGCCAGGGCTTCTGGGATGAGTTGCATTTCGCGGGTCCTGTTCTGACGCGAGGCGTTCGCGCCGATGGTGATGACGGCTGGGGTGGCGGAACCCTGAGGCTCGCTCGTGGAAGAGGTCATAGGGGCCTGCTTCTGGGGGTCGTGCGTGACGGGTCGATCGATGGTTCCGATGGCGTTCATGCCGCAACCGGGTTCTTGCGCGGGCGACCACGCGGCCGCTTGCGGGCAACGACGACACCCTGGACGAAGAGCTCTCCGCCCCAGACGCCCCACGGCTCACGCCGCTCCTTGGCGCCCGCGAGGCAGGCCTCCATCAGCGGGCAGGTGCGGCAGAGGGACTTGGCGTACTCGACGTCGGCCGGCGACTCGGCGAAGAAGACCTCCGGGTCGTAGGAACGGCACGGGACGGGCACGCCCAGGTTCTCGATGGCGTCGTCGAGCGCGGTGAGCGCAGTCAGGGGAGTCAAGGTGGAGTCCTCGGTACGGACGGGCGGGGAGGTGGTCTCGGAAGGCGGTACGGACGGGGCGTGCGCTTCGAGTTGCACGGTGTGTGATTCCTCGTCTGGTCGTTCCGGCCGGTCGGCCGGGTGGCAGTTGGTACCGGGTGCTTCTGGTCCCGAGGCCCCTTCGCACTGTTCTCCCGTTGGGGAAAACAGAAGGGCCGCGGATCCCGGGTGGGGTTCCGCGGCCCTGAAGGCGCCGGCCTGATGCCGTATCAGGCTGGATCACTCCAGGGTTCGAGCCCGCGGAAGGCCCACTTCGTGTGGTGCTGCGTCGTCTTCTGCTCGGTCTCGGCACTGGCCGCCGCAAAGGCATAGGCCTGAGCCTCTGCCGCTGCTACTCCTGCTGCCAGTGCCTTGGTCGGTCGCTCATTGCGCTCCAGGACGGGCAGGCCGCCCAGGCCGGACACGGGAAGCACGGCGGAGATGCCGGACATACCGGTGCCGAGGAACGCGGAGGAGAAGCCGAGCGAGCAGGCGGAGACGACCGAGCGATCGGTCATTTTGGCGGTGCTGATGAAGCTGGTGTTGATGCTGATCACTGGAATCGCCTCCTCTCGGCGTCTCGAGGACCGGACAGGCCGGTCACGCTATTCGGATAAGTACAGCACGAAGACAGGGCTTCAGAGAAGCCGCTGTTCTTCGTGGTTAAGAACCTATGGGTCCGGCCCGGGCGCACGCAAACCATTTTTTCGACGAGTTTGTATCAGTCCTCCTCGTCGGCCTCGCCAGGCTCCTCACCTGCGCAGATGGCCAGGACATCGGCCCCGAACCGATCGAGCTTGCGGCCGCCGACACCGGAGATCCCGGCCAACTCCCCCTCGGTGCCCGGCACAGCCTCCGCGATGGCCATCAGCGTCTTGTCCGTGAAGACGCAGTACGCGGGCTGGCCCAGCTCCTTGGCCTGCCCCGAGCGCCACTCGCGCAGCCGCTCGTACAGCGCCTCGTCCATGTCCGAGGGGCAGTCCTCGCAGCGCATCAGCTTCATCTCGCCCGCGTCGGTCAGCGTCTTGCCGCAGACCCGGCACAGCACCGGGCCGCGCCGCTTGCGGCGTCCGCCGCCCCGCTCGACACCGCCCGCGCCGCCCGCGGTCCGCGGTCCGGCCGCGGCGGAGCCCGGGCGGATGCCGTTCAGGAAGCGGGTCGGACGGCGGGAGGCACGGCCGCCCGGCGCACGCGACAGGGCCCACGACAGCGACAGATGCAGCCGCGCACGGGTCACGCCCACGTAGAGCAGCCGGCGCTCCTCCTCCACCTGCTCGTCCGTCTTGGCGTAGGTGATCGGCATCATGCCCTCGGTGAGCCCGACGAGGAACACGGCGTCCCACTCCAGGCCCTTCGCCGAATGCAGGGAGGCGAGGGTGACGCCCTGGACGGTGGGCGCGTGTTGGGCAGCCGCCCGCTCGTCGAGCTCGGCCACCAGATCGGCGAGCGTCGCCTGCGGCCTGGCGCGCACGAAATCCTCCGCGAGGCGGACCAGCGCCGCAAGCGACTCCCAGCGGTCGCGCACGGCACCGGATCCGGCGGGCGGCTCCGTGGTCCACCCCTTGGTGGACAGCACGGCCCGCACCTGGGAGGGCAGGTCCTCCACGTCGTCGAGCAGTGCGTCGTTGCCGCCGGCGCGGGCCGCGCCGCGCAGGGCGATGCCCGCCTCGCGCACCTCCTGCCGCTCGAAGAACCGCTCGGCCCCGCGCAGCTGGTAGGGGACGCCCGCGTCGGCCAGAGCCTGCTCGTAGACCTCCGACTGGGCGTTGATCCGGTACAGCACGGCGATCTCGCCGGCCGGGACCCCCGCGTCGATCAGCTCGCGGATGCGGCGGGCGGTGCCCTCCGCCTCCGTGGGCTCGTCCGCGTACTCCACGTACGAGGGTTCGGGACCCGGTTCGCGCTGGGAGATCAGCTCGAGGCGGTGCTCGGCGGCGCGGCCGCGGGCCTGGCCGAGCAGGCCGTTGGCAAGGTGGACGACCTGGGGGGTGGAGCGGTAGTCGCGGACCAGCTTGACCACCGTCGCGCCGGGGTGCCGGGTGCGGAAGTTCAGCAGGTGGTCCGGGGTGGCGCCGGTGAAGGAGTAGATCGTCTGGCTGGCGTCACCGACGACGCACAGGCTTTCCCGGTCACCGAGCCACAGGTCCAGCAGGCGCTGCTGGAGGGGGCTGACGTCCTGGTACTCGTCGACGACGAAGTGCTGGTACTGGCGGCGCACATGGTCGGCGATGTCGTGCCGGTCCTGGAGGATGCCGACGGTGAGCAGCAGCACATCCTCGAAGTCGATCACCGAGCGGTCGCGCTTGAGCTGCTCGTACATGGCGTAGACCTGGCTGATCTCGGCCGGGTCACGGGGCGCGTCGCGCAGCGACTTGGCGACGGCGGCCGGGTAGTCGGCGGGCACGGTCTGGGTCACCTTGGCCCACTCGATCTCTCCCGTCACGTCCCGCAGCTCGTTGCGGTCGAGGCGGATCCGGCAGCGGGCCGCGGCCTCGGCCACGAGCTGGATCTTGCGCTCGAGCAGACGCGGCATCTCGCCGCCGACCGCCTTGGGCCAGAAGTACTGCAGCTGGCGGAGGGCGGCGGAGTGGAACGTACGCGCCTGGACGCCGCCCGCGCCGAGCTGGCGCAGCCGCCCGCGCATCTCGCCGGCGGCGCGGTTGGTGAACGTGACGGCCAGCACACTGGCGGGCTGGAGTATGCCCGCCCGCACCCCGTACGCGATGCGGTGGGTGATCGCGCGGGTCTTGCCCGTGCCGGCTCCTGCCAGCACGCACACCGGGCCGTGCAGGGCGGTCGCCACCTCGCGCTGCTCGGGATCGAGCCCGTCGAGCACGGCGTCCGCCGACTCGGGGACCTGCGGGAAAAGAGAGGAGTGCGTTGCTGCTGTCACCCCGCCATGCTGCCAGGTCGCCGGGGGGGGATGCTGCGGTTGTCCACAGGGCTGCCTCATCAGTCGTACGAATTGCGCGCCGACGACCGTACGGATCCGCGTCACGCCGGGCGCGGGAATCGTTACCGCGTCACGTACGTTCTAGCCCGAGGTGATGACACCCCCCGGCCCCGAGACCTAGGAGCAAGAGACGATGCAGGGCACTGTGACGATGTACAGCACCACGTGGTGCGGATACTGCCGTCGGCTGAAGAGCCAGATGGACCGTGAGGGCATCGCGTACACCGAGATCAACATCGAGCAGGACCCCGAGTCGGCGGCCTTCGTCGAGAAGGCCAACGGGGGCAACCAGACGGTGCCCACCGTGCTCTTCGCCGACGGTTCGACGCTGACGAACCCGTCTCTCGCCCAGGTCAAGCAGAAGGTGGGCGTCTAGCCCCCGAGGCCGGACCGAGCGTCGGCCCCGGCAGTCCGGACCGACCGAGGGGCGACCCCGGTCGGCAGGACCGGCCGGAGCCTTCGTGCGTCTGCCGGAGCCGTCGTGCGGCCGTGACAGGCCTCAGACCATGTCCCCGGGCTTCGGCAGCGGCTTGCCGTACCAGAGCTCGATCAGTCGGGCCGCGATCGAGATCCCGTAGGGAGGCAGCACCTCCCCGGACTCGAACGCGGCCCGCAGGTCTTCCCGCGAGAACCAGCGCGCCTCGTGGATCTCCTCGCCGTCGACCTGGATCTCCGAGGTCGTGGCGCGGGCCATGAACCCCAGCATCAGGCTCGAGGGGAAGGGCCACGGCTGGCTGGCGACGTACTCCACCTCGCCCACGCCGACGCCGACCTCTTCGCGAACCTCGCGGCGCACCGACTCCTCGATGGACTCCCCCGGCTCCACGAAGCCCGCGAGCGTCGAGAAGCGGCCCTCCGGCCAGTGCACCTGCCGGCCGAGCAGCGCGCGGTCCTGGTCGTCGGTGACGAGCATGATCACGGCGGGGTCCGTGCGGGGATAGTGCTCGGCACCACAGGCCTGGCAGCGGCGGATGTGTCCGGCGGCGGCGATGACGGTGCGCTCGCCGCAGCGGGAGCAGAAGCGGTGCAGCCGCTGCCAGTTCTCCAGGGCGACCGCGTGCACCAGCAGCCCGGCGTCGCGCGGCGACAGCAGCAGTCCCGCCTCGCGCAGCCCGGCCGGCCTGGCCGACTGGTCGATGCGGCCCGGCAGGGCGTCCTTCTGGAGGGCGAAGTAGCGCACTCCTTCCTCGTCGGTGCCGAGGAAGTAGCGGTGGGTCTCGGTGACCGGGGCCTCGAAGGCCGGGGTCATGACCAGTTCGGTGCGGCCGTCGGGGGTGTCGTCGATCAGGGCCTGGCCACCGGAGACGACGAACACACGGGTCGTGGGATGGCTCCAGGCGGCCGCCAGCCATGCCTCGTCGAGACGGTTGTGCGCCTCGCGGTCGATGCCGCTGGGCGCGGTGAGACCGATGGGACGGCCTGCGGCATCGGCGTAGCTCTGGGTGCTCACGGTTCTTCCAACTCCCCCGGGGCGGATCGGGACATCGGTTCAGCGAAGGGTGCGGGCCATGTCGTCCCACAGATGGGCGGTCGTCTCCACTCCCTTGAGGAGCAGTTCCAGCTCGACCTTCTCGTTCGGTGCGTGCCAGCCGTCGGACGGTACGGAGATGCCCAGGAACAGCACGGGTGCCGCGAGGACGTCCTGGAGGTCGGCCGCCGGTCCCGAGCCGCCCTCGCGGGTGAAGCGGATCTTGTGACCGTCGAAGGCTCGGCCCATGGCGCGTACGACCGCCCGAAGGGCCGGGTGGTCGAGCGGCGTCAGGCAGGGCCGGGTGGCGGCCCCGAAGACGATCTCGTGCCGGATGCCGGCCGGGATCCGGGAGTCGACCCAGTCCGTGACGGCGCGTTCGATCTTGTCGGGTTCCTGTCCGGCGACCAGCCGGAAGGACAGTTTCAGCTGCGCGGACGACGGGATGATCGTCTTACCGCCGGGGCCCTGGTAGCCGCCCCCGATGCCGTTCAGCTCGGCCGTCGGGCGGGCCCAGACGCGCTCGAGCGTGGAGTAGCCGGCTTCGCCGAGCGTCCCGTGGGACTTGGCGGTGCGCAGCCAGGTCTCCTCGTCGAACGGGAGCTCGGCGAACAGCTCGCGCTCCTCGTCGGTGAGCGGTGCGACGCCTTCGTAGAAGCCCGGGATCGTGACCTGCTCGTTCTCGTCGTGCAGCGCGGCGACCAGGCGGGCGGCGACGGTCGCGGGGTTGGGGACGGCACCGCCGAACGAGCCGGAGTGGATGTCCTGGTCGGGGCCGCGCAACGTGATCTCGCAGTCGGCGAGGCCGCGCATGCCGGTGCAGACGGTCGGGGTGGTCTCCGACCACATGCCCGTGTCGGAGACGATCACGGCGTCGGCGGCGAGGCGGTGCGCCTGCTGCTCCACGAGTGCGCGGAAGTGCGGGGAGCCGGACTCCTCCTCACCCTCGATCAGCAGCTTCAGGTTGACCGCGGGCGCGGTGCGGCCGGTGGCCGCGAGGTGGGCGCGCACACCGAGGGTGTGGAAGAACACCTGCCCCTTGTCGTCGGCGGCGCCGCGGCCGTACATCCGGCCGTCGGCGACCAGCGGCTCGAACGGGTCCGTGTGCCAGCCGTCCTCGCGGGCGGCGGGCTGCACGTCGTGATGGCCGTAGACCAGCACGGTGGGCGCGTCCGGGTCGCCGGAGGGCCACTCGGCGTAGACCGCGGGGGCGCCGGGTGTGGGCCAGATCTCGGCGACCGGGAAGCCGGTCCCGGACAGTTTGGCCGCGAGCCACTCGGCACTGCGCCGTACGTCCCCGTCGTGCTCCGGCTGTGCCGACACGGACGGGATGCGCAGCCATTCGGCGAGGTCGTCGAGGAAGGCGGCGCGATGCTGCTGGATGTACGTACGGACGGCGTTGTCCGGGGTCTCGCTCATGCTCTTGAGCCTAACGGGCGATGGCACCGGACTCGTCGGCCGTCCCGCCCAGCAGGATGCGCTCCAGGCCTGCGCGGTCGGGGAGGCCGTCGGGACGCACGATCTCGCCGGTGCGTACGAACACGAACGTGGCGGTCACCGCGTCGAGCGGTATGCCGTGCTGCTCGGCCCACGCGAGGCGGTAGACGGCGAGCTGGAGGGGGTCGGCGACGCCGCTGCGCGCGGTCTTCCAGTCGACGATCTCGTACGTGTCCTCACCGGTCCGGTACACGGCGTCGATCCGGCCCCGCACGACTCGGCCGGCCAGCGTGAACTGGAACGGCGCCTCGACGCGGTACGGGGTACGGCGGGCGTACGGCGTGCGCTCGAAGGCGTCCTTGAGCGCGGCGAGGTCCTGCTCGTCCGCGATCTCGTGCTCGTCGGCGCCGCCCGGCAGCTCGTCGGGGCCGAGCATGGGCAGGGCGAGTTCCTCGAAGCGCGACTCCACCCACGCGTGGAACCGGGTGCCCCTGCGGGCCGCCGGCTGGGGCGGACGGGGCATGGGGCGGGCGAGCTCCTTGGCGAAGCCGTCGGGGTCGGCGGCGAGGCGCAGCAGCTGGGAGGCGGAGAGGGAGGCGGGCACAAGGACCTCGCGGACGGTCGCGCGGGTACGGCGCAGTTCGCCGGTGAGCGCGTCGAGGTCGCGGTCCCAGGACGCGACGGCGCGGGCCTCCTCGGGAGTGAGTGCCTCCCCCCTCTCGTTCCTTCCCGATGTCCGCTGCGGGTCTCTGGCGCTCCGCGGAGCAAAGGGGTACGCGGCGGCTTCGGCCCCTCCGGGGGCGGCGACGGCGACCCGCTCGGAGTGCCGGGACGGCTGATGCGGGACGGTCGGCGCCGGAGTCGGGGGCGCGAAGGGGTCGTCCTCCGGGGGCTCGGTCGGCCAGTCCCATTCCTCCGGGTCCGCCGAGGGAACCGCCACGGAACCGGGGTCGGCGGACGGCACCGTCACGGCCGCCGGCCCGGACCCGGACGCGGGCCCGAATTCGGCGTCGGCCTCGAACTCGGACGCAGAACCGAAGTCTGCCCGGGGCTCGGGCCCGGACCCGGACCCGGACCCGGACGCAAGGCCGAGGTCGATCTCGGCCTCGGCCTTGGGCCCGAAGCCGAACTCGGAGTCGAACTCTGAGTCGAACTCTGAGTCGAACTCCGGCTCAGGTTCGGGCTCCGGTCCCAGCTCGGACCCCGATCCGCGTACCTCGCCTTCCGCTCCGGCCCGCGCACCCGCCGCGGAGCCGGCCCCGCTCGGCACCGCGGCCAGCGCCTCGAGGTGCGCCATGACCGTGTCCGCCGCTGCCCGGCGGCGGGACAGGGAGACGGGATCCAGAGGCAGCGGCCAGGCGTGGTCCGCGGTGGCCGTGCCGAGCGCCGGGTTCTCCGCGTCCTCCTCGGGCTCGTCCGCCCAGACCTCGATCTCGCCGTGGCCCTGCTCGCAGTGGTCGTACAGGGCCTTGAGGAACTCCGACGGGCCGCGCCGCCGCTTCTGGCTGGGGCCCCACCAGTGCGCGGAGCCGAGGAGGAGCGAGCGGGGGCGGGTGAAGGTCACGTAGCCGAGGCGCAGTTCCTCCGTGTGCTGGTGGTCCTTCATCGCCTCCTTGAAGGCCTTGAGTCCGCCGGCGTCCCACGACTCGACGTCCGGCAGTGTGGCCGCGTCGCCGCGCAGGGCGTGCGGAAGGACCTTGGACTGCGACGTCCAGGCTTCCCGGGCCTGGTCGTTCGGGAAGTGCTTTGCCACGAGCCCGGGCACGGCGACGACGTCCCACTCGAGGCCCTTGGACTTGTGCGCCGTGAGCACCTTGACCGTGTTCTCACCGCCCGGAAGGGCGTTGTCGAGCCCTTTCTCGTACTGCGCGGCGGTACGCAGGAAGCCGAGGAACGCCAGCAGTGTCGCCTCCCCGTCCAGTGCGGCGAAACCGGCGGCGATGTCCAGGAAGTTGGCGAGGGTCTCCCTGCGTCGGGCGGCCAGCGCGTGCGGCGAGGCGGACAGCTCGACCTCGAGGCCGGTGGTGGAGAGCACCCGGTGCAGGACGTCCATCAGCGGGTCGGCCAGCGAGCGGCGCAGGTCACGCAGTTCGGCGGCGAGGCGGGCGAAACGGACGCGCGCCTCCGCCGAGAAGGGGAGGCCGTCGTCCTCGCCCCCGGCCGACTCCAAGAACGTGTCGAGCGCGTCGGCGAGCGAGATGATCTCCGCCGGGTCGGTGCCCTCCACCGCCGCCGCGAGCCGCCGCTCCGGATCGTCGTCCGCAGAGGCGTGGTGGACGAGCAGCCGCGCGCGGCGGCCGAGCAGCGCCAGGTCGCGCGGCCCGATCCGCCAACGGGGGCCGGTGAGGATACGCACCAGTGAGGCGTTGGCGCCCGGATCCTGGAGCACCTCGCACATCGCCACCAGGTCGGCGACCTCCGGCAGGTGCAGCAGCCCGGAGAGGCCGACGACCTCGACAGGGACGTCGCGGGCGACCAGGGCGCCCTGGATCTCGGGGAAGTCGCCCGCGGTACGGCACAGGACCGCGATCTCGCCCGGTTCCTTGCCGGTGCGGACCAGGTGGGCGATGGAGTCGGCCAGCCACTCGATCTCCTCCGCGTGCGTCGGCAGCAGCGCGCAGCGCACGATGCCGTCCCGCTCCGCCCCGGGTGCGGGCCGTAGTGCCTCGACCCCCTCGTGCATCGCGCGCAGCGGCGTCGCCAGGCCGTTGGCGAGGTGCAGCAGACGCCCGCCGCTGCGGCGGTTCTCGCTGAGCGCGTAGCGGTCGGCGGGACGGCCGTCGGGGTGGGCGAAGTGGACGGGGAAGTCGTCGAGGTTGGCGACGGACGCCCCGCGCCAGCCGTAGATCGCCTGGCAGGGGTCGCCGACCGCGGTGACGGCGTGGCCGGTGCCCTGCCCGAACAGTCCGGACAGCAGCAGCCGCTGAGCGACCGACGTGTCCTGGTACTCGTCGAGCAGGACGACCCTGAACTCGTCGCGGAGGAGCGTGCCCACCTCGGGGCGGGTGAGTGCGAGCTCGGCGGAAAGGGCGATCTGGTCGCCGAAGTCGAGCAGATCGCGCTGGCGCTTGGCCGCCCGGTAACGCAGGGTCAGGTCGAGCAGCTCGCGGCGCGCCTCGGCCGCCTCCGGGACCTTGCGGAGGTCCGCGTTGGTCAGCCGGGCGCCTTCGAGGGTGCGGAGCAGCTCCGTGTCGTACTCCTTCAGGCGGCCGGGAGGCACCAGGTGCTCGGCGAGCTCCGCGTCGAGCGCGAGCAGATCGCTCACGAGGGAGGGGAAGGAGCGGGTGAGCGCGGGGTACGGTCCCGGGGCCTCGCGCAGCACACGGGCGGCGAGCTGGTAGCGGGTGGCGTCGGCGAGCAGCCGGGCGGTCGGCTCGAGTCCGATGCGCAGACCGTGGTCCTTGAGGAGCTGGCCGGCGAACGCGTGGTACGTGGAGATGCGCGGCTCACCGACCGGGGTGTCCCCGCCGAAGACGGAGGAAGGGTCGCCCGGGTCGACGGCGTCGGGGTCGGTCACGCCGGCCCGGACGAGGGCGGTGCGGACGCGCTCGGCGAGCTCGCCCGCGGCCTTGTTGGTGAAGGTGAGCCCGAGGACCTGGTCGGGCGCCACCTGGCCGGTGCCGACGAGCCAGACCACCCGGGCCGCCATGACCGTCGTCTTCCCCGAACCGGCCCCGGCCACGATGACCTGCGGGGCGGGCGGCGCGGTGATGCAGGCCGTCTGCTCCGGGGTGAAAGGGATGCCGAGGAGCTCTTTGAGCTCCTCGGGGTCGGTGATGCGTGCGGTCACCCCGTAGAGGCTAACGGGGACCACTGACAGCAGCGGTCCCGGTTTGTCCACCGGACCGGGCCCCGCTCCGGCATCCGGACCCGGACGCCGGACGGCGCCGCCACGGCAGGAGCCCGGTGCCGGCGGCCCGCAAGCCGGGAGCCCGACAGCCCACGGCCCGTATCGGCCCCTAGGACGTACTCTCACTCTCCGCGGCCGTTCCAGCGCCGGAGCCGGTGTCGCTGCCGGAGTCCGTACCGGTCCCCGTTCCGGTCCCTTCGTCGGTGACCGAACCTTCGGTGTCGGACCCCGATCCTTCGCCGGTGCCGGCACCGGTGTCCTGGTCCGGACCGGAGCCCTCGGCCGAGCCGGTGCCCGCGCCCTCCTCCGGGTCCTCACCGCGTTCCGTGCCGGCCCCGGTGTCGAACTCCTCTCCCGTGTCCGGCTGCCCGTCCGTGCCGCTGCCGTCCCCGGACTGCGTGGCGCCCGCCTCGAAGCCGAGTCCCGCGCCCCCGGTCAGGTTGTCCAGGTCGACCACTTCCTCTGCCGGCGGCGCCTCGACCTCGACCGGCTCGTCGTAGCGGGAGAGGACGATCGTGCCGGTCTCGTCGCCACCGGCCTTCACGATCTTGAGGACATACGGTTTGCCCTCCTTCGCGACGTGGACCGTCGTCGTCCTGTCCTGCTCCTTCTTCAGCAGGGTCACCGTCGGTACGCCCTCGACCTCGGAGTCCGGGCCCTTGGTCATCTGCTTCCGGTCCGCCTCGTCCACGTCCATCTGCGCGAACATCGCCTTGAGGTCGCAGACGCGGTCCAGGTCCTTGACGGTCCCGGTCGGCATCTTGACCCACCGGCCCTGCATGAGCTCCACGACGGCGTCGTTGTCCGCGCCGGGGGACTCGGCGGAACCCTCGCGCAGTGAGGCGCTCCAGAACTGCTCGTCGCCCTTGAGGTACATGACCTCGGACACCTGGCGGAGCTCCGCCCTGCCTCCCTTGACGCCGAGGCGGCCGCTGCATTTGTCGCCGGAGTCGAGGGCGAGGTCGATGGAGACCGGCTCGCCGTCCTTCTCGATCCGGCCCGCCATGGTCAGGGACTTGGCGGCTCTGGTGGCCGCGACCGCCTTGTCGGCGATCTGCCCCGCGTCGAGGCCCTCCAGTGATTCGCCGTCGCCGCTGGTCACGGCCGCCGGCCCCCTTCGCTCCCCGGAGGCTCCCTTGGCCTTGATGTCACCGTCCTGGGAACAGCCCGCCAGCACGATGACGGCACTGGCGCAGACCGCCGCCGTCACCAGGGACTTCCGCTTGGCCGTCATGTTGTCTCTCCTCGCAGATCCGGATGGGCCCGCCACGACCGGTAGCGGTGGCCGGGAACTCCATTGGATCTGCGTGAATGTGACATTGCATGACAAAACTCCGGTCATTCCACTATTTGGCGGCCCTCCGGCTGCGCGCTGCACGACGCGCGGAACGCGCAGTGGGCGCAGTGCTGCCCGGTGGAAGGCGTGAAGCGCTCGTCGAGCACCCGGCCGGCCGCGGTGGCGAGCAGGTCCCCCACCCACTCACCCGTGAGTGCCTCCTGCGCCTGGACCTTGGGCAGGGCGTCGCCGCCCTCCTTCTTGGCGGCCGGCTGCCGCAGCTGTACGAGCTCGGCGCCGCCCGGCTCGGGGCGGTCCCCGCCGAACACCTCGTCGACCGCGCCCTCGCGGACGGCCAGCTGGTACACGGCGAGCTGGGGATGGCGGGCGACCTCGTCCTTCGTGGGCGTCTGCTTGCCCGTCTTGAAGTCCACGACATAGGCACGGCCCTGTTCGTCCTGCTCGACGCGGTCCATGGAGCCCCGGATGCGTACCTGGAACCCGCCCGCCTCCAGCGTGACGTCGAAATCGTGCTCGGTGGCGGCGGGGCGGCGTCCGCCGCGGTCCATAACGTGCCAGCGCAGGAAACGCTCGAGCGCGGCGCGCGCGTGCCCCTTCTCCTGCTGTGACTTCCACGGGGCGTCGAACACGAGCGCGTCCCACACCGAGTCGAGGCGCTCCATGAGGACGGCGAGGTCGGCGGGGGTACGACCGGAGGCGACCTCGTCGGCGAGCACGTGCACGACATTGCCGAAGCCCTGGGCGGCGGTCGCGGGCGCGTCGGCCTTCACCTCCCGGCCGAGGAACCACTGGAGCGCGCAGCTGTTGGCCAGCTGGTCGAGTGCGCTGCCGGAGAGGGTGACGGGCTGGTCCCGGTCACGCAGCGGCTTCGCGCTGTGGGTGGCGTCGTACAGACCCCACCAGCGGTACGGGTGCGCGGAAGGCACCATCGGCTGGCCCTCCTCGTCGGTCAGCGCCGCGAGACGGGCCAGTCGGCGGGCGGCGGCCTCCCGCAGCCGGGGTGAGGCGTCCGGATCGACGGTGGTGGCGCGGAGTTCGGCGACGAGCGGGGCGACGGCCAGCGGACGGCGCGGACGGCCGGTCACGTCGCGCGGCTCCACGCCCAGTTCGGCCAGGAAGCGGGACGGCTGGTCGCCGTCGTCGGCCGGGGCCTTGACCGCCGTGACGACAAGACGGTCGCGGGCGCGGGTGGCCGCCACGTAGAACAGCCTGCGCTCCTCCGCCAGAAGAGCGCCGGGGGTGAGCGGCTCGGCGAGGCCGTCCCGCCCGATGCGGTCGGCCTCCAGGAGGGAGCCCCGGCGCCGGAGATCGGGCCACAGACCCTCCTGCACACCGGCGACCACGACGAGGCTCCACTCCAGGCCCTTGGAGCGGTGCGCCGTCATCAGCCGTACGGCCTCCGGGCGTACCTCCCGCCTGGAGAGGGTGTCGGCGGCGATGTCCTGTGCTTCGAGCTCCTCGATGAAGTTGAGCGCGCCCCGGCCGCCGGTGCGTTCCTCCGCGCGCGCCGCCGTCTCGAAGAGCGCGCAGACGGCGTCCAGATCACGGTCGGCGTTGCGGCCGACCGCGCCGCCGCGGAACGCCGCACGCTCCAGGCGCTGCGGCCACGGCGTGCCGTCCCACAGCAGCCACAGGGCCTCTTCCGCAGTGCCTCCGCCCTCCAGGAGTTCGCGCGCCTTGCGCAGGAGAGCGCCCAGCCGCTGGGCGCCGCGGGCGTACGCCGGATCGTGCGCGACAAGCCGTTCCGGCTCGGCGAGCGCGCGGGCGAGAAGCTGGTCGGACGGCGGCGGCAGGGCGTTGCCCCCGGCCCGCTCCTCGTCCCGCAGCGCCCGGCCGAGGCGGCGCAGGTCCGCGGTGTCCATGCCGCCGAGCGGCGAGGTCAGGAGGGTGAGCGCGGTCTCGGTGTCGATCCAGACGGCGGGCTCCGGACCGGGCCCCCGCTCCTCGCCCGCCTCCTCCGGCACCCCGGTAGCGGCGGCCGCCCCCTCACCGGCATCGGCTCCCGCGCCCGCCTCCCCCGGAACCCCTGCGAGCGCGCCCGCCCCTCCACCGGTGCCGGGCTCCTCGTCCGCTCCCCCGGGAACGGGTGCGGGCGGCGCGGGCGCCGGGCGGCCGGCGGCCGCCGTCGCGACCGTGCGCAGGGCGGTCAGGAGGGGCGCCACCGCCGGTTCGTGGCGCAGGGCCACGTCGTCGCCGTCGATCTCGAGGGGTACGCCCGCCGACGTCAGGGCGCGCCGCATGGAGGGGATGGTGCGGCCGCCCGCCCGGACGAGGACCGCCATCTCGTGCCAGGGGACGCCGTCCTCGAGATGCGCGCGGCGAAGGATGTCCGCGATGTTGTCCAGCTCCGTGGAGGCCGTCGGATAGGTGTACGCCTCGACACGGCCGCCCTCGCGGACCGCCGCCAGTTCGCGGTGGGCGCGGACCTTGTCGGCAGGCAGCCGGGTCAGCGGCATCCGGCGGGTCAGCAGCCGGGTCGCCGCCAGCAGGGCGGCTCCGCTGCGCCGGGACGTGGTCAGCACGGCGACGCCGGCGGGACTGCCGTCGGCGCGGGGGAAGGCGTCGGGGAAGTCGAGGATGCCGTTCACGTCCGCGCCGCGGAACGCGTAGATCGACTGGTCGGGATCGCCGAAGGCGACGAGTGTCCGCCCGCCGTCCGCCAGCGCGCGCAGCAGCCGCACCTGGGCCGGGTCGGTGTCCTGGTACTCGTCCACGAACACCGCGTCGTAGGCGGGCAGCGCCGTGTCCTCGGCCAGCAGGACGGCCCGGTGCACCAGTTCCGCGTAGTCGAGCACGCCCTGGAGGTCGAGGACGTCCAGGTATTCGGCGAGGAACGAGGCGGCGGCCCCCCAGTCGGGCCGGCCGATGCGGGCGGCGAAGCGGGCGAGGGAGTCCGGGCCGAGGCCCAGCTCACGGCTCCGGGCCAGCACGGCGCGGACCTCGTCGGCGAAGCCGCGGGTGGTCAGGCACGCCCGAAGTTCGTCGGGCCAGCGGACGCCGGGCAGGACGGCCTGGCCGGCGAGGAGTTCCCGCACGGCGACGTCCTGCTCGGGACCCGACAGCAGGCGCAGCGGTTCGGCGAACAGGTCGGCGTCCTGATGCGAGCGGACGAGCGCGTAGCAGTAGGAGTGGAACGTCGTTGCCTGCGGTCCCCGCGCGCCGCCGAGCCGCAGCGCCATCCGGTCGCGCAGTTCGACCGCCGCTTTGCGGCTGAAGGTGAGGACAAGGATGCGAGAAGGGTCCGTGCCCGCCGCGATACGAGCCGCGACGGCCTCGACGAGCGTGGTCGTCTTGCCGGTGCCGGGTCCGGCGAGCACCAGAAGAGGCCCGTCTCCATGGTCAACCACCGCGCGCTGGGCTGCGTCAAGGAGAGGGGGATTCACGGGGCCCGGAGGGGTTCGCACCAGCCGGTACGCGCCCGGGGACCTTCCGCCCCGCCCGTGCGGGCGCGGGAGAACCCCCTGCCGTACCTGCTGCGGGTACGGCACATGCCCGGTGGTGGAGGAGGAGCTCA
Source organism: Streptomyces kurssanovii (assembly GCF_014649695.1). GTDB lineage: Bacteria > Actinomycetota > Actinomycetes > Streptomycetales > Streptomycetaceae > Streptomyces > Streptomyces kurssanovii. The sequence continues at coordinate 156,827 of NZ_BMTN01000002.1, forward strand.
CGTGGATCGCCGGTCCTGGTGGGTGTGCTGGTGGTGAGAGTGCGGTTCGTGCCGCGCGCTGAAGACGCTACGCCAGGCGCCCGGGTACGGACGGCGGAGCCGTCCCGTGCCCCGTACGGTCCCGGGAGTCCCCGCCCTGTCGCCGCTTGGCGGAAGCTGTCATATGTGAGCTTCGTCGCTTCGCGCCCCGGCGCCGTCCCACCGCGCGCGCTTCATGTCGAGGCGCGGCAGATGCCCCTGTGCGGCGCGGGACGCCTCGCGCAGCGGGGTCCCTTCCTCGCGGTACCGGTCAAGGGCGCGCAGTTCGTGGCCCGGGAGCAGGACGCCGTCGGAGCGCACCACCCGCCACCACGGCACGGCGCCGCCGTACAGCGCCATGACGCGGCCGACCTGGCGGGGTCCGCCCTCGCCGAGCCACTCCGCGACATCCCCGTAGGTCATGACCCGGCCCGGCGGGATCCGCTCGGCGACCTCCAGAACCCGCTCGGCGTACTCAGGCAACTCGTCCATCCGACCCATCCTGCCGCACGGCACCGACAACGCCGTGGCCGTGACGACCACGACGTGGACCGCTCCGGCCGGGGACGGCGTCAGGGGAAGAGACGCGGCCCGAAGACGCACGGCCGGGCCGGCCCCGGGCGAGAAAGCCGCGATACGGAGAGGGAGAATCGGCACATGGGAGGCAAAGAGGGGTACGGTTCGCGCCTCGCGACCCCGCATTGCACCCTGATGCCCCCCTCTGTCGTCCGGTCGTGCCACCATCATGCGGGCGGTGACTGGTGATACGAGATCAAGAAGAGACCGAGACGGCGAAGGAGCAGGGCGTGCAGCCGAAGGCAGCAGGCACCCCTGATTCCGAGCCGCACCCGGAGAAGGCGGTTCCCGGCAAGGAGACACCCGCGGCCGGGCCACCGGAGGCCGAAGTGGCCCACGCGGACCAGGTCTCCGGGGACGAGCCGCTGCTCGCCGCACGCGTGCACCGCCCGTCGGACCTGATGCGGCTGCTGATCGGCATTCTGGTCATCGCGGTCGTACTGGGCGTCGCCGCCTTCGCGCAGGGCACCACGAGCGGCCTCGAACAGGACATCAACAAGGGCACCGGACAGGCCCCCGACCTGCTGGTCAAGATCGCCGGCCTGGCGTCCAGCATCGCCGTGCTGCTCGTGCCGGTCGCGTTCGCCATCGAGCGGCTGATCAAGCGGGACGGTCTGCGGATCGCGGACGGCGTGCTCGCCGCGGTCCTCGCCCACGGAGTCACCCTCGCCACCGACCTCTGGGTCGCCAAGGGCGCCCCCGGCTCGCTCCAGGACGCGCTGACCCAGCAGCAGACCGGCGGCGAGCTGACCGATCCGGTGCACGGATACCTGGCGCCGGTCATCGCCTATATGACGGCGGTGGGCATGGCCCGCAGACCCCGCTGGCGCGTGGTCCTGTGGATGGTGCTGATGCTCGACGCCTTCGCCATGCTCGTCGCCGGCTACACCACCCCCTTCTCGGTGCTGCTGACCGTGCTGCTGGGCTGGACCGTCGCGTACGGCACCCTCTACGCCGTCGGCTCACCGAACGTCCGCCCCACCGGCCAGCACCTGCTGGCCGGCCTGCGTCATGTCGGGTTCCGCCCGGTGACCGCCATGCGCGCGGAGGACGACGCTCCGGAGAGCGCGGACCAGGACCGCGGCCGCCGCTATCTGGTGTCGCTGGAGGACGGCCCGCCGCTGGACGTCACCGTCGTCGACCGCGAGCAGCAGGCGCAGGGCTTCTTCTACCGCGTGTGGCGCCGGCTGACACTGCGCTCGATCACGACCCGCCGTTCCATCCAGTCACTGCGTCAGGCGCTGGAGCAGGAGGCTCTGCTCGCTTACGCGGCGATCGCCGCCGGTGCCAACGCCCCCAAGCTGATCGCCACGTCGGAGCTCGGCCCCGACGCCGTGATGCTCGTGTACGAGCACTCCGGCGGCCGTTCCCTGGACTCCCTTGCGGACCACGAGATCACGGACGACGTGGTGCGCGGCGCCTGGCGTCAAGTGAAGGCGCTCCAGTCGCGCCGCATCGCGCACCGCCGGCTCGCCGGCGACGCCATCCTGGTCGACCCGGACGGCCGGGCGATCATCACGGATCTGCGCGGCGGCGAGATCGCCGCGGGCGACATGGTGCTCCGGATGGACATCGCCCAGCTGCTGACGACCCTGGGCCTGCGGGTGGGCGCCGAACGGGCCGTGGCCGCGGCGGTCGAGGTGCTCGGCCCCGACAAGGTCGCCGACTGCCTGCCGCTCCTCCAGCCGATCGCCCTGAGCCGCTCGACCAGGGCCACCCTGCGCCATCAGGCACGCGAGCGTGCCCAGCGTGAGCGGGAAGCGGTGCTGGAGGCCTCGGAGGCGGCGAAGCGGTCCCGTACCGAGGCGCCGTCCGCCGACGACCGCAAAGCGGCCCGCAAGGTGGAGCGCGCGGAGAAGCAGGCGGACAAGCGCGCCATGGACGAGGCCATGGACGAGGCGCGCGAGGAGGACCTGCTCTCCCAGATCCGCCGCCAGGTGCTCCTGATCAGGCCGCAGGCTCCCGTGGAGCCCGTCCGTCTGGAGCGGATCAGGCCCCGCACGCTCGTCAGTTTCATCGCCGGAGCGGTCGCCGCGTACTTCCTGCTGTCGCAGATCGCCGGCATCGACTTCGGCACCGTCTTCGCGAACGCCCACTGGGGCTGGGTGGCGGCGGCCCTGCTGTTCTCCGCGCTCAGCTACTTCGCGGCGGCGATGAGCCTGCTGGGGTTCGTCCCGGAGCGGGTCGGCGTCCTGCGGACGGTGCTGGCGCAGGTCGCCGGGTCGTTCGTCAAGATCGTCGCCCCTGCGGCGGTCGGCGGCGTGGCCCTGAACACCCGGTTCCTCCAGCGCTCCGGTGTCCGGCCGGGTCTCGCCGTGGCCAGTGTCGGGGCCTCGCAGCTGTTCGGGCTCGGCGCGCACATCCTGCTGCTGCTGTCCTTCGGCTACCTGACCGGTACGGAGAAGACGGCGTCGCTCACCCCGTCCAGGACGGTGATCGCCGGGCTGCTGACGGTCGCCGTGCTGGTTCTGGTGGTGACGGCGATCCCGTTCCTGCGGAAGTTCGTCGTGACCCGGCTGCGGTCGCTGTTCGCCGGCGTGGTGCCGCGCATGCTGGACGTGCTGCAGCGGCCGGTGAAGCTGATCACCGGCATCGGCGGGATGCTGCTGCTGACGGGTTTGTTCGTGCTCTGCCTGGACGCGTCGGTCCGGGCGTTCGACGGCGGGCACCAGCCGGTGAGCTACGCGAGCATCGCCGTGGTGTTCCTCGCCGGCAACGCACTGGGCTCGGCGGCGCCGACGCCCGGCGGTGTGGGTGCCGTCGAGGGTGCGCTGCTGGGTGGTCTGGTGCTGGTGGGCGTACCGGGGGACGTCGCCGCGCCCGCGGTGCTGCTCTACCGGACGATGACGCTGTGGCTGCCGGTCCTGCCGGGCTGGTTCGCTTTCACGCACCTCACCCGCCAGGGCTCCCTCTGACGGGCCGCCGGGCGGCCTGACGGCCCGTCCCGGCCCGCCGGAAAGTCACCCGTTCGGCGCAGCGCCACAGCCTCCACCCGCATGGACCGTCGCCCGTGCGGGGTACGCGGTGGCGGCGCACGATGGCGGCATGCCGATAACTTCCTCCGCCGCGCGCACCGCGGCCGCCGCCACCGTGACAGCCGCGCTGCTGGCCGCCGTCGGGTGTTCCGACGAGGGGAACGGCGGCGAGGACCGGCCCAAGGACCTCGCCTCCCAGCAGCTGGAATGGCGGCCGTGCCCCGCCCCCTCTGAGGCGGAGGGCGGCGGTCCGGCGCCGTCGCCGCTGCCCGGCGGGACGAAGTGGGAGTGCTCCTTCATGGACGTCCCGCTGGACTACGCGAAGCCGGACGGCGAGACCATCGAGCTGGCCCTGATCCGGGCCCGGGCGCGTGACGCCGCGAACCGCATCGGCTCCCTCGTCTTCAACTTCGGCGGGCCGGGCGCCTCCGGGGTGCACACCCTGCCGTCCCTCGCCTCCGACTACGAGGACCTCCGGGCCCGCTACGACCTGGTGAGCTTCGATCCGCGGGGAGTCGGCCGCAGCGTTCCCGTGGAGTGCCTCGACGACAGGGAGATGGACGAGTACGCGGCCGAAGACCCGACGCCCGACGACGCAGCCGAGGAGAAGACCTTCCTGGAAGGCATCGAGGACTTCTCCGACGCCTGCGAGGAGAACTCCGGTGACGAGCTCCCGTACGTCGGCACCGTCAACGCCGCACGGGACCTGGACCTGATGCGCCAGGTCCTCGGCGACGACAAGCTCCACTACTTCGGCATCTCCTACGGCACCGAGCTGGGCGGCGTCTACGCCCACCTGTACCCGAAGAACATCGGCCGGGCCGTCTTCGACGCCGTCGTCGACCCGACGCAGGACTCCGTCCAGAGCGCGCTCGGCCAGGTCAGAGGCTTCCAGCTGGCCCTCACCAACTTCGCGGAGGACTGCCTGGAGCGCGGCGACGCGTGCCGGCTCCCCGGCTCGTCCGTGCAGGAGATCCAGAACTGGATCATCGGTTTCCTGGACCGGCTCGACAAGAAGCCCATCCCGGGGATCGGAGAGCGGATGCTCACGGAAGGGCAGGCCGCGAACGGCATCATCCAGACGCTCTACTCCAAGGAGTACTGGAAGCTGCTGGAGCAGGGTCTCGACGAGGCGGACGGCGGAAACGGAGCTCTGCTGATGGCCTTCTCCGACGCACTGAACGGGCGCTCCGAGAACGGCACCTACAGCAACATCCAGGCGGCGGGCACGGCCATCGGCTGCGTCGACACCAAGGCCAGATACACCGTCGACCAGGCGAAGGCCATGGTGCCCGAGTTCCGCAAGGCGTCCCCGGTCTTCGGCGAGTACCTCGCCTGGGGGCAGGCGAGCTGCAGCAAGTGGCCGGTGCCGGGTACGTGGGACCACCCGGACGTCTCGGCGCCCGGCGCGCCCCCCATCGTGGTGGTCGGCAACACCGGCGACCCGGCGACGCCCTACAAGGGCACGCAGGCGATGGCCCAGGCGTTGGGCAAGGGCGTCGCGGTCCAGGTCACGTACGAGGGCGAGGGGCACGGTTCGTACGGCAGCAGCTCCTGCGTCCAGAAGGCCGTGGACGGCTACCTGCTGAACGGCCGGGTCCCCTCCGACGGCACGGTGTGCACGTAGTCCCGGCACATGACCTGCCTAGGATGTCGAAACTGTCTTCGACGACCGTTGGGATGTGTGGGATGAGACATCGGGTGCGAGCGGTGGCCCTGGCGACGGCGTCGCTCCTCGTGGCAGCCGGCGCCGCCGGATGCAGCGGCGACGGAGGCGACGGGGCCGTCGACGGCCGCAACAGCGACTCCCCGGCGACCGCCGGCTCCTCCCCCGCGGTGAGCCCTCCCGGTGATCCCGCCCTGCCGGCCGTGCTGACCGGCCAGAAGCCCGACTGGAAGCGCTGCGATGCCCCGGCCAAGGCGTACGGCAGCTCCGCGCAGGCGCCCGGCGGCCAGTGGCAGTGCGCCACGGTCGAGGCCCCGCTGGACTACGCGAAGCCGGACGGCGAGACCATCGGAATCGCGCTGATCCGGTCCGAGGCCAAGCCCGGGAAGCGCATCGGGTCGCTGCTCTTCAACTTCGGCGGACCCGGCGGCTCCGGCGTGGCGGCGCTGCCCGGGGCGGCCGAGGGCTACGACAGCCTGCACAGCCGCTACGACCTGGTCGGCTTCGACCCGCGCGGTGTGGCGGAGAGCTCCGCGGTGGTGTGCCGTGGCGACCAGGAGACGGCGAGGTCGCTGGGCCTGGACGCCACTCCGGACACCGCGGCCGAGGAGAAGACCTACATGGCCGACGCGGCGTCCTTCGGCAAGGGCTGCGCCGAGCGGTCCGGCCGGGTCGTCCCGCACGTCGGCACGGCGAACGCCGCACGCGACATGGACCTGATACGCCACGTCCTCGGCGACGACAAGCTCCACTACCTGGGCTTCTCCTACGGCACCGAGCTGGGCGGCGTCTACGCCCACCTGTACCCGAAGAACGTCGGACGGCTGGTCCTCGACGCCGTGGTCGACCCGTCCGCCGACTACGCCGGGCACTCGCGCAACCAGGCACGCGGATTCCAGCGCGCGCTGGAGAACTACTTCAAGAGCCGGGGCATCAGCGCGGAAGAAGGCACCGGACGCGTCGTGACACTGCTGCGGCAGCTCGACCGGAAGCCGCTGCCCACGGCCGACGGCCGACGGCTCACCGAGAGCCTCGCGCTGACCGGGATCATCCAGCCGCTGTACTCGCAGAGCAGCTGGAAGTACCTGACCCAGGCGCTGGACGCCGCGGAACAGGGCGACGGCACGGGGCTGCTGCTGATGGCCGACTCGTACAACGACCGTGACGCGAGCGGCCGTTACGGCACCCAGAGCCATGCGCAGCGCGCCATATCGTGCGCCGACGCCAAGGGCCGGGTGCCGCCCGCCGAGGTGCGTTCCCGTCATCTCGCCGAATTCACCGACGTGTCCCCGGTCTTCGGCCCGTATCTGGCGTGGGACCTGGCCGGCTGGTGCGCCGAGTGGCCGGTGCCCGGCGAGTGGGAGACGCCGGAGGTCTCCGCGGAGGGCGCGGCGCCGATCCTGGTGATCGGTACGACGGGCGACCCGGCGACCCCCTACGAGGGTGCGAAGAAGATGGCCGACGAGCTCGGCAAGGGCGTCGGCGTGCTGATCACCAACAAGGGTGAGGGCCACGGCGCGTACGGCAGCGGGACATGCGTGACGGAGACCGTGGACGCCTATCTGCTCGAGGGCGAGGTGCCGCAGAGCGGCAGGACGTGCACCTCCTGAGCTGCCCGCCGCCGGCACGACGAAGGCCCCGGACCGCTCGGCGCGGTCCGGGGCCTGTCCGTTGCCAGGGCGATCAGTAGACCGGCTTCTCCGGCTCGATCTGGTTGACCCAGCCGATGACCCCGCCGCCGACGTGCACCGCGTCGGCGAAGCCCGCCGACTTCAGCACGGCAAGGACTTCCGCACTGCGGACACCCGTCTTGCAATGCAGGACGATCTTCCGGTCCTGCGGCAGGTCCTGGAGGGCGGTGCCCATCAGGAACTCGTTCTTCGGGATCAGCCGGGCGCCCGGGATCGAGACGATCTCGTACTCGTTGACCTCGCGGACATCGATGATGTCGATGTTCTCGCCGTCGTCGATCCACTCCTTGAGCTGCTTGGGAGTGATCGTCGCACCGGCCGCCGCCTCCTGGGCCTCCTCGGACACGACGCCGCAGAAGGCCTCGTAGTCGATGAGCTCGGTGACGGTGGGGTTCTCGCCGCAGACCGCGCAGTTCGGGTCCTTGCGGACCTTCACCTGGCGGTACTGCATCTCGAGCGCGTCGTAGATCATGAGCCGGCCGACCAGCGGCTCACCGATGCCGGCGAGCAGCTTGATGGCCTCGTTGACCTGGATCGAGCCGATGGACGCGCAGAGCACGCCCAGCACGCCGCCCTCGGCGCAGCTCGGGACCATACCCGGCGGCGGGGGCTCGGGGTAGAGGCAGCGGTAGCAGGGCCCGTGCTCGGACCAGAAGACGGAGGCCTGGCCGTCGAAGCGGTAGATCGAACCCCACACGTACGGCTTGTTCAGCAGCACACACGCGTCGTTGACCAGGTAGCGCGTGGCGAAGTTGTCGGTGCCGTCGACGATCAGGTCGTACTGGCTGAAGATCTCCATCACGTTGTCGGCCTCGAGCCGCTCTTCGTGGAGGACGACGTTCACGTACGGGTTGATGCCCTTGACACTGTCACGGGCGGATTCGGCCTTGGAACGGCCGATGTCGGCCTGGCTGTGGATGATCTGGCGCTGCAGGTTCGACTCGTCGACCTCGTCGAACTCCACGATGCCGAGCGTGCCGACACCGGCGGCCGCCAGGTACATCAGGGCCGGCGAGCCGAGTCCGCCCGCACCCACGGCGAGCACCTTGGCGTTCTTCAGCCGCTTCTGCCCGTCCATCCCGACATCCGGGATGATCAGGTGGCGGGAGTACCTGCGGACCTCGTCTACGGTGAGCTCGGCTGCGGGCTCGACCAGGGGTGGCAGCGACACGGGGGCTCCGTCGGTCGGTATGTCAGTACGGTTGTTCTCCTCGTAACACTGCCACGGCCCTTCTCATTCCGAGACACCACGTCCGATCTGCGAGACGATTTCGTCCCAGTAACCGGGCAGTGTCTCGAACGGACCGATATGCCCCTTTCCCTCCCACCGGTCGCCCCGGTCGGTGAAGAAAATCGTGCCCGCACCCTGCCAACGGGCGATGCGGGTGGCCTCCTCCAGGTGTGTGCGGGGCACGCCGTGGACGAAGTGGACGAACCGTTCCGGCGGATATTCGGCCGTCCACTCCGCCACCTGTGACCAGCGGTACTCCGCCCACGGCCCGGAGAAGGTGACCAACTGGTCCGCGGCCTCCGCGTAGCCGGGGTACGGATGCGCACCGTGCCCCAGCACCAGGTGCCCCCCGTCCACCACGGCGTCCAGGGTGGCGGTGGTCCGGCGCACGTTCGCCAGATCGGCCCGGTCCGTGGGACAGCGGTCCAGCAGGAAGCCGTCGACCTTGTACCAGTCGAAGAAGTGCTGGGCATCACGCACCAGGTCGCCGAAGGCCCGCGATCCGTGCGACATGTCGAGGTGCCCCAGGACACGCACGCCGGCGTTGCGCAGCCGGCCGACGGCGTCCAGGCAGTGCGGGTCGGGCCGGTCGCCCGGCCCTGCCGCGACGTTGAGGACGACCCAGTGCAGCGGTGTCCCCGGCCGGGTCAGTTCGGCCCACTCGGCGGGAGCGAGCAAGGGGTGTGCGTAGCCGGGGACACCGAATCCCAGCCTTTCCGCGCCGGTGGCGGACAGCTGTGTGTCCGTGGTGGTCAGATGCGGCATGCCGCCTCCATCCAGATGTCGGCGAGGGACTCCTCGAGGTTGATACGGGGACGCCAGCCGAGCCGGTCACGGGCGGTGCGCACGTCCGCCTGCTGCCAGGTTCCGCAGCCGTCCGGGTAGGGGGAGGGGGTCGCGGCGAGGTGCTCGACGATCGACTCGGAGCGCGGGCTGCCGATGACCGGGCGGCCGGGCGGCGCGTCCAGCTCGTGCAGAGCGCCGGCGTATCCGGCGACCCTGGTGAGGATCGACGCGGCGTCCCTGAGCTTCACGGCCCGGCCGGTGCCGATGTTGACGACGCCCTGCGCCGCCGAGAGCGAGGCGGCGTGCACGGCGCGCGCCACGTCACGCACGTCGACGAAGTCGCGCTGCACGCCGAGGCCGCTGAGCTTGAGCTCCCCGTCGCCGGACTGCATGGCGCGCCGCATGGCTTCGGCGAGCCGGCCGAGCGGGGAGCCGGCCGGCGTGCCGGGGCCGACGGGAGAAAAGACGCGCAGGACGACGGCGTCCAGGCCCGAGCCGAGCACCAGCTCGGTGGCGGCGAGCTTGCTCACCCCGTAGGGGCCGCCGGGGCGGGGGACGGCGTCCTCCGCGGTCGACGAGCCCTGCTGCGAGGGCCCGTACTCGGACGCGCAGCCGACCTGGACCAGCCGGGCGCCGCAGCCGCTGCGGCGCAGCGCCTCGCAGACGGTCGCGACCGCGACGGTGTTGTGTCTGGTCAGTTCGCGGGCGCCGCCGCGGGTGGCGCCCGCGCAGTTGATGACGACACCGGGGTGCACGGCGCCCAGGAAGCGGGTCAGCGCTCCCGGGCTGCCGCCGGAGAGGTCGAATCGGACATCGGCGTCGTCGCCGCGGCCCAGGGCGGTGAGGTGCACGGCAGGGTCGGCGAGCAGCCGGTCGGCGACGAACCGGCCGAGGAATCCATTGGCACCGAGCAGGAGCACCCTCATCGCGCGGCTCCTCGGGGCCGACGGGCCGGAGCTGGGTGTTGCGGTGTCATGTGGTTTTCTCCTTAGGGACGTTGCTGTGGTTGCCATGGCGGCCGGTTACTCCGAGGTGTCGGCTCTGCGGAGTGCGGCGGATGCGCCGGCGGCGTTCAGAGCGGGTCAGGGGGTGTGTGCCGAGGCCCGGGCCAGGGCCGGTACGGCGTGGGCGAGCAGCCCGAGAGCGGCGGCGCCACAGGCGAGGGCCGGCACGACCGCCGCGCCCCAGGCGGCGACGATCGCCTCCACGGGACGGGCCAGGGCTTCGAGACCGGGCAGGCGTCCCGCCAGCAGCAGGGCCGGTGCGGCTGCTTCGGCGGCGCAGGCGGCGGCCAGGGCGGTGGCCGCGGGCCCCGCGAAGCCGTGGACGATGAGCAGACGCGCGAGGAAGAGCAGCGTGCCGAGGGCGGCGGTCGGGGCGAGTGCGTCCCCGGGGAGCACCAGCCCGGTCGCCGCGAGCAGCGCCATGACCGTGCCCGTGTACAGGACGAGCGCCGCGAGGAGCAGCGGCCGGGCCCCGGCGGCGAACTCGTCGAGGCCCCGGCTCCGTTCGAGCCTGCGCCGGGCGAGCACGGAGAAGAGGTGGGCGCACCAGGCCGCGGGGGCGACGGCCAGCGCGAGCCCGACGAGCGGCGCTGGGTCCATGGGCCAGGCGCCGTCGGGGCCGCCGGTGGTCACCTCGCGCAGGAGCCCCTGGCCGTAGGCGGCGTAGGCGAGCAGGCACAGCGTCCACATCCGTACGGAGGCGACGGTGCGGCCCTTCGCGCGCAGGGGCCCGCGGCGCAGGCAGAGCGCGACCGTGACGGCGACCGCGGCGGCGCCGGCCACGCCGACCACGAGCCGGAGCGCGCCTCCGGTGGCCGCCGCGCCGGTGACCGCGAGGGCGCACACGGCGCCCGGCAGCAACGCCAGGAGGAGCTCCGGGGCGGGGAAGGACCGGCCGGCGCGCGGATCGGCGGCGCGCGCCGGCCGGACGGGGGCGGCTGTGTGCTCCTTGCCTCGGGGCACACGCGCGTACATCTCCTCGGCGAGAGCGAACACGTCCCGGTGGCGGAAGCGTGCCGCGGTGCGGTCCGTAACTCCGTGCGCCTCGAGGCCCGCCGCGATCTCCAGCGGGTCGACGGCCTGCTCGCACAGTTCGCGGTGGCGGTGCATGAGCGCCTTGACCGGGTCGGCCGGCCCCCGGCGTCCCTGCCGTGCGCCCCCGGGGCCGCCGTCGGCGGCCGAGGACCGGGGTGGCTGCCCGGGGCGTACGGTCCGTGTCCGGTCGTCGTCCCCGGCTCCGGGTCGCGGCGCGGCGCCGGCCTCCGGCGACGGCTCTGCCGCCGCGGCCGGCCGGTGGCCCGTGACCGCGTCGTCGGCGGTCGCGGTGGCCAGTTCCTCATGGAGCTGGGTGAGGGCCGCGAGGGCGAGGGCCGGGTCGGGCGCCCGGCCGGCGCCCGCCGGTTCCGCGTGCGCCGTGCTCCCGGTGACTCTGGGGGCCGTCATGGCTGTGTCTCCTTCGCCGTCTCCGGTGGAGCTCCGGCCGCGACGAGACGCGGCTCCTCCGCCCAGCTCGGGGTGCGGGGGCGGGCCGGCGCGCCGGTCCACGGGGCCGGTACGTGACACTCGGCCGGGTGCGCGAAGGGCAGCGGCCCGCCGTCGGCGTCGACGACGTCCCGCTGGACCGGCGAGTGCGACATCAGCTCCAGATAGATGCCGCGAAATGCCGTCAGGTTCTGTTCCACGGTGAAGAGTTCGAGTGCGCGGGCGCGCGCCGCGGCGCCGAGGCGCTCCCGCCGTGCCCCGTCACGCAGCAGGGAGACGCAGGCGTCGGCGAGCGCCCGCGGATTGCGCGGGGGCACGACGAGCCCGGTGCCGCCGATGACCTCCACGACCGCGCCCACGTCCGTGGACACGGTCGCGCGACCGCAGAACATCGCCTCGACGAGGCTGATCGGGAAGCCCTCGACGACGCTGGACAGGACGACCACTCCCCCTGCCGCGTAGGCGTCGACGAGCTCCGGCGCCTCGGGGCCGCCGATCTCCTCGAAGGAGACCGGGTTGTCGCCGACGGCATGGGCGCCGTCGGCCTCGTCGGGGAAGAGCTGGGCGGCGAGCGCCTTGCAGTGGGCGAGGTAGGTGAGCGCCTCCGGGCTCTGCGCGGGCGCGCCGAACAGCCGGAGCCTGGCGAGCGGTTCCGTCCTGCGGATCTCGGCGAAGGCGTGGAGCAGGGAGATGAGGTCCTTGGAGGGCTCGATCCGTCCGACCCAGACGAGGGTGTGCGGATCGCCGGTGTCGACGCTCTCGCCGACGGCCGCGAAACGATCCGCCTCCATGCCGGGATAGACGGTGCGCAGCTTCTCGCGGGCCGCGCCGCACCTCTCCTGCCAGCGGCGTGCGTGGCTGTTGCCGGGCGTGATGACGGACGCCTGCCGGTAGACCTCGGCGGCCAGCTGACCGTGGAAGGCGGCGAGAAGGGCCCGGACCGGCGCGCTCAGCCCGGCGTCGGTGGCCGCGAGGTAGTGGGCTCGCAGTTGGACGCCGTACTCGGTGACCAGCAGCGGGACTCCGCAGAAGCGTTTGGCCAACAGGCCGGGCAGGGCCGCCGGTCCGCCGGCTGCCGCGTGGCAGAGATCGGCCGCGCCGAGGCCGTCCTCGTCGTACCAGTCGAGGAGCAGGGGGCGCAGGGCCCGCTCGAGCCGGTCGGCGAAGGCGAGGTGGTCCACCACCGTCGCGCCGTGGACGGTGCGGCGTGTGCCGGGCGCCCGGCAGGCCGACTCGAGGGCGCGCACGGCCGTCTCCGAGCGGAGGGCGGCGTACAGCCCGCCGTGCTCACGGGCGAGTTCCGCCAGTCCGTACAGCCCGTCGGCGAATCCGTCGCCGTCGGCGCACACCGCGGCGGCGAGGTCCTTGAAATGGCCCGCGAAGCGCCGGCGTTCCCGCCGCCCGTACGTCCGGCCGTCGTCCGCCGGTGCCCACAGGGCCGCCGTGCGCACCCTGCGTACCTGCGGCGGGAGCTGGATGCAGCCGTGCTTCTCCTGCTGGGCGCTCCGGCTGAGGGCGTACAGGTCGAACTCGTGCTGCTCGAGCCCGCGCACCAGCCGGTCGCACCAGAGTCTGGACTCACCGGTCGCATACGGATAACCACCCTCCGTAAGCAGTCCGATCCGCACAGGTGCACCCCCGATCTCCCTTTGTGGGCGGCCGCCGTCGATTTCCGGCGACTCACAGCGGAACGACGTTAAGCGGACATGCCGGTGGCGCGACGGACGGTTGTCCGTCGCGCCACCGGAAGGGGTGAATGCACGTAACTTTCGCAGCCGGGTGGCGTTCTGTCGCGCTACGCTGCGACTCGCCTACAGGGGGTCAGGCTACGGCCAGTACGTGAGAGGGGTGGCTCAATCGCCGGGGTACACCCAGGGGTTGGCCCGGCACTTGACGCCGCCGACGTCCAGCGTCTTGGTCTGCTGCTGCATCACGGGCGCGAGCGCGCCCGGTGTGGTGCAGTTCACGTGGTTGTAGCCGAGGCGGTGCCCGACCTCGTGATTGATGAGCATCTGGCGATACGCCAGCATCGCGTCGTCGCCGTAGGTCTCCGCGCCCTGCGCCCACCGGAACGCGTTGATCATCACGCGCTCGGTCGAGGCGGAGTCGCAGGAGACGTTGTCCACCGTCGTGTCGAGCCCGGACTTCGCGCACCAGACGGCGGTCGTCCCGGGACTGGCCAGCGTTATGACGAATTCGGCCTCGCCCGACGAGATCCGCTCGAAGGTCATGGCCCCGCCGTGCGCCCAGCTGCGGTCGTCGTTCAGCGTCTCCTGCACGGCCCTCGCGAAGAGGCCGGCGTCCAGCCCGAGGCCCTTCTCGACGTCGATGCGATATGTGACCTTGCGGCCCTTGCCGGGCGCCTTGTCGAAGCCGGGAACAGCCTCGAAGTCACCGGAGGCCTTGAGCTCCGGGTCGATCGGGAACTGCCGCGTCATGAGCTGCTGGTAGGTCGGGGCCGCGGCCGGCGGCTTCGCGGCCTGGGGCGGCGTGGGCCTGCCCTCCGAGCGGTCGGGCCGCTGCTGCGCCCCCCGCTCCTCACCGGACGCCTGCGAGCCGATCTCGCCCGACCGGTCCGTCGCGACCTGCCCGGCCACCACCACGGCGAGCACGGTGGTCACCGCGGCGGCCGCGATCCCGGTGAACGTCCGGCCCTTGCCGCCCTTGGCCGGCGGTTCCCCGGCCGGAGCGGCGTCCGGGTCGGGAACACCCTCGGCCTCGGTGTCCGCCGCGATCTCGGGCGGCCGCCCGTACCCCGGGTCCCAGTCGGTGACGGAGTCGTAGGGATAGTCGGGCGAGTACCGGTCAGGGCGCGGCGGGCGCGGGTCAGGGGCCTGGTCGAAGGCCTCGACGTACTCCCGTCGCGGGCCCGGTATACGCGGCCCGCCGGTCATGGTGCGCGGCTGAGGCGGCTGGACGCGCTGCGCGCCCTGCGCCGGCGGGGCGCCCTGCCGGTCCCCCCACCCGCCGCCCGGCTCGCGGTGCTCCGGGTGCCCGCCGCGGGCGTGCGGCGTCCCGTGATCGCCGCCGTGACCAGGAGCGTTCCACGCGGGACCGGCACCCTGACCGGCCGCGGGCCTGCGTCGGCCGTTCCCGGGTACGGCGGTCACGGCCTCCCGTTCACCGGAGTCCGGTCCACCGTCCGTGCCGGTGCGGTCTCCCTTCGGGAGGGGGCCCTTGCGGCTGTGTCGTCCCACGCCCCGGATCAGCTCCTACCGCAGTCGTCGAGCAGCTCCCGGAAGGCCTGGGCGACCGCTTCCGGGTACTCCATCATCGCAACGTGCCCGGCGTCCGGGAGCGTCAGCATCCGGGAACCCCGGAACGCCACTGCCGCCTTGCGCGCCATACGGTACGAGATGAGCTGGTCCTTGCGCCCGTAGACGAGGAGGGTCGGAGCGAGCACACGTTCCGCCTGGCGCCACAGCCCCTGCTGTCCGCCGAGGGTGTAGGCGTCCACGATCCCCCGCGCCGACCTGGTCATCGCGTCCCAGAAGTAGGGAAGGCCCATCCGCCGCTCCATCTCCTCGACGGCGTGGCGGAGGGCTTCGTCCGTCACCCGTGAGGGGTCTCCGTAACACAGCGCCAGTACCCCGCGCGTGCGGCGTTCGGCGGTCCAGTCCTTGGTCATCCGCGCGAAGAGCCCGGTGACTCCCGGCATCGCGAGCAACGCGGTCGGCACGGCGGAGCGCTGCACGCGAAGCTCGGGAAGGGCGGGCGAGACGAGGGTCAGGGTGCGCACCAGGTCGGGCCTGACGGCCGCGACGCGGGTACAGACGGCACCGCCGAGGGAGTTGCCCAGCAGATGGACGGGGCCGCGGGCGCTCGCGTCGAGGAAACGGATCACCGCCCTGGCGTGGCCGGTGACCGAGTAGTTGCCGTCGTCCGGCGGCGGTGAGTCCCCGAAGCCGGGCAGGTCGATCGCCTCGCCGTCCACGACGTCCTCGAGCCGCGCCATCAGCGCCGACCAGTTCTGCGAGGAGCCGCCCAGCCCGTGCACGTACAGCGCGGGCGCCAGTCCGGCGCGCGCCGGGGGCCTGGAGCGGACCGTCAGGGTGAGCCCGGGCAGGGACACGGAACGGAGCTTCTCGCCGTCGGCGACGTGCACCGTCGCGACCTTCGGGGCCATCGCGGCACTGAGGGCGCGGGCTCCCGGCAGCTCGGTCGAAGACATGCGGCAATGTTACGAGACGATCACGCGGTGCTTGATGTGTTCGGCGTCACACATCACTCGCGTCCTACCGGGCACCCGGACCTCGTCACCGAATCACCGCGTAGCGACATGAATCAGTACCTCATAGGCTCGTATCAAAAGCGCGCTCTCCATCGAAAGCGGTGCCGCATGTCAGTCGATCCGACCGATCCCGAGACCTTCGAGGAAGACGAGAACGAGAACAGCGGGACGCGTGCGGAAGAGGTCCCCGAGGCCGATGCCGCCGAGCAGCACACCGACGTGCGCGCCGAGCGCGACGACCCGATGAACCACGTCGACCCGGCCGCCGCGAACGAGGCGGACGCCGTCGAACAGACCCGTGTGGTCAAGCTCGACGAGGACGACTACCGGTGACCTGCCGCCCGTTGCCCCGGTATGTCCGTGCAAGGTGCGGGAACCGGCAGCTTCCGAGACTGTCCGGTCCGTGAAATCCTGCGTCCGCACGACGCACAGCCGGGTTACCCAAAAGTACGATGGCGGGCGCGGCGCACAGCGCGCGCGGAGTCCCGCGCCGGGTCGGACAATTCTTGTTCGAAGAAGTGTCCGCCCGAACTGTGCTTGTCAGAACTGTGCTTGTTCTTACATTGGGAGGCGGCGTGACAGCCATCGAGCAGACAGAGGCGGCGCGCCCGCGGGGCACGCGCCTGCCACGCCGAGCCCGTAGAAACCAGCTTCTGGGCGCCGCCCAGGAAGTTTTCGTGGCTCAGGGCTACCACTCGGCGGCGATGGACGACATCGCCGAGCGTGCCGGAGTCAGCAAGCCCGTGCTCTACCAGCACTTCCCGGGCAAGCTCGAGCTCTACCTCGCGCTGCTGGACCAGCACTGCGAGTCGCTGCTCCAGGCCGTCCGCGGTGCGCTCGCCTCGACGACGGACAACAAGCTCCGCGTCGCCGCCACCATGGACGCCTACTTCGCCTACGTCGAGGACGAGGGCGGCGCCTTCCGGCTGGTCTTCGAGTCGGACCTGACCAACGAGCCCGCCGTCCGTGAGCGTGTGGACCGGGTGTCGTTGCAGTGCGCCGAGGCCATCTCCGACGTGATCGCGGAGGACACGGGCCTGTCCAAGGACGAGTCGATGCTGCTGGCGGTGGGTCTGGGCGGCGTCTCCCAGGTCGTCGCCCGGTACTGGCTCTCCAGCGGCTCGGCCATCCCGCGCGACACCGCGGTGCAGCTGCTCACGTCGCTGGCCTGGCGCGGTATCGCGGGCTTCCCGCTGCACGGCACCGACCAGCAGCACTGAGACCGGGCCCCCGGCCGGGGGCCCGGCGTCCGGCTGTTCGCTCCTGGCGTTTCCGGGGGGCGCCTGACGGCTGCCGCCTTGGGGCTAATGTGTGCTGCGTACGGCGCGGCTGACCGCGCAACGCACTGACCGTTCGGAGGGACATAGCCGTGGAGGTCAAGATCGGCGTGCAGCACGCGCCCCGGGAGC
The DNA here is from genome assembly GCF_014649695.1 of Streptomyces kurssanovii. GTDB lineage: Bacteria > Actinomycetota > Actinomycetes > Streptomycetales > Streptomycetaceae > Streptomyces > Streptomyces kurssanovii. Next base: position 173,896 of record NZ_BMTN01000002.1, read on the forward strand.
TCGTTCTGGAGAGCGGGGAGTCCGCCGAGGAGGTCGAGCGCGTCGTGGCAGAAGCGCTGGCCGGCAAGTCGCAGCTGCTCAGCCTCACGGACGAGAAGGGCCGCAGGGTCCTGGTGCCGGTCGACAGGCTCGCTTATGTCGACATCGGCGAGTCCACGACGCGGCGCGTAGGGTTCGGCGCGCTGTAGCGCGACGGCGGCGCACGGCACGGGCGGTGTCCGGGCGAGCGTGGTGAAGCATTTCGGAAGAGGGCCCGGCGGGACGACCGCCGGGCCCTCTTCCGCTGCTCAGGGCTGCTCCGAACCGCCGGTAGGAGGGTTGCGTTCCGTGCACGCCGGGTAGTACGGGCTACGACCGTCCCAGGCCCCCGCCCGGCGTCCGTGAGGAGATCAGCAGTGCTCTTGGAATCGCTCGGTTCTGTCCTGCTCGGGCTCGCGCTGTCCTGGGCGGCGGTCCACCACCTCGGTGACCGGCTCCCCTCTCGCAGGGCGGTCTTCGCCACCGGCGCGGTGGGGGCGCTCTTCGGCGCATACGTGACGCATGTGGCCCTCGGGCCCGGTCACTTCCTCGCGACCTTGCTGGGGGCCGTGGCGATCGGGGCGGTGCTGCTCTCGCTGCTGATCCGCCCGTCCACCCGCAGACTGCGCCGCGCGTTCCCTTTCTGAGCCCGCACGACGTCCGGCCGCCCCGAGGACGGCCGGAGGACGAGCCCGGCGACGAACCGGGCGGACGGCCGGACGACGGACCGGGCGGACGACCGGACGACGGACCGGGCGGACGACCGGACGACGGACCTGACCCTGGCGGCGACGCCGGGACGCAAGGCCCCGGGAAACGCGCCTTAGGCCCTTTCCCGAAGCATTCCCCCTGGGCCGGCGAAAGCCGTCACCTATGCCGCCAGACCCAGGGCGGCCATGCGCTTGGTGTGCGCCTTGGTGATCCGGGAGAACATCTCTCCGACGGCCGCCAGGTCGAAGCCGTCCGCCACACCGCCCACGAGCATCGTGGACAGCGCGTCCCGCTCCGCCACGACACGCTGCGCCTGGGACAGGGCCTCGCCCATCAGCCGCCGCGCCCACAGGGCCAGCCGGCCGCCGACCCGCGGGTCGGCCTCGATCGCCGCGCGGACCTTCTCCACGGCGAAGTTCCCGTGGCCGGTGTCGTCGAGCACGGCGAGCACCAGGGCGCGAGTGTCGCTGTCCAGGCGGGCGGCCACCTCGCGGTAGAAGTCGCTGGCGATCGAGTCGCCCACGTAGGCCTTGACCAGGCCCTCCAGCCAGTCGGACGGCGCGGTCAGCCGGTGGAAGTCGTCCAGGGCCTGGGCGAACGGCTCCATCGCGGCCGTGGGCTCGGCGTCGATGGCCGTGAGCCGGTCGCGCAGCCGCTCGAAGTGGTGGAACTCGGCGGAGGCCATCTTCGCCAGCTCGGCCTTGTCGCCGAGCGACGGTGCCAGCTTGGCGTCCTCCGCGAGCCGCTCGAATGCCGCCAGCTCGCCGTAGGCGAGTGCCCCGAGCAGGTCCACGACGGCGGCACGATACTGCGGTTCTGCGGACGCCGCAGCCCAGTCCTGGGCGGCGATCCCGGTGTGACCGGTGGATTCAGTGGCGTTGTCAGGCGTCTCCATGAACGGCACAATAGCCCGCCCGCCACGCAGGGGAAGGGCCTGGTCAGCCACGCCGGGAACACAGTTCTCGTGAATTCACCCAACACACATGCGCGAATCCGGGGTACAGTGGTAATGCGCCTGCTGAGCGTCAGAGTATTTCTGTGTCCTCGGTAGGCCGTCTGATGAATGAGGATGCCCGGTCGGTGGCCCGATCGGCTCCGACCCCGACCGCCCTCCACGTGGATCATGCGCACAGTTGCGCAGGACCGCAGATGAGGGGCCCCCTCAGCGGTACGAGCGCTCGAGCGACGGCAGTGGTCCCGCGCCATCCGGTCCAATCCACGGCCGGTCCAGTACCCAGGTGCGGTACGACCCCCAGCGTTCGCCTCGCGCCGCGTCTCACAGAAGAGGCAACACCCTGACTACGCAGACTTTCCGGGATCTCGGGATCCTCCCCGAGACCGCCGAAGCCCTCGAGGCCGTCGGCATCGTTTCCCCCTTCCCCATCCAGGAGATGACGCTCCCCGTCGCGCTCTCCGGCTCCGACGTCATCGGCCAGGCCAAGACCGGCACCGGCAAGACCCTCGGATTCGGCCTGCCGCTGCTGGAGCGCGTCACCGTCCCCGCGGACGTCGAGGCCGGCCGGGCGAAGCCCGAGCAGCTGACCGACGCTCCCCAGGCACTGGTCGTCGTCCCCACCCGCGAGCTGTGCACCCAGGTCACCAACGACCTGCTGACCGCCGGCAAGGTCCGTAACGTCCGTGTGCTCGCCATCTACGGCGGCCGGGCGTACGAGCCCCAGGTCGAGGCGCTCAAGAAGGGCGTCGACGTGATCGTCGGCACGCCCGGGCGTCTGCTGGACCTGGCGGGCCAGCGGAAGCTCGACCTCTCGCACGTGCGCGCCCTGGTCCTCGACGAGGCCGACGAGATGCTCGACCTGGGCTTCCTGCCGGACGTCGAGAAGATCATCCAGCAGCTGCCGGCCAAGCGCCAGACCATGCTGTTCTCCGCGACCATGCCGGGCGCCGTCATCGGTCTCGCCCGCCGTTACATGTCGCAGCCCACGCACATCAGCGCCACCTCGCCCGACGACGAGGGCGCGACCGTCCGCAACACCACCCAGCGCGTCTACCGCGCGCACTCCATGGACAAGCCCGAGATGGTCTCGCGCATCCTGCAGGCAGAAGGCCGCGGGCTCGCGATGATCTTCTGCCGTACGAAGCGGACCGCGGCGGACATCGCCGACCAGCTCGCACGTCGCGGCTTCGCCTCCGGAGCCGTCCACGGCGACCTGGGACAGGGCGCCCGTGAGCAGGCGCTGCGCGCGTTCCGCAACGGCAAGGTGGACGTGCTCGTGTGCACCGACGTCGCCGCGCGGGGCATCGACGTCGAGGGCGTCACGCACGTCATCAACTACCAGTCGCCGGAGGACGAGAAGACCTACCTCCACCGCATCGGCCGCACGGGCCGCGCGGGAGCGTCCGGCACCGCCGTGACGCTGGTCGACTGGGACGACATCCCGCGCTGGCAGCTCATCAACAAGGCGCTGGACCTGGGCTTCCCGGACCCGCCGGAGACGTACTCCACGTCGCCGCACCTGTTCGAGGAGCTGTCCATCCCGGCCGGCACCAAGGGCGTCCTTCCGCGCGCCGAGCGCACGCGCGCCGGTCTGTCCGCGGAAGAGGTCGAGGACCTCGGCGAGACCGGCGGCCGCGGCCGCCGTGCCGCGTCGGCCCCGGCAGACCGCGAGGAGCGTCCGGCCCGTACGCGTACGCCGCGTCAGCGTCGCCGCACCCGCGGCGGGGAGACGACGGCCGAGACGGCCGTCGTCGAGGCGGTCGTTCCCGAGCAGGCCGCCGGCGAAGCGTCGGTGGAGCCGCGCACGCCGCGCCGCCGCCGTCGCACCCGGGTGGGCACGCAGGCGTCCGCGGAGGCGACGGCGGTCGTGGAGACGGTCGAACAGGCCGCTCCCGTCGTCGAGGCGGAGGCGGAGGCGGAGTCCAAGCCGCGCCGCCGCCGTACGCGCGGTGCCGCGCAGGCTGTCGTCGCCGAGGCCGAGGCGGTCGTCGCGGTCGCGGAGACCGTGGCCGAGCCCGAGGCCAAGCCTCGTCGCCGCTCCCGTGCCGCGAAGGCGGTCGACGCTGTCGCCACCGTAGCCGGCACCGGGACGGTCGAGGCGGAGGCGGTCGTCGAGACCAAGCCGCGCCGGACCCGGACACGTGCGGTCAAGGCGGTCGACACCGCCGAAGCCCCCGCGACCGAGGCGAAGCCCCGGCGGACGCGAGCGGCCAAGGCCGTCGACACCGCCGAGGCGGCCACGACCGTCGAGGCGGACACCGAGACGAAGCCGCGCCGGACCCGCGCCCGCAAGACCGCCGACCCGGTCGAGGCCGTCAAGACCGTCGAGGCGGACACCGAGACGAAGCCGCGCCGGACCCGCGCCCGCAAGGCCGCGGAGCCCAAGGTGGCGGTGGCGGCGGAGACCGCGGTGAGCTCCGAGACCGCGGTGGAGCCGGAGGCGAAGCCGCGTCGGACGCGTACGCGCAAGGCTGTGGCGCAGCCGGAGAGCTGACGCCTACGCAACTCATCACGGCCCGGCCCCGGGAAGGGGCCGGGCCGTTGTGTTTTCCCGCGCCCGGCAGCTTCCCGGGGCCGGCCCCGCCGGGGAGCAGGTACCGCCCTCGGTATCTCCTCCGACGGGACCACCGGCACTACCCCGGCCGGGAGCGAGCTGCGGCCTCGCAGGTGTTCGGGGTCCTGGTGCGGGAAGGGGCGGGGTGGCGGAACACGCCCCGCGCAACGGCCCCGCCCGCCCCCGTACCGCCTCTCCCGCGTTAGCCTCGTCCGCATGAGCCGGCCGCCCACCTTCGTTCCGCCCGCCTGCGCGCTTCCCCGTGCGCTCTCCACCTCGCGCGGCGCGTTCGCCGTGCTCGACGCTCGGCCGTCCGGCGACGTGCGCGGCACCGCGCTGCTGCTGCCCGGGTACACGGGCAGCAAGGAGGACTTCATCGCGCTGCTCGAGCCGCTGACGGCGGCCGGCTATCGCGCCGTGGCGGTCGACGGCCGCGGCCAGTACGAGACGGCCGGCTCTGCCGATCAAGCCGCCTATTCCCAGGACGAGTTGGCCCGGGACGTGCTGGCCCAGGCGGCTGCGCTGGGTGGTCCGCTGCACCTCGTGGGGCACTCGCTCGGCGGCCAGATCGCCCGCGCCGCCGTCCTCATGGACGCCTCACCGTTCGTGACGCTGACGCTGATGTCGTCCGGTCCGGCGCAGATCAGTCCGGCCCAGCAGCAGCGGGTGAAGCTGCTGAGTGACGCACTCGCCGTGATGCCCATGAACCAGGTGTGGGAGGCGATCCTCGCCTTCGACGCGCCGGAGGACGCGGCGGGGGAAGCCACGGAGGACCGTGAGGACCTGCGGCGGCGATGGTTGCTGCACAACCCGGCCCAGCTCCTCGCCACCGGACGGCAGTTGACGACGGAACCGGACAGGGTCGCCGAACTCGGCGCCGTACGGCCGCCGCACACGCATGTGCTGTCGGGCGAACGTGACGACACCTGGCCGGTGCCGCTGCTGGACGCGATGGCGGAGCGGCTGGGCGCGCACCGGACGGTGGTGGCCGGGGCGGAGCACTCCCCGAACACCGACCGGCCGGCGGAGACCGCCGCGGCGCTCGTCCGGTTCTGGGATCAGCACTGAGGCCGGACGCGGGGACCGGTCACGGATTCCGGACGGTTCCCGGAGCAGCCGTCAGAACTGGGCCTGGAGGTGCTGCCAGAAGCCGTCACGCAGCGCACGCCGGAGCAGCGCGTGCCCGCGCAGCGAGCGCTGGAGCCGCCGTTCCGCCTCGATGAGCAGGTCTTGGTCGACGGAGCCGGGCAGGTAGGGGTGGCCGGGAAGCAGTTCAGCCAGCTCCGCGCGACCGCGCTCGCCCAGCCAGGTCGCGGCGATCTGCGCGCCCACGAAACGCACCTCGTCACGCGAGGGCGGCGGTGAGCCCTCGTTCTCGTAGGTCGTCACCGGCCTGCGGGTGATGTAGGGACGGCAGAAGTCGAGGTCGAAGGTGCGCTGGCTGTCGACCTCCCACAGCAGCGGCTCCGCCTGGTTGCGGCCCTCCCCCGCCTCGATGCCCCACAGGTGGACCCGCGCGCCGTATCCCTGGGCCGCCTCGACCGCGGAGACCAGGTCCTCGTCGCCGCCGACGAGCGCCGCGTCGCTGATGGCGCGGTGCCGGGCGAGGGACTCCAGGTCGGTGCGGATGAGGGAGTCGACGCCCTTCTGCTGGTTGTTGGCATTGAGGTTGCCGAGGCGCACCTTGACGTCGGGCAGCTCCGCGATGGCCTGCTGCTCGGAGGTGTGGATACGGCGCCGGGCGCCGTCGTACCAGTAGACCCGCAGCAGCCGGCTGTCGGCGAAGATCGTGCGCGCCTTGTCGATGAAGGCTTCGATCAACCCTTCGGCATCGAGGTCGAAGGAGCGCCGGTCCTCCGTGCCCGCCACCAGCAACCCGGCCGCAGCATAGACGTAACCGGCGTCGACGAAGATGGCATGGGTGGAGGGAGTCTTCGCGACCTCGGCGAGCATCCGCTGCAGGAGCTCATTGGTGCGCTCCAGGCGGCCGGCGATCTGGTTGATCTCTGCGTCGTTCATACGGGGCTCATTGTCCGTGTTCGGAGCGCTACCCGCCAGTAGTTAGGCATCCGAAAAATTTCCTTAGCGTAGGGAATGTTTGCAGGATGCATCCCGTTGACACCTGTGTACGCAGACGGAGACATCCGTCTGCCAGCCACTCAGTTCTCCTGCAGGAGGATCAGACGAAGGGAGAAGCGCTTGCGCTTCGAGATCATGCGACTGGACGACATCGACGGCACGGCTGTCGACAGTACGGTCGTGGACGCCGCCTCCGTCAATCGGATCGTGCAGCAGGCCGCTTACACCGGCCAGCGCATCTACATCCGGCCCGCCGACACCGACGCTGCTTCATAACGCCTGATCAGCTCGACGACGCACGACGCCCCCGTACGGACGCACCGTACGGGGGCGTGCTGCGTCCCGCGGTCAGGCGCCCTGGATCACCTGGGTGACGCCGTTGATGATCTGCTGCACGGCGATCGCGGAGAGCATCATGCCGGCGAGCCGGGTCACCAGGACCACGCCACCGTCCTTGATCAGGCGGATGATCACCAGCGAGTAGCGCATGGTCAGCCAGAGCACGACATGCATGGCGACGATCGCCGCCCACACGGAAGCCTGCTCCCCCGCCCCCTCCGCGTGCTGCACCGCGAGGATCACGGAGACGATCGCGCCGGGCCCCGCCAGCAGCGGCATGCCCAGCGGCACCAGCGCCACATTGACGTCCTTGGTCTGCTTGGGCTCGTCGGTCTTGCCGGTGAGCAGGTCCAGGGCGATCAGCAGCAGGAGCAGGCCGCCGGCGATCATCAGCGCGGGCACGGAGACATGCAGATAGTCGAGGATCTGCTGACCGAGGATGCCGAAGACGGTGATCACGCCGAAGGCGACGGCCACGGCCTGCCACGCCATCCGGCGCTGCACCTTGATGGCGCGCCCGGAGGTGAGAGCGAGAAAGATCGGCGTGATCCCGGGGGGATCCATGATGACGAAGAGGGTCAGGAACAGGGAGCCGAAAACGGCAGCGTCGAACACAGTGAGGGCCTTGCGGGAGAGGGTCGTACGAGGTGGGCAGGCAGGGGGTGAGGGCGTGTCCCGCGTGATCGAGGACGTCAGGACGCCGGGAGCGGGAACGCCCTAGGAAACGGCTCCGCCCGTGCCCGGCACCGGGAACGCCCCGGTGGCGCGGCGGGTGATCTCGCCGTAGATCTCGGGATCGGTGGTGTATTCGCCGAGCCGGCAGGTCTTGCGGCTGCCGTGATAGTCGCTGGAGCCGGTCGTCAGCAGCCCGAGGTCCTTTGCGAGGCCGCGCAGCCGGGCGCGGGTCTCCTCGTCGTGGTCCATGTGGTCGACCTCGATGCCGTCGAGGCCGCACGCGGCGAGCTCCGCGACGGCGGCCTCCGGCACCACACGGCCGCGCTTCACGGCGAGCGGGTGGGCGAAGACGGTGACCCCGCCGGCGGCCTTGACCAGACGGACCGCCGTGAAGGGATCGAGTTCGTGCTTCTCCACGTACGCCCGGCCGCCGTCGGCCAGCCACTGGGGCGTGAAGGCGTCGGAGACGGAGGGCACCACGCCCAGCTCGACGAGCGCCTCGGCGATGTGGGGCCGTCCGACGGAGCCGTCCCCGGCGATACGGGCGACCTGCTCCCACTCGACGGGCACGCCGAGGTCCCGGAGCTTGCCGACCATCGCCCGGGCGCGCGGCACGCGGTCGTCGCGCACGAACTCCCGCTCGCGCAGCAGGTCGGGCTCCTCGGGGTCGAAGAGGTACGCCAGCATGTGGAGGCCGATGCCGTCGAGGCGGCAGGAGAGTTCGGCTCCGGTGACCAGAGTCACTCCCGCCGGGACGGCCGCGGCTGCCTCCGCGTGGCCGCGAGTGGTGTCGTGGTCCGTGAGCGCGACGACGTCCAGACCGGCGGCAGCAGCGTTGCGCACCAGCTCGGCCGGGGTGTCCGTGCCGTCCGAGGCCGTGGAGTGGGTGTGCAGGTCGATGCGCACGACGCGTGACTCCGGAGCTCGGGGCGGACAGGGGACACCTCAGGATAACTGCCGCACAAGCGCGCCCCGGCCGCCGGCAGAGCACCCCGGCCGCCCGAAGAGGCGGCCCGCTACGAGAGGAGTCGCGGCGACAGGGCCCCGCACGGCAGCAGTTCGACCTCCGCGCCCGCGTCCCGCAGGTCCGTGAGCACCAGCTCGTCGTACATCAGCAGTCCTGACTGCTCCGGCCAGACCACGGCCCAGAGCCACAGGCCCCGCGCTTCGCCGGCGAAGACCGCCCGGTCGTCGGGCACGCCCTTGACATGCCACAGCGGGGTGGGCCGGCCGGCGGCGAGCACCTTGGCCTGCGGCGGTCTGTCCACCTCGATGTGCGGCCCGGGATCCGGCCCGTCGATACCGGCGTAACGGGAACCGAGGCCGACGCCCAGCTCCTCGGCGATCAACAGCAGCTCTCCGATGCCGCCGAGCGGCCCGGGGCCGGAACACGCGACGGCCGTCGCCCGGCCGCCGCTGCGGTCGTCGCCCGCATAGGCGACGCCGGTGTAGAGCCAGCCGACCGGGAGTGGCCAGGGCATCCACACGGGGACCTGCGCGCGGTGCACGACGACACCGAGGGCCTCGACACTGGGCGGGATCACCGGCTGCAGCGGGTGCACGGCGCCGTGCACATCGCACTGCCAGGAGTCGGCAAAGAGACCGGGCGCCCTCACCCGGCCACCGCACTTCGGGCAACTGGGTTCGCCCCTCATAAGGGTCAACGGTCCTCTCCGGTGGACGCCGCGTCAAGGACGATCACCCGTCCGGAGCGCGCCTGTGGCCCGGTGGAAATAGATGTACGGATCACATATCAGGCCATGTGACGTACTGCCGGTGTCGAACGGCCCGGCCGGGAGGAAGTCACCCGATCGGAGCAACGGCCCTCGCTCCGAGAGAGGCGTACGGACGAGGTGCGGCGCGCGCCCGAGGGATGAACTGAAACCGCGTCACACGCGCGCGTCTTTGCCAACGTCCCTGAACGGCCGAGTGGTTCAGTCCAGCGCCACGGACCGGCGCAGCGGATCCCGCAGGTCCGTCCCGTGCGTCAGCCAGCGTTCCTGGAGTTCCGCCGCACCGTGCACCCGCTTCCACGCCGCCTCGTTCGACGTCATGGGCAGCAGCGGGAGGAAGCGCACCGGGTCCATCGGGTCACCCAGCTCAAGGTCCTCCACCAGCCCGCCCGGCTCCGCGACGAGCACGGAGCTGAACGGCGCGGAGGGCCACAGGGGGTCCCCCACGTCGAGAGAGGCGCCCGGCGCCACGACCACGCCCTCCACCTGCGGGGACGCGGCCAGCACCGCGAGCGGACGCAGCACCTTGTCGGTGTCCGCCGGCCCGGCCCGCACGGTCAGCACCAGCTCGGCGCGGGGGCCCTTCACCGGATCGGCGAGGGCGGCGGTGGGATCGGTCATCGGGTGGGCGGACATGCCGAGAGTGGCGTAGCGCACGATGTCCTTGTCGCCGTCACGGTCCCGGAAGCGCAGCACCTCGATGCGGTCGGTGCCCAGGAAGGTCACCGCGGCGCGGGCGTCCGGTTCCCCGAGGGCGCTGCGCAGCCGGGCTTCGACAAGAGCAAGAACGTCTTCCATGTCGCGAGCATAAAACGCGTAAGGAGCGGGCAAACACAGGGATTGACCCGTAGTCGGCTGATAGGCTTGGCCGCTGGTCGGGACGGACACAGAAGTGTTGCCTTCAAGTCCCGACGACACGTCGTCCCTCACGGGGGACCGGCCGGAGGAGGTGAGGCTGCGGTGGATCGAAGTCGATCGTGCAGTACCAGCAGCTCTTCCGCACGGCACCGTTCCCTTCGCCGGTCCTGACCCGACGAACCGGACTCCGGTGTACTGAGGCCTTTCCCGCACGGGGCCCCACGGCTTTTCGCACGACGGAAGAGCGCGAGCACTTCGTTTTTGCCTGTCTGTAGCGAACGCCGTCACCGCGCTCCCGCGGTGCCGCCCGCTTTGCGGACGTACGACTCACGTCCCCATTCCGGGCTGTGCCACGCCACCGCCGACGGCCTCTCCGTGAAGGAGCCAGCCATGTCGATGATCCGTGACCTGCGCGCAGCGGTCCGCCCCTCGCTGCGCAAGAGCAGCACCCCGTACAGCGGCTACGACACCACCCGTGACCCCTCCGCCTCCAGCGCGGTCGTCGACTGCGCCGTCTACCGTGACGGCCGGCGACTGGAGAGCACCGCGTGCCTGACGCCCCACGAGGCGATGCTGCGGGTGCGGGAGGGCGGCGGCTTCGCCTGGATCGGACTGCACGAGCCGACGGAGGCCGAATTCGCCGGTATCGCCGCTGAGTTCGGGCTCCACCCGCTGGCCGTGGAGGACGCCGTCCACGCCCACCAGCGGCCCAAGCTGGAGCGGTACGACGACACCCTGTTCACCGTCTTCAAGACGATCCACTACGTCGAGCACGCGGAGCTCACCGCCACCAGCGAGGTCGTGGAGACCGGTGAGGTGATGTGCTTCACCGGCCGGGACTTCGTCATCACGGTGCGGCACGGCGGCAAGGGCTCGCTGCGCGCGCTGCGGCACGGGCTGCAGAAGGACGCCGAGCTGCTCGCCAAGGGCCCGTCGGCGGTGCTGCACGCCATCGCCGACCATGTCGTCGACGGCTACATCGCGGTCGCGGAGGCAGTGCAGGACGACATCGACGAGGTGGAGATCGACGTCTTCTCCGCGCCCGCCAAGGGCAGCCCGCGCGGCGGCGACGCGGGGCGGATCTACCAGCTCAAGCGCGAGGTGCTGGAGTTCAAGCGGGCCGTCTCGCCGCTGCTGCGTCCGATGCAGCTGCTGAGCGAGCGGCCCATGCGGCTCGTGGACCCCGACATCCAGAAGTACTTCCGCGACGTCGCCGACCACCTCGCACGGGTGCAGGAGGAGGTCATCGGCTTCGACGAGCTGCTGAACTCCATCCTCCAGGCCAACCTGGCCCAGGCGACCGTCGCCCAGAACGAGGACATGCGCAAGATCACCTCCTGGGCGGCGATCATCGCCGTCCCCACGGCGGTCTGCGGGATCTACGGCATGAACTTCGATCACATGCCGGAGCTGAGGTGGAAGTACGGCTACCCCCTGGTGCTCACGGGCATCGCGGTGGTCTGTTTCGCCATCCACCGCACGCTCAAGCGCAACGGCTGGCTGTAGTACGGGAGCCGGTCGATAGGCTGCCCGCATGACATCGCATCTGCTCGGCCGGGCGCTCGTCGAGGAGGCCACCAAGAAGTCGGGCCTCATCTGGGTGCGTGGCGACGGCCCCGCGCGTGCCCTGTGGCACGTCTGGCACGAGGGCGCCGCGTACATCGTCGGCGACGGGCCCGGCGAGCAGCCGCTGCCGGGTCTCGTGGACGGCGCGGAGGCGGAGGTCACCGTCCGCAGCAAGGACAAGGGCGGCAGGCTCGTCGCCTGGTCGGCCCGGGTGAGCGAACTCGCCCCGCACTCACAGGCGTGGGATGCCGCCGTCGGCGAGCTCAAGGGCAAGCGGCTGAACGCGCCGGACGCGGAACGGATGACCGAGCGCTGGGCGCGTGAATGCCGGGTGCTGCGCCTCGAGCCGCGGGACGCGGTCACCGACCTGCCCGACGGCTCGCTGGCGGCCGCGCCGCTGCCGACCGCCGCGACGACCCGCCGGCCTGCTCCTGCGGCACTGCCGAGGCTGCTGCTGAAGCGGCGCAAGCGCCGCGGCTGATCCGTCGGCTCAGGTCCAGGGGCCTGGGCGGCGATCACGCCCCGCGGGCCGAGGGTCAGGAGCTCCGCGCGAAGGTCAGGAGCTCTGCTCGGAGGACTTCGGGAGCTGCTTGCCGTAGTCGACCGTCTCGTCCTTCGAGGGTTCCGCCAGCGGGAAGTCCTTGTCCCAGTCGCCCAGTGTGAGCACTCCCGCGCCGCCGGCCCGGGTGAACTGCAGGGGGTACGGCTTGCCCTCCAGCGACACGTCGAGGACACCGCCCCGGCCGCCCTCACCCGCCGTGACCTTGATGGTGCGCACGCCGCCGACGCGGGTGCGGTCGCCCTTGCTGAGCTTGCCCTCCATCCCGAGCAGCCCGTCAAGCAGCACGTCCATGTCGGTGAAGCCGCGGAACTGCTTGTACGAGGGGTCGCCCTTGGGGACCTTCACGTACTTGTCGGCGAGCTTCTTCGCCGCCTCGAGGTCCGAGTCGCTCGGCTCCTTGTCCTCGTCACCGTCGGCGTGGCTCCAGAATCCGGCGTCGGCCTTGAGGAAGAGGGTGTCGCCGATCCTCATCAGCTCGAAGGCGTTCTCCTTGGACGTGAGCGAGCCGGTGCCGCCGTCGTGCTTGAGCCGCATGTTCAGCTTGTAGGTGCCGCCCTTGCTGACGAGGGTGCCCGAGAGACGCACGGAGGCCGCGGCGTCGGCCGCCGTCCGCGCCTTGGTCTCGATCTCCTCCGCCGACAGCTTCCCGATCCCGTTCGTCCCCGCGTCCGGGTCCTCACCGCACGCACCGAGGGCCATGGTCAGCCCGGCACACAGCACCGCGGAGAGCCCGGCACGGCGCACTCGGCCGGCCGGAGGGAGGGGAGTCACAAGCGCACTGCCTCTCATCTGTGGGGAATGGCAGACCGCAGCGTACCCGTGCCCGGTGCACGGGTAAGCAGGCAGCCGTACGGCCGTCGGCCAGGAGCGGCCCGGATCGGTACCGGCTAGCCTGAAACGGTCCGGAACCAGCATTTCGGCGCAGAAGTGACCGGCTGTGGAGGAGGGGCGAACATGGCGGCAGGCGCCCCTCGGGTCTTCGTCTCGCACCTCGCCGGCGTGCCCGTCTTCGACCCCAACGGTGACCAGGTGGGGCGCGTACGCGACCTGGTCGCGATGCTGCGCGTCGGCCGCCGCCCGCCGCGGCTGCTGGGCCTGGTGGTCGAGGTGATCAGCCGCCGCCGGATCTTCCTCCCCATGACGCGGGTGACGGGTATCGAGTCGGGCCAGGTCATCACCACCGGGGTCCTCAACGTCCGCCGCTTCGAGCAGCGTCCCACCGAGCGGCTGGTGCTGGGCGAGCTCCTGGACCGGCGGGTACGTCTCGTGGAGAGCGGCGAGGAGGTCACCGTGCTCGACGTGGCGATCCAGCAGCTGCCGGCCCGCCGCGACTGGGAGATCGACAAGGTCTTCGTGCGCCGGGGCAAGGGCGGGGCACTGCGCCGCAAGGGCGAGACGCTGACCCTCGAGTGGTCCGCCGTCACCGGCTTCTCGCTCGAGGAGCACGGACAGGGCGCGGAGAACCTGCTGGCCACATTCGAGCAGCTGCGTCCGGCCGACCTGGCCAATGTGCTGCACCATCTGTCGCCCAAGCGGCGTGCCGAGGTGGCCGCGGCGCTCGACGACGACCGGCTCGCCGATGTGCTGGAGGAACTGCCCGACGACGACCAGGTGGAGATCCTCGGCAAGCTCAAGGAGGAACGGGCGGCCGACGTCCTGGAGGCCATGGACCCGGACGACGCCGCCGACCTGCTGTCCGAGCTGCCGGAGGCGGACAAGGAACGGCTGCTGGCCCTGATGCGGCCCGACGACGCGGCGGACGTACGGCGGCTGATGGCGTACGAGGAGCGCACCGCGGGCGGTCTGATGACGACCGAGCCGATCGTGCTGCGCCCCGACGCCACGGTGGCCGACGCGCTGGCACGGGTGCGCCAGCAGGACCTCTCCCCCGCGCTCGCGGCTCAGGTGTACGTGTGCCGGCCGCCCGACGAGACGCCGACGGGGAAGTACCTGGGGACGGTGCACTTCCAGCGGCTGCTGCGGGACCCGCCGTTCGCTCTGGTCAGCTCGATCGTGGACAGCGACCTGCCGCCGCTGTCGCCGGACACCCCGCTGCGGACCGTCACCCAGCACCTCGCCGCCTACAACATGGTGGCGGCGCCGGTCGTCGACGAGGGCGGGTCGCTGCTGGGCGCCGTGACGGTCGACGACGTACTGGACCACCTGCTGCCGGACGACTGGCGCGAGACCGAGTTCGAGGAATCCGCCCATGGGTAGCGGCGAGACGGGGCCGCCCGACCGGTTCGAGCAGCAGGGCCGCATGCCGGCGGGGGCGAGCGCCGCCCCGCGGACCCGGGTGCGGCTCGATCTGCCGCGGGCACCGCGCCGCAGTCTGCTGCCCGACTACGACCCGGAGGCCTTCGGGCGTCTCTCCGAGAAGATCGCACGGTTCCTCGGGACGGGCCGCTTCCTCGTCTGGATGACGCTGACGATCATCGCCTGGGTGGTGTGGAACGTCAGCGCCCCCGCCCCGCTGCGCTTCGACGAGTACCCGTTCATCTTCCTGACCCTCGCGCTGTCGCTCCAGGCGTCGTACGCGGCGCCGCTGATCCTGCTGGCGCAGAACCGGCAGGACGACCGCGACCGGGTCAATCTGGAGCAGGACCGCAAGCAGAACGAGCGCTCGATCGCGGACACGGAGTATCTGACCCGGGAGGTCGCGGCGCTGCGGATGGGCCTCGGCGAGGTGCCGACGCGGGACTGGATCCGCTCCGAGCTGGAGGATCTGGTGCGGGCGATGGACGAGCAGCGGGTCCCCTCGCCGCACGAGCGCGCACGCGGTAGTGACGAAGACGACCGCTGACGGCCTTTCCGCAGGCGGTGGCCGGAGCCGTACCATCTCCGTATGGCTACGGAAGACGCGGTGCTTGAGGCACTGGCGACGGTGAACGACCCCGAGATCAACCGACCGATCACCGACCTGGGCATGGTGAAGTCGGTCGACATCGGGGACGACGGCACGGTCGCCGTCACGGTGTACCTCACCGTCTCGGGCTGCCCGATGCGCGAGACGATCACCAAGAACGTGACCGAGGCGGTCGCACGCGTCGAAGGCGTCTCGCGGGTCGAGGTCACGCTGGACGTGATGAGCGACGAGCAGCGCAAGGACCTCGCGGCGTCGCTGCGGGGAACCACCGCCGAGCGCGAGGTGCCGTTCGCCAAGCCGGGTTCGCTGACGCGTGTGTACGCGGTGGCGTCCGGAAAGGGCGGCGTCGGCAAGTCGTCCGTGACCGTGAACCTGGCGGCCGCGATGGCGGCGGACGGGCTGAAGGTCGGCGTCGTCGACGCGGACATCTACGGTCACAGCGTGCCGCGCATGCTGGGTGTGGACGGGCGTCCGACCCAGGTCGAGAACATGATCATGCCGCCGTCCGCGAACGGCGTGAAGGTCATCTCCATCGGCATGTTCACGCCCGGCAACGCGCCCGTGGTGTGGCGTGGCCCGATGCTCCACCGGGCGCTGCAGCAGTTCCTCGCGGACGTGTACTGGGGTGACCTGGACGTCCTGCTGCTCGACCTCCCGCCGGGCACGGGCGACATCGCGATCTCCGTCGCCCAGCTCGTCCCGAACGCGGAGATCCTCGTCGTCACCACTCCGCAGCAGGCCGCCGCCGAGGTGGCCGAGCGGGCCGGTTCCATCGCGGTGCAGACGCACCAGAAGATCGTGGGTGTCGTCGAGAACATGTCGGGCCTGCCGTGCCCGCACTGCGACGAGATGGTCGACGTCTTCGGCAGCGGCGGCGGCCAGCGGGTCGCCGAGGGCCTGACGAGGACGACCGGCGCGACAGTGCCGGTGCTGGGCTCGATCCCGATCGACGTACGGCTCCGCGAGGGCGGCGACGAGGGCAAGCCGGTCGTCATCACGGACCCGGACTCCCCCGCGGGTTCGGCGCTGCGCGCGATCGCGGGCAAGCTCGGGGGCCGTCAGCGCGGCCTGTCGGGCATGTCGCTGGGCATCACACCCCGCAACAAGTTCTGACCGGAGGGCACTCGCCCTCACCGGCACCGAGGGCGCCGCTCGGCTCGAGCGGCGCCCTTGGTCCGTCTGCGGGTCCGTACGGCCCGGGAGGCACGTACGGCGGTCGTCCCGCCCAGTGGGTCAGCGCACGTACGCGGCCGGGTTGGCGACCACCGCGAACCCCAGGCCGTACGCGCTCATCCCGCGCCCGTACGCGCCGATGTGGACTCCCGCCCCGGTCGTGCCGGCCAGCACCCAGCCGAACTCCGACTCGCGGTAGTGGAAGGACGTCGGCACCCCGTCCACCGGCAGCGAGAGGGTCGACCACTCGGGGCCGGTCAGATCGTCCGCCAGCTCGAACGCGGTCTCCGTCTGTTGGTCGAGCCAGTCGTCACGCAGCGAGTGGTCGAGCTTCTCCGGCCAGGTGTGGGCCAGCAGGCCGGAGCCGGCCAGCCAGGCGGCCGAGGAGACGGTGGTGGCCTCCAGCACGCCCGTGCCGTCGCCGGTGCGCCTGACCGGGTTCGCCGCGACGGTCACCACGACGGCGAAACGCTCCTTCTCGGTGCCTGCCGTCTCGGACCGTATCGTCGGCTCGTCGCCGTGACCGATCGCGCCGTGCTGGACCGTCCCGTCGGCGGCGGTGCCCACCTGCATCAGGCGCCGGGGACCTGTGAAGGCCTCGTCCAGCGCGTACCAGGGGAAGGCGGCGTTCTTGAATCCCTCCGCCGCACGCCGGGCAGCCGTGTCCCCCTGCGCCGTGCGGGATCTGTAGCCGCTCTGGTCCGGCGTTTCCCCAGCCGTCCCCTGCTGCTCCGTCACCCGGCTCGTCGTCGACATGTACCCGGCCGCCTCTCCGTCTTTCACACCTGCAGCGGACCCGCCCCCCTCGGGCGTCCTCACTGCCGGACAGATGGAGAATAGCCACCCTCTCCCCGCTCGCAGGGATTGACAGTCCTCAGGTGGCGTCTGCGTCGAACGGCGGGCGGTCGTCGCGGGCGGGCTTCTCGCCCTTCTTGAGCAGGTCGGGGCCGCCGGAGGAGGAACCGTTCACCGCGGCGGGTACGGAACTGTCCGACACACCGGAATGCTCCGTTCCGTTGACGGCGTCGGCGACCTCGTTGATCTCCTTCTTGAGATCGAAGCTGCTGCGGAGCTCCTTGAGGTCCTTCAGATCCTCGTTCTCCGCGAGCTGCTTGCGGATGAACGCCTTCGGGTTCAGGTCCTCGAACTCGAAGTCCTTGAACTCGGGCCCGAGCTCGCTGCGGATGTCCTCCTTCGCGCTCTCGGAGAACGCGCGGACCTTCCGGATGAAGCGGCTGGCGTCCTGGATGACCTTCGGCAGCTTGTCCGGGCCGAAGATGAGCACGGCGAGAACCACGAGCGCCACCAGCTCCAGTGCGCCTATGTCATTGAACACCTTGCTGCTCCTCGTGTTCTCCGTGCTCGCTGCGTGGCCCGTGCCCGCCACGGTCCGCGGACCGGCCGGAATCCGGGTCCGGTCCACGGTACCCGGCGAAACTGTCGGCCCGGTACCTTCCGGGCAGCGCCGGGATGGTCATGAGCTGTCCGCCGAGCCGAGCACGAGCGTCACCGTCCGCTCGTCCCCGCCGCGACGCAGCGTCAGCTCCAGCTCGTCACCCGGGCGGTGCGCGCGGATCTTCACGATCAGCTCCTCGCCGCTGTGCACCCGTCGGCCGTCGACCTCGGTGATGACATCGCCCGGCCTGACGCCCGCCTCGGCGGCGGGACCGTCCGGCGTGACGGCGGGGGAGCCGTCCTGGCCCTTGTCACCGACGCGGGCCCCGTCACCGGCGAACTTCATGTCGAGGCTGACCCCGATCACCGGATGCGTGGCCTTGCCGGTGTTGATCAGCTCCTCCGCGACGCGCTTGCCCTGGTTGATGGGGATCGCGAAGCCGAGTCCGATGGAGCCCGCCTGGGCCCCGTCGGTGCCCGCACCGGTGTCCGCGGCACGGATGGCGCTGTTGATCCCGATGACCTGGGCCTTGCCGTCCACGAGCGGGCCGCCCGAATTGCCGGGGTTTATCGGTGCGTCGGTCTGCAGGGCGTCGACGTAGCTGATGTCGCTGCCGTCGCCCTTGTCGCCGCCGGCGGTGATCGGCCGCTCCTTGGCGCTGATGATTCCCGAGGTGACCGTGTTCTGGAGGTCGAACGGTGCGCCGATGGCGACGACGGGATCGCCGACCCGGACGTTGTCGGAGTTGCCCAGCGGCAGCGGCTTCAGGCCGCTGACCCCGGTCACCTTGACCACGGCCAGGTCGTAGCCGCTGTCCTTGCCGACGAGGGTGGCCTTGGCCGTCTCGCCGCCGCTGAAGGTGATCGAGATGTCGCCGGAGGCGCCGGCCGGGTCGACGACATGGTGGTTGGTGAGGATGTGGCCCTGCTCGTCGAGCACGAAGCCGGTGCCGGTGCCCTGTTCCGCGTCGCCGCTGACGTGCAGGGTGACGACGCTCGGCAGGGCGCTCGCGGCGATACCGGCGACGCTGTCGGGTGCCCGGTCGGCGCTCTCCCGGCCGGCCTGCGGAAGCTCGATCCGGGTCACACCGCCGTTGCGCTCCACATAGGCGCCGATCACACCGCCGGTACCGCCCGCGACGAGCGCCACGACGAGGGCACCGATCAGCAGGGGGCCGCGTCGGCGCCTGCGGGGGGCGGCCGGCTCCCCCGGGTGGGTGAGCGGCGCTCCCGGCGCGCTCCACGGGTCGTACTGGAGCCAGACGGAGGACAGCGGCTGCGGTCGCTCCGGGGCGGGAAGCGGACCGGCCAGGGTGGGCGCGGTCGGCGGCGCCGCCGGGTCGGGCTGTGGATGCGGCAGGTGCGGAAGCGAGGGCTGGTGCTGCTGGTCCGGGTGCGGATGCGGATGCGCGTAGCCGCCGCTCCCGCTGCCTGCCGTCGCGTACTGGGCGGGCAGCGGCGTGCCGTGGGCCGGGGTCGCCACCGGGCGCTGCACGGGAGGGGCGGGCGCCCAGGGGCCGGGGCCGCCGTACGGCGGGGTGCCGTAAGGATCCGGGTCGTGCAGCGGCTGGGGCCTCGGGGGCGCGGCGACCGCTGCGGCGGCCGGCGCGGGCACCGTGACGTCGACCGGCCCGGACGGCTCGGAGGACGCCGGCGTGGGCACCGTGGCCTCCACCGGCCCGGACGGCTCGGAGGACGCCGGCGCGGGCGTCCCAGTGGGCACCTGGTCCGTCACCTGGTCCGGCTGCGCGTGCGTCCTGGCGTCCGCCCGGTCCGTTTCCGGTGCCGGTGATACGTCCGCCGATGAAGCGTCCGGGGCCCCGGGAGCCTCTTCCGGCGCGGGCGCCTCCTGCCCGGAGGGGACCGCGCGCCCCTTGTCGGGGCGGCTCCACCACTTCGCCTTGGGTCCGGTGGGCTTCCCGTCGTCCATGCTCTCCCCGCAAACTGCCGGCCGCTGCGGCGCCCCCGCGGGCACCCGCTGAGATTCAACCAGGTTTGCGAATCCGTGCGCAGCGTCCTGGTCGGGTCCTGCTCAGGTGCCCGGTGCCGGTCAGCGCGAAGGCGGCGGGGCAGGCTGCGACGGGGCAGCCAGATGCCTGGGCACCGGAGTGGCCACAGGACCGATCGCCGGGGCGGCGGCCAGCTGCAGAGCTGATGCCGTCGGACGTATCAGCGGCGTCGTCGAGGAGGCGTGGGCCAGCGGCGAGACACCGAGGTGGCGGTTGAGCGCCTGACCCGCTGGCTCGCCGGGCACCGCGGCGATCACCGGCCCGGAACCGGGCCTGGTCTGGCCGCTCCCGCCCCGGCGCCGGTCGCCCTCCGTGCCGCGGAAGGCGGTGGCACCGCCACCGGATCCCGGGGTCGTGGTGTTCGCGGCGGTCGTCGGCGCCGCGGTGCGCAGCGGTGTCACCTTGTTGCCTCCGCCCTGCCCGCGCGCACCGGAGTCACCGGAAGCGTCGAACGGAACGGCACCGCCCAGGGCGATGGCGGCGAAGGACACGGCGCTGGCCGCCGCGAAGGCGAACCGCCTGCCGCGCCACGGCGAGCGCTCAGCTTCCGCGCGGCCGACCTCGTGGATCCGGAAGCCGCTGCCGCCACCGGGCAGAACGGCCGCGTGGGCCCCGCCGGGGACGTAGCCGAACGTCTCCCCGCGAGGGTCGCGCGGTCTTCCCGCGGACGGGTTCAGCGCTCCGAACACCCCGCCGGCAGCACGTCCGCCGCCGAAGGGGCCGGGCTCGTCGTCGTCGCCGGCTGCGCCGGGACCCGCGGGCAGGCCTTGGAGCCGCGCGAGCAGCCCCTCGGAGAGCGGCGGCGGGGCGGCCTGGGCGAAGACGTTCTTGAGACGGCGCTGGGCGTCGGCCTCGGCCTTGCATCTCGGACACGTCGCCAGGTGCGCGAGGACCCGGTCACGGGCATCGTGCTCCAGCTCACCGTCGACGAGTGCGGCCAGCCGGTCCCCCAGATGCTGTTCCGCAGGAGTCGGACCTGTGCCGCTCACGCCGGTCCACCCTCCCCCGCCAGCCCCACGGCACCCGCCAGTGAGCGCTGCTGTTCGGCACGCGCCTCCGGGGAACGGTGCTGCAGTGCCTTGCGCAGGTGGGAGCGGCCGCGGTGGATGCGGCTGCGGACGGTACCGAGCTTCACGCCCAGGGTCGCGGCGATCTCCTCGTACGACAGGCCCTCGATGTCACAGAGCACCACGGCGGCGCGGAACTCGGGCGCGAGGGTGTCCAGCGCATGCTGCACGTCCGCGTCGAAGTGGCTGTCGTTGAAGACCTGCTGCGGCGACGGCTCCCGGCTGGGAAGACGCTCTGCCGCGTCGTCGCCGAGGGCGTCGAAGCGGATCCGCTGCTTGCGGCGGACCATGTCCAGGAAGAGGTTCGTGGTGATCCGGTGGAGCCAGCCCTCGAAGGTGCCGGGCGTGTACGTCGACAGGGAGCGGAAGACGCGGACGAAGACCTCTTGCGTGAGGTCCTCCGCGTCGTGCTGGTTACCCGTCAGGCGGTACGCGAGGCGGTAGACCCGTGCGCTGTGCGTGCTGACGATCTCCTCCCACGTGGGAGGGGTCCATGCCTGCGATTCCGCATCCGATGCGAAGGTCGCCGTGGTGACGGAGTCGGAGGGCGTAGAACGGTCAGCAGTGTTGGTCACGGATTTCGGCTCACCCACCGACCTGAGAAGGCGCCTCAGCACTCCTCCCCGATCCGCAGGTGCAGCCGCACCTCCCCTGTCGGCTCTGGTGGTATCCAGCGGAGCCCCTACCATAGCCACCTCGCCCGTTAGCTCCGGATAAGAATCTTTACGTGGATTTGGAACCGGCATCCGGGCCCCGCATCCACGCGCTTCCCTCTGCCTCAACAACGACCGGTCCCATCTGCGGGTTCCCGGGTCCAGCGGATACAGTCAGCGTCGCGCCAACTACGGGGACAGGAGAGGGTCATCACCGCCAACCAGCAGACGAGCTGGGCGTTCGCCGACGCCTTTGTCGCCGAGGACGACGCTCTGCGCTGGGCCCGGGACCGGGCCCGGGAGTCAGGGCTGCCCTCGGTGTCCCCGGGCACCGGCGCCGCCCTGCGACTGCTGGCCGCGACCGCCGACGCGAAAGCGGTGGCCGAGATCGGGACCGGGACGGGAGTCTCGGGCATCTACCTGCTGCACGGCATGCGCCCGGACGGCGTCCTGACCACGGTGGACCTCGAGCCGGAACGCCAGCAGTTCGCCCGGGAGGCCTTCCGCGCGGCCGGCTTCGCCGGGAACCGCGCCCGCTTCATCCCCGGCCGCGCGCTGGACGTCCTGCCGCGGCTCGCGGACGGCGGATACGACCTCGTGTTCTGCGACGGCGACCGCACCGAGTCCCTCGACTACCTCGCTGAATCGTTGCGCCTGCTGAGGCCTGGCGGACTCGTCTGCTTCGAGGGCGTGTTCGCCGACGGCCGTACGGTCGACTCCGCCGCGCAGCCGGCGGAGGTCCTCCGGGTGCGTGAGCTGCTGCGGGCGGTCCGCGAGAGCCATGAACTCCTGCCGACGCTGCTGCCGGTGGGCGACGGGCTCCTCTGCGCGGTCCGCCGCGCCTGAGCCGGCACCCGGCGAGGTTCTCCGGAGCTCCGCCTCCGTACCCCCGCGCCCGGGAAACGGGCGGGCCGGGTGCGCCGAACCCCCTGGAACACACCGGGTCCGCCGCACCCCTGAAACGCGCACTGCCCCTGAAACACACACTGCCCCGGCACGAACCGTGCCGGGGCAGTGGAAAATCAGGGCGCGTCAGCCGACGACCTTCTTCAGGGCGTCACCGAGTGCATCGGCTTCGTCCGGAGTCAGTTCGACGACAAGCCGACCGCCGCCTTCGAGCGGAACGCGCATGACGATGCCCCGCCCCTCCTTTGTCACCTCGAGCGGGCCGTCGCCCGTCCGCGGCTTCATGGCCGCCATGCTCGTTCCCCTTCCTGAAACCAGCTCATCGCAGCCGGCGGCCCCGTGAGAGGTGCTGTGTCACCGGCATCGAACACATTGCTTCCAGGTCATTATCCCGCATGGCGGGACCCAAAGACCAACATCGGTCGGCATCGCTTGCGCAACGCGCTCTCTCAAAACCACCCAATTCGGCGATGTGCCTGCGATACTTCGCCGCCGCTCCCCAGGCGCCCCACGGAGTTTGTTAGACGCAGGTCACATGTCCACACCCGATGATCTCCGTCATGCTGGCCTCGACACTGCCGTCAGAACCACCAAAGGGGACCCACCATGGCCGACTCCGTGCTGTACGACGTGAACGACGGACTCGCGACGATCACGATCAACCGGCCCGAGGCCATGAACGCGATGAACGTCGACGCGAAGGTCGCTCTGCGCGACGCCGTGCAGGCCGCGGCCGCCGACACGGCGGTACGCGCGGTGCTGCTGACCGCCACCGGGAAGGCGTTCTGCGTCGGGCAGGACCTCAAGGAGCACGTGTCCCTCCTCGCGGCCGACCGCGAGTCCGGCAGCGGCGGGACCATGAGCACCGTGCGCGAGCACTACAACCCGATCGTCCGGGCGCTGACCGGGATGCAGAAGCCGGTCGTCGCCGGGGTCAACGGCGTGGCCGCCGGCGCCGGCCTCGGGTTCGCGCTGGCCGCCGACTACCGGGTCGTCGCCGACACGGCCAAGTTCACGACGTCCTTCGCCGGTGTGGCGCTCACCGCCGACTCCGGCGTGTCCTGGACGCTTCCGCGCCTGATCGGCCAGAGCCGCGCCGCCGACCTGCTGCTCTTCCCCCGCTCGTTCTCCGCGCAGGAGGCGTACGACTGGGGCATCGCGAACAAGCTCGTCCCGGCGGACGACCTGGCCGCGGAGGCCGCCGCCGTTGCCCGCGCACTGGCCGAGGGGCCCACGCTCGCCTACGCCGCGCTGAAGGAGTCGATGGCCTACGGCGCGGACCGTTCGCTCAGCGAGGCGCTGGACAAGGAGGAGGAGCTGCAGGCGAAGGCCGGCGCCTCCGAGGACCACGCGATCGCGGTGCAGGCGTTCCTGGCCAAGGAGACACCCAAGTACCTCGGTCGCTGAGCCCGTCCGGGCCTGCGTGGCGTCAGCGGCCGCCGCCGCGCGCCACGCAGTCGGCGAGGTGGTCGTCGACGAGCCCGCAGGCCTGCATCAGGGCGTACGCGGTCGTCGGGCCCACGAAGCGCAGGCCGCGCTTCTTGAGCGCCTTGGCCAGAGCGGTGGACTCGTCGGTGACGGCCGGCACGTCGGCGATCGTGCGGGGGGCGGACCGCGTCGTGCCGGGCGCGAACGACCAGATCAGGTCATCGAGCTCGCCGGCGGGCCAGTCGGCGAGCACCCGCGCGTTGGCCAGGGTCGCCCCGATCTTGGCGCGGTTGCGGATGATGCCGGGGTCGGCGAGCAGGCGCTCCTCGTCGGCCTCGGTGAAGGCGGCCACCGAGGAGATCTTGAAGCCGTCGAAGGCGCTGCGGAATCCTTCCCTGCGGCGCAGGATCGTGATCCAGGACAGCCCGGACTGGAAGGCCTCGAGGCAGAGCCTTTCGAACAGGGCGTCGTCGCCGTGGACCGGGCGGCCCCACTCCTCGTCGTGGTACGTGACGTAGTCGGCGGTGGACAGCCCCCAGGGGCAGCGGAGCCCGCCGTCCGGTCCGGGCACGGCGGCGCCGGTCACCACGGTCACCGGCCCGGCTCCTCTCCGGGCTTGGTGAACATGTCCTGCCTGCCCACCGCGGTGGCCTGGGCCCCGGCGAGCGCGGACTCCAGGTCGGCGATGCGCGCGTCCCGCTCGGCGAGCTCCGCGCCGAGGCGGCCGAGCACCTCGTCCACGTCCGCCATCCGGTAGCCGCGCAGGCCGACGGGGAGGCGGAGGGCTTCGACGTCGGCACGGCCGACGGGGCGCCCGGGCGGCAGCGGGTCCACCAGCTGCTCCGGAGGGGCCTCCGGCAGTGCCGCGCTGTCACTGCCGCCGACCACCGCGAGCGTGACCGCCGCGATGACCACGACCATCGCGATCAGCAAGAACCAGAACACGATCGACCCTCTCCCCGAACTTCCCGTACGTCCCCGGGGAACTTACCCGAGCGGAAAACCGTCCACCGCTGATCGTGCCACGGGGCACCGACAGCTAGGGTCGCAGGCGAACGACCTGAGGAGGAAACAGCGGATGCTGCGGCTGGGACGGCGCGAGTTCGACGCGCACGAGCCGGTGATCATGGCGATCGTGAACCGGACGCCCGACTCCTTCTACGACCGGGGCGCGACGTTCCGGGACGAGCCCGCCCTGTCCCGCGTCGAGCAGGCGGTGGCCGAGGGCGCCGCCATCATCGACATCGGCGGGGTGAAGGCCGGACCCGGCGAGGAGGTGTCCGCCGAGGAAGAGGCGCGGCGCACGGTCGGCTTCGTGGCCGAGGTGCGGCGACGCCACCCGGACGTGGTGATCAGCGTCGACACCTGGCGCCACGACGTGGGCGCGGCGGTCTGCGAGGCGGGCGCCGATGTGCTGAACGACGCGTGGGGCGGCGTGGACCCGAAGCTTGCGGAGGTCGCCGCACGCTGCGGGGCCGGTCTGGTGTGCACCCACGCGGGCGGCGCCGAACCGCGCACACGTCCGCACCGGGTGGCATACGACGACGTCATGGCGGACATCCTCCGCGTGACGCTCGCGCTGGCGGAGCGGGCGGTCGGGCTCGGCGTCCGCCGGGACGGGATCATGATCGATCCCGGTCATGACTTCGGCAAGAACACCCGGCACAGCCTGGAGGCGACCCGCCGGCTCGGGGAGATGACGGAGACCGGCTGGCCGGTGCTGGTGTCCTTGTCGAACAAGGACTTCGTCGGGGAGACCCTCGACAAGCCGGTCAAGGAGCGGGTGCTGGGCACTCTGGCGACCACGGCGGTGTCCGCCTGGCTGGGCGCGCAGGTCTACCGCGTGCACGAGGTGGCGGAGACCAAGCAGGTCCTGGACATGGTGGCCTCGATCGCGGGCCACCGCCCGCCGGCGGTCGCCCGCCGCGGTCTCGCCTGAGAGCCGCGGCCGCACGCACGACCGGAGCCGGACGCGCACGAGTCCCCGGTCCGGGACGGCGCGGCCAGGGGACGGCCCCGGACGCTCGTCCGGGGCCCCCGAACCGGTAGCGCGCGGCTACCTGCCCGTCTCCTTGGAGACCATGGCCACCGCCTCCTCCACGTCGTCCGTGACGTGGAAGAGCAGCAGGTCCTTCTCCGATGCCTTGCCCTGGGCGATGACGGTGTCGCGCAGCCAGTCGACCAGGCCGCTCCAGTAGTCCGTACCGAAGAGCACGATCGGAAAGCGCGTCACCTTGCGCGTCTGGACGAGGGTCAGCGCCTCGAACAGCTCGTCCAGCGTGCCGAGTCCGCCCGGCAGCACCACGAAGCCCTGCGCGTACTTCACGAACATCGTCTTGCGGACGAAGAAGTAGCGGAAGTTCACCCCGATGTCGACGTGCGGGTTGATGCCCTGCTCGAAGGGCAGCTCGATGCCGAGACCGACCGAGATCCCCTTGGCCTCGCTCGCGCCCTTGTTCGCGGCCTCCATGACTCCGGGACCGCCGCCGGTGATCACCGCGAAGCCTGCCTTGGCCAGCGCCCTGCCGAGCTCGACGCCCACCTCGTACTCGGGTGTGCCGGCCGGGGTACGGGCGGAACCGAAGACGCTGATGGCACTGGGCAGTTCGGCGAGGGCGCCGAAGCCCTCGACGAACTCGGACTGGATGCGCATGACCCGCCACGGGTCGGTGTGCACCCACTGGGAGTCGCCCTCGGTGTCGAGCAGCCGCTGATCGGTGGTGCCCGGCCGGATCTGTTCCCTGCGGCGCAGTACCGGTCCCAGCCGCTGCTCCTCCAGCGCCCGCAATCCCTCGGGGTTGCTCATGACCTGCTCCCTCCGCCGAACATCATCTGCTTTGGCTCAGGGTAGGTCGGCCGACGTTACGAATGGCGAAATCGGGGCGATCCACCAGGATGCGATGTCAGGAAGTGAGCCACTCACGCAGCCGGTCCTCGCAGTGCGTGATCTTGTCCACGGCGACGTGTTCGTCCCGCTTGTGGGCGAAGAGCGCATCGCCGGGGCCGTAGTTGACCGCGGGCACTCCCAGGGCGCTGAAGCGTGAGACGTCCGTCCAGCCGAACTTGGGCTGTGCGGTGCCGCCCACCGCCTCCATGAACGCGGCGGCAGCGGGGTGCGACAGACCGGGCAGGGCCCCGCCGGTGTGGTCGTCCACCACGATCTCGCTCACACCGCAGTCGGCGAACACCTCGCGGACATGCTCCTCGGCCTCGGCCATGCTGCGGTCAGGGGCGTAGCGGTAGTTGACCACCACGGTGCATTCGTCGGGGATGACATTGGTGGCCACACCTCCCTCGATGCCGACGGCGTTGAGGCCCTCCCGGTACTCCAGCCCGTCGATGACCGGCCGGCGCGGCTCGTACGACGCGAGGCGGGCCAGGATCGGGCCGGCGGTGTGAATGGCGTTGGACCCCATCCAGCTGCGCGCGGAGTGTGCCCGCTCCCCCTTCGTGCGCAGGTGGACCCGGAGCGTCCCCTGGCAGCCGCCCTCGACCTGGGCGTCGGAGGGCTCCAGCAGGACCGCGAAGTCTCCGACGAGCCAGTCCGGGTGGGCCTCGGCCACATGCCCCAGTCCGTTGAGGTGTGCGGCTACCTCTTCGTTGTCGTAGAAGACGAAGGTGAGGTCACGGTTGGGCTCCGGAACGGTGGCGGCGATCCGCAGCTGGACGGCGACGCCCGACTTCATGTCACTGGTGCCGCAGCCCCACAGGATGCCGTCGTCGTCGAGCCGCGAGGGCACGTTGCCGGCGATCGGGACCGTGTCGATGTGCCCCGCCAGCACGACCCGCTCGGAGCGGCCGAGGCGGGTCCTGGCCACGACGTTGTTTCCGTGCCGGTCGACGGTGAGGTGCGGCAGCTCGCGCAGCGCTTCCTCGATGGCGTCGGCGAGGGGCTTCTCGGTGCCGCTGACCGACGGGAAGTCGACCAGGGCTGCGGTGAGCGCGGGTGCGTCGAGGGTGAGGTCAAGCGCGGTCTCAGGCATGGCTCCGACGATAAGCGGTCGGCGGCGGGTCCTGACCGGCACACCCCCCGGGGGCGCTCCGGGGGCTCCAGTACGGTGGGCGGGTGTCCGAGACCGCCTCTCCCGTCCGGCGCGGCCGCCTCTTGCGCTTCGCGGCCGCGTCCCTCGTGCTGCTGGCCCTCATCGGTTACGTCGCGGTGCAGTACGTCACCGGCGGCGGAAGCCCGCGCTGTGTCGTCCGTACGGCCGAGGGCGACGGCCCGTCGTACGAGCTGACGGCCGAGATGGCGGGGAACGCCGCGACGATCTCCGCGGTGGGCACGACCCGCGGGATGCCGGAGCGGGCGGTGACGATCGCGCTGGCGACCGCGCTCCAGGAGTCGGCGCTGCGCAACATCGCGCACGGCGACCGGGACTCCCTCGGCCTGTTCCAGCAGCGCCCTTCGCAGGGATGGGGGACGCCCGAGCAGATCCTGGACCCCGTCTACGCCTCGGGGAAGTTCTACGACGGTCTGGCCGAGGTGCCCGGATACTCCCGGCTGCCGCTCACGGTGGCCGCGCAGCGCGTCCAGCGCAGCGGTTTCCCGCAGGCGTACGCGAAGCACGAGCCGGACGCCGCGCTGCTGGCCGCGGCCCTCACGGGCCGGGCCTCCGCGACCCTGACCTGCGACGTGAGGAGCGGCGGCGGGCCGGGCGACCCGGCGCGGATCCGGACCGAGCTGACGCGGGCCTTCGGGCCCGAGGTGCTGCCGAAGGGCGGCAGCGGCCGGGGGCGCGCGGGCGACGCGGCTGCGCGTGAGGTGTCCGTTCCCGTGCAGGCGACGGTAGAGACGGACGGCGGCACCGGCGCGCACGGCGGCGGCCACGGCCGGGGCGGCGAGCGCGGCTGGGAGCTCGCGCACTGGGCGGTGGCCCGGGCCGAAGAGCTGCGTATCGAGGAGGTCTCGTACGCGGGCCGGGTGTGGAGCGCCGAGGAGTCGGAAGAAGGCTGGCGTCCGGCGGGCGGCGAGGACAGCGGCACGGACGA
Organism: Streptomyces kurssanovii; assembly: GCF_014649695.1. Classification (GTDB taxonomy): domain Bacteria; phylum Actinomycetota; class Actinomycetes; order Streptomycetales; family Streptomycetaceae; genus Streptomyces; species Streptomyces kurssanovii. Next base: position 202,432 of record NZ_BMTN01000002.1, read on the forward strand.
CGTACGCATCCGCATCGCACGCTAGTTCAGCGCGTCCCTCGAACGAGGCAGTCCGTTCCCCTCCGGGACACGCCGTTCCGGGCACCGGACCACCCCAGGACGAGCACGTCGATTCCCCTTGAGAGCAACGGGAAGTGACGGTTCGCCAGGTGTCTCCACCGTGCAGGGTTTGACCGTTTTCATCCGAGAACGATAATGCGACGCATTACCAACTCTTTACCTTGGGTCACCGCAACTTCCCCCCCGCTCCCCCCGGTTGTCAGGACGTCCGAACGCCGGACACGCAGCATTCCGAACGTCCTCTCGTCTCAAGGAGCATCATGTCCCTCCCCCTGACCCGTCGGATCGCCCGTGCCGCGCTGCTCATCGCGGCGGGAGCAGCTCCCGTGGTCGGTGCGGCCGGCTCCGCAGGCGCCGTTGAACTCCCGCAGGCCCCGGTCGGCGGCCTCTCCGCCCTCGACGCGGACAACGTCGACTCCACGGTCGACGGTGTCTCGAAGGAGACCACCAAGGTGGCCGGCCAGGTCGGCGGCAAGACCGCGAAGAAGGCCGCCCCGGTGGCGACCAAGACCGTCGGCAAGGCGGCCAAGACGGCCACGCCGGTCGCCACGAAGGCGGCCAAGACGGCCACGCCGGTCGTCACGAAGGCCGCCGGTGACACCGCCGGGCAGGCGGGCGACCTGGCCGGCGGCGCCGGCGAGGGCGGGCTGCCGACCGACTCGCTGACCGGCGGGGACCTGCCCACCGGTGCGCTGGGCGGCGGCCTGCCGATCGGCTGACACACGGCGCACATGCGCGGGAAGGGCCCGGGAGCAGCAGCTCCCGGGCCCTTCCCGCGCGGTGACCGGACCGTGCCGTGACCGGGCCCTCTTGGCCGGACCGGGCCCGTGACCGCGTGAGACCTGCGCTCAGCCGAGACGCTTGACCGCCGCCTCGACGCGCTCGTCGGTCGCGGTGAACGCCACGCGCACGAAACGCTCCCCCGCCTCCCCATAGAAGTCGCCGGGCGCGACCAGGATGCCCAGACCGGCCAGGTACGCGACCGTGTCCCAGCACGGCTCGTCGCGGGTGGCCCACAGGTAGAGGCTGGCCTCGCTGTGCTCGATCCGGAAGCCGTGCGACTCCAGCGCCGTCCGCAGGGCCGTGCGCCGGGCCGCGTACCTGGCGCGCTGCTCGGTGACGTGAGTGTCGTCGCCGAGCGCGGCAACGGTGGCGGCCTGGACGGGAGCGGGGGTCATCATGCCGCCGTGCTTGCGGATCTTCAGCAGCTCGCCGAGCACGTCCGCGTCGCCCGCGACGAAGGCGGCGCGGTAGCCGGCCAGGTTGGAGCGCTTGGAGAGCGAGTGGACGGCCACCACGCCCGTGTACGAGCCGCCGCAGACGTCCGGGTGCAGGACGGAGACCGGCTCGGCCTCCCAGCCCAGCTCCAGGTAGCACTCGTCACTGAAGACCAGCACGTCGTGGTCGCGCGCCCAGGCGACGATCCGGGTCAGCTCGTCCTTGTCCAGCACCCGTCCGGTCGGGTTGGACGGCGAGTTGAGCCAGAGCAGCCGGAGGCCCGCCGGGTCGAGCTCGGTCGGGTCGTCGTAAACGACGGGCGTCGCGCCGCAGAGCCTCGCGCCGACCTCGTACGTGGGGTAGGCGAGACGCGGGTAGGCGATCCGGTCACCGGCGCCCAGGCCCAGCTGCGTCGGCAGCCAGGCCACCAGCTCCTTCGAACCGACGACCGGCAGGACGTTGGTGTGCGCCACGTTCGCCGCGCCGAGCCGGCGCTCGACCCAGGACACGAGCGCGTCGCGGAGGGCGGGCGTGCCCCAGACCGTCGGGTAGCCCGGCGAATCGGCGGCCGCCACGAGGGCCTTCCTGATCAGCTCGGGCACGGGGTCGACCGGGGTGCCGACGGAGAGGTCCACGATGCCGTCGGGGTGGGCCGCGGCCGTGGCCTTGTAGGGCTCGAGCTTGTCCCAGGGGAAGACGGGGAGTCGCGAGGAGACTGCGGGCACGGCGGCGCTCACTTTCGGGTACGGGCGTCGTTTCCGGGCTGTCGGTCATGGCGTCGGACGGCGGGGTCGCGCACGGATTCCGGCGACGGCCGGCGTGTCGGCCGGATACGCCGGCCGAGTGCGTCGCCCGGGCGTGTCGGCCGGTCGTCAAACGCCTCGGCCCCGTACGGACGACGAACCGTACGGGACCGGGGACATGCGGACGGGATCAGCCGTTCTGCGGAGGCAGGGCGGCGATGAAGGGGTGGTCACGCTCGATCAGGCCGAGCTTGGAGGCGCCACCGGGCGAACCGAGCTCGTCGAAGAACTCGACGTTCGCCTTGTAGTAGTCCTTCCACTCCTCGGGAGTGTCGTCCTCGTAGAAGATCGCCTCGACCGGGCAGACCGGCTCACAAGCACCACAGTCGACGCATTCGTCCGGGTGGATGTACAAGGACCGGGAGCCCTCGTAGATGCAGTCGACGGGGCACTCCTCGATGCACGCCTTGTCCTTGACGTCGACACAAGGCTGCGCGATGACGTAGGTCACGCTGTCGTTCCTCCTCGATAAGGGCTGGCTTGCGCGGGAGCGCGGCGTCGTCGATGCCCACCCCTAGTATCTCCGTTCTTGGTAACGATCCGAACAGGAGGGGCTCACAGAGCTGTGGAATTCACTGCGGGCGGACGGCTCGAAATCAGGATCAGCCCTGCTGACGTGGGCAAACGCGTATCGGTCCGCCGCTTGAGCGACGCTGAAGCACCGGTCGCGAAGTTCACCGACACGGTCGGTGTTCTCACATCATGGACCGGGGGTGTGCTGGTGATCACACGCCGGACGGGCGAGAGCGTCCGCATCCCGGAATCCTCACTCGTCGCGGGAAAGGTCGTACCCGCCGAGCCCGCCCGTCACCGGGGCCCCGCGGCCGACTTCCAGGAGCTGAGCAGGGTCACGGCGCGCGCCTGGCAGCCGGTGGAGAGCGAGCGGCTCGGTGAGTGGGAACTGCGGGCGTCGGCGGGCTTCACCAGGCGGGCGAACTCGGTCCTCCCCCTCGGTGATCCGGGCATGCCGCTGGACGACGCGCTGGCACGGGTGCGGGACTGGTACGCGGCTCGCGGCCTTCCGGCGTACGTGCAGACAGCGACAGGCGCCGCCGGCACGCAGGAGGAGCTCTGCGCCGAGTTGGAGGCACGGGACTGGCGCGCCGAGGTCTCGGCGCAGGTGCAGGTCGGGGGCCTGGCGGCAGTAGGTGACCTCGACGCGGACGTTTCCCGTGTCACGTTGTCCCGCTCGTTCGACGAGGCGTGGCTACGGCGCTACCAGCGGTCCGGTGTGCCGGGACCACATGTGCTGAAGGTCCTCGGCAGCGGCCCTTCCGTGTGGTTCGCCTCCATAGCCGGAGAGGGTCGGATCCCCGCCGCCATCGGCCGATGTGTGGTCGACTCACGCTGGGCCGGCTTCATGGCCGTGGAGGTGGACCCGGCGTACCGGCGCCAGGGGCTGGCGAAGGCGATCATGGCCGCCCTGGCGCGCCGGGCGCTCGAAGAGGGCGCCTCTGCTGCCTGGCTCCAGGTCGAGTCGGACAATGACGGGGGGCGTGCCCTGTACGCCGGTATGGGCTTCCGGGTCCATCACCACTACCACCACTACCGGGCGATGTAGGCCGGGGGTACGAGCACATGCACCAGAACGACCGGCGGTCCCGTTTCGCGCAGGAGGCCCGCTCGCAGCGACCGGACGTGGCCCTGCTCTGCCTGCTCATCGGCGCGGAGGCCGACCCGTCGCTGGACGAGGCCGGCATGGACGCGGCCCAGATCGAGCTGGACCGCTTGGCCGGGATGCTCCCGTACGGGCTGCGGGACCCGCACGCGTGGGCGGCGGCCGTCGCCGACCTGCTGGGCGGCCGGGAGGGCTTCCACGGCACGGCCGGCGACTACCAGCACCTGGAGTCCTCGCTCCTCCACGAGGTCCTGCGCCGCCGCCGTGGCCTGCCGATCCTGCTCTCCGTCATCTGGACCGAGGTCGCCCGCCGTGCGGGCGCCCATGTCTACGGAGTGGCCCTTCCCGGCCACTTCGTGGTCGGCTTCGGCGACCCGGAGGATCCGGCCGGGCAGGTCCTGGCCGACCCGTTCGCGGCCGGGCGTGTGCTCTCGGGCGCGGACGCCGACCTCCTCGTCACGAGCGCCGTCGGCACGTCCGTGACCCCGTCCATGCTGACGCCCGCGGATCCGCTCGCGGTGATCTCCCGCATCCTCAACAACATCCGCGCCTGGGCGGCCCAGCGCCCGGAACACTCGGCGGTCGCCCTCTGGGCGCTCGACCTCCTGCTCCTCCTCCCCTCCCACCCGGCCCGCCTCCGCTTCGAGCGCGCCCAACTGCTGGTTCAGCGGGGTGACTTCCTGACGGGCGCGACGGAGATGGACGCGTACGCGGAGGTCGTGGACGCGGTCGAGCCGACGGCGGCGGAGGAGATCCGGGGGCGGGCCCGGGCGGCCCGGGCCATGCTCAACTGAGCTCGCCGCAGGGCCCTTCGATGCCCCTGCGAACGGCTCCTGCCTCCCGGCCTGCCGGGGGCCACGCCGGACCGGGTCCTGCTCCCGGGCCCGGCGAGGACGCCGGCTTCCGCGCCTACCGGAACTCGTGCACGACCTGGATCTCGCCGACGATGTGCGCGTTGAACTCGTCGAGCTCCTCGGCCGGCACCCAGAGCTCGAGGATCGTCTTCCCGCCCGCCTGCCGCACGGGATACCGCGCGACGAACTCGGACTCGACCTCGAACCGCGTGACGAAGCCGGCGCCGTCGTGCTTGACGTTCCAGTCCCGGGCGATACGGATCGCGTAGTCCTCGTTGAGCACGGGATAGAAGATCGGCTGCTCCGGCAGCCTCGGCGGCCACGCACGCCACCCCGACTCCCGCACCAGCCCCAGCTCGACGGGTCCGGTGGGGCGCCACAGGGTCGTGGTGGGGATGGAGGCGTGCTGCCGGCTGGTCATGATCCACTCTCTGGAGTCGGGCGTGCTGGACGTGAGCCCGGACGATAGCCCGCGTACTGCCGGACGGCCACGGTGTTTCCGACCGGCCTGTGATGCCGAAGAAGGCCGGGTCGGCCGGCCGAAGGCGACCGACGGGCCCGCGGCGCTCTTGCCGGTGCGGACGGGAACGGCGGCGGCGAACGAGAGGCGAACGAGACCCGGCGCCGCAGGCGCGGCGTGAACGACGAAACCCCCCGCCCGGTCCGGGCAGGGGGCCACGTCGGTGAGGTGACTCAGCTCGGGTCGAGCTCGATGACCGCCGTGCGTTCCGCCGGGGTCTTGCCGCGCAGTGCCGGGCCCATCGCCTGGGCCACGTCGTCCGCCGAGACCTCGTGCTTCTTGCCGTCGCCCTTGGTGATCATGATGCCGTCGAAGACGCCGTCGAGCAGCTGCTCGATCGCCTTCTTGTCGTACACCTCGACCAGCCTGCCGTCGATCGGCTTCATGGAGAGGATCTTCGGCAGCGACTTCGCGGGGCCGAACTGGATCGACTTGCCGCCCGCCTTGATCGTGATCAGGTCGGACATCGCGGGCTCCGCGAACTCCTTCATCGCCCGGTCCAGCTCGGCCTGGGTGATGGTCGGCTGCCGGGTGGCGACCGGGAGTTCGACCAGGTCCGGCTGTCCGGTCTGCACCTGGGCGCGGTACGCGTCCTTGACCGAGATCATGGAGCGGCCGACGTCCAGCGTCTCCCCGGGCTTCCCGGGCACGGCGACGGCCTTGTTGGGCTCGAAGCGGATCGTGCCGTCGCTGGAGGACCCCGCGGTGCCCGCGAGGTCGGCCAGGGCGACGCTCAGCTTCTCCTCGTCGACGACGATCACCGGCTCGGCGACACGCTCGCCGCCGAAGAGCGAGCCGATGACGGAGACCGGGTTGTAGTCGCTGCCCGCGGCGGCGCGGACGGTGGCCTGGCTGTCCAGGGACAGACCGGCCTTGTCGGGGTGGAGTTCGGCCTTCTTGCCCCCCACGGAGAGCTGCAGCGGCGCCTTGGCCCGCTCGCCCAGCGTGGCGTCGAGCTTGTTGACGGCCTCGTCCCTCGTGCCTCCGCCGATGTCGACGCCGAGGACCGTGGTGCTCTTGGGGACGTCGGAGTGGTTCAGCAGCAGTCCGGCGCCGTACGCGATGCCCAGCAGGCCGACCACGCCGGCGCCGACGAGCACCAGCTTGGAGCGGCCCTTCTTGGCCGGCGCGGGCCGGGGTGCGGGCCGGGGAGCCGGCTCGGCCGAGGGGCCGGGCACGACAGGGCCGCCGGAGCCGCCCGGACCGGCCGGGAACTCCGGGACGGAGAAATCGCCGTCACCGGCCTGCGGGCCGGGCTGGGACAGGATCGGGTTGGGACCCGTCCCGGGGCCGGTCTGCAGTCCGCCCGGCGGCGGGAAGGGCGAGCGGTGCCCGCCGCCCGGGACCACGGGGATGCCGCTGGTGAGCGTGTCACCGGAGACATGACCATGACCGCCGTCGCCTTCGGGCGCGGGCTTCTGCGGGGTGAGCACCGCCGTGTCGTCGGACATCCGGGGCATGTTGATGCCGGGCACCGGTGCGCCGGGGCGCGGGCCGACCGGCATGCTGCCGGTGGCCGGGCCGGACGTCGGGCCCATCGGTCCGCCGCTTCCGCCGGGCGCGCCCGGCGGACGGACGCCCAGCGGAGGCGTGTTGCGGCCGGGGGCGAACCCGTTGCCCTGGCCGGGCGCACCGGGGCCGCCGCCGGACGCGCCGGGACGTGGGGCCGAGGGGCCGGAGGGCGTGCCGGGGGAACCTGCCTGCTCCGCGAGGGCCGCGAGGCCCGAACGCGGACCGGAACCGGCACCGCCCGGACCCGGAGCGCCCGCACCGCCGTTGCCGTCGGGGCCGCTGCCCGGCGCCGGCGACGGTCCCGGACCGCCACCCGCACCCGGCGAGCCCTGCGCGGCCGTGCCCGGCGTCGGCGTACCGGCCGCCGGCGTCGCACCCGCGGCCGGCTTGCGTGGCGCGAACCAGTCGCTGGTGGCGGGCTTCTCCTCGGCCGCCGGTCCGCTGTCACGGGCCGCTCCCGGGCGCGGTGTGCTGCCCGTGCGCTCGCTCTCCCGCTCCGCGGTACCCGCGCCGCCCGAACCGTTGGACGCACCCGGCGCACCCGGCGCACCCGACGAACCCGAGGCGCCCGACGCACCGGAGCCTGCCGACGTGCCGGAGCCGCCGGAGGCGGGCCGGGAGTCGACGTCGCTCATCGGCGTACGCATCACGACCGGCGGGATCGGCCGGGAACCCGGGATGTTGATCCGGATGCGCGTGGTCAGCGTCGTCTCGGTCCTGGGCTCTTCCGGCTGCTGCTCAGGAGCTTCCGCGGCCTCTTCCGGAGCGTCCTGCGGGTGCAGCGACGGATACTGGCGCGATCCGTACGGCGGTGTCCCGGAGGGGTACGCGGCTCCACCGCGCCCCTGGGGGCCGGAGGACGAACTGTCAGTTTCACGACTCAAAGCAGGTTCTCCCGGTTGGCTTCGCCGCCCGTTTCTTACTGGATAGCTACTGCTGCGGGCGGCTCGGCGGCGCGCACCACCATACTGGCCGCCGCCGACGAACACCCCGGGACTGTGGGAAGCGGCCTTCCGCCGACCGTACGGGCATGGTCAGTTCGACGGCTTCCCACTCCGTGGGTCGACCCACCCTAGGGGGCCGGTCGCACCGGGTTCTTGCTGGGGTCCTGCGTTGTTCTATCCGCCAAGTCGGCCCGAGCCGCCGCCCGGTCGCGGCGCCCGCGACATGGTGGCACACATCACAGCGACCGCCATGCCGCCGAGCATGAAGACGAGCGGTCCGATCCCGGCACCGAACATGGCGTCCCCTTCGGGCCGTCCGGTGCTCAGCACGACGATCGCCGCGAGCCAGCCCACGGCGGAGCAGACCACACCGAGCTGGGTGCCCGTCGCCCGCAGCGAGCCGATGAACAGGCCGGCGGAGGCGAGCAGAGCCAGCGCCAACCCGCCCGGCAGCCACGCCGCTTGGACGAGAGAGCCGGCCGTGCCGACGATCGCTCCGAGGATCACCAGGGCGACGTACGCCACGATGCGACCGGGCCTCGGGGGCTTCGGGGAGCGGGTGAGCCAGGACCCGGGTGCGCTGCTCATGACGAAACCCCCGCGAAAAGGTCGTGTTCGCGCTCGCCGTGCCGCGCTCCCGACTCCCCGGCCACCAACTGGTAGTACTCGGTGGCGAAGAGAGGTTGCCCCAGTTCGTTGGAGAGTGCGAAGAATGGTCCGTCCACCACGATCTGGGTGGCATGCGCCCGCATCGCGGCCGCCTTGCGGTCCGCGTAGGCGGTGCCGTCGATCTCCGTCGTGATCTCCGCGTCATCCACGACACCGGGGACGTCACCGATCTCGGCGACACCGGGAAAGTCCGCCCCGGCGGCACGCAGCCGGGCGAAGCCCTCCTCCGCGACCGAGCGCGGGACGCGGTTCCAGTAGATCTTGGCGATCGAGTGGGGGGCTCCGAGATCCGGCCGGAAGCCGGGCTCGGCGGCGAGGGCGGCGGCGCGCATGGCCACCCGGTGGGTCTGGATGTGGTCGGGGTGCCCGTATCCCCCGTCGGGGTCGTACGTCACCAGCACCTGCGGACGCACCGAACGGACGACCTCGACGAGATGCGCGGCGGCCTCGTCCACGTCCGCGCTCCAGAACGCCCCTTCGCGGTGGTTCTGCTCGAGCCCCATCATCCCGGAGTCCCGGAAGCACCCCTGACCGCCGAGGAAGCGGTGGTCGGTGACACCCAGCTCCTTCATGGCCGCGGCCAGCTCCCCGGCCCGGTAGGGGCCGAGCCGGTCCTCCCGGTCGGGGGCGAGATGGGCGAGATCGTCCGGAATGACCTCGCCCTCCTCTCCGAGGGTGCAGGTCACCAGCGTGACCTGGGCGCCGGCGGCCGCGTACAGGGCCATGGTGGCGCCGTTGTTGATCGACTCGTCGTCCGGATGCGCGTGCACGAGGAGCAGACGGCGGTCGGGGAGATCCTTCATACAGGACACCCTAGAACGGGCGGTCAGAACTTGATGCCCCCCAGCATCCCGGCGACGTTGGTCGTCAGCTCGGTGATGGTCGGCGCGACCGACGAGCTGGCGAGGTAGAACCCGAGCAACACACAGACCGCCGCATGTCCCCCCTTCAGCCCGGCTTTCCGGATCAGCAGGAAGACGACGATCGCCAGCAGCACCACCGCCGAAATCGAGAGTGCCACGGCGGTTCACCTCCACAGATATTCGGTCGGGACGGGCCGGTTGCATGTGCCAGGACATGTGCCAGGAGGTTCATACCCACCTTGCGCTACGGATCATAACTATCCGTGCCTGTGCATCGATCGGTGCACGGCAGCACATGGGGGCGCACACCCCCTAAGGTTCGGTCGCATGACGTCGACGCAACCGCTCTCCTTCCCGCGTCAGTCCGCGCGGACGCAGCGCTTCACGCTGGGCGCCCCCCGCGCCTTCACGGTGTCGCCGGACGGCTCACGCGTGGTGTTTCTGCGCTCGGCCTCCGGAACGGACCGTTCGGGACTGCTGTGGGTGCTCGATCTCGAGGGCCACGGCCCGCCGCAGGAGCGGCCCGCCGCCGATCCGCGGGAGCTGCTGGGCGGCTCGGCCGAAGAGCTCTCCGCCGAGGAGCGGGCACGGCGCGAGCGCAGCAGGGAAGGATCGGCCGGGATCGTCGCCTACGCGGTGGACCGGGCGGTCGAGTTGGCGGCGTTCACCCTGTCGGGGCGGCTGTTCACTGCGGAGCTGCGGGCCGGAACCGCGCGTGAACTCCCCACGCCGGGGCCGGTGCTCGACCCGCGGCCGTCCCCGGACGGCCGGCTCGTCGCCTACGTGGCCGGCGGCGCGCTGCGCGTGACGGGCGCGGAGGGCGAGGGTGACCGTGCCCTCGCGGAGCCGGAGGACGAGCACACCGCCTACGGCCTCGCGGAGTTCATCGCCGCGGAGGAGATGGGCCGTTCGCGCGGCTTCTGGTGGTCACCGGATTCGGACAGGCTGCTGGTCGCCCGCGCCGACGAGCGGGACGTGCGGCGCTGGTGGATCACGGATCCGGCGCATCCGGACCGGGAGCCTGCCCGGGTCGCCTATCCGGCCGCCGGGACGCCCAACGCCGTTGTCCGGTTGTTCTTCGTCGCCCTGGACGGGAACCGCACGGAGGTGACCTGGGACCGTGAGCGCTATCCCTATCTGGCGCGGGCGCACTGGTCCGCCGCCGGTCCTCCGCTGCTGCTCGTGCAGTCGCGGGACCAGCGCACCCAGCTGTATCTGGCCGTGGACCCGGAGACCGGCACGACCCGGACCGTGCACGTGGACGAGGACGACGCGTGGCTGGAACTCTTCTCCGGCGTTCCCGCCTGGGCCCCGGAGTCGTCCTACGAGCAGGGCTTCGGCGGCGGACGGCTGGTGCGCATCGCGGACGAGGGCGGAGCGCGGGTGCTCGCCGTCGGCGACCGGGTGCTGACCGGCGCGCAGCTGCACCTGCGCGCGGTGGTCGACATCGGCGAGAGCGATGTGCTGGTCTCCGCGTCGGCGGGTGCGGACTCCAGGGAGCCGGAGACCGGCGAGATCCATGTGTACCGGGTGAACGAGCTGGGCGTCGAGCGCGTCTCCGACGGCCCCGGAGTGCATGCGGCGGTGCGGGGCGGCGGGGTGACGGTCCTGGCCTCGTCGCGTACGGACGTCAGCGGCGCCCTCGTCCAGGTGCTCAGGGACGGCAAGCAGATCGCGGTGGTGGCCTCGCACGCCGAGCAGCCGGTGCTGCGTGCCCGGCCGGCGCTGACCGAGGCGGGTGCCCGCCCGATCCCGTGCGCGGTGCTGCTGCCGTCGGGCCACCGGGAGTCGGACGGTCCGCTGCCGGTACTGATGGACCCGTACGGGGGACCTCATGGCCAACGCGTGCTCGCGGCGCACAATCCTTACCTGACCTCGCAGTGGTTCGCCGATCAGGGTTTCGCCGTGGTCGTCGCCGACGGCCGGGGCACTCCGGGGCGCTCGCCCGGCTGGGAGAAGGCGGTCGTGGGCGACTTCACGCCGACGCTGGACGACCAGGTCGAAGCGCTGCAGTCATTGGCCGGATCCTTCCCGCTCGACCTCGACCGGGTGGCGATCCGCGGCTGGTCGTACGGCGGTTACCTGGCGGCGATGGCGGTGCTGCGCCGCCCCGACGTCTTCCACGCGGCGGTGGCGGGCGCCCCGGTGACCGACTGGCGGCTCTACGACACGCATTACACGGAGCGCTATCTGGGCGACCCGGACACGCAGTCCGCGGCGTACGCGGCGAACTCGCTGGTCACGGACGGCGGGTTGACGTCCGCGGAGGGCCCGGCCCGGCCGTTGATGATCGTCCACGGCCTGGCCGACGACAACGTGGTGATGGCCCACACGCTGCGGCTCTCGTCGGCGCTGCTGGCCGCCGGCCGGGCGCACGAGGTGCTGCCGCTGACCGGGGTGACGCACATGACGCCGCAGGAGCAGATCGCGGAGAACCTGCTGCTGCTCCAGGTCGACTTCCTCAAGCGCTCGCTGGGCCTCGGGTGAAGCAGGGGCTACCAGTTCGGCGGCGGTGACGACGGCGGCGGCGGGCCGAACCCGCCTCCGGGCGGTGAACCGGGTGGTGCGGCCGGCCCGGGGTGGCCGTACCCCGGCGGCGCGGAGGGCGGATACCCGTATCCGGGCCGGGCCGGCGGGTAGCCGTAACCGGAAGCGGGCTGCGGATACCCGTAACCCGACGGCGGCCCGTACGCGCCGTCCGGCCCGCCCGCCGGGCCGCCCTCGCCGCGACGTGTCAGCAGGACGATCAGCAGGAGTCCCGCCACCAGCTCGAACAGCGAGGTCGCGACGAGCAGTTGGTACTCCAGTGGCGCCTGCCCGAAGTGCTCCAGGATCCGCAGCCGGACGGCGGCGTCCACGCCGGCCGCTCCGGAGGCGGACACGGCCACCGCGACGACGGCTCCCAGCGGGCGGGAGAACACGGCCCTGGCGAGCAGTCCCACGCCGGCCGTGAGGCCGAGGACGACGGTCGTGGCGGCCAGCCAGCCGGAGGGCGGCGCCAGCAGCCGCTGCCCGACCCGTTCGCCGCCCACCAGGCTGTCGAGGTACACCTCTGACCCGACCTGGTAGCCGAAGCGGAGCTGCCAGGCCGTGACCAGGGCGGCCTCCAGGAGCAGGAACGCGGCCGACAGCCAGGCCACCACGACGGTCGGCCTGGTGGGCGTCCGGCGGTGCCGGGCGGCGCGCAGGCCCTGCTCGTCGACGGCCTCGGCCGGGCGCCGTCCCGCCACGGCCGTGATGACGAGCCCGACGGCCAGCCCCAGCACGGCGAAGGTGGTGAACAGCGCGCGGGTGCGAATCGAGTCGGTGGGCCGGAGGTACGCCCAGGAGGCGGTCAGGACCCACAGGCTCGGCAGCCGGACGGCGAGGGTGAACACCGCGGCGGCGACCAGCGCGGAGGCCGCCACCGACGAGCGCAGCACGGCGACACCGACACCCGCGTACACCGCGAAGAGCGTGCCGTCGAGGGGCGAGGTGGCCTGCGGGGCGACCCTCCACTCCCGCCGGGGATCGGAGGCCCAGTAGCGCCACAGGCCCTCGAGCCCCCCGGACACCGAGATGTCCCTGACGATCCACGCTCCCGTGATCAGGGCGAGCACGCCGCACAGCGCCGCTCCCGTGATCCTGGCCCCCCGCGTAAGAGTCACATCGACGATCGTGCATCGCGGCCATGGGCCGGACAAGGCGGGGACCGGACAGTTCAGGACAACCGGCGCGGGGGCGCGGGAGGACCGGCCGGGTCCGCATGGCGCGGTCCCGGCCGGTCTACGGCACCCGCACGGCCGTACGTTCCTCAGCGTGAGGCGTCCGTATATCGGACCGGCGACGCCCGAGTTGCGTCGGTGTTAAATGAACTGGCGGCCCTTCACAGCGATTTCGCGCCCCCGGTGCCGCCGTCACCTGCGGCCGGGCCGCTCGGCACCACATGCTTCTCCTCCGCGAAATGGCATGCCGACGGGTGCCGCGCCGGCCCTTCGACCGACTCCAGGTGCGGTGGCACGGCGAGCAGCGGAACCTCCCGCGCGCACCGTTCCTGAGCCTTCCAGCAGCGGGTGCGGAAGCGGCAGCCCGACGGGATGTTGGTGGGCGACGGCACGTCACCCGTGAGGATGATCCTCTCCCGGTGCTCGCGCGCCTGTGGGTCGGGCACGGGCACGGCGGAGAGCAGGGCCTGGGTGTAGGGGTGCGTGGGATGGTCGTAGATCTCGGCGTCCCTGCCGATCTCCACGATCCGTCCCAGGTACATCACGCCGACCCGGTCCGAGATGTGCCGGACGATCGACAGGTCATGGGCGATGAACACATAGCTGAGCGAGAACTCGCTCTGCAGCTTGTCGAGCAGGTTGATGACCTGCGCCTGGACGGACACGTCGAGCGCGGAGACCGGCTCGTCGGCCACGATGACCTCGGGCCGCAGGGCGAGCCCGCGGGCGATGCCGATGCGCTGGCGCTGGCCGCCGGAGAACTGGTGCGGATAGCGGTTGATGTACTCGGGATTGAGTCCGACGACGTCCAGCAGTTCCTGGACCTTCTGCCTGCGGGAGCCCTTGGGGGCAACCTCGGGGTGGATCTCGTACGGCTCGCCGACGATGTCGCCGACCGTCATCCGCGGGTTGAGCGAGGTGTACGGGTCCTGGAACACCATCTGGATGTTGCGGCGCACGGCCTTCAGCGCACGCCCCGACAGCGTGGTGATGTCCTCGCCCTTGTACCGGATGGTGCCCGCCGTGGGCCGCTCCAGGTGGACCAGCATCTTGGCGAGCGTGGACTTGCCGCAGCCCGACTCCCCCACGATGCCGAGGGTCTCCCCCGCGAACAGTTCGACGTCGACGCCGTCGACCGCCTTGACCGCGCCGACGTGCTTCTTGAAGAGGATGCCGCGGGTGAGCGGGTAGTGCTTGACCAGGTCGCGCACCTCGAGGATCGCCTCAGCCATGGATCGCCGCCTCCCAGAAGTGGCACGCGCTGCCGCGCTGCTCGTTCACCTCGTACAGCGGCGGTACGTCGGTCCGGCACACGTCCTGGGCCATCGGGCAGCGCGGGTTGAAGGCGCAGCCGGGCGGGATGTGCATCAGGTTGGGCGGCAGGCCCTTGATGGCGTAGAGCTCCTGCCCCTTCTGGTCCAGGCGCGGGATCGATTCGAGCAGGCCCTTGGTGTAGGGGTGGGCGGGCGCGCTGTAGATGTCGTGGACGGGGGCGGTCTCCACGATCCGCCCGGCGTACATCACCGCGATCTTGTCCGCGACGTCGGCGACGACACCGAGGTCGTGGGTGATCAGGATCAGCCCCATGTCCAGTTCGCGCTGGAGCTCGGCCAGCAGGTCCATGACCTGCGCCTGGACGGTCACGTCGAGCGCGGTGGTCGGCTCGTCGGCGATGATCAGGTCCGGTTCCAGCGAGAGGGCCATCGCGATCATGATGCGCTGGCGCATCCCGCCGGAGAACTGGTGCGGATACTGGCCGACGCGCTCCTTGGCCGCGGGGATGCGAACCCGGTCCATCAGCTCGACGGCCCTGGCCTTCGCGTCCTTGCGGGACAGGCCCTGATGGACGACGAACATCTCCCCCAGCTGGTCCCCCACACTCAGGACGGGGTTGAGGGAGGACAGGGCGTCCTGGAAGATCATGGCCATTCCGGCGCCCCTGATCTTCCGCCGTTCGTCCTCCCGCATCGTCAGCAGGTCCTGGCCCCTGAAGAGGATCTCGCCGCCGGTGATCCTGCCGGGCGGCATGTCGAGGATGCCCATGACGGCCTGGGCGGTGACCGACTTGCCCGACCCCGACTCGCCCAGCACCGCGAGCGTCTCGCCCGCGTCGACGGTGTAGTTCACGCCGTTGACCGCTCGGGCCACGCCGTCGCGGGTGCGGAATTCCACGTGCAGGTCGCGTACGTCGAGCAGACGGCCTGGCGTGTCCGGTTCCGCGGACATCACGGCCTCGTAGGACGTGGCGGGCATGGCGGCTCCTTGGGCGGTCAGCGCAGCTTGGGGTCGAGGGCGTCGCGTACCGCGTCGCCGAGCATGATGAAGGCCAGCACCGTGATCGCCAGCGCTCCGGCGGGCCACAGCAGCATGTGCGGGGCGTTGCGGATGTACGGGGAGGCCGACGAGATGTCGATCCCCCAGGAGACCGTCGGCGGCTTCAGCCCGACGCCCAGGAAGGACAGCGTGGCCTCCAGCGAGATGTAGGTGCCCAGGGCGATGGTCGCCACGACGATCACCGGTGCGACCGCGTTGGGGGCGATGTGCCGCAGCAGCATCCGTGAGCTGGAGGCGCCGAGCGCGCGGGCGGCCTGCACGTAGTCGTTCTGTTTGGCGGTGATGACGCTGCCGCGGGCGATGCGGGAGATCTGCGGCCAGCCGAGCAGCACCATGAAGCCGACCACGGGCCAGACCGTGCTGCTGGTGATGACGGACAGCAGCACCAGGCCGCCGAGCACCACGGGGATGCCGAAGAAGACGTCGGTGAGCCGGGACAGCACGGCGTCCGAGGCCCCGCCGAAGAAGCCGGCCAGTCCGCCGAGCACGGAACCGAGCAGCGCCACACCGACGGTGGCGCAGACACCGACGGTGACCGAGGCCCGCGCGCCGTAGACCGTACGGGTGTAGACGTCGCAGCCCTGCCCGTTGAAGCCGAAGGGGTGACCGGGCTGGGAGCCCTGTTGTGCCTTGGCGAGATCGCAGCTCTGGGGGTTGCCGGAGGCGATCAGCGAGGGCCACAGGGAGATGACGATCAGGAAGAGGATGACGAGCGCGGAGACGATGAAGACGGGGTTGCGCCGCAGGTCCCGCCAGGCGTCCGACCAGAGGCTGCGCGGCTTGTCGGCGGGGCCGGAGCCGTCGGGCCCGCCGGGGGCCTTCTCCAGCGTCTCCCCCTCGGCCATCGCGAGGTCGGCCGCCCCGCCCGCTCCGGTGGCCGCGACGGCGGAGTGCGCGGGGTCGTCGAAGTGCGGATTCTGCCGCGGCTCAGGCATACCGGATCCTCGGGTCCAGGACGGCGTAGAGGAGATCCACCAGCAGGTTCGCCACCAGGAAGACGATGACGAGAACGCTGACGAAGCCGACGACGGTCTGCGTGTTCTGGCGCAGGATGCCCTGGTAGAGCTGGTAGCCGACGCCGTGGATGTTGAAGATCCGTTCGGTGACGATCGCGCCGCCCATGAGGGCGCCGATGTCCGTCCCGATGAAGGTGACCACCGGGATGAGGGAGTTGCGCAGCAGGTGCTTGCGGATGACCCGGCCCCTGGGCAGGCCCTTGGCCTTCGCGGTGCGGACGTAGTCGGCGCGGCTGTTCTCCGCGATGGAGGTGCGGGTCAGCCGGGTGACGTAGGCCAGTGAGACGGAGGCGAGCACCAGGCCCGGGACGATCAGTTCGTCGAGCCGTGCGTCGGTGGAGACGGAGGGGTCGATGATGTCCCACTTGTAGCCGAGCAGCAGTTGGAGCAGCAGGCCGGTGACGAACGTCGGCACCGAGATGACCACGAGGGTGAGCAGCAGCACGCCACTGTCCACCGGCCGGCCGCGGCGCAGGCCGGTGACGACGCCGAGGGCGATGCCGATGACGATCTCGAAGAAGATGGCCACCAGGGTGAGCCTGATCGTGACGGGGAAGGCCTCGCCCATCAGCTCGGTGACCTCCTGCCCGTTGAAGGCGGTGCCGAAGTCCCCGGTGAAGACGTTGCCCATGTAGGTCGCGTATTGCTGCCACACGGGCTTGTCGAGCCCGAACTCCTTGCGCAGCTGTGCGGCCGTCGCCGGGTCGCACTGTCGCTCGCCGCACAGGCCGGCGATGGGATCGCCCATCACGTTGACCATGAGGAAGATCAGCAGGGTGGCGCCGAAGAAGACGGGGACCATCTGCAGCAGACGCCGGATCACATAACGTCCCATGAAGGGCTCCGGGGGTCGTGGGAAGGGGTGCGGCCCGGCGCTGCGTGCGCGCCGGGCCGGGTGCCTTCGGCCGTCAGTTGACCTTGATCTCTTCGTAGACGGGAACGCTGAACGGGTTCAGTGCGACGTTCGAGACGCGCTCCGAGTAGCCGGCGCTGCCGTTCTGGTACCAGAGCGGGATGGCGGCCATCTCGTCCCTGACGACCTTCTCGGCCTCCTTGAACGTCTCGACGGCCGTGGCCGGGTCGGCCTCCGCGTTGGCCTTGTCGACGAGGTCGTCGAACTTCTTGTTGCTCCACTTGCCGTCGTTGGAGGAGGCGTTGGTGTAGTAGAGCGGCTGGAGGAAGTTCTGGATCAGCGGGTAGTCCATCTGCCAGCCGGCCCGGAAGGGGCCCGGCATCTTGGACTGGGTGATCTGATTGCGGAAGTCGGCGAAGGTGCCGATCGGGTTGCCGACGCAGGCCCTGTCGTCGCCGAGGGCGTTCTTGATGGAGTTGCAGACGGCGTCGATCCAGTCCTTGTGCGACCCGGTGTCCGCGTTGTAGGTGAGGGTGATCCGGCCGCCCGGCAGGCCGCCGCCCTCGGCGATCAGCCGCTTAGCCTCGGCGGGGTCGTACTCGCAGGCCTTGCCGCACAGCGTCGGGTCGAAGCCGCCCTCCTCGCCGAGCACGGGCGAGGTCCAGTCCTTCGCGGGGGTGCGGGTCTGCTGGAAGATGGTGTCGGTGATCTGCTTGCGGTTGATCGCCATCGACAGACCGGTGCGGACCTTCGCCCCGTCCGCCGTGTTCCACGCCTTGTCGTAGAAGGGGAAAGCGAGGGTCTGGATGATGCCGGCGGGGGTGTTGATGTACCGGTCGCCCAGGTCCGCCTTCACGTTCTTCAGCTGGGAGGCGGGCACGTCGTCGACCAGGTCGAGGTTGCCGGCGATCAGGTCGGTGTAGGCGGTGTTGTTGTCGGTGTAGACCTTGAGGTCGATGCCGCCGTTCTGTGCCTTGTCGGGCCCGTTGTACTCGTCCCAGCGGCGCAGGGACATCTGGGAGCCCCTGGCGTAGGAGTCGACGACGTAGGGGCCGTTGCCGACGGGCTTGGCGACCCAGGCGTCGTGGTCGTCGAAGAAGGCCCTGGGCAGCGGGGCGAAGGCCGCGTAGCCGAGGGTGTCGGGCCAGGTGGAGAACTTCTGCGACAGCTTGACGGTGAACGTCCGGTCACCGGTGACCTTCAGTCCGGACATCGTCTGCGCGCTCGGCTGCCCCTCTTCCGGGTGGACCTGCTCGTACCCGTCGATGTAGCCGAAGAAGTACGCGTTGCGCTGATTGTTCTTCAGGTGGGCGCCGTAGTTCCAGGCGTCCACGAAGGATCTGGCCGTGACCGCCTCGCCGTTGCTGAATTTCCAGCCTGGCTTGACGGTGATGGTGAAGTTGACCGAGTCCTTGGTCTCGATGCTCTCGGCGAGCATGTCCTTGGCCTCGCCGGTCTTGGGGTCGTACCGCTTGAGCCCCCGGAAGATCATGTCGAGCACCTTGCCGCCCTGCACCTCGTTGGTGTTGGCGGGCTCCAAGGGGTTCTGCGGGTCGCCCCACGAGGAACTCACGATCCCGTCGGCGCCACTGCCGCCGCTGTCGCTTCCGCCGCCGCACGCCGCCGCCGTGAGGGCGACGGCGATCGCGCATGCGGCCCACTTCGCGTGGGTGGCTCCGCGCATGGAGTGCCTCCTCGATCCCAAGTCAGACTTGGGCCCAATATCACCCCATAAAGGATCTAACGCACTTTCAGCGCACCCGGCCGGAGCTCCGGGGCACCGTCAGGACCAGCTCCCAGGTGTCGATCGCATAGCACAGGGACATTCCGTGCGCCTCGTAGAGGGACAGGGCGCGGCTCTCGTTCTGCGTGTCCACGGCCAGGCCGATGGTGTCCCGGCCGCGGGCGGCGTACGTGCCGAAGGCATGGCGCAGCAGATGGCTGCCGAGGCCACGGCCGCGCGCCTGCTTCCGTACGCCGAGGTTCCCGACCCAGCCCATGGCGTCCTTGTCGTCCCTGGTCAGCAGGACGGCCACGTCGCCTTCGCCCTCGATGCTCGCGATCCACATGAGCGACCGGTCCCGTGGCCCGGTGTCGGCCAGCCACTGCTCGTAGGTCCGCGGGTGGTGGTCGAAGTGTTCCGCGAAGGTCTCCTCCACCAGGGCGTGGGCGATCCGGTGGTCGGCGTCGGCACCGCAGTCGCGCAGGCTCACACCGGCGGGCGGCTCCGGCAACCGGTCGGCCTCGCTCAGCGGCCGGGTCATGACCTGGTGGCGGCGCACGGTGTGCCAGCCGCGGGCGTCGAGGAGCGCGGTGTCCAGCGTGGTCCGGACGGTGAGATTCAGATGGAGCACCGCCCGTGCCGCGCCGGCCGCCGCCGCCTTGGCCGCCGCGCGCTCCTCGATCCGCTCCAGCACGAGTACGGCAGCGTCCGGCCGGCCGGGGAGCACATAGTGGTCGACGCCGATGTCACCGTCGCCGGAATCGCTCCAGAGGATCCCGTACGCCACGAGGTCGCCGTCCTCGTGCACCAGCCAGGAGTCCTGGGCGAGATCCACCTCGGGGTGGGCGAGATCGGTCTCGACCGTGTGCAGTTCGGTGTCCGCCCGGCCGATCTCCGCGATGTCGACGGCGTTCAGCAGGGCGCATATGAAGGGTGCGTCCGCGAGGGTCGCGGGCCGGACGGTGAGTGGCATGCCGCCACTGTTCGCGCCCCGGCCCCGCCCTCGCAACGGATTTTCGCCGCCGCGAGGCTCAGCCGGCGGGGCTCTGCCGGACCGCGAGGCCGACGACGGTCTCGTCGTCCTCGAACGCCCCTGTCGGGATGAAGCCGAGGGCGCTGTAGAGCCTCGCCGCGCCGGTGTTGCGGGGGTGGTGGGACAGCCGTATCTCCCGGCAGTCCGGACGCTCGGACAGCATCCTGATCAGCGCGGTCATCGCCTGCCGGCCCACGCCCCTGCCCTGCTCGTCCGCGTCGACGATCAGGCCCCCGACCCAGTGGGTCCCGTCCTCGTCGTCGTACGCCCACATGACATGGCCGACCACGGTGTCGTCGGCGAGGACACCCAGCGAGGTCCAGACGCCGCCGCGCATCGACAGCAGGAGGTACCGGGCGGCGAGGGCCGCCACGAAGGTCCGCTGCTCGTCACGCGGCGCGATGTCCGCGACGGCCCGCCAGTTGTCGTCGTCGACCGGGCACAGCGTGATGCGGCGGCCGGTCCGGTCGGTCAAGTGGTCCATCCGGACACCTTCCGGGGCCGGCCCACGCGGGCGCAAAGTCTTTTCCTCCGCTTCCCGCCGGGCACGGCGAAGGCGCCCGCTCCCCGGAGGGAACGGGCGCCTCGCGCCGGACAGAGGGGACTACGCCGCGTGGACGACGTCCTTCTCCTCGGCGAAGTGGCACGCCGACTCGTGCGCGGCCGGGGTGTCCTGGCCCTTGAAGCGCTCCGGGACCGCGAGCAGCGGAACCTCGGTGGCGCACTTGTCCTCCGCCTTCCAGCAGCGGGTGCGGAAGCGGCAGCCCGAGGGCGGGTTCGCCGGCGACGGGACGTCACCGGTGAGGATGATCCGCTCACGGCCCTCGCGCGCCTCGGGGTCCGGGACCGGGACCGCCGACAGCAGCGCCTGGGTGTAGGGGTGCGTCGGGTGGTCGTAGATCTGCACGTCGGTGCCGATCTCGGCCATCTTGCCGAGGTACATCACGCCGACCCGGTCCGAGATGTGCCGGACGATCGACAGGTCGTGGGCGATGAAGACGTAGGAGAGGTTGAACTCGTCCTGCAGCTTCTCCATCAGGTTGACGACCTGCGCCTGGACGGACACGTCCAGCGCGGAGACCGGCTCGTCGCAGATGATGATCTCCGGGTTGAGCGCGAGGCCGCGGGCGATGCCGATGCGCTGGCGCTGACCGCCGGAGAACTGGTGCGGATAGCGGTGGATGTACTCCGGGTTGAGACCGACGACGTCGAGCAGCTCCTGCACCTTGCGGCGCCGGTCACCCTTCGGAGCCACCTCGGGGTGGATGTCGAAGGGCTCGCCGATGATGTCGCCGACCGTCATACGCGGGTTGAGCGAGGTGTACGGGTCCTGGAACACCATCTGGATGTTGCGGCGCACCGCCTTGAGCGCACGCCCCGACAGCTTGGTGATGTCCTGGCCCTTGTAGAAGACCTCGCCGGCCGTCGCCTTCTCCAGCGTCATCAGCAGCTTGGCGACGGTGGACTTGCCACAGCCGGACTCGCCGACGATACCGAGCGTCTCGCCCTGGTAGAGGTCGAAGGAGATCCCGTCCACGGCCTTGACCGCGCCGACGTGACGCTTGAACAGGATGCCCTGGGTCAGCGGGAAGTGCTTGACCAGGTTGCGCACCTGAAGGATCGGCTCACCGCGCTCGACCGTGGCGTCGAGCGCCGCGACGGCCGCCTCCTCGGAGGTGACCTCGACGGTCTCGACCTCGGTCACGTTCGGGGTCGCGTCCACGGCCTCGTTCGTCTTCTTGAGCTCAGCCATGGATCGTCTCCTTCCAGAAGTGGCACGCGCTGCCGCGGCCGGGCAGATCGCTGCCGTCCTGCTCGGTCACCGGAGCCAGCGCCGGGATCTCCGTACGGCAGATGTCGTCCGCCTTGGGGCAGCGCGGGTTGAAGGCGCAGCCGGTCGGGATCTTCAGCAGGTTGGGCGGCAGACCCTTGATCGCGTACAGCTCCTGGCCCTTCTGGTCCAGGCGCGGGATCGAGTCGAGCAGACCCCGGGTGTACGGGTGCGCCGGCCGCTTGTACAGCTCGTGCACGGGGGCGGTCTCGACGATCCGGCCCGCGTACATCACGGCGATCTTGTCCGCGACGTCGGCGACGACGCCGAGGTCGTGGGTGATCAGGATCAGGCCCATGTTGTACTCGCGCTGGAGCTCCGCGAGCAGGTCCATGACCTGCGCCTGGACGGTCACGTCGAGCGCGGTGGTCGGCTCGTCGGCGATGATCAGGTCCGGCTCGAGAGCCAGGGCCATGGCGATCATGATGCGCTGGCGCATACCGCCGGAGAACTGGTGCGGGTAGTCGCCGATCCGGGCCCTGGCGGCCGGGATCTTCACCTTGTCCATCAGCTCGATGGACTTGGCCTTGGCGTCCTTCTTGGACAGGCCCTGGTGGACCCGGAACATCTCGCCGAGCTGGTAGCCCACGGAGAGCACCGGGTTGAGCGAGGACAGCGCGTCCTGGAAGATCATCGCGATCTTCCGGCCGCGGATCTGCCGCCGCTCCTCGTTGCTCATGGTGAGCATGTCCTGGCCGCGGAAGAGGATCTGGCCGTGCGGGATCTTGCCAGGCGGCATGTCGAGGATGCCCATGATGGCCTGGGCGGTGACCGACTTGCCGGAGCCCGACTCGCCGAGGACGGCCAGCGTCTCACCGGAGTCGACGCTGTAGTTGACGCCGTTGACTGCCTTGGCGACACCGTCACGGGTGTGGAACTCGACATGCAGGTCGCGCACTTCGAGCAGCGGACCGGAGGCCTCGCCGCCCGCGCGGGGCGCCGGGACGCCTGCTGTTTCTTTGATGATGGTCACGTCGTACGCCCTCCTCAGCGCAGCTTGGGGTCGAGGGCGTTGCGAACCGCATCGCCGAACATCAGGAACGAGAGCACCGTGATCGAGACCATCACCGACGGGATGATCAGCACGTGGGGTGCGTTGCGCAGTTGCTCACGTCCACTGGACACGTCGACGCCCCAGGAGACCGTCGGTTCGGCAAGGCCGACACCGAGGAACGACAGCGTCGCCTCCGCGGCGATGTAGCCGCCGAGGGCGATGGTCGCGACGACGATGATCGGCGCGAGCGCGTTGGGCAGGACGTGCCGGGTCAGGATGCGGGTGGTCGAGGCGCCGAGCGCCTTGGCCGCCACCACGTAGTCCGCCTGCTTGATGGTGATGACGGAACCGCGGGCGACACGGGCGATCTGGGTCCAGCCCAGGAACACCAGGGCGAGGATGACGACCCAGATGGCACGCTTCTCGAAGCTGGTGAGGACGACGAGGGCGCCCAGCAGGAACGGGATGCCCATGAAGATGTCGGTGAGGCGGGACAGCAGGGTGTCGATCCAGCCGCCGAAGTAACCGGCGATCATGCCGACCAGGGTGCCGAGGATCGTCACCAGGGCGGTGACGCCGACGCCGACGATGATCGAGGCGCGGGCGCCGTAGACGACACGTGCGTAGATGGAGCGGCCCTGGCCGTCGTAACCGAACCAGTCCGGCTGGAAGAAGTGGCTCCAGTTCGGCTGGCCGAGGTAGTGGTTCGCCAGGTCGGCGTCGCGCGGCGAGGCGCTGGTGAACAGGCCCGGGAACGCGGAGATGACGATGAGGAGGACGATCAGACCCGCCGAGATCAGGAACAGCGGGTTGCGGCGCAGGTCGTGCCAGGCGTCGGACCACAGGCTGCGTGCCTTGTCCGGCTTGGGCGCCTTGGTGACCAGTGCGGTGTCGGGAGCGGCAGCGGTGCTGGTGACCTTCTCGGCCCCGGTGGACGCCGCGGTGGCTGCGGTCTTCTCAGGCATACCGGATCCTCGGGTCCAGGACCGCGTAAAGCAGGTCGACGAGCAGGCTGGCGAGCAGGTAGACGAGAACGATCAGGGAGGCGATGCCGACGACGGTCGCGCCCTCGCGGCGGAAGAGTGCCTCGTAGATCGCGTCACCGACGCCCTGGACGTTGAAGATGCCCTCGGTGACGATGGCGCCGGTCATCAGGTTGCCGATGTCGGTGCCGAGGAAGGTGACCACCGGGACGAGCGAGTTGCGCATCAGGTGGACACCGATGATCCGGCGCCGCGGCAGGCCCTTGGCGACCGCCGTGCGCATGTAGTCGGCGCGCAGGTTCTCCGCCATCGAGGTACGGGTCAGCCGTGCCACGTAGGCGAGCGACAGGGAGCCCAGGACGATCGCCGGCAGGAGGAGGTCTCCGAAGCTCTCGGAGTCCTGCACGGTCGGGGTGGTCACCCCCCACTTGAAGGCGAACAGGTACTGCATCAGGTAGCCCAGCACGAAGGAGGGCATCGAGATCAGCACGAGGGTGAGGGCGAGGAGCCCCCGGTCCCGCACGGACTCGGGACGCAGACCCGCGATGATGCCGAGGCCGATGCCGACGACCACCGTGAAGGTGAACGCGAAGAGCGTGAGCCGGATGGTGACCGGGAACGCCTGCGCGATGATGTCGGCGATGGGACGCTGGCTTGCGATCTCCGTGCCGAAGTTCCCCTGAACCAGCTCGAAGAGGTACTTCAGGTACTGCTGCCAGAGCGGCAGGTCGAGACCGCGGTCATGGCGAATGGCCTCGACCACGGCGGGGTCGAAAGCCTGGTCCCCCATGAGCGCTCTGACGGGGTCGCCGGGCAGCGCGAACATCATGGCGAAGATCAAAAAGGTTGACCCGATGAACACCGGGATCATCTGGAGCAGTCGTCGTGCGACGTAGCGCCCCATGGGTGCCTCCGTGAGGGGTTAACTGGGTCCGGGGGCCGTCCGCACGGGACGGCCCCCGGACCACCGCCGCCGCCGGATGTCCGACGGCGGCGGGTGACGGCCGAGTGGGGATGAGGCCCGCAGGCGCTTACTTGGCGGTGACTCCGGTGAGCTCGAGGTCACCGTGGAAGTCGACCGCGACGTTGTCGACGCCCTTACCGTGGCCACCGTTGATGCGGTAGTACCACAGCGGGATGGCCGGCATCTTCTCGAGAAGCTTCTTCTCGACCGCCTGGTAGCCCTTCACGGCGTCTTCCAGCGAGCTGGCCTTGTCCGCGTCCTCCATCATCTTGTCGATCTCCTTGTCGGAGAAACGACCGTTGTTGGACTCGGCGTTGGTGTGGTACAGCTCCTTGAGGAAGTTCACGTTGACGGGGTAGTCGGCCACCCAGCCACCGCGGTACATCGACTTCACCTGGTCGTTGTCACGGGCCTCGAGGTCCGTGGGGAAGTCCGGCTTGGCGTCGCCGACACAGTCGACACCGGTCGCCTTGCGGATGGACTCGCAGACCGCGGTCACCCACTCCTTGTGGCCGCCGTCGCTGTTGTACTGGATGAACAGCTTGTTCTCCGGGACGCCGCCGCCCTCGGTGATGAGCTGCTTGGCCTTCGCCGGGTTGAACGTGAAGACGTCCGTACCCAGGTCCTGGTTGCCCTTGACCTGCGGCGGCGTGAAGCTCGTCGCGGGGGTACGGGTGTTGTTCAGGACGGTCTTGGTGATCGTCTCACGGTCGATCGCCATGGACAGACCCTGGAGGACCTTGGGGTCGATGTCCTTGAACGTCTTGCTGTAGAACGCCGGGACCAGCGACTGGATGGCCGCGTACGGCTGCTCGATGGCGCCGTCACCCAGGTCCTGCTTGTACTTCGGCAGGTCCGTCGGGCCGACCTGACGGATGATGTCCAGGTTGCCGGAGACGACGTCCTGGTACGCGGCCTCGAGGGTCGCGTAGTTCTTGAACTGGATGCCCTTGTTCTTCGCCTTGTTGGGGCCCTGGTAGTCAGGGTTGGCCGCAACCTGGATCAGCTTCTTGTGGGTCCACTTCTCGAACTTGTACGGGCCGTTGCCGACCGGCTTCTGGCCGAACGCCTTCGGGTCGTCGAAGAAGACCTTCGGCAGCGGCGCGAACGTCGCGTAGCCGAGCTTGTAGTTGAAGTACGGGACCTTGTCCTTCAGCTCGATCGTGAAGGTGGTGTCGTCCACGACCTTCAGACCGGACATCTTGTCGGCCTTCGGGTCACCCTTCTCGGGGTGCACGTCGTCGTAGCCGGCGATGTCCGCGAACCAGAAGCTGTTCTGCTGGTTGTTCTTGATGTTCGCGTACCAGTTCCACGCGTCGACGTACGACTGCGCGGTGACGGCCTCGCCGTTGTGGAACTTCCAGCCGGACTTCAGCTTGACGGTCCAGGTCTTGGAGTCCGTCGTGTCCACCGACTCGGCGTTGGTGTAGACGATCTCGCCCTTGGCGTCGAAGTCCAGCAGCTGCGTGAAGAGCGACTGGATCACGTACGAACCGTTGGTCTCGTTCGTGTCGGCCGGGATCAGCGGCTTCTGCGGCTCGCCGACATCGATCGAGACATAACCGGCAGGCTTGCCGGCCGGGTTCTTCTTGCCCTCTTCGCCGCTGCCGCCACCACAGGCAGTGGCCGCCAGGGCGACAACGATCGCTCCCGCGACCCACTTGGCGCTCTTGGCACCACGCATGGGTTCCTCCTCATGAGTCCACTTGTCACTACAAGAGGGGCACCGTTCTACGCGCGCTGACACCCCTGACAGCGCTCGTCAAGTGCCCCGAGTGTGCTCGTGAGTCGGCGCTCCCCACAGCGCATGACCCATTGACCCGAGCTCAATGGAGCCAACTATTAAGTAGGACAGGCTTGTAAACCACACCTAAAGGGTCTCGTTTTGACAACATCAGAGAGGTACTCCAGCCCGAAATCCGGACAAAGCGATCCCAGACAGACACCCGCGAAACGGACCGTTAACACATGTTCCGGAGTGCGACGGCCGATATCCGGACACTCGGGCCGCGAAAAAGAGTTGACGAACGGCCCGGCCCTCCACAGTCTCTGCGGAGGGCCGGGCCGTGCGTTCAGCGGTTTTCCAGAGCTTTACCGTCAGCCGTGCTTGGCGCGCGAAGCCGCGCGGCCGCGCTCCTTCTGGTCCAGGACGACCTTGCGGATGCGCACCGCCTCCGGGGTCACCTCGACGCACTCGTCGTCACGGCAGAACTCCAGCGACTGCTCCAGCGAGAGCTTGCGCGGCGGGACGATGGCCTCGAACGAATCGGCCGAGGAGGAGCGCATGTTGGTGAGCTTCTTCTCCTTGGTGATGTTCACGTCCATGTCGTCGGAGCGGGAGTTCTCGCCGACGATCATGCCCTCGTACACCTCGGTGCCGGGCTCGGTGAACAGCACGCCGCGCTCCTGAAGGTTCGTCATCGCGAACGCGGTGACGGCGCCGGAGCGGTCGGCGACGAGCGAGCCGTTGTTCCGGGTCTGCAGGGGGCCGAACCAGGGCTCGTGACCCTCGTGGATGGAGTGCGCGATACCGGTGCCGCGGGTGTTCGTCAGGAACTCCGTACGGAAGCCGATCAGGCCGCGGGACGGGACCACGAACTCCATGCGGACCCAGCCGGAACCGTGGTTCGACATGTTGTCCATGCGGCCCTTGCGGACACCCATGAGCTGGGTGACGGCGCCCATGTGCTCCTCGGGCACGTCGATCGTCATGCGCTCGACGGGCTCGTGGACCTTGCCGTCGACCAGCTTGGTGACGACCTGCGGCTTGCCGATCGTCAGCTCGAAGCCCTCACGGCGCATCTGCTCAACCAGGATCGCCAGCGCCAGCTCACCGCGGCCCTGCACCTCCCAGGCGTCGGGACGCTCGGTGTCCAGCACGCGCAGCGAGACGTTACCGATGAGCTCGCGGTCCAGCCGGTCCTTGACCTGACGGGCCGTCACCTTACGGTCCTTGACGGCCGACTTCGCGTCCGCGCCCTTGCCGGTGCCGCCCCGGCCGACCAGCGGCGAGGTGTTGGTGCCCACGGTCATCGAGATCGCCGGCTCGTCGACCGTGATCAGCGGCAGCGCGATCGGGTTCTCCGGGTCGGCCAGCGTCTCGCCGATCATGATGTCCGGGATACCGGCGACGGCGCAGATGTCACCGGGGCCGGCCACCTCGGCCGGCTTGCGGGTGAGCGCCTCGGTCATCATCAGCTCGCTGATGCGGACGTTGGAGATCGTGCCGTCACGCTTGATCCAGGCCACCGTCTGGCCCTTGCGCAGCTCGCCCTGCTCGACGCGGAGCAGCGCGATACGGCCGAGGAAGTTGTCGGCGTCCAGGTTCGTGACGTGGGCCTGCAGCGGGGCGGACTCGTCGTACTCCGGCGCCGGGACGGTCTCGAGCAGCGTGCTGAAGAACGGCTCCAGGCTGTCGCTGTCGGCCGGGACGGTGCCGTCCTCCGGCTTGGTCAGCGAGGCGACGCCGTCACGGGCACAGGCGTAGACGATCGGGAACTCGATCTGCTCCTCGGTCGCGTCCAGATCCAGGAACAGGTCGTACGTCTCGTCGACGACCTCGGCGATCCGGGAGTCCGGGCGGTCCGTCTTGTTGATGCAGAGAATGACCGGCATCTTCGCGGCGAGCGCCTTGCGCAGCACGAAGCGGGTCTGCGGCAGCGGACCCTCGGAGGCGTCGACGAGGAGGACGACCGCGTCCACCATCGACAGACCGCGCTCCACCTCGCCGCCGAAGTCGGCGTGGCCGGGGGTGTCGATGATGTTGATGGTGACCGGGGCCCCGCCGTCCTTGGGGTGGTACTTCACGGCGGTGTTCTTGGCCAGGATCGTGATGCCCTTCTCACGCTCCAGGTCGTTCGAGTCCATCATGCGGTCGTCGAGCTGCTCCGCGGCGTGCGCGGCGAAGGCACCGGCCTGCTTCAGCATGGCGTCGACCAAGGTGGTCTTGCCGTGGTCGACGTGGGCGACGATGGCAACGTTACGGATGTCGTGGCGCGTGGGCATGCTGGCTGGCGCTTCTCTCGATCGTGGGATCGGGCGTTGGATGTGATCCTCGTCCGCCCGCCGGGCGGACACGCCACGGCTTGTCCCATGGTACGGGGCCGCCGGGACCCGGGCCTCCCGGAACGATCGGGTCCGGGACGAACGAGGCGGGGATCACGCCGCGGGCCGGGTCCGCGCCGGTGCCGGGCGGCCCGGCGCAGGCGGTGCGTACCGGCAGGTGGGGAGGCTGCCGGTACGAGGGTGATGCATGGGCATGCGGGGGGCGAGCCTGGGTCAACGGTCGGCACGAGCTTGCCCGCCGGCGGTGCCGGCGGGCAAGGAAATTGAGCCAGTTCTGAGGTTGTGACCTGCGGTTTCTCCTGGCCGACGGTCTACGCGGTCACTGCTTCGGGGCGGCCGCGGCCGTCTTGAAACCAATGTCCTGGTATCGGGGCTCGGCGAATCCGAAAGCGCCCGCGTTGACCACCTGCTTGCGCGCCGCGACCAGCTGCGGGCG
The DNA here is from genome assembly GCF_014649695.1 of Streptomyces kurssanovii. GTDB lineage: Bacteria > Actinomycetota > Actinomycetes > Streptomycetales > Streptomycetaceae > Streptomyces > Streptomyces kurssanovii. Next base: position 231,429 of record NZ_BMTN01000002.1, read on the forward strand.
CTGGTAGAGCGGGACGGATCCGGCCGCCGCCCAGATCCTGGCGTCCGCCCTGCGCATCAGGTCACGGGCCGCGTCCGCGTCGAGCTCCCCGGCGGCCTGGGTGAAGAGCTGGTCGATGTAGTCCGTACCCACCCGCGTGTAGTTCTGCTCGACGAGGAGCGAGCCGTCGGAGGCCGGCTTGGGCTTGGCGTAGATCGGCCGGGCGTCGGTCGCCGGGTACGGGCTGGAGGGCCAGGAGTACAGGGCCAGGTCGTAGTCGCCGGACGCGATGTGGTCCTTGAAGAAGCTCGCGTCCTCGACCTTGATGATCTCCGTGCGCACGCCGACCCGGTCGAGCATCTGCGCGATCTTGTCGCCGACCGTGCGCAGCACCTCCGAGCCCGGGCCCGTGGGGAGGACGAAGCGGAGGCTCAGCGGCTTCCCGTCCTTGCCGAGGGCGCCGCCGGCGGAGGCGCCGCCGGGTGCCGCCGTACCGCGCGGAGCGTAGGCGCCGGCCATGCCGCTCTTGTCCGCGGCCTTCCCGGCCGCCTTGTCCGCCGGGCCGGCGCCGTCGTCGGCGGGCGACGCGGCCTGCCGACGGACGGCGGCGCTCCGGAGCGCGGCGCCGGGGGCCGGGGCGACGACGTGCGTGACGCGGGAGCCGGACCTCGGGTCGTGGGCCGCCGGCTTGTCGTCACCGACGATGTAGAGCCCGTCGTCGGAGGCGGCGTCGTTCTTCTTCTCCGACGCCTTGGCCGAAGGGCGCGAGGACGGCTCGGCGGAGGCCTTGCCCGTCGTCTTCTTCCCGTCCTCCTTGCCCTCCTTGCCGTTCCCCTCCGGCTTCCCGGCCTCGCCGCCCGCCTTGGCCGGCTCCTCGCGCAGCCCTTCGGGCGTCCAGCCGGCGTCGGCGAGCAGCGCCTGCGCCTCCTGGGTGTCCTGCTCCCCGAGTGCGGCGCTGTTGTCGGTGTACGCGGCCTGCCCGGCCAGCGCGAGGTGGTTGCCGGGCGGCTCCGCGGGCAGTCCGAGCGGCGTGAGCACGGCCTCTGCCAGCGCCTTGCGGTCCAGCGCCCTCGCGATCGCGCGGCGCACCCGGTCGTCGGCCAGCGGCCCGGACTCGCCGTTCAGCGCGAGCTGGGTGTACGCGGGCTCCAGTGACTTGCGGACCTCGTACCTGCTGAGGGCGGACTGCTCCCGCGCGTACCTCTTCTCCGCCTCCGCCGCCCGCTTGCGGGCCTGCTGTGCGACCTCGGCCAGTTCCTCGTCGGAGCCGTGGGCCATCGCCCACGACTTCAGGGCGGCGGAGGGAGCCTTGTCGGCGCCGGGGCCGTAGGCCAGCGGGCGCCCGCCGCGTCCGGCGTCCTTCACGGCGTAGGAGATACGTTCCGCCGCCGAGGGGTCGATGTCCGCCAGGTCGAGGCTTCCGGCCGCGAGCGCGGCGACCCGCTTGTCCCGCGGTACGGCCGACAGCACGAGCTTGTCGAGCTTGGGGCGGTCCCCCCACCAGCGCGGGTTCGGCACGAGCGTGGTGGTGTCGGCCTTCTGGTCGATCGCGGAGATCCGGAACGGTCCCGCCGTCACCTTGAGCTTCGTGCGGGCCCCGTCGTTGAAGGCCGCCGCGGTGCCGGTCACGTCCTTGGGGTAGAGCGGCGTGAAGAGCGACTGCCAGTCCGCGTAGGGCTTGGTGAAGGTGACCTTGACCTCCAGGTCGTTCTCACCGCGCTCGACCTTCTGGATCCGGTCGTACCCGGCGTTGCGCGCCGTCCAGTACGAGGAATCCTTTCCGCTCAGCGCCCGCCACTGGGCGAGGAAGTCCGGGGCGCCGATCTCGCGGCCGTCGCTCCACACGGCCTGCTGGTTGAGCTTGTAGAGCACGACCTGCTTGGGCTCCCGCTCGACGATCTCCGCCGATTCGAGATAGTCCGGATTCCGCTGCGGCCGCCCATCGGCGTCCAGGGTGAACAGCGCCGGCAGCACGGCGCCGGCGATCCGGCCGGTCGTGGCGTCCGCGTCGGCCTGGAAGGAGTTGAGGGTGGCGGGCATCGTGTCGACGGCCCAGCGCAGCGTTCCTCCGTCGGCGACGAGCTCACGGTCGGCGGGTGAGATGTCCTGAGCCGGGGGCCTCCCCCTGCTCTGCTCCTCGCCCGAGCTGCATCCGGCGAGAACGGGGAGTACCAGCACTCCGCTCGCGAGCAGTGCGACGGGGCGGAGCCTTCGGGAGCATGTCCGCCCGCGGGGGGCTTCGACCTGGGACATGGCTTGTACCTCTTCGTCCTGTTTCGTCGAATTTAGAGATGATCACACCGATTCCACTCACTGAAGTGGATGGATTGCCGCGCCGGACGGAGACACGGCGGCACTTCCGCGAAGGCCACCCGTGCGGACGAACCGCGAACGCCGCCAACGGGAACAAAAAGGGTGAATATGGGGGGAGTGAGGCTCCGACCATGAGGGGCGCGCCGGCAGCGCCTGCGCCGGGAATCCCCGTACGTCCCCTTCACAAGCGGGGATGTGACGCGCGACACTCGCAGGCGCATGAACGACGCCACCGCACCCCGCGGAAGTGAGGGCAAGTCATGTCACAGGAAGATCTCGCGGCCGTCCAGCGCCGCCTCGATGAGCTGGTCCGGCGTGTCGGCCAGCTGGAACAGACAGTCGACCAGCTTCGCGGTTCCCGCCCGCTCGCGGGCTCCGCCGCACCGGCCGCGAAGGCCCGTCCCGAGCTGGTCACCATCCCCGACGCCCCGTACGACAACGCACTGTGGACCGATTCGGACGACGAGGGACTGGGCGTCCGCGACCGGCACGCGCCCTGACCGGCCCGGACAGCAGGAGCCGGCCCGCAGGAAGGGCCGGCGGACCGGAGCCCATCCCTGATCCCACTCCACCCGGAGCCTTCGTTGGCCACTGGTACCGAACCACCACAAGTCCATAAGGGCGTGCACGAGGCCACGCGTGCCGCCATCGGCCCCCGCCACCTGCGGACGGACCGCTGGTGGCTGGCCCCGGCCCTGACGGCCGCCGGCCTGCTCGCCTTCATCGTGTACTCGACCTGGCGCGCGTTCGCGAACGCCGACTACTACGCGGCGCCGTACGTCTCGCCCTTCTACTCGCCCTGTTTGGCCGAGAACTGCGAACCGATGCGGTCGGGCCCCAACTGGGAGATCTTCGGCAGTTGGTGGGGCCTGTCGCCCGCACTGCTGATCCTGATCTTCCCGCTCGGCTTCCGGCTGACCTGCTACTACTACCGCAAGGCCTACTACCGGGGCTTCTGGGCCTCTCCCCCGGCCTGCGCCGTCGCCGAGCCGCACAAGAAGTACTCCGGCGAGACCCGCTTCCCGCTGATCATGCAGAACATCCACCGGTACTTCTTCTACGCCGCCGTGCCGGTCGCGGGGATCCTCACGTACGACACGGTGCTCGCCTTCCGTGACGAGCACTACGAGTGGGGCCACATGGGCCTCGGCACGCTCGTGTTCCTGGTCAACATCGTGCTGATCTGGGCGTACACCATCTCGTGCCACTCGTGCCGGCACATCATCGGCGGCCGGCTGCGGCACTTCTCCAAGCATCCCGTGCGCTACCGCCTCTGGGGCTGGGTCGGCAAGCTGAACGCCCGTCACATGCAGCTCGCCTGGGCGTCGCTGTTCAGCGTCGCGCTCGCCGACCTCTACGTCTACCTCGTCGCGTCCGGCGCCTTCGACGATCCGAGGCTGTTCTAGATGGAAGGTGCTTGATGACCGAGCTCGAACGGCAGCAGTGGGACGTCGTGGTGGTGGGTGCGGGCGGCGCGGGCCTGCGCGCCGCCATCGAGGCGCGCGAGCGGGGCGCGCGTACGGCGGTGATCTGCAAGTCCCTGTTCGGCAAGGCCCACACGGTCATGGCGGAGGGCGGCATCGCCGCCTCCATGGGCAACGCGAACGCGGGCGACAACTGGCAGGTGCACTTCCGCGACACCATGCGCGGCGGGAAGTTCCTCAACCAGTGGCGGATGGCCGAGCTGCACGCCCGCGAGGCGCCGGACCGGGTCTGGGAGCTGGAGACCTGGGGCGCGCTCTTCGACCGCACGGCCGACGGCCGGATCTCGCAGCGCAACTTCGGCGGTCACGAGTACCCGCGTCTCGCCCACGTCGGCGACCGCACCGGGCTCGAACTGATCCGCACCCTCCAGCAGAAGATCGTCTCCCTCCAGCAGGAGGACAAACGGGAGCTCGGCGACTACGAGGCCGGGCTGAAGGTCTTCCAGGAGTGCACGGTGACGCGCGTCCTGAAGAAGGACGGCAGGGTCTCCGGTGTCTTCTGCTACGAGCGGGAGTCCGGCCGCTTCTTCGTCCTCGAGGCCCCCTCCGTCATCCTGGCCACCGGCGGCATCGGCAAGTCGTTCAAGGTGACCTCCAACTCCTGGGAGTACACCGGGGACGGGCACGCCCTCGCGCTGCTGGCCGGCGCCCCGCTGGTGAACATGGAGTTCGTCCAGTTCCATCCGACGGGGATGGTCTGGCCGCCGTCGGTGAAGGGGATCCTCGTCACCGAGTCGGTGCGCGGCGACGGCGGGGTGCTGCGGAACTCCGAAGGCAAGCGGTTCATGTTCGACTACGTGCCCGACGTGTTCAAGGAGAAGTACGCGCAGTCCGAGGACGAGGGCGACCGCTGGTACGAGGACCCGGACAACAACCGGCGTCCCCCCGAACTGCTGCCGCGCGACGAGGTCGCGCGGGCGATCAACTCCGAGGTAAAGGCGGGCCGCGGCTCCCCGCACGGCGGTGTGTTCCTCGACGTGTCCACCCGGATGCCGGCGGACGTGATCCGCCGCCGGCTGCCGTCGATGTACCACCAGTTCAAGGAACTCGCGGACGTGGACATCACGGCGGAGGCCATGGAGGTCGGCCCCACCTGCCACTACGTGATGGGCGGCATCGCCGTCGAGTCCGACACCGCGGGCGCGCTCGGCGTGCCCGGTCTGTTCGCGGCCGGCGAGGTCGCGGGCGGGATGCACGGCTCCAACCGCCTCGGCGGCAACTCGCTCTCCGACCTCCTCGTCTTCGGACGCCGGGCCGGGCTCCACGCGGCCGAGTACGCCCAGCGGCTCCCCGCGCGGCCGGCGGTCGACGAGGCGCAGATCGACGCGGCCGCGGCGGAGGCGCTGCGCCCGTTCAGCGCCGAGGGTCCGGAGGCGGGCGCGGCGCCCGAGAACCCGTACACGCTCCACCAGGAGCTTCAGCAGACGATGAACGACCTGGTCGGCATCATCCGCCGGGCGGGCGAGATGGAACAGGCCCTGACGAAGCTCGCCGAACTGCGCGAACGCGCGAACCGTGCCGGGGTCGAGGGGCACCGGCAGTTCAACCCCGGCTGGCACCTCTCCCTGGACCTGCGGAACATGCTGCTGGTCAGCGAGTGCATCGCGCGGGCCGCCCTGGAGCGGACGGAGAGCCGCGGCGGTCACACCCGGGAGGACTGCCCCGGCATGGACCGCGAATGGCGCCGGGTGAACCTGGTGTGCCGGCTCCGGCAGGAGGACGACGCCGCCGCCGGAACCGCCGGAGTCACCGGCCGGATCCGGCTCGAGCGGAGGACGACCGAGCCCATCCGGGCCGACCTGCTCGCGCTCTTCGAGAAGGAAGAGCTGATCAAGTACCTCGCCGAGGAGGAGCTGACCGAGTGAGCGCCTACCAAGCCCGCTTCAAGGTCTGGCGGGGCGACCGGAGCGGCGGCGGCCTCGAGGACTTCACCGTCGAGGTCAACGACGGAGAGGTCGTCCTCGACATCATCCACCGCCTCCAGGCCACCCAGGCCTCCGACCTCGCCGTCCGCTGGAACTGCAAGGCCGGCAAGTGCGGTTCGTGCAGTGCCGAGATCAACGGCCGGCCGCGGCTGATGTGCATGACCCGGATGTCCGTCTTCACGAGGGACGAGACGATCACGGTCACCCCGCTGCGGGCGTTCCCCGTGGTGCGGGACCTGGTCACCGACGTCTCGTTCAACTACGAGAAGGCCAGGGAGATCCCGTCGTTCGTACCGCCCCCGGGTGTCGCGGCCGGTGAGTACCGGATGCAGCAGATGGACGTGGAACGGTCGCAGGAGTTCCGCAAGTGCATCGAGTGCTTCCTGTGCCAGGACACCTGCCATGTGGTGCGCGACCACGAGGAGAACAAGGAGGCCTTCGCCGGCCCGCGGTTCCTGATGCGCATCGCCGAACTGGACATGCATCCGCTGGACTCGGCCTCCGGGACCGGCCTGGACCGCAGAACGACGGCACAGGACGAACACGGGCTGGGCTACTGCAACATCACCAAGTGCTGTACGGAGGTCTGCCCGGAAGGCATCAAGATCACGGACAACGCGCTGATCCCGATGAAGGAACGGGCCGCGGACCGCAAGTACGACCCGCTGGTGTGGCTGGGCAACAAGATCAGGCGCCGGGAGGGCTGATCCCTGTGCGGCGCGGGAGCCGGCGCGAACGCCACGCCGTCCCCCGCGCCCTCGGCGGTCAGCACCACCCTTCGCGGTAGGCCTTCCAGTCGCCCTCCTCGGCCGCGAAGTCCACGTACAGCGCGACACCGAATCGCTCCCTGTCGCGGTCCGTGCGCCCGAGGCCCAGCCGGGTGCCGCGGACCGCGGCCGCGACCGTCTCGGCGTTCTCGTGGTGGCCGAGATCGTCCTCGTGGAAGAACGGCAGCCCCATCAGCAGGTCGGTTCCCGGGGGCGTCACCTCGAGCGCGAGGGCGGTCTGCTGCGCGACGTAGCCGCCGTACATGCCCTCCAGCGGCATCCAGGTGTCGTACGACATGACGGCGATCTGGTCGACCCGCCGCGCGACCTCGCCGAAGAACTCCTGCGACCACCACTTCTCCCGGCCGGTGACCGCCGCGTTCACGCGGTGCGCGGCGGGCAGGGGGTCGATCTGGTGGGCCGCGACCGACAGCAGCGCCTTGCGGTCACGCGTCAGCTCGCGCAGTGCGTCGAGCAGGGACAGATAGTCGCGGTCCCCGGAGAGCAGCGGCTCCAGGTCGAAGTGGACGCCCTCGAACCCGGCGTCGAGGATCTGTCGCGCGGAGCCCACCACCGCGTCCCGGGACCGTTCGTCCAGGCGCAGTCCCTCCGGCCCGTCGTTGGCGAGCACGTCGCCCAGCCATGCCTGGACACGGATGCCCGGCATCTCCCGGTGCACGGCGTCGATGAGCCGGCGGGCACGGGGGTAGCGGTCGGCGGGCAGGGTGCCGTCGTGCTCGAGAGGACCCGCGTGCACGTACAGGTCCTTGACGCCGGTGCCGCGGATCCGCTCGGCGAAGGCCCTGACGTCGGCGTCCTTCTTACGGCCGTCCACCCAGGCGTGGCCCATCCAGATCGCGTCCTTGCCGCGGGTGCGGGTGCCGTCCTGGAGGTCGCCCGCGTAGTTGATGCGCAGAGCCACCGCACCGGCGAGCGGCGGGACGAGCAGGACCAGCGCCAGGGCGAGCGCGATCCTCCTCGGCCACTTCAGCCGCGGGCCCCGCCATGCCCGTACGAACGCCCGCGCCCTGCCCACCGGCCGTGCGGCCGTTCCCGTTCCCGTTCCCGTTCCCTCGTTGATCCCCATGGGATGCAGGACCGGTGATCGGGTACCCGCGGTTCCTGGCGGCGTCCGGTCGCGGCGGAACAGAGCCGGACTTAGCCTCCGAAATGTGATGCGAACATCCGCCCGGATCCTCGTCGCCGTGCTCACGGCGGCATGGTGGCTGGTCGTGCCCGCCGCCGGAGGAGCCACGGCCGACGACCCCGTCGACCTCTCCCGGCAGGGGCAGATCACCGACCGCACGGAGGCCCTGGGCGACCGCGCGGGGCAGGTGTCCCGGGCGCTGGACCGCCTGTACGACGAACAGCGGCTGCAACTGTTCGTCGTCTACGTCACCGACTTCTCCGGCCGCTCCGCGCAGGACTGGACGGAGCAGACCGCCGCGAAGAACGGGCTGGGCACGAGCGACGTCCTGCTGTCCGTCGCGACCCGCGCCCGGCAGTACGCCTACTGGGTCGACGCCGCCTCCCGCCTGACCGACGCACAGCTCGCCGAGGTCGCCCGGACGGCGGTGGAGCCCGCGCTGCGGGAGAACGACTGGGCGGGCGCCGCGATCGGCGCCGCCGACGGCTACGGCGCGGTGCTGTCCGGCGAACCGGTCCCCACCGTGGACATCACCCCCGGCGAGGCCGATCCCGGCAACGGCGGCGGCGCGGGTACCGGCGCGGGCGACCTCGTGCTCCCGATCGCCGTCGTCGGCGGCGCCGCTGCCCTCGCCGCGTACACCTACACCAAACGCAAGCGGCGCGCGGCGACCCGCACCACCCCCCAGGGCGGCCAGGAGGGCTGGGGCACGCCGGAGCAGCCACCGCTCCCGGAGCTCGACGCCAGGGCGAAGGCGGCGCTGGTGGAGACCGACGACGCGGTGCGCACCAGCCAGGAGGAACTCGGCTTCGCCACGGCCCAGTTCGGTGAGAAGGCGGCGCGGCCCTTCCACGAGGCCGTGGCGCACGCGCAGCAGGAACTGACCGCCGCCTTCAGGATCCGCCAGCAGCTGGACGACGCCTACCCGGAGGACGAGGCCACCCGCCGCAGGATGCTCGACGAGATCCTCGCCCGCTGCTCGGAGGCCGATCGCCGGCTCGACGCCGAGGCCGAGGACTTCGACCGGCTGCGCGCCCTGGAACGCAACGCGCCGCAGGCGCTGGACACGGCGGAGGCCGCCTTCCAGGACGTGAACGGCCGGGTCGTCAGCGCGGAGGCCACGCTGGGCGTGATGCGCGAGCGGTACGCGCCGTCGGCGGCGGCCCCGGTCGCGAACGACGTCGAACAGGCGAAGGACCGGCTCGAGTTCGCGACGGCCGCCCTCGACCGCGCCAGGCAGGCCGTCGAGGCCGACGACAACGGCTCCGCCGCGGTCCAGGTGCGGGCGGCGGAAGGGGCCGTCGCCCAGGCGGCCCGCCTGATCGAGGCCGTCGACCGCCGGGCGCAGGAACTGGCGGAAGCGGCCGGAAAGCTGCCGAGCGCGCTGACCGAGACGGAAACCGATCTGGCGGAGGCACGCGGACTGCTCAAGGGGACGGAGGAGGGCACGGCGACCGCCGGGCTCCAGGGGCGGATCGCCCGCGCGGAGACGGTCGCCGCGGAGGTGCGCACGGCGACGGAGTCCGGGCGGTACGACCCCATCGACGCACTGCGCCGGGTCGAGGAGGCCGACGCCGCCCTGGACGAGGCGCTGGCCGGGATCCGGGAACAGGAACAGGGGACGCGGCGCGCCCTGGCCCTGCTGGAACGGGCTCTGCTCGGCGCGCGCTCCGGTATCGGCGCCGCCGCCGACTTCATCACCACACACCGCGGCGCGGTCGGCAGCGAGGCCAGGACCCGGCTGGCGGAGGCCCAGCGCCGGCTCGAGCGGGCAAAGACCCTCGCCGGAGCGGACGGCACCGCCGGGAACGGCACCGTCGGCGATCCGCAGGCGGCACTGGCCGAGGCGCAGCGGGCGGACTGGCTGGCGCAGCAGGCGCAGAGCCTCGCCGAGAACGATGTGAGCGACTTCCGGAACCCGTTCGGGCCGGGCGGTATGCCCGGGGCCCGGAGCCCCGGAGGCGGGCTCGGCGGTGCGGTGCTCGGCGGGATCCTCCTCGGCGGGATGCTCGGCGGCGGAGGCAGGGGCGGCGGAATGGGCGGCGGGTTCGGCGGGGGTTTCGGCGGGGGTTTCGGCGGGGGCCCCGGCAGCTTCGGCGGTGGTGGCACGCGGGGCCGGATGGGCGGTGGCCGTTTCTGACGTACGCGGGCCGGAATCGCGTACACCGGCCCGTATTCCGTTTGGCGTTCAAGGAGCCGTTCAAGGAGCAGTGGCATGACCAAGCAGACCATTCTCGGCCGGGTCACCCAGCTGGCCAGGGCGAACATCAACGCGCTGCTGGACCAGGCGGAGGACCCGCAGAAGATGCTCGACCAGCTGATCCGCGACTACACGAACAACATCGTGGAGGCGGAGCAGGCGGTGGCGAGCACCATCGGCAACCTGCGCCTCATGGAACAGGACCACCAGGAGGACGTGGAGGCCGCCCGGGAATGGGGCACCAAGGCGCTGGCGGCCAGCAGGAAGGCGGACGAGCTCCGCGGGGCGGGACGGACGGCGGACGCCGACAAGTTCGACAACCTGGCGAAGGTCGCCCTCGGCAGACAGCTGCGGTCCGAGCAGGAGGCGAAGACCGCGGAGCCGACGATCGCCTCCCAGACGGCGGTCGTCGACAAGCTCAAGTCCGGCCTGGAACAGATGAAGGCGAAGCTGGGGCAGCTCCAGGCGAAGCGGGACGAGCTGGTGGCCAGAGCGAAGTCCGCGGAGGCGCAGAACCGGATGATGGACGCCGTGAAGAGCATCGACGTGCTCGACCCGACGAGCGAACTCCACCGCTTCGAGGACAAGGTCCGGCGGGAGGAGGCGAGGGCGCTCGGAAAGCAGGAACTGGCGGCGTCGTCGCTCGACGCGCAGTTCGAACAGCTGGAGACCATGGGGGAGGAAGCGGAGATCGAGGCGAGGTTGGCGGCGCTGAAGTCCGCGTAGGGGGTGGGCGGGGTGACCGCTGCGCGGGGCTGTTCCCCTCCCCGCCCCTTCCCGAACCGGGCTCCGCCCGGACCCGTACCGCGCTCCGCGCGGTGTTTCGGGGGCGCTGCCCCCGCACCCCCGCGCCTCGAACGCCGGCGAGGCTGACAAAGTCAGCCTGCCCGGCGATCGAGGGCACGGCCGAAGGCCGTACGGGGTCCGGGGCCTGCCCCGGTTCGGGAAGGGGCGGGGAGGGGGAACAGCCCGCCGCAGGCGCGAACCGCGCCTGCCCGCATCGGCGGCGCCTCAGAACATGCTCAGCAATTGCTCCACCGTCGGCTCCGCCGACCCCTCGCCGTCCGGCAGTGGCAGTTCGAACCACACCGTCTTGCCGCGCGGCGTACGACGCGAGCCCCACGCCGCGCTCAGGAGTCCGACCAGTTGGAGGCCGCGGCCGCCCTCGTCGGTGTCGCGGGCGCGGCGGCGTCGGGGCTGGACGAGGCCGGCGTCCCACACCTCGCAGACCAGGGTCCGGTCCCTGAGCAGCCGCAGCCGGATCTCCCCCTCGCCGTACCGCAGGGCGTTGGTGACCAGTTCGCTGACGAGGAGTTCGACCGTGTCGACGAGCGCCTCGAGGCCCCAGGCGGTCAGCTGGGCGCGGGCCAGTTCGCGGGCCCGGCCCACGGAGCGGGGTTCGCGGGACAGTCGCCAGTCGCCCACCGCCTCGGTCGGCAGGCCCTGTATACGGGCCATCAGCAGCGCGATGTCGTCCTCGCCGTGCCGCGTGTCGAGGGCGCCGAGCACGTGGTCGCAGACGTCCTCGAGGGGGCGTACGGGATCGGCGAGCGCCGCGCGGAAGGCACGCAGGCCCTCGTCGAGCGGGTGGTCGCGGGACTCGACCAGACCGTCGGTGTACAGGGCGAGGAGGGAGCCCTCGGGTACTTCGACCTCCACCTCTTCGAAGGGTTCGCCGCCCACGCCGAGCGGCATGCCCGGCGGCACGTCGAGCAGCAGGGCCTCTTCGCCCGGTTCGACGAGAACGGGCGGCAAGTGGCCCGCGTTGGCGAAGGTGCAGCGTCGGGTGACCGGGTCGTACACGGCGTACACGCAGGTCGCGAGGTACACCTCGGAGAGGTCCGCGTCGCGGGAGGTGTGGGCGACGCGGGAGGGAACCTGGGCGCCGCCGGAGGTGCGGCCGCCCTTGGCGGGGCTGCCGAGGCCGCGGGCGATCTCGTCGAGCGCGGAGAGCACTTCCGCGGGTTCCAGGTCGAGCAGTGCCAGGGTCCTTACGGCGGTGCGCAGTTCGCCCATGGCGACGGCGGCCCGCAGCCCACGGCCCATCACGTCCCCGACGACCAGGGCGGTGCGGTGGCCGGGGAGTTCTATGACGTCGAACCAGTCGCCGCCGACCTCGGTGGCGGTGGTGCCGGGCAGATAGCGGCAGGCGATGTCGAGACCGGCCGCCTCCGGGTCGCCGGGTGGCAGCAGACTGCGCTGGAGGATGAGGGCGCGTTCGTGCTCCCTGCGGTACAGCCGGGCGTTGTCGATGCAGACGGCGGCCCGGGCCGCGAGTTCGACCGCGAGGGCCCGGTCCCGCTCCCCGAAGGGCTCGCTGCCCTTGGTGCGGGAGAACTGCACCAGTCCGACGACGGTGTCGTGCGCCACCATCGGTACGGCCAGCGTCGACTGGACGAGGCTGCCGTCCTCGCCGGGGATCGACCGGACGGCGGCCGTGCGCAGTGCGCCGGCGCACGGCGAGTTGAACGGATAGCGGTGGACCTCGCCGACCGCGGTGGGGGCCCTCCCGTCGGGCACGCATCCCGGGGTGGTCATCAGCGGGGCGTCGGAGACGGCGCTGGCGAAGGCGACCCTGCGCAGTTCGGCGCTGCCTCCTCCGAAGCCCTCTGAGCGGGCGGAGCCCCACTGTCCGGGGGGTGCCTCGTCGCCGGTGAGCAGTCCTTGGTACAGGTCGACGGAGGCGAGGTCGCAGAAGCCGGGGACGGCGACGTCGAGGAGTTCGCGGGCGGTGGTCTCCAGGTCGAGGGAGTTGCCGATCCGGGCGCTCGCCTCGTTGAGGAGGGCGAGGTTCCGGCGGGCGTTCGCGGCTTCTCGGGCGGCGATGTGACGACGTGTGACATCCGTGCCGACGCCGGCGACCCCGACGGGCCGGCCGGATCCGCCGTGCACCCGGTAGAGGTTGATCGACCAGTGCCTGCGGTCGGTGCTGCCGGGTGCCGTGCCGACGATCTGGAGGTCGGTGACGGGGTCACCGGTCTCCAGGACCCTGCGCAGCGAGGCGTTCATCCGCTCCGCCTCGGGGCGGGAGAGGTAGTCGTGGACGGTGCGGCCGCGGTGTTCCTCGGCGGCTCCGCCGAAGACGGTGGCGAAACGCTGGTTGGCGCGCTGCACGGTGAGGTCGGTACCGAAGAGCAGGAAACCGAAGGGAGATTGGCCGAAAATAGCCTGCGATGCGGCGAGGTCCGTCTCTATCCGGCGCAGTGCGCGGACGTCGACGACGATGCACAGCGCGCCCTGTTCGCCCTGGGCCGTCTCACTGGGCATCACATAGATCTCGGCGAGACCGTGCGCCCGGCTGCCGCCCGGCATCCGGAAAGGTACGAGTCCGGTCCATTCCTTGCCGTCGAGGATCTCGGCCAGTCTGCGGCGTCCTCGGGGCCGGAGCTCCGCGGGCATGAAGACCTCGACCGGGTCCTTGCCCCTGGCCTCGTCGGCAGTGATGCCGAACAGTTCCACGGCCCGGTCGCTCCACTGCTCGACCAGACCGTCGTGGCCGATCGAGAAGGAGGCCACCTTGATGTAGTCATAGATCGAGCCAGGCGGGCTGCTCTGCCATACGACATCGCTCGCCGTCTCAGGTATTTCGCTCACGCGACCGTCCCCTCCAGCTCACCGCACCGGACCGGCCATGACCGCAGTATTCAGCACTACGGCTCCCACCGACACGGCGTTCACGATCACAGAGCGGTCTCGTTCGTTTTGAGCCGACTCAGGCGTGATCGTCGTCCCTGAAGACTTCTAACCAGTGAGCGCCAGCTCGAACCACACGGTCTTGCCCGTCCTGCCCCGGCGCGTGCCCCAGCGACGGGCGGAACAGGCCACCAGTTGCAGCCCTCGTCCGCTCTCGTCCTCGGTGCGTGCCGGCCTTTTCACGGGCGGATCCGGAAGGGGATCGGAGACCTCCACCAGCAGGACCGGGGCCGCGCCCGAAGGATCCCGGCGGCTCAGGCGAAGGTTGATCGGGCCAGGGGTGTAGCGCTGGGAATTGGTCACCAGCTCACTGACCAGGAGCACCGTCAGATCACCGACGGCGGCGTCGATTCCCCACAGCCGGAGGGTGTCGCGGACCGCGTGCCGGGCGGCGCGCACCACGTTCGGTTCGGCCGGAAAAGTCCACTCGGCGCATTCGCCTCGGGTGCCGATCACGCCGATCACTTCCCCGGATCACCAGCGGAAACACGTCCTGTTTCAGGGGGTTAATCAGCACATACCCTATTTGTCGCCCGAATTACCGCCCGCGGACCGCAATGGCCGCACGCGTTGCACCGGGACGGCCGGGCGCCTCAGCGGTGCGCGCTCTCCCCGGTCCCCTCCGCACGCTCCTGCCGGTGGCGCGCGCAGGCGGCGACCGCGGGCACGTCCTGGTCGAGCCAGTCGACGGCGTCGAGCTCGCCGGGCGCGAGCCAGCGCAGGGCGTCGTGGTCCTGAAGCGGCCTGGGTTCGCCGGACAGCAGCCGGACCGTCCACACCTGGAGCACGTAGCCCGCTCGCAGAGGCCATTCGCCGGGGACCCGGTCCACCGGCTCCGTCTCGACGCCCAGTTCCTCGCGCAGTTCTCGCACGAGCGCCTGCTCCGGACTCTCCCCCGGCTTCAGCTTCCCGCCGGGCAGCTCCCAGCGGCCGGCCAGGTCGGCGGGAGCGCTGCGCCGCGCGGCGAGGAGCCGCCCTTCGTCGTACACGGCTCCGGCCACGACCACCACGCGATCAGTCATGGGGCGGAGCGTACTGGGCCCGGGCGCCGGGGTGCGCGCTCCGGCGGCGCCGTCAGCGGGCTGTCCGGCCGACCCGTTCGACCCAGTAGAGCCGCTGGTGGCCGCGCCCGTCGAGAGTGTCCGCGATCTTCTGCGCCTCTGCCTCTGTCGCGTACCGGCCGACGCGATAGCAGTTGCCGTTGCCGTCCTGCCGTATGACGAGCCAGGGCAGGACAGCACCGCTCTCGGTCATCGCACCCCTCCCTCGGTCGGCCCGCTTGTCCGTAACGATCGCCAGGAAACCGCAGTACGCATATGCCCAAGCCTACGCCTGACGTTCACTGAGCGGATACGGGTTTTCACAAAGAGACAGCAAGAGGGGCGCATCCGACTGGATACGCCCCCTACCCCCCGTACCGGCGGCGGGTGCGGCGCCGGTACGGGCGCCGCGGAAACGTCACCTCACGGGCAGGTGGTACGCGATGCGGTAGCGGTCCGCGGGCACGACGACATCGGCGGTCTCCACCGCGCGGCCCGAGGCGTAATACGTACGCTCGACGACCATCACCACATGACCGGGCACGCCACCGAGGGCCAGCAGCTCCTCGGCGAGGCCGGGCCGGGCGCCGACCTCTTCCACCACGTTGTCCACCACGATGTCGATGGCGGCCATCCGCTCGACCACTCCGCATCCGCCGAGCGGGCCCTCCTCGGGCAGCATGACCGGCGTGCGCCCGGTGACCTCGAGCGGCTCCCAGGAGGTGGAGAGCATCATCGCCTCGCCCGCGTCCCGGAAGACGTAGCGCGTGCGCATCACGCGGGAGCCGAGCTCGATACCCAGCCGCTCGGCCACCTCCGGGGTCGCCGCCTCCTGCTCGCTGCTGGACTCCCACGTCCCCCGGGCGCCCTCCTCCGCCTGCTCCTGCCGGAACGGGCTGGCTCCCGACGGCGGCCGGAAGCCGGACCGGGCGACCCGGCGCGGCACGGGCCGCTCCCGCACGTACGTCCCCGAGCCCGAGCGGCCTTCCACGAGCCCTTCCGCCATCAGGACCTTGCGCGCCTCGAGGGCGACCGTGTCCGAGACGCCGTACTCCTCGCGGATGCGGGCCTGTGAGGGGAGGCGGGTGTGCGGCGGCAGCGAGCCGTTCACGATCTTCTCGCGGAGATCGCTCGCAACGCGCAGATAGGCGGGCTGCTCACCGAATGTCACTGGCCACTCCCCAACAGGTTGACAGACTGCAACAGAGTGGCAACCGTCGGTTGTTGACCGCAAGTGTGGGCCAACGTTTCACCCGAAGTGATGATTTGGCCCTGAGCAGAGGTTTACCGCGAGTACGGACCGCCCGACGGCGGCACCCCCTTGACCGCAATGGTCCATACCAATACGTTCCTGCGCACACGACACCGTTCTCGGAACCCGTTTCCGGCACGCGCACAGGAATGAGCCCGATGCGTCGAAGAACCTTTGTCCGGGCGGCCGTTGCCGTCTGCTCGCTCTCGCTCGTCGCCACCCTCGCCCCCGCCGCCGTCGCCACCTCGGCCCCGGACGGGGACCGGGGCAGCGGCCACACCAACCACAAGCGGTCGTACAAACGTGTCGGCTACTTCACCCAATGGGGCGTCTACGGCCGGGGCTTCCAGGTCAAGGACGTGGACACCAGCGGCCAGGCCGCCCGACTCACCCACATCAACTACGCCTTCGGCAACGTGAACGCCGACGGCAGGTGCTTCACCGGGAACGTCCCCGGCGAGGCCGACGCGTGGGCGGACTACGTCCGGCCGCTGGAGGCCCAGGACTCGGTCGACGGCGTCGCCGACACCGCGGAGCAACCACTCGCCGGCAACTTCAACCAGCTGCGCGAGCTCAAGGCCAAGCACCCCGGCCTCAAGGTCATGATCTCGCTGGGCGGCTGGAGCTGGTCCACCCACTTCTCCGACGCGGCCCGGACGCCCGAGTCCCGCAAGGCGCTCGTCTCCTCGTGCATCGACCTCTACATCAAGGGCAATCTGCCGGCCGACGGGGCGCGCGGCGGCGAGGGCGCGGCGGCCGGTCTGTTCGACGGCATCGACATCGACTGGGAGTGGCCGGGCTCCGAGGGCGACGCCGACACCGTGTACCGGCCGGAGGACAAGCGGAACTTCACGGCGCTGGTGCACGAGTTCCGCACCCAGCTGGATGCGTACGCCACGTCCCGGCACAAGGCCGAGGGCGGCAAGCGCAAGCACTACGAGCTGTCCGCCTTCGTGCCGACCGCGCCGGCCAAGATCGACGCCGGATTCGAGGTCCGCAAGATCATGCGGGACTTCGACTTCGTCAACCTCCAGGGCTACGACTTCCACGTCTCCGGCGAGAAGACCACCGCCCAGCAGTCGGCGCTGTACGCCCGCGGGGACTTCAGTGTCGACCAGACCGTCCGCGACTGGCTGCGGCGCGGTGCGCCGGCACGCAAGCTGGTGGTCGGCATGCCCTTCTACGGGCAGGGGTGGACCGGGGTGACCGGCGGGGGCGACGGCATGGGCCGCCCGGCGGCGGCGCCCGCCCCGGCGACCTGGGCGGCCGGCTACGAGGACTACAAGGCCCTCAAGAAGCTCGCGGACTCCGGTACCTACAAGGTCCACCGCGACCGGCGCAACGGGCACGCGTGGCTCTTCGACGGCACGACCCTGTGGACGTACGACGATCCCGCCGTGCTGCGCGCCAAGACCTCGTACATCCGCGACCGTGGCCTCGGCGGCGCGATGTTCTGGTCGCTCGACGGTGACACCGCCGACGGCGAGCTGACGGCCGCGGTCGACGGCGGGCTGAGCCGCCGCTGATCCGAAGTCCGGTCCGCCGCGGATCCGGCGCGGCCCCGTACGGATCCGTCCGTACGGGGCCGCAGACGACCCGGGACAGGCGCCCGGGGGCGGGTCGGGGGCGCTCACGCGCCGGTCGCGTATTCCTCGTCCGGCGGCGGGGTGGTGCTCAGTCCCAGGGCGTCCCGGGCAGCGATCCGCGCCTCGGTGGTCAGCGCCCACTCCGCGGCCGTCACATGCGCCCAGAAGGCGTCCTCGTCCGCCGCCTTCGCGGCCGCGGCCCATTCCTTGCCGGAGGCCTCGAACTGCCTGGCTCTCGCCGACAGCGAAGGTGACGCCCCCTCGGGCCAGGAGCGGCCGCGCAGCGCCGTCGCCTGCTCGGCCAGGACGGTGGACATCTCCTGCGCCCAACTCCGGTACGGCGTCGGGTCGTCGGAGAACTCCTCGTCCGGCTCCTCGTAGGCCGCGCTCTCCACGGCGTGCTCGGCGTTGATGTAGGAGAGCTGGTCGGGGTCGTGGGTCTCGGGGCCCACGCGGAGCGACCGGGTCAGCCCGTCGCCCGTGAGCGCGCAGGTGACCTCGCGGTCGCCGCGCGCCCAGCTCTCCCTGGTCGGGATGTAGTAGTACATCTCCACGTCGTCCGGGAACGCCCAGGAGTCCGGGACGTACGCGTCGTTGAGATCGAGGCAGCGATCCTCCGCGAACGCCTCCCCCGCCGGGCTGCCGGGTGCGGGGTCGGACCGCTGGAACAGGTAGGTCCCGGTCACCTCGGCGTCGTGCCGCTCGCCACAGGGGACGACGTCGACGTTCACGACCTCCCGCTCCAGGTCGCCTCCCGGCACGTTGAAGCACTCGCCCTTGCGCAGGTTCTGGGTGCTCTTGGAGCGGGAGGCTCCCTCGACGCCGTCGCGGAACCCGTTCCAGGCGTCGCCTGCCGCGCCCGTCGCCACCATGAGCAGGACGAGCAGCGTGCTGACCGACGACAGGACGATGCCGGCGATCGCCATCCCCTTGCCGCGGCCGCCCTTGCGGCTGATCTGCCCGAGGGCGACGGCGCCGAGGACGAGTCCGAGCGGCGGCAGACAGCAGACGACGCCGACGACCAGCGAGGTGATGGCGAGGCCGTTCACCGGCTCCGGTCGCGGGGGCGGCGGGTAGGGCAACGGGTGCTGGTACGACGTGTGGTGCGGGTAGGGCGGCCCGCCCTGTGCGGATGGGTCCACGGTGCGGGTGCTCCTCGTCGGTCCGGTGCTCGCGCACACCGATGTGAACAGGCGCGCGAATGATATGACGCGGCACCGACACCGTCGTGAGTGGCCGTGACACGGCGAAGGGGCGGCCGCTCACGCGACCGCCCCTCACCTGCTCAGCCTGTCATCGGCTCATGGCCTCTCGGCGCATGGGCTGTGCGGGCTCGATTCACTCAGAACTGGAGCGCCCAGGAGTCGATCTTCCCGGTGTCGTACGACGCGTTGTCGCTGACCCGCAGCTTCCAGGTGCCGTTGGCCGCTTCGGACGACGCGTTCACCGTGTAGGTGGTGATCACGTTGTCCAGGCTGCCGCCGGACCCGTACGCCTTGAGGTTGTAGACGGAACCGTCGGGAGCGACGAGGTCGATCCGCAGGTCACCGATGTAGGTGTGCTTGATGTCGACCGGCACGCGAAGGCTCGTCGGCGCGTTGCCGGCGACTCCGCTGACGGTGATCGGCGACTCGACGGTGGAGCGGTCGCTGATCGCGTAGTCGGTGAGGTTCTCGAACCGGTCGCCGGTGGGCGGCTCTGTGCTGCCGCCGTCTCCGACGTTCAGGAGACGGTTCGGCGAGCCGGTGCCCGGGCTGGTCACGACACCGCTGGTGGCGCCGGTGGTCAGGGCCGTGGACACCTGGGCCGGGGTCGCGGTCCTGTTCTGCGCCAGGTACAGCGCTGCCGCGCCGGCGACGTGCGGCGTCGCCATCGAGGTGCCGGAGATGGTGTTCGTCGCCGTGTCACCGGTGTTCCACGCCGACTTGATCGACGAGCCGGGGGCGAAGATGTCCAGCACGCTGCCGTAGTTGGAGAAGCTGGAGCGGGCGTCGGAGCTCGTGGTGGAGCCGACGGTGATGGCCTCCGCGACGCGCGCGGGCGAGTAGTTGGAGGCGTTGGAGCCGTCGTTGCCCGCCGCCACCGCGTAAGTGACGCCGGAGGCGATGGAGTTGCGCACGGCGGTGTCGAGGGCCGGGTCGATGCCGCCGCCGAGGCTCATGTTGGCGACAGCCGGCTTGACGGCGTTCTGCGTCACCCAGTCGATACCGGCGACGACCTGCGCGGTGGTGCCGGAGCCCGAGTTGTTGAGCACACGGACGCCGACGATCTTGGCCTTCTTGGCCACACCGTAGGAGGAGCCCGCGACGGTACCGGCGACGTGGGTGCCGTGCCCGTTGCCGTCCTGCGCCGTGTTGTCGTTGTCGATGGCGTCGTAGCCGTTGAAGGCACGGCCACCGAAGTCGCTGTGGGAGATGCGCACACCGGTGTCGATGATGTACGCGGTGACCCCCTCACCGGCGGTGTCGGGGTAGGTGTAGCTCTGGTTCAGCGGCAGCGCCTTCTGGTCGATCCGGTCGAGGCCCCACGAGGGCGGGCTCGGCTGGGTACCGGAGATCTTGAAGACACGGTTCTGCACGACGGACTCGACGGCCGGGTCCGCGGCGAACTTCTTCGCCTGCGCCTCGGAGACCTTGACGGCGTAACCGTTCAGTGCGGCGTTGTACGTCTTCTCGATCTTCGCGCCGTACTTCGCCGCGAGGCGCTTGCCCGCCCTGGAACCGGCGTCGCCCGCGGACTCCTCGAGGGTGACGATGTAGCTGCCCTCGATGGCTCCCGGCGCACCCGCGTTCTCGATGACGCCCGTGGGCGCCGGCAGGGCGGCGGAGGCCGGAAGGGCGTAGACCGTGCCGAGTGCGAGCGCGGCGACGGATATGGCGCTGGCCGCGGCAAGTCTTCGCCGCGAGTCACGCATCACAGACATGTGAGGGGTCCTCCTCATTGGTGGTGCGTTGCTGTGGGGGATTGCGACAGGAGCATGCCAATGACGTGGCCCCAAATCCGCGTCATGTGCGTACGCCTGCCGAGCGAAAGATTGACCGATCCATAGGAATCCCACAAGAGGCCCGACCGCCAGGTAACAAGGGCGCCACACAACTGACATGCTGGCGAACCATGACGATGTACCGCTGCTCCCACTGCGGAATCGGTTCGCCGGTCGATTCTGCCACCTGGTGCTGCCCGGACTGTCACGGGCCCTGGGACCTGGACTTCCGGGCCTCGCCGGTCCCCCTCGCCGAGCTGCCGGGCCGGGTGAATTCACTGTGGCGTTACGCGGAGGCGCTGCCGCTGACCGCTCCCGTCACCTCCCTCGGGGAGGGCCGCACGCCACTCGTCCCGCTCACCGCGACCGTCTCCGTGAAGCTCGACTTCCTCACGCCGACACTGTCCTTCAAGGACCGCGGCGCGGTGATGCTGGCCGAGCTCGCCCGGCGCCTGCCCGGAGAGCCGCGCCGCGTGATCGCCGACAGCAGCGGCAACGCGGGGACGGCCGTCGCCGCGTACTGCGCGCGGGCCGGGCTGGACTGCACGGTCTTCGTCCCCGAGGCCACCTCCGCGAAGAAGGTGGAGCAGATCCGGGCCCACGGCGCACGGCTGGAACTTGTCCCCGGCGACCGGGAGGCCACGGCGGAGGCGGCCCGCGCCGCGGCCGGCGGCGAAGGGGTCTTCTACGCGAGCCACGTGTACAACCCCTACTTCCTGCACGGCACGAAGACGTACGTGTACGAGCTGTGGGAGGACCTCGGCGGCCGGCTGCCGGAGGCGATCGTCGTCCCCGTCGGCAACGGCACGCTGCTGCTGGGCGCGGCCCAGGCACTGACCGAGCTCCACTCGCACGGCCTGATCGGATCCCGGCCCTCGCTGATCGCCGTTCAGGCGGAGGCCGTCTCGCCGCTCGCCTCGGCGTTCCACGCGGGCGCCGACGACCTGCTGGAGCGCTCCCCCGCCCGCCCGACGCTCGCCGAGGGCATCGCCATCCCGAACCCGCCGCGGGCCCGGCAGATCCTGCGGGCGGTACGGGAGTGGGGCGGGACGTTCCTGACCGTCACGGAGGACGAGATCCGGCAGGCCCAACGCGACCTCGCCGGGCGGGGTCTTTTCGTCGAGTCGACGGGGGTGGCCTGCTGGGCGGCGGCCGGTGGCTGGACCGACCGAACGGCGGTCGTGCCGCTGTGCGGAGCGGGTCTCAAGACGGGGACGGCCCCGGCCTGAGGCTGTCCCCCGCGGAATCCGGCCCGCACCGGTGACGGGATGCCGCCGTACGGCCCGACCAGCGGGGCCTCGTACTCCTGGAGCGCCCGGCCGCCCCGACGCTACGATCGGCCGGTCGGCAAGGGGGCGGGGATGCGGAACGTGTCACGGCGGGCCGTGCTGGTCCTGGGGATGGGGGCGGTGGCGTCCGCCTGCACCGGGCCGGAACCGCGGGACGGTGCGGACGAGGGACCGCTGCGTACGGAGACGGAGCCGCTGGAGAAGGCGTTCGCGCTCCTCGGGCCATTGAGCGGCGCGCACTGGCTCGGCTACGACCGGGTGAAGAACAACGACGGCAGATCGGTGCCCGGCCCGTCCGACATCCGGCTCGTCGGCTTCGCACGGCTCGCGGACGGCAAGGCGGCCGAGCTGACGGCGGTCACGGAGCGCGCGTTCGGGCCGGGGCCGCTCGGTGAACTGCCCGAGCGGCTGGTCACGTTCGCGCCGGAGGACGCTCAGTGGCAGCACAGCGAGGCCTTCGACAGCGAGATGACCGGCGGCGCGTATTCCGGCCGTTTCCTGCTGTCGCCGGCCAAGGGAATGGTCTGCTTCGACGCGCTGAACGTGCCGTAGGGGCGGCCGGGGAGGAGTGGCGCACCCGGCCGTCGACCGGGCGCCGGTCAGTCCGACGGCTTCCCGAGCGACACACCCACAGGCTCTTCGCCCACTGTGTCCGCTGCTGCGGCCTCCTCCGGCTGCCCGGTCCCACCCGTCGATCCGGTCTCGCCCACCGGCTCGGTCTCACTCACCTGCTCGGTCTCGGTCACCGGCTCCGGTTCACCCGTCGGCCCGCCCGCGAGGCGTCGTTGTTCGTCCTCCACGATCCGGCGTGCCAGCGATCCGACCGAGATGTCGACCGCGTCCGGCGTGGCCTCCGCGACGTCGCTGCGGCGGGCGTAGGCGTCGAACAGGCGGGACTTGCTCTCCAGGATGTCCAGCATCCGCTGGTCCACACTGTCCGTGGCGAGCAGCCGGTGGACCTGTACGGCGCGGACCTGGCCCATCCGGTGGGCGCGGGCGACCGCCTGATGCTCCATCGTCGGTTTGACCTGCGGTTCGCAGATGATGACCACCGATGCCGCCTGGAGGTTGAGCCCCACACCACCGGCCTCGATCTGCGCGAGCAGCACGGCGCGGCCTGACGCGGCGGTGAACTCGTCCACGAGCCGCTGGCGGCGGGCGGCGGGCACGCTCCCCGAGACGGGGCCGAACACACCACCCTCCAGGGCGGCCTCCACCGTGGCGAGCACCTCGCGGAAGTACGAGAAGACCACCACTTTGAGCCCGTTGGCCGCGGCGTCGTCCACCAGCTCGCGCAGCCGCTCCAGCTTCGCCGACTTCTCGGGACGCGCGTACGCGGCCCTGCGCATCGCCATGAAGTTGCCGCTCGCCACGGCTTCCCGGTACGCCTCCGCGTCGTCCGCGCTGAACTCCTCCCACTCCTCCACCTGGAGCAGCGACGGCAGTTCGGTGAGCACGTCCTGCTGGTTGCGGCGCAGATAGGCCGGGGCGACCGCACGGCGGAAGGCCTGGGAGCCGGCGACCGCGGCGCTGCCCTGGATCTCGGGCAGCAGCGACGGCTGGAGATGGCGGACGAGGTTGCGGAACTCCTCGACCCGGTTCTCCATCGGCGTGCCGGTGAGGAACAGGACCCGCTCGCACCGCTCGGCCCAGCGGGCGACGGCCTTCGACCTGCGCGCGTCCGGGTTCTTCACGTAGTGGGCCTCGTCGACGACGAGCATGCCCGGCGTGGAGCCGTCGGGTACGGCCAGGCCGTGCAGGGCGTCGAAGGTCGTGACGGCGATACCGCCCCGGTCCTGCCAGTCGGCGTACGCGTCGGCGCGGTCCGGTCCGTGCACCGGCACGGGGCGCAGTGTGCTGCGCGACCTGATCTCACGTGTCCAGTTGATGAGGACGCTCGCCGGGCACACCACCACGAAGTGCGTGTGTCCCTGGGCGGCGAGGTGGGCGAGGGCGGCGATGGCCTGGACGGTCTTGCCGAGTCCCATCTCGTCGCCGAGGATCACCCGGCGCTGGGCGAGCGCGAAGCGGGCGCCGAAGGCCTGGTAGCCGCGGAGCGACACGCGGAGGTGGGTGTCGTCGAGCCGCTGCCCGCGGACGCGTTCCGCGAGTTCGGCGGGCAGGAAGCCTTCCGCCGTCTCCGGGTCGGGGCCACGGCCGGAGACCTCTGCGAGCAGACTGTAGTACTCCGCCGACCGGAGCTCGAAGTCGACCCACGCGGCGGCCTCGGAAGCCGGGGGACGCAGCAGGTCGACCGACGCCTGCCCGAGCAGCAGCGGCAGTTCGGCGCCGGCCGCTTCCGAGGTCACCTCCCGGATGCGCGCGAGCGCCGTCAGCGCCCGCTCCCGGCCGTCCCGGCCGGTGAGCATCATGCGCAGCCGCCCGCCGGCGGGCCGCGCCGCTGTCAGCGGCTCCGCCAGCCGCTTCTCCAGCCGCTCCGCGGCGTCCAGTGCACGCCGCAGTCCCGGCCCGGCCTCGACCAGCCGGTGCAGGGCGACGACGAGTGCGGTGGTACGCGGTTCCGGCCGGTCCACGTCGATCCGGACGGCGACGGTCTCCGCCACGGCGTCCGCGATCTGCCCCGCGGCGGCGAGGGCCTGGTCGGCGGTCTGCGCGCCGACACCGGAGACCTGGCGCAGCTCGTACCGCCCCGCGGCGCGCACCTGACGCACCGTGCCGTATCCGGCCGCTTCGAGGGCGCCGAGCCGCAGCCGTCCTTCGGTGACGTCCTTGAGCCGGCTCACGGGAATGGACCCGAGTTCCTCGTCCACGAGCTCGGTGCGGATCGGGTCGAGCGCCCCACTCACGTCCACCAGCGCGCGCCGGTGGTCCGAGCGGACCGCCCGCGCGGCGTCGAGCAGCCGGCCGGCCTCCGCGAGCAGTTCCCTGGCGTCCCGTCCGGCGCGCACCGCTCGCGCCTCGCGCCCCGCACCGCCGTCTGTCATGACGCCCCTCATGTGCCTTCCGCCCCGACGTGCGCACATCCTTCCACGGGTGTGCGACATCGGCCGGGGGACCGGTCCCCCGGCGGTCCGGCGACGGTTTCCGGCCCCCTGATGGCACGTCCTGCGCTTCGTCGACCACGATGTGGCGAAAGCGGTGCGGCAGGGTGGCACCACGCCTTTGGGAGGGCGAGGGCCATCCCGTCTGTTTCCGGCCAACAACGCCACCCGGCCCACCCGCCTTCACAGCAAGCTCACAGGCTGTCCCGACCATGAACACAGGGTATGGAGGCGTGATATCGGCATATCTCCGGCACTTATATTCGCGCCGTTGGGCTTCTTCGCCGAAATCGCCCCTTGTACTGACCAGTTGGCCTATGTCTATGGTGCTCCCGCACGCGGCGGATCTTGACCACTCCGCCGGACGCGCACACATCAGTAGGCGGCCGGGGGAACAGTGCCGCCACGGGGGAGGGATGAATCGTCATGCCGCGATACCGGCTCGCTGTGAGCACCGCATTGGTCGCCGCTGACTGCACCCTCCGTCCCCGCGCCGGGACAGCGGGCTGACCCGGCTCATCACCACCGCCTCCTAGGGCGTTCGCCCCCGCCTGCCTTCGCACGCTACGAAGGATGATCCTTTGCGACTTGGACCAGGGTTGTTCAACCCCAGATCCCGAATATCCGCGACCCTCGCCTCTGCCGTCACGTCCGTCACCGCCTTGGCCGTCCTCGGTGGCCTGGCCGTCCAGCCCGGTCCACTCGGCCGGAACGCCGAACTGCCCGTGGACCTGGCGGCCGACTCGTACGACGGCTATGACACCAAGGCGGCCGAACGGCTGCGTGAGGACCAGTGCATGGCCGGTGAAGCCCTGCGCACGGGCGGCCCGAGCATGTTCGCCCTTGCGCAGGAGGCGCTCGCGCTGCCGCCCGATGAGCTCCACAAGAAGCTCGAACGGGACATCTTCAGCGACAAGACCCCGCTGCATCAGGCCTACCGAGCGGACAGCGCCAGCAAGGACCAGTGGGTCGACAAGGTCCAGAAGCAGGGGTACGCGTGGTCGAGTGCCACGAGCGGGCTGGAGTCCTACCCCGGCGAACCGCGCGACGCGAACAAGATCTACGACCGGATCGGGCTGCTGTCGTGGCTGTGGCAGTCGTACTCCAGTCCGGAGTTGGGGGTTCTCAACCCGTTCTGGGACCCCTCGCCCACCGCTGACGACAAGACGAAGGCCGCCGCCCTCGCGCTCGGCGATCCGCAGTACACCACCGGAGGGACGCCGAAGGAGCAGGAGGCGTGGAATCTGTGGAAGAAGAACTCCGGGAAGGTCGAGCCCAATCAGTTCTTCGTTCCCAGGGTGTTCGCCGATGACGCCCGGATCTTCCTCGCCTCCGGTGGCTTCCCCCGCACGGCAACGGCTCCGGGCACGCCGGAGTTCCGCATCGCGGTCGAGGATCTGAAGGCCCGCTTCGCGTCGTGCGCGTGGCACGATCCGATCGACCCGAACCGGGTTCTCGGCAAGGAGGTGGCACAGGCGTCCGCCGAGTGGCAGCAGGAGATCGCCTCGCAGGCCACGCAGCGGCAGCAGATCCTCGCGGCCGGCGCGACTGCCACGAAGGCGTTGCAGGACGGCACGTACACCCTGGGACAGATCGTGGGCCAGTCGTGGCTCGCGGACTACTACACCCGCTGGCAGGACTACTGGGCCGCCGGCGGTGTGGGCTGGATCGGCGACAGCTACGTGACGATCGAGGTGCCGGGCGCGAAGGGCAGCTGCCTGGACGTTCAGGGCGGTGGCAAGACCAACGGCACGCTGGTCCAGATCTACACCTGCAACGGCGGCGCGGCGCAGCAGTGGACGCTCGAGGGCAGTGAGGACGACCTCCACCTGCGCAACGTCGGCTCGCAGAAGTGCCTGGACGTGGCGGGGAACGCGTCGACGAACGGCACGAAGATCCAGATCTCGGACTGCTACAAGTCCAAGGGCCAGTCGTGGGAGGGCGATGTCCGCGCCACTTCGCCCCTGAAGAGCGTGTCCACGGGCAAGTGTCTGGATCTGCCCGCGTTCACGAAGAGTACGGACGCGCGGCTGTGGGACTGCAAGGACGCCGGTGCGCAGAAGTTCCTGATCAAGCCGTCCGGCCACAAGGGCACCGACAGCCTGTCGTACCCCAAGAAGGCGCAGTTCGACCGGGCGAAGAAGAGCATCGCCGACACCCAGGTGACGGCGAAGCAGCAGCTGGCCGCGCTCAAGACCCAGCTGGAGAACGCCAAGAAGTCGGCCACCACGTCGGACGCCGCCGAGCGGGCCGCGTACGGGATCGCGGATGCCGCTGGTGCGCCGCGGGGTCGTGGTCTTCTCGTAGGGCAGCAGAAGGCGCAGGTCACCAAGGGGGCCGTGGCCGCGCTGACGGCGATGGTGAAGGCCGGCGAGACCGCCGAGGCCGCCACCCGTGCTGCCGCCGGTGACAGCAAGACCATCGCGCAGCGTGCGCTGGCCCAGGCCGCGCAGGTCAACGCCGAATTCCGCAAGGAGGCCGCACACAAGGCGGAGTTGCAGGCGAAGGCGGCAGCGGACGCTGCCAAGCTGCACCGGGACAACGCCAAAAAGGACAAGGAGACGGCCGAGGCCAAGCTCGCGGTCACGCTGAAGGCGGAGGCGGACGCGAAGGCGGCCGCTGCCGAGGCGCACGCCAAGCGGCTCGCGGCCGAGGCCGAGGAGAAGACGGCCAAGGCGGAGAAGGACACCGCGGCGGCCAAGCAGGCCGAGGCCAACCAGCACAAGCAGACCGCACAGGCCGAGGCGGCGAACGCCAAGGACGCCAAGGAGAAGGCCGAAGCGGCCGAGGCGAGCGCGGTCGAGAAGAAGAACGGCGCGGTCAAGGCCCGCGACAAGGCTCGTGACCTGCGGAACGACGCCTGGGACGCCGCGCAGAAGGCCGACGCGGCCCGTGCCAAGGCGCAGGCGAAGGAGGCGTTCGCCGAGGCTCACGAGTCCGACAGCAACGCCAAGGAGTCCAGGGCGGCAGCGGACGCGGCGAACGCACATGCCAACGACGCCGAAGCGGCAGCCGGCCGTGCCCGCACCGCGGCGGATGCCGCGACCGAGGCGGCGGCCGAGGCAGACGCCGCGGCGACCCGTGCCGAGGCGGCGGCCAAGCGGGCCCGTTCGAACTCGGACGCCGCCCAGGCCGCCAAGCTGAAGGCCGACGCCGCCGTCAAGACCGCGACGAGCGCTGCGGCCGATGCCATCGACGCGTCCGAGCACGCCACCGCCGAGGCCAAGACCGCAGTCAAGCTGGCGGAGGAGGCGGAGAAGCTGGCCAAGACCGCCAAGTCCCACGCGGACGAGGCGAGCAAGGAGGTCGTCAAGGCGCTGGCCGCCTCGGCGAAGGCGGCGGGCTTCGCTCACGTCACGGCGCAGGCCGCCGTCGACGCCGGGAACGCTGCCGCGCAGGTCGCCAAGCCGGCGAACGACGCGATCCAGCTCGGCTCCCCGTATGTCACCACCGACTCGGCCGCGAGCCTGGTCGTGCTGACCGGGCAGGCGTCGAAGTCGATCGCCGAGCAGCAGAAGGCCGTCGCCGACGCCCACGCCAAGAACGCACAGGCCGAGGCCGCCGCGGCGAAGAACCTCGCCGACCAGGCATCGGGCGACGCGAAGATCGCCTACCAGCACGCGGCCAACGCCGCCGGCCACGCGGCGACCGCCCGCACCTATTCCAAGGAGGCTCTGGGCTACGCGGCCGGCGCCGCCCAGGCAGCCTCGAAGGCATCGGCGTCACTGGCCCGCACGATCGAGTACGACCGCCGCGCCACAGCGGACGCCGCTGCGGCCGACAAGGCCGCAGGCCGTGCCGAGGGCTACGCGAAGGACGCCCGGGACTCCGCCGACCAGGCCGCCCTCGATGCCCAGGCCGCACGCGACGCCGCAACCGCGGCTGAGCAGTCCGCCAAGGAGGCACGCGCAGCCGCCGACCGCGCAGCCACCGCCGCCACCGAGGCCGAACAGGCCGCCAAGGACGCACTGAAGTACGCGAAGGAGGCGCAGAAGGCAGCGGAGGAAGCGGCACGCAACGCCGCCAACAAGCAGGTCTCCACCGGTGCGGGCACCGGAGTCGGCGGCACGTGGTACGTCGTCGACGAGGACACCATCGAGATCACCGACGCCAAGCAGCATGAGCCCTGCGTGATCACCGTCGGCTTCGAAGGCTGCACCACCACGTTCACGGTCACCTTCAGCGCGACCGTCGACTTCTTCCTCTGCACCGACCCCGAGACGACGGCCGGTGCCGGCGCCTGCCCTCCGCAGGACACGCTTCTCATCGAGAGCAAGCGCATCCCGGGCCTGAAGAAGGACGTCACCAGGTACTTCTCCAAGCTGGAGCTGATCCAGCAGACCCTCACCTACAAGCTGATCAAGGCGGTCCTGGTCCAGGACTTCGTCGACTGCTGGCACGGCAGCGCCAGCGGCTGCGCCTGGGCCGCGTCCAACTTCATCCCCGGCAAGGCGTTCGGCAAGGTCTTCGAGGGAATCCGCGCCCTGGACGCCGCCATGAAGACCGGCGTCGGCGTCCGTGACGCGTTCAAGGCGCTCAAGGCCCTCGACCTGGACCCCGCGACCCTCGCCGTGCTCGAACGCTCGGTGAACGTCTACGAGGACGCGTTCACGGCCTGCACGCGCAACAGCTTCCCCGCCGCGACACCCGTGCTGATGGCGGACGGTTCACACCGGCCCATCAGCCAGGTGGGCGTGGGTGACCTCGTCCAGGCCACGGACCCGGCGTCCGGCAAGCTGCGGGCCCGGCAGGTCACCGACACCTTCCAGCACGACACCCAGCGGCTGGTCGACCTCACCATCGCCGGCGGCGGCACGCTGACCAGCACCGCGGGTCACAAGTTCTACGTCGTCGGCCGTGGCTGGACGCTCGTTTCCGACCTGAGCGTCGGTGACCGTCTGCGCACCCCGGACGGCTCCGTCCGCGCGCTGACGGCCCTCCGTGACCGCTCGGGCCTGGCTCCGCGCACGGTCTACGACCTCACCGTCGACGACCTGCACACCTTCTTCGTGCGCACGAAGGGTCAGCGACCGGACGACGTGCTCGTCCACAACTGCCTGAACCTCACGCTGCACGAGGGAGACCGGGGTGCCCACACGATCAGGGATCATGTGGACCCCAGCCCGCAGCAAGCCGTTGACAAGGCCATCGACGACATGCGACGGATCCCCGGCCACCCGGGAGTAACGAGCGTCTGGAAGGACCTCGCAACGGCCCAGGCCTCTGTGGACGCGGCATTCGCGAAGTGGTACGCGACTCACAGGAAGGAGCTGGAGACGTGGATGAAGAACACTCCCAAGGACTCGGAGAGCGCGGCGCACCTCAAGTCGTTCAAGGTCCAGCTGGACACCCCGGGCTCACTCGGAACCATCTACCCTCACACTGGCGTTGCGGATGCTCGCCAAGCCGGAAACTGGGTCTCCATCACCCTGAAGAGGTCCCGGCACAAGCCCGGGTACATGGTCTACACGTCGCACCCGGAATGAGAGTCACCTAGCAATGGATCGTAAGGACATCTGGGTCGACTTCGGTCTCAGCGGCCTCACCAAGTGGTACGGCAGCACCTTCGAGTTCACTCCGCTGGAAATCGCCGTGGATGCCGCGGACTGGGGGGAGGGTGCCTACGCACCCACCCTCCGGGAAGACGCCCTCAGGCTGCTGGAGTCACCCCTGCCGACCAGGGTGATCGACATCCTGTCGTGTGCGGCCGTGCGCTCCAAGTTCGTCCCGGAGGAGCGATGGATGGACGGACGCGACTGGCTCCGACAGATCGTGGACGTCTGCGAGGAACGCATCCGCCGTGACGAACGGCGCTTCGCTGCTCACCCGCCGGTGCCCGCCTGGGATCCGGAACTGAGGGACGCGGTCCTCGCCGAGGTGCGAACCATCGCAACGGAACTGGAGCACACCACCGCCGACCACCCCTACTACGCGGTTCCGGAAGTGGTCCCGTCGCTGGAACGGGTCGTCACCGAGGTCGACCCCGACCTCGGGTTCAGACTCTTCCTGCGGGTTCTCAAGGCGTACTTGATTCCGATCAGCGACTCGCAGCACCTCCGGTACCGCGAGCTGGGCGAGAGATTCGGCTACAACGAGTTCGTTGTCGATGACGGCACTCTGCAGCTCATGCCGCGCGTGGACTGACCGCTGAGCAGTACCACCGAGGGCGGCATCCGGTCTTCCACGGGTACCGCCCTCGGGTCTTCGCCCTCCGCACCGCTCTTCCGCAGCCTGGGCCGCCATGCCGCTCGGGCGGATGCTCTTAGGTCGTGGCGTGGCTGTCGGATCAGTCCGGACAAGTTGACGACGTACGCCTCATATTTGCATGTCGGCCAAATCGCCGACGTGGCGACAAGGCGTCCGCTACACGTTGAAGCGGAACTCCACCACGTCGCCGTCCTGCATCACGTAGTCCTTGCCCTCCATGCGCGCCTTGCCCTTCGCGCGGGCCTCGGCGACCGAGCCGGTCTCGACCAGGTCGGCGAAGGAGATGACCTCGGCCTTGATGAAGCCCTTCTGGAAGTCGGTGTGGATCACACCGGCCGCCTCGGGGGCCGTGGCGCCCTTCTTGATGGTCCAGGCGCGGGTCTCCTTGGGACCTGCCGTGAGGTAGGTCTGCAGGCCCAGGGTGTCGAAGCCGACCCGGCCGAGGGTCGCGAGGCCCGGCTCGTCCTGGCCCATGGACTGGAGGAGCTCGAGCGCTTCGTCGTCGTCCAGCTCGATCAGCTCGGACTCGATCTTCGCGTTGAGGAAGATCGCCTCCGCCGGGGCGACCAGGGCGCGCTGCTCGTTCTTGAAGTCCTCGTCGACGAGCTCGTCCTCGTCGACGTTGAAGACGTAGAGGAAGGGCTTGGTGGTCAGCAGGTGCAGCTCGTGGAGCAGGTCGCCCTGCTCGGTGCCCTTGGTGATGCCCGCGGAGAACAGCGTCTGGCCGGACTCGAGGATCTTCTGCGCGGACTCGACCGCGGCGAGGACGGCGACCTTGTCCTTCTGGAGGCGGGCCTCCTTCGTCAGACGCGGGACCGCCTTCTCCACCGACTGGAGGTCCGCGAGGATCAGCTCGGTGTTGATCGTCTCGATGTCGTCCTTCGGCGAGACCTTGCCGTCGACGTGCACGACGTTCTCGTCCTTGAAGGCGCGGATGACCTGGCAGATCGCGTCCGACTCGCGGATGTTCGCCAGGAACTTGTTGCCCAGGCCCTCGCCCTCGCTCGCGCCGCGCACGATGCCCGCGATGTCGACGAAGTCGACCGTGGCGGGGAGGATGCGCTGCGAACCGAAGATCCCCGCGAGGACGGGGAGGCGGGAGTCGGGGACGCCGACGACTCCCACGTTCGGCTCGATGGTGGCGAACGGGTAGTTGGCCGCCAGCACGTCGTTCTTGGTCAGGGCGTTGAACAGGGTCGACTTGCCGACATTCGGCAGACCGACGATTCCGATCGTGAGCGACACGTTGGCGACTTCCTGACGTGGAGGGTGATGACTGGCGGGGCCTTGCGGCCCGCGGTGAGTGGGGCCGATCCACCAGTTTACGGGCGTGGCGGACGGACCTGCGACGGCCTGTCGCGGCCGTCACGGGCCCGTCCGGAGTCGAACGCAGCCCCAAGGTCGTCCAAAGGGCGTGTCTAGTGGTGGTTTCGTACCTCTTGGCGACCTAGTTTGTGCGGGTGGAGCAGCACAGGACAGGTCGCCCCCAGCCGCGGCAGCAGCCGCCGGCTCCCCTCCCGGCACCGGGCACGCTCGCCGACGCCACCGTGTATCCGGTGCCGGCCCGCCCGCCGCGCCCGGTCCCTCCCCTGGTGCTCGCGCTGCGCCGGCTGCCGAACCCCCGGCTGACCGGTCTCGGCGCGGGGCTGTTCGCCGCCGCCACGATGCTGGCGCTGGGCGCTCTCGACGAATTGCTGTTCGACGGTTCCGCGATCCTGTACGGGCTGCTGTTCCTGCCCGTGAGCGCGCTAACCGCGCTGTGGGTGCGGGAGGCCGACCTGGTCAGCGCGCCGATCATCGTGCCGATCGCGTTCACCGTCGGGATCGTGCCGCTCTCCGGCGGCAGCGGCGGGTTCGGCGGGCAGACGATGGCCGTGGTGACGGCGCTCGCCGTGCACGCGGGATGGCTGTACGGCGGAACGCTGGTCGCCGGGGTGATCACCTGCGTACGGAAGGTGCGGACGATGACGCGGCGGCACCGCCGCGGGCGGGGGCCGCAGGGTCCGCCGGGCCCCGGCCGCCGCGGCTGAGGCCCGGCCGAGGCCCTGACCCCGCGCTCCTCCCCACGGCCGAGGTCCGGCCGAAGCCCGCCCCGCGCTCCTCGCCACGGCCGACGCCCGCCCCCGCCGTACGGCTCACCTGCCGGCGGCCGCCATCGCCGCGCCCACGATTCCCGCGTTGTTCTGCAGCTCCGCCGGGACGATCTCCGCGCGCACGCCCTCGATCAGCGGCAGGAACTTGTCGGCCTTGCGGCTCACCCCGCCGCCTACGATGAACAGCTCCGGCGAGAACAGCATCTCCACGTGCGCCAGATACTTCTGCACCCGCCGCGCCCAGTGCTGCCAGGTGAGGTCGGCGTCCTCCTTGGCCTTCGTCGAGGCGCGCTTCTCCGCGTCGTGGCCGCCCAGTTCGAGGTGGCCCAGCTCGGTGTTCGGGACCAGCCGTCCGTCGACGAAGAGGGCGCTGCCGATACCGGTGCCGAACGTGAGCATGATGACGGTGCCTTTACGGCCGCGCCCGGCCCCGAAGGTCATCTCCGCCACACCGGCCGCGTCCGCGTCGTTCAGGATCGTGACGGGCAGACCGCCGAGGCGGCCGCTGAGGAGCGAGGCCGCGTCCTTGTCGACCCAGCCCTTGTCCACGTTCGCCGCGGTGCGCGTGACGCCGCTGGTGACCACGCCGGGGAAGGTGATGCCGACCGGGCCGGTCCAGCCGAAGTGGCCGACCACCTCCGCGACGCCGTCGGCGACGGCGTCCGGCGTCGACGGGTGCGGTGTCAGGACCTTGTGGCGCTCCTGCGCCAGATCGCCGCGGTCCAGGTCCACGGGAGCGCCCTTGATCCCGGACCCGCCGATGTCAACTCCGAAGACGTTCATGGACACAACGTTAAGGGGCCGAGCTGAGCGTCACTGCCCGGACGGGTCGGCCGACATCGCGGCGGCCTCCGCGCGCAGGTCCCGTCGGAGCTCCTTCGGCAGCGAGAAGGTGATCGACTCCTCGGCCGCCTTCACGATCTCGACGTCCTCGAAGCCGCGCTGCGACAGCCACTCCAGCACGCCCTCGACCAGCACCTCCGGCACGGACGCGCCCGAGGTGACACCGACCGTGGAGACACCGTCCAGCCAGGCCTCGTCGATCTCGTCCGCGAAGTCGACCAGGTGGGCGTCGCGGGCGCCGGCGCCGAGGGCGACCTCGACGAGGCGGACCGAGTTCGACGAGTTCTTCGAGCCGACGACGATGACCAGGTCGGCCTCCGCGCCCATCTGCTTGACGGCGATCTGGCGGTTCTGCGTCGCGTAGCAGATGTCGTCGCTCGGCGGCGAGATCAGGCCGGGGAACTTGGTCTTCAGGGCGCCGACCGTCTCCATCGTCTCGTCGACGGAGAGGGTGGTCTGGGACAGCCAGACGACCTTGTCGGGGTCGCGGACCTCGACGTTCGCCACGTCTTCGGGGCCGTCGACCAGCGTGATGTGGTCGGGCGCCTCGCCGGACGTGCCGATGACCTCTTCGTGGCCCTCGTGGCCGATCAGGAGGATGTCGTAGTCCTCCTGGGCGAACCGCACGGCCTCCTTGTGGACCTTGGTGACCAGCGGGCACGTCGCGTCGATCGTCGCGAGCTTCCGCTCCGCCGCCTCCTCGTGGACGGTCGGGGCCACGCCGTGCGCCGAGAACATCACGATGGATCCCTCGGGGACCTCCGCCGTCTCGTCGACGAAGATCGCGCCCTTCTTCTCGAGTGTCTGTACGACGTACTTGTTGTGGACGATCTCGTGGCGGACGTAGATGGGTGACCCGTACTGCTCCAGGGCCTTCTCCACGGCGATCACGGCACGGTCCACACCTGCGCAGTAGCCGCGGGGGGCGGCGAGGAGGACGCGTCGGGCAGGAGGCGTAGCAGTCATGGCCCCATCGTAAGGGCCGCGCCAATGAGGGGTTTGTTCGGACACCGGCGCGTCCCGGGCGGGGGGCTCACCGGCTCGGACGTACCCCCCTGAGGGTCGGTGTGACGTACGTCTCGGGAACCCCGCTCCACGGATCGACAGCTGACTGAGGTGACAACAACCATGCGCGCGCGCATTCGAGCGGGGGACCCACAGGCCTTCGCGGACCTCTTCGACCAGTACGCGAAAACCGTCTACAACCACGCCTACCGGCTGACCGCCGACTGGTCGGCCGCCGAGGACATCGTTTCGGCGACGTTCATGGAAGCCTGGCGCGGCCGCGGGCGCCTCGAGGCGGAAGGCGGGAGCGTACGCCCGTGGCTGCTGGGCATCGCCACCAACCTCGTGCGCGCACAGTCGCGCAGCAACCGGCGATACAAGGCGGCCGCCGCCGCGGCCGCCCACGCCACGGGCGGCGGGCAGCGGGCGGCGGTGGCCGATCACGCCGAGGAGGTCGCCGGCCGCCTGGACGACCGTCACCGCCTGGCCGCCACCGCGAGCGCACTCGCGGAACTGCGGCGCACCGAACGGGAAGTGCTGAGCCTGTGCCTGTGGCAGGGCCTGGACTACGCCACCGCGGCACAGGTCCTCGGCATCCCGGTGGGCACGGTGCGCTCCCGGCTCTCCCGGGCCCGCAAGAAGCTGCGCAAACTCGCCGACGCACAACTCCCCGACGCCTTTCGGGAACCCCGGCCGGTGAATCGACAGACAAGGGGGGACCGCACGATCGCGGCCCGGCCCGCACAGGAAGGAACCCGGTGAACATGCGTCAGTCCCGTCCGAGTCACTCCCGCCTCACGCCTGATGAAGGGCTCGAGAGCGAGCACCTGCTCTTCCCCGAGGAAGCCGACCTCCCCGCGGGCCGCCATGCCTTTCACAAGGAAGCACTCATGACCTTCATCCAGCAGGACGCCCGATCCGCGACCGCCGCCTCCGCCGCTCCCCCGGCCGCGGCGCCGGTGCGCCGCAAGCTTCTGCGCCCTCTGTTCGTTGTGCCCGTCGCCGCGTGCTCGCTGGCCCTCGTGGCCGCGGGTGTCCTCACCTTCACCGCGGGCGGCGACGGGCGGGACGCGGTCGCCGGGCCGGCGCTCACCGCCACGGTCGGTGCGGGCACGAGCGCGGGCGTCCCGCAGCTCCTGGACCGGATCTCCCTCGCCTCCGCCAAGAGCCCACAGGTCGAGGTCCGGGCGGGCCAGTACGTGTACGTCGAGAGCAAGGTCGCCACCACCTACGAGAAGACGGTCGGGGACAAGACCACTCTGGCCAGCGACGGCATCCACCGGCGCCAGGTGTGGAAGTCCACCGACGGCACCGAGGGCTGGCTGATCGACCCGGCCGTCTCCCCGCCCGGCGGCGAGAAGCTCGACCGGACCAACGAGAAGGGCGAGAGCGAACCGGCCCGCCTCAACGCGCCCACCTACGACTACCTCGCCACCCTGCCCACCGATCCCGACACTCTCCTGGCGAAGATCTACAAGGAGACCGAGGGCATGGGCAACAGCCCCGACCAGCAGGCCTTCACCACCATCGGTGACCTGCTGCACGAGTCCCTGCCGCCCGCGGAGCTGAACACCGCCCTGTACAAGGCAGCCTCCAGGATTCCCGGCGTCGTCCACGTCGAGGAGGCCACCGACGCCATCGGCCGCCGCGGGGTTGCCGTCGCGCGCCTGGACGAGACGTCCGGCGCCCGCACCGAATGGATCTTCGACGCCAAGACCTTCACCTACCTCGGCGAGCGCACGATCCAGGTCCGCCCCGACGGCGGCGAGTCCGGCCTCATCAAGCCCGGCACCGTCCTCTACACCGAGGCCGTCACCCTCCGCCGGGTCGTCGACGAGCTCAAGGAGACCTCCTCCTCCGGCGCGTGAGCAGGTGCTCCTGATCCCCGGCCGTGACGCGGGTGCGGCCGGGGATCCGGTCGTGCTCGAAGGCTGCGGGTGACCGGCTTCTCGTACGGCGCACCCGAAGCCGGTCACGAAACGACCGCGCGAACGCCACCGCCGTCGGGGACTTCTCCACCGGCACCCCGCTGCCGATGACAGCAGGGAGGAACAAGAACGCCGGCCGAGCGGAGAGGACCCCATGCGACTGGCTGGGGGTCGGGCCGGCGGTGCCGGCGCTGCAGCGGGGTCGGCGCCGGCCGCCGCCCGGCGGGGAGACCGCCGGAGCGCGGCGCCCCGGCGGAGAGTCCTGCGGTCCGGTCCGAGGGTGCCGGAGTTGTCCGACCCTGCCGTTACGCTCGGCCCATGGCTATCGACACGTCCGCGGAATCCCCTCTGCCGGTCGGCGAGGTGTCACGGCTCATCGGCGGCTGGATCGACCGGCTCGGGGCGGTCTGGGTGGAGGGGCAGATCACCCAGCTGTCGCGGCGGCCGGGCGCCGGTGTCGTCTTCCTGACGCTGCGCGACCCGTCGTACGACATCTCGGTGGGTGTCACCTGCTTCCGGCAGGTGTTCGACGCCGTGGCGGACGTGGTGGCCGAGGGCGCCCGGGTCGTCGTGCACGCCAAGCCGGAGTGGTACGCGCCGCGGGGGCAGCTGTCGCTGCGGGCGGTCGAGATAAGGCCGGTCGGCATCGGTGAACTGCTGGCCAGGCTGGAGCAGTTGAAGCGGTCGCTCGGCGCGGAGGGGCTGTTCGCGGCGGACCGCAAGAAGTCGCTGCCGTTCCTGCCGCACCGCGTGGGGCTGGTCTGCGGGCGGGCGTCCGCGGCCGAGCGGGACGTGCTGGAGAACGCGCGCAGGCGCTGGCCGCACGTCCGCTTCGAGGTGCGCAACGTGGCCGTGCAGGGGGTGCACGCCGTGGCGCAGGTGGTCCAGGCCGTCAAGGAGCTGGACGCGCTGGACGACGTGGACGTGATCATCGTGGCGCGCGGCGGGGGCAGCGTCGAGGACCTCCTGCCGTTCTCCGACGAGCAGTTGGTGCGCGCGGTGGCGGCGTGCTCGACGCCGGTCGTGTCAGCGATCGGTCACGAGCCCGACTCGCCGCTGCTGGACCTGGTCGCGGACCTGCGCGCCTCCACGCCGACCGACGCGGCGAAGAAGGTCGTCCCGGACGTGGGTGAGGAGCTGGTCCGGGTGCGGCAGCTGCGGGACCGGGCGCTGCGCACCGTGCAGGGGCTGCTGGACAGGGAGGAGCGCGGTCTCGCGCACGCGCTCGCCAGGCCGTGCATGGAGCACCCCCAGCGGATGGTGGACGAGCGCGCGGCCGAGGTCGACGCTCTGGTCGCCCGGAGCCGACGCGTCCTCGGCCATCTGCTGGACCGCGCCGACTCGGAGCTGTCGCACACCCGGGCGCGGGTCGTGTCGCTGTCGCCCGCGGCGACGCTGGAGCGGGGTTACGCGGTGCTGCAGCGCGCCGACGGGGCGGTGGTGCGCTCGCCGGACGAGGTCGCCGCGGGGGATCCGCTGCGAGCCCGGGTCGCGGAAGGCGAGTTCCCGGTGCGGGTCGGCGAGTGACGCCCGCGGTGTGCGCCGGTTCTGTTGTCGTTTCTCATACATAGGGTGGATCGCATGGCTGCCAAGACGGAAGAGGCCGCGCTCGGTTACGAGCAGGCCCGTGACGAGCTGATCGAGGTCGTGCGCCGGCTGGAGGCCGGCGGCACCACGCTCGAGGAGTCGCTGGCGCTGTGGGAGCGCGGCGAGGAGCTGGCGAAGGTGTGCCGTCACTGGCTCGAAGGCGCACGGGCTCGCCTGGACGCGGCGCTGGCGAAGCCGGACGAGGACGGGGCGACGGCCGGGGGCTGAGCCCCGCCACGACTGCGCGAGAGCGCCCCCCCCACCCGCGCGCCGGGTGGGGGCGCGCCCTGGGAGGCGCCCAGGGCCCGGGAGACGGACGCGGCACCCGTAGCACCGCCGCGGAAGCGAAGGCAGGCCCCCGGGGCCGGACACCGGCCGGCGGAGGCAGGGACACGGCCCTGGCGGCCTGGGGCAGACGCAGGGCCGGGGGCGAAGGGTCCGCGACGGACGCCGGCACGGGGAGGCCGGTGTGAGGACGGACACATCAGGCATGTAGTTGAAATTTAATTCAACGCGACCGGGTTGGCAGCCTCCGTAAGGCTTTTTCACGCACGCGGAAGGTACACCCCATGTCCCTCGTTCTTGACCCCGTCGCCCAGGACCTCCTCTTCCGTGAGGCCCGTACCGCCAACACGTTCACCGACGAGCCGGTGACCGAGGAGCAGGTCCAGGCGATCTACGACCTGGTCAAGTTCGGTCCGACCGCCTTCAACCAGAGCCCGCTGCGCGTGGTGCTGGTCCGCTCCGCCGAGGCCCGCGAGCGCCTCGTCGGCCACATGGCCGAGGGCAACCAGGCGAAGACCGCTTCCGCCCCACTGGTCGCGATCCTGGCGGCCGACAACGAGTTCCACGAGGAACTGCCGTCCCTGCTGCCGCACTTCCCGCAGGCCAAGGACATGTTCTTCAGCGAGCGCCCGGTCCGCGAGCAGGCCGCCGGTCTGAACGCCGCCCTCCAGGCCGCGTACTTCATCGTGGGCGTGCGCGCCGCCGGCCTGGCCGCCGGCCCGATGACGGGCTACGACGCCGCCGGCATCCAGAAGGAGTTCCTGGACGACGACCACACCCCGCTGATGGTCGTGAACATCGGCAAGCCGGGTGACGACGCCTGGTTCCCGCGCTCCCCGCGCCTGTCGTACGAGGACGTCGTCACCACCGTCTGAGCGACGCGCCGCCCCCTACGGGCCCGCACAGCACACGAAGGCCGCCGCACCCACAGGGGTGCGGCGGCCTTCGCCGTACTGGACGGGCGCCCGCAGCGCGGGTCCCCAGGGCTCAGGAGCCGGCGGAGGGCTTCGCCGACGGGGTGGGCGACGCCGCGCCGGCCGGCTCGCCGGCCTTGAGCGACGCCGCCATCTCGGCGAGCCGCTCCGGCCCCGCCGTGCCGGTGACCACCGTCGTCGCGCGGTCGTCCGTCAGCACCAGGGCGTCGTACTTCGGGCCGTCCCAGAACTGCCAGGCCCGTCCGGCCACCTGCTGGGTCCGCTCCGTCCTGACGGCCTCGTGCGTGACCTCACGGATGTACTTGTCGGCCGGCCGGGCCGTGGACTGCTCCACCGCCACATACTGGTCCTGGGGAT
Source organism: Streptomyces kurssanovii (assembly GCF_014649695.1). Classification (GTDB taxonomy): domain Bacteria; phylum Actinomycetota; class Actinomycetes; order Streptomycetales; family Streptomycetaceae; genus Streptomyces; species Streptomyces kurssanovii. Next base: position 271,329 of record NZ_BMTN01000002.1, read on the forward strand.
CGAGGAAGCCGAGGTGCCAGGCGTGGGCCTTGTCCCGCTCGAACGTCACGGAGGTGGCCCGCCACCCCTTGTCCAGCCCGTCGGGCGCCGCCACCGGGTACGGGGCGGCGCGCTGCGCCGTCACCAGTTCGACGCGGTAGTCGACCGTCCTGATCGGGTCGGCGTTCTCGTCGTGCGGAACGAGCATGTAGATGCCCGCCACGACGACGCCGATCACCGCCATGGACTGGAACATGCCCCGGATCGTCTGCTTGCCTCGCATACCTGCCACGTCCACCATGTTCGCATCCGACAGGTCTGCTCATCCGTGGCCCCCTCTGCTCAATATGTCGACGTACCGATAGAGTCGTCCCACCCTCTTTATTTACGGCCGTCGTCGTACAGAAAGGTGCGCTCCGATGACCGAGAATCATCTGCCGTCCCAGCTCGAGGTCTCTCCCGAGGCCCCCGACCGCAACCTCGCCCTGGAGCTCGTCCGGGTCACCGAGGCCGCCGCCATGGCCGCCGGCCGCTGGGTCGGGCGTGGTGAGAAGAACGGCGCCGACGGCGCCGCGGTCAAGGCCATGCGGACCCTCGTCTCCACCGTCTCGATGAACGGCGTCGTCGTCATCGGAGAAGGCGAGAAGGACGAGGCCCCGATGCTGTTCAACGGCGAGCGGATCGGTGACGGGACCGGCGCCGAGTGCGACATCGCCGTCGACCCGATCGACGGCACCACGCTGACGGCCAAGGGCATGCCCAACGCCATCGCCGTCCTCGCCGCCGCCGACCGCGGCACCATGTTCGACCCGTCCGCCGTCTTCTACATGGACAAACTGGTCACCGGCCCCGAGGCCGCCGACTACGTCGACATCAACGCCCCCGTGTCCGTCAACATCCGGCGGGTCGCCAAGGCGAAGCACTCCTCGCCCGAGGACGTCACGGTCGTCATCCTCGACCGCCCCCGCCACGAGGGGATCGTCAAGGAGATCCGTGAGACCGGCGCGCGGATCAAGTTCATCTCGGACGGCGATGTCGCCGGTTCGATCATGGCCGTCAAGGAAGGCACCGGCGTCGACCTTCTGCTGGGCATCGGCGGTACTCCCGAGGGCATCATCTCGGCGTGTGCCATCAAGTGCCTGGGCGGCGTGATCCAGGGCAAGCTGTGGCCGAAGGACGACGACGAGCGGCAGCGCGCGATCGACGCCGGCCACGACCTGGACCGCGTCCTGAGCACCCACGACCTGGTCTCCGGTGAGAACGTCTTCTTCGTCGCCACCGGCATCACGGACGGCGAGCTGCTGCGCGGCGTCCGCTACCGCGCGGAGACCGCGATCACCCAGTCCCTGGTGATGCGTTCCAAGTCGGGCACCATCCGGCAGATCGACTCCACCCACCGGCTGTCGAAGCTCCGGGCGTACAGCCAGATCGACTTCGACCGCGCGCAGTAGCCCTCGGGCCGGCAGCGCCGGCCGGAGTGCGGAGCAGGCAAACGGAAGGGGCGCCCTATGTGCGGGGGCGCCCCGTTTCCGTGCCGTTGTCCGGAGTCAGGCCGCTGAGGCCGACTTCTTCACCTCGACGTCGCGCCGCCTGCGGCGGGCCAGCACCACGCGGCGCTCCGCCGCGGTGAGGCCGCCCCACACGCCGTACGGCTCGGGCTGGAGCAGTGCGTGCTCCCGGCACTCCACCATCACCGGGCAGCGGGCGCAGACCCTCTTCGCCGCCTCCTCACGGGACAGCCGCTCGGCCGTCGGCTCCTTGGAGGGCGCGAAGAACAGTCCCGCCTCGTCCCGGCGGCACACCGCCTCCGCGTGCCAGGGACCTGCCTGGTCCTCCCGGGCAGGAATGCGCTGGTGCGGCACGGCGGCCACCTGCAGGGACTGATGCGGCAGTTGCAGCACGGTCTACTCCTGACGACGGGATTCGCGAGCGAGAGACGATGCAGCAGTCCCTACCCGCTGTGCGCACGCCTATGCACTGAGTGGCACTGAGTTCCGACGCACGGAATTACGGATCGGCGCGTGCGGCGCGAAAGCGCCCTTGGGCCCGGCCGTGCCCGCCCGCGTCCGGCTCTCGCCCGCGGACCCGTCAGTGCAGGTGCTTGCGGAGCCGGTCGTGGAGGTCGGAGATCCGCCGGCCGCGCTTCGGCTTCGCCTCGACATTGCCGAAAACCGTGTAGCCGTTGACGACGACCACCGGCGCCTCGGGATCGGCCGCCTCCAGCGTCACGACCTCGAAGTTCCCGAAGATGCCGGTCCCGCTGCCGCGCAGGGAGATGTTCTCGGGGACGCGCACCTCGACGTTGCCGAAGATGGAGGTCGCGTTGATCACGGAGAGCCGCTGTCCGTAGAGCGCCTCGGTGAGGTCGATCTCGATGCTGCCGAAGAGCGAGAAGGCGTTCGTCCTGCGACCCACCCGCCAACGGCCCTTGCGGGTCGAGCTGGAGAAGACGGCGACGAGGTTCTCCGCCGGGCCGCCCGGGTCCGCCGAGTCGTCGTAGTCGCGAACGGCGGCGGAGTGGGACCGCCGGCCGGACGCGGGCAGGTCCCGCACGATCGGTTCCAGCTCGCCCACGGTCTTGGCGCGGTAGACCGCGTCGATGCGCTCCGAATGTTCCTCGGCGTCCAGCCGGCCCTCGGCCAGGGCGTCGCGGAGGATGTCCGCGATCCGGTCGCGGTCGGCGTCGGAGGCACGGATGGCGCCGCCCGGGTCCAGCGGGGCGGCCGGCTTCTGGGGCTCCCCGCAGCCGGAGGCCGCTGAATCATGCTTGTCGAGGTCCACGGCACCAGCCTAGCGAAACGCGATAGATCGCGACTAGTGGCCCACGCCGTTCCGGCTGAAGCGGCCACTCGCCCGGACGCGAGCCGACGCCGTAGGTCTGGCGGAAACCGGCCTGGCGGGAACCCGCCGCGCGTACCGGAGTTTCCGCCGGATCCGCCTCTGGCAGTGTCCCGGACGGAGCCCGGCATACACAGGACGGCCGGATGCCGGCGTGCGAGGGGCGAGCCGTCGGCCGCTCGCCGTGAGCACCGGGCAGGGCGGGTCACGAGGAGGCGGGGCGATGCTCGAAAGTCTGGGACTCGACGCCGTGCAGGAGCAGGTCTACGTCTGCCTGCTCAGAGCTCCGGCAGCCGACGCGACGGCGGTGGCGGCCCGCACCGGGATCACCGCCGAGCAGGTGGTCCCGGCACTCGCCCGGCTGGAGGCGGAGGGGCTGGTGACCCGGCGCCCGGGCCGGCCCGCCGGCTACCACGCGGCGCCGCCCGACGTCACGTTGAACCTGATGGTGCTTCAACGTATGGACGAGGTGCGCCGGGTGCAGCTCGCCGTCGAACGCCTCGCCGCCGAGCACCGCGCACACGGACAGGGCGGCTCGGGCGCCGAGCCGGTCGAGGCCCTGGAAGGAGCCGCCGCCATAGCGGACCGCTACCGCCAGATCCAGCGCGGCGCCAAGGAGGTGTCCAGCCTGGTCGCCGGCCCGGCCGTGGTGGTGACCGCCTCGGACAACACCGGGCAACGGGACGCGCTGCGGGCCGGGGTGCGTTACCGGGCGGCGTACGAACGGGCAACGCTCGAACTCGACAGCGTGGACAACCCGTTGCTGCTGGAGGAGTGGGCCGCCCTCGGCGAGGAGATGCGCGTCACGCCGGAGGTCCCCCTGAAGCTGGTCATCGCCGACCGGCGGATCGCCCTGGCGCTCCCTCGCCGGCAGGCACCGGGGGCGCCGGTCGGGCTCGTGGTGCGCACCGGCATCATCCTGGAGGCCCTCAACTGGCTCTTCGACCGGATCTGGGCGACGGCCCTGCCGGTGCCCGCGGCCCTGGCAGCCGTGCCGGAAGGGCCGCTGTCGGCGTCCGACCGGCGACTGCTGTCGCTGCTGCTGACGGGCTGCACCGACCAGGCCATCGCCTCGCAGTGGGGCGTGAGCATGCGCACGGTGCAGCGGCGCGTACAGCGCCTCATCGCTCTGGCGGGGGTGCAGACACGCCTCCAACTGGGCTGGCAAGCCGCACGTCTGGGGTGGATCGAGCCGTAGCCCGGGACGCCGGAGAGGGGGCGCACGACCCGGCCCGACAAGGCGGTGGGGACGACGCCGGACGGGCTGTCGCATTTGCGACAGGACGTCAACGCGACAGCCGCGAGGGCTGATGAAAGGCCATCACCACCTGCCAGTGTGACGGCCGTTCACAGCCCTCGAGTGCTGAAGGATGCCCATGTCCCGTCCCCGCTCCACCGCCACGAACCACAGAGCCGGGCGCAGCGCCGTCGCGATCGCGACGGCGCTGCTCGCCGCCGGGAGCCTCGCCCTGACCGCTCTGCCCGCGCAGGCGACCCCTGCCGCCGCCGAGCCCGACGTGTCCGCCGCCGCGACGCGGTCCGCCGACAAGCTCGGCAGCCACGACCGCGCGCTCCTCGCGACCTACCGCAAGCAGCACCTCGCCCGCACCACCATGAAGAACGCCGACCGGGCGGTCCCGGACTTCGCGACGCTGCTGATCGCCGTCCGGGACGGCCGGACCGCCGAGGCGGAGCGAGCGCTCGCGGCCCTCGGGATCGAGAGCGCCCGTACCGAGTCGGCCGTCGGCTACATCAAGGCCAACGTGCCGTTCGGCATGGTGGACCGGGTCGCCGCGATCGAGGACGTCGTCGCCGTCGACGTGGACGAGCTGCTGAGGATCGACGAGGTCCGCCCGGACGGGTCGGACGCCGTGACCGCCGCGGGCGGGCAGGGGCCGGAGGCGCCCTCCGCGAAGACCCCCGACAGCAACGCCTACATGCCCACCCGGGAGACCGGCTCTGTTCAGTTCAAGGAGGGCAACCCCTCCTACGACGGCCGCGGCATCACCATCGGCATCATGGACACCGGAGTCGATCCGACCCATTCGGCGCTCGCGACCACCACCACCGGGGAGCGCAAACTGCTCGACACGGTCGCCGGGACCGATCCGCGGAACTTGATCGACCTGCTCTTCGACGCGACCTGGCAGAACCTGTCGGCGACGGCCAAGGTGTCCGGGCCGGTCTTCACCGACCAGGTCCGCGGCGAGACGTGGAAGGCGCCGGACTCGGCCGACCTGCGCATCGGCCTGCGTCCGATCCAGCTGCCCCAGGGAGCCACCGTCGTACCGACGCTGGTCCGCGAGTCGGACTCCGCGGTGTGGGTCGACACCGACCTCGACCACGACTTCACCGACGAGGAACTGCTGCGTCCGTACAAGGACAAGCAGCAGATCGCCCACTTCGGGACCGATGACCCGTCGACGCCGGTCAACGAGCGGATACCGTTCACCGTCCAGGTCAGGAACGACTTCTTCCCCGGCACGGTCAGCGTCAACGTGAACGTCATCACCGAGGCGCACGGCACCCACGTCGCGGGCATCACGGCGGCCAACGGCATGTTCGGCGGCCGGGCGGACGGCCAGGCGCCCGGTGCCAAGCTGGTCTCGATGCGTGCCTGCCACTCCTTCGGGTGCTCCAGCGCCGCGCTGACCGACGGCATGATCGATCTCGCCACGAAGCACGGTGTCGACGTGATCAACATGTCCATCGGCTCCTCGCCCGAGTTCAACGACGGGCAGAGCGCCCGCGCCCTCGTCTACAACCGGCTGATCGACGAGTCCGGGGTCCAGCTCTTCATCTCCGCCGGCAACTCGGGTGCCGGTGCGAACACGGTCGGCGATCCGACGGCCGCCGACAAGGTCGTCAGCGTCGGCGCGTCCGTCTCGCGGGCGACGTGGTGGGCGAACTACGGATCGCAGGTGCGTGACGAGCTGGGCGTCTTCCCGTTCTCGTCGCGCGGACCGCGTGAGGACGGCGGCTTCAAGCCCGACCTGACCGCTCCCGGCGCCGCCGTGTCCACCGTCCCCGACTGGCTGCCCAACTCGTCCGTCCCCGAGACCGGCTACACCCTGCCCGTCGGCTACTCGATGATGAACGGGACCTCGATGGCGTCCCCGCAGGCCGCCGGCGCGGCGGCCCTGCTGCTGTCGGCCGCGAAGCAGCGTGACGTCAGCGCCACGCCGGCCGAGCTGCGCAGCGCTCTCTACTCGTCGGCCCGTTACAACGACGAGGTTCCCGCCGTCGCCCAGGGCCGCGGCGGCCTCGACGTCCCGGGCGCGTGGAAGTTCCTCTCCGGTGAGGACACCGCGGTCGAGGCGGTGAGCGTCGTCGCACCCGTGTGCACTCCGCTCTCCGGCAGGCTGCTCACCCCGCACACCGGCAGCGGCGTGTTCAACAGCTGCGCCCCGGGCAGTGGCGGCCAGGGCATCGGCGAGTCCCGCACCTACGACGTGACCGTCCGCCGGACCTCCGGACCTGACCGGAAGATTCCGTACCTGCTCTCCCTGACCGGGAACGACGGCACCTTCTCCACTCCGCGCACGGTCCTCCTCGGCCTCGACGAGCCGACCGTGGTCGGGGTCACCGCCGAGCCGGCCACGCAGGGCGTCCACAGCGCGGTCCTGACCATCGACAACCCGGCGACCGAGGCGGTCGAACAGGCCGCGATGCTGGCCGTCGAGGCGGCGACGCCGCTGGCGCAGGGCAGCACGTACGAGGTGACAGGCGTCGCCGAGCGCAACGGCACGGTCCACTACACCGTCGCCGTACCGGCGGGCAGCACGGCGCTGACGGTGAAGCTGGACGGCCTCGCCGACGGCAGCCAGACCCGCTGGTGGGCGTTCCGGCCGACCGGCGTCAGCGGCGAGTCCGCCGCGCCCGGCTCCCTGTCCTGCTACTCGGGGTACCTCGACGGAAACGGCTGTGACCCGTCCACCCGCACGTACACGGCCCCGGCAGCGGGCGTCTGGGAACTGGTCGTGGAGTCCCGGCGCACGTCCCCGCTCCTCGACAACCCGTACCGGCTGACGGCGACCGTCACCCGGTAGCGCCATCGCTTGCCTCGCCCGCGCGGCTCCGGCCCCGGCCATGATCCCGGCCAGTGAGCCTTACCTCACAGGATCGGGCCCGCGCGGGCGTCTTACATTGGATGGCGCTGCCAACGAAGGCACGCTGCTGTCTGCGAAGTGAGGAATGGGCGAAATGCCGGAGTTCGCGTATACGGATCTGCTGCCGCTCGGCGAGGACACCACGCCGTACCGCCTGGTGACGGCCGAAGGTGTCTCCACCTTCGAGGCCGACGGCCGTACGTTCCTCAAGGTCGAGCCGGAGGCCCTGCGCAAGCTGGCCTCCGAGGCGATCCACGACATCCAGCACTTCCTGCGCCCGGCCCACCTCGCGCAGCTCCGGCGGATCATCGACGACCCGGAGGCGTCGTCGAACGACAAGTTCGTCGCACTCGACCTGCTGAAGAACGCGAACATCGCCGCCGCCGGCGTGCTCCCGATGTGCCAGGACACCGGCACCGCGATCGTCATGGGCAAGCGCGGCCAGAACGTGCTCACCGAGGGCGGCGACGAGGAAGCCCTGTCGCGCGGCATCTACGACGCGTACACCGAGCTGAACCTCCGGTACTCGCAGATGGCCCCGGTCACCATGTGGGAGGAGAAGAACACCGGCTCCAACCTCCCCGCCCAGATCGAGCTGTACGCGACCGACGGCGGCGCCTACAAGTTCCTCTTCATGGCCAAGGGCGGCGGCAGCGCCAACAAGTCCTTCCTCTACCAGGAGACGAAGGCGGTCCTCAACGAGGCCTCCATGATGAAGTTCCTGGAGGAGAAGATCCGCTCGCTCGGCACGGCCGCCTGCCCGCCGTACCACTTGGCGATCGTCGTCGGCGGCACCAGCGCCGAGTTCGCGCTGAAGACCGCGAAGTACGCGTCCGCGCACTACCTGGACGAGCTGCCGTCCGAGGGGTCGGAGCTCGGCCACGGCTTCCGCGACGAGGAGCTGGAGAAGAAGGTCTTCGAACTCACCCAGAAGATCGGCATCGGCGCGCAGTTCGGCGGCAAGTACTTCTGCCACGACGTCCGCGTGGTGCGCCTGCCGCGCCACGGCGCCTCGCTGCCCGTCGCCATCGCCGTCTCCTGCTCCGCCGACCGCCAGGCCGTCGCCAAGATCACGGCCGAGGGCGTCTTCCTGGAGCAGCTGGAGACCGACCCGGCGCGGTTCCTGCCGGACACGACGGACGAACAGCTGGCCGAGGACGGTGACGTCGTGAAGATCGACCTCAACCGGCCGATGGACGAGATGCTCGCCGAGCTCTCCAAGTACCCGGTCAAGACCCGCCTCTCGCTCACCGGTCCGCTGGTCGTCGCCCGCGACATCGCGCACGCGAAGATCAAGGAGCGCCTCGACGCGGGTGAGGAGATGCCGCAGTACCTGAAGGACCACCCGGTCTACTACGCGGGTCCCGCGAAGACCCCGGAGGGTTACGCCTCCGGCTCCTTCGGACCGACGACGGCCGGCCGGATGGACTCCTACGTCGAGCAGTTCCAGGCCGCCGGCGGCTCCAAGATCATGCTGGCCAAGGGCAACCGCTCCCAGCAGGTCACGGACGCGTGCGGCACGCACGGCGGTTTCTACCTCGGCTCCATCGGCGGCCCGGCGGCGCGGCTCGCGCAGGACTGCATCAAGAAGGTCGAGGTCGTCGAGTACGAGGAGCTCGGCATGGAGGCGGTCTGGAAGATCGAGGTCGAGGACTTCCCGGCGTTCATCGTCGTGGACGACAAGGGCAACGACTTCTTCCAGGACCCGGCGCCCGCGCCGACGTTCACGTCCATCCCGGTGCGCGGCCCGGGCCTCGCGTAGCCCCGCACCCGACGGCTCGGCCCTTCCCGCACGCTGCGGGAGGGGCCGAGCCGTCGGGTAGCGGCGCCGGGCCGCTACATCGGGACCGAGGCGGTCGGCCGCTCCTCGTGCACCCGGTCCGCGACGGTCAGCCTGCACGCGCCGTCCTCGCAAGTGCGCCGCAGGCGGCCCCGCGAGACGGTCTGCATCAGGCCGATGGCCCAGCACATCGGGCAGCCGCGCAGTGCCAGCACGCCGACCGGCAGGAGCAGCAGGCTGACCGGACCGGTGGCCGGGATGAACGCGACCGAGCCGATCAGACCGCCGAAACCGATCACCCCCCGGACCAGGTGCCGGGTCAGGGACGAACTCGCGAAATCAGGACCATCGGCCTTGGCTGTCGTCATGGGCGTCTCCAGACGCGGGTTCGGATGTGGCACGGAGGGACCGCTGGACCGCGGTGCGGGCGCGGTGCAGTCGCGATTTCATCGCGGCGGTACTGAGGCCGAGCGCCTCGGCGACCATGCGTCCGCTGTAGCCCTGGATGTCCCGCATGATCAGTACGCGGCGCTGCTCGGCCGGCAGAGCGGCGACGGCAGCCGCCACCTCGCCCGCCTCGATGCGCTGCAGAGCCACGTCCTCGGCCGAGCGCACGTCGGCGTCCGGCAGCGGCGCGTGGGCCCGCATCGTCCGCGCGCGCCGCAGGCACTCGTTGCGGACGATGCGGAACATCCACGACGCCAGTGCGCCGGACGCCCGAAGCATCCCGATCTTGCGGTAGAGGATGATCAGGGCTTCCTGTGCCGCGTCCTCGGCATCCTCAGGAGTGGCGCAGAGCGAGCGGGCGAATCGCCGCACGTTCGGGTGCGAACCCGACACCAGCGCGGTGATCGCATCGATGTCGCCGCGCTGGGCGGCGACGATCAGATGATCAGCGGGCCAGGACGTGTCACCCACGGGCTTGCCTTCGCTTGCGCATGACGAAATAGCTGCACGTGCAGAGCAGCACGGCTCCCGCGGCGATGGCGATACCTACGATCATGAAGACCTCCCGATCCCGTCCCGGTGTCCACCGGCACATGTATAGGAGGCGCCGGTCCACGGAAAGGATTCGGCCCCGCCCGGAACGGTTCACCGTGCCGTGCCGTGCGGCACGGCGTCGACGCAAGGGGCAAGGGGCAAGGGGCAAGGGGCAAGGGGCAGGGGCCGTCGGCACGTCATGGCGGCGTCGGAGGCTCGAGACACGTGTCCGGTGGGGCCGGGGCGGGCGTGTGGCACGGGCAGTCGCACAGCAGGTGCCGTACGCCGGGGACACCGCTGTCGCAGGCCACGTGGTCGCGGCAGCGGTCATGACGGCCCACGATGCACCGCGGAGACCGGAACGCGGGCTCGGGTGCCCCCTCGCCGGTCACGGCTCCTCGCCCGGCCGCCGCGTGAACGCGTCCGCCAGCGCGCGGGCGAGCAGGGACACGCTCACCGCGTCGGCGATCTCGGGTGTCACCCACCAGGCGTCCCCCGCCCTGTCGTGATGCGGCCCCTCGTGCCCGGACGCCAGGACGCACACCGACCCTGCGCACACCGGCCGGACCACGGCGACGACGGCGAACACGGACCGCCGGGCCCCGCAGCGCCCCGACACTCCGCGGCTCATCGCGCGACCCCGACGGCATGGATGTTCCGGTGGTCGACGTCGACCCCGACCGTGGCCAGCCACAACGCCCGCCGTCGCCTGCGCTGGGCGGCCGCGCAGGAGTGATCCGTGAGGTAGGGGCGAACGAGGGGTGACCCGGCGCCGTCGAGGAGGGTGGCCTGTTCGCGGGCGTAGGGCGATCGCCGGACAGGGATTCGCGACGGTCGGGGTCGCGGTACCGGCCGGATCCGCCGGGACGGCCCGCACCGGTGCCTGCCGGTGGCGGGCAGCGCGAGCATCAGCATCTGGAGGAGGACGGGAATCAGGACCCGGCCCAGTACACGCGCGATAGGGTTCCGCACGTCATCAACTCCCTTGAAGTTGGTGGCCATGCCCCGGGAGGTCTAGCCACCTCGCCGGGGTCTTCGCTTGCCCCGACGGTACTGCGCCTTATAGCCCTCTGCATACAAGTGCAGAGGGATCCACCCATACGTGGAGATGGACAGCGCTCTACGTTGGACATATGAGCGATAGTCCCGCCTCGAGCACGACCTTGGATCCGAAGAGCGCCACCCCGCTCTACGTCCAGCTGGCCAACGTCGTCGCACAGCAGATCGCCTCCGGAACCCTCGCACCCGACCGGCCCATCCCGTCGGAGAACCGGATGGCCGAGGAGTACGGCGTCGCCCGCCTCACGGCGCGACGGGCCACGCAGGAACTCCGTGAGCGCGGCCTCGTCGTCACCGTGCGCGGCAAGGGCTCCTACGTGAGTCCTGTCGCCGGAAAGACCGGCACCGCGCCCGAGGCGTAGCCCCGCACGCGGTGCCGGTCCCCGCCGTCAGGCGAAGCGCTGGTTCGCCGAGCCGTCGCACGCACGGAGCCGGACCGGCTCGTGCGCCGCACCCTGGGTCAGGCAGACCCCGGTCGCGGACGCCGGCCGGATCGTCGCCCCGGTGCGGACGAACTTCTGGTTGGCGCCGCCGTGGCAGTCCCAGACGGTGAGGGAGACGCCCGCCCGGTAGTCGCCGCCGGGCACGTCCAGGCAGCGGTCCTGGGACAGTTCCGTGTGGACCGTCCCTCGCGCGGGGTCGTACCACCAGCCCTGGTTGCGCCCGCCGTGACAGTCCCAGCCGAGCACGCCCGTGCCGTTCGCGCTGTCGGCGCCGTCGACGTCCAGGCAGTCGCCGGTCGCCTCGTTGCGCAACGGCTTGTAGGCGTCGTCCCAGGCGTACGGGAACAGGACCGGTTTCCCTGTGGAGTTGACGTCCGCGCAGCTCGCCTCGCGCACCGAGGAGTTGTAGAGCTGCGTCAGGCACGAGGCGAACGCCGCGTGGCCGCGGATGTTGGGATGGAAGGACTGGCGTACCGAGTTCGCGTCCGGCGGGAAGTGGCCGAGGTCGATGTAGAGACCGCGGGCCCAGGGGTCCTGGTAGCAGACCTCATGGCCATGGAAGAGACGCGAGTTGTCCAGGTACACGGCCCCGGTGGCGCGCGCGGCGTCGCGCATTCCGCGTTCGAAGGCGGGGACGGCGGTGTTGCGACCCCAGACGGTGTCGGAGTCGTAGCCCATCCCACCGCAGACCAGTTTGCCCGGGAAGCCGGGGTTGTCGCGGAAGTCGGGGCCGATCGGGCTCGGGTAGCCCATGACGACCAGCTTGTAGTCGCGGTCCTGGTACCCGGCGTCGCGCATGACGGTGCGCAGGTCGCGCACCGTCTGCTCGACCTTGGGGACGAGGCCGTCGACGCGGGCCTGCCAGCCGGGGGCGTACTTCGGCTCGCACGGCCCCTGGATCAGGACGTAGCGGGTGACGCAGTCGGTCATGACCGGTCCGAACTGGAGGTCGTCGTTGGCGCCGGCGACCAGTAACACCATCTTGACGCGGGTGTTGCGGGCCTTGACCGCCAGGTTGTCACTCTGGACCAGTTCGTCGGCGTGCTGCTTGCTGCCGCCGATGCGGATGTTGGGGGTGGACGCACCGGAGCAGGAGACGTTGTACGTGACGTCCGCGGCAATTCCGGTGCGGTGGATGGCGGCGTCGGGCGAGCGGTGGCACCAGTTGTCGGGCCCGTTGGTACCGGGTTCGTAGGTGCCGACGCCCTCGCCGGAGATCTCGCTGTCGCCGAGCGATACGAGCGCGGTCCTGCGTTCGGCGAGCGGACGCTCCGCGGGGCTGCCGTAAAGCGCGGTCGCCTCGGCGGCCCGGACGGCCTCGAGTTCGGGCGGCAGAGGTACGGTCGCGGAGCCGACTGGCTCCGCCGCCGCGGGAGCGGCCACGGCCAGGCCGCTCAGAACGGTGACGAGTGCGGCGGCGGCCGCCGCGGTGCGACGGAGTCGAAGTCTGGGAACGGTGCCTTTCATTGCGCCTCCCCGGGTTGTGGTTACCCGGGGTATTTACTGGCGGGTAGCGCAGTTGGGAATAGGCAGAACAAGACAAGTGCTCAACTTTTTCAGGAGGTACGACACGATGAGCGACGCCGACGAGTACCGGACCGAGCACGATTCGATGGGTGAGGTGCGGGTCCCCGTCCACGCCAAGTGGCGGGCGCAGACCCAGCGGGCCGTGGAGAACTTCCCCGTCTCCGGTCAGCGTCTGGAGCGTTCGCACATCGAGGCGCTGGCCCGCATCAAGGCCGCCGCCGCCCAGGTCAACGCTCAACTCGGCGTGCTGGACCCGGACATCGCGGAGGCGATCGCCGCCGCCGCGGCGGAGGTCGCGGAAGGCCGCTGGGACGAGCACTTCCCGGTCGACGTCTTCCAGACCGGCTCCGGCACTTCCTCCAACATGAACACCAACGAGGTCCTCGCCACCCTCGCCACCGAGCGTCTCGGCCGCGACGTGCATCCCAACGACCATGTGAACGCGTCCCAGTCGTCCAACGACGTCTTCCCCTCCTCCATCCACATCGCGGCGACCGCGGCCGTCACCCGCGACCTGATCCCCGCCCTGGACCATCTCGCCTCCTCGCTGGAGCGGAAGGCCACCGAATTCGCGGCGGTCGTCAAGGCCGGCCGTACGCATCTGATGGACGCGACGCCCGTCACCCTCGGCCAGGAGTTCGGCGGCTACGCGGCCCAGGTCCGGTACGGGATCGAACGGCTGAAGGCCTCCCTGCCCCGTCTCGCGGAACTGCCCCTGGGCGGCACGGCCGTGGGCACCGGGATCAACACCCCGCCCGGCTTCTCCGCCGCCGTCATCGCCGAGGTGGCCCGCGTGACCGGGCTGCCGCTGACGGAGGCGCGCGACCACTTCGAGGCCCAGGGTGCCCGCGACGGCCTCGTGGAGACCTCGGGACAGCTCCGCACGGTCGCGGTCTCGCTCACCAAGATCTGCAACGACCTGCGCTGGATGGCCTCGGGGCCGCGCACCGGTCTCGCCGAGATCGCCCTCCCCGACCTCCAGCCCGGCTCCTCGATCATGCCGGGCAAGGTGAACCCGGTGATCCCCGAGGCGGTTCTGATGGTGGCCGCTCAGGTCACCGGCAACGACGCGACCGTCGCGGCGGCCGGCGCCGCCGGCAACTTCGAGCTCAACGTCATGCTCCCGGTGATCGCCAAGAACCTGCTGGAATCGGTCAGACTTCTGGCCAACGCCTCGCGCCTGCTGGCGGACCGCACCGTCGACGGCATCACGGCCGACGTGGAACGGGCCCGCGAGTACGCCGAGTCCTCCCCCTCGGTCGTCACTCCGCTCAACAAGTACATCGGCTACGAGGAGGCGGCGAAGGTCGCCAAGAAGTCGCTCGCGGAACGCCGGACGATCCGTGAGGTCGTGCTCGAGTCCGGCTATGTGGAACGGGGAGACCTGACCGTGGAACAGCTGGACGAGGCACTTGACGTGCTGCGCATGACCCACCCGTGACGCCCGGGCCGTGACACGGCCCGTGACACGCCTCGCAGCGTGGCCCGTTCCGTACTCCTAAGATCTGCTCATGACAGGCACGGGAGGCCCGGCACACGGAACGGGCAGGACGGAACCGCACAGGACCGACGCGAAGAGCCCCGCACGCTGGGAGCCGGGCGACCACATCCTGTGGCGCTACCGCGGGCACGCGCCGGGCCGCGCCGGCCGGGCGTTCCACATCTGCCGGCCCGTGACCGTCGTCCAGGACACCGACGAGCTGCTTGCCGTCTGGATGGCCCCCGGTACCGAGTGCGTGAAGCCGGTGATCGCGGACGGCACCCCGGTGCACGAGGAGCCGCTCGCCACCCGCTACACCGCACCCCGCACCACCGCCCGCACCCGCTGGAGCGGCAACGGCGTACTCAAGCTGGCCCAGCCCGGGCTGCCCTGGTCGGTGTGGCTGTTCTGGGAGCACGACTGGCAGTTCCGCAGCTGGTACGTCAACCTCGAGGAACCCCGTACCCGCTGGTCGGGCGGCGTCGACTCGGAGGACCACTACCTCGACATCTCCGTCTATCCCGACCGGAGTTGGCTGTGGCGGGACGAGGACGAGTTCGAACAGGCGCAGCGGGTCGGCCTGATGGACGCCCGGACGGCGACGGGCGTACGGGAAGCGGGCCGTGCGGCGGTCGAGGTGATCAGCGCCTGGGGCGCGCCGTTCTCCGAGGGCTGGGAGGGCTGGCGGCCCGACCCCGCCTGGCCTGTACCGGCCCTTCCGGCCGACTGGGACCGGCTGCCGGCACGGCAGGCGGCCTGATCCGGGCGCTCCGGCCGGTTCCCGACGGGAACGCGCTCCGGCGTATACGACCTCGTGAGACTCTTGATGCGCCCCCTGGGGTCAAACGTAGGATCGTCGTCCGCAAGGCTGCGCCGTACGAGGGAGCAGGAGCGCAGGGCCCGACCGTTCAGTCATTCACCAGTCACAGAGCGTCCAGTCACCGAGCGTCTCGCACGAGGCAGCACGAGTCACTCACCACAGGGGGTTGAGCTGTGCCGGAAGCCCGCCACCCTGTCGACGTCACCCCCAGAGCGGGTATACCGCCCCACGAGGCGATCGCAGCGCACCACCGGCCCGGATGGACGGAATCCCACGCGTGACGGAGCATCCCACCTCCCACGAAGGCCGGCAGCCCCTGGCTGCCCGGTCCCAGGAACGCACCCGGCCGCGGGCGCAGGCGGCCGGGGCGTCACCCGCGCCCGCCGGGCCGCCGCCCAAGCCCCAGCCGCAGCCGCAGGTGCACGCGGCGCCGCTGCAGGCCCAGGACATCGCGGGGACCGCGAGACGGGAGGGCGACCGGCTGCGGTTCGTAGGAGCGGCCACCCGGCGGATCGCGCGCGGCATCGACCTGGACGAGATCGTCCTCGGTCTGTGCCGGGCCACCGTGCCGACGTTCTCCGACGCGATCCTGGTCTATCTCCGCGACCCGCTGCCGGTCGGGGACGAACGGCCGGTGTCCCCGTTCGTGCTGCGGCTCCGGCGCACGGACAGGCTGCGCTCCAGCGCCGACGACACCGATCAGGGCGGCGTCGGCGCCATGCCGCTGCTGGACGCCGGGAGCGAGCCCACACCCGCCGCCGAGCTCTGTGAGGTCCGGTCCGGAGGGGCCCTTTCCGAGGTGCTGCGCGGCGTGCGGCCCGTCTTCGGCGACTCGGCCGCGGCCCGTGCCGCGCTGCCCGAGCTGCTCGGCGACGGACGTTCCGTACCGACCGGCCACCGCGCGATACTCGCGCCGCTGCGCGGCCGCCGCCGGGTGATCGGCGCCGCCGTCTTCCTGCGCCGCCCCGACCGGCCCGCCTTCGAGCCGAACGATCTGCTCGTCGCCGCGCAGCTGGCGACCCACACGGCGCTCGGCATCGACAAGGCGGTGCTGTACGGCCGCGAGGCGTACATCGCCGACGAGCTCCAGCGCACGATGCTGCCCGACTCGCTGCCCCAGCCGACCGGCGTACGGCTCGCCTCCCGCTATCTGCCGGCGGCGGAGACCGCACGCGTGGGCGGCGACTGGTACGACGCCATCCCGCTGCCCGGCAGCCGCGTGGCGCTGGTCGTCGGTGACGTCATGGGCCACTCGATGACCTCCGCCGCGATCATGGGTCAGCTGCGGACGACCGCGCAGACCCTGGCCGGCCTCGACCTGCCGCCCCAGGAGGTTCTGCACCACCTGGACGAGCAGGCCCAGCGCCTCGGCACCGACCGCATGGCCACCTGCCTCTACGCGGTGTACGACCCGGTCTCGCACCGGATCACCATCGCCAACGCCGGGCACCCGCCGCCCATCCTGCTGCACCTGGGCGGGCGGGCCGAGGTGCTGCGTGTGCCGCCGGGCGCCCCCATCGGCGTCGGCGGGGTCGACTTCGAGGCCGTGGAGCTGGACGCCCCGGCCGGCGCGACGTTGCTGCTCTACACCGACGGGCTGGTCGAATCCCGGCTGCGTGACGTGTGGACGGGCATCGAGCAGCTGCGGGAGCGGCTCGCGGACACCGCGCAGCTCACCGGACCCGACCACTCGCCGCCGCTGGAGGCGCTCTGCGACGACGTGCTCGACATGCTGGGCCCCGGCGACCGCGACGACGACATCGCCCTGCTCGCGGCCCGCTTCGACGGGATCGCGCCGAGCGACGTCGCGTACTGGTTCCTCGAGCCGGAGGACGCGGCCCCCGGGCGGGCCCGCCGCCTCGCCCGGCGCGCACTGGCCCGCTGGGGCCTCGAGGAGCTGTCCGACTCGGTGGAGCTGCTGGTCAGCGAGGTCGTCACCAATGCCGTGCGGTACGCGGAGCGGCCGGTGACCCTGCGGCTGCTGCGCACCGATGTGCTGCGCTGCGAGGTCGGGGACGACTCGCCGCAGCTGCCCCGGCAGCGCCGGGCACGGGACACGGACGAAGGCGGACGTGGCCTGTTCCTGGTGAACCGGCTCGCGAGGCGCTGGGGCGCGACCCGGCTGTCCACCGGCAAGGTCGTCTGGTTCGAGCTGCCCACACGGGCCTGACACGCATACGAAGGCGCCCGCACCCCGGTCTAGGGGTGCGGGCGCCTTCGTCGTGCCGGGCCCGTCAGGGCTGCGGCGGGCGGCGGTCGGTGTCCTTGTCCGGGTCGCCGTCACCCGGCTCGACGGGAGGCGTGAACGTCCCCGTCGGCGGCGTGATCGTCGTCGTGGGCGTCGGGAACTCGTCCGTCGGCGTCGGGTCCGCCGAACCGGTGTCCGTGGGCGTCGGAGTGGGGTCCTCGGTCTCCGTCTCCGTCTCCGTGGGCGTCGGGGTCGGGTCCTCGGTCTCCGTCTCGGTCTCCGTCGGGATCGGGTCCGGGCTCGCGATCTCCGCGACGTCGAGGTCGAACTCGGCGTCGGAGCCGCCGTTCAGCGCGCCGAGCGTGTAGTCGGCCCAGATCCTGGCGGGGAAGCCACCGCCGTTGGCGCGGCCGGCCTGTGCGGTGCCCGTGAGGGACACCTGGCCGCCGCCGTCCTTGGGAGACTCGCCGAACAGGGCCACCACCGTGGTGAGTTCGGGCGTGTAGCCCGCGAACCAGGCGGACCGGTTCTTCTCCGAGGTGCCCGTCTTGCCCGCCGCCTCGTAGAAGCTCGACTTCGCGGCGATGCCGGAGCCGTTCTTCACCACGCCCGTGAGTCCCGCGGTGACCGTGTCGGCCGTCTCACGGCTGATCACCTGGCTGCCGATCGGGTCCTGGACCTCGAACTCGCGGTCCTTGTGCTCGGCCTTGCCGACGATCGTCGGGGTGACCTTCTTGCCGTGGTTGTCGAGGGTCGCGTAGACACCTGCCATGTCCCAGGTGGAGGCGCCCATCACGCCCAGCGAGATCGCGGGACGCTCGGGGAAGTTGACGTCCGGCATGCCCAGTTCGAGCGCCGTCTCCTTCACCTTGTCCAGGCCGACGTCGACGGCCATCTGCGCGAAGGCGGAGTTGATCGACCTGTTCAGCGACGTCTGGACGCTGACGGGGCCGTAGCTCTTGTCGAGGTCGTTCTGCGGGCTGAAGGGGGTGTCGCTGCCCTCGACCGGACGCTTGCTGGTGCCGTCGTAGACCGTGTTGAGGCCGATCGGGTCGCCGTCCTGAGTCTCGGACTCGTTCTCCAGGGCGGAGGCGAACACGACCGGCTTGAAGGTCGAGGCCGGCTGGTAGTCGCGGCGGGTGGCGTTCGACATCCAGTGCTGGGTGGCGTCCACACCGCCGTAGAGGGCCACGACCTTGCCGGTCTTCGGGTCGACGGAGGTGGCCCCGGCCTGCACGGTGGCGTCGACCTTGTCGCCCTTTCGGTCGAGCTCGTCCTCGAGCTGCTTCTTGACCGCGCCCTCCAGCTCCTTCTGGCGCTTGGAGTCGATGTTGAGGGTGATCGTCCAGCCGCCGGCGTCGAGGTCGGCCTTGTCGATGCCCTGGCGGGACAGCTCCTGCTTGGCGGCCTCGACGATGTAGCCGGCCTGACCGCTGAGGCCGGCCGGCGCCTTCGGGGCCTGCGGGGCGGGGAACTTCAGGCTGTCGCGGGTGCTCTTGTCGAGCCAGCTCTCCTCGACCATGTTGTTGAGCACGTAGTTCCAGCGGTTGGTGACCGTCTCCTTGGTCTCGTCGGAGGCCACGGCCCAGTCGTAGCTGCTGGGGGCCTGGACGAGAGCCGCGAGGTAGGCACCCTGGGCGACGTTCAGCTTCTCGGCGTCGACGCCGTAGTACGCCTGGGCAGCCGCCTGGATGCCGTACGCGCCACGGCCGAAGTAGCTGGTGTTGAGGTAACCGGCGAGGATCTCGCTCTTCTCCCTCTTCCGGTCCACCTTGAGCGAGATCACCAGCTCTTTGAGCTTGCGGCTGACCGTCTGGTCCTGGTTCAGGTAGTAGTTCTTGACGTACTGCTGGGTGATCGTCGAGCCACCCTGCTTGCCCTGTCCGGTGAGGGTGTTCTTCAGACCCCGGAGCGTGCCCTTGATGTCGACGCCCGAGTCCTCGAAGAAGGTCTTGTTCTCGGCCGCGACGAAGGCGTACTGGACGTCCTGGGGGATCTTGTCCAGGCCGACGATCTCCCGGTTGACCTTGCCCTCCCGGGCCAGGAGCTTGCCGTCGCTGTACTTGTAGACGTTGCTCTGCAGCTTGGCCTCTGCGTTGGCCTCGGGGACCGGGACGAGCAGATAGGCCACGAAGAACGCGCCCATCGCCAGCAGGCACAGCCCGAGGAACGTGCCGAGCATCTTCTTGAACGTGAAGAAGCGGCGTATGCCCGAGGGCCTGGATTTTCTCGCCCGGCGCGCACCGCGCTGCCGGGCCTGTCGCGCTTCCGCTCGGCCCATCGCTCCGTCGCTCCCGCTCTGTCGGCCTGCCGGCTCACTCGTCCGGCGTTCTGGTCACCGGTGTCTGCCCGGAATCAGCTCAGAAAGCTAACACCGGTCACCCAGACAAAGAGGAGCTGATCCCCCCTTTTCCGGACGTGAGAATGAGCACCCCGTCTCAAGGAACCGACTCACGAGGAGGCCTCAGGGTTGCTGCATGCGTTAAAGTGATATCAGTTTGCTAGACCGACGACGGACCGGCGGACGGCATTGGCCGTGCGCGGAAACGGGGACGACCATGCCTGCCACCTCCAGCCACGACGCAGCCTCCGGCGTGAGGAACGGCGCGCCCGACGCGCCGGAAGTACCGGAGATGCCCGAGCCGCGGGTGCGCGAGTTCACCGCCCACAGCATCGGAGGCGGCCTGGCACTGCTGCTCGGCCTCGTCGGACTGGCGGCGGGCGCGGCGCTCGTCGTCGCCGCCACCGCGTTCGACTCGGCCGGCACCAAGGCCGTACTGATCACCGGCGGCGTCGTGATCGGCATCGCCGCCTTCCTCGCCATGTGCGGGCTGAACATGGTCGCCCCGGGTGAGGCCCGGGTCGTCCAGCTCTTCGGCCGCTACCGGGGCACGATCCGCACGGACGGACTGCGCTGGGTCAACCCGCTCACGGCACGGACCAAGATCTCCACCCGGGTGCGCAACCACGAGACGGCCGTGCTGAAGGTCAACGACGCGTACGGCAACCCCATCGAGCTCGCCGCGGTGGTCGTGTGGAAGGTCGAGGACACCGCCCAGGCGATGTTCGAGGTTGACGACTTTCTCGAGTTCGTCTCCACCCAGACCGAGGCCGCGGTCCGCCACATCGCCATCGAGTACCCCTACGACGCCCACGACGAGGAGGGCCTGTCGCTGCGCGGCAACGCGGAGGAGATCACGGAGAAGCTCGCCGTGGAACTGCACGCACGCGTCGAGGCGGCCGGCGTCCACATCATCGAGTCCCGCTTCACCCACCTCGCCTACGCCCCCGAGATCGCCTCAGCGATGCTCCAGCGCCAGCAGGCCGGCGCGGTCGTGGCCGCCCGTCGCCAGATCGTCGACGGCGCGGTCGGTATGGTCGAGGCCGCCCTCGCCCGGATCGCCGAGCAGGGCATCGTCGAACTGGACTCCGAGCGCAAGGCGGCCATGGTCTCCAACCTGATGGTGGTGCTGTGCGGCGACCGCGCGGCCCAGCCGGTCCTCAACACGGGCACGCTCTACCAGTGACGCCGCCGCCCTCCGAACGCAAGCAGGTGCTCCTGCGGCTGGACCCGGCGGTGTACGAGGCACTCGCCAGGTGGGCCGGGGACGAGCTGCGCAGCGCCAACGCGCAGATCGAGTTCCTGCTGCGACGCGCGCTGGCGGACGCAGGCCGGCTGCCCTCGTCCACGGCCCCCATCGCCCGGCGCGGCCGGCCGCCGAAGGCGCCGCCGGGGGCGGCCGGGGACGCCGGGAGCGGGGGCGCCGGCGGCACCAGGGGTGCCGGGGGCGGGATGCCGTAACGGCGCGGGGTCGGGGGGCGGCGGGGCCGCTCCCCGGCCGTCCTTTCCGGAACAGGACCTCGCCCGGACCGGATACCGCGCGGTGTCCTCGAGCGCCGTACGGGTCCGGGTCGCCCGGAGCCCCCGGTTCCGGGACCCGCGTCCGCAGCGGCGCCCCCGCTATACACATCGCGTATACACCCTCAGTACAGTGACCCTCATGTCCATCGGTCACGCACTCCTCGGCCTTCTCGAGGCCGGCCCCCGCCACGGCTACGACCTGAAGCGGGCCTTCGACGAGCGGTTCGGGCAGGACCGCCCGCTGCACTACGGACAGGTCTACTCGACCATGTCCCGGCTCCTGAAGAACGGTCTCGTCGAGGTCGACGGAGTCGAGTCCGGTGGCGGGCCTGAGCGGAAGCGCTACGCCATCACCGACGCGGGGATCACCGACGTCGAGCGGTGGCTCGCCCGGCCCGAGAAGCCGGAGCCGTACCTCCAGTCGACGCTCTACACCAAGGTCGTCCTCGCCCTGCTCACCGGCCGCAGCGCCGCCGAGCTGCTCGACGGCCAGCGCGCCGAGCATCTGCGGCTGATGCGGATCCTCACCGACCGCAAACGCAGCGGGGACCTCGCCGACCAGCTGATCTGCGACCACGCCCTGTTCCACCTGGAAGCCGATCTGCGCTGGCTGGAACTGACCGCCGCACGGCTCGACCAGCTCGCCTCGGAGGTCCGGGCGTGATACCCGCCGGTTCCCTGCTCGTCGCCGAGGGCCTGCGCAAGACCTTCGGGTCCACCACCGCCCTCGACGACGCCTCGTTCTCCGTCCACCCCGGCGAGGTCGTCGCCGTCATGGGACCGTCCGGTTCCGGCAAGTCGACGCTGCTGCACTGCCTCGCCGGCATCGTCCGGCCCGACGCCGGGTCCGTCACCTACGCGGGCCGCGAGATCACCGGCCTGTCGGACGCGGAACGCAGCGCGCTGCGCCGTTCGGACTTCGGGTTCGTGTTCCAGTTCGGCCAACTGGTCCCGGAGCTGAGCTGCGTCGAGAACGTGGCGCTGCCGCTGCGGCTCGGCGGCGTGAAGCGCAAGGAGGCCGAGCGCACGGCGCGGGAATGGCTGGAGCGGCTCGAGGTCGGGGACACCGCGCGCAAGCGGCCCGGCGACGTCTCCGGCGGCCAGGGGCAGCGGGTCGCCGTGGCCCGCGCGCTGGTCGCCTCGCCCAAGGTCGTCTTCGCCGACGAACCCACGGGAGCCCTGGACACGCTGAACGGCGAGCGCGTGATGTCGCTGCTCACCGACACGGCCCGCCGGCAGAACACGGCCGTCGTACTCGTCACCCATGAGACGCGCGTCGCCGCCTATTCGGACCGGGAGATCATCGTGCGGGACGGCAGGGCGCGCGACCCCGAGCGGGTCGCATGAGCACGACACGGCACGAGCCGCACCCCTCGTGCACGGCACCGGACCTGCCGCACCCCGCGCGGCGTCCGCACCGCGGGCCCGCAGCGCGGTTGCGGGACCTCGCCATGGGCGTCCGGTTCGCCGTCTCCGGCGGCCGTGAGGGCATGACCCGTACCGCGCTCACCGCCCTCGGAGTGGGCCTCGGGGTCGGGCTGCTGCTCATCGCCGCGTCCGTACCGCAGATGATGGACGCCCGGGACAGCCGTACCGCCGCCAGGACCGCCGTCGGACCGGAGCTGGGCGAGCAGGCGCCGGTCTCCGCGACGAGCCTGGTGACGGCGCCGGCCGACACCGACTACCGCACGGAGACCGTCGGCGGCGAGATCCTGCGGCCGGACGGCGCCGATCCGGCGCTGCCGCCGGGCCTCGACCGTGCCCCGGCGGCCGGCGAGATGTACGTCTCCCCCGCGCTCGCCGATCTGCTGGCCTCCCCGGAGGGGCGGCTGCTGAAGGAACGCCTGCAGCACCGCACGGTGGGCCTCATCGGCGACGCCGGCCTTCTCGATCCGGGGGAACTGCGCTTCTACGCGGGCAGTTCCACCCTGACCACCGACACCGGCGGTGTGCGGGTCGACGGCTACGGCACCCGGGGCGGCGGCGATCCGATGGCCCCCGTGCTCATCGTCGTCGTCGTCCTGGCGTGCGTGGTGCTGCTGGTACCGGTGACCGTCTTCATCGCGACCGCGGTCCGTTTCGGCGGCGAGCAGCGCGACCGGCGGCTCGCCGCCCTGCGCCTGGTGGGCGCGGACGCCAGGACGACCCGCTGGATCGCCGCCGGTGAGGCGCTGTTCGGCGCCGTGCTCGGACTGGCCGTCGGAGCCGGGGCGTTCGCCGGAGGGCGGCTGATCGCCGGCTCCGTACGGGTGTGGGACCTCAGCGCCTTCCCCTCCGACGTCGTACCGGTGCCCTGGCTCGGCGCGCTGATCCTGCTCGCCGTGCCGGTCGTGTCGGTGGTGGTGACACTGCTGGCGATGCGCGCCGTGACGATCGAACCGCTGGGTGTCGTACGGCGGTCGGCACCGCGCCGCGGCCGCCTGTGGTGGCGGCTGCTGATGCTGCCCGCAGGACTGGCCGTGCTCCTGGCGACCGGCACCGTCGGCCAGGACTCGGACGTCGTCGAACCGTGGCCCGTCGCCGCGGGGACGCTGCTGGTGCTGTTCTCGCTGACCGCGCTGCTGCCCTGGCTCGTCGACGCCGTGGTCCGGCGGCTCGGCCGCGGCCCCGTGGCGTGGCAGCTGGCCGTGCGCCGGCTCCAGCTGGGCAGCGCCTCCGCGACCAGGGCGGTGGGCGGCATCACGGTGGCGGTGGCGGGAGCGATCGCACTGCAGATGGTGTTCGCCGCGGTGCACGACGACTTCAACCGCGTGACCGGAGACGACTCCGAGCGGGCGCAGCTGACGGTCTCCGCGGAATTCCCGAGCGGTGAACTGGCCGCCGAGATGATCAGGGAGTTCCGCGCCACCGAAGGCGTGCGCGGGGTGATCGGCACGGTGGAGGCGTACGTGGTGTCCCCGGAGCCCGTCGCCGAGGAGGACATCCGGCCCACGACCCTGATGACGGTCGGCGACTGCCCCACCTTGCGGGAGCTGGCCCGCATCCGCTCCTGCGCGGACGGCGACACGTTCGTCGTGCACAGCGTCCGTGACGAGCCGCCGGGCGACTGGATCGACAGGACCGCCCGGAAGGGCAAGCAGGTGAACCTCAACAGCGACACCCCCTTCGACGGCTCCGCGCCGAAGCTGTGGACCCTGCCCGAGCGGTCACCCACGGTCATGGCGCGGCCCGACCCGGTGGGCGAGGAGCACACCGGCATCCTCGCGACACCGGGGGCCGTGGACGTGTCCGCTCTCCCCGGCGCCTGGACCACGGCGCTGGTGCAGATCGACGAGAGCGTGCCGGACGCGAAGGAGTTCGTGCGGAACACCGCCGCACGGATCGACGCCCCGGTCCGGGTGCGAACCATTCACAAGATCGAACGGGACCGGCAGTACGAGAGCGTCCGGACCGGACTGCTCGCCGCCGCCACCGCGACGATGGGGCTCATCGCCGCGTCGATGGCGGTGGCCCAGATCGAACAGCTCAGGGAGCGCAGGCGGCTGCTGGCGGTGCTGGTGGCCTTCGGCACCGGCCGCGCCACCCTGGCCTGGTCGGTGCTGCTGCAGACAGCCGTCCTGGTGGTGCTCGGTACGGCGATGGCGGTCGCGGCCGGCATCGGGCTGGGCGTGGCCATGCTGCGGATGATCGGGAAGCCGGTCACGCACTGGGGATCGTTCCTCCCGGTGGCCGGCATGGGAGCGGGTCTGATCCTCGTGGTGACGCTGCTGAGCCTGCCGGTGCTGGTCCGGCTGATGCGCCCGGGGGGCCTGCGGACGGAGTGACGCCCGCCCGGCGCGGGTCCGTCCTCTCAGGGCGCGACCCGCACCGGCAGCGCGCCCATCGCCTCCCGCAGCGCCTTTGCGAACTCCTCGAACTCGCCGCCCCGGGCGGCCCCCGACCGCATCGCCAGCGCGATCCGGCGCGACGGCGCCGGGTCGGCGAACCAGCCGGTCTGGAGGCGGCCGGCGCGGCCGGTCTCCACATCGACGGCCGTCCGCGGCAGCAGCGTCACGCCGAGGCCGCCCGCGACGAGCTGGACGAGCGTGGCGAGGCCCGCTGCGGTCGTGGTCACGGGGGCGCCTTCGGTGCGGCCGGCCTCGCGGCAGATGTCGAGAGCCTGGTCCCGCAGGCAGTGCCCCTCGTCGAGGAGAAGCAGATGCAGCTCGCGCAGCGCCTCACGCGGGATGTCCTGACGGCCGCCGAGCCAGTGGTCCTCGGGGGTGACCAGGACGAAGTCCTCGTCGAACAGCGGCAGTTCGGTGACACCGGGCACACCGAGCGGCACGGCCAGCAGCAGCAGGTCCAGCCGCCCCGCGCCGAGCCCCTCCAGCAGTGACGAGGTCTGCTCCTCATGCACCTGGAGGTCGAGCTCCGGGTACCGCTCGTGGACCAGCTTCAGCACGGTCGGCAGCAGATACGGCGCGACCGTCGGGATCACGCCCAGCCGGAGCACGCCCGTGAACGGCGCACGTACCGCCTCCGCCTCGTCCATGAGGGCGCCGACGGCTTCCAGGACGGCCCTGGCCCGGACCGCGAGCCTCTCCCCGGCCGGGGAGAGGAGCACCTTGCGCGTCGTACGCTCGAGGAGCTGGACACCGAGTGCCTCCTCGAGCGCCGAGACGGCGCCGGACAGCGCGGGCTGACTCATTCCGATCGCCGCCGCCGCGTCCCGGAAGTGCAGATGCTCCGCCACGGCCGCGAAGGCGCGCAGCTGTGCGAGGCTCGGCTGTTTGCCCCTGTTTATGACGGCCACTGATAGGTACCTCCGATCGCGATGACCGAGTCTAGCTATTTCCGCGATCAATGCACTCTGTGCCACTATCAAGATCCGTCCAACCCCACCGGATGCCCCCAAAAGGGAAATCCTGTTTGCAAGGAGAGCGCGTGCTCACTGTCGGTGACCAGTTCCCCACGTTCGAGCTGACTGCCTGCGTCTCGCTGGAGAGCGGCAAGGAGTTCGAGGAGATCAACCACAAGTCCTACGAGGGCAAGTGGAAGGTCGTGTTCGCGTGGCCCAAGGACTTCACCTTCGTCTGCCCGACCGAGATCGCCGCGTTCGGCAAGCTGAACGACGAGTTCGCCGACCGTGACGCCCAGATCCTCGGCTTCTCCGGCGACTCCGAGTTCGTCCACCACGCCTGGCGCAAGGACCACGCCGACCTGCGTGACCTGCCCTTCCCGATGATGGCCGACTCGAAGCACGAGCTCATGCGCGACCTGGGCATCGAGGGTGAGGACGGCTTCGCGCAGCGCGCCGTCTTCATCGTCGACCCGAACAACGAGATCCAGTTCACCATGGTGACCGCCGGATCCGTCGGCCGTAACCCCAAGGAGGTCCTGCGCGTGCTGGACGCCCTGCAGACCGACGAGCTGTGCCCGTGCAACTGGACCAAGGGCGAGAACACCCTCGACCCCGTCGCGCTGCTGTCGGGCGAGTGATCCGACATGGCTCTCGATGAACTGAAGGCCGCCGTACCGGACTACGCCAAGGACCTGAAGCTGAACCTCGGCTCGGTCATCGGCAACAGCGAGCTTCCCCAGCAGCAGCTGTGGGGCACCGTGCTGGCCTGCGCGATCGCCTCGCGTTCGCCGCGGGTGCTGCGTGAGCTGGAGCCGGAGGCGAAGGCCAACCTCAAGCCCGAGGCGTACACCGCCGCCAAGTCGGCCGCCGCGGTCATGGCGATGAACAACGTCTTCTACCGGACCCGGCACCTGCTGTCGGACCCGGAGTACGGGACGCTCCGTGCCGGTCTGCGGATGAACGTCATCGGCAACCCCGGTGTGGAGAAGGTCGACTTCGAGCTGTGGTCGCTCGCCGTCTCCGCCATCAACGGCTGCGGCCAGTGCCTCGACTCCCACGAGCAGGTGCTGCGCAAGGCCGGAGTGGACCGCGAGACGATCCAGGAGGCCGTCAAGATCGCCGCGGTGATCCAGGCCGTGGGTACGACGCTGGACGCAGAGGCCGTCATGGCCGAGTAGTCCTCGCACTCGCGCGGAAGGGCCCCGCCGACCGGAAACGGCCGGCGGGGCCCTTCTGTGTGCCGTCAGCTCTTCAGCCTGGCCATCAGGGCCCTCATGTCCTCGGCCATCATCGGCTCGAAGTCGCCAACGTCCGTGAGCGGCTCACCGGTTTCGGCGTCCCAGTCGCTGCTGGTCGACATGGTGAGCACCGCCTGGCCGTCCAGCACCTCCAGAGTGATGCCGCCGCTGTCCCGGACGACGAAGGCCATGTCACCGAGACCGTCGACGCGCCGCAGTGCCGTCGCGTCGTCGACGACAGACTCTTCGACGGCTGATTCCTCGACGGCTGCTTCTTCGACGGCTGTGTGGCGGGCTGCCACGGCCCCCTCGAACTCGGGGCCCGGATCGGTCTTCTTGTGCAGGGTGTAGCCCACCGAGACGCTCGGCAGCGAAGCCAGCTCGTTCCCGTCCTCGTCGGTCGGGAGTTCGTACCCCGTCGGCCTCATCTCGATGTAGCACGACGCGTCGTCGAGGCTCTCGTGCGTACTGCGCCATGCCGAGCCCTGGCCCACGCGCTCGCCGATCGCGGCCGACAGTGCCTTCAACTCCGCGTCCAGGCACAGGTTCCGGCTCACGCGGTACCCCCCGAGGTCCGGTCCGGCGGCGGAGTGCGCGTACAGGCCGCCCGCCCACACCGCCGACGCGACGACCGCGCCGCCAAGTGCCCACAGCCAGGCGGGAAGGGCGCGGCGCGGGCCCGCGGGGCCCTGGTCCTCCGCCACCACGTCGTCGGCGGCCGGACGTTGTCCGGGGAGTTCGGCCGCGCCGAAGTACCCCTCCGGCACGAGCTCCGGTTCCGAGATCACTCCGACTCCTCCGGTGTCCGGTTCCGCGCCGGCCGGGACTCCTCGGCCGCGGCCGTCGCCGCCGCCGCGTCGAGGGACGTCGAGCCGTGCGGCGGCGGGGAGTGGCGCAGCGCCTGTTCCTGACCGTACACCCGCAGATAGCCGACGACCGTGTTGGTCACGGCGACCAGCGGGACCGCCACCACCGCGCCGCCGATACCGGCGGTCAGTCCTCCGCAGGCCACGGCGAGCACCACGGCGAGCGGGTGCACCCGCACCGCGCGGCCCAGGATGAACGGCTGCAGCACATGGCCCTCGATCTGCTGGACGGCGAGGACGACGACCAGCACCATGAGCGCCGTGAACACCCCCTGGGTGACCAGCGCGACGACCACCGCGAGAGCGCCGGAGACGACCGCGCCGACCAGGGGGATGAAGGCGAACAGGAAGATGAACACGGCGAGCGGCACGGCCAGCGGCACATCGAGGAAGTAGATCCCGAGGCCGATGAAGATCGCGTCGATCAGTGCCACTATCACCGTGCCGCGGACGTACGCGGTCAGGGTGCGCCAGGCACGCGGTCCGGCACCGGCGACCCCCTGCCGCGCCTGCGCGGGGACGAGTTTGAGCACCCACTCCCAGATGCGCCTGCCGTCGTACAGCAGGAACAGCGTGGAGAACATCGCCAGCAGTATCCCGGTGAGCACCTCGACCATCACGCTCACACCCTGGAGACCGGCCGAGGTGATCTCCTCGGTGTTGGTGCCGATGGTGTCGCTGAGGTTCTGCGCGATGTCGTTGATCTGGCTCTCCGTGACATGGAACGGGCTGTCCAGGAGCCAGCGCTTCAGCTCGTCGATGCCGTCCCTGACGCGGTCGGAGAGGTTGTCCAGGTTGTCCATCACCTGCCACACCACGAACCAACCGACCAGGCCCATGATGACGAAGCCGAGGATCGCCGTCACGGCGGTGGCGAAGCCCCGCGGGAGGCCGAGCCTGCACAGCCGGGCGACGGTCGGCTGGAGCATCGCGGTGACGAGCAGGGCCGCCACGAACGCCAGCACCACCAGCTGCACGGCGCTGATCGCCCGCGTCAACACCCAGAGTGTGCCCGCCAGTACGAGCAGCCGCCAGCCCGCCTCCGCCGCGACGCGCATCCCCCAGGGGATGGCGGCGACCGGATCGGGCTTCGCGGACACGGCCGGCGCGTAGGCCGGCGGCGGGGGAACGCTCTCGGGGAGCCGCGGGGCGTCGGGCAGCTCGTCGTCGGCGTCCGGGGCGCCCTCGTTACGCCGCTCCTCCAGACGCTCTCCCATCCGGGTCAGCCCGGCGCCCACTCGGCCGAGCCATCCTGGAACCTTCGACATGATGCTTCCTCTTCCCCCCGCCACTCTCCCCTGCGCCCTCGAGGCGCGGGTGTCCCCCGCCGGGGAGTACCGAATGGAGACCGTACACGCACGGAGCCCCTCACCGTAGGACGGTGAGAGGCTCCGAAAAGTTGAGCGACCGGCGGGCCGGAGGCCTGCTAGTACCAGTGGTTCGCCTGCCAGAACGACCAGGCGCCGCACGGGCTGCCGTAGCGGCTGTCCATGTAGTTCAGGCCCCACTTGATCTGGGTGGCCGGGTTGGTCTGCCAGTCGGCGCCCGCCGTGGACATCTTGGAGCCCGGCAGTGCCTGGACGAGGCCGTACGCACCGGAAGACGGGTTCTGCGCGCGGTAGTTCCAGCTGGACTCGTGGTCCACGATGTTGCTGAAGCACTGGAACTGGTCGGCGGGCACCATCTGGCGTGCCATCGCCTGGACCTCGGCGATGCTGTAGGACGCCTGGGTGGAGAAGCTCGACGCGTCGCGGACGGAGTCGCGGTTGGCGCGGGCCTCCGCGGCCGCGGCCTCCTCGCGCTCCTTCTTCGCCTGCTCCTCGGCGGCTTCCTTCTTCGCCTTGGCGGTTTCGGCCGCCTGGATGCGTGCCGATTCCTCGGCGGACTTCTTCGCAGCCGCGTCCGCGGCAGCGGCCTGTGCGTCGGCCTGCTGCGTCAGGGACGACACCTGGATCTGGGCCTGCTCGCCCATGGGAATGTCCGCGAGGAGCGTCGCGTCGGCGGCAGTCGTCTCGAGGTTGTCGCCCGAGGGCTGAGTGTTGCCCGACGCGACGCCGACGACGGCGCCGACGGTGGTGACCGCAGTAGCCGAGGCCACTGCGAATCCCCGGACCGAGATCCGGCTCACACGGTTTCCTTCCAGCATCGCTCGCACAGGTGACCCCGCGAGCGAAATCTTGCCCCTGACGCTGGCCTCCCCACTGATCGGGTCACGGGAGGCGCGGGCCCGGTGGGCAACTCCCCGGGGGAGCTGCCACATTGTGCTCGCGGGCGGCATGCGACTGACATGTCTTGAATTGTGTGCTGCTGTGCACCAACCGTGGTGCGGA
Organism: Streptomyces kurssanovii; assembly: GCF_014649695.1. GTDB lineage: Bacteria > Actinomycetota > Actinomycetes > Streptomycetales > Streptomycetaceae > Streptomyces > Streptomyces kurssanovii. The sequence continues at coordinate 301,612 of NZ_BMTN01000002.1, forward strand.
TGTGTCGCATGCGGGGCCTGACGGAAGCAAGACTCTGCCGCAGGGCGAGGCCGCAAGGCAATTCTTCGTTGCGTGTGAAAGCTCACACCCCGTTTGAGCCAGGGCTTTTGGAGGAATCGGCGGACAGCACGACGCCGCCCGGCTACGCTCTTGCGCTTCGCCGGGCGGCGTCAAGTGACTTGCCCTTTTTGCCAGATAGGCCCCTGGAGCCTATCGGATCAAATGTGCCCGTCCTCCAGCATTTCGGTCACCAGCGCGGCGATCGGTGAACGCTCCGAGCGGGTGAGGGTGACATGCGCGAACAGCGGATGCCCTTTCAGTTTCTCCACCACCGCGACCACTCCGTCGTAGCGGCCGACCCGGAGGTTGTCCCGCTGGGCCACGTCGTGGGTTAGGACGACCCGGGAATTCGCCCCGATACGGGACAGAACCGTCAGGAGTACGTTCCGTTCCAGCGACTGGGCCTCGTCGACGATGACGAACGCGTCATGAAGGGAACGGCCCCGGATGTGTGTCAGCGGCAGGACCTCCAGCATGCCGCGGTTCAGGACCTCCTCGATGACCTCACGGCCCGCGACGGCGGACAGCGTGTCGAAGACCGCCTGCGCCCACGGGCTCATCTTCTCGGCCTCGGTGCCCGGCAGATAGCCGAGCTCCTGCCCGCCCACCGCGTAGAGCGGTCTGAAGACCATCACCTTCTGGTGCTGCCTGCGCTCGAGGACCGCCTCGAGGCCCGCGCACAGCGCCAGCGCCGACTTGCCGGTGCCGGCCCGGCCGCCGAGCGAGACGATGCCGACCTCCTGGTCGAGGAGCAGATCCAGGGCGATGCGCTGCTCGGCGCTGCGTCCGTGGATGCCGAACACCTCGCGGTCGCCCCGCACCAGGCGGACGTTGCCCTCGGCGGTGACCCGCCCCAGCGCCTTGCCGCGCTCGGACTGCAGCACCAGACCGGTGTGCACGGGGAGATCCGCCGCCTCCGGTACGTACAGCGTCTCCTCCCCGTACAGCAGGTCGACCTGCTCCGCCGTCAGGGGCAGGTCGGTCATGCCCGTCCAGCCCGTGTCGGTGATGGCGAGCTCCGCGCGGTACTCCTCCGCGAGCAGGCCGACCGACGACGCCTTGATGCGCAGCGGAAGGTCCTTGGAGACGACCGTGACGTCGTACCCCTCCGCCTGGAGGTTGCGTGCGACGGCCAGAATCCGTGAGTCGTTGTCCCCCAGCCTGAAACCGGCCGGCAGTACGCCGGGATCCGAGTGGTTGAGCTCGACACGCAGCGTGCCACCGAGGTCCCCGATGGGCAGCGGAGAGTCGAGGCGGCCGTACCGGACCCGGAAGTCGTCCAGCAGACGCAGCGCCTGCCGGGCGAAGTAGCCGAGCTCCGGATGGTGCCTCTTGGCCTCCAGCTCCGTCACCACGACGACGGGGAGCACGACCTCGTGCTCGTCGAAGCGGCTCATGGCTTTCGGGTCCGCCAGCAGGACGCTGGTGTCGAGAACGTAGGTGCGCCGGTCGTTCATACGGCGCTTTGTGCTGTTCACCACGGAAGGACGTACCCCCTCGGACGAGGTCGGGGTGCGACGGCGTCGCGGGCCATGGGTCCTCCCGCCGAAGCGGGGGACGGGCCGGGCTCAGGCCACGATGCGCGGGCCGAGCGCCGGCCCTCCGCGTGGTCCGCACCGCTGGTGCAGTCCTTCGTGTGCAAAGGGCCTCCCGGGTGGGCGGCGTGAGCCGCTCACTGAGATACGACGTTCGTGGATCGGACGTCGACCTGCAAGAGGTATGCCCTCGAACAAGTGCGGCCATGCCAGGAGGCCGGGCGTCTGCCGGATGAACGTGCGGTGACGAGGCGCGTCGAGGGGGCGCGCGACTGCCGCGCCCGCGCGGGGGAAGCGACGTGGCGGTACCGGGCGCAGCGTGAAGGGGGCCGGGGCGGGGCCCGGTTCAGGGAGCGGCGGCGCGGCCGGGTCAGGCGCCGTAGCGGCGGTGGCGCGCCGCGTAGTCGCGCAGTGCGCGCAGGAAGTCGACCTTACGGAACGCCGGCCAGAAGACTTCGCAGAAGTAGTACTCGGAGTGTGCGCTCTGCCAGAGCATGAACCCGGAGAGCCGCTGCTCCCCGCTGGTGCGGATCACCAGGTCGGGATCCGGCTGCCCCCGTGTGTACAGGTGCTCGGAGATGTGTTCGACATCGACGATCTCGGCGAGCTCCTCGAAGCTCGTGCCCTTCGCCGCGTGCTCCAGCAGCAGCGAACGGACCGCGTCCGCGATCTCCTGGCGGCCGCCGTAGCCGACGGCGACGTTGACCAGTATTCCCTTCACGTCCGCCGTGGCCTGCTCGGCCTCCTTCAGCACCCGCTGCGTGTGGTCGGGCAGCAGGTCCAGGGTGCCCACGTGGTGCACCCGCCAGCGCCCGTCGGCGGCGAGGTTACGCACCGTGTTCTCGATGATGCCCAGAAGCGGCTTGAGCTCTTCTTCGGGGCGGTCGAAGTTGTCCGTGGAAAGAAGCCAGAGGGTGACGACCTCGACGTCGGTCTCCGCGCACCAGCCGAGCAGCTCGGAGATCTTGTCGGCACCGGCCTGGTGTCCCTGTGCGGCCGTGCCGCCGGAGGCTTTCGCCCAGCGGCGGTTGCCGTCGAGGATGACACCGATGTGCTTGGGCACCTGGGCATGGTCGAGGCGGCCTTCCACCCGGCGTGCGTAGAGCCTGTACACCAGGTCGCGCAGGTTCACAGTTCTTACACCCCTCCATGCGGCAGTCCCCGAAGGCGCAACCCTACTGCGGGCCGGGCACGGCGGCCCAACCCGGAGTGTCACAAGTCCGTGATAAGGAGGGAAGCGTGACTGATTCCCCTTATTACCTCGCCGACGGCGACCGCTACGGGTCCATGGAGTACCGCCGCAGCGGCCGCTCCGGCCTCAAGCTGCCCGCGCTCTCCCTCGGCCTCTGGCACAACTTCGGCGACGACCGCACGCTGGGCTCGCAGCGCACGATCCTGCGCCGCGCCTTCGACCTGGGCGTCACCCACTTCGACCTTGCGAACAACTACGGACCGCCGCCCGGGTCCGCCGAGCTGAATTTCGGCAAGATCTTCGCGCAGGACTTCGCCCGCTACCGGGACGAGATCGTCGTCTCCACCAAGGCCGGCTATCTGATGCACCCGGGCCCTTACGGCGAGTGGGGTTCGCGCAAGTATCTGCTGTCGTCGCTGGACGCCTCCCTGAAGCGGATGGGCCTCGACCACGTCGACATCTTCTACTCCCACCGCTTCGACCCCGAGACTCCGCTCGAGGAGACGATGGGAGCGCTCGCATCCGCCGTGCAGCAGGGCAAGGCGCTGTACGTGGGCGTGTCCTCCTACAACGCGGAGCAGACGGCGGAGGCGGCCGGGCTGCTGAAGGAGATGGGCGTCCCGGCGCTCATCCACCAGCCCTCGTACTCGATGATCAACCGCTGGATCGAGAACGACGGCCTGCTGGACACCCTGGAGAGCGCCGGTATGGGCTGCATCTCCTTCGTGCCGCTCGCGCAGGGGCTGCTCACCGGCAAGTACCTCAAGGGCATCCCCGAGGGCTCGCGGGCCACCCAGGGCAAGTCGCTCGACCCGACCCTGCTGTCCGACGAGGTCGTGCGCCGGCTCAACGGACTCAACGACATCGCCGCGCGCCGTGGCCAGTCGCTGGCCCAGCTGGCGATCTCGTGGGTGCTGCGCGACCCGCGCATGACGTCCGCGCTCATCGGCGCGTCGAGCGTGAAGCAGCTCGAGGAGAACGTCGCGGCGCTGGCCGGGGCGCCTCTGACGCAGGCGGAGCTGGAGGAGATCGACACCTTCGCGGTGGACACGAAGGGCACGAACATCTGGGCCGACCGGGGCTGACCCGTCGGGCGGAGACATAAAACGGGCCGGTCCGTGGGGGGGATACGGACCGGCCCGAGGGGGGGTTTCCACCATAACCCTTCGTAAGCGGTACGCGGTGCCACGCCATGCCGGAAGTGACGGCGGAATTCGCCGGGCGGCGCGAGGGGCGGGGCGGTACCAGGGCCGATGCCCCGGAACCGTACCTCCCACGGGGGACCCGGGCCGCGAGGCGCGTCGTTGACGAACGTAGTGACGTTCCGTCAAATGACCGACCGCCGCGCCCATTTGGCTCATAGAGGACAGGTTCTGACCTATATAGCGCCTACCGTCTCCGCATGACGACGACTGACGTGACGTGGACGCGGGCGAGTGCCCGGCGACTGGCCCGCCAGGGCCTCACGGGCCAGGGGCTGACCGCCCAAGGGCCGGCCGGCCCGGAAGGCGCGGGCTTCGGCTCGCCCGCCGAGGTCGTGGGCGCGATGCTCGGCGCACACGCCCAGGTACTGTCCGCGGCGGAGCTGTCGACAGCGCTGCGACTGCCGGCTGGTACGACCCGGACGGACGTACGCGAGGCGCTCTGGAGCGACCGGACCCTGACCAAAACGTACGGCCCGCGCGGCACCGTCCATCTGCTCCCCACGACGGACCTGCCGATGTGGACGGGCGCCCTGTCCGCGATCCCGGCCGGGCCTGATCCCTGGCCCGACGACGTACGGATGACTCCGCAGCAGACCGACGAGGTCATCGAGGCCATCCGCGACGCGCTGGCCGGCGAGCCGCTGACCGTCGACGAACTGACGGAGGCGATCGTGGACCGCACGGGCCCCTGGGCCGGGGACCGGGTCATGGAAGCCTTCCAGGACAAGTGGCCGCGCTGGCGGCAGGCGGCCCACACGGCCGCCCACCGCGGCGCCCTCGCCTTCGGCCCCAACCGCGGCCGCAAGGTGACGTACACCAGCCCCGGCGTCACGCCGGCGGACGGGCCTCGAGCCGTGCCCGAACTCGTACAGCGCTACCTGCACGCATACGGCCCGGCCACCCCGGCGCACTTCGCCAGATGGCTGGCGGCACCGCCGGCGTGGGCGCGTGACGTATTCGCAGCTCAGGCAACCGTCGGGCGTATCCAGGAGGTCGGCTTCGACGGCATGCAGGCTTGGGTCGTCTCGGGCGACACCGCCTTCCCGGACTCCGTCCCGCCGCGGGGCGTACATCTGCTCCCCTACTTCGACGCGTACCTGATCGCCTGCCGGCCGCGGGAGCGGCTCTTCCCCGGTGCCGCCTACGCCCGGGCCCTGGCGGGCGGCCAGGCGGGCAACTACCCGGTAGTGCTGGTGGACGGGACCGCCGCCGGCGTCTGGCACCAGCGCCGCTCGGGCAGGCGACTCCTGGTAACCGTCGAACCGATCGGCCCCGCACTCGACTCGGCGCGGGCCCGGACCGCGCTCGCCGCCCAGGTGGAGCGGGTCGCCGAGATCCTGGAAAGCCGCGCCGAGTTGACGCTGGGCACGGTGTCGGTCGGGCCGCACGCATGACGGCCACTCAGGCCCCGAGGGGCATGGCTACTACAGGTCGTGGCCGGTCGTGCTGTCGACGTTGTCCGGGAGCTCACCCTCGTGACGGTCACCGGTCGACTTCGTACCGGACGGCTCGAACATGAGGATGGAGCCACCGGTCGACGTCGGCTTGTGCTCGGTGCCCTTCGGGACCACGAACGTGTCGCCCTTGCGCAGCTCCACGGTGGACTCGGTGCCGTCGGCCGCGCGCAGGGCGATGTCGAACCGCCCGTCGAGAACGAGGAAGAACTCGTCCGTGTCGTCGTGCACGTGCCACACGTGGTCGCCCAGGGTGTGCGCGACGCGGACGTCGTAGTCGTTCATACGGGCCACGATGCGGGGGCTGTACACGTCGTCGAAGGAGGCGAGCGCTTCAGGGATGTTGACGGGCTTCTTCGCGATGGAGTCCATGGGAGCGATTCTGCGCGGCCGATGCCGACGTGTCTCGCGTATTCCGGGGGTCATCGCTCGGCCAGCGCCCCGAGCAGAACCCCCAGCAAGGCCCCCGCCATCATGAACGGCCCGAAGGGAATCGCGCTCTTGCGCCCGGCTCGGCGCAGGACGATCAGGCCGGCCCCGTACAGCGAACCGAGCAGGAACCCCGCGAAGGCGCCCGCGAACAGCACCCCCCACCCGTACCAGCCGAGAACGACGCCCAGCGACAGCGCCAGCTTCACATCCCCGAAGCCCATGCCCGCGGGATGGACGACGAACAGCACGAAGTACACGCCCCCGAGAACCGCACCGCCGAGCAGCGCCGTCGACCACGATCCACCGGCGCCCGGCACCAGACCGGCGCCCCCGAGCAGGAGCACCGCCCCGGCAGCCAACGGCAGCGTCAGGTGATCCGGCAGCCGGCGCACCCTCGCATCGACCACCGCCAGCAGTACGGCGAAGGGCACCAGCACCAGCCAGACCGCCAGCTCGGGCCGCGCGCCGACCGCTGCGGCGAGCACGCCGCACACGGCCGCGGTGACGAGCGGCGCGACAATGCGCGCCGGCAACCGGGCCGGGCAGCACGCCCCGCCGACCCACCCCCCGTACGGATGACCCGCCGGACACTCGGCGCGCCACGCCTCCCCCGGCTCGACCGACAACCGGTACACCGCCCGCGGACACAACCACCCGGCCCCCGCCCCCCACAGAGCCGCCGCGACCACCAACGCTGCTTCCACGCCGACGACCTTAGGCCGACCGGGCGATACCGTGAACGCCATGAGGCGGCGGCAATGGCAGAACGGCACCGGCACGTTGACGGTCGACGGCCTGAAGGTCGCCCCCGTCGAGATCGCCGCCACCTACCGGACGCGCCGCCGCGGCCTCCTCGGCCGCGCCGGCATCAAGGGCGCGATGCTCCTGACCCCGTGCGGCAGCGTCCACTCGATGGGGATGCGCTTCGCCATCGACGTGGCCTACCTGGACCGCGACCTGCGCGTCCTCACCGTCCGCACCATGCCCCCCGGCCGCGTGGGCCTGCCGCGCCCGCGAGCCCGCCATGTGCTCGAGGCGGAGGCCGGGGCACTGGCGGAGTGGGGGGTGCGCCGGGGCGTCACGCTCACGATCAGCGCCTGATACCTCGGCTCCCGCGCCGGACGCATGGGCCCGTACCGTGGTCATCCGCCGTGCGACCAGTGAGGAGAGCGATGCATTCCGCCGTCACCCCGTTCCTGCTGCACCACTGGAAGGCAGGCGCCCGCCGCGAGCAGCGGACCGGCTGGCAGGGCATGTCACCGGAGTTCGGCGACATCAAGGTCACCAGCCCCCTGAACCCGTCGAATTCGGAATCCGTCGTCGCCGAGGTGCGCGGCGGTTCCATACCCACGGCCACCTTCGAGTCCCGTGGAATACACGCGGAAGTCCTCAGCCGGCCGACGCTGAACAGCATCACGCTCCGCCTCGGGGACGCCATGGTCCACACGTCCAGGAACCGTTTGGCCCTGACCCACCGCGGGCGCGCACTGCACATGAGGTACGGCGGGGACAGATACCGGCTGTGGGCGGTCGACCGCCGCCGGTACGTGCTCACCCGACAGCCGGACAGCGAGGACCCGGGCACCAGGATCACGGTCACGCAGTCCGGCCGCGGCCGACGCCGGCAGATCACGGTGACCGCCACGGGCCGGGCCGTCGCCGCGGACATCGCGCTCGCGGCGCTCTTCACGGGCGTCGACCGGTCCGTCCTGACGCGCCGGGGCACGCTGCGGGCGTTCGTCTCCCGGGCATTCGGGCTGTTCGCCCAGACGCAGTACTGATGACAGACGTCATTCCCTGGGGAACGACACCTCGACGCGGCGGTTCTTCCGGCGGCCCTCCTCCGACGTGTTGCTCGCGATCGGATAATCCTCGCCGTAACCGCGGATCTCGTACGTGATCCCCTCGGCGCTCAACTGCTGCGAGAGCACGCTGTGCACGGCGTCGGCGCGCTCCTTCGACAGCTTGTCACCGTGCGCCTCGGAGCCGAGGTCGTCGGTGAAGCCGAACACCCGGATCTTCTTGGCGTTCTGGTTCTTGATCTCGACGGCGATCGCCGAGATACGGGACGTGGCCTCGCCGGAGAGCTTGGCGCTGTCCTTGCCGAAGAGGACCTCGGCCTGGAGGGCGAACTTGATGTCCGAGTTCGTCTCCTCGCGGCGCTCCTCACCGCTGATGTCCTCGACGACGGACTTGATGTCGATGACCTTCGGGTCGGCGAGCGTCGCGCCCTCGGGGAGCTTCAGGTCCGAGTCGTTGGCGTCGACCTTGACAGGGGCCTCGGCGGGCGGCGCCGCGTAGGGGCCGTCGTCGGCGAAGGCGCTGCCGCCGGCGAGCAAGCCGGCGGAGAGCGCACCCGCGAGGACGACGGCGGTCACGGTGATCCTGGTCGCGGGGCGCATCACGACAGCTCGATCGTGGTGCTGGGGAAGCCGGGGAATTGCAGAGCGAGTTGCGTGGTCGTCGCTGGTGGCGCAGGGAACTGGGCAAAGAAGGTCAGGGTGTCGCCGGCCTTGATGAAGGGCGCGTATGCGTAGGTCGTCAGCGGTCGATTGTCCGTGTCACGCAGCACGTAGTAGCGCTTCTTGCCTTTGGAGTCGACCAGCGTCATCCCAGCGAAGGACCGGCCGGTGGCTGCGACGGACTGCTCCATTCCATTCCAGCGCACGGGCGTGGTGAACCCTGCGGAGCCGGTGTTCTTGATTTCTCCGTCCACGGTGAGGAACCCGCCTTCATCGCGACTTGCGGAGAAGACTGACATCACCACGCCGTCCTCGCCCTTGACCATCGCGATCGGTTCGGTGGGGATGCTGGGTGCGGCCTCGGATCCAGCGCCGTTCTTGTCAGCGTCACTGGACGGGGCCGGGGCTGAGGACGAGGGCCCGCTCTGTTCGGGCTTGTCCCCGTCATCACCACACGCCGACAGAGTGAAGATCAATGCGGACGACAGCGTGGCTGCCACACCTGCCCGGCGCATGGTCCTCATGTGCCGCATGCTCATCAATCCTGTTCCTTTGCGCTCATCGGCTCAGTCCTCGGCCAGTCTGACGGTGAAAAGGTCTGCCATGTCCGGCAGCAGATCGGGCTCTTCGGGGTCGACGACCCACTCGTCGGAGTCACAGAGCAGCTTGCCCGGTGAGGGCTTCTGCTCGTCCTCTTCCCCTTCTTCTTCGCCGGGCTCCGGGGCCGGGGTCTCCCCGGGCGTGAAGGTGCAGCGCGGTTCGACCACGGCGGTGGCACGTGCAGTGGCGTGTTTGCTGCCGGTTCCCTCGATGATGCTGTCGCCCATCGAATTCTGGGACTCGACCTCGACCGTGAAGCCCCATCGGCCGTCGTTCAGCGGCGTGCAACCGTCGGCCACGGCTTCGTTCCGACCGGCGAAGTCGGCAGCCCGCGCGCAACCGTCCGGAGTGCCTGGCGGTACCTCTCCGTCAAGGATTGCCTCCAGGTCGTCGAGGAGATCCGTCAGTTCGAGTTGATCCCGGGAATCCTGGGCCGCTGCCAGTGCGGCGGCGTCGGCGGCGGTCTGCGTGCCGTTGCGGGTCACGTCGGCCTGTCCGAAGGCCAGGAACACCAGGACCAGAAAGAGCAGCCCGACCACTGCCGCCATATACAACGGTGTTGCCTGCCCACGGTCCTCCGCCGCTGGGGTGATCAGCCGCCACCTCCACCCCCGCCATTGAGAACGGAGTTGATTTTCTCGGTGAAGGTGTCGGCGATCGAGCTGCCCATGTTCGTGTTCAGCAGCAGCACCACGATCGCCACCACCAGAATCGTGATCCCGACGTACTCGATCGACCCCTGCCCCCGATCGTCGCGGAGTCCGTCCCGGCGGAGTCCGATCGCAGCCGCGACCTTGTGCAGGCCGAAGTCCCTCATGGCGTACCCCTCGTTCCCCTTCGACGGACCGCTGGTTCATGTCGGTCCGGCCTCCCTCGCCGCTGATCACTCCATGGAGTCTCCCGGCTACGCCGGGCCTCCGAGGAGAATCTCCCACATTCGCTTGCGTGAGCGAAGACCGTTGGTCGAATCGCTCGTGAACCCTTCATCGCGGCAACCTCATCCCTCAGCCTCCGAAGATCGCGCCGAAGTCCACGTCGGCCGCGTAGTAGAAGCCCGCGACGATGAGGATCATCGTCCCGGGAAGCATGAAGCTCGTGACGATCAGCGTCGCCTTCGGGACGGCCTTCGCCGCCTTCCTTCTGGCGTTCTGGGCGTCGGTCCTGCGCATGTCGTTGGCGATCTGGATCAGGGTGTCGACGATCGGGGCGCCCAGTTCCTCCCCCTGCTGGAGCGCGGAGACGAACATGGAAACCTGCTCCGACTCGTTGCGGCGGCGCAATTGTTCGAAGGCCTCGCGCCGGCCCATGCCCATGTCCATCTGCCGGAGGGTGATGCGCAGTTCGTCGGACCAGGGGCCCTCGTACTTCTCCGCGACGCGCTCCAGGGCCTGCCGGAAGCCGAGGCCGGCGGAGACGACGACGGCGAGTACGTCGAGGAAGTCGGGCAGGGTGCGTTCGATGTCGTCCCTGCGGCGGGCGATGGCCGCCCGGAGCAGGACGTCCGTCCAGAACAGGCCGTAGAGCAGGAACAGGACGGCGAGGACGACCTGCCCGTTCATGAGCATCCCGAAGGCGACGAGCCCGCCGAGGACCCCGTAGACGGCGCGGCGGGCCGCGTACCGGTCGACCGTCAGGCCGCCGGGGTTGCCGGCCATGTCGAGCCTGCGGCGGACGCGGTCGACGTGGCGCGGGCCCATCAGGCGCTGGACCGAGGGGGCCCAGCGCATGCCGAGGCGGTCGATGGCCATGCCCGGATAGCTGGTGCGGGTGGAGCCGACCTCCAGGGCGATGGCGAGGTCGCCGGGGAGCTTGGCCTCCGCCCGGTACATGCGTATGCCGAAGAAGACGCCGACGACGGCGACGCCGGTCACGGCGGCCAGGGCCAGTTGGAGCATGCGGGTCCCCTCCCTTCTGGTCAGGTCTCAGATGCGGACGCGGGTCAGCCGGTTGATGAGGATGAAGCCGAGTGCGTACAGCCCGGCCGCGATCAGTACGGCGACGCGGCCGCCGAGTGCGCCGGTCATGTCCTCCAGTGCCCCGTCCCGCATGCCGTTGATGACGAGCAGGAAGCCGAGGCCCAGCACCGGGACGGCCACCGCCGTGACCTTGACCTGCGAGAGGAGGGTGGTGACCTCCCGGCGGGTCTCCTTGCGCTCCTCCAGGGTCTCGGTGAGGTTGCGCAGCGAGGTGACGATGGTGCCGCCCGCCCGGTTGGACAGGATCAGGGTGGACACGAGCACGGTGAGTTCGCGTGAGGGGAGGCGTTCGACGAGGTCGCCGAGGGCGTCGTCGAGGGAGCGGCCGAGGGCCAGTTGGTCGGCGACGCGGCGCAGTTCCTCGCGCGCCGGATCGTCGAGTTCCTCCACGGCCATGCCGATCGCGGTGCGCAGGGCGAGCCCGGCCTGGGTGGCGTTGGCGAGAACCCGGGTGAGTTCGGGAAGCTGGCTGATGAACGCCTCGGTGCGTTTGGCCCGCTGCCAGTTGAGGAAGCCGTTCGCGCCCCAGACGCCGATCAGGACGGCGAGCAGGCCGAAGAACGGCGCGAAGACCGAGCCGACGACGAAGTAGAGCGCCAGCAGGGCGGCCACGACGTAGACGGCGTACTCCCCGGCGGTCAGTTCCAGGCCGGTCGCGGAGATGTTCCGCTCGATGCGCCGGCCGAGCCGGGTGCCGCGGAGCCTGCGGTCCACTCCCGCGAAACGGCGCCGGCGTCCGCTCTCGAGCGCGAGTGGTCCGGACTGCGACATGCGGGCGACCAGCGCCTGGCGTTGCGCCTGGCCCACCGACCAGGAGCGCACGCCGAGGACAGCGAGTACGCAGCCGAGCAGCGTGACGCCGAGGGTCACCAGGGGCAGGTTCATCGCGGGCGGTGCCCTTCCGGTGAGTGGCCGGTGCGTGGGTCGGGCACCGGGCTCAGGCCCGGTGGCACCCGGGTGGCGAGCTCCAGTTGCGACTCGCCGACCCCGAAGGCCGGCGGGATCGCCTCGCCCGCCATGTAGAGGCGTTCCGCGACCCGCCGCGGCAGCGGGAAGTACCGGAACCTGCCGTGTACGCGCCCGTCCCCGGCCGGCGGTTCCGCCTCGAACCGGCAGACGGTCACGAAGCGGTAGTCCTCACGGCCGTACGAGTCGACGACGGCGATCTCGGTGATGCGGCGTGCCCCGTCCGCGTGCCGGGTCAGCTGGACGACGACGTCGACGGCGCTGTTGATCTGGTCGTGGATGGCCACGAACGGCAGCTCGACCTCGGACATGGAGCTGAGCGTCTGGAGCCGCATCAGCGCGTCCTCCGCGCTGTTGGCGTGGACGGTGGCGAGCGAGCCGTCGTGGCCGGTCGACATGGCCTGGAGCATGTCGAGGGTCTCCCCGCCGCGCACCTCACCGACGATGATGCGGTCGGGCCGCATGCGCAGGGAGTTGCGTACGAGGTCGCGGATGGTGATGTGGCCCTTGCCCTCGACGTTGGCGGGACGGGACTCCAGGGTGATCACATGGGTCTGCTGGAGCCGTAGTTCGGCGGAGTCCTCGATGGTGACGATGCGTTCGCCGTCCGGGATGAGGCCGGACAGGGCGTTGAGGAGGGTGGTCTTGCCGGTGCCGGTCGCGCCGGAGACGATCACGTTGAACTTGGCGCGCACCAGGCCCGCGAGCAGCATCAGGATGTGCTCGTCGAGGGACCCGAGGCCGATCATCTCCTGGAGCGTGAAGGCGCGGGGGAAGCGGCGGATGGTCAGCACCGGGCCGGTCAGGGAGAGCGGCGGGATGATGACGTTGACCCGCTCACCGCTGGGGAGCCGGGCGTCGACCATGGGGTTCGCCTCGTCGACGCGTCGGTTGACGGTGGAGACGATGCGCTCGATGGTCTGCATCAGCTGCTCGGTGGAGGAGAACCGCAGCGGCAGCTGCTCCAGCCGCCCGTCACGCTCGACGAAGACCTGTTCGGGGCCGTTCACCATGATCTCGCTGATGGACGCGTCCTCGAGGAGCGGTTCGAGGATGCCGAGGCCGAGCGCCTCGTCGACGACCCGCCGGACGAGGTGGGAGCGCTCGCCGGTGGACAGGACGGGGCCCTCGCGGCTGATGATGTGGCCGAGTACGCGCTCCAGACGGACCCGGCGTTCGGCGGCGGCGAGGGTGGACATCTCGGCGAGGTCGATCTCCTCGAGGAGCTTGGCCCGGTAGACGCCGACGAGCCGGCTCTCCTCGCTCTGGCCGTTCGCCGGCTCGGGGCCGTCGATGCGCTGGATGCGTGCGCGCAGGCTCATCGTGTCGACTCCCTGTCGAGGGGCATGGTGGCGGACTTGGTGACGGTGCCGAAGCTGATGCCGGGGACCACGCCGGGAATGGTGACCGTGACGTCGGCGGTGACCGCGTCGCCGTCCTGGCGGGCGGCGACGGAGGCGTCGAGCCAGGAGCTGAGCGCCTGCTGCCCCGCGGCCTGGGGGCTGGTCGTCGCCTCCTCCTGCGCGGCCACCCGCGCCGCGGCGCGGGCCGCGGTGCCGGCCTGCTGGGCCGCGTACACGGCGAGGCCCACCTGCACCGCGATCGTCATCACGAAGAGCAGCAGGAACAGCCAGCCGCCGTATTCGACGGCACTCTGGCCGCGGTCGTCCCGGAGGTCCCGGCGTCTCATGGCCCGTCCCTCCATTCGGCGGCCGCGCCCGCCCGGCCCCTGACCGTGATCGGCAGGTTGACGCCGGGGAACAGCAGCGGTACCTCGAGCGAGACCTCGGCCTTGTACAGGTCTCCGTCCGGCCCGCAGGTGACGGCCGCCGACCAGCCCCCGGTCAGGTCCTCCTCCGCGGCCGCCGCGCAGGCCGCCGCGCCGCCGCCCTCTGCCCGCGCCCCGGCGGCGACCGCCTTGTCCGCCGCGTTGCCCGCGAGCACGAACGTGTAGCCGACGAGTGCCGACTGCCACAGGACGGCCAGCGTCACGAGGATGATCGGCACCATGCCGGTGAACTCGATCGCCGACTGGCCCCGGTCGTCCCGTATGCGCGGGGCGGGCGCCGTCATTTCGCGCGCCCGTGCCGGCGTCCGGACCCGAAGCGGCTCTGCTTCGCGTCCCCCTGCACGTCCTTGACCAGCCCCAGCTCGCCCGCCAGGGCCCACAGGGCCTGCTTGACGGAGGACTTGGCGTCGAGGTCCTGCATACGGCCCGCGTCGACGGCGCCCTGGAGCTCCTTGAAGTTCGCGGGGATCGCCGTGCGTGCCACCTTCGTGGCGGTGATCTTGGAGACGAGCGGCGGCTGGATCTCCGTGGTCCGCGTATGGCGGTTGACCACGATGATCGTCTCCTCCGCCTTGCGGATCTGGAGCCGGTCCCAGAGCCGCACCATCCGCTTGGTGGCCCGTACGGTCACCACGTCCGGCAGCGCCAGCAGCAGGGTGGTGTCGGCCGACTCGATGGCGGCGGCGTTGGCGGTGTTGACCTGCGTGCCGCAGTCGACGACCACGGTCTCGTACCGCTGCCGCAGGGCGCCGAGGGTCTGCCGGACGAGCCGGTCGCTGACGTCCTCCGCGCGTTCACCCTCCGCCGGGGCGAGGAGCAGGGCCACGCCCGTCTCGTGGTTGAAGACGGCGTCCTGGAGGACCCGGGCGCCGATGTCCCGGATGGCCGCGAGGTCCACGATGGAGCGGCGGAACTGGACGTCCAGGTACGAGGCGACGTCACCACCCTGGAGGTCGAGGTCGACGAGGGCGACGGAGTGACCGGAGGCCGCCGAGGCCAGGGCGAGCTGGATCGCCGTGACGGTCGTGCCGACGCCGCCCTTGGCGCCGCTCACGGTGACGACGGTGCCGCCCGGCCCGCCGAGCGCCGCCTCGGGACCGTGGCCGAGGTGCTGGCGTACGCCCGCCGCCCAGCCGGCCGCCGCCTGGACGCGCTGCGCCAGCTCCTCGTACACGAGGGGGAGGGCGACGAGGCCGCGGGCGCCGGAGTCCATGGCCGCCGAGTACAGGCCCGGACTGGTGTCGGCGGTGACGAGCACGACGCCGACGGCCGGGAAGCGCAGGGCGACGTCCCGGATCAGTTCGAGGGCGGGCAGCGGCCCGATGCGCTCGTGGACCAGGACGACTTCCGGGAGTTCGTCGAGCGACTCGGCGGCGAGCCGGGCCAGCATGTCGACGAGCGAGGTGGAGTCGCCGACCGGTGGTGCCGGTTCCCCGTCGGGGAGCCGGCCCAGGAGGCTGACGATGGACCGGGCGGCGTCGGGGTCGCCGACGGCGGGGAGGATACGCGTCGTCATCCGGCCCTCACTTGTTCTTGTCTTCTGAGAGGTCGTAGCTGCCGTCACCGGGCCGCAGGGTGGTGGGGCTCCCGTCGGGCAGCAGGGCCAGGCGCACGTGCTCGGCGAAGGACTCGGCGTAGGCGACGCGCTGGGCGTCCGCCGTGTTCAGCGCGAAGGTGATGGGCACCGCCTCGCGCGGGGCGTTGCCGCGGTCGCCGCTCCTGCGGTCGAGGGCGGTGAGCTCTCCGACGTCGATGACCTTGGCGTTCGCGACGATGAGCCGGGACTGGTCGGTGCCGGAGTCGTTCTGCGCGGCGAAGGTGGCGAAGATGTTGACCAGATTGCCCGGCCGGATCTTTCCGGCCACGCCGGTCGCCGCGTCGATCATGATGGCGATCTCCTGCTGACCGCTCTCCAGCTCCGGCTTCTGCACGATCATGTCGCTCTGGAGCAGGGATCCACCACGCAGCTCGGTCACGGCGATCTTGCCCCGCACTACGCCGAGGTCGGTCACCGCGCTCCGGGACAGCCAGCGTTCGGGTATCGACACCTTCTCGAACTGCGCGGCCTCGAGCGGTGTGTAGGGGGCTATGTCGCTCTTGACGCGGTAGGCGGTGGTCTCGGGTCCGACCTTCGAGTTCACGTCGGCGATCACGGTGAGCACGCCGGCGAACGCGGCGATGCCGCAGACGACCGAGAGCAGAATCAGGAGAACGCCGCGGCGCTGCCGTGAATTCATGGGTGGGACGACCTCGTTCGATGACGTGGGACGAATGGGGCGGACGGTACGGACGCGGCAGACACGGCGGGGCCGGCGGAAGCGGTCGGTGCGGTGGACGACGCGGCGCGGGCGACGGCTGAGGCGGCGGCCGTGGTGGTGGTCACGGCAGGCGGCCGGGCGTGGCTGTTCATGGCCCCGCGGTCAGCGCCCTGGTCGCCCCGGTGCGGCTGGAGGCGGCCGTGAGCGGGGCGGAGCAGAAGCCGCAGCGGTCACCGATGAGTTGGATGCCGCACCATGTGCACACCTCTCGCCGTACGGAAGAGACCAGTTGGTAGAGGACCGAGATGTCGGGGATGAACGCGGCGAACTCGATCAGCCGTCCCGTCCCCCACCAGCGCGCGGAGTCCTGGGGCAGCGGGACCTCGTGGAGCTGCTGCACGCGCCAGGCCGGGGCGAGGGTGCCGGTCACCCATTCCGACTGGAGCTGCCCTCTGGCGACGATCAGCTGCGTGGCGAAGTCGGGCCCTGCCAGCCGGCCGCCCCCGCCGAGCTTGACCATCTGGGGCCGGGGGCCGGCCAGCACACCGAACTGGGTCCCCGGCATCCACGACTTGGCGTGGGAGGTGAGGCTCACCGGGATGCGGTCGAGCCGGGCGACGGAGCCGAGCAGGGCGCCGGCGTAGATGTAGTGGGAGAGCAGCCGGGCGGCGGAGGCGATGACTCCGGCGCCGAAGTCGCAGATCGACAGCTGCCGTAGCTGCCGGGCGAGCACGGCGACGCCGAGCGGCGGCAGGTCGAGCCCCAGCAGGGCGATGCGGTCGCTCTCCAGCACGGCGCGGACCGTGTGCAGCCGGCGCTGGTGGGCGGCGGGGAGCGAAGCCGGGTAGAGCCCGACGACGTAGCCGTGCTGCTCGAGCAGGACGCTCATGTCGCTGAGCGCGGCGTCGAGGGGAGCCTCCTCCGGCGGGTGGAGCAGGGCGGCGGTGGGCGTCTGTCGATCGGTGGGCGGTAGCACCAGGTCGGCGCTCGTGACTGCTATTGCGGTCGGCACGCTCGTTCCCCGTTCAGCTCCGGACACCGGGGTGTCCGGCGGCCGCAGATCCCTACTGCTCCGTGCTCCTGCTGCTGGTGCTGGTGCTCGCTACTCCGTGTTCCTGCATGAGCACTCTAGCCACCACCGCCCAGGCAGTGAACACCGTTCCGGGGACCAATCACT
This sequence comes from Streptomyces kurssanovii, assembly GCF_014649695.1. Lineage (GTDB taxonomy): Bacteria > Actinomycetota > Actinomycetes > Streptomycetales > Streptomycetaceae > Streptomyces > Streptomyces kurssanovii. Next base: position 318,718 of record NZ_BMTN01000002.1, read on the forward strand.
GCCAGAGGTCTTGACAACCCGATTGGTCTGGACCAGTTTTTACGCCCAACGGTGGCCACCGTCCGCAAACCCCATCCCCACCCCCCAACTCCCCCACCGGAGGCCGCAAGTGGACCGCACCACACGCTCACGGAGATGGCCGGGTCCTGCCCGGAACCGCCCGGCGCGATCCGGCAGGAGGGCCCTGGGCGCCGGTCTGGCGCTCGCGGTCGGCACCGGGCTGACGCTCATGGGCACCGCCGGGACCGCGCAGGCCGCCGACGTCAACGTCGCCAAGAACGCCGGCTTCGAGTCGGGCCTCACCAACTGGTCCTGCTCCGGCGGCAGCGGTGCCGCCGTCTCCTCCCCGGTGCACAGCGGCGTCTCCGCGCTGAAGGCGACGCCCGCCGGCCAGGACAACGCCAAGTGCTCGCAGAGCGTCGCGGTCAAACCGAACTCGACGTACTCGCTGAGCGCGTGGGTGCAGGGCAGCTACGTGTACCTGGGGGCGAGCGGCACCGGGACGACGGACGTGTCCACCTGGACGCCGGGCGGCAGCAGCTGGACGAAGCTCACCACCTCCTTCACCACGGGCGCCAACACCACGTCGGTGACCGTCTACACCCACGGCTGGTACGGCCAGGCCGCCTACTACGCCGACGACGTGAACGTCTTCGGCCCCGACGGCGGTGGCGGCACCGATCCGGACCCGGTGGTCCCGCCGGCGCCCGCGGCTCCCACCGTCGGCGCGGTGACGTCGTCCTCCGTGGCCCTCAGCTGGGGCGCGGTCTCCGGCGCGACCGGCTACAACGTCTACCGTGACGGCGCGAGGGTCCAGTCCGTCTCCGGTACATCGGCGACGGTGACCGGCCTCTCCGCGGACACCTCGTACCAGTTCCAGGTCACGGCCACGAACACGGCGGGCGAGTCGGCCAAGTCGGCCGCGGTCACCGGCAGGACCGGACCCACGGGCGGCAACCCGGGCAACCCGGCGGTGCCGAAGCACGCGCTGACGGGCTACTGGCAGAACTTCAACAACGGCGCCACCGTGCAGAAGCTGCGTGACGTGCAGTCGCAGTACGACATCATCGCGGTGTCGTTCGCCGACTCCACGAGCACGCCGGGCCAGATCGTCTTCAACCTCGACCCGGCCGTCGGATACGCCTCCGCCGCCGACTTCAAGGCGGACGTCGCCGCGAAGAAGGCCGCGGGCAAGTCCGTGATCATCTCGGTCGGCGGCGAGAAGGGCAACGTCACCATCAACAGTGACGCGTCCGCCACGGCCTTCGCGAACAGCGCCTATGCGCTGATGCAGGAGTACGGCTTCAGCGGGGTCGACATCGACCTGGAGCACGGCATCAACTCGACGTACCTGACCAAGGCGCTGCGCCAGCTGTCGCAGAAGGCGGGCTCGTCGCTGGTGCTGACGATGGCGCCGCAGACCATCGACATGCAGAACACCGGCACGGAGTACTTCAAGACCGCGCTGGCCGTGAAGGACATCCTCACCGTCGTCAACATGCAGTACTACAACAGCGGCTCGATGCTCGGCTGCGACGGCAAGGTGTACTCGCAGGGCTCGGTCGACTTCCTGACCGCGCTGGCCTGCATCCAGCTCGAGGGCGGCCTCGACGCTTCCCAGGTCGGCCTCGGAGTCCCGGCCTCCACCCGCGGAGCGGGAAGCGGCTACGTCGACCCGTCGATCGTGAAGAACGCTCTCGACTGCCTTGCCCGCGGCACGAACTGCGGCTCGTTCAAGCCCTCGAAGACCTACCCGGGCCTGCGGGGCGCGATGACCTGGTCCACCAACTGGGACGCGACGGCGGGCAACGCCTGGTCCAACGCGGTCGGACCGCACGTCCACAACCTGCCGTAACACCCCCATGGACGACGAGGGCCCGTACCGCCGCTCCCCCGGCGGCACGGGCCCTCGTCGCATGCACGCTCACCAGGGCAGTTCGCGCACCTGCTGGACGCACAGCACGACGAACAGCAGCCCCGCGGCGGCCAGCATCACGTTGCTGAGGATGCCGTTGCGCCACTCGGCCGGAGTGCGTGAGGAGTTGAGCAGCCAGATCAGGGTGAGCGCCAGGAACGGCATGAAGAACGCGCCCAGCACGCCGTAGGCGACGACGAGGCCGAACGGCTGGTCCAGGAAGAGCAGTGCGATCGGCGGGAACGTCAGCCAGAGCAGATACGCCCGGAACGGCAGCGAGCGCTCCTTCAGGCCGGCCGCCACCTCCTCCACGGTGCCCTTCTCGACGGGTACGCCCTTGCGGTCGAGCCGCAAGCGCTCGACGAAGTCGGCGAACATCAGGCTGACGCCGTGCCACACGCCGATCAGGGACGAGAACGAGGTGGCGAAGAAGCCGACGAGGAACAGCTTGGCGGTCACCGCTCCGTACTTGTCCTCCAGGATCGTCCCGAGGTCGATCAGCCCCCTGTCGCCCTTGGTGAGGGCGAGGTGGGAGGCGTGCAGCAGCTCGGCGCCGACGATGAGCATCGCGACGACGAAGACGCCGGTGGTGATGTAGGCGACCCGGTTGTCCAGGCGCATGACCTTCATCCAGCCGGTGTTGGTCCAGCCCTTGGCGTTGACCCAGTAGCCGTACGCGGCCATGGTGATCGTGCCGCCGACACCGCCGATCAGGCCGAGGGTGTAGAGCAGCGACCCGTCGGGCAGCACCGGGGCCAGGCCCGCCAACGCGGCGCCGACGTCGGGCGTGACGCGGATCGCGACGTACACCACGACGACAAACATGATGCCGATGAGCGCCGTCATGACCTTCTCGAACACGGCGTACCGGTTGAACCAGACGAAGACCAGGCCGACCAGGCCCGTCAGGACCGCCCACACCTTGAGGCTCGGGCCGTCCGGGAACAGGGCGACGATGGGGAGCGCGCTGGAGGACATCGCGGTGGCCCCGTAGACGAATCCCCAGACGACCACGTAGACGGCGAAGTAGACGGTGGTCCACTTCCCGAGGGACCGCCAGCCCTCGAAGAGGGTGCGCCCGGTCGCCAGGTGCCAGCGTCCGCACGCCTCGGCCAGCGAGATCTTGACGACGCAACCGATGACGGCCGCCCACATCAGCGTGTATCCGAACTTGCTGCCCGCGATCAGCGTCGCGACCAGGTCCCCGGCCCCGACACCGGTCGCCGCGACGACGATCCCGGGACCGATGTACTTCCAGCTCGACTTGCGCGGCACGGAGAGCGTCCCGTCCGCGTCCTGCTCGGTGGTGCCTGCCATGGCACAGCCGCCTTCCGCTCGTCCCAGGTGATCGCTGTCACCAAAGCGCCGCGCGGGTGATCGCGCAAGGGGCCGTACCGATCCTGCGGCGGCCAGGATCGGCCGAAGCTCTCCTTGACCCGAGCATGTCACCCCGACACGATGTGCTCGAACACCGGCACAGACCCGCACGTCGCACCTGAGCACCCCCCACAACTCCCCACCCAGGAGACAGCATGCGACTTCGCATACGTGCGAACCGGAGGAAGGCCGCCACCCTCGCGGCCGCCCTCGCGCTCGCGGTGGCCGCGCCCATCAGCGCAGGCGCCGCACCGTCACCGGACCGGCCGGCACCCGCCGCCGCCGAGGACGAGCAGATCAGGCAGTACCGGATCCACGGGCCCGACACCGTCGCCGAACGCACCGCCATCGCCCGCGCCGGTGTGTCGATCGACGAGGCCGACGACCACACGGTCGTGGTCAGCGCAACGACGGCGGAGGCACGGCGGCTTCGCGCCCTCGGACACACTCTCGAGGCGCTGCCCGCGCCGCCGCGGCACCGCACGGCGGCGGACGTGAAGCCGTTCGACTTCCCGTCGGCCGACTCCCGCTACCACAACTACGCGGAGATGACGGCCGAGATCAACCAGCGCGTGGCGCAGTATCCGGACATCATGAGCAAGCGGGTCATCGGCAAGAGCTACCAGGGCCGGGACATCGTCGCCGTCAAGATCAGTGACAACGTGGGCACGGACGAGAACGAGCCGGAGATCCTCTTCACGCACCACCAGCACGCCCGCGAGCATCTCACCGTCGAGATGGCGCTCTACCTGCTGCGCGAGTTCGGCGAGGACTACGGCAGCGACTCGCGGATCACCAATGCCGTGAACGGCCGGGAGATCTGGATCGTCCCGGACCTCAACCCGGACGGCGGCGAGTACGACATCGCCTCCGGCTCCTACCGCAGCTGGCGCAAGAACCGGCAGCCGAACTCCGGCTCGTCGTACGTCGGCACCGACATGAACCGCAACTGGAACTACAAGTGGGGCTGCTGCGGCGGCTCCTCGGGCTCGACCGGCTCGGAGACCTACCGCGGCAGGGCCGCCGAGTCCGCTCCCGAGGTGAAGGTCGTCGCTGACTTCGTCCGCAGCCGGGTGGTCGGCGGCAAGCAGCAGATCGCCACGGGCATCGACTTCCACACCTACAGCGAGCTGGTGCTCTGGCCGTTCGGCTGGACCAACGCCGACACCGCCCCCGGCATGACCCAGGACGACCGTGACGCCTTCGCCGCGGTCGGCAGGAAGATGGCCGCGAGCAACGGCTACACCGCGGAGCAGTCGAGCGACCTCTACATCACCGACGGTTCGATCGACGACTGGCTGTGGGGCAGCCAGAAGATCTTCGGGTACACCTTCGAGATGTACCCGGCCGGCTTCGGCGGCGGCGGCTTCTACCCGCCCGACGAGGTGATCGAGCGCGAGACGAGCCGCAACCGCGACGCGGTGCTCCAACTCCTGGAGAACTCGGACTGCATGTACCGCTCCATCGGCAAGGAGCAGCAGTACTGCGCCTGACCGATCGACGACCGGTGCCGCGCGGGACACCTCCCGCGCGGCACCGGCACATCCGGGCACGAGTACGTCCGTCCGGGGAGCGCAATCCCTCCGGAGCGGCGAAAGGCAATCTTTCCAAAAGCGCCACAGGTACTGCGCACCGCCTCCGGGAGCCGCCGTTAGCGTTGCTCGCCGACCGGCCCAGCACGCTCAACGTGAACAGGTCGCCGATGTCCTTGGCGGCGTAGTCAGCACAGGAAGAAGCACATGGACTACTGCTCCTCATGCCGTCGGCACCTCAACGGCGCCCTGGTGTGCCCCGGCTGCGGCGCGTACGCCCCTGACATAGCCCCGCCCACGCACCGCGTGGGGGCCACCGCGGCAACGGCCGCCACGGCCTGGGAGCCGTACGGGGCCGAGGAGTTCCCCGCGCGGCCGGAGGCCGCCTCTGTCATCGGCCAGGACAGCGCGACGGCGGGCGGCACGTCCACCGGGCAGGGCCGTGCCGCCCGCCGGCGGCAGCTGGCCCGCTGGAAGAAGAACAAGCGGCGGGCCGCCGCGGGCACGGCGCTCGCGATCGTCGGCGGCGCGCTGACGATCGCCGCGCTGCCCACCGACTCCGGCAAGGGCGGCGCGAGCGCGGCCGCCGCACCGGACCCGACGGTCCCGGACGAGGCCAGGAAGAGCCGGCCCGTCGCGTCCCCCGCTCAGCCCGCCGAACGCGCCACGAAATCTGCCGGGCCCGGGCCGTCCGAGACCGCCGTCTCCGCCCCGCGGACCGCGCCTGCTTCCTCGGCCCCGACCACCGCACCCGACCGGGCGGCGCCTGCGCGCACCGTGTCCGCAGCGCCCGAGGCCCCGCAGGCCCGGCCGACGAAGACCCCCGACTCACCGACCACCGCGCCGGCGACGACGGACCCCGCCGTCCGGCCGTCCCCCACCGCGCCCGCCACGTCGGGATCCGGAGCCGACGAACCGCAGACCCGCCCGACGGACACGGCGACGACCTCCCCGGACAAGGTGTGCCTGCTCGTCCTTTGCCTCGGCTGACCGGGGCCGCCCGCCGGGGCGTCACATGCCGGGGCCGCCGCCTCGGTAGTGGCCGAGCGTCAGGGCGAGCTGCTGCGACCACTCCCGGAGCTTCTTCTGCCGGCCGGCGCCGACCCGGCATTCGTGGAACACGCCGTTCCGGTGGGTCACTCCGACCAGCAGGCACAGACCGCGGACGGTGTGGTGGACGGCCTGGACGTCCTGCCAGACGAAGTCGGTGACCACGTCCCGCTGGTCGAACGAGACACCCACCGCGTCGACGAGCACCGCGTTGTCCGCGTCCGCGGCGACGAACTCGGGCCCTTGGGGCGCCGCCGGGTTCCCTGGGTACGCCGCCGGGGCGACCGGGTTCATCGGGTACGCCGCCGGGGCCGCAGGGTTCATCGGGTACGCCGGCAGTGCGGCCGGGCTCATGGGGTGAGCGGGCGGGCCCGCCGGGCTCATGGGATACGCCGGGGCAGCCGGGCTCGCCGGATACGCCGGCGGGGCGGGCGGGCTCATGGGGTGAGCGGGCGGGCCCGCCGGGCTCATGGGATACGCCGGGGCAGCCGGGCTCGCCGGATACGCCGGCGGGGCGGGCGGGCTCGCCGGATACGCCGGCGCCACCGGCGGGAACCCGATCTGCGCCTGCGTCATCGGGACCGATTCGTGCGGGCGGTCCGGGTCGCACCCGGGAAGCAGGGCCGCCATCGCCCGGCGCAACTCGTCCTCCGAACGGACGTCGTACAACGGCATCGTCGCGGGGCCGGACCCGAACTGCCAGACGGCGCCGGTCCGTTTCACCACGAGCTCGGGGCCGTTGCCGTACGTCATCGCGGACGTGTCCCCGTCCAGATACGCGTCCGGCTGGGTGCTGACCGCATAGGCGTACCCGATGTCGGTGATCCGCCGTTCGGCATGCCGGGGGCCGTACCTGCCGTGGACCCAGTCACGCACCTGTTCGTATGTCAGCACGCGCCGAGCCTAAGGGCAGGGGGGAGGGACGCGTCCCTCCCCCCTGCCCCTGGCGTCGCTAGACGACCAGACTCAGCGCCGCGGCGACCGCGAAGCCCGCGACCGACAGCACCGACTCGAGGACCGTCCACGACTTGAGCGTGTCCCGTTCCGAGATGCCGAAGTACTTGGCGACGATCCAGAATCCGCCGTCGTTGACGTGCGAGGCGAAGATCGAACCCGCCGAGATCGCCATGATGACGAGCGCCAGGAACGCCTGCGAGTGGCCGCCGTTCTCGACGAGGGGCAGCACGATGCCGGCCGTGGTGACGATCGCGACCGTCGCCGAGCCCTGCGCCACGCGCAGCACCAGGGAGATCAGGTAGGCGAGCACGATGATCGGGAGACCGACGTCGTTGAAGGTGTCGGACAGCGCCTGCGCGACGCCGCTCGCCTTCAGGACCGCGCCGAACACACCGCCCGCGCCGACGACGAGCAGGATGTTGCCGACCGGCTTGAGGGACTGGGTGGAGACCGACTCGAGCGACTTGCGGGACCAGCCGCGCCGGATGCCGAGCAGCCAGTACGCCATGACCAGCGCGATCGTCAGGGCGACGAACGGGTTGCCGAAGAACTCGACGACCGAGCGGAGCGTGGACTCCTCGAGCGCGATGGAGGAGAACGTCGCGGCGAGGATCAGCACCAGCGGCGTACCGATGATGGCGAGGACGGTCCCGAGCGCGACCGGCGCCTCCTGCGGCTGCCGTCCCGCCGCCGCCTGCTCGGCGGCGACGGCGGCCTTGGCGTCCTCCGCGGCCTCCAGCATGTCCTGCGGGACCTCGACGAACAGCCGCTTGCCGATCCAGGCGGCGTAGGCCCAGGCGGCGATGACGGCGGGGATGCCGACGACGATGCCCATGAGGATGACCCAGCCGAGGGAGACGTCGAACAAGCCGGCGGCGGCGACGGGACCGGGGTGCGGCGGGAGGAACGCGTGGGTCATCGACAGACCGGCCAGCAGCGGCATGGCGTAGAGGATGATCGACTTGCCGGAGCGCTTGGCCGCCGCGTAGACGATGGGCGCGAGGACGAAGATACCGACGTCGAAGAAGACCGGGATGCCGAAGATCAGGCCGGTGAGGCCCATGGCGAGCGGGGCCCGCTTCTCGCCGAAGAGATTCAGCAGGCGGGAGGACAACACCTCGGCGCCGCCGCTCACTTCGAGGATCGCACCGAGCATCGTGCCGAGGCCGATGATGATGGCGACATGGCCGAGGATGCCGCCCATGCCGGACTCGATGACCGAGACGGCCGCGGACTTCTGCACCGTGCCGAAGAGTTCGGTGACCGACAGGCCCGCCGCGAGGCCGACGGCTATGGAGACGGCGAGCAGCGCGACGAACGGCTGCAGCCGGACCTTGATGATCAGGACGAGCAGCAGCGCGATGCCGAGCGCGGCGACGGTCAGCAGACCGGCGGTGCCGTCGATGAGGGTGAGCAGTCCGCCCGTGTGCGGTATGGGGGGTGGGGGCGCGTCAGCGGCGAGGAACATGGGGAGCGTCCGTTCAGGTGATTTCAGGCGGATCCAGGCGCTTTCCGCCTGTTTTCGGCAAGGGGGGAGCGCGGCACGGCGCTTCGGGGAGCGCCGTGCCGTGGAGCGGCGGGTTCAGGAAGATCAGTCCAGGACGGCCAGGGCGTCGATCTCGATGAGCAGGCCGGCGGGGAGGCCGACGTAGACGGTCGTACGGGCGGCGGGGGCGACCGTCAGATCCTTGAAGTACTCGTTGTAGATCTCGTTCATCTCGGCGAAGTGCGCCGTGTCCGTGAGGTAGACGCGGATCATCATCACGTCGTCCCAGCTCGCGCCGCCCTCCTCGAGGATCGCCTTGACGTTGGCGAAGGTCTGGAGGGTCTGCTCACGCAGGGTGGGTCCCGCGGGGGTGGGAGCCTTGCCCTCCTCGGCCGGCAGGAAGCCGACCTGACCGGCGACCTGGAGGATGTTGCCCTTGCGCACACCGTGGGAGAACGTGGCGGGCGGCGCGGTGTGGGTGCTCGGGGTGAGGGCGGTCTTCTCGGTCATGGGCGTTCTTCCTGTCGGGGTGGTTGTCCTGAGTACTCCCGGCTGATGGCGTCGGCGGTGCGGCGCACCAGCGGGAGGAGGGTGAGGAGTTCGTCGGCCGTGACGACGACGTTCGGCGCGGACACCGACATCGCGGCGACGACCCGGCCGTCCGCACCGCGGATGGGGGCCCCGATGCAGTTGATGGACTCCTCGTGGCCACCCAGGTCGGTGGCCCAGCCCTGTTCGCGCACGGTCGCCAGCTCCTTGAGGAAGGCGCCGGCGTTCGGGATCGAACGGGACGTGTACATGGGGAAGTCGAGCTTCTCGGCGAGTGCGCGCCGCTCCGCCTCCGGCAGATCGGCCAGCAGCAGCTTCGCCACGGCCGCGACGGTGATCGCTACGGGCTTGCCGATACGGGAGTACATCCGCACCGGGTAGCGGCTCTCGACCTTGTCGATGTAGAGGACCTCGCTCTCCTCGTACACGGCGAGATGGACGGTGTGCCCGATCTGCTCGTTGAGGGCGACGAGATGCGGATGGGCGATCTCGCGTACGTCGAGGTTCTCCACGGCCTCCTGCGCCAGCGCGAACAGGCGGGCGCCGAGGCGGTAGCGCTGGTCCTGCTGGCGGTGGACGAGGCCGTGCTCGTGCAGGGTGCGCAGCAGCCGCAGCGCGGTGGACTTGTGCACGCCGAGGCGGTCGGCGACCTGCCCGAGGTCGGCCGGCCCCTCCGCGAGCAGCGGAAGGATGCTCAGCGCTCGGTCGACGGTCTGGCTCATGGTGTACGTACCTCCTGGTCCTCCCCCGTCCACCCGGGGCCGAGGTGCAGTCTCCCCCAGGCCTCGTCATCCAGGGCGGCCAGCCGGTCGGCGTGACCGGCGGTGGGCGGCGGCGCCAGGTCCCCGGGGACGGTGAGTGCGGCCGCGGCCCACAGGTGCCCGTGCCGCAGCCGCTGCCGCGCGGTGAGCCCGCGGAGCGTGGCGGACAGGAACCCGGCGGCGAAGGCGTCACCGGCGCCGACGGGGGCGATGACGGTGACGCGGGGCGCGGGGACGGTGGTGACGGTGTCGCTGCCGGGGGCGGGGTCCAGGGCGGGGTCCTGACGGCGGGTGAAGGACACCGCTCCCGCCGCACCCCGCTTCACGACCACCACCGACGGCTGCGGCATCGCCGCGCGGATCGCGTCCGCGCCCCGTACGCCCCACGCCTCCTCCGCCTCGTCCTCCCCGACGAACACGATGTCCGCCCCGCGGGCCAGCTCCAGCAGGACGTCCGCGGCGGACGGATCACGCCACAGGCCGGGCCGGTGGTTCACGTCGAACGAGACGAGCGGGCCGCCGTCCCGCCGGGCCGTGAGGTCGCGCATCAGGGCGAGGCAGTCGGGCGAGAGGGCGGCCGTGATGCCGGAGATGTGCAGCGCGCGGCCGGACCGGACCGCGTCGGACGGCACGGTGTGGGGGGACATCGCCGACGCGGCGGAGCCCGCGCGGTAGTAGACGACCTCGTGGGCGTCGGTCGCCCGGTCGGTCGCCGTGCGGAAGTAGACGCCCGTCGGGCGTTCCGGGTCCCGGGTCACCGCCGAGGTGTCCACCCCGTACGCGGCGATCGCCGACACGAGGTGGTCGCCGAAGCCGTCGGCGCCGACCCGGCCCACCCAGCGTGTGCGGTGTCCCGCGGCGGCGAGCGCACATGCCACATTGGACTCGGCGCCGCCGATGCCGCGGACGAAGGACGGCACATCGGCGAGACGCCCTGCCTGGGTCGGCAGGAACGTGACCATGGACTCGCCGAGGCAGACGACGTCCATGGGTCCGTACGCGCTCGCGGTCATGATCGCGTGGGCTCCTCGCTGGGTCGGTCGCGGGGCCCATTGACCCCGCGTCGGCTCGGATGTTAGACAGCGTCAAGCGAAATACGCAATGGGCGTTGCGCATACTGCAACGTGATGGAGGAGGGCTCCCATGGCTGCCGACAACGCCGTCGCACGGCTCGCCGACGAACCGGCCGACCACCGGTTCAAGGCGCTCCCGCCCGACGCCGAAGGCCTCACCGTCGGTGAGCTGGCGGCTTCCCGCCGCAATCTCTTCACCGGCGGCTTCACCACCCCCGTCCTGGCGCTGTCCGCCGAGTCCGTCGAGCACAACCTCGCCCTGCTCGAGACGTACTCGGAGCGCCACGGCCTCGCCTTCGCCCCGCACGGCAAGACCTCGATGTCACCGCAGCTCTTCGCACGCCAGCTGGAGCGCGGCGCCTGGGGCATCACCGCGGCCGTCCCCCACCAGGCCCGGGTCTACCGTGCCTACGGGGTCCGGCGGATCTTCCTCGCCAACGAGGTCGTCGACGCGGCCGCCCTGCGCTGGATCGCCGGCGAACTCGAGACCGACCCGGACTTCCGCCTCATCTGCTACGTCGACTCCGTGCGCGGCGTCGAGCTCATGGACGAGGCACTGCGGGGTGTCTCGCGCCCCCTCGACGTCGTGCTCGAACTCGGCGCCGGCGACGGCGCCCGCACCGGAGCCCGTACGGAAGCGGACTGCGCCGCGATCGCCGACGCGGTGGCGGCCACGGGAACGCTGCGCCTGGTCGGCGTGGCCGGATACGAGGGCGAGGTCCCGCAGGCCGACGGCGACCGGGTACGCGCCTGGCTGCGGCGGCTGGTGGCGATCGCCGCGGACTTCGACGGCTCGGGCCGTTTCGCCGACAGCGACGAGATCGTGATCAGTGCGGGCGGCAGCGCGTGGTTCGACGCGGTCGCCGATGTCTTCGCCGAGATCCCCGAACTGTCCCGCCCCGTGCTGAAGCTGCTGCGCTCCGGCGCGTACGTCTCGCACGACGACGGCCACTACCGGCACCTCACCCCCTTCAACCGGGTCCCGGAGGAGGGCGCGCTCCAGCCCGCGTTCCGCCTGTGGGCCCAGGTCGTCTCACGGCCCACCCCCGACCAGGCCTTCGTCAACGCGGGCAAGCGGGACGCGGCGTACGACCTCGACCTCCCGAAGGCCCAGGCCGTCCGCGACGCCCGCACCGGCGACATCCGCCCCGCCGACGGCATCACCGTCACCGGCCTCTCCGACCAGCACGGCTGGCTCGCCACCACCCCGGACGCGGACCTGGAGGTCGGCGACTGGGTGGGGATGGGGCTGTCGCATCCGTGCACGTCGTTCGACAAGTGGCAGCTGATTCCGGTGGTGGAGGAGGACGGCACGGTGACGGACTTCATCCGCACGTTCTTCTGACCCTGCGGGGCCGTTCCCCCACCCCGCCCCTTCCCGAAACCGGGGCAGGCCCCGGGCCCCGTACCGCCCTGCTGGCGGCGTATCGCGCTTCGCGCGGTGCCCTCAAACGCCGGACGGGCTGCTCCAGCCTCGCCGGCGTTTGAGGCGCGGGGGTCCGGGCGGAGCCCGGTTTCGGGAAGGGGCGGGTAGGGGAACACGCCCGCCGCAGGCGCCACCCGTACCCCCCGCCGCGCCCCCGAAAGGCACCCCCATGCACCTCGTCATCCGCGACGCCCGCGTCATCGACGGCACCGGCGGTGCCTCCTTCCGCGCCGACGTCGACATCCGCGACGGCCGTATCGCCGAGATACGCAAAGAGGGCACCGGCCCCCGCCCCACCGCCCCCCGCGTCCTCGACGCGGACGGTCTCGCCCTCGCCCCCGGCTTCATCGACATGCACGCGCACTCCGATCTGGCGCTGCTGCGCGACCCCGACCATTCCGCGAAGGCCGCCCAGGGCGTGACCCTCGAGGTGCTGGGGCAGGACGGACTGTCGTACGCGCCCGTCGACGACGACACCCTCGCCGCCGTGCGCAAGGCGATCACGGGCTGGAACGGCGACGGCTCCGACATCGACTTCGACTGGCGTTCGGTCGGCGAGTACCTGGACCGCCTCGACCGGAACTTCGGCGGTCAGGGCATCGCGGTGAACGCCGCGTACCTGATCCCGCAAGGCACCGTGCGCATGTACGCGATGGGTTGGGAGGACCGCCCCGCCACCGACACCGAACTCACCCGCATGAAGCAGCTGGTGGCCGAGGGCATGGCGCAGGGCGCGGTCGGCATGTCGTCCGGTCTGACGTACACACCGGGCATGTACGCGAACGACTCGGAGCTGGCGGAGCTGTGCCGCGTGGTGGCCGGGTACGACGGCTACTACTGCCCGCATCACCGCTCCTACGGCGCCGGCGCGCTCCAGGCGTACGAGGAGATGGTGAACCTGACCCGCGAGGCCGGGTGTGCCCTGCATCTCGCGCACGCCACCATGAACTTCGGTGTGAACAAGGGCAAGGCGCCCGATCTGCTCGCACTGCTCGACGACGCGCTGGACGCCGGCGCGGACATCTCCCTGGACACCTATCCGTACACCCCCGGCTGCACCACGCTCGTGGCGATGCTGCCGAGCTGGGCGGGCGAGGGCGGCCCCGACGCCGTACTGGCGCGGCTTCGGGACGACTCGACGGCCGAGAGGATCAGGCACCACCTGGAGGTCGTCGGCTCCGACGGCTGCCACGGCGTCCCGATCGAGTGGGACACCATCGAGATCTCCGGAGTGAGAGAACCGGCTGTCACCGGCCACGTCGGCCGGACGATCCAGCAGTCGGCCGACGAGCGCGGCGAGGCCCCTTGGACGACCGCCCGACGGCTGCTGATCGAGGACCGGCTCGGTTCGACGATCCTCCAGCACGTGGGCCACGAGGAGAACGTGCGTCAGATCATGCGCCACCGGGTCCACACCGGCGGGAGCGACGGCATCCTCCAGGGTGACAAGCCGCATCCGCGGGCCTACGGCACGTTTCCGCACTACCTCGGCCGGTACGCGCGCGAGCTGGGCATCCTGTCGCTGGAGGAGACCGTCGCGCATCTGACGTCCCGCCCGGCCGCCCGGCTGCGGCTGCCCGACCGGGGTCTGGTCCGTGAGGGGTACCGCGCCGACCTGGTGCTGTTCGACCCGGGCACGGTGACGGCGGGTTCGACCTTCGAGGAGCCGCGCACGCTGCCCGTCGGAATCCCGCACGTACTGATCGACGGCCGGTTCGTCGTCGAGGACGGCGTCCGCACGGACGTGCTCGCGGGCCGGTCCGTACGCCGCACGACCTCCTCATAGCCTCGCACGCTGGTCCGGGCCGGAGCCGCGCTGCCGTCGACCGTTCCGGGGCCCGACGGAACCAGGCGCTCGTAATTACTTTTGCCGCCGTGCTCACGCCTGCACACATCACCGCACGCCGCGCCAGAGCCACCCCATTCACCAACGGTTCAACTATGGTGACGCCATGCGAGGAATTCTGCTGGCCGGCGGCACCGGCTCGCGACTCTGGCCATTGACGCGGGCTGTATCAAAACAATTGCTGCCGGTTTTCGACAAACCCATGGTCTACTACCCGCTTTCCACATTGGTGATGGCGGGCATCAGAGAAGTTCTGATCATCACCACCCCAGAGGACCGTTCTCAGTTCCGCCAGTTGCTCGGCACCGGTGGTGAACTCGGGCTGCGACTGGAATACGTCACGCAAGAGCGCCCGGCGGGCATCGCCCAAGCCTTCCTCCTGGGCGCCGACTTCATCGAGAACGAGCCGGTCGCCCTGATCCTGGGCGACAACATCTTCCACGGCACCGGCCTCGGCACACAGTTGGCCAACCACGGCGACATCAAGGGCGGCAGGGTATTCGCCTACCAGGTCGCCAACCCCGAGGCGTACGGCGTGGTCGAGTTCGACGAGTTCGGTCGAGCGCTGTCCATCGAGGAGAAACCGGCCCGGCCCAGGTCCCGGTACGCCGTACCCGGCCTGTACTTCTATGACAACCACGTCGTAGCCATCGCTCGAGGCCTGCGCCCCAGCGCCCGGGGCGAGTTGGAGATCACGGACATCAACCGCGCCTACCTTGACTCCGGTGCGCTGCACGTGACGCGGCTCGACCGGGGCACAGCCTGGCTGGACACCGGAACCTTCAGCTCCATGATTCAGGCCTCCGAGTTCGTCCGGGTCATCGAAGAGCGCCAGGGCTTCAAGATCGGCTGCATCGAGGAGGCGGTCTGGCGGGCCGGCCTGATCGACGACGACCGGCTCCGGGCACTGGCCCGGCCACTTCTCAAGAGCGGGTACGGCCACTATCTGCTGGGACTCCTGGAGGACTCCCGACCTGCCGTCATGCGCCAGAGAAAGAGCGCACCACTGCAAGACGTGCAGGCAGGGCCGGCCGCGCCGGTGTGATCCTCCAACCCGGGCGCTCGCCGAGGTTCCCCCAGCCGGATGACGGTCATCCGATCGGAGCGGCGCTGCCCGGCGCATCCTGGCGACGCTGCTGCACCACGACGCCCGCCACCCGTTCGCCGGTCCAGAAACAGCCGGCAGCCCAGTGAAAATCGCCCAGCACGACCTGCCGGCTCCGCACGTCTGGCCGCAGCCCCGATGCCGTGCCTGCTGGCAACCCGCGGAAGAGCTGAAGGTAAATCGCACGGCAACCAGTGCGGTCGGAATTTACCGGCGGCCTCGCCGAGCAGAACAAGCGAATGGGATGAAGTCCAGCGCATTGATCCGGAAGTCTTCGGCAAGGCCCCTGTTTACCCTTCCGGCATTCCCATTGGTCGGCGTGTGGAGAGTTCGCGGCCGCTCGGGTGATGTTCAGGCACGACACGGGCCAACTCGTGAACATTCGGTGGTCGGATGGGAAGGATGGCTCCGTCCGTAGCCAACGTGACACGCAGGCGAAGCAAGCACACTGCGAAGTGGGCGCGCTTGCGGTGTGATCAACCCAGTTCAGCGAGAAAGGTTCCCTTGTGAGCCGTAAAACGATCCGCAGTTCCCGCATGAAGTCTGCCACCCTGGTTTCGGCGGGAACCCTTGCCGTTGTGCTCAATGTCGTCCCGAGCACAACCGCCGTCGCCGACGCGATCCAGCGCTCCGGCACCGAGCACAGCATGGGACTCCCGGGCCCCAATGGCGCCACCAGTGCCGACCGCGACCGTGGCCCGAAGGGCCAGAAGGGCGACCGCGGACCGCGGGGCTACCAGGGCCCGCAGGGCTTCCAGGGCCCGCAGGGCTTCCAGGGCGCACCGGGCGTGCCGGGCGTGCAGGGCCCGCAGGGCTTCCAGGGCGCACCCGGAGTGGACGGCGTGGATGGCGCGCAGGGCCCGCAGGGCTTCCAGGGCGCAACGGGCGCGCAGGGCCCGCAGGGCTTCCAGGGCGCGCAGGGGTCGGCCGACCTCGACACCTACGTGGTGTTCGCGACAGAGGACCTTCCCCTCCTGGGCGTCGAAGAAACGGCGGTCGCCGACTGCACGGGCGCCGACGTCGCCGTCGGCGGTGGGTTCGACATCGACTACACGCTCGGCGCCGGCATCATCCCCAACGAGAGCGCTCCCGTCTTCGTCGGTGACGGGCCCGCGACGGGTTGGCAGGCCTCCGTCACCGGCGCGGCCGGTGTCCAGGGCACCTTCACCGCCTACGCGATCTGCCAGGACACGTGACGAATCCGGTCTGACCGGCGGTGCGGCACCGGCCGCCGGCCTCATCCAGGACCGTCTGGCGGTGCCCCGGAGCTTCGGCCTCCGGGGCACCGCCGCATTCCGTGGGCGCCACGGATCGAGAGCATCTGCCTCCGGCATCCGGGCTTCACGCCCACACAAGGCAGTGGCCCCGCCGTAGGCGGGGCCACTGCCTTGTGTGGATGACGGTGCGTCGACATCGCCGGCGAGCTTCCCGTGGTCTCCCGGCTTGAACGGGTGACAGCAACCGACCCGATCACTGCCGCGCCTCGCCCCCGACCGAAAGGAGGCGCCCGGCGGAAGCTGACAGCCCGCCGGGAGCCTTGCCGAGATGTCTGGGGACACCTCAGACCCGCAGCGGTCCGCCGCACCGCGCGGCGCCCTCCTTGACCGCGATGAGGTTCGCCACCACGTAGGAGATGTTGTTCTTGGAGTGCCAGTCGGTCGGGTAGTAGGTG
This sequence comes from Streptomyces kurssanovii, assembly GCF_014649695.1. Taxonomy (GTDB): domain Bacteria; phylum Actinomycetota; class Actinomycetes; order Streptomycetales; family Streptomycetaceae; genus Streptomyces; species Streptomyces kurssanovii. The sequence goes on from NZ_BMTN01000002.1 coordinate 335,467, forward strand.
ACCAGCCGCGAATTCTGGAACCGCGCCTGGATCTCCGGCACGAAGGTCCGGTACTGGTTGTCCGTGTAGTACCAGAAGGAGTTCTCGTTGTAGAAGGCGACGTGCGTCGGATCCTGGTACGCGCCGCGGCCGTCGGCGCTGGGTGTCATGGTGAGGAGCATGCCCCCGGGCGCCAGCAGCCGGTACAGCTCGTTGATCAGCGGCACCTTCGCGGGCACGTGCTCGAGGAAGTCCACCGCCCGCATCAGGCCGACGGAGCCGTCTGGCAGGTCCAGCTTCCCCGGCAGGGTCGCGACGATGTCGACGCCCTCTCCCGGATACTGGTCCACCCCCAGGTAGCCGGGCGGCTTCCGGTGGGCTGCGCCGAGGTCCAGCGCGTACAGTCCGCGACGCTGGGTCCAGGCCAGGGCGTTGGCCTCGATGTACTTGTCGTACAGGGCGACCGTTTCACGCTGGATGTGCGCGTTGATCTCCGGATCGCGCTGGGTGTTCGCGGGGTGGATCCGCTGGAGGTACAGGCAGCGGGGAATGTGGTGGAAGTCGCCGGCTTGGAAGAGGCGGCACATCAGGTCCTGGTCGTCCAGGACCGTACGGGTGGCGTCGTATCCGCCGACCTTTTCGTAGACGTCCTTGCGGAACGCCCGCACGTGGTTGGGCGCGTACCAGATGTACGAGACGTTGTGCGGCGTCGGAGCCATGGACATGGCCTGCATCAGCCGGCGGCCGTCGACGTCCACATCTTCGTACTGCCAGCCGTGCGCCTCGTTGAATCGGGTCTCGTCGCGCTTTCCGTCCTCGGTGATCTGCGCCGTGTTGCTGTAGACGAAAACAGCGTCGGGATGAGCGTCGAATGCCTCGGCGAGCTCCGCCAGGCACTCCTTCGCCAGCAGATCGTCGTGGTCGAGTTCGACGAGAATCTCTCCGCGTGCCAGTTCACATGCCCTGCGTTTGGCCGCCCCGACGCCGTGGATTTCGTCCGCGATCTCCACGCGGACACGCTCATCGGGGCGCTCCGGCCGCCACCGGGCGCCGTTGTTGAGCAGGACGATCCACTCCCAGTCCGCGCAGGTCTGCGCCTGCAGGGACGCCAGGCACTCATCAAGGAAACGCGGCCTGTGGCTGGGTGTGAAGACGGAGAACCTCGGTGTCGCAGTCGACGTCATCTGTTGGCACCTGCTTGGCTCGTTGACGGTGATGGGCTGACGGAATCCTGGAACGACTCCGGAACGAGAGAGTGCAGCTCGGGATCGGCCGCTACGGCACGACGGAATGCGTCCTCGGCCTCGGCGTCGCGACCTTTCTTTGCCAGGGCCTGCCCGAGGCGCAGATAGGCCGTGGACGCCTTCGGGTTGGCAGCGACAGCACGCTTCAGAAGCGTGATGGCATGGTCGGGATCGCTCGACTCGAGCAGCACCGCCTCGTTGAAGAGAGCAGACGCAAATTTCGGATCGACCTTCAATGCCTTGCCATAGGCCTCACGCGCATCAGCCGTTCTGCCGTCACGCTGTGCGATGACACCCAGGTTGAACCACGCCAGTTTGTTGTCCTTATCCAGCTCCAGAACGCGCCTGAACGTGCGCTCCGCCCCGAGGAAGTCCTGGTACTGCGACTGCATCAGGCCGGCCTGCACAAGTGCCTGCGCCTCCGAAACGGTCTGGGTCGCCGACTTGGCCTCGGATTCCGGGTTCGCGGCCGGCCGGGACAGAATCGCCCATGCCGTTACCCCAACGGCGACCATCGCCATCACGGCGAACCCTGTCCACAATCGCCTACGTTTCACTGGTCACATCTCATGGAGTCGGTGCGGGAAGGGATGGATCCGGCCGATGCCAGGCGGCTGACGAGGGGTCTCTGAAGCAGTGCCGACGAGAACCGAATCCGAACCCCCGTCATTGTCACCGAAGTTACGAGGCGACCGTTATGACGTCACCCGTTGTCGGGCACTTGGGCACACATACCACCCGAACGTACGCATCGGAGCGCAGCCTGTCCGTAGCCGATGCCACAAATGCGGGTGCGGCACAAGGCGTTGGGGGCGGTCCATTCCGTAATTCGTCGGCTGATAATCCAGCATGGTGATCGCCGGGATCCATACGCGCCGTTATCGACCGCCAATCCGATGAGACGGTGAAACCGGCGGAAATCAAGGGTAGTTCACCGGGCGGGCGTCACGGCCAGGTTCGCGAGCCTATGCGTCCGCACGGGGACGTCTCGGGGGCACCTGCTCGTCCCGACCACGATGTCGTCTCGTACGACCCATGCCGCGCAAGGGGGTGCAGGAATCCGTTGGTGTCTGACTTCCCGGTGATCCGTTACCCGCGTCGGCTTTCCGCGTTGAACCGGACGTCAAGGCCGCACATGTGCGGCCGCCTCTTCATGTTGCAAGGAGAAGTTGATGTCGCGTATTGCGAAGGCCGCCGCCGTAGCCGCCGGCGCGGGTGCCATCCTCGTCGGCGGTGCCGGCATGGCCGCCGCCGACGCCGGAGCGCTCGGTACGGCCGCCGGTTCCTCGGGTGTCGCCTCGGGCAATGTCGCCCAGGTCCCGGTCCACGTGCCGGTCAACCTCTGCGGCAACACGGCGGACGTCATCGGGCTGCTCAACCCGGCCTTCGGCAACGGGTGCGCCCTCTCCGACGGCGCCTGAGCACCGAACCGCGGATGACCGCTGCGGCCTCCCCTGCACCACGCAGGGGAGGCCGCAGCCCGTAGGAGCGCAGGCCACGCAGAAGGGGGCCGGCCGGTGATTCCCGGCCCTTGCGACCTGGACCGGGCGCACCCGTAGTGGTGTGTCATCCGACTGCGCCGACGGCTACGTACAGGGCCGTCGGCGGTGTCAGCGGCGCAGCTGGGACACCGGGAGCAGCACGTGGGCGGTGGCCTTGAGCGCGTCTTCGTCGCCGAGGTGGGCCTGCAGGGTCTCTTCGGTGACGGGCACGCCGGGCTTGGCCTCCGGCCACGGACGTCCGGAGATCATGAAGTGCACATGACCTCGCCGTTCGGCGGCTGCCAGCCACTCGGCGGGGACGCGGCACTGGGCGTTCAAGTAGCTCATGTTGACGACGGCCTGGCCACCCTGGACGAGCAGCTGGATCGGGGAGACACCTTCGCCGGTGTGGTCGTACATGACGCCGCCCGTGGTGAGACCGAGCTCCTCGATCATCGCCAGTGAGGCGGCGGCCGCCGCCTCGCCCCCGCCGGTGCCGTCACCGAGGGAGTACGCGATCAGATACGGCGTGTCGTGGCCCTGGGCCGGGTCACCGGTCCAGGCGAGCAGGGCGAGGGTACCCAACTCTGCTCGGTCGACGGTCGTTCGGGTGGGTTTGACAGTGGTCATGGTTCGGCACCCTAGTACCGTGCAGCCTCCCGGCCGCTGCCCGTTCACCTGCCCGGGTGAACGGGCTCCGCGCCGGAACCTCACTGGGGCCGGCCGCGTTCGAGGCGCAGTACAGGCCGTACGGGACCGCGCCGTGCGGAAGCTCTCGAACGTCCACTCGGCTGTCGCTGTGTTCGCCAACGCTCGTGCGGCTACCGGCGAACCGGCAATGCTCGCCGAAGCCGGTGCCACCGACGTCGCCGTGTCTTTGACGCCTGCGGCGGGCCCCACTTCGCCGAGCGACGGGCTCGAAAGGCAGTTCCTCCCGTACCCCGGCGTCCCCGCGTGGCAGTGACCTCCGGTGCCCCGTGCGCGTTGGCCGCGGCATGGCAAGGACTACCGCTCCGGCTCGTTGGCAGCGTGTGCAGACGAGAACGGATCCCGCACCGTCGGCACCGCCGCCCGGGAACAGCCCGATCTACGACCAGCTGACACGCGAGTGGGCGGCAGCGGGCCGGACCATGCCGGGTCGGCCGGACGGGGAGTGGTCACGGCTCGTGCTGTTCCCGCCCCCGTCGATGGAGGAACAGCAGGTCCGTCCCACTCCCCCGTCGCCGCGCCGGGGCTGGCTCCAGGACCGGCACACCGGGTGGCTTTCGCCCGACGCCGGGCGCCGACCACGGCCGGCCACGGCCAACATCCCTGGCCCGGGGGGGCCATGGCCGGGCAGCGCCTGATGCCACCCGTCAACAAGAAGGTGAGTGCCGCGTCACGCCCCGCAAGGCGGCGAGGAGTACGGCACGTGGACGGTGGCAGACCTGCGGCGACGCCGTCCGGACCCCCGGCGGGACGGGCCGCTGCGTCGTTCGCATGGGCGTGACGGAAACGAGCGACGGGGTATCCCGCACGAGCACGGCTCGTTACGCCTGTCGACGGCGGAGAACACCGCCGGGATCAGGGAGACAAACATGAAGTACTCGAGGGCTGCTGTCATCCTTGCCGGTTCCGTGGCGGCGCTGGGGGTGGCCGCTCCCGCGTTCGCCGCCGACTCGGCGGGCATGCCTCCCATGAGCCTGAACGGCGGTCTCGGCGAGGTCGTCTCCTACGTCCCGCAGATGGAGGACGGCACCCATGCCGTGACCGCGCTCGACCAGGTGGGCGACGTCGCCACCGACCTGAAGAACGTCAAGGGCAAAGCGCCCCAGCAGGTGCTGGAGACTGCCGCCGCAGACACCCCGATGCTGGGCGGTATCTCGCTCGGCGGCTGATCCACCCCCCGCCGCAACGCCTCGGATCGGCGGAGCGATTCGGTCCTTGTGACGTGTGGCCGCCGGAGTGGGTCGAGAGCGCGTCGAGAGCTCCACAGGCCAAGGGTGACAAGCCCTGTCGCACATCCTCAGCGACATCCCGGTCCTCTCGGAGAACGGCACCTCCGCCCACTGATCGAAGCAGGAGCCCCGGGACGTGGCCGGGGCTCCTTTGCGTCGCGTGCCGGCACGCGTGCCGGCACGCGTGCCGTCGGCGCCCTTGCACGAGGATCAACTGGTCCAGAAATCCCACCAGCGGGTCAGGACCAGCACGCCGATGATCCCGATGTGCAGCACGGGGAGCACCCAGGTGAACTCGCCGAAGAAGCCGCGCAGCGCGGCGGGGGCGGGCAGGATGCCGTTGCGGACGTTGTGCGAGGTCACGTACCAGAACATGATGATCGTGGCGACCCACGCCAGCGAGCACCACAGACACAGCGCGTTGATCTCGTACAGCGACTGGTACTGCAGCCAGGTGGAGAAGACGACGCCGAATCCAGTGCCGGCGTTCACGCCGAGCCAGAACCACCTTCTGTAGCGCGCTCCCGCAAGCAGCGCCACCCCGATCGCGATCACCATGCCGTAGGCGACGAGCCCCAGCATCGGGTTGGGGAAGCCGAAGACGGCCGCCTGTTCGCTCTGCATGATGTTGCCGCACGACACCACGGGGTTGAGGCTGCAGCCCGGTGTGAAGCTCGGGTCCTCCAACAGCTTGAACTTGTCGATCGTGATGACCCACGCCGCCAGCAGCCCTGCTGCACCGTTGGACACCAGCATCCAGGCAAAGGTCCGACTCGCGCCGACCGCCCCCCGGCCGGGTTCCCTGACGGCCCGCCGCCTCCCTCTCCGGTCGGCGGACAGATACCCGGTAGACGTAATTGTCATATTGAATTCACCGCTCATTCGGCCCGATGGACCCGCCTATTGTGCCGCAACCGAAAGCGGCCCCGGGAGTGGGTAATTCATTCGACAAGACGGGTGAACGCGACACGCCAATGGCGCCATCGGCCACACGCGGCATTCGAGTGAACAGCCGAAACCAAACCTCCCGGGTTCCGTTGACCAGACTGCACCGCGTTCGCCGTTCAGACGAAAAGGAACAAGTAAGTGATCAAGAAGATTCTGACGACAGCCATGGTCACCGCTTCGATGGTGGGCGCCGGCGCGGCGATGGCCCCGCAGGCACTGGCTGTCGGCGACGACCAGAGCACCACCACCGCGAGTGGTGTCGGCGCCATGCAGCACTACGGCAACGCCGCCACCTACGGCACCATGAGCCCGCAGATGAGCCTGATCCAGGGCTCGCTCAACAAGCCCTGCGTCGGCATGCCGGCCAAGGCCAACCTCGGCTCGCTCGCCGGCGTCGTTCCGGTCGGCGTCGAGGACATCCCGGTCCTGTCTGCCCCGCAGAACCAGCAGTGCGTCGAGAACTCCACCCAGGCCAAGGGTGACGATCCCCTGTCGCACATCCTCAGCGACATCCCGGTCCTCTCGGAGAACGGCACCTCCACCCGCTGATCACCGGGCCGAAGGGCTGCCCGTCCGTGTCGCACGGAGCAGCTACGCGCCGGAGGGAACTCCCCGCATCGGGAAATTCCTCCGCGAATCCCGTGCACGGGTTCGACAGTTGCATGAGACATACGAGTGACTTTTCGACCCGATGGTCGCGCGTCGGCTGCCCGGCGGGGAACCGATTCGTTACTAGTACTGCGGAGGCGCATGTCTGCATGGCTGAAATGCAGCTTCGCGACACGAAGGCCGTACCGCGTACAGCGCCCCCTGCTGAAAGGATCAAAATGAAGCACACAAAGGCTGCAGCCGTTGCCGCCGGTCTCGTCGTGGCGCTCGGCAGTGCCGCGCCCGCCATGGCCGACGCGGGTGCCGAGGGCATTGCCGCCGGTTCCGCCGGCGTCCTGTCCGGCAATGTCATCCAGCTGCCGGTCAGCGTTCCGCTGAACCTCACCGGTAACTCGGTGAACGTGCTGGGCCTGCTGAATCCGGTGAGCGGCAATACCTCCATCACCGGCTGACACTCCGTGCGGCGCCCCTCGGGCGCGGTGACGGAACGGCCCCGGGGAGCGATCGCTCCCCGGGGCCGTTCCGCTGTTCGACTTCTCGTCTATCGGAGCCTGGTACCGATCACCACGGTGGCGTCCGACTCCTCCTGAACGGCGATTTGTGGGCAGAGACCGTGATCGGCGAACGCGGCAGCGGTTCGCGGGGCCTGCCGCTCACTCGTTTCGACGAGCAGCACCCCGCCGGGCGCCAGCCAGCGGCCGGCCCCCGCGGTCACCCGCCGCTGGATGTCGAGCCCGTCGGCACCGCCGTCGAGAGCGACCAGGGGCTCGAAGTCGCGGGCCTCGGGCGGCAGCAGCCCGATCTCGCCGGTGGGTACGTACGGGGCGTTGGCGATGAGTACGTCGACCCGGCCGGCCAGCGCTGCCGGCAGCGGGTCGTAGAGGTCCCCCTCATGGACCCGGCCGCCGACGGGCTCGACGTTGCGCCGGGCGCACCGTACGGCGGCGGGCTCGATGTCGGCGGCGTGCAGCTCACCGGGGGCGGCGCGCAGCACCGCCGCCCCCAGCGCTCCGGAACCGCAGCACAGGTCGACGACGACGGGGCGGGGCGGGGCCAGGGCGATGGCGCGTGCGACGAGGAACTCACTGCGGCGACGGGGCACGAAGACCCGTGGGTCGACGGCCACGCGTACGCCGCAGAACTCGGCCCAGCCGAGCACGTGCTCCAGAGGGAGACCGACGACGCGCCGCTCGACCATGGCGGCGAGTTCGCGGTGGTCGCGGGCCGCGGAGATCAACAGATCCGCCTCGTCCTCGGCGAAGACGCAGCCCGCGGCGCGGAGCGCGGAGACGACGGAGGAAGGTGACGGGTACAGCTCGGAGACCGACATGAAAGCCTTTCGGGGGCACCGACGGGGGCGCCCTCGTGGTCACCTGTGCCCGGTGGACCGTACGGCTGTGGGAGAGAGCGCCCAGACTGCTCCTGCGGGAATGGGTCTCACCTCCTCGGTCGTGGCACCGCTCCCGGATCGCCGGGAGCCTGCTCGGGCGAGTCACCTTACCGGAAGGTGACGAGGACAACACCCATGCCGCCCACTGCCGGTTTCACAGGCATCCGGCCTTCCTCGCCCCGGTTTCGAAGGGGCCGCGACCGTGCCACCCGGCGGGCAACAAAGCAGACATTCACGCCGTGCACCCGGTGGCGCGAAAACACGGAGCGATCAGTGTTGTCCGCCCGTAAGCTCACAGACATGCAGGTGATCCAGTCCACGAAGCTCGCAAACGTCTGTTACGAAATCCGGGGCCCGGTCCTCGAGGAGGCAATGCGGCTCGAGGCGGCAGGTCATCGCATCCTCAAGCTGAACACCGGCAACCCGGCCGCCTTCGGATTCGAGTGCCCGCCGGAGATCCTCGAGGACATCCTCCGCAACCTCAGCACCGCCCATGGTTACGGCGACGCGAAGGGGCTGCTGTCCGCACGGCGGGCGGTGATGCAGCACTACCAGACCAAGGGCATCGAGCTCGGCGTCGAGGACATCTACCTGGGCAACGGTGTCTCCGAGCTGATCCAGATGTCGATGCAGGCGCTGCTCGACGACGGCGACGAGGTACTCGTACCGGCACCCGACTACCCGTTGTGGACGGCGTCGGTGTCGCTGTCCGGCGGCACGGCCGTGCACTACCGGTGCGACGAGCAGTCCGACTGGATGCCCGACCTCGCGGACATCGAGCGCAAGATCACCGACCGCACCAAGGCGATCGTGATCATCAACCCGAACAACCCGACGGGCGCCGTCTACGACGACGAGATGCTGCGCAGCCTCACCGAGATCGCCAGGCGCCACAACCTGGTGGTCTGCTCCGACGAGATCTACGACCGGATCCTCTACGACGGCGCCACCCACACGCCCACCGCCTCCCTCGCCCCGGACCTGATGGTGCTCACCTTCAACGGGCTGTCCAAGAACTACCGGGTGGCCGGTTACCGCGCGGGCTGGATGGCGGTCTGCGGCCCCAAGGCGCACGCGTCCTCGTACATCGAGGGTCTGACCATCCTCGCCAACATGCGGCTGTGCGCCAACATGCCCTCGCAGCACGCGGTGGCCACGGCGCTCGGCGGACGGCAGTCGATCGAGGAGCTGGTGCTGCCGGGCGGACGGATCCTGGAGCAGCGGGACGTCGCGTACGACCTGCTGACGCAGATCCCGGGAGTGACCTGCGTGAAGCCGAAGGGGGCGCTCTATCTGTTCCCCCGGCTCGACCCCAAGGTCTACAAGATCAAGGACGACCGGCAGATGGTGCTGGACCTGCTGCGGGCCGAGAAGATCATGGTCGTCCACGGCACGGGCTTCAACTGGCCGGAGCCGGACCACTTCCGGATCGTGACCCTGCCGACCGCGAAGGACCTGGCGGACGCCGTGACCCGGATCGGCACCTTCCTGGACGGATACGGGCAGCCGTAGGGCGTCGCCGGGGCTTCCCGACGACGGGACTCACGAAGCGACTCAACTTTAGACTCGATCCAATGTAGGATGGTCTCCTGACTGTGAGCAGGAGGCCATCCCCATGTACGAGCCGATCCGCACCAAGTCGGTCCACTCGATGGCCGACGAGGCGCAGTACCCCCACCGCAGCCGCGAGGAAGAGCTGGACATCCAGCTGGCCGGTCACCTCGCCGCGCTGCTCGCCGTGACCGACGAACTGGGTCTCGACCAGGCGGCGAACGCCATCGCCGAGCAGGTCTCGAGGCTCCGTGGCGCACCGCCGGCCCGCCACGCGGGCCTCAGCGGCGCCGACCCCGCCGATCTGCACCGGCGCGCTCTCGCGCTCGCCGGCCGCGCCCTCGTCGTCGCCGCGTCGCGCGCCGACACAGCCGCCGCGATCCTGTCCGCCGAGCGGATGGACGCGCACACCGCCGCGCTCAAGGACCAGCAGCTGGTCGGCGCCCCCTGACGGGCCCGGTCCACCTCCCGCGGCCTTCGGCGCGGGAGGTGGACCGCCGGGGAGACTGCGGAACGGGTGCCACCCGGCGCCTGAGCCCGGGATCCGGCCGGCGCATGCCGTACCCCGGGGCTCCGGGGTACGGCATCCGTATGTCCGGGCTCAGCGCGTGACGAATACCGTCGCCGACGCCTCGCTGCCGGTGTGCAGGTCGTCGCCTCCGTACGACACCGTGTACGTCACGTCGCGCCGTGCGCGCGGCATGTCCTTGACCGTGAAGGTGCCGTCCGCCGCGACCGGCACCGACGACAGGCTGCCCGTGCCCAGCCGGTCCGTGCGCTCGACCGCGAGGGTGGCGCCGGCCGGGAGTGCCCGCCCCTGGGCCGTCAGCTTGCCGGTGATCGTGACCCCCGCGCTCATCGACGCCTCCGCCGGGGCGGTGAGGGAGACCGATGTCGGGGCCTTCGCCACGTCGATCGTGAGCGAGACGTCCTCGGCCGGCCGGTGGGTCATGTCGCCGAGGAAGGAGACCGTATAGGTCGCGCTGCCGACGGCGTCGGGCACGTCCAGCACCGTGAAGGTCCCGTCCGCCGCCACCTCGGCCTCCGCGAGCTTGCGGGTGCCGTCGGCCGTGGTGCGTACGGCGCTGACCCTGACGGGCTCGGCCAGCGCGGTGCCGTCGAGCTCGAGGCGGCCGCGGATGCCGACCGGTTCGCCGACGACGGCCTGCCCCGGGGTGTGGGTCAGCGCGCCGGAGAAACGGGAGTCGTACTGGGCGGCCGGCGGCTGCACGATGTGGAGCCAGAAGGCGTTGCCGTACGCGTTGGTGGTGACGGCGAACAGCCGGGAACCGTCCTTCGACCACTCCAGACCGCGCGGCACGATCCGGTTGCCGTCGAGGTCGCCCTCGTAGGCGAACTCCATGGCCGTCGTGCCGTTCGCCGGGTCGGCCGGCTGGATCAGCAGGTCGGGGGTACTGCCCGCGGCCGAGGCGCCACGCGCCACGAACTTCCCGTCGCCGCTGAAGGCGACGGCCGACGCGCTCGCGCCTGTGGGCAGCGGCTGGTAGCCGGTGCCGGCGTCGCTCAGGTCCCCGGAGTCCAGCAGCCGGGTGCCGTACGCGGCGTCGGCGACCGCGAGGCGCGCGCCGTCCGCGCTGACGGCGATGTCCTTGAGGTCCAGCGCTCCCTTGCCCTCCGCGTCCGCGAAACGGCGGGCGCCGCCACGTACCGGCGAGTCGCCGGAGGTGTCGAACGAGGTGAGGAAGGGGTCGGGCGCCACCGGCCCCTTGGCCTGGCCCATGAACAGCCGGTCCGCCGCCCCGTCGCCGGTCGCCAGCAGCAGCCTGCCCGCGGCGTTCCAGTCGGTGCGTGTGTACACCCCGCCCACCACCGAGTCCAGGTCGGTCCGGTTCTGGTCGCAGTAGGAGTCGTTGGAGGCCGGGGTGGTGGTGTGCCAGCGCTTGGTTCCGGTGACCGCGAGTTCCCGGCCGCAGGCGTCCTGGTAGGCGGCGATGCGGCCGGTCTCCTGCAGGGTCAGGGTGTCGTAGGCGAAGACGCCCTCACGCTGGCCCACGTACAGGGTGGCCGCGTCCTCGCTCAGGGCGAGACCGGAGGCGCGGGTCGCGGTGGTGAACGACCCGACCCGGTGGCCCTCGAAGTCGTATGCGACGACCACGCCCCCGTACAGGGCGGCTCCCGACTTGTCGGAGACGAAGACGCGCTGGTTACGCGAGTCGACCACCATGTCGGAGAACGAGGAGACCGGCAGCTTGGCGACGACGTCGGACGCCTCGCTCGCGTGCGCGGCGGGCGCCGCGAGGATCATGCCGCTGCCGCTGACGACCGCGGCCGCCACGATGGCGGCGATGCGTCGTCCGGTGTGCTGAAACGTGCTCAACTATGCCCCCCACAGGCTCAGTTCATCGTTGAACGTGAAGATCCCATGGAACATGTGAGCGAGGCGTGGGCACAAGACGCCGCGCCGCCGGGCAGCAAAGGTTTCGGCCCCCGGAGCCTGAGGGGGCTCCGGGGGCCGTTCACACGTGACGGGTCGTTCGTGACCCCCACTGGTCAGGGCGGATGTCGGGGCGCCCCGCCACGCGGCCTGTGGGGTGGCTCAGCCGAGGCGGGCCACCAGTGCGCGGTACTCGTCCCACAGCTCCTTGGGCGTGTGGTCACCGAAGGTGTTGAGGTGCTCGGGAACCAGAGCCGCCTCCTCGCGCCAGACCTCGGTGTCGACCTTGAGCAGGAACTCGAGGTCCTCCTCTGGCAGCTCCAGGCCCTCGGTGTCGAGCGCGTCACGCGTCGGCAGGATACCGATCGGCGTCTCGACACCCTCGGCCTTGCCCTCGAGGCGCTCCACGATCCACTTCAGCACGCGGCTGTTCTCGCCGAAGCCGGGCCAGACGAACTTGCCGGCGTCGTTCTTGCGGAACCAGTTCACGTAGTAGATCTTCGGCAGCTTGGACGCGTCCGCGTCGGCGCCGACCTTGAGCCAGTGGGCCATGTAGTCGCCCATGTTGTAGCCGCAGAACGGCAGCATGGCGAACGGGTCGCGGCGCAGCTCGCCGACCTTGCCCTCGGCGGCGGCGGTCTTCTCGGAGGCGACGTTCGCGCCCAGGAAGACGCCGTGCTGCCAGTTGAAGGACTCGGTCACCAGCGGGACCGCGGAGGCGCGGCGGCCACCGAAGAGGATCGCCGAGATCGGCACACCCTTCGGGTCCTCCCACTCCGGCGCGGCGATCGGGCACTGCGAGGCCGGGACGGTGAAGCGGGCGTTGGGGTGGGCGGCCGGGGTCGCGGACCCGGGCGTCCAGTCGTTGCCCTTCCAGTCCGTGAGGTGGGCCGGGGGCTCCTCGGTCATGCCCTCCCACCACACGTCGCCGTCGTCGGTGAGCGCGACGTTGGTGAAGACGGCGTTGCCCCAGAGCGTCTTCATGGCGTTGGCGTTGGTGTGCTCGCCGGTGCCGGGCGCGACGCCGAAGAAGCCCGCCTCGGGGTTGATCGCGTAGAGGCGGCCGTCCTCGCCGAAGCGCATCCAGGCGATGTCGTCGCCGATGGTCTCGACCGTCCAGCCGGAGATCGTGGGCTCCAGCATGGCGAGGTTGGTCTTGCCGCAGGCGGACGGGAACGCGGCGGCCACGTACTTGGACTCGCCCTGCGGCGGGGTGAGCTTGAGGATCAGCATGTGCTCGGCGAGCCAGCCCTCGTCGCGGGCCATGACGGACGCGATGCGCAGCGCGTAGCACTTCTTTCCGAGCAGGGCGTTGCCGCCGTAGCCGGAGCCGTAGGACCAGATCTCACGGGTCTCGGGGAAGTGCGAGATGTACTTGGTGGAGTTGCACGGCCACGGGACGTCGGCCTCGCCCTCCGCCAGGGGCGCGCCCAGCGTGTGGACGGCCTTGACGAAGAAGCCGTCGGTGCCGAGCTCGTCGAGGACGGCCTGCCCCATGCGGGTCATGGTGCGCATGGACACGGCGACGTACGCGGAGTCGGTGATCTCGACGCCGATCGCGGACAGCGGCGAGCCGAGCGGGCCCATGCAGAAGGGCACGACGTACATCGTGCGGCCCTTCATCGAGCCGCGGAAGATGCCCTTCTCACCGGCGAAGATGTCCTTCATCTCCGCGGGCGCCTTCCAGTGGTTCGTCGGGCCGGCGTCCTCCTCCTTCTCGGAGCAGATGAAGGTGCGGTCCTCGACGCGGGCGACGTCGGAGGGGTCGGACGCGGCGTAGTAGGAGTTGGGGCGCTTGATCGGGTCCAGTTTCTTGAACGTGCCCTTGGCCACCAGCTCCTCGGCCAGCCGCTCGTACTCGGCCTCCGAGCCGTCGCACCAGACGATGTTGTCCGGCTGCGTGATGGCTGCGATCTCGTCGACCCAGGAAATGAGCTCCTGGTGATGGGTGGGGACGCTGGGAGCCGCGATGTCGCGCGCCACGATCGCTCCTAAGTGAGGGTTTGTTTGGTTTGTGCCCCGTGGGGGCCGCGACCCGGATGCTTCGTACCTACTTTTGGCTGGCGCTCATCCGGTGCCGACCGCACTCATCTGATCATCGATGCCGAATGCCCATATGTCCAGAGGCCCTCTCACGTGAGCATCGCCACTCGTCACTGTTACCTACGGTTGCGTAGGTAGCATTCGGGCATGACTGCAGCCATGCCCGACGTGACCGAGATGGACCCGCCCCCGGTGAAACCGAGGCTGCGCGGATGGCTGCACGCAGGAATGTTTCCCGCCGTGGTGATCGCGGGGATCGTCCTCACCGCACTGGCGGACTCGACCAAGGCCAAGATCGCCTGCGGCGTCTACGCGGTGACCGCATGCCTGCTCTTCGGCATCAGCGCGCTCTACCACCGCGGCGACTGGGGGCCGCGCGCCACGGCCGTGCTGCGCCGGCTCGACCACGCCAACATCTTCCTGATCATCGCCGGCACCTACACGCCGCTCACACTGCTCCTGCTTCCGCCGTCCACCGGGCGGGTGCTGCTGTGGGCCGTCTGGGCGGCGGCGGTCGCAGGGATCGCCTTCCGGGTGTTCTGGGTGGGCGCTCCGCGCTGGCTGTACACGCCCTGCTACATAGCGATGGGCTGGGCCGCGGTGTTCTTCCTCCCCGACTTCATGCGGGAGGGCGGCATCGCCGTGCTCGTCCTGGTGATCGTCGGCGGGCTGCTCTACAGCGCGGGCGGCGTGATCTACGGGCTCAAGCGACCGAACCCGTCGCCGCGCTGGTTCGGCTTCCACGAGGTGTTCCACTCCCTCACGCTCGCCGCGTTCATCGTCCACTACGTGGGGATCTCCCTGGTGGCCTACCAGCACTCCTGAGCCCGGACGCCCGGCGCAAGGACACAACCACATATTGACGCTCACTTCTTTTTGAGAGTTACTGTCATTTGACGCTTACTCTCCAAAGGAGGTGCGCCGTGTCCGCACCCGACCCCCGTCGCTGGTGGGCCCTGGCAGCGATGGTCGCGAGCCTGCTCGTCCTGGGCTTCGACATGACCATCCTGAACGTGGCCCTGCCCGCCATGGCGGAACAGCTCGGCGCCACCACGGGGCAGCAGCAGTGGATGGCGGACGGCTATGTCGTGGTCTTCGCCGCCCTGATGCTCCCCGCCGGGCTCCTCGGCGACCGGTTCGGCCGCCGGCGGATGCTGGTGACGGGCCTGGGCGTCTTCCTGGCCGGTTCACTCCTCGGCGCGCTCGCCGGCGACGTCGCCACCGTCATCGCCGCGCGCGCCGCCATGGGCGTCGGCGCCGCCTTCGTGATGCCGCTCGGCATGGCCGTCGTGCCGTCGCTGTTCGCCGGCCAGGAGCGGGCCAAGGCCGTCGGCATCGTCACCGCCGCCTCCGCGCTCGGACTGCCGCTCGGGCCGGTCGTCGGCGGCTGGCTGCTCGACCACTTCTGGTGGGGCTCCGTCTTCGTCGTCAACGTCCCGATGGTCGCGATCGGGATCACCGCCTGCCTGTTCCTGCTGCCGGAGACCCGCGACCCCTCGGCACCCCGGGTCGGCGTCCTGTCCACGGCGCTCACCGCCACCGGGCTAGGCGCGCTGATCTACGGGATCATCGAGGCGCCCGTCCGCGGCTGGACGGACCCGGCGGTCCTTTGCGCCCTCGCCGCCGCCGCGGTGCTGATCGCCGCCCTCGTCGTACGGGAGAAACGCGCCGCGGGCCCCATGCTCGACATGGCGCTCCTCGCCGACCGCTCGTTCCTGCTCAACACCCTGACCGTGACGCTGGCGATGTTCGTGCTCGCCGGACTGATGTTCGTGCTGCCGCCGTATCTGCAGGCCGTCCTCGGGAACGACGCCTTCGGCACCGGGATACGGATGCTGCCGCTGATGGGCGGGCTGATCGTCGCCGCGAAGGGCAGCGCCCCGCTGGCCGGACGGTTCGGCGCCCGCGCCGTGATCACCGCCGGGCTCGTCGTCCTCGCCTTCGCGGGCTTCCTCGGCAGCCGCGTCACCCTGGAGAGCGGCTACGGCTTCACCGCGCTGTGGCTGTCGGTCGCCGGGCTCGGCTTCGGCTTCTCGATGGTGCCGGCGATGACGGCCGCCATCGACACGCTGCCGCCGGACCGGGCGGGCTCCGGCTCCGGACTGCTGACGACCGTACGCCAGGTCGGCAGCGCGATCGGGATCGCGCTCATCGGGTCGCTGCTGGCGGCCGTCTACGAGAGCCGACTGCCGGCCGGCGCGCCCGACGCGGCCGGTGACTCCGTGGTCGCCGCGCATCTGCTGGGCGACCCGGCGCTCACCGCGGCGGCGGACGCCGCGTACGCCAGGGGCATGGGTGTGGTGCTGCTGGTCTCCGGGATCGCCGCGCTGATCACGGCGCTCCTCGCGGCGGCCCTGCTGCCGAGGCCGGGGAGCACACCGGCCGCCGTGACCGCGGACGTGGCCGGGGCGGGGGCGGATGCCCGACAATGACGACCATGGCCGCCACCGCACCTCTCCCTTTCGAACAGCATCAGCCCCCGATGGGGCTGCGGGAGCGCAAGAAGCTCAAGACCCGTATCGCGATCCGCAAGGCCACGTACCGGCTGATCGCCGAGCAGGGGTACGAGGCGACCACGGTCGAGCAGATCGCGGCGGCGGCGGAGGTCTCCCCCTCCACGGTCTTCCGCTACTTCCCCACCAAGGAAGACATCGTCCTCACCGACGAGTACGACCCGGTCATGGAAGCGGTGCTGCGGGCCAGGCCGGCGGACGAACCGCCGCTCGAGTCCCTGCGGATCATCCTGACCGGCGCCGTCGCCTCGATCCTCGAACACGAACCCGAGGAGATGCATCTGCGCACCCGGCTCATGCTGGAGGTCCCCTCCCTGCGGGCCCGGATGACAGAGACGATGGCGGAGACCTCCCAGCTGCTCGCCCGCCCGATCGCCGACCGGGCGGGCCGGGAACCGGACGACCTGGAGGTACGGGTCTTCACCGCCGCCGTCATGGCCGCGCTGCGCGAGGCCCTGATCCACTGGGGCGAGCGCGGCCAGCAGGACGACCTGGTCGCTCTCGTGGACCGCACGCTGGACGTGCTCGAGGGCGGTCTGCCGCTCTGATCGCCGGGCAGCACCGGGAGGTTGCCCTCCGGGGGCTGCCGTACGGGGGCGGCGATCCGCTGCCCGATCATGACGGCATGTCGAACACCTCACGGCGTGGTCTTCTCGCCGTCCTCGCCGCCTCCGCCACTGCCGTCCCGCTCGGCGCTCTGACAGCCGCCCCGGCCCGCGCCGCGGGGCCCGCCCGGGCCGCCGCGCCGCTCGCGGCCCCGGCCGGCCTCGGCACCGCCCGCTCGTCCGTCACCCAGGCCCCGCTGGACGCCTCGTACTTCACCCGGCTGACGCTGCACACTCCGCTCACCGCCACCGTGCTGCCGGGGACCCCGGCGCGGACCGAGGTCACCTCCGGCGGCGAACGCGTCGCGCTGCTGACCCATGGCGCGCGGACCGTCGTACTGCCCGGCCCCGAAAGGACGTTCACCGAGAACAAGAAGCCGTACACGGACGACTTCGGGCGCACCCTGCCGGACCTGGCGCTGCCGGCGGCGGAGCGCCGCTACTGGGGAAGCACGCCCGGCGGCGGCAGCTGGTCCACGCTCGGGCCCGACGAGACCGATTACTCGGTCGTGCCCGGCGCCGGCGTCATCGCCCTCACCACCGACCACGCGAGCCGCCACGCCAGTGTGCGCGACGACGGCATCACCGACGTCGACGTGCGTTCTGTGGCCCGGTTCGACAAGGTACCCACCGGTCAGGCCTGCTCGTACGCGCTGTCCTTCGGCTATCAGAGCACCCACGACAACTACCGGGCCCGGCTGTCGTTCCTCACCTCGGGCGCGGTCGAACTGCGCGTCGAGAAGGAGGTCGCCGACAACGTCACCCAGCTGGCCTCCGCCCTCACGCTCGCCACCGCTGTGCCCGCCGGGACCGACTGGACGATCCGGGTGCGCCGTGAAGGCACCCGGATCCGGGCCAAGGCATGGCGATCCGACCTCGCGGAGCCGTCCGCCTGGGCCGTCGACGTCAGCGACTCCACGTTCGGCGCCGGGCGGGTCGGCCTGCGGGCACTGGCCAACAGCGGCTGCACCAATCTGCCCGTCAGGCTCACCGTCAGCCGCTTCCAGGTCGACGCCGCCGCTTGGGAGGCGCCGCCCAGCGTCACGCACCGGGACTGGGTGCGGGTGCTGCCGCAGCCGTTCGACGGGAGCTGGACACCAGAGCTCGAGCAGACGATACGCGGCTGGGCCGGCTCCACCGCTCCCGACGTCCTCGCCCACGCGGCCATGTTCCTGCCCGGCGCCCCGGCGGTGACGAGCGGGACGGGACCGGCCAAGGACAAGCAGGTGCTGGGCGAGGCCGGGTACGGATATCTCGATCCGCGGGGCGACCGCTATGAAGGCGCCGACTTCCACGAGTACATGAACGTCGGCTGGACCTTCCCCGACGGCACCTGGACGGGGCCGTCCGCCAAGCAGGTCGGCAACCTCGACTGCTCGGGCTACACACGCATGGTCTACGGCTACCACCTGGGCGTGCCGCTGGCCGCGGGCGAGGACACTTCGGGCACCCGGCTCCCGCGCAGGTCCCGTGACATGGCCGAGCACGCGCCCGGCGTCCGCATCGACCGGACCGACGGCACCCGGCCGCCCACCGCCACGCAGTTGCAACCCGGTGACCTGGTCCTGTTCAACGCCGACTCGGGCGACGACGGCGTGAGCGCCACGGTCGACCACGTCGGCATCTACCTGGGCGCGGACCAGGCCGGCCGCCGCCGCTTCCTGTCCAGCCGCAAGACCGTGGACGGGCCGACGATGTCCGACCTGGGCGGCGCGTCACTGCTCGACGGCACGGGCACGTACGCCAGGACACTGCACACCGTGCACCGCATCTGACGCCGCGCCGACGCCCTCACCGGCCAGGGGAGGGCGTCGGTCCGGTCCCGGGCCGAACCGGGCCGAGCCCTGTCCGCCGGCCGGCGGACAGGGCTCGTACGCGTGGCTCACCGGCGGTCGTTCACCGCCTGCGTACGTCTCCCTTCCCGCACGCCACACCGTCCCGGTTCGGGTCGAGCCGCAGGGGGTCGTCCCCGCCGTTGACCTTCAGGCGGCCGTAGTCGTGCGCGGCCAGCCAGGCGCAGCGGGCGGCCGTCGTGCGGGCCACCGTCTTCGGGAAGGTGGTCGGGACGCAGACGCCCGCGTTGCCGTAGTGCCGGTCGCAGCCCGCGATCTGCGGGTCCACGGGCACCGAACTCCGCTTCTTCAGCGGCTTCTTCGGAGCCCGCGCCAGATCGTCCGCGAAGTCGTGGACATGGGCGGAGGGATGGCCGGCCGCCGCCTTCGCCATGGCGGGCGGGCCGCCGAGGTGCACCCACTCCGCCACCGACGGCACGCCGTTGGCGTCGACCGCGAAGAGCATGTACCAGCCCGGCGGCGCCAGGTTCGGGTTGCTGGTGACGTTCAGGTCGACGTTGTTGCCGTCGACCGTCATCGGCAGGTCCACGAACCGCTGGTTGGGGTCGGACGAGTGCGTCACCGCCGCCGGGCGTATCAGCTCCGCCTTCGCTATCGGCCGGTCGACGGTGATCCGCTGGGTGTCGCCGTACGTCCACTGCCCGTCGATCACCGAGGTGATCCGCGGCCGTGCCCCCTTGAGCAGGTACGGCGGCGTGTAGATCGAGACGTTGTGGTTGTACGTGCCGTTGCCGGGGTTGTCGCCGACCGACATGACGCGGCCGTCGGGCAGCAGGAAGGAGGAGGAGTGGTAGCCGCGCGGGATCGGGTCGGTCGCGAGCCCCGCCTCGTAGGTGTTGGTCACCGGGTCGAAGAACGACGCCTCGTACACCGGGTCGGCCCGGTCGTGCAGGCCGCCGCCGGTCTCGAAGACCTTGCCGTCGGGCAGCAGCACCGCCGAGACGTACATCTTGCCCTCCGCGCCCGTCTGCGGGCGCCGGCCGAGGCCCTGGTCGACCTCGCCCTGCGGCAGCAGGGGGCCGTGCACGTACCCGGGGTTCGGCTCCTTGAGGTCGATGATGTCGGTGTAGCGGTTGGCGACCGGGTTGGTCTCGTTGTTGCCGCCGCCGACCGTCAGCACCCTCTGGTCCTGCGCGGGCGGCAGGAGCACGCTCGCCGACTCGTCGCGTTCGTCCTTGGCCCGGAGGCCGGGCACGTCGGTGATGGTGTTGGCCTCGTAGTCGTAGATCGAGGCGCCGGTGCCCGGGGTGCCGTTTCCGAAGGTGTGGCTGCCCGAGTAGAAGAGGCGGCCGTCCTGCATGAGGATCATCGACGGGTACAGGCCCCAGTACGACCAGGTCTGGTTCACCTCGTTCATCGGGAGCCACTTGTTCTGGGCGGCGGAGAACTTCTCCGCGGTCACATTGCCGGTCGAGTCCTCCTTCAGCCCGCCGAAGGAGATGACGTCACCGTTGCCGAGGACGGTCGCCGACGGGTACCAGTGGCCGCCGTTCATGTCGTTCGTGCGGGTGTAGGTCTCGGTCTCCGGGTCGAAGATGAACGAGTCCTTCAGGCCCTGGTAGCCGATCGAGCCGTCCGCGGAGGGGTAACCCTTGTTGCCGGACATGATCAGGATCTTGCCGTCCTGAAGCTGCACATGGCCCGCGCAGAACATGTCGACCGGCGTGGGAATCGTCCTGAAGGTGCCGGTCGCCGGGTCGTAGACGGCCGAGGTGAAGGTGCCCGCCTCGAAGAGTGCCGGGTCGTTGCCCGAGCCGGCGATGACGAGGACCCGTCCGTTGTGCATGACCACCGAGTGCATGGAGCGCACCGGGTTCTGCACCGGAAGGACGTCCCAGCGGCCCTTGAGGCACTCCTGCGGCGTGCCCGTGCAGGTGGGATCCGGAGCCGGGACCGACACCTCCTCCATCACGTAGTCGTCGGTGGTGACCGAGCCCGCGCCGTACACGGACACGCCCCACGCGATCCGGTCGGTGCCCGGGGGGACGGCGGGAGTGCGGACCTCGGTGCGCTGATAACCGGCGCTCATCCCGAGGGTCTTGAGGTCCGTCCAGTACTGCCAGCCGGCCGTGGTGTCGTGGCGGAAGAGCGTGACGGAGGCGTCGGGAGTGGTCGATTTGTACCAGAGCGACAGGTCGTACTGCCGGTCCGGCGTCACCTGCGGCGCACAGGCCGTGGTCTCGGTGATCAGGGCCTTGCGGTCGCCGTCGACACGGCGGGTCAGCGAGACCTTCATCGCCTTGGTGCCGGAGTGGGCGTCGGCGACCGTCTCGAACGTGAAGTCGTTGTCCCCCCAGCCGGACTTGGACCAGCAGGCGGGCATGTCACCCGTGCCCGCCGTCTCGAAGCCGGGGTTGGAGATCAGGTTGGGCGGGCCGGCCTGGGCCGTCTGCGGGACGGACATCAGCAGCGCCGTGGTCATGGCGCCGACGGCGAGCAGGGCGGTCCTGCGTCTGGGTCGGCGGGGGATCCGGAGCGGTGGCGGCATGAGCGGGTTCCCTTCGTGCGGCTCTCTTCCGAGGGATGTCGGTGGGGTGTTTCAGGAGCTGATGACCCGCATGTCCTGCCGGGCGGCGTGCGGGGCGCTCTTCCTGCGCGGCAGATAGACCAGCGCCTCCGTCGCGGCGAAGCGCACGACGAACGTGGTCAGCAGCGCGAGCGCCGTCGCCGGGAGCACCGCCATGTCCAGCCAGGACACGAACAGCGCGATCAGTGGGATCCGCAGCAGCAGATCGGCGTTGGCCAGCAGCGCGAAGCGGCCGGCCCGGTCCGCCCAGTGCCGGTGCCGCCGGCGGTCGCGGAACAGCAGCACCTCGATGAGCAGGAAGTTCCAGGCCACACCGAACTGGTTGGCCACGATCTCGGCCGGCAGGTAGTGCATGCCGGCACCGGTCAGCAGATGCAGTGCGAGAAGGTTCGGCACGAAGCCGGTCAGCCCGATCAGACCGAACGCGACCATCCTGGCCATCGCGGACGCGGTGCGCAGCCCGGTGAGATGACCGAGGAACCGCATGCCCTCCTTCGCCGTCGACTTCGACTCGCCGGCGAACCGGTCCTGGAAGACGAACGGCACCTCGGCGACCGTCTCCGGGCGACAGCGCACCGCGAGTTCCAGCAGGATCTTGTAGCCGAGCGGCTTCAGCGCGTCGGCCGTCACCACACTGCGCCGGATCGCGAAGAAGCCGCTCATCGGGTCGCTGATCCCGCGCAGCCGCCGCGGGAACAGCGCCTTGGTGAGCCAGGTCGCGCCGCGCGAGACGGCGATCCGGTAGCCGCCGGCGAGGCCCTCGCGGCTGCCGCCGCGGATGTAGCGGCTGGCGACGACCAGGTCCGCGCCCGCGCGTTCGCCCGCCGCGACCAGGTCCGGTACCAGGGCGGGGGGATGCTGGAGGTCGGCGTCCATGACGACGATCCAGTCGGAGCCGGCCCTCCGCATGCCTTCGACGACGGCCCCGCCGAGCCCGCCGTCCGGAGTGTCCCGGTGCAGCACGCCGACCGGGAACGGGCAGTCCTGCGCGGCGCTGCGGATCACGTCCGGGGTGTCGTCGGTCGAGTCGTCGACGAACAGCACCTCGCAAGGCAGCCGGGAAGGCACCGAGTCGGTGAGTCTGCGCAGGAGTTCACGGATGTTGCCGGACTCGTTGTAGGTGGGGACGACGATGGTGACGGCGCCGGGTTCGGCGACCTGGGTAGCACTCAGCTCCGGATCGCCGAGTTCCTCGGCGCCCGTACGGGGGGTGGTCACAGCTCGCCTCCAGCGATCCTGCGGATCTCGATACGGTCCTCGCCCGTGCCGAAGACGGCGACCGGCGTCGAGTGTTCGAGCGCGGACTTGACGTTGGGCAGGTCGACGGCGTCACGCCGTACGGTCGGCGACGACACGACGTAGTCGAGGTCGCGCCAGCCGCGCGGCATCGTCTTCGCCACCGCCGGGTCGAGGTCCGCCTTGTAGAACCAGATCGCCCCGGTGCCGGGCTCGAAACCGTCGTGCACGAGATCCAGCCAGAGGGCGTCGTCGACGAGCACGCGGGTGTTGGCCGGGTCGTCGACCTCGTTCTGCATCCAGGCGGCCGCGGCTCGGTAGGGGGCGTTGGCGTCGACGGTGAGCGCGGCCCTGTTGCCGTCGTACCAGCGGGGAACGACGTACCCGACCGCCGCCACGGCCAGCAGTGCCGCCGCGGTGAGGCGTGCGGCGCGCGCCCGGGCGGGCGCCGTGGACAGGCCCGGCCGGGCCTGTCCCGCGCCCCAGTTGCCGCGGCGCAGTACGGCGTGGGCCACGCTGGCCACCGCGGCCGCCAGGACCAGCGCGAGGAACGGGAGCGCCTGGATCACGTACATCGCCGGGAGATAGCCCGAGGGCCGCATCGCGACGACCGCGAGGATCGCCACCACCAGCGCCGGGCCGGCGAGTGCCCGTGCGGTGACCGACCAGCGGACCGTGACGAGCAGGAGCGCGGCGCCGGCCAGTCCGCCGACGGGCAGCACGGTGTCGTAGTAGAGCCAGGAGGTGAGGACCCCGTGGGAGCCGGTGCCCTCGTCGAGGATGAATCCGGAGCCGGGCCGGCTCATCTGGTAGGTGATGCCGTCGATCAGCGACACATGGCCGGCGCCGGGGAACAGCTCGCTGTTCAGCAGCGCGTACAGCGGATAGGACAGGCCGATCAGCGCGCAGGCCGTGATCGCTCCGGTCACCGCGAACTTACGGGTGTCGCGGTGGCTGTGCCGCCACATCGTCACCAGCAGCGCGGGGAGCACGACCAGCATGGTCTCCTTGGTCAGCACGGAGACGGCGGCGGTGAGCCCCGCGGCGAAGTGGTGCCACAGATGCCGGCTGGGCGACGCGGCCAGGCAGAACGCCAGCAGCATCCACATCACGGCGATGTTGTCGAGGAAGATCTCGCGCTGCAGCACGACGGAGAGAGGCGAGAGACCGAAGAGGGCCATCGCCAGCCCGGCCGCCCACCGCGGCAGGAACAGCCGGCGCGCCAGCACGTACAGCAGCACCGCGCACGCCGCGCTGACCGCCAGCATCGCGAACCGCATGGAGGCGACGCTCATCGTCTCGGGGGCGATCAGCGAGGGTATCCAGGTCAGGAACGCGATCTGGATCCAGCCCAGCGGCGGATGGTCGTACCAGTACGTGTAGTGGGCGAGCCCTTCGCCCTGCTGGACCGCCCACGCCTGGGCGAGGTAGGTGCCCTCGTCGTCGCTGAGCGTCGGGAACTGGGTGATGTTCCAGCCCTGGACGAGAAGGATCACGCACAGCAGCACGCCGCACAGCAGCAGGTCGGGCCGGGAACTGCGGAACCGCACGACCGGTCGGACGTACGCGGGCGCGGCGGTGGTGGTGGCCGTCGCCTTCGCGGGTGCGGCGGATACCGGCTCGGTGGCTTCAGGGGCCGGAGGCAGGGTGGTGGTCACCGGCGGGCGTCCTCTCTGGTCCCGGACACCTCGGTGAGGTGCGCGCCGACATGGCTGGTGAGCTCCCACTCGTTACGGCCGCGCTGCTCGCGCCAGACCGCGCGCACGGCGGCGCCGGCGAGCAGGACCTGGTAGAAGGGGCCGCCGACGACGAGCTTGACGTAGTGGATCGCACGGACCCGCAGGCCGTACTGCTTGCCGAAGTCGTGCAGTCCGACGATCTCGAAGACGAAGGTGACCATCGCCGTGATCAGCGGCAGGAAGGTCACGATGGCGACGCCCACCGGGACGTCGAGGAAGAGCGCGATCGCGACGTTGACCGGGATGACCACGCCCGAGTACGCCTGGAGGAACGGCGTCATCAGGGTGTAGCGGGCCAGCATGCGCTGGCCGCGCCCGGGCAGTTGCTTCCAGTCCTTCTTCCGGTAGACCTGGAGGAACCCCTGGTTCCAGCGGGTGCGCTGCTTGAGCAGGCTCATCAGCGTGCCCGGGGTCTCCTCCCGGGTGACCATGTCGCTGTCGTACGCGACGACGACCTTCTTGCCGGCGGACGACAGCCGCACCCCCAGGTCGCAGTCCTCCGCGAGGCAGTTCGGGTCCCAGCCGCCGGCCTCGCGCAGCACCGGGGTGCGTACGAAGACGGTGTTGCCGCCGAGCGGGATGAAGCCCTTCTGCGCGTGCAGGTGGAGCCGGCTGCGGAACCAGAAGAAGTACTCCAGGCAGTTGCGCAGGCTGTACCAGCTGGAGTGGAAGTTGATCAGCTGCACCCCGCCCTGCACCACGTCGGCGCCGGTGGAGGTGAAGGCGTGGTCGACGTGGGCCAGCAGCTCCGGGTGGACCTGGTCCTCGGCGTCGAACACCCCGACGATGTCGCCGCGGCAGTGCGGCAGTGCCGTGTTGAGCGCCTTCGGCTTGTTCTTGGTCTCGTGGGTGTCGGTGATGACGCGCACCCGGACCGGATCGCGGGCGGCGGCGCGTTCGGCGACCGCGGCGGTCTCCGGGTCGTCGTGTCCGACGATCACGATGATCTCGAAGTTGGAGTGACTGGACTCCAGCAGCCGCTCGACGGTGTGCTCCAGCACCGCCTGTTCGTGGCGGGCCGGCAGCAGCAGCGAGAAGGAGAGACCGACCCCTCCTTCGGGCCGGTCGAACCGTGTCGCCGCGAGAGTCTCCGGCGTACGCCAGGCGTGCATCTGCCACCAGAGCGTGAACGCCGCCATCCAGAAAAGCGCCACCGAAATGGCGGCAACGAACAGCGATATGAGCATGAATGGCCCCCCTGCCACTGCGCCGCGGCAGGACCCCCCTGGCCGTCGGCACGTACTTCCCCCACGCGCGTCACTCCCCAGTACGCGCGTCAACTCATCTGCGTTCAGGACAATAGAGGCGGAGGATTTCGTTCCGGGGCCTGACGGTTAAATTCAGCTTTTCTCGTCTCAGTCGGTGAGTTTCCGGGCAAGTTCTGTTGCGTTTGTGGTCGGTGAATCGCAGACGAAGCCACGGCAGACGTACGCGGCAGAACCGCCGTTCACCAAAGGACGGTCCCGCAGCAACGGAAACTCGTCGCTGCCCGGGTCCCCCACCGCGACCGCCGCCCCCGGCGCCGTACCCATCAGTGCCGTCAGATGCAGCTCCCGCGTCGCCGGATCGCCCTGCGGGCCGACGACCGCCACCTCGCGCGGACCGTCCAGCAGCGCCTCCGCGACCGCGAGGCCCCAGCCGATGAACCGCGGAGCACGCGGCCCGAGCGCCTTCACCACGCCCAGGGCCTCCTCCGCGGCGGTGCGATGGGCCTCCGAGCCGGTGTGCGCGGCGTACGTCAGCAGCGCGCCGGCCGCCGCCGACCAGCCCGAGGGAGCGGCGTTGTCCGTGGGGTCCTGCGGGCGCCGGATCAGGGGCTCCGCGTCGTGGGCGGTGTCGTACAGCTGGCCGCCCTCCCCCCGGAACCGGTCGATCACCATGTCCAGCAGGAACCCGGCGAATTCCAGCCACGCCCCTTCGCCGCCGACCGCGGCCAGCGCGAGGAAGCCCTCGGCGACGTCCGCGTAGTCCTCCAGCACCCCGGCGTTGTCACCGGCCCGCCCGTCCTTGGACGTCCGGTGCAGACGCACGCCACCGGCCTCGAAGTCCATGTGCAGCCTCACCAGCAGGTCGGCGGCCTCCGTCGCCCGCTCGACGAGGTCCGGCCGGCCGAAATACGCACCGGTCTCGGCGAGGGCGGCGACGGCGAGACCGTTCCAGGCGGCGACGATCTTGTCGTCGCGGCCGGGACGCGGACGCTCCTCGCGGGCCGTGAGCAGCCGGGCGCGCAGGTCCGCGTCCGGTTCGCCGACGGGCAGTCGCAGCACCGACGAACCCTCCTCGAAGGTGCCCTCCTCGGTCACCGCGAAGAGCTCCGCCGCCCGCGCCCCGTCCTCGTCGCCGAGCACCTCACGCAGCTGCGCGGGGGTCCACACGTAGAACGCGCCCTCGGCGTGACCGCCGTCCGCCGTGTCGCTGTCCGCGTCCAGCGCGGAGGCGAACCCGCCCTCTGCGGTGCGCAGTTCGCGCACCATGAAGTCGGCGGTCTCCAGCGCCACCCGCTTGGCCAGATCACTGCCGGTGGCACGCCACAGGTGGGCGTACACCCGGCACAGCAGGGCGTTGTCGTAGAGCATCTTCTCGAAGTGGGGGACGACCCACTCGCGGTCCACCGAGTAGCGCGCGAACCCGCCCCCGAGCTGGTCGTAGAGCCCGCCCCGGGCCATCGCCTCGCCGGTGTGGGCGGCCATCTGCAGCGCACCCTCGCCGCCCGTGCGCGCGTGGTGCCGCAGCAGGAACTCCAGGACCATCGACGGCGGGAACTTCGGCGCGCCGCCGAAGCCGCCGTGCCGCTCGTCGTAGTCACGGGTCAGTCCGAGCAGCGCCCGTGCCAGATCCTCCTCGCCGGGCACCCCGTCGCCGCCGGCCACCAGCGAGCGCGCGGCCAGATCGGAGGCGATCCGCTGCGCGACCTCACCGACCTCGTCCCGTCGACCGGTCCAGGCGTCGCTGACGCCCTCCAGCACCTGCCGGAAGGACGGCATGCCGTGGCGGGGCTCGGGCGGGAAGTAGGTCCCGAAGTAGAAAGGCTCCCCGCCGGCCGTCATCCACACGGACATCGGCCAGCCGCCCTGCCCGGTCGCGGCCTGCACGGCCTCCATGTAGACGGCGTCCACATCGGGCCGCTCCTCACGGTCGACCTTGATGTTGACGAAGTGCTCGTTCATGTACGCGGCGGTCTCCGCGTCCTCGAAACTCTCGTGGGCGAGCACATGACACCAGTGGCAGGAGCTGTACCCCACGCTGAGGAACACGGGCACGTTGCGCCGCCGCGCCTCGTCGAAGGCCGCTGGCTCCCACTGCCACCAGTCGACGGGGTTGTCGGCGTGCTGGAGGAGGTAGGGGGACGTGGCCTGCGCAAGTCGGTTCGCCATACCTCCATCCTTGCGCACGGGGGCCGGGGACGCGGAGCGGCACCTCGGGGCGTGGCGGCGGGCGACCGCCGGCGGTCCGGTCAGGGGCGCCGGTGTCGTCCCTACCTCCCGGCCGGAGGGGCAGGGCCGCGGGTAGGCGCGACGAAGGGGGTCCGCGCGTGACGGCCGAGGGTGAGGGGGCGTGCGCTTGGAGTCGCGGAGCGCGAGCCTGGCCCTGGCCGCGAGGCCACCGTACGTTCGCGGCCGACGGCCGGCCGTCACCGCGCCCGCCCCGGGTGCGGACTGCTGCTCGTAGCGGCGCCGGCGGACCGGTGGGATGTCACGGAGGGTCCCGCGCCGCGCAAGACGGTCTGGGTCGAATTGCACCAACTCGCCCCGGTCGAACCGGAACAGGGGTGCCGCGTCGCGGTGGAGCGCGACCCGCTGTCCCACGAGGTCAAGGAGTAAAGAACCGGGGAGAGAACCCTCCCTACCCACCCCCGACCCCCTGCGTCAGCCCGCGCGGGTGATTGAGGCCGACCGGGCTGGCGCATATGCCCGTTCGCGATGCACGCTCGGCACACAACATCACAAACGCTACGGCCCCCGGCCGGGACGGGCATCCCGATCGAGGGCCTCACCAGCCAGGAAGTCGAGCCTTCCCGATGGCTGAACCGCAGCTTGACGCGCTCCCGCGCGCCCTGTACCTCGTTCCCACCTCCGGTGTCCGGCACATCGACGTCCGCCACCCGGAGCGCTTCACCGTGGTCGGGAACCACCTCGCACAGCACGAGAACCTGTCCCTCACGGCCATCGGACTGGCCACCCACGTCCAGTCCCTCAAGGCCGGGACGGTCATCTCCATCCGGGCCCTCGCCCAGCGTTTCCCCGAGAGCGAGAAGCGCATCGGCGACGCCTTCAACGAACTGGAGGCGGAGGGCTACATCGCCCGGATCCGCGTCCGGCTCCCGTCCGGCGCACTGGTGACCGTCACCGTCTCGTACAACAACCCGCCCGCGATGCGGGACCGGGTGCCGGCCGACGACGCGCCCGCCCGGCCGACGACGCGCCCGCCCGGCCGGAGCCGCTGCCTGAGCCGGCCCCGGAGCCGGCACCGGTTCCCGCCCGGGCATCTGGCCCCCCCCCCCCCCCCCCCCCCCCCCCCCCCCCCCCCCCCCCCCCCCCCGCCCCCCCCGCCCCCCCCCCCCCCCCCCCCGCCCGCCCCCCCCCCCCGGCGCCGTCCCCGCCGCCCCCCCCGCCCCCCCCCCCCCCCCCCCCCCCCCCCCCCCCCCCCCCCCCCCCCCCGCGCCCGCGCCGACGCCGACGGTGACCGAACCGGTGAGCCCGGCGGCCCTCCGCCTGCTCGCCGGGCTGCGCGCCACCGACCCCCGCCTGCTGCTCTCCGTCCCGGACATCCCCCGTCTCGCGCCGTACACGTACGTCCTCGATCCGGCAGGCCGCGTCTACCGGGACGGGGACGTGTTCACCGGCGTGGTGAAGGCCGTGGCGCCCTTCGCCGTCGAGTCGACCTCGGCGCGCTCTGAGCGCGCCGGCGAGCCGGCCCGCGCCGGTCAGCGCACCGGGCGGTAGGTCGCGATGATCACGCCGCTGCTGGTCGGCTTCGCGCTCACCAGCTCCAGCTTCTTCATCGCGGCGTCGTCGTCGAACAGCTTCTTGCGCCCCTCTCCGGCCACCACCGGGTGGATCAGCAGCACCAGCTCGTCCAACAGGTCCTGCTCCAGCAGCGAGCGCACCAGCGTCGGGCTGCCGGCGACGGTGATGTCCTTGCCCTCGCCCGACTTGAGCTCGTCGACCGTGGTTGCGAGATCGCCCTTGACCAGCGTGCTGTTCGCCCAGTCGTCCACGCCGTCCAGCGTCGAGGAGAACACGTACTTCGGCGATTCGTTGATCCACTTGGCGAAGCCCGCGTCCTCGCCGCTGGTCACGGTGGGCCAGTACCCGGCCCATTCGGTGAACGTCACCCGGCCCAGCAGGATCATGTCGGCCGTCTCCAGCGTGTCGGCCATCGCCGCGCCCATCTCCTCGTCGAACGCGAACTGCCACTCGTTGGGGGCCTGTGCGACACCGTCGAGCGAGATGAACAGACCCGAGACAACCTTGCGCATGATTCCTCCATGATGAGTGGGGGTCCGCCGTCCGCTCCGGCCCTGACGGCGCTCCGGCCGGGAGGGGGCCGACCCCTTCGGCCACGTCATGAACACTAGGCCGGGCCGGGACTCAGGTCTTGTACAGAAGCGACAGCGGCTCCGCGCCGTCCGGGAGGCTCAGCCGAGTGGCGGTCCGGCCGATGTACCGGCTCAACGACCGCGCCAGGTGGGGCTGGTCGAAGTACCCCAGCCGGTGGACGACGTCCTGGGCCGGCACCCCCTCCTGGACCAGTACCGCCGCCTGCCGTGCACGCTGGATCTGCCGGACGGCACCCTGTGTCAGGCCGGTCGCCGCGACGAAACGCCGTTGCAGGGTGCGGTCGGAGACGTCCGGGCGGGCGCCGCCGAGCACGGACGGCACGATCGGGTCCTGGTCCACGATCCCCTCCCGCACCATCCGCAGGACGAACGCCTCCGCGTTGTCGTAGTCCGGCACGTGCCAGGCCGAGCCCTTCAGCCACAGTGAACGCCGCGTCACATCGGGGATCTCCGCGTTGCCGCCCACCAGACTGCTCACGGGAAGGTGCGGCATCGAGGTGCCCAGCGCGAAACTGATCCCGAAGAAGACGGCGTCGTCCGGCACCGGCGCCTGGGACGCCCTCGGCTCCGGGCCCAGCACGGCGGCCTGCGCCCGGCCCCGGTGCTCCCAGAACACCAGCTCCCAGTGGGCCGTGGCGACCGACATCATCCGGGCGACGTCGTCGCTGCGGCTGCGCCACACCCGCTCGATGTACGGCAGCTCCGACGTCCGGCTCTCGATCACCAGACTCATCCCGGTCCCCCTCGCACGGCCCGGATCCCGATGTCCCGGAATCCCGGAAGAGCCGCCAGTCTGCCACCCCGCTCGCCGACTCCGCCGCCGGAACCTCTCGCACATCCTCCCCAGGACAACGACACTTGACGGCGCGCCACATGGGTAGCGAGACAGGATCCGGGATTTTCCACGGGGACGGGGGGACACGCATGCGGGACGGCCACCGGGCTGAAGCGGAACGGCTGTTGGCACGAGCGGTGGAGGAGGAGGTGCGGCGCTCGGGCGGCAGCTCCGACGCCGGGACACTGCTCGCGCGGGGACGTGCCGCTCTCGACTCGATGGCGGCGAGCGCGAGCGAGGAGTACGCGGCCTACGAGCAGGCGCTCACCGAGGCCGAGGCCGGGCAGCTGCCGCTGTCGCGGCGCTTCAGCCGGGAGACGCTGGGCGCTCCGGTGCTGGTCACCGCCGTCGCCGCCGTCGCCGCGATCGGCGCGGACGTCGCCCTCGGGACGGCGACGGGCACCGCGCTCGGTGCCGGTGCCGTCGTGGCCGTCGCCGGGGCGGCGACCACCGTCGCCAAGGTGACCGCCACGCACTGGCCCGCGGCGCACCGCAGGGCGGGAGCGCTCGCGCAGCCCGGCGGCGTGGAGCAGCTGCGGCTCCAGTGGCTGACGGCGCTGGAGGTACGGGGCATCCGCCCGTTCCTGGACCAGCAGCGGATGCTGGCGGCCTCGAACCGCCCGGTCACCGCCAAGAAGGCGTCCGTCGTGCCGCAGCTGCGTGGCGCCGACCGGTCGGCGGCGGCACGGCGCAGGTCGGTGCTGGAGCAGTCGTTCGGCCATCTCCCCGATCCCGGGGGCCCGTTCGCCGGGCGCCGCTCGCAGATGGCACAGATCACCCAGTGGGTGCACGCGGCGCGCGCGGCGACGCAGACCCTTCCGGTGGTGGTGGTCCTCCACGGTGATCCGGGCTCGGGACGCACGACTCTCGCGGTGCGCGCCGCGCACCATCTGAAGGACCTGTTCCGTGGCGCGTGCGTGGTCGATCTCCGGGGCGACGGCGAGCAGCCGCTGCCCACCCGTGACGCACTGCTGCACCTGCTGAACCGGCTCGGCGCACCGCGCGAGCAGCTGCTCTTCCGTGAACGCGCCTCCGCGGAACAGCAGGTGCGGCGGCTGAGCGAGCTGTACCACCAGTATCTGACCGGGCTGCCGGTGACGGTGGTGCTCGACGACGCGAGCGACCCGGACCAGGTGCGCACGCTGCTGCCGGAGCGGTCGGACAGTCTGGTGCTGGTGACCGCCCGCGCGCCGCTCGACCTTCCCGACGACATCCCGGCCCGGGTGCACCAGCTGCCGGTGGAGGCGCTGGACGCGGCGGGCGCGGAGGAGCTGCTGCGGGCCGCGGCGGCGGGGCCCTCGACGGAGCCGTACGACGTCCGGTCCACGGAGGAGGTCCGGGAGCTGTGCGGCGGCCTGCCCCTGGCGCTGCGGACGGCGGGCTCGTCGCTGGGCGAGCGTTCCGCGGACCGCCTGGCGGCGGACCTCCGCGCCCTGGGACCGCTGGATCCGGTCGAGCGGGCGCTGCGGCTGCGCTACACCGACCAGCCGGAGCAGGGGCGGCGGCTGCTGCGCCGGCTGGCGCTGGCGGGCCGGTCCTCGCTCGGCCCGGCGGCGGCCGCGGCGCTGCTGGCGACCGACGAGAAGGAGGCGAAGCGGCTGCTGGCGGCGCTCGCGGAGGCGGGGCTGATCGACCATGTGCGCTCGGGGCGCTACCGGCTGCACGACGCGGTGCGCCGCTTCGCCGGCAACCGGCTGACGGACGAGGAGGACGCCGCCGACCGCGGCGCGGCGCAGGAGCGGCTGATCCGGAACTACGCGGAGCTGGCCGGCGCGGTGATCCGGATGGTCGACGGCAAGATGTCGACGCGGGCCGGGCAGTTCGGGGCGTACGGCTTCCCCTCGCTGGACGCGGCGCTGCGCTGGCTCGACGACGAGTCGAGCTTCATCACCTCGGCGCTGCGGCACGCGGAGGGTGTGGACCAGCAGGCCGTGCTCGGGCTGCTGGGCGCGCTGTGCGACTACTGCCTGCTGCGCGGCGACCTGTACCGGCTGGGTGAGATCAGCGAGCTCACCCAGGCCGTGGACCAGGGGCTGCTGGAACGCTCCGTGCGCTGGCGCACCGGTATCGCGGCCCGGCAGCTCGGCGAGCTGGACAAGGCGCGTACGACGCTGTCGTCGGTGGTGGGCCTGTACCGGGAGGCGCACCACGACGCCGGTGCGGCGCTCGCGCTGTGCTCGCTCGGGATCACCCTGCACCATCAGGGCAATCTCACGGAGGCGGCGGCGAAGCTGCACGAGGCGATCGCGCTGCAGGATTCGCAGGAGCAGGCGGAGGACCGCGCCTGGTCGCTGCACGCGCTGGCCGCCGTGGAGCGCGACCGGGCGAATCTCGCCGAGGCCCTGCGGCTGCTGGAGACGGCGCTGGCGCTGCACCGGGAGGGCGAGTCCCTGCACGGCGAGGCGTGGTCGCAGTTCCAGCTGGGCCAGGTGTTCCTGCGCACGGGCGACGTGCCCGCCGCGCGGACGGCACTGGAGGTGGCCCTGGACCTGTACGGCCGCACCCGCGACGGCCGCGGTGAGGCGTGGGCGCTGACCCAGCTTGCGCGGGCCCGGCTCGTCGACGGCGACCCGGCGCCCGCGGTGGACGACCTGCGCCAGGCGCTGGCCAGGCACCGCGAGAACGAGGACGCCCGCGGCGAGGCGTGGACCCTGTACTACCTGGGCCAGGCCCTGGAGGAGTCCGGCGACCGCGACCAGGCGGTACGGGAGCTGGAGCGGGCGCGGACGATGTTCTCCCGGATGCGGGACGTGTACGGGCTGGCCTGTGCCCGGCACCATTCCGGCCGGGTCACCCGCGACCAGCTCGCGGCCAGGACGGGCAGCCTGCGCAACTCAGGCTTCGCCCGCCAGCTCCTCGTCGACGCCCGCGCGGACTTCGCCCGGATCGGCGTCGCGCACGGCGAGGCCTGGACGTGCCTGGAGCTGGCGATGATCGACGCCGGGAACAGCCGCGCGCCGCAGGCGCTGGAGCTGTGCGACGAGGCGGCGGCCCTGTTCGCCTCCTACGGCGACGAACGCGGCGGCGACTGGGCGCGTTTCCTGCGCTGCACCCTGCTGCCGTACGCCTCGCCCGGCGGCATCGAGGTCGGCACGGTCGTGGCCCAGGAGGAACTGTCGCGTCTGATGGCCGCCGGGCACGCGTCGCGTGACGGGAAGCTGGAGGACTGCGCGGAGGCCCTGGCGGTGATGCTGGAACGCGGCGTGCGCCTGGAGGACGGCTGGCAGGCGTGGCAGCTGGGACTGGTCCCGAACCGGCACGCCCGGGAGGTCATGGGCGTGGCCGTGGAGGCGGGCCGCCAGTAGCGGGCGGACACACCGGTGGGCCCGGTCCGCGGACGCGGTCCGGGCCCAGGGGTGACGCGTCAGGCCGCCTCGGGGCCCGTCCGCTTGGCGCGGCCGGTCTCCGAGGTGGCCTGCGGGTCGGGGGCCTCCTCGAAGTTCACCCGGCCCATGTGGCGGTTCATGGACTTCATCAGGGCCCACACGCCCACAGCCAGCGCCGCGAAGACGAGAAAGCCGAGGACACCCGGGGTGACCTTGTTCTCGTCGAGCTCCTTGGCGAGGGTGGCCATGTGCGTCATTGCGAGGTGTGCGCTTGCGCTCATGTCAGGCATTGTCCCGGATGCCCGCGAAGAGGTCGTCCTCGGGGAGGGAGGTTTCGACGAGCGACTTCGCGAGCTCGTACTCCTCCGTCGGCCAGACCTCCTTCTGGATCTCCATCGGGACGCGGAACCAGCCGCCCTCGGGGTCGATCTGCGTGGCGTGCGCGATCAGCGCCCGGTCCCGGGTCTCGAAGAACTCGGCGCAGGGCACGTACGTGGTCAGCGTCCGCTCCGCGCGCTGGAACTCCTTCCAGCGCTCGAGCCATTCGCCGTACGGCGACTCCAGACCGCGCTCGAGCAGGGCCTCGTGAAGGGCGACCGTGCGGGGACGGTTGAAGCCCTGGTTGTAGTAGAGCTTCTGGGGCTGGAAGGCCGGCCCGTACTCGGACTCGGGGAACTTCTCCGCGTCGGCCGCGCCCTCGAACGCCACCATCGTGATCTTGTGGGTCATGATGTGGTCGGGGTGCGGGTAGCCGCCGTTCTCGTCGTAGGTCGTGATGACCTGGGGACGGAAGTCGCGGATCCTGCGCACCAGCTCACCGGCCGCCTTGTCGACGTCCTCGAGGGCGAAGCAGCCCTGCGGGAGCGGCGGCAGCGGGTCGCCCTCCGGCAGACCGGAGTCGACGAAGCCGAGCCAGTCCTGCTTGACCCCGAGGATCTCGCGGGCCTCGTCCATCTCCTTCCTGCGTACCTCGTGGATGTTCTCCTCGATAAAGGCGTCGCCCTGGAGCTTGGGATTGAGGATGGAGCCGCGCTCGCCTCCCGTGCAGGTCACGACCAGCACGTCCACCCCCTCGGACACATACTTGGCCATCGTCGCCGCGCCCTTGCTCGACTCGTCGTCGGGGTGGGCGTGCACGGCCATCAGTCGCAGCTGCTCAGTCAAGACTCGATCCTCAATGAATAGTCGCGTCGTGCAACTTCTATAGTGACCGAATCGGCGGACGGAAAATTCCTGCCTCCGGCTCTCGAGAGGAACGATCATGGCGGCTGTCGGCGAAAAGCTTCCGCAGGGGCGCTACGGGCGCACGGCGGACGAGCGCGCGGACCGCAAGCTGCGGATCGTGGGGGCCGTTCTCGGCGCCTGCATGCTCGCTCTCGTCGGCTGGTTCGGCTACGACTACGTCGCCGGTACGCGGATCAGCGCCGAGGTGATCAAGTTCGACGTCATGGAGGGCGCCGACGAGGTCCAGGTCCATCTCGAGGTCCGCAAGGACGCGGGGGCCGCCGGAAGCTGCACGGTGCGGGCCCTCGCGGAGGACGGCGCCGAGGTCGGCCGGCTGGACGTGGCGATCGGCCAAGAGGGTGAGAACCGCGTCGACGAGGTCGTGAAGATCCGTACGACGCGGCAGGCGACGAGCGCCGAGCTGATGGGCTGCAACGCCGCGTGACACCCCGTACCCCTCGCTGAGCAGGGGTTCTGCATATACCGAGGCCTTTGTCCTCCCCCTTTCCCGCCGGAATTGTTAGGCTCGTGGTTTCGCCCACCCATGGGGGTACATCCTTGTGGGTAGGGCGATGCTTTGTATTCCCAGTACCTACGAGGAGCACCTGTGACCCAGACCAGCGACAACGTCACCTGGCTTACCCAGGAGGCGTACAACCAGCTCAAGGCCGAGCTGGAGTACCTGTCTGGTCCCGCGCGCACCGAGATCGCCAAGAAGATCGAGGCGGCGCGCGAGGAGGGCGACCTGCGGGAGAACGGCGGGTACCACGCGGCCAAGGAGGAGCAGGGCAAGCAGGAACTCCGTGTGCGCCAGCTGACCCAGCTCCTGGACAACGCCAAGGTCGGCGAGGCCCCGGCGGACGACGGCGTCGTCGAGCCCGGCATGGTCGTCACGATCGCCTTCGACGGCGACGAGGACGACACCCTGACGTTCCTGATGGCGTCCCGCGAGTACGCGACCGCGGACATCGAGACGTACTCGCCGCAGTCGCCGCTGGGCGTCGGTGTGAACGGCAAGAAGGTCGGCGACGACGCCGAGTACGAACTGCCGAACGGCAAGAAGGCCGCGGTGAAGATCCTCGCGGCCAAGCCCTACTCGGGCTGAGCGGGACACAGACGACGAAGGGGCCGGACCGCGGAAGCGGTCCGGCCCCTTCGTGCGCCGGTCAGGCCGTCGCGGAGCGGTACTTGCGCACCGCGAGCGTGCGGAAGAGAACGATGATCAGGACGGACCAGATCACCGACGCCAGCACCGAATGCTGCATCGGCCAGGCGTCCGACGTGGAGACGCCCGGGTTGCCGAACAGCTCGCGGCAGGCCTGGACGGTGGCGCTGAAGGGGTTCCACTCGGCGATGTGCCGCAGCCAGGGTGTGAGATTGCTGGAGTCCACGAACGCGTTCGAGATGAACGTGACCGGGAAGAGCCAGATCAGACCGCCGGACGTGGCCGCTTCCGGCGTGCGCACGGACAGGCCGATGAGCGCACCGATCCAGGAGAAGGCGTAGCCGAGCAGGAGCAGCAGGGCGAAAGCGGCCAGCGCCTTGGGGATGCCCTCGTGCACCCGCCAGCCGACGAGCAGGGCCACGATCACGAGCACGACGACGGTGAGCGTGGTCTGCACGAGGTCGGCGAGCGTACGGCCCGTGAGGACCGCGCCACGCGCCATGGGCAGCGAGCGGAAGCGGTCGATGAGGCCCTTGTGCATGTCGTCGGCGATGCCGGCGCCCGCGCCCGCCGTCGCGAAGGTGACGGTCTGGGCGAAGATGCCCGCCATCAGGAACTCGCGGTAGACCTCCGGGGAGGTCGAGTTCCCGATCTGCATCGAGCCGCCGAAGACGTAGCTGAACAGCACCACGAACATGACCGGCTGGATCATGCCGAAGATGATCATCTCCGGGATCCGGGTCATCCGGATCAGGTTGCGCTTGGCGACGACGAGCGAGTCGTTGACCGACTGCGCGATGCCGCCGCGGGGTCTGGGGGCCGCGATCGGGGCGGCTTCCACCTGGATGCTCACTGCGCGGTCTCCTTCTGGGACTTCCTGCCCTGTCCGGGCTTGCCTGCCACGGCGTCCTCGTCCTCGCCGTTGCCCTCCGCGGCCTCCGCCGCGTGGCCGGTCAGCGAGATGAAGACGTCGTCGAGGGTGGGGCGGCGCAGGCCGATGTCGTCGATCTCCACACCGCGGGCGTCGAGGTCGCGGATGACCTCGGCGAGCAGCTTGGCGCCGCCGGTGACCGGGACCGTGAGCTTGCGGGTGTGCTCGGCGACGGCGACCTCGCCCTTGCCGTAGCCGGCGAGGACCTCGCGGGCGGGCCCGATCTGCTCGGGCTCGTGGACGACGACCTCGACGCGCTCGCCGCCCGTGCGGGCCTTGAGCTGGTCGGAGGTGCCGCGGGCGATGACCTTGCCGTGGTCGACGACGCAGATGTCGTCGGCGAGGTGGTCGGCCTCCTCCAGGTACTGGGTGGTCAGCAGCAGCGTCGTACCGCCGCCGACGAGTTCCTGGATGACCTCCCACAGCTGCTG
Source organism: Streptomyces kurssanovii (assembly GCF_014649695.1). GTDB lineage: Bacteria > Actinomycetota > Actinomycetes > Streptomycetales > Streptomycetaceae > Streptomyces > Streptomyces kurssanovii. The sequence goes on from NZ_BMTN01000002.1 coordinate 372,989, forward strand.
CCGGTTGCGCGGGTCGAGGCCGGTCGTCGGCTCGTCCATGAACATCACGGGCGGGGACACGACCAGCGCCGCGGCGAGGTCGAGCCTGCGGCGCATACCGCCGGAGTAGGTCTTGGCGGGGCGGTCGGCGGCGTCGGCCAGGTTGAACCGCTCGAGCAGCTGACCTGCCCTCTTCTTCGCGTCCCTGGCGCTCATCTGGTAGAGCTGCCCGACCATCTGGAGGTTCTCCCGGCCGGTCAGGTACTCGTCGACGGCGGCGAACTGGCCGGAAAGGCCGATCGACCGGCGCACCTCGTTGGGGTGCTTGAGGACATCGATGCCGGCGACGACCGCGGAGCCGCTGTCCGGCTGGAGGAGCGTGGTCAGTACGCGCACGGTGGTGGTCTTGCCGGCGCCGTTCGGGCCGAGAAGTCCGAGGACCGTGCCTTCGGGGACGTCGAGATCGACGCCGTCCAGTGCCCTTACGTCACCGAAGGTCTTGACCAGACCTTCGGCGTAGATGGCGCCTGGCATAGGGGGTCTCCCATGGTGACGGGTGGGGTGGAATGAGTGCTTGCGCGCGAAAGGCCGACTCGGCCGCTCCCTTGGCGGGAGCATGGCAGGGCCCACACCATAACGCGATACATCGCGTCTCTCAAGAGGGTGTCGCGTTGTCGTCCGCGCCGGGTATCGCGATACAGGCGCCTCGCCCTCCCGCGGGCGCGGAAGCGCTCAGACCATCACCGTGTAACCCGCGGCGCGCAGGGTCGCCGCGACCTCCTCGCAGTGCTCCGGACCCTTGGTCTCCAGGTGCAGCTCCACCTCCACCTCCGTGAGCCCGAGCCGCGGATCGGTCCGTACATGGCTCACATCGAGAACATTGGCATCCGCCACTGACAACAGGCCGAGAAGCCCCGCGAGCGCACCCGGCCGGTCCGTCAGCCGCAGCCGCAACGACAGGTACCTGCCCGCCGCGGCCATGCCGTGCCGGAGGATGCGCTGCATCAGCAGCGGGTCCACGTTGCCGCCCGACAGCAGGGCGACGACCGGGCCCTCGAAGGACCTCGGATCGCTCAGCAGTGCCGCCACCGTGCTCGCCCCGGCCGGCTCGACGACCATCTTCATCCGCTCGAGGCACAGCAGCAGCGCACTGGAGAGCGCGTCCTCGGAGACGGTACGAACCTCGTCGACAAGATCGCCAATGATTTTGAAGGGCACATCGCCCGGCCGCCCCACCTTGATGCCGTCCGCCATCGTCGAGGGCCGCTCGACGGACACCGGATGCCCCGCCGCCAGCGACGGCGGATAAGCGGCGGCGCCCTCGGCCTGCACGCCGATCAGCTTCACGTCGGGCCGCAGCGCCTGCACCGCGACCGCGATCCCGGCCAGCAGCCCGCCCCCGCCGACACCGACGAGGATCGTCCGCACCTCCGGGCACTGCTCGAGGATCTCCAGCCCGACCGTGCCCTGCCCGGCGATGATGTCCGGGTGGTCGAAGGGGTGGATGAAGACGGCGCCCGTCTCCCGCGCGTACTCCTGCGCCGCGGCCAGCGTCTCGTCGACGACCTGCCCCTGCAGACGCACATCGGCCCCGTACTCCCTGGTCGCGGCGACCTTCGGCAGCGGAGCGCCCACCGGCATGAAGACCGTGGAGCGCACTCCCAGCAGCGACGACGCCAGCGCCACCCCCTGCGCGTGGTTGCCCGCGGAGGCGGCGACGACGCCTGCCGCCCGCTCCTCCTGCCGGAGGCCGGCGATCCGCACGTACGCGCCGCGCAGCTTGAACGAGCCGGTGCGCTGAAGGTTCTCGCACTTGAGATGGACCGGCGCCCCCACCAACTGCGACAGATGCCTGCTGCCCTCCATCGCCGTGACTCTGGCGACGCCGGACAGCATCTTCTGCGCTCCCCGGATGTCGTCGAGGATCACGGAAGGAAGCTCGGGCGTACGGAAGCTCATGCTGCCAAGTCTGGCAGTTCGGGCCCCGCCGGGAGGCGTCGTCCGCATCCCGGTCCGGCGTCCGCCGCCGTCACCCGGCCGGGGCCGGCGGCAGGGCGGGCGGACCGGCCCGGAGTCCGGCCGGGTAAGGGGCCCGTACCGGATTGTGCAGCGCAGGTACGCGGGGACCCGGGGCCGCGTACTCTGTCCCCCACCAACCGACCACCGCACAAGAGAGCCCCCGCAGCCATGCCCACTTCTCAGGACATGACGACCACTGCGTCTGCCTCTCGGGGGACCTCCCCCGAACCCCCCGGCGGCCCCGGTCTCCTCGATGCCCTCCAGCACCAGGTGGCCGTGTTCGCACGCCGCGCGGAACAGACACGGCTCGGCGGAGTCGGCCAGGTCCGCAACTCGATGGACCGTGCCGCGTACCTGCTGCTCAACCGCCTGGACCTCGAAGGCCCGATGGGCGTCAAGGCGCTGGCCGCCGGGATGGGCATCGATTCCTCGACCGTCACCAGGCAGGTGGCGCCGCTCGTCGACAGCGGCCTGGTCAAACGCACCTCGCATCCGGAGGACGGCCGCGCGGTCGTGCTCCAGCTGTCCCCGCGCGGCCTGGCCAAGCTCGAAGAGGTCCGCGCCTCACGCCGTGAACTGATGGCCCAGGTGACGGACGGCTGGACGGAGAACGAGCGGGAATCCTTCTGCACTCTGCTCACCCGTTTCAACACGGCGCTCTCCGCCCGCCAGGCCGGTCTTCCCGCCGGTGAGACGGAGACGCCGCCGACCTCTTGACCCAGGGCCGTCGCCGGGCCCTATATGAGGACGTGAGCGAGCGGAATTCAGCCATGGACCGCCGTCGCGTCCATGAGTTCGAAGCCTTCGTGGCGGGCGCGTCGAGCCGACTGCTGCACGCCGCGACCCTGCTCACGGCCGAGCCCCCCGCCGCCAACCCGCTGGCACAGCGGCTGCTGACCGGTGCCCTGGCCCGCACCTACGCGCACTGGGACCGGCTGCGCGGCGAGGACCCGTACAACCGCACCCGCCAGGAACTCGCCCTCCGCTTCGCCCGCAGCGCCTGGCGCTACCACCGGGTGCGCGGCGGTGTACTGGACCGTCTCAGCCCGCAGGAACGCCTCATCCTCGTACTGCGCCTGTACGAGGGGGTCGAGGAGGAGCAGACGGCCGCGATCATCGGGCTTCCGGCGGACCGGGTGCGGGCCATCTGCAGCCGGGCGGTCTCCACCATGCGCAGCGCCCGCCGGGCCCCCGGCCGCCCGCTTCTGAGGACGGCCTCATGAACGGCCCGGAGCGCAAGGAGGACGAGGTCAGGCGGATGATGGACGCCGCCCATCCCGTGGTCCCCGCCGGCCTCGGCCCGCGCGCCGCGGAACAGGGCGCCAGGCTGCTGCGCCGCCACCGGGCGGTACGCCGGGCGTGGATCGGGCTGCTGGTGGTGCTGGTGATCGCGTGCGCGGTGTGGGCGACGGTGACCGAACCGTGGGCGGTGCCTCCCTCGGACACGACACCGCCGCTCGACTGGTAGCGGCCGCTCGTCGCGGATCTACTCTGAAGAGAGGGGTGGGACGAACGAGCCCAGGAGGCCTTTATGACCAGGAAAGTCGCCGACTGCCGCAACACTCCCAGCGTCTCCGGATGCACCCTGACCATCAGTGGTGAGGAGGAGGAAGTCGTGCGGGCGGCCGTGGAGCACGCGATCTCCGTGCACGAGCACTCCGACACCCCCGAGCTGAGGCAGATGGTGCGCGATTCCCTGCAGGACGAGAAGGCCCCCGTCTGACCGGATCCCGGTCCGGCTCCCTCGGGCCCCGGCGGGTTCGCCGGGGCCCGACCGAGCGTCGGGGCAGGTCAGCCCAGCGCCTGCTGGAGATCGGCGAGCAGGTCGTCCGCCGCCTCGATGCCCACGGAGAGACGGACCAGGTCCGCCGGCACCTCGAGGGCGGAGCCCACGACGGACGCGTGCGTCATCCGGCCCGGGTGCTCGATCAGCGACTCCACACCGCCCAGGGACTCACCCAGCGTGAACAGCTTCGCCCGGTTGCACACCTCGACCGCCGCCTGCTCGCCGCCCTGCACGCGGAAAGAGACCATGCCGCCGAACGCCCGCATCTGCTTCGCCGCGATCTCGTGGCCCGGGTGCTCCGGCAGACCCGGGTAGAGGACCTGGGTGACCTTCGGGTGGCTGGTGAGCATCTCCGCGACCCGCGTCGCGTTCTCGCTGTGGCGGTCCATACGCACCGGCAGGGTCTTGATGCCGCGCAGCACCAGCCACGCGTCGAACGGTCCGGCGACCGCTCCCATCGCGTTCTGGTGGTACGCCAGTTCCTCGCCCAGCTCGGCGTCCGCGGCGATCAGCCCACCGCCCACGACGTCCGAGTGGCCGCCCATGTACTTGGTCAGCGAGTGCACGACGACGTCGGCGCCGAGCGCGATCGGCTGCTGGAGGTAAGGGCTGGCGAAGGTGTTGTCGACGACGAGCTTCGCGCCCGCCGTGCGGGCGATGTCCGCGACGGCCGCGATGTCGGTGATGCCGAGCAGCGGGTTCGACGGCGTCTCGACCCAGATCACCTTCGTGCGGTCGGTGACCGAGGAACGGACGGCCGCCGGGTCGGAGGTGTCGGCCACGGAGAAGTCGACGCCCCACCGCTCGACCACCTTGGCGAAGAGCCGGAAGGTGCCGCCGTACGCGTCGTTCGGGATCACCACGTGGTCGCCGGGGCGCAGCAGCGTACGCAGCAGGCAGTCCTCGGCAGCGAGGCCGGAGGCGAAGGCCAGACCCCGGCGTCCGCCCTCGATCGCGGCGAGGTTCTCCTCCAGCGCGGTGCGCGTCGGGTTGGCGCTGCGGCTGTACTCGTAACCGCCACGCAGACCGCCCACGCCGTCCTGCTTGTACGTGGACACCTGATAGATAGGCGGTACGACCGCGCCGGTCAGCGGGTCCGCGGTGTTGCCCGCATGGATGGCGCGGGTCTCGAAGCTGTGGAAGCTGTGCTGGTCGCTCATGAGGCCCGAGCGTAGTCCGGTGCGGGACCGGCCGTGGCCGCACGCCGCGGGCGTCCGGGACAATGGGCGCATGGAGATTCTCTGGTTCCTGATCGCACTGTGCATGCTGACCGCGATCATCGGCCCCGTCGTGCTGCGCCGCCGGAACGGCATCCGGCTCGCCCGGCCCGGCTCGCCCGACGCCGCCGACCCGGACAACTACGGATTCGTGCGCCAGGAGCAGCTGGACGTCCGGATGCCCGGACCCGACCAGGACCTCCTCGACGTACTGGACGTCGTCCAGCGGACCCAGGACTGGAAGGCCGCCTCCCAGCTGCTCGCCGGCACGCCGAAGGAGGGCGAGCGGCGCTGGCAGCGCGTCCAGGCCTTCGCCGGGGCCGCGTCCCTGGAACTGGCGCGGCAGCCCGGCGTCGGCGGCGCATGGCTGCGCAGGTGGCGCTCGGAGGCGCCGAAGGACGCGGGCGCGGCGCAGGTGCACGCCGAGTTCCTGGTGCAGCAGGCGTGGCGCTCGTCGGCCGTCGGCGCGGACGACTTCCGGATCATCCTGGAGGAGGCCCGGACCGTCTGCGGCGAGGCCGCGCTGCTCGCGCCCGGCGACCCCGTGCCGTACATCATCGAGCTGGCCGTCGCCCGCGGACTCGGCTACAGCCACGAGCAGTTCGACCAGCTCTGGGCGAAGGTCATCGACCGCGCGCCCGACCACATGGGCGCCCACCTGGCCGCGCTCCACCACCTGTGCGAGAAGTGGCACGGCTCCCGCGAGGAGGCCGACCACTTCGCCACGACGGCGGCGGCCCGCGCCCCGCGCGGGTCGCTGCTCGCGGCCCTCCCGCTCTTCGCGGTCTACGAGCACCTGCCCGAGGTGAACCTCGTGCGCTCCTTCTACCAGAGCGCGGTGGTCACCAAGGCCATGGAGGGCGCGCTGTTCGCCGTGCACTCCGCCCGCCCTGACGACCCGATGCTCGCGCACGTACGCCACCTGCTCATCGTGTTCCTGGTGAACTCCGAGCGGTGGGCCGAGGCGATGCACCAGCTCGTGCAGGTCGACGGCCACGTGGGCGCGCTGCCCTGGACGACGGAGCCCGACCCGGCGGCGGCGTACACCGTCTACCGCGCCCTCGCGGTCGCCGGCTACGAGGCGAACGGCGGCAGCCCGGCGACACTGCTGCGCTGACCCGCACCGCCGCGGCGGCAACCGCGCCGGCGGAATTCCGGACGGCCCCGGGACGTTGTGCCGATGCCGTCACCGTGAAGGAGAACCAGCCATGCTCTTCGGCCGTACGCCCGTGCTGCCCACCCCCGAGCAGGCCCTCAAGGGCCGCCCGGAGCCGACCTTCACGGTCCCCGACCGTCACACCGTCCTCGGCAACCCGCTGCTCGGCCCCTACCCGGAGCACCTGGAGACCGCGGACTTCGCGCTCGGCTGCTTCTGGGGCGCGGAGCGCAAGTTCTGGCAGACACCAGGTGTGTGGACGACGCTCGTCGGCTACCAGGGCGGCTACACGCCCAACCCGACGTACGAAGAGGCCTGCTCGGGCCTGACCGGCCACACGGAAGCGGTCCGCGTCGTCTTCGACCCGTCGCAGGTCACGTACGAGTCGCTGCTGAAGCTGTTCTGGGAGTCCCACAACCCGACCCAGGGCTTCCGCCAGGGCAACGACGTGGGCACCCAGTACCGCTCGGCGGTCTACACCCACTCCCCCGCCCAGGCCGCGGCGGCGGCGTCGTCCCGCGACGCCTACCAGAAGGTCCTGACGGGCTCCGGGTACGGCTCGATCACCACCGAGATCCTCCCGGCGGAGGGCCGGCCGTTCTACCCGGCAGAGGCGTACCACCAGCAGTACCTGGACAAGAACCCGGCGGGCTACTGCGGTATCGGCGGTACGGGCGTCTCCTGCCCGATCGGCGTGGCACGCGCCGAGGGCTGACCTCGGGCCGCCGGCCGGGGCGCGGGCCCGGTTTCGGTGAATCGACGGCGGATGCGAGGCGGTCCTCCTACGATCCCTGGCATGCTGCTTCGCCGGGTGTTACGGATGACCATGGTCCTCGTTCTGGCCCTCGCAGGGGCCGTCGGGGGCGGTACGAGCACGGCGCTGGCCGAGGAGAGCCGGCCCCCGGCCGATCGGCAGTTGCTGTTCTACAACCACGCCTACGGGGTGCTCGACCGGGAGACCGCCGACGCGATCGAGTACTCCGCCTATCTGCGGACGTTCGCCGACTTCCAGGTCCGCACCACGACCGGAGCCGACGGGCAGACCTGGACCGGCCGCTACCTGCTGGGCCGCGAGACCTACCTCGAACTGTTCGGGGTGGGGGACCTGCCCGGCCAGGACGGCACCTTCGGCGCCGCCGGGACGGGTCTGTCCACCGAGCGCGCCGGTGACCTGGCGACGGTCACCCAGCGACTGCGCGACCAGGGGATCGCCGAACCGGTGCGGTTCCGCCAGACACGGGACTTCGGCGACGGCGTACCCGTGCCCTGGTTCGACGCCGTCTTCACCTCCGCCCGGTACGACGCCTTCGGCGCCTGGGGGATGGAGTACCTGCCGGAGTACTTCGCCGACCCGCGCAGCAACACCGAGCCGGCCTCCTACCCGGGCGACGTCGGCCGGGAGCGCTATCTGTCCGACGGCTACCAGGACCGGCTGATGCGTGACGTGACGTACGTACGCCTCGCGGTCACGGAGGCGGACCTCGCGAACACGGAGCCGCTGCTGCGGGCCGGCGGGTTCGTCGTACGGCCCGTGGCCGGTGGTGTCCTCGCGGTGCGGGGCGGCACCACGCTCCGGTTCGACGCCGTCCCTCGCGAGCAGGCGGGCCTGCGGCAGGTCGGTCTGTCGCTCAACCGGGCCGTGGAGTACCGGCACGAGGAGCGGATCGGCCGTTCGACCCTCGTCGTCGGCCCGGGCTCCCGTGCTGTGTGGACCTTCGCCGGGACCCCGTAGAACGGGATCCGGAGCACGAGACCCGGAGCACGGGACCCCGAGGACGGAACCCCGAGCGCGCCTCAGCCGGCCGACCCCAGCGCCAGCGCCGCGACCACCGGGGCCGCGTACACCAGCGGGAACGGGATGTGCGCGTACCAGCGCGCCCGGACCACGGTGGCGACGGCCCCGGTGAAGTACAGCACCAGGCCGGCCCCGGCCAGGACACCGACGACCGGCACGAACAGGCCCACGAGCAGCCCTGCGGCGCCGGCCGCCTTGGCCGTACCGAGCCAGGGCAGCCAGGACATGGGGACGCCGTAGTCGGCCATGGGCTGCACCACCCAGCGGGTGCGCAGGAAGACGGAGACGGCCGAGAAACCCACCATGGCGGCGGCCAGGACGGTGACGACGACATAGGCGGTGGACATCACAGATGCTCCCATCGGGCGGGCGCCGGAGCCGGTCGCTCCGGACGGGTCTCGAATGCGTCACTGCCATGACCCGCGAGGCCACGCGGATGTGACAGGCGAGCCGGCACGGATGTCACGACCGGTGGCCGTAGTGCCGTGGTCACCCCCCTCGGTCCCGGCCGGTTGCCGGCCCGGTGATGGCACACTGGGCCCATGGGTTCGCACAACCACTACTTCTTTCTCTGATTCCGGACGCGGACGCAGCGTGCGAGTCGTAGGACTCCGCTGACGTCCCTCCCGCGTCCGTCCGACAGCACCCGGCCCTGCCCCGGCATGCCCGCAGGCGCACTGCGCGCATGCCGCCGAGCGGGCCTGTCACCCAGGGAAAGACCATGCGCGAACGCGCCCGACTGACCATGAAGGACGTTTCCAAGGCGTACGACGGCCGTGCCGTCCTCGATCAGGTGTCGCTGACGGTGCGGCCCGGTGAACGCGCCGGCGTCATCGGGGAGAACGGCTCCGGCAAGTCGACACTGCTGCGGCTCATGGCCGGCGACGAGACACCCGACACGGGTGCGATCACGGTCAGCGCGCCCGGCGGCACCGGGCATCTCGACCAGACCCTCGAGCGGACGCTCGGGCTCGGTCCCCGCCACACCGTGCGGGACGCCATCGACACGGCGCTCGCCGAACTGCGCGGCCTCGAACGGCGGATGCGGCAGGCGGAGGCGTCCCTCGCCGACGCGGGCGAGGCCGAGCTCGCCGCCTACGGCGAGCTGCTCACCGCCTTCGAGGAGCGCGGCGGTTACGAGGCCGACGCCCGGACCGACGCCGCCCTGCACGCACTGGGCCTCGGCGGGGTGCCGCCCGGGCGGCGGCTCGGCTCCCTGTCCGGCGGGGAGCAGTCGCGGCTCGCCCTGGCCTGCGTGCTGGCCGCCTCCCCCGAACTGCTGCTCCTCGACGAGCCGACCAACCATCTGGACCGGCAGGCGACCGAGTGGCTCGAGGAGCAGCTGCGCGGCCACCGCGGCACGGTCGTGGCCGTCACCCACGACCGGGCCTTCCTCGAACGGATCGCCACCACGATCCTCGAGGTCGACCGCGACACGCGCGCCGTGCACCGGCACGGCGACGGCTGGGCGGGCCACCGGGCGGCGAAGGCCGCCGCACGCCGCCGCCGGGAGCAGGAGTACGAGGAATGGCTGGACGAACTGGCGCGCACGCGGGAGCTGGTGGCCGCGTCCGGGCAGCGCCTGGCGGCGTCGGGGAAGGATCCGCGCCAGGGCTTCGGCAAGCATCGCCGGTCGCACGAGGCGAAGCTGTCGGGCCGGGTCAGGGCGGCGCGGCAGCGTCTGGATCGGCTCGAGCGGGAGCCGGTGGCCGCGCCGGCGCCGCCGCTGCGGTTCACGGCGCGGCCACGCACGTCGGGTCGCTCCGGACTGCTCGCCGAGCTCACGGACATCGGGGTCGGTGACCGGCTGCGTCTCGCGGGTCTGCGGCTGGAGTCGGGGCAGCGGCTGCTGGTGACCGGCCCGAACGGCGCGGGCAAGACCACACTGCTGCGGGTGCTGGCCGGGGAACTCCGGCCGGACGAGGGCACGGTGCGGCACGGGGAGCGGGTCACGATCGGGTATCTCGCGCAGGAGCTGCCCGTGGCCGCGCCGCGCGGACCGCTGCTGTCGGCCTACGCGGCTGGCCGGCCGGGCCTGCCGGAGGAGTTCGCCGACGAGTTGCTCGGCCTGGGCCTGTTCCGCGAGGAGGACCTGCACGTACCCGTCCGTGCCCTGTCCGTGGGGCAGCAGCGGCGGCTCCAACTGGCCCGCCTGCTGGCGTCACCGGCCGATCTGCTCGTCCTGGACGAGCCGACGAACCACATGGCCCCGGACCTGATGGAGGATCTGGAGGAGGCGCTGGCTTCGTACGAGGGCGCCGTGGTCGCGGTCTCCCACGACCGGCGTTTCTGCGGCGGGTTCACCGGTGACCGGCTGGAGCTCCGCGCCGGCCGCGCCGTGGCACTCGGTGGCCGCCTTGGTGCCGGTGGGCAGGGCTGAGGCTCCGCCCTCCCCTGGCAGCCCGTCAGTCCGGAGGCCGGGACCCAGACGTGACGGTCACGCGGCGAGGCGCACGTCGCCCTGCCGTGCCGCCCCCACGGTCCGGCCGAGCCGGGCCGTGGTGGAGCGGGCCGGGCGGACCAGTTGGCGGTGGGACAGGGCGAGCAGGTCCGCGAGGCCGAAGCCGAGGGCGTGCGCGGCGGCGGCGAGGATCTCGGAGGAGGCTTCCTTGCGGCCGCGTTCGAGCTCGGAGAGGTAGGGCACCGAGATCCGGGCGGCGTCCGCCACGTCCTTCAGGGTGCGCTCCTGCGCCAGCCGCTCCCGGCGCAGGACGCCGCCGACGACGTCCCGCCAGAGCGGCTCGCTGGGCGCCTGCCCCGGTGCCGGTGCCGGCCCGTCGGTGGCGGGCGCCGCGGCCGGGCGCAGGGGAACGACACGGGCTCGGTTCGTCTCGTGGCTGCTCACCCGCCCAGCGTAGAAGGGCGGCAACGGGCTGTGGAGCAGGAGTGGTTGCGCCAGGGGCGAAACCCGGCGCGACCCGGTCCGCGTCCTTCCGTACCCCGGCCCGGGCCCCGCCGCGCCGTCCCCGTATCCGGCTCAGCAGGCCGCCGCCTCGGCCGCGCCCGCACGGTGCGGACGGGCCGGACGGGCCGGCGGTCACGAGACCGCCTCCTGCTCCCGGCGCAGGCGTGCCGCCGTGGCGGAAGCGTCGTAGCCGGGGGCGACTCCGTCGACGAGGATCACGTCGCCCGTCAGGTGGCGGGTGCGCAGCGGTATCAACTCCTGGTAGGCCGGCGACTCGTACCAGTCGCTTGCCTGACGCAGCGTCGGGAAGCCGATGACGACCAGCGCGCCGGGCCACTCGCCCTCGCGGACGTCGAGGGTCGCGCCGTGGACGAGGAAGCGGCCCTCATAGGGGTCGAGGGTCGACTGGATGCGCTCCATGTAGTCGAAGACCTCGTCGTCGAGGCGGGCGGCAGGCTGCAGATTGCCGACGGCGTACGCGGTCATGGTGTCCTCCCGTGGATCGGCGGCTCGATGTGCCTCGATCCTGCCGGGAGGGGGCGTGCCTGGCGATTACCTGCCGGGTAAGGGGGCGGGCCGGACGGCTCACAGCTTGGTCTGGAAGTATCCGATCTCGCGTTCGCGCCGGTAGCCGAGCTGTTCGTTGACGGCCAGCATCGGGCCGTTCTCGTCGGCGACGGTCGTGGCCGTCTCGCGGACGCCGGGGCACTCGGTGGCCACGACGCCCATCATGTGGCGCTTGACGGCCAGGCCGAGGCGGCGGCCGCGGTGGGCGGGCACGACGGCCGTGTCGTACTGCAGGGCCCGGACGTCGGACGGGTCGCGCAGCACCAGTTCGGTGTAGGCGGCGACGGTGTCGGCGCCGTCGGCCGTGTGCACGACGGCCGAGGAGAGTATGACGCCGCCGCGGTCCTCGATCACGCGGGCCGCCGCCCGTACCCGTTCCGCGTCCCACTTCGGCATGGAGCGGTCCACGTCCCCCATGGGCGCGTCGTCCATGGCGTTGTGGGCCTCGGCGAAGGCGTCGGCGAGCCCGTCGGGTACGACACCGGTCCAGTGGGCGTAGGCGTACCCGTCGGGGAGCGCGGGCCGCACCGGGAGGGCGGCGAGCGCGTCCTGGAGGTTCTGCACGTACCAGGCCAGCCGGAGGGCTTTGTCGAAGCCGTGCCGGGCGGCGAACTCCTCGCCCGGCCCGCCGAGTTCGGTCTCCGAAGTGACCGAAGTACGGCCGTCCGCGGCGAGATCGTCGCGCACGGCCGCCCAGAGCCGGCTCCCGACCCCGCGGCGTCTGGCCCTCGGGTGGACGGTCAGCCGGTCGAGGAAGGCGGTGTGCAGGTTGTTCTCGTCGGTGAAGAGCACCACCGATGCCACGCCGTCGTACGAGCCGTCGGCCGCCACGGCCGCGTGATGGACGGCCCGGCCGTTGACCGACGCCGTCCGCAGCTTCCCCTCGGTCTCCACCCGGCCCGGCGCGGGCACATGCCCCGGCAGGTCGTGGATGTGCGCGGCACGCACGACGGCGTGCCAGGCGTCCACGGCGGAGTCGGAGGGCGACGTGGGGAGAGTGGTGATCGTCATGCCGGGGACAGTACGTCCCCCACCACCGCGGCCGCTCGCAATTTCGGCAGCACCGGTGCCCGCGCGGGCGGCCCGGAAACACGACGGTGGCGGCACCCTTCGCGGGTGCCGCCACCGTCAGGTGTCACGGGCGGGTCAGACGGCGGAGCCGGCCTTCCACTGCGCCCAGTCCATGTTCCAGCCGTTCAGGCCGTTCTCCGGCTTGATGGTGGTGTCCTTGGAGTTCTTGACGATGACGACGTCACCGACGATCGAGCTGTTGTAGAACCAGGCGGCGGGCTGCTTCGGGTCGCCGGCGCCCTTGACGTCGTTCAGGCCCACGCAGCCGTGGCTGGTGTTGGCGCTGCCGAAGACCGAGTCGGGTCCCCAGTAGTTGCCGTGGATGAACGTGCCCGACGTGGACAGCCGCATGGCGTGCGGGACGTCCTTGATGTCGTACTCGCCCTTGCCGTCGTCGTCGGTGAAGCCGACCGTCGCACCGTTCATCCGGGTCTCCTTGAACTTCTCGGAGATCACCATCTGACCGTTGTAGGTCGGGTTCTCGGAGGAGCCGGCGGAGATCGGGATGGTCTTGATCGTCTTGCCGTCCTGCGTGACCGTCATGATCTTGCTGGCGGCGTCGACGGTGGAGACCTGGTTGCGGCCGATCTTGAAGGTGACCGTCTTCTGCTGCACGCCGTAGACACCGTCGGCGCCCTCGACGCCGTCGAGCTCGAGCTTCATGGTGACGGTGGAGCCCTCCGCCCAGTACTGCTCGGGGCGGAAGTCGAGGCGCTGGCTGTTGAACCAGTGACCGACGACCTCCTGCCCGCTGCTGGACGTCACGGTGATCCCGGACTGGACGGCCTTGCGGTCCGTGATCGCCTTGTTGAAGTTGATCGACACGGGCATGCCGACGCCGACGGTGGAGCCGTCCTCCGGCGTGAAGTTGCCGATGAAGCTGTTGGCCGGCGAGACGGTCGTGAATGACGCGTTCTCGTGGGCTTCGAGACCGTCGGCGTCCTTGGCCGTGGCGGAGATCTTGTACGTCGTCGAGCGCTCGAGCTGGCCGTCCGGCTTCCAGCTCTTGCCGTCGGCGGCGAGAGTGCCGGCCACGGCGGTGCCGTCCGCGGTCGTCATCGTGACCTCGGACAGGGTGCCGTCGGTGACGGTGACCTTGGCCGCGTTGTTGATGCTCGCGTTGCTCGTGCCGTTCTTCGGCGAAATCGCTATTCGCGCCTTCGAGACCGCCTTCGCGGCCGCCTCGTCGATCTGCGCCTGTGACGTCTTGGAGGCCTCGGCAGCCGCGTCCTTGCCGTCCTCGCCGCTGCAGGCCGACAGGGCCAGCACACCCCCGAGCAGCACGGATGCGACCTTCCATCCGCTGCGCCGCTTGCTGTCCGTCATCACACGCGTCTCCATCGTTGCCGAGTCCCCTGATCAACCACTGTGGACAACCCCCATTTCAGGTCATCCGGTTCCACATCGGTGCACGATGTGGGGAACAACACCTCACCGGGTGCGCCCACCGGACACCGCGCCCGCCGGGTACACCTCCCACCGCACTGATCGACGCTGCATCCGCCTCATCGGTTGCACCGTTCCCGGTCCGGCTTCATCTTTCGATTGTCGCCCCCGCGCTCCTGCCCGGGAAAGCCCGGGCGGGAGTACGGGGGTGCCTGCCCGGCGATCCGGGCCCGAAGCGTGTAACAGGTCACTTCCCGGTCCCGTTACGGCTACCGGCCGGTGTCGCCGTCGCCGTCACCCTCGACGCCGCGGTCGTTCTCCAGCAGCGGGTAACCGTCCGGGCCCGGTTCGTAACCATCGACTTCGTCCTCGTCGATGTCGAGCTCCCAGTCGGCGGAGTCCGGGTCGTACTCGATCTGCTCGCAGCTCCACGACGCCTGCGCGAGCTCGATCCCGGGCACCTCGCTGACGAGGTCGAAGGGGTCGACCAGGTAAGCCAGGGCCTCGGCCTCCTCCTCGCGCACCGCGGACTGCGCGTGCGTCCGCTCGTCGTCGGGCATGAACTCGTCGTCGGCGATCCGCTCGAGCGCCGCCCCGGTCAGGGCGCCGGAGTCGTCGACCTCGATCACCAATTCCACTCGCAGCCGCACATAGCGTGATGTCTCAGAGGTGGTCATACGACGGAGGGTATGGCCCTTCGGGCCGCGGCTTTCCCACGACCCGCTGCTTTCACTAGCATCGCCCCACCGGCCAATTCGAGGATGCCTCAAGGGGGATCGACTTCGTGTCCGTCGCACGTCGACCGCTGCTCACCGCCACAGCCGCAGGGACTCTCCTGTGTGCGCTGTGGTTCGTCCCTTCGGCGAACGCCACCGCCGAGAGACAGGCCGCGCAGGAGTCCGGCGGCTCGCCTTCCGCGGCGGCGCAGTCGGCCGGCGAGGAGCTCCTGCTGGCGCGGACGGGCAGCGTGGACACCACCCCGTACGTGATCGGCGGCACGCTGTCCCTCGGTATCGGGGCGGGCTTCGTCGCGTACTCGATGCGCCGGCGGGAACCCGGCGCCGCCTGACCGGTCCGCCGACGCGCCGAGGCCGCCCCCGCCGTGACGGCGGGGGCGGCCTCGGTGTCGCGTGGGGTCAGGCGAGCGGCCCCGTCACCTTCTCCACGGCGGCGACGAGCTGTCCGTCCCGTACGAACGCGTCCGCGGCGGCGAGGTCCGGAGCGAGGAACCGGTCCGGACCGGGGCCCTCGACGCCTGCCGCGCGCAGCGCCTCGATGGCGGCCCGCGAGGCCGGGGCCGGGGTGAGGTGGCGGCGCAGCTCTATGGCGCGGGTCGCCGCGTACAGCTCGACGGCGATGACGCGCGTCAGGTTGTCCACGGCGGTGCGCAGTTTGCGGGCGGCCGACCAGCCCATCGAGACATGGTCCTCCTGCATGGCGGAGGACGGGATGGAGTCGGCGGAGGCGGGAACGGCGAGCCGCTTCAGCTCGCTGACCAGCGCGGCCTGCGTGTACTGGGCGATCATCAGGCCCGAGTCGACCCCGGCGTCGTCGGCGAGGAACGGCGGCAGTCCATGGCTGCGGTTCTTGTCGAGGAGCCGGTCCGTGCGGCGCTCGGCGATGGAGCCGAGGTCGGCGGCGGCGATGGCGAGGAAGTCCAGGACGTAGGCGACGGGCGCGCCGTGGAAGTTGCCGTTGGACTCGACGCGGCCGTCGGGGAGGACCACCGGGTTGTCGACGGCGGAGGCGAGCTCGCGGTCGGCGACCAGGCGGGCGTGGGCCATGGTGTCCCGGCCGGCGCCGGCGACCTGCGGGGCGCAGCGCACGGAGTACGCGTCCTGGACGCGGGGCGCCTCCTCCTCCTGGAAGTGGCCGGTGAGGCCCGAGCCCTCGAGGACGGCGAGCATGTTGGCGGCGGCGGCGCCCTGTCCCGGGTGGGGGCGGATGGCGTGCAGTTCGGGGGCGAGGACCTTCTCGGTGCCGAGCAGTGCCTCGAGCGTCAGGGCGGCGGTGATGTCGGCCGATTTGTAGAGGCGGTGGAGGTCGGCGAGCGCCATGACCAGCATGCCGAGCATGCCGTCGGTGCCGTTGAGGAGGGCGAGGCCCTCCTTCTCACGGAGCTCGACGGGCGCGATGCCGTGCTCCGCGAGCAGCTCGCCCGCGGGGCGCACGGAGCCGTCGGGGCCCTCCGCGTCGCCTTCGCCCATGAGGGCCAGGGCGCAGTGGGACAGCGGCGCGAGGTCGCCGGAGCAGCCGAGGGAGCCGTACTCGTGGACGACGGGCGTGATGCCCGCGTTCAGTACGTCGGCCATCGTCTGCGCCACCTCGGGGCGTACGCCGGTACGGCCGGAGCACACGGTCTTCAGGCGCAGGAACATCAGCGCGCGCACGACCTCGCGCTCGACGCGGGGGCCCATGCCCGCGGCGTGGGAGCGCACGATGTTGCGCTGCAGCTGGGCACGGAGCTCGGGGCTGATGTGACGGGTGGCGAGGGCGCCGAATCCGGTGGAGACGCCGTAGACGGGCTCGGGCTTGGCGGCCAGCGCGTCCACGATCCCGCGGGCCGCGGCGAGGGCGGCGACCGCCTCGGCGGAGAGCTCGATCCGGGCGCCGTGGCGGGCCACGGCGATGACGTCATCGGCGGTGGTACCGGACGTCCCCACCACGACTGTTTGCATATCCATATTCAGCAGCGTACGGATTGAATCCAAACCTGTCACCACCGGTACGCGGTCCGGCCCCTTACAAGCTGGTCACGGCACGCGGGCCGTCACGGCTCGCTCCACGGCTCGTCCTCCTCCACCTCCGGACGGGCGTCCCGGAAGCGGCGGCGGTCCTGCGCGGACCGGGGCGGGGAGTCCGCCAGCCGCATCACCGTGCCGTCCCGCCCGGCCACCACCGGCTTCGGGGAGCGCGCGGCCTTGGCGCGGTACTGCGCCGCGTCCGCCAGCCGGAAGAGCCGCCGGGCCGACCGCACCTCCCCGATCGGGTCACCCGTCGACGCGACGCCGCACGCGACGCCCTCGCCGAGCTCCAGCTCCTTCGCCCGTACGCACAGATCGTCGGAGACGTCGACCACCTCGTCGGCGCTCGGCCCCAGCGTGACCAGGCAGAACTCGTCCCCGCCGAGCCGGGCCGCCAAGGTTCCCGGCAGCATCGCCCCGCACAGGGACAGGACGGAGCCGAACCGTTCCAGCAGCCGGTCGCCGACCGCGTGCCCCTGGGTGTCGTTCACCTGCTTGAGGCCGTTGACGTCGCACACCACCAGGCTGACCACGGAACCGTCCGTCCGGTGCTGCTCGAGCGCCTCGTCGAGCCGGGTGTCGACGGCGCGGCGGTTGGCGAGGCCCGTGAGCGGATCGGTGAACGCGAGCCTGCGGACCTCCTCCAGCCGCTCGGTCTGCGCGATGCCCGCGGCCACGACGGACGCCAGGACGGTCGCGAAATCGGCGTCCTCCCTGGCGAACACGGGCGCCGCTTCCGGCCTGGCCACGTACAGCTCGCCCCAGGCCCTGCCGTGCAGCACGATCGGCGCGACGACGCAGCAGCCCCGGCCGCGCCGGCGCAGCGCCGCCACCCGCTGGTGGCAGTAGCCGTGCCCCGGCGTCGCGGGACCCTGGGCGGTCTCCACCCACGCGTCCGGCTCACCCCCGCCCGCCCAGCGTTCGTGCAGGAACTCGGTGATCTCGGGGAAACGGTTCACCGGGTAGGTCTCCGACTCCGGGAACTCCTCCTCGTCCGGCGCGCGTTCACCCGCGTTCACGAGCACCCTCAGCCGCCCGCGCTCGCGCTCCCACACGGACAGGGCCGCGAACGACCCGGAGAGCGCGCCGCACGCGCCGAGGGCCGCCGCCCGCCAGGACTCACGCGGGGTCGTGGCCGCGGCCATCGCCTGCGCCAGCGCCACCACGGCTCGCAACCGCCCATCCACAGCCATCCACCCAGCTTAGGGAGGTTTCGACTGATTTGATCAGATCTGCTGACCCGGGACGTGGACCGGCCGCGGAACCGGTCCCCCGCTCACTCCCCGGGCCACTGCGGCTTCCGCTTCTCGTTGAAAGCCGCGACGCCCTCCGCACGGTCCCCGGAGAACGCGGTGGCCCGCCATGCCGCGTCCTCGACCTCCAGCCCGGCACGCAGGTCGAGCCCCTGCCCGAGCCGCATGGCCTTCTTCGCGTTGCGCAGTCCGACCGGCGAGTTCACCGCGATGCGGGCGGCGAGCGCGAGCGCCTCGGCGCGGGCGTCCTCCGCGAGGACGTCGACGAGCCCCAACTCCCGGGCCTCCGCCGCCTCCACGCGCCGGGCCGTGAAGACGAGCTCGGCGGCGCGGGCGGCCCCTACCCTGCGGGGCAGCAGCTGCGTACCGCCACCGCCGGGGATGACACCGACGGACACCTCGGGCAGCCCCACGACCGCGGTCGCGTCGGCGACGATCACATCGCAGGACAGCGCCAGCTCGAAGCCACCGCCGAGCGCGAAGCCGTGCACGGCGGCGACGGTCGGCATCGGCAGCTCCAGCACGCCGGTGTACGCGCGCCGGGCCGTGGGCCGCTGCCGCACCAACTCGGCGTCGGAGAAGGAGTTGCGCTCCTTCAGGTCGGCGCCCACGCAGAAGGCACGCTCGCTGCTCGACGCGACCACGGCCACCCGCACGTCCCGGTCCGCCGCGAGCGCGTCACAGGCTTCACCGATGGAACGGGCCATCTCGGTGGAGACCGCGTTCATGGCCTTGGGGCGGTCGAGGACGAGCTCGGCGACGTGGCCCTGCTCATGCCTGCGTACGACGACGAACTCGCCGAACCGCTGCTCGGACTCGGACATGGGGCACCCTCCCGGTTAACGATGGTTCACCGGGATCATAGGCGGGTACCCGCAGGGGCGGGGAGGGGAACAAGCCCTGCCCAGGTGAGACCGTCAGGACGGGCGGCGGGACAGGAGCCACGGCTCCACCACGCCAAGTCCTCGCACCGGCCGCTGCCACATCGGCTGGAGCGCGAAGCGGTACGTGGGGACCTCACGGCCCTCCTTCTCCGCCTTGACCGCTTCCTCCGCCGCCTCCGCCTCCGAGGCCGGCGCGTCCCCTGTCCTGATCACTTCCTCGGCGAACGCCCCGTCGACCAGTACGGCGTCCTTCGGAGCTATCGACGTCAGCCGGCTCGCCAGGTTCACCGTCGTGCCGAAGACGTCGCCCATGCGCGTGGTGACCGTGCCGAAGGCGATGCCCACCCGCAGCGCCGGCATCGACTCGTCGTCCGTCATCGTCTCGATGAGCCGCAGGGCGATCTCGGCGGCCGTGCCGGCGTCGTCCGCGGCGTACAGCACCTCGTCGCCGAGGGTCTTGATGAGCCTGCCGCTGTGGGCGGCGACCAGGTCCGCGCACGTGGTCTCGAAGGACTCGACGAGCTCGCCGAGCTCCTCTTCCTCCAGGCGGCGGGTCAGCCTGGTGAAGCCGACCAGGTCGGCGAAGCCGACGGCGAGGCGGCGGTCGACCATCTCCTCGTCGTCCGCGGCCTGCACGACGCGGCCGGTCGCCGCCGCCAGCTGCCGCCGCCAGACGTAGACGAGGAATTCCTCCAGCTCGGGCAGCAGCAGCTCGACCAGCGGATAGGTCACTTCGGTGCGGGTCATGCCGGGCTCGGGCGGCTCGGTGAGCCCTTCGAGGAAGGAGTCGATCTGCCAGTCGGCCAGCCGCGCGGTGGTCTGCCCGGTGGAGCGGGCGACCTGGACCGCCATGGGTTCACTGAGCAGGCCGGCCTCGACAAGGCCGGCGAGCCGGCGCAGGGCGAGCACGTCCGCCTCGGTGAGGGCCTTGGCCTGCCCGATGTCGGCGAAGCCCATGGCCCGCCAGAAGCGGGCGGCGAGCTCCATGGAGACGCCGGCGGTGCGGGCCGCCTGGAAGGCGGTGTAGCGGCGCTCGGCGCCGAGGATCAGGTGTTCCAGGCGTATGGCCAGCGGGTCGTCCGACGGCTCCGCCGTGTGGTCGACCTCGTGGTGGGGCTTCGGGTGCACCGACCCGGAGGACCCGGACCCGGATCCCGAGGACCCCGATGACGAGGCGGACGCGCCGGAAGAGCCGTCCGACGGCGGCTGCGCGCCCGCGCCGGAAGTGGTGTCGTCGACGGTCACCAGCCGCCTCCTGCCCGTTCCCTGCGCAATGCCCTGCCGATCTGTCGCGCGATCGCCTCAACGATACGGCAGGTGTGCCCCAGCTCACGTCCCGGCGGCCGAGGAGGTTCGCCCGCTGCCGCCGGGGACGCCGCGGTGGCCGTCAGCGGGCCGGCCGCAGGTGCACGATGTCGCCCGCGCTCACCGAGTGACGTTCGCCCTCCGCGGTGGCGAGGACCAGCCTGCCGTCGCCGTCCAGGGCGACCGCCTCCCCGGTCAGGGCCGCGCCGCCGGGCAGCTCGGCGCGCACTTCGCGGCCGAGGGTGGCGCAGCCCGCCGCGTACGCCTCCTGGAGCCCGCAGGCGGCCGGGTCGCCGCCGGCGGTGCGCCATGCGGTGTACCACTTCTCGAGGGAGCGCAGTACGGCCCGCAGCAGGGGGTCACGGTCGGTGGACACCGCGTCCGCGAGGGCCAGGGAACCCGAGGTGGGGACGGGCAGCTCGTCGGCGTGGAGGGAGACGTTGATGCCGAGCCCGAGCACCACGCCGTCGTCCCCGGCGCGTTCCGCGAGGATGCCGCCGGCCTTGCGTTCCTCGCCGTCGACGACGACCAGCAGGTCATTGGGCCATTTGAGGGACATGTCCGTGCCGGCGGCCCGCGCGAGCGCGGTCGCGGCCGCGACACCGGCGAGCAGCGGCAGCCACCCCCAGCGCGTCACGGGCACGTCGGACCCGGGCCGCAGGAGCACGGAGAAGAAGAGGCCGGAACGGGCAGGGGCGGTCCAGATGCGGTCCAGCCGGCCCCGTCCCGCGGTCTGCTCCTCCGCGACGAGCACCGCTCCTTCCGGCAGGGAGACGGCCCGTGCGGCAAGGTCGGAGTTGGTGGAGCCGGTGGACGCCACCACGTCCAGCGAGGTCCACAGGCCGCCGGGCACGACGACGGCACGGCGCAGCACGGAGGCGTTCAGAGGGGGTCGCTCGAGGTCGGACCAGCGGCTCTCGGGCGCATTGGGAGGCGTCATGCAAGCCAGGTTAGGTGTGGCCAACGCCGCACTGCTGAACCGTATCCGCGCCGATACGCTACGAGTCAGTAGCAACCGATCGTTAACACGTCCCGGTAACTCAGTCCCCCGTAAGCCGTCCCCGTGACCAGCCAGGGAGCCGCATCCCGATGTCCGAGCCGGAAAACGCCCTCTCCCAGAGTCCGAGCAGCCACACCACCGCGGGAAAGATCGCGGATCTTCAGCGCCGTATCGAAGAGGCGACGCACGCCGGCTCCGCCCGCGCGGTGGAAAAGCAGCACGCGAAGGGCAAGTTGACGGCCCGGGAGCGGATCGGTCTGCTGCTGGACGAGGACTCCTTCGTGGAGCTCGACGAGTTCGCCCGCCACCGCTCGACCAATTTCGGGCTGGAGAAGACACGGCCGTACGGGGACGGTGTCGTCACCGGCTACGGCACGGTCGACGGCCGCCCGGTCGCGGTCTTCTCGCAGGACTTCACCGTCTTCGGCGGCGCTCTCGGCGAGGTGTTCGGACAGAAGATCATCAAGGTGATGGACTTCGCGCTGAAGACCGGCTGCCCGGTCATCGGCATCAACGACTCCGGCGGCGCCCGCATCCAGGAGGGCGTCAGCGCGCTGGGCATGTACGGCGAGATCTTCCGCCGCAACACCCACGCCTCCGGCGTCATCCCGCAGATCTCGCTCGTCGTCGGCCCCTGCGCGGGCGGCGCGGTCTACTCGCCGGCGATCACCGACTTCACGGTGATGGTCGACCAGACCTCGCACATGTTCATCACCGGCCCCGACGTCATCAAGACCGTCACCGGCGAGGACGTCGGCTTCGAGGAACTGGGCGGCGCCCGCACCCACAACACCACCTCCGGTGTCGCGCACCACATGTCGGGCGACGAGAAGGACGCGATCGAGTACGTCAAGTCCCTGCTGTCGTACCTGCCGTCCAACAACCTCTCCGAGCCGCCGTCGTTCCCCGAGGAGGCGGACACGGCGGTCAGCGACGAGGACCGCGAGCTGGACACGCTGATCCCGGACTCGGCGAACCAGCCGTACGACATCCGCACCGTCATCGAGCACGTCCTGGACGAGGGCGAGTTCCTCGAGACCCAGTCGATGTTCGCCCCGAACATCGTCACCGGTTTCGGACGGGTCGAGGGCTTCCCGGTCGGCATCGTCGCCAACCAGCCGATGCAGTACGCAGGCTGCCTGGACATCAACGCCTCCGAGAAGGCCGCACGCTTCGTGCGCACCTGCGACGCGTTCAACGTCCCGGTGCTGACCTTCGTCGACGTCCCCGGCTTCCTGCCGGGCGTGGACCAGGAGTACGGCGGCATCATCCGCCGCGGCGCCAAGCTGATCTACGCGTACGCCGAGGCCACCGTCCCGCTGATCACCGTCATCACCCGCAAGGCGTTCGGCGGGGCCTACGACGTCATGGGCTCCAAGCACCTGGGCGCCGACCTCAACCTCGCCTGGCCCACCGCCCAGATCGCCGTCATGGGCGCCCAGGGCGCGGTCAACATCCTGCACCGCCGCACCATCGCCGCCGTCGAGGGCGCCGAGGAGCAGGAAGCGACGAGGGCGCGGCTCATCCAGGAGTACGAGGACGCGCTGCTCAACCCGTACACGGCGGCCGAGCGCGGTTACATCGACGCCGTGATCATGCCCTCGGAGACCCGGGCGCAGATCGTCAAGGGCCTGCGCCAGCTCCGCACCAAGCGGGAAAGTCTGCCCCCCAAGAAGCACGGGAACATCCCCCTGTAGGGGCTCCGAGGCACGAGGAAGGGACGCGACGATGATCAGGGTCGTACGGGGAAACCCGACTCCCGAGGAGCTGGCCGCCGCACTGGCGGTGGTCCAGGCCCGCGCCGCGGCGAGCGCCGGCGCCGCGGCCGGGGAACCGCGGATGCCGGAGGGGTGGTCGGACCCGGCGCGCATCGCCCGCAGCAGCAGGCCGCTCCCCGGCCCGCGGGCGTGGGCACGCAGCTACTGGCCTGTGTGACGCATAGCACGGTGAGCGGAGGCCGGGCCTGTACGGGGCCCGGCCTCCGCGCTGTCACAGCACGTCGGCCAGCAGCTCTGCCATGACCTGGTAGCCCTTGTCGCCGGGGTGGAGGCGGTCGCCGAAGTCGTAGGCGGGGTGCAGACGCCCGGGGTCGGCGGGGTCGGCGAGCGCGCGGTCGAAGTCGACGACGGCGTCGTACTCGCCGCCCGTGCGGATCCACCGGTTGATCTCCGGGCCGACGCGCGCGGAGTGCGGGCCCCAGTGGTCGGACCCGGCGAGCGGCAGGAGCGTCGCGCCGACGACCCGCACGCCCGCGGCGCGGGCCTGCCGGATCAGCTCCCGATGGCCCGCGACGGCTTCCGCCGAGCTGACGACGGGGGCGGGTTTGTAGGTCGGCTCTCCGGGAGCCTCGCTGAAACCGATGTCGTTGAGCCCTTCGAGGACGACGACGGTGGAGACGCCGGGCTGCGCGAGGGCGTCACGACGGAACCGCGCGGTTCCCCTCTCCCCGTACCAGGCCGAGTCGTTGAGCAGGAGATTGCCGCCGATGCCGGCGTTGAGGACGGGCCGGCCGGTGAGTTCGGCGAGCGCGTCCGACCAGCGGCGGTTCGCTCCGTGCGTCGAACCGAAGCCGTCCGTGACGGAGTCGCCGAACAGGACGATCCCGTCGGCGCGTCCGGCGGCGACCTCCACACCGGCGAGGTGGTACCAGGACGCGGTGACGTCGGTGAACGCCGCTCCCGACACCTCGGCGCGACGGTCGCCGTCGGCGCGGTAGGAGTCCGCCCAGGCCTGGGAGTGGAACGTCACGGGGCCGGTGGTGCCGGCGAAGTACAGCGTGACCGTCACGGACCCGAGCCGCTCGACGGGCAGGCCGGCCGGATCGCTGCGCAGTTCGGCCCGCGCGGGGACCACGGCGGACCGCGCTCCACCGAAGGTGAGCTCCCGGACGGACCCCTCCTCGATCGCGGCGCCGCCGGCGGAGCGGGCGACGGTGGCGCCGGTGAGGTGCAGCGGGGAGGTGCCGTAGGCGTTGGAGAGACGGACGCGAAGGCACGCGCCGCCCGCGGTGACGCGCACGACCTGGCGGACGGTCTGGTGCGAGAAGCCTTCCTGGGACCAGTTCGGGGTGAAGCCGGTGCTGGGCATCTGGGCGGAGGCGGCCCACGCCGCGGTCCATGCGCTCATGACGTACCCCTTCCGCCACTAACGGGCGGTGAGTTCCATTAGGATGATGGCACGCTAACAGAGTTCCCGTTACTAATGGAACAGGAGACCCGTTTGGAAGCCACCCCGGGTACGGTCCGCCCCGGCGGCCGCACCGCGAAAGTCCGCACGGCCGTCCTCGCCGCCACCCAGGAAGCGCTGGTCGAGGGCGGGTTCCACGCCCTGACGCCGGACCGGGTCGCGGCGGTCGCCGGCGTCGGCAAGACCACCGTCTACCGGCGCTGGCGGTCACCGGCCGGCCTGGTCGCGGACCTGCTGCGCGACATGGCCGAGCAGTCCCTGCCCGCGGCGGACACCGGATCGCTGGAAGGGGACCTGCGCGCCAACGCCGCGCTCGTACGCGACACCCTCACCGACCCGCGCATGGGCCCGGTCTTCGCCGCCGTCATCGCGGCCGCCGCGTGCGACCAGGAGTGCGCTGACGCCCTCCACGGCTTCTACGCGACCCGGCTCGCGGAATGGGCGCCGGCGGTCGAACGCGGCCTCGGCCGCGGCGAGGTCCCGGCCGGCACCGACCCGCTGGAGGTCCTGCGGGCCGTTTCCGCGCCCCTGTACTACCGCTTCGCCGTCAGCCGCGAGCCCCTGACGGCCGACGTCGCAGAGCGCGCGGCGTCGGCGGCGCTGGCGGCTGCGCGGGCGGGTGCCTTCGTGTTCTGAGTACGCATACTCAGGCGCGAGACCGCCCGCACCAGCACCATCGAAGGCATGCTGTGGTCCGACCCGGAGAACGAACCGCCCAAGGAACTCCGCGACATGCAGACGATGCTGCGTCGCGCGGGGCTGGTGCTGGCGCTGGCGATGGTGGTGGCGATGTTCGCGGCGGGTCTGCGGTAAGCGGGGCGCGCGGCGACCACGCGCCCCCACCCGACACCCCGCCGGCGGCCCCGCACCGCCGCCTACCATGTCCCCCATGGCCACCCCGTCACCCCACCGCCCCCGTCTCGTCCTCGCCTCCGCCTCCCCCGCGCGGCTGAATCTGCTGCGGCAGGCCGGTCTCGCGCCGGAGGTGATCGTCAGCGGTGTCGACGAGGACGCGCTCACCGCGCCGACCCCCGCCGAGCTCGCGCTCGTGCTGGCGGAGGCGAAGGCCGCGGCGGTCGCCGCTCGGCCGGAGGCCGACGGGGCGTTGCTGATCGGGTGCGATTCCGTCCTGGAGCTCGACGGCGAGGCGCTCGGCAAGCCCGCCGACGCCGAGGAGGCGACCGCCCGCTGGAAGGCGATGCGCGGCAGGGCGGGTGTCCTGCAGACGGGGCACTGCGTGATCGACACGGTGACCGGCCGCCGCGCTTCCGCGACCGCGTCGACGACGGTGCGGTTCGGCGAGCCGACGGACGCCGAGATCGCCGCGTACGTCGCGAGCGGCGAACCCCTGTACGTCGCGGGGGCGTTCACGCTGGACGGCCGCTCGGCCCCGTTCATCGACGGCATCGACGGCGACCCGGGCAACGTCATCGGACTGTCGCTGCCGTTGCTCCGCCGGCTCCTAGCGGAGCTGGACGTCTCGATCACGGACCTCTGGTCCGCCTGAGCGGACGACGGGTCAGGCGGGCGCCGGACCGCTGACGGGCGCCACCGGGTCGTCGCCGTCGGTGCTCCCCGCCGGCCCGGCCGACGCGGCCGGGGGCTGCTCCTTGCCGTACACGATCAGGGACGCGACCAGCAGGCCGAGCACCACCATCAGGAACGCGAAGGCGCTCCAGCCGACCAGGCCCACCGCCACCGCGCCGAGCACCCCGTGTACGACGGCAAGGGTGATGAGCGCGATGCGGGCGAAGCGGCCGGGCGCCCGGTCGCGTATGCCTGCCACGAGGAGCAGCACGCCGCACAGGGCGAGGAAGAGGCCGGACCCTATCCCCAGTCCCCACGTCGCGGTCACCATCACGTCCGGGTCCATGCCGTCCAGGGACATCCGCTGAGCCCCGACGAACGTGGCCATGACACCGTTGAGCACGACGATGCCGACGGCCTCGATCAGCAGGACAAGCGCAGCCACCACGGCCACCGGTCTGCGCACCACGGCGCCCCCAACCCTCTGTGTACCGGAAGTACGTACGACAGCCGCGAGGCTACTGACCGGTAAACGCGGGGACAAGGGTTCCGGCACGCTCGGTCCCAAGGCAAAGAATCGTTGGGCCATTCGTAGGGACTCGACAAAGAAACGTGTCGGGCCGCTGCGCCCGCAGACAGAGACCTTGACCACACCAGAGGGCTACTGTGCGAGAGGGGAACCCGTCGTACCGTGGTGCGACAAGGGATTTCGCGATCGAGCGAGCCTCGAATCACGCTCCGTGTGGGCAAGCTCACCATTGGGGACGGGTCGAAAGGCCGTGTCGGCAGTCCCTAAACTCAGCTTGTTTCAAGGAGGGAGCCATCGTGCGCAAGGTGCTCATCGCCAACCGTGGCGAAATCGCTGTCCGCGTTGCCCGTGCCTGCCGGGACGCCGGGATCGCGAGCGTAGCCGTCTACGCCGATCCGGACCGGGACGCATTGCATGTCCGCGCGGCCGACGAAGCGTTCGCCCTGGGCGGTGACACCCCGGCCGCCAGTTACCTGGACATGGCCAAGGTGCTTCAGGCCGCGGCCGATTCGGGGGCGGACGCCATCCACCCCGGATACGGCTTCCTGTCCGAGAACGCGGACTTCGCCCAAGCGGTCATCGACGCCGGTCTGACCTGGATCGGCCCGCCCCCGCAGGCAATCCGTGACCTCGGTGACAAGGTCGCCGCCCGTCACATCGCCCAGCGTGCCGGCGCCCCGCTGGTCGCCGGCACCCCCGACCCGGTCTCCGGCGCCGACGAGGTCGTCGACTTCGCCCGCGAGAACGGGCTGCCGATCGCCATCAAGGCCGCCTTCGGCGGCGGCGGCCGCGGCCTGAAGGTCGCCCGCACCCTCGAAGAGGTCCCGGAGCTCTACGACTCCGCCGTCCGCGAGGCGGTCGCCGCCTTCGGCCGGGGCGAGTGCTTCGTCGAGCGCTACCTCGACAAGCCCCGCCATGTGGAGACCCAGTGCCTGGCCGACTCCCACGGCAACGTGGTCGTCGTCTCCACCCGTGACTGCTCGCTCCAGCGCCGCCACCAGAAGCTGGTGGAGGAGGCCCCGGCGCCGTTCCTGTCCGAGGCTCAGAACGCGGAGCTGTACCGCGCCTCGAAGGCCATCCTCAAGGAAGCCGGCTACGTCGGCGCCGGCACCGTCGAGTTCCTCGTCGGTGTCGACGGCACCATCTCCTTCCTCGAGGTCAACACCCGCCTCCAGGTCGAACACCCGGTCACCGAAGAGGTCACCGGCATCGACCTGGTCCGCGAGATGTTCCGCATCGCCGACGGCGAGGAACTCGGCTACGACGACCCGGCGGTGCGCGGCCACTCCTTCGAGTTCCGGATCAATGGTGAGGACCCCGGCCGGGGCTTCCTCCCCGCGCCCGGCACCGTCACCACGTTCAACCCGCCCACCGGCCCCGGCGTCCGCCTCGACGCCGGTGTCGAGTCCGGCTCCGTCATCGGCCCGGCGTGGGACTCGCTCCTCGCCAAGCTGATCGTCACCGGCGCCACCCGCGAGCAGGCCCTGCAGCGCGCCGCGCGTGCGCTGGCGGAGTTCGAGGTCGAGGGCATGGCCACCGCCATCCCCTTCCACCGCGCGGTCGTCGCCGACCCGGCGTTCACGGCGGACCCCTTCCGGGTCCACACCCGCTGGATCGAGACCGAGTTCGTCAACGACATCAAGCCGTTCGCCCCGGCCGGCGCCGACACGGACGAGGACGAGGCGGGCCGCGAGACCATCGTGGTCGAGGTCGGCGGCAAGCGCCTCGAGGTGTCGCTGCCGTCCTCGCTCGGCATGACCCTCGCGCGCACCGGCCTCGCCGCCGGCGCCAAGCCCAAGCGCCGGGCCGCGAAGAAGTCGTCCTCGGCCGCCTCCGGTGACACCCTCGCCTCCCCGATGCAGGGCACCATCGTCAAGGTCGCCGTCGAGGAGGGCCAGGAGGTCAAGGAGGGCGACCTCGTCGTCGTCCTGGAGGCCATGAAGATGGAGCAGCCGCTCAACGCGCACCGCTCCGGCACCATCAAGGGCCTGGCCGCCGAGGTGGGCGCCTCCCTCACCTCCGGCGCGACCATCTGCGAGATCAAGGACTGACCCGTCCGACCGTCCGCTGAAGGGCCCCCGGCATCCGTGCCGGGGGCCCTTCGCGCTGGGCGCGTCCTGTGTCGGACTGCTCCTCGACTCCCTCCACGCGGCGCTGTACCGACTGCCCAACGACTACCGCTGTGGCCCCGCCGGGCGTACGAAAGGGGCTGGCCGGATCCAGCGTGGCCCGCAGACAGCGGATCGCCGACCGTATCGCCGGTGCCCACGCCCGGGCCCCGATCCGGGAGCGCCTCGCCCGCTGCCCCCGCCGCGGACGCCGCCCTCGCCTCTACCGGGCCACCCCCGCCCAGCTGGGCTGCTGCCGCACTCCGTCACCGCCCGCACCCTGGCGTCCGGCATCCTTGAGGTGTGACGGACACCAGGCCCAAGCGCGCCGACGCGCGCCGCAACTACGACCGGCTGCTGACCGAGGCGCGGGCCGCGTTCGCCGAGCGCGGCACCGACGCCTCGCTCGAGGAGATCGCCCGCAGCGCGGGCGTCGGCATCGGCACGCTGTACCGCCACTTCCCGAACCGTCACGCCATGATGAACGCGGTCTTCCAGGAGGCCGTCGCCGCCCTGCTGGAGCGCTCACGCGAACTGGCGGGCGCGGAACAGCCGTGCACGGCGCTGGTGGAGTGGCTGCGCGCCCTGATCACCCACGCGGGTGAGTACCGCGGCCTCGCCCGTGCGCTTCTGTCGGCGTCCCACGACAGGAACTCGGCCCTGTCGGCGTGCAGCGTCCCCCTGCGCGACGCGGGCGAACGCCTGCTGTCCCGGGCGCAGGAAGCGGGGTCGGTCCGTACGGACGTCTCGATCGGCGATCTGATGCAGCTGACGAACGCGATCGCACTGGCGGCGGAACAGGACCCGTCGGACCCGGAGTTGGCGGACCGCCTCCTGAACCTGACCCTGCGGGGCCTGCGCCCGGACTAGGGCCTCCATGAAATTCCTTTGCGGTCACGGACGTTGATCACGTCATGACTCAAGGACCAGCACCTCGCCCACTGTCCGACGAAGCCCTCTCGGCGCTGCTCGGCCGGCAGCAGTTCGGCACGCTCGCCACGGTGAAACGCAGCGGCCACCCCCACCTGACCACCATGCTGTACAGCTGGGACCCCGAGGCCCGCGTCGTGCGGTTCTCCACGACGGCCGACCGGGTCAAGGTCGGGCACCTGCGGCGCGACCCGCGTGCCGCACTGCATGTGCAGGGTGGCGACGTCTGGTCGTTCGCGGTCGCCGAAGGCGAGGCCGAGGTCTCCGGGATCACGACGGTCCCCGGCGACACGGTCGGACGGGAGCTGCTCGGGATGATCCCGGAGGCCGCGCGGCCCGAGGACGAGGACGCGTTCCTGGAGCAGCAGGTCGCAGAGGGGCGGTTGGTCGTCCGTTTGAAGGTCGACCGGCTCTACGGAACAGCACTCGACATCGAGGGCTAGGGGTTCCGGGGAGCGACGCCCAGGAGGGCGAGTGTGGCGGTACGCAGCCACGTTGCCGCCTCCTCCACCGACATGCGTCCCGCCCCGACCGCGTCGCCTGCCGTGTGGCCGAGAGCGGTCACCGCGGCCACGAGCCAGGTGGCCGGTGGCGCGGGGTCGAACTCGCCCGACGCCTGGCCTTTCTCGATCAGCCGGGTGAGGCGGGCGGCACCGGCTCGTGCCGGGCCTGGTCGGCGGCGCCGCGGCTCCCCAGCTGGAGCGGCACCGGATTGCGTTCGAACAGCCGCCAGCCGATGTCCTGAGGCCGCAGCAGCGCGTCCAGGGCCGGACCGCCGCTCTCCTCCGCCTCGTCCATGGCCTGGTCGGTGATCGGGTCGGCGACGGCGTCCAGCAGCGCGTCACGGGTGCCGAAGTGCGCGTATACGGTCCGGCGGGTCACGCCTGCCGCGGCGGCGATGGCGGCCGTTCCGGCGTCGGGCCGCTCGGCCAGCAGTCGCAACGCGGCGTCCAGCACTGCGGTCTGACCGCGCTCGGCGTCGGCGCGACGGCCACGCCGAGCGCGGGACCTGTCGCCCGGGGACTCGAAAGCACTTACGTCCGCACGCTGCGCCGCCCTGTGAAAGCACGGGCCCACCCGCCCGCCCACGGGCGTAACACGCCACCGGACCGGGCGCACCGCAGGCCCGGCACGCCCCGCGACGGGCGCAACGCACGCGCACCGGACCGGGCGCGCAAGTGCGCCACGCTCACGACGGACCACGGCCCTAACCCGCCCGCGGGGGCGCAACGCACCGTAACCACGCCCGACAGGGCCGCAACGCACCCTCACCCGGCCGGGGACGGCGCGCCCTCGGTCCACCGCACCCAGCCCGCACCCAGCCCGCACCCACGGCCCGAGGCGAGCCCAGGCCACCCCAGGCCACCCCAGGAAACCGCGTCAGCGACGGCGGAGGTCGGCCACGCGGGCCGACCGGTCCGGAAGCGGGTCCGTGCCCAGCGCACCCGCCGCGCTGCGGAGTCCGGCCCGGGTGCGGCGCTGGCCGGGCAGCGGCACCTCAGGGCGCGGCGCGGGCGCCGCCCCCGCTCCGGCGACCGCGATCTGCACACCCTGGTCCGCGAGTGCCTGTAGCTCCGTCGCCGCCCGGTCGTCGTGCGCCGGCGGCTCGTCCGTCACCAGGCGGGTGATCACATCCGTCGGCACGGTCTGGAACATCGTGTCCGTACCGAGCTTGGTGTGGTCCGCCAGGACCACGACCTCCGCCGCGGCCTGGACGAGCGCCCGGTCGACGCTCGCGGAGAGCATGTTGGACGTGGACAGACCCCGCTCGGCCGTCAGCCCGCTCCCGGACAGGAACGCGCGGGAGACCCGCAGCCCTTGGAGGGACTGCTCCGCACCGCTCCCGACCAGCGCGTAGTTGGAGCCGCGCAACGTGCCGCCGGTCATGACGACTTCGACCCGGTTGGCGTGGGCGAGCGCCTGGGCGACCAGGAGGGAGTTGGTGACCACGGTCAGTCCGGGGACACGCGCGAGCCGGCGTGCCAGCTCCTGCGTCGTGGTACCGGCGCCGACGACGATGGCCTCACCCTCTTCGACAAGGGCGGCCGCGAGGTCGGCGATGGCCGTCTTCTCCGCGGTGGCGGACAGGGATTTCTGCGGAAAGCCGGACTCGCGGGTGAATCCGCCCGGCAGTACCGCACCGCCGTGCCGGCGGTCGAGGAGTCCTTCTGCCTCCAGTGCCCGCACGTCACGCCGTACGGTCACTTCGGAGGTCTGGACGACGCGGGCGAGCTCACGGAGCGACACGGCACCGTTGGCACGCACCATTTCGAGGATCAACTGACGACGTTCTGCAGCGAACACGAAACTGACAGTAACCCCACCGCCCGTCAGTTTTCAGCTCTATGCGCCGGATACCGGAAATTGTGCACTTAAGAGGCCGCCAAGTGGTATAGACGGCCCCCAAGTTGATCGCGCGACGAGCGAAGTGCCCGGGGTTCGCCGGGTTTCTTCCGTGTGCGGTCGCGGTCAGCCCTCGCCCGACGTCTTCCGGGTGTGCAACTGACGTGCCACCTCCGCGATCGACCCGGACAGAGACGGGTACACCGTGAAAGCGTTTGCGATCTGTTCGACCGTCAGGTTGTTGTCGACCGCGATCGAGATGGGATGGATCAGTTCCGAGGCGCGCGGCGAGACGACCACGCCGCCGACCACGATCCCGGTACCCGGGCGGCAGAAGATCTTGACGAAGCCGTCCCTGATGCCCTGCATCTTGGCGCGGGGGTTGCGCAGCAGCGGCAGCTTGACCACGCGGGCGTCGATCTTGCCGCCGTCGACGTCGGCCTGGCTGTAGCCGACGGTCGCGATCTCGGGGTCGGTGAAGACGTTGGAGGAGACGGTCTTCAGGTTCAGCGGGGCGACCGCGTCACCGAGGAAGTGGTACATCGCGATCCGGCCCTGCATGGCGGCGACGGACGCGAGGGCGAAGATGCCGGTGACGTCCCCCGCCGCGTACACGCCGGGCGCCGACGTACGGGACACCTTGTCGGTCCAGATGTGACCGGAGTCCTTGAGCCGGACACCGGCCTCCTCGAGGCCCATGCCCGCCGTGTTGGGGATCGCGCCGACGGCCATCAGGCAGTGCGAGCCGCTGATGACGCGGCCGTCGGAGAGCGTGACCTCGACCCGGTCGCCGACGCGCTTGGCGGACTCGGCGCGGGAGCGGGCCATGACGTTCATACCGCGGCGGCGGAAGACGTCCTCGAGGACCGCGGCGGCGTCCGGGTCCTCGCCGGGCAGCACGCGGTCACGGGAGGAGACGAGGGTGACGCGCGAGCCTAGTGCCTGGTACGCGCCGGCGAACTCGGCGCCGGTGACACCGGAACCGACGACGATGAGCTCCTCGGGAAGCTCGTCCAGGTCGTACACCTGCGTCCAGTTGAGGATGCGCTCGCCGTCGGGCTTGGCGTCGGGGATCTCGCGCGGGTGACCGCCGGTGGCGATCAGCACGGCATCCGCGGTGAGCGTCTCCTCCGTGCCGTCCGCCGCGCGCACGACGACCTTGCGGGAGCCGTCCATCGCCTGCTGCCCGTCGAGCCGGCCGCGGCCGCGCATGACGCGCGCGCCGGCCCGGGTGACGGAGGCCGTGATGTCGTGCGACTGGGCGAGCGCGAGGCGCTTGACACGCCGGTTGACCTTGCCGAGGTCCACACCGACGACGCGGGCGGCCTGCTCGATGTGCGGGGTGTCGTCGGCCACGATGATGCCGAGCTCCTCGTAGGAGGAGTCGAAGGTCGTCATGACTTCGGCGGTGGCGATCAGGGTCTTCGACGGTACGCAGTCGGTCAGCACCGACGCCCCGCCCAGACCGTCGCAGTCGACGACGGTCACCTCCGCGCCGAGCTGAGCGCCGACCAGGGCCGCCTCATATCCGCCGGGTCCGCCACCGATGATCACGATCCGGGTCACGAAAAAGTCCGCCTCGCATTGTCGTTCCCGGCCCGCCTGCCCGCTCTGCCGGGGTCCGGGGGTGCCCCCGGTGGAATGCAGTACGTACTTCATTGTCCCGCATCGTTCAAGCGTTCTCGCCCCGGGGCCTCCGTACGGTCGCGACCACCACGGCCCTCCTGCTCGACCGCCGGCCGGGCCCCGCCGTACCTCGCGGCGGGGGCGCCCGCTCGTTCGCCTCCCGTACCCTCGACCCCATGTCGCTCTACGCCGCGTACGCCGGCAACCTCGACGCGCGGCTGATGACCCGCCGCGCACCGCACTCACCGCTGCGCGGCACCGGCTGGCTCAACGGCTGGCGGCTGACCTTCGGCGGCGAGCAGATGGGCTGGGAAGGGGCGCTGGCCACGATCGTGGAGGCACCGCGCTCGCAGGTCTTCGTCGCGCTGTACGACATCGCGCCCATGGACGAGGACTCCATGGACCGCTGGGAGGGTGTCGGTCTCGACATATACCGGCGCATGCGGGTCCGTGTGGACACCCTGGACGGCGAGGAGCCGGCCTGGGTGTACGTGCTGAACGGCTACGAGGGCGGCCTGCCGTCCGCCCGCTACCTGGGCGAACTCGCGGACGCCGCGGAGTCGGCGGGCGCGCCGCACGACTATGTGATGGAACTCCGCAAGCGCCCCTGCTGACGGCCGCCAGGGCCGGCGGCCGGCCGCTCGGGGCTGGTCGTCGGCGCGCGTCCCCGCACGGTTCGTCGGAAACGACAAGACAACGATCCGAAGACCGTCGGCTGCGTCATCTACGCGCGTAGGAATTCCCGGGTTACGCTCATCCGCGTGAACGCATCTGTGAATCCGGACCTCGTCGGCGCTCTCGCCGACCCCCACGCCGCGGCCGACGCCGCCGCCGCCCGCCTGCGCGAGCTGACGGGCACCGAGACCCACGACGTCGCACTGGTGATGGGTTCCGGCTGGGCTCCGGCCGTCGACGCGCTCGGCACCCCGGAGGCCGAGTTCCCCGTCACCGAACTGCCCGGCTTCCCGCCCCCGGCGGTCGAGGGCCACGGCGGCAAGATCCGCTCGTACCGCATCGGCCAGAAGCGCGCGCTGGTCTTCCTCGGCCGTACGCACTTCTACGAGGGCCGCGGCGTCTCCGCCGTCGCCCACGGCGTGCGCACGGCGGTCGCGGCCGGCTGCAAGACCGTGGTGCTGACCAACGGCTGCGGCGGCCTGCGCGACGGCATGCGTCCGGGGCAGCCGGTGCTGATCAGCGACCACATCAACCTGACGGCGGCGTCGCCGATCATCGGCGCGAACTTCGTCGACCTCACCGACCTCTACTCCCCGCGGCTGCGGGCGCTGTGCAAGGAGGTGGACGCGACACTCGAGGAGGGTGTGTACGTCCAGTTCCCCGGCCCCCACTACGAGACCCCGGCCGAGATCAACATGGTCCGCGTGCTCGGCGGCGACCTGGTGGGCATGTCCACCGTTCTCGAGGCCATCGCGGCCCGCGAGGCCGGCGCGGAGGTGCTGGGCATCTCGCTGGTCACGAACCTGGCGGCGGGGCTCTCGGGCGAGCCGCTGAACCACGAGGAAGTACTGCAGGCCGGACGGGATTCCGCGGCGCGGATGGGTGAGCTGCTGACGCGGGTGCTGGAACGCATCTGAGGCGACGGGGGCGGGGCGGGGCCGCTGCGCGTGCCTGTTCCCCTCCCCGCCCCTTCCCGAAACCGGGGCAGGCCACGGACCCCGTACGCCCTGGCGCACCTCGCACGCGCACACTCCCGGGAACGGCACGCCGGCACGTTCCGA
Organism: Streptomyces kurssanovii; assembly: GCF_014649695.1. GTDB lineage: Bacteria > Actinomycetota > Actinomycetes > Streptomycetales > Streptomycetaceae > Streptomyces > Streptomyces kurssanovii. The sequence goes on from NZ_BMTN01000002.1 coordinate 408,041, forward strand.
CGATCGATGCGCGGGTGTGCGGGGGGGGCAGCGCCCCGGAACACCGCCCGAAGGGCGGTACCGGCTCCGAGCGACCGGCTGGGGAAGCCGGGCCGCGGCGACGCCCGATTCCGGGAAGCCAGGTCGGGCCCGGCAAAGCCCGGCTCCGGCAAGTTCGGGCCACAGCCGGGCCCAGGGCAGAGCCCGGTACGGGGCAGCCAGACCCAGGCAACGCCCGGTACCGGGAAGCCGAACCTGGGCAGAGCCCGGTGCCGGGAGTGCCAGGTCCGGGCGGAGCCCGGCTCCGGCAAGTCCGGTCCCAGCCGGGCCCCGGGGAGCCCGGCCCTGAAACCAGGTCTCGGCAGGACCCGATGCCGGACCGGACGGAGCCGGCGGTACGGGCCCGGATCCCGGCAGAGCCGGATATACCGGGAAGCCGGATCCCAGCACAGCCGGATTCCGGGAGACCGGGCCCGGGAAGAGCCTGGTTCCGGGAGGCAAAGCCGGGGCAGAGCCCTGCTCCGGCAAGTCCGGCCCCAGCCGGGGCCCGGGCAGCGCCCGGTACCGGGCGAAGCCCGGCGACGGAGGCGGAGCCGGCGGTACGGGACCACGGGGCAGAACCCGGTGGACGGGGAAACCTGGTCCAGGCGGAGCCCCGGCTCCGGGAAGTGGGTTTCCGCGGCCGCCGGGCCGTAGGGAGGGGCGGGGGAACGACGCCCGCCGCGGGCGTTGCGACTCGCGGGTCACGGCCCGCCCCGCGCAGACTCGACACAGCGAAGACGAGAGGCGGACAACCGTGCAGCAGGAGCAGGACCTGATCGCCCGGGCCGAGGCATGGCTCGCGGAGGACCCGGACACGGAGACGCGGGACGAGCTCGCGCGGCTCATCGAGGCGCGTGATCTCGGCGAGCTGGCCGACCGGTTCGGCGGGACGCTCCAGTTCGGCACCGCCGGGCTCCGTGGTGAGCTCGGGGCCGGGCCGATGCGGATGAACCGGGCCGTCGTGATCCGGGCGGCGGCCGGACTCGCGGCCTATCTGAAGGCCAAGGGGCAGACGGACGGCCCGGTCGTCGTCGGCTACGACGCCCGCTACAAGTCCGCCGACTTCGCGCGGGACACCGCCGCGGTGATGGTCGCCGCGGGCCTGCGCGCGGCGGTGCTGCCACGCCCGCTTCCCACGCCCGTGCTGGCCTTCGCCATAAGGCATCTGGGCGCTGTCGCGGGCGTCGAGGTGACGGCGAGCCACAACCCTCCCCGGGACAACGGCTACAAGGTCTACCTGGGCGACGGTTCGCAGATCGTGCCGCCCGCCGACGCCGAGATCGCCGCCGAGATCGACGCGATCCGCGGCCTCGCCGACGTCCCGCGCGCGGACGAGGGCTGGGAGACGCTGGGTGACGAGGTGCTCGAGGCGTATCTGGCGCGTACGGACGCCGTGCTGACGGCCGGCTCCCCACGTACCGCCCGGGTCGTCTACACGGCCATGCACGGCGTCGGCAAGGACGTGGTGACGGCCGCCTTCGCGCGCGCCGGTTTCCCGGAGCCGGTCCTGGTGGCCGAGCAGGCGGAGCCGGATCCCGCTTTCCCGACGGTCGCGTTCCCGAACCCGGAGGAGCCGGGGGCGATGGATCTCGCCTTCGAGACCGCTCGCCGGGCCGCGCCCGACGTGGTCATCGCCAACGACCCGGACGCCGACCGCTGTGCCGTCGCCGTCCCCGACGACGCTGCGGACGGCGGCTGGCGGATGCTGCGCGGCGACGAGGTCGGCGCCCTGCTCGCCGAGCACCTCGTCCACAAGGGCGCCACAGGCGTCTTCGCCGAGTCGATCGTGTCGTCCTCGCTGCTGGGCCGGATCGCGGCCGCCGCCGGGCTCGGGTACGAGGAGACGCTGACGGGGTTCAAGTGGATCGCGCGCGTCGAGGGCCTTCGGTACGGCTACGAGGAGGCGCTCGGCTACTGCGTCGACCCCGAGGGCGTACGCGACAAGGACGGCATCACGGCGGCGCTGCTGGTGGCCGAACTGGTCTCGGAGCTGAAGAAGCAGGGCCGTACGCTCGGCGACCTGCTGGACGACCTCGCCGTCGAGCACGGTCTGCACGCCACCGACCAGCTGTCGGTGCGGGTGAAGGACCTCGGCATCATCGCGAACGCCATGAGGGCGCTGCGCGAGCAGCCGCCGAGCGCCCTGGCGGGCCTGCGGGTCACCGCGGCGGAGGATCTGGCCGTCGGGACGGACAGGCTCCCGCCGACCGACGGTCTGCGCTACTACCTCGACGGCGAGTTCAAGGCCCGTGTCATCGTCCGCCCCAGCGGTACCGAGCCCAAGCTGAAGTGCTACCTGGAGGTGGTCGTCCCGGTCGCCGACGCGAGCGCGCTGGCAGGGGCCAGGGCGCGCGCCTCGCAGGTGCTCGACGCCGTCAAGCGGGACCTGTCCGCCGCCGCCGGTATCTGACCGCGAGCGGTGTCCGGCGCTCGCCGCGGCCCGGTCGGGGCAGCGGCGAGCGCCGTTCCGCGCAGTCCGGGCGACCGCTCACGGCCCGCCCGGTGACCGGGGTGTCAGCCCGTCGCGAGAAGCACCGCGAGGAGAACGGCGCCCGCGGCCGCCGGCGCCAGCAGTTCGTACGCCCAGCGGATCTGCGGCTCGCCCTGGGCCTCCGCCGCGGAGGCCCGCCGTTCCGCCAGTTCCCGCAGGTCGGCGATGGTCTGGTCGGCTGGGGCGACGCGGGACTTCGCGTCGCTCACGTCGGCGTGCACGGACGTCGTGCCGTGCGGGTCGTCGTAGGCGGCCTGGGCCTGCCGCCGGGCCGCGGCCTTGCGCTTGCGCAGCGAGACCGGAATGGCCCAGAGCTGGTACTTCGCGCCGCCCTGCGTGAAGATCTCGCTGGAGTAGGAGGCTCGTACGTCGGCCACGCTGCCCCACGGCAGGACGATGGTCCGGAACGGGTTCCTGATCCGGATGCGGTCCTCGCCGGCGAAGACGGCCGGGCGGAAGGTGAAGGCGACGACTGCCGGCACCGCGAGCAGCGCGCCGGCGAGGGCGAGCCACGGCGTGCGGCCCTCGCCCCGGACGATGGCGTCGACGACGATCCAGGCGATGAGCCCGAGCAGCACGGCACCACCCGCCATTCCGGCGGTCGAGCGGAAGATCCGGTCGCGTTCGGTGGAGGGCTCGGGCTGCTGGGGGCTCGTCATGGTTCCGATTCTGCCGCACGCCGGTTCCGCGTCCCCGGCACGGGGTGGCCGTGCGGGCGCCGCGGCTTCTGCCCTGTTTCGGGCAGAGTTTAGCCGCACCCCCTGTACAGGTCGCTACGCGCGTAGATATGCTCATCTGGTGACCATGCCCACCACCGCACCCGCATTCGCTGACGTGACCGCGTCCGACAGCACTCTGCGCCGCTTCCTGCACGGGCTGCCCGGCGTCGACGCCGTCGGCCTCGAAGGGCGCGCGGCGTCCCTCGGCACGCGTTCCATCAAGACCACGGCCAAGGCGTACGCCATCGATCTGGCCATCTCCATGATCGACCTGACGACGCTCGAAGGCGCGGACACCCCGGGCAAGGTCCGGGCGCTCGCCGCCAAGGCCGTCAACCCCGACCCGACCGACCGCACCACGCCGACGACCGCCGCGGTCTGCGTCTACCCCGACATGGTGGCGACCGCCAAGGAGGCCCTGAAGGGCTCCGAGGTCAAGGTCGCCTCCGTGGCGACCGCCTTCCCGGCCGGCCGCGCCGCCCTCCCCGTGAAGATCGCGGACGTCCGTGACGCGATCGCCGCCGGGGCGGACGAGATCGACATGGTGATCGACCGCGGCGCCTTCCTGGCCGGCGATTACATGAAGGTGTACGAGGAGATCCGCGCCGTGAAGGAGGCCTCCGGCAGCGCCCGGCTCAAGGTCATCTTCGAGACCGGCGAGCTCTCCACGTACGACAACATCCGCCGCGCCTCCTGGCTCGGCATGATCGCCGGCGCGGACTTCATCAAGACGTCGACCGGCAAGGTCGCGGTGAACGCCACCCCGGCGAACACCCTGCTGATGCTTCAGGCCGTGCGCGACTTCAAGGAGCAGACTGGGGTACAGGTGGGCGTGAAGCCCGCCGGCGGTATCCGTACCAGCAAGGACGCGATCAAGTTCCTCGTCCTGGTCAACGAGACCGCGGGCGAGGACTGGCTGGACAGCCACTGGTTCCGCTTCGGCGCGTCGAGCCTGCTCAACGACCTGCTGATGCAGCGGCAGAAGCTGGCGACCGGCCGCTACTCCGGCCCTGACTACGTGACGGTGGACTGATCATCATGGCTTCCGTATTCGAATACGCACCCGCGCCGGAGTCGCGGTCGATCGTCGACATCGCCCCGTCCTACGGGCTGTTCATCGACGGCGAGTTCTCCGAGGCCGCGGACGGCAAGGTCTTCAAGACCGTCTCGCCGTCGAGCGAGGAAGTTCTGGCCGAGGTCGCCCGTGCGGGCGCCGAGGACGTGGACCGTGCGGTGAAGGCCGCCCGTAAGGCGTTCGGGAAGTGGTCGGCCCTGCCCGGCGCGGAGCGCGCCAAGTACCTCTTCCGTATCGCGCGGATCATCCAGGAGCGCAGCCGCGAGCTGGCCGTCCTGGAGACCCTGGACAACGGCAAGCCGATCAAGGAGACCCGCGACGCGGACCTCCCGCTGGTCGCCGCGCACTTCTTCTACTACGCGGGCTGGGCCGACAAGCTCGACCACGCCGGCTACGGCGCCGCCCCGCGCCCGCTCGGCGTCGCGGGCCAGGTCATCCCCTGGAACTTCCCGCTCCTGATGCTCGCGTGGAAGATCGCCCCGGCGCTCGCCACCGGCAACACGGTGGTCCTGAAGCCGGCGGAGACGACGCCGCTGTCCGCCCTGTTCTTCGCGGACATCTGCCGCCAGGCCGGCCTGCCGAACGGCGTGGTCAACATCCTCCCCGGCTACGGGGACACCGGCGCGGCCCTGGTCGAGCACCCGGACGTGAACAAGGTCGCCTTCACCGGCTCCACCGCGGTCGGCAAGGCCATCGCCCGCCAGGTCGCCGGCACGAAGAAGAAGGTCACCCTCGAGCTGGGCGGCAAGGGCGCCAACATCGTCTTCGACGACGCCCCCATCGACCAGGCCGTCGAGGGCATCGTCAACGGCATCTTCTTCAACCAGGGGCAGGTCTGCTGCGCGGGCTCGCGCCTCCTGGTCCAGGAGTCGATCCAGGACGAGCTGCTGGACTCCCTCAAGCGCCGCCTGTCCACGCTGCGCCTCGGCGACCCGCTGGACAAGAACACCGACATCGGGGCGATCAACTCCGAGGAGCAGCTGTCCCGGATCACGACGTTGGTCGAGGCCGGCGAGGCGGAGGGCGCCGAGCGCTGGTCGCCCGCGTGCGAGCTGCCCGCCTCCGGCTACTGGTTCGCGCCGACGCTGTTCACCAACGTCACGCAGGCACACACCATCGCCCGCGACGAGATCTTCGGCCCGGTGCTGTCCGTGCTGACGTTCCGCACGCCGGACGAGGCCGTCGCCAAGGCGAACAACAGCCAGTACGGCCTGTCCGCCGGCATCTGGACGGAGAAGGGCTCCCGCATCCTCGCGGTGGCCAACAAGCTCCGCGCGGGTGTGGTGTGGGCCAACACGTTCAACAAGTTCGACCCGACCTCGCCGTTCGGCGGCTACAAGGAGTCGGGCTTCGGCCGCGAGGGCGGCCGTCACGGTCTGGAGGCCTACCTCGATGTCTGACGGGCGACTCAGCGTCTTCAAGACCTACAAGCTGTACGTCGGGGGCAAGTTCCCCCGCTCCGAGAGCGGCCGGGTGTACGAGGTGACGGACCCTAAGGGCAAGTGGCTGGCCAACGTGCCGCTCTCCTCCCGCAAGGACGCGCGGGACGCGGTCGTCGCCGCCCGCAAGGCATTCGGCGGCTGGTCCGGCGCGACCGCGTACAACCGCGGCCAGATCCTCTACCGCATCGCCGAGATGCTGGAGGGCCGCAAGGACCAGTTCGTCCGCGAGGTCGCGCAGTCCGAGGGCCTGTCCAAGTCGAAGGCGGCGGACGTCGTCGACGCGGCGATCGACCGCTGGGTCTGGTACGCGGGCTGGACGGACAAGATCGCCCAGGTCGTGGGCGGGGCGAACCCGGTCGCGGGCCCGTTCTTCAACCTCTCCACCCCGGAGCCGACGGGTGTCGTGACGGTCGTCGCGCCGCAGGAGTCGTCGTTCCTCGGCCTGGTGTCCGTGGTCGCCCCGGTGATCGCCGCCGGTAACACCGTCGTCGTCGTCGCCTCCGAGCGGGCCCCGCTCCCCGCGCTCTCCCTCGGCGAGGTGCTCGCCACCTCCGACCTGCCGGGCGGCGTGGTCAACGTGCTCTCCGGCCGTACGGGGGAGATCGCCGCCCCGCTCGCCGCGCACCAGGACGTCAACGGCATCGACCTCACCGGCGCGGACGAGGTCCTGGCCAAGGAGCTCGAGGTCGCGGCCGCGGACAACCTGAAGCGGGTCTTCCGTCCACAGGCTGTGGATTTCTCGGCGGACCCCGGCACGCACCGGCTGACGGCGTTCCTCGAGACGAAGACCGTCTGGCACCCGACCGGTTCACTGGGCGCCTCCGGCTCGGCGTACTGACGCCGCCGGCACCGGCCGAAGCCCCCGCCTCTCCGTCCGGAGGCGGGGGCTTCCCCGTTGGTTCCGGAACGATCCGGGGAGAAAGGCCCTACGGCAGCAACGAGGCGGCGACCGGCCCGGCCACCGGAAGGTCCTCGATCGCCTGGCCCCTGGTGATGTTGTCCGTCGCCATCGCCGTGCTGACCGGCTGGAAGTCGGCGACCTGCGTGCCGACCGCGTTGTCGAGCGGGTCCACACCGGTGTTGGCCAGCGGGTGCAGCTGAAGGCTCTTGAGCTCGCTCACGCCGCTCACCGAGTTGGTGACGAGCCCGGTGGCCGTCCCCACCGGCACGGCCGCGTTGGCCGCCGCCCCGCCCGCGCCGAGCGCGGCTCCCGCCGCCGCGACGGTGAGTCCGGCGCGCAGCACTGCGCGGCGCCTGTTCTTGGAAGCTGCGTGACGAGCCATGGATTCCATCCCATCAAGTGATCGTGCGCGTACGGAAAGTGGTCGGCGGTGTGATGCTCGTACCAACCGGACCTCCAGGGGGTTCCGGGAGCCGCTGGATGCGTCACACTTGTCTCCCGTGAGTTCCCAACCCCTCCCGACCCGCGTCGTGCTGCTCGCGGGCCCCTCAGGCTCCGGAAAGTCCTCTCTCGCCGCCCGTACCGGCCTGCCGGTCCTGCGCCTGGACGACTTCTACAAAGAGGGCAACGACCCGACGCTTCCCCTGGTGACGGGCAGCACCGACATCGACTGGGACTCACCTTCGTCCTGGGACGCGGACGCCGCGGTCGCGGCGATAGCGGAGCTGTGCCGCAGCGGCCGGACCGCCGTGCCGGTGTACGACATCGCCACCAGCTCCCGGACCGGGGCGGAGACGCTGGACATCGACCGCACGCCGCTGTTCGTCGCCGAGGGCATCTTCGGGGCCGACATCGTGCGGCGCTGCCAGGAACTGGGCGTCCTCGCCGACGCGCTGTGCCTGCGCGGCCGGCCCTCCACGACGTTCCGCCGCCGCCTCGCGCGCGATCTGCGCGAGGGGCGCAAGTCTGTGCCGTTCCTGCTGCGGCGCGGGTGGCGTCTGATGCGCGCCGAGCGCGGCATCGTCGCGCGCCAGGCGGGCCTGGGCGCGCATCCCTGCGGCAAGGCCGAGGCCCTCGGCCGCCTCGCGGCCGCGGCGGCCGGCCACTGCCGGCTGCCCTCGGCGCGGCAGCCCGTGTAGCCGCCGGACATGGGAGTGGGGCCGGACAGAACCCCCCGGCCTGCCCGGCCCCACTCCGTTTTCCCCCGTGATCCCCGTGTCCCCCGTGGATCCTTCTTTCCGTGGATCCCCGTTCCCCCGTGGATCCTGCCGCTGTCTCCCCCGAAACAGCGGTCTCTGCCGTCTCCCCCGAAACGGCAGCCCCCGTACTTCCCCCGTGTTTCCCCCGTTGCCTTCAGGCCACCAGCTCGCCGAAGGACTCTTCTTCGTCACGGCCGAAGCTGAGGACCTCGTCCTCGCGCAGCCGGCGGAGCGACCGCCAGATGCTCGACTTCACCGTGCCGACGCTGATGTCCAGGATCTCCGCGATCTCCGGGTCGGTGCGGCCCTCGTAGTAGCGAAGGACCAGCATCGTCCGCTGGAGTTCGGGAAGCCTGGCGAGCGCCTGCCACAGGACGGCGCGCAGCTCGGTACCCCGCATCGCGTCGGTGTCGCCCGCCGTCTCCGGCAGCTCCTCCGTGGGGTACTCGTTGAGCTTGCGCCGGCGCCAGGCACTGATGTGCAGGTTGGTCATCGTGCGGCGCAGATAGCCGCCGACCGCGGCCTTGTCGCTGATCCGCTCCCAGGCACGGTACGTCGAGAACAGAGCGCTCTGGAGCAGGTCCTCCGCCTCGTACCGGTCACCGGTCAGGTGGTAGGCGGTCGCGTACAGGGAGGCCCGGCGCTCCTGGACGTAGGCCGTGAACTCGGCCTCCGAGCAGGACGCCCGCTCCCCCGCCGGCTTCGGCTCCCCGTACGCGGCGCCGCTTCCCGTGGGTGCGTCAACCACCGCCATGTACGGCGGCTTGTGCTGACGCCCGGCGCCGCGAACGCACCCCCGCCCGTTCACGGCGCCGGACTTCTCGGTGCTCCGCGCGACGTCGTGGAGACGCGTCACAACTGCGCTTGAGGTGGTGCTGTGCAGTGCGTTCATCTCGCGCCCCCCGTCGAGTGGAGTCTGGTTTCGTTCGTGTGAGAAGAAGCTTGCCCGGGCTCCTTCATCGCGGTGTCCGCCGACTGTCACAGGCGCGTCACAAGGGAAGAAGTGGTGTGAGTACGGGCCTGGGGGGTACGGGGAGTCGAACTGGGGCTCCCCATGGGCCAGAATGACCCCCGTGCCTTTCCTGTTGCTGATCGAGGACGACGACGCCATCCGCACGGCCCTCGAACTCTCGCTGTCACGCCAGGGCCACCGAGTGGCCACCGCGGCGACGGGCGAGGACGGCCTGAAACTGCTGCGTGAGCAGCGGCCTGACCTGATCGTGCTGGACGTGATGCTGCCCGGGATCGACGGTTTCGAGGTCTGCCGTCGTATCCGGCGCACCGACCAGTTGCCGATCATCCTGCTGACCGCCCGCAGTGACGACATCGACGTCGTCGTGGGGCTCGAGTCCGGCGCCGACGACTACGTCGTCAAGCCGGTGCAGGGACGGGTCCTCGACGCCCGCATCCGCGCCGTACTGCGCCGTGGCGAGCGGGAGTCCACCGACTCGGCGACGTTCGGCTCGCTGGTGATCGACCGTTCCGCGATGACGGTCACCAAGAACGGGGAGGATCTGCAGCTCACGCCGACCGAGTTGCGTCTCCTGCTGGAGTTGAGCCGGCGCCCGGGGCAGGCCCTGTCCCGCCAGCAGCTGCTGCGGCTGGTGTGGGAGCACGACTACCTCGGCGACTCGCGCCTGGTGGACGCGTGTGTGCAGCGGCTGAGGGCCAAGGTGGAGGACGTGCCGTCCTCACCGACCCTGATCCGTACGGTGCGTGGCGTCGGTTATCGGCTGGACGTCCCGCAGTGACCGGAACGCACATGGCGGGCGGGACCGTTCGGTGAGCGACGGCACGAACGACGAAGGCACGAACGGCGACGGCGCTCCACGGCGGGGCATACTCACCGGAATCCGCCTGACGAGCCTGCGCCTGCGCCTGGTGGTGGTGTTCGCGCTCGTCGCGCTCACGGCCGCCGTGTCCGCGTCCGGCATCGCGTACTGGCTCAACCGCGAGGCGGTGCTGACACGTACGCAGGACGCGGCCCTGGACGACTTCCGGCAGGACATGCAGAACCGTGCCGCGGCACTGCCGCTGCGGCCCACGCAGGACGAGTTGCAGCGCGTCGCCGAGCAGATGGGCAACGGCGGCGACGGTTACAGCGTGCTCCTCATCGGTGAGCGGGCGGAGGGCAAGCCGATCGTCGGCGTGTCCGACCCAGACATGTTCACCAAGGAGGACGTCCCGCAGTCGCTCCAGGACGCGGTGGACGAACGGCAGGAGATCGGCGCCGGCAACACCGTGCCCTACCACCTCTACTGGCAGCGGACCGAGCGCGGCGGCAAGCCCTACCTGGTCGGTGGCACCCGGATCGTGGGCGGCGGGCCGACCGGTTACATGTTCAAGTCCCTCGACCAGGAGCGGCAGGACCTCAACTCGCTCGCCTGGTCGCTCGGCATCGCGACACTGCTGGCCCTGGTCGGCTCCGCGCTGCTCGCGCAGGCGGCCGCGACGACCGTGCTGCGGCCGGTGCACCGGCTGGGCGAGGCGGCCAGGCAGCTCGGCGAGGGCAAGCTCGACACCCGGCTGCGTGTCTCCGGCACGGACGAACTGGCCGAACTGGCGCGGACGTTCAACAAGACCGCGGCGTCGCTGGAGAAGAAGGTCGCCGACATGAGCGCCCGCGACGAGTCGAGCCGCCGCTTCGTCGCCGACATGTCGCACGAACTGCGCACGCCGCTGACCGCGCTCACCGCGGTCACCGAGGTGCTCGAGGACGAGGCCGACAGCCTCGACCCGATGATCGCGCCCGCCGTGAACCTCGTGGTCAGCGAGACCCGGCGGCTGTACGACCTGGTGGAGAACCTGATGGAGGTCACCCGCTTCGACGCGGGCACCGCGAGACTCGTGCTGGACACGGTGGACGTCGCCGACCAGGTCACCGCCTGCATCGACGCCCGCGCCTGGCTGGACGCGGTGGAGCTGGACGCGGAGCGGGGCATCATGGCGCGCCTCGACCCGCGCCGGCTCGACGTGATCCTGGCCAACCTGATCGGCAACGCCCTCAAGCACGGCGGCTCGCCGGTGCGGGTCTCCGTCCGGCCCGTCGACGGCGAGTTGGTCATCGAGGTGCGGGACCACGGACCAGGCATCCCCGAGGAGGTCCTGCCCCACGTGTTCGACCGTTTCTACAAGGCGAGCGCCTCCCGGCCGCGTTCCGAGGGCAGTGGACTCGGCCTGTCCATCGCCATGGAGAACGCCCACATCCACGGCGGTGACATCACCGCGTCCAACTCGCCCGAGGGCGGCGCGGTCTTCGTGCTGACACTGCCGCGTGACGGGTCCTCGATCGAGGACTGCGAGGCGGTCGGTACGGGCGACGCGGACGCCTCCGGGGCAGCCGGCGCCGACGGCCGCGCGGCGGCGGACGACAGCCGCCCGCAGGGAGAGGAAGACACGCTGTGACAGCGGTCGGCGGTGAAGCGGTACGCGTCACGGCACGGACGGGAAGCCCGGAACGCCTCACGGCAGGGACGCGAAGGCCGGAGCGCGGCGGGAGACGCGCGCACCCGGTGAGAGGTACGGGCAGCGGCGCCCGCGGGGCCCTCGCGGCGCTCGTCGTGCTCGTCGGCTCCCTGGCCCTCGCCGGCTGCGGCATCAGGACCACCCAGGTGCCCGTCGACGCCGGGGCCGCGCCCTCACGGGTGCCGTGCGAGGTGTCCGCCGGCAGCATCGCCCCGCAGGCGGAGGAGCAGGGCATACCCGTCCGCGTCTACATGGTGTGCGCCTCGCAGCTGGAGTCGGTGGACCGTACGGCGAGGATCTCCGAGAGCAAGGCGGCCGACAGCGCGCCCGAGTTCGCCCAGGCGCTCCTGGACGAGCTGCTGAGGGAGCCGTCCACGCCGGAACGGGAGGCGGGCTTCACCACGTACGTGCGGGGGCCGCTGCTGGTGAACGGCGCCCGGGAGGGCGATCCCAAGGGCACCCTTCGGCTGAGCCGTCAGCCGGAGGACCTGCCGACACCGGCTCTCGCCCAGATCGTGTGCACCCTGGCGGAGAGCAGGGCCGCGGAGGCGGGCGGGGCCGTGGTGCTCGGCGGTCCGGGGGACTACGCGCCGCACGCCTATGTGTGCTCCTCGCGGTCCAAGGAGCGGCCGGAGGGTGCGGTGCCGACGCTCGACGCGCTGCCCTCACCGGGTCCGGGCACCCCGTAGCAAGGCCGCCGCGGGGACCCCGCCGCGACACGGGCCGGCCCGGCGGGAGGGTCCGGCCACCTCTCGGAACAACGGCGGAACCGATTCCCGCCGGGCGTGCGTCTTGGGGTGCGTGCAGCGTCAAGGTTCGGGCGGCAGTGCCGCCATTCGCTTCCGCGTGGCGGGCGTCGTCCTCCTCCTCGCCCATCTGCTGCTCGTCTCTTGGCTGACGCTGCGACCACTCGACGTGATGTGGGTGACGGCGGCGAACCTGGAACCCCTGGCCGGGATCAAGGCCGCGCTGGAGCTCGGACCCGTCGAAGCCGCACGGCACATCGGCGGCGGACTGCTCCTGCTGGCGCCGCTCGGGGTCCTGCTGCCGATGGCGAGCGGCCGTCTCGCCGTGTCCCCGTGGGCGTCCCTCGCCCGTACGGTCGCGGCCGGCGCCCTGCTGTCGCTCGGCATCGAGCTGTTGCAGACCGGGGTGCCCGGTCAGGTCGTCGACATCGACTCCCTCCTGCTGAACACCACCGGCGTGGCACTCGCCCACCTCGCGGTCGTGCCCGCGGGCCGTGCCCGGCTGCGCCGCAGGCTGCTGCGTACGCGCGGCGGGACCGCGCTGCGCGGCCAGCGGCGCGAGGTACGACGCGGGGCCGTGCTCAGGGACGAGGGTTCTCAGGGGGCGACCCCGACGATTCCCAGGGTCGGGATCGCCCCGTAGAGCGACGCTTCGTCCCTCTTCGCGAAGCCACCATGGAGTCATCGGGAGCACACCGAGAGGCTCCCGGCGACAGCTCTCGTGAAGGAGCCCACCATGGCCGCAATTGCCCGCCCCCGGGACGGACGCATGATCGGCGGAGTGTGCGCAGCGCTGGCCCGGCGCTTCGGCACGTCCGCCACCACGATGCGCGTGATCTTCGTGGCCTCCTGCCTGCTGCCGGGCCCCCAGTTCCTGCTCTACCTGGCTCTGTGGATGCTGCTGCCCGCCGAGAAGCCGGCGGCCGGCGCCTGGTGACCCGTTCCTCGGGCCGTCAGCCCGCGAGCACCCGCGCGACCTTCGCCGGCTGCTTGTCCGCGACGGCCCCGGGAACCCGGGGCGGCTCGCGGCCCGCGAGGTCGAAAGCCATGAAGCGGGCCACCGTCGCGCCCTTGCGGACGACGACCAGGTGGACGGGCGACGCGCCGTGCTCGCCGGTGGCGACCGTGGTCCAGCCGACCGTCTCGTCGCCGCCCCGGACGGTGAGCGGCGCGGTCTTCACCTCGCGGTAGGAGGCGCCGCGGCCGTCGAGCCTCGCCTCGAAGCCCCCGCCGCAGGCAGCGAGTGCCGCTTCGAGGCCGTCCATCAGCTTCGTCGCGTCGGTCTCGCTGTACGAACTGAGCGAGGCCGAGATCGCGAGGCCGAGGTCGTCGATCGACCCGAGGCCCCGGTTGACGGTGTGCCGGGCGCGCCCGTCCGGCTCGTCGCCCATGGCGTCGGCCAGCGGCTGGCACGAGGACCTGTCGGCCGTCGGCTGCCCGGAGGCGGCGAGCGCGCTCTTCCCTGTGGAGACCTGGAAACCGGTCAGGTCCTCAGTGGTGAGCGCCGCGCGCTCCAGCTCCGGCGCGGTCAGCGGTACGGAGGCGGCACCGCTGGGGCCGCCGCCCTTGCCGGTGTCGGTCGCGGCGCCGGGCGAGGTGCTCGTTCCCGAAGGCGGTGCGCCCGAGGAACTGTCGGGCCCTTCGTCGTCGCCGCTCGTGCAGGCGGCCGTGGTCAGGAGCAGCGCAGACGGCGCCGAGCACGGGGATACGGCCGGTCTTGGCTCGCATGGCGGCGATCCTGGCACAAACACGTGGGGCGCACACCAGGTTCGGGAGTGCGCCCCACGGGCGTGAGCCGGTCCGTGGGCCGGCTGTGTGCGTCAGCCGCCGATCGGCAGGCCACCGGTGAGGCCGCCGAGAGCGCCCAAGGGGCCGCCACCGGCCAGCGGAAGGCCGCCGAGCAGGCCGCTGACCGGGTCGGCCGCGCCCGCGGGAACAGCCTCTGCGACGGCACCCTGCGTGGTGGCGGCCACCGCGCCCGCGCCCGCCGGCAGCTTTTCGGTGACCTCGTTGAGCGGCAGCGTCGTGGAGACGTTGCCGAGCGCACCCGTGGGGTCGGGTACGGCGGGGGTCGCGGAGGCGGTACCCGCGGCGGCAGCGGCGAAGGCGGCACCGAGAGCGGCGACACCGAGGGTCTTTGCGGCAGACTGCTTCATCAGGAACGAATCCTTGGGGACGGGAACATGAGCGGCCCTGCAAGCTAGTCAGGCTTGCACATGCCCCGCAAACACCGCGAAGCGGCCGGAAATTGACGCTCCGGCCGCTTCGGTGTAGGTGCCGTCCGGGTGACGGCGAGGGGTCAGTGCCCGCCTGTGGCGGTCTGCCGGAACAGCCATTCGGACTTGAGTTCGGCATAGCCCGGCTTGATGACGTCGTTGATCATCGCCAGCCGTTCATCGAAAGGGATGAACGCGGACTTCATCGCGTTGACGGTGAACCACTGCATGTCGTCGAGCGTGTATCCGAACGCTTCGGTCAGCAGCTCGAACTCGCGGCTCATGCTGGTGCCGCTCATCAGCCGGTTGTCGGTGTTGACCGTGGTCCTGAAGTGCAGCTTCCGCAGCAGCCCGATGGGGTGGGCCGCGATGGAGTCGGCGGCGCCCGTCTGCAGGTTGGAGGTGGGGCACATCTCCAGCGGGATGCGCTTGTCCCGTACGTACGCGGCGAGCCTGCCCAGCTTCACCGAGCCGTCGTCCGCCACCTCGATGTCGTCGATGATCCGCACGCCGTGCCCGAGCCGGTCGGCGCCGCACCACTGGAGCGCCTGCCAGATCGACGGAAGCCCGAACGCCTCGCCGGCGTGGATGGTGAAGTGGTTGTTCTCGCGCTTCAGGTACTCGAAGGCGTCGAGGTGCCGGGTGGGCGGGAAGCCCGCCTCCGCGCCGGCGATGTCGAACCCGACGACGCCGTTGTCGCGGTAGCGGTTGGCGAGCTCGGCGATCTCCAGCGCGCGGGCGGCGTGACGCATCGCGGTGAGCAGCGCGCCGACCCGGATCCGGTGACCGCTCTCGCGGGCCAGCCGCTCCCCCTCGCGGAAGCCTTCGTTGACCGCCTCGACGACCTCCTCAAGGCTCAGGCCGCCTTCGAGGTGCTGTTCGGGGGCGTAGCGGACCTCGGCGTAGACGACCCCGTCCTCCGCCAGGTCCTGTGCGCACTCCGCGGCCACGCGGAACAGCGCGTCGCGGGACTGCATCACGGCACAGGTGTGCGCGAAGGTCTCCAGGTAGCGTTCCAGCGAGCCCGAGTCCGCGGCCTCCCGGAACCAGATGCCGAGCTTGTCGGGTTCGGTCTCCGGAAGGGCCTCGTACCCGGCGTCGCGGGCGAGTTCGATGATCGTGCCCGGCCGCAGACCGCCGTCCAGGTGGTCGTGGAGCAGCACCTTCGGGGCGCGGCGGATCTGGTCCGCGGTGGGCGAATTGAGGGTCTGGCTCGTCATCTGCGCACTCTAGCCCCTACGCGCGTAGAGCGCGCCCCCTCGGATCGCCTGTCGATACGTAACAGTGACCGTGCGTACGGGTGGAGTACACCTCGGCTTCTGAGACTGTTCTGCCATGGCACACCACGCACTGCCCCGGTGGTGGGGGCGTCCGGCCGCTGAGGCCGCAGCGGCGAACGCCCTCGGTGGAACGACCGTCGCACGGGCGGAACAAGGGGGGCGGACACCGCGGGCGAGGCTCGGCAGCCTGCCGGGGCGTTCCGGCGTCAGGAACGACGGGAGGGACCCGGCGGTGGCGGGGGCGGTGCTGCTGCTGCCGGACGGCGAACCGGAGTCGGCACGCCGGGCCTCCGCGTGGTCGTACGCCGCCGTGCTGCCGCTCGGCCGGACGCTCGCGAAGGCGGGGCGTGACGACGGGCTGGTCGTGCACAGCGTCCGCTACCGCGGCCGCGGCTGGAACGGGGCCGACGCCCGGCTCGCCGCGGACGCGACCTGGGCGGTGGAGGAGGTCGTACGCCGCTACGGGGACGTCCCCGTGTGTCTGGCGGGCCACGGTATGGGCGGTCGGGCGGCGCTGCGCGCGGCCGGGCACCCAGCGGTCAACTCCGTTCTGGCGCTGGCCCCTTGGCTGCCGGACGACGACATGGCGGCGGATCCCGAGCCGGTGCGGCAGCTCGCCGGCCGCCAGGTACTGATCGTGCACGGCACCAATGACGCGCGCACGGACCCGGAGCTCTCCTACCGGCTCGCCGAGCGCGCCAAGAAGTCCCACCGCGACATCTGCCGCTTCGAGGTCCACACCGACGGGCACGCGCTGCGCCAGTACCAGGCGGAAGTGCAGGCGCTGGCCGTGGACTTCGTCCGCGGGTCCCTCTTCACCAGGTCATACGCCCGCCCGGTCGCCGACGCCCTCGCGGCGCCGCCGCCGCTCGGGTTGCGGATGCCGCTGGCCGCGGGATTCGGGCGGTCGCTGCGGGCCTGACGGGCTTGACTTGAAGTGCGCTCCCATCTCGGCCACGCCGGTGCGGAGCTGCTGAGCTATCTGCGGGCCGATCCCGGCCTGACCCTGGTCGCGTACTCGCCGCTGCTCGGCGGGGCGTACTCCCGCGAGGACAAGCCACTGCCGCCGGACTACGACCACCCGGGCACGCCCGCCCGGCTCGCGGTGCTGCGCGAGGTCGCGAAGGAGACCGGCGCGAGCGTGAACCAGGTGGTCCTCGCCTGGCAGATCGGCGGCACGCTGCCGGTGATCCCGCTGGCGGGGGCGTCCTCCGTGGCACAACTGGAGGAGAACCTGGCGGCGGTGGACCTGGAGCTGACCGAGGACCAGCGCGCCAGGCTGGACGCGGCTCACTGACGCCCGGCGGGACGTCCCGGGCACGGTCCTTCGTCTTGGCCCCGGCGCGGCTCCGCGCCGCACGGTCCCGGCGGGGCCGGTCGGCCGGACGGTGGCCGCTGCCGCGACGGGTTTCGGCGGCCACGGGCACCGGGCTACTGCGGCAGCAGCCGGCCGCGCCGGGACAGCAGGAATCGCTTGAACTCCGCCACCGGCGGTGTCTCCGGATGGCCGTCGAGCCAGGCGACACCGATCTCGCGGGCCGCCCTGGGCGCCGTCACCGTCAGCTCCACGACGCCCGGGCGGGCGACGGCCGGCGGCGGCAGGAGGGCCACGCCCAGGCCGGCCGCCACCAGCCCGCGCAGCGTCTCCGCCTCCTCGCCCTCGAAGGCGACGCGCGGCGTGAAACCGGCCTCGGCGCACAGGTCGTCGGTGATGCGCCGCAGGCCGTACCCGGGTTCGAGGGTCACGAAGCTCTCGTCGGCCGCCTCCGCGAGCCGGACCCGTTTGCGGCCGGCGAGCCGGTGGTCGTCGGGGACCACGAGACGCAGCCGCTGCTCGTCGAGGCGGCGGGCGACGAGGTCGGGAGCGTCGGGCACGGGCGAGGTGAGACACAGGTCCAGCTCGCCCGCCCGGAGCCGTTCGATCATCGCCTCGCCGTAGTTCTGGACGAGCGTGAAGCGGATGCGCGGGTGGTCCGCGCGGAAGGCCCGGATCAGACCGGGCACCGTCTCGGACCCCATGGTGTGCAGAAAGCCGAAGGCGACCTTTCCCGATCGCGGGTCCGTGTCGGCGCGGACGGACTCGGCGGCCCGTTCCACCTCGGCCAGCGCCCGCTCGACGGAGACGAGGAACGTGCGGCCGGCCGGAGTGAGCGAGACCGTGCGGCCTTTGCGGGCGAAAAGGGTGACGCCCAGGTCCGCTTCGAGGCGGACCATCGCCCGCGACAGCGTCGACTGGGGGACGCCCATGTCCTGTGCGGCGCGCGTCACATGCTCGTGCCGGGCGACGCCCGCGAAGTACGCGAGGCGGGGAGCGAGCTCCAGCGTGATGTCTTCTTCGTAACTACTGGGTGACAGGCGGGGCCCTGAGCTGCGTTCATGCACCATGGGAACGATTATCGCCGTTTCATGCATTGGACGCATGAAAAACCGGGGCCTACCTTCGACATATGCCTCCTGCCAGTACCAAGGCGTCCACCACCGTGGGCGCCGCCCCGTCGTCCCCCGACCTTCTCTCCCCCGGCGTGGCCGGCTACCGCCGCATGAGCTTCGCGCTCTTCGCCGCCGGGATGGCGACCTTCGCCCTCCTGTACTCCACGCAGGCGCTGCTGCCCGCCGTTTCCGCCGACTTCGGCGTCACCGCGTCGGCCGCCAGCTGGACCGTGTCCGCCGCGACCGGCGCGCTCGCCCTGTGCGTCCTGCCGATGAGCGCGCTGTCGGAGCGCTACGGGCGGACCGCCGTGATGAACGCGTCCCTCGCGGTCGCGGTCGTGGTGGGCCTGCTGGTGCCGTTCGCGCCCGACGTCGAGTGGCTGGTGGCGCTGCGCGCGGTGCAGGGCGCGGCACTCGCCGGTCTTCCCGCGTCGGCGATGGCGTTCCTCGCCGAGGAGGTCAGGCCGAAGGCACTGGTCGGCGCGATCGGACTGTTCGTGGCGGGAAACAGCATCGGCGGCATGAGCGGCCGGATCCTCACGGGCTGGGTGGCACAGGCCTTCGGCTGGCGCGTCGCGCTCGCCGCGGTCGGCGTGATGGCACTGGCCTGCGCGCTGGTCTTCCGCGCGCTGCTGCCGAAGGCACGGCACTTCACGCCCGGAACTCTCGACCCCCGCACCCTCGCGAGGGCCGTCCGCGGTCACCTCGCCGATCCGCTGCTGCTGCGCCTCTACGCGATCGGCGCGCTGTTCATGACCGTCTTCGGCGCCGTCTACACGGTGATCGGTTACCGGCTGGTCGAGGAGCCCTTCGGCCTTCCGCAGGGCGTCATCGGCTCGATCTTCCTGGTCTACCTGGTGGGCACGGTCTCCTCCGCCGCGGCCGGACAGCTCGTCGCGCGGCTCGGGCGCCGGGGCGCGCTGTACCTCGCGGTCACCACGACCGCCGCGGGTCTGCTGCTGTCCCTCTCCGACGCGCTGGCGTCGGTGCTCCTCGGCCTCGTCCTGATCACCGCCGGATTCTTCGCCGGCCACGCGGTCGCCTCGTCCTCCGTGAGCCGTACGGCGAAGACGGGCCGCGCCCAGGCGTCCGCGCTCTACCAGTCGGCGTACTACCTGGGCAGCAGCGCGGGAGGCACGCTCGGCGCGGTCGCCTTCCACACCGGCGGCTGGGGCGGCACGGTGCTGCTCGGGCTGCTCGCGGTCCTCGGCGTCGTGTCGATCACCCTCTACGGGTCGCACGCGGCGCGGACCCGGGCACGGCTCGTGCCGGCGGGCGCGCGCCACTGAAACACTCCTGGCTCCACCCCTGTTTCTGCCCGTCCGGCGGTGAGTGTCGGTGGCCTGCTGTAGCTTTCGAAGCGGTGGTACCGATGGGTGACAGGGGTGGACCCGATGAGTGACCTGGCAGCGACGCGGGACCTGGATTCGCGGCTGGAGCAGCACCGCAGAGAGCTGACCGGCTACTGCTACCGGATGCTCGGCTCGTCCTTCGAGGCGGAGGACGCCGTCCAGGACACGATGGTCCGGGCGTGGCGCAGTTTCGAGAAGTTCGAGGGCCGGTCCTCCCTCCGCTCCTGGCTGTACCGCATCGCGACGAATGTGTGCCTGGACATGCTGAACGCCGGTAATCGCCGCGCCCGCCCGATGGACCTGTCCGGTCCCACACCGGTCGCGCAGGCCCAGCTCAACGCCCGCTCCGAGATCACCTGGCTCGAGCCGGTGCCCGACGGGCGGGTGCTGCCCTCCGTGGCGGATCCGGCGGAGACGGCCGTGGAGCGGGAGACGATCCGGCTGGCGTTCGTGGCGGCACTCCAGCATCTGCCACCCAAGCAGCGGGCGGTGCTGATCCTGCGGGAGGTGCTGGCCTGGAAGGCGAGCGAGGTCGCCGAGCTCCTGGGCACGACGGTCGCGTCGGTCAACAGCGCGCTCCAGCGGGCCCGCGCCACGCTCAACGAGCAGGGCCCGGCCGCGTCGGACGCGGCGGACCCGCTCGACAAGGAGCAGCAGCAGCTGCTGGAGCGCTATGTCGCCGCCTTCGAGGGGTACGACATGAAGGCGCTGACGGCGCTGCTCCATGAGGACGCGACGATGTCCATGCCCCCTTACGACCTGTGGCTGCGCGGCCACGACGACATCGTGGGCTGGATGCTCGGCGTCGGCGACGTCTGCCGTGGCTCACGCCTGGTGCCGACCGTGGCCAACGGCGTCCCGGCGTTCGCCCACTACCACCCGTCGGCGGACGGCGAGGGGTACGAGCCGTGGGCGCTCATCGTCCTCGAGCTGTCGGACGGCAAGGTCGGCGGGATGGACTTCTTCCTGGACACCAAGCGCTGGTTCCCGCTGTTCGACCTGCCGGCGCGGCTGGACAAGACGGGCGCGCCGATGACCGACCGGTAACCCGCCTCCGCACCCCGGTGCCGCCCCGGCGGACGGACCACCATCGGCTCGCGGCCCCTCCACCCCGGGGCGCGAGCCGATCACTTAAGATCATTTTCAGGACTGTTGATACCGGGGGTGTGACAGCCATTGCGTAATGAAGCGCAACACGGATCCATCGCCACCAGAGTGCCTGACCAGCACTCCAGGCGAATGGACGCGAAATCGCTCGCTGCATGCAGGTGCGAATGCGCCCTGCTCCAGGGCGCGGTGTTGGCTTGGCGTTGTCCGCCGGACCACCGGCGGACATCCGCGAGAGGCACTGCCCGCCGCGATGTTCGAGGAGCTGAGCGGAGCGGAGCTTCAGACATGGCGGCTGCAGCAGGGTGACGAACCGCTGATCGCCGCCGTGGAACGGCTGCCGGCTGCCGAGCGGGCCGCGCCCAGGGTGCCCGCCCACTGTGACTTCCGGCTGGACCAGGTCCTGATGGGCGGTCCGGCGGCAGGCGGGAAGCAGGCCCCGGCACGAGCCTGTACGTCGCGGACTGGGAGGCGTTCCGTCTCGCCGACCCCGCCCGCGACATCGGCGGCTTCGCGGGCCAATGGCTGCTCCGCGCGGTGCCCGACATCGTCACGTCGCGGGGTGACGGCGACACCTCCGCGTTCGCCGGGCTGTCCATGACGCGGGAGGACGTCGTCGCCCGTGGGGCGGAGCAGATCACCCGACTGCGCCCGGTCGTCCAGGAGTTCTGACGCGGTTACCGACAGGCCCGCCCCGACGCCGATCCGTTCACCGAGGCCGGTGCCGACTCTCTGGCCCCGTACCGGAACGCGGGCTCCGCGGAGCTCCCGGCACGCTGAACCGGCGCCGGGCGTCCCGGTCCACTCCCCTCGGCCCCGCCCGGCCGGCCCGTGGACACCGTGGCCGGGGGCCGGGCGCATCACCCCCCACATCACGCGGAAGGGCACACCATGCACCACCCCCCAGCGGACGGCATGCCTCTCGCTGCCGTCGACGTACGGCAGTTGCGGAAGGAGTTCGACGGCAAGGCCGCTGTGGACGGCATCGACCTCACCGTCCCGGCGGGCAGCTTCTACGGGCTCGTCGGCCCCAACGGCGCCGGCAAGACGACCAGCCTGTCGATGATCACCGGTCTGCTGCGACCGGACTCGGGGACCGTGACGGTCGCAGGCCACGACGTCTGGCGGGACCCGTACGAGGCCAAGCACCGGATCGGCATCCTGCCGGACGGGCTGCGACTGTTCGAGCGGCTGTCGGGCCGCGAACTGCTGCGCTACACAGGGCGTCTTCGGCAACTGCCGGCGCATCAGACCGAGGAGCGGGCGGCAGAGTTGCTGGAGGTCCTCGGGCTCACCGAGGCCGCCGGCAAAATGGTCGTCGACTACTCGACCGGCATGCGCAAGAAGATCGGAATGGCCGCGGCCCTGCTGCACAATCCGCCGGTGCTGTTCCTCGACGAGCCGTTCGAGAGCGTGGACCCAGTCTCCGCCGAGACGATCCGGGAGGTGCTGCGGCAGTACACGGGCACCGGCTCGACGGTGATCTTCTCCAGCCATGTGATGGAGCTCGTGTCTGCGCTGTGCAGCCATGTCGCCGTCATGGCCGCGGGCCGGGTCGTCGCCGACGGGACGCTGGACGAGGTGCGCGCCGGGCGGACGCTGGGCGAGCGGTTCATGGAGCTGGTGGGTTCCCCCGCCACGAAGGCGAAGGGAGGCAGCCTCGCATGGTTGGGGTCTTCGTCGGGCTGAAAGTCGCCCTGCTGCGCAGCAGTCTGCGGCGCAGCAGGTCCCGGGCCGTCGGCTTCGTCCTCGGGACGACCGCCGCCGTCGTCGGCTCCTGCTGGACGTCCGTGCACCTGGCCGGGGCACGCTCGGCGAACGAAGCGGCCGATCTCACGGTGCTCGCCTTCACCGGTCTCGCCGTGGCATGGCTCGCGCTGCCCCTGTCCTTCGGCGGGGGCGGTGACGAGAGCGCAGACCCGACGCGGCTCGTGGTCCTCCCCGTACGCCCTCGTGCACTGATCACCGGTGCCACCGCCGCCGCCCTCGTCGGCCCGGGGCCGCTGTGCTCCCTGATCCTCGTCGTGGGCGCGGCGGCCGGTGCCGCCCGTGCCACCGGAGGGTCCTCGGCCGCGGCAGGGGCGGCCGTGGTGGCGTCCGCCCTGATGCTGCTGCTGTGCGTGATCGGGTCGCGTGCCGTACTGGCCTCCTTCGCACGGGCGTTGGCCGGTCGGCGCGGCAAGGACGCGGCGGCGCTGGGCGGCGTCCTGACAGCGGTCGGCGGCTATGCCGCGTATCTGCTGCTGAGCACGGCCGGTTCCGGGCCGCAGTTGCCGTCGTTCGTGGTACGCGTGCTCCGCTGGACGCCGCCGGGCTGGATCGCGGACAGCATCCGGGCCGCCGCCGAGGGGCGTGCGGCAGTCGTGCTGGCGGAGACGGCGGCGGCCGTCGCGCTGACGGCGGTGCTGATGGTCTGGTGGCACAGGTCGCTGAACCGTCTGATGACCACCGTGGACGCCTCGACGGCCCAGGCCGTCCGGGAGCGCGGCGCGCGCTCGGGGACCATGGCCCGGCTGCTGACGTCGAGCCGCACGCTGCTGATCGCCCATCACCAGTTCACCTCGTTCCTGCGCGCGCCGCGGCACCGGATGACGCTGATCGCCGCGCTGGCGTACGCGCTGCTGTTCCCTGTGGTGTGCGTGCCCGTCGGGGCGAAGAGCCCGTACGTGGCCGTCGGCGGTGCCTGGGTGTTCGGACTGACCGCCCCGGGCGTGCTGTTCGCGATGGACGGGTCGGCGATCTGGAGCAACATCGCCACGTTGCGTACGCGTGCGCAGGCCCGTGCCGAACTCGTGGGCAGGATGCTGCCGCAGATGGCGCTGATCGTGCCGTGGGTCACCGCGACGGCCGTGGTCGTCGCGCTGCTCACCAGGCGGGGCGACCAGCTCGCGGCGGCCCTGGGGCTGACGTTCGCGCTGCTGGGGCTGACGTTCGCGATCGGCATGGTCATCAGCGTCTACTGGCCCTACCCGTACCCGGAGGACCCCTTCGAGGTCAGCGCGCCCGGGCAGAACGGCGGCTATCACACGGCCAACTTCGTGGGCACCCTCCTCGGTCTGCTCGCCGTCTCCCCGTTCGTCGTCGGTGCGGTCGTGCTGGAGGGGTCGCCTCATTCCTGGCTGCTGCTGCCGCTGGGTACGGCGTACGGCGTGCTCGCGGTCGTGATCACGTTGCGGTCCATGGCCCGTCGGCTGCATGCCCGGGCGCCGGAGGTCCTCACCGCGCTGCGGGCCTCCTGACCCACGCCCCCGTTCGACAGGCCCCACCCGGCCGTGCCCGCACGTCCCGGTCCGACGACGCGAGGAACACGCGCCTCGCACCGGTGAGCCGCCCGTCAGGAGATTCCCGCACTCGGGCAGGCGCGACGGCGCACAGCCCGGGCCGGGCCGGGCTCAGGGCCCGGCCCGCACGGTGGACTCCCCCAGCCCGGCCGGCCCGGACAGCCCGACGAGGCCGAGCAGGGCGACGAGGTCGGACGGGGCGTTCCGCAGGCGGATGCGGGTGCCGTGGCGGCGGGCGGTGAGCTGGAGACGGGCGAGTACCTCGGCGACGGCGAGGCTCGTCCGGGCGAGCCCACCGACGTCGCACACCACCTCGGCCCGGCAGTGCCGCGCCCCACCGTCTCCCGCCGCCGTGTCCGACGCCGCTCCGCTGTCGCCCGGGGCCGGGTCGCCGTCCCGGGCCGTTCCGGGTGAGGCTGTCGGGCCGGCGTCCCTCAAGAGGGCGGTCAACTCCTCGCACAGGCGTGCCGCATCGCCGGGGGCGACCCTCCCGGCGATGTGCATGACGATTGGCTGCATGGCGTCCACAGGGGGATGACCGCCGCCACGGCGGGAAATCATCGCCGCTGGTGCGGACGTGCCCACGGCACGCGGTTCGGCCCCAGGGTCAGGCGATGCGGTCCAGCACGATCGGGTTCGCCGTGAAGGCCGTGCCCGGCTCCGCGATGTCGTAGGCCGCGCCAAGGGACTCCAGGGCGTAGTCGAACTTCTCCGGGGTGTCCGTGTGGAGGGTCAGCAGCGGCTGGCCCGCCGTCACCGTGTCGCCCGGCTTGGCGTGGATCTCGACACCCGCGCCGGCCTGCACCGGGTCCTCCTTGCGGGCGCGGCCGGCGCCGAGGCGCCAGGCGGCGATGCCGATGTCGTAGGCGTCGAGGCGGGTCAGCACACCGGAGGCGGACGCGGTGACGACGTGCTGCTCGCGGGCCACGGGCAGCGCGGCGTCCGGGTCGCCGCCCTGGGCGGCGATCATGCGGCGCCAGACGTCCATCGCGGAGCCGTCGGCCAGGGCCTTCGCCGGGTCGGCGTCCTTGATCCCGGCGGCGTCGAGCATCTCGCGGGCGAGCGCGAGCGTCAGCTCGACGACATCGGCGGGACCGCCGCCCGCGAGGACCTCGACGGACTCGCGGACCTCGAGGGCGTTGCCGGCCGTCAGGCCGAGCGGGGTGGACATGTCGGTGAGCAGGGCGACGGTCTTCACGCCGCTGTCGGTGCCCAGCGCGACCATGGTGGAGGCCAGTTCGCGGGCGTCGTCGATGTTCTTCATGAACGCGCCGGTGCCGACCTTCACGTCGAGGACCAGCGAGCCGGTGCCCTCCGCGATCTTCTTCGACATGATCGAGGACGCGATCAGCGGGATCGCCTCGACGGTGCCGGTGACGTCGCGCAGCGCGTAGAGCTTCTTGTCGGCGGGGGCGAGGCCGTCGCCGGCCGCGCAGATGACCGCGCCGGTGGTGTCGAGGACGTTCAGCATCTCCTCGTTGGAGAGCAGCGCGCGCCAGCCGGGGATCGACTCCAGCTTGTCGAGCGTGCCCCCGGTGTGGCCGAGGCCGCGGCCGCTCAGCTGCGGGACGGCCGCGCCGCAGGCGGCGACCAGCGGGGCGAGCGGCAGCGTGATCTTGTCGCCGACGCCGCCGGTGGAGTGCTTGTCGGCGGTCGGGCGCGAAAGCGTGTCGAAGTTCATCCGCTCACCGGAGGTGATCATCGCGGCGGTCCAGCGGGCGATCTCGGTGCGGTTCATGCCGTTGAGGAAGATGGCCATGGCCAGTGCCGACATCTGCTCGTCCGCGACCTCGCCGCGGGTGTAGGCGTCGATGACCCAGTCGATCTGCTGAGGGCTCAGCTCGCCGCGGTCCCGCTTGGTGCGGATGACGGAGATGACGTCCATGGCATTCCTCCAGGTTTGTCTGCCGCGCTCTACGCGCATAGAGAGAGGGTAAGGGAGCGGCCCCTCCACCGAAGCGGAAGGGCCGCGGGGCGCCGGGCCGGGAGCCCGGCACAGGCACCAGCTCCGTCCGTGCGGACAGGGCCTAGTCGAGGTGACCGGGGCCGAAGGCCTGCGGGAGCATCTCGGAGAGCGGCAGGACCCCGCCCGGGGTGTCCAGCAGCAGCCCCGGGCCGCCGAACTCGTACAGCAGCTGACGGCAGCGGCCGCACGGCACCAGCAACTCGCCCCTGCCGTCCACACAGGTGAAGTGGGTCAGCCGGCCGCCGCCGGTCGCCTGGAGCTGCGAGACGAGGCCGCACTCGGCGCACAGCCCGAGCCCGTACGAGGCGTTCTCGACGTTGCAGCCGGTCACCGTGCGGCCGTCGTCGACGAGGGCGGCGACACCGACCGGGAAGCCCGAGTAGGGGGCGTACGCGTGCGACATCGCCTCACGCGCCCGTACCCGCAGGGCCTCCCAGTCGAAGCCGGCGTCCGTGCTCACTTGCCCTGGCCCCTGAAGTACGGCTGCCCGTTGGCCTTCGGCATGCGCAGCCGCTGTGCGGACACGGCGAGCACCAGCAGCGTGGCCACGTACGGTGCCGCGTCCACGAACTGGCTCGGGAGCTCGTCCGTGAGCGCGTACCAGGTGAACAGCAGCGCGGAGAAGGCGGCCGAGATCACGGCCCCGACGTACTTCTTCCTGTACAGCTGCCAGATGACCGCGATGAGCAGCAGGATGGCGAGCAGCAGCAGCATCGCGTGGACGTTCACGGCACCGCCGCGCAGCTTGAGGCTGTCGGTGAAGCCGAACAGGCCGGCTCCCAGCGCCATACCGCCGGGCATCCAGTTGCCGAAGATCATGGCGGCGAGACCGATGTAGCCGCGGCCGCCGGTCTGGCCCTCCTGGTAGATGCCGGTGATGATCGCGAGGAACGCGCCGCCGAGGCCGGCCAGTCCGCCGGAGACGATGACGGCGATGTACTTGTACTTGTAGACGTTGACGCCGAGCGACTCGGCGGCGATCGGGTTCTCGCCGCAGGAGCGCAGACGCAGACCGAACGACGTCCGCCACAGCACCCACCAGGTGCCGGGCACCAGCAGCAGCGCGACGACGGTGAGCAGCGACAGGTTGGTGATCAGACCGCCCAGCACACCGGCCAGGTCGGAGACGAAGAACCAGTGCCTGGCCTGGAGGTCCCCCAGCCAGTCCGAGAGCCCGGGGACCGTGATCCGCTCGATGGCGTCGATACGCGGCGACTGCTTGGAGGAGCCGCCCTCGGTCTCGGCGAAGGTGAAGTTGGACATGTACCGGGTGAGGCCGGTGGCCAGGATGGTGATGGCCACACCGGAGACGATGTGGTTGACCTTGAACGTCACCGTCATCACCGCGTGCAGCAGACCGCCGAGCGCGCCGCCGGCGATACCGACCAGCACACCGGTCCACGGGCCCCACTGGTAGCCCGCCCAGGCGCCGAACCAGGTGCCGAGGATCATCATGCCCTCGAGACCGATGTTGATCACACCGGCCCGCTCTGCCCACAGACCGCCGAGGCCGGCGAGACCGATCGGCACGGCCAGCTGGAGCGCGCCGGAGACCTGGCCGACGGAGGTGAGGTCGTCCGCACCGCTGATCACGCGTACGAGGGAGAACAGCGCCAGGCCGCCCCCGACGATCAGGTAGATGACGGGCAGGGACAGCTTGCGGCGGCTGCCGCCCTTCTTGGGCGCGGTGCTCGCCAGGGAGACAGTGCTCGTGGACTCGCTCATGCCGCCGCCACCTCCTTGTTCTTGCGGGCCTGGGCGGCAAGCTCCTCGCCGACCTTCTGCTGCTGGCGGCGGAGCCCGTACTGACGGACCAGCTCGTAGGACACGACGACCGCGATCACGATCAGGCCCTGCATGATCAGCGCCAGCTCCTTCGGGTAACCCTCGAGCCCGATGCCTTCGGCCGTCTTGTCGAGGAAGGCGAAGAGCAGCGAGGCGAAGAGGATGCCGATCGGATTGTTGCGGCCGAGCAGGGCGATGCCGATGGCCGTGAAGCCGACACCGACCGGGAAGCTCAGGCTGTAGGTGTGCGTCTGGCCGAGCAGCATCGGCATACCGGCGAGACCGGCCATGGCACCGGAGATCAGCATGGCCGTGAGGACCATCTTCTTGGCGTCGACGCCGCTCGCCTGGGCGGCGGACTCGCTGGCGCCGGTGGCGCGCAGGTCGAAGCCGAAGCGGGTGCGGCCGAGCACGAACCAGTAGACGATGCCCAGCGCGAAGGCCACGAAGGTGAAGCCGTAGATGGTGCCGCCGTCCAGCGACAGACCCGGGAACCAGCCGGACTCGGCGATCTCACCGGTGGTCAGGTCGTTGGACCCCTCCGGCCGCACGCCGAGGTTCGCGGGCAGGATCATCCAGGCGATGAGGCTGGTCGCGATGGCGTTGAGCATGATCGTGGAGACGACCTCGCTGACACCGCGGGTGGTCTTGAGGACACCCGCGATACCGGCCCAGAAGGCTCCGACGGCCATGGCGACGAACACGATGAGCAGGATGTGCAGCGGTCCGGGCAGCTCCACCGCGGCACCGACGACGGCGGCGAGCATGACCGCGAGGCGGTACTGGCCGTCGACGCCGATGTTGAACAGGTTCATGCGGAAGCCGATGGCGACGGCCAGAGCCGCCAGGTAGTAGATGCCGGTCTGGTTGATGACCAGCACCTGCACATCGGTGAACTCGATCTGCTCGACCATCAGCCGGTACGGCTCGAGCGGGCTGAGGTCCGAGAGCAGCAGCACCACCGAGCTGAGCAGGAAGGCCACGACCAGGGCGAGCGCCGGGCCCGCCAGGCCGAGGATCAGCCGGTCCTTGTCGAACTTCTTCATCGGCTCTCACCGTTCTCGTCGTGCTCGAGGTGGCCGGATGCGGCACCGGTCATCGCCGAGCCCAACTCCTCCGGAGTGATCGTCGCGGGGTCGGCGTCCGCGACCAGGCGGCCGCGGTACATGACCCGCAGGGTGTCGGAGAGCCCGATGAGCTCGTCCAGGTCGGCCGAGATCAGCAGGACCGCCAGACCCTCGCGGCGCGCCGCACGGATCTGGTCCCAGATCTGCGCCTGCGCGCCGACGTCCACACCACGGGTGGGGTGGGCGGCGATCAGCAGCTTGGGGGTGTGGCTCATCTCGCGGCCGACGATCAGCTTCTGCTGGTTGCCGCCGGAGAGGGAGGCCGCGGTGACCTCGATCCCGGGGGTGCGCACGTCGTACTCGCGGACGATCCGCTCGGTGTCCTGACGGGCGGCCTTGAGGTCGAGCAGGCCCTTCCTGCTGTTGGGCGACTCGGTGACATGGCCGAGGATGCGGTTCTCCCACAGCGTCGACTCGAGCAGCAGCCCGTGCCGGTGCCGGTCCTCGGGGATGTAGCCGATGCCGCCCTCACGCCGCTTACGGGTGGGTGCGTGGGAGATGTCGGCGCCGTCCAGGGTGACGGCACCCCCGTCGGGGTCGCGCAGGCCGATCAGGGCCTCGATGAGCTCGGTCTGGCCGTTGCCCTCGACGCCGGCGATGCCCATGACCTCGCCCTTGTGGATGGTGAAGCCGATCCCGGCGAGGACCTCGCGGACCACACCGTCGGGGTCGGTCACCGTGAGCCTGAGGTCGTCGACCTTCAGCATGGGGACATCGGTCACCGTCGACTCGCGGGTCTCGGGCGACGGCAGCTCGCTGCCGACCATCAGCTCGGCGAGCTGCTTGGTCGTCGTGTTCTGCGGGTCGGCCGTGCCGACCGTCGTACCGCGGCGGATGACGGTGATCTCGTCGGCGACCGACAGCACCTCCCCCAGCTTGTGGGAGATGAAGATGACGGTCAGTCCCTCGGCCTTGAGCTCGCGGAGGTTGGCGAAGAGAGCGTCGACCTCCTGCGGGACGAGGACGGCGGTCGGCTCGTCGAGGATCAGGGTGCGGGCGCCGCGGTAGAGGACCTTGAGGATCTCCACCCGCTGGCGGTCGGCGACGCCGAGCTGCTCGACGAGGACGTCCGGGCGGACCCCGAGGCCGTACGCGTCGGAGATCTCCTGGATCTTCTTCCGGGCCTTGGCACCGATGCCGTACAGCTTCTCGCCGCCGAGAACGACGTTCTCCAGGACGGTGAGGTTGTCGGCCAGCATGAAGTGCTGGTGCACCATGCCGATGCCGCGTGCGATGGCGTCGGCGGGGCTCGAGAAGGTGACCTGTTCGCCGTCGACGGTGATGGTGCCCTCGTCCGGCTTCTGCATGCCGTAGAGGATCTTCATCAGGGTCGACTTACCGGCACCGTTCTCACCGACCAGGGCATGCACGGTGCCCTGACGGATCGTGATGTCGATGTCGTGGTTGGCGACGACGCCGGGGAAGCGCTTGGTGATGCCGCGCAGTTCTACGGCGGCAGGAGGGCTGGACGCGTTGATGACGCACTCTCCTTGGCGGGAGGAGCAGGGAGGGCAGGCGGAAGGGGCGGGCTGTGAGTGGCAGGGGGCGGGGCGAAGTTATCGCGCCTGGGCGTCTTCTACGCGCGTAGCGCTCCCGAATACCAAAAACCCGGGGCCGGAAACGGTCCGCGGGCCTTGGGGCTCGCGCCCCGGGGCCCGCGGACTGCGGTTCCGGCCGCTCGGTTACGGAGCGGTCTTGACCTTGACCGTGCCGGCGATGATGTCGGCCTTGGCCTTGTCCACCGCGGCGATGACGTCCGTCATCTTGGTGAAGGCCGGGTTGGAGGTGGACAGGCCCACACCGTTGTCCTCGAGGCCGTAGCGGACCTCACCGGTCTGCGGCTTGCCGTCCTGGACCGACTTGATCAGGTTGAACACGGCGCCGGAGACGTTCTTGGTGACCGAGGTCAGGATCCGCTCCTTGTAGGCGGCCAGACCCTTCTGGTTGTACTGGTCGGAGTCGACGCCGATGGCCCACTTACCGGCCTTGGCGGTCGCCTCGATCGAGCCGGAGCCCGCGAGACCGGCGGCCGCGTAGATCACGTCGGCGCCCGCGTCGAGCTGGCCCTGCGCGGCGGCCTTGCCGAGGTCCGGCTTCGAGAAGCCACCGAAGTCCGGCGGCTGCGTCAGGTACTGGACCTTGACGTTGACGCCCTGCTTGGTGTCCTTGACGCCCTGGACGAAGCCCGCCTCGAACTTCTTGATCAGCGGGGTCTCCACACCGCCGATGAAGCCGACGGTGTTGCTCTTCGTCACCTTGGCTGCGGCGACACCGGCGAGGTACGAGCCCTGCTCCTCGTTGAAGACCAGGTTGGCGATGTTCTTGCCGGTCTTGGAAGTGTCGTCGATGAGGCCGAAGGTGGTGTCCGGGAACTTCGGGGCGACCTCGGCGATGGCGGGCGCGTAGGCGAAGCCGACACCGATCACCGGGTTGTTGCCGGCGCGGGCCAGCGCGGTGAGGCGCTGGATCTTGTCCGGGTCACCCTCACCCTCGCTGGGCTCGGCCTCGCTGCCCTGGATGTCGAGTTCCTTCTCGGCCTTCTCCAGGCCCGCGAAGGCGGCGTCGTTGAACGACTGGTCGCCACGGCCACCGATGTCGTACGCGATGGCGGCCTTGCCGCCGTTGTCGTCCGAGCCGCCCGACTCGGAAGACTTGTTGCCGCCACACGCGGTGGCAGACAGTGCGAGAGCCGCGGACGCGATGCCCACGGTGGCGATCCTGGTGATCCGGCGCACTGGGGGGCTCCTTTAAACCTGACCGAAAGCGCCACTTCCGGCGCTGGGTTCGCGGCGATCGTAACGCGCGTAGATGTCAGTTAAAGACCCGTTCATCAGTCGTTATCGGATCGTCGCGAACAGGCCACGCACCACGGTAGGCCGGGACGGGCGACGCCGCTCCCCGTACGGGCCCGGCGTGTCGGCCCATTTCCCTCACCGGGGCCGTTTCTCCCACCCCGCCCTTCCCCGGAACCGGGGGCTCCGCGGGGCTGACGCCCCCACGCTCCCGGAGCGGCAGCTTCAGGCCGCGGGCAGGGGCTCTGGGGGACCGCCGACCCGGGGAGGCCGGACCGGCGGGCGCAGCCCCGCCCCGCAGGGGGCCACACACAACGAAACCGGGCCCGGACCGGACCAGGCCCGGACCCGGGAAGGCGCGTCCCGTGCCGGACCCCGCCCCGCAGCGACACGCCCCCGGGGCCCGGGCCGGGCCGGCCAGGAGACCGCCACGCCACGAGCCTGGTCGGCACCGACGCAGGGAGGACGCGCGCACGCGCACCGGGTTTGGTCGGGCGCACCTTAAGACCGTGGCGCCCACGGCCCGGACAGGGCCGACCGGGCCACCGCGGCCCGGACGTCAGAGCGCGATGCGCGCATCCAGCAGGGCCGCCGCCGTGAAGAGCTCCACGCCGACCGCGATCGCCGACTCGTCCACGTCGAAGTCCCCCCGGTGCAGGTCGCGCCTGACCGTGTCGCCCGGCACCCGCACGCCCAGGCGTGCCATCGCGCCCGGAACGTGCTCCAGGTACCAGGAGAAGTCCTCGCCGCCGAGACTCTGTTCGGTGTCCTCGATCGCATACGATCCGCGCCGCGCCGTCTGCGCGTCGCGCAGCAGTTCTGTGACGACCGGGTCGTTGACGACGGGCGGCACACCGCGGACGTAGTCGATCTGGGACTTCGCCCGGTGCAGCGTCGCGATCTCGTCGATCGCCGCGTGCACCAGGTCGGGCGCCTCGCGCCAGCCTTCGAGGTCGAGGCAGCGCACGGTCCCGGAGAGTTCGGCGTGCTGCGGGATGACGTTGCAGGCGTGGCCGGACTCGATGCGCCCCCAGGTCACGGCGAGCCCGGACCGCGCGTCGACGCGGCGGGCGAGCAGCGCGGGCACCTCGGTGACGATCTTCGCCGCCGCCGTGACCAGGTCGGTGGTCAGGTGCGGGCGAGCGGTGTGGCCGCCGGGACCGTCGAGGGTCACCTCGAGACGGTCACAGGCGGAGGTGATGGGTCCGGGCCGGAGTCCGATGACGCCGGCGTCGACCTTGGGGTCGCAGTGCACCGCGATGATCTTGTTGACGCCTTCGAGCACGCCGGATTCGATCGCGTCGGCAGCTCCCCCGGGCAGCACTTCCTCCGCGGGCTGGAAGATCAGCCGGACGGGCTGCGGCAGCAGCCCCTGCCGGTCGAGCTCGGCGAGCACGAGCCCCGCTCCGAGCGCGACGGTGGTGTGCACGTCGTGGCCGCAGGCGTGGGCGCGGTCGGGCACGGTGGAGCGGTAGGGGACGCCGGTCTTGGTGTCGGGGATGGGCAGTGCGTCGATGTCGGCGCGGATGGCGAAGAAGGGCCGTACGGCGCCCGGAGCCGGCGTACCGATGTCGCAGATCAGGCCGGTGCCCGCGGCGAGGACCCGGGGCTCGAGCCCGGCCTGCTCGAGGCGCTCCTTGATCATGGCGGTGGTACGGAACTCCTGGTTGCCGAGCTCCGGGTGCATGTGCAAGTCGCGCCGGAACGCGATCAGTTCGGCACACAGCGATTCGGACAGCGTGCCGTGCAGTGCGACTGCGCCGGGCCGTTCGACTTCTTCGGACTCGCGGGACATCAACTGGTTCACCCAGTGAAGGGTATGCCCCTTCGCGCCTCAACTGCCGTGCGATCAACAAAACATCAGCCACACAGGGGACAGAATTTTGGGCTCACGGCGGTTCACCGCTCGCAGCAGTGGGTAAACTCACGCGGCTCGCTCTTGAGTCGATCTTTCCATTCCGGACGGTGCTCGTCCGCTCACTGCCGCTCCTCCTCGGCTCTTCAAGCCGGCGCCGGCAGCCGCTGCACATCGCGGGCCGTGCCCGTGACGCCCGCCAGGAAGCCCTGCGCGCGCGGTGACGCGTTCTCCCTGAGCCATTCGGGTGCGATGTCGCAGACCGCCACCTTGATTCCCGTGCCCGCCAGGGCCAGCGGCAGGGTGTGGACCACGGTGGAGGGAAAACTGAGGACCGTTGCTCCGATCGGGCCGCGCCGGGCGATCAGCTCCAAGGGGAGTTCCGGGCGGACCACCTCCAGGCCGGTCTCGACCGCGAGCCGGTGCAGTTTGTCCGCGCTCTCCCTGCGGTGCGCGAAGTAGCGGGTCGCGCCGTGTGTGCGGGCGAGGGCGGAGACCGCCTCCAGGTACTGCCCGAGGTCGACGACCCCGGTCTCCACCAGGGAGGTGCCGACCATGTCCGCGCCGCGGGTGATCGTCGGAGGGCCGAATCGCGCACGGGTCCAGGCGAAGTCGTTGCGCGTGACCGTGATCCCCGGCGGCGGCTCCACGGGCATCGAGGTGAACACCTCGACCGACCGGCTCCTCGACGGGGCGAGCCTGCGCCGGGCCAGAAAGGTGACCGGTGCGAGCACCAGCTCGCGCGGCCCGCGGCGGCTGCCGCGCCGGTGCCAGCGCACCAGCTGCTCCCCGCGGGAGACCTGGGCGACGAACTCCATGGTCGCCGTGCCGTCGTCCACGACGGTGACGTCCTTCCTGCCGACCAGGGTCAGCAGGAGCTGTACGTAGCGGGAGAACGGGTCGCCTATGACGATCCGCTCCGCGCGGCGCAGTATCGGGCCGAGCTCGCGCACGGTGCGCAGCGGGGCGCCCGGGCCTCCGCGCGCCTCCTGCCAGCGGACGGTGAAGCCCGTGTCACGGGCCAGTTCCGCCATCCGGCGGAGCTGGCCGCGCGACATGGGGTCCGTGGGCGAGAGCACGACCACGGTGAGATCGCCGGGACCGGGCACGGCCGGCGTGGCGTGGGCCCACTCCAGGACGTTCAGGAGCTGGACCGGACTCTCGACGAAGGCGAGATTCACTGGTTGTCACCTCGTGCTGCCGGGCCGGCCTTCAGCCGGGTCCGTGGCTGACCACCCCGCGGGGCGCTGGTGGATTGCCGCCCGCGGCCGGTGGCCACGGCGCGGATGTCGACGGCCGGGACGGGCCCGTCGTGGCCCGGCGGGTCCGGCCGGAACGGGCCCTGCCGGGCCCCGGCCGCCAGGGACACCGGGACCTGCCCGTCAGTACCCGCGCGGCCACGACCGCCAGGCACCGGTCCGTCCGGGCCCCCCGGGGCGCGGCCGGCCGGGGAAGCCGGCCGGCGGGCCACCGGGGTGGCCGCACGAGGGTGCACGTCACCGCCGCTGCCGGGTCCGACGGCGGGCGGACGGGGCCCGCCCGCCGCGGGCGCGCGGCCGCTGCCGCGCGTCGCCGCCCGGTCGTCAGACCGCGGCCGGCTCACGGTCGCCCGCCTCGGCGACGACACCGGTGACCCGGCGCAGCTTCTTCATGGGCGCGAGCTCGGAGTCGTAGACCTTCTTGACGCCGTCGCCGAGCGCGGTCTCGATGGTGCGGATGTCGCGGACCAGGCGGGTGAGGCCCTGCGGCTCGACGGAGGCGGCCTGGTCGGAGCCCCACATGGCGCGGTCGAGGGTGATGTGGCGCTCGACGAACGCGGCGCCGAGCGCGACGGCCGCGAGGGTGGTCTGCAGGCCGGTCTCGTGGCCGGAGTAGCCGATCGGCACGTTCGGGTACTCGTCCCTCAGCGTGTTGATGACCCGCAGGTTGAGCTCCTCCGCCTTGGCCGGGTAGGTGGAGGTGGCGTGGCAGAGCAGGATGTTGTCGCTGCCGAGGACCTCGACGGCGTGGCGGATCTGCTTCGGCGTCGACATGCCGGTGGAGAGGATGACGGTCTTGCCGGTGGCGCGCAGGGAGCGCAGCAGCTCGTCGTCGGTGAGCGACGCGGAGGCCACCTTGTGGGCGGGGACGTCGAACTTCTCGAGGAAGGCGACGGCCTCGGTGTCCCACGGGGAGGCGAACCAGTCGATGCCGCGCTCCTTGCAGTGCTCGTCGATCCGGCGGTACTCGTCCTCGCCGAACTCGACGCGGTGGCGGTAGTCGATGTACGTCATCCGGCCCCAGGGGGTGTCGCGCTCGATGTCCCACTGGTCACGCGGGGTGCAGATCTCGGGGGTGCGCTTCTGGAACTTGACGGCGTCGCAGCCGGCTTCGGCGGCGGCGTCGATCAGGGCGAAGGCGTTGTCCAGGTCGCCGTTGTGGTTGATGCCGATCTCGCCGGTGACGTAGACGGGGTGGCCGGGGCCCGCGATCTTGTTGCCGAGGGCGCGCAGACGGGACGTGCTCATGGGGGTGGTTCCTTACTTCTTGGGGGACATGGGGGCGGGTTCAGGGGTGTCGAGCGTCGGGCCGAGCAGCCAGGCGGCGATCTCGCGGATCGCCCCTTCGCCGCCGGGTGTGGCAGTGACGGCACGGGCGGCGGCGCGTACGGAGTCGTGCGCACTCGCGACGGCCACGGGCCAGCCGACGAGGTGGAAGCACGGAAGGTCGTTGACGTCGTTGCCGACGTAGAGCACCCGCTCGGGCGCGAGGCCCCGCTCGTCGCACCACTGCTTGAGGGCGAGGTCCTTACGGTCGATGCCGTGCAGGACGGGGACCTTGAGCTTGCGGGCGCGGGCGGCGACGACCGGGTTCTGTTCGGTGGAGAGGATCAGCAGTTCCAGGCCGGCCTTGCGCAGATGGGCGACGCCGAGGCCGTCACCGCGGTGGACGGAGACGATCTCGCGGCCGTCCGCGTCGATGAGGACCCGGTCGTCGGTCTGGGTGCCGTCGAAGTCGAGGACGACGGCGTCGACGTCGTCGCGGCCGGGTACCGCGGCGGTGTCGAGCAGTGGCGCCAGCGCGCGGGCGCGGGCGAGGTCGTGCGGGTCGTCGACCTCGAGGACCCGCGCCGGATCGGTGTGCACCAGTGCGGTGCGGCCGAAGAACCGGTGGCCCGCCTCGCGGAAGCCGGCCGCCGACATGGCGTACGCGGCGCCGGTCTCCAGGAAGTCCTGGGGGCGGTCCTGGCGGCGCGGCCGGAAAGATGAATCGTGGTTGACGCCGTATCCGGAGCCGGTGGCCGTGGCGGTGTCGACCAGGACGGCTGCCCCGCCCGCCTGTTCGGCGCTCTTCCCGGACGGGCTCGCCGGTTCGTCGGCCTCGCGCCACACGAAGCCGTGGAAGGGCGCGACCGTCACCGCGCTGTCGGCGCCGTCGAGCGCGACGGCGCGGGCGACGCCCTCGATGTCCTCCCGGGCGATGAAGGGGCTGGTGCACTGCACGAGCAGCACCACGTCGACGGGTGCGCCGTGCTCGGCCTCGTGCGCGTCCATGGCGTGCAGGACCGCCGACTCGCTGGTGGCGGTGTCCCCCGCGATGGCCGCGGGCCGCAGCACGACCTCCGCGCCCGCGCCGCGGGCGACGGCCGCGATCTCGGGGTCGTCGGTGGAGACCGCGACATGCGTGACCAGCGGGGCCTCGAGGCAGGCGCGGACGGCCCGCGCGACGAGCGGCACGCCGCCGACCGCGGCCAGGTTCTTGGCCGGGACGCCCTTCGATCCGCCACGGGCGGGGATCACGGCGAGAACGGTCATCGGTGGCTCCTGACGCATCGGGACTGGAAGCGGGAAAGGCCGGGGGTCACAGCTCGCCCATCCGGCGGATCACGGGCGCGACGCGCTGCACGCCGTGGCGGTACGCGCCGCGCGCCGCCCTGCGCACGGCGTCGCGCACCACCCGCCGTACGCCGGTGGCCTCCGTCTTGGGGGCTGCGCCGGCCAGTGGTGTGCCGTCGGGGGCGAGGTGGTGGCGGGCGAGCAGGCCCGGCAGGTATCCGGGCGCGGTTGCCGGCGTGTAGTACGGGGCGATCGCGGGGAGCCGCGGCACGAGGAGCAGTTCGGCGACCCGCTTGCGGGCCTCGTCGAAGGCGCTCTCGTACGCCCCTTCGGCGGCGACGCCCTGCCCTGCCAGCCAGTCGGCGTCGGGCGTGGGCCGGTGGCCGCCGTCGAGCCGGTCCCAGGAAGCGAGCAGCCCCGAACCGAGGAAGTGGTGATTGCCGAGCGCCTCACGCACGCCGAGGTCGGTGAGCACAGCGGTGGGGATACGGCGGTGGAGCGCCTCGAGCGCGGCGGTGGACGACACGGTGACCAGCAGGTCGGTGCGGTCCAGTACCTCGCCCATGTTCCCGTACACGGGGCGGAAGTTGGGCGGGAGTCCGCCGGGCAGCTTCTCCGCGAGCTTCTGGTACGGGATCTCCTCGAGGTGCGTGGTGTGCTCGCCCGGTTTGGAGCGGAGCTTGAGCAGCACCTCGCGGTCGGGGTGCAGCCGGGCGTGCTCGACGAGCCTGCGCAGCAGGTACGCACGGTGCGCACGGGACTCGGGCACGGACGGCTGGACGGCGAAGACGACCGTGTCGCGGCCTTCCCGCGGCCGGTACGGCGCCCCGCCGAGGAAGGGCAGCGCGGCCTCGGTGACGGCGCCGGCGTCGGCGCCGACTCCCTCGTAGACGGCGCGGAAACGCGTCGCGTCGTGGCGGGAGTTGGCCAGCACGACGTCGGCGCCGTGGCGCAGCAGCAGTCCGTCGGACAGCTTCTCGTAGACGACACCGACGTAGCCGGTGACGACGACGGGACGGCGGTCCTGGCCGAGTGCGGCAAGGCCGTGCAGCATGGCCTGGACGCCTCCGCCGACGAGCGCGAGGACGACGATGTCGTAGGACCCGTCCCTCATCGCCCGCAGGAACTCGTTGCCCGTCACCTCGCGCAACTCGTCGGCACTCACGCCCACTTCCGCGAGCTGGCGGGCGGTGGGTGTGGCCCGGCCGCGCAGCAGGAAGCCGCTCAGCTCGACGGAGGTGCTCGGCGCGATGCGGCGCGCGGTGAGCGCACCCCATTTCCACCGGGTGTCGGAGTCGGCGAGTACGGCGACCCGTACGGCCTCGCTGGTACTTGTTGGCACGTCGAGGACGTTAGAAAGGCATGTGGTTTCACGGCCCAACTCGGCAGCAACAAAGGGTTAACAGAGCGCCTACGGACGGCGAAGCAGGCCGGGGAACGGGTCGGTTAACAAGCTCGTCGCCCTACGTTCACCTGACATCCTTGTATGCGTCGATGCGAATGCCGAGCGCCCGCCTAGCGTCACGCGGGTGGTTAAGCTCTCCGTCATCGTGCCGTTCTACAACGTGCAGACATATGCCCCCGACACACTGCGAAGCCTTAGCGCGAACGCCCGCGCCGACTTCGAGTTCGTGCTCGTCGACGACTGTTCGACGGACGGGACTCCGGAGATCCTGCAGCGCGCGGAACGTGAACTTCCGGGCGCGGTTCTGATCAGACATGAACGGAACGGTGGGCTGGCCACCGCCCGCAACACCGGTCTGGACGCGGCCGGCGGCGAATACCTCACCTTCCTCGACGGCGACGACTGGCTGGCGCCCGGCCACTTCGAGCACCTGCTGGACGCCATGGAGGACCTGGGGTGCGACTTCGTCCGCACCGACCATGTGCAGTGCACGGGGCGGTCCCGCTCCATCCACCGGGTGCCCGTCGGACGGCGCGGCGAGGTGCTGCGCCCGCGGGACTCGATCCTGCCCTCCTCCCGCTCGACCGCCGTCGACTACCCGTACGCATGGGCCGGGATGTACCACCGGCGGCTCGTGGACCGCGGACTGCTCCACTTCACGCACGGATTGCGCACAGCAGAGGACCGGCCGTGGATATGGCGGCTGCACCGGGAGGCGGATTCGTTCGCCGTGATAAGCCACCTCGGAATTTTCTACCGGCGCGGGATCGCTTCCTCGCTCACCCAGATCGGCGACATCAGGCAGCTCGATTTCATCAAGGCATTCGACCAGGTGATCGAGGAAACCGCGAAGGACGCCGACGCGGAAAATCTGCTGCCCAAGGCGGTCCGCACATATTGCGCGGTCATTTCCCATCACCTGGGATCCATTGAGAGGTACGAACCGGCCGTGGCACGGAAATTGCGCACGATGAGCGCGGCCGCGCTGAAACGCATGCCGCAGGACGTGCTGAACGAGGCCATCGACTCCATGGACGCCGACCGCGCCTCGCGACTGCGCAAGGTCCGCCGCCGGCCCGCTCCCCTCTCCGCGGAGGCGGCAGCCTGATGGCCACGACGCAGATCTTCTTCGCCTCCTCCCTCTACGGCGCGGCGACGCTCGCCGCCGCGATCGACAGCGGCGGTTTCACCACCGCCGACCGCCGGCTGCTGCTGGTCTCCAACAACGCGGCGACGCCGGAGACGACACCGGCCCTCGACGAGATGGCCGGCTTCGAGCGGCTGCGCGACCGCTTCGACGACGTGCTCTCCTGGAACGGGACGATCTCGCCGTTCCACCCCGGCGGCTGGGCGCCCCGCGGCGACGACGTGCCCCTGTGGGAGCGGTATCTGAGACAGCTGTGGGAACTGGGCGACGACCGGATCGAGCTCGCCGTCGAATCCATCCAGGTCAACCCGGCGCTGGCGGTCGCGCAGCTCTTCCCCGACGCCGCGCTGGACGTGTACGCCGACGGGCTGATGAGCTACGGCCCCACCCGCAACAAGATCGACCCACTGGTCGGCGAACGGGTACGGCGGCTCCTGCACCTCGACCTGGTGCCCGGCCTGAAGCCGCTGCTGCTCGCGGAGTTCGGCGTGGAGCCGCAGCTCGTGCCGACCGAGGCGTTCGTCAAGGTCGTCGGCGAGCTCTCCGACGCCGTGCCGGACGCCTGCGCCGGCGTCCCGGAGGGCGCGGCCCTGCTGCTGGGCCAGTACCTCGCGGCCCTGGGCATCCTCACACCGGTGGAGGAGGAGGGCCTCCACGTCCGGATGCTGGCGGGCGTGGCCGCGCTCGGTCACCGCCGGGTCGTCTTCAAGCCGCACCCGACGGCGCCGGCCGCGTGGACGCGGACGCTGGAGCGCCAGGCCGCGTCCCTCGGGGTCGAACTGACCGTGCTGGAACGGCCGGTGCTCGCCGAGGTGCTGTTCAAGCAGATGCGCCCGGCGCTGGTGGCGGGATGCTTCTCCACCGCCCTGTTCACCGCGGGCGCCTTCTACGGCGTCCCGGTCGCCCGGATCGGCACGGGGCCGCTCCTCGACCGGCTCAGCCCGTACCAGAACAGCAACCGGGTGCCGCTGACGATCGCCGACGCGCTGCTGCCGGACCTGGCCGCGGGCGAGACGGGCCCGCCCGCGGCGGCGGACGGGCAGCTCGCCGGACTGCTCTCCGCGGTGGGCTTCGCGATGCAGCCGAAGCTACGGGCGGACCTGCGGCCGGCGGCCGAACGCTATCTCCACGCCGGTCTCGACGCGACCACGGCCCGCTACTTCAAGCGCCGCCGTCTGACGGTGCTCGGCCTGCCGGGGGGTGTACCGCTGCCCCGCAACAGGGCGGTGCGGAGGATGGTGAGGGGGCGGCGGATGCGGCGTGTCTTGAAGCGGGTGGCCGCGCTGGGCTGACGCGGGTGGCGTGCGCGTGGCCACGGGTGCGTGTCGCGTGCGGGTGCGGGCCGCTGCACGGGGCCGTCACCGGTCTGCGTGCGGCCGCGGCACGGGGCCGTCACCGCACCGTGCGTGCCTGGCCGCTGCGCGAGCTGTTCTCCTACCCGTCCCGCTGTACCGATGTGCGGCTCCGCCGCGTGGCGGGACAAGCCCCGGACCCCCTGCCGCCCTGCGGGCGGCGTACCGCGCTCCGCGCGGTGCCCTCAAACGCCGGGCGGGCTGGATTTCGCTCCGCGAAATCAGCCTCGCTGGGGGCACCTCCCACGGCCGCCAGGCCGTAGGGGGAGATTGAGGCGCGGGGGTCGGTGGGGGTCCCCCCACGCCGTCAGGCGTAGGGGGAGGAGCCCCCGAAACACCGCGCGGAGCGCGGTGCCGGTCCGGGCGGAGCCCCCACGCGGCGGAGCCGCACATCGGTACAGCGGGGAAGGGCGGGGTGGGGAATGGTCAGGTGCCGCTCAGGGAGAGCTTGACCGCGAAGCCCAGGAACAGCGCGCCCGCCGCCGACGTCGCCCCCGCCGACAGCCGCCGCCTGCGGCGGAACGCGGCCGCGAGGTGGGTGCCGGTGAAGATCAGCACGCTCAGGTAAAGGACGCTCGCCAGCTGCGCCAGCGCGCCGAGCACCGTGAAGGAGAGCGCGGGGTACGCGTACGCCGGGTCGACGAACTGCACGAAGAAGGCGATGAAGAACAGGATCGCCTTCGGGTTGAGCAGACTGATCACGAACGCCTTGCGGAAGGGCCGCTCCGCGGCCGGACCTTCGGGGGACGCCTCCGCGGAAGAGGCCCCGTCTGCGGTCCGCTCGCCGCGCGTCCGCCACATCGACCAGGCCGCGCGGAGCATCCCGATCGCCAGCCAGGTCAGATAGCCGGCGCCGGCGTACTTCACGATCCCGAACAGCACCGCGTTGGCCTGGAGCAGCGAGGCCACGCCCGCGGCCGACAGCACCATCAGGACGGTATCGCCGCACCACACACCGGCGGCGGCCTGGTAGCCCGTACGCACACCGCGGCGCGCCGCGACGGAGAGCACGTACAGCGAGTTCGGTCCTGGCAGCAGGACGATCAGGACAAGTCCTGCGAGATAGGTCGGAAGATCGGTGACACCCAGCATGGGGCGGAGTGTCGCACATCGGTACGACACTCCGCCTTTCTGTTCCGTATGTCAGAAAGCGTCGGTGGGGACGTACGTTCCCCACACCTCGCGCAGCGCGTTGCAGACCTCTCCGACGGTGGCGCGCGCCTTCAGCGCGTCCTTCATCGGGTAGAGGACGTTGTCCGTGCCTTCCGCGGCCTTCTTCAGCTCGGCGAGCGCCGCGTCGACCGCCGCCTGGTCCCGCTCCGCGCGCAGCTTCGCGAGCCGCTCGGCCTGCTGGGCCTCGATCGCGGGGTCCACCCGGAGCGGCTCGTACGGGTCCTCGGTGTCCAGCGTGTAGCGGTTGACGCCGACGACGACGCGCGCGCCGGAGTCGGTCTCCTGGGCGATGCGGTAGGCGCTGCGCTCGATCTCGTTCTTCTGGAAGCCCTGCTCGATGGCGTTGACCGCGCCGCCGAGGTCCTCGACGCGTTCCATGAGGGCGAGCGCCGCGGCTTCGACGTCGTCCGTCATCTTCTCCACGACGTACGAGCCGGCGAAGGGGTCGACGGTGGCGGTCACGTCGGTCTCGTACGCCAGGACCTGCTGGGTGCGCAGCGCGAGGCGGGCGGACTTGTCCGTCGGCAGGGCGATGGCCTCGTCGAAGGAGTTGGTGTGCAGCGACTGGGTGCCGCCGAGGACCGCCGCGAGGCCCTGGACGGCGACGCGCACCAGGTTCACCTCGGGCTGCTGTGCCGTGAGCTGCACGCCCGCGGTCTGGGTGTGGAAGCGCAGCATCAGCGACTTGGGATTCTTGGCGCCGAACTCCTCCTTCATCACCCGGGCCCAGATGCGGCGGGCCGCACGGAACTTGGCGACCTCTTCGAGGATGGTCGTGCGGGCGACGAAGAAGAAGGACAGGCGGGGCGCGAAGTCGTCGACGTCCATCCCGGCGGCGACGGCGGTGCGGACGTACTCGATGCCGTCGGCGAGCGTGAACGCGATCTCCTGCGCGGGCGAGGCGCCGGCCTCCGCCATGTGGTAGCCGGAGATCGAGATGGTGTTCCACTTCGGGATCTCGGCCTTGCAGTACTTGAAGATGTCCGCGATGAGCCGCAGGGACGGCTTGGGCGGGAAGATGTACGTGCCGCGGGCGATGTACTCCTTGAGCACGTCGTTCTGGATCGTGCCGGTGAGCTTGTCCGCGGGGACGCCCTGCTCCTCGCCGACGAGTTGGTAGAGGAGGAGCAGCAGGGCGGCGGGCGCGTTGATCGTCATGGACGTGGAGACCTTGTCCAGCGGGATCCCGCCGAACAGCACCCGCATGTCGTCGATCGAGTCGACGGCGACGCCGACCTTGCCGACCTCGCCGTGCGCGATGGGCGCGTCGGAGTCGTGGCCCATCTGTGTCGGCAGGTCGAAGGCGACCGACAGGCCCATCGTGCCGTTGGCGATCAGCTGCTTGTAGCGGGCGTTGGACTCGACGGCCGTGCCGAAGCCGGCGTACTGGCGCATCGTCCAGGGCCGGCCGGTGTACATCGACGGGTACACGCCGCGGGTGAAGGGGTACTCACCGGGCTCGCCCAGCTTCTCAGCCGGGTCCCAGCCCTCCAGGTCCGCCGGTCCGTACACCGGCTCGATGGGCAGTCCCGACTCGGACTCGCGCGCCATGTGACTGTGCCTCCCGCTGGGCCTACTGACAGGTAACAAACCTTTGCGACGGACTGTAGCGGCGGGCGTGCGAGGGATGGAGAGCCACGCCCTGGGACCTTGCTCACAGCCCGTACCGGCGAAGCGCCCGTGGCCCGCCCGTCCCCGAACCGTTACCCCCATGATGCGCGGGATTGCGCAACCGGGCAGGACGGGAATTTGTCTCATCAGGCAACAGACACATGTGGGGGACGAGACAAGTGGGGGGCGACATGCTCAGGAATGCCGGGATGAGAACGCTGGCCGCAGCGGCCGCGATCGTCGTGGCCGCGGTGACGGCCGGCTGTAAGGCGGAGGCCGCGACCGACACACCGACCGCCGGCAGCACGCCGAGCGCGGCGGCGACGCCGTCCGCCTCCACGCCGCCGGCTTCCCCGTCACCGTCGGCGTCGGCGTCGGCATCCGAGTCGGCCGAGCCGTCGAAGAAGCCGTCGCCGTCGCCTTCCACCGAGCAGCCCGCGCCCAAGGTCATCATGGCGCCCGGCGCAAAGGGCGAGCAGGTGCGCGAGCTGCAGGCGCGGCTGGCGCAGATCGGCTGGTTCGACGACAAGCCGACGGGTACGTACGGGCCGGTCACCACCACGGCCGTGAAGGGCTTCCAGGGCAAGCGCGGCCTTCCCGCGACGGGCAGCACGGACACCGTGACCTGGCAGCGGCTGCTCGGCATGACGACGAAGCCGACGCGCGCCGAGCTGGACGGCAAGGACGTCAAGAAGCCGCAGGCGAAGCTCGATCAGCGCTGCATGACGGGCCGGGTGATGTGCATCAGCAAGACCACCCGCACGCTGTCGTGGATGATCGACGGCAAGGTGCTGTCCACGATGGACGTGCGCTTCGGGTCGCAGTACACGCCGACCCGCGAAGGCGTGTTCAAGGTGGGCTGG
This sequence comes from Streptomyces kurssanovii, assembly GCF_014649695.1. Lineage (GTDB taxonomy): Bacteria > Actinomycetota > Actinomycetes > Streptomycetales > Streptomycetaceae > Streptomyces > Streptomyces kurssanovii. The sequence goes on from NZ_BMTN01000002.1 coordinate 452,657, forward strand.
AAGTCCCGTGACCACGTCTCGACCCTCTACGACACGCCCATGCCGTACGCCATGTTCTTCAGCGGCGGCCAGGCGGTGCACTACTCCTCCGACTTCGCCGCCCGCGGCTACAACGGCGCGTCGCACGGCTGCGTCAACGTCAGGGACAAGGGTGCCATCGCGGCGCTGTTCGACCAGGTGCGGACCGGCGACAAGGTCGTCGTCTACTGGTGATGCGCGGGGAGCGGAAGCGGTGAAGGAAGAAGGGCGCGGGCGGGACCGGGGGAACGTGTCCCGCCCGCGCCATTGCGCTGAGCCGTAGGTACGGGGGGAACCCCGGCTCGTTGCGCCGCCGATGACCAGTCGGCTCACTATCTACTGCGCCGCAGCCCAGAAAAACGTCACACCCTGCGTCCCGCGCCTCGAAAGCGCAGGTCAGAGAGCTCGAGTGGTGGCACCGGCAAGGGAGTCCGAGCCGGTCGACCACGGCGTCACGACCGGGTCGGGGACGAGCGAGTACGAGACCTGGGGGGTGTCGGGGACGAGTTGGGGGGCGTCCTCGGTGCCCGAGTCGCTGTCGCCGCCGGAGCCGCCGGAGTTCTTCCCGCCGTCCTGGCCGTTCCCGTCGCCCTCTTCGCGGTCGTCGCCTTCGTTCCCGCCCTCGCCGCCCGGGCTGCCACCGTCGCCCGCGCCGCCGCCGAGCAGTTCGTCGCAGAACCGCTCCACACGCTCGGCGCCTCTGGCGGCCAACTCCAGCCGGCGCTTGCGGTCCGGATCGATCCGGCCACTGCGCCAGTCACGGCATGCCTCGACGGACCTGCGGTACAGGTCGGTGTTCTTCGACGGGTCCTCGCCGCCCGGCGAGGCCGCGCCGTCCCCGGCCGGCAGGCCGGGCGTGCTCACGCCCGCGTCGCCGGGGGAGGGCGTCGCGCTGCCCGTCACGGGCGGCAGGCCCGGCGGCGTGCCGGTGGCGCCCGTGGGAGGGGGTGCCGCGCCGGCGTCGCCGCCGCTCGGCGACGGCGACGTGAGCGGTCCCGGTGTCGCCGCGGCCGACACGGAGGACGCGGGCGTGGGCCGGTCGTCGCCGAAGGTGGGCAGCACACCGCTGCCCGCGGCGACGGCGACACCGCCGATGGCACAGCCCGCGAACGCCGCCGCGATCCCGAACCGGACGGGCCGGGCGAATCCCACGCCGCGGGCCGGCCTGGTGCCGCGGCCGGAACGGGTGACCCGGACGGTCCCGAGGGAAGTGCCCGCTGCTGCCGGCGACTCGGCCCTGGCCTTGCGGTACGCGGCCATCGCCGCCGCCTCGCCGGGCAGTTCGCCGTCGTCGTAGCCGTAGCCGGGGTTCCGCCCCGCGCTGTCGAGGGCGGCGGCGAGACGTGCGGCCTCCGTACGAGCGCGTTCGTCCGCGACCTCGACAGGCTCGCCACGCAGCAGTCGTTCCGCCGCGTCCCTGTCAAGCCACTCGTACCGCTCGTCGGCCATCACATGTCCTTCTGCGTCCGCAGGCGTGAATGCGTCACACCGGCGGGTGCCGTCGCCCCGGGGCGGGAACCGCGCTGCGTGGGCAGCCCGCCCAGTTCCGAAGCGTTCTCCGCGGGGTCCTCCCCGCCCCGGCGAGTCACGTCGGAGGGGGGCCGGTCCCCGCCTTCGAAGGCGGCGCCGTCGGCTCCCAGCAGTTCCGCCAGGCGCTTCAGTCCGCGGTGCGCGGCCGTCCGGACGGCACCCGGCCGCTTGCCGAGGGTCTTGGCCGCGCTCTTGGCGTCGAGGCCGACCACGACCCGCAGCACGACCGCCTCGGCCTGATCCTGCGGCAGTTGGGCGATGAGCGCCATGGTGCTGCTGGTGGAGATGGACTCCAGCGCCTCGTCGACCGTGTCGGAGTCGGCGGCCCGGCCGGTCAGTTCGGTCTCGTCACCGCCGACGGCCGGCCGACGACCGCGCATCCGGATGTGATCCAGAGCACGGTTGCGGGCGATCCGCGCGGCCCAGCCGCGGAACCGGTCGGCGTCCCCGCTGAACCTCTCGAGGTCCCGGGAGATCTGAAGCCACGCCTCGGAGGCGACGTCCTCCGCGTCGGCGTCGCCGACGAGCGTGCGTACATAGCCGATCAACCGCGGATGGACGGCGCGGTACACAGTCCGGAAGGCGTCCTCGCCCCCATCCTGAGCCGCGAGTACGGCGGCGGTCAGCTCCGCGTCGTCCCCCAGCACTACCTCAACCCGTCGTTCCGAACCGCAGCTGGTCACCACTGCCGCGCTGTCGTGCGCGAATCAGCACGCTACGTCCTTTTAAGTGCCCGCGTCCACGCCTCGTACAACTCGCAACGAGTTTGCCACTCAGCGGGGTGTGACAGAAACAGCACTCTCGGCGCTGAGGTTAGTACGGGGCGCCCTTGGGCCCTCGCCACGAACGACGACCGGGGCCTCTCCTGTGGGGGGTGGCGGCCCCGGTCGTCCTTTTCGTCCGCTGGACATGCCCCGTCGGACCGCTCCGCCTTCGCCAGAGCGACCGGACGGCTCCCGAGCGGACACGTCACCGCAGAAGGCCCGTTCCCTCCGTGTGTTCTCCGGGCGCCGGGTCCCCGGCCCGCCGGGCGGCCGACAGCACCACGGCCGTGGTCGGCAGGTCCGGCGCGTCACGTGCGGTCAGCACACCGAACCCGGCATCGGGGAAGAACAGCTCCGCCTCCCGTTCGACGAACCGCATCCGCCGGGCCAGGGCGTCCGCCCGTACGTCGCCCATCTGCCGCCCGAGGAGCGGCACACCACCGTGGCCGACCGACGCCGGCCGCGTGAACGCGATGCGCACGACCGTCTCGTCGGCGTCGTACGTGAGCACGGCCCCGGCCTCGAAAAAGTTGTCCTGACCGGCGCCACCGAACTCGGGGACGGACCCGATTCCGCCTCCGAGCAGCCGTCGCATGTCCGCGCGTGCCGATCCGAGGCGTACCGGGCCGATGCCGCGGTGCGCGACGACCTCGGCGGGCCCGGCTGCCACCGGGTGGGAGCCGTCCGCCGGCTCGAAGAACTCGAACGCGTCGTCGTCGACGGCGGTGGACCGCAGCCGCACGCTCTCGAAGCCGTCCGCGTCCTGCGCCGTGCCGCCGAGCACCACACCGAGGGCGGGCAGCGCCCACCCCTCCGCGTCCCTGGCGGCCTTCACCTCGTGTCCCAGGCCACGGAGTTCCGCGACCACCTCGGCCTCGGGCCGTCCGAGCAGCACGATCCCGTCCAGGGTGACGGGTGCGGGTGACGCCACCTCCACGGCGTGAAGGACGCCGGCGTCGTCGTACTCGAGGAACTCGAAGAAGCCGTCACCGCGCCCTTCACCGTCCCCGTGTCCGCCCGCCGCCGTGACGTACATGTCCGTCAGGGTGGCGTCGGCGGCGCGCCGGAAGGCGGAGTCCGGCGCGCCTCGGGCCGCCCGTACGGAGGCCCGTGTCTGCCCGAAGCGGGCACCGGGTACGCCGACGCGAGGAAGTATCTCCATATACCGCCCGAATCTCCTCGATGTCCACTCTGTTCCGTCAGCCGATCGCGATGCGCGGGTTCGCGGACGGCTTGACCCAGCCCATGAACCGCTCCATCGTCGCGCGCGGCACCGACACACAGCCCGCGGTGGCGCCGCTGCCGTTGACGTGCAGGAAGATCCCCGCACCCCGGCCGGGGGTGGCCGGCCAGCGGTTGAAGTTGATGACCAGGGCCTTGGCGTACTGCGTCGGGTAGTTGATCAGGTGCTCGCTGCCGCGGTCGCCGGACTCGGTCAGCGGGAAGTCCGCGCCCGCCTCGGTGTGCATCGAGTTGTAGAACTTCGACTCCGGGTCCTGGACCCACCAGTGGCTGTCGTTGACCTTGGTGTACGGCATGGCGGTGCCGCTCGACTCGACACCGAAGCCCTCCGTGATCGTGTAGGTGCCCGTGGGGGTGGTGTACGTGTTCTGCCGGCGGGTGGCACCGTCGGTCACCCCGTTCGATCCGACGCGTCCGGCGCTCGTCGAGAACTGCGCCTTCCAGCCGGCGGAGCCCTTCTGCCAGGCGGTGACCGTGGCATAAGAGCCGCCGGCCTTGACCGTGATGACCTGGGTGGCGTTGCCGACGTTCACGGGCACGGGGAAGTTCGGCGTGGAGGGCGCGGCGGGCTCGTCGCCGGAACCGCTGCCCGGGCCCGCGTTGCCGCCGCTCGTGGGCGTGGCCTTCGGGGCCGTGCTGCCGGACGCCTTGGCCGAGGCGGAGGATGAGGTGGACGCCGAGGGAGACGCGGAGGCGGACGGGGAGGCAGAGGCGGAGGCGGACGCGCTGGGCGAGGCCGAACCGCCCGTCACCTCCTTGTCCCCCTGCGCCGCCGCACCGGTCGAGGCGGCGGCGGCAGAGCCGGCCGGCTCCTCGCCCCCACCACAGGCCGACACCAGCGACATCACGCCGACCAGGGCGAGCACGGACGAGAACTTGACGGAGGAGCGCAGCACGGGATGATCCTTGGCTCGTCGGAACGGCGCGGCAGCACGTCACCGCGCCTCAAGGCTGGCCGGTTATACATCGCCTGCCCGGCCGAAAACCAGGCGACAGACATTCCGGGCACACGGCGTTCGAGGGGCGCGGGCCCCCGCCGTCGCGGACGGCTCAGCCGCGCAGGTCCGCGGGGAGCTCGATCCTGCCGTCGTACGCGCCCTGGTTCTCCGTGGTCACCTGCTGCTCGAAGGCCATGTCCTGCCCGTTGTACGGAATCAGGAAGCCGAAGGCGAGGCGGTGACTCCTGATCCGGTACGTCTTCGCGTCCAGGACCAGCACCTCCTCCAGGCCGGAGAGGCTCAGCTGCGCGTCGTCCACCGGGATGCCGGCCTCGCGCAGCTGCTCGGCCGTGGGCTCGAACTCGCGCTTCGCCTTCTTGGCCCAGGCTCGCTGCTGGACGGCGCTCAGCTTCTGCTTGCCGCTCGTGACGCGGAGTTCGACCGTGCCGCCGCCGTCCGCCTCGGTCACCTTCACGTCGCCGCCGGGGGCCTGCGCGTACATCCGGAACTCGTCGATGACCGCGATCGGGTCGTCGGCCTTGTTCCGCATCTCCGGATCGGCGGGTGACACGGCCTTCCACTCGGCCGAGCCCTCCTTGAGATGGCCCTCTTCGCCGACGACGTACAGCTCCTCGGTCTTCTTCTTGCCCTTGCTGCTGGTGCTGACGCCCTGCGAGTGCAGCGCCGCCCGCCCGACGGCCCGCTGGATCGTGCCCTCGTAGGTCGCGTCACTCTTCTGACCCTGGGACGTCAGCCCCTCCTCCCCCTTCACGGAGAAGGACCAGGCGGACTCCTCCGCCATCGCCTTCTCGGCGAGGTCGATGAAGTCCTCCGCCGTCTCGGGCGCCTTGGTCGGCGCGGGCGTCGCGGACGACTGCGCCGCCGCCTCGGGGCTCCCCGCCGCGGTCGGCTCGTCCGCCTCCGCGGCGCACGCGGCCAGGGCGAGCGAGAGCGGGAGCACGAGCAGGGCGGCACTCCGGATGGGGCGGGTTCGCATGGGCGGTTCCTCACGTCACGACGGGGCGCGGACTGTACAACAGCTCCCGCCTCTTGATCACCCCGACGGACATTCCCGGCATCCCCCTCGGAGGCCGTCGCGCTTGGAGGGCGTCCCGGTGGGCCGGATCTGGGCTCCGACCGGGAAATTCCGTCTCGTATCGGACCACATGGGTGTCACGGCGACGACTCGCTCTCGTAGCTCTCGAACCAGTGGGTGTCGAAGTACCGGGCCGTCGAGAAGGGATGCTCCCGTTCGGTGAGCAACCGGTGGACGAACTCGGCGGTCGTGCCGTCGAACCGGACCCACGAGTCGGGGATGTCCTCCGTCACGAGCACGGGCCACCGGTCGGGGTCGGGGTCCTCCGTGAGCCAGTAGAACCCGTGCGCCTGCTCCGTGCTCCCCCACTGCAGCAGCCCGCCCGGCACCGGGTACACCTCGTACGGCCTCCACAGCTCACTGCCGCGCGTCCTGGCCCACTCGCCCAGCCACTCGGTGTGCCGGACGATGTCCGCGCTCACGGTGGAGGCATCAGGCGTCTGGAGTGCGAGGAAGCCGTCGAACGCGCCGGTGCCGAAGATCTCGGCCAGTTGCTTGTAGTCGCTCGGCAGCGCCGTCCCGAGCCGGTTCTCGACCGCCGCCCAGTCGAACGTCCGCGGCCGGCTCGGCTCCCACCCCGTGACGGCGACGACCCCGTCCACCCAGGACGTCAGCTCCGCCGTCCGCGCCGCAGGGTCCTCCCGTTCGGCCACCAGCGCCACGAGCCGGACGTCGTCCCCCGCCCGCGCGCTGCCGCACCCGATCCACCGGTCCGCGAACGCCCATCCGCACATCTCCACGATCCGCTCGCCGAACGGGGCCAGCAGCGGGAGCCCGGTCCGCGCGGTCACCGTCGGATCGGCGAACCCGCCCACGGCAAGGTTCCGCGGCCGGCCGTACAGCCCGCCGAGCGCCTCTTGGAGAGCGGGAAGGCCGATCCCCTCCGAGGGCGCCAGGCATACGTGCCCAGCAGGGTGCCCCGGCGTAGCGCAGTTGAGGTCGCCCGTCCCCGGGGCGGCCACCCGGTGCACCACTGACAGGAGTTCGTCCAGATGGTGCGCACGCTCTTCCCGTTCGTCCATGGCGACATTGAAACGGACGCCGCCGACACCTTCCCCCGGCGGCCGCGCCATGATGTCGCCCGTGACGAACAGCACGGACCTGATCCCCGCCCGGATACCGGGCTACGACGGCGGCCCCCTGACCCACCGCCCCGAACTCCTCGACGAGCGGCTGTTCTGGCTCGGACACCTCTCCTCCTGCGCACAGAGCAGCGAGGACGCCCAGGAGTTGCTGCTCGGTGCGGACTACGACGCCGCCGGCGACTTCCAGGCCACGCTGTACAGACGTGCCGACTGGCCGACGTTCACCGTCCCGCTCGCCGCGGGCCACCGCCTGCACGTCGTGCTCCGCACCTTCGAGGACGACGCCGGCACCGACTACCTGCTGCACCACCCCGACTGGGAACGGGCCGAACTCCTCGCCGTGGACGACGGGCACTTCATGGGTCCCGCCCTGTCCTGGCCCGAGCTGACCGCCGCGGCGGACAACGGCCTGCCGGGCGGCTCCACCACCGATCCGGACGCCCGGCTGCTGCTCCTGCTGCCCGCACTGGGCGACGACGACCTGCCCGACGACGCGGTCGAGCGCCTGACGACCGCCCTACGAGCCCTGGTCGGCGTCGAGGACCCCGAGGCGGTCGCCGCCGCGCTCCTGGAGAGCCAAGGTCCGGCCGGCGACGCGACCTGGACCACGATCGGGGACGGGGTCCAGGTCAACCACGGCTCGTACTCCTACCGGAATCCCGCCAACGGCTTCGCCCTGCCGCCCGCCCGGCTGGCCCGGGTGTCCGCCGCGCTCGCCCCCTGACCGCCACGCCGCCAGCTCGCACCACACCGTCTTGCCACCGGGTCCCTGGCCCACGCCCCACCGCAGGGTCAGCGCGTCGAGCAGCACGAGACCCCGGCCCGACTCGTCGTCGGCGGAGGCTGTCCCGCACATGACGGGCAGGGCAAGCGGGTCGGCGTCGGTGACCTCCAGTCGCGTACGGCCGGTGTCGCACGACACCCGGACCGTCACCGGCGTGCCCTCACCGACGTGGCGGATCACGTTGGTGACGAGCTCGGTCGCGCAGAGCCGGAGGTCGGCGCCGTAGTCGCGCAGGGCGCGGCGCACGCCGGCGACGGCGGCCGGGGTCGCGAGCAGCTCCAGCGTCAGGGGTGGCCGGCTCATCACGCGACTCCCTTGCGGAGGGCGGCGACCAGCGTCCGGGCGGTCAGCAGATTGCAGTTGCCGAGGGAGATCAGCGGCCGGGCCGGGTAGCGGGCGGCGAAGGTCGGCAGGTCGACGCGGAGGGACGGGAGCGTGATGCCGTGCTCGGCGAGGGCGGCGCGGAGCTCCTCGGCGCAGTCGTCGGCTTCGGAGTGGTCGTACATAGGTGGTTCACACCTTCCAGTGCGCTGGGTGACGAACTGCTCACAGCGTGGTGCCGGGCCGCGTAGCGTGAAAGAGGTTCGGGATCCCCGCCCTGAACTGCGCGTATGCGCGGTGCAGTTGGTACGGGCCGGAGAACCTCGGGAAACGGGCGGTACACGGCACCAGGGACGGTGGGCGATGGGGCAGCGCAAGGACATCGACGGCTCGGCGGGCGTCCCGACTTTCTACGGCAGCGAGTTGCGGTGGAAACGGGAAGAGGCGGGACTGACGCTCCAGCAGCTGGTCGAGGGCAGCTTCTACGGTCCCAGCCACCTCAGCGAGATCGAACGCGGCACGCGCCGGATGCCGGCGGAACTGGCCGAGCACGTGGACCATGTGCTCGGCACGGACGGCTTCTTCCGGCGGCGCTGCGAGGACGTGCGGCGGGCGAAACGGCGGGGCCACGCGAGCTACTTCGAGCGGGTGCTGGAGGCGGAGAAGCACGCGGAGACCATTGAGGAGTGGTGCCCGACGCTGATCCCGGGCCTGCTGCAGACGGACGCGTACGCGCGGGCGGTGGTGCGCGCGACCCATCCTCTTGCCCCGGACGAGGAGGTGGAGGAGAAGGTCAGCGCGCGACTGGCACGCGCCCGCCTCTTCGAGGACAACCACAAGACCCCGATGTACTGGGCGATCCTTTCCGAGTCGCTCCTGCGCCAGCCGATCCTTCCGCCGGACCAGGCGGCCGGACAACTGGAACACATCGCGGCGCTGGCACGTCGCCACCGGATCGTTCCCCAGATCCTTCCGTGGAACTGCGGGGCGCATCCTTTCATGCTGGGCACGGCCAAGGTCATGACCTTCCCCGACGCCCCACCCCTGGTCTACACGGAGGCACTCCACAGCGGGGACACCATCGACGATCCGGCCCTCGTGAAGGAGTACCGCCGGTCGTACGATTGGCTCAGGGCCGCCGCACTGCCACCGGAGGCGTCCCTCGCCCTGATCGAGGAAGCGGCTGAGGATGACCGACATGGCAAGCAGCGGGATTGACTTGAGCACCGCTCTCTGGCGCAAGAGCAGCTACAGCAACGGCAGTGGCGGAGACTGTGTCGAGGTCGCGGAGGCGTTCCCCGGCGCGGCCGCCTGGCGCAAGAGCACGTACAGCAACGGCGACGGCGGCGACTGCGTCGAGGTGTGCGACGCCCACACCGGCGTCGTCCCCGTCCGCGACTCCAAGGTCCCGAGCGGCCCGGTCCTCACGGTCACGTCCCCGGCCTGGACCGCCTTCGTCATGTCCCTCAAGGCAGAGCCCGGGCAGAGGGTTTCGTAGCCCGGTCACCGGATCCGGGCTTTCCTACAGACTCCGTCCCGTCCCGTCCCTCCCTCCATCGCACGCCTGATCGTGTCGATGACGGTGGAGCAGCCCAGGACGAGTACGGACGGGATGGCGACCGCCCAGGAATGCCACGGCCGAGAGAGGTCACGGTGCCTCAGCCGAGGGGCTGGAAGAAGGGACGCTCGGGAGCGAAATTGCGTGAGCAGACGCCCACGTCCTCGCCCCTCAGGTATGCCAGCATCCAATCGCTGAACGACATGGCGTACTCCTGGAACTCCCCTTCGTCGCTCTCGTGGACGAAGACCGAGCAGGCCTCGGACGCCTTCAGGGGGACCCTGAAGAACATCGTCTCCCCCGATGCGGCCGACCCCCAGGGGAACAGTTCCCCCGGGCCCGTACCCACTGGCTGGGACACCATGTCCTCCGGCGCCTGCGCCCAGGCGTCGATGTCCGACCTGATCAGCCGCCCCAGGTTTCCGTGCGGCACTCCTGGATGAGCGGTGTACACCTGATTGTTGATCCGCACCGGCCCGTACGCGTCGCAGAACTCACGGAAGTCGTCCGGGAACACGATGCCGAGCTCTCCCTCGAGCCGGTGCCAGGGCCCCGGATCGGACCACCCGAACCGGGGCTCCCCGAGCAGCCCCCTGATGTCGTCGAGACTGGCCATGATTCACTCCCGTGGACGGTGTACGGACGACCGGCCGGGCCGTCAGCCGGCTCACTCGCTACTGCGCCGGGCCCCCGAAAGCCGTCACACACGGGGCGGTTACCCTCTGCTGGCCCGCCCGGCCGTCGGGAGGGTCGAGGGAAGGGCGTTCATGCGGCAGCGGAGAGCGGGAAGCGGCCTGAGAGTCGCGGCATGGGTGCTGGTACCACTCGGACTGGTCCTGATGCTGGGTGGCATCGGATACACCTGGACGAACTACGAAGGCGCCACCGTCATGAGCGAGGCGATGTCGCCCACGTACCGTCCGGGCGAGCGGCTGCTCATCGAGCGCACGGACGCGGGCGAGATACGCAGGGGCGACGTCGTACTCGTCGATGTACCCGACCGGTATCAGGGCGCGCCGGTCCTCCAGCGGGTCATCGGGCTCGGCGGCGATCACGTGGTGTGCTGCGACGGGGGCCGGATCACGGTCAACGGGGAGCCGATCGACGAACCGTATGTGATGCGCGGTGAAGTGAACCCGGGAGCCGGAGAATACGGCGTGACGGTGCCGGACGGGCGGTTGTTCCTGCTGGGCGACCACCGGGCGAACTCGCACGACTCGCGTTTCTTCCTCGGCGAGCAGTCGGGCAGCGTCGCGGCGTCCGGAGTGCACGGGCGCGTGCAGAACGATTCCACCGTGCCGGTGGTACTGGCAGCCCTGGGCACCCTCGGGATCGTGATGGCCCTGGTCGGGACCGGCCTGGGGATCGGCGCATACGTGGCCCGGCGCCGTGCCCGGCCGCCGGTCGAGGCTGCTCCACCGTGGCCTGCGGCCTGAGCCCGGCCCCTTCGGCCCGCCCCGCGTGCCGCTGTTCACGGAACGTGCGGCGCGACGAACGGGCTCGGCACCTGCGTCCAGACGACCACAATGAACCCCGATCGGAGGAATGCTGCTTCCCCGTCGTCGCCGTCGCCACCGGTGTTGTAGCGGTAGTGGACATCGCCCACGTGTCCGCGGAGCGGGTGAGATGGGCATGCCCCCGATCCCGCACTTCCGGGACAAGGGCGTAATTGGCAGCCCTTGGCGATTCACTCTCCCACGTGCAGAGGTGGGCGTCCTGCCGGCAGGACGCCCACCTCTTTCACACCTCAGCCACAGACCTCAGGAACGGAACCCTGATGTCTCGTCCCAAGGGATTCCGTGCCATTCCGTCAAGGCGTAAGCCATGAGGCGGTCATTGAACACAGGATCCGTCACCCCACTGAGAATAGTGGTCAACATCAGATCGTTGCCACGGGTGGCACTTTCTCCCAATGCGGGACGTGCTTCCTCGAGGACGATGTCGAGAATCTCGCCCCCGACGCTCACTTGGACGTACTGCTCGAGGACCGGTTCGGCAGGGCGGGAAATACGTACCGTGCTGCTCGCCCAGCCCTCTCCCTCCTTCACCTCACCGCTGGAGACGTCCACGTCCTCGTCGCGCAGGTGAGTCAGAAGAACGTTCAGCGCTTCCAGTGGAGATCGCCCTCCCGACTCCCCGAGGGCGCCGCACTCGAAAGCCATTCTTCACTCCTCCGCACATCAGTCGTCAAAAACATAGTTGACGACTATCCCGAACCCTCTCTCGAGGCACGTGTCCTTCAACGCCTGAATGGCCTTCTTCTTCATTTTCAGGGCAGGAATTCCCAGAACGGGCCGTCGAGCGCACGGTCACGAACGCACAACGTCACGTCCATCCCCTTGAGATAGGCCAGCAACCACTCGCTGAACGTCATCTCGTACAGCGTCCAGGCCGGACTGTCGAACTCCTGAACGACGACACGCCAGGGGGACGAGGGGTCGTCGGGGACGCGGAGGAAAACCGCCTCGCCCGTCGTGGCCGACGCCACCGGCATCAGTTCGCCGGGGTTTCCCCCTACCGGACTGGGCAGGAACTCCGCCATGTCATCCTCGCGCCAGAACTCTAGATCTTCCCTGATCTTAGAGCTTGTCTCACGTGGTGAGGTTGGTCAGCTTTTTGTAGCAGGTCAGTGCGGCCGCGAGACCGAGGAAGCCGAGAAAGTGCGTACCCTTCCGCTCGTACCGGACGGTGAGGCGGCGGTAGCCGAAGAGCCAGGAGATCGACCTTTCGATCTTCCAGCGGTGTCGGCCGAGCCGCTCGCTGGATTCGATTCCCGGGCGGGCGATGCGTGGGACGATGCCGCGGCTGCGCAGCCACCTCAGGTGCTCGGCGGAGTGGTAGGCCTTGTCCGCGCGGAGCTTGCCGGGACGGCGCCGGCGCGGCCCGCGCCGCGACCGGAACGCGGGTATGCCCAGGACCAGCGGCAGCAAAGCCTGACTGTCATGGACGTTGGCACCAGACACACCGAGCGCCAGGGGTAAGCCCTGAGCGTCGGACAGGACGTGCAGCTTGCTGCCCTTCTTGCCCCGGTCGACCGGATTGCGCCCGGTCAGCGATCCCCCCTTTCGCGCGGACGGAGGCCGCATCCACGATCACTGAGGTCCAGTCCACTTCACCGCGCGCACCGAGCTCGTCCAGGACTGCTCGGTGTAACCGTCTCCAAAGTCCGGCCTCGGTCCAAACGGAGAACCGGCGGTGCGCGGTGGCGGGAGAAACCCCGAAGGCCTCGGGTAGGTGCCGCCATGCGCATCCGCTGGTCAACACGTACACCACGGCAGTGAACACGGCCCGCTCGTCGCACGGGGCCGTGCCCCCGCCCTGCGGACGCGAGGCGAATAACGGAAGCAACGGAGCAACCAACGCCCAGAGTTCGTCAGGAACCAACCGCTGCGACAGACCAACACCCATGACAAGGCATCATGCCGCATCCATCTCACGCCACGTGAGACAAGCTCTTATTCAGACCGTACCACCCCTGGATCAACCGCTACATCCAGTCCGGATAATCCATCGCATCCCAACGCCCGTTCGAACGGAAGACGTTGATGACATCCGGATCGGACACATAGAACGTCTTCCGAGGCTCTTGGCCTTCTGCTGGAATGCACATTTGCAGTCGTCACACATGGCACGATTCACAGAGATGGAATTGGCTCCTGGATTCAGAGTCGAGGCTTGCTTCTCTGCGTGAGAGAGGTAGTACGCGCCCGGCCCCTCCTTGTTGTCAAGGAACCCGTTCGGCGTCCTCTGATAGCCGCCAAAACTGGACTGTACTTGCGTCGGCGTCGCTCGCTGGAATCCCGCGGGAACTTGCGTAGCATATCCACTCGCTGCTTGCACGCCCCCGGCGTCGGCTGCCGTCTTCTTGGGGTCGAGCTTGGGGAAGTTCACCTTGCTCGGATGCGGCGCGGCACGCAGCGCATCCGCAGTCGGGCAACCGTCGTTGTGGACGAGTACCGCCGCCGAGCCGGCCACCACGAAGTACGTGCGCTGACCGTCGACAGTGAGGTTGTGGACACGCTGGCTCCGACGGGTCTCGTCGATCGCCGTGACCTGGACCCAGGTACCGGCCGAGGTCTGGAGCCACATGCCGGGCTCGAGGTCCTCGGCGTTGACCCACTTGCCGACCAGAAGGGGTGCTCGTCAGTGGCCGTGATGGTCTCGGGCTTGGCGTCGCCGTCCTTGCCGTCGGGGTCGACGGTGATGGTGATCAGGTGCTTGACACCGCTGTGGTTGCGGGTGTCGGTGATCTGACGGGCCTGCAGGTCGCCGGTCTCCGGGTCAGAGGCCAGGACGTATTCGCCTTCCTGCAGGTCCTCGATGCTCTTTGCGGACCCGTCGGCCAATCCTTCCGCCGGAGCAGATGGCCGAGCAACTGGAGCACATCGCGGCGTTGGCGCAGGATCGCCGGACCGTTCCACAGATCCTTCCGTGGAACTGCGGACCCCACCCTCTGATGATGGGCATGGCCAAGGTCATGGCCTTCCCAGATGCCCCGCCCCTGATCTACTTGGAGTCCCAGTACAGCGGGGACACTATCGACGATCCGTCCATCGTGAAGCAGTACCGCAGGGCATACGATCGGCTCAGGGCCGCCGCGCTGCCGCCGGAGGTGTCCCTAGCCATGATCGAGAGCACCTGCGCAAACCCGGGCCGAGGACCCCGCCGTCCCCGTCAAGCACCTCTTCGAAGAGATCAAGGCCCTCGGCTTCACGGGCTGCCTGAACCTCCTGCACCAACCAAGGCCGCGCGGACGCCACATCTCCCCGCGCAGACTCGCCCGGATGCTCCTCACCCGACAACCTCAAGACCGAGCATCGCGATCTTCTGGCCCGGCTCACCGCAGCCTGCCCCGGGATGACCCAACTGGCCGCCAAAATCAGGGGGCCTGGAGCGGGACCGCGACGCCCTGATCGCCGCGCTCACGCTTCCCTGGTCACACCGACTGCGCATCAACCGGTGGATCTGGGTTCAGCGGCACAGGTGCGGGCAAGCTCCGCTGCCGTGCGACCCAAGAAGCGATCTGCACCACGAGCGCGCTGAGGGTGAGGAGGAGCCCGAGCAGCACCGTCAGTGCCAGCGCGAGGAGGCCGGTCTGGTTGTCGAGGACCCGTGCCTGGACTGCGGTGGCCGCGACGCTACCTGACTGCTCGCTGAGGAAGAAGCGTGAGTCGTTGGAGTTCGCACGGTGATCGCCGAGCAGGAAGAGCCGCCCCTCAGGCACCACTACATCGTACGGGGGTGCCATGCCAGACGGATCGCCGTCCTTTACGTACGGCTCGACCAGCGGCGTCCCGTTCACTATCACCGGCGCACCGGGGCTCTGCCTGACGTGGTCGCCACCAACGCCGATCACACGCCAGAGCACGGCCCTGCCCTCGTAACGATCCCCCGTCTGATAAAGCACCACATCACCCTGCCTTACCGCGCCCACGTCGGTTCGCTCGAGAAAGACACGATCGCCAGGGGAATATGTCGGATCCATGGCATTGCCATTGATGATGATCGTCGTATATCTGGTGCCGATGAGCAGAGCCGCACCCACGGCCAGAGCCAACCCCGCAGAGCCCAGCACCCATCCAGCAATCCGCAAGCGGCGTCCAGCCCGCCCCATACTTCCTCCGAATCAGCGAATAGAATCGACGACTGCATCGAGTTGTCGAGCCACCGACCCGTCCGGCGCCCAGCCCAGTGCAGCGAGCCGTTCGACCAGGCCCGGGGCCGACGAGGCCTGTCACACCACCGGACCCATTGGGTAGAAGTCCGGTTGCGGGAACAGCCGCGCGATGGAGAAGGGCTCGAACTCCGGGTCCGCCAGAACCCGGTAGACGAACTCAGAGGTGGACATGCGCACCTCGTGCCAGGGGTAGGGGTCGCCCTTCGTGACGATGGGCCAGGTCGCCGGGTCCGCCTCGGCGGATGCCAGCCAGAAGTAGCTGCACTCCCTCTCTCCGAAGGCCCACGGAATGAGGCCTCGGCCACCGGGCCGGTACATCTGGTACGGCTTGACCACGGGATGGGGCCCTTCCTCAGGGCTGTGGCTGAGGTACTTGTGCCAGATACGGGTCAGGTCGAACTGTCCCGTGACATCGACGCAGAAAACATTCATGAACTCCGAGAATTCTCCCTTGCCGAACGTCTCGACAAGTCTCTTGTAATCCTCGGGCAGCGACGTACCGAGATCTTCCTCAACACTGCCCCAGGGGAGTTCCAGCGCCAGCGGCTCCCAGTTCGTGGCCTCGGCGATTCGCTCGACCCACATTCTTTTCACTTCCGATCGCAGACTGGGACCGGGGGGCGTGACGGATGTCCGCCACGCCCCCCGGAACTACTTTATGGGGTGTTGTAGATCGGCACCGTAGCGCTGGCGCCGCTCGAACTGCTCCAGGTTATGTCGAACCGGTCCGGCATCGGATCGGTGGGACTCGGATAGCTCACCATGACCTGGTAGAAGACAGTGTGGCCGTTGTTGATCTGATTGGCCACCGCATCCTCCACCGCCGACATCGTCACCTGGTTCACGTCCTTGTACATCGGAGCCAGGTTGCGGATGTCCTCACCCGAGCCGCCGAACCTTGAGGCGATCAGGTGGCCTCGGTCCAGACCCTTCCGATAGAGCGGACCGCCCTTCTGCATCGCCTTCGGGATGAACAGCGGGTCATCGGTGGGCCAGACCGTCGGGGAGCCGAAGATCCCGTCGCCTCCGTATATCTCACCGGTCTTCTTGTCCACGTTGTTGACGTCGTGCCAGTTCAGACAGGCGATCGCGCCCTGGGAACGGCCCGCGCTGTCGAGCGGCATGTAGTAGATCTGGCTCTGCCTCTTGCCGCAGTCCGCCTTCTGGAACGGGAACCGGGTGACGCCGCCCTGCCACTCCTTCTGGTCGTCGGGCTTGGTGAGCAGACCCTTGTTGTAGTTCGGCGTGGGACCGGGCTCCGTCTCGTACCCGTTGGGCCCCGTCTCGTCGTTCCACCCGACGCCGTTGAGGAACACGTCGAAGACGGTGAGCCAGCCACCACCGCCGACCTTCGGCGCCGACTTCGGCGCCGTCTTCGTCGAGCCGCTGTCGCCGCCGCCGAAGAACTTCTCGCAGGCGTCCCACCCGAAGCAGTGCCCGTCCAGCTCGATGAAGTTGACGGGATTGCCGCCGGTGAAGGCGTACCGGTTTCCGGTGTAGGGGTCCGATCCGAGCCCCATGTCCGACAGCGCCCCGTTGTACATGTCCCGGGAGGTGAAGCGGTTGAGGCCCGGATTGTAGTCGCGGAAGCCCATGTCGTACGTGCCGGAATGGGCGTCCCAGCGCTTGGAGTTGAACCGGTAGGGGTTGTACGACTCCTTCGTCGGGTCGTTCGCGACCGGCTTGTCGATGCCGGTGAACTCGTCCTTGTCGTCGGAGCCGTACGCGGTGTACCCGTACGTCGCCTTGGCGTTGCCGTCCTTGTCGGTCAGAGTCTCGACGTCGGTGTGCGAGTTGTAGCCGTAGAAGCCGTTCTCGCTGGTGCCGTCGGTGTTGTGCTTGACCTGGGACAGACGCTCGCCCCACGGGCTGTACTGGTAGGACTTGGTGAGCTCGCCGGCGACCTCCTCGCCCAGCACCTCGGTCGACAGACCGAGGTAGGTGAAGTCGGTCGTCTTGCCGTCGGCCGTCTTGGACGCGGTGCGGTCCAGCGGGTCGAAGGTGTACTTCGTCGACTTCAGCGCACCCGCGTCGTCCGCCTTCAGGGACTCCACGACATGGTCGAACCCGTCGTAGACGCTTCGCTCGATGACCTTCCCGCCCGCGACGACCGACTCCTGACGGCCGAACGGGTCGTAGTTGTAGGTGGCGGTCGACCCGCCCATGACGGCGGACTGCAGCCGGTTGCGGTCGTAGGTGTACGTCGTGGACGTGCCCTTGACCGTCTGGCTGATGACGTTGGCGTTGTCGTCGTGGACGTAGGTGTCCGTGCCCGCGCCGTTTCCGGTCTTGACCGACTTCGCGAGCCGGTCGGACGGGTCGTAGGTGTAGTCGGTGGTGGACTCGAGGTACGCCGCGTGGTTGTCGGCGTTCATCTTCTTCGCGACGTCCTGCGCCTTGCTGCCGTTGGCGTCGTAGGCGTAGGTGTGCGAGGAGACGAGAGTGCCGGAGCCCTTCTTCTCCGTCGTCGACTTCAGCACACCGTTGAGGTAGTACGTGTAGTCGACCGTGTTCTGGTTGGCCTTGGTCTCCCTGAGCTTCTGGCCGCGGTCGGTGTACGTGTACGACGTCACCTTCGGCGAGGCGTCCGTGGCCGTCTTGCCGACCGACACCTGCTGGACCAGCTCACGCAGGTCGTAGGTGTACTTGGAGAACTGGTCGGGGTGGGTGACGGTCTCCGTCCGGCCATTGGAGTCGTACGTGAACGACGTGACCTTCTTCTCCTGGCCCGCCAGAGCCTCGGTCACCTTCTGGACCTGGTTGAGTCCGGTGTAGGCGACCGTGTAGGCGTCGATCTTCGTACCCGACGACGTGTCGTCGATCGAGGTCAGGTTGCCGTTGACGTCGTAGGAGTAGGCGAAGGTGTTCTTCTCGGCGTCGGTCTCACCAGTCGTGTCGCGCACCAGCTTGACCGCGTCCGCGACGACCACACCGCCGCTGTTCTGCTCCAGCTTGAGCTTGGCGTCGTTGCCCTGCTTGAGGCTGTAGGAACCGAGCGCGACCCAGGTGCCGGCGGCCGTGTTCTGGTTCTTGGTGACCGCCGGGTGCGTGGTCGCGCCCTGGGACAGGGTGTACTTCGCCGTCGTGGCCGCTCCGGGCACCGCGGGGAACTTCACGTACGCGGTGTACGTGCCGTCCTTCGGGACGTTGAGCGTCCAGTTGAAGGCATCGGTGCCGCTGCCGGCCGCGTGCGTCCGGTGGTCGTAGCCCTGCTGCCCGGCGATGTCGCCCGTGCTCCAGGTGCCGGAGGACGAGGTGTGCTGCGCGTCGGAATTGTCGACCAGGACCACGCCCGAACCCACCGGCACGCCGTCGTCCGACTTGGACTTCAGCTTCCCGTCGGGGTAGTAGGACCACGTCATGGTGCGGTTCGAGGACCCGCCGGCCGACGTCAGCGTGCGGGCCTTCTGCTGGCCCGTGTCGGTGTAGTCGTACGTCGTGGTGATGTCCCACGGATCGGTGGACTTGCGGATCCAGCCGTTGTCGAAGTAGTCGAACGTCGTGTCGTTGCGGACCGTCTGGCCCTCCGACGGCGGCGCCGAGGTCTTCTTGGTCCTGCCCACCTCGTCGTACACGGTCTCTGTGTAGACGTTGGGGTCGTTGTAGCGGGAGTCGGCGGGGGCGTACGGCTGGAACTGCTTGACCGGCCGGTTCAACGCGTCGTACTCGGTGCGCTGGGCGAAGTCGTCCGCTGCCGCCGTCTCGGTACCCCGCGGCGTGATGACCTTGGTGGTGTTGCCGACCTCGTCGTACTCGAACTGCGTCTTGCGGAAGATGGTGCCCGAGTACGGGGTACGCATCTCCTTCCGCTTGCCCCGCTTGTCGTAGTCGATGAACGTGGAGTTGTTCTCGGCGTCCTTGGTCTCGATGACCAGGGAGTCCTTGTCGTAGAAGCTCGACGTGGACTTGCCGGCCGCGTCCGTCACCGTCGTGACCCGGTGGTTCAGGTCGTAGGCCTTCTTCGTCATGAAGTCGGCGGGGTCGGCGGTGGCGTTCTTCTTCGGGTCCACCACCTTGGTGACGTTGCCGACGTTGTCGTACTCGTACGAGATCTTGTCGCCGTCCGCGTTCACCGCGGAGACGAGCTGGTAGATCTCGTCGTAGTCGTTCGTCGTGACGTAGTCCGTCGCGTCAGCCGTCGTCAGCGAACCCTTCGGCTCGGTCGTCGTCCTGAGGTTGCCGACCTTGTCGTAGGTGTACGTCGACTTCCGCTCGTCCGACGTGGTCGTGTCCTTGGGGGCCGTGGCCGCGGTGATCTGGTCCGCCGCGTCGTACACCGCCGTGGAGACGGCGCCGTTCGGCGAGGTCGACGTGACGACGTTGTTGTTGGCGTCGTACTGCGGCGCCGGAGTGGTGATCACCGCCCCGGCTTCCTTGGGCACCGTGGCCACCATCGGACGCCCGAAGGTGTCGTAGGTCTGGGTGACCTTCGCGCCCAGGGCGTCGGTGACCTCCCTGACCTGACCCCGGTCGTCGTACACGTACGACGTCGACCTGTTCAGGGCGTCGGTGATGGTGGCCGGGAATCCGGTCGGCCCGAAGCCGCTGTTGCTGGTCGGGTTGCCGTTGGCGTCGATCACCTTGGTCAGCTGACCATAGGCGTTGTACTCGTACGACGTGGTGTAGTCGTCCGCCGTCGCGGTGGCGACACCCTCCGGGTCCGTCACCGTCTTCAGGTTGCCGTAGGTGTCGTAGCCGAACTGCCACTTCCGACCCTCGGGCGAGGTCTTGGTGAACAGGTCGGCGGAGAAGCCGTCCAGACGCGTCTGGTAGCTGTACTGCTGCGAGTTCGCCGGGTAGGTGCCGGGCGCGCAGTCCGAGGACGGCGGGACGCCGGCCTTGTTGTTCTCCGCGTCGCGCTGCCAGAGCGGGTAGCCGGTCTTCTGGTCGTAGCAGTACGCGGTCTTGGCGCCGTTGGCCTCCTCGAGGTACGTGACGTTGTTGTCGGCGTCCCACGACATCTTCGACGTCTGCGACTTGGCGTTCGTCGTCTGCACGCCTCGGCCGAAGTCGTCGGTGACGTACGTCGCCGTGTGGTTCTCGGCGTCGGTGACCTTGGTGTCGGTGAACTTGGTGTTCGCGGCGTTCACGGCGTAGGTGTAGCCCGTGGAGCCCTGCAGACGGTCGGTGATCGTCTTGGTCCACCAGTGGTACTTCGGGTCGTCACCTGTCTGCGGCGCGTAGTACGCCATGTTCGTCGCGTTGCCGCGCGGGTCGGTGGCCTTGACCAGCTTGACGTTCTTGTTCCCCTGGGTGGCGTCGTAGGTGAACTTGAACACCTTGGGCTGGCTGGATCCGACGCCGTCGGTGATCTGGCCGAGCAGGCCCTTGGTGGTGTAGTAGAACTCGATCTTCCGGCCCGAGATGTCCGTCATGGACTTCACGTGGTCGTAGATCTTGGAGTTGTTCAGGCTGCCCGTGTCGGTGGTCAGGACTCCGGAGTCATTGACGTACTGGTAGCCGGACTGGCCCTTGGTCCAGTAGTCGACGGTCAGCGTCTGACGGCCGGCCGGGTCGGTGATGTACTTGAGGAACTTGGTCGGCTTGTTGTTGGACTTGCGCTCCTCGTAGGTGAACGTCTGCGTGTTGCCGTTCTTGTCGACCGACGACGTCATGTAGCCGTCGCAGCCGAACAGGAACCGCGTGCCGTCCGGGCGGGTCAGCGTCCAGGCGTCCGGGACCGGGTCCTTGGTCGGCTTGCAGTCCAGGCCCGACTTCATCGTGACCTTGTAGTGGACGCCCGCGGGAGCCTTCCACACGCTGTTGACGCTGTCCCAGCGGAAGACGTGCGTGGTGCCGTCACCGTCCGGGAGACGGATCTCCGTCGGGTTCGGGTTGGGGTGGAAGTCCAGCGGCGCGCCGAGCCGGATGGGCCCCGCGGCCTGGAACGACCAGCCGTGGCCCGCCACCGTGTCGGAGGTGTCCTGCGAGTTGTACGCGAACCGGGCGAACGTGCTCAGACCGCGGCCGGGGTTGCTGAACGCGTTGTACTGCCACACACCGTTGCCGGACGCCAGGTTGTTCATGATCGTCGAGCCGGCGCCGGTGTTCTTGCCGGTGTAGCTGTAGAACTTCTCCATGCCGAGGCTGTTGGAGGTCGGGTCCTCCACGGCGACGTTCTGCTTCAGCGGCGGAATGCCGCCGGTCCCGGCGGAGAGCCAGGTGCCGTCGGCGATCTTGCGAACGTCCCAGCCCAGCACGTACTCGTTGCGCTTGTTGCCCGTGTCCGAGTTGATCGGGGTGGCGACCTTCGCCTGGATCGTGGCCGACTTGCCCGGGAGCAGGGCCGGGATCGGGGTCTCCAGCTGGTTGCCGCCGGTGGTCACGTCCGTGCCGTCGGGGAGCTTCCAGGTGTAGGAGAGCTCGCGCTCACCCGCCGCCCACGCGGAGGACGTGGTGTTGGTGACCGTGAACTCCACCGTGTAGGTGGTGTTCGGCGTCATCCGGGCCGGGGTGGTGGGCGCGTAGTACGTGTCCTCCGTGGTGGAGTCGACGTAGATCACGCGCAGCAGCGGCCGCAGCTGCGGGTCCGGGGCGGCCGAGGACAGGAAGATGGAGCGCTCCTGCGGGCCGGCGGTGGACTCGTCCTTCAGCTTGATCAGGGTGCCCTTGTTGCTGGTGGGCGTCTTGACCCAGCTCTGGGTGAGGCTGGTGGCGTCCCACCAGTGGCGGCCCAGGTCGGTGTTGAAGGCCGGTACGTAGTCGGAGACCACCGAGGAGTGGTCACCGCCCGGCGTGGTCCACGCGGTGGTGGAGTTGGCGTTGTTCCAGGTGGCCTGGGTCTCGGTGAAGTCCCTCGTCAGCCCGTGCAGGTTGTACTGGGCCTTGGTCGTGGTGTCCCGTGTCGTCATCGTGGACCACAGGAAGACCCGGCTCTCCAGCACCGTGGCGGTGCTGGGGATGGTGGTGGTGGGCCACTTGATGACCGCGCGGGTGCGGTCGTAGGTGGCGGAGTTGTTGCCGACCGTCAGCCAGTCCTGGCCGACCGTGCCCTGCTCGATGGTGTTCAGGTTGGTCGTCGGCTTCAGCGAGGACAGCGTGGTGTCGGTGACACCGGCGCCGGCCTGGATCAGGCGCATCGTGCGGCCGGCCTTGGGGATGCCCACCACACGGGTCGGGGAACCAAGCACCTGCCCGTCGGCCGTCTTGACCGCGATCTGGTAGTAGTACGACTTGCCGATCTCCGCGCTGCTGGAGTCCGGGGTCGGGACCGCGGTGGTGTCCGTGTAGGTGGTCGCCGTCTTGGCGATCGGGGCGATCAGCGTCGCGGCCGAAGGCGTGAACACCTGCTGCGTGGAGCGGTGCAGCTGGTACTCGGCGATGTCCAGGTCCGTGTCACCGGTGGTGTTCTTGTACGCCGCCCAGGACAGCTCCGGACCGGTGCCGTGCACGACGGTCGGCGAGTTCAGCGAGGTGCCGACCTTGCCGAAGGTGACCGTCAGGCGCGGGATGGTGGACGTCTCGCCGCCGTAGTCGTAGTCCCCGGCCTCGTACTGCGGACCGCCGAGCGGCGCGGTCGAGGTCTCGTCGACGGCCTTGATGACGAAGCCGTAGTTCGTGGCCGTGCCCGAGACCCACTTCTGGACGGTGTCCCCGACCCGGAAGTTGTGCCACTCGTTGTACTCGCCGATGTCCTTGCGGATCTGCGCCGGGTTGACCAGCCGGACGCCGTCGGCGATGGTCCGCTTGGTGGAGTCACCGGTGTCACCGAGGACGATCTTGCCGGTGTTGCCCTTGGCGAAGTCGATCTGGGTGGTGCCCAGCTGACGCCAGCCGGTCGTTCCGGTCGCCTGGTTGACCGTGAAGTTCGCGGTCGGCTCGGCCGACGTCACGGTGTACGGCGCGGCCGTCGCACCGTCCGTCTGCACGGGGGTGTGGACCTCGACCTTGTAGTCGGCGGCCTCGGGGACCATCGGCTGCCAGGTGTACGACTCACCGGTCGCGGTGTTCTTGTTGTACGCGTAGTCGCTCGCGTAGCCGGTGCCGCTGACCCGCGGCCACTCACCGACCGCGGCCGTACCCGTGTCACCGTCGTCCATCACGACGCTGGTCGCGGACTGCTCGCCCACGAACGTGCTGGTCTTCTCCCACGTCGCCGTGGTCTCGTCCCAGGCACCGGTCGCCCGGCGGACCTCCACGTCGACGTTCGTCGAACCGGAGGTGTGGACCTGGTCGAAGTACATCGACAGCTGCGCGGTGTCGATCTTCGAACCGGTCGGGATCTCGTCCAGCGGGAACTTGATCAGCGACCGGGCGATGCCCGTGCTGCTGGTCTTGCCCGCCGACATGTCCCACGTGCTGTTGAAGTTCGTCGTCGGCGCGTCCGAGCGGACCATGACGTCCTGCGACTCGGTCGGCGACGGCGCGATCGTGATCGTCGGGTCGATCACCACCGGGTACTGCCGCTCCGGCGCCGCCAGCCACTTGGCATCGGGAGTGACGGTCAGCCGCCACTGCTCGCCGTGCCGGGACAGCTCCTGCGACACCTTCGCGCTGTAGGAGGTGCCGTACGGGGACGCCTTGTCCTTCTTCGCGTCCGTCATGAACGCCGGCGGGATCACCAGCACCGGGTTCGCCGGGTCCTCGCCGAACAGGGCGATCGAACCGTCGCCCCGCTCCTTCGGCTCCAGCTCGCCGGCGTCCAGCGTGAAGACGAACTTCACCGGCGCCTTCGGCGCCTCGGCCAGGGTGATGTTCTCCTTCACCCGGCCCGCACCCACCTGGTACGACACATCCGCACCGGACGCCAGACCCTTGTAGGTGACCGTGTCGGCCTTCACGGACGGCGCGACACCCTTGGCCGCGCCTTCCAGACCGAGCACGACCGCCTGGCCGGATTCCGTCTCGAAGCGCACCAGCTTCGACGCGTCCGAACCGAACCAGCTACGGCCGGTGTTCGTCGTGTTCGCGAAGTCGAAACCCTTCGCGTCCGACGCACGCACCGTCGTGTCGATCGGCTTCCACGACGAGCCCGACCGGTACGACACGGGCTTCGCCGACAGCTCGGCCTCCACCCGCCCGTCCGACATCTGCCAGAACCGCGCCTGCGGTGTGCGCCGCTCCGCCAGCTCCTTGACCCGCTGGGCCGGCGGCAGCTTCTCGCCCTTCGGCAGCTTCTCCCGGCTCGGTATCTCGAGCTTTCCACCGACCGGAGGCTTCGCATCCTCCTTCTCGTCCTCGTCGGAGAACCAGCCCGCTATGGTGTCGACAACGCCCTTGCCGTCATCCTTTTCGGGCCCTGATGACGGGGCCGCATAAGCGACCTGCGGCAGCAGCGTTCCCGCCACCGCCGACACCACCAAACAGGAGATGTATCTCCTGTATGGAACTTTCACGTCATTACCTTTCCGCACTGCGGGCCGAATCCCCGCACGCGGAAGAGGTCCGCACACGGAAAAGCGGCACGCCGAGTAAGCCCCATCGGGGGTTTCCGACGCAGCCTGAATCCGTGCCGCTCTTCTGCAGGCGAGCAGACGTCTGACCAGCTCACGAGCGCGGCAGGGGATTATTGATCAACGAAGTGACACCACGTCAAGCCGACGGACATTCGGGGCAAGGCGTGAACCCCCGGCCGCTTCGCCCCTTTTGGCCGGTCGCTCGCGCGGCGTGCCGTGCATGGTGTATAACCGCCCGGTTCGACGCCATCCGATTCAGCCGTCTATCCGAAAGCCGAGCCCCGCTCATGTCATCCAAGGAATCCACGGAAAGCGCAGAGCCGGAGGGAAAGTCCGACATGACGCCGGACACGGAAACCGCGGAAGCGGAAACGGCCGTCGCGGAAAAGACGCACACGGAAGCAGATGAAGAGGGAACACCGGACCCCGAGACGGTGAACGAGAGCCCGAAGGCGGGCGCCGGCGGCGGCCGGGCGGGCGTGGCGATCGCCGCCGTCCTGCTGCTCGCCTGCGGCGGCCTCATCGGCTACGGCGTGCTCGACAGCGAGGAGAAGCCGAAGCCCCCGACCGTGCCGACCGCGGCGGTGACGTACGAGGTCACGGGCGAGGGACCGGTCGAGATCTCCTACCTCGCCCGCAGCGAGGACGGCACGGCGACCGTCGTCCGGGGCGCCGAGCTTCCGTGGAAGAAGACCGTCCAAGTGCCTCTGGGCAAGCCGCCGACCATCGCCATCGTCCTCGGCGAGAAGGGCGGCCAGGCGGCCTGCACGCTCGCGATCCGCGGCGAGCACGTCCAACGCGCCACGGCCATGGGCGAGTTCGGCCGTGCCACCTGCGCGGGCGAGCTGCCCGCCACCGACAACTGATCACCGCGCACACGATGCGCGTACGAGGTTTACGAGGGATGGGCATGAATCCGAGAGGGACTCGCGCGCGACGGGCGAGAAGAGCACCGAAGACCGTCTGGCTGGCAGCGGGAGCAGTGGTCCTGGCGGGCACGGGGGTGACGGCCGTCGCCGTCACCGGCGGCTCCGGGAGCACCGGCGCCGACGACGACCCCCGGCCCGTGAAGGCCCACACGCTGGCACTGGACGGCAAGGACGCGAAGAAGCGCGAGCTGCCGCGCACGGAGACGCAGTTGTTCTCGCTCATCGGCGTCTCCTGGGAGGACAGCGCCGACGACTTCGAGGGCACCGCGCAGATACGCACCCGCAGCGCGGACGGCGGCGCCTGGACCGACTGGCGCGATCTCGACTTCGA
This sequence comes from Streptomyces kurssanovii, assembly GCF_014649695.1. Lineage (GTDB taxonomy): Bacteria > Actinomycetota > Actinomycetes > Streptomycetales > Streptomycetaceae > Streptomyces > Streptomyces kurssanovii. Next base: position 478,325 of record NZ_BMTN01000002.1, read on the forward strand.
CATCCGGGCCCCTGAGTCGGAGGAGGGCGACGCGGCGGGCGTCCGCGGCGCCTCCGAGCCGCTGTGGGTGGGACCGTCGGACGCCGTCGAGGCCCGTGTGGTGGCCGGCGGCAAGGAGACCGCGGTGCCCGACGCACTGCGGCTCGACATGATCGACCCGGGCGCGGGCGGGGACGCCACGCAGACCGCCAAGCCGGGGCGGGGCGTGGTGCAGCCACAGCGGACCACCACCCGCAAGCCGACGACGCAGCCGGCGCCCTCGACCACCCCCGCGACCACCGAGCCCGGCACACCGCCGGCGAGCCCGACCGGCGGCGCCGGCGACGGAAGCTCCCCGCCGCCCTCACCGAGCCTCGAGCCGACCCCGAGCTCACCGCCCCCGTCCGGCGACCCGACGTCGCCCGGGCCGAGCACGGAGCCGACCACAGCCGAGCCCGGCGACCCCTCGCCGCCGGCGTCGTCCCTCGAACCCTCGACGATCCCTCCGTCCCCGAGCGGGGAGCCGGCCGGGCCGACAGCGAGCACGGAACCGGCGCCCGTGCCGACCGTCTCTCCCGAACCGTCGCCCACGGAGACCTCCGCGGAGCCCAGCAGCGACCCGGAGCCCGGCACGAGCCCGAGTGCCACCGACACGACGCCGTCCGTGCCACCGATCGTGCACCGCGCCGGCTGGGGCGCCGACGAGTCGCTCGTCGCGGACCCGCCCTCCTACCTGGACAAGGTCGACGCGGTCTTCGTCCACCACACCGCCGGCACGAACAGCTACGACTGCGCCGAGTCACCGGCCATCATCCGGGCGATCCTCACGTACCACGTGAAGACCAACGGCTGGAACGACATCGGCTACAACTTCTTCGTCGACAAGTGCGGAACGGTCTTCGAGGGCCGCGCGGGTGGCGTGGACAAGCCGGTGCGCGGGGCCCACACGTTCGGCTTCAACGGCTACTCGTCCGGCGTCTCGCTCCTCGGCGACTACGAGAACGGCGGTACGCCGACTCCCGCGGCCAAGCAGGCCATCGCCGACGTCACCGCGTGGAAGCTCGGCCTGCACGGCGTCGACCCCGAGGCGAAGGTGACGCTCACGGCGGCCGGCGACACGGGCGTCTACAAGAACGGCGAGCAGGCCACGCTCGACACCGTCTCCGGCCACCGCGACGGCTTCGCCACGCTCTGCCCGGGCGCCACGCTGTACTCGGCGCTGCCGGAGATCCGCCGCACGGCGGGTGCGTCGGTGTACGCGCGCTGAACGACCGGGCGGCCGCTTCCCGCACTCGTGGTGGGAGCGGCCGTTCCGCGTGCCGGGCCCCGGCCGGACGTGCCACGCCCGTCTCAGCCCGTGACGCGCGCCCGGCGCGAGACCGCCGCGCGGAGGATGCGGCGTCCTTCCGTCGACACTTCGAGCGCGTGGCGCAGGCCGTTGCCGCCGGGCGGCTCCGCGAGGATCTCCAGCACTTGGGCCTGGCGCCGCAACTCCCCCCCGACCAAGGGCCCGACACCGTCCGGCTCACCCTCGCCCTCGCGACAGCGCTCGATGCTCTCGGCCGCGCAGTCGCCCATGTCGAAACGCCGGTGCACCTCGAGGGCGGTGACGGAGCAGCCGTCGGCCCACTCGCGCAGGGACGCCACGGCCCAGTCGGAGGGGGCCGCGCCGAGCATCGCCCGTACGAGGGCGGCGTCTTCGTCGCCCGGCGGCGTGGCCTCCATGGCCTGCCGCGCGGCCGCGAGCGCGCCGGCCCACTCCTCCTCGCCGCCGGCGAGCCCCGCCCAGAGCGGACGCAGCGTGTCGTCCTCCACCGCGAGCAGCGGCAGACAGCGGTCGAGGCACGCGAGCCCGCTCGCGGCCAGGCCACGCTCATCCGCCTGTGCGATGAGTGCCGTCAGGCTCTTGGAGGTCATGCGGGACGCCTTCCGTCGCGGACGAAGTACTAGCCCTTGTACTTGTCTCTACTGCGTCCGTTGGCGCGATTACGTCACTCCGTGGCCAGAACGTTACCGTCGGCTCGATCCGTACGCACACATTTACATCATGCCTCTGTTACTTTCCCCCCACAGGAACAGGGCCCGCCCGCACGGCTGTTGGCCCGGCCTCGCGGACCGCGGTGTGGGCCCGCACGCCCCCGGGCGGACTCACACCGCGACCGTCCGTCCCGTCCCGTCCCGTTCCCTTCAGCGCGTTGCCGAGGCCGACGAGCGGGAGCAGGGACGTCGCACAAGCACAGCGGCCGCCACGAACGGCGGCCGCCCGCGGAACGTTTGTCCGCGCGACGGCCGCCGTCCAGCAGCCCGCGCCGGTCAGCCCAGCTTCTGCGCCAGCGACTCGAAGGACTGCCAGCTCCGCGACGGCTGCCGCGGATCCCACAGCTTCTGGGCCGTCGCCTGGAGCGGGCGACGGATGCCGGCCGCGACCTGCGCCTGGGTCTGGGAGTTGGCCAGGTCGCACCAGACCGCGAAGCGGCCGCCCAGGATCTGGTCCGAGTACTTCTCCGGTACGGGCTCCGTGCCACGCAGCACCAGCGGCGTCCACTGCTCGTAGATGCGGCGGCCCGTCGGGTAGGTGAACTGGTTGGGCTCGCCGAGCACGTAGTAGAGGAACTCGTCGTTGAGGTTCACCACACGGCGGCCCTCCGCCAGATACTCCTGGGGCGGGCGGGCCCCGATCTCCTTGCCCGTCCAGTACTCGACCTCGATGCCCTTGTCGGCGGTGACCACGCCGCCGCTGAAGAAGCCGTCGTTCCACGCCTTGGGGATCTTCTTCGCCTCGCGCACCACCGCGGCGCGGTCGTTCAGCCAGCCCTCCGCGAGGTCCTGGATCGTGGCGCCGTCGCCGTACTTCTGGCGGGCGGCCTGCGCGAGCTGCGGATAGGAGGCCTGCGGGTTGCTCACCGTGAGGGCCTGGTACTCGTCGGCACCGACGTGGAACCACGCGCCGGGGAAGAGCGCGGTGTACTCACGCAGCAGGTCGTCGACGATGCGGGCCGATTCGGGCTTGGAGATGTCGATGGCGCCCTGCCGGGGCACACCCTGCGTGTTGCGCAGCTGGAGCTGGGGGTGCGCCCGCATCACGGCGCCGAGGTGTCCCGGGGAGTCGATCTCGCCGACGACGGTGATGTGGAGGCGCTCGGCCAGCGCCACGATCCGGCGGACCTCGTCCTTGGTGAGGTGCTGCTCGGAGACCACCTCGGGGTGCGAGTCGGACTCGATACGGAAGGCCTGGTCGTCGGAGAAGTGCAGCCCGAGCTGGTTGAGCTTGAGGTCGGCCATCTCACGCAGCCGGTCCTCGATCCACCCGGCGGTGAAGTGCTTGCGTGCGATGTCGAGATTCAGTCCGCGCTGGGGGCGGTCGGGCCGGTCACGTACGACACCCTCGGGCATGGAGCCGCCGGAGCGCACCGACTGCTTCAGGGTCCGGGTGCCGTAGAAGACCCCGGCCTCGTCCGGCCCGCTTATCCGGACCTTCCCGCCGCTGGTGGTCAGCGTGTACGACTCGGCGGCGCCGTTCCCGGCGAGCGCCAGTTCCACGTCGCCCGGCCCGGCGGCGACGGTGCCGCGGTAGGCGAGCTTCAGCTCCTGGGCGAGCAGCCGGCCCTCGTCGGAGAGCTCCTCGCTGCCCTTGGCGACGACGACCCCGCTGTCGGCGGTCCTGCTCCAGCCGGGGCCGCGGGCGGCCTGGTGACTCCGTACCGAGGGGATCGTGGCCGGTGCTTCGGAGAGCGCGTAGCTGCGGGTGGGACTGGGCGTCGGGCTGGGGGCGGCGGCCCCGGAGGTCGTTCCGGCCCGGTCGGGCGATTCGCTGCCGGATTCACCGGCGCCGTCGTCGGAACAGCCGGCGAGTGTCATCGACAGGACGGCGGCCGAGGCTGCCGACACACCGGCGAACCGGGTCCTGCGAGAGAGCCACATCGTTCTGATACCTCCCATAAGTGGCGAAACCCCGTAGAAGCACCCCCTCCTGCGTCCATTACTTATGGCCAAACTCTCCCGTCCGGGTGAAATTCGCGCATTCATCGGACACCTTCGCGTCCACATCGATAGCGTTACGACACACCCTTCTCTCCCTTCCCTGCCGCCCCGCTGTCCCGTTCGAGGAGTCCCCGCTGTCCAGCGATTCCCACGCCGGCCTCCCGAAGCGACCGCCGACACTCCACCACACCCGGGGCGCGGGCGCCCCTTCTGCCATACCGTCCCAGCGTCGCGCGCAGCCGGGGCTCGAGCACTTCAACAGCGCCCCGGCCGACGAGGCGGAAGCGATCGTCCTCGCCTGCTGCGGCAGCCGCCGATGGGCAGGGCGCGTGGTCGCGCACCGCCCCTACCCCGACCTCGAGTCCCTCCTCGCCGCCTGCGACGAGGCCGGATACGACCTCACGCCCGCCGATGTGCACGAGGCCCTGGCCGGCGAGTCGTCCACCGGACTGCCGCCGAGCGCCCCGCAGGCCGCCCACACCGCGCTGGCCGCCGCGCACGCCGCCTACGAGAGCCGATTCGGACATGCGTTCGTCATCTGCCTCGACGGATACCGGACCGACGAGTACCTCGACCAGGTACTGGCCGGTATCCGGAGCAGACTGTCCCACGAACCGGACGAGGAGCGCGCCATCTCCGCGGAGGAACTGCGCGCACTGACCAGGTCCCGGCTGGCGCATGTAGTGGCCAACCATCCGGAAAGCGACGTAGCGGGGGCCTCGGAGGAGTCCGTCGCTTAGTCCGTACGAGGCTGATTGATTGCCTGTTTGATCACACCGGTGGCCCCCGGGCGAACGAACCGACAACACGTCGCTACGATGGCCGGGGCCGGTGGACCGTACCCGGCCGGGCCAGACCGACACCCACAAGCCGGCATGGCCCCAATCCCCGCTCCCGGAGGGTTCTTCCGTGCCGGCTGGAACGCTGTACCGCGGCCGGGAAGGAATGTGGTCCTGGGTGGCTCATCGAGTCACCGGCGTCCTCATCTTCTTCTTCCTGTTCGTACACGTGCTGGACACCGCTCTCGTCCGCGTCTCCCCCGAGGCGTACGACGAGGTCGTCGCCACCTACAAGACGCCGATCGTCGCGCTTCTCGAATACGGCCTGGTCGCCGCGATTCTCTTCCACGCGCTCAACGGCCTGCGTGTCATCGCCGTGGACTTCTGGTCCAAGGGCCCGCGCTACCAGAAGCAGATGCTCTGGTCCGTCATGGCCATCTGGTTCGTGCTGATGGTGGGCGCCCTTTACCCCGTGCTCGGCCACGCCGTCCGCGAAGTCTTCGGGAGCTGAGGCCAGAAATGTCCGCTGACACCACTTCCGCCGTCGGTCCCGTCGAGGGAGCGCACCTCTACGACGTGGACAACCCGGCCCCGCTCATCGAGGCCCCCCGCAAGCGCACCAAGAAGACCCCGCGCTCGACCCGCGGCAACTTCGAGATGGCCGCATGGCTGTTCATGCGCCTGTCCGGTGTGGTCCTCGTCGTCCTGGTCATCGGCCACCTGCTGATCCAGCTGGTGCTCGACGGCGGCGTCTCCAAGATCGGCTTCGCCTTCGTGGCCGGCCGCTGGGCGTCCCCGTTCTGGCAGACCTGGGACCTGCTGATGCTGTGGCTTGCCATGCTGCACGGCGCCAACGGCCTCCGCACCGTCATCAACGACTACGCGGAGCGTCCGAACACGCGCCTGTGGCTCAAGGGCCTGCTGTACACCGCCACGGTGTTCACCATCCTTCTGGGCACGCTGGTGATCTTCACCTTCGACCCGAACATCCGCTAGGCACGGGGCTGAGGTAATCCACCCATGAAGATCCACAAGTACGACACCGTCATCGTCGGCGCCGGCGGCGCCGGCATGCGCGCCGCCATCGAGTCGACGAAGCGCAGCCGCACCGCCGTGCTGACGAAGCTCTACCCCACCCGCTCCCACACGGGCGCCGCGCAGGGCGGCATGGCCGCCGCGCTGGCCAACGTGGAAGAGGACAACTGGGAGTGGCACACCTTCGACACGGTCAAGGGCGGTGACTACCTGGTCGACCAGGACGCCGCGGAGATCCTGGCGAAGGAGGCCATCGACGCCGTCCTCGACCTGGAGAAGATGGGCCTGCCGTTCAACCGGACCCCGGACGGCACCATCGACCAGCGCCGCTTCGGCGGCCACTCCCGCAACCACGGCGAGGCCCCGGTCCGCCGGTCCTGCTACGCCGCGGACCGCACCGGCCACATGATCCTCCAGACGCTGTACCAGAACTGCGTCAAGGAGGGCGTGGAGTTCTTCAACGAGTTCTACGTCCTGGACCAGCTGATCACCGAGGTCGACGGCGTCAAGACGTCCGCCGGTGTGGTCGCCTACGAGCTGGCCACCGGCGAGATCCACGTCTTCCAGGCGAAGGCCGTGATCTACGCGTCCGGCGGCACCGGCAAGTTCTTCAAGGTGACCTCCAACGCGCACACCCTGACCGGTGACGGCCAGGCCGCCTGCTACCGGCGCGGCCTGCCGCTGGAGGACATGGAGTTCTTCCAGTTCCACCCGACGGGCATCTGGCGCATGGGCATCCTGCTGACGGAGGGCGCCCGTGGTGAGGGCGGCATCCTCCGCAACAAGGACGGCGAGCGCTTCATGGAGAAGTACGCGCCGGTCATGAAGGACCTCGCGTCCCGTGACGTCGTCTCCCGCTCCATCTACACGGAGATCCGCGAGGGCCGCGGCTGCGGTCCCGAGGGCGACCACGTCTATCTGGACCTCACGCACCTGCCGCCGGAGCAGCTGGACGCCAAGCTCCCGGACATCACCGAGTTCGCGCGTACCTACCTCGGCATCGAGCCCTACACGGACCCGATCCCGATCCAGCCGACCGCGCACTACGCCATGGGCGGCATCCCGACCAACGTCGAGGGTGAGGTCCTGCGCGACAACACCACCGTCGTCCCGGGTCTGTACGCCGCCGGCGAGGTCGCCTGCGTGTCGGTGCACGGTGCCAACCGCCTGGGCACCAACTCGCTGCTGGACATCAACGTCTTCGGCAAGCGCGCCGGCATCGCCGCCGCCGAGTACTCCGCGAAGTCCGACTACGTCGACCTTCCGGAGAACCCCGCGTCGTTCGTCGCCGAGCAGGTCGAGCGGCTCCGCAACTCCACCGGCTCCGAGCGGGTCTCGGTGCTCCGCAAGGAGCTCCAGGAGACGATGGACGCCAACGTGATGGTGTTCCGCACCGAGCAGACGATCAAGACCGCGGTCGAGAAGATCGCCGAGCTGCGCGAGCGCTACCTCAACGTGTCCATCCAGGACAAGGGCAAGCGGTTCAACACGGACCTGCTGGAGGCCATCGAGCTGGGCAACCTGCTCGACCTGGCCGAGGTCATGGCCGTCTCCGCGCTGGCCCGCAAGGAGTCCCGCGGCGGTCACTACCGCGAGGACTTCCCGAACCGCGACGACGTCAACTTCATGCGCCACACCATGGCGTACCGCGAGGTGGGCGACGACGGCACCCAGTCGATCCGTCTCGACTACAAGCCGGTCGTCCAGACCCGCTACCAGCCGATGGAGCGTAAGTACTGATGACTGCCCCGACCCTGGAGAAGCGGGAAGCCGGCTTCGCCGACTCCCCGTACATCACCGCCACCTTCCGGATCCGCCGCTTCAACCCCGAGGTGTCGGAGCACGCGGTCTGGGAGGACTTCCAGATCGAGATCGACCCCAAGGAGCGCGTCCTCGACGCCCTCCACAAGATCAAGTGGGACGTCGACGGCTCGCTCACCTTCCGCCGCTCGTGCGCGCACGGCATCTGCGGCTCCGACGCGATGCGGATCAACGGCAAGAACAGGCTCGCCTGCAAGACGCTGATCAAGGACATCAACCCGGAGAAGCCCATCACGGTCGAGGCCATAAAGGGCCTGACGGTCCTCAAGGACCTGGTCGTGGACATGGAGCCGTTCTTCCAGGCGTACCGCGACGTGATGCCCTTCCTGATCACGAAGGGCAACGAGCCCACGCGTGAGCGTCTGCAGTCCGCGGAGGACCGCGAGCGTTTCGACGACACCACCAAGTGCATCCTGTGCGCCGCTTGCACGTCCTCGTGCCCGGTGTTCTGGAACGACGGCCAGTACTTCGGCCCGGCGGCGATCGTCAACGCCCACCGCTTCATCTTCGACTCGCGTGACGAGGCCGGCGAGCAGCGTCTGGAGATCCTCAACGACAAGGACGGCGTGTGGCGTTGCCGCACCACGTTCAACTGCACGGACGCCTGCCCGCGCGGTATCGAGGTCACCAAGGCGATCCAGGAAGTGAAGCGCGCCCTGATCACGCGCCGCTTCTGACACATCCTCAGCACGACCGGGCCCGCTTCCCTCGGGGGAGGCGGGCCCTGTTGTGTCCGTACGGGTACCGGCGCGGACTTCACCCCCGGGGTCCGCACCTGGCAGGATCAGGGGACGTCTGACCTGACGCAGTGGGACGGGAAGCGGGGACGAGAACATGAGCACGCCGAATCCGTACAGGGACGGGGAGCCCGAGTACCAGTGGGGGCCCAGCCAGCCGCCCGGCAGCACGCCGGCTTACGGCTACCCCAACGCCGCACCGGGGTACGGCTATCCGCAGGACCCGGCGCCGGGCTACTCGCAGACGCAGCCCGCGGGTGTCCCTGTGCCGTACACCGGCCCTCCCGCTCCGACGGGCGGCGCGCCGCTGGTGTCGATCGGGGACATCACGGTGATGGGTGACTCGATCGTCACCCCCGCCGGCACGATGCCGCTCAAGGGCTCGGTGTGGAACGCGACGGACATGTCGCGCACCGAGGAGAAGATCCCGACGCACGCCATCGTGCTCGCGATCGTCTTCTTCATCTTCTGTCTGCTGGGGCTTCTGTTCCTGCTGATGAAGGAGAAGACCACCACGGGCTTCATCCAGGTCACGGTGACCAGCGGCGGCAAGCACCACTCGACGATGATTCCGGCCCAGGGCCCGGAGACGTTCCAGATGGTGATGGGGCAGATCAACTACGCGCGCTCGCTGAGCACCATGTAGTCCCGGCCGTCACGACGCGAGGGCCCGCCGGATCTGACGCAGTGTCGCCGGGTGACCGACACGGTCCGCGAGCCGGGTCAGCTCCGCGCGCCCCGCGCCGCCCTCCAGGTGCGCGAGCGCCCGGACCGCGGCCCCCGCCACGACCGCCTTGACCGGTGGCCGTTCGACGAGGGCGGCGAGGGCGAGGACGGAGTCGGGGTGGGGCGGCAGCAGCGCCAGCAGCCTGGCGATGCCCCGTATGGCGGTCACGTCGCACGGGTCGTATCCGCCGTCCTCGGCTCCGCCGCCTTGGGCGGCCAGCTCCGCCCATGGGGTGACGGTGCGCCGGACGGTGTCGGGATCGATGCCGCGGAGGATGTCCGCCGCCTCCCGGTCCCAGCGCTTGGGGGGAGCGGCGGGCGCCGCAAGCAGATGGGCGACCAGAGCGGGCCAGGGGGCGCCGAGGGCGGGCAGTTCGGCGCGGATACGGTCGGCCCACGGCTCACCCGGGTCGAGCAGCGGGAGGGGTGTCCGCTCGAGCAGCACGGCCGCCCACTCGTTGGCCATGTACGCGGATCGGCGCAGCAGCCCGACCACCTCGTCCGACAGCGGCCGCCCGGCGTCCAGCACCGCTTCGGCCACGGCGGGGAGTTCGTCGCTGGTCCCGGCCCAGTACCACTCCTGTGCCCAGCCCTCCAGCAGGGCGGTCCATCGCTCGTACCACTCGTCGGGCGCGAATCCCCGCGAGACCACGGCCAGCAGCACCAGGGCGCGCCGACGCAGGCCGGGCGGCGGGACAGGGGACTCGGCGCACTCCGTCAGGAGTGCGGCGACCGCGCGGCGGCGCTCCTCGGGCATGGCGCGCAGGCAGGCGGCCACGCCGTGACCCGCGTCCTGGGACGCGAAGAGCAGATCCCGCGCGAGGGCGGCCGGTCCGGCCGAGGCGGCGAGGCGGGCGACGGCGGCGATCCGCTCGGGGTCCTCCCACGGCGACAGCGGGCAGACGGACGGTGCGGGCGTCGTCACAGCTGGCTCAGGATCGTGGGGTCGGTGATCTCCGTGTCCCGGGCCAGGAGCATCGCCTTGCTGAGGATCACGGAGATCACCCGGTCGCCCTCGAACGGCAGACACCCCGGCTCCGCCGTGGTAGCGCCCGCCTCGGGGACGATGCACAGATACCGCTCGTGCGGGTCGATGAGGACGTTCCCGGAGCCGAGGTGGACGCGGTACTCGTGGCGGTCGCCCCGGACGCGGAGGAAGCGGCCGTCGACCGTGCAGCGGTCGGCGATCGCCAGCCGGGGCACGAGGCGGGCCAGCAGGTCCCTGCGTGTAGCGGCCGTCTCCGAGAGCTCCCCGAAGCCGTACGACGTCCAGTAGTCGCGGTGGCGGCCGCCCGGGCCGCCGTCCTGCCAGGAGGGGTCGTTGCCGATGGACGCCACGCCCACGAACAGGTCGACGTCCCGCAGGACTTCGGAGAGGACGAGGTCCGGTACCTCTGTCAGCGGGACCGGTTCGTCCACCTCATCGCTGCGGGAGCTGCGGCGGTCGGGGCGGTAGTCGCCGCCTCCGGCGTGCGCCCGGTTGGCCGGGGCGCCGAGCCGGTGGAAGCGCACCTGGTCGGTGGAGATCCGGGTGTACGCGCCGGCGCCCGTGAGATCGCCGTCCTCCCGGCCGCCGATGCCTTCGACCCAGTACTCGGCGCGCAGGCCCCACTCGGGCAGGTCGCGACAGGCGGGCGGGTAGCTGTCGTCGACGCACAGCCGGAGCCGGGCGGTCCATCCGCGCACCGCCGCCAGGGCGTTGAACTGGTGCTGGCGCAGCACATGGCCCGCGAAGCGGTTCGAGTACGTCCCGGTGGCCCGCTCGGCGTCGGTGAGCGGATAAACCTCGCGGTGGGCCTGCTTGAAAGGCTGCGTGACCTGCTTCGTCTCCAGCCACTCGCGCCAGGCGGCGACTTCCGCGGCGGGCCTGCCCACGGGGTGCCACAGCTCCACGGGCGCGGTGGACGCGGCACACACCGGATCGCCGTCGACGGTGCGCAGGTCCGTGCCGTCGAAGGCCGCCGGTGTGCCGCCGACCAGCCAGACGAGACGGCGGGCGACCGTGCCGGCGAGCGGATGGTCCAGCAGCCGCTCGCGCCACGCCTGGTACGTCCAGCTCCTGCGGGCCAGGAACTGCCGGTCGAGCCGCTCCGAGCAGGCCGTGAGCATCTTGTCGATGTCCTTGGCCGCGGCGCGCAACCGCTTCACGTCGTCGGGGAAGTCGCGCCGTACGGCGGCCGGTGGCGACTTGAGCTCCTTGCCCGCGGCCGTGCGCCAGGTGAGCACCGCCTTGCCGCCGTGGACGACGAGCACGGCCGTGGTGTCGCCGAGCGGCTGCTCGCCGCGGCCCACGTCCGTCAGGCCGTAGGCGGGGACGGCCAGTTCCTCGATGTCCTCGCGCCGCAGGCCCATCGCCTCCGCCCGGGCGTCGAGCGCCGTGCCGAGCTGCTTGAGCGTGCCCTTGTAGGTGACCTTGACGGACAGTCTGGCGAGCTCCGCGAGGGCCGCCTCGCCCGTGGCCGCCGACAGGGCGGTGACGCCCGCGCCTGCGATCTTCGGGGCCCGCGGGCCGACGCCGGGGACCTTGCGCAGGGCCGTCTCCACCAGGGCGCCGAGTGCACGGGCGATGTCCGGCGAGGCCGGCAACTGCGCGGCGAGCCAGGCGGCGCCGCGCAGGGCGTCGGTGTTGCACGGGTCGAACAGGGCGTTGTGGTCGGGCCATCCTGGGCGCGTGTACAGCGTGAGGGTGCGGGGAGCGCTGGTCAGCCCGAGCCAGCCCAGCACCGCCCGCCGGAGCTCGCCGGGTCCGATCTCGTCGATCAGGGCTGCCGCGGCCTGCTGCCACTTCGCGGTGGGGCGGGCCGAGGTCGCGGTCCGCAGGTGCTTCAGCAGCCGTCTTCCGGCGTCCCCGAGACGCTCGGCGTCCGCGAGGGCCTTGTCCGCCCATGCCTCTCCTGGGTTGAGCAGCGGGTCCTCGATGCCCTTGAGCAGCACGGCCAGTTCGGGCGAGTGGGCGTAGGTGTCCGTCATCGTGCGTCGCAGCAGGGCGATGAACGGGCCGGGCAGGCCGCGTCCGGCGTCGAGTTCGCCCCGGGCCAGGGAGACCAGCTCGGCGTAGGTGTGCAGGGAGTAGGCGGTGCGGAGTTCGTCGATGCGCCGGAGCCGTTCGACGCTGAGCTGCCCCTCCGGCAGGCCGCGGCCGGCGATGCCGGCGAGGGTCATCACCACGCCGCGCACGTGCTCGGTGTCCGTGCCGTCCTGGTAGCGGCGGACCAGTGCGTCGCCGAGACTCTTGCGCCGGTCGGTGGCCAGACCGCCGATCAGTTGCGGGATCCGTGCCCGCTCGCCGTCCCAGCGGTTGCCCGCGAGGGTGCCGATCCGCACCAGGTCCCGGGCCAGCCCGCCCATGTCGCCGTCCGCGATGCGGGTCTCGACGCGGCGTACCGCGTCGTGCTCCTGCGCCGTCGTCGCCATCAGCCACCCACCAGCGGGACGAGCCGGAGGAAGGTGACCTCGGTGGAGGCGGTGAGGTCCACGCGCTCGTCGAGGTCGGTGAGCTGACGGTCCCCGACGAGCACCAGGAAGCCGTTGCTCCCGAAGGCCGCGAGGGCGCGCTCGCACGCCTCCTGGGCGCCCTCGGCCGTCTCCTGGAAGACCCGGCGGCGGATCAACTCGCGCAGGGCCAGGCGCTCTTCAGCGACCGGCAGCCCCAGGGCGTCCCGCCGGTCACCCGAGGTCGTCTCGTCGACGAACGTCACCATTGCCATGACCGAACAGTAGGACGCCCCACTGACAGTCAGGTTCCGAGGGGCGTGTCCAGCGGGGAGACGGGACGTTCGAAGAACGTCTCCAGCGAGACCGTCGCCTGGGTGCCGCTGACGCCTTCGATGGCGTACAGCCGGCGCAGCACGTCCTGGAGTTGTTCGGTGGTAGTGGTGCGCACCTTCACCAGCACCGAGGCGCTGCCCGCGATGACATGGGCCTCCTGGATCTCGGGGATCGCGGCGAACGCCTCCCCGGACTCTCCCATCCAGGATGAGGACTCGACCATCACGAACGCCAGCACTCCGCGTCCCAGGGCCGCGGGGTCCACCTCGACCGTGGTGCGGCGGATGACGCCGCGCTCCCGCAGTTTCCGTACGCGTTCGTGCGCGGCGCCGGCGGACAGGCCGACCGCCTTGCCGAGGGCCGCGTAGGCGGAGGTGGCGTCCTCCTGGAGGAGGGCGATGAGTTCACGGTCCACGGCGTCCATGGTCCGCGACCATAGCGCCTCCCGGCTCACCCGTGGCGGGCCCGAGCCTGTTCGAAGTCACCCTCGGACGGACCGATGACGTGCCGGGTGAGCCGTCGGCGGATCGACGCGATCCTGGACGGAAGCGGATCCGCCGGGGCCCGATGTGGGCGCGGCGGGCCCGCGGGCCGCGGATCTACCGGGTGGCGTGTTCGGCGAGGAATCCGGTGATGAGGGGGGTGACCTCCGCAGGCCGTTCCAGGCTGGGCAGATGCTGGGCCCAGGGCAGTTCGACGTGGCGGGCGCCGGTGATCAGGGCGGGCAGACCGGCCGCGATCTGCCGGAAGTCCTCCACGTCGCGCGCGCCGGAGACGGCGAGGCAGGGCGCGTCGATACGGGAGAGGTCGGGCTCGGGCGGCTGGGCGGGTCCGTCCTCGGCCGCTCCGGCGTCGCCGGCCTCCTCGCCGTCGGCGCCGCCTTCTGCGCGCTGCGCGTCGGCAAACTCCTTCTCGGCGGCCAGTTGCACCTCGAACGCGTGCCGCTGCATCCGCCGCACGGCTTCGCGTGTCCCGTCGTCGGCCTCGGGTCCGAGCCAGGTGGAGACGTTCAGTTCGACGGCCCCCTCGAGGTCATCGGCCTCGATCAGCGCGTCCTCCTGCCGGCCGAAAGCCCGCAGCTGCGGGCCCGGAGACCGACCCGGCTGCCCGGCGCAGAGCAGTACCACTGCGGCGGCCAGCTCCGGCCTGCGCGCGGCCAGCTCCAGGGCGACCTTGCCGCCGTAGGACGACCCGATCAGGGCGGCCCGGCTTATGCCGAGGGCGTCGAGGAGTTCGAGTACGTCGTCGGCGTCGCTGTAGGGGCCCGTTCCCGCGGGCGTTTCGCCGAAGCCCCGGAAGTCGCAGCGCACCACCTCGTACCCGGCGTCCGCGAGCGACTGCCACTGGATGTCCCACATCCGCCGGTCACACACGCCCGAGTGCAGGAGTACGACGGTGGGGCCTTGGCCGGTCCGGTCGAAAGAGATCGTCATGGTGCTGACCTTAAGGGGCGCCTGCCGCCGACCGTCCACCTTCCCCCAGGCCGCTTGAACATGTTCAAAAGTAGGTCTACAGTCAGGACCGCCAGCTTTTGAACATGTTCAAGGGAGGGTGGGGCATGGACCTCACTGTTGTCACGTACGTCGCCTACCTGCTGATCAGCGTCGGGCTCACCGTCTGGGTCGCCCGCACGCTCAGCAAGAACGGCCGGATATTCCTCGCCGATGTACTCAAGGGGAACGAGAAGCTGGCGGAGGCCGTCAACCACCTTCTGGTCGTCGGCTTCTACCTGGTGAACCTCGGCTTCGTCGCGCTCTACCTCAAGACGGCCGACGCCATCGAGGAGACCCGCGGCCTCCTGGAGGCCCTGTCGGTCAAGATCGGTGTCGTCCTGCTCGTCCTCGGCGTCATGCACCTCGGCAACGTCTACGTCCTCAACAAGATCCGCCGTCGCGGAGTGATGGAGGACCGGCAGACCCCGCCGGTCGGCCCCCAGGGGTGGACCCAGCAGGCTCCCGCGGGTCCGTGGACCCCGCCGGCCCCCGGCCGGGCCGGAGCGTGACACCCGTGAGCCTCGCGGTCCGGGCACTGACCGTCCTGTACGACGCCGACTGCTCCCTCTGCGTGCACCTGCGGAGTTGGCTGCTGCGGCAGCCCCAGCTCGTGCCGCTCCGGTTCGTGCCCGCCGGATCGGCCGCGGCGCGCCGCGACTATCCCCAGCTCGACCACGCCCGCACGATGCGCGAGATCACCGTCATCGGCGACCGCGGCCAGGTCTACTCCGGCCAGGCGGCCTGGATCGTGTGCCTGTGGGCACTGGCCGAGCACCGGCCCAAGGCCCACTGGCTCGCCACCCCGGCCGGCGCCCCGTTCGTGCGCGTCACGATGCTCGCGGCGGCCAAGTACCGCGAGATGACCGGGGCGGGGACGGGCGCCGCTCCCTGCGACGACCGGTGCTCCGCACCCGACTAGGCTCGGACACCGTGACTGAAGCGAACGACCCGGCTGACACGAGGGCCCCCAAGAGCGAGCAGACCCGGACGCTCATCCTCGAGACCGCGCTCCGGCTCTTCCAGGAGCGCGGCTACGACAAGACGACGATGCGGGCCATCGCCAAGGAGGCCGGAGTCTCGGTAGGGAACGCGTACTACTACTTCGGCTCCAAGGAACACCTCGTCCAGGGCTTCTACGACCGGATCGCCGCAGAGCACCAGGCGGCGGTCCGGCCCGTGCTGGACAAGGAGACGGACCTCGAGTCGCGGATGGCGGGAGTGCTGACCGCGTGGCTGGACATCGCCGCGCCGTACCACGAGTTCGCGGCCCAGTTCTTCAAGAACGCGGCCGACCCGGAGAGCCCGCTCAGCCCCTTCTCCCCCGAGTCCGAGCACGCCCGCGAGGCCGCCATCGACGTCCACCGGGAGGTACTGGCCGGCTCGAAGTCGAAGGTGGCGGAGGAGCTGCGGGACGTCCTCCCCGAGCTGATGTGGCTCTCCCAGATGGGGCTGGTCCTGTACTGGGTCTTCGACCGTTCGGAGGGAAGCGAGCGCAGCAGGCGGCTGGCCGAGCGCGGTGCCCGGCTGACCGCCCGTGGTGTGGCCCTGGCCCGTTTCCGGGTGCTGCGCCCGCTCGTCCGCGAAGTGCACGAGCTGTTCACGGACTTCCTCCCCGGCATGGCGGAGACCGTGGCGGCGCGCAAGAAGGACTGACCCGCCCGCTGGCGGAAGCGGCTCAGGCCTGACGCGAGGCCAGCTCCACGACGGTGATGTCCGAGGACGCCCCGACCCGCACCGGCGGGCCCCAGGCGCCCGCGCCCCGGGTCACGTACAACTGGGTGTCGCCGTAGCGTTCCAGGCCGGCCACGGTGGGGTTGGCCAGTTCCGCCAGGTGGTTGCCGGGCCATAGCTGGCCGCCGTGCGTGTGCCCGGACAGCTGGAGGTCCACGCCCTGTTCGACGGCGTCGTGGATGACGACGGGCTGGTGGGCGAGGAGCACGGCGGCGCGGGCGCGGTCCCGGTCGCCGAGTGCCTTCGCGAAGTCGGGCCCCTGGCCCTCGTCCTCGCCGGCCACATCGTCGACGCCGGCCAGGTCGAAGCCGCCGGCGATCTCGACGCGTTCGTTGCGCAGGGGGCGCAGGCCGAGCTCCCGGACGTGGTCGACCCACTCGTCCGCGCCGGAGAAGTACTCGTGGTTGCCGGTCACGAAGAACGAGCCGTGGCGGGAGCGGAGCCGGGCGAGCGGCTCGGCCGCCGACCCGAGGTCGGCGACCGACCCGTCGACGAGATCGCCGACGACGGCGACGAGGTCGGGCTGGGTGGCGTTGATGGAGTCGACGATGCGCTGCGTGTGGGCCCGGCCCAGGATCGGCCCGAGGTGGATGTCGCTGACGACGGCGACACGGAAGCCGTGCGCGGCCCGGGGGAGCTTCGCCAGCGGAACGGTCACACGCTTGACGCGCGGGCCCCGGAGCACACCGTACGTGCCGTACCCGACGGTGCCGAGCGCGGCGGTAGCGGCCGCGCCACCGACCACGCGGGACACGAACAGCCGCCGCGACACGCCGGCGGCCGGGCCGGCAGCGCCGCCGGCACCGCCGGTGGCTCCCGCCTCCCCGCCGGGGGCCGCAGGGCCGCCGGTGCCGGTGCCGGCCTCCGTGTCGGTGTCGGTGGTTGCGTCTGGGCCGGACGGCTGCCCCGCGGGGGCGCTGTCGACGGCGACCGCGGCAGCCTGGCCGTGATCGGCACCGGCGTCCTCCGCCGTCCCTCCCAGGGCGGCACCCGCACCGGCCGGACGCCGCCGGTCCCCCGCCGCCCCGGACGCCCGCGCCGCGGCTGTGCCGGTGGCCGCGGCACCTGAAGGCGTCGAGGGCTCGGCGTACCGACCGCTCGCGGCGGCGCGGTCACGGCGGTCCAGCACCCTGCGCAGTACGGGGCGAACGGCCTCGCCGGCCAGCAGCGCCAGGACCAGGTAGAGCAGTACCGCCAGCCAGAGGTAGCCCGGCCAGGCCAGGACCCGCTCCAGCCAGAAGGGCGCCCCGACGCGTCCCGAGGTGAGGGCGGCGAAGGACAGCACGGGCAGCACCCAGATCGCCGCCGTGCCGAGCCGGCGGGCGTGTCCGCCCGGGGCGGTCGTGTCGCGGACCAGCCGCCGCCACACGTACCAGTGCACCCCGGCGAGCAGGGAGACGACCAGAATGATCACGAGCACGACGACGGCCGCCACAATCAGTTCCCCGTTCCCTGACCTCGCTCACGGCGCGAAGCGCGCACGCCGCGCAACCCGATGACCCCGATGACCGTCCCCAGAACAAAGGACGTAACGGCGAGCAGCAGATGGACCCAGAAGTAACCGGTGGGGTCGCCCGCGTCGTCGAAGGCGAGCCCGCTGCCGTCCTTCCACAGGTTTTTGACGAAAGTGACCCAGATGAACCAGCTCCACACCCCGAACGCGAGCAGGAACCAGGAGACGGAGCGGCTGAGCTTCATGAAGCAAGTATCGCGGCCGTCCGCCGACCGGGTTGTTCGGGGTGGGCTGTCCCGGGGTCCGTTCCGGACGAGCAGCGGGCCGATCTCCATATTTTCAGATCGGCACTGTACGTTCTCGTCCGTGTCTGCTCTGAAAACCACCGCGCGAAGGACCGTGTTGACGGTCCTGGCCGCCGCGCTGCTGCCCGCGATGACCGCTGCTCCGGCCTTCGCGGCCACGCAGGACAACAACCCTGAGCGGAAGAAGCCGAAGCCGCCGGCGGTCATGTCCTCGGTCGGCGGCTCCCTGCTGGCGAAGCCGGGTACGCAGGTCCGGCTCGGCCCCGGGGCGCCCGTCCTCCCCAAGGACGTCAGTGGCCGGTCGTGGATCGTCGCGGACGCCGAGAGCGGGGAGGTGCTCGCCTCGCACAACGCGCACTGGCGGCTGCCCCCGGCCTCGACCATGAAGATGCTCTTCGCGGACACGCTGCTGCCGAAGCTGCCGAAGACCACCGTCCACAAGGTCGCCCCCGAGGAACTCGCGGGCGTCGGCGCCGGCAGCAGCCTCGTCGGGATCAAGGAGAACCACACCTACTCCGTCCACGACATGTGGCTCGGCGTCTTCCTGCGTTCCGGCAACGACGCCGTCCATGTCCTGTCGGCCATGAACGGCGGTATCGACCGCACGGTCGCCGACATGCAGGCGCACGCGGAGGAGCTTCAGGCCCTCGACACCACGGTCGTCTCCCCCGACGGCTACGACGCCCCCGGCCAGGTCTCGTCCGCCTACGACCTCACGCTGATCGCCCGCAGCGGTATGCAGAAGAAGGACTTCCGCGAGTACTGCTCGACGGTGAGCGCCGACTTCCCCGACGAGCAGAAGAAGGGCAAGAAGCGCGGCACCTTCGAGATCGAGAACACCAACCGGCTGCTCACCGGGGCGAGCGGCATCAGCCCGTACAAGGGCATCGCGGGCGTGAAGAACGGCAGCACCACACATGCCGGCTCGACCTTCACCGGTGTCGCGGAACGCAACGGCAAGGTGCTGCTCGTCACCGTCATGAACCCGGACTCGGGCGAGAGCCAGGCCGTCTACAAGGAGGCGGGCAGGCTCCTCGACTGGGGCTTCGCGGCGGCCGGCAAGGTGAAGCCGGTGGGCGAACTGGTCCCGCCGAAGTCCGCGGAGCCCGCGTCGTCCGCCGACCCGGAGCAGGTCAAGAACGACGGGGACAAGGACGAGGCCGCAGACCCGGTCGCCGCCTCGCAGGCCGGCGCGAGCGGAATCGGCGTCGCGCTGAGCGTCGCCGGTGCCGTGCTGGCAGGACTAGGGGCCGCGATGTTCCTGATCAAGCGCCGGTGGCCGCTGCCGGACCGGGTGCGTCGCGCTCCGCGTCCGTAGCGGACCGGGCGGGCTCCTCCTTGCTCTGCGTCGCCGTCCAGGCGGCGCAGAACAGCAGCAGCTTGGCGGTGAAGTTGATCCACAGCAGCAGGGCGATCGGCACGCCGAACGCGCCGTACATGCTCCTCGAGGCGACCCCGCTGATGTAACCGCCGAGCAGCAGCTTGAGCAGTTCGAAGCCGACCGCGCCGATCAGCGCGGCCACGAGCAGCCGGCGGCGCGGCGGCTCGACCCCGGGCAGCAGGGTCAGCACGTAGAGCAGGATCAGGAAGTTCGCGAGCACACCGACCGCGACGGCGGCGATCTTCAGCAGTACCCCGCCGACGCCACCCTCGTCGAGGCCGAGCAGTTCGGCGGTCCGGCCGACGGTCATGGAACCGAGCGCGGAGGCCGCGAACGAGGCGAGGCCGGTGCCGCCGAGACCGGCGAGCACCCCCACGTCCTTGATCTTCCGGACCACCGGGTTGCCCTCGTCCTCGTCGTCGAGCTCCCACACGGCCCGCAGGCACTCCCGCATCGAACCGACCCAGCCGACACCCATGAACAGCAGCAGCGCGCCGGCGACCACCCCGACGGTGCCGGCGTTGGCCACCAGGGCCTGGATGTCGAGCTGGTCGGAGATGCCGGGCACCTGTTCGGCGATCTTGTCGTCGAGCTCGTCCAGGGCCTGCTGGTCGAGCGCGGCGGCGACGATCGCCGCGGCGACGGTGATCAGCGGAAAGAGCGCCAGGAAACTGAGGAAGGTGATCGCGGCGGCCAGACGCGTCCAGTGGACCCGGTCGAGCGTCTCGTACGACCGCCAGGCATGGGTGCGCATCAGCCGCTGCACGATCGGGCCGACGACAGGGAGCTTGATCAGCCAGTCCATGGCCTACGCCTACCCGCCGTGACGCCTCGCAGGCACGCGGCACGCCGCCCCGGCGCCGAACGCTACGCGCCGTGACCGGCTCGCCGGATCAGAGGGTGGTGACGTGGTCGTCGACCGGTGCGCCCTGCGAGGGCACCCCGGAGATGCCGCCGCCGAAGGCGAAGGTGCTGAGCTTGCGCCACACGGCGTCGGCTCCCTGCTCGTAGAGCGCGAAGGAGGCGCAGGTCCACTCGGCGCCGTACTCGGACAGCTCCTCGTACGCCCGGTCCATCGCCTCCTCGGAGATGCCGTGCGCCACCGTGACGTGCGGGTGGTACGGGAACTGCAGTTCGCGTACCAGCGGCCCGGACGCGTCCCGGACCCGCTTCTGCAGCCAGGTGCAGGCGGAGCCGCCCTCGACGACCTGGACGAAGACCACGGGCGACAGCGGACGGAACGTGCCGGTGCCGGACAGCCGCATCGTGAAGGGCCGGCCGGCCGCGGCGACGGACGCGAGGTGCGCCTCCACCGCGGGAAGCAGCGACGAGTCGACCTCGGTGGGCGGCAGCAGGGTGACGTGAGTCGGGATGCCGTGCGCGGCGGGATCACCGAAGCCCGCGCGCCGCTCCTGGAGCAGGCTGCCGTAGGGCTCCGGGACCGCGATCGAAACGCCGAGCGTTACGGTCCCCACGTCGTTCTCCTCAGTCCTCGGTACGGATCGGTGAGTGGGTGTGCAGCCGCCAGTGTGGCGGCTGCACCCTCGCTGTGGCCAGAGTCCCTGGACACAGGTCCTCCGACTCTTTCCGGCTCAGTGCTTGGCGGGGACGAATCCCAACTTGTCGTACGTGTCGGCCAGCGTCTCCGCCGCGACCGCACGGGCCTTCTCCGCGCCCTTGGCCAGGATCGAGTCCAGCGTCTCCGTGTCGTCCAGATATTCCTGCGTACGGGTCCGGAACGGTGTGACGAAGTCGACCATCACCTCGGCCAGGTCCGTCTTGAGCGCACCGTAGCCCTTGCCCTCGTACTTCTGCTCCAGTTCGGCGATCGCCGTACCCGTGAGGGTGGAGTAGATGGTGAGCAGGTTGCTGACGCCCGGCTTCTCCTCGGCGTCGAAGCGGATCACCGTGTCGGTGTCGGTGACGGCGCTCTTGACCTTCTTCGCCGTCGTCTTCGGCTCGTCGAGGAGGTTGATCAGGCCCTTGGGGGTGGAGGCCGACTTGCTCATCTTGATCGTCGGGTCCTGGAGGTCGTAGATCTTGGCGACCTCCTTGACGATGTACGGCGCGGGGACGGTGAACGTCCGGCCGAAGCGGCCGTTGAAGCGCTCCGCGAGGTCGCGGGTGAGCTCGACGTGCTGGCGCTGGTCCTCGCCGACCGGCACCGCGTCCGCCTGGTACAGCAGGATGTCCGCGACCTGGAGGATCGGGTACGTGAAGAGACCGACCGTGGCACGGTCGGCGCCCTGCCGGGCCGACTTGTCCTTGAACTGGGTCATGCGCGAGGCCTCGCCGAAGCCCGTCAGGCAGTTCATGACCCACCCGAGCTGGGCGTGCTCAGGAACGTGGCTCTGCACGAACAGGGTGCAGCGCTCGGGGTCGAGACCGGCCGCGAGCAGCTGGGCGGCGGCGAGCCGGGTGTTGGCACGCAGCTCTGCCGGGTCCTGCGGCACGGTGATCGCGTGCAGGTCCACGACCATGTAGAAGGCGTCGTGGGTCTCTTGCAGCGCGACGTACTGGCGGATGGCGCCGAGGTAGTTCCCGAGGTGGAACGAACCGGCGGTGGGCTGGATACCGGAGAGCGCGCGGGGTCGGGATGAGGCCATGCACACCATTCTCTCAGGTGCGGAACCGATCTCCGGCCGCCGGTGTATCAATGGTGTGAGGACGCGGGAGGGGACCCTCGAGCGGGGTCCGGAGGGGGGCCGCCTCGTCGATGCCGAGGGCGCGGTGATCGCCCGCGTGCGCGCCGGAGAGCCGGAGGCGTACGCGGAGCTGGTCCGCGCGCACACGGCGGTCGCGCTGCGGGCAGCGGTGGCCTTCGGAGCGGCGCGGACGCGGAGGACGTGGTGCAGAGCGCGTTCCTCAAGGCGTATCAGGCGCTGGGGCGCTTCCGGGAAGGGGCGGCGTTCCGGCCGTGGCTGCTTCGGATCGTCGCCAATGAGACGAGGAACACAGTGCGTTCGGTGGTGCGGCTGCGTGCGGTAGCCGGCCGGGAGGCACTGCTGCTGGGACCAGAGCCGCTGATACCCGAGTCGGCCGATCCGGCGCTGGCCGCCGTCGCGCGGGAGCGGCGCGGGGCGCTGCTCGCGGCGCTGGCCGAGCTGACCGAGGAGCAGCGACAGGTCGTCACCTACCGCTATCTGCTGGAGATGGACGAGGCGGGACCGGCCCCGGCCAGCGGCGGCATCGACCCCCACGACCGGCTGGTGGTGGTCGATACCGGGCCTGGCGGCCGGCGCGGCCCTCGCTCTTCTCCTCGGTCGGCTGCTGCCGTCCTTCCCGCTCCGCCGTGACACCGGCGGCCCGGGCCCGCGCCAAGAGTTGCTGGACGCTTCCTGGAAACGGGGCGGGGAGCCGGACCGGGCCTCGTCGGCCCGGACCGGCACGGTCCGGCGCGGCACGGTCCGGCGCGGCGCGGCGGGCGCGGCGCGGCGGGCGCGGCGCGGGTACGGGCAGACGCTGCGCGGCATGGCCCGGCCCGGCGCCGCGCGCCGGGGGCCGGGGGCGGCCCCAGTCCAGCGCGGCCGGCGGGTCCGGTGCGGTCCGGCGGGTCCGGTGCGGGGCGGCCCGTTCCGGACGGGTCCGGCGCGGGGCGGCCCGTTCCGGCGCGGTGCGGCGCGGGGCGGCCCGTTCCGGCGCGGCCCGCCGGTGCGGCCCGCCCCCGGGGCGCGACGGCTCAGGCCGGGAGGCCCGGTGCCGGGTGCGCGGCCATCAGGTCGGCCACCTCGGCGCGGACTGCCGCGAGCTCGTCCTCGTCGCCCTTGCCGGCCGCGGTGACGCCCCGGTCGATCCACGCGGCGACGGCGGCCATGTGCTCCGTGCCGAGGCCCCGGGAGGTCAGGGACGGCGTGCCGATGCGGATGCCGGACGGGTCGAACGGCTTCCTCGGGTCGTACGGGACGGTGTTGTAGTTGACGACGATCCCGGCCCGGTCGAGCGCCTTGGCCGCCACCTTGCCCGGGACGTCCTTGGAGGTGAGGTCCATCAGGATCAGGTGGTTGTCGGTCCCGCCGGACACCAGGTCGAAACCGCGCGCGAGCAGCGCCTCGGCGAGGGCCTTGGCGTTGGCGACGACCTGGGCGGCGTAATCACGGAAGGAGGGCTGCGCGGCCTCGTGGAGGGCGACGGCGATGGCGGCGGTGGTCTGGTTGTGCGGACCGCCCTGGAGCCCGGGGAACACCGCCTTGTCGATGGCCTTGGCGTGTTCCTCACGGGACATCAGCATCGCGCCGCGCGGCCCGCGGAGCGTCTTGTGGGTGGTGGTGGACACGACGTCGACATGCGGCACGGGCGAGGGGTGGGCGCCGCCCGCGATCAGGCCGGCGATGTGCGCGACGTCGGCGACGAGTACGGCGCCGGCCTCCCGGGCGATCTCCGCGAAGGCGGCGAAGTCGATGGTGCGCGGCAGCGCCGTGCCGCCGCAGAAGATGACCTTGGGCCGTTCCTTGAGCGCGAGCTCGCGCACCTCGTCGAAGTCGATGAGGCCGGTGTCCTGGCGTACGCCGTACTGGACGCCGCGGAACCACTTTCCGGTGGCGGAGACGCCCCAGCCGTGGGTGAGGTGGCCGCCCATGGGCAGGGCCATGCCCATCACGGTGTCACCGGGCTCGGCGAAGGCGAGATAAACGGCGAGGTTGGCCGGCGAGCCCGAGTACGGCTGGACGTTGGCGTGCTCGACGCCGAAGAGCGACTTGGCGCGGGCGACGGCGAGCCGCTCGACCTGGTCGATGTTCTGCTGGCCCTCGTAGTACCGGCGGCCGGCGTAGCCCTCGCTGTACTTGTTCTGGAGCACCGTGCCGGATGCCTCGAGCACGGCCTGGGAGACGTAGTTCTCGCTGGGGATGAGCCGCAGCGTCTCGGACTGGAGCTGCTCCTCCGCGCCCACGAGAGCGGCGAGCTCCGGGTCGGTCGTGGAGAGGGCGGGGTGGGAAAGGGGAAGGGTCATGGGAATGGTCCTCCGGGGCGATCCGTGGTCGTCGGTCGTGTTCCCGGGGTGCCCAGGCGGGGCGACACCTCGTGCGAAAGCCCGCGCACGGCTTCCTCGGGGTCGTTTCCCCGTACGCCAGTCACCGCGCGTGCCGCCCACAGTAGCGGCCCGGCGGGCCGCCGCGCGGTGTCGTCCACACTGCGAGCCGCGGCCGGAGAGCGACGATGGAGGGGAGCGCCGGCCGCGCCGGCGCCGGAGTTCCGTCCCGACGATCGGAGGCCCCGTGCCGAGCTCGACTTCCGCCTTCGCCGCCGCGGAGGCGCACAGCGCGCACAACTACCATCCGTTGCCGGTCGTCATCGCCTCGGCGGACGGCGCCTGGATGACGGACGTCGAGGGACGCCGCTTCCTGGATCTGCTCGCCGGATACTCGGCCCTCAACTTCGGGCACTCCAACCGCAGACTCGTCGAGGCGGCGAAGGCGCAGCTGGAACGGGTCACGCTGACCTCGCGGGCCTTCCATCACGACCGGTTCGGGGAGTTCTGCGCGCAGCTCGCGGAGCTGTGCGGGATGGAGACGGTCCTGCCGATGAACACCGGTGCGGAGGCTGTGGAGACGGCCGTCAAGACCGCCCGGAAGTGGGGGTACCGGGTGAAGCGCGTGCCGGACAACATGGCCAAGATCGTCGTGGCGGCGAACAACTTCCACGGCCGGACCACCACGCTGATCAGTTTCTCGACCGATCCGGTGGCGCGGGCCGACCACGGGCCCTACACGCCCGGGTTCGAGATCGTCCCGTACGGGGACCTGACCGCGATGGCGGCGGCGGTCACGGAGAACACGGTGGCCGTGCTGCTGGAGCCGATCCAGGGCGAGGCCGGGGTGCTGGTGCCTCCGGCCGGGTACCTCCCGGGCGTCCGCGGGCTCACCCGCGAGCGGAACGTGCTGTTCGTCGCGGACGAGATCCAGTCCGGCCTGGGCCGCACGGGCAGGACGTTCGCGTGCGAGCACGAGGGCGTGGTGCCGGACATGTACGTGCTCGGCAAGGCGCTGGGCGGTGGTGTGGTTCCGGTGTCCGCGGTGGTGTCCTCGGCGGAGGTGCTCGGTGTCCACCGGCCGGGTGAGCACGGTTCGACGTTCGGCGGAAACCCGCTGGCGTGCGCCGTCGCGCTCGAGGTGATGGCGATGCTGCGTACCGGCGAGTTCCAGCGGCGGGCCACCGAGCTGGGTGAGCGGCTCCACCGGGAGCTGGGTCTGCTGGCTTCCGGCGGCGCGGTGACGGCCGTGCGGGGACGCGGGCTGTGGGCCGGTGTGGACATCGCGCCGGACCGCGGCACCGGCCGGGAGGTATCCGAGAAGCTGATGGACCGCGGCGTGCTGGTGAAGGAGACCCAGGGCGCCACGATCCGGATCGCTCCGCCGCTGGTGATCAGCGAGGAGGACCTCGACTGGGGCCTTGCCCAGCTCCGAGCGGTCCTGACGGACCGCCCGTAGCGCGCCCGGTGGCGCGGTGGCCTACGCCAGCGAACGGCACAGCGCGTCCAGCGCGCCCGACCACGCGCTGTCCGGCGGGGTTGCGTAGCCGACGACGAGCGCGTCGCCGCGGGGTGGGGCGTCCACGTGCCGGAAGCGGCCCATCGGCTCGACGGCCAGACCGTGCCAGGCCGCGGCCCGCACGGCGGACTGCTCGGTTCCGGGCGGCAGTTCGAGGACCGCGTGCAGCCCGGCGGCGATTCCGCTCACCCGGATTCCGGGGGCGTGCTCCGCCAGCTGCCGCACCAGATGGTCGCGGCGTCGCCGGTAACGCAGCCGCATGCCCCGTACATGCCGGTCGTAGGCGCCGGAAGCGATGAACTCGGCCAGGGTGAGCTGGTCGAGCGAGCTCGACGTCCACTCCACGCCGCCCTTGGCGGCGAGCACCTCCCCGACGAGGCCCTCGGGCAGCACCATCCACGCCAGCCGTAGTCCGGGGGCCAGGGACTTGCTCGCCGTACCCATGTGGACGACACGTTCCGGGTCGAGGCCCTGGAGCGCGCCGACGGGCCGGCGGTCGTAGCGGAACTCCCCGTCGTAGTCGTCCTCGAGGATCAGGCCGCCCGTCCTGCGGGCCCAGTCGACGGCCGCGGTCCGCCGGTCCGGGTGCAGCGGCATCCCGACGGGGAACTGGTGGGCGGGTGTCATCAGCACCGCTCCGACGCCCCGCAGCCCGCCCTCGCCCAACCCCGCGGGGTCGGTGCCCAGTTCGTCGAAGGGCAGGGCCGGGATGCGCAGTCCCGCCTCGGTCAGGACGTCGCGGTGTTCGTCGAGTCCGTACGACTCGACCGCCACCTCCCTGACCCGGCGCTGCCGCAGGACCTTGCCCATCAGCATGAGCCCGTGCACGAAGCCGGAGCAGATCACGATGCGTTCGGGGTCGGCGTGCACGCCCCGGGCGCGGGCCAGGTAGTCCGCCAGCACGGTCCGCAACTCGACGCGTCCGCGCGCATCTCCGTAACCGAAGGCCTCGTGGGGAGCGGCGTCCAGCGCCCGGCGGGCCGCCTTGAGCCACTCCGCGCGGGGGAAGGAGGCCAGGTCGGGACTGCCGGGCAGCAGGTTGTAGGCGGGCCGGCCGCGGGCCGGGCGGGTCCTCGCCGTGCCGGGTGCGGTCCTGCGGGGCTCGGAGCGGCGGGCCACTCGGGTGCCGGATCCCTGCCGTGCGGTGAGCCAGCCTTCCGCGACCAGTTCCGCGTAGGCGTCGGCGACCGTGTTGCGGGCGATCCCCAGGTCGGCGGCGAGCGAGCGGGACGACGGCAGCCGGGTCCCCGGGGCGAGCCGGCCCGTGCGGGCCGCCTCCCGCAACGCGTCCGTCAGGCCCTGCCGCAGCTTCGGCCCGCGTACCTCGAGGTGGAGGTCCGTACCGGAAGTGGACCAGGAATCCGTCATGGAAATGGACCATACCGGTGTGCCACCGGCCCTCTACGGTCGAACCCATGACGACCGCGAACGAGATCAACGCCCCGGAGCACACCCCTCGCCTGGCCATGATGGAGCTGGCTCCCGACGTCTACAAGGCCATGGTCAAACTCGACCAGGCGTCCCGCCGGCACCTCGACCCGGTGCTGCTGGAGCTGGTGAAGATCCGCGCCTCGCAGATCAACCACTGCGCGTTCTGCCTCGACATGCACAGCAAGGACGCGCTCGCAGCCGGTGAATCGGTGGAACGGATCGTGCAGCTCAGCGCCTGGGAGGAGTCGCGGCACTTCTACACGGAGAAGGAGATCGCGGCGATCGAGCTGACGGAGGCGGTCACCGTGCTCACCGACGGTTTCGTGCCCGACGAGGTCTTCGAGAAGGCCGCCAAGCACTTCGAGGAGACCGAACTGGCCCACCTCGTAGCGGCCATCACCGTCATCAACGCCTGGAACCGCTTCGGCGTGACATCCCGCCTGGTTCCCGGCCATTACACGCCCGGCTCGCTGAAGCACTGACGGAGACTCGATGACCGCGACAGCGAGGGCTTTCCGCGCCCTTCACCACGGCCGGGAGGCCGGAGACCCGCTCGTGCTGCCGGGGCCGTGGGACGCGGCGAGCGCCCGGGTCTTCGCCGACGCGGGCTTCCCCGCGCTGGCGACGCCGAGCGCGGGCGTCTCGGCATCCCTCGGCCACGAGGACGGCGAGGCGCCCGCGGACGAGATGTTCGCGGCCGTCGCCCGTATCGCACGGGCGGTCGACGTCCCCGTGAGCGCCGATGTCGAGGACGGCTACGGCCTGCCGCCGAAGGAACTGGTGGCACGGCTCCTGGAGGCGGGCGCGGTCGGCTGCAACCTGGAGGACACGGACCGCTCGACGAAGCGGCTGAAGGACCCGCGGGCGCACGCCGACTGGCTGTCCGAGGTCCGTGCGGAGGCGGGTGACGAGCTGTTCGTGAACGCCCGCGTCGACACGTTCCTGCGCGGAGTGGGCGATCCCGAGCAGGCCGTGGCCCGCATCCGGCTGTACGTCGAGGCGGGCGCGGACTGCGTCTACCCGATCACCGTGCCGTCCGCGCGGCTGCCGCTGCTGCGTGCCGCCACCGACGCACCGATCAACGTCTCCGCGCCCGCGTCGGACCCGGCGCTGGCCGAGCTCGGCCGGCTGGGGGCGACCCGGATCACCTTCGGCCCCGGTCTGCACCGGCGGACGCAGGCGGTGGTGGCGGACATCGCGCGCGAGTTGTACGGGCGGGGTCCGGCCAAGCTCTGAAGACGCTCAACTCCGGTCGGCCCTGGCCAGTCCCGGGAGACGATCACTTCATGCTCGGACTCACGAAGAAGGAACTGTCGGTGGTGGTGCTGCGCGACGCGGACCGCGTCGAGGCCGCCCTCCGCACCGCTCTGGAGCAGGCCGCACCGGAGGAACGGCCGGGGCTGGAGCGCGCCTTGGCCGTCGTCGCGGAGGCCTCCGCGGCGACGGACGAGGAGCTGCGGGCCCGCTGGGTCAGGCAGCGCATGGACGCGGCGGGGGTGCGGGGCCCGGCGGACTCGGTCGAGGCGATCAAGGCGCTGCGCGAGGCCGCTCCGGGCCTCAGCCTTCTGTCGGCGGTACAGCTGGCGAAGTCCGCGGAGTCCGTGCGCCGCGGCGGGTGAGGATGCGCGGTGCCCCGCCGGCCGTCGGGCCTGCGGGGCACCGGACGCGGCCCGCCCGTGCGGGCGGGGCCGCGGGTGTCACTTCTTCGGCAGCCACTGCTTCCAGGTCGCCTCGTTGGCCTTGACCCACTTCTCGGCGGCGGCCTCGGGGCTCATCTTCTCCCCGGCGATCATCTTCGCGACCTCGTTCTGCTGCTCGGTCGTCCACTTGAAGTTCTTCAGGAACTCGGCCGCCTCGCCACCGTTCTTGGCGAAGTCCGCGTTGAGGAACTTCTGCAGCGGTGTGTTCGGGTAGGCGCAGGCGATCTTCTTCGGGTCGGCGTCGCAGCCCTCCTTGTACTCGGGCAGCTTCACCTCGACGAGGTCGACCTGTGCGTTCAGCCACTGCGGGGTCCACCAGTACGTCAGGAAGGGCTTCTTCGCCTTCACGTTCTTCTGGATCGCCGTGATCTGCGCCGCCTCGGAACCCGCGTAGTTGGTCTTCAGGTTCAGCCCGAGGTTCTTGATGATCGCGTCGTCGTTGGTGACGTAGTCGGGCGACCCCTCGAGGAGCTCACCCTTGCCGCCGCTCTCCGCGGTGGCGAACTCCTTGGCGTACTTGTCGAGGTTCTTCCAGTCCGTCACGTCGGGGTGCTTGTCGGCGAAGTACTTCGGCACGAACCAGCCGATGTGGCCTTCGACACCGAGGTCACCGCCCTTCACGACGGTCTTGCGGTCCTCGACGTACTGCTTCTCCTCCTTGGGATGACCCCAGTCCTCCATGATCGCGTCGATGTCGCCCTTGGAGAGGGCGTCCCAGGCGAGCACTTCACCCATCTGCTGGGTCTTGACCTTGTAGCCGAGCTCCTCCTCCAGGATGTAGGACGCGACGGCCGTGTTGGCCTGCGCGCCGACCCAGGAGGGGACGGTCAGCTTCACGGTCTTCTCGCCGCCGGCCGCTTCCTGGCTCTTGCCGGTCTCCGCGGCGCTGCACGCGCTCAGGGAGAGGACGCCGAGGGCGGCGGCGACGGCGGCGGTGCGAAGGGTTCTGGTGCGGTTCATGGTGGTGCTCCTGCTGTGAGTGAGGGACGTGAGTGGTACGGGGGCGGAGGCGCCGGGGTGCGGCGCACGGCCGTTCAGCCGCGTTTGCGGGCCGGTTGGGTGATCCGGTCCAGTACGAGACCGAGGCAGACGATCGCCACTCCGGCCGTCATTCCGAGACCCATCTCGCCGCGGGACAGGCCCTTGACGACGTCGTAGCCGAGGGCCCCGCCGCCGACGAGCGCGCCGACGACGACCACGGCCAGGACCAGCACGACCCCCTGGTTGACGGCGAGCTGGAGCGCGGGGCGGGCGAGCGGCAGCTGGACCCGGAGGAGTTGCTGCCGGGTGGACGCGCCGAGCGACCGGGACGCCTCCAGCGCCGCGGGGTCGACCTCGCGCAGGCCCTGGGCGGTGATGCGGACCACCGCCGGCAGCGCGTACACGACGGCCGCGACGATCGCGGAGACGCGGGCGACTCCGAAGAGGGCGACCACCGGAATGAGGTAGACGAACTGCGGCATCGTCTGCATGGCGTCGAGCACCGGCCGCAGCCAGCGTTCCAGTCGTCCCGCACGGGCACAGACGATGCCCGCCAGCACGCCGAGGACGAGGGTGACGACGAGCGCCGCGAGCACCTGCGAGAGCGTGTCGAGGGACTTCGTCCACACGCCGAGCACGCCGATCGCGGCCATGGCGAGCGTGGCGGTCAGGGCCGTCATCCAGGTGCCGACGAGCCAGGCCAGGGCGGCGACCAGCAGCAGCACCGCCCACCACGGCAGCGCGGTCAGGCCGTCCCGCATGGGGTTCAGGACCCACAGGGTGAAGTGTTCCGACCATGTCTCCGTGCCGCCGAGCACCGGGATGCCGGACGACAGGTTCTCGGTGATCCAGACCTGGGCCTTGTTGACGGGCGTGGAGATGGCGAACGTCCAGCCCTCCGGCCACGCCGTGCCGGCCACGAAGCGCAGCAGCACGGCCGCGACGACGCCGCCGCCTGCCAGCGCCCAGCCGGAGCGGCCGTGCAGCAGGCCGCCACCGGGTGTGCTCCGGCCGATGCGGTCGCCGGCGGCCGCGGTCGTACGGTCGAGCCAGACGGCGATCAGCACGATGGGGATGCCGGCGGCGAGCGCCTTGCCCACGTCCACGGTGGAGAGGGCCGAGTAGACCTCCTCGCCGAGGCCGCCCGCGCCGACGAGCGCGGCGATGACGACCATGGAGAGCGCCATCATGATCGTCTGGTTGAGGCCCAGGAGCATCTGCTTGCGGGCCAGCGGCAGCCGGGCCGTGCGCAGCCGCTGCCACGGGCTCGCGCCGAGCGACGTGACCGCCTCGAGCACCGCGGGGTCGGCGCCGCGGAGTCCGAGGGTGGTCAGGCGTGCCATCGGCGGGGCCGCGTAGATGACGGTGCAGAACAGGGCGGCGGGCGTGCCGGTGCCGAAGACCAGCACGAACGGCAGCAGGTAGGCGAAGGCGGGCAGCACCTGCATGGTGTCGAGCACCGGCCGCAGCAGGCGGTCGACCCGGTCGGAGAGCCCTGCGGCCAGGCCGATGAGTACGCCCAGCAGCGCGGCGCAGGTCACCGCCACCACCATCAGGGCGATGGTGAGCAGGGTGGCGTCCCACATGCCGAGCAGCCCGCACACGGCGAACGCGCCGAAGGCCGTCGCCGCGACCTTGACGCCGCCGCGTCCGAGCCCGGCCGCGCGCCAGGCGAACAGCACGCCGGCGGCGAACACACCGGTCCAGCCCATCGCGTCGAGCACGGAGTAGACGCCGCTGACGGCATCGGTGGCGGTGTTGGACAGGTGCAGCAGGAAGTACAGGAACAGGGGGTGGCTGTCCCGGTTGTCGATGACCCACGTGTTGGCGTCGTCGAGCGGACCGGAGATGTCGACGCTCAGCGCGCCGGGCCACGGGCCGCTGCCCCACACGA
Organism: Streptomyces kurssanovii; assembly: GCF_014649695.1. Classification (GTDB taxonomy): domain Bacteria; phylum Actinomycetota; class Actinomycetes; order Streptomycetales; family Streptomycetaceae; genus Streptomyces; species Streptomyces kurssanovii. The sequence goes on from NZ_BMTN01000002.1 coordinate 510,005, forward strand.
CCGCCGAGAGCGGTACGAGGACGGCCGCCAGCGCGGCGAGCACCAGCAGCTTGCCCTTGACGGGATGACGCATCAGGTCCTGGAAGGACCGCCCGGTGGCGGGACGGCCGGCCTTGTCCCGTGCCTTCTCGGTGCCGGGAACCTTGTCGGGAGTCTCGTCGGAAGCCGGAGTGGTGACGGCGGCGGTCATCGCGGCCACCGCCCCTCCGCTGCCCGGGGGTGGCGCGTATGCGCTGCGCGTGTCATGCGGCCACCGCCTTGCCGCCGGGTACGCCGGCGACCACGCCGAGGAGCGCCGCGTGGTCCACCACCCCCAGGCACCTGCCGTCCTCGATGACACGGGCGGTCTCGCCGGTGCGGGCGACGGCTTCGATGGCCTCGAAGACCGTCGCCCCGGGAGCGAGCGCCGGGCCGGTCTCCGCCTCCGACGCCCTGGCGGGCCGCATGGCCGTGCGCACGGTCATGACCTGCTCGCGCGGGACATCGCGGACGAAGTCGCGCACGTACTCGTCGGCCGGCTCGCCGACGATCTCCTCAGGGGTGCCGAGCTGCACGATCCGGCCGTCGCGCATCAGCGCGATCCGGTCGCCGATCTTGAGCGCCTCGCTCAGGTCGTGCGTGATGAAGACCATGGTGCGGCCCTCCTCGCGGTGCAGCCGCACGACCTCCTCCTGCATGTCGCGGCGGATCAGCGGGTCCAGCGCGCTGAACGGCTCGTCGAACAGCAGGACCTCGGGGTCGACCGCCAGCGCCCGGGCCAGGCCGACGCGCTGCTGCTGGCCGCCGGACAGCTGGCCGGGACGGCGGGACTCCATGCCCTCGAGGCCGACCTTGGTGACGAACTCAGCGGCCCTTGCCCGGCGTTCCGCGCGGCCGACGCCCTGGATCTCGAGACCGTAGGCGACGTTGTCGAGCACGGACCGGTGCGGCAGCAGCCCGAAGTGCTGGAACACCATGGACGCGCGGTGGCGGCGCAGTTCGCGCAGCCGTCCGGCGTCCATCGACATGACGTCCTCGCCGTCGATGGAGATGGCGCCGGACGTCGGCTCGATCAGCCGGGTGAGGCAGCGGACCAGCGTCGACTTGCCCGAGCCGGACAGGCCCATGACGACGAAGACCTCACCCTTGCGGACGTCGAACGAGACGTCACGCACGGCGGCGGTGCAGCCGGTGCGCTCCCGCAGGCCGGCGGCGTCGAGGGCGCCCAGCTCGGGGTCGGCGGGCACCCGGCCCGCCTTCGGGCCGAAGACCTTCCACAGGTCGCGTACGGAGAACACAGGTGTCGGCGGCGTACTCATCAGGCATTACCTCCCAGCAGGTCCGCGCATTTCTCCCCGACCATCAAGACGGTGATCATCGGGTTGACGGCCGTCATCGTCGGGAAGACGGACGCGTCGGCGATCCGGACGCCGGTGAGGCCGCGGATCTTCAGATCGGGGTCGACGACGGCGAGTTCGTCGTCGGCCGCACCCATCCGGCAGGTGCCGGCGGGGTGGTAGACGGTGTGCGCGACCTTGCGCGCGTACTCGCTGATCTCCTCGTCGGAGGTGACCTCGGGGCCCGGGCAGACCTCCCGCTTCAGCCAGCCGGCCAGCGGCTCCTGCTGCGCGATCTCACGCGCGATGCGGATGCCGTCGACGAGCGTGCGGCCGTCGTAGTCGTCCTCGTCGGTGAAGTACCGGAAGTCGAGGGCGGGTTTGACCTCGGGGTCGGCGCTGGTCAGGTACAGGCGGCCGCGGCTGCGGGGCTTGGGGATGTTCGGCGTCATCGACACGCCGTGCGCGGGGCGTTCGTAGCCGAGGCGCTCCGGGTTGTCGGTGAAGGGGATCTGGTAGAAGTGGAACATCAGGTCGGGCCCCGCGGACGCGGGGTCCCGCCGTACGAACAGCCCGGCGTCGCTGTCCATCGCGGAGTTCTCCGGGATGGGCCCGTGGGTCTCCCAGACGATGACCGACTCGGGGTGGTCGAGCAGGTTCTCGCCGACACCCGGCAGGTCGTGCACCACGGGTATGCCGAGCCTCTCCAGGTCGGCGCGCGGCCCGATGCCGGAGTGCATCAGCAGCCGGGGCGAGTCGACGGCTCCCGCGCAGACGAGCACTTCGCGGCGGGCCCGTACGGTCCGCTCCTCGCCGTCCTTGGCGCGTACGTGCACCCCGGTGGCACGTGTGCCGTCCAGCTCCAGCCGGTACGCCCAGGTCTCCAGGGCGATGTGCAGGTTCGGCCGGTCGAGGAAGGGGTGCAAATAGGCGACGGACGCCGACGAGCGCTTGTTGTTCTCGGGGTGGTAGGCGAGGTCGAAGAAGCCGACACCCTCGTGGAAGGGCTTCTCGTTGAAGCTCTCGATCCGCGGCACGTCGAGGGCGGTCCGCGCGGCGTCGACGAAGTCACGGGCGATGGCGTTCCGGTCCGCCTCGTCGACGGGGACGATGTTGTTGCGCAGCTTGTGGAAGTACGGGTCCATGGCCGCGGCGTCCCAGCCCTCCGCACCGGCCCCGGCCCACTCGTCCCAGTCGGACGGCAGCGGCTTGAAGGCGATGAGGGTGTTGTGGGACGAGCAGCCGCCGAGCACGCGGGCGCGGCTGTGGCGGATGTGGGAGTTGCCGCGCGGCTGTTCGGTGGTGGGGTAGTCGTAGTCGAGCTCACCACCGAGCAGGCCCATCCAGCGCCGCAGGGTCAGCACGTCGTCGCGGCCGACGTCGCTCGGGCCGCCCTCGATGACGGCGACGGTCACGCCGGGGTCCTCGGTGAGCCGGGAGGCGATCACCGAACCGGCGGTGCCGCCGCCGACGACGACATAGTCGTACTCGTGAATGTGGTCGGTCACGGTGTGTTTCCCTGCCTCAGCCCGCGAACCAGCGCACGGGGCGCGGGGCGAGGTTCTGGTAGATGTGCTTCGCCTCGCGGTACTCGGCGAGTCCTGCGGGCCCCAGCTCACGGCCGGTGCCCGACTTGCCGAAGCCGCCCCACTCCGCCTGCGGCAGGTAGGGGTGGAAGTCGTTGATCCAGACGGTGCCGTGCCGCATGAGCCGCGCCATCCGGCGTGCGCGTCCGGCGTCGGACGTCCAGACGGCGCCGGCGAGGCCGTACTCGGTGTCGTTGGCGAGGGCGAGGGCCTCTTCCTCGGTGCGGAAGGTCTCGACGGTGAGGACGGGGCCGAAGATCTCCTCGCGGACGACGCGCATGGTGCGGTGGCAGTGGTCGAGGACGGTGGGCCGGTAGAAGAAGCCCGGTCCCTCCGGCCGCTCGCCGCCCGCCCTCAGCACCGCGCCCTCGGCCAGCGCGGAGGCGACGAACTCCTCGGTCCTCGCGAGCTGCTGGGCGGAGACGAGGGGGCCGCACTCGACGCCGTCGTCGGTGCCGCGCCCGAGGCGGATCTTCTCGGCCCTGCGCGCGAGTTCGGTGACGAACCGCTCGCGCAGCGACTCCTCGACGATGAGCCGCGAGCCCGCGGAGCAGACCTGCCCGCTGTGGATGAACGCGGCGTTGAGTGCCTGGTCGACGGCCGTGTCGAACCCGTCGGGGGTGGCGCAGGCATCGGCGAAGACCACGTTCGGGTTCTTGCCGCCGAGTTCGAGGGCGACCTTCTTGACGGTGTCGGCCGCGGCGCGGGCGACCTTCGTGCCGCTGACGAGCCCGCCGGTGAAGGACACGAGGTCCACATCCGGGTGCTCTGCCAGCCGGGCGCCGACGGGGTCGCCGGCGCCGGTGACGATGTTCGCGGCACCGGGCGGCAGTCCCGCCTCGATCAGCAGCTCGATCAGGGCGACCGTGGTCAGCGGCGTGATCTCGCTGGGCTTGATCACCAGGGTGTTGCCCGCCGCGAGCGCGGGGGCGATCTTCCAGCTGGCCTGGAGCAGCGGATAGTTCCAGGGGGTGATCAGCGCGCAGACGCCGACGGGCTCGTGCACGACCACGCTGTGGATGTCGTCCGACCCGGCGTCGACGACACGGCCGCCGCTCTCGTTCATGACGAGGTCGGCGAAGTAGGCGAAGGCATCGCGTACGCAGTCGACGTCGATGCGTCCCTCTTCGAGGGTCTTGCCCGCGTCCTGGCTCTCCAGCGCGCCGATCTTCTCCCGGTCCCGCTCGAGCAGGGCCGCGACGCGTCGGAGCAGCGCGGCGCGCTCCGCGACAGGGGTGCGCGGCCAGGTGCCGTCGTCGAATGCGGCACGTGCGCAGGCGACAGCGTCATCGGTGTCGGCGACACCGCCCTCCGCCACGACGGCGAAAACGCTCCCGTCGACGGGGTCGATGATGTCGCGGGTGGCACCGGAGAGGGCGAAACGCCACTCCCCGCCCACATGGATGGTCTGATGTACTGCCGACACGTCGCGTTTTGGCCTTTCGTTCCCGTTTTGTCCGACGCCGGTCACACACCGGCGATCTGGCCCCCTGCCCCCGGAACCAAGAACCATGCGGAACGTTTCACGGAACGTGACCTGACTCACGGAACGGCCGGAGCGCCCCGAGCCGACCGGACCCCGGGACCACGGCGGGGTCAACACGGGCATCACGGGGCGAATGTGAGCGGGGTCACCGCCCGACCGGAGCCGTCACCAGCCGGCCTCATAGGGTCAGGCGCATGACCGCGAAGTTCAGTGATCCGTTCCTCAGCCTCACCGAGCAGCACGCCGCCTGGGGCGCGGAACAACTCGAGACGTTCAACGAGTTCATGCCGATCGGCGAGTGGAGTGCCGACCTCGGGCAGTGTCTGTACCGGCAGTCCGGACGAGAGCTGAGGATCTCGCTCCTCGGGACGTTCGACGTCAACGAGCACTCATGGCTGTGGGCCTGGGCCAACCCCGGCTTCGCCGGCTCACCGGTGGTCACGGCGGCGGAACGGCTCCGCGCGTACGGCCAGGCGCACGGCCTGAGCGAGTTCACCGAGGAGCTCGTCCCCCTCGCCGTTCACGACGACCCCCGCCGCGCCGTGGAGACCCTGGCGTTCACGGCGATGGGCGTGCTCGGCGCCGCCGGGTACATCGGCGTACAGGCGAGCGCCGACGGCCGCGCCTACATGGTTCCGGACGATCCTCAGGTCCCCCGCGCCGAACCGGACGCCATCACCCTGCCGCGCGTCCTGCTCACCGGCGTCGGCCTCGTCGGCGGATCCGCCCGCCGGGTCGTCTCCGGGTACTTCGGCCACCACGACCTTCCGCAACGCCGCACCGAAAACCGGACGAGCGCGGGACTCCCCGACGGCGGCACGATCGACGTCCTCTTCGACGATCTCGACCGGATAGCGTCCGTCCACGTCAACACGGGTGGCCCCGCGGTGGAACAGCCGGCCGGCTGAGCTCAGCGCCTCCCGACCCCGAGGTCCCGCCGGGCGCCCGCACGCACGACGGCGGCGCCCGCCCCGGTCAGCGCGGCGAGGACCAGCAGCACCGCGATCGACGGATTCACGAAGGCCGGCACGAAGTCGTACGTGTAGCCGTCCGACCAGCGGCAGACGGAACTCACGGGGAACAGGCTGTCCCGCATGTTCTCGAGGTTCGGTCCGTCCGCCGGTGAGGAGTACCCGTAGCGCTGCTGCGCGCACGTGTACCACTCGTTCTCCAGGCGGACGGAGCACAGAAGACCGAACAGCTGGATCGCCAACGCGACCGCCACGCACACCAGCGCCACGTCCCGGAGCGTCCCCGCGGGGGTCGACGCGCTCGAGCGGCCGCGCGCGACGAACGCCGGGAAGAGATACCCGCACAGCGTGATCAGCACCAGCAGGCCCAGGATCACGATCCCGAAGACGGCCAGTGAGTTCTGGCCGGTGTCCGTGGCCAGTTGGACGGTGCCGGGTATCGCGGTGATCGAGGACATGAGCCTCATCCTGCGTCATCCTCGCCCGGCGTGCCGCGAGTTCTTCCTGCGGGAGCGTCGTGCGGAGGAGCTGACGTCCCGGACGCCGGCGCTCACGGAACCACGCGGAAGTCCCGGCCGTCCCGATGATCAAGAGACCGATGGACGAAGGGGGCCCGCATGGCGGTCACGCTGGGCGAGGAGATCATGCTGCTGTCGCTGGACGACGAGTCCGGCGCGGCGAAGGACCGGCAGTCCGCGGGGTGGGCCGTGGCGGGCGGCATCCTGCTCGGCCTGGTCATGGCCGGGCGGGTCTCGGTCGACGACGGCCGGATGCGCGTCACGCACCAGGCGCCCACCGGTGTCGCCCTCCTCGACGGCCGCCTGGAGCAGCTCGCGGCCTGGGCGGGCCGCAGGCGCAGGGCCCCGAAGGTCACGGAATGGCTGACGAAGGACCACTCCAAGGCCGTGACCGCCACGATCGAGAGCCTGCGTGAGCGCGGTCTCGTGGCGCAGGAGCAGCACAAGGTGCTCGGCCTCTTCCCGGTCAAGCGCTACCCGGAGGCGGACGGGGCGGCCGAGCGCGAGCTCCGAGAGCGCCTCACCGCCGTCGTCCTCGAGGGAAGCGAGCCCGACGACCGGACGGCGGGTCTGGTCGCGCTGATCCACTCGGCGAAGCTGCACCGCATCGCCTTCCCCGGCGTGCCGCGAAAGGAGCTCACCGGGCGGATGTCCGAGATCTCCGAGGGCCAGTGGGCGGGCGACAGCCTCCGTAAAGCCATCCACGACATGCAGGCGGCGATGGTCGCGGTCACCGTGATGACGGCGGCCGCGGCGGCGGGCTGACCTCCCGGCGCCCCCTCGGACGCAGCAGCGACGGCCACCGGACCCGTCGCCGGGCGCGGCGGGCCACGAGCCGGGCCGCCACGGAACCACCGGGCCGGGCGGCCCTCGCAGGCGCCCGGCCCGGCCGGGCGGCGCGGTTCACGCCGCCTTGCGGCCGCCGAACGCGGCGAGGGTGCGCTCCAGCGCGGGCATCGCGCGGACCGTCCGCCGGGAGCGGATCAGCATGTCCCACGCGGGCTCGAACTTCTTCCATCCGCCCGCGTACGCGAGGTGCCGCATCCGTTCGTGCCTGCCGGGCTGCGCGGAGGCGCCGCGCCAGATGTTGGACCAGCGGTAGAAGTCGCGGTAGGCGCGCCAGTAGCCGTCCTCCAACTGCCGGGGGGTCATGCCCTTGGGCCGGTAGACCACATGACGGGTGTCGTACAGGTCCCAGTCGCGGTGCACGATTCGGTCCTCCGCCTCCATCTGCTTCCACAGCCCCGTGGAGGGATACGGCGTCATGATGTGGAACGTCGCCGTCTCGATGCCCTGCTCGACGGCCCACTCCACCGTGCGGTCGAAGACGTCGGGCCCGTCCTGGTCGAGGCCGAAGACGAAGCTGGCGTTGACCATGACTCCCGCGTCATGGAGGCGGCGGACCGCGGCGCCGTAGTCCTTGCCGATGTTCTGGTTCTTGCGGCGCTCCGCCAGGTTCGCGTCGTTGACGGTCTCGAAGCCGACGAACAGGCTGCGCAGTCCCGCGTCGACCGCGCGCTCCAGCAGACCCGGCTGAAGCACGGAGTTGACCGTGCCGGCCGCCTGCCACAGGCGGCCCATGCCGGCCATGCCGTCGAACAGGGCTTCCGCGAAGCGCCGGTTGCCCAGCAGATGGTCGTCAAGGAAGTAGAGGTGGCGGCCCGGCAGCCGCTCGATCTCCGACAGGGCGTCGTCGACGGTCTGCGTGTAGAAGGACTTGCCGCCCTCGAAGAACGCGTCCTTGTAGCAGAAGTCGCAGTGGTGCGGGCAACCGCGCGAGACCACGATCGAGTTGGGCACGAGATACAGGTGACGCTTGATCAGGTCGCGGCGCACCGGCGGGAGACCGGCCAGGGTGCGCAGTGCCGTGGAGTCGTAGCGCCGGGCCGCCGCGCCGTCGCAGAAGTCCTTCAGGAACAGCGGCCACTGCTCCTCCCCCGGCCCGGTGAAGACGGTGTCGGCGTGCTGCGCGGCCTCGTCCGGCAGCGAGGTGACGTGCAGTCCGCCCATCGCCACATGCACCCCCCGCGCCCGGAAGTGGTCGGCTATCTCGTAACTGCGGCGCGCCGATGTGATGTACGGCTGGAGCACCAGCAGGTCGGGGCTGGGCAGGGCCTCGATGTCGATGCGCTCGACGTGTTCGTCGTACAGCGTCACCTCGTCCGACTCGTCGAGGTATCCCGCGAGGGTCGCCAGGCCGAGCGGCGGGAACAGCGAGTACTTGATGGGACGGAAGAGCGGACTGGTCGCTTCGGTCAGGGCCGGGAGGATCATCATCACGCGCATGACAGCCGAGACTCCTTGAACCGGTCCCTTAGTTCCCGCACACACGTGCGCCCCGGCAGCACGGTGCTGCCGGGGCGTGGTGTGAGCGCCGGACGCCGCGGACGTCCGGGGCGCCGGGGTCAGATGAGGCCGAGCTCGCGGACCGCGTCGCGCTCCTCCTCGAGCTCCCGCACGGACGCGTCGATGCGCGTACGCGAGAACTCGTTGATGTCCAGGCCCTGGACGATCTCGTACTTGCCGTCCTTGCAGACGACCGGGAACGAGGAGATCAGGCCCTCCGGGACGCCGTAGGAGCCGTCCGACGGGATGCCCATGGAGGTCCAGTCGCCCTCGGCGGTGCCGTTGACCCAGGTGTGGACGTGGTCGATGGCGGCGTTCGCGGCCGAGGCGGCGGACGACGCGCCACGGGCCTCGATGATCGCGGCACCGCGCTTGGCGACGGTCGGGATGAACGTGTCGGCCAGCCACTGCTCGTCGTTGACGATCTCCGCGGCGCTCTTGCCGGCGATCTCCGCGTGGAAGATGTCCGGGTACTGCGTGGCGGAGTGGTTGCCCCAGATGGTGAGGCGCTTGATGTCGGAGACGGCGGCGCCGGTCTTGGCGGCCAGCTGCGAGATCGCGCGGTTGTGGTCCAGGCGGGTCATCGCGGTGAAGCGCTCGGCCGGTACGTCCGGGGCCGCGGCCTGGGCGATGAGCGCGTTGGTGTTGGCCGGGTTGCCGACGACGAGGACGCGGACGTCGTCCGCGGCGTTGTCGTTGATGGCCTTGCCCTGGGGCTTGAAGATGCCGCCGTTGGCGGAGAGCAGGTCGCCGCGCTCCATGCCCTTGGTGCGGGGACGGGCGCCGACGAGGAGGGCGACGTTGGCGCCGTCGAAGCCGACGTTCGGGTCGTCGGTGATCTCGATGCCCTTGAGCAGCGGGAAGGCGCAGTCGTCGAGCTCCATGGCGGTGCCCTCTGCGGCCTTGAGGCCCTGCGGGATCTCGAGCAGGCGCAGCTTGACCGGCACATCCGCGCCGAGCAGGTGGCCGGAGGCGATGCGGAAGAGCAGCGCGTAGCCGATCTGGCCGGCCGCGCCGGTCACGGTGACGTTGACGGGAGTGCGGGTCATGGCGATCTCCGTAAGACAGCTGGCGGTGGGCAACACTGCCCCTCGTACGGGACCTCTCGTCCACGCCCGAGGTGAATCTTGACGTGAAGAGATTTCCAGCGGTCAGGCTATCCGACCCGGGCACGGACCGATCCACGCCCCCTTGTGGCGCGTCTCACCCGGCCCGCGCCGCAAGGCGGGTGTCACGGCGCGGTGGTGCACCCCTCCGTGCCGGTCGTGAGCGTGGCGCACGCCTTGGCGTCGGCCGGGTCGGGCGCGGCCGCCATCGGGGTGTACGCGTCCTTGTCCGCGTTGACCAGGGCGCTCTCCTCGGCCTTGCCGTCGACGGCTATCCGCACCGAGTCCCCGACCGCCGCCTTGGTGATACGGGCCCATGCCGCGCCGCACACCTGGCTGTGCCGTACCTCTATCACCGCCGTGCCGACGGTGGCCGTCGAGACGGTCTTGGCGTACTCACCGCCGCAGCCCATGATTTCCGGGTCCTGGCCCGCGCAGTCGGCGCCGTTGCACTTCACCCCGGCCGGCAGCTCCGGGGCGGTGGTGGTGGGCGCGGCGGACGGGCTTCGCGTCGCCCGGTCCTCGCGTCCGTCACCGCCGTCGCCGCTGACGAGGAACCAGCCGCCCGCGCCCACGATGAGCACGCTCACCACGGCGGCTACGACGAACGGGCCTTTACGGGGCCGCCTGGCCGGACGCCCGTCCGCGCCCCCGGGCGCGGCGGGGCCGACGTACGCGCCGGGGTCGGCGGGGCCGCCGTACGCACCGGGTGCGCCGGGCCGTTCCTGCCCCGGCCGGCCCTGGGGCCGGGAGCCCGCGCCCGGGCCACCGTACGGTTCGGCGCCGACGGGGCCGCCGTACGGGTCGGCAGCGGGTCCTCCCGTGCTGCCGTGCGGTCCGGAGCCGTACGCGCCCGCGGGCGGGCGTCCGGCACGTCCCGCGCCGCCGCGCGGACCTGCCGACGGCGTGGTCGGCCCCTGGCCGCCGGCGCCGCCGAGCGCCTCACGCGCCTGCGAGATCCGTATCGCTTCCATCGTCATGTCGTGGCGCGCCTCGGCACGGCTCCAGGCGCGCTCCGCCAGCTCCCACATGGTGGTCACATGGCCGGTGTCGGTGCCGGTCACCTCGGCGAGCGCGACGGCCGCACCCCTCGGCGCGAGCAGCCGTCCGTTGAGATAACGCTCCCAGGACGTCTTGCTGTACCCGGTGCGGTCGGAGACCGCCGCGATGCTCAGGCCGCTGCGGTCGACGAGCCCGCGCAGCTGGCCGGTGAACTCGCGTACCTCCGGGTCCAGCCCCTCGGGCAATTCCTTCCAACGAGGCATTGGTACTTCCCCCTTGTCCCCCGAATGTGCTTTGTATACCCCCCGTGCAGCCGACGGTCCTCGGGTGCGGCCCCAGTGTCGCATCCGTAGCACCACGATCACACCGTGGCGGAATGGTCACTTCCGTGCCACAGGCCACAGTCGTCCCTTGAACGGATTTGGCGCGTCCATGACTCTTGAAACACGACGGCGCCCGTCCTCCCTCGGGGGAGAGGACGGGCGCCGTCGCCCGTTCGGCCCTGCCGCGACTCCACGTCCCGGCACGGCGCGGCGCGGTCACGGCGCCGGGCGGTCGGCCATCTTCTTCTGCAGGCCGGCGTCCAGCGTGTCCAGGAACCCTTCCGTGGTCTGCCACGGCTGGTTGGGCGAGATCAGCAGGGCGAGGTCCCGGGTCATCTGGCCGCCCTCGACGGTCTCCGCGCACACCTGCTCCAGCGCCCGGGCGAACCAGGTCACCTCCGGCGTGCCGTCCAGCCTTCCCCGGTGGGCGAGTGCGCGCGTCCAGGCGTGGACGGTGGCGATGGGGTTGGTCGACGTCTCCCGGCCCTGCTGGTGCCGGCGGTAGTGGCGGGTGACCGTGCCGTGCGCGGCCTCGGCCAGGACGGTCCTGCCGTCGGCCGACATCAGGACCGAGGTCATCAGCCCCGGCGAGCCGAACCCCTGCGAGACCAGTGCCGACTGGACCTCGCCGTCGTAGTTCTTGCACGCCCAGAGGTAGCCGCCCTTCCCGCGGAGCGCGGCGGCCACCATGTCGTCGGTCAGCCGGTGCTCGTACGTCAGACCCTCCCGCGCGAACTCTGCCTTGAACTCGGCGTCGAAGACCTCCTGGAAGATGTCCTTGAACCGGCCGTCGTACCGCTTGAGCACCGTGTTCTTCGTGGACAGCAGGACCGGGTAGCCGCGGGCCAGGCCGTAGCGGAACGAGGCGCGCGCGAAGTCGCGGATCGAGTCGTCGTGGTTGTACATACCGAGCGCCACGCCCGGCCCGGGGAAGTCGTGGACCTCCAGCTCGACCGGGTCGGAGCCGTCCCTGGGGGTGTACGTCATCGTCAGCGTGCCGGGGCCGGGCACCTTGAGATCGGTGGCCCGGTACTGGTCGCCGAAGGCGTGCCGGCCGATAACGATCGGCTTCGTCCAGCCGACGACGGGCCCGGGGACGTTCCCCATGATCACCGGCTCACGGAAGACGACGCCGCCGAGGAGGTCGCGCACGGTCCTGTTCGGCGAGCGGTACATCGCCTTGAGGTTGAACTCCTCGACCCTCGCCTCGTCGGGTGTGATCGTGGCGCACTTGATGCCGACACCGTGCTTCCTGACGGCGTCGGCGGCGTCGAGTGTCACCTGGTCACCGGTGGCATCGCGTCGCTGGATGCCCAGGTCGAAGTGGATCAGCTCGACATCGAGATACGGCAGGATCAGCTTGTTCCTGATGAACTGCCAGATGATGCGGGTCATCTCGTCGCCGTCGAGCTCGACGACGGGACCGGCTACCTTGATCTTGGCCATCGGGTGAACGTCCCTCTCGCGCGTCGACCGGCCCGATGTCACGGTGAGTGACACCAGGCCATCTCGACTTCAAGCTACTCGCGTGAGAGGCCGTCCCCTTGGACCCGGGCGCTAACGCACCGTGAAATGAACCGCGTCCTCGAGGAACGGCACGTCCAGCCACGGTTTCGGCTGCGCCACCAGGGCGAGCAGCACGATCAGCGTCCCGAGCAGCCCGTACGTGATCATGTCCGTGAAGCGGGAGCGGACGGCGAGCATGCCTACGGACGGCGTGACGCGGCGCAGCACGGCACCGAGGACGAGAGCGGCGCCGATCAGCATCGTGCCCACGCGGAAGGCGTCGGCGAAGGCGTTGGTGCCGACGATCAGCAGGCCGGCTCCCGTCAGGGAGAGCACCGTGAGCAGCGGCCACTGCCGTGCCGGGGCGGGCGCGTCCCCCGGCGCGGCCCGCCCGCCGCCCTCGGGCCGAGCGGTGTCCAGCGTGACGGCGGGCGGCCTGCGCGAACCGGCCTTGCGGTCGGGGTCCGCGTCGTCGGCGCCGTGCCCGTCGGCCGCTGCGGCGTCGCCCGGACCCGCTCCCGCGTGGTCCTCAGCAGCATCGGGGACGGCGTCCACGGAGGCCCCGCCGGGGCCCGACGCCGTACCGGCCGCCTCCACGGACGTACCGGGCGCCGCCTCTACGGACGTACCGGCCGCTTCCGCGGACGTACCGGCCGCCGTCTCCGCGGACGCGCCGGCCGCCGCCTCAGCAGCGGCGCCCGGCCCGGAAGCGGTGCGGTCCGGGACGGCCTCGTCCGGACGCGGCGCGCCGGCGCCGTCGCCGTCGCCCGGCCCTCGGGTGCCGCTGCTGTCCGCGCGTACCACCATGCGTCAGCCTCTTCCCGTCAGGCCGCGGACTCGGCCGACGCCGCGCGCTCGGCCGCCTCAACCACGTTCACCAGCAGCTGCGCGCGCGTCATCGGGCCCACCCCACCGGGGTTCGGGGCGACCCAGCCGGCCACCTCCGCGACACCGGGGTGGACGTCGCCGACGATCTTGCCGTTCTCGTCACGGCTGACGCCGACGTCGAGCACGGCGGCGCCGGGCTTGACGTCCTCGGGCAGGATCAGGTGCGGCACACCGGCCGCGGCGACGATGATGTCCGCCTGGCGCAGGTGGGCCGAGAGGTCACGCGTACCGGTGTGGCACTGCGTCACGGTCGCGTTCTCCGACTTACGGGTCAGCACCAGCGGCATCGGCCGCCCGATGGTGATGCCGCGCCCGACGACCACGACGTTCGCGCCCTTGATCTCCACGCCGTGGTGGCGCAGCAGCTGGACGATGCCGTACGGCGTGCAGGGCAGCGGCCCTTCGATGCCCAGCACCAGCCGGCCGAGGCTCACCGGGTGCAGCCCGTCCGCGTCCTTGGCCGGATCCATCAGCTCCAGGACGCGGTTCGCGTCGATGCCTTTGGGAAGCGGGAGTTGGACGATGTAACCGGTGCACTCAGGATTCTCGTTGAGCTCCCGTACGACCGCCTCGATCTCTTCCTGCGTTGCGGTCCCGGGCAGTTCACGCTGGATCGACGCGATGCCGACCTGCGCGCAGTCGCGGTGCTTGCCGTTGACGTACCAGCGGCTGCCCGGGTCGTCCCCGACGAGCAGGGTCCCGAGACCGGGCGTGATCCCCCGCTCCTTGAGGGCCGCCACCCGGGCGGTCAGGTCGGACTTGATCGCGGCTGCGGTGGCCTTGCCATCGAGAATCTGGGCAGTCATACCCCCATCCTCCCGGATGGACCCGCCCCGGTTCCAATCCGCCCGGTCTCCGTCTCGACGGGCGGATGGCCGAGAGGTTGCACTTGCACAACACCTGTGGATACCGGCTGGACAAAAAGTCGTCTCTCAGACGACGATGAGCCGCGCAGTGCCGCGGGCAGTGCCGGGGGGCAAAACAGTAAAAACAGCACAGTTCCTCCGCTCGGGCCGCGTCGTCCCCGCATTTCCACACGGAGGAACCCGCCATGAGCTTCGGCGACCCGAACAACCCCTACGGCCAGCAGCAGGGCCAGCAGCCCGGCTACGGCTACCCGCAGGCCCCGCCGGTCCAGCCCTACGGCGGCGGCTTCCCGACCGGCCCGCAGGAGATGCCGGGCGGCGTCAAGGCGGCCCGCGTGATGCTCTACATCATCGCCGGCTTCCAGCTGATCGGCACGATCCTGTTCGCGCTCAGCGCGGTGGCCATCGGCAAGGCGAAGGAGGACCCGGCGCTCAGGGACGACGTCCAGTTCCAGGACCTCGCCGACTACTCGTCGGGCGTCCTGTGGCTGCTCACGCTGCTGGTGCTCGCCTGGGGCGTCTTCGCCATAGTCCTCGCCGTCAAGTTCGGCAGCGGCGGCAACGGCATCCGCATCGCGGCGATGGTGTTCGGCATCATCACCGCCATCCTGGGCATCTACCCGTTCATCCTGGTGGGCCTCGTGCACACCGTCCTGGCGATCCTCGTGACCGTCTTCGTCGGCAAGTCCGACGGTGGCGCATGGTTCAACCGCCAGCGCGTGTGAGTTCCGCACTCCGCACGTTCCGAAGGCCGTGAAACCCCCGGGTTTCACGGCCTTCGGCCTGTCCCGGCCGGTCCGCCTTCGCCACACCGGGCGAACGCCGTGCCCTTGCCCGTACCCGTCCCTACTCTGGCGCTGATTCCGTCGGGGGAAAGGGATTGGGATGTACAGCATCGTCGTCGTACCGGCATCCTGCGTCACCGCACAGGGACAGATCAGGCTCGCGCCGGGGGACACGCTCCGCTTCGGCCGCACACCGGTGCCGGGCGGCGGCAACCGGCAACTGACCATCCCGCACCCGTGTGTCTCACGCACCGCGGGCGAGATCACCGCCGCGGGCACCTACTGGTCGCTCAGCAACCTCAGCGCCACGTCCACCTATGTCGTGGAGAACCCGGAAGGCGCCGGGGAACACATCAAGGTCGCTCCCGGACGCATCGGAGCACCCGTGCCGTTCGAGTTCTCCCGTGTGGTGCTGCCCGCCGCGGACGAACCGGTCAGCTTCGACGTCTGGGCACCGCGCCACGACTACGCCGAGAGCGAAGGGCCCGACCCGGACGGCGAACCGACCGCGCCGGCCTTCGCGCTGGACCGCACCAAGCGGTACTTCCTGGTGCTCGCGGCCCTCTGTGAGCCCCGTCTGCGCGGCATGCCACACGCGCCGCTGCCCACCGTCGAGCAGGTCGTCGAGCGACTGCGGCCGGCGTGGCCCGGCGCCAACCGCGCGGCCGTGCAGTGGAACATCGACTACCTCGCGGTGAAGCTGCGCCTCAAACCCGGTCCTGACACCGTCGACCAGGGGCCGCGGCTGAACGGCAAGAAGGAGTCCCTCGTCTCGCTGGCGCTCCGCTTCGACCTGGTACGCGAGGACGACCTGCCGGCGCTCGCGGGCGTGGCGACGGGCGGGTCCGGGCGATGACCGCACCAGGGCCGTACGGCATCGCCGCCGTGCCCGCGGGCTACCGCGTCGGGGCGTGGATCGTCGACGAACCGCTGGGCGCCGGGGCGTTCGGCAACGTGTACGCGGCCCATCACACCGCTCCGGAGCCCGGCGGCCCGGCCCGCGCCGCCCTGAAGTTCCTGCCGACCGGCACGCACACCCCCCGCCAGCTGCGGCATCTGCGGGAGCTCGCCGAGCGCGAGGTGGCACTCCTGCGGAGGCTGCGCTCGCCACGGCTGATCCGGATGTACGAGGCGCTGACGGTCGACGACGCCGCGCACCCCGAGCTGGACGGGGCCACGGTCCTCGTGCTGGAGGCCGCACAGGGCTCGCTGGAGACACTGCTCGCCGGGGAGAACCGTCCGCAGGCGGGGCCCACGCTGCTGACGCAGGTCTGCGAGGGACTGCACCAACTGCACGCGGCGGGCTGGGTGCACGGCGACCTCAAACCCGGCAACGTGCTGCTGATGCCCGACGGCACCGCACGCCTCGGCGACTTCAACATGGCGGCGGAACTCGAGAACTCGAGGGCACCCACGCCTACGCGGCGGCCTTCGCGACCGCCGACTACACGCCGCCCGAGCTGCTGTGGTCGGAGATCGGCGAACGTGGCCGAAAGGTACGGCAGACCGCGGACATCTGGGCCTTCGGCGTCCTGGCGCACCTGGTCCTGACCGGGTCGTTCCCCATGCCGGGGGCTCCCCCGCGGCCCGCCGCGACGCTGCGGTGCGCTACGCCCGAGGGGAGGAGGAACTGCGGCTCTCCCCGGAACTGCCCGCGCTCTGGCGGGAGATCGTCGAGGACTGCCTGGCCCGTACGCACGAGGAACGGGCCAGGCACGACGCGACGTCCCTGCTGAGGCGGACGGAGGACGCGGCGGCCGAACTCGTACCGCGCCGAAGACGGGCACGGCGTCCCCTGCTCGCGGTGACCGCCGGTGTACTCGCCCTGGCGGCGGTGGGCTTCGGGGTGCGGACACTCGTGGCCGACGACCCGGCCACGAAGCCGCGCGCGGACGCGGCCGCCGGGCCCACCGCCGGCCCGAGCACGGGCAGCGGCACCGGGAAGGCGCAGACGGCCACGGGCTACGACCGCTGCGAGCCGGGCTTCGTCTGCTTCTTCTCCGGGACCGGGGGCGAAGGCAGGATGTGCGCCTGGGAGGGCGACGACCCTGACTGGTTCGACGGCGAGAACGACTGCTCCTGGGCGACCGCCGAACGCCCCCGCTCCCTCGTCAACAACGGAATGCCCGACCCCAAGGGCTTCGTCCATGTGACCTACTTCGCGAAGCCGGGACTGGAACAGCGCCTCGGCTGCGCCGAGAGGGCCGCCGGCAGGATCTGGCCCTCGACGCGAACGTGCTGTCGCACACGTGGGCCAAGTCCTGCTGACCGCCACCTCTGACGTACGAGGTACCCCCTGCCCGGCTCCGGCGGGATGGTGGTGACGCACCGCCGAACGAGCGGTGCGTCACCGGGGGGAGATCATGAGGCGCACGTTCAGTGCTGTGTGCGCGGCCGTCGCCGCCATGACGCTCACCGCGGCCGGCTGCACACACCACGGCGGCGGCGAGCGCAGCGGGCAGGCGCGAGAAACAGCGACGGGCACGGTCCGGGAGTTGACCGATGCCGAGCGGCTTCTCGTCCAGCGTGCGCAGGAGTCGCTGGTCCGGCAGTGCATGACAGCCAAGGGCTTCCCGTACTGGGCCGCCCCGCTGCCCTCCGTCGACAGCCTCGGCGGCGGCGGGTACGTCCTGGACGATGTCGGCTGGGCCCGGCCGGCACGGTTACGCTACGCGGCTGCACAAGGACTTCCTGGCGAATCAGCGTGCCAACAGGAACGACGCGTACGCCAACACGCTGTCCCAGGAGGCGCAGACCCGGTACGTCCGTGCACTCCTGGGCGGACCGTCCAGCAGCATGATCACAGCGGAACTGCCAGGTGGAGGAAAGGTCCGCACGTCCCGTGAGGGGTGCCAGGCCGAGGCCAGGACCCGGCTCTACGGGGACCTCGCCACATGGTTCCGCGTCGAGAAGACGGCCACGAACCTGTCCGGCCTGTACGTACCGGACCTGCTCCGGGACCGGCGCTTCACCGCCGCGGTCACGGCGTGGTCCGACTGCATGCGGAGCGCGGGCCACCCCTACGCCGACCCTCCGGCGGCCCGTGAGTCGCTGGCCGCGCTGACGGGGGGGGAATGGACCCCGGGCGGGCGCACGCCGCCGAGGTCGAGGTGGCAGTCGCGGAGGCGACCTGCGCGTCCCGGAGTTCGCTGGCGGCGACCGCGCGCACCCTCGACCGCGAATACCGGCGCACGAAGCTCCAGCGGTACGGCGACGTCCTGTCCACGTACCACCGCATGAACCTCACAGCCCTGGCACGCGCTGAGAAGATCGCCGGCTCGCCGGCCTGACCCGCCTCGGGCCACGCCTGCCACGAATGCCCTCCAACCGTCCGCGGCGATCCAGCCGCGGAACTGCACACAGAAGCGCACACCACTGCATGACCAAGGAGTGATGAACCATGCGCAAGACCATTGCCACCGTCGCGGCCCTCGGACTCGCGGCTCTCGGAGCGACGGTGCCGGCAAGCAGCGCCGGAGCCGCGACGACCGCATCCGGTTACTGCGACTACCTGTGGAACGGCAAGGACAACAACGGCAACCCGCTGGCGACGTGGAACTACTTCTACGCCTACAAGAACACCAACTGCGACGGGTACCTCGGGAGGTCCGCCGGAGAGGACTCGAACTGGGGTAACGATCAGGGAGCTTTCCAGGGCGGCGACACCAATCAGGCCGGCTCGCTCCTGCTGAAGACCACGGACTCCGGCCTGGCCGTCAAGGTGTTCAACGGGACCGGGACCGACTGGGGCGGCGGCTACAACTGCATCCGGGGCAACGAGTTCTACATCAGCAGCCTCCACGACGGCGAAGCGTTCACCAGCGGGGCGCTCGTGCGGGACGAGATCAGCTCCCACAGGCGGGTGGCTGCCGCCGACTGCAACGGCAACTTCATGCACTGACCGCGTCGGTCGCGACGCACGTGCGGCCCGCCGGTCAGTCCGACCGGCGGGCCGCACGCCGTGCTCGCACGGCTCAGTGGAAGAAGTGCCGCGTCCCCGTGAAGTACATCGTCACGCCGGCCTTCTTCGCCGCCTCGACCACCAGCTCGTCGCGGACCGAACCGCCCGGCTGGACGACGGCCTTGACGCCCGCCGCGGTGAGGATCTCCAGGCCGTCCGGGAACGGGAAGAACGCGTCGGACGCGGCGTACGCGCCCCGTGCCCGGTCCTCGCCCGCCCGCTCGACCGCAAGCTTCGCGGAGTCGACGCGGTTGACCTGGCCCATGCCGACGCCCACAGAGGCGCCGTCCTTGGCGAGCAGGATCGCGTTGGACTTGACCGCGCGGCACGCCTTCCAGGCGAAGGCCAGCTCGGCCAGCTCCTCGGCGGTCAGGGCCTCGCCCGTCGCCAGGGTCCAGTTCTCCGGCTTGTCGCCGTCCGCCTGGAGGCGGTCGGTGACCTGGAGGAGCGCGCCGCCGTCGATGGGCTTGAGCTCGACCGGGTTCGCCGGGGCGCCCTCGGCGCGCAGGACGCGGATGTTCTTCTTGCGGGCCAGGACCTCGACCGCGCCGTCCTCGTACGCCGGGGCCACGATGACCTCGGTGAAGATCTCGGCCACCTGCTCGGCCATCGCCACGGAGACCGGGCGGTTGACGGCGATCACGCCGCCGAACGCGGAGAGCGGGTCACAGGCGTGCGCCTTGCGGTGCGCCTCGGCGACGTCCGCGCCGATCGCGATGCCGCACGGATTGGCGTGCTTGATGATCGCGACGCAGGGCTCGGAGTGGTCGTACGCGGCCCGGCGCGCGGCGTCGGTGTCCGTGTAGTTGTTGTACGACATCTCCTTGCCGTGCAGCTGCTCCGCCTGTGCGAGGCCGCCGCTGCCCAAGGTGTAGAGCGCGGCGGGCTGGTGCGGGTTCTCGCCGTAGCGCAGGACGTTCTCGCGCTCCCAGGTGGCGCCGAGGAAGTCGGGGAAGTCGCTCTCGTCGGCGGGCGCGTAGGAGGAGGCGAACCAGGACGCGACGGCCACGTCGTACGCGGCGGTGTGCTGGAAGGCCTCGGCGGCCAGGCGCTTGCGGGCGGCAAGCTCGAAGCCGCCCTCACGGGCGGCGGTCAGCACGTCCGCGTATCGTGCCGGGCTGGTGACGACCGCGACCGAGGGGTGGTTCTTGGCGGCGGCGCGGACCATCGACGGGCCGCCGATGTCGATCTGCTCGACGCACTCGTCCGGGGTGGCGCCGGAGGCGACAGTCTCCTTGAACGGGTACAGGTTCACGATCACCAGGTCGAAGGGCTCGACGCCCAGCTCGGCGAGCTGCCGCTGGTGGTCCTCCAGGCGCAGGTCGGCGAGGATGCCGGCGTGCACGCGCGGGTGGAGGGTCTTGACGCGGCCGTCCAGGCACTCGGGGAAGCCGGTGAGCTCCTCGACCTTGGTGACCGGGACGCCCGCCCCGGCGATCTTCGAGGCGGTGGAGCCGGTGGAGACGAGGGAGACACCCGCCTCGTGCAGGCCGCGGGCCAGCTCCTCAAGGCCGGTCTTGTCGTAGACGCTGACGAGTGCGCGGCGGATGGGGCGCTTCGTACCTTCGGCGGTCACGGGATCATTACCTTTCGTCCCTCAATGCGGTAGCCGTGCCGGGCCAGACGCCCCACGACCTCGACGAGCAGGGAGCGCTCGACTTCCTTGATGCGCTCATGGAGAGCGGCTTCATCGTCCTCGTCCCGGACCTCGACCACGCCCTGGGCGATGATCGGGCCGGTGTCGACGCCGTCGTCGACGAAGTGGACGGTGCATCCGGTGACCTTCACGCCGTACGCGAGTGCGTCCCGCACTCCGTGGGCACCGGGAAAACTGGGCAGCAGCGCCGGGTGGGTGTTGACGACCCGGCCGCCGAAGCGGGCGAGGAACTCCTTGCCGACGATCTTCATGAAGCCGGCGGAGACCACGAGATCGGGCTCGTACGCGGCGGTGGCGTCGGCCAGGGCGCGGTCCCACTCGTCGCGGGTGGCGTGGTCCTTCACCCGGCAGACGAAGGTGGGCAGTCCCGCGCGCTCGGCCCGGCCGAGACCCGCGATGCCGTCGCGGTCGGCGCCGACGGCGACGATCCGGGCGCCGTACCCCTCGGGGTCGGCGGCGATGGCGTCGAGCAGGGCCTGGAGGTTGGTACCGGACCCGGAGACGAGGACGACGATGCGGGCGGCGGCCACGGGGACTCTTTTCGCGTTACGGTGCGGCTTACGGTGCTGCTTTGTGCGGTCGTACAAATGGAGCGCACCCCCGGATACGGGGAACTCTACGAAGCGCTCGACCGTCAGCAACGATACCGGCACACAGCACGGCCCCCACGGGACGGGGGCGTGGCCGGCAGGTAGCGTCTGGGGGCAGGGCCCGCGCCCAGGCGGTCCCGATCAGGGCATGACGAGGGGAAGACGTTCACCAGATGCCGGACCGACGCCGTCGTACGGACCTCCTGTTGCCGCGGGAGCGCCAGTCCACGGACGACAACAACCCCTTCGCGCCGCCGCCGGAGGGCAGGCCGGACCAGCCGTGGCAGCCGCGCCACCCGTCGTCCGACGACGACTCCTCCTCGTCCTCCGGCCGGTCCGGCGGTGACGACAGTGGCTCGGGCTCAGGGTCGGGCTCCGGCTCGAACCGGGGCAGCCAGTGGAGCAGCCGCCAGCCCGGCCGCTCTTCGGGCGGCGGCTTCGGCGGCCGTCCGCGCCCCGACGGCAACGGCGGCCAGGGTGGGCCCGGCACTCCCGGCGGCCTGCGCTGGGACCCGACGGACCCCGCGCAGCGGCGGGCACGGTACGCGCTGCTGTCGGGCATGTGGGCGTTCTTCTTCGCCCTGTTCGACTTCCCCGAGATCGCCCTGCTGCTCGGCGCGCTGGCGCTGTACTGGAGCATCAGCTCCTTGCGCGCCAAGCCCCAGCGCCGGGTCGACGCCGACTCCCTGACCACGGGCGGAACCCCGGCGAACGCCCCGGCCCCGCCGCAGCACGCCCCCGCGTCGGCGCCGCCCGCCGCCCCCGGCAGGCCGCAGATCACGGCCGCGGTGAGCGGCCTGGTGATGGCGAGCATCGCGCTGGTGATCGTGGCGGCGTCCTTCACGGCGCAGTTGGTCTACCGCGACTACTACACCTGCGTGAACGACGCACTGACCAAGTCGGGGCAGCTGGCCTGCAACGAGAAGCTCCCGGAGCCCCTGCGGGGCGTGCTGGGCGTCAAGGAGTAACGCGCGCAAGCGCACGGGAGCCGTGCCCGCGGGTCAGCGGGCGGCTTCCGCGGAGGGCTCGGGCGGTTCATCGCTCGGGCCCTCCGCCGTCTGCGACGCGGGCGGGGGTGCCGGGGCGGTGGCAGGTTCGGGTTCGGTGGCCGGCTCAGGCGCCGTGGCAGGCTCAGGCGCCGTGGCAGGCTCGGGCCCGGTCGGCGGTGCCGGTACCGGAAGTGGGAGGAAGTCGGGCATCAGGCCGCCGGAGGACTCCTTCAGCGCGGCCCAGCGGTCCTCACGGGACCCGCGGGCGGTCCTGGTGTCCGCCGGGAGGAAGTCGTACGGCTCGGAATCGTCGTCGAGCGGGCCGGAGCCGCCGTCGAGGTCCGTGTCCGACGGCCCGGTCCCCGCCGGCGGAGCCGAGGGCGCCGGCGGCATCGCCAGGGCCTCCGCGAAGGGCACCGCGTCCCTTTGCCCCTCGGCCTGGGCTCCGCGACGGCGCAGCAGTCCACGCCATCCCCGGCCTGGCGTTCTCAGCCGCCACGCCCGCAGTGCCAGCGCCAGCGGGACCCCCGGGCCGGCCGTCCAGAGCATGGCCGCGCCGCCGGTGAGCCACCACACGGGGCCGAACTCCGAGAGGCGGCCGGTGCCGAGCGGGCCCCCGGACGCCGCGGCGAGCAGGCACATGAGCCCGGCGCAGCCGGCCGCGCCGAGCAGCACCGCGAGCGCGGTCCCGCCGGGGCTCCAGGCGCTCTCACGCTCCCCGTGCCGCGGGGCCGCCGCTCCCACCGTGAACCAGGCGACCACCACTCCCGCGACGAGAGGCACCGCGACCGCCGCCCAGTGCAGCGGCGTGCCCGGCCCTTCGCCCGGCACCGCCGCGAGGAGCGGGAAGTCGGGCAGCGCGGGCGTTCCGGTCGCCGCGAGCGGCGCCGCCGTCGCACCCGTACCGAGGGCGAAGCCGGGCCCGAGCCCGTAAGCCGCGCCCCACACCGCCGCGTTCGGCAGCAGCGCCAGGGTCAGCAGCGCGAGGGCCGCACGTCCCGACCACTCCCCCGACAGGCCCAGGAACGACTCCTGCGCGGCCCGTCCGTGCCAGACCGTGGAGGTCGCGGCCAGCACCGCGCCGCCGGTGAGCAGCGTGAACGTGCCCGCGCCGGCGGACCGCAGAGCGGCTGACACCCTGGCGTGGGCGACTGCCGCCCGCAGCCGCTGCGGCACCCAGGACGGCAACGGTCCCAGCGGCCGGCCGCTCGCGGTCCACGCCCCAGTGGCCGCGGCCAGGAAGGTCACGAGCGGCAGGTGGACCAGGGCGCTCAGCGGGTCGGCGGCGAAGGAACCACCGGCGACGTAGAGCACGACCGGCGCACCCACCATCACGTAACCGCTGGCCACCATCGTCGGCGCGCTCCAGGCGGACGGTCTCGGCCTGCCCTCCTCCGGTTCCAAGGCGTCGCGTGCCGCCCGGTGGGCCAGCCAGACGGGCACGGCGACGAGCAGCAGCGGCACGATCCCCATCGGCGCGGGCGCCCCGGAGAGCGTGTCCGTGCGTACGAGCTCCGTGCCGTGCGCGAGCAGCCACAGCGCCGCCGCGACATGCAGCGCGTCGGCCGGGTCGCTGTCGGGGAAGGGTGAGCTGATCCACATCACCATCACGAGCACGGTGATCACGCCGAGCCCGAGTCCGGCCGCCGTCGCGCCGCGTACGAACGACGCGACCAGCGCGACCGACGCGCCGCCCTGCACGGCGACCGGGGCTTGCGGCACTGAGTGGCTCTGTTCGGTCACTTGGGTCACGCGGCCATGCTGCCAACGACACGCGCTTTATCCATGTAACGGGCGAATAACCGAAGTGTCGCCCAAGATACGTTTATGTGCTTTTTGTCGAGTGCAGTGCCGTGAGGGGCCCTTCATGACCGAGAGCATCACCCGCTCCGCGTTCGGCACCCCCCTGCCGCCCCCGAAGGAACGGCGCAGGCTTCGAGAGGCGAAGTCCCTGTCCGAGGACGAGGTCGCGACGACGATCGGAGTCACCCGGGCGACGATCCGGTCCTGGGAGGCCGGACGCACTCACCCCCGGGGACGCAAACGCGAGGCGTACGCCTCGCTGCTCGCCGCCCTCGCCACGCGGACCGGGGAGTGCGCCCCGGGCGGCACGCCCCTGAAGGACGACCGGGACGGAGACGACCGGGACGGAGACGACCGGAGTCGGGACGGCCGGTACGAAGAGAACCGGAGCGTAGACGACCGGGAGCGGAACGGCCGAGACGAAAAGGACCGGCACGAGGACGACCGGCTCCGCGCCGCGCCGCCGACCCGCACGGCGCCGCCTGCGGCGAACACCCGTCCCCGCCCCGCCGCGAAGCGCGCGGCCCAGCCGCCCGCGGCCCCGCATCCGAGGCCCGTCGACGGGCCCGGACCGCCGTCCGCGACGGCGCCCTCCGCAGACAGCCAACGTGGCGTCAGCTCCCTCGACACGGCTGCCCTGACCGTGCCGGCGCCCAGCCCGGAGGAGGCGTTCGACGTGCTGTACGCGGGCGCCGCCCCGGACCTGGTGCGCCAGACGTATCTGCTCACCGGACGCCGGCGGCTCTCCCAGGAGTCGGTCGAGCGTGCCTTCCACCACGCCTGGCAGCGCTGGCCGGAGGTCGCCGTGGACCGGGACCCGGCCGGCTGGGTGCGGGCGGTCGCGTACGAGTACGCCATGTCCCCGTGGAACCGGCTGCGGCCCGCGCACCGTCATCCCGACGAAGGGCCCGGCGAGGAGCCCCGGCGGGAACTGCTCGAGGCGCTGCAGGAGCTCCCCACCGCCTACCGCCGCACGCTGCTGCTCCACGACGGCCTGGGGCTCGGGCTGCCGGAGACCGCCGCGGAGACGGAGGCCAGCACCCCGGCCACCGCGAACCGTCTTGTGCACGCCCGTGAGGCCATGGCCGACCGGCTCCCCGAGCTGGCGGACACGAGCCTGCTGCGGGACCGGCTGCGCGCACTGGCCTGCGCCGGACCCGCATCCCTGATGACACCGGCGTGCGACGTGCGAAGCGGGTGCGAACGCCGGGCGCAGATGTGGACACGGGCGGTCGTCGCGGCGACCGCCCTGATCGTCGCGGCGACCGCCTTCACGCTGGTCACGGCGCCACGGCAGTACGATCCGCCGATCTCGCCGGCCCAGCAGATCGACGGCGTTCCCGCGCCCCAGTACGGGCCGCACCGGCTGACGGAAGAGGACAAGAAGCTCCGCGACAAGCTCCGTTCGGAACCGGCGAACGGCCCTGGGCGCCTCGTCCCGCTGCACGGCTGACAGGCTCCTTCCGATACGCGTGTGGGCCCGCCCCGGTGACCGGGGCGGGCCCACACATGTACTGCGGAAGGTCAGCCGGCGAGGATCGCGCGCGCCAGCTTGGCCGTCTCGGTCGGCGTCTTGCCGACCTTGACGCCCGCGGCCTCGAGGGCCTCCTTCTTCGCCGCGGCGGTGCCGGAGGAGCCGGAGACGATGGCGCCGGCGTGGCCCATGGTCTTGCCCTCGGGGGCGGTGAAGCCCGCGACGTAGCCGACGACCGGCTTGGTGACGTTGGCCTTGATGAAGTCGGCCGCACGTTCCTCGGCGTCGCCACCGATCTCACCGATCATCACGATCAGGTCGGTGTCGGGGTCCGCCTCGAACGCCGCGAGGGCGTCGATGTGCGTCGTACCGATGACCGGGTCGCCACCGATGCCGACGGCGGAGGAGAAGCCGATGTCACGGAGCTCGTACATCATCTGGTAGGTCAGCGTGCCGGACTTGGACACGAGACCGATGCGGCCGGGCTTGGTGATGTCGCCCGGGATGATGCCGGCGTTGGACTGACCCGGCGTGATGAGGCCGGGGCAGTTCGGGCCGATGATGCGGGTCTTGTTGCCCTTGGACTTCGCGTAGGCCCAGAAGGCGGCGGAGTCGTGGACGGCGATGCCCTCGGTGATGACGACCGCGAGAGGGATCTCCGCGTCGATCGCCTCGACGACGGCGGCCTTCGCGAAGGCCGGCGGCACGAAGAGGACGGAGACGTCGGCGCCCGTCTTCTCCATGGCCTCGGCGACGGAGCCGAAGACCGGTACCTCGGTGCCGTCGAAGTCGACGGACGTGCCGGCCTTGCGCGGGTTCACACCGCCGACGATGTTGGTGCCGTCACCCAGCATGAGCTTGGTGTGCTTCATGCCCGTGGCACCGGTCATGCCCTGGACGATGACCTTGCTGTCCTTGTTCAGGAAGATAGCCATGGTTCTAGATCCCTCTTCCCTTACTTCGCAGCAGCGGCGAGCTCGGCGGCCTTGTCGGCCGCGCCGTCCATGGTGTCCACGCGCTGCACCAGCGGGTGGTTGGCGTCGGAGAGGATCTTGCGACCCAGCTCCGCGTTGTTGCCGTCGAGGCGCACGACCAGCGGCTTGGTGACTTCCTCGCCCTTGGACTTGAGCAGCTCCAGGGCCTGGACGATGCCGTTGGCGACCTCGTCACAGGCGGTGATGCCACCGAAGACGTTGACGAAGACGGACTTGACGTCCGGGTCGCCGAGGATGATCTCGAGGCCGTTCGCCATGACCTCGGCGGAGGCGCCGCCACCGATGTCGAGGAAGTTGGCGGGCTTCACGTTGTCGTGGGCCTCACCGGCGTAGGCGACGACGTCGAGGGTCGACATGACCAGACCCGCGCCGTTGCCGATGATGCCGACCTCGCCGTCGAGCTTGACGTAGTTGAGGTTCTTGGCCTTGGCGGCAGCCTCGAGCGGGTTGGCTGCGGCCTTGTCCTCGAGGGCCTCGTGCTCCGGCTGGCGGAAGTCGGCGTTCTCGTCGAGCGACACCTTGCCGTCGAGCGCGATGACGCGGCCGTCGGCGACCTTGGCCAGCGGGTTGACCTCGACGAGGAGCGCGTCCTCGGCGATGAAGGTCTTCCACAGGGTCACCAGGATGTCGGCGACCTGGTCGGCGACCTCGGCCGGGAACTTCGCCTGGGCGACGATCTCGGCGGCCTTCTCCTTGGTGACACCCTCGTTGGCGTCGACAGGGACCTTCGCGAGGGCCTCGGGCTTGGTGGCCGCGACCTCCTCGATGTCCATGCCGCCCTCGACCGAGGCCATGGCCAGGAAGGTGCGGTTGGTGCGGTCGAGGAGGTACGAGACGTAGTACTCCTCGGCGATCTCCGGAGCGGTCTCCGCGATCATCACCTTGTTGACCGTGTGGCCCTTGATGTCCATCCCGAGGATGTCCGTCGCACGGGCGACGGCCTCGTCCGGAGTGGCGGCCAGCTTGACGCCGCCGGCCTTGCCGCGGCCGCCGACCTTCACCTGCGCCTTGACGACCGACTTGCCGCCCAGTCGCTCGGTGGCCTCGCGCGCCGCCTCAGGCGTGTCGATGACTTCACCGGCCAGCACCGGTACACCGTGCTTGGCGAAGAGGTCCCTCGCCTGGTACTCGAACAGGTCCACGCGCGTCCGTCCCTTTTCTGATGATCGCGGTTCGTTGTCTGCGTGGGCGTGCCGCGAAGGGCAACGTGACTGCTCTTGTCACAAGGGAGGCACACACGGTGTCCGTGGGCGCGGCATGTCCGCCTGGCAGGTTATCCCCGCCGGAGGTGCGCCCCTAAATCGCAGATCACACCTGAGCGGTGATTACGGTCACAGAGCGCACCCCGATCATACGGCCGGACCGCGGCCGGAGACCTCCCCGCACGGCACGGGGCGGGACGCCGCCCGGATTCCGGTGACGTCCCGTCCCTGCCGCTGGTTGCCTGGTCAGGCACCTGACAGGTGCCCCGGCGACCGGTTGCTCAGATGCCGTACGGGAGGTAGCTCGGGGTCACGTCGGAGACGACGTCCTGCACCCCGACGACCGCGTTGCCGGCGAGCGGCGCCGCGTCACCCGTGACGTTCGTCGCAATACCCTGCGCGAACGGCTGGGCCTGCGACACCACGCCCGCCGCGAACGGGTCCACCTGGCCGGTCAGGCCGTAGGCCAGGTCGCCCGCGCTGTGGCCGACGCCCTGCGCGAGCGGCTGGACGTGACCTGCGACGGTGTCGACCAGCGGCTGGACCTCCGCGACCACACCGGCCGCGAAGGGCTGCACCTCGCCCGCGACGCCCCCGGCGAACGGCTGCACCTCGCCCACGACGCCCGTCGCGAAGGGCTGCACCTGGCCGACGACGCCCCCGGCGAACGGCTGCACGTCGGAGACGACGCCCTGAGCGAGGACGCCCGCGTCACCGGCGGCCTGAGTGGCGACCGGCTGGGCACCGGCCACGGCGGTCGCGACGACGGGCGGCAGTACCGCCGCGGACGTCTCGTCGACGATGGGGCCGGACGCGTCGACCGCGCCCTGCGCGCGGGCCTCCGCAGCGGCCGGGGCCTGCTCCAGCTCGTGCGCGAACGCGGAGAGGGGACCGAAGAGGTAGTCGATGTCGGCGTCGACGGCCGGGGCGGCGGGGACGTCCACCGACGGGGTCCCGGGGGACGGCAGGCGCACGTCGGGAACGGACGGCGCCTCGTACGAGGGGAGCTCGCCCTCGACGTACTCACGGGCCTGGTCGGCGGCGCCGGTCGCCACGTCCTGGACGTCGGCCTCGGGCAGCCGCTCCTCCAGTCCGGCGACGGGGTCCACGTCGGTGACCACGTCGACGGTGGCGTCGACGGCCTGGTCCGGGGTGGACAGCGGCACGGAGACGGGCGCCTCGTCGGCGCTGGCCACGGCGGTCCCGATGGCCCACATACCGGTGGCGGTGGCCGCGACCGCGATGGAGCGGCGGATGTTCTTGTGCATGCTCGGTGGTTCCTTCGAATTCGTTCGGCGGTCCGGAGAACAGGGCTCCGGAGTGGCGGGCAGACCTGCCCACCCCCGCGTGGCAGGTCAGGAGGCGGGGGAAGGCCTGCCCTAGCCGGGGAATTCGAGAATGTCGCGCGGCCTGTCGCGGGTCGGCGGGTCGGCCGCCGGGCAGCCGGGACCGCACGCGAACGCGTCCGTGGAGCCGCCGGCCGACGTGGCCGCCGGCTGGTCGCCCGCACGGGGCGTGTGCGTCTCACCGGAGTGGTGCACGGCGCCCGGCCGGTCCCCGCACGGGTCCACGGGAGCCGGTACGTGCGCGGGAGACTGCGCGGACGCGGTCCGCGCCGCGCCGGAGTGACCGCCGTGCGCGTCGCCGCAGTCAGTGCCCTGTGTGCCGACGGGCGCGGTGGGACCTGCGACGGAAGGGCTCGCGTCGCCGGCTGCCGGGTCCGTACCGCCGGGCGCGGCGGCGAACGCCCCGCCCGGCGCGTACTGCCGTGACGGAAGGTCGTCGGGTGCCGCGACGCCGTCACCGCCCGGCAGCGCGCCGCCGGGTCCCGGCAACCGGCCGTCGGGCAGCGGGCCGGTGACGAGACCGAGCAGCGGACCGGCGAGCCGGCGCACGCCGTCGGTGACCGGACGGGCCGCCTCGCGGACCGTTTCCACGGCCTGCCGGGCGCCGGTGGCCCCGACGGCGCTCAGGGATCCGGCGGCCACGCGCCGCAGTTCCTGTGACACCCGCTGCTCGGCACGCTCCACCGCAGCCGGAGTCCCGGCAGAGGTGGACGGTCCGGCGGCCCCGGCTGATCCGGCCGTTTCCGGCAACGGTCCCGAAGGGACCGGCACGGTGACGGTGTCTCCCGCACGGGTCGGCCGGGACACGGCTGCGGTGTCGGCGCCGCTCCCGGTGCGGGCGCCGGCCTGGACCTCGGCGGTGACGTCACCGGCAGGGGGCTCGGCCGCCTGGGCCGGGCCGCAGAAGAGCAGGCCGAGCGTCAGAACTCCCCCGAGGAGCAGCAGAAGGCGCAGCATCCGCGAACCGGCCACCGCCCGGCGCAGCGCGCGCGGGACGGCAGCGGTGCTGAGCGCTGCGGCAGTCACGGTGGAGGGGCTCTCTCTCGGTCGGCGTCAGCCGGGATCGCGACGATGCTCGCACGAAGCTCCCCGGGCGACGCAAGTCCCCTGTTACCGATGGGTCACCATGTCATGTCCTGTTACTGATGGGCAGCCATGTCCGGTATGGGCAGGGGGCGTTTCTCGATGGCCGCCGCCATGACGTCCGGAAAAAGGTCCGGCGTACAGGCGAACGCCGGTGCCCCGAGGGCCGCGAGGGCCGCCGCGTGCTCTCGGTCGTAGGCCGGGGCGCCCTCGTCGGAGAGCGCCAGCAGAGTGACGAACTGCACTCCGGACGCCTTCATCGCCGCGACCCGCTTCAGCATCTCGTCGCGGATGCCGCCCTCGTAGAGGTCGCTGATCAGGACGACGACGGTGTCGGCGGGGCGGGTGATCTGCGACTGGCAGTACGCCAGCGCCCTGTTGATGTCCGTGCCGCCGCCGAGCTGGGTGCCGAACAGGACGTCCACGGGGTCATCGAGCTGGTCGGTCAGATCGACGACGGCGGTGTCGAAGACGACGAGCCGGGTGGCGATGGAGCGCATGGAGGCCAGCACCGCGCCGAAGACCGACGCGTAGACCACGGACGCGGCCATCGAGCCGGACTGGTCGATGCAGAGCACGACCTCCTTCTTCACCGCCTGGGACGCCCGGCCGTAGCCGATGAGCCGCTCGGGAACCACCGTGTTGAACTCCGGCAGGTAGTTCTTGAGGTTCGCCCGGATGGTGCGGTCCCAGTCGATGTCCCGGTGGCGCGGCCGGTTGATCCGCGCCGAGCGGTCGAGCGCGCCGGTCAGGGTGGACCTGGTGCGGGTGGCGAGCTTCTTCTCCAGTTCCTCGACGACCTTGCGCACGACCGCCCTGGCCGTCTCCTTCGTCGTCTCCGGCATCGCCTTGTTGAGCGAGAGCAGGGTGCCGACGAGATGCACGTCGGCCTCGACCGCCTCCAGCATCTCCGGCTCGAGCAGCAGCGCCGAGAGTCCGAGCCGGTCTATCGCGTCACGCTGCATGACCTGGACGACGGAGCTCGGGAAGTACGTACGGATGTCGCCCAGCCAGCGGGCGACCGACGGCGCGGACGCGCCCAGACCGGCCGAACGGCTGCTGCCGCGGCTTCCGTTCGCACCGCCCGCGGATCTGCCGTAGAGAGAGGTGAGCGCGCCGTCCATCGCCGCGTCGGTACCGGTGAGGGTGCGGCCCGTGCCGTCGGCACCCGACTCTGCGCCGAGCACCAGCCGCCAGCGCCGCAGCCGCTCGTCGTTCACGCTCGCAGTCATCCGGCCACTCCCGCCAGGTTGTTCAGCTCGTTGTCGTCGATGCCGAGGAGGAGCCCCAGCACGGGAAGCACCGCGTCCGCGCGGGCGGTGTCGAGGCCGGATCCGAAGCCGGGGATCCCGGCGTCCGTCCGCGTCTGCGCGGCCGCCGTCCCCCGGCCGCGCCGGACGAGCTCGCCCAGCGTGCGGCGGACGCCCGGTTCGTAGGCCGAGAAGGTGCGGCGCAGCAGCGGCAGCACGTCGGTGAACGCTTCCGCGGACACTCCGGTCAGCCACGAGTCGACCAGCCCCAGCAGGCGTTCGTCGTGGACGAGCAGCAGCCCTCCGCCGGACGCGCCTCCGACGAAGCCCTCGATCCAGGCGGCCGCCGCGGCCGGCTCCGTGCCCGGGGAGAGCGCGAGTGCCATCAGGCGTGCGGCCTCGTCCTCCTCGAGGTGCCCCTCGTCCAGCAGCAGGCGGGCCGCCCGACCGCGTATCACCCCGGGGACGGAGTCACGCCCGGACAGCTTGCGCAGCACGGACCGCCAGCGCTCCCCGATGCCTTCGGCGTCCGGCAGCAGGCCGACAGCCGCGTGCACACCGTCGACGTGGCCGCGCATCTCGTCCGCACCGTCCGCGTCGAGCCCGGCGCACGCGGGCGGCAGGCCGACGCAGATCCGCTCGGCGAGTCCGGCGGCGACCTCGCCGAGGGCCGCCGTGTCCGTGGCCCGCACATCGCCGTACCGCAGGGAACGGGCGAGCGCGGGCAGCGCCTGCGCGAGATGGCTGACGTCGGCGTCGAGGGCGGCCCGGTCGGCCAGGGCTTTCATCACCACGGGCAGCGCGTCGGGCAGTTCGGCCAGGAGGCACTGCTCCGCGAGGGCGGTCACCTCTGCGAGCGCCGTCGCGGAGCCTGCCTGCGCCTCGGCCTTCGCCGTGGCGGCGGAGAGCACCGTGGTGCCCCAGACGCCGGCCTCCGCGATCTTCACGGACAGCTCGGGTTCCCAGCGCAGCCGCCAGCTCTCCCGGAACGTGCCGGTGCTTCCCCGTCCCGTGGCCGGCTCGCCCCAGCCGACCGCGAGCAGCCGCAGCCGGTGAAGCAGCCGGCTCTTGGCGGCGTCGGTGTCCTTGCGCAGATCCAGGTCCAGTTCGCGCTCGAGGGCCTCCGGCTTGAGCCGCAGACTGCGCTGCTGCCGGGCCAGATCGCGCTGGAGCGGTACGGCGGGGGCCGTGTCGGGCACCTCGCCGAGGACGTCCCCCACGATGAGCCGGTCCCTGACGAGGTCGAGCGGTACGTCCGAGCCGTCGCACATCACGGCCCGGACGGCGTCGACGGTCTCGGTCAACCCGGCGA
Organism: Streptomyces kurssanovii; assembly: GCF_014649695.1. GTDB lineage: Bacteria > Actinomycetota > Actinomycetes > Streptomycetales > Streptomycetaceae > Streptomyces > Streptomyces kurssanovii. Next base: position 542,366 of record NZ_BMTN01000002.1, read on the forward strand.
GCGGCCGGCCCCGCATCACGGCCAGGGTCTCGGCGAGCCGGACGGCCTCGATGACATGGGCGGACGACACCATCCGGTCCTCGTCCCGGAACAGCCGGGCCACCTTCGTCATCCACCGTTCCACGGGCCGGTCCAGGGCACCGAAGAGGTGGCCGTACCAGCCGGGCGAGTCGATGCCCGCCCCGTACCCGGAGCGGCGCGCCAGCCTGCGATGGGTCCAGGGCACCCACGTCATGTCCGTCCTGACCTTGGGCAGCCCCTTGAGGACGGCCTTGTCGGCGGCGACCGTCGTCGCGGTCATGAGCGCCGGCACGTGCCAGGCGCCGCAGACGACGGCGACGCCCTCGTCCCCGAACTCCTTCTTCGCGGCGCGGAGCTGGAGCCTCATGAAGGCCTCACGGACGAGGTCGCGGTCGTGACCGCCGTGGCCGTACGTCTCCCGTAGGGCCGCCATCGCCTCCGCCAGGGCGGCGAACGGCGCGAACGGGTCGGGCTCGCCGGCGGCGCCGTCGGCCGATGCGCCCGGCACCGGGCGGGCGCCCCTGAGCTCGACGACGTCCTCCCACCAGCGCTCCGGGTCGTCGTACCCGGCGGCTCCGGCGAGGACCGCGATCGGGTCGACCCGCACGTCCGGCGTCTCCTCCGAGGCGTCCTCCGGTCCTGGCCCGGCCTCTCCTGTCAGCGCGAGCGAATGCGCCGCGGGCAGGTCGATGAAGCGCACCGCCGCGCCGTTGGCCAGCGCCCACCGGATCGCCACCCACTCGGGGGAGAACTCGGCCAGCGGCCAGAACGCGGCCTTGCCCGGATCGTCCGCGGCGTGCGCGAGCAGGGCGACGGGCGGACGCATCTGCTCGTCGGCGGCCAGCGGGAGCAGCGCGTCGCCCTCCGGCGGGCCTTCGATCAGTACGGCCGCGGGGGCGGCCGCCTCCAGCGCGGCCCGCACCGCCCGGGCCGAGCCGGGCCCGTGGTGGCGGACCCCGAGCAGGAGCGGGGTCATGCGCTCACCTCGCGGCAGGCGCGGTAGAAGTCCTTCCAGCCCTCCCGCTCGCGCACCACCGTCTCCAGATACTCCTGCCAGACGACCCGGTCGGCCGCCGGGTCCCGCACGACCGCGCCGAGGATGCCCGCCGCCACGTCCCCCGGCCGCAGCACGCCGTCACCGAAGTGCGCCGCCAGGGCGAGGCCGCCGGTGACGACGGAGATCGCCTCGGCCGTCGACAGCGTCCCGGACGGGGACTTGATCTTCGTGCGGCCGTCGGTGGACACCCCGTCGCGCAGCTCGCGGAAGACCGTGACCACCCTGCGGATCTCCTCCAGTCCCTCGGGCGCGGCCGGCAGGTCGAGCGAACGCCCCATCTGATCGACGCGCCGCGACACGATGTCGACCTCCGCCTCCGGCGTCAGGGGCAGTGGCAGCACGACGGTGTTGAAGCGCCTGCGCAGGGCGCTGGAGAGGTCGTTGACCCCGCGGTCACGGTCGTTGGCGGTGGCGATGAGGTTGAAGCCGCGGACGGCCTGCACCTCCTGGCCCAGCTCCGGGACGGGCAGCGTCTTCTCGGAAAGAATGGTGATCAGCGTGTCCTGCACATCGGCCGGGATGCGGGTGAGCTCCTCGACGCGGGCGGTCATGCCCTCGGACATGGCGCGCATGACGGGGCTGGGCACCAGCGCGTCCCGGCTGGGGCCGTGCGCCAGCAGCTGGGCGTAGTTCCAGCCGTAGCGGATCGCTTCCTCCGGCGTGCCCGCGGTGCCCTGTACAAGGAGGGTGGAGTCGCCGCTGACGGCGGCGGACAGATGCTCCGACACCCAGGTCTTCGCGGTGCCCGGCACGCCGAGGAGCAGCAGAGCACGGTCGGTGGCGAGCGTGGTGACGGCCACCTCGACGATCCGGCGGGGCCCCACGTACTTCGGCGTGATCACCGTGCCGTCGGGGAGCGTGCCGCCGAGCAGATAGGTGGCGACGGCCCAGGGCGACAGCCGCCAGTTCACCGGCCGCGGCCGGTCGTCGGCTGCGGCCAGCGCCTTCAGCTCGTCGGCGAAAGCGTCCTCCGCGTGCGGCCGCAGGGCTTCGTTCCCCGCCTTGGCAACGGTTTCTGACACGGTCATGGATCCCCCTCCAGATCGTTCGACCCGATGTGGGATCCACCGTGCACCATGCCACTGACAATCGACCCGGCCTCGGCATGACCGCAGGTCAGAGGCCGAAGACCGGTGTGGACAAAGGGAGTCAGCCGCCGACCGGGGACTCCGCGATGCAGCCTCCCGCGGTGGCGAGACCCTCGCCCGTCTCCTCCTTCAGCACCTTGCCCTTGTGCGTGATCCTGCACGTGACCTCGGTGCCGGTGAGGTCGGCCGCGACCGGCATCACCGCGGCGGGCATGATGCCGCGCAGCGTGACCGTCTTCGTCCATGGCAGGGTGGGCTTGTCCACCGTCTCGATCTTCGGGTTCATCGCCTCGCCGCCACCGCCGTGGTACTGGATCGAGTCGACGTTCTTGCCCGTGACCTCGTACGTCACCTCGTACTTCTCGTCGACCACCTTGTCGACCTGGTCGACCGCCTCGGAACAGGCGGTGAGACCGAAGGCCAGGCCGGCCACGACACCGGCGGCTGTGACGGCGCGGACCGCCGTACGGATGGAACGCTTCATGCTGGATCCCCCCGGATCATCCGATTCGACACTGTGTCAAAAGTATCAAGGCAACCGCGGGCCAACACCCTCTCGGCATGGCCGGATTCGCAGGTCGGAGCGATTGTCAGTGGTCCCCCTTAGCGTCGTTCCCATGCTGCTTTCAAACGGGGGAACGGCCCCTGCCTCCATGGATCAAGGGGTGGCGCGCTGGGCCGCGGAGCAGGTGCTGTCGCTGGCTCCTGACAACGCATCACGCAAGGCGGGAAGCAAGCTCGGCGCGGCCGGCCCCTGGTCGGGTGCGGGCTGCGACTCGTCCGGGGCCGTGTGGGGCCTGTGCAAGGGCAGCGGCAGCAAGCCGTACCAGACGGTCGTGGACACCACGGGACCGGCGTACAAGTGCAGTTGCCCGAGCCGGAAGTTCCCGTGCAAGCACGCCCTGGGCCTGCTGCTGCTCTGGGCGTGCGACGAGCAGACCGTGCCGCACTCCGAGGTGCCGGAGTGGGCGGAGGAATGGCTGTCGGGACGCAGGAGCCGCGCGGCTGCCAAGGAACAGCCGGGCGCCGGCCCCGGCGCCGCGAAGAGCGCCGACCCGGAAGCGGCCAGGCGGCGCGCGGAACGCAGGGCGGAGCGGATCACCGCGGGCGCCACGGAACTGGAACAGCGGCTCGCCGACCTGCTGCGCGGCGGCCTCGCGGCCACCGAACGGTCCGGATACGGGCTGTGGGAGGAGACCGCCGCACGCATGGTCGACGCCCAGGCCCCGGGGCTCGCCGCGCGCGTCAGGGAGCTCGGCGCGATCCCGGGCTCCGGGCCCGGCTGGCCGGTGCGGCTGCTGGAGGAGTGCTCCCTGATACACCTGCTGGACTCCGCCTGGCTGGGGCGCGAGCGGCTTCCCGAGCCACTGGCCGCCACCGTCCGGGGCAGGGTCGGCCTGTCGTCGGCCGCGGAAGGCCCCGCGGTCCGGGACCGGTGGCTGGTCCTCGCCCAGTACGACTCGGCCGACGGCAAGCTCACCACTCGCCGCGTCTGGCTGCACGGGCGTGCGTCGGGGCGGACAGCGCTGCTGCTCTCCTTCGGCGCGGCCGGCCGGCCTCCGCAATTCGCCCTGCCGGTAGGGCTGATGATCGACGCCGAGGTCACCCCGTACGGCGCGGGCCGGCCGAGGGCGGAGCTGGGCACGCAGTTCGGCCCGCCCGTCGCCATCGAGGCACCGCCTCCCGGCGGCCCGTGCGCCTCGGCGGCCGACGCGTACGGGCAGGCCCTGCGCGACGACCCATGGCTGGATTCCTGGCCGGTCACACTCACCGGCGTCATACCCGTGCCGGACGGGACGGGATGGCAGCTCGTCGACGCCGACGGCGGCGCGGCGCTGCCGGTCGCAGCCGCGGCGCTCACCCGCCCGGGCCTGTGGAAGCTCGTGGCCCTCGCCGCCGGCCGGCCGGTCACCGTGTTCGGCGAGTTCGGCCACCGGGGCTTCGTGCCGCTGACGGCCTGGCCGGAGGACATGTCCGAGACGGTCCCGCTGATCTGAACGTAGGGAGACCTCATGACCACCACCGCCAGCGCGTCACCGTGGGAAGAGCTCGTCACCTCGGCCCTGCTCGGCACCGACCGCCGGACACCGCCGGCCGGTACGACACCCGCCGGGAAGGACACGCCCGTCGCCCTGCTCGACGCGGCCGCCCTGCACACCGTGCGGCGCCGGGCCGGGCTGAGTCCCGCCCCGCCCGCGGCGGGCGGCACGCTGCCGGAGCCGGCCCCGCACGACGGGCGCCGTGCCCTGCCGCTGCCCGCGCGGCGACGGCTCGTCCAGCTGCTGGCCGACCGATCCGGGTCCTCGGGCTCCGGGGGCAGGCGCGGCACTGCCCCGGACCTCACCGAGCTGCTCCCCCAGTGGCTCGCGGCTGCCAACGAACACGGCTACCGGGCACCGGCGTCCGTGCTGCCCGCGCTGCTCGACGCGGCCCGTGCCCGCACGGACCTGCGCACCCAGGCCCTGACCTTCGCCGGACCGCGCGGGCTGTGGCTCGCCCGGCTCAACCCCGAGTGGAAGTTCGCGCTGCGCGGCGGGTCCGCGGGCTCCACGCTGCCGGACATGGAGGACACGGATGCCGTGCGGAAGCTGTGGGAGGAAGGGCTGTTCGCCGAACGCGTCGCGCTGCTCGCAGGTCTGCGCGCCCACGACGCCGGCGCCGCGCTGGAGCTGCTCGCCTCGACATGGTCCACCGAGCGGGCGGAGGACCGGCTGATGTTCCTCGACTCCCTGCGGGCGGGACTGTCCGACGCGGACGAGCCTTTCCTGGAGCAGGCGTTGTCCGACCGCAGCCGCAACGTCCGCTCCACGGCCGCGGAACTCCTCTCCGCCCTGCCGCGTTCCGCGCTCGCCGGCCGCATGGCCGCACGCGCCGCGTCCTGCGTCGCCATGGACCGCAGCGGCGCCGCCGAAGCGGTGATCGTCGTGGAGGCGCCGCACGAATGCGACGCGGACATGCAGCGTGACGGCATCGTCCCGGCCCCGCCGTCAGGACGCGGCGAACGGTCCTGGTGGCTCGGCCAGTTGGTGGAGGCCGCCCCGCTGTCGGTCTGGCCGGACCGGCTGGGCGGGCGCTCTGTGCGCGAGATCGTCGCGCTGCCGGTGTCCGACGGCTGGGCGGACGAACTGCACGCGGCATGGTGCCGGGCAGCGGTACGGCAGCACGACGCCGACTGGTCGCGCGCCCTGCTCGGCACACCCGCCGCGCCGCCGTCGACCGGTCCGGGGACGACGTCGCCGGCCGAGCGGTCGAAGCTCCTCTCGGCCCTTCCCGACGACGAACGGGCCGCGTGGGTGGCCGAGTTCATAGCGGCGCACGGTCTGTCGGAGGCGTTCCAACTGCTCGGTGTGTGCACGGTTCCGTGGGCGGCGCCGCTGGGCCGGGCGGTCGTCGACGCGCTCGACATCGCGCGGGACGCGGGCAGCTACCCGTGGAGCTTCAGCGGTGTGATGGGCCTCGCGGAACGCTGCCTGTCGCCGGAAGAGGCGGACCGGCTGGAGGTCCTCACGGCCACACCGGACGAACAGGAGGACGCGTCACCGGGCGCGGGCGGCTACTGGTCCGAGGCGTTCCAGCGCCTGGTCTCGACGCTGCGCCTGCGGGCGGCGATGCACGAGGAACTCACCGCCGCCTGACCCGCCGGGCGGCCCGCCAGGACCGGCCCGCCCGCAGGCGTCCAGGCCGGCCTTCGGCCCGAGGGCGGTACGGCGCTCGGGCCGCTGCCGGAGCGCCGACCTGCCGGACCGCCGGTCGTCCGAGGACGGTGCGAGGAGACCTGCCGGACGCCGGAACCGCCCCCATGTCCGGGCTACCGAAGGAGGGACTGCAGCCGCGGCGCCGGCCCGGGTGCCGCCCTCCAGGCGCCGCGCCCGGCCAGGCACCGATCCCGCCGGCCGACGGTGCGGGGGCGTGACGCGGGGCGTGCGCGTGGCGCGGTGCCGGGCGGTGCCCCGGCAGGCGTGGCGCGTGCGCGTGGCGCGGTGCCGGGCGGTGCCCCGGCAGGCGTGGCGCGACGGCGGGGCGCGGTGCCGGGCGGTGCCCCGGCAGGCGTGGCGCGAGGGCGGGGCACAGTGCGGGCGCGGGCGCGGTGCCACTGCGGCCCGGTGCGGGTGCGGTGCGGTGGCGCGGTTCGGGCGTACCGGCACGCCCCGAGTATTGGGCACGCCCGAGGTCCGCGCCGCGCCGGCCACGTCACGGCGCGACCCCGTCACGCAGCGGGGCGGCCCGGGCACGCGAAACAACCGACCAAGGCCGCGCACACGGCCTACGCCTCCGCGGTCGCCCGGACGTTCGCGTTGACCCAGTCCACGATCGACGCCGTCGTCGCACCAGGCGTGAAGATCTCCGCGACGCCCTGTTCCTTCAGCGGCGCGATGTCCGCCTCCGGGATGATCCCGCCGCCGAACACCTTGATGTCTTCCGCCTCGCGCTCCTTGAGGAGCGCGATGACCTTCGCGAAGAGCGTGTTGTGCGCTCCGGAGAGGATCGACAGGCCGATCGCGTCGGCATCCTCCTGGATAGCCGTGTCGACGATCTGCTCCGGTGTCTGGTGGAGCCCGGTGTAGATGACCTCCATACCGGCGTCGCGCAGCGCCCGCGCGATCACTTTGGCCCCGCGGTCGTGGCCGTCGAGACCCGGCTTGGCCACCACCACGCGGATCGGACCAGTCACACCCATCACTGCCTCCTGGGTCCCCGCCGCCCATGAGGGCGCACGAAGAGTGAACGAACGTTATCTCCAGCATCCCGCAAGCGGCTGTTTCGCGGTGCGCCGGGAGGGGGAAATCACACGTAGGACATTTTTCGCCGAGCGTCGTACCGGCTTCAGGCTTCGCGCGCCACCCACGCGCGGCCCTGCGGGCACGGTCGCACGGGGAGCCGCCGCAGGTCCACAACGGGTCGTCGCATCACCGTGCCGACAGCCGCACGGCACGGTGGTGCGACACCGACGGCGCGGGCAACCGCGCCGGTCCCGAGCGCGCTTCCCATGAGGGCACGCGGGGCAGAGCCGCCCCCGCCGTGCCGTACGGGAGGAGGGCGTCATGAGGATCCTGCCTCCCTTTCCCATGACGATGCCGGTGAAGTGGCCCGCCGCGCTGCTGCGCGCCACCGTTCTGGAGCTGGCGATCCTGGCCGGGCATCTGATCCTCTATCCGACCGGCCTCACTCCGGAGCGCCGCCCCCGCCCGCGCCCCCACGCGGGAGCCGATGACGGCGCCCCGACCGCAGCAGGGGCCCCGCACCGCCTGCCGGGTGCCCCGGACGCCGTCCCCACCGTCCTGCTCCACGGCTTCGTCGACAACCGGTCGGTGTTCGTACTGCTCCGTCGCGCCCTCGCCCGGCAGGGCTCGCACCATGTCGAGTGCCTCAACTACTCGCCGCTCACCTGTGACGTCCGCGCCGCCGCCGACCTGCTCGGCCGCCATGTCGAGGAGATCTGCGCCCGCACCGGCCACCCCGAGATCGACATCGTCGGGCACAGCCTGGGCGGCCTGATCGCCCGCTACTACGTCCAGCGTCTGGGTGGCGACCGCCGCGTCCGTACCCTCGTCACGCTCGGCACACCGCACTCGGGCACGACCGTCGCCCCGCTCGCGAGCGCCCACCCGATCGTGCGGCAGATGCGGCCGGGTTCGCCGGTGATCGAGGAGCTGCGCATGCCCGCGCCCGGCTGCCGCACCCGGTTCGTCAGCTTCTGGAGCGATCTGGACCGGATCATGTCGCCGGTCGAGACGGCCCGCATCGACCATCCGGACCTTCTCGTACAGAACGTGCAGGTGAGCGGAATCGGCCATCTCGCACTGCCTGTTCACCCCGCCGTCGCCGAGGGAATCCGTGAGGCTCTCGAGTCGGGCGGGTCGGAAGCGGGCTCTTCTTCGGGGACCGCGTCCGTCGCTTGAGGTGACCCTTCGAGACCGATTCATCGAACACTTCTCGAACGTAGGGCCAAAGCTCTGCCCTCGGGCCGCCGAAACGCGGCTGAATGCCCGTTTCCTGATTGCGTAGATGCCGCCGAAGATTGTCGCCGTCGCGTACCGCCGGGTACAGTCGCGCCACTGCTTCCCCCTGGGACCCCCTGTGCAAACAGGTGGCCCGGAAACAGGTCCTGCTGTCGAGGCGAGAGAGAAGTTGGTGAACGACCAGCACACCAACGCCGGGTACGGCGGGTACGCCACCGGCAGCTTCGACTCCGACCCGCTCTTCGGCGCCCTGCCGGGCAGTTACGAAGCGAGCCACAGCGGCCAGTACGACTCGTCCCAGTGGAACGCCGGCGGCGACGGAAGCACCGGGCACGACGCCTGTGCGACGGCTCAGCAGACCCAACAGCCCCAGTACGACGCGCAGTACGAGCAGCAGCAGTACGCGCAGTACGACACCACCGGCCAGTGGGACGCGAGCGCCTGGAACGAGGCGGGCGGCACCGGCCAGTACGAGACGGCCGCCGCGGCCTTCGCCTACGACGCGACCGGCCAGTGGGCGCCCGGCACCTTCGACAGCGGCACCTACGACGCCACGGCCTGGAACTCCGCGACGGCGACGCCCGAAGGGCTCGTCCCGCAACAGTTCGTGCCGGAGCAGGAGTTCACCCCGCGGGCCGAGTACGAGACGTACGAGAACTACGGCGCGTACGTGACGGCCGACGCATACGACTCGGTCCCGGCGTACGAGACCGGCGAAGCGCACGGGACGGGCGAAGCGTACGAGACCGGCCCGGGGTACGAAGCAGGCGATGTTTACGGCTACACCTTCGAGGCCCAGCAGGACGCCGAGCCCGAGGCCGCGGAGACGGACGCGGAAACCGGCTACGAGTCGGAGTACGGCGCTGAAGCCGACGCCGACCCGGCCGACGCAGCGCAGAGCGACGACGTTCCGGACCACGACGCGCTGACCCGGACCATGACCGCCGTGCCGGCCGTGACCGCCACACCCGTCTCTTCCCGCCCGGTCCGCCGCTCCGGCGGCAGCCGCGGCCGCCGTCGCACCCCCGCCAAGCGATCGGCGCTCCTCACCGTCGCCGTTCCCTCCGCCTGTGTCATGGGCGTCGCGGGTGTCGCCGCCGCGTCCGTCAGCGGCCTCGGCAGTGAGAGCGGGACGAAGGACGACAAGAGCAACGTGGCCGCCACCGACCCCGCCTCCGTGCAGCCGGTCGCCGCCAACAACGCCATGGACACGCAGCTCGCCGCACTCAGCGCCGACGCCCGTGACTTCGGCGACCGGGCCTCCCGCACCCAGGAACGCATCGACCTCAAGGCGCGCCAGGCGGCGGAGAAGAAGAAGCGCGAGGAAGAGGCGGCCCGCCGTGAGGCGCTCCGCCCCAAGTTCGTACTGCCGGTGAAGCAGGACGGACTCAGCGCCTACTACGGCCAGTCCGGCGTCAACTGGATGTCCCTGCACAGCGGCATCGACTTCCCCGTCCAGTACGGCACCGAGGTCATGGCCGCGACGGACGGCACCGTCCGCACCCAGTGGAACAGCGCCTACGGCAACATGGCCATCGTGACCGCGGCCGACGGCACGGAGACCTGGTACTGCCACCTGAGCAGCACCAGGATCCGCAGCGGCTACGTCAAGGCCGGTGACGTCATCGCCTATTCGGGCAACTCGGGCAATTCCACCGGACCGCACCTCCACTTCGAGGTCCGTCCCGGCGGCGGCGCGGCCATAGACCCGCTGCCGTGGCTGCGCAGCCACGGCCTCGATCCCGCGTAGACCCGTCCGGCCCGGCGAAAACCGCGTCAACCCTGCCGGCAGGGACAACTGTCGACGTGCGCACGGTCGTCGCGACAGGCTTCCGCGCACGCCTGACGTACATGTCCTGGGATGTCCGGCATAGACGCCCGCCCCCCGCAGGGACCGGGCGCCGTCGTCGGAGCGTCAGAGCTTCTCGACCGGGGCGTACCTGAGCAGCAGCCGCTTCGGCTTCTCGTCCCCGAAGTCGATCGTCGCCTGTGCCTCGGACCCCGACCCCTTGACCTCGACCACGGTCCCCAGGCCGAACTGGTCGTGCGTGACCCGGTCGCCCACCGCAAGCGAGATCACCGGCTTGTCGCTCGTACGCCGCGTGGCGAAGCCGGAGGCGCCGCCGCGCGAACGTGAGGAGGACAGCGAGGAGGCGATGCCGGACGTCGGTCCGGCGGGGGCTGCCATCGGCCCCGTCCGCTTCCAGGTCAGATGCTGGCCCGGGATCTCCTCGAGGAACCGCGACGGCGGGTTGTACGACGGCTGTCCCCAGGCGCTGCGCATCGAGGACCGCGTCAGATAGAGCCGCTCACGGGCGCGGGTGATGCCCACATAGGCCAGGCGCCGCTCCTCCTCCAGCTCCTTCGTCTGCCCGAGGGCCCGCATGTGCGGGAAGACGCCGTCCTCCATGCCGGTGAGGAACACGACCGGGAATTCAAGGCCCTTCGCGGTGTGCAGGGTCATCAGCGTGATGACGCCGGTGCCCTCTTCGTCCTCGTCGGGGATCTGGTCGGAGTCGGCGACGAGAGCCACCTGCTCGAGGAACTCGGCGAGTGTGCCGGTGCCTTCCTCCTCACCGCGGGCCTGCTCGAACTCCATCGCCACGGCGGCCAGTTCCTGGAGGTTCTCGATGCGCGTCTCGTCCTGGGGGTCCGTGGACGCCTGGAGTTCAGCGAGATAGCCGGTCCGCTCCAGCACGGCCTCGAGCACGACGGCCGGACCCGCGCCCGAGTCGACGATCGTGCGCAGCTCCTCCATCAGCACGTTGAACCGCTTGACCGCGTTGGCCGAGCGGGCCGCCATGCCGTACGCCTCGTCGACGCGGCGCAGCGCCTGCGGGAAGGTGATCTTCTCGCGCAGCGCGAGGGCGTCGATCATCGCCTCCGCGCGGTCGCCGATACCGCGCTTGGGCACGTTCAGGATGCGGCGCAGCGGGACGTTGTCCTCGGGGTTGGCGAGGACCCGCAGGTAGGCCAGCACATCGCGGACCTCCTTGCGCTCGTAGAAGCGCACACCGCCGACGACCTTGTAGGGCAGGCCGACGCGGATGAAGATCTCCTCGAAGACACGAGACTGGGCGTTCGTGCGGTAGAAGACGGCGACGTCACCGGCCTTCGCCTCGCCCGCGTCCGTGAGCCGGTCGATCTCGTCGGCGACGAACTGGGCCTCGTCGTGCTCGGTGTCCGCGACATAGCCGGTGATCTGGGCGCCGGCACCGGCGTTCGTCCACAGGTTCTTGGGGCGGCGGGACTCGTTGCGCTCGATGACGGCGTTGGCGGCGGAGAGGATCGTCTGGGTGGAGCGGTAGTTCTGCTCCAGCAGGATCGTCGTCGCGTCCGGGTAGTCCTCCTCGAACTGGAGGATGTTGCGGATGGTCGCACCGCGGAAGGCGTAGATCGACTGGTCGGCGTCACCGACGACGCACAGCTCCGCCGGCTCCAGGTCCTCGTACCCCTTGCCCACCAGCTCGCGCACGAGTGTGTACTGAGCGTGATTGGTGTCCTGGTACTCGTCGACGAGGACGTGCCGGAAGCGGCGGCGGTAGTGCTCGGCGACGTCCGGGAAAGCCTGGAGCAGATGGACCGTCGTCATGATGATGTCGTCGAAGTCCAGGGCGTTGGCCTCGCGCAGCCGCGCCTGGTACATCCGGTACGCCTCGGCGAGCGTCTTCTCGAAACCGTCCTGAGCCTGGTCGGCGAAGGTCTCCTCGTCGATCAGCTCGTTCTTCAGGTTCGAGATCTTGGCGCTGAAGGACTTCGGCGGGAACTTCTTCGGGTCGAGGTCCAGGTCGCGGCAGACCAGCGACATCAGGCGCTTCGAGTCCGCAGCGTCGTAGATCGAGAACGACGAGGTGAAGCCCAGCTTCTTGGACTCGCGGCGCAGGATGCGTACGCACGCGCTGTGGAAGGTCATGACCCACATCGCGTTGGCGCGCGGGCCCACCAGCTGCTCGACGCGCTCCTTCATCTCGCCGGCGGCCTTGTTGGTAAAGGTGATCGCCAGTATCTGGCCGGGGTGGACCCGGCGCGTGCCCAGCAGGTGGGCGATCCGGTGGGTGAGCACCCGGGTCTTGCCGGAGCCGGCGCCGGCCACGATGAGCAGCGGTGACCCTGTGTGCACGACGGCGGCGCGCTGCTGCTCGTTCAGCCCGTCGAGCAGGGCGGCGGGGTCCACGACGGGGCGCGGGGCACCGTCGCGGTAGTACCCGTCGCGGGCCGGAGGCACGTCGAAGGCGCCCTGGAAGAGGTCGTCCGGAAGCTGCTCCGGAGCCGGGTCCTCGGGCGGCGGCGGGGGCCCGTCCGCGTCGGGCCGGAGGTCCGCCAGGAAGCTGTCGTCAAAGAGGCTGCTCATCGCTTAACGAGTCTAGGCGGCCGGACCGACAACCGTGGCCGCACCGGGACACCGGCGGACGCCACGGTATGTGACAGGGCGGATCCGCCGGGCGACCGGCGGCCCGCCGCCGAAAAAGGTCACGAAAATGTATCGGACATATCGAACATCAACCTTCACAGCAGACGCACCAGTTGGCTAGCGTGCTCGACCAGGCGGCCCGCACCCCTCCCGGCGAACCACGCCGAACGGGCGGCCTGCGCCGAATCCGGGCTTCTCCCGAGGGAGTTCGGAACCGGGGACCCACCAAGCACCACCGGGGTGAATCGGACCGTGCCCCGCTCGGTCCGTAGGGCGTCTTCCGTTCGCCCGAACCCGACAGCTAACCCGGTAGGCGGTCCACGGAAGAAGGAGATGCCGGCCTTGGCGTCGCATCGCAAGCCCCGCAGCCGTACCGCAAAACCGTCCACCGCCGTCGGATTCACCACGGCCGCCCTCGCCGGTGTGACGCTGCTCTCCACACAGAGCGCCACCGCCGCGCCGTCCGACCCGAAGCCCAGCATCGAAGAGGTGCAGAAGAAGGTCGACGACCTCTACCGGCAGGCGGGCAGCGCGACGCAGGAGTTCAACAAGGCCAAGGAAGCCACGGCGGAGAAGCGCCAGGAGGTCGACCAGCTGCTCGACGAGGCCGCCAAGCGCACCGAGAAGCTGAACGAGTCCCGCCGCGCCCTCGGCAACTACGCGGCCGCGCAGTACCGCACCGGTTCCGTCACCCCCACCGCCGCGCTGATGTTCGCGGACAGCCCCCAGGCGTACTTCGACCAGACCCAGCTGATGGACCGGATGACGGACCAGCAGCGCAGGGCCGTCAGCGAGTACGAGACCGAGCGGGCCGCGGCCGCGAAGCAGCGCGCGGAGGCCACCAAGCGCCTCGAGTCCCTCACGGACTCCCAGGAGGCCCTGCGCACCAGCAAGCAGACGGTGCAGACCAAGCTCGCGGAGGCACGCGCCCTGCTCTCGGAGCTGACGGCCGAGGAGAAGGCCCGCCTCGCCGCGATCGAGCGGGAGAAGGAAGAGGAGGCGCGTCGCAAGGCCGAGGCCAAGGCGAAGGCGGAGGCGGAGGCGGAGGCAGCGGCCCGGGCGGAGGCCGAGCGGCAGCAGCAGGAGCGCGAGACCGCCCCGGACACGGGCACCACCGACCCGGGGACCGACACCGGCACCGGCACGGACGACGGCACCTACGCGGCCAAGGCGGACAAGGTCCTCGCGTTCGCCCGTGCCCAGATCGGCAAGCCGTACGTCTGGGGCGCGACGGGCCCGAGCTCGTACGACTGCTCCGGCCTCACCGCGGCCGCGTGGAAGGCGGCGGGGGTGGACCTGCCGCGCACCACCTGGGACCAGGTGAAGGTCGGCACCCGTGTCGAGACGGCCGACCTGCTCCCCGGTGACCTGGTCTTCTTCTACGACGACATCAGCCACGTCGGCATCTACATCGGCGACGGCAAGATGATCCACGCGCCCAAGCCGGGCACGAACGTCCGCGAGGAGTCCATCTACTACATGCCGATCTACGGCAGCGTCCGCCCCGCCTGAAGCCCTGCGGGACCGACGCGAGGTGCCCCGGCGCACCGGTGCCCGGGCGGCCGCGCCGCCCGGGCACCGTCATGTCCGCGCGCGGGTCAGGTCCAGAGCGTGGCGATGAAGATGTTGGCCACGGTCAGGCCGCCCACCGCGCCGAAGAGCGCCTTGTCGACCTTCTCCTCGTCCCGCTTGACGTACACGAGGCCGAGGATCACGACCAGGACCGCAAGCTTGACGCCGATCTTGAGGTTGTCGACCGTCTGGTCGTCCGCCTGATTCAGACCCACCAGGACCACACCCGTGACCAGCATGGTCAGCGCGCCGTGCAGCATCGCGGGGTTGAAGCGGGCGGTGCCCTCGCCCATCGCCTTCATCTGGGTCAGGAACCCGCCCAGCAGCGAGGCGATGCCGATGATGTGCAGTGCGACGAAGACATTGATGAGTACGTCCATGGCCCGGAGCCTAGCCCCGCCCATACCACCGTCCGCCGGGCAGGTGGCGCTGTCCGCCGCATCGGTCGGGGGACCGACGCGATGCGTGTCCGTGACGACGACCGGCCGTTCATCAATGGTTGCGGGACACCCATTTTCGGAGATTTACGGTCGTTGTGTCCCGCCCCTGGCGGCGCGGTCCTAGCGTCCTGCCCCAGGTGGCCGACTCCCCGCGAGCCGTCGTACAGCCGGACGGCACTCGGCCGCCACCGCCGGAAGGTCCTGCGGCGGACCGCTTCCCCTGTGCGGCCCGCCGCCGGACGCGGTGCGGCGGCAGGGACGACGGAAGGACGTGGAAGCCCTCGTGGCAGCACACCGAAAGCCCCGTGAGCGCCGGCTCGACGGACCGGCCGCCCGTACCGCGCTCACCCTCGCCCTGGCGGGCGCGGCGGTCACGACCGCGTTCGACGGCACGGGACACGCGGAGCCGGGCCTCACCCCGGCGCAGATCCAGGCCAGGGTCGACAGGCTGTACCAGGAGGCAGAGGTCGCCACCGAGAAGCACAACGGCGCCAGGGAACGGGCGGAGAGCGCCCGCGGATCACTGGACTCGCTGCGCGACGAGGCGGCGCGCCGGACCGAACGCCTCAACACGTCCCGCAACGCCGTCGGTTCCCTTGCCACCGCCCAGTACCGTGACGGCGGCATGGACCCCGGTCTGCGGCTCGCCCTGACCTCCGACCCGGAGGAGTACCTCCGGGTGGCCGCCCTCGCGGAACGGGCCGGAGCGCTGCAGGCCGCCGCGGTCTCCGACGTGCGGCGTCAGTTGAGGGATCTCGCACGGCTCAAGGCCCAGGCAGGTGACCGTATCGCCGAACTCGAGGCGCGCCGCGAGGAACTGGCCGGCCACAAGGCCGCCGTGCGGAGCAAACTCGCCGCCGCGGAACGCCTGCTGGCCCGGCTGACCGCCGAGCAGCGGGCCCGGTACAACGGCGGCACGGCGTCGGACGGACCGGCGCGGGCGGACCGCCCCGGCACCCCGCGCGACACCCTGAAGGCCCCGAACAGCCGCGCGGCGCAGGCCGTCGCCTACGCGTACGGAGCCATCGGCAAGCCCTACGTGTGGGGGGCGACGGGCCCCGGGTCCTACGACTGCTCCGGGCTGACGCAGGCCGCCTGGCGTTCCGCCGGGGTCTCGCTGCCGCGCACCACATACACCCAGATCAACGCCGGCGCGCGGGTGCCCCGTTCCCAACTCGCGCCCGGTGACCTGGTCTTCTTCTACTCCGGCGTCTCGCACGTCGGCCTCTACATCGGCGGCGGGCAGATGATCCACGCCCCGCGTCCCGGTGCCCCGGTGCGGGTCGCGCCGATCGACCAGATGCCGTTCGCCGGAGCGACCCGACCCGCGTGACCCAGGCCGGGCACGGCCCGGCATCAATCCGGTTGCCCGTTCCCCGGGCCGGTGCCTCGATCCCGGGTCACGTTCCAGCCCCGACCAGCAGGAGCCGTACATGGACCTCGACGTCCAGAACTATGTGCGCACGCTCGCACTCCGCTCACGGGGCCACGTACGTGTGGGCCCCTTCACGGTGCGCTACAACGCCGACCGGCCCGTCCCGCCCGTCAATTACGCCGTCCCCGACCACGCCGCCAGCCCGACGGCGGACGACATCGAGGCGCTCGTCGAGGTGTTCCGCGAGAAGGACCGGCTGCCGCGTCTGGAATTCCTGCCGTCCTGTGCGCCGGACGTCGAACCCGCCCTGCTGGCGGCCGGTTTCACGGTCGAGCGCCGCGCACCGCTGATCGCCTGCTCCCCCGACGCGCTCGTGACTCCGCCGGTACCCGGGATCACCTTCACCGTCGTGTCGGACGAGGCCGGTTGCCGGGCCGCGGCCGGGGTGCAGCATGCGGTACACGGCTTCGAGGGCGAGGCGACGGACGGCGAGGTCGGCGCGCTGCGCAGCGTCGTGGAGGGCGGCGGGGTCGCGGCCCTCGCCACGGACGACACCGACGGCACCCCGGTCGCTGCCGGCGGCTGCTCCGCCCCGGTCGACGGTCTCTGCGAACTGACGGGGCTCGCGGTCGCCGCGACCCACCGCCGCAGGGGCATCGGCGCGGCGTTCTCCGCGTTCCTGACCGCGAAGGCCTTCGACGCCGGCTGCCGGACCGTGTGGCTGGAGCCCGGCGACCCGGACGTCGAACGGGTCTACGCCGCCGTCGGCTACGTCCGGGTCGGCGACAAGACCGACATGTCCCTGACCTGACGCGGCGACCTGCGCGTCACACCAGGCGGCGTGCCGTCGCCCACCGGGTGAGCTCGTGCCGGTTGGACAGCTGAAGCTTGCGCAGCACCGCGGACACGTGCGACTCGACCGTCTTCACCGAGATGAAGAGCTGCTTGGCGATCTCCTTGTACGCGTATCCGCGCGCGATGAGCCGCAGCACCTCCCGCTCCCGCTGCGTCAGCCGGTCCAGGTCCTCGTCGACCGGCGGCGCGTCCGTCGAGGCGAAGGCGTCCAGCACGAAACCGGCCAGCCGCGGCGAGAACACCGCGTCGCCGTCCTGCACCCGGAAGATCGAGTCGACCAGGTCGGTGCCTGTGATCGTCTTGGTGACGTAGCCACGGGCGCCGCCGCGGATGACGCCGATCACGTCCTCCGCCGCGTCGGACACCGACAGCGCCAGGAACCGCACCGGGTTCTCCGCCGCCGCCATCAACGAGGCGCAGCGGCGCAGCACCTCGACCCCGCCGCCACCGGGCAGGTGCACGTCGAGGAGAACGACCTCGGGGCGGGTCGCCGTGATCACGGTGACCGCCTGGTCGACGTCGGCGGCCTCCCCGACGACCTCGACGCCCGTGCTCTCGGTCTGTCCGATCTCGGCCTGCACTCCCGTGCGGAACATCCGGTGGTCGTCGACGAGTACGACCCGCACCCGACGCTCTGTGGTCTCTCCGGCCGCCTCGGTCATCCGTCCGCCCTCTCCATCTCGAGCTCCACTTCCGTGCCCCCTCCGGGCACGGAGCGCAGTCGTGCCGTCCCGCCGTTGCGCTGCATACGCCCGATGATCGACTCCCTGACGCCCATCCGGTCCTCCGGTACGGCGTCCAGGTCGAATCCCGGCCCCCGGTCCCGTACGGACACGAAGACCGTACGGCCCTCGACCTCCGCGTACACCTGCACCGCCCCTCCCGCGCCACCGTACTTGGCGGCGTTGACCATCGCTTCGCGGGCGGCCTGCATCTGTGCGCCCAGTTTGTCGTCGAGCGGGCAGTCGCCGACGACGACGACCTCGAGCGGGACCCCGTGCTTGTCCTCGACCTCGGCGGCCGCCTTCTTGACCGCCTCCGCGAGGGTGTCGGGCTCCTCGTCCTCGTCCTTGCCGGTGCCCTCCGGCTTGTAGAGCCAGTTTCGCAGCTCACGCTCCTGGGCGCGGGCGAGCCGGCGCACCTCACCGGCGTCGGCGGCGTTCCGCTGGATCAGGGTCAGGGTGTGCAGGACGGAGTCGTGGACGTGGGCGGCCACCTCCGCCCGCTCCTGGGCCCGGATACGCATGGTCCGCTCCTCGGAGAGGTCCTGCGTCATCCGCACCAGCCACGGTCCCGCGAGCAGGGCGACACCGGCGATGACCGCGACCGCGGCGGTCAGCACATTGCCGAGCTGGGCGGCCGAGCCGCGGACGACCATGAAGACGGTCAGGCCCATGCCGACGAGGGCGACTCCGGCCAGCGCCCTGGCCAGCTGGAGCAGCCGCCGCCGGCGGCCCACGTCGGTCCAGCGGGCGCGGCGGGCGTTGTCCGCCTGTCGCCAGACCAGGACAACACCCGCGCCGATGAGCAGCGTCGGCCAGACGTAGCGGTTGCTGCCGCGCATGTCGACGTTGCCGACGAAGACCGCGGCCCCGAAAAGCAGGGCGATCATCGCGAACAGCTGGCCCTTGTCCGGCTTGCGCAGCCGGCGGCGCCCGTCAGGCGTCGTCTCGAACACCGAGCGCGGTTCCGCCGCCCTGCCGCCGACCCCGAGGGGGACGACGATCCAGAACACCGCGTAGAGCACCGCGCCCAGGCCGTCCGCGAGGAACAGCCCGAGGAAGACCAGGCGCACCCAGACGACCGGCAGCCCCAGATGCCCGGCCAGTCCGCGTGCCACACCGCCGAGCATCCGCCCGTCGGCGCTGCGGTACAGCTTGCGCAGAGCCGGCTCCTCCGGCAGCGGGATGCGCGAGGGGCCGGTGGTTCCGGGCGTGGCGACTGGCATGCACCGATCGTCACACGGCGGAACGGGACGCGGTATCAGGGTCGTCCCCCAACCGTCCCTGATCCCCCGGGGATCCCGGGGGACCTCCTTGCTCGGACGCCGTCCCGAGGAGGCTCAGGGACGGAAATCAGGGAACGGCCAGGGTCGCCGCGGCTCCCGCCCGACCCCCCGGCCCGTCACCATGGACCCATGACAGAGCAGCCGACCGTCCCGCCCCCCGAGGCACCCCAGCTGCGCCGCTCCCCGCACCACAAGGTGGTGGCCGGTGTCTGCGGCGGACTGGGCCGCTACTGCGACGTGGACCCGGTGATCTTCCGGATCGCCGTCGGCGTGCTCTCGGTGACCGGCGGAATCGGGCTGATCTTCTACGGCTTCGCCTGGCTGCTGGTCCCCTCGGAGGACGACGAGGAGAACGAGTTCCGCCGGCTGCTGTCCGGCCGGGTCGACGGCGCGTCGCTCACCGCCGTGCTCCTCGCGCTGATCGGCTGCGGGATCTTCCTCTCCATGCTGGGCAACGACAGCGCCCTCTCCTTCGCCGCGCTGCTGTCGCTGGCGGTCACCGGAGCGGCCGTGTGGTCCCAGCGCCGACGGCTCGCCACGACCGAAGGCGCGCCGATGGACACCGCGACGGCGCACACGGTCGCGGAGGCCCCTCCGGAGACCAAGGCCCCGCCGGCGCCGGAGAGCCCTTCCTGGTGGCGCGACCCGATCGTCAAGGACGGCACGACCGGCCCGGTGCCGACCGGCTATCTGTGGGGCCCCGACTCGGCGGTGGAGGAGGTCTCGGCGCCGCACGGCCGGGGCGGACGGGGAGAGGTGCCTCCGCACAGCCGCGGTCCGCGGGGGATCGGCGGCGCGGTCTTCCTCCTGGCGCTCGTGGCGGGCGGGCTGGGGACGGGACTGAGCTGGGAGGGGCAACCCCTGGGCACCGCCCTGCAGATCGGGCTGGTGGCCGCGCTGTCGGTGTTCGGGCTCGGCCTGCTGGTCAGCGCCCTACTGGGCCGCACGGGCTTCGGCACGATCCTGTTGACCCTGGTCACGGCCGGGCTGCTCGCGGGCGCCTCGGCGCTGCCGAAGGACATCGGTACGAGCTGGGGCGAGCAGGACTGGCGGCCGGCGTCGGTCACCGCCGTCGAGCCGCTCTACGAGCTGGGCACCGGGGTCGGCACCCTCGACCTGTCCACGCTCTCCGTCCCCGCGGGCGAGGCGGTGGCGACACGGGCCGAGATCGGGGCGGGGCAGCTCAAGGTCGTGCTGCCGAAGGACGCGACGGTGAAGCTGGACGCCGAGGTGGGCGTCGGCGACGTCCGGCTCCCCGGGGACACCCCGAACGACATCGACGTCGGCCCGAGCCAGGACCGCCGGCGCACGCTGCCGCCGCCCGCCGGGGCGGAGCCGGCGGGCACGCTGGAACTCACGCTGGAAGTAGGCATCGGACAGGTGGAGGTGACCCGTGCAGCGTCATGAGTCCGGTCATGGGGCCGTGCGCCACCGGGCGGACGGGCCCCGCCGCGAGTTCCGGCACGGCTTCCGTCCCGCGAGGTTCGTCGCGGGGCTGTGCGTACTGGCAGCGGCGCTGCTCTACGGCGGCGACGCGGGCGGCGCCTGGCACACGCCCTGGTGGGTGGCCTTCCCCGTGGTCCTCGGCGGCTTCTTCGTGGCGGGCCTGGTGGCCGCCGTCCACTACGGGGTGCGGCGCCGGGCCGCGATCAGCGCGTCGAGGGAGAACAGGGAGGCACCCGCGAGCACCAGCGGCAGCCAGGCCATCAGGTAGGCGAGGTCGTTGCCGTAGTAGTACGGGTCCGTCTGCCAGCTCACCGTCAGCCACAGGCTCAGCGAGATCAGCGCGCCGCCCAGGGCGGCGAGCCGGGCCAGCAGTCCGATCAGGGTGCCGATGCCGACGGCCACTTCACCAAAAGCGATGGCGTAGCCGAAGCCCTCCGGGTTCTTCAGCGCCAGATCGACGAGCGCCGGCACGGCGGACGAGTCGCGCACGGCGTTCATCATCTCGCCGATGGAGCCGGAGCCGGTCGCCGACATGAACGCGCTGTCGGTGAGTTTGTCGATGCCCGCGTAGATGAACGTGACGCCGAGGAAGACCCGCAGCGGCAGCAGTGCGTACCGGCCGGCCCGCTCCCTGAATCCGCGCGGTCCGTCGTCGAGCGACCCATGGTCCGCCGTCGCCCGATGAGTGTGTGTCATCGCTGGTCCCCGCCTTCAGTCGACCCGTCGCCCGACCATACGTACGGCGCGGCCGCGCCGCTCACCAGATTAGTCACAGACCTTGTGACACACGGGTCCCGCGACACACGGGTGAACAGCGACGGGTCAGTAGGTCACTTCGATCAGGCAGCGGTTGCTCTCCACGCCGGCGGCCGTCACCACCTGCACGTCGACCTGCCCCGGTTCGACCTCCGCCGGCACCGGCACGGTGAGCACCGTGTCCGTCGGGTTGGCGAACCCGCCCGGTACGGGGATCAGCGGGACGTGCACGTGCACGGCCCCGATGCGGACGACCATGCGGGCCAGCCGGTCGGGTGCGCCCGCGCCCGGCGGGACGAAGCCGGAGCCGCGGAGCTCGATGTCGTCGCCGGTACGGATGGGTCCGTCCAGGTCACCGGCCTCCCGCGCCCGCACCACCGACATCACCACGGGCCGGCCGCCCTCCGCGTACTTGGCCGCCAGGTACGTCGCCGCGGAGACGGCCATCAGCAGGACGGCTCCCCACGGCAGCTCCGGCAGCTGCCCGGGGCCGCGCCCGAGCCGAACCAGCGTGTACGTCATGGCGGCGGCGCTCACCAGCACGTACTGCACATCGGCGAAGGCGGCGCGGCCGTCGTCGTCGCAGACGAGGTCGCGGGGGTGGGGCCGGTCGGCCGGCACCTTCTGCAGCCGCTGCCCCTGGACGCGCACGGCGACGACCCGGCGCACCAGCACGGCGACCGCGCAGACCAGGGCGAGGACGGTCAGCAGGCCGGCGCCCCGGCCGAGGGCGAGGCCGCCGACGAGGCGGTCGCGGTCGGCGGGCGCGGAGGACCATGCCTGCTGCAGCGCGAGGACGAGCACCGCGTAGCAGACGACCAGCACCCAGACGGTGGCGACGGAACGTGAGGTGGAGAGCCGGTTGTCCTCCCCGGCCAGCGGCGCGAGGATCCCGCCGCGCGCCCGGTGGGCATGGGCCCCGGCGGTGAGAGCACCGGCGACGGCCAGCGCGGCGAGCAGCCCCGCCGTACGGGCGCCGGTCCAGCCCGCGCCCATGGCGGTCACCAGCTGGACGGTGGCGAGGACACCGAAGCAGGCCCACACGGCGACCAGCGAGCGCAGCCTGAGCCGGCGCAGCCGGGAGCCGTCCGCCTCCCGGCCGCGGTCGGAGACCGTACGGGCGGCCTGCGTCAGCTCGTCCGACACCCACTGGCGCGAGGCGCCGGGCGAGTGGGCCACGCCCGCAGGCAGTCCCTGGCCGGCTGCGAACTCCTCGCGCAGGCCGACGAATTCGGCCACCGCACGCCGGTGGCTCTCGCGCGCGCCGTGCACGCACTCGTCGCACCGTCCCGCTTCCTGCACCGCCACGACCGAACGCCACCTCTCACGCATCAGGAAGAACAACCGCCCTGTGACGCATGGGAATTGTGCCGCACGCAAGCCGCCGCCACCCCGATGGCCGAGGCCAGGGCGGGTGAATCACGACCTCGCCGTGTTGACGCCACCTCGCCGGTCGGCGCCACGTCTTCGGACCACGGCCGGAACGACGACGCCGCCGCTCGGACGAACGAGCGACGGCGTCGGCGTTGAAGTCGGGGAGATGTCACTCCCACTCGATGGTGCCCGGCGGCTTGCTCGTCACGTCGAGGACCACGCGGTTCACGTCCGCGACCTCGTTGGTGATCCGCGTCGAGATCTTCGCCAGCACCTCGTACGGCATCCGCGTCCAGTCCGCCGTCATCGCGTCCTCGGACGAGACCGGGCGCAGCACGATCGGGTGGCCGTAGGTGCGGCCGTCGCCCTGGACGCCGACGCTGCGGACGTCGGCGAGCAGCACCACGGGGCACTGCCAGATGTCGCGGTCGAGACCGGCCGCCGTGAGCTCCTCGCGGGCGATCGCGTCGGCCTCGCGGAGCAGGTCGAGCCGCTCACGCGTGACCTCGCCGACGATGCGGATGCCCAGACCCGGTCCCGGGAAGGGCTGGCGCTGGACGATCTCGTCCGGCAGGCCGAGCTCCTGGCCGACCATGCGGACCTCGTCCTTGAACAGCTTGCGCAGCGGCTCGACGAGCTCGAACTCGAGGTCCTCCGGCAGACCGCCCACATTGTGGTGCGACTTGATGTTGGCGGTGCCGGTACCGCCGCCGGACTCGACGACGTCCGGGTAGAGCGTGCCCTGGACGAGGAACGCGACGTCCTCGCCGCCCGCGGCCTCGGCCACGATCTCGGCCTGCGCCTGCTCGAAGACCCGGATGAACTCGCGCCCGATGATCTTGCGCTTCTCCTCGGGGTCGGAGACCCCGGCCAGCGCCTCGAGGAAACGGTCCGCCGCGTCGACGACCTTCAGCTGGACGCCGGTGGCGGCGACGAAGTCCTTCTCGACCTGCTCCGTCTCGCCCTTACGCATCAGACCGTGGTCGACGTACACGCAGGTGAGCTGGGAGCCGATGGCCTTCTGCACGAGTGCCGCAGCGACCGCGGAGTCCACACCGCCGGACAGACCGCAGATCGCGCGCTTGGTGCCGACCTGCGCGCGGATGGCCTCGATCTGCTCGTCGATGACGTTGCCCGTGGTCCAGTTCGGCTCGATGCCGGCACCGCGGTAGAGGAAGTGCTCGAGGACCTGCTGGCCGTAGGTGGAGTGCATCACCTCGGGGTGGTGCTGCACGCCGTACAGCTTCTTCTCGTCGTTCTCGAAGGCGGCGACCGGCACCACGTCGGTGGACGCGGTGACCGTGAAGCCCTCGGGAGCGGCGGAGCAGGCGTCACCGTGCGACATCCACACCGACTGCTCGTCCGGGGTGCCCTCGAAGAGCGTCGAGCCGCTCTTGGAGACATGGAGGTCCGTGCGGCCGTACTCACGCGCGCCGGTGTTGTCGACGGTGCCGCCGAGCGTCGTCGCCATCAGCTGGAAGCCGTAGCACATGCCGAAGACGGGGACCCCGGCCTCGAAGATCGCGCGGTCAAGGCGCGGGGCGCCCTCCGCGTAGACCGAGGAGGGACCACCGGAGAGGATGATCGCCCGCGGCTTCTTGGCCAGCATCTCGGCCACCGGCATGGTGGACGGGACGATCTCGCTGTAGACCCGGGCCTCACGGACGCGGCGGGCGATGAGCTGGGCGTACTGGGCACCGAAGTCGACAACGAGGACTACGTCCGGGTTGGAGTGGTCGGCTGCGGCGGAGGGTGCTGCTGGCACTGGTGGCGGCCTTCCGGCGGGGAGAGAGGGTCTGCTTTGTCGATTCTACCGGCGTGCCGGAGATCCCTTCCGTCTCACCATCCGAACCCGGTTTGCCCGGCGCCGCCGGGCCGGGTCCATACTGGCCGCATGCAGAAGCAGCTGACCTTCGTCTTTACCTATGGCACCGGCCCGTCCGGCTGCCATGGTCGTGCTGCCTAGCTTCAGACAGCGACTTCCCAGGCGCCCCGGGCCGACAAGGCCCGGGGCGCCTGTGCGTTTCCGGGCCGTGCCGATCCGGGGCCCCACCGATACCCGAGGAGCCCATGAGATGTCCGTCACCGAGACCGAGAAGACCGGCGCCCGCACCGAGACGGCCGCCACGGTGATCACCGGAGCGCGTGAGCGCATCGACGCGATCGACGACCGGATCATCGGCCTGATCCAGGAACGGATGGCCGTCTCCGCCGTCATCCAGGACGCCCGGATCGCCTCCGGCGGCCGCCGGGTGAACCTGGCGCGCGAGATGGAGGTGCTGGGGCACTACAGGGACGCGCTGGGCAAGCCGGGCACGTCGATCGCGATGACGATGCTGGAGCTGTGCCGGGGCCGGATCTGACCGGCCCGGGTACTCCTGCGTATCTGCGTTCGGGCCCATCCTCACCCGTACGGCGCGTGACGCGCCCTGCCGGTCCTCGTTGGTCCCGTTGTCCGTGCCAGCCAGGGGCGGCCTCGAAAAAAACCACGCGTGGCTCCGCTGGTGCGTGTGACGTACTGCAGGTACGTCGTGGGACCTCGCACCAGCGCGCGTGACCGGTCGGCAGGGGACAGCAGCCCGGTCACCCCAAGCGGTCGGCTCCGGGGACGCCCGGCGCCGGCCGCATCCGGTCCCGACGGTCGCACAGGCCCGTCCCCCGTCCCGCACGACGCGGCACGAGCACACGTCCCCCCTCCGCGCGACCACATGACCGAAGGCCGGACCCACCCCGCGCGTCCCCTCGCGCCCCTCTCCCCCTCGACGCGGTGCGACCCCCGGCCCCGCGGCCCGGCACCGGTGCTTCCCTGGCGCCGGTGCCGACCGGAAGGGCCCCGCGGACATGACGTCCACGGGGCCCTTGCGCAGTGTGCCGCGTGCGCCTACGCGGAGCGGCGGCGACGGGCCGCCACGAAGAGCACGCCACCCGCGGCGAGTGCGACGGCGGCTCCGCCCGCGGCCGGCAGGGCGGTGCTGCCGGTGGACGCCAGCCCGCCCTGGGCGGAGTCACCGCCGGTGCTGCCGGCCGAGGATCCGCCGGCCGAGCCGGAGCCCTTGTTGTCGTCATCGTCGCCGGAACCACCGGTCGAACCGGAACCACCGGTCGAGCCGCCGGTCGAGCCACCCGTGCCACCCGTGCCGCCCGTGTCGCCCGGGGTCTCCTCGTCGCCGGTGCCGTTCAGCACGATCCAGCCGTCGTCGTTGGAGGCGTCGCCCTCCCAGGGGTTGTCCCACGTGGGTAGAGAGATCTTGCCCTTGGCGCCCTCGACGACCTTGTCGATACGGAACTCGAACGGGAAGTCGCGCTTCTCGTCCTCCAGGAACGGGGTGCCCGCCCAGCACAGGTACTGCGACTCGTCCTTGCCGTTCCCCGTCTGCATCGGGCCACAGGCCGCGGGGCTCCTGGTGACCGTCGCGCCCTCCGGCACGTCGACAGTGAAGGTGATCGGCTCCCCGCCCGCGCGCAGCGAACCGAGCCATCCCGGGCCGTGGTTGCTCAGGGCGACGCCGACCTTGACGACATCCCCCGCGCCATTGTCGGCACGGCCGCCGGTCAGGTCGAGGTCGAAAGTGTTCTTCGTGGGGAGGTCGATCTCCGCGTACTGCACGTACTCGTCGCCCTCCGCGGCCCGCCGCACCGGCTTCAGTCCGAGCTCCGGACCGTTGGCACGGAAGGCGTGGCCCGCCCGCAGCTTCTCCACCTGCTTCGGGGAGACCGCGGTGAAGTGGTAGCCGAAGATGTCGCGGAGCGCGAAGGGCGCGCTCTTCACGTTCACCGGCTGGCTGAGCTCCCACGCCTCGCCCGGCCCGAAGGTCCCCTCGAACGAGCAGAGAACGACCTTGCGGTAGCGGATCAGGTCGTCCTTGTCCTCCTCGGCGTACTCGCAGTTCTCGTACTCGTCGGGGAACGACAGTCCACGGCTCGCCGAGAACCGGAGCACCACACCGTCGGCGGCCATGCTTCCGATGTTCTTGAAGCCGAGCGGCGCCGTGTAGGTGTCGCCCGCGACGAAGTCCTTCGGCTCCGCCGGGAGCTTCTTCATGCGCAGTTCGGGGCCACCGACGAGGACGTCGACGGTGTGCTCGGTGAACGCGAGGCCCTTGCCCTCACCGGTCACCTTGATCCGGCCGAAGTCACCCGCCTTGCTCCCGTCCATGATCTCGACACGGATGTCGTGGGCGGGGTTGAGCACATCTCCCGGGTACAGGCTGTCGGACGTGCAGACCGCGACGAGCCCTTCCGCCTCGCACGGCAGGTCGACATCGGCGAAGCCCTTGAGCTCGGTGGCGTCGATGGTGATCGAGTAGCCGTCCGTCTGCACCGGAGCCGGGTTCGGCTCGACGTCAGGGTCGTACGCGCCCGGGCCCTGGACCCGGATCTCGACGTTGGTCTCCGTCGGGTCGACGTTGCCGCCGCTCAGCGAGAGGTCGAGCTTGTCCGTTCCCGTGATGGTGACCGGCAACGGCGCTTCCTCCGCGTGTGCGGTCCCCGTGACGCCCACGGCTGCGAGCACCACGGCGGCCAGGCCGGCCAGTGCCGTCCGGCGCCATGCGGAACGGGCGGGGACGCGTCTGATGTCCACTCAATTCCTCCGGTGCACGGGGCGTCACTCGAGGGGTGACACCTCGCACATGTGACCTACCAGCCGCACGGAACGTTGCACGCGCGGGCATCACGGATCCGTCTCGTTCCGGCCATGGTCACGCCTGTGGCGCAGGTCACATAAAGATCCTGTGAGTCGGCGTGCAACCAATCACCCTGGTCACAGGTCATGCATGCGTAACAAGGACCTCAGTTGTTCGCACCCACCGTGGTGCCGGGGGTCACCACCAGCCTTCGTACCGCGTCCGGCGGTACCCGGACTTCACTGAGGTCTCAATGAAGCTTCGCCGTGCCATGGCCGTCGCCGCCGCGACCGCTGTCATCGCCCCTGCCACGTTCCTGGCGGCGCCGGCCGCGTTCGCGACGACCCCGACCCCTTCGGCCACGGAGACGTCCCCGGCTCCCACCGGGTCCGAGACCACGTCTCCGTCCCCGACCGGGTCCGAGACCACCTCTCCCGCGCCGACCGGCTCGGAAACCACCTCCCCCGCGCCGACCGGGTCCGAGACAACGTCTCCGTCCCCGACCGGGTCCGAGAGCACCTCCCCCGCACCGTCGCCCTCCACCTCCGCTCCCACCGAGGACCCTGAGGACCCCGAGGAGCCGCCTTACTGCGAGGAGCTGGACGAGAACTGGGAGGAGAAGGCGCTCGACCTCAAGCTCAGCGGCCTGCCCGGCCAGATCGTGGCCGGCAGTGGCTGGGAGGAGTTCAACCTCACGGTCACCAACAACTCCAAGGCCGACCTCAAGGAGGTCGCCTTCTACGCCGAGGTCGAGAACGACCAGCTCGACGAGGACAAGTGGCTCAGCAAGCACGTCGAGCTGCAGTTCCGTCTCCCGGGCACCGACCAGTGGGAGCGGATCGGCAACTCGGAGTGGGCCGGTGACTACTTCTGGGGCGTCGAGACCATGAAGTCCAAGGACTTCGTGAAGATCGACCTCCGCATCAACGTGGCCAGCACCGCTCCGGCCGCCGAAAGCTACTCCTTCGGCTCCGGCGGCTACCTGGGCGACGTCGACGGCCAGGAGTGCATCGCGGAGAACGCCGGCGTGTACGCCGACTTCACCGTCCTGAAGCCGGGCTCCCCCAACCCGAACCCGGGCGAGGCCGAGCCGGGTGACGGCGAGGGCAAGGACAAGGGCCCCGACACCAAGCCCCAGGGTGACGTGAAGGAGCTCCCGGTCACCGGCAACCTCGCCGAGACCGGCTCCGACTCGATGCTGCCGGTCATCGGCGCGGTCGGCGGTGTCGCGATCCTCGCCGGCGCCGGTGTCGTCTTCGCGATGAAGCGCCGCCGTGGTGACGCCACCGCGTAACGCCTGAAGCTCAGGCACACAGAACCACCAAGGCCGCTGCACTCGGAGGGGGGTGCAGCGGCCTTCGTGCGTGCGGAGTCCGCGGGGCGGTCAGGCCTCCTGGGGGTTTGGCAGGGCCGCCTTCTCGGTGCTCGCCGCCTTCTCGGCCACCGCCTTCGCCGTCTTCTTCGGCCGAGCCGGCTTCTCCTGCTCGGCCGTCTTCTTCGGCGGGAGTGCCGGCATGCCCAGGAACGGCAGCTTCAGCGCGCCGAACGCGTCCGCCGGGACGGCCGGCGCCTTGGGCGCGACCGGGGTCAGGCGCTCGTAAGCGCGGCCCTGGGCCGGACGCGGGTCCTCCTCGCCCTTGTTCGGCCAGAACGACATCGCCCGCTCCGCCTGGGCCGTGATGGTCAGCGACGGGTTGACGCCGAGGTTCGCCGACACCGCGGAGCCGTCCACGACGGAGATGCCCGGGTGACCGTACAGCCGGTGGTACGGGTCGATGACGCCGTCCGCCGCCGTGGCGCCGATCGGGCAGCCGCCGAGGAAGTGCGCGGTGAGCGGGGTGCCCATCACTTCGCCGATGTTGGAGCCGGCGAAGCCGTTGATCTCCTTTGCGAGCAGGGACGCCGCCAGGGTCGCCTCGGGGATCTGGTTCGGGTTGGGTGCGCCGTGGCCCTGGCGGGCGGTGAGCAGTCCCTTGCCGATCCCCTTCGGCTTGCGGTACGTCGTCAGCGAGTTGTCGAGCGACTGCATGACCAGACCGATGATGGTCCGTTCCGACCAGCGCCGGTTGGACAGCGCGCGGACCGCGAGCCACGGGTGCCTGGCCATGTTGCCGAGCCAGCCGACGACGCGGCCCTTCACCCGGTAGGGCACTTGGAGGACCGTCATGCCGCCCATCGCGTTCGAGCCCCTGCCGTAGCGCACCGGCTCGATGTGGGTGTTCTCGTCCGGGTGGATCGAGGACGTGATGGCGACGCCACGGGTGAAGTCGACCCGCTCCGCGCCGTGCCGCTTGCGGTAGCGCCGGTTGTCGGTCTGGGCGCCGACGAGGGCCTCCGAGTTGGTGCGGGTCAGCTCGCCGAGCCGTGCGGACAGACGCGGCAGCAGTCCGCCGTCCTTCATCCGGTGCAGCAGGGTCTGTGTGCCGTACGTCCCGGCGGCGATGACGACGCGGCGGGCCGTGAACGTACGGCCCTTCCCCTTGCGCCTGTTGTCGCTGGGCAGGGTCTTGATCGCGAAACCGCCCCGCGAGTCCTCCGTGACGGCGACCACGGACGTCATCGGGTGCACGGTGGCGCCCGCCTTCTCCGCGAGGTACAGGTAGTTCTCGTTGAGCGTGTTCTTCGCGCCGTGCCGGCAGCCCGTCATGCACTCGCCGCACTCGCTGCACGCCCTGCGGGAGGGACCTGCGCCCCCGAAGTAGGGGTCGGCGACCTCCTGGCCCGGCCTGGCCCGCACGGTCCCGTCGGCGTCGTCGCCGTCCCCGAAGAACACGCCGACGGGCGCCATGTGGAAGCTGTCGCCGACGCCCATCGCCTCCGCGGTCGCCTTCAGGTGGACGTCGGAGGGGGTCATCGTCGGGTTGAGCCGCACGCCGAGCATGCGCCGGGCCTGGTCGTAGTAGGGCTTCAGCTCCTCCTGCCAGTCCGTGATGTCCTTCCACTGCGGGTCGTTGAAGAACGGCGCGGGCGGCACGTAGAGCGTGTTCGCGTAGTTGAGGGAGCCGCCGCCCACGCCCGCTCCCGCCAGCACCATCACGTTGCCGAGCAGATGGATGCGCTGGATGCCGAAGAGGCCGAGGGCGGGCGCCCAGAGGTAGTTGCGCAGGTCCCAGGAGTTCTTGGGCAGGGACTCGCGGGTGAAGCGGCGGCCCGCCTCCAGGACGCCGACCCGGTAGCCCTTCTCGGTCAGTCGGAGGGCGGACACGGAGCCGCCGAAGCCGGAGCCGACGACGATCACGTCGTAGTCGTACTGCGTGTCGTCGTCCGCGGCCCGGTTTCGGGCAGGGGATACCTCGGACATGGCTCTCCTCGTGAAGGTGCGGGCGTGCGGGTGCGGGTCGCGGGTCCGCCGGACCGGGCGGGTCAGCGCAGTCGGAGGGCCTTCATCGCCTTGAGGCTGACGCTCATGAAGGCCGCGTACTTCTCGTCGTCCATGCCGAACGACGGTGCGAGCGGCAGCAGGCGCTGCTGGGACACGGTCTGCGCCTCCGTGTACTTGAGGATGCCCTCGGAGCCGTGGCGGCGGCTGAGCCCGGAGTCCTTCATGCCGCCCATCGGGGACTGGACGCTGCCGTACGCCGGCGCGTAGCCCTCGTTGATGTTGACGGTGCCGGTGCGCAGCTTGGCGGCTACGGCGTGTCCTCGACGGGCGTCCTTGGTCCAGACGCTCGAGTTGAGGCCGTACGGGGTGGCGTTGGCCTGGGCGATGACGGCGTCCTCGTCGGTGAAGCGGTACACGGAGACCACCGGGCCGAAGGTCTCCTCCGTGCACACGGCCATCGGAGCCTCGACGCCGTCGAGGATGGTGGGCTCGTAGAAGAGCGGTCCGATGTCGGGGCGGGCGACACCGCCGGCCAGGAGCCTGGCGCCCTTGGCGACGGCCTCCTCGACATGGCGGGTGACGGTCTCGAGCTGGCGCTCGCCGACGAGGGAGCCCATGTCGGCGCCGTAGGCGAGGGAGTTGCCGAGCCGCATGGCCTTGGTACGGGCGGCGAACCGCTCGAGGAAGGCGTCGGCGACGGACTCGTGCACGTACAGGCGCTCGATGGATATGCACAGCTGGCCGGCGGAGGAGAAGCAGGCGCGCACCGCTCCGGCCGCGGCCTTCTCCACGTCGGCGTCGTGCAGGACCAGCATGGCGTTCTTGCCGCCGAGTTCGAGCGAGACGCCGATGAGGCGGGCCGCGGCGCCCTGTGCCACCTCGCGGCCGGTGCGGGTGGAGCCGGTGAACGACACGTAGTCGGCGTGCTTGACGACCTCGGGGCCGACGACGGGGCCGTCGCCGATGACGACCTGGAAGACCTCGGCCGGCAGTCCCGCCTCGACGAGCAGGTCGCGTGCCCACAGGGCGGTCAGCGCCGTCTCGGTGTCGGGCTTCATCACGACCGCGTTGCCGGTGACGAACGCGGGCAGCGCGTCACCGACGGACAGCTCCAGCGGGTAGTTCCAGGGCGCGATCTGCCCCACGACACCGCGCGGATGACGCAGTTCGGTGGTCTTCGTGAGGACGGGGACGACACCGGTGTGCCGCTTGGCCTTCAGGTAGGAGGGCGCCTTGCGTCCGTAGTGGCGGGCGGCGACGGCGACGGCCTGCACCTCCTCGTGGGCGTGCAGGCGGGCCTTGCCGGTCTCCAGCTGGATCAGGTCGAGGACCTCCGCCTGACGCTGGAGGACCAGGTCGTGGAAGCGCAGCAGGACGGCCGCGCGGGCACGGACCGGGGTGGCGGCCCATGCGGGCTGGGCGGCGCGTGCCCGCTCGAAGGCCGCGGCCACGTCCTCGGGGGTGGACTCGGGCAGTTCGGCCAGCTGCTCGCCCGTGAACGGCGCGTGGTTGGCCGTGCGGCCGGAGCCGGCCACCGACTTGGTCAGCCGGGCGACCAGTTCGGGGGTCACCACGTCGGCGGCGGTGCGCACGCCGGCCGGAGCGGCGGCTGTCGGGTTGGTGCCGAGGGCGGCCGCGGTGGCCTGCGAGTCCGTCATGGGGGCGAGAGTAGGCGCAGAGCAGCACTTTGGGTACCCGTCGGTAACACCTTTTCATCATGCTCACACGACCGTGCCAGCGATCACTGGCACATAACCCCTGATCAGGCCCTATTCGTCGGCCCGCAGCCACGTCCGGCAATTTTCCCGGCCGCCACGGGGAGTCCCGCGGCCCGGTTCACGGCGCCGGGGGCCGCCATCCCCGCAGCATGGTGTCGAACTGCTCGCGGGTCGTCACCCAGTCGTGCGCGGGGCCGGACATGTAGAGGGCGTATTCCGTGCCGTCGTCCTCGTAGTACATCTGGTCGATCGCCCGCCGGGGACCGGGATGTTCCTTGCTCTCCGTCCAGGTGAACTCCCAGATCGCGGACTGCGTCCGGTCCCGGAAGGTGTTCGGGTGGAGCTGCACCCGGCGGTACTCGGGCAGGCGCTTCTTGAGGTTCTTCTGCATGTCGAGCATGTGCATGTACGGGTTCTCGTGGTCGGGCGCCGGGTCGATGCTGATGCGGATGCGGTGGCGGCCGTCGTCCGGGGTGTAGTCGATCTGGTTGCCGTCCGTCTGACGCCGCCAGCCGTCGGGCACCCAGAGGCTGAAGCCCGCCACGTCCTTGACGCGTCGCCAGCCCTCGGGAAGCCCGGAGGCGTCTGCGGGTGCGGCGCTGTCGGCACCGCCCGTCCCGGCGCCTCCGGCCGCCGCGGCCTCTCCCGTACCGCCGCCCCCGCCGTCGTTCGCGTACTGCATCGCGAGGCCCGCGGCGCCGCCCAGCACGGCCGCCAGTACGACGGCGATCACCGCCCTGCGTACGCGCCCGCCGCGACGGGCGGGCGCCTGCGAGGGTCCGGGCGCCGGGACGGTGCGGGACCGGTCCACCGCGGCGCCGGGCTGCGGCAGCCGCTGCGTCGGCACCCGCGTACGCCCGCTCTCCACCGGTCCACGGCCTTCCATGGCGTCCGTCAGCATCCGCTCCGCCTCGGCCGCGGAGGGCCGGTGCGACGGCTCCTTGCGCAGCAGCGCAAGGATCACCGGCGTGAGCCTTCCCGCCCGCACGGGGGCAGGCGGTTCCTCGTCGACCACGGCCTGCATGGTCGACAGCGGAGAGGACCGGCGGAACGGCGACCGTCCCTCCACCGCCGTGTACAGCGTCGCGCCCAGGGACCACAGGTCGGAGGCGGGCCCGGGGTCGTGGCCGCGGACCCGTTCCGGCGCGAGGTAGTCGATCGAACCGACGATCTCCCCCGTCCTGGTGATCGTCGAATCGCCCTCGATGGCCGCGATCCCGAAGTCCGTTATCAGCGCCCGGCCGTCCTTGGCCAGCAGGACGTTGGCCGGCTTGATGTCCCGGTGGAGCACCCCTGCGGCATGCGCTGCGCCCAGCGCCCGCAGGATGTGCAGCCCGATCCGGGCCGCCTCCGTCTCGTCGATCCGCCCCGGCTCCTTGACCGCGTCCGCGAGGGAGGGGCCGTCGACGTACTGCATGACGATCCAGGGACGTGCGTCGTGCTCGAGCACGTCGTGCACGGTGACGACGCCGGGATGGCTGATGCGCGCGGCCGCGCGGGCCTCCTTCTGGGTGCGGGCGTGCAGGACGGCCCGGTCGGCCTCCGACACGTAGAGCCCCGCGGTCAACTCCTTGACCGCCACCACCCGGTGGAGCACCTCGTCATGGGCGCGCCATACCTTGCCCATACCGCCACGGCCGATGGTCTCGCCCAGCCGGTAACGCCCGGCGAGCAGCAGACCGGTGCCTGTGCTGTGAGTGTGTTCCACGTACCCCGCCCCGTTCCTTGGAATGACAGGTTACGGAGGGGATGTACGACCACGGAACATCGGACGCCTCAAGTGACCGCACTGTGATGCGCGTTCCGTGCACGCACGCGCACTCAGCGGGCGGATCGGTAACTCGCCGTGGCCTGCTCGAAGATCTCGGTCACTTTGTCACGCTGTGCTTCCGGTCCGATCACCTGGACGACGTGGTACGTGCCGTCGACGGCCAGGGTGAGGTTGCGCACGTACACCTCACGGCCGTTGCTGTCCTGCCAGGTGAACTGGCCCTCGGCCATGGCCTGTCGGCCGACGTCGATACGGCGCAGCCCGGTGGCGCTCGCCCATGAGGAATCGCGGAAGGGCTGGAGCTCCGGCTCCTTGTCCCGCTGATAGACCAGCGGATCGTCGCCGTTGGCCTGGACGGTGTCCCGGCCGGGCACGACGATGAGCGTGAAATCACCGCCCGTGTAGCGGACTTGTCCGGCATCGTTGATCGGCCGGCGCTGCCACGTACGGTCGACGGCGATCCTGAAGCCCTCCGGGTCGTCCCGCAGCACATAGCCCTCGGGAAGTTCGCCGGCCGGCGCGGAGGTCTGCGGCTGCTGGGATCCGGGCGTGCCGGTGGGTGCCGGCTCCGGGTCGGCGCCCGCGCCCGTACGGCCGGGGCCCGGGCTCTGCTGCGATGGCTGTGCGCCCGTCTCCCTGCCCTGCGTCGACCGCTGCCCGTCGTCCGCCTTCGGCATGAACAGCACCGCGTAGGTGATCGCGGCCACCAGTACGAGCAGGATCAGCAGCAGAAGCGTGCGGCCGAGCGCGCGCGGCTTACGGCCCGTGGCCTGGTAGGACCGCCGGTACGACGTGTCGTAGGAGCTCTCGTACGGCTCCTCGTAGGCGCGCCTGGGCGGCGGGACCTGGGCGACGGGCCGCTCTCTGCGCCCCTCTCTGTCCCTGCCTCCCGCTCCGTCCCGGCTCCTGGTCTTCTTGTGTCGATGGCGGCCGTGCGCGTCCGGGCCGCCACCGCGGCGCCTGCGGACGAGCTCGCCCCGGCGCCGGACGATCGGCAGCCGCGATCCGTCGACCGCGCCGGCCGGCAGCGGAACGACGTCCGTCCCCGCCTCGGGCTCCGGCGCCGAACGGACGAGGGAACGCAGCCAGCCACGCAGCTCCTCGAAGTCGGGCCGCTCCGTGGGGTCCTGACGGAGCAGCGACTCGACGACCGGCCGCAGGGCGCCGCACTCCTCCGCGAAGGCGGGCGGCTCCGCGCACACGAGCTGCACAAGCTCGGCGGCGCTCTCCTCCGGGTAGGGGGCATGCCCCTGGACGGCCCGGTACAGCAGCGCGCCCAGCGCCCACAGGTCGGTCGCCGGGCCCACGGGCGCGGCCAGCTGCCAGTTCTCGTGGACCGGGCCCGCCTGCTCGGGGGCCCACCGCTCCGTCACGGCACCGACCACGGTGATCCGTGCCTGGCGTGCCCGCTCCGCGGCCAGCGGTGTCGCGGGACCCCGGTACGGGGCGGAGCCGCCACCGGCGACGACCTCGTCCCAGCGGCCGGGGGCCGCCGTGCCGTCCGTGGCCGCGGGGTGGCGCTGCGCGTCGGCGCGCAGCGCGTCACCGCCGCGGTGCCAACTGCCTCCGGCCGTGCTGTCCGTCCGCGCCGCGGGGAGGGCGGGGCGCTGTCCGCCGGCCGGCCGGCCGCCACCGCCCGGGCCGCTGTCCGCCCGTGCGACAGGCAGCGCGGGACGGGCGGGCTGAACGCCACGGGCGGGTTCCGCGCCCGCCCGGCGTACGCCGTAGGGGTCGTCGCGGTACGGGTCGTGCGTGCGCGCGCCCGGCAGCGCGGGGCGCCCGGCGATGCCCCGGGGGCCGCCACCGCCGGCGGGCAGCGAACCGGCGCCCTCCCGGCCGGCGAACGGCGCGTCGTGCCAGGTTCCCGTCAGCCGGACCCGGCCGGGGCCGCCCTGCGACGGCCCCTCGCCGTCCCGGTCCCGGCCGTACGGGCCTTCGCCGTGACGCTCCTCGTGCCGGCCACAGCCGAACCGGTCCCCTTCCCCGCCGTCCCGGTACCGGCCCTCGTCACCTTCCGCGCCGTACGGGCCTTCGTACCGGCCTTCGTCGTAGTGGTCCTCCTGACGGTCCTCACGGCCGTTGGTCTCTGCGTCGCGCGGCGGCACGCCGAGCAGGCCGAGCCCCAGGTCCTCGAAGTCCGCGTCGTCGTCCTCGTCCCGCACGCCGCCGAGCCCGAGCAGACCGCGGCGACCCTCGTCGGGGCGGTCGGCCCACCAATCGGGGTCGAGGCCGTCCTGCTCCGGGCGGTCACGGGCGCCGGTGTCCTTGTCCTGGCGCCGGCTCTCGCCCGACCGAGCCCCGGCGCGGGCACCGGCGCGATAGGCCGCGATCGCCCCGGCGCGGGCGGCGCGCACGTCCGGCACACCGGTGGTCGGGCCGCTCTGCTGCGGCAGGACGGGACGGCCGGGCGCGGCCTCGACCTCGTGTCCCCGTACCGGCGCGTCACCGGCGCCGAATCCCGGCGCGGGCTCGGGCCCCGGCACGTCCGGCTCTGCCCCGTCGTCGGTGTCCGGGTCCGGGTCCGGCTCCGGTACCGGCGCGTAGCCGCACAGCGCCTCCTCCGCGGCGCCGGACGCCAGTCCGGTCAGGACCACACGTCCGTCCTCGCAGACGAGCACCGTGCGCACCGTGATGTTCCGGTGCGTCCATCCGTGGGCGTGCAGGACACGCAGGGCGGTCAGTACGTCGGAGGCGATCTCCGCCGCCCGGTACGGCGTGAGGGGCTTCTCCGCGAGCAACGCCGCCAGCGGCCGGGCCGCGACCCGCTCGCTCACTATCCACAGCGAGCCGTCCTCGGCGAAGACGTCGAAGACCTGGTCCAGTCGCGGATGGTCGGGGATCTGCGCGGCCGCCTGTGCCGCCTCGACCGCCCGCCGGACCGCCGGGTCCGTGGGGCGGCGTGTCGTGCCGCCGCTCCTGCCTCCCTGGTTCCGCCGCGGCACCGCCGCGCCGGCGAGGCCGTCCGCGTCGAGGACCTCGGCGTCGACGATCTCCGGCAACGGCACCTGTCGCACCAGGACTTCATGGCCGCTGTAGGTGTCGAACGCGCGGATCTCCGCGAATTCGTACTCGTCGGACGGCGGCAACGGCAGGCGGTAGCGGTCGGCGAGCACCCTTCCCGCATAGTCGTCCACGACGCCTCCCCGAGCGCGCTGTCCCCGGCCGGTACAGAAACAACGCAAGAAGCCGTCAAATCCGGTCGCTCACCGGCCTCTTGTCGCTGCGTACCGTCCGCGGGTTCTCACGATACGTGTCCTGGGTCAGTCCTTGGGGCTGAACGTCGCGAACGCCGTCTTGCGCAGCGTCTCGCACTCCTTGCTGCTCCACTCGCTCGCCTTGCACGTGATCATGATCGAGTAGCCGCGCCTGGCGTCGACCTTGAAGCCCCTGTTCAGGATACGTACCCGCTGGCCGTTCTCGTTGCGCTCGAACTGCCAGTCCGCGACGGTCGGATAGCCGTTGTACTCGACCGCCCTTATCCCCAGGTGCTTGTAGCCGTTGCTCGTCGCGCTCACACCGGCGACCGCGTCGGCCCATGCGGCGGCCGCGTCGTCCTTGGGGCTGCTGTTGAAGTCGACCTGGACACGCGGGACTCCGCCGTCGACGCTGAACTTGCCACCCGAGTTCTGGCCGGCCACACCGGTGAGCTTGAAGTTCGCGGGCATGGCCATGGTGAAGTGCCAGCGGTCGTTGGAGACCATCACGTACCCGGCCGGCAGCGTGCCGTCGCCCGCGGAGTCGTCGTCCTTGGGGTCGCCCGACGGCGGGCCGTCCGGGCTGCCGGTGCCGCCGCCCTGACCGCCGTCCTCTTCCTTGCCGTCGTCCTTGCCGGTGCCGTCACCGCTGTCGGGACTCGGGGCGCCGCCCGCGCCACCGGTCGCCTTGTCCTCTCCGCCACCGGCGGTGGAGCCGGCCGATGCGGCGGTCTCGTCCTTGCCCTTGGTCCGGTTGCCCGGGTCCTCGTCACGGAAGGCGAAGACCAGCACGGTGGACAGCACGGCGAGCAGTGCCACGGCCGCGATGATCACCAGGGTGCGGCGGGGCACCACGTCGGTGAGCGGTGCGCGCACCGGTGCGGCCCGCCGGGCGGGTCCGCCCGGCGCGGGCTGCGGCTTCGGCTCCGCCTTCACGGCGGCGGCCGCGTTGCGCACGGAACGCAGCGCGCCACGGATCCGGTCGGCGGCAGGGTCCTTCGGCCCGGCCGGGAGGACGGGAGGCACGGACGGCAGCCGGATGGCGCGGGTCGCCTCGGGCGACGGCTCGGGCTCCGGGGGGAGCACCGGCGCCTCCGGTGCGTTCACCACCTGGGTGAGCAGGGCGCGGGCGCCCGCGTCGTCCAGCCGCTGGGCGGGGTCCTTGGCGAGCAGGCCGTAGATGACCTCCTCAAGCGGGCCCGCGTTCTTCGGCGGGTCGAGCGGCTCGGTCATCACGGCTGTCAGCGTCGCGATCGCCGAGCCCTTGTCGTACGGCGGGCAGCCCTCGACGCTCGCGTAGAGCAGGCCACCGAGCGACCAGAGGTCGGCCGCCGGACCGGGCTTGTGGCCGCGGGCGCGCTCGGGCGAGATGTACGACGGGGCGCCGACGAGCATGCCGGTCGAGGTGATCGACGGGTCGCCCTCGACCTGCGCGATACCGAAGTCGGTGAGCACGACGCGGCCGTCACGGCCGATGAGCACGTTGGACGGCTTCACGTCACGGTGCAGGATGCCCTCGCGGTGCGCGGAGCGCAGCACGTCGAGGATCGCCAGGCCGACCTCGGCCGCCCGGCGGGGCGTGAGGACGCCGTCCTCCCGTACGACCTCGGCCAGGGACTTGCCCTCGACGAGTTCCATGACGATCCACGGGCGGTCGTCCTCGTCGACGACGTCGTAGACGGTCACGGCGCTGTTGTTGCGGATGCGGGCGATCGCCTTGGCCTCGCGCAGGGTGCGCGTGATGAGCCGGCGCTTCTCGTCGTCGTCGACGCTGCCCGGGAAGCGCAGTTCCTTGACGGCGACGGTACGGCCGAGGGTCTCGTCGACCGCGCGCCAGACCGTGCCCATGCCGCCGCGTCCGAGGACGCCGCCGAGACGGTAACGACCGGCGAGCAGGCGGCCCTCGGACCCGGTGGCGCCGCGTCCCTTGGAAACCGGCGCACCCGCGTCCCCGGCACGGCCCGTCCGGTCCGCCGGGACGGACGCCGCCGCAGCGGCCTGTGAGCCCGCGCTCCGGTCGCCGTCGGCGCGCGACCCTGTGAACCGGCCGGCGTTCACACCGCTGGCCGGCGCCTTCGCGGCCGGGGCGTCCGCCGGCTCCGCGGGCCGTGTTCCGGCCTTCGTGACGGACAGCGGCTTCGCGTCCTCGACGGCGGCGGGCTTCGTGTCCGCGGAGACGCCGTCCCGGGCATCGCCCTGCGCATCCTTCCGCGCGCCGTCCTGAGCAGCCGTCACGGCCGTGCTCCCGGTGCCGTGACCGGGCTTCCGGGCGTCCGCCGCCTCGGCAGAGGCACCGCCCGCTGCGGCGTCGTCCTCATCGGCCTGGACCGCGCCCGAGACACCGGGGTCCGCGGCGACCGGCGTGAGGTCGCCGTCCTCGCTCTCGTCCTGAGGGACCGCGTCCTTGACCTCCGGGGCGGCGTCCTTGATTGCAGGGGCCGCGTCCGCTTCGGCCGTCTTCGGGTCCACCGCGCCGGCGGCAGAATCTTCGCCCCCGTCGGCGGAACCGGCCCCCGCGCCCACGGCAGAGTCCGCATCCTCGCCGGCGAAGCCGGCCCCCCGCTGGGGCTTCCGCGACTGCTCAGCCTCCGACATGCGTCCCCTCTGCGATCCCTGATCTTCGCCCGCGCCTGCCGCTTTCCGCGCGATGCGGTAACCCGCCCTGGCAGAGCGCCCATTGTCCCTCACCCTGGGACCGGTACGTCGTCCGGGTCCACCCAGTGGCGTACCCGGCCCACCCGAATACGCCACCCACCATGCCATCACATGGGGTGAAGCCCACCCCCGCACTGGTCGTGGGACGTGCGGGGATTCGCCAACCGCCCCCGCAGCGGGCCGGTTTCCCGGGACGACGGGCAATCAGGGACGGGCCTGGAGGGGCCCTACGGGACCAGGACCGGATCAGAGCGGCACGATCTCCGGCGCGCCCAGCCGCGCCGCGTCCGCCGTCTGGTCGTCAGGCTGCCGCTGCGACTCCCGTTCCGCCTCCACCCTCTTCTCGTAGTGCTCGATCTCCTTCTCGATCTGTGCCGTCTCCCAGCCCAGCACCGGGGCCATCAACTCGGCGCACTCGCGCGCGCTGCGGGTCCCCCGGTCGAAGGTCTCGATCGAGATACGGGTGCGCCGGGTCAGCACGTCGTCGAGATGGCGGGCGCCCTCGTGCGACGCGGCATAGACGATCTCGGCCCGCAGGTAGTCTTCCGCGCCGCCCAGGGGATCGCCGAGCGTCGGGTCCTCCGCGACGAGGGCGAGCAGTTCCTCAGCCAAGGCGCCGTAGCGGTTCAACAGGTGCTCGATGCGCACCACATGAAGCCCCGTCCGCTCGGCGATCCTCGCCCGGGCGTTCCACAGGGCGCGGTACCCCTCGGCTCCGAGCAGCGGCGTGTCCTCCGTGACACAGGCTGCCACCCGCTGGGTGAGTCCGTGCACCGCCGCGTCCACGGCGTCCTTGGCCATCACCCGGTACGTCGTGTACTTGCCGCCGGCCACGACCACGAGCCCCGGCACGGGGTGCGCCACCGTGTGCTCGCGCGACAGCTTGCTGGTGGCGTCCGACTCGCCGGCGAGCAGGGGCCGCAGTCCGGCGTAGACCCCCTCCACGTCGTCCCGGGTGAGCGGCACGGCGAGGACCGAATTGACGTGCTCCAGCAGGTAGTCGATGTCGGCGCTGGAGGCGGCGGGGTGCGCCTTGTCGAGGTCCCAGCCGGTGTCCGTGGTGCCGACGATCCAGTGCCGTCCCCAGGGGATGACGAACAGCACGGACTTCTCCGTGCGCAGGATCAGCCCGGTCGTGGAGTGGATGCGGTCCTTCGGCACCACGAGGTGGATGCCCTTGGAGGCCCGCACATGGAACTGCCCTCGCTCCCCGATCAGCGCCTGTGTGTCGTCCGTCCACACCCCGGTGGCATTGACGACCTGGCGGGCCCGGATCTCGTACTCACCGCCCCCCTCGACATCGAGCACCCGGGCGCCGACGACCCGCTCGCCCTCCCGCAGGAAGCCGACCACGCGCGCCCGGCTGGCGACTTGGGCGCCGTAGCTCGCGGCGGTGCGCACCAGAGTCGTCACGAAGCGGGCGTCGTCCATCTGGGCGTCGTAGTACTGCAGGGCGCCGACGAGGGCGTCCTTCTTCAGCGCGGGCGCGACCCGCAGGGCGCGCCCGCGGGAGAGGTGCCGGTGAACGGGCAGCCCGCGCCCGTGCCCCGAGGACACCGACATCGCGTCGTACAGCGCGACACCGGAGCCCGCATACAGCCGCTCCCAGCCCTTGTGCTGGAGCGGATAGAGGAACGGCACCGGCTTGACCAGGTGCGGGGCGAGCCGCTCGAGCAGCAGCCCGCGCTCCTTGAGCGCCTCCCTCACCAGGGCGAAGTCGAGCATCTCCAGATAGCGCAGTCCGCCGTGGATCAGCTTGCTCGACCTGCTCGAGGTGCCGGACGCCCAGTCCCGCGCCTCCACCAGCCCGGTCGACAGTCCTCGTGTCGCGGCGTCGAGCGCGGTGCCCGCTCCGACCACGCCGGCGCCCACCACCAGCACGTCCAGTTCACGCTCGGCCATCCCGGCGAGCGCTTCGGCGCGCTCCGCGGGTCCCAGTGTCGCTGTCCTCACTGTTGCCTCCCGTCGCCCCCGTGTATTTCCTGCGGTCGGTCTCACAACGTCGAACCCGCAATGCCGGACTCACAAAGTCGGACTCACACCGTCGATTCTGTCCGTACTCGACGACTTCAGCCACCGCCTGTGGATAACACTCGCTCGACCAGGAGCCCGCAATCCGGCAGAACGGTCATATTTACGCCTAGTCTGACATTGCGCCTGCCCGTTCCGCCCACAGGGCTTGCGCTCACTGTCCCCTTCGGCTACGGGAAGGACGGCCACAGCCATGCCCGCAGATCTCGCCGTCATCGGACTCGGACACCTCGGTCTGCCGCTCGCCCAGGCCGCCGTGGCGTCAGGCATCGAAACCATCGGCTACGACCCCGACCCCCTCCAGCTCACGGAGCCCGCCGCCGGAGTGACGCCCGCCGACATCCGGCGCATGCTCTCCGGCGGCTTCCGCACCGTCACCGACGCGGCCGAACTCGGCCGCGTACGGACCGCCGTCATCTGTGCGCCCACGCCCATGGGCGCGGACGGCACGCTGGACCTGACCACGCTCGCCGACGCCGCCAGGGCGCTCGCGTCCCGGCTGCGGCCGCACACCACCGTCCTGCTGGAATCGGCGGTCGAGCCCGGCACCACGGAGGGCTTCCTGCGTCCGCTCCTCGAAGAGGGCTCCGGCCTGCGGGCCGGCCGGGACTTCCACCTGGCCTACTCCCCCAGCCGCACCGACCCCGGCCGCCGCACGCACGGCTACGCCAACACACCGAAGGTGATCGGCGGCCTCACCCCCGCCTGCACGGAGTCCGCGGCCGCCTTCTACGCACGTCTCACCGACAAGGTGGTCCGCGCCCGCGGTCTGCGCGAGGCCGAGACGGTCAAGGTCCTCGAGACGAACTTCCGGCACGTCAACATCGCCCTCGTCAACGAGATGGCCGTGCTCTGCCACGACCTCGGCATCGACCTCTGGGACGTCATCCGCTGCGCGGAGACCAAGCCCTTCGGCTTCCAGGCCTTCCGCCCGGGCCCCGGCGTCGGCGGCCACGGCGTCCCGCTCGACCCCGGCCCCACCCCCTGCCGCCCGCTGCGCATGGTGGGTCTCGCGCAGGAGATCAACTCACGGATGCCGCAGTACGTGGTCCGCCGCTGCGCCACCCTCCTCAACGAACACGGCAAGTCCGCCCGTGGCGCCCGCGTCCTGCTCCTCGGCGTCACCTACAAGCCGGACCTCGCCGACCTGCAGGGATCGCCGGCCACCGAGATCGCCCGCCGCCTGACGGACCTGGGCGCGTCCGTGAGCTACCACGACCCCTACGTCCCCCACTGGCGCATGGACCAGGTCCCCGTCCCCCGCGCCGACTCCCTCTACGAGGCGGCCGCCGCGGCGGACCTGACGGTCCTGGTCCAGCACCACCGCACGTACGACCTCCAGG
Organism: Streptomyces kurssanovii; assembly: GCF_014649695.1. Lineage (GTDB taxonomy): Bacteria > Actinomycetota > Actinomycetes > Streptomycetales > Streptomycetaceae > Streptomyces > Streptomyces kurssanovii. The sequence goes on from NZ_BMTN01000002.1 coordinate 585,388, forward strand.
GGCTGGCGGTCAAGGCCCAACTCCTGCTCGACACAAGGGGGGCGACTCCGGCCGGGGCGGCACACCGGCTCTGACGCCTGTTCAGGCTCCGGTACGACCGTGCAACGGTCCCATAACCGAGTGCCGTTCCGTCGTACCGGACTGCTAGTCTCCGGGACCGCCGCTCGCACGCTCGTGCGACGCCGTTGATCCCAGGGGGAATCCCACCATGAGCCAGCCCGTCCCGCCGCCGTCCGGCAACCCGTTCGCCGGTGGCGACCAGTTCGCACCCGCGCCGCCGGCGGCACCGGTCCGCAACAACTTCGGCCTCGGCCTCGTCGCCGGCCTCGTGGCCGCCGTCGTCGGCGCCCTCGCCTACGGCGGCGTGATGCGCGCCCTGGCCAGCGAGGACGGCAGCTACACCGAGATCGGCTACGCGGCCCTCGCCGTCGGCGCGCTCGTCGGCTTCGCGCTCGGCAAGGCCGGCGGCCGGAATCCGATCCTGCCGCTCATCGGGGTCCCGCTGGCGCTGGCCGCCGTCTTCTGCGGCCAGCTCTTCGGCTTCGCCCTGATGATCAGCTGGTGGTCGGAGGCAGCTCCCGACCCCATGACCGTCACCGAGATCCTGACGTCGAACCTCGGCGACCTGATCGAAGGCTGGAAGGAAGAGGCGGAGGCCATGACCTACGTCTTCCTCGGCATCTCGGGTGTCGCGGGCTACGCCGTCACCAAGAAGGTCGCGGCCTGACGCTGTCAGTGGAGGAGGGCCCGGCATCGGACGATGCCGGGCCCTCCTCATGCGCGCGCGGAAAGCAGGATGCGGTCCACGGACATACGAACCACGGACATACGAACCACGGACATGCGGACCACGGACATGCGGACCACGGACAAAGGGCCCGACGCACCTGGCGGTGCGTCAGGCCCTTCAGCATGGACGGGAGTCAGCGGCGGTGCTGGGAGTCCGCCACCGTCACCTCGACACGCTGGAACTCCTTGAGCTCGCTGTAGCCCGTCGTGGCCATCGCCCTGCGCAGCGCGCCGAAGAAGTTCATCGAACCGTCCGGGGTGTGCGAGGGACCGGTGAGGACCTCCTCGGTGGTGCCCACGATGCCCAGGTCCACCAGCTTGCCGCGCGGCACGTCCTCGTGGACGGCCTCCATGCCCCAGTGGCGGCCCTTGCCCGGTGCGTCGGTCGCACGGGCCAGCGGGGAGCCGATCATCACGGCGTCGGCACCGCAGGCGATCGCCTTCGGCAGGTCGCCGGACCAGCCGACGCCGCCGTCCGCGATGACGTGGACGTACCGGCCGCCGGACTCGTCCATGTAGTCCCGGCGGGCGGCCGCGACATCCGCGACGGCGGTCGCCATCGGCACCTGGATGCCCAGCACGTTACGAGTGGTGTGCGCGGCTCCGCCGCCGAAGCCGACGAGGACACCCGCCGCGCCGGTACGCATGAGGTGCAGCGCCGCCGTGTACGTGGCGCAGCCGCCGACGATGACCGGCACGTCGAGCTCGTAGATGAACTGCTTCAGGTTCAGCGGCTCAGCGGCGCCGGAGACGTGCTCGGCGGAGACCGTCGTACCGCGGATGACGAAGATGTCGACGCCCGCGTCCACCACCGCCTTGGAGAACTGCGCGGTGCGCTGCGGGGACAGCGCGGCGGCGGTCACGACTCCGGCGTCGCGCACCTCCTTGATGCGCTGGCCGATCAGCTCCTCCCTGATGGGGGCGGAGTAGATCTCCTGGAGCCGGCGGGTGGCGTTGGCCTCGTCCATCTCGGCGATCTCGTCGAGCAGCGGCTGCGGGTCGTCGTAGCGGGTCCACAGGCCCTCGAGGTTCAGAACGCCCAGGCCGCCCATCTCGCCGATGCGGATGGCGGTCTGCGGGGAGACCACGGAGTCCATCGGAGCGGCCAGGAAAGGCAGCTCGAAGCGGTAGGCGTCGATCTGCCAGGCGATCGAGACCTCCTTCGGGTCCCGCGTGCGCCGGCTCGGTACGACGGCGATGTCATCGAACGCGTACGCCCGGCGGCCGCGCTTGCCGCGCCCGATCTCGATCTCAGTCACGTGTGTGGCCTTTCCTTCTGCATCTGCGCCTGGGCCCTACCAGTATCCCCGACGCACACATGAAGGGCGGCCCCGGCAACCCCCGGGACCGCCCTCTGTCATGTGCGGGACTACTTCCTGCTGTAGTTCGGCGCCTCGACCGTCATCTGGATGTCGTGCGGGTGGCTCTCCTTGAGCCCCGCCGAGGTGATCCGCACGAACCGGCCCTTGCTCTCCATCTCGTCGACGGAGGCCGCTCCGACGTAGCCCATGGTCTGGCGCAGGCCGCCGACAAGCTGGTGCAGCACGGCCGCGAGCGGACCGCGGTAGGGCACCTGGCCCTCGATGCCCTCGGGGACGAGCTTGTCGTCCGAGGCCACCTCCGCCTGGAAGTAGCGGTCCTTGGAGTACGAACGGCCCTGGCCGCGAGACTGCATCGCGCCGAGCGAGCCCATGCCGCGGTAGGACTTGAACTGCTTGCCGTTGATGAAGAGCAGTTCGCCGGGGGACTCCTCGCAGCCCGCGAGAAGGCTGCCCAGCATCACCGTGTCGGCACCGGCGGCGAGCGCCTTGCCGATGTCTCCGGAGTACTGCAGGCCGCCGTCGCCGATCACCGGGACGCCCGCGGCGCGGCAGGCCAGCGCCGCCTCGTAGATCGCGGTGACCTGCGGGACACCGATGCCGGCGACGACACGGGTGGTGCAGATGGAACCGGGTCCGACGCCGACCTTGACGCCGTCCACACCCGCGTCGATCAGGGCCTGGGCGCCGTCGCGCGTCGCCACGTTGCCGCCGATGACGTCGACACCGACGCTCGACTTGATCTTCGCCATCCAGTTGAGGGCGTTGCTGTTGTGGCCGTGCGAGGTGTCGACGATCAGGAAGTCGACGCCCGCGCCGGCCAGCGCCTGGGCCCGCTCCAGCGCCTCCGGGCTCGCACCGACGGCCGCGCCGACGAGCAGACGGCCCTCGGCGTCCTTCGCCGCGTTCGGGTACTGCTCGGCCTTGACGAAGTCCTTGACCGTGATGAGGCCCTTGAGGATGCCGGCGTCGTCGACCAGCGGAAGCTTCTCGATCTTGTGGCGGCGCAGCAGCTCCATGGCGTCGACGCCCGAGATACCGACCTTGCCCGTGACCAGCGGCATCGGGGTCATGACCTCGCGCACCTGGCGCGTGCGGACCGTCTCGAAGGCCATGTCACGGTTGGTGACGATGCCGAGCAGCTTGCCCGCGGCGTCGGTCACCGGCACACCGCTGATGCGGAACTTGGCGCACAGGGCGTCGGCCTCGGCGAGCGTGGCGTCCGGGTGCACCGTGATCGGGTCGGTCACCATGCCGGACTCGGAACGCTTGACCAGGTCGACCTGGTTCACCTGGTCCTCGATGGACAGGTTGCGGTGCAGCACACCCACGCCGCCCTGGCGCGCCATCGCGATCGCCATGCGGGACTCGGTGACCTTGTCCATCGCCGCCGAGAGCAGCGGGATGTTCACCCGGACGTTCCTGGAGACACGGGACGAGGTGTCGACTGCGTTAGGAAGCACTTCCGACGCACCAGGCAGCAGAAGCACATCGTCGTAGGTCAGCCCGAGTGTCGCGAATTTCTCGGGCACTCCGTCGACGTTGGTCATGACACCTTCCCCAAATGGCCTTGATCGGTGCGGATGTCCATGCTAACGGCCCGAGCACCCGTCTCATTCCACGATCAAGATCGACGAGCAGCTTTGTACGTTCACACCACAGTCATACACACATACGCAGCGGACCGATGGACGGTTCACTGCTCCGCCAGCGCGCGCAGTCTGCTGAGCGCACGGTGCTGGGCGACCCGGACCGCGCCCGGGGACATCCCGAGCATCTGCCCGGTCTCCTCCGCGGTCAGCCCCACGGCGACCCGCAGCACCAGCAGTTCCCGCTGGTTCTCCGGAAGATTGGCGAGCAGCCTCTTGGCCCACTCGGCGTCGTCGCTGAGCAGCGCCCGCTCCTCGGGGCCGAGCGAGTCGTCGGGCCGCTCCGGCATCTCGTCGGACGGCACGGCCGTCGAGCCCGGGTGGCGCATCGCGGCCCGCTGCAGGTCGGCGACCTTGTGGGAGGCGATGGCGAAGACGAAGGCCTCGAAGGGCCGCCCGGTGTCCTTGTAGCGCGGCAGCGCCATCAGCACCGCGACGCACACTTCCTGCGCCAGGTCCTCCACGAAGTGACGAGCGTCACCGGGCAGCCGGCTGAGGCGCGAGCGGCAGAAACGCAGAGCGAGGGGGTGGACGTGCGCCAGCAGGTCGTGCGTCGCCTGCTCGTCGCCGTCGACGGCCCGGTGCACGAGCGCACCGATGGCTCCTCGGCCGGTCGCCGCCTCGTCGTCACGCATCGGTCCATGGTGCCCTGGCCCGCGGCCGTCCGTGGCACTGCGTCCTGTGTTGTGCACCGAAGCGTTATGAGCAGGTGCGCCGGAACTCATCTCCTGCGCCCTCCCCTCCCGCTCGACCGACTCGTCCCCGAGGAACTCCACACCTCAAGGATGCGGCATCGCGCGGGAAACGGATGCCCTCGGGCATCCGTAACCCCCGCGCCGTCCCGTTCGTACGGTCCTCAGCGGACCAGGCCCCAGCGGAATCCGAGGGCGACCGCATGCGCCCGGTCGGAGGCGCCGAGCTTCTTGAACAGCCGCCTGGCGTGCGTCTTCACCGTGTCCTCCGAGAGGAAGAGCTCACGCCCGATCTCCGCGTTGGACCGGCCGTGGCTCATGCCCTCGAGGACCTGGATCTCACGCGCGGTGAGCGTGGGAGCGGCCCCCATCTCGGCCGAACGGAGCCGGCGCGGGGCGAGCCGCCACGTGGGGTCGGCGAGCGCCTGGGTGACGGTCGCGCGCAGTTCGGCACGCGAGGCGTCCTTGTGGAGATAGCCGCGGGCGCCGGCGGCGACCGCGAGCGCGACGCCGTCGAGGTCCTCTGCCACGGTCAGCATGATGATCCGGGCGCCGGGGTCCGCGGAGAGCAGCCGGCGCACGGTCTCCACACCGCCCAGACCGGGCATGCGTACGTCCATCAGAATCAGGTCCGAACGATCGGCACCCCAGCGGCGGAGGACTTCCTCGCCGTTGGCCGCGGTCGTCACGCGCTCGACGCCGGGCACGGTCGCGACCGCGCGGCGAAGCGCCTCTCGGGCAAGCGGGGAGTCGTCGCAGACGAGGACGGATGTCATGGCCGCCCTCCGCAGCTGATGCGCGTCACCTTGAGCCTCCAGGCTGGGTACGTTTCTTCACCTGTGCGGTTGAACGCTCTCGGACATGTGCCCGAGAGCTTCTTCTTTCAACCGCCTCCGCCCTCTCAACGACGGTCACTCGAAAGAGTTACGGGTCGTACGCAGCGCTTCGGCACGCTCTGTGAGCGGGCCGCCCCGCACGCGTGAGCACCGGTTCGGCAGGCCGCGACGGGGTCGGCGGTGCGGCATGGGGGAAGGCGGAGGTTTCACGGGTCGCCGGCGGAGCACTCGTGCTCATCGAATGAGGGCCCTGCCCCATTCAGCGGCTTTTCTTCCCTTTTTCCGGTGTCTATGGCTAGATTCGCAATGAGTCATATTTACATCTACTTACACAGCAGATGTACGGTCGTTGGCACGGTGCTGGTGCCGGATCCGGCGCACGTCCGGTCGGCGTCCCGCCCGTTTCCGACCTGGTCCTGTATCCACCCAGCACGGTTTCAAGGGGACATGCGCCATGGCAGATTTCTCTCGCCTTCCCGGACCCAACGCCGATCTGTGGGACTGGCAGCTCCTCGCGGCATGCCGTGGGGTCGACAGCTCGCTCTTCTTCCATCCGGAAGGTGAGCGCGGCGCGGCGCGAAGCGCGCGTGAGAACTCGGCGAAGGAGGTCTGCATGCGGTGCCCCGTACGGGCCGAGTGCGCGGCGCACGCACTGGCCGTGCGCGAGCCCTACGGCGTATGGGGCGGACTGACCGAGGACGAGCGCGAGGAGCTCATGGGGCGGGCACGCCACCGGCTGATCCCCGCCACGAGCGCCGGGGGTGCGGTGCACGGCTGACGACAGCACCGCGCACACGAACCGAAGAAACGTTCCTGCAACTCGCCTGCCCCCCTACCGGCAACCCGGCCCCGTGCACAGGCAGTTGTTCCGGCGTCCCGGCCCCCGATCTTCCGACGGGGGCCGACGGCCGTCCCGCAGGACGCATACCGTGAACGCGGCGAACGCCGCCGACGCCGTGGAGCCGCGGACGCCGCCGACCGTCAGCGGGACGCCGCGAGGGTGAGCTGGGACAACGTCGCCGAGACGGCCGGAACATGGGCCAGGTCGGGCAGCGTCAGGGCGACGATCTCCCGGTGGACGGACGGCTCCACCGTCACCAGTCTGGCCCCCTTGGGCCGTACCGACTCCAGCGCCAGTTCGGGCAGTACGGCCACGCCCAGTCCCGCGCCCACCAGCCCGATCACCGCCGGGTAGTCGTCCGTGGCGAAGTCGATGCGCGGGGTGAAGCCCGCGCTCTCGCACACTTCCACCAGCTGCCGCCGGCAGCGCGGGCAGCCGGCGATCCACGACTCATCCGCGAGGTCGGCGATGGCCACCTTGCCCGCCTCGGCGAGGCGGTGGCCTTCGGGCACCAGCCCCACGAGCCGGTCGACGAGCAGCGGCCGGACGACGAGGTCGTCCCACTCCGACTCGGCCCCGGCCGTGCCGTAGCGGAAGGCGAGCGCCACGTCGCAGTCGCCGTCGCGGAGCATCTCCACCGAGCGCGGCGGCTCGGCGTCCACGAGCGAGACCCGGGTGCCGGGGTGGGCCGCGCGCAGGGCGGCGAGGGCCGTGGGCACGAGCGTGGAGCTACCGCTGGGGAAAGAGACGAGACGGACCCGACCGGCCCGGAGCCCGGCGATCGCCGCCACTTCCTCCTCCGCCGCGGTGAGCCCGGCGAGGATGCCGGCGGCGTGGCGCACGAGCGCCTCGCCGGCCTGGGTCAGGCGCATCTCGCGGCCGGTACGGATCAGCAGCGGGGTCCCGGCGGAGCTTTCGAGCGCCTTCATCTGCTGGCTTACCGCGGGCTGGGTGCACCCCAGCTCACGGGCGGCCGCGGAGAACGAGCCGGTGGTGGCGACGGCACGCAGTACGCGGAGGTGGCGGGCTTCGATCACAGCCTAAGCATAAGGGGTGCTTGGGGGGACCAGTGATTAACGGCTGGTCGCTTTGAGGCGGTGTCGGTTAGCGTGCGAGGCATGAAGCTTCTGACCGTGAACGTGGGCCGCCCCAAGGCGGCCGATTACACCGATGCGCCCGGCGGCATGACCGGAATCGACAAGCGCCCGGCGGAGGGGCCCGTCCGGGTGACGGACCCGGGCCCCAAGGGCCAGGGCGGCAGCGGTTTGTCGGGGGACGCGGTCTGCGATCTGCGCCACCACGGCGGGAGCGACCAGGCCGTGTACGCCTTCGCCCGCGAGGATCTCGACGCGTGGGAACGCGAGTTGGGGCGTCCGCTTCCCAACGGCACGTTCGGCGAGAACCTCACCACCATCGGCGTCGATGTCACCGGGGCCAAGATCGGCGAACGGTGGCGCATCGGTGATTCGGTGGTGCTCGAGGTCACCTCCGGCCGCGTCCCGTGCCGTACCTTCGCGGGCCGGCTCGGCGAGAAGGGCTGGGTCAGGCGTTTCACACAGAGCGGCGTCTCCGGCGCGTATCTGCGGGTCCTCGAGCCGGGCGAGGTCCGCGCCGGCGACCCGGTGGAGGTGGTGCACCGGCCGGAGCACGAGGTGACCGTGGAGATGGCGTTCCGGGCGGAGACGACCGAGCGCGCGCTGCTGCCCCTGGTCCTCGAGGCAGGTGACGCCCTGCACGGTGAACTGCTCAGAAACGCCCGCGCGTACGTCGCGAAATACGGTACGCCGGCCGGCCCCGGCCTCGTCTCCGACGCCGGCCCCGCATAGCGGAGGGGCATGATGGGCCGCGCGGGACGGCGCCGGGCGGCGGAACGGGCCGGGACTTCGGGGCAGTTCGCGGCCGGGGGACGGGCGGTGGCCGGGGAAGGCGCCCGCGCCGCACCCGCATGCGGGGCGTTAACGTGCCGCCTATGACGACTGCACTGATCACGGGAGCGACCGCGGGCATCGGCGCCGCCTTCGCCCGGCGGCTCGCGGCCGATGGCCACAACCTGGTGCTCGTGGCCCGGGACACCGAACGGCTGCAGGAACAGGCCACCGAACTGCACGACCGGCACGGCATCGAGGCGGAGGTACTGACCGCCGACCTGTCACGGGAAGACGGGATCGGCGCGGTCGAGGAGCGCCTGGCGGACCGCAAGCACCCCGTCGATCTGCTGGTCAACAACGCGGGCTTCGGGAACAAGGGCCGGTTCCTCGAGGTCTCCATGGCCGACGAGCTGACCATGCTGAAGGTGCACTGCGAGGCGGTGCTGCGGCTGACCGCGGCCGCGGCGGGACCGATGCGGGAACGCGGCCGGGGCGGCGTGGTGAACGTGGCGTCGGTCGCCGCCTTCGTGCCGCGTGGCACCTACGGCGCGTCCAAGGCGTGGGTCGTGCAGTTCACGCAGGGCGCCGCCAGGGACCTGGCCGGATCCGGGGTGCGCCTGATGGCGCTGTGCCCTGGGTTCGTACGGACCGAGTTCCACCAGCGGGCCGGCATGGGCACGGACAACATCCCCGGCTGGATGTGGCTGGACGCCGACAAGCTGGTGGCGTCGGCGCTCTCGGACCTGGCCAAGGGGAAGTCCCTCTCCATCCCCGACCCCCGCTACAAGGCGCTGATGGGCGTGGTCAAGCTGACGCCGCGCGGGCTGCTGGGCGGGCTCACGTCGAAGACGGGCCGGAAGTACGGGCCGCAGTAGCCGCCCATCGCACGGCATGTGACCTGCTTCACTAAAATGGACGTATCCCATCGGGGGCCTCAGCGGCTCGGGAGACGCCATGAAGTTCGTGCAGATCATCGACTACAAGACCGCCAGGTTCGACGACGTGAACGCGGTCATGGACAAGTGGGTCGAGCAGACCCAGGGCAAGCGGACCACCGGCCACGCCGTCACGGGCAAGGACCGCAGCGACAGCAACCACTACGTCGACATCGTCGAGTTCCCCTCGTACGAGGAGGCGATGAAGAACTCGCACCTCCCGGAGACGGACAAGATGTTCCAGGAGATGGTGGCCCTCTGCGACGGCATGCCCTCGTTCACCGACCTCGACGTGGTCCGTGAGGAACAGCTCAACGCGGCAACGGCCCGCCGCTTCTTCCACGAGATCGCGGCCGGCGGCAATCTGGACGCCATCGGCGAGGTCTTCTCCGACGACTACATCGACCACGACATCGCCAACGAGGAGGACACCGAGGTCGGCATGGAGGTCATACGCCGGGACCTCACCATGTGGCGCGGCGCCTTCGACTTCACCTTCGAGCTCGACCGGCAGATCACCCAAGGGGACGACGTCGTGACGCTGTGGACCTTCAGCGGCAGGCACAAGGCGGAGTTCCAGGGCATCCCGGCGACGGGGGAACAGTGCACCATCACCGGCACGACGATCTTCCGGTTCGAGGACGGGAAGATCAAGGAAGGCTGGTGGCACATGGACCTGATGCGGCTGATGCGCCAGCTCGGCGCCCTGTAGGCCGCGCTGCGACGTGGCAACGGCCAACAGGGAAGGCCCCCGCCCCGCGCGTTGCGGGGACGGGGGCCTTCTCGGCGCTTGTCGCGTCAGTGGCTGTGGCCGTGACCGTGGCCGTGACCCGCGTCGCCCTCGTCCTCGGCCGGCTTCTCGACGACCAGGGTCTCGGTCGTGAGCAGCAGGGAGGCGATGGACGCGGCGTTCTCCAGAGCGGAGCGCGTGACCTTGACCGGGTCGATGACGCCGGCCTTGACCAGGTCGCCGTACTCGCCGGTGGCGGCGTTGAAGCCCTGACCCGCCTCGAGCTCGGCCACCTTGGCGGTGATGACGTAGCCCTCGAGGCCGGCGTTCTCGGCGATCCAGCGCAGCGGCTCGACGGCGGCGCGGCGGACGACGGCGACACCGGTGGCCTCGTCGCCCTCCTTGCCCAGGTTGCCCTCGAGCACCTTCACGGCGTGGACGAGCGCGGAGCCACCACCGGAGACGATGCCCTCCTCGACCGCGGCGCGGGTCGCGGAGATGGCGTCCTCGAGACGGTGCTTCTTCTCCTTCAGCTCCACCTCGGTGGCGGCGCCGACCTTGATCACGCACACGCCGCCGGCCAGCTTCGCGAGGCGCTCCTGGAGCTTCTCGCGGTCCCAGTCGGAGTCGGTGGACTCGATCTCGGCCTTGATCTGGTTGACGCGGCCCGCGACGTCCTCGCTCTTGCCGCCACCGTCGACGATCGTGGTGTCGTCCTTGGTGATCGTCACGCGGCGGGCGGTGCCCAGCACGTCCAGACCGGCCTGGTCGAGCTTGAGGCCGACCTCTTCGGCGATGACGGTGGCACCGGTGAGGGTGGCCATGTCGCCGAGCATCGCCTTGCGGCGGTCGCCGAAGCCGGGGGCCTTGACGGCCACCGCGTTGAAGGTGCCGCGGATCTTGTTCACGACGAGGGTGGAGAGCGCCTCGCCCTCGACATCCTCGGCGATGACCAGCAGCGGCTTGGAGCCACCGGCCTGGATGACCTTCTCCAGCAGCGGCAGCATGTCCTGGATGGAGGTGATCTTGCCCTGGTGGATCAGGATGTACGGGTCGTCGAGGACGGCCTCCATACGCTCCTGGTCGGTCACCATGTACGGGGACAGGTAGCCCTTGTCGAAGGCCATGCCCTCGGTGAAGTCGAGCTCCAGACCGAAGGTGTTGGACTCCTCGACGGTGATGACACCGTCCTTGCCGACCTTGTCCATTGCCTCGGCGATGAGCTCGCCGACCTGCTGGTCCTGCGCGGAGAGCGCGGCCACGGCGGCGATGTCGGCCTTGTCCTCGATCGGGCGGGCGGTCGCGAGGAGCTCCTCGGACACGGCCTTGACCGCGGCGTCGATGCCCTTCTTCAGGGCGGCCGGGGAGGCGCCGGCGGCGACGTTGCGCAGACCCTCGCGGACCAGCGCCTGGGCCAGCACGGTGGCGGTGGTCGTACCGTCACCCGCGATGTCGTTGGTCTTGGTCGCCACCTCCTTCACCAGCTGGGCGCCCAGGTTCTCGTACGGGTCCTCGATCTCGACCTCGCGGGCGATGGTGACGCCGTCGTTGGTGATGGTGGGAGCGCCGAACTTCTTGTCGATGACGACGTTGCGGCCGCGGGGGCCGATCGTCACCTTGACCGTGTCGGCAAGCTTGTTGACGCCGCGCTCGAGGGCGCGACGGGCGTCCTCGTCGAACTTCAGGATCTTCGCCATGGGAGCGGTTCAGCCCTCTCGGATTTCGTGTTCAAAGAACTGCGCCCCTCGCCGCCCGGCATCAGCGGGGTGGCCAGGGGCGCAGCTCAGAGGCAGAACTGGCGCGGAGTCCCAGGGGTCGATGACCCCTGAGCGCGCCCCTGCTTTTCTACTTCTCGACGATCGCGAGCACGTCGCGGGCCGAGAGGACGAGGTACTCCTCGCCGCTGTACTTCACTTCGGTGCCGCCGTACTTGCTGTACAGCACGATGTCGCCGGTCTTCACGTCGAGCGGCAGGCGCTCGCCGTTCTCGAAGCGGCCCGGGCCCACGGCCAGGACGACGCCCTCCTGGGGCTTCTCCTTGGCGGTGTCCGGAATAACCAGGCCAGAGGCCGTGGTCTGCTCGGCGTCGAGCGGCTGGACCACAATGCGGTCCTCGAGCGGCTTGATGGCAACCTTGGAGCTGGCGGTCGTCACGATCCGACCTCCCCCTTCGGAGATCACGGGGTTAACTGATCTGAGGTGGCGACCAGGTCGATCCGTCGTCGCGGGTGCCGGACCTGCCCGTCGCTGTGTTGGCACTCTCACTTGGTGAGTGCCAGGGCCGAGACTATGACTGCGATTAGCACTCGGTCAAGCGGAGTGCCAATGCGAGACCGCGTGGCGTTCCGATTCGGACTCCGGGCCGGCCGCCGCACCGCGTCCCGGCCACGGCCCTCGGCCGCTCGACGGCCCCCGGCTCAGACGTAGTCCTCCAGCCTGGCCACGGCATAGCCCTTCTCCGTGATCGTCCGCATCACCCGCCGGATCATGTCCGGCATGCTGCCCGCCCAGTCCCCCTCGCCACGGAAGTGCGTGAGGATGATGTCGCCCGGGTGCAGGTCCCGGTCCCACTCGCGCCACTCCATGCGGTCGGGAAACGCCTCCGAGGCCCACAGCGGCACGGCCTCGATGCCGCACTTCTTGGCGACGCGCAGGGTGTCCCTGTTGTAGTTCCCGTACGGCGGGCGCATCAGCCGCGGCCGGCTCCCGTACCGCTTCTCCAGCTTGTCCTGCTGGCCGCAGATCTCACGCTTCTGCTCGGCGTACGAAAGCCCGGGCAGATAAGGGTGGCTGAGCGTGTGGTTGTGCAGGGCCACCCCGCTGTCCCGCATCTTCTCGAAGTAGCCGTAGTCGTCGTTGATGACGTAGTCGCTCAAGAACGCGCTGTACGGGATCCGCAGGTCGGACATCATCCGCAGCAGTTCGGGGTCCTTCTCCGCGCCGTCGTCGATCGTCAGGAAGACGATCTTCTCCTTCGTCGGGACGGTGGTGAACACGGGCGGCAGCCCCTCCCCGCCCTTCACCTCGAACCCCTTGCGGGTGGTGATCCGCGGCTTGACGGCGGGCGGCGGTGGCGCCGCCAGCGGCGTCCGCTCGAGCCCCCACTTCTTCGCGGCGGCGGCGCGGGCCTTCTGGCCGATCGCGGCCTTCTCCCGGTGCGCCGACCCGCCACCGGCGGCCTCGCGGGCCTTCGGGGCGTCCGGCTTCTGCGCATGCGGGCCCCGTCGCGCTTCCTTCTCGGCGGCGGGCCGGGCCGAGCGGGGGGCCTCTGGCGGCCCCTCGGCCGCACAGCCGGAGCCGAGCGCTGCGACAACGAGCGAGACAAGGGCCGCGCGAACCCGATACGCTCTCAGTTTTCCCTTTTGTCGTACTAGCTGCATGGCGACGCATCCTGTCAGCGCGCCACCCGCTCACCCGTCCGACACCGCCGTCATGAGCGCACCATCCCCCACCTGGCCCACAATGGCCCGGTGAACGACCTCGATCCGCTCGCCGCCTTCACCGCACTGCGCACCGAGGAGGGCGAAGCGCTGCTGGCCTCGCTGGCCTCCTACGATCCCGCCTGTGAACTGGCCGTCGCGACACGCCTGCGACGCGAGCACCCGGCGGCCCTGGTCTCGGCGGCGCTGGGGCAGGCCCGGTTGCGGCAGCGGGCGGCGGCGAAGTTCGGCGAGGAGGACGCCCGCCGGATGTTCTTCACCCCGAACGGCGTCGAGCAGTCCACCCGCCGCTCGGTCGCGGACCACCGGGCCGCGCGGTTCGCCGCGCTCGGAGTACGCGGCGTCGCGGACCTGTGCAGCGGCATCGGCGGCGACGCCATCGCCCTGGCCCGGGCGGGCATCTCGGTCCTGGCCGTCGACCGCGACCCGCTCACGGCGGAAGTCGCACGTGCGAACGCCGAAGCGCTGGGCCTGTCCGCCCTGGTCGATGTCCGCTGCGCGGACGTCACGGACATCGACACCACTCCGTACGACGCGGTCTTCGCCGACCCGGCCCGCCGCGGCGGACGTGGCCGCATCTTCGATCCGGAGGCGTACTCCCCGCCCCTGTCCTGGGCGGTCGGCGCGGCCCGCAGCCGCCCCCACGCAGCCCTGAAGGTCGCCCCCGGCATCCCCCACGAGGCGGTGCCCGAGGACGCGGAGGCCGAGTGGATCTCGGACGGCGGCGACGTCAAGGAAGCGGTGCTCTGGTTCGGAACGGCACCGTCCGCGGTCCGCGCCACCCTCCTCCCGGGCCCGCACACCCTGACCGGCCGCGGACTGCCGAACCCGCCGGTGCGCCCGGTCGGCCGCTACCTCTACGAACCCGACGGGGCCGCGATCCGCGCCCACCTGGTCGCGGAGGTCGCCCAGGACGTGTCGGGCGGCCTTCTCGACGAGACGATCGCCTACATCACCTCGGACGAACTGCGCCCGACCCCGTATGCGACGGCTTACGCGATCACCGACGAACTTCCCTTCAACCTCAAGAAGTTGAAGGCGCTGCTCCGGGAGCGCGGGGTCGGCAACCTCACGGTGAAGAAGCGCGGCTCAGCGGTCGAACCGGAAGAGATCCGCCGCAAGGTGAAGCCGCAGGGGCCGAACGCGGCGACGGTCTTCCTGACACGGGTGGCGGGAGCGCCGACGATGCTGATCGGACGGCCGGTGTAGCGGACATCGCATTCCCTCTGCCTTTGCAAAGGAGAGGGCGAACCGACATCGTCGGGTCAGCGGTGCGCGCCGCCCCGTTCCGTGATGGGACGTGCGGGGCGTGACACCAGCCGGAGCGCCCAGCGGTAGTGGCTCACCGCCTTCACGATGCCGATCAGGCCGGTGATCCAAAGGATCAGGCCCAGGCCCATCAGCAGGGCGACACCGGCCAGGGTGTCCTCGCCCGGGCGGGCGCCTGCCGGGACCGTGAAGGAGAGCCACAGGCCGTACGCGCACAGCAGGAACGAGGGCAGGAACCAGAGCAGGCTCAGGCCCGGTGCGCCGTAGCGGGCGTCGCCCGCCGGGTCGCGGGCCAGCGCGCTCCAGCGGCGCAGACGCCCGCGCACCTCGGCATCGTGGGCGATGCCGAAGCCGATGACCAGTCCGGTCGGGATCATGAATCCGAGACCGATGGCGCCGGCGATCACGCCGAAGAGGGGGCTGAAGACGTCCACCCCTTCGGAGAACATCTGGAGCGCCGCTCCGAACATCGCCCATCCGAGGGCGAATCCGGCCGCCGTCAGCCACAGCAACAGCAGCCGCAACGGACCGATGCTCAGGCGCAGGAGCTCACCCATCGCCCTGGCCCGGTCCGCAAGCAGGGCCTCCCGGTCGGGCCATGCCTGTATCTCGGCAGGCGGAGGCGGAGGCGGGAGGGCATGTGGGGACATGCGACGAGGTTACCGGCCGGTCCCCGGCGCGGAGCGTGCCGCCCGTTCCAGCAGCAGGACCCGTTCACGGGCGTTGCGGGCCAATGAGGCCGCCCGCTCGAACTCCGTCCTGGCCTCTTCCGCGCGCCCGAGCCTGGCCAGCAGGTCCCCCCGGACGCTCGGCAGCAAGTGGTAGTCCTTCAGGGCCGGTTCGTCGGCGAGTGCGTCGACCAGCTCGAGTCCGGCGGCCGGTCCTTCCGCCATCGAGACGGCGACCGCACGGTTCAGTTCCACGACCGGGGACGGGGCCACGGCCGCCAACTGCCCGTAGAGCGTGGCGATCATCGCCCAGTCCGTGTCCTCGTAGCGCACGGCCTGCGCGTGGCAGGCGGCGATCGCTGCCTGCAGGGTGTACGGGCCGTACGGGCCGCCGCCCGCCCGGTGGAGCGCCTCGACGCCCCGCCGGACGAGCAGCCGGTTCCACTTGGTGCGGGTCTGGTCGGCGAGCAGTACGGGTTCCCCACATGGGCCGGTGCGCGCCGGGATCCGGGAGGCCTGGATCTCCAGCAGGGCGTTCAGGCCGTGCACCTCCGGCTCGCCGGGCATCAGCCCGGCCAGCACCCGGGACAGCCGCAGCGCGTCCTCGCACAGCGCCGGACGGACCAGGTCGTCGCCCGCGGTCGCGGAGTAACCCTCGTTGAAAATCAGGTAGATGACGTCGAGCACCGATCCGAGCCGGGCTGCGCGGTCCGCGCCGTACGGAACCTCGAAGGGGACGCCCGCCTTGGCCAGCGACCTCTTCGCGCGGACGATGCGCTGGGCGACGGTCGGCTCGGCGGTCAGGAAGGCGCGGGCGATCTCCTCCGTCGTCAGGCCGCCCAGGAGCTTGAGCGTGAGCGCGATACGGGCCTGGGTGGAAAGCACCGGATGGCAGGCGGTGAAGATGAGCCGCAGCAGGTCGTCGTCGATGTCGTCGGGGTCCGCCGGCTCGGCCGGCGGCACGACGTCCTCGACGGACCGCCCCACCTCGGCCAGCTTGCGGGCGTACGTCTCCTTGCGGCGTACGAGATCGATCGCGCGATGCTTGGCGGTGGCCATGAGCCAGGCTCCCGGCCTGTCCGGGACGCCCGACTCCGGCCACTGCTCCAGCGCGGCGACCAGAGCGTCCTGCGCGAGCTCCTCCGCGATGCCCACGTCCCGCACGATGCGGGCGACACCGGCGATGATCCGCGCCGACTCGATCCTGTAGACCGCTTCCACTGCACTTGCTGCCGTCACGGCCACCCATCAGAGCAGCGCGGGGAACGGCGGGCAAGCAGGGCCCGCGGTCAGCCCTCCTGGATCTCGCGGACCTCGCAGGTGACGTTCCACTCCGCGGGGTGGATCTCCAGGAAGCGCTTCGCCCACTCGACGGCCTCCGCCTTGTCCTTGCACTGGACGATCGCGTAGCCGCCGACGACCTCCTTGGTCTCGGTGAAGGGCCCGTCGGTGTAGGAGATCCTGCCGCCGGACCAGTTCACGCGGGTGCCGTCGGAGGTGGGCGTGAGACCGGCGGTGTCGAGCATGACGCCCGCCTTGGTCATCTCCTCCAGCAGGGCGCCCATCTGCTTGTCGAAGCCCTCGGGGAACTCGTCCTCGGGGATCTGGTTCTCCTCGATGCGGATCATCGACAGGAAGCGCGGCATGGTGAACTCCTCGGTTCGTGAGTACGGGGCCGTTCCCCGCCTCTCACCCATGCGTCGAACGGGCAGGAAGCCGATCGACACACTCGCCGAAGTTTTTCCGAGAAATCTCAGTCGAGCGATTCGAAACGCCAGCGGTGCACCGGGCGGGTGATCAGGTCGGCGGCCGGCTCGGGCAGTTCCGGCAGGTCGGCGTCCGTCCCGGGCGCCTCCCACCAGGTGATGACCAGCACCCGGTCCCCGCTCGCCCGCAGCGTCTCCCGGCGCAGCGGTTCACGCCCGAGCTGCTGCGCGCGGGCCCACTCCAGCAGCTCCGCGCCCCGGCCCTCGACGGCGCGGGCCTCCCACATCATCGCCACGACGGTCATGAGTACAGGTTGTCCTTGCTGACCTCGTGCACGTGGTCGTGGTCGTGCCGGTGCCTGCCCGGTACATGCGTCTCCGTCACGGGCAGCGACGAGTCGGCGGACAGGTCCAGGTCGGAGGCGGGCCGGTTGCGGGCCACCATCTCCGCGCCCAGGGCGGCGACCATCGCGCCGTTGTCCGTGCACAGCTTCGGCCGCGGGACCCGCAACCGGATGCCGGCCCGTCCACAGCGCTCCTCCGCGAGGGCCCGCAGCCGCGAGTTGGCGGCGACGCCGCCGCCGATCATCAGGTGGTCCACGCCCTGGTCCTTGCAGGCGCGTACGGCCTTCCGTGTCAGCACGTCGACGACCGCCTCCTGGAAGGAGGCCGCCACGTCCCGCACCGGCACCTCCTCGCCGGAGGCGCGCTTCGCCTCGATCCAGCGGGCCACGGCCGTCTTCAGGCCGGAGAAGGAGAAGTCGTACGCCGGGTCCTTGGCGCCGCTCAGGCCGCGCGGGAAGGCGATCGCCGCCGGGTCGCCCTCCTTGGCCAGCCGGTCGATCACCGGACCGCCGGGGAAGCCCAGGTCCAGCACGCGTGCGATCTTGTCGAAGGCCTCGCCGGCGGCGTCGTCGATCGTCGCGCCCATGGGCCGTACGTCGGCGGTGATGTCGGGCGCGAGGAGCAGTGAGGAGTGGCCGCCGGAGACCAGCAGCGCCATCGTCGGCTCGGGCAACGGACCGTGTTCGAGCTGGTCGACGCAGATGTGGGAGGCGAGGTGGTTCACCCCGTACAGCGGCTTGCCGAGGGCGTAGGCGTACGACTTCGCCGCGGAGACGCCGACGAGCAGCGCGCCGGCGAGGCCGGGCCCCGCCGTCACCGCGATGCCGTCGAGGTCGCGAGCGCTGACGCCCGCCTCCTTCAGCGCGCGTTCGATGGTGGGGACCATCGCCTCCAGGTGGGCGCGCGAGGCGATCTCGGGCACGACGCCGCCGAACCGGGCGTGCTCGTCGACGCTGGAGGCGACCGCGTCGGCGAGCAGGGTCGTGCCGCGGACGATGCCGACGCCGGTCTCGTCGCAGGAGGTCTCGATACCGAGTACGAGCGGTTCGTCAGCCATCAGAGGTCTCTGTTCCTTGTACGGTCAGTCGCATGACGAGGGCGTCGATGTTGCCGGGCTGGTAGTAGCCGCGGCGGAATCCGATGGGCTCGAAGCCGAATCGCTCGTACAGCTTCTGGGCCCTGGTGTTGTCCACCCGCACTTCGAGGAGCACCTCGTCGCACTCGAAGGCGGTGGCGTGCTGGAGCAGGTCGGTCAGCAGCCGGGAGCCGAGGCCCGTCCCCCACTGGCCGCGGTCGACCGCGATGGTCTGTACGTCGCCGAGACCGCCGGCGGCCGCCAGACCCGCGTAGCCGACGATCCGGCCGTGGTCGTCCTCGGCCACCACGTAGCGGCGGGTGGCCTGCGGGCCCCGGGAGTGCGCGAGTTCGGACCAGAACATGCCGGGCGACCAGGCGTCCTCGGGGAAGAGCTCGTGCTCGAGCTCCAGCACCGGCTCCAGGTCCCACCAGCGCATCTCACGCAATTCAGGGAGGCTGCCGCGCAGCGGTGTCGATGAGGAGCGGCGGTCGTCGGAGGCGCCTTCCGGGCGAAGCTCCGGGGGTGGGTGGGCGGCCATCACTTGGGGGTGACCACCTTGTAGTTCTTCGGGACCTGCGCGTCGGGGCGGCGCAGGTACAGGGGCAGGGGCGGCAGGAACTCCTCGCCCGCCCGCAGCTTCTCGGCCGCCAGCGCGGCGAGCGCCGCGGCGCTCACGTTCTCGGGGCCTCGGTTGTCCGGGAACGTCTCCGGGTAGAGCAGCGCACCCGCGCCGACGGCGGGCATTCCGGCGACCTGGCCGGCGATGTCGGCGGGGCGGTCGACGGCCGCGTCGGTCGCACGGGTGCGGGCGTTCTCGTACCGCGCCCAGTAGACCTCCTTGCGCCGGGCGTCGGTCGCGACCACGAAAGGCGTGTCGAGACCGGCCGCGTAGGCGAGACCGTCCAGCGTGCAGACCCCGTGCACCGGCACGCCGAGCGCGGAGGCGAACGTCGCGGCCGTGACCAGACCGACCCGCAGTCCCGTGTACGGCCCGGGGCCGACGCCGACCACGATGCCGGTGACGGCGTCGAGCTTCACCCCGGCCTCGGCGAGCACCCGGTCGACGGCGGGCAGCAGCAGCTCCCCGTGGCGGCGCGCGTCCACACTGCTGGACTCTGCGAGGACGGAGGAGCCGTCGTGGAGGGCGGCGGTGACGGCGGGCGTGGCGGTATCCATGGCGAGCAAGAGCACGCAAACAGCCTACGGCTCCGGCGAGGGGGCCATGGCGGCACTGTCGAACGGAGCCGCGGTGCTACCGTCACCACGAGCACAGGTATTCGGTAACACACGCATCCAAGAGGTGGGCAGGGTGGCACGGAGCAGCTCGGGATTCGTGGCCGGGCTCACGGCGGCCGCGCTGGCCGTCGTCGGATTCCTCGCCTATCAGGCGGCGGCGGACGTCCCCGACGATCTCGCCGCGTCGAAGCCGCCGAGCGCCGCCCCTTCCGCGACGACTCCCGGCGCCGGGGCGTCCCGGCAGTCGCAGGACCCGCTGGCTGTCCCGGCCGGCTCCGGCACGGGGACGCGTGTCGTGTACGCGCTCGGCGACCGGCGGGTGTGGCTCGTGGACGCGAACGGCAAGGCCGGCCGGACCTTCGAGGTCATGCCCTCCACGGTCAGCCCGAAGCCGGGCTCCTACACGGTCACCTCACGGTCGGGCAACGTGCCCGGTTCCGACGGGGTGCCGGTCGAGCATGTGGTGCGGTTCGCGAACGAGGGCGGTGTGTCCGTCGGTTTCAGCGCGGCGGTCGACGGCTCGATGGCCAGCCCCGACCCGACGAAGAAGACGGGCGGCGTGCGGATGAAGCGGGCCGACGGTGACGCGATGTGGGTCTTCGCGACGATCGGCTCGAAGGTGGTCGTCGTTCCGTAGCCCTCGCACGGCTGTTACCCGTACGGGTGATCGCGTACGACCCCGTGCGAATCAGGCGGCGTCCCGGTGGGTCTCCGGACGGTGCACCGTGGGGCGGTGGGGCTCGTTCCCGCGGCGCGGCTCGTTCCCTCGCGGCGTCTCGTCCTCGCGGTGCGTCGCGTTCTCGCGGGGCGGGGTGGACACGGCGCTCGCCGCGGCGCAGGACGCCAGCAGGTCCCGCATCGACACGGCCGACGGCAGCGGCGTCGCCGGTGTGGGCCTGGACGGCTGCTGACGTGACTGCGCTTCGCGCTCCGATGCCGGCATGGACGCCTCCTGGGCTCCGGGGGCAGCAAGTTAGGTAGACCTAACCAGGGCTCGGTACCATGTCACCACGCGCGGCGTCGTGGGCGCAACATTTTCCCGACGTCTTGTCGGAACACACGGATGTCCGGAGCCGGCCCCAGGAGCCGGGTCGTCCCTACGCGGCCGTCGCCGCCAGGTCGGTGTCCACCCAGCGGGCCCCGTACCCGACGAGGGTCACGACTCGGCGGTCGTCGTCCGTGTCGCCCACCACCCGGTCGATGATCACGTGCAGCCGGTCCTCCGACAGGTCCTCCACCTTGCCGTCGCCCCACTCCACGACCACCACCGACTCGGGCAGCGAGACGTCGAGGTCGAGGTCCTCCATCTCGTCGAGGCCGCCGCCCAGGCGGTACGCATCGACGTGCACGAGCGCCGGGCCGCCCGTCAGCGGCGGGTGCACACGGGCGATCACGAACGTCGGGGACGTGACCGCGCCACGGACGCCGAGGCCCTCACCCAGGCCACGGGTCAGCGTCGTCTTGCCGGCGCCGAGCTCGCCCGTGAGCATCACAAGGTCACCGGGGCGCAGCAGCTTCGCGAGGCTGCGGCCCAGGTTCTGCATCTCCTCGGGAGAGTCGACCGTCAGTCGGGCCCGAGCGGCGGCGGCGATCTCAGCCGCCGGGCTGTGCGGTGCTTCCATACCGACCAACGGTAGCCGCTGCCGACACCGCTCCGGCCCGCACCAGAAGGTCCGCGAGACGGTCCGTGACGGCCTCCGGATGCTCCAGCATCACCAGGTGGCCCGCGTCCGGCACGATGACCAGCTCGGCCGCCGGCTCGCTCTCCCTCAGCAGGTCCGCGATCGCCTCGCTGTGCGTGCTCGGGGTGACCAGGTCCTTGTCACCCGCGAGGACGAGCACCGGTAGCCCTTGGAAGATCGCGAGCGCCTCGGCCTTGTCGTGTTCGGCGAAGGCCGGGTAGAACTCGGCGACCACGTCGATGGGCGTCGACTCGATCATCCGTTCCGCGAACCGGGCGATGGCGGGGTCGACGTCCTTCGACGAGAACGAGTACCGCTTGACGAGCCCGGCGAACAGGTCAGCGGTGGCCCTGCGGCCCCGTTCCACCAGCTCGGCCTGCGAGCCCAGCGCGCGCAGCACGCCCGGCAGGACCCGTCGCACCGCGTTCACCCCGGCCACCGGCAGCCCGTAGCTGACCTCGCCCAGCTTCCCGGACGAGGTGCCGACGAACGCCGCGGCCACCACGCGTTCCCGCACCATCCCCGGGTCGTGGGCCGCGAGCGCCATCATCGTCATGCCGCCCATGGAGTGGCCGACCAGCACCAGCGGCCCCTCGGGGGCCGCCGCGTCGATGACCGCCTTCAGGTCCCTGCCCAGCTGGTCGATCGTCACCGGCAGGCCGCCCGCACCGGCCTGCGCCGCGCCCCGGCCCGACCGGCCGTGGCTGCGCTGGTCCCAGTGGACGGTACGGACCAGACCGCGCAGCGCGGCGCGCTGGAAGTGCCACGAGTCCTGGCTGAGGCAGTAGCCGTGACTGAAGACGAGGGTGACGGGAGCCGGCACCTTGCGCCCGAAGAGCCTGCGGCGGCGCGGCGCGGCGGCCTCGGGGTCGACCTCGTCCACCTCGTAGTAGAGGGCGGTGCCGTCATCGGCGAGGGCCTGCCCCGGCGTGCCGCGCAGGGCGCCGTACGGACCCGACGCGTCGAGCGCCAGACGTGCCTTCCTGCGCATCCCGCGGCCGACGGTCAGCCGCTCCAGCGCGACGCCTGCCGCGGCGCCGGCGGCGACCACGCCTATCGCCGCTCCCGCGAAGCCCGCGCGACGCCAGCTGTCCGAAGCCACGGCCGCCGCCGCGGCGCCGACCGCGGCCTCGGCCGCGTCCCCCGTACCGGTCTCGCTCACCGTGCCGCTCTCCTAGTCGTGGGAGTCGTGCGAGTCGTGGGCCTGTTCCTCCGGGCCTTCGTTCAGATAGACGCGCGGAACCCGGGTTCCGATCCGTGTGACGATCTCGTACGCGATGGTGTCCGCGGCCTGTGCCCAGTCCTCGGCGGTCGGCTCGCCCCGGTCGCCGGGACCGAACAGGACGGCCTCCGTGCCCTCCGGAACCGTCGCCCCGCCCAGATCGACGACGAACTGGTCCATCGCGACCCGTCCGGCCACTCGCCGCCACTCGCCCGCGACCAGGACGGGACCGCGGCCGGAGGCGTGCCGGGGAATGCCGTCCGCGTAGCCCACGGGGATCAGGCCGAGGGTGGTCTCGCCGTCCGTGACGTAGTGGTGGCCGTAGCTGACGCCGTGGCCGCCGGGAACGTGCTTGACCAGGGCGACGGACGCGGCGAGCGTCATCACCGGCCGCAGCCCGAAGTCGGCCGGGGTGCCCAGCTCCGGAGCGGGCGAGATGCCGTACATCGCGATGCCGGTGCGGACGAGGTCGAAGTGCGACTCGGGGATCGTGAGCGTCGCCGGGGAGTTGGCCATGTGCCGGACCTCTGGCTCGATGCCGGCCTTCTCCGCGTGGTCCATCATGTCGCGGAAGACGGCCAGTTGGGCGGCGATCGAGGGGTTGCCCGGTTCGTCGGCGCAGGCGAAGTGGGACCACAGACCGGTGACCTGGACGAGCCCGTCGTCCTCCGCCGTACGGGCGGCGGCGACCAGCTCGGGCCAGTCGGCGGGCTGGCAGCCGTTGCGGCCCAGACCCGTGTCGGCCTTGAGCTGGACACGGGCGGGGCGGCCGGCCGCCTTCGCCGCGGCGGTGACCTCCTCCAGCGCCCACATGCCGCTCACGGACATGTCCAGGTCCGCCTCGATGCCCTCACGCCAGGGGCCTCCGGGCGTCCACAGCCAGCACATGATCCGGCTCTCCACACCGGCCGCGCGCAGCGCGAGCGCCTCGTGGGGCGTGGCCGTACCGAGCCAGGTCGCGCCGGCCGCGAGCGCCGCGCGGGCGCACGGCACCATGCCGTGGCCGTACGCGTCGGACTTCACGACGGCCATCAGCGCGGCGCGCGGCGCGCGGGCGCGCAGGGCGCGCACATTGGCGCGCAGGGCCGCGAGGTCGATCTCGGCCCGCGCGCGCAGTGGTGCGGAACGGCTGCTCGGTGCTGTGTGACTCATCGCGCCCAGTGTCTCAGAGCCGTACGGCCGGATCCGTACGGCAGGCGGTCGCGTGCGTCACTCGGGGTGCGCCGGCCGGGCCGCCGTGGCCCTCGGGCGGGCACACGCGCCCCGTCAGGCGGCGCTCACGTCCCGCCACGCGGCCGGAAGCGCCTCGGACACTTCGAGCGCCGTGATCGGCGTGCCGTGCGCCGCCGCGTGTCGGGCCGCCAGACCGTGCAGATAGGCGGCGGCGGAACCCGCGTCGCGCGCGCCGAGACCGGCGGCCAGCAGGGAACCGGCCAGGCCCGAGAGCACGTCGCCGCTGCCGGCCGTCGCGAGCCACGAGGAACCCATCGGATTGACCCGGACCGGTGAGCTTTCCCCGTCGGGCGCGGCGACCAGGGTCGTGGAGCCCTTGAGGAGGACCGTCGCCCCGAACCGTGCGGCCAGTTCCCGCACGGAGTCGAGCCGCGAGGCCTCCACCTCCTCCCGCCCCACACCGAGGAGCGCCGCCGCCTCTCCGGCGTGCGGGGTCAGCAAGGTCGGCGCCGCCCGGTCCCGGACGGCCGCGGCGTCCAGCAGGCGCAGACCGTCCGCGTCGATGAGCACCGGGACATCGGACGCCAGCACCTCCTCCACCACACCGGCGTCGTCGCCGAGCCCCGGGCCGACGGCCCAGGCCTGGACCCGGCCGGCCTTCCCGGGAGGCCCCGGGTGCACCAGGCACTCCGGGAAACGGGCGATCACCGCGTCGGTCGCCGGGCCGACGTACCGGACGGCCCCCGCGCCGCCGCGCAGCGCGCCGGCGACGCAGAGCACGGCCGCCCCCGGATAGCGCGCGGACCCGGCGACGACCCCGACGACTCCGCGCCGGTACTTGTCGCTCTCCGCGGCCGGCACCGGCAGCATCCTGGCCACGTCGGCGTGTTGGAGAGCCTCCAGCGCGGGCACGGGAGGCAGGTGCTCCTCGAGCCCGATACCGACGAGCCGCACGGTGCCCGCGTACTCCTTTGCCGGGTCGATGAGCAGCCCCGGCTTGTACGTCCCGAACGTGACGGTCGCGTCCGCGCGGAGCACCTCGCCCCGCACCTGGCCCGTGTCGGCCTCGACACCGCTGGGCAGATCGACCGCCACGATCACGGCGTCGGAACCACGGGCCGCGCGGGCCACGGGCACGGCGTCCTGGCGCAGCCCGCCCCGTCCGCCGATACCGGTGATCCCGTCCAGCACCAGGTCGGCCGAGGCGAGCACCTCGAACGGGTCGTCGGCGACCCGCCCACCGGCGGCGAGCAGCGCCGCGAGACCGTCCTCGTGGACGCGGTCGCGGGCGAGCGGCACGGCGACGACCCCGGCGCCGCGGCGGGCCAGCCGGGCCCCGGCGTACAGAGCGTCACCGCCGTTGTCGCCGCTGCCCACGAGCAGCACGACCCGGGCCCCGTACACCCGCCCGAGCAGCCCGGCGCAGGCCGCGGCCAGTCCGGCGGCGGCCCGCTGCATGAGCGCCCCCTCCGGTAGCCGCGCCATGAGCTGTGCCTCGGCGTGCCTCACGGTCTCCACGCTGTACGCAGTACGCATGCCCCGAGTCTGCCGCAGCGCGCGCCACGGCGCGCGGCCACCCGCTCAAGTGCGCCGCCCGCGGCCGGAGTTACGGCCCGGTCCGCCGCGTACGACCTTGCGACCCCTGACGCCGGGGCGAAGCGCGACCCCCGCCACCGGGGCCGGCGTGTCCGAGTTGTGGCCCGGTCGCCCGATGCCCGCAGGGTTCGGCTCAGCCCTCCGCGATCACGACCGCCGAGGCGATTCCCGCGTCGTGACTGAGCGACACGTGCCAGGAACGCACGCCCAGTTCGGCCGCACGGGCGGCGACCGTGCCGTGGACACGCAGCAGCGGCCGGCCCGAGTCCTCCACGTACACCTCCGCGTCCGTCCACAGCAGGCCGGCCGGTGCGCCGAGCGCCTTCGCGAGCGCCTCCTTCGCGGCGAACCGCGCCGCGAGCGAGGCGTAGCCTCTGCGCTCACCGCTCGGCAGCAGCAACTCCCGCTCCAGGAAGAGCCGCTCGGCCATGCCCGGTGTCCGCTTCATGGACGCGGCGAAGCGTTCCACCTCCGCCACGTCGATCCCCACCCCGATGATCATCCGACGCTCATTCCACCGTCACGGACTTGGCCAGGTTCCGCGGCTGGTCCACCTCGTTGCCACGGGCCGTGGCGAGCTCGCAGGCAAAGACCTGCAGCGGCACCGCGGCCACCATCGGCTGGAGCAGCGTCGGCGTCGCCGGGATCCGCACCAGATGATCGGCGTAGGGCACGACCGCCTCGTCGCCCTCTTCCGCGATCACGATGGTCCGGGCGCCGCGGGCGCGGATCTCCTGGATGTTGGACACGATCTTGTCGTGCAGCACCGAGCGCCCGCGGGGCGACGGCACGACGACCACCACGGGCAGGTCCTTCTCGATCAGCGCGATCGGCCCGTGCTTGAGCTCACCCGCGGCGAACCCCTCCGCGTGCATGTAGGCCAGCTCCTTGAGTTTCAAAGCGCCTTCCAGCGCCACGGGATAGCCCACATGACGCCCCAGGAACAGCACCGTGTTCTTGCCGGCGAGGGAGCGCGCAAGCTCCCGTACCGGTTCCATCGTCTCCAGCACCCGCTCGACCTGTCCGGAGATCTGCGCCAGGTCACGGACGACGGCCCTGATCTCGTCGCCCCACTTGGTTCCGCGCACCTGCCCCAGATAGAGGGCGACCAGGTAGCAGGCCACCAACTGTGTCAGGAACGCCTTGGTGGAGGCGACCGCGACCTCCGGTCCGGCATGGGTGTACAGCACGGCGTCCGACTCGCGGGGGATCGTCGACCCGTTGGTGTTGCAGATGGCCAGCACCCGGGCGCCCTGCTCACGGGCGTGCCGCAGCGCCATCAGGGTGTCCATGGTCTCGCCGGACTGCGAGATGGCGATCACCAGCGTCCGCTGGTCCAGGATCGGGTCCCGGTAGCGGAACTCGCTCGCCAGCTCGACCTCGCAGGGGATACGGGTCCAGTGCTCGATGGCGTACTTGGCGATCATCCCGGCGTGGAAGGCGGTCCCGCAGGCGACGATGACGACCTTGTCCGCCTCACGCAGCACGGACTGCGGGATGCGCACCTCGTCGAGGGTCAGCGATCCCGACCCGTCGACGCGGCCGAGGAGCGTGTCGGCGACCGCCTTGGGCTGCTCGGCGATCTCCTTGAGCATGAAGTAGTCGTAGCCGCCCTTCTCGGCGGCGGAGGCGTCCCAGTCCACGTGGTAGGCCCGCACCTCGGCGGGCTCCCCGTCGAAACCGGTGACCGTCACCGCGTCCCGGCGGAGCTCGACCACCTGGTCCTGGCCGAGCTCGATCGCCGACCGTGTGTGGACGATGAACGCGGCCACGTCCGACGCCAGAAAGGACTCGCCCTCGCCGACTCCCACCACCAGCGGGGAGTTGCGCCGTGCGCCGACCACCACGTCCGGCTCGTCGGCGTGCACCGCCACCAGCGTGAACGCGCCCTGGAGCTGCCTGCAGACCATGCGCATCGCTTCCGCGAGGTCACCGCAGGACGAGAACGACTCCGCGAGCAGATGCGAGACGACCTCGGTGTCGGTCTCCGACTCCAGGTCGTGTCCGCGCTCGGCCAGTTCGGCCCGCAGGGCGGCGAAGTTCTCGATGATGCCGTTGTGCACGACGGCCACGCGCCCCGCGTTGTCCAGGTGGGGGTGCGCGTTCGCGTCGGTGGGACCGCCGTGCGTGGCCCAGCGCGTATGGCCGATGCCGGTGGAACCGCTCGGCAGCGGCCGGTCCCCCAGTTCCTTCTCCAGATTGACGAGCTTGCCCGCCTTCTTCGCCGCCGCGAGCCCCCCGTCGGCGAGTACCGCGACTCCGGCCGAGTCGTAGCCGCGGTACTCGAGCCTCTTCAGCCCGGCGATGACCACATCGAGCGCCGACTGTCCGCCGACGTAACCCACGATTCCGCACATGTCGGCAGCCTACGGTTCCGGACCGGTGCGGGCAGTTCGGGTGGGCGCGCGAGTGGCCGGCCGAGGGCGGGTCAGCCGAGCTTGGCCACCTGGGCGTCGATGACGGCCGTGGGCAGCGGCAGGTCGCCCTCGGGAGCGATCAGGTTGAACGACGAGAACGACACGAACGTGCCGCCCTTGCGCACGACCGCCACGTTGAACGGCAGCTTCTCGCCGTCCTGCTCGGCGGTCATCGTCCACGCCACGGCCTCGTCGCCGCCCGAGACCTTGGCCTCGGTCATCTTGACGATCTTCTGCTCCGTGCCGGCCATCGTCATGGCGAAGCCACCGGCGCAGGCCGTCCCCGCGCCCTTGAGCGCGGCGAAGGCGTCAGCGGCCCCTTCGCCCTCGTACGAGGAGAGCGCGACCAGCGACGTCGTGATGTCGAAGGCGCCTTCGATCGCGCCGTCCTTGCCGGCGTCCTTCACGTCGGGCTCCGCGGTGGCCCTCCGCTTGACCGTCGCCGCCGGCGCCCCCATGGGCGTACCGGCCACGGCCCGGGCCAGCGGCTCGCACTCGGCCTTCTCCGTCTTGACGTCCTTGGCCGCGATGTCGTCCTGCGGGCCGGCCTTCACGATCTTGTGCGCCTTGACGTCACCCTCGGCGAGCGCGAGCTTCTCCAGTTCGGCCGCGGTCAGGGCCTTGGCCGCGGGCTCCGCGGCAGCGGAGTCCTTGCCCTTGCCCTTCTCGTTCGTCCCCCCGTCGGAACCCTCGCCACCGCAGGCGGTGACCAGGAGAACCAGTGAGGCCGCGGCGGCGGCCAGAGCAGTACGGCGTACAGCGGTGCTTCGCATGTGCGGCTTTCCTCGCGTGATCGCAGCGACCCCTCCCGAGGCGACGGCTCACGCCTGTCCCGCCCCGAATCGCTGCTGGTGAGCCGTACGATAGCCCGCCCGGCCGGCACCGCCGCCGGGCCGCCCCCGGCTCACACCTTCGCCCGGTACGCCCGCATGGCCAGCGGACAGAACACCACGGTGATGCCGGCCGCCCACACCAGCGACCACAGCACCGGCTCGGCGACCGGTCCGCCGAGCAGCAGCCCGCGGAACGCGTCGGACAGATGGGTCACCGGATTGACGTCGCTGAAGGCCTGCAGCCAGCCGGGCATCGTGTCGACCAGCACGAAGGCGCTGCTGGTGAACGTGATCGGGAAGATCAGCGTGAAGCCGAACGCCTGCACCTTCTCCGCGTCTCCCGCGAGCATCCCGATGAGCACGGCGCTCCACGACACGGCCGCCGCGAACACCACGAGCAACAGCGCGCCGAGCAGGAACCCGCCGAGTCCGCCGGTCACACGGAAGCCGAGAAGCAGCCCGAGGCCGATCATCAGCAGCATGGCCCACACATGCTTCGCGAGGTCCGCGGTGATCCGGCCGACGAGCGGGGCGGAGCGCGCTATGGGCAGGCTGCGCAGCCGGTCGAAGACGCCTTTGGTGAGGTCGGTGTTCAGCGCCATGGCCGTGTACATGGTCATGAAGAGAGTGTTCTGCACGATGATCCCGGGGAGGGCGTACTTCAGATACGCCTCCGGGGAGCCGGCCATCTGCCCGCCCAGGACATAGGTGAACAGGAAGACGAACATGATCGGCGTGATGCTGTAGTCGACCAGCTCCAGCGGATTGTGCTTGACGGCCACGAGACTGCGCCAGGCCATCGTGAACGTCTGCCTGATCCCGTCGAGCGGTTTCACCCGTCCCGACGACCGGCCGGGCGCGAGCGGCATCGTAGTCGCGGTCATGTCGAACTCACCGCCTTCTCCCTCTCGTTCCCGCCGACCGGCCGGCCGGCCTCTTCCGACTCGCGGTCCGACTCGTCCGGCTGGTCGAAGTCCCGCGCCGGTTCGGCCCGGTGCCCGGTGAGCGCCAGGAAGACCTCGTCCAGGGACGAGCGCCGCAGCGTCAGCTCGCCCACCGCTATCCCCTCGCGGTCCAGCCTGCGCACGACCGCCGGCATCAGCTCCGCGTCGTTGACGGGCACGGTGACGGACTCGCCCTCGGTCTGGGTCTGCGCACCGGCCGTCTCCGCCACCAGCGCGCGGGTGCGCGCCAGGTCCTCCGCGGCCACCGGCCTCACCTGGAGCACCTGGCCCCCCACTTCGGACTTCAGCGTGTCCGGTGTGCCCTCAGCGATGACCCGGCCCTTGTCGACCACCACGATGTCGTCGGCGAGCTGGTCCGCCTCGTTCAGATACTGGGTGGTCAGCAGCGCGGTCGCACCGTCGGCTATCAGGGCCCGCAGCATGTCCCACAGCTCCCCGCGGCTGTGCGGATCGAGGCCCGTCGTCGGCTCGTCGAGGAAGAGGATGCTCGGCCGGCCGACCAGACTCGCCGCGAGGTCCAGCCTGCGCCGCATGCCGCCGGAGAACGTCTTCACGGCCCGTCCCGCCGCGTCGCTGAGCTGGAACCGGTCCAGCAGTTCGGCGGCCCGGGCCTTGGAGTCCCGTCTTGGCATGCCGAGCAGACGGCCGATGAGCAGCAGATTCTCCGTGCCGGTGAGATTCTCGTCCACCGCCGCGTACTGCCCGGTGAGGCCGATGAGGGAACGCACCTTGCCGGCCTCGCGGACGACGTCGTGGCCTGCCACCGTCGCCCTGCCGCCGTCGGGGGTCAGCAGTGTGGCGAAGATCCGTACGGCAGTCGTCTTCCCCGCCCCGTTCGGCCCCAGCAGGCCGAGCACCGAGCCGGTGCGGGCCGCCAGGTCGACTCCTGCCAGCGCTTCCGTGTCCTTGAAACGCTTGACCAGTCCTTCCGCCTGGATCGCATAGGTCATGGGACAACCCTCCGGGTCCGCGGACGTCACGGGTCGGCGCCCACCTCACCCATAACTGTGACGCACGCCACTGACATTCCGGCGCGGAGGCGCCCCGGGCCCGCCGCGGCGGGTCCGCTCCGCGTGACCGAGCACACCACCCATAACCGAGTCGCACGCACGACAATGGCCCTGTGATCACTTCGCCGCCACGAAGCGCCCACCGCCGGGCCGAGCAGGCGTCGACGCCTTACGTCGACCTCACCCGCGCGGAGTGGAGCGCCCTGCGCGAGAGAACCCCGCTGCCCCTCAGTGCCGAGGAGGTCGAGCAGCTCCGCGGGCTCGGCGACGTCATCGACCTCGACGAGGTGCGGGACGTCTACCTCCCGCTGTCCAGACTCCTGAACCTCTACGTCCAGGCCAGCGCCGGCCTCCGCGGCGCTCTCAACACGTTCCTCGGCGACGCGGGAGGCGGCCACGGCGAACAGCGCGGCACGCCCTTCGTCATAGGGGTCGCCGGCTCGGTGGCCGTAGGCAAGTCGACGGTCGCCCGGCTCCTCCAGGCCCTGCTCGCGCGCTGGCCGGAACATCCGCGGGTCGAGCTGGTGACCACCGACGGATTCCTGCTTCCCATGAAGGAGCTCGAGGCCCGCGGGCTGATGTCCCGCAAGGGCTTCCCCGAGTCGTACGACCGCCGGGCGCTGACCCGTTTCGTCGCCGACATCAAGGCCGGCAAGGACGAGGTCACGGCGCCGGTCTACTCCCACCTCATCTACGACATCGTCCCGGACGAGCGTCTGACCGTGCGCCGCCCGGACATCCTGATCGTCGAAGGGCTGAACGTCCTCCAGCCGGCGCTGCCCGGCAAGGACGGCCGGACCCGGGTCGGTCTCGCCGACTACTTCGACTTCAGCGTGTACGTCGACGCGCGGCCCGAGGACATCGAGACCTGGTACCTCAACCGTTTCCGCAAGCTGCGGGAGACGGCGTTCCAGAATCCTTTCTCCTACTTCCGGAAGTACACACAGGTCTCCGAGGAAGAGGCACTCGACTACGCCCGCACCATGTGGCGGACCATCAACAAGCCCAATCTGCTGGAGAATGTGGCTCCCACCCGGGGCCGCGCCACACTGGTGCTGCGCAAGGGCCCGGACCACAAGGTGCAGCGGCTGTCACTGCGCAAGCTCTAGGAGTCACCGCCGTGCTGCATCTACGTCTGATCACCCCGGCCGACCGCACCGCGGAGGTGCTCGGCCTGCTCGAGAAGACCGTGGGTACGGCGCATCTCGCGGTCGTCCCCGGGGCGGCACGTGACCCGCAGGGCGACCTGGTGATGTGCGACGTGGCCCGTGAGGCGGGCGACGAGCTGCTCGCCGGACTGCGCGACCTCGGCATCGACGAATGCGGCTCCGTCGCCGTGGAGAACATCGACCTCTCGATGTCGCACCGCGCGGAGCGGGCCGAGAAGGCGGCACCGGGCGAGGGCGCGGACGCGGTCCTGTGGGAACACCTGACGGACGCCACGCACGAGGAGTCCACGCTCAGCGTCACCTACATCGCGTTCCTCACGCTGGCGACGATGATCGCCGCCTGCGGTGTGGTGCTGGACAACGCGATCCTGATCGTGGGAGCGATGGCGGTCGGTCCCGAGTTCGGTCCGCTGGCCGGTTTCTGCACGGCCGTGATCCGCCGCGCCCCGCGGCT
This sequence comes from Streptomyces kurssanovii, assembly GCF_014649695.1. GTDB lineage: Bacteria > Actinomycetota > Actinomycetes > Streptomycetales > Streptomycetaceae > Streptomyces > Streptomyces kurssanovii. Next base: position 617,310 of record NZ_BMTN01000002.1, read on the forward strand.
GGCGATGCGGTCGCTGGTGGCACTGATCGCCGGGTTCGCCGCGGCGATGCTGGTGACGGTGGGCTTCAGCCTCTTCATGGACGCGGTGAACCTCTTCGAGCTGTCGAAGCTGAAGGCGGAACGCCCCAACACCAGCTTCATCTACAACCCGGACTGGTTCTCCTTCGTCGTCGCCCTGCTGGCCGGGACGGCCGGGATGCTCTCGCTCACCTCGTCGAAGTCGGGCGCCCTCGTCGGCGTCGCCATCTCCGTGACCACGGTGCCCGCCGCGGCGAACGCGGCGGTCGCCTTCAGCTACAGCTACTACGGGCAGGCCTGGGGCTCGACCGAGCAGCTGCTGCTGAACCTGCTGGGCATCGTGCTGGCGGGGACGCTGACACTGCTGGCCCAGAGGTTCTTCTGGGCCGGCAAGCGCCGGCGCGCCGCGGCCGTCGAGACCGGATGACACGGGCTCGGACCGGGTGACACCGGGCGCGGACACACGGACGCCCGGTCCGGGACACAGGTCCCTGACCGGGCGTACGCACTCCTACGGCGCGACTCAGCCGAGCGCGGACTTCACCACGTCGGCCAGCCGTCCCGCGACGCACCGGGCCTGCTCGATGTCGGCGGCCTCGACCATGACCCGGACGAGAGGCTCCGTGCCCGAGGGACGCAGCAGCACCCGGCCGGTGGAGCCGAGCTCGCGCTCGGCCTCGGCGACCGCGTGCGAGAGTTCGGCGGAGGTCCGCACCCGGGACTTGTCCACGTCGGGCACGTTCACCAGGACCTGCGGCAGGCGCTCCATCACGCCGACCAGGTCGGCCAGTGTCCGGCCCGTCGCCACGACCCGTGCCGCGAGCATCAGACCGGTCAGCGTGCCGTCACCGGTCGTGGCGTGGTCGAGCACGATCACATGGCCGGACTGCTCGCCGCCGAGGCCGAAGCCGTGCGCCTTCATCGCCTCCAGGACGTAACGGTCGCCGACCGCCGTCTGCACCAGTGCGACGCCCTCGCGCTCCATCGCCAGCTTGAAGCCCAGGTTGGACATCACGGTGGCGACCACGGTGTTGCCGCGCAGCGTTCCCGCCTCGCGCATGGCGAGCGCCAGCACGGCGAGGATCTGGTCCCCGTCGATCTCGTTGCCCTGCGCGTCCACCGCGAGGCAACGGTCGGCGTCGCCGTCGTGCGCGATGCCGAGGTCGGCGCCGTGCTCGACGACGGCGGCCTTCAGCAGCTCCAGGTGCGTGGAACCGCAGCCGTCGTTGATGTTGAGGCCGTCGGGCTCCGCGCCGATCGTGACGACCTCCGCACCGGCCCGCGCGAACGCCTCGGGCGAGACACGGGAGGCCGCGCCGTGCGCCTCGTCGAGGACGACCTTGAGCCCGTCGAGGCGGTTGGGCAGCACGGCGATGAGGTGGGCGACGTACTTGTCGAAGCCCTCGTCGTAGTCCGTCACCCGGCCGACGCCCGAGCCCGTCGGCCGCTCCCACGGCTCGCCGGTGCGGTGCTGCTCGTAGACCTGCTCGATACGGTCCTCGAGCTCGTCCGCGAGCTTGTGGCCGCCGCGCGCGAAGAACTTGATGCCGTTGTCCGGCATGGCGTTGTGGCTCGCGGAGAGCATCACGCCGAGGTCGGCGCCGAGCGCGCCGGTGAGGTACGCCACGGCCGGGGTCGGCAGCACGCCGACGCGCAGCACGTCGACGCCCGCGCTCGCCAGGCCGGCCACGACGGCGGCCTCCAGGAACTCTCCGGATGCGCGGGGGTCACGGCCGACCACCGCGGTCGGGCGATGGCCCGCGAACGTGCCCGCTTCTGCGAGCACATGTGCCGCCGCGACCGACAGACCGAGCGCGAGCTCCGCCGTCAGATCCGCGTTGGCGACGCCGCGTACACCGTCCGTACCGAAGAGTCGTCCCACTGTTGTTCCTCCGAGAATGCTGAATGCTCGAACCGTTGTTCGCCCGAGGCAGTCGATAGACGAACGCCCCGGCAGCACGGAGTGCCGCCGGGGCGAACGAGAAGCCGTACAGGATGTCTGCAGGCCAGCGTGCGATTTAGCGCTTGCTGTACTGCGGGGCCTTACGGGCCTTCTTGAGACCGGCCTTCTTGCGCTCGACCGCACGGTCGTCGCGGGAGAGGAAGCCGGCCTTCTTGAGGGCGCCGCGGTTGTTGTCCACGTCGGCCTCGTTCAGCGCGCGGGCCACACCGAGGCGCAGGGCGCCGGCCTGGCCGGACACGCCGCCACCCGAGATACGGGCGATGACGTCGTAGCGGTTGTCGAGCTCGAGCACCTTGAAGGGCTCGTTGACTTCCTGCTGGTGCACCTTGTTCGGGAAGTAGTCCTCGAGGGTGCGACCGTTGATCTTCCACTTGCCGGTGCCCGGAACGATCCGGACGCGGGCAATGGCGTTCTTGCGACGGCCCAGGCCGGCGGCCGGCTGCGGGTCGCCGAAGCGGGACGCCATGGACTCGGTGGTGTACTCACCCTCGACCGGGGCGTCCGACTCGAAGGTGGTGACCTCCGCGTAGGTCTCTTCGCCCTCGACGGGGGTCTCAACAGTGGTCTCGGCCACGATTCTCCTCAGATTTCTTTTCGTCTTAGGGGGTGGCCGGAACTACTGCGCGACCTGGGTGATCTCGAACGGGACCGGCTGCTGAGCAGCGTGCGGGTGCTGGTCACCCGCGTAGATCTTCAGCTTCGAGAGCATCTGACGGCCCAGGGTGTTCTTGGGGATCATGCCCTTGATGGCCTTCTCCACAGCCTTCTCCGGGCTCTTGGCAAGAAGCTCGTCGTAGCGGACGGAACGCAGACCACCCGGGTAACCGGAGTGGCGGTACGCCATCTTCTGAGTCTTCTTGTTGCCGGAGAGGTGGACCTTCTCGGCGTTGATGATGATGACGAAGTCGCCCATGTCCATGTGCGGGGCATAGGTCGGCTTGTGCTTGCCCCGGAGGAGGTTCGCTGCCGTAGTCGCCAGACGGCCCAGGACGATGTCCTGCGCGTCGATGATGTGCCACTGGCGCGTGACATCGCCGGGCTTGGGGCTGTACGTACGCACGGTCGTAGCCTTCGCTTCTTCAGTGAGTGTGGTCCTGACAAGGCCACCCGGACGATCACGACAGCCCTGGCGGCACGCGGGGACGCAACCCGAATGCCTGCCGCTGGTCATCGGCCCGGTGGACCGGCGTAAGGGCCCCTCACGTGAGATAGAGCAAGCCAATACGCATAACGAACCAGCAGAATACCTGTCTGCCCCCTGGCGGGTCAAAACGGGTCCACGGCCCCCGTCACGCGGGAGCCGGACCGGCCTCCCGGCGGGCTATCGCACCCGCTCCACCCGCCGCTCGTCCCACACCGGCTCCGGCGTCTCGCGGACCACCCCGTCCGAACCGAAGACCAGGTACCGGTCGAAGGAGCGCGCGAACCAGCGGTCGTGCGTCACGGCCAGCACCGTGCCGTCGTAGGCCTCCAGCCCCTCCTGGAGCGCCTCGGCCGACTCCAGGTCCAGGTTGTCCGTCGGCTCGTCGAGCAGCAGGGCCGTGGTCCCCGCGAGCTCCAGCAGCAGGATCTGGAAGCGCGCCTGCTGTCCGCCGGAGAGCTTCTCGAAGGGCTGGTCCCCCTGGCGCTCCAGCTCGTAGCGCCGCAGGACCGACATCGCCCCGCCCCGGTCCTTGGCGTGCTCCGTCCACAGGATGTCGACGAGCGTACGGCCCAGCAGCTCGGGGTGGGCGTGGGTCTGGGCGAAGTGCCCGGGCACGACCCGTGCACCCAGTTTCCACTCCCCCGTGTGGGCCACCGAGGCGTCGCCCGCCAGCAGCCGCAGGAAGTGGGACTTGCCCGATCCGTTGGAACCGAGGACGGCCACCCGCTCCCCGTAGAAGACCTCCAGCGAGAAGGGCTTCATCAGACCGGACAGCTCCAGCCCCTTGCAGGTCAGCGCGCGCACACCGGTGCGTCCGCCCCGCAGCCGCATCCTGATGTCCTGTTCCCTCGGCGGCTCCGGCGGCGGGCCGGCCTCCTCGAACTTCTTGAAGCGGGTCTGCATCGCCCGGTACCGCGAGGCCATGTCCGGGCTGTTCGCCGCCTGCTGCCGCAGCCGCAGCACCAGCGCCTTCAGCCGGGCGTGCTCCTCGTCCCAGCGCCGCTTCAGCTCCTCGAAGCGCGCGAAGCGCTCCCGTCGCGCCTCGTGGAAGGTGGCGAAGCCGCCGCCGTGGATCCACACGTCGGATCCGGCCGGCCCCGGCTCCACCGCGACGATCCGCTCCGCCGCCCTGGCCAGCAGCTCCCGGTCGTGGGAGACGAACAGGACGGTCTTGCGGGTCTCCTTCAGCCGGTCCTCGAGCCAGCGCTTGCCGGGCACGTCCAGATAGTTGTCCGGCTCGTCGAGCAGCAGCACCTCGTCGGGGCCGCGCAGCAGCGCCTCCAGCACGAGCCGCTTCTGCTCGCCCCCGGACAGTGTCCGCACCTGGCGCCACTGCGCCTTCTCGTACGGCATCCCGAGCGCCGCCGTGGTGCACATGTCCCAGACGGTCTCCGCCTCGTATCCGCGCGCCTCCGCCCAGTCGCTCAGCGCCTGCGCGTACCGCATCTGCGCGGCCTCGTCGTCGACCGTCATGATCGCGTGCTCCGCGGAGTCCACCGCTGCCGCCGCCTCCCTGATCCGCGGCTGGGCCACGGACACCAGGAGATCGCGGACGGTGCGCTCGTCGCGCACGGAGCCGACGAACTGCCGCATCACGCCGAGTCCGCCGCTGACGCTCACCGAACCGCCGTGCGGCTGGATCTCCCCCGCGATCAGCCGCAGCAGTGTGGTCTTGCCGGCGCCGTTGGCCCCCACCAGCGCCGCCACCGCGCCCTCGCCGACCCGGAACGAGGCGTCGGCGAGGAGCGGACGCCCGTCCGGCAGGTAGTACTCGAGATGCGCGGCCTCTACATGTCCCATGGGGCCGATTCTGACCGCCGGGACCGGCCCCGCCCAACAGGTTTAGGATGCGCGGCATGAGCTTTGGGCAGGGGGGACCACAGTGGGGGTCCGGCGGACAGGACCAGAACCCGTACAACCAGGGCCAGTACGGACAGAACCAGTACGGCCAGGGACCGGGCCAGTACGGGCAGAACCAGTACGGCCAGGACTCCTTCGATCCGTTCGGCGACCGGTCGGGCGGTGACGGCACGCCCGACTGGGCCGCGCTCGCCGACGCGTCGGCCGCCCGCGCCCGCCGCAGGCGCTGGCTCATGGTGGGCGGCGGCGCACTCGCGACCGCGCTCATAGCCGGCACCGTCGCCACCGCGATCGTCTCGTCCAACAAGGACGGCGACGACACCGCCTCCGACAAGAACAGCAGCCAGCTCCCCGCGCCGCCGGAACTGCCGCAGAACACCACCGCGCCGGAACCGTCCTTCTCCTCCGTGGCGCCGCTGCCGCCGCCGGACCCCAAGGACTTCATCTCCGAGCGCAAGAAGGACACCCTGCCGCTGAGCGCCGAGACGCTGTTCCCCGGCAAGAAGCTGACGATGGGCGACCGCGTCTACGACAAGGGCGCGCTGGCCCGCACCGGCAACTGCGCCTCCGCCGTCAAGGGCGCCCTGGCGACCGCCCTCGAAAGCAACGGCTGCGAGCAGGTCTTCCGCGCCACCTACAGCAAGGACGGCATCGCGGTCACCATCGCCGTGGCCACCTTCGAGAACGAGGCGAAGGCGAAGAAGGCCCTCCAGCAGGCGTCGGGCAGCGTCGTGCCGCTGGCGGGCGCGGGCGTGCCCGCGTTCTGCAAGGGCGGCCCGGTGTGCCGCTCCACCTTCAACGCCTACGGCCGCTACGCCTACTTCACGACCACCGGCTACACCAAGGCCAAGTCCGTCACCAAGCAGGACACCAAGGCCTTCCAGACCGGCGACGACCTGGGCGAGTTCACCTTCCGCCAGATCGTCCGCCGCGGCGAGGCCCAGGCCTCCGCGGCGGCCTCCGCCCCGGCGCAGTAGCGAGCGAGCGCGCGTGACGGCGGGCTCCCCCGCGCAGCGAGGCCGGCACCGTCGGAGTCACGCTCCCCAGGGGTGAGCCTCGCGGCCACCTGCCCGTCCTCGCCGACGGGGCGGCGGGATCGCGGAACTCACGGCCGCACTCGGCGGCGCCCTGTGGTTCGGGGCCCGCGGTCGCCGCACCGCCCGACCCGAAACGCCGGAGGGGGCGGGCGCCACCGGCGCCCGCCCCCTCCTTCACGTCCTTGCCCTCACAGCGGCCGTCAGGCCGCCCTACGCCGCCTTGCCACGACGAAGAGGACGCCACCCGCCACGACCGCCGCCGCAGCGCCCACGCCGGCCACCAGCGCCGACGAACCCGTTGAGGCCAGGCCTCCGTTCGCGGACCCGGTGGCCGAGCCGCCGGCCGACCCGCCCGTGACGGAGCCGGCCGAGGAGCCACCCGTCGACCCGCCCGTGACGGACCCGCCGCTGGAGCCACCGGTCGTGTCACCGGGCGGCACGTCCTTCGGGTTCACCACGACAGCCGCCTTGTCGTTGCCCGGAGTCTCGTCGTGCTGGGAGTGGCCGCCGTAGTAGAACGAGACGACCTTGATCTCGCCCTTGGAGTTCTCAACGCCCTTCTCGATGGTCAGCTCGAAGGGCAGCTCGTGCCGCTCGTCCTCCAGGACGAACTCGCCGAACATGCAGCGGTACACGGGAGCGCCCGGCTTGTCGCCGATCCAGTTCTTGCCGTCGGCCGAGTAGCCACCGCAGCCCTTCGGATACGACGTCACCCTGGTGCCGGCCGGCACCGTGAACTGGACCCCGCCCACGGTGCGCGGGTCGCCCCCGCTGCCGCCGGTGACCCAGGCCGGACCGTTGTTGCGAAAGCCCAGGTCGACATTGACGGTCTCGCCCTTCTCACCCTCCGCGACGTCGCCGACCGCTTGGAAGTCGGCCGTGTTCACGGCCCGGGGCTCGTACCACCCGTGGTTGTCCCAGATGTACAGGTCGGTCGAACGGGCACTGGCGCCCACCTTCTCGAGGGCTACCGAAGGTCCTGTCCCGCGGGTGAACGTGAGGCCGTCCCGCAGCCGTTCCCGCTCGGCGGGCGTGTCCTCGTGGAACCCGTAGTCGAGTTGGTCGACGAACGCCCGCTCCAGGGTCTTCAACTCCATGCCACGGTTGATCCGGTAGGTGGAGCCGGGGTCGAAGGTGCCCTCGAAGGCGCACAGCGCGAACCCGGTTCTGGCCGGCCCTGGCAGGTCCGCGTACTCGCAGTTCCCCGCGGTGCGGGGAAGCTCCATGCCCCGGGTGGTGGTCAGCGCGAGCAGCACCCCCTGGGCAGGGAGCGTGCCCTTGTTGACGAAGGCGAACCTCGGCCGCTGCACATCACCGACCGCCGGCCGCTCCTTCAGGTCCACACGGACGGCGGCGAGATCCGGACCGCCTACGCGGACGAACGTCGAGGCGCCCTGGACCGTGACGCCCTCGGACTCGCCGATCACCCTAAGAGTGCCGCTCTGCCCGTTCTTGCTGCCCTTGGCGGCGCGGAGTTCCGGGACGCCGATAAAGGTGTCCTGCCCCTGGAGGGTCTCCCGGCAGATCATCTTGGTGCCCGCGATGGCGCACGAGTCGTCGACCGACCTGACCTTGACGTCCACGAAGTCCGCGATCTCGCTGAAGTCGTAGGTGAAGACGAAGTCCCGAGGCACAGCGTCGCCCGCCGGTCCGTCCAGCTGCGCGTAGAAATAGGGCTGTTGGAGTGTGGAACCCGGGAGCGGAAGACCCAGCTCCGCGTCGAGGCGGATGCGGTACTCGGCTTCCTCCGCCTGGGCCGTCCCCGCTGAACCGCCCAGGAGGGCGACAGCCGTCCCGAAGGCGGCGACACCCCCCAACAGGCGCCGCAGTGTTCTTCTCTCCGCCATGACCCTCACCATTGCCTCACTCCGTCCGCACACCTGGACGCAATGTCACGTCCACGAGTAAGACCGTCCGGTGGGGCATTGGTTGCCCTGTGAGCCCCGATTCAGCAGCAGCCCGCCGACGGGCCCGGCAGTGAACGCCTGTTGCGCGCTTCCTTGTTCCGCGCGGCGAGCAACTCGTCCGCCGGGTAGCCGACTTCCTCCAGCGTCAGCCCGTGCGGGCGCACCACGTGGACCGCCGAGTCGCGCACACCGGCGGCCAGGACCTTCGCGGGCCACTCGGCGGGCCGGTGGCCGTCGCCGACGAACAGCAGCGCGCCGACCAGCGAGCGCACCATGTTGTGGCAGAAGGCGTCGGCCTTCACGGTCGCGGTGATGACGCCGGACGCGTCGCGTTCCCACGACAGTTGCTGGAGCGTGCGGATGGTCGTCGCGCCGTCGCGCTTCTTGCAGTACGCCGCGAAGTCGTGCTCCCCGACCAGCCCGGCCGATGCCTCGTTCATCGCGGCCACGTCCAACGGCCAGTCGTGCCACAGCACATGACCGCGCAGCAGCGGCTCGACGCCGCCGGGGTCGTCCGTCACCCGGTACGCGTAGCGCCGCCAGATCGCCGAGAAGCGCGCGTTGAACCCCTCGGGCGCCTCCGCCACGCTCCAGATCCGGACATCGCGCGAGAGCCGGCCGGCCAGTCGCTTGAGCAGCTTCTCCCGGTGCTCCGCCCACAGCTCCACTGGCAGGTCCACGTGCGCCACCTGGCCGCGCGCGTGCACCCCGGCGTCGGTGCGTCCGGCGACGGTCAGCTCGTACGTCGTCCGCGAGCGCGTGACCGTGCGCAGGGCGTCCTCGATCTCGCCCTGCACGGTCCGCCGTCCGCCGGCCTGCTTCGCCCAGCCGGAGAAGTCCTTGCCGTCGTACGAAAGATCCAGCCGCACCCGTACGAAGCCGGGCTCCACCTCGTCGCTCACGCGATCCATCCTCTCAACTCACGCGGAACGGGCCCGCCCCCAGTGGGGAACGGGCCCGCTCGACGAACCTGAAATCAGGCTCAGGCGTCCTTCGACTCCTCGGCGGTCTCCGCCGGAGCCTCCTCGGACGTGGCCTCGGCGGCCTCGTCCTTCTTGAGGGCGTCTTCCTTGACCGCGCGCTTGGCGGCAGCCTCGGCCTCGGCCACGGTCGCCTTCTTCGCGATCTCGCCCTCGACGAGCTCGATCACGGCCATCGGGGCGTTGTCGCCACGACGGTTGCCGATCTTGGTGATACGGGTGTAGCCACCCGGACGCTCGGCGTAACGCGGAGCGATCTCGGTGAAGAGCGTGTGCACGATGCCCTTGTCCGTGATCGTCTGCAGCACCAAGCGACGGTTGTGGATGTCGCCCTTCTTCGCCTTGGTGATCAGGCGCTCGGCGACCGGACGCAGGCGGCGGGCCTTGGCCTCGGTCGTGGTGATGCGGCCGTGCTCGAACAGCGACTTCGCCAGGTTCGCGAGAAGAAGCTTCTCGTGAGCGGCGCTGCCACCGAAACGGGCTCCCTTGGTGGGACGCGGCATGGGGTTTCTCCTTGTGATCTGCACCGGCCGTATCAGGTACCGGTGTCAGTTCCCTCCTGGCGGTCGCCGGAGGGGGTGCGGGGAGCCGGGGCTCCCCGCAAGCCTTCTCAGTACTGCTCGGTCTCGACGAAGCCCGCGTCCGCGTCGTCGTCGGCGCCGAAGGCGTCGGCGGCGGCGGTCGGGTCGAATCCGGGCGGGCTGTCCTTGAGGGCCAGGCCCATGCCGGCCAGCTTCGCCTTGACCTCGTCGATCGACTTCGCACCGAAGTTGCGGATGTCGAGCAGGTCGGCCTCGGAGCGCGCCACGAGCTCACCCACGGAGTGGATGCCCTCACGCTTGAGGCAGTTGTACGAACGAACGGTGAGCTCGAGCTCCTCGATCGGCAGCGCAAGGTCGGCGGCGAGGGCGGCGTCCGTGGGGGACGGGCCCATGTCGATGCCCTCGGCGTCGATGTTGAGCTCACGGGCCAGACCGAACAGCTCGACCAGGGTCTTACCGGCGGACGCCATGGCGTCACGCGGGCGCATGGCCTGCTTGGTCTCGACGTCGACGATCAGCTTGTCGAAGTCGGTGCGCTGCTCGACTCGGGTCGCCTCGACCTTGTAGGTGACCTTGAGGACCGGCGAGTAGATGGAGTCGACCGGGATACGGCCGATCTCCTGGCCCACCTGCTTGTTCTGCACGGCGGAGACGTAGCCGCGGCCGCGCTCGACGGTCAGCTCCATCTCCAGCTTGCCCTTGCCGTTGAGCGTGGCGAGCACCAGGTCGGGGTTGTGCACCTCGACACCGGCCGGCGGGGCGATGTCAGCAGCGGTGACCAGGCCGGGGCCCTGCTTGCGCAGGTACATCACGACCGGCTCGTCGTGCTCCGAGGAGACGACAAGCTGCTTGATGTTCAGGATGAGGTCGGTGACGTCCTCCTTGACGCCCGGCACGGTGGTGAACTCGTGCAGGACACCGTCGATGCGGATGGACGTGACGGCCGCACCCGGGATCGAGGAGAGGAGCGTACGGCGGAGCGAGTTGCCGAGGGTGTAACCGAAGCCCGGCTCGAGGGGCTCGATCACGAACCGCGAGCGGTACTCGTCGACGACCTCTTCGGTCAGCGAGGGACGCTGAGCGATAAGCATGGTGTGTTCCTTCAGTCATGGATGCCCGCTATTTGACACCCGACAGGTACTGCGTACTGCAAGGGTACGGGCGGTACGCCCCACAGGGGACCTACCGCCCGAAAGCCCTACGTCGACCAGGATGCGTCACGCACCCAGGGTCAGACGCGCCTCCGCTTGGGGGGACGGCAGCCGTTGTGCGGCGTGGGGGTGACGTCCTGGATCGAGCCGACCTCGAGGCCGGTGGCCTGGAGGGAGCGGATCGCGGTCTCACGGCCGGAGCCGGGACCCTTGACGAAGACGTCGACCTTGCGCATGCCGTGCTCCTGCGCGCGGCGGGCGGCCGACTCGGCGGCCATCTGCGCGGCGAAGGGGGTGGACTTGCGCGAGCCCTTGAAGCCGACGTGGCCGGCGGAGGCCCAGGAGATCACGTTGCCGCTCGGGTCCGTGATGGACACGATCGTGTTGTTGAACGTGCTCTTGATGTGCGCGTGGCCGTGAGCGACGTTCTTCTTTTCCTTGCGGCGCACCTTCTTGGCAGCGCCCTGACGACCCTTGGGGGGCATCTATTACTCCTACGGGGAGGTGGTCGGTCCTACAGCGAAGACCGCTGGTAAAGCGAGTCCGCTGAGGACTACTTCTTGCCCGGCTTCTTCTTACCGGCGATGGCGCGACGCGGGCCCTTGCGGGTACGAGCGTTCGTGCTGGTGCGCTGACCGTGGACCGGCAGGCCGCGGCGGTGACGCAGACCCTGGTAGCAGCCGATCTCGACCTTGCGGCGGATGTTGGCCTGGATGTCGCGGCGGAGGTCACCTTCCGTCTGGAAGTTGACATCCACGTACTCGCGAATCTTGACCAGGTCCTCTTCGGCCAGGTCACGAACGCGGACGTTCGGGTCGACACCGGTGGCGGCGAGGGTCTCCTGCGACCGGGTGCGCCCGATGCCGAAAACGTAGGTGAGGGCGACCTCAATACGCTTGTCGCGCGGGAGGTCAACGCCTTCAAGGCGTGCCATTCATGGCTCCTGATGTAGTCGGAGGTCTTCCGCAGAGCCGTTCCGTGGCCGCCGCCCCTTGAACAAGAGAGGGAGGTACGGACCAGGTCCCCGGCCTCCACCGGAGGTGTCGCCGACCGTAGTCAGGCGGGCTCTGCGTATGTACGTATTTACGTGCGTCGCGCGATGAACTGCGAGTGCAGGTGGTCGTGCGTCAGCCCTGGCGCTGCTTGTGGCGCAGGTTGTCGCAGATGACCATGACCCGGCCGTGACGGCGGATCACCTTGCACTTGTCGCAGATCTTCTTGACGCTCGGCTTGACCTTCATGGGATGTGAGGTTCTCCGGGTCAGTGCCGACACCCCGCGAGGGGGGTGCGACAAGATCTACTTGTACCGGTAGACGATCCGGCCACGCGTCAGGTCGTACGGGGAGAGCTCCACGACGACCCGGTCGTCCGGGAGGATACGGATGTAGTGCATCCGCATCTTGCCGGAGATGTGCGCGAGGACCTTGTGACCGTTCTGGAGCTCCACCTTGAACATGGCGTTCGGGAGGGACTCGATCACGGTGCCCTCGATTTCGATGGCACCTTGCTTCTTGGCCACGCTTCGCCTTTCGAATCGGCTACCTTGATCGACTCCCGTCCCCGCGTGCGGACACACGGGTACACGAGAGCCGACGCATCAGTCTACGTCAGGCCATTCGAAAAGACGAATCCGGCAAGTGTGCCCAACGTGAGAGATCGTTAAGCGGCGTGCGCGCCCGAAGATGCGCCGCGGCCGCCGCGCGCGTCATGCAAGGGTCTCCCCAGGCCCTCAGGGCCGAGAGGAAGGGTCCGGTGCCGCCGTGATGCCCAGCTCCGCCAGCTTCGCCTTGCCGCCGTCGTGGGCGGTCAGGACCAGCGGGCCCTCCTCCGTCAGCGCGACCGAGTGCTCCCAGTGCGAGGACCAGGTGCCGTCGGTGGTGATGACCGTCCAGTCGTCGGAGAGGACCTCCGTGTGCGGTGTACCGAGCGACACCATCGGCTCGATGGCCAGGCAGAAGCCGGGGACCAGCTTGGGGCCCTTGCCGCGCTTTCGCGAGACGTAGTTCAGCAGGTGCGGGTCCATGTGCATCTCGGTGCCGATGCCGTGGCCCCCGTAGTCCTCGATGATCCCGTACTTGCCGGTCGCCGGACGCGGCTGACGGCGGATGTAGGTCTCGATGGCGCGGGAGACGTCGATGAGCCGGTTGCCGTTCTTCATCGCGGCGATGCCGGCCCACATCGACTCCTCGGTCACCCGCGACAGCTCGAGGAGCTCCGGAGCGTGACCGCTGCCCACGAAGGCCGTGTAGGCGGCGTCCCCGTGCCAGCCGTCGACGATGGCGCCGCAGTCGATGGAGATGATGTCGCCGTCCTTGAGGACGGTCGCCTCGTCCGGGATGCCGTGGACGACGACCTCGTTGACCGAGGTGCAGATCGTCGCGGGGAAGCCCCCGTAGCCGAGGAAGTTCGACTTCGCGCCGTGATCGGCGATCACCTTGCGGGCGACCTCGTCGAGGTCCTTGGTCGTGGCGCCGGGCACTGCGGCCTTGCGGGTCGCGTCGTGGATGGCGGCGACGACCAGTCCCGCCTCGCGCATCTTCGCGATCTGCTCGGGGGTCTTGATCTGCACCATTGCGGCGGGCGCCTTTCTGGACAAGTGGTTCCGGGCTTATCAACGATACGGCCGCGGCGTCCGAAGGACACCGCGGCCGTAACTCTCGAGAAACTGCTTCGCAGGTGCTCAGGCCTGGGCGGCCTTGTCCACCTGGAGGGCCTCCATCGCCCGCGCGGTCACGTCGGTGACCTTGCCGAGCGCGGAGATGGTGACCACCAGGCCCTGCGACCTGTAGTAGTCGATGATCGGCTCGGTCTGCGTGTGGTAGACCTCGAGCCGCTTGCGGACCGTCTCCTCCGAGTCGTCGTCGCGCTGGTACAGCTCGCCGCCGCACTCGTCGCAGACGCCCTCGGCCTTGGCCGGGGAGTACGTCACGTGGAAGACGTGCGCGCTGTTGTTGCGGCACACACGGCGTCCGGCGATCCGCTTGACGACCTCGTCCTCGGGGACCTCCAGGTCGAGCACGGCGTCCAGCTGGACGCCCTCGCCCTTCAGCATCCCGTCCAGCGCCTCGGCCTGGCCCACGTTGCGCGGGAAGCCGTCGAGCAGGAAGCCGCCCACGGCGTCCGGCTGGGACATGCGGTCCTTGGCCATCCCGATGGTCACCTCGTCGGGGACCAGGTTGCCGGCGTCCATGTACGCCTTGGCCTGCTTCCCCAGCTCGGTGCCCTGGGAGATGTTGGCGCGGAACAGGTCGCCCGTGGAGATGTGCGGGATCGACAGGTTCTTGGCGAGGAACGCTGCCTGCGTCCCTTTCCCGGCACCGGGCGGTCCGACGAGGACGATTCGCATCAGCGGAGGAACCCTTCGTAATTGCGCTGCTGGAGCTGGCTCTCGATCTGCTTCACGGTCTCCAGACCCACACCCACGATGATGAGGATGCTCGTCCCGCCGAACGGGAAGTTCTGGTTCGCGCCTCCGAAGCCTGCCAACGCCATCGTCGGGACAAGAGCAATCAGACCCAGGTACAGCGAGCCCGGCCAAGTGATCCTGTTGAGCACGTAGCTCAGATACTCGGCAGTAGGTCGACCGGCCCGGATACCCGGGATGAAGCCACCATACTTCTTCATGTTGTCCGCGACTTCCTCGGGGTTGAACGAGATCGCCACATAGAAGAAGGCGAAGAACACGATCAGAAGGAAGTACGTGATGATGTAGTAGGGGTGATCGCCCTTGACGAAGTGGGCTTCGATCCAGGTTTTCCACCCGGACTGCGAGTTCGAGAACTGCGCGACGAGCGCCGGGATGTAGAGCAGCGACGAGGCGAAGATGACGGGAATCACACCCGCCTGGTTCACCTTGAGCGGGATGTATGTGGACGTACCGCCGTACGACCTGCGACCGATCATCCGCTTCGCGTACTGCACAGGGATGCGCCGCTGGGCCTGCTCGACGAAGACGACCAGCCCCACCATCACGAAGCCGATCAGGATGACCGTGCCGAACTCGATCCAGCCCTGGGCGAGCTTGCCGCTCTCCTTGATCGCCCACAGGGCCCCCGGGAAGCCGGCGGCGATCGAGATGAACATCAGGATCGACATGCCGTTGCCGATGCCGCGGTCGGTGATGAGCTCACCGAGCCACATGACGGCCGCGGTACCGGCGGTCATGGTGACGACCATCACGATGGTGGTGAAGATCGAGCGGTCCGGCACGATCTCGTTGCCGACCGGGCAGCTGGCGAAGAGCGCGCCGCTCCGGGCGGTGGCGACGAGGCCGGTGCCCTGCAGCACCGCGAGCGCCACCGTCAGGTAACGCGTGTACTGCGTGATCTTCGCCGTGCCGGACTGACCCTCCTTCTTGAGGGCCTCCAGCCGCGGGATGACCACGGTCAGCAGCTGCAGGATGATGCTCGCCGTGATGTACGGCATGATGCCGAGCGCGAAGATGGTGATCTGCAGCAGCGCTCCGCCGCTGAACATGTTCACCAGCCCGAACAGGCTGTTGTTGCCCTTCGTGGCCGCGTCGACACAGATCTGGACATTCTGATAACTGACACCGGGTACCGGGATGTGTGACCCGAGTCGGTACAGAACGATGATGGCCAGTGTGAAGAGCAGCTTCTTGCGCAGGTCGGGCGTCTTGAACGCCCGGGCGAACGCGGTGAGCACGGTGCCTCCTGCGACCCCCGCGCTACTGCGTCAGAGGTGACGGTCTTGAGGATCGACGAATACGTATCAGGCAAAATCCGCACGGGGTGCCAGTAGGCACACCGGGCTGAAGTTAACAACGCACGACACCTTACCGGCGACCGTGCCCCCCAAGGAACGACCAACCGGGGATGCCCCTTATGAGAGGCATCCCCGGTCGGATGTTCAAGCCATCGAGTCGTCTCAGACGAGCTCGGTGACGCTGCCGCCGGCGGCGGCAATCTTCTCCTTGGCGGAACCGGAGACGGCGTCGACCGTCACCTGCAGCGCCACGGAGATCTCGCCCTGGCCCAGGACCTTGACGAGGCTGTTCTTGCGCACGGCACCCTTGTCGACCAGGTCGGCAACGGTGACCTCGCCACCCTCGGGGTAGAGGGCAGCGAGCTTGTCCAGGTTCACGACCTGGTACTCGGTGCGGAACGGGTTCTTGAAGCCCTTGAGCTTCGGGAGACGCATGTGGAGGGGCATCTGCCCACCCTCGAAGCGCTCCGGAACCTGGTAACGGGCCTTGGTGCCCTTGGTACCACGACCGGCCGTCTTACCCTTCGACGCCTCACCACGACCCACACGGGTCTTGGCGGTCTTGGCGCCCGGGGCGGGACGGAGGTTGTGGACCTTCAGCGGGTTCTGCTCCGCCATGTCAGTCGACCTCCTCGACCGTCACGAGGTGGCGGACGGTGTGAACCATTCCGCGGAACTCGGGGCGGTCCTCCTTGACGACCACGTCGTTCAGGCGCTTGAGCCCGAGCGAACGCAGGGTGTCACGGTGGTTCTGCTTGCTGCCGATGTACGACTTCGTCTGCGTGATCTTGAGGCGGGCCATTACGCACCCGCTCCCGCACGCGCACGGAGCAGAGCCGCGGGGGCGACGTCCTCGAGGGGCAGACCACGGCGAGCCGCGATCTCCTCGGGACGCTGCAGGCCCTTGAGGGCCGCCACGGTCGCGTGCACGATGTTGATCGCGTTGTCCGAGCCGAGCGACTTCGACAGGATGTCGTGCACGCCCGCGCACTCGAGCACGGCGCGCACCGGGCCTCCGGCGATAACGCCGGTACCGGGGGAAGCCGGCTTGAGCAGGACGACGCCGGCAGCCTTCTCACCCTGGATCGGGTGAGGGATGGTGCCCTGGATACGGGGGACCTTGAAGAAGTGCTTCTTGGCCTCCTCAACACCCTTGGCGATGGCGGCCGGCACCTCCTTGGCCTTGCCGTAACCGACGCCTACGGTGCCGTCACCGTCACCCACCACGACGAGCGCGGTGAAGCTGAAGCGACGACCACCCTTGACAACCTTGGCGACGCGGTTGATCGCGACAACGCGCTCAACGTACGCGGTCTTCTCGGCGGCAGCTGCGCCACCGTCGCGACCCTTCCGGTCCCGCCGCTCGCCGCCACCGGCACCGCTTCCGCGGCGCTGGGGTCCAGCCATTGGATTTACCTCTCTCTGTTACGTCCGTTAGTCCCGGAACCGGGGCTCAGAACTTCAGCCCGGCTTCGCGGGCGGCGTCAGCCAGAGCGGCAATGCGCCCGGCGTACCTGTTGCCACCACGGTCGAACACGACGGCCTCGACGCCGGCGGCCTTGGCGCGCTCGGCGACCAGGGAACCGACCTGCTTGGCCTGGGCGCTCTTGTCGCCCTCGCCACCACGGATCGAGGTGTCCAGGGTCGACGCCGAGGCGAGCGTGTGGCCCGCGATGTCGTCGATGACCTGGGCCACGATGTGGCGGTTGGAACGCGTCACGACCAGGCGCGGACGCTCCGGCGTACCGGAGACGTTCTTGCGGACGCGGATGTGGCGGCGCTTGATGGCGGCGCGCTTGTACGCGTCACCCTTGGCAATCTTCACACCGTATGCCATGGCTTACTTACCCGCCTTTCCGACCTTGCGGCGGATGACCTCGCCCGCATACTTCACGCCCTTGGCCTTGTACGGGTCGGGCTTGCGCAGCTTGCGGATGTTCGCGGCGACCTCGCCGACCTTCTGCTTGTCGATGCCCTCGACCGAGAACTTGGTCGGCGACTCGACCTTGAAGGAGATGCCTTCCGGCGCCTCCACCAGGATCGGGTGGCTGTAGCCGAGCTGGAACTCCAGGTTGGAGCCCTTCGCGGCGACGCGGTAACCGACACCGCTGATCTCGAGCGCCTTGGTGTATCCCTGGGTCACACCGGTGATCATGTTCGCCACCAGCGTGCGGGACAGGCCGTGCAGGGCCTTGTTCTGACGCTCGTCGTTGGGACGGGTGACGTTGAGCACGCCCTCCTCGCCCTTAACAATCTCGATCGGCGCAGCGACGGTGTGCGTGAGGGAGCCCTTCGGACCCTTCACCGCGACCGTGCGGCCATCGATGGTGACGTCCACACCGGCGGGAACCTGGATGGGGAGCTTGCCGATTCGCGACATGAGCTTTTCCTCCGTTCCCGACTACCAGACGTAGGCGAGGACTTCCCCACCCACGCCCTTCTTCTGCGCCTGCTGGCCGGTCAGGAGACCGTGGGACGTGGAGATGATCGCCACGCCCAGGCCGCCGAGAACCTTCGGCAGGTTGGTGGACTTCGCGTAAACACGCAGACCCGGCTTGGAGATGCGCTTGATGCCGGCGATCGAACGCTCACGGTTCGGGCCGAACTTCAGCTCGAGGACGAGGTTCTTGCCGACCTCGGCGTCCTCGACCTTCCAGCCGGTGATGAAACCCTCCTGCTGGAGGATCTCGGCGATGTGCGACTTGATCTTGCTGTGCGGCATCACCACGGAGTCGTGGTACGCCGAGTTCGCGTTACGCAGACGCGTCAGCATGTCTGCGATCGGATCAGTCATGGTCATGAATTGGCCTTCGGCCTCTCTCGCCGGGGTTTCCTGTATGCGCCATCCCTCTCCCCACACAGGGGCGGGACGGGTGCGGCGCGGGGACCTACGGCGTAGTAAGTCGTACGGGCGGCAGACGCCCAACCCTCCTAGCCTAAGCCATGGAGAGAAGGGCACCTGCCAACCCTCTGCTTACCGAGAGACTCCGGTTGTCCCGATTAAGGGGACTACCAGGAGCTCTTGGTCACGCCCGGCAGCTCGCCACGGTGAGCCATCTCACGAAGGCACACGCGGCACAGGCCGAACTTGCGGTACACGGAGTGCGGGCGGCCGCAGCGCTGGCAGCGGGTGTACGCACGCACACCGAACTTGGGCTTACGAGCAGCCTTGGCAATAAGAGCCTTCTTCGCCATCTCGCTTACGCCTCCTTGAACGGGAAGCCGAGGTGACGCAGAAGGGCTCGGCCCTCGTCGTCGTTGGTCGCCGTGGTGACCACGGTGATGTCCATACCCCGGACGCGGTCGATCTTGTCCTGGTCGATCTCGTGGAACATGACCTGCTCCGTGAGACCGAAGGTGTAGTTGCCACGGCCGTCGAACTGCTTGGGGGACAGACCACGGAAGTCGCGGATGCGCGGAAGCGCGAGCGACAGGGTGCGGTCCAGGAACTCCCACATGCGGTCGCCACGAAGCGTGACGTGGGCACCGATCGGCTGACCCTCACGCAGCTTGAACTGCGCGATGGACTTGCGGGCCTTGGTGACGGCCGGCTTCTGACCGGTGATCGTGGTGAGGTCGCGAATCGCGCCGTCGATCAGCTTGGAGTCGCGGGCGGCGTCGCCCACACCCATGTTGACCACGATCTTGACGAGGCCCGGGACCTGCATGACGTTCTCGTAGGAGAACTCCTCACGCAGCTTGCCCGCGATCTCCTCGCGGTACTTCGTCTTCAGACGCGGAGTGGTGGTGGTAGCCATCAGATGTCCTCACCCGTCCGCTTGGCAACGCGGATCTTGTTGCCCTCGTCGTCGAAGCGGAAACCGACGCGGGTCACGACCTTCTTGCCGTCCTTCTCCACGACGAGCTGAACATTGCTCACGTGAATGGGGGCCTCGGTCGTGACGATGCCACCGGTCTGCGAACCACGAGCGGTCTGGCCGGCCTTGGTGTGCTTCTTGACCCGGTTGACACCCTCGACCAGGACGCGGTCCTCGCGGGGGAAGGCCTGAATGACCTTGCCCTGCTTGCCCTTGTCCTTACCGGTGATGACCTGAACCAGGTCGCCCTTCTTGATCTTCATGCTTACAGCACCTCCGGCGCGAGCGAGATGATCTTCATGAACTTCTTCTCGCGCAGCTCACGGCCCACCGGGCCGAAGATACGGGTGCCGCGAGGGTCGCCGTCGTTCTTCAGAATGACGGCGGCGTTCTCGTCGAAGCGGATGTACGAGCCGTCCTGACGACGACGCTCCTTGACGGTGCGAACGATGACCGCCTTGACGACGTCACCCTTCTTCACGTTGCCACCGGGGATCGCGTCCTTGACGGTGGCGACGATGACGTCACCGATGCCCGCGTAGCGGCGACCGGAGCCACCGAGAACACGGATGCAAAGGATCTCCTTGGCACCAGTGTTGTCGGCGACGCGCAGTCGCGACTCCTGCTGGATCACGTCTATCTCCTGATTGTCTGCCGGTTCCCGGCGGGGGCTCTCCTCTTACGAGGAAAGACCCCCACCGAGCCTGGCGGAACGAACTCGAAGGGTTACCCCTTCAAGCAATTACTTGGCCTTCTCGAGGATCTCGACGATGCGCCAGCGCTTGGTCGCCGACAGCGGACGCGTCTCCATGATGAGGACGCGGTCGCCGACGCCGGCAGCGTTCTGCTCGTCGTGCGCCTTGAGCTTGTTGGTACGGCGGATGACCTTGCCGTACAGCGCGTGCTTCACGCGGTCCTCGACGGCGACGACGACGGTCTTGTCCATCTTGTCGCTGACGACGAGACCCTCACGGGTCTTGCGGAAACCGCGGGCGGTCTTGTCTTCAGTCACGTTGCTCTCGCTCATCAGGCGCTCTCCACCGTCTCGATGCCCAGCTCGCGCTCACGCATCAGGGTGTAGATCCGCGCGATGTCCTTGCGGACGGCCTTCAGCCGGCCGTGGTTCTCGAGCTGACCGGTCGCCGCCTGGAAGCGGAGGTTGAACAGCTCTTCCTTGGCCTCGCGGAGCTTGGCAACAAGCTCCTCGTTGCCCAGCTCGCGCAGCTCGGACGCCTTGGTACCGGCCGACATCACGCTTCACCTGCCTCGCGCTTGACGATCCGGCACTTCATCGGCAGCTTGTGGGCCGCGCGAGTCAGAGCCTCACGTGCAATCTTTTCGTTCGGGTAGGACAGCTCGAACATGACCCGGCCCGGGTGCACGTTCGCGACCCACCACTCGGGGGAACCCTTACCGGAACCCATGCGGGTCTCGGCGGGCTTCTTGGTCAGCGGGCGGTCCGGGTAGATGTTGATCCAGACCTTGCCGCCACGCTTGATGTGGCGGGTCATCGCGATACGAGCCGCCTCGATCTGGCGGTTGGTCACGTACGCCGGAGTCATGGCCTGGATGCCGTACTCGCCGAACGCAACCGTCGTACCACCCTTGGCCATACCGCGGCGCTTCGGGTGGTGCTGCTTGCGGTGCTTGACCCTACGGGGGATCAGCATTTCGGTCAGGCCTCCGTTCCGGTGCTCTCAGCAGCCGGAGCGGCGGCGGGAGCGTCGGCCTTGGGGGCCTCGGCAGCCGGAGCCTGCTGCGGCTTGCGACCGCGACCGCCACGCTCGCCACCGCGGCCACCACGGGCCGGGCGGTCAGCGCCACCACGGGCCGGGCGGTTGCCGGCGCGGGCAGCAGCGTTCTCGGCGCGGACCTCGGCGATGTTCTTGACGTCGCCCTTGTAGATCCAGACCTTCACGCCGATGCGGCCGAAGGTCGTCTTGGCCTCGAAGAAGCCGTACTCGACGTTCGCGCGCAGCGTGTGCAGCGGCACACGACCCTCGCGGTAGAACTCCGAGCGGGACATCTCGGCGCCGCCGAGACGACCGCCACACTGGATCTTGATGCCCTTGGCGCCGGCCTTCATCGCCGACTGCATGCTCTTACGCATGGCGCGGCGGAAGGAGACGCGGGAGGACAGCTGCTCGGCAACGGCCTGGGCCACGAGCTGAGCGTCGACCTCGGGGTTCTTGACCTCGAGGATGTTCAGCTGGACCTGCTTGCCCGTGAGCTTCTCGAGGTCGCCGCGGATGCGGTCGGCCTCGGCGCCACGGCGGCCGATGACGATGCCGGGACGCGCGGTGTGGATGTCCACCCGCACGCGGTCACGGGTGCGCTCGATCTCGACCTTCGAGATGCCGGCGCGCTCCATGCCGGACGTCATCATCCGACGGATGGCGACGTCTTCCTTGACGTAGTCCTTGTACAGCTTGTCGGCGTACCAGCGGGACTTGAAGTCCGTGGTGATACCGAGCCGGAACCCGTGCGGGTTTACCTTCTGGCCCATTACCGGGTTCCTTCCTTGCTGCTGACGACCACGGTGATGTGGCTGGTCCGCTTACGGATCCGGTAGGCACGGCCCTGAGCACGCGGACGGAACCGCTTCAGGGTCGGACCCTCGTCCACGTACGCCTCGCTGATGACCAGCGAAGAGGCGTCGGTGTGGTCGTAGTTGTGCGCGGCGTTGGCAATGGCGCTGTCAAGCACCTTGCCGACCGGCACGCTCGCGGCCTGCGGGGCGAAACGCAGGACCGCCTGAGCCTCCGTGGCATCCATGCCACGGATGAGGTCCACCACTCGGCGGGCCTTCATGGGCGTGACGCGGATGTACCGCGCCTGGGCCCTGGCTTCCATGGTTGTCCCTTCGGTGTAAGTCATTAGTCGTTCCACCCCGCGGTTAGCGGCGCTTCGACTTCCGGTCGTCCTTGACGTGGCCGCGGAAGGTGCGAGTCGGCGAGAACTCGCCGAGCTTGTGGCCGACCATGGACTCGGTGACGAACACCGGGACATGCGTCTTGCCGTTGTGCACCGCGATCGTGTGGCCCAGCATGGCCGGGACGATCATCGAGCGACGGGACCAGGTCTTGATGACGTTCTTGGTGCCGGCTTCGTTCTGTACGTCCACCTTCTTGATCAGGTGGTCGTCGACGAAGGGCCCCTTCTTGAGACTGCGCGGCATCTAAACCCGCTCCTAGCGCTTCTTGTTCGTCTTGCGGCGGCGGACGATGTACTTGTTGCTCGCCTTCTTGGGAGAACGAGTACGACCCTCCTTCTGACCCCACGGGGAGACCGGGTGGCGACCACCGGAGGTCTTGCCCTCACCACCACCGTGCGGGTGGTCAACCGGGTTCATCGCGACACCGCGGACGGTCGGGCGAACGCCCTTCCAGCGCAGACGGCCGGCCTTGCCCCAGTTGATGTTCGACTGCTCGGCGTTGCCGACCTCGCCGACCGTGGCGCGGCAGCGGATGTCGACCAGGCGAATCTCGCCGGACGGCATACGCAGGTGGGCCATCTGGCCCTCCTTCGCCAGCAGCTGCACGGAGGCACCCGCGGAACGGGCGAACTTCGCGCCGCCGCCGGGCCGCAGCTCGATGGCGTGGATGGTCGTACCGACCGGGATGTTGCGCAGCGCCAGGTTGTTACCGGGCTTGATGTCGGCGCCGGGGCCGTTCTCGACCCGGTCGCCCTGGTTCAGGCCACGGGGGGCGATGATGTAGCGCTTCTCGCCGTCTGCGTAGTGCAGGAGCGCGATGCGCGCGGTGCGGTTGGGGTCGTACTCGATGTGAGCGACCTTCGCCGGAACGCCGTCCTTGTCGTGACGACGGAAGTCGATCACGCGGTAGGCGCGCTTGTGGCCACCGCCCTGGTGACGGACGGTCACACGACCGGTGTTGTTACGGCCGCCCTTGCTGTGCAGGGGGCGGACCAGCGACTTCTCCGGCGTGGACCGCGTGATCTCGACGAAGTCGGCGACGCTGGAGCCACGACGGCCCGGAGTCGTCGGCTTGTACTTGCGGATACCCATTGTCTCTCAGTCCTCGGAAACTATTCCGAAATCTGGACGATCTCGACCGCCGTCAGGCGGTCGGACCGCCGAAGATGTCGATACGGTCGCCCTCGGCAAGGGTCACGATGGCGCGCTTGGTGTTGGCGCGCTTGCCGAAACCGGTGCGGGTGCGCTTGCGCTTGCCCTGACGGTTGATCGTGTTGACCCCGGTGACCTTGACCGAGAAGACCGCCTCGACGGCCTGCTTGATCTGGGTCTTGTTGGAGCCAGGCGCGACGATGAACGTGTACTTGTTCTCGTCGAGCAGGGCGTAGCTCTTCTCGGACACGACCGGCTTGACGAGAACGTCGCGCGGGTCCGTGAAGGTCTTGCTGGTTACGGTCGCCTCGGACATCAGACGTCGCTCCCTTCGGTCTCAGCGGCCTTGGGGCCAGACACGAAGGACTCGAAAGCGGCCTTGGTGAAGACCACGTCGTCGGAGACGAGCACGTCGTACGTGTTCAGCTGGCCCGGCTCCAGGATGTGCACCTGGGGCAGGTTGCGGGCGGACAGCCACGCGGCCTCGTCGGCGCGGTCGACGACCAGGAGCAGGTTCTTGCGCTCACTGATCTTGCCGAACAGCGTCTTCGCTGCCTTGGTGGAGACCTCGCCCTCGACCACGCCGGAGACGACGTGGATACGGGAGTGACGGGCCCGGTCGGTGAGGGCACCGCGCAGGGCGGCGGCCTTCATCTTCTTCGGGGTCCGCTGCGAGTAGTCACGCGGCACGGGGCCGTGGACGACGCCACCGCCGGCGAACTGAGGCGCACGGGTCGAACCCTGACGGGCGCGGCCGGTGCCCTTCTGGCGGTAAGGCTTCTTGCCACCACCGCGGACCTCGCCACGCGTCTTGACCTTGTGCGTGCCCTGACGGGCAGCGGCCAGCTGCGCGACGACGACCTGGTGGATCAGCGGGATGCTGACCTTGGCGTCGAAGATCTCGGCCGGGAGCTCAACGGTCCCGGACTTGTCGCCCGCGGGCGACAGGATGTCAATGGTGCTCATAGTCCTCAGGCCCCCTTGGCCGCAGTGCGGACCAGGACCAGGCCGCCGTTCGGACCAGGAACTGCGCCCTTGATGAGGAGCAGGCCCTTCTCCGCGTCAACGGCGTGAACGGTCAGGTTCTGGGTGGTGACCCGCTCGTTGCCCATGCGGCCCGCCATGCGGAGGCCCTTGAACACACGGCCCGGGGTGGCGCAGCCACCGATGGAGCCGGGAGAGCGGTGCTTGCGCTGGGTGCCGTGACCGGCGCCGAGGCCCTTGAAGTTGTGACGCTTCATGACACCGGCGAAGCCCTTGCCCTTGCTCTTGCCCGTGACGTCGACCTTGACGCCGGACTCGAACACCTCGGCAGTGATCTCCTGGCCCAGCGTGTACTCGCTGGCGTCAGGGGTGCGGAGCTCCACCAGGTGGCGGCGGGGGGTCACGTCGGCCTTGGCGAAGTGGCCCTTGAGGGGCTTGTTCACCTTGCGAGGGTCGATCTCGCCGAAGGCGATCTGGACCGACTCGTAGCCGTCGATGTCATTCGTACGGACCTGGGTAACGACACAGGGCCCGGCCTTGACGACGGTCACCGGGACGACACGGTTGTTCTCGTCCCAGACCTGGGTCATGCCGAGCTTCTCGCCCAGGACGCCCTTGATCTGCTTTGCCATCTCTTCCGCGCCTCTCAGAGCTTGATCTCGATGTCGACGCCGGCCGGAAGGTCCAGGCGCATCAACGAGTCAACGGTCTTGGGCGTCGGGTCGAGGATGTCGATCAGGCGCTTGTGCGTGCGCATCTCGAAGTGCTCGCGCGAGTCCTTGTACTTGTGCGGCGACTTGATGACGCAGTACACGTTCTTCTCAGTGGGCAGCGGCACCGGGCCTGCGACCGACGCACCAGTGCGGGTCACCGTCTCGACGATCTTCTTCGCCGAAGAGTCGATGACCTCGTGGTCGTAGGCCTTGAGCCGGATGCGGATCTTCTGTCCCGCCATGGCTACTCAGTAGTCCTTTGTCTAGTGAAACGCTCTGGTACTCGGTGGGTCTTGCCCTCTTCTCCGACCCACGCGGTCGGGCGTGTCGCACTCCCTCTACGTAGATCTCCCGAAGGATTTCCCAACCAAGGGGGTGCGGCCTGCGGCCGCGTATCGGGGGAAGAGCTCCCGCCGAGCGCCTGGCCGGTACCCCGCTGACACTTCCCGGAAGATTCCCGTACGTCCGACCCGAGGGTCGACGAGTACTGTGGGACTCGCTTCCGGTCCTCCCGGCGGGAGGCGCGCAGCATCGGCACTCAACCGAGCAACCCGGACAGTCTGCCACACACTCCCGCGCCCTGGCCAATCGAGCCGAGAACACTACCCCGCGGGGGTTACGTGTCAAACAACGGCGCGCAGAACCCCTGTCCGGACGGCCGCCCCGCGCCCCCGTCCACCTGCCGCCCGGCCTGCACCGGAAGAGGGCCGACCGGGCGCGGCCCGATGAGCGATATTCGGTCGAGCGGGGCTCGTCGCCGCTCCTACAGTGGCCGGACAGTCATTCGACACGGGGGCCGGTTCTGTCATGCGCACGCACTATCCACGCACGGCTCATCTGCCGTGGTCGCCCGGTGCGACCTCGGACGATGTGCGCGTCGCGGATCTCGACGGGCTGCGCGGGCGAGAGGTCGTCGTCACCGAGAAGCTCGACGGGGAGAACACCACCCTGTACCGCGACGGACTGCACGCCCGGTCGCTGGACTCCGCCCATCATCCGTCCCGGGCCTGGGTGAAGGCACTGCAGGGACGCGTCGCGCACGGCATACCGGAGGACTGGCGGGTGTGCGGGGAGAACATGTTCGCCCGGCACTCGATCGCCTACGACGACCTGGAGAGCTACTTCTACGGGTTCTCCGTGTGGGACGAACTCGGCTGGTGCCTGGAGTGGGACCGGACCGTCGCCTTCCTGCGCGATCTGGGTGTCCCCGTACCGAGGGTGCTGTGGCGCGGCGTGTTCGACGAGCGGGCGCTGCGGGCCCTGAAGCCGGACCTCGCCCGGCAGGAGGGCTTCGTCGTCCGCACCGCCGACGGCTTCATGGCCGAGGAGTTCGGGCAGCGGGTCGCCAAGTGGGTGCGGGCCGGGCATGTGCGGACCGATACGCACTGGATGCACGCGGCCGTCGTACCGAACGGGCTCGGGCCCGGCGCCGCGCTGTGGGACGTACGGTCCGGGGCCGCGCCGGACCCCCGGGCGCTGGGCGTGGGCGACGGTGACGCCGAGGCCGTGGCGCGGCTGGACAGCGGCGGCCGCACGGGGGACGCCCGGCTCGCCGGCGTACTCGCGGCGCTGCTCCACCGGGAGCGGCGGGCCGCGCTCGCGCCCCGCCTGGCGCCGCTGCTCGGCCTGCCGCTCGCGCGGCGCGTCGCCGACCTGGTCGGGCTGCAGGCCGGGCTGCACCGGCCGTACCCGGACGAGCGGCGCCGCGCCGGGCTCGTCCGGATGTCGTACGCCGCCGATCTCGGTGTGCTGCACGCGGTGGCCGCGGCGACGGCCAGGACGGGGGAGGCGCGGGAGCAGGTGGAGTGGTCCGCGCTGCACGCCTCGGACGTCGCGCCCCTGGACGGGCTCACAGAGGAGTTCGCCGATCTGGACGACGACGCGGCAGCCCGCTGCCGGGCCGAGGCCCGCGAGGCGTACGCCGAGGGCCGCATCGGCAGCACGGCGGAGGCCACCGCCGCGACCTGGCGGTGGCGCTCGGGAGACTTCCCCCGGCTGATCCATCTGGTGGGCCCGTCCGGCAGCGGAAAGAGTTCGTTCGCGCAGGGCCTCGGCGGGGTGGACGCGCGGGTGTCCCTCGACGAACTGCGCCGCGCCCGCGGGTCGCGCGCCGACCAGAAGGCCAACGGGGACGTACTCCGCGAAGGGCTCGGCCTGCTGGACGCCGCCCTGGCGCGCGGCGGCACCGTGGTGTGGGACGCCACGTCCCTCAACCCCCACCAGCGGTCGCTGGTGCACGCGGTGGCCCGCCGTCGCGACGCGCTCACGACCCACGCCGTGCTGCTGGTCGACGAGGACGAGCTGGCGCGGCGCAATCTGGAAAGAGAGCACCCCGTGCCGCCGGAGGTGCTGACCTCGCAACTGCACCGGTTCGTCCCGCCGTACCCGGGCCAGGCGCACCGCACCTGGTACATCGGGGCGGGCGGGACCGTCGAGGAGGAGGCGTAGGCCGTGCGTACCAGCGAGGAGATCTACCACCGGGTCCGCTGGGACGCGCGCTTCGACCCGGCCCGCTTCGTGATCGGCGTGCGCCGGCGCGAGGCGGCCCCCAAACGCATGCCGCTGTCGGCCTTCGTGCCGGGCGGGGACATCCCCTGGCACCGGGTGCTGTTCTTCGAGGCGGACGGCGAACTGGTCTGGGACCGGGCCACGGGCGTGGACCGGATCGACGACACCGAGGCGGGCCGGGTACGGGAGGCGCGCCGGCTGCGTGCGCCGTTCTTCGAGGCACGGACGCCGTACGCGTGGGACGGGGACGGCTGGGTGCCGGCACACATACCCACGGGCACCGCGGGGAGCCTGCGCGTCCTGACCTGGAACACGCTGTGGGACCGCTACGACTCCGACCGCATCGCCACCGCCGTACGCCGCCCCCTGCTGATCGACGCCCTCCGCGAGGCGGACGCGGACGTCGTCGCGCTCCAGGAGGTTGAGCCCGAGCTGCTCGTCATGCTGCTGCGCGCGCCGTGGGTACGGGACACGTACACGGTGGCGACCGATCCCGGCGGCCGTGACGTCGACGAGTGCGGGCTGCTGCTGCTCAGCAGGCTGCCCGTACGGGAGGCGGGCCACCATGCCCTCGGCCCGCACAAGGCGGTGACGGCGATCGTCGTGGAGACCGGCGGCGGTCCGGTGACCGTGGCCGCGACCCACCTCACCAGTGACCACTCGGAGGACGGCCCCGCCCGGCGGAACGCCGAACTGGCCCGGATCGCCGAGGGGTTGGCGGGCATCGATGGGGACGTCGTCCTCATGGGCGACTTCAACGACGGCACGGACACACCGCAGACGACGCTCGGCATGCGCGACGCCTGGAGCGATGCGCACGGACACGGTGACACGACCCCGACCTTCGACCC
The DNA here is from genome assembly GCF_014649695.1 of Streptomyces kurssanovii. GTDB lineage: Bacteria > Actinomycetota > Actinomycetes > Streptomycetales > Streptomycetaceae > Streptomyces > Streptomyces kurssanovii. Next base: position 645,599 of record NZ_BMTN01000002.1, read on the forward strand.
GGCCGCCAATCCGCTGGCCGCCGTCTCGTCCCTGACGGGGCGGGTGTCCCGGCTGGACCGCGTACTGCTCCGGTCGGACGCGCTCCGGGTCGACTCGGCCGTCCTGCATGGTGACGTCCCGGGCCCCGAGGGCCTGTACATCTCCGACCACTACGGCGTGGAGGTCGCCCTGAGCCCCGCGCGGCAGGAGAGCGGCGTTCTCGACGTGCGGCCGACGGCCCGCACGGCCGTGGCCTGGCTGCCGCCCGCCGGGCTGTGGCGACCGATCCAGGACGTCCGCCGCGACCACGACCCGCAGATCCACCGCTGGCCGCCGCACGTCAACCTGCTCTTCGGGTTCGTGCCGGAGTCCGCCTTCGAGGAAGCCGTCCCGCTGCTCGCGGAGGCGGCCGCGGACGTCGCCCCCTTCGACGCCCGGCTGGAGGGCGTGCACAGCTTCGGGCACCGCGAGGACGCGACCGTGTGGCTCGACCCGGCGGCGGCCGGCGAGCAGCCGTGGCAGGAGCTCCGCCGCTCCCTGGAGCGGCGGTTCCCCCGCTGCCGCGGCCGGCGGGAGGGTTTCACCCCGCACCTGAGCCTGGGCCGGACCCGCGATCCGCAGCCGCTGGTGGCCGAGTGCGCGTCCCGGCTCGGCGGCATGTCCGCCGGGGTCGGCGAGCTGGTGCTGCTCTCGCGCCGCGCCGGCGAGCCGATGCGGGTACGGGCGACGGTGGCGCTCGGAACGGGCGAGGTGCGCTGGGCACCGGAGGCGCCGGGCGTACCGGAGGCCCCGGTCCCACCGCAGGACGAGCGTGTCGCCGACGAGGTCCGGGTACGGGTCGAGCGGGCACTCGCGGGCGGGTGCGTGCACCTCGTCGGTTCGCGGCGTACGGGGTGCGCGCTGCCCGGCGCCGATCTGGACCTGGTCGCCGCCGTGCCGGGCACGCCCGGACTCGCCGGCGTACGCGCCCGGCTGACCGCTGCGCTGCCCGAAGCGACGGACGTGCGGGACGTGATCGGGGCACGTGTCCCCGGACTGCGGCTGAGCGTCGGTGGCCTCGCCGTGGACATGGCCGTCGTCGCCACCGGGGCGCTCGACCCGGCGGAAGCGGTCGGCCGCCGGGCCGAGCTGGGCGACGACGCGGCGGTCGCGCTCAGCGCGGTGAGCGACGCCGACGCGCTCCTCGACGAGGTCGCGGGCCGCCGGGAGGCGTTCACTCACCTGGCCCGCCAGGTGAAGACCTGGGCCAGGGCCCGTGGGCTGGACTCCGCTCCGTTCGGCGGGCTGCCGGGCCTCGGCTGGTCCGTCCTCGCGGCGCGTACCGTCCGCGAGGCCGGCGACCTGCCGCCCGGCGAACTGCTCCGCCACTTCTTCGCGACCTGGGCGGCCTGGGACTGGCGCGAGCCGGTCGGCGGCCCGGCGCGCCCGGATCTGCCGGTCACCGTCATGACCCCGACCGCCCCGGTGCGCCCCTGCTCGGACCAGATCACCGCGGGCATGCGCGACCTGATCACGCAGGAACTGTTCCGGGCCTGGGAGCTCCTGGACGGCGTCTCCCCCGAACCGCTGCTCGCCCCTCCCCCGATGCACCGCCGGCACGCGGCCTGGGCGGTCGTGACCGTCGCCCCCGGCGACGAGGGCCGCGTCCGCGGCCGGATGCGGGCGCTGCTGACGGCGCTGCCACAGCCCGGTGTCCACGCGTGGCCGCGCCCGTTCGCCGACTCCCCCGTGCGCTACGCCGTCGGCCTCGGCCCCACCCCGCCGGACCCGGCCGGGCTGGCGGATCTCACCGCGTCCTGGCTCAGGGGGCTGACCGGCACGACGGTCGAGCACGCGCCGTGCGGTGACGTGCCGACTCTCGTGTGACGTGCCGGCTCTCGCGTAAGGCACGGCCGCCGCGCACCGAGGGTCGGCCGCCGCGCCCCGGCGCCGGCCGCCCCATTCGCCGGCCGCCCCGGCGTCGGGAGTCAGATCGAACACATGGCGAACATCCAGGCAACCCCCGGCAGCCGCGCCCCGTCTAGTTGATCGCGGCTGTCGGCTCGACCGGCCCGGCCGCCACCTGGGGATTTCACAGTACGCAGACGGGGGCGCCGCCCGGCCGCTGCGGGGGGACCGGACGGAGCACCACAAGTGGAAGACAGAGCTGTGTCAGGGCTGCGCTCGAGCAGGTCCAGGCCCCGGCGGCGCAGCATCGTCGCCGCCATCGGCGCACTGGCCGCGGCCGGCTCGGCCACCGCCCTCACGTCGTGTTCCGTGCCCGCGCCACGGCGCACCGGGCCCGTCACCGATCCCGCGCCCGGCATCGCCATAAGCGACTCACGGCCCGCCCGGCTGATGCAGATACTGGCGCACCCCGACGACGACCTGTACTTCATGAACCCGGACACCCAGCGGATGCTGGACTCCGGCGTACCCCTCGTCTGCGTGTACGTCACGGCAGGCGAGGCCAACGGCGTCAACAAGGCGCCCGGGCGCCCCCGTCCCTCCGCGGACAAGAGCGCGTACTCGTCCGCCCGTCACCAGGGCCTGCGGCAGGCGTACGCGACCCTGCTCGGTCTGCCCAAGTACACGGAATGGCAGAAGGGCGTCACGACGCTGCGCGGTGGCCGGCGGGCCGAGATCAACAGCCTGGCCGTCGGCCCCCGGCGCGTCGACCTGATCTACCTCAACCTCGCCATGCACACCACCCGCCATGCGCGGCTCGGTATGCCGAACCTGTGGCGGGACCGGGCGCTGGAGCTGCCGACCGTCGTCGCCGACGACTCCCCCGTGCGCAGGATCGAGAGTTACGACTACGACCGGCTCGTCGACGTCCTCGTCGGGCTGATGGACCGCTACCGTCCCACCGTCGTGCAGACCCTGGACCCTGATCCCGACATCCAGTACAGCGACGAGGTCACCCGTAAGAAGGACAGCGAGCAGCGCGGCTACTCGGACCACGGGGACCACACGGCCGTGGCCTCCTTCAGCTGGGCGGCGATGGCCCGGTGGGTGGCCGAGTCGGCCCGCGACGGCGGCGAGATACCGGCGTTCGTCGCCACCTCCTTCCGCGGCTACTACAACCGGCACTGGCCGAAGAACCTGCCGGACGGCGTGCTGCGGCAAAAGGCCGGCCATCTGGTCCCGTACGGCGGGGAGGCCGACTGGAGCTGCGGCAACAGCGGCGGATGCGGCGACTACAACGTGGGCGGCGAACGGCCTCTGACGAACAAGAAGGGCTGGGTCCGGTCCACCCACTACCGCTATCCCGGACCCCGCACGGCCCTCTCCGCGGAACCGGACGGACGGCTGACCGCGTACGGGGTGCTGGGGCTGCGCGCCGTGCGCTGGCGGGAGGCGGAGGCCGGAAGCGGCCGGTGGGGGCAGCCCTCCGACCTCGGCGGCGGCCCTCTCGCACCGACGCTGGGCGCGACGGCGCTCGGTGACGGACGGCAGCTCCTCTTCGCCCTTCGCTTCTCGGCGATCAGCGGTCACGGCGGGAACAACGCCCGGGAGATAGTGCTGCTGGAACAGCGCTCCGCGGGCGGACCCTTCCTCGCGTGGCGCGGTCTGGGCAACCCCGAGCGCCATGACGACCGGGGCCGGCGGATCGGCGTGCCGGTGGCCGTCACCGCGCCCGACGGGCGGGTTCACCTGTTCGTGCGCAACGCGGACAAGGGCGTGAGCACACGGGTCCGGGAGACGGACGGCCGCTGGAGCGGCTGGCGGGCCCTCGACGGCAACGCCGAGATACAGGACGGGCTGACCACCGTCGTCGACGCGGCCGGTCGTGTCCATCTGTTCGGCGCGGGCTTCGCCACCGTCCACCACTGGAGCCAGGACGCGCCCGGCCTGCCCCTCGGCCGGCGTCCCGGCGGACACCTGCCGGCCGCCGTCGACACCCCCGCCGCGCTCGCGAGGACCGACGGTTCCGTGCACCTGCTGTACCGGACGGAGCGGCCCTGGAAGCGGACGGCCCCACGGGACTCCCGGGGCAGCGCCTCCCCCGCTCTCACCCGCTTCAGCTCGGACGGCAGGCTGCTGCCCGCGGTCCGCTTCGACGGATACGGACCGCTCGCCACGGCCGGTGACCCCGAGCGTGCCGTCCTGCTGGGTCTGGATCTTCGGGGCCGGGTGCAGTTGCGGCACGAGGGCCGGCTGCTGACCCGTACCGCCGGTGCAGTGGCCCTGGACACCCCCACGCTGGACGTCACCCCCGCCGGGGAGGTCAGGGTCGTCGGCATGGGCCCGGACGCACACCCGTGGACCTGGTCGCCGGGGACGACCACGGCGACCGGCTGACCGGGCGGGCACCGGGCACGCGGGGCCCGCCCGGCGCCCGCCGGACGTGGCGAAGGCCCCGCGGACATGACGAAGGGCCCCGCACCGAGAGGTGCGGGGCCCTTCTTGCAGCTCAGCGAGCTACCAGGTCAGAGCAACAATTACTTGTTGATCTTGGTGACCTGGCCGGCGCCCACGGTCCGGCCACCCTCACGGATGGCGAACTTGAGGCCCTCCTCCATGGCGACGGGCTGGATCAGCTCGACGGTCATGGTGGTGTTGTCGCCCGGCATGACCATCTCGGTGCCCTCGGGGAGGGTCACGACGCCGGTCACGTCCGTGGTACGGAAGTAGAACTGCGGGCGGTAGTTGTTGAAGAAGGGGGTGTGACGGCCACCCTCGTCCTTCGACAGGATGTAGGCCTGGGCCTCGAAGCTGGTGTGCGGCGTGACCGAACCCGGCTTGATGATGACCTGGCCGCGCTCGACGTCCTCGCGCTTGATGCCACGGAGGAGCAGACCGACGTTCTCGCCCGCCTGGCCCTCGTCGAGCAGCTTGCGGAACATCTCGATGCCGGTGACCGTGGTGGTGGTCTTCTCGGTCTTGATACCGACGATGTCGACGGTCTCGTTGACCTTGAGGACACCACGCTCGATACGACCGGTGACGACGGTGCCACGACCGGTGATCGTGAAGACGTCCTCGATCGGCATCAGGAACGGCTTGTCGACGTCACGCTCGGGCTGCGGGATCGCCTCGTCGACGGCGGCCATCAGGTTCAGGACCGACTGGCCCCACTCCTTGTCGCCCTCGAGAGCCTTGAGCGCCGAGACCTTGACGACGGGAACGTCGTCGCCCGGGAACTCGTACTCGGAGAGGAGCTCACGCACCTCGAGCTCGACGAGCTCCAGGATCTCCTCGTCGTCCACCATGTCGGCCTTGTTCAGGGCGACGACGATGTACGGAACGCCGACCTGGCGGGCCAGGAGCACGTGCTCCTTGGTCTGCGGCATCGGGCCGTCGGTCGCGGCGACCACGAGGATGGCGCCGTCCATCTGCGCCGCACCCGTGATCATGTTCTTGATGTAGTCCGCGTGACCGGGGCAGTCGACGTGCGCGTAGTGACGCGACTCGGTCTGGTACTCGACGTGCGCGATGGAGATGGTGATACCGCGCTGGCGCTCCTCAGGAGCCTTGTCGATCTGGTCGAAGGCCGAGGCCTCGTTCAGGTCCGGGTACGCGTCGTGCAGCACCTTGGTAATGGCGGCCGTGAGGGTCGTCTTACCGTGGTCGATGTGACCGATGGTGCCGATGTTGACGTGCGGCTTAGTCCGCTCGAACTTCGCCTTCGCCACTGGGGTCCTCCTGTGGAGTGGTTCTGTACGCCTTACTCATCGGCGCCAGGTGATCTTTGCTGGGATGCCGGGGCCCGGGGCATTCCCGTCGTGTTGCGACGGGAATGCCCCTGGAGGCTCCGGTGACAAGCCTAAAGCGTGAACTCGGGAGAGTTACTCGCCCTTGGCCTTCGCGATGATCTCCTCGGCGACGTTCCGGGGAACCTCGGCGTAGGAGTCGAACTGCATCGAGTAGCTTGCGCGACCCGAAGTCTTGCTGCGGAGGTCTCCGACGTAGCCGAACATCTCCGAAAGCGGCACCAGACCCTTGACGATCCGGGCGCCCATCCGCTCCTCCATGGCCTGAATCTGACCACGGCGGGAGTTGATGTCACCGATGACCTCGCCCATGTAGTCCTCGGGCGTGGTGACCTCGACGGCCATCATCGGCTCGAGCAGCACGGGGCTGGCCTTACGCGCGGCCTCCTTGAAGGCCTGCGAACCGGCGATCTTGAACGCGAGCTCGGAGGAGTCGACCTCGTGGTAACCACCGTCGAGAAGAATGACGCGAACGCCCGTCATCTCGTAGCCGGCCAGGATGCCGAACTGCATGGCCTCCTGCGCGCCCGCGTCCACCGAGGGGATGTATTCCTTGGGGATGCGGCCACCGGTGACCTTGTTCACGAACTCGTACGAGGCGTCGCCACCCTCGATCGGCTCGATCGCGATCTGCACCTTGGCGAACTGACCGGTACCACCGGTCTGCTTCTTGTGCGTGTAGTCGTGGCGCTCGACGCCCTTACGGATCGTCTCACGGTATGCCACCTGCGGCTTACCGACATTCGCCTCGACCTTGAACTCACGGCGCATACGGTCGACCAGCACCTCGAGGTGCAGCTCGCCCATACCACCGATGATGGTCTGGCCGGTCTCCTCGTCCGAGTGAACCTGGAAGGAGGGGTCCTCCTCCGCGAGACGCTGGATGGCGACACCCAGCTTCTCCTGGTCACCCTTGGACTTGGGCTCGATCGCGACCTGGATGACCGGCGCCGGGAAGTCCATGGACTCCAGGATCACCGGGTTCTTGTCGTCGCACAGCGTCTCACCGGTGGTGGTCTGCTTCAGGCCCATGACGGCGACGATGTCGCCGGCGCCCACCGACTCGATCTCCTCACGCTTGTTCGCGTGCATGCGGTAGATCTTGCCGATGCGCTCCTTCTTGCCCTTGACGGAGTTCAGCACCGCGGTGCCGGAGTCCAGGCGACCGGAGTAGATCCGGACGAAGGTGAGCTTGCCGAGGTGCGGGTCGCTCGCGATCTTGAACGCGAGGGCCGACAGCGGCTCGTCGTCGGACGGCTTGCGCTTGACGACCGTCTCCGGGTCCTTCACGTCGTGGCCCTCGATGGCCTCGACGTCCAGGGGGGAGGGGAGGTAGCGCACGACCGCGTCGAGCAGGGGCTGAACGCCCTTGTTCTTGAAGGCGGTACCGCAGAACACCGGGGTGACCGTGGTGTCCTTGGAGACGCCGGACGCGATGGTGATACGACGGATCGCGGCGTACAGCTGCTCCTCGGTGGGCTCCTGGCCCTCGAGGTACAGCTCCATGATCTCTTCGTCGTTCTCGGCGACCGTCTCGAGGAGCTTGCCGCGCCACTCGTCGGCAGCCTCGGTGTGGGTGGCCGGGATGTCGACGACGTCGTACATCTCGCCCTTGGTGGCCTCGGCGGACCACACGAGGGCCTTCATACGAACCAGGTCGACGATGCCCTTGAAGTCGGCCTCGGCACCGATCGGCAGCTGCATGACGATCGGCGTCGCACCCAGGCGGTCGCTGATCATGTCGACACAGCGGTGGAACTCGGCACCGGTGCGGTCGAGCTTGTTGACGAAGCAGATACGCGGAACGCCGTAGCGGTCCGCCTGGCGCCAGACAGTCTCGGACTGGGGCTCGACACCGGCGACACCGTCGAACACCGTGACGGCACCGTCGAGGACACGAAGCGAACGCTCCACCTCGACGGTGAAGTCGACGTGACCCGGGGTGTCGATGATGTTGATGGTGTGATCGACGTCCTCGAGCGGCCAGTGACAGGTCGTCGCGGCGGACGTGATCGTGATGCCGCGCTCCTGCTCCTGCTCCATCCAGTCCATCGTGGCAGCGCCGTCGTGGACCTCACCGATCTTGTAGCTCACACCGGTGTAGAACAGGATGCGCTCGGTGGTCGTCGTCTTGCCCGCGTCGATGTGGGCCATGATCCCAATGTTGCGGACCTTGGCCAGGTCAAGCGAAGTGGTGGCCATAAGGCTCAATCTTCTCTCGGTCTCGATGTGGGTAGCGACTACCAGCGGTAGTGCGCGAAGGCCTTGTTGGACTCGGCCATCTTGTGCGTGTCCTCACGCTTCTTGACCGAAGCGCCGAGGCCGTTGGAGGCGTCGAGCAGTTCGTTCATGAGGCGCTCGGTCATGGTCTTCTCGCGACGGGCGCGGGAGTAACCGACCAGCCAGCGCAGCGCCAGCGTGGAGGCGCGGCCGGGCTTGACCTCGACCGGGACCTGGTAGGTGGCGCCACCGACACGGCGGGACTTGACCTCGAGCGCCGGCTTGACGTTCTCGAGGGCGCGCTTCAGCGTGATGACCGGGTCGTTGCCGGTCTTCTCGCGGAGGCCTTCCATGGCGCCGTAGACGATGCGCTCAGCGGTGGAACGCTTGCCGTTGAGCAGAATCTTGTTGATGAGCGAGGTCACCAGAGGAGAACCGTAAACCGGGTCGATGATGACCGGGCGCTTCGGGGCGGGGCCCTTACGAGGCATTCTTACTTCTCCTTCTTGGCGCCGTAGCGGCTGCGGGCCTGCTTGCGGTTCTTGACACCCTGGGTGTCCAGCGAACCGCGGATGATCTTGTAACGAACACCCGGCAGGTCCTTCACACGGCCACCACGCACGAGCACGATGGAGTGCTCCTGCAGGTTGTGTCCCTCACCCGGGATGTAGGCCGTGACCTCGATGCCGGAGGTCAGACGCACACGCGCGACCTTACGCAGGGCCGAGTTCGGCTTCTTCGGGGTGGTCGTGAACACACGCGTGCAGACGCCGCGGCGCTGAGGGGAACCCTCGAGTGCGGGCGTCTTGTTCTTCTCGACCTTGTCCTGCCGGCCCTTACGGACCAGCTGCTGGATCGTAGGCACTACTTCTCCGGTTTCTGTGTGCCGTCAGTGAAGCTAACCTGGAACGTCGCCGACCCACGCGGTCGGGTGTGTCGAATGCTGCAGACCTCCGCCGCCAGGCGGAAAGAGCGCAGATTGCGGTGGCCGGTATCTGACTCGCCATGCGGTTGAAGACACGCACACGAGCCCAGGCACACCCCAGGCACAAGGTCTGAGCGTACCTACCGCATCCACTCCGGTCAAAACAAATGCCCCGGGGCCGGATCCGTACGCGGGACCGGGGCTGTTTTGCGCTGATTTTCAGCCATCTTGACCGTGGTGTCCGGCCCGGCCGAGCCGCCGCCCGTGCGGGTCGTCGGCCACCGGGTGGCCGCTCCCCCGGCAGTGGGCGGAAGCCGTCCCACTGAGCCCCTCCAGCCACCCCTGCCGGCGCGCGAGCCCACTCCGCACCGGTAGGCCCGTCGGCCCGGAGAGCCGTGCCTGGGGCTGTCGCGAACGGTGTTCCCCGCGCCGGGGCTGCGGCCCACGAAGAAGAACACACACAGGCACCAAGAAGGGCGGCCACCCCGCACGGGGTGACCGCCCTTCTTCACGACCTACTACTGGTTGTACGGACCGTAGTCGTAGTCCTCCAGCGGAACGGCCTGGCCGGAGCCCGTGCCGAACGGCGAGTAGTCGATGTCGTCGTAGCCGACGGCCGAGTACATCGCGGCCTTGGCCTCCTCGGTCGGCTCGACCCGGATGTTGCGGTAGCGGGACAGACCCGTACCGGCCGGGATGAGCTTACCGATGATGACGTTCTCCTTGAGGCCGATCAGGGAGTCGGACTTGGCGTTGATCGCCGCGTCCGTCAGAACCCTGGTCGTCTCCTGGAAGGACGCCGCCGACAGCCAGGACTCGGTCGCCAGCGAGGCCTTGGTGATACCCATCAGCTGCGGACGGCCGGAGGCGGGGTGACCGCCCTCGGTGACCACACGACGGTTCTCGGTCTCGAACTTCGAACGCTCGACCAGCTCGCCCGGCAGCAGCTCCGCGTCGCCGGACTCGATGATCGTCACACGGCGCAGCATCTGCCGGATGATGATCTCGATGTGCTTGTCGTGGATCGACACACCCTGCGAGTTGTAGACCTTCTGGACCTCGCCGACCAGGTGGACCTGGACCGCGCGCTGGCCGAGGATGCGGAGCACGTCGTGCGGGTTGGTGGCACCCACGGTGAGCTTCTGGCCCACCTCGACGTGATCGCCCTCGCCGACCAGCAGACGGGCACGCTTCGAGATCGGGAACGCCGTCTCGTCGCTGCCGTCGTCCGGAGTGACGACGAGCTTCTTGGTCTTCTCGGTCTCCTCGATACGGACGCGGCCGGCCGCCTCCGAGATCGGGGCGACACCCTTGGGCGTACGAGCCTCGAAGAGCTCGACGACACGGGGCAGACCCTGGGTGATGTCGTCACCGGCCACACCACCGGTGTGGAAGGTACGCATCGTCAGCTGCGTGCCGGGCTCACCGATGGACTGGGCGGCGATGATGCCGACCGCCTCACCGATGTCGACCAGCTTGCCGGTCGCGAGCGAACGGCCGTAGCAGTACGCACAGGTGCCGACCGCGGACTCACAGGTCAGGACCGAGCGGGTCTTGACTTCCTCGACACCGGCCGCGACGAGCGCGTCGATGAGCACGTCACCGAGGTCGACGTTGGCAGGCGCGATGACCTTGCCGTCGACGACGACGTCCTCGGCGAGCATCCGGGCGTAGACAGAGGTCTCGACGTCCTCGGTCTTGCGCAGGGTGCCGTCGGCGCCACGCTCCGCGATCTTGAGCTTGAGGCCACGGTCGGTGCCGCAGTCCTCCTCGCGGATGATGACGTCCTGCGAGACGTCCACCAGACGACGGGTCAGGTAACCCGAGTCGGCGGTACGCAGGGCGGTGTCCGCCAGACCCTTACGGGCACCGTGCGTGGAGATGAAGTACTCCAGCACGGACAGACCCTCACGGAAGGACGCCTTGATCGGACGCGGGATGGTCTCGTTCTTGGCGTTGGACACCAGACCACGCATACCGGCGATCTGACGCATCTGCATCATGTTTCCGCGAGCACCCGAGTTGACCATCATGGAGACCGGGTTGGTCTTCGGGAAGTTCGCGTTCATCGCCTCGGCAACCTCGTTGGTCGCCTTGGTCCAGATCGCGATGAGCTCCTGCGTGCGCTCTTCCTTGGTGATCAGACCGCGCTCGTACTGCTTCTGGACCTTCTCGTCCAGGTCCTCGTAGCCCTTGACGATCGCCTTCTTGGCGTCGGGGACCACGATGTCCGAGATGGCCACGGTGACACCGGAACGGGTCGCCCAGTAGAAGCCGGCCGCCTTCAGGTTGTCGAGCGTCGCCGCCACGATGACCTTGGGGTAGCGCTCAGCGAGGTCGTTGACGATCTCGGAGAGCTGCTTCTTGCCGACCGTGTAGTCGACGAACGGGTAGTCCTCGGGCAGCAGCTCGTTGAAGAGCGCGCGGCCCAGCGTGGTGCGCAGGCGGAACGAGTCCCCCTGCTGCCACTCCGGCTCGCCCTCCTCCTGCGCCGGCGGGGTCCAGCCGCGGGGCGGGATGGTGCCGACCGGGAAGCGGATGTCGATCTTCGCCTGGAGCGAGAGCTCCCGGGCGTCGAACGCCATGATCGCCTCGGCGGTGGAACCGAAGGAACGGCCCTCACCGATGACCTTGCGCTCCTCCTCGTCCGTGGTCAGGAAGAAGAGGCCCAGCACCATGTCCTGGGTCGGCATGGTGACCGGACGGCCGTCGGCCGGCTTGAGGATGTTGTTCGAGGACAGCATCAGGATGCGGGCCTCGGCCTGCGCCTCCGCGGACAGCGGCAGGTGCACGGCCATCTGGTCACCGTCGAAGTCCGCGTTGAACGCGGTGCAGACGAGCGGGTGGATCTGGATGGCCTTGCCCTCGACCAGCTGCGGCTCGAAGGCCTGGATGCCGAGGCGGTGCAGCGTGGGCGCACGGTTCAGCAGCACCGGGTGCTCGGCGATGACCTCTTCGAGGACGTCGTACACCACGGTGCGGCCACGCTCGACCATGCGCTTGGCCGACTTGATGTTCTGCGCGTGGTTCAGGTCGACCAGGCGCTTCATCACGAACGGCTTGAAGAGCTCCAGCGCCATCGCCTTGGGCAGACCGCACTGGTGCAGCTTCAGCTGCGGGCCGACGACGATGACGGAACGGGCCGAGTAGTCGACACGCTTACCGAGCAGGTTCTGACGGAAACGACCCTGCTTACCCTTCAGCATGTCGCTGAGGGACTTCAGCGGACGGTTGCCGGGGCCCGTGACCGGGCGACCACGACGGCCGTTGTCGAAGAGGGCGTCGACCGCCTCCTGGAGCATCCGCTTCTCGTTGTTCACGATGATCTCGGGGGCACCGAGGTCGAGCAGACGCTTCAGACGGTTGTTGCGGTTGATCACACGGCGGTACAGGTCGTTCAGGTCGGAGGTCGCGAAGCGGCCACCGTCCAGCTGCACCATCGGACGAAGGTCCGGCGGGATGACCGGCACGCAGTCGAGCACCATGCCCTTGGGGCTGTTGGACGTCTGCAGGAACGCGGAGACGACCTTGAGGCGCTTGAGCGCACGGGTCTTCTTCTGGCCCTTGCCGGTGCGGATGATCTCGCGGAGACGCTCGGCCTCCTCCTCGAGGTCGAAGGACTCCAGGCGCTTCTGCAGCGCCGCGGCACCCATCGAGCCGTCGAAGTACGTGCCGAAGCGGTCACGCAGCTCGCGGTAGAGCAGCTCGTCACCCTCGAGGTCCTGGACCTTGAGGTTCTTGAAGCGGTTCCACACCTCGTCGAGACGGTCGATCTCGCGCTGGGCGCGGTCGCGCAGCTGCTTCATCTCGCGCTCGGCACCCTCGCGCACCTTGCGGCGCACGTCGGCCTTGGCGCCCTCGGCCTCGAGCTCGGCCAGGTCGGTCTCGAGCTTCTTGGCACGGGCCTCGAGGTCGGCGTCACGGCGGTTCTCGACCTGCTGGCGCTCGACGGAGACGTGGGCCTCCAGCGACGGCAGGTCACGCGTGCGGCGCTCCTCGTCCACGAACGTGATCATGTACGCGGCGAAGTAGATGACCTTCTCGAGGTCCTTCGGCGCCAGGTCCAGCAGGTAGCCCAGACGCGACGGGACGCCCTTGAAGTACCAGATGTGGGTCACGGGAGCGGCAAGCTCGATGTGGCCCATCCGCTCACGCCGCACCTTGGCGCGGGTGACCTCGACGCCACACCGCTCACAGATGATGCCCTTGAAGCGGACACGCTTGTACTTGCCGCAGTAGCACTCCCAGTCCCGGGTCGGACCGAAGATCTTCTCGCAGAAGAGTCCGTCCTTCTCGGGCTTGAGCGTGCGGTAGTTGATGGTCTCGGGCTTCTTGACCTCGCCGTGGGACCAGGTCCTGATGTCGTCCGCGGTGGCAAGGCCGATCCGCAGCTCGTCGAAGAAGTTGACGTCGAGCACTGTGCGTCAATCCCTCTTTCGGGGTCGTGTCTCAATCATGGTCTGAACGGTCCCGGGGATGGCGGGGGCTCCTTCGTGGGAGCCCCCGCCAGGCCCGTCAGACCTCTTCGACGCTGCTCGGCTCACGCCGGGACAGGTCGATACCGAGCTCCTCCGCGGCGCGGAAGACGTCCTCGTCCGTGTCGCGCATCTCGATGGACATACCGTCCGAGGAGAGCACCTCCACGTTGAGGCAGAGCGACTGCATTTCCTTGATGAGCACCTTGAAGGACTCGGGAATGCCGGGCTCGGGGATGTTCTCGCCCTTGACGATGGCCTCGTAGACCTTCACGCGGCCGGTCACGTCGTCGGACTTGATGGTCAGCAGCTCCTGGAGCGCGTAGGCCGCTCCATAAGCCTCGAGTGCCCACACCTCCATCTCTCCGAACCGCTGGCCACCGAACTGGGCCTTACCACCCAGCGGCTGCTGGGTGATCATCGAGTACGGACCGGTCGAACGGGCGTGCAGCTTGTCGTCGACCAGGTGGTGGAGCTTGAGGATGTACATGTACCCGATCGAGATCGGGTCCGGGAACGGCTCGCCGGAGCGGCCGTCGAACAGGTTGGCCTTGCCGGACGACTGGACCAGGCGGTCGCCGTCGCGGTTGGGGATCGTGGCGTCGAAGAGGCCGGCGATCTCGTCCTCACGCGCACCGTCGAAGACCGGGGTCGCGACGTTGGTGCCGGGAGCGACCTGGTCGGCGCCGATGGCCTGCAGGCGCTGCGCCCAGTCGTCCGCCAGCCCGGAGACGTCCCAGCCGCGGCTGGCGAGCCAGCCGAGGTGGATCTCCAGGACCTGTCCCGGGTTCATTCGGGACGGGACACCCAGCGGGTTGAGGATGATGTCGACCGGGGTGCCGTCCTCCAGGAACGGCATGTCCTCGATCGGCAGGATCTTCGAGATGACGCCCTTGTTGCCGTGACGGCCGGCGAGCTTGTCACCGTCGGTGATCTTGCGCTTCTGGGCCACGTAGACGCGGACCAGCTGGTTGACGCCCGGGGGAAGCTCGTCGCCCTCCTCGCGGTCGAAGACGCGCACACCGATGACCTTGCCGGTCTCGCCGTGCGGCACCTTCAGCGAGGTGTCACGGACCTCACGCGCCTTCTCACCGAAGATCGCGCGGAGCAGACGCTCCTCCGGGGTCAGCTCGGTCTCGCCCTTGGGCGTGACCTTGCCGACCAGGATGTCGCCGGCGACGACCTCGGCACCGATACGGATGATGCCGCGCTCGTCGAGGTCCGCGAGGACCTCCTCGGAGACGTTCGGGATGTCCCGGGTGATCTCCTCGGGGCCGAGCTTGGTGTCACGGGCGTCGACCTCGTGCTCCTCGATGTGGATCGAGGAGAGGACGTCGTCCTGCACGAGGCGCTGCGACAGGATGATCGCGTCCTCGTAGTTGTGACCCTCCCACGGCATGAACGCCACGAGCAGGTTCTTGCCGAGCGCCATCTCACCGTTCTCGGTGGCGGGGCCGTCGGCGAGGACCTGGCCCTCGATGACGCGGTCGCCCTCGGAGACGATGACCTTCTGGTTCACCGAGGTGCCCTGGTTGGAGCGGGAGAACTTCGCGATGCGGTACGTGGTGTACGTGCCGTCGTCGTTCGCCACGGTGACGTAGTCGGCCGAGACCTCCTGGATGACACCGTCCTTCTCCGCCTTGATGACGTCGCCGGCGTCCGTGGCACAGCGGTACTCCATGCCGGTGCCGACGAGCGGGGCCTCCGCCTTGATGAGCGGAACGGCCTGGCGCATCATGTTCGCGCCCATGAGGGCACGGTTGGCGTCGTCGTGCTCGAGGAACGGAATCATGGCGGTCGCCACCGACACCATCTGGCGCGGCGAGACGTCCATGTAGTCGACCTCGGTCGGCGGGACGTAGTCGACCTCGCCGCCACGACGGCGGACCAGCACGCGGGCCTCGGTGAAGCGCAGGTCCTCGGAGAGGGTCGCGTTCGCCTGCGCGATGACGAAGCGGTCCTCCTCGTCGGCGGTCAGGTAGTCGACCTCGTCGGTGACCTGGCCGTCGGTGACCTTGCGGTACGGGGTCTCGACGAAGCCGAACGCGTTGACCCGGCCGTAGGACGCGAGCGAACCGATCAGACCGATGTTCGGGCCTTCGGGGGTCTCGATCGGGCACATGCGGCCGTAGTGCGACGGGTGCACGTCACGGACCTCGAAGCCGGCCCGCTCACGCGAGAGACCACCCGGGCCAAGAGCCGACAGACGGCGCTTGTGGGTGAGACCCGACAGCGGGTTGTTCTGGTCCATGAACTGCGACAGCTGGCTGGTGCCGAAGAACTCCTTGATGGAGGCGACGACAGGCCGGATGTTGATCAGCGTCTGCGGGGTGATCGCTTCGACGTCCTGGGTCGTCATGCGCTCACGCACGACGCGCTCCATACGAGCCAGACCCGTGCGGACCTGGTTCTGGATGAGCTCGCCGACGTTGCGCAGACGGCGGTTGCCGAAGTGGTCGATGTCGTCGGTCTCGACGACGATCTGGGTGCCCGACTCGCCGACCGTCTCGGTCTCACCGGCGTGCAGCTTGACCAGGTACTTGATGGTGGCGATGACGTCGTCGGTGGTGAGAACGCCGGCGTCCAGCGGCTCGTCCGCGCCGAGCTTCTTGTTCACCTTGTAGCGGCCGACCTTGGCGAGGTCGTAGCGCTTCGGGTTGAAGTAGAGGTTCTCGAGCAGCGTCTGGGCCGCCTCGCGCGTCGGGGGCTCGCCCGGACGCAGCTTGCGGTAGATGTCGAGCAGCGCGTCGTCCTGGCCCTGGGTGTGGTCCTTCTCCAGGGTGGCGCGCATGGACTCGTACTCGCCGAACTCCTCGAGGATCTGCTCGGTGGTCCAGCCGAGCGCCTTGAGCAGGACGGTCACGGACTGCTTGCGCTTGCGGTCGATGCGGACACCGACCATGTCGCGCTTGTCGATCTCCATCTCCAGCCAGGCACCCCGGGACGGGATGATCTTGGCCGTGAAGATGTCCTTGTCGGACGTCTTGTCGATGTTGGAGTCGAAGTAGACACCCGGCGAGCGGACCAGCTGCGACACCACGACACGCTCGGTGCCGTTGATGACGAAGGTGCCCTTGTTGGTCATGAGCGGGAAGTCGCCCATGAAGACCGTCTGGGACTTGATCTCGCCGGTCTCGTTGTTGGTGAACTCGGCCGTGACGAAGAGCGGGGCCGCGTACGTGAAGTCGCGCTCCTTGCACTCGTCGATCGAGTTCTTCGGGGGCTCGAAACGGTGGTCGCGGAAGGTCAGCGACATCGACCCGGAGAAGTCCTCGATCGGCGAGATCTCCTCGAAGATCTCTTCCAGACCGGACTTGGTGGGGACGTCCTGTCCGCTTTCGAGAGCCGCCTCGACACGAGCCTTCCATGCGGCATTGCCGAGCAGCCAGTCAAAGCTCTCGGTCTGCAGCGCGAGGAGGTTCGGAACCTCGAGGGGCTCCTTGATCTTTGCAAAGGAGATGCGCAGCGGGGCAGTGCTGGCGCCGTTGTTCGTATTCGCGGTCGAGGCGTTGCGCGAGGCGGCCAAGAGGGGGTCCTTCCGAGGGCTCGGACTCACTACGCGCGTACCGGTCCCATGTTGTGAACGGAGGGAGAAACCCCAGCTAGGGGTTGTTCTTCATCCGAAGCTCAGACACGGGCATGCCCCTGGTGACGGGCAGAGGGCAGCTAACAGGCAGCGCAAAGGGTCAGTGTAGCCACTTGGCACACTGATGTCCAGTGCGGGTTTTCGAGACCCTCGAGACCCTCGTTTTTCTCATCTCCGCGAACCCCATGCGCCGTGAGGCGCACATCGATACTGCCCGTTCGGTCGTCGATCCATGCCTCGGAACGTGGATCGTTGTGACGACGCGTCCTGAGAATTGCGCGCTGCGTGCGGTTCGTCAAGGCCCCCGCCCCTGAGCTGCTGCTCCGGGACCCACATCGGCCGCCGTGAGGGGCGCACGGCGAAGATCACCATACTCCCAGGAGGGAGAAGAACAAGGCACCCTCGGCCGGAACGCCGAAGGGCGACCACCCGCTTGGGTGATCGCCCTTCAGTGTGTGCGCGTTACAGCGCGGGAGTCAGAAGACTCGCGAGGTCACTTGACCTCGACGGAGGCGCCGGCAGCCTTGAGGGACTCGGCAGCCTTCTCCGCGGCGTCCTTGGCGACCTTCTCGAGGACCGGCTTCGGGGTGCCGTCGACGAGGTCCTTGGCCTCCTTCAGACCCAGGGAGGTCAGCTCACGCACGACCTTGATGACCTGGATCTTCTTCTCACCGGCGCCGGTGAGGATGACGTCGAACTCGTCCTGCTCGGCCTCGGCCTCGGCCGGGGCGGCAGCAGCGCCACCGGCGGCAACGGCGACCGGGGCGGCGGCGGTGACGTCGAACTTCTCCTCGAAGGCCTTCACGAACTCGGAGAGCTCGATGAGGGTCATCTCCTCGAACTGCGCAAGCAGGTCGTCCTGGGACAGCTTCGCCATGATGGCGTCCTTCCACTCATTCGGCAGGTGCCGTGTGTACATGTGAGGCGGGCGTACGTTCGGCCCGCTGTGACCGTCGCCTCAGGCGGCGGTCAATGCGCGAGCCGAATTACTCGGCACCGCCCTGCTCGGCCTTCTTGGCACGAAGCGCCTCCGCGGTGCGGACGAACTTCGAGGGAAGCGCCTGGAAGAGCGCGGCAGCCTGGGACTGCTTGCCCTTCATGGCACCCGCCAGCTTGGCGAGCAGAACCTCGCGGGACTCGAGGTCCGCAAGCTTCTTGATCTCATCGGCGGACAGCGCCTTGCCATCAAGGACACCGCCCTTGATGATCAGATTCGGGTTGTCCTTGGCGAAGTCACGAAGACCCTTCGCCGACTCCACCGGGTCACCGGTGATGAAGGCAACCGCCGTCGGACCAGTGAAGTGGTCGTCGAGCGAGTTGATCCCGGCCTCGTTGGCCGCAATCTTGGTCAGCGTGTTCTTCACCACGGCGTACTGGGCGTTCTCACCGAGCGAACGGCGCAGCTCCTTGAGCTGAGCCACGGTGAGACCCCGGTACTCGGTCAGCACGGCGGCGTTCGAGCTGCGGAACGACTCCGTCAGCTCGGCCACCGCGGCAGCCTTGTCGGGCCTTGCCATGAGCGTCGGCCTCCTTCCGGGTGATGAGGACCGCTCAGAAGGGGCCGAACAAAACGAAACGCCCCGGCGCAGGCGCACGGGGCTGAGCTCGACCGGAATTGCTTCCGGGAACTTTCCACAGTCACCTGCGCAGGACGTCCGCTACTGAGCGGATCCTTCGGCCACCGGACCCTCGGAAGGAGAGCACGGCAACGACCAGCGGTCTTTGGCTTCTTCGGAAGAGTACGCGAACGCAACCCCGCCAGGCAAATCCGCCGGATTCGCGTCAGGCGTCCCCCGCGTCCTTCATCATCTCGGCGAGATCGACGGTCTCGGCGGCGGGCGGAGCCGTCACGGTCACGGGCTTGTCGACCGAGAGGATCTTGATGGTGACGTCCATCGGGCCCTCACTCGTCGTGCTGCGGGTCCGGACCTGCTTGGTCTGGTCGTTCTCGTCGATCCATATGTCCATGGTGAGCTTCTCGACGCCGAGCTCCTCGTACTGCTCGAGGGTCCCTTCACGGCGCTTCTTGGTCTCCGCGTCCTCGCCGGCCAGGCTCGCGCGCATGGCGTCGAGGGTCAGGGTGCCCGTGTAGTGCGTGGTCTGCACGCCGTCGAGGGTCTCCTCACCGACCTTCTTGAGGTCCTTGGAGGCGGTGAGCGCCGCGGTGTCCTGGGCGGGGTTCTTGTCGGCCTGGGCGGTCAGCTCGGCCACCGGGTCCTCGCCGCCGGCCTCCTTGAGGGCCGCGAGATCGAATTTCATCCACGTCTTGCCGGCCTCGAGCGGCTCCCCGCTGTTGAGGTACATCGCCTCGCCGACGAGGCGGATCTCCACCTCTCCGGCGTCGGCCCCCACGCCGCCCTTCATCCTCATGCTCATGGCCAGCGGCTTCATGGCCATGGAGGCCTGGGCCTCGATGTCGCCCCCTCCGGGGACGGTGCCGCTCATCGAGTAGCTCAGCGAGGTGAGCTTCTCGTCCTTCTCCGCCGCACGCTTGACCGCGGCGGCCGGGGTGACCTCGACGGGCTTGTCCGCGGACGAGGACGCCTGAGCGGACCCGGAGGCCTTGCCGGACGACGCCTTGCCGTCGTCGTCGGTGCACGCCGCCGTGCCGCAGAGCAGTACACCGGCCAGGACTATCCCGGCTGTCTTCCGGAGCTTTGTGTTCACGATCCCCCCACGGGATTTTGCTCGCTCTTGATCTTTCCGGACGAGCTTGGCCTCCCGGCCGACACCATGCCCCGAACAGAGCCGGCCCCCGCGGCTCCAAAGAGCTGCGGGGGCCGGTTCGGACGCGATGCCCGCGACTGCCGTCCAGGGATCAGACGGCGGCCGGGTCCTCCTCGACGAGGAGGTTGCGGGTGCGGTTGGAGTCCAGCGGGATGCCGGGGCCCATCGTCGTGGTCAGGGTCGCCTTCTTGATGTAGCGGCCCTTCGCGGCGGACGGCTTGAGACGGAGGATCTCCTCCAGCGCCGCGGCGTAGTTCTCGACCAGCTTCGTCTCGTCGAAGGAGACCTTGCCGATGATGAAGTGCAGGTTCGAGTGCTTGTCGACGCGGAACTCGATCTTGCCGCCCTTGATCTCGTTGACGGCCTTGGCGACGTCCATCGTGACGGTGCCGGTCTTCGGGTTCGGCATCAGACCACGCGGACCGAGCACCCGGCCGAGGCGGCCGACCTTGCCCATGAGGTCCGGGGTGGCGACGACCGCGTCGAACTCGTTCAGGCGGTTGCCCTTGGAGATCTCGTCGATCAGTTCGTCGGAGCCGACGATGTCGGCGCCCGCGGCTTCCGCGGCCGCAGCACGGTCACCGGTCGCGAAGACCAGGACCCGGGCGGTCTTGCCGGTGCCGTGCGGAAGGTTGACGGTGCCACGGACCATCTGGTCGGCCTTACGCGGGTCAACGCCCAGACGGAAGGCGACCTCGACGGTGCCGTCGAACTTGGTGGCGGCGGTGTCCTTGGCGAGACGGACAGCCTCGAGCGGGGCGTAGTTACGCTCCCGGTCGATCTTGGCGTCCGCAGCGCGGAGAGTCTTGCTGCGCTTCACTTCTGCTCCTGATGTGTTGAGCGTGGAGTCGTGGTGCGGACCAGCGCTTGGTCCTACCACTGGGGCTTACGAGGGGGCTGTCAGCCCTCGACCGTGATGCCCATGGAACGGGCGGTGCCGGCAATGATCTTCGACGCGGCGTCGAGGTCATTGGCGTTCAGGTCGGGGAGCTTGGTCGTGGCGATCTCGCGGACCTGGGCAGCCGTCAGCTTGGCAACCTTGGTCTTGTGCGGCTCGCCGGAGCCCTTGTCCACACCCGCGGCCTTGAGGATCAGCTTGGCGGCCGGCGGAGTCTTGGTGATGAAGGTGAAGGAACGGTCCTCGTAGACCGTGATCTCCACCGGCACGACCATGCCACGCTGCGACTCGGTCGCGGCGTTGTAGGCCTTGCAGAACTCCATGATGTTGACGCCGTGCTGACCCAGGGCGGGGCCGACCGGCGGAGCCGGGTTGGCCGCACCGGCCTGGATCTGGAGCTTGATAAGCCCCGTGACCTTCTTCTTCTTGGGAGGCATTGCTCTCTCCGGGTCCTAGTGAGAGTTATCCGCCTGCCACCCGATCATCCGGATGGAGGCATACCGCACAACGATAACGGGTATCCATGCGCGGCCAAAAACCGAGCAGGTCAGACAGCCTGCGAGAGGCGGTCTGACCTGTTCGGAAACCTGGCGTCCAGAAGGAACTAGTTCTTCTGGATCTGGTCGAAGCTGAGCTCGACCGGGGTCTCGCGGCCGAAGATCTCGACAAGGCCCTTGACCTTCTTCGAGTCGGCGTTGATCTCGTTGATCGTGGCCTGCAGCGTCGCGAACGGGCCGTCGGTGACGGTGACCGAGTCGCCGACCTCGAAGTCCAGCACCTGGACCTCGACCTTGCGGGCCGGAGCCGGCTTGCCCTCGGCCTCCGCGGCCTCGCGGGCGGCCTTCTCCTCGGCCTCCGGGGCGAGCATCTTGACGATCTCGTCCAGGGTCAGCGGGTACGGGTCGTAGGCGTTGCCGACGAAGCCGGTGACACCGGGGGTGTTACGGACGACGCCCCAGGACTCGTTCGTCAGATCCATGCGGACGAGAACGTAGCCGGGCAGCTTGTTCTGCCGGACGTTCTTGCGCTCGCCGTTCTTGATCTGGACGATCTCTTCCTCGGGGACCTCGGCCTGGTAGATGAACTCCTCGACGTTCAGCGAGACGGCACGCTGCTCCAGGTTGGCCTTCACGCGCTTCTCGTAGCCCGCGTAGGTGTGGATCACGTACCACTCGCCGGGGAGGCCTCGGAGCTCGTCACGGAGGGCGGCGACCGGGTCGACGGGAGCCGCCGGCTCCTCGTCGGCCTCTTCCGCGCTCTCTTCGGGAGCCTCTTCCACGCTCTCCTCAGCGGCCTCGGCGTCCTCGGAGCCGGCCTCGTCCTCGTCGACGTTCTCGACGTGCAGGGCCTCGTCCTCGGCCGGCTCACCGGCGGCGTCGTCGGCAGCCTCTGCCTGGTCCGGCTCCTCAGCGTCCGACGCCTCGACGATGTCGAGCTCGTCCTCAGGGGACTCGAAGCTCTCGCCGGAACGGTCGGCGTCGTTCAGGTTCGGGTCAGACACGATGGCTTCTTCCTGGATACAGATGGGGTGGAACATGCGAAAGGGGCGCCGATTTCCGGCGCCCTCCGCGGATCAGCCGAAGACGTACTTGACTGCTTCCTGGAAGCCATAGTCAATCACGGTCACGAGGCCGATCATGATGACGACGAAGATAATCACCACTGTGGTGTACGTCGTCAGTTGATGACGAGTCGGCCAGACGACCTTGCGCAGCTCGGCGACGATCTGGCGGTAGAAGAGAGCCAGGCGACCCAGCGGGCCCTTCTTGCCGCGCTTGCCGCCCTTGCGGGTCTTCTTCTTCGACTCCGGCGTCTCGTCCTCGGCATCAGGCATGTCGATGGAGCCTACGGCGTCCGTCACGATCTCTCACCTGATTCCCGGGTCGTGGCCGTGCCGCGCCCGGTGGAGCCGCACGGCGGTGCATAGAAGTACGTACATGCGCACACAGCCTGGCGAAGGTGTGTGTAGCAGGGCCGGAGGGACTTGAACCCCCAACCGCTGGTTTTGGAGACCAGTGCTCTACCAATTGAGCTACGACCCTTTGTGACTCCCCCAACCTACCGCATCCGTCCGGGTGCACTAAGTGCCCGGCGCGGACTTGGCTGGTGAGGGCCAACAGCCAGTGAGTGTACGTGTTCCCAGGCCCGGCGTCGAACACAAAGCCCGGCCGTCCCCTTCCGGTCCCTTCCGCGGTCCGCCGCAGGTCGTGTTGTCCGCCCTTCGAAACCTGTGTGCCGGGTCCTTCCGGCGTCTGGGAGCATGGGCCGTATGAGCGCTGCAACCCCTCCCACCGAGCGCCGGGTCTCCGCGCGCATCGGTGCGATCTCCGAGTCCGCGACCCTCGCCGTCGACGCCAAGGCCAAGGCCCTCAAGGCCGCCGGGCGTCCGGTGATCGGCTTCGGCGCCGGTGAGCCCGACTTCCCGACCCCCGACTACATCGTCGAGGCCGCCGTCGAGGCCTGCCGCAATCCGAAGTACCACCGCTACACGCCCGCCGGCGGTCTGCCGGAGCTGAAGAAGGCCATCGCGGAGAAGACGCTGCGCGACTCCGGGTACGAGGTGGACCCGGCCCAGATCCTGGTGACCAACGGCGGCAAGCAGGCGATCTACGAGGCGTTCGCCGCGATCCTCGACCCGGGCGACGAGGTCATCGTCCCGGCGCCGTACTGGACCACGTACCCCGAGTCGATCCGTCTCGCGGGCGGCGTCCCCGTCGATGTCGTGGCCGACGAGACCACCGGCTACCGCGTCTCCGTGGAGCAGCTGGAGGCCGCGCGTACGGAGAAGACCAAGGTCGTCCTCTTCGTCTCGCCGTCCAACCCGACCGGCGCCGTCTACAGCGAGGCCGACGCCCGCGCGATCGGCGAGTGGGCCGCGGAGCACGGTCTGTGGGTGCTGACGGACGAGATCTACGAGCACCTGGTCTACGGCGACGCGACGTTCACCTCGCTGCCCACCCTCGTCCCGGCCCTGCGCGAGAAGTGCATCGTCGTCAACGGCGTCGCGAAGACGTACGCCATGACGGGCTGGCGCGTGGGGTGGATCGTCGGCCCGAAGGACGTCGTCAAGGCCGCCACCAACCTGCAGTCGCACGCGACGTCGAACGTCTCCAACGTGGCGCAGATCGCGGCCCTGGCCGCCGTCTCCGGCGACCTGGACGCCGTCGCGACGATGCGTGAGGCCTTCGACCGCCGCCGGCAGACGATCGTGCGGATGCTCAACGAGATCGACGGTGTGGTCTGCCCGACGCCCGAGGGCGCCTTCTACGCCTACCCGTCGGTGAAGGGCCTGCTGGGCAAGGAGATCCGCGGCCGTCGTCCGCAGTCCTCCGTGGAGCTCGCGGCCCTGATCCTCGACGAGGTCGAGGTGGCGGTCGTCCCGGGCGAGGCCTTCGGCACGCCCGGTTACCTGCGCCTTTCCTACGCGCTGGGCGACGAGGACCTGGCCGAGGGTGTCTCCCGGATCCAGAAGTTGCTGGCCGAGGCCCGCGACTGATCCCCTCCTTCGCATGACGGGCCCCCGGCTGCCGCCGGGGGCCCGTTTCTGTGTTCGGGCAAGAACCCGATCGGGGAAAGGGGCTGCCCCGTTCCGGTCGTCTTTGGCAGGATCACTCAATGGAGCGCGAACGAGACGTCAGCCTGCTGCCGAAAGCCCATCTGCACCTGCACTTCACCGGGTCGATGCGGCCCACCACTCTTCTGGAGCTCGCCGACAAACACGGCGTACATCTTCCGGAGGCGCTGACCGGGGGCGAGCCGCCGAAGCTGCGCGCCACGGACGAGCGCGGGTGGTTCCGCTTCCAGCGGCTGTACGACATGGCCCGCTCCTGCCTGCGCGACCCCGAGGACATCCAGCGGCTGGTGCGCGAGGCGGCGGAGGAGGACATCAGGGACGGCTCGGGCTGGCTGGAGATCCAGGTCGACCCGACCTCGTACGCGCCGCGGCTCGGTGGTCTGATCCCGGCGCTGGAGATCATCCTGGACGCCGTGGACACGGCCTCCAGGGAGACCGGGCTCGGGATGCGGGTGCTGGTCGCGGCGAACCGTATGAAGCACCCGCTGGACGCCCGGACGCTGGCCCGGCTGGCGGTGCGCTACGCGGACCGCGGCATCGTCGGATTCGGACTCTCCAACGACGAACGGCGAGGCATGGCGCGGGACTTCGACCGCGCCTTCGCCATCGCCCGCGAAGGCGGGCTGCTGGCGGCCCCGCACGGCGGCGAGCTGACCGGACCCGCGTCCGTACGGGACTGCCTCGACGACCTGCGCGCCTCCCGGATCGGCCACGGTGTGCGGGCGGCCGAGGACCCGAGGCTGTTGCGCAAGCTCGCGCAGAGGGGTGTGACCTGCGAGGTCTGCCCGGCCTCCAACGTGGCGCTCGGCGTCTACGAGAAGCCGGAGGACGTGCCGCTGCGGACGCTGTACGACGCCGGGGTCCCCATGGCGCTCGGCGCGGACGATCCGCTGCTGTTCGGCTCCCGGCTGGCGGCACAGTACGAGCTGGCCCGCCGCCACCACGCCTTCACCGACCAGGAGCTGGCGGAACTGGCGCGTCAGTCGGTGCGGGGTTCCGCGGCGCCGGAGGACATCCGGCAGAAGCTGCTGGCGGGGATCGACGACTGGCTGGAGTCTCCGCCGGCCTGATGCGCGCCGCTCGGCCCCCGCGCGGCCGGGCGGCGACATCGTTCAGCGGGCGTCGCCGGTGAGCGCGACACCTCGCAGCAGCGTGCGCGCGAGACCCGCCGCGAATTCGTCGAGCGGCTGCGGCGGCCGGTGGCCCGCGGTCATGTCGTAGGCGAAGGCGCGCTGTGCGCAGGCGCCGAGCAGCAGGGACGCCGCGGCGTAGGTGTCGGCCTCCGGGCTGATGCGGCCGGCCGTCCGTTCCGCGCGCAGATACGCGTCGAGGCCCTCGATGGGCTTGTGCGGGCCCGTTCCCATCTCGCGCATGGCTTCTTCGTGCCGGTGCTTGAGGCGGGGCTCGGCGTACAGCGACGCGGCCATGGGGAAGGTCTTCTCGTAGAAGAGGGCCGCCTGGCGGGCGATGTCGGTGAGGTTCTCCTCGACGCTCGCGCCGCCCGGGTCGGCGGCCAGCTCGGCCAGCAGCGGACCCAGCTTGGGCAGCCTCTCCTGGAGCACGGTCACGAACAGCTCCTCCTTGCCCGTGAAGTGCTTGTAGAGCGCCGCCTCCGAGCAGCCGGCCGCCTTGGCGATCTCCTTGGTCGTGGTTCGGGCGAGGCCGATGGAGAGCATCAGATCTCGCGCCGCGTCGATGATGCGGACGCGGGTGGGCTTCTGTTCCATGCGCGCTCCAGTCCGGGCTTGACGGGTGGGTGAGTACACACTCACCCTAGGGGTGAGTGAACACTTACCCACCCGAGGAGGGTGTGCACCATGAAGCTCACAGTGTTCGGCGCGACCGGTGGCATCGGCGGGCAGATCGTCAGGCAGGCCTTGGCCGCCGGCCACCGGGTGACGGCCGTCGTCCGCGATCCGGCGCGTTTCACGGTGACCGGGGAGCGGCTCGAGGTCGTCAGCTCCCCTCTGGACGATCCGCAGGCCCTGCGCGAAGCCGTGGCCGGGCGGGACGCGGTGCTCTCCGGGCTGGGCCCCCGCAAGAGGTCCGACGCCGGGATCGCGGCCCGGCTCACCCGCTCGGTGCTGACCGCGATGGAGGCGGAGGGGACGCGGCGGCTGCTGGTCGTCAGCGCGGCGCCGCTGGGCAGCGCACCGGAGCGGGAGCCGCTGCGGGACCGCGCGATGATGTCGGTCGTGGGTGCGGTGCTGAAGCCCGTCTACGACGATCTGCGGGTCATGGAGGACGAGCTCGCGCACAGCACGGCCGACTGGACCGCCGTACGGCCGCCGAGGCTGCTCGACAAGCCGCTGACCGGCCGGTACCGGGTCGCGGTCGGCGGTAATCCGCGCAGCGCCAGGGCGATCGGCCGGGCGGACGTCGCGCACGCGATGCTCGCGATGACCGACGACCCCGCCGTGCTCCGGCAGGGCGTCGGCGTCGCCTACTAGGTGGGCACCCAGGTCCTGAGCTGCCGGGTCCTGTCAGGTCCGGGCGTCCGCAGCCTCAGAGGCTGACGCCGACGGTCACCGGTTCGTTGACCAGCGTCACGCCGAACGCGTCGCGCACGCCGTCCACCACCTCACGGGCCAGGGCCAGCAGGTCCTCCGTCGTTGCCTGACCGCGGTTGGTGAGCGCGAGGGTGTGCTTGGTGGAGATGCGTGCCGGCCCGGTGCCGTAGCCCTTGGTGAACCCGGCCTTGTCGATCAGCCAGGCGGCCGACGTCTTGGTGTGCCCGTCGCCCGCCGGGTAGGCGGGCGGGGCGACGCCGTCGCCGAGCCGGTCGCGCACCCGGGCCAGGAAGGTCTCGTACTCGGCGGCGGTGAGGATCGGATTGGTGAAGAAGGAGCCGGCCGACCAGGTGTCGTGGTCGTCGGCGTCGAGCACCATGCCCTTGCCCGCGCGCAGGGCGAGCACGGTCTCACGGGCCGTGGCGGCCGGGACCCGGTCGCCCACCTCGATCCCGAGGGCACGGGCCGTCTCGGCGTACTTCACGGGCGCCGACAGGCCGCCGGCGTCCTCGAGCTCGAAACGGACGCGCAGCACGACATAGCGGTCGGGTTCCTGCTTGAAGCGGCTGTTGCGGTAGGAGAAGCCGCACTCGGCGTTGGGAAGGACCACCGTCCCGCCGCTGCGGCGGTCGTACGCGACGACCTCCGTGATCGTCGACGAGACCTCCTGGCCGTAGGCGCCGACGTTCTGGATCGGGGTCGCGCCCGCGGAGCCGGGGATGCCGGCCAGGCACTCGACGCCGCCGAGCCCGGCTTCGACGGTGCGGGCGACGGCGTCGGTCCAGGTCTCCCCCGCGGCCAGCTCGAGGCGCGTCCCTTCGAGGTCGAAGCCGCTGGTCGCGATGCGCAGTGCGGTCCCGTCGAAGCCCTTGTCGCCGATGACCAGGTTGCTGCCGCCGCCGATGATCAGCAGCGGCGTGCCGGCCTCGTCCGCCTCGCGCACGGCGGCGATCACCTCGTCGTCGGTGGTGGCGACCACGAGGCGGGTCGCGGGGCCGCCGAGCCGGAAGGTGGTCAGGGGGGCGAGGGGGGCATCGTGAAGTTCCTGCACGGGGACAAGAGTACGGTCCGTGGCCCCGGCGTCCCGGCGGGGCCACGGACCGTACGGGTACGCGGGGTCAGACCGCGACGGGCTTGCGCTCGCCGTCCGTGGCCGCGGCCGGGGCCGGTGCTCCGGGCAGTGTGCCGTCCGGCCTCGTACGCCCGCCGGGGATCAGCAGGGCCACCAGGGCGGCGGCGGCCAGGGCGCCGGCGCCGATCCACACCGCGGGGACCGTGCCGTCGGAGAAGGCCTGCGGCGACTCGTAGCCGCCCTGGGCGGCGAAGACCGCGCCGAGCACAGCGATACCCAGCGCGCCGCCGACCTCGCGGAGGGCGTTGTTCGCTCCTGAGGCGATGCCCTGCTCCGAGGGGCGGACGCTGGACATGACCACACTGGCGGCGGGCGCGAAGTACAGAGCCATGCCGACGCCGCTGATGACGAGGGCGGGCAGCTGGGCCGTGTACGAGACGCCGGGCTCGAGCACCAGGGCGAAGAGCGCGAGGCCGAGGGCCTGGAGCGCCAGGCCGGCGGTGACGACCGGACGCCCGCCGATCCGGTCGGACAGGAGACCCGCCACGGGCGC
This sequence comes from Streptomyces kurssanovii, assembly GCF_014649695.1. Lineage (GTDB taxonomy): Bacteria > Actinomycetota > Actinomycetes > Streptomycetales > Streptomycetaceae > Streptomyces > Streptomyces kurssanovii. The sequence continues at coordinate 673,815 of NZ_BMTN01000002.1, forward strand.
GACGAGCAGCGACATGCCGGTCCAGGGCAGCATCCGCAGTCCGGCCTCGGTGGGCGAGTAGCCGGCCACACCCTGGAGGAACTGACTGAGCAGGAAGATCGAGCCGAACATGCCGAGGAACATCAGCAGGCTCGCGACGTTGATCCCGAAGAAGGCCCGGCTGCGGAACAGACGCATGGGCAGCATGGGCTTCTTGGCGACGGCCCCGTACCAGGCGAAGGCGACCAGCAGCACGGCGCCCGCGATCAGGCAGAACAGGATCCGTGGGCTGGTCCAGCCGTCGGCATTGCCGTTGACCAGCGCGTAGACGATGCCGAAGAGGCCTCCGCTGACGAGCAGGGTGCCGGGGACGTCGAGCCGGGCGTCCGGGGCGTAGGACTCGCTGAGGCGCAGGCGGGCGAGCGGCAGCAGGAGCAGTCCGATCGGGACGTTCAGCCAGAAGATCCACTGCCACGAGATGTGCTCGGTGAGAGAGCCGCCGATCAGCGGGCCGGTGGCGACGGCCACGCCGGTCACGGCGCTGAAGATGCCCAGTACGGCCCCGCGGCGGGCGGCCGGGACGGCGGCGGTGAGCAGGGTCAGCGTGAGCGGCATCATGATCGCCGCGCCGACGCCCTGGACGGCGCGGGCGGCGATGAGGGCGTCTATGCCGGACGCGAGCGCCGCCCCGGCGGACGCGCCGGTGAAGATCGCCAGGCCGGTGATGAACAGCCTGCGGCGGCCGAAGCGGTCCCCCAAGGCAGCACCGAACATCAGCAGGACCGCGAAGGTGAGCGTGTAGGCACTCACCGTCCACTCGAGGTCCTCCAGGCCGCCGCCCAGGTCCTCCCGGATGGAGGGGAGGGCGGTGGTGACGACGAGGTTGTCGAGGGCCGCCATGAAGCCGGCGACGCTGGTGATGACGAGTGCCCAGACGGCGCCGGTGCGCCGTGCGGGCTGCTGGTTCTGATTCACTGCTCCCCCAGGGGTTAGTTATCGATGACTAACTTTCACGGGCAAGGAAGTGCGCGGACCCCACGGGCGTGGGCCCCCTCAGTCCTGGACCGGCCGCGCGGAGAGGTAGAAGCCGGACCAGATGCGGTGCTCCGCGGGGAAGCCCATCGAGACGAGAACGTTGACGAGCATCCCGTAGGCCAGGAAGGTCGTGGTCTCGTTCACGTCGGCACCGAGGTGCAGATGGACGGTCTCCCACAGCTCCATCCAGTCGGCCCGCACCTGCTCACCGAAGGCGTGGTCGCCCGCCGCCTCGGCGGCCGCGACCGCGACGTACGTCTGCATCTGCATCAGCAGCTTCTCGGGGTCGTCGGCGATGAGGCGCTGGTACGCGGCGGCCATCGCAGCGAGGGCCTCCTCACCTTCGAGCCCTTCGGCGGCCGCGCTGAAGACACGCCGGGTGTCCTCGAGACACCGCGAGGACGCGGCCAGGAAGATGGCCTGCTTGTTCGGGAAGAGACGGAAGAGGTACGGCTGGGAGACGCCGACGCGCTTGGCGATGACGTCCGTCGAGGTGCCGTTGTATCCGGCGCGGGAGAACTCCGTGATCGCGGCACGGATCACGCTCTCGCGTCGCTCTTCTGCGCTCATCCTGACCATGCGACAAAGTTATTGGCTAATCACTAACTCGTCAAGCGGTGTCGCCGGAGTGCCGGCCGGATGTACGTGCTGTGGGGGTGCACGCGTAAGGGGCACCCCTCCAAGGAGGGGCGCCCCTTACCTGCTTGCGCCGACCCGCCGCGGGCGGCTTCAGGCGAGCTGCACGACGGCGCGGGACATGCCCAGCACCTTCTGGCCTTCGCTGGTCGCGACCAGGTCCACGCGGACCCGGTTGCCGTCCAGTTTCGCCGCGACCTTGGCGCTGACCTCGATCAGCGCGCCCTTGTCGTCGTTCGGGACGACGACGGGCTTGGTGAAGCGGACGCCGTACTCGACGACCGCGCCCGGGTCGCCCACCCAGTCGGTCACGACCCGGATCGCCTCGGCCATGGTGAACATGCCGTGCGCGATCACGTCCGGCAGCCCGACCTCTGTGGCGAACTTCTCGTTCCAGTGGATCGGGTTGAAGTCGCCGGACGCGCCCGCGTACCGCACCAGCGTGGCACGCGTCACAGGAAAGCTCTGCGCCGGCAGTTCGGTGCCGGCCTCGACGTCCGCGTAAGAGATCTTCGCTGCCATCACGCCTCCTCGGCGGCGCGGGCCACCAGCTTCGTCCAAGCGGTCACGACCAGTTCACCGCTCTCGTCGTGCACGTCACCGCGCACGTCCAGGATGTCGTTGCCGGCGAGGGACTTGATGGCCTCGATCGTCGAGGTGACCGACAGCCTGTCGCCCGCCCGCACCGGCCGTGCGTACGCGAACTGCTGCTCGCGGTGCACCACGCGGCTGTAGTCGAGCCCCAACTGCGGGTCCTGGACGACCTGCTCGGCGGCGCTGAAGGTGATCGTGAAGGCGAACGTCGGCGGAGCGATCACATCCGAGTGCCCGAGCGCGCGGGCGGCTTCACGGTCGGTGTAGGCGGGATTCGCGTCCCCCACCGCGGCGGCGAACTCCCGGATCTTCTCCCGGCCCACCTCGTACGGCGCGGTGGGCGGATACGTCCGCCCCACGAACGACTGGTCGAGCGCCATGGACTGGTCCCTCCTGATATTGATCACAACTGAATGCCGGCCGCCGGACGAACGGCGGTACGGCAAACGACACGAGGCCGCCCCCAAAGGGGACGGCCTCGTATACGAGCCTTATTCAGCGCGTTTCGCGGTGCGCCGTGTGCGAGTTGCAGCGCGGGCAGTGCTTCTTCATCTCAAGACGGTCCGGGTTGTTACGCCGGTTCTTCTTGGTGATGTAGTTCCGCTCCTTGCACTCCACGCAGGCCAGCGTGATCTTCGGGCGGACGTCGGTGGCAGCCACGTGAGTGCTCCTTGGACGGATAGGACGGATGAACGCATAAAAGAGTAGCCGATCGGAGGACCGACCCCACAATCGGCTACTGTGTGTAGCGGTGACCGGACTTGAACCGGTGACACAGCGATTATGAGCCGCTTGCTCTACCGACTGAGCTACACCGCTGCGATGCAGGGTTCCCTCGCCCGAAGGCGAGGTCACTCGACATCAGAGCCCCAATACGGAATCGAACCGTAGACCTTCTCCTTACCATGGAGACGCTCTGCCGACTGAGCTATTGGGGCGAGCGATGAAGACATTACACGGTCCCTCGCCGATCGCCCAAATCCGTTTCCGTGGGGGCGGCCGACCCTGCTTCCGGCCCTGCTTCCGGCCCGCCCGCACGGTCCCGGGTGCGGCCCCTCGCACCCTCGTCCGCAGGCCCGCGGACGACAACCCGCCCGCCCCGTAGGCCATTGACGACCACGCCGGTACGACTATTGCGCTCCTCCTCGAAGCGCACCGCGAGCGCCCCTACGCTCGACGCACGCTGTGTGATCCTCTCCGGCTCCCACGCCACGGCTCCCACACCGCCCGGGCAGTGTGCGCGACCGCCGTCCGAGCCCGACCGCCCCACCCAGGAGCGCGATGCCCGACAGCCAGCCGCAGCCGCCCGGCGGCGCCACCGCGGACACCGCCGCGCTGCTGCTCTGCGGCGCACGGCTCACGGACGGTCGCACGGTCGACGTACGGCTCAGCGGCGGCCGCATCGAGGCAGTCGGCACCGCGGGAAGCCTCCCGCCGCACTCCGCCCGGGTGGACCTGACGGGATTCCTGCTGCTGCCCGCGCCCGCCGAACCGCACCTCCACGGCGACACGGCACTCAGCGCGGAGACCCCCGGCCCCGTGTCGTACGACACACAGGACGTCCAGCGGCGCGCCACAGAGGCGGCGCTGCTCCAGCTGGGCCACGGGGCGACGGCGCTGCGCTCGCACGTACGCATCGGGGACGTCCAGGGCCTCGGACCGCTGGAGGCGGTGCTCCAGGCCAGACGGTCCCTGCGCGGCCTCGCCGATCTGACCGCCGTCGCCGTGCCGAGGCTGCTGACGGGCGTGGCCGGCGCCGACGGCCTGGCTCTCCTGCGGGACGCGCTGAAGATGGGTGCCGGCGTGGTGGGCGGCTGCCCCGACGCGGACCCCGATCCCACCGGGTACGTGGAGACGGTGCTGGGGATCGCCGCCGAGTACGGCTGCCCCGTCGACCTGCACACCCACGGCGACGACCCGGCACGGCTGGCGCGGCTCGCGGCCATGGCCGGCGGGCTGCGGCCCGGCGTCACCGTCGGGCCGTGCGCCGGTCTCGCCCGGCTGCCCAGGGCCATCGCCTCCCGGACCGCGGACCAGCTGGCGGCGGCGGGCGTCACCGTCGTCTCCCTGCCGCAGGGCGGCTGCTCAGGCGTCGAACAGCGGGGGAACGCGCCGGTCCGGCTGCTTCGGGCGGCGGGCGTGCGGGTCGCCGCGGGCAGCGGGGCGCTGCGGGACGTGTGCAACCCGGTGGGCCGCGGGGATCCGCTGGAGGCCGCGTATCTCCTGTCGTCCCAGGCGGGGATGCGGCCCTCGGACGCCTACGGCTGCGTCGCCGGCGCGGCCCGCGAGGTGATGGGACTGCCCCCGGTACGGGTCGAGGCCGGCTTCCCCGCGGAACTGCTCGCGGTGCGCGGTGAGCGGATCTCGGGCGTACTGTCGCTCGCGTACAGCAGGATCGTCATCCACCGCGGACGGGTGGTCGCCCGCACGAGCGCGGTGCGCGAGTACTGCGACTCCGCGGCGGCCGTCGCTCTGGAACTGCCACGCCAGGGGCGGTCGGACCCGGGGCCCTGAGGGCGTCGACTCGCGGTGGAGGCGGGGGTCCTGGGCCCCTCGCGGTGCGGGCGCGCGGGCGCCGAGAGCGGGAGGCGGGTGCGCGTTCCGGCCATCGGGGGCGTGTCCCCTTGCCGTCCCTGCGCACGCTCGGTGCTTCGGACGTAACGTCGTATGCATGCGCATTGTCATCGCAGGAGGACACGGTCAGATCGCGCTCCGTCTCGAGCGGCTGCTCTCCGCGGGCGGACACGAAGTCGCGGGCATCATCCGCGATCCCAAGCAGGGTGACGACCTGCGGGCCGTCGGCGCCGAGCCGGTGTTCCTCGACCTGGAAACAGCCTCGGTGGAACAGGTCGCGGCCGTGCTCCAGGGCGCGGACGCCGCGGTGTTCGCCGCGGGAGCGGGGCCCGGCAGCGGCACCGAGCGGAAGGACACGGTCGACCGCGGCGCGGCCGTCCTCTTCGCCGACGCGGCCGAACGGACGGGCGTACGGCGGTACATCGTCGTCTCCTCCATGGGCGCCGACGCCGAACACAAGGGCGACGACGTCTTCGACGCCTATCTGCGGGCGAAGGGCGCCGCGGACGACTACGTGCGGTCCCGTCCCGGCCTGGAATGGACGATCCTGCGGCCCGGCACGCTGACCAATGACGCGGGTAAGGGCATGGTGCGGCTGGAAGTCTCGACGGGACGCGGCATGGTGCCGCGGGACGATGTGGCGGCGGTACTCGCGGAGATGGTGGAGACACCGGCCACCGCGGGACTGACGCTGGAACTGGTCAGTGGTTCGACGCCCGTCACCGTCGCCGTGAAGGACATCGCGGGGAACTGACCGAGCCGCCGCCGGCCGGTCGACCGTCGGATCCCCCGCCTGAATCCCCGTCATGGTCCGCGACGAATGCCCACGATGAAGCACGCGAGGGAGCACCTGATGAATCCCACGATGAATCCCCGTCGCCCCTAGGGTCTTTGAGGTCATGAGCAATCACACACAGGAAGTCCGGCCGGTGGTCGTGGAGCGCGAGGAGCAGCTCTACGCCTACGTCCGCGGCTCCGTACGCATGGACGCCTTCGCGCTGATCGCCGACCGGCTGCCGGAACTCATCAACTGGCTCGCGGGCAACGGCGCGGAGTTCGCCGGAGCGCCGTTCTTCCGTTTCAACACCATCGACATGGAGGGCGAGTCGGTGGTCGAGGCCGGCATGCCCGTCGCCTCCGCCCCGGAGCCCGAGGGCGACATCGGCCTGGCCGTACTGCCCCCCGGCCGCTACGCGACGGTCACCCACGTCGGTCACCCGGACCGGCTCGCCGGCGTCGTCACGGCGATGCACGAGTGGGCGGGGCGCGAAGGCCTCGAGTGGGACATGACAGTGGTCGACGGGGCCGAGCACTGGACATGCCGGACGGAGACGTACAAGACGGATCCCCGGGTGGAGCCGGACATGTCCAAGTGGGAGATCGAGCTGGCCTTCCGCCTGGCCGACTGACGGGCGCGTTCGCCGCTACGACGACGGCTCGGGGCCCGTGGGCCGTCCCGCCTCGCGCGGCGACCGGCCCACGACGCGGTTGCGGCACACGGGGTGTCGCGGCCGTCCTGAGGTCGGCCGGCAGGCGGGCGCGGAGCGCCGAGATCTGTGGCGCGGGGAGCCGAGATCCGCGGCAGAGCTGTCAAAGGCGGGCGGACCGTGTTCGACACCTTGAACGAGGAATGGCCCCTGGCCTGCGTTTCCGCAGATCAGGGCCATCTCTTCGCGTGGCGGCGCCAGGATTCGAACCTGGGTAGGCTAAGCCGACGGATTTACAGACTCCTGTCGTTCGCGTCCAAGTACCCCTCCTGACCTGGGGCGGAGCGGGCAGCGCACGCGGTACGCGGACCTGCCGTCCACGTCTCGTCCACGGCGGGCTCAGAGAGGCATAACAGGAGTCGCCTCCGGCGACACGATCCATGGCTCGGCTGCGCCGACGGGCTGCAACACCCGGGCTCGTAACCGCTGGTCGGAGCCTTGACCGGACAGCCGGACACCCCGGACACACCTCGTCGAAGGCTGGCGGAGGAGGACTATTACGCCGCGCTGCAGCCGCCCGCCCCGCCAGGCGATCTCCACCTGGGGCGGCGGCACACCGTGGTTGAGCCAGTTCGTCAGGCGGGTGTGCCGCAGGTCGTAAACCCGCGGGCCCAGCAGCGAGGCGGATCCTCCGGCGTGAGCACAGCCTGGCGGGCACTCCTCCACGCGCGGCGGATGACCGAGCCCCGAGCGCGCCGCCGGGTTCACCCATGAACACCGAGTCACCCCGCTTCGCGCTCTCGCCCGGGGGAGCCCACCGAACCAGTCAGCCACGCAGCGGGACAGTGTCGCTTGCGCACAAGCTGAGCCCTAGCAACGGCTCAGCGTTGGTGTACTGACCTTTAGCCTGCGGTAGGCATGATCTGGATGTAGCCGGGCGGGGGCTGGGGGTAACAATGAACGTGCTTCGCAACCTATGGCTTCGATGTGGCCTGTGGATCAAATTTGCGCTTTTTGCAATATTAGGCGGAACGAGCGGACTGGTCGCCGGAATCTGGCTACCGGCGACAGAAGCAGGAGCGATTGGGGGCGCTGTACTTGCTCTATGCAGCGGCGCGGCTGCCAGGAACGACCTCGCCCTAAGCGACAGGGGGCGTCAGCGACAGCGGGCTGCGGCTAGCCTTTTGACCAAAAATGCAGGCGGCCGACTGCCGCGTGTTCGCGAGATCCGAGATCCGGCACTAGTAGGTATTCACCCGCACCAGAAGGAAGTCGGCGACTACGCTGACAGATATTGGGACGCTCCGCCCTACATTCCGCGCGACATCGAAGCGGACCTGCATTCCGCAGTTCGCAGCGGAGGCTTCGTTCTTCTGATTGGAGAATCAACAGCGGGGAAATCTCGCTCAGCGTTCGAGGCCGCACGTGCCCTCTTGCCAGAATATTTTCTACTGAGCCCTCGAAGCCGAGAAGGCATATCCAGCCTACTCGACGCACTAGGCTTGCATGGAAAATACCTTGTGTGGCTCGACGATTTAGAACGCTTCCTCGGACCTGACGGTTTGACTTCATACGGCTTGAGTCGAATCCTGGGAACTGGGTCGACGATCATAGCCACCATGCGGACACCCGAATACGACCGCTATGGAGGCCACGCCGAGGCGATTATCGAACGCGTAGATTATGAAGTCTGGCGTGACGGTCGCGATGTAGTTCGCCTGGCGAAAAAAATCCGCATACCGCGCCAGTGGTCTCCAGCGGAACGGGAAAGAGCACTGTCGCACAGGAGTGACTATCGAATCAATCGCGCCCTGAATGCATCTCGGCAATTTGGAGTGGCCGAGATTTTGGCCGCAGGACCGCAACTCCTGGAGGCGTGGAGAAATGCGTGGACTCCAGGGACTCATCCACGAGGTGCCGCAGTCGTGCTGTCGGCAGTGGATGTACGGCGCGCTGGCATTCACGCCGCGATACCAGGTGCCTTCCTGGAGCAATTGCATGAGGTCTACCTTCAGCTTCGAGGTGGCCAACAACTGCGTACGGAAACCTTCGAGGAAGCGCTTGCATGGGCCCTTCGCCCCCTGGGAAATTTTGGCGCCAGCATGCTGGTCGGAGACAACACTAGCCTGCGCGCGTTCGACTACTTTCTAGACACCCTCAACAAAGAAGTAATCCCTGACTCCTCATGGGATATGATTTTGACACAAGCCCATCCGCGGGACGCGCTTGAAATGGGAATGACATCACTGCTGGATTCTCGTCACGATCGAGCCGAAAGAGCGTTTGCTGTCGCGGCACAAGCGGGACTCCCAGCGGCACATGTAGCAAAGGCAGTCGTTATGGGTAAGACTGGCCGCGTCGATCAAGCAGTCATGGAATTGCGGTCGATATGGGAATCTCGGGCCAGCTCCCTAGGCAGGGAAGACCCAGATACTCTCGACGCTCACGCCAAACTGGCATATTGGATCCTGAAGCAAGGGCGCGCAGCGGAGGCCTTGTCATTATTGCGTGAACTGCTACCCCTTCAAGAATCTAAGCTTGGAACGGATCATCCCGGCACTCTTGACACCGAGTTAAGGATCGCTAACGCGATCGGCTATTCGGGGCGTCCAGCCGATGCGGCTGATCAGTGCTGCGCCCTACTTCAGAGATTCAGAAGGAGTCTCGGGCCTGACCACATAGAAACGCTGGATGTTGAAGCAAGAATAGCCATGTGGACCGGCAAGTCTGGTCGATACACAGACGCAATTCTTCTTACTGAGAAATTGGTGACGCGGCGCGTCAAAGTCCTGGGGCCAAATCACGCCGACACGCTATATGCCCGTGGGCGGGCAGTTGCATGGCTGGCAGCTACGGGGCGACACGAAGAGGCCTTCGAAGGTGCGCGAAAACTCCTGGATGATAGGGAAAGACTGCTAGGGCCCGACCATTTGCACACACTCCATACCCGGCGCCAGATGGCGCGTCTGACTGAGCGCATCGAAGGCTCCACATGTGCCCTACCTGTTTGGCAGAGGGTGTTGGATGAGCATCTCCGCATTCTCGGACGAGAGCACCCGCTGACTCTGCAGGTGGTTGCACGCTCAGGGCTTGCAGTGGACTGAGTCGACAACCGGACCCCGGTCTGCCGCTATCGCTCCGCTACACCAACCCATCCAACGCTGCTCGAACTGCTCGCAGATACGACTGCCGAGCGGCAAGGAACGCATCCACATTGCGATAGCTCTCGTCCTGGCTGCGGTAGGCGTTCACAGCGATCAGCACGTCATTGGCGGCAGCCTCAACGGTCGTAGGCCCTTCCAAGGTGACCAGGGCGGCGGCAGACGTCAGGTCAGCAAGGCCGGCGGGGGTGTCGCGTTCCATCAGCACCACCTTTTGGGCAGCCTCCAGAAACGCGACGTACGCCTGCCGTCGGCGATCCTCGATCCTTGAGCGGCGTTGCTCCTCCAGGTTCACTCGCACTGTGTCCAGCAGCGTGTCTGCCTGCCTGGCGGTTGCCGGCGTGCTTAGCCGCCTCCGCCTGACGGAGACCGGCGTTGCGCGTGTACCACCCCGTGGCGATGCTGCCTGCCACCGCTGATCCGGCAGCAATCAGCGCGACCCCCCATTCGCTCATTCGAGCATTCTGCCCGGTGAAGCTCCGCCACGGGGAGGCCGTTGTCACGTGGGCTTGCTCGGTGAAGCGGACTGCGGCCCGCCCGTGTCGATGGCCAGGTGAGCGTTCGCGGCTCGCGCTTCTGCCGCCATCTCCGGAAGCTCAACTACCGTCACGCCGGCCTCTCTCAGGGTCTCCACCCCGACGCAGTTACTCACGAAGAAGTCCGGCTCCCGCCACGCAATGACGACCCGCTGAATGCCGGAGTGCAGCACCAGCTGGGTACAGCTCAACGGACGCGACTTCCGCTCCGTGCAGGGCTCCAACGTGGTGTACAGCGTGGCGTCGCGGAGCCTCGCGTCACCTTCGGGCACCTTCGCCAAGGCCGCTTCTTCGGCGTGCACGTGCGGGTCCGTCTCGCGGGAGTACCCCCGTGAGATCTCACCACCACCGGAACCCACGATGACGGCGCCGACGGAGAAAGCTCCCTCAGCGGGTGGGCACTGCCGCGACAGCTCAATGGCCGTCGCCATCCAAGCGCGATCGTTCTCGCGGGTCACGCCGCGCTCTCCTGCTTCGGCAGGTAGCGAAGGAGGACCACGTCACCGACCGTCCGCGCTTCGGCGAGGTGCATGCGCCGCGTCGAGCCGCCGGGATACTGGGCCGGGTTGAGGAATCTCGGTGCGGCTGCGTCACCCACGACGAGGGGCGCGATCGCGAGGTGAATTTCGTCTGCGAGCCCCTGCGAAAGAAACGCGGTGTGGATCTGTCCGCCGCCTTCCACCATGAGCCGTTCGATACCGCGGCTGTCCAGGTCATCGAGCAACGCCCCGAAGTCGATGTCGGGGCCCGTGGACACAACCTGCGCAAGGCCCGTCAGCCGCTCCCTGAGCTTGTCGATTCCGGCATCGGTCGTGTAGGCGATCTTTTCGCCGCCGTGGTGCCAGAACTTCAGACTCGGGTCCAGGTCGCCGCTCGCGGAGATCGTGACCTTCAGCGGGTATGCGGGTTTACCAACTGACTCTCGGTGAGCGCGGCGCTCCTCACTGTTGACCAGGAGCCGCGGGTTGTCGGCGCGCATGGTACCGGCGCCGATGAGGATGGCGTCGGACTCCGCTCTCACCTGGTCGACCCGGTCAAAGTCCTCACTGTTGCTGAGCAGGAGCCGTTCTGCGCTGCTGTCGTCGATGTGGCCGTCGACGGAAGTCGCCACGCTGAGCAGCACGTACGGACGGGGCACCAGAGTTCTCCTTCGTTGAGTCACGTGGGTTTGGACAGATCACGCTTGCTTGAGTACAGCCTCGCTCATGGCCTCTCTGAAGTCGGCCACGCCCGGTGCAGTGCGCCACTGCTCCATCGCCTCGTCAAGCTGGGCCAGCTCGCGACTGATACGGGCGGAACCCGTCTCGACTCCGATACTCAGAGCTTGAAGCCCGATCACCGCCGCTTGCTCAGCTTCTCCCGCACCTGCGAGGGCAACCGCCTCTCGGGCAAGGTAGACGCCCCTGTCCCGGTGGTATCCGGCGGGCAGGCGGCTTATGGCGTCGCGAAAGCCTGCTGCTGCTCCGTGGTGATCTCCCAGCGCAGCCAAACTGTGGGCTCGCTGAACCTCGATATAGGCGGCATCGAGCCATACTCCCCAGGGCGAAGCCGGGTCCGGATCCATCGTGGCGTGGAGGGCAAGGGCGTGCTCGTAGGCCCGCTGGGTCGATATCGAGTCGCTGCGCAAGGCGTGGCCATGGGCTCCATACGTAGCCGCTACGGACGCCAGTCGGCTGCCGGGATCGGCCATGTCCTCGGCGGCCTCCGCGACATCGACGGCCTCTATCGGGTCTCGCATATCACCGGCCAACTGACTGCGCTGGGCAAGAACGGCGTCCGCGCCACCCAGTTCCGGCCCGAGATCGACGCCGGAAACGGCTACCTCAAGGGCGCCACCACACTCCCGGTCGTGGTGCGCACCGCCTACCTGGACGACCCGGCCACCAACGCCATCGCCCAGCGCGCCCTTGCCCTGCGCAAAGCCGAAGGCACCCTGTCCGGCCACGCGCTCGGAGAGGACACCGAGTAGGCCAAGGGCCCCTCCTACGACCTGCTCGCCGACATCGCCGCCGTCGTCCCCGAGACCGAAGAGCGGGTGTGGAACGAGCGGATCGCGCTGCGCCTGGCCGAGCTGCGGCCCGAGGTCTACGGCGGCTGGAAGGGCGAGAACGTCACCAGCGCGCTCAAGCCGCACGGCATCAAGACCCGCGACGTCGCCGGCACCACCGACGACGGAGCCCGCACCACCCGGCGCGGCATCGTCCGCGCCGACCTCACCAAAGCGATTGCGGAGCGTGACCAAAACCGGGGCGCCGCCTAGCCCCATCAACCCGCTACCGGTAGCAGGTCCGCCTGTTCCGGTAGCAGGTCCGCTAGCGACCCAAACCGGGTCTCATCAGCGATCTAGTGGATAGCACCCCACCTGCGCAAACGCCGGAAGCCGCCCTGGGAGGGCCCCGAGGACCCCCATCGCCCTTGCTATCGCCTGCTTAGCAGCCGTCACGCTCGGTTACGCCGGAATGTGTGCGGCGGCCCCGTTCGGACCCTGCCGCAAGTGCCGCGGCTTCGGCTTCGAGATGGAGACCGACCGCAAAGGACAGCTCAAGCGCGGCAAGAACTGCCGCCGCTGCAAGGCGAGTGGCCGCCGCATACGCATCGGCCGCTGGATCTTCAACCGTGCCCAGCGCCTCTACCGCGAAGGCACCCGCTGACCCCGGACGCGAAGGGGCCGACGGTGCCCGTCATGAGACGTACCCCGCTCCGAGCAGGAGCTAGGCGGGCGCACCGTCGGCCGAAGACCGCGAGCTTGCCAGCACCCGCGGTGCCCGCACCCTATCCGCCGTCATCGACCCACCGTCAAAGGAGTTTCCGCATGGCCGTCACGGTCTCGCTCGTCGCCCTGTTCGGGCTGGTCCTGTTCTTCCTGCTCCGCTCCAAGACACTCGGCTACGGCTCCGCGTTCGTCGCCGCAGCGTTCGGGTTCTTCCTCGCCTCCACCGGCGCGGCCGGACCTATCTCCCAGCTCACCACCGCTGTCATCGACGCCATCCAACAGATCAACTGAGGAGAAACGCGATGAACCAGCCCATCACCGTCCGCCACCCGCTCGCCGTCCTCGCTCCCAAGGCGGCCCCCGCGCTGGCCACATCCACCGTGCTCATCCTCGGCAGGATCTGGAACGCGAACGGCGCCGAACACTCCGTCGGCAACGCCACGCTGATGGTCGTCCTCGCGACCGGAGCAGCGGCGGCCGGCGCCTGCGCGTCCGTCGGCCGGGCCGGTGACGGAGTCCTCGCCGGAACGTGCTTCGCCGCCTCCGGTGGGCTCGCGCTCGCCGGGGTCGCCGGATACGCCGACGGCCTCTCGCTACCGCTGCTGCTGTGGGCCCTCGCCACCGCCGTCGCCTACGGGCTCGCCGCCCGCTACTGGCGCACCAACCGCCGCGACGCCATCGCGTACGAGCGGAGCACCATCGAGCGCCGCGAGACGCACGCCCACACCGAACGCGTGGAAGCGCTGCGCGCCGGAGCACAGATCGAGGTGGCCCGCGAGGGCGCCGCCTACGCCACCGCTCTCGCCCAGGCCCTCACCGCCCGCGCGGCCCTGCCCGACTTCGATCCGATCGAGCTGACCCGCGCGGGCCTGCCCGAACTGCCCACCACCACGCCCAAGGAGAACTGACCATGTTCGAGATCCGGATCATCTGCGACCCCGCCGACACCGACCGAGTGACCAAGACGCTTACCGAAGCCTTCGCGATCGGGCCCGTACGCCGGTACGCCACCCGGGACGGTGACCGTGCCCGGCTCTACGTCACCGCCGACCACTTCACCGACGGCGAGCCGGAGCCGCAGGTGTGGCCGACGCCGGAGGAGGCGTACGCGCTCGCCCCGAGCGTCATCAGCGAGATCGGGTGGACCGCCAACGAGGCCATCGGCCGGCCTGCTGGGCATTCAACGTCAAGCGGTGGGACGAGGAACTGCCGGTCGACGTGAAAAGCATCCTCGCTTGGATCGAGCGAAAGTCGGTTGCGACGTCGTCCCTCTCGGACCGGCTGCTCGTCCACAAGGCCTTGGACGCCTGCGCGCGGAGGCTCGACGGCAAGGCTGCGGCTGGGACCGTCATCGCGCGGAAGCGGGCTGTCTTCCACCAAGCGCTGAGCCTCGCCGTCGATGCCGAGTTGCTGACCGAGAACCCCATTCCATCGGTCCGCTGGAAGGCACCGGAACGTGTGGAAGAGGAGGTGGACCCCGCGTGTGTTCCGGACCCGGCGCACGCCGCCGCCCTCTTGGCCGGCGTCCGGGCGCAGGGAACCCGAGGACGTCACCTGGAAGCGTTCTTCGGCTGCATCTACTACGCCGCGTCTCGCCCCGGCGAGACGGTCTGGCTCAAGCTGCGGGACTGCGAACTGCCACGGCGAGGCTGGGGAATGCTGCGGCTGAACGAGAGCCGAGCACTCGGGCACGGCCTGGACGGACAGCGGTGAGGCTCACGACCGGCGAGGGTTGAAGCACCGGTCACGCAAGGCGGTTCGGTACGTGCCGATACCGCCGGAGCTGGTGGCCCTGCTCCGCTGGCACGTCATCCGGTTGGCACGGCGCCCGACGGCCGTCTGTTCCGAACGGCCCGCGGTGGGATGGTGCAGGAAAGCGGCTACGGCGAGGTCTGGACCCGCGCTCGAGCGGAGGTACTCACTCCCGGTGAGCTGGCTTCGAGGCTCGCCAAGCGGCCTTATGACCTTCGCCACGCGGCTGTCTCTACATGGCTTAGCTCTGAAGTGGAGCCGCAGCTTGTAGCCGAGCGCGCCGGCCACAGCGTGGCCGTGCTGTTCCGGGTGTACGCGAAGTTCCTCAAGGGCGGGGACGACGCAGCGAACGCCAAGATTTCGGCACGGCTACGTCGACATGAGTAGATCTGCCGAGTGACGGGGCCCCTGCCTTGCTTCGTCAGGCGGCAGGTGCGTTCCCCGTGCGTGAGGCGACACTCAAACCCAGGAGACGCGAGTCGACCCGGGAACTTCAACTTCACAGGGGACCACCCACGGCTTAAAGCCTTCGCGTGTGCAGGTAGCAATGAGCCTGATTGGCGTGTTAGTCCACTGGTTCCTCCAATGGGCGTCACGCTCTTGTCCCTCTTGCCAATGGGGCGGCCGGGTCCGTTCCATGCTGAACGGACGGCCCGCGCCGACTTGGAGAGAGAACGGCTCTACTGTCTGGCCATTTACATCGGCACCATCGGCTCCGTGCGTGAACCGGAACGGCCCCCAGACCTGGGCATCGAGCTCGTCCTGCGACGGCCCGCCAGGGAGCCTTGCAGCGCGCACGTAGTCGTCACTGGCTACAACCGCAATTCGAATCTCGTCTAGGTGACAGAGGGGAAGCGGACCGACCAGTCGAACGCTGAGGGTGGCCCGATCGCCCGTTTCCCGTTCTAGCGCTATCCGGAACTGAGGCAACAGGTCGGCGTGCCATCGGTCGCGCTCAATCCGAGCGACCAACTCAGCTACTTCGTATGCCCGTTCACCTGTCGCCTGCGCTCTGGCACTGGTGGCGTTTGCCCGACGAGCCGCCTTCCAAGACCCGAGTGCCGCCAGCGCACTCAACGCCGCGGCCGAGAACCCGGCTATCTCCAGCCAAGGGATGTTCATGGGGCGCGACTGTAGGCCGACAGCCGATCAGATGGTAGACCGTGCACGCGTTCGATTAGCGGTATCTCCGACAACCGCGCTGAGCGGTCCACCCCTCCCTCCCGAGCACGAGACATAAACAGGACCTGCCTCGAGTGAGCGGTGGACAGACGTGACCACACCCATCGCGCCCGGTTCCCGTCCACGCCCCGTCCACAACAGCTGGTAGAGAGCGTGTGTGCACGAGACGGAGTGAGACAGTCGGCCCTCGCGACGGCTTACACGACGATGGCCCCTGATCCGCGTTTCCGCAGATCAGGGGCCATCTCTTCGCGTGGCGGCGCCAGGATTCGAACCTGGGTAGGCTAAGCCGACGGATTTACAGTCCGCTCCCATTGGCCACTCGGGCACACCGCCATGGGATGTCGCCTGTGGAGGAACCGCTGTGGGGCGGTGCTCCGTGGCAACGACGTAAACGATACCTGATGCACCGGGGTGCTTCGCCACCGGATTGATCAGCGCCGGGGGTGGGTGCGGGTGGCTAGGCTTGACCGCGCGGTTCGGGGTGATCCGGCCGCACCCCACTCACCCGATACAAGGAGCCACAGGACATGGCCGACTCCAGTTTCGACATCGTCTCGAAGGTCGAGCGGCAGGAGGTCGACAACGCCCTCAACCAGGCCGCCAAGGAGATCTCGCAGCGCTACGACTTCAAGAACGTCGGTGCCTCGATCTCCTGGTCCGGCGAGAAGATCCTGATGCAGGCGAATTCCGAGGACCGTGTCAACGCGATCCTGGACGTCTTCCAGACCAAGCTGGTCAAGCGCGGCATCTCACTGAAGGCGCTGGACGCCGGCGAGCCGCAGCTGTCCGGCAAGGAGTACAAGATCTTCGCCTCGATCGAGGAGGGCATCTCGCAGGAGAACGCCAAGAAGGTCGCGAAGATCATCCGTGACGAGGGTCCGAAGGGTGTCAAGGCGCAGGTCCAGGGCGACGAGCTGCGGGTCAGCTCGAAGAGCCGGGACGACCTGCAGGCCGTGCAGGCGCTGCTCAAGGGGCAGGACTTCGACTTCGCGCTGCAGTTCGTGAACTACCGCTGACGTCAGCGGGCGCGGGGGCGACCGGGGGCGGAGCGGCGCGGCCGCTCCGCCCCTGCCCCGTGCCCGGGTGGTGCGGCCGATGAAGAAGGCGGCCGCCGTCACCCGTCGTGACGTCCGAATTCCGCCAGCCCCGGCGGCCGCCGGGTCGCAGACTCGTAGAGGAAGGGCGGGTGAGAGCCCGCCGGACGGAACACCGCAAGGAGGAGCGCGAGCCATGACCGGTGCTCAGGAGACCGTCGTTTACGAGATCGTCGGCAGCCCGCTGGGCGAGCTCCTGCTGGTCGGGCGGGCGTCGTGCACGGCGAAGGGTGGCACCGCGCTGGCCTCGCTCTCGCTGCCCGGGCAGAAGGGCCGGGCGGTCGTCGAGGGCGGCTGGCGCCGTGACCCGGCGGCGTTCGAGGAGATCGGGCGCCAGCTGTCGTCGTACTTCTCGGGCCGGCTGACCCGCTTCGAGATCGAGTACGCGGACGGCGGGACCGACTTCCAGCGCCGTGTCTGGAAGGCGCTGGAGGACGTCCCCTATGGGCGGACCATCACCTACAAGGAGATCGCCGCACAGGTCGGCACTTCCGCGGTCGGTGTGCG
Source organism: Streptomyces kurssanovii (assembly GCF_014649695.1). Lineage (GTDB taxonomy): Bacteria > Actinomycetota > Actinomycetes > Streptomycetales > Streptomycetaceae > Streptomyces > Streptomyces kurssanovii. The sequence goes on from NZ_BMTN01000002.1 coordinate 691,008, forward strand.
GGCCGTGGGGACGGCGATCGGGCGCAATCCGCTGCTCGTGGTGCGTCCGTGCCACCGGGTGATCGGTGCGGACGGCACCCTGCGGGGATACGCGGGCGGCCTGGAGTCGAAGGCGCGGCTCCTCGGGCTCGAGGGCGCGCTGGCACCGAGACGGGGCCGGTTCCCATGAACGGAGCGCTGTTCCCCCGTGACCGGGCGGTCGTCGCCCCGGGCGCGGTGCATGTGCCCGGCTGGCTGTCCGCCGGGCGTCAGCGGGAGCTGGTGGACGCCTGCCGCGGCTGGGCCCGTGGGCCGGTTCCGCTCCGGCACACCGTGCTGCCGGGCGGGGGCGTGATGTCGGTGCGGACGGTGTGCGTGGGCTGGCACTGGCAGCCGTACCGGTACTCCCGGACCGCGGACGACGTGAACGGTGCGCCGGTCGCCCCGTTTCCCGGGTGGCTGGTGGAGCTGGGACGCGAGGCACTGGTCGAGGCCTACGGGGAGCATCAGGGCTACACCCCCGACACCGCGCTGATCAACTTCTACGACGGCGCTGCCCGGATGGGGATGCACCAGGACAAGGAGGAGCGGTCAGGAGCTCCCGTGGTCTCTCTGAGCATCGGTGATGCGTGCGTGTTCCGGTTCGGGAACACGCAGACCAGGGGGCGTCCGTACACGGACGTGGAGCTGGCTTCCGGCGACCTGTTCGTCTTCGGCGGCCCTTCCCGCTACGCCTTTCACGGCGTGCCGAAGGTGCTTCCGGCCACGGCCGATCCTGCGACCGGCATGAACAGCGGCCGTTTGAACATCACTTTGCGCGAGACCGGGCTGGCGGGCTGATCCCGCGCGGGCGCCAGGCGGTGTTCAGCGCGAGCGCGAGTGGCCGAACAGGATACGGTACGCGATCAGCAGGACGAGCGCGCCGCCGACGGCCGCGATCCAGGTGGGCCCGTCGTAGAACTGGTTGGCGATCTCTCGGTCCAGGTAACGGGAGGATATCCAGCCGCCGATGAAGGCTCCGGCGACACCTATGAGCGTGGTGCCGACCAGGCCGCCCGGGTCGCGTCCGGGCAGCAGGATCTTGGCTATCGCTCCGGCCAGCAGTCCGAGAACGATCCAGCCGATGATGGTCATGGAAATGAACCTGCCTTTCATGGGGTGTTGTTGTCGGGGACGTGCACCGGCGGGCAGCGGTTGCGGTGATCAGTAGGGTGCGGCACATGACACAGGAGTTGCGACGGTCGCTGGGGGTCTTCGACGCTGTGGTGATCGGCCTCGGGTCGATGATCGGTGCGGGAATCTTCGCGGCTCTCGCGCCGGCGGCGCGGGCTGCCGGTTCCGCGCTGCTGCTCGGACTTGCCCTCGCGGCAGTGGTGGCCTACTGCAACGCCATGTCGTCGGCACGCCTGGCCTCCTTGTACCCCGCGTCAGGCGGCACTTATGTGTACGGACGGGAGCGGCTGGGAGAGTTCTGGGGGTACTTGGCGGGCTGGGCGTTCGTGGTCGGCAAGACGGCTTCGTGCGCCGCGATGGCTCTGACCGTCGGCGCGTACGCATGGCCGGAGCACGCGAACACGGTGGCGGTCGCCGCCGTGGTGGCACTGACTGCGCTGAATTACGGCGGCGTTCAGAAGTCGGCGTTGCTGACGCGGCTGATCGTGGCCGTGGTGCTGGCGGTTCTCGCGGCGGTCGTGGTGGTCTCCCTCGGTACCGGGCACGCGCGGTTCGGGAACTTGGAGCCGGGGGGCGACGCGTCGGCTGCCGGGGTGCTTCAGGCGGCGGGTCTGCTGTTCTTCGCGTTCGCCGGGTACGCGCGGATCACCACGCTGGGCGAGGAGGTCCGGGATCCGGCACGCACCATCCCGCGGGCCGTGCCGCTGGCCCTGGGCATCGCGCTGTTCGTCTATGTGTGTGTCGCTGTCGCGGTCCTCTCTGTGCTGGGTGCCGGGGGGCTCGGGCAGGCGACGGCGCCGCTCGCCGAGGCCGTGCGTGCCGCAGGGGTCCCCTGGCTGGCGCCGGCGGTACGTGTGGGGGCCGTCCTGGCGGCGCTCGGATCGTTGCTCGCTCTGATTCTCGGCGTCTCGAGGACGACGCTCGCGATGGCCCGGGACGGCCATCTGCCGGGAGCACTGGCCACCGTTCATCCGCGGTTCCAGGTGCCGCACCGCGCGGAGGTCGCTGTGGGGGTGGTCGTCGCGGTGGTGGCGGCGACCGTGGACCTGCGCGGGGCGATCGGCTTCTCGTCGTTCGGTGTGCTCGTCTACTACACGATCGCCAACGCCTCGGCCTGGACGCTGGGTTCCGGACGGCCCGGAGATACACCCGTCCGAGTGCTCTGGACCGTGAGGCTGACGGCTGGATGCGGGGTGGCGGGATGCCTGGCGCTGGCTTTCTCGCTGCCGCTGACGTCCGTGATCACCGGGGCCGCGGTACTGGCCGGGGGCGCGGCGCTGTACGCGGCGCGGAACAGCACTCGGGCGGCTCGTAACCGCTGATCAGCGGCCGCCGACGGGCGGCGTGGGTGTTAGGTGCGCCGCGCCGTCCGTCCGGCGGTCAGACAGACGGACGGACAGCCGCAGAGCGGACGAGGTCCGGACGATGCTCAGCGCACCGCGAACGGCTGATCGGTCCGGACGATCTCCCTGCCCAGCGGCATCAGCGACACCGGGATGAGCTTGAAGTTCGCGATGCCGAACGGGATGCCGATGAGCGTGAGGCAGAGAGCGAGACCCGTGACGATGTGGCCCAGCGCAAGCCACCAGCCGGCCAGGATCAGCCACAGGACGTTGCCGACCAGGGAGGGAGCACCGGAGTCGCGGCGATCCGTCGTCGTGTACCCGAAGGGCCAGAGGGCGTAGATCCCGATGCGGAACGACGCCAGCCCGAAGGGGATGCCGATGACGGTGATGCAGAGGATCAGCCCCGCCACCAGATATCCGAGGAACAGCCAGAAGCCGCTCAGGACCAGCCATATGACGTTCAGGATTGTCTTCATCGGCGAGGACCTGCCATCTGCTCGAGTCGGGCGATTCGTTCCGCCATGGGCGGGTGGGTCGAGAACATCTTGGCGAGGCCGCGGCCAGGTCCGAACGGGTTGGCGATCATCATGTGGCTCGCGGTCTCGAGCCGCGGCTCCGGCGGCAGCGGGAGCTGTTTCGTACCGGCGTCCAGTTTGCGCAGTGCGCTGGCCAGCGCCAGTGGGTCACCGGTGAGCTGGGAGCCCGACGCGTCCGCCTCGAACTCCCGGGAGCGGCTCACGGCGAGCTGGATCACGGCTGCCGCCAGCGGGCCGAGCAGCATGATCAGCAGCATGCCGACCAGGCCGGGTCCTTCGTCGTCGTCGGACCGGCCGATGGGGATCAGCCAAGCGAAGTTGACCAGGAACATCACCACGGAGGCGAGGGCTCCGGCCACCGAGGAGATGAGGATGTCTCGGTTGTACACGTGGCTGAGCTCGTGGCCGATGACTCCGCGCAGCTCGCGCTCGTCGAGGATGCGCAGGATCCCTTCGGTGCAGCACACCGCCGCGTTGCGGGGGTTGCGTCCGGTGGCGAACGCGTTGGGGGCCTGGGTCGGCGAGATGTAGAGCCGCGGCATGGGCTGGCGGGCGGCGGTGGAGAGCTCACGGACCATGCGGTACAGGGCGGGTGCCTCGAATTCGCTCACCGGGCGGGCGCGCATGGCGCGGAGGGCCAGCTTGTCGCTGTTCCAGTAGGCGTACGCATTGGTCGCGAGCGCCACTGCGAGCGCGATGAAAAGCCCCGTCCGGCCGAAGAAGCTGCCGATGACGAGGATCAGTGCGGACAGTCCCCCGAGGAGTACGGCGGTTTTGAGCCCGTTGTGCCGGCGGTGCACGGTACGCCCTCCAGATGGTGCGGCAGGGGAACCCTTTGCGTGGTGCTCCACTCTCCAGTGGACCCTTCTGTACTGGTCAACGCCAGGCGAGGGGCACTGGTTCCCTTGCGCTCCAGGGCCCGCGTCAGGGCCGTACGGGTGAGCTCGCGGAGCGGACCGGCCCCGGAGGGATCCGGAAACGGGTCGCCGCGGCTAGAAGAGGCTCTCCGCGGCGTACCGCAGGACCAGCTGGGGATAGCCGGACAGGACGACCCCCACCGCCGCGGTGAGGGCCACGGCGACAGTCACGGGAGCGGGAACCACCTTCAAGGCGGCCTCCCCCGCCGGCTGCGCCGCATCGTCCGCTTCCGCCGCCTCGGGAGCCCGGAAGAGGATGGCCGTCCACTGCAGGTAGTAATAGAGGGCGATCACGACGTTGATTCCCATGACGACGGCCAGCCAGCCGAGGCCCGCGTCGACGGCCGCGGAGAACACGGTCACCTTGGCGAAGAGGCCGACGATGCCCGGCGGCAGTCCCGCGAGGCAGAGCAGGAAGAAGCCCATGGCCAGCGCGAGCAGCGGCTGACGGTGGTACAGGCCGCGGTAGTCGGAGATCCGGTTGAGCGGCCGCGTGCGGGCGACGACGGCCGCCACCGCGAACGCGCCCAGGTTCACCACGGCGTACATCAGCGCGTAGGCGACGGTCGCGCCGATCTGGTCGTCGCTCGAGTACGCGGCGGCCGCGATCGGCACCAGCAGGTATCCGGCCTGCGCCACGGAGGACCAGGCCAGCAGGCGCACCGCGCTCCATGTGCGCGACGCGGACTGGCGCAGCGCGGCGACATTGCCGGCGGTCATGGTCAGGGCGGCGAGAACCGCCATCGCGGGGCCCCAGATATCTGCGTACCCGGGGAAGGCGATCACGGTGACCAGGATGAGCCCGGTGAATCCGACGGCCTTGCCGACGACGGAGAGGTAGCCGGCGATCGGCAGCGGCGCCCCCACATAGGTGTCAGGGACCCAGAAATGGAAGGGGACGGCGGCCGTCTTGAAGGCGAAGCCGACCAGGGTGAGCACGACGCCGGCCTTGGCGAGCGTGTCCAGTTGGCCGGGGACGTCCTCCAGCCCGGCAGCCACCTGGGTGAGGTGCAGCGTTCCTGTGGCGGCGTACACGAAGCTGACGCCGAGGAGGGTCACGGCGGTCGCGGTGACGGAGGAGAGGAAGAACTTCAGGGCGGCTTCGCTGGAGAGTTTGTCACCGCGCCTGAGGCCCACCAGCGCGAAGGCGGGCAGTGAAGCCACCTCGAGGGCGACCACGAGCGTCGCGAGGTCGCGGGAGGCGGGCAGCAGCGCCGCGCCCGCGGCGGACGACAGCAGCAGGAACCAGAACTCGCCGGGCGGCAGCTTCTCGCGGGTGTCCGTGAGGGAGAGCAGCGCGGTCAGCAGCGCCCCGCCGAGCACCAGGAACTGGATCACCAGGGTGAACTGGTCGGCGGTGTAGCTGCAGACGTCCGGGTTGTCGTTCAGGCAGAACGTCGAACGGTCGCCCTTGCGCAGCGGCAGCAGCGCGGCCATCGACACGATGAGACCTGCGATCGCCACGGCACCCAGAAGCGGCTTGCGCCGGTCGGCGACGAACAGGTCGGCGACGAGGACGACCAGCGCGACGACGGCGGTGATCGTGGGCGGCGCGATCGCCGCCCAGTCGACGGACTGGACGAGGCTGCTGGCGCCGTCGGCTGCCACGGTCACGACTTGCCTCCTGAGAGGAGCTTCTGCACGGCCGGGTCGGTGAGGCCGAGGAGGACCGCGGGCCACAGTCCGGCGATGACGGTGAGGGCCACGAGCGGGGACCAGGCCGCGAACTCGTACGCGCGGACGTCGGTGACCCGGTGGGGCCGCTGCTCGTCCCGGGCTTCGGGCAGCCGGCCGCCCATGCACACCCGGCGCACGACGACGAGCAGGTACGCGGCGGTGAGCAGGGTGCCGAACGCGCCGATCGACATGAAGGTGAGGAAGGCCGGGCGGCTGAGCCCTTCGGCCGGGTCGAACGCTCCGAACAGCGCGAGCATCTCGCCCCAGAATCCTGCGAGTCCGGGCAGTCCGAGGGAGGCGACGGCGGCGAAGGCGAGCAGCCCGCCCAGGCGCGGCGCGCGACCGTACAGTGCGGCGCCGGTGGCGCCGGCGAGTGTGTCGAGGTCGGCGGTGCCGTAGCGGTCCTTGACCGCTCCGACCAGGAAGAACAGCAGGCCGGTGATGAGGCCGTGGGCGATGTTGGCGAAGAGTGCGCCGTTCACGCCGGTCGGCGTCATCGACGCGATGCCGAGCAGCACGAAGGCCATGTGACCGACCGACGAATAGGCGATCAGACGCTTCAGGTCACCGCCCGCGCCGCTGCGCGCGAGTGCCAGGCAGGCCAGGGAGCCGTAGACGATGCCGACGGCTGCGAACGCGGCCAGGTACGGGGCGAAGGTCCGCATCCCGTCAGGCGCGATCGGCAGCACGATACGGACGAAGCCGTACGTCCCCATTTTCAGCAGCACTCCGGCGAGGAGGACCGAGCCGACGGTCGGTGCAGCGGTGTGGGCGTCGGGGAGCCAGGTGTGCAAGGGCCACATCGGCGTCTTCACGGCGAGCCCGAGACCGATCGCCAGAACCGCGATGACCTGCACCGACATGGTCAGTCCACGGCCGTTGTCAGTGGCGAGTGCCACCATGTCGAATGTGCCGGCCTTCAGCCCGATCAGCAGGAGGCCGAGCAGCATGACGACGGAGCCGAGCAGCGTGTAGAGGATGAACTTCCAGGCGGCGGGCTGCCTTTCCTCGCCGCCCCAGCGGGCGATGAGGAAGTACATCGGGATGAGCACCATCTCGAAGGCCAGGAAGAACAGCAGGAGATCGAGGACGGCGAAGGTCGCCAGGGTGCCGGACTCCAGGACCAGGAGCAGGGCGACGAAAGCCTTCGGGGACGGGCCCGAGGGCATGTTGAAGTAGCTGTACAGCGCGCAGAGGAAGGTCAGCAGAGCCGTCAGCACGAGAAGGGGGAGCGAGATGCCGTCGATGCCGAGGTGGATCCGCACGTCGAGTGCCGCGATCCAGCTGATGTCGGTCGTGGCCTGCATCTTCGACGGCTGGTCGTGGTCGAAGCCGAGCGCCAGGACGATCGCCGCGAGCAGGATCGCGGCGGTGACGGTCACACCGTGGCGCAGGACCGCCTGGTCGGGGCTGCTGCCGCGCAGCCCGGGCGGGGCGGGCAGCAGGGCGGCCGCGGCGCCGACCAGCGGAGCGACGACGATGAACGCGAGAAGGGCCTGCATCACGGACTCGCTGATATCGATCACGGCTCACGATCCGGCGTTGACGTTGGAAAGGACGACGGCGGCGATCGCCAGGACGACGGAGCCGGCGAGCAGCGCGCTCAGGTAGGTCTGGACGTTTCCGGTCTGGGCGCGCCGGACGGCCGTGCCGAGCCAGCGGGTGCCGGTGCCGGAGCCGCGTACGTAGGTGTCGACGACCTCCCGGTCCAGGAACCGGACCAGTTGGGCCGCGGCACGCACGGGGCGGACGAACAGCACGGTGTAGAGCGCGTCGACGTGGAAACCGGCGGCGGCGTGGCGGTGGAGCGGGCCGAGCAGCAGCCGTGCGGGGTCGGCCGGGTCGTGAGCCGCGGCGATGTCGCCGTAGGCCGGGGTGTGGGTGGCGATGGCCTCGGCCTCCGAGACGGCAGGTTCGGCGTCCGGGTGGGCGGCGACGGCGCCGAGGGGAAGGCGGGCGGCAAGCGCGGTGGAGTGCCGCCAGGCTCCATAGGTGACCAGGCCGCCGACGAGGGCCACGCCCGTGCCGAGGACGGCGGTGGTGAGTGTCGGGGTGAGCGCGTGGCCGTCGAACCAGCGGGGCAGCCGTCCGGCGGTCAGCCCGAAGGCGAGCGAGGGGACGGCGAGGACCCACAGCACGGTGGTCATGGACAGCGGCTGCCGACCGTGGTCGGGGGCTTCCGCGCCGCGGCCGCGGAAGGTCAGCAGCCACAGCCGGATCGCGTAGGCGGCGGTCAGGACCGCGGTCAGCAGCGCGGCGACGAGCACGAACCAGCCGGCGGTGACGGGCGCCGTCTCCGAGTCGCCGAGTGCGGTGTGCTCGGCGGCCACGAGAACGGCTTCCTTGGAGAAGAAGCCTGCGAAGGGAGGGATCGCGGCGAGGGCGAGCAGAGCGACGGTCATCGTCCAGTAGGCGTCCGGGACGCGCTTCGAGAGGCCGCTCATCCGGGACATGGCGGCGAGCGAGTTGGTGCCGGCGGCATGGATGATCACGCCGGCGGCGAGGAAGAGCAGCGCCTTGAACGCACCGTGGGACAGAAGGTGGAAGACGGCGGCGCCACGGTCCCCGACCGCCAGGGCGCCGGACATGTAGCCGAGTTGACCGATGGTCGAGTAGGCGAGGACGCGTTTGATGTCGTCCTGTGCGAGGGCGGCGAGCCCCGAGCCGACCATCGTCACGGCCGCCATCACGGCGAGCACGGTCATGGCCGCGGCGGAGGCCGCGAAGAGAGGAAGGAGCCGGGCCACGAAGTAGATACCCGCGGCGACCATCGTCGCGGCGTGGATCAGCGCGGAGACGGGCGTGGGGCCCGCCATCGCGTCAGGGAGCCAGGTGTGCAGCGGGAACTGCGCCGACTTGCCGGCGACACCGGCGAGGAGGAGCAGCGCGATGAGCGTGGGGTGCTCGACGGCGTCGGCGGCGACGGCTCCGAGGATCCCGGTGATCCGGAAGGTGCCCGCGTCAGCCGCGAGGGCGAACAAGCCGATCAGGAAGGGGACATCGCCGAGCTTGGTGACCAGGAAGGCCTTGAGGGAGGCGGCGCGCGCCTCGGGAGTCTCCCAGTAGTGGCCGACGAGGAAGTACGAGCAGATGCCCATGATCTCCCAGCCGACCAGCAGCACCATCAGGTCGCCGGAGTAGACGACGAGCAGCATGGCGGAGGTGAACAGCGAGACGAGGGCGGCGTACGAGGGGTAGCGCGGGTCGTCGCGGAGGTAGCCCGTCGAATAGATCTGCACGCACGAGGCGACGACCCCGACGAGGATCGCGGTGAGCGCCGCGAAGCCGTCGATGTGAAGTGCGAGGTCGATCGGGACCGAGCCGGTCGGGGTGAGCTGCGTGGACGCGTCGATCGCCTTGCCGCCGTCCTGGCGTACGGCGACGACGACGGCCAGCACGGCGGCGGCGAGCGTCGGCAGGACGGCGAGCGGACGGACGAAGCCGGGCGCGGTGCGGCCGAGGAGCAGTCCGGCCGCGGCGCCCAGGAACGGAAGGAGGGGGACGAGGACGGCGAGGGTCGTGGTGGTCACGCGGTGGCCTCGGCCTTCTCCTCGCGGTCGGTGGACGTCCCGCCGTGCGGGCCGGGCGCGTCGGGTCCGTGCGCCGTCTCCGCGGTGTCGCGCAGGCGGTCGACGTCGGAGCTGCCGCGGTTGCGGTAGACCATCAGCACGATCGCCAGTCCGATGCCGATCTCGGCGGCCGCGATGGCGATGATGAAGAGGGTGAGGGCCTGGCCGGCGTGCAGGGTGTCGCGCAGCCAGACGTCGAAGGCGACGAGGTTGAGGTTGACGGCGTTGAGCATCAGCTCGACGGACATCAGGACGAGGATGGCGTTGCGCCGGGCGAGCACCCCGTACAGCCCGATGCTGAAGAGGAGCACCGCGAGCACGGCTGGATAGGCGAGGTGCATCAGCTGTTCCCCTCTCGGGCCGATCGGTCCGCACGGCCCGACGAACTGTCCTTGCCTCCGCGGGCGGCCGGGGCTGTCCGGGACGCCGGGACCTTGCCGGGTTCCTCACCGTCCCTGCGGGACAGGACGATCGCGCCGATGAGGGCGGCGAGCAGCAGTACGGAGAGCGCCTCGAACGGCAGCACCCAGTGCCGGAAGAGGATCTCACCGGACACCTTCGTGGAGCCCTGGGCCGGTCCGTCGAGGTCGATCCAGGTGGTGCGGAAGGCATCGACGACGACCCACACGAGGGACGCGGCGGCGACGGCGGCCACGGCCAGGGCGACCCATCGGTTGCCCGAATCGGCGTCCGGTGAACGGCCGATGGGCGCCTTGGTGAGCATCAGACCGAAGAGCAGGAGGACGACCACGGAACCGACATAGATCAGGACCTGCACCCAGGCGATGAACTCCGCGGTGAGCAGGAGGTACTCGACGGCGAGGCCGCCGAGTGCCACGACCAGCCAGAGGGCGGCATGCACCAGTTGCCGGGTCGTGACGGTTATGACGGCCGCGCCGAGCGTGACCACGCCCACGAGCAGGAAGGCGATCTCGACACCGGCAGGGGAAAGGAAACCGTGCGTCGCGGCTGCGGCGAACGTCATGCCGGACCTCCCTGGCCCGATGCCGGACCGCTTTCGTCAGCGGGGCGTTCAGCGGCGCCCGGCGGAACGCCGCCCACGCCCGGCGGGGTGCCCACGCCCGGCGGGGTGCTTGCGTCCGCCTCCGCGGCGGCGAGCTTCTCCGCCGTCTTGCGGGCGGCGCCGATCTCCTTCGGTTCCTCGGCGCCCGGGTCGAGTGCCGGCGGTGCGGGCACCGTCCACATCCACTCGCGGAGCTTGTCGCGCTCGTGGGTGAGTTCGCGGATGTCCGTCTCCGCGTACTCGAACTCGGGCGACCAGAACAGCGCGTCGAAAGGACAGACCTCGATGCAGATACCGCAGTACATGCACAGGGAGAAGTCGATGGCGAACCGGTCGAGGACGTTGCGGCTGCGTTCGCGGCCACCGGGTACCGCCGCCGGCACGGTCTCCTTGTGGGAGTCGATGTAGATGCACCAGTCGGGGCACTCACGGGCGCAGAGCATGCAGACCGTGCAGTTCTCCTCGAACAGGCCGATGACGCCCCGCGAGCGGGGCGGGAGTTCGGGCTGGACATCGGGGTACTGGGCGGTGACGGTCTTCTTCGTCATCGTCCGCAGCGTGACGGCGAGGCCCTTGGCGAGGCCGGATCCAGGGATCGGAGACACGACTAGATCACCACCTTGACGATGCCGGTGAGGGCGATCTGGGCGAGAGCGAGCGGGATGAGGACCGTCCATGCGAGCTTCTGCAACTGGTCCTCACGCATACGGGGATACGTCACCCGCAGCCAGATGACGATGAACGCGAGCACGGCGATCTTGAGCAGGGTCCACACCCAGCCGAGGCCGTCAGCACCGAACGGACCGTGCCAGCCGCCCAGGAAGAGGACGGTGGTGAGTCCGCACAGCACGACGATGCCCGCGTACTCGGCGAGGAGGAACAGCGCGAAACGGAGACCGGTGTACTCGGTGTACGCGCCGAAGATGATCTCGGAGTCGGCGACGGGCATGTCGAAGGGCGGCCGCTGAAGCTCGGCGAGACCGGCGACGAAGAAGACGATGGCGCCCACGATCTGCCAGGGCAGCCACCACCACTCGAAGGCGTTGAGGATGCCGGGCAGCGACACCGTCCCCGCCGCCATGGCGACGGAGGCGGCGGTCAGCAGCATCGGCAGCTCGTACGCGAGCAGCTGGGCGGCGGTGCGCAGGCCGCCGAGCAGGGAGAACTTGTTGGCCGAGGCCCAGCCGGCCATCAGGGAGCCGAGCACGCCGACACCCATGACGGCGAGGACGAAGAAGATGCCTGCGTCCACGACCTGGCCGACCGCACCCTCGCTCGGGCCGATCGGGATCGCGACGAGGACGAGGAGGTACGGAAGGAGCGCCACGGCGGGAGCGAGCTGGAAGACGCGGCGGTCGGCCTCCGCCGGCACCACGTCCTCCTTCTGCGCGAACTTCACACCGTCGGCGACGAGCTGGGCCCAGCCGTGGAAGCCACCGGCGTACATGGGACCGAGACGGCCCTGCATGTGGGCCATCACCTTGTGCTCGGTCTGTCCGATGACCAGGGGGAGGACGAGGAACACGGCGAAGACGACGATGAGCCGGAAGGCGACGTCAAGTGCGTCGTTCACGCGGGGTCGCCTCCGGCAGGTCGGTTCGCCTCGTCCTCGTCCGGTCCGTCAGCGGATTCGGACGCGGGCGCGGGCGCGGATGTGGCTAGGGGGGTCGGTGGGGCTGGGGGTGTGGCGTTGTCCGGTTCGGAGTCAGGTTCGGCTCCGGGTCCGGGTCCCGCCGCGGGCTCGGCACTGGATTCGGGCTCGGGTCCCGCTTCCGGCTCGTGTCCCGCCGTAGGCCCTGGTCCGGGCCCAGCTCCGGGCTCGGTGTCGGGCTCGGGTTCCGCCGCCGGTTCGGCACTGGATTCGGGTCCCGTTTCGCGTGCGGCTCCGGCTTGCGGCTCGGCTCCCGCTACGGGCTCGGGACCGGCTACAGGGCCGGTCCCCGGCACGGGCTCGGTCCCGGGCCCAGCTCCGGGCTCGGTACCGGGTTCGGGGGTGCTGGGCTTGCGGGCGGGCTGCTCGGTGCCGGTCTCCGCGTCCTCGAAGGCCGGGCGGGCATGGTGCCACGGTGCGTCGGAGCTTCGGGAGCGCGGCGGCGTGGTGGCCTCCGCCGGACCGGTGGGCCGGGCCTTCTCCGGTGCTGCCGGTGCGGCCGGCGCCTCCGGTGCCGTGGACGGCTCGCGCGCGCCCGTCCGCCCGGCCGGCGGCGTGGTCCCGGTGCCGGCCTGGGAGGCTGAGCCCTCGCTCGCGCTCCGGGTGCGGCGCGGTGCCGCCGCGGGCGTCTCGCCCTGCGAGGCCGAGCCCTCGCTCGCGCTCCGGGTGCGGCGCGGTGCGGCCGCGGGCGTCCCGGCCTGCGACGCGGAGCCCTCGCCGGCGGTGCGGGTGCGACGCGGCGGACGCTCGCCGGCGCCGGCGCCCGCCGCGGCCGCGCCGGCGCGCGGTGTGCGGGCGGGCCGTGCGGGAGCTGGCGGGAGCTGGCCCTTGAGGGGGCCCCACTCGTTCGGGTCCGGGACGCCGGGCGGCAGCATCTGGCGGCGCTTCGGCCCGCCGTGCTCGGACTCCCCCGGCTCCTTGGCTCCGGGCCAGGCCTTGGCGACCCGGGCGGCGAGCACGAAGTCCTTGCGCAGCGGATGTCCCTCGAAGCCGTCCGGCAGCAGCAGGGGCACCTGATGCGGATGGCCGGTGAAGTCGACGCCGAACATCTCGTGCGTCTCGCGCTCGTGCCAGCTCGCGCCCGCGTAGACATCGACGGCCGACGGCAGCGACGGGGCGCCGTGCGGAACGGTCGTGCGCACCAGCAGCCGGCGGACCGCGCGGCCCTCCAGCGAGACGACGTGCGCGCAGATCCGGAATCCGGTCCCCGGCTCGTCGACGGCGCTGAGCCAGTCGAAATAGGTGCAGCCCAGCTTGTCGCGGGCGATCTCCAGAGCAGCGATCCAGGAACCGACGGGGACGTCGACGGTGAGCAGTTCGTAGGTCCGCTCGGCTGTCGCCTCCTCGCCGAAGATCTCTGTGACGGCGTCGGGGAGGCTGTCGTACAGGTTCACCGCTCCCCCTCCGGCCCGGATGCGGCTCCGGACACGTCCCTTGGGTCGGCGGCCTCGGCCCCGGCTCCTGCCGGCGGCGGAGTGATCAGGCCGCTCCGCAGGGCGGTGGTGGAGGGCCGGGCAGGGCCGGTCTGCTCTCCGCCGTGCCCATAGCGTTCGCTGAGCGACTCCCGCGCGATCTTCTCCTGGAGCTTGAGGATGCCCTGGAGCAGCGCCTCGGGGCGCGGCGGGCAGCCGGGCACGTAGACGTCGACGGGGATGATCTGGTCGACGCCCTTGGTGACGGAGTACGAGTCCCAGTACGGGCCGCCGCAGTTCGAGCAGGCGCCGAAGGAGATGACGTACTTCGGCTCGGGCATCTGCTCGTACAGGCGCTTCACCGCGGGCGCCATCTTGTCCGTCACCGTGCCGGAGACGATCATCAGGTCCGCCTGGCGCGGGCCCGGCGCGAAGGGGATCACGCCGAGCCGGATGAAGTCGTGCCGGGCCATCGACGCGGCGATGAACTCGATGGCGCAGCAGGCGAGTCCGAAGTTGAAGACCCACAGGCTGTAGCGGCGACCCCAGTTGAGGATCACCTTCATCGGTTCCGGGGCCAGGCGCGCGAGGGCACCCAGTCGCCGCGGCTCCGGCAGGAGCTCCGGGGCCGGGACCGGGGTCGGGGCCGAGGCCGGGCCCGAAGCCTGGTTCGAGGTCTGGTTCGAGGTCTGGTTCGAGGTCTGGTTCGAGGTCGGGGTCACGTCCATGTCAGGACCCCCTTCTTCCATGCGTAGAGCAGTCCCACGGCCAGGAAGCCGAGGAAGATGAACATCTCCACGAGGGTCGTCGCGCCGTATCCGTCGGCGGCGAACACCGTCGCCCACGGGAAGAGGAAGATCGAGTCGACCGCGAAGATCACGTACAGGAAGGCGTAGACGTAGTAGCGGACCTGGGTGTGTGCCCAGCCCTCGCCCACCGGGTCGACACCGCACTCGTAGGTCAGCAGCTTCTCCGGCGTCGGGACGACGGGGCGCAGCAGTCGGCCCGCGGTGAAGGCGACAGCGACGAACAGCACGCCGATCAGCGCGATCAGCCCCACGACGGAGTAGCTCCGGAAGTACTCCGTCGCGAGCACGACTCCGGTCGGTTCCGGCACGTCCGTCCCCTCGCTCCCTGACCCAGTCGACCTTGTCGGTGCGTTGTGGTCGTCGTCGCTACGTTGCTTCGCCGCCACGTCGCGCTCCGTTGCTACGTCGCGCTACGTCGCGCCACGTCACGCTTCGTCGCGCTTCGTTTTGTCGCTACGACTTTGCTTGTCGCCGCTCCGCCGATCTCTACGCACGCTCTGTACGCACGGGAGTCTAGGCCCTGCTAAAGAGAGCGTAAGCAGTCGTGTCACGCATCGGTCGGCCTCGGGTGGGGTTATCCCTACTTCGCCCCACCCATGTACCCCATGGCGTACGGCGGTCCGGCCCGGCAGGCTTGCCCTCATGACCGCGAGCATCACCGCCCCCGACAACGACCGGCCGCCACCCGCGCGCTTCGTCTTCGACCGCCACACGTGGAAGGAGATCGCGCATCTGCTGGCCAACCTGCCGATCTCGCTGCTCGGGTTCGTCTATGTGACGGTCACGATCAGCGTCGGCGCCGGGCTCTCCGTGACGGTGATCGGCCTGCCTCTGCTGGCCCTCTGCCTGATGGGGGCCCGTGGCATCGGCAAGGCGGAACGGGCGCGGGCCCGCGCGCTGCTCGGCGTACGGATCGACGAGCCCAGCCCGCTGCCCGGTCCGGCGCGCGGTGAGGGCGTGATCGCGTCGGTGTGGTCCCGTCTGAAGGACCCGGTGGCCTGGCGCTCGGTGCTGTACTCGTTCATCCGGCTGCCGTGGGGCGTCCTCACCTTCACCGTCATGGTGGTGGGCCTTTTCGTCCTGTGGCCCGTGCTCCCCTTCATCGCGCGCGGGCTGTCCAACGCGGACCGCGCGATGGTGCGAGGGCTGCTGTCGCCGTCCGACGAACTGGAACGGCGCATCGCCGAGTTGGAGTCGGACCGCGGGGTCGTCGTGGACACGGCCGCGGCGGACCTGCGCCGTATCGAGAGGGACCTCCACGACGGCGCGCAGGCCCGGCTGGTCGCGCTCGCGATGGGGCTCGGCCTCGCCAAGGAGAAGCTCCTCGAGGACCCGGACGCGGCGGCCGCGATGGTGGACGAGGCACACGGCGAGGTGAAGCTCGCGCTGCAGGAACTGCGCGACCTGGCCCGCGGCATCCACCCGGCCGTACTGACCGACCGCGGCCTGGACGCGGCGCTCTCCTCGGTCGCGTCCCGGTGCACGGCACCGGTGACGGTCACCGTGAACCTCGACGAGCGGCCGGCGGCCGCGATCGAGGGCATCGCCTACTTCACCGTCTCCGAGCTGCTGCAGAACGTGAGCAAGCACGCGGGGGCCACCCGCGCCTCCGTGGACGTGTGGCGTTCCGGCAACCGCCTCTTGCTCCAGGTGATGGACGACGGCAAGGGCGGGGCCCGGCTCGACGGGGGTACCGGCATGGCCGGTCTCGCCGAACGGCTGGGCGCCGTGGACGGCCTCTTCGTCCTGGACTCACCGCCGGGCGGTCCGACGACGGTCACGGCGGAGCTGCCGTGGCGCGTCCGGGAGGCGAGCGAGGCACGCGCAGCGCGTACCCACTGACGCTTCACGGGGACACGTCGTGTCCCCGTACGTCCGCACGCGGGCCCGCAGCGGGCCCGCTGCGGGCCCGCGTGCGGACGCGAGGGGCCGGGTGCGGACGCGAGGGCCCGCGTGCGGACGCGAGGGGCCGGGTGCGGACGCGAGGGCCCGCGTGCGGACGCGAGGGGCCGGGTGCGGACGCGAGGGCCCGCGTGCGGACGCGAGGGGCCGGGTGCGGACGCGAGGGCCCGCGTGCGGACGCGAGGGGCCGGGTGCGGACGCCCGCACCCGTCGGACCCGGCGCGGCCCCCACCGGCCCTGCCCCGGCCCGGCCCCCACCGGCCGAAAGGCCCCGGCCCCGGCCGGGCCCCCTCGTCGCCCCGCGCCCCCACGGCCTCGACCCGCCGGCCACGACCCGCCGATCCGCCCCTGAGCGCACCCCGAGGGCCGTCGCAGCCGCCCGGCCGGCGGCTGCGACGGCCCGTCCCCGGCTTCGCGCCGCCGCCGCCGACGGCGGCGGCGGCGGCGGCGGCGGCGGCGAGACCGGCGTTCGCCGGGTGGTGGGGAAAACCCCCGCCCAAGACGGATACCGCCCTCATGGTGCGGAACCGGCCGCCACAGCACGCTTACCGGTATGACAGCCCGCTTCGCAGATCGGACGACTTCGATGGCCACGGACCACGGATACGGCTCTCCGGCGCGCCGGGACCATTTCCTCCCTCCCGTACTGCGCGCGCCCTTCGAGGGCCGTGCCTGGCGCGAGTTCGGTTACCTCGTGCTGAACCTTCCGCTCGCGACCGCGGTCTTCGTGTTCGCGGTGACCATGACGTCGCTCGGCGCCGGGCTCCTCGTCACGTTCCTCGGCGTCCCCGTGTTCGCCGCCTCCCTCGCCGCCCTCCGCGGCTACGGAGCGCTGGAACGCGCCCGCGCACGCGCCCTGCTCGGTCTGGACGTGGCGGCGCCCGAGCCGCTGCTCAGCAGCGCGCGGGGACGCAAGAACGGTGTGGGCGCGTGGATCGGCGGCATCCTCAAGAGCGGGGTGTCCTGGCGGCACCTGCTCTACGCGTTCCTCCACTTCCCGTGGGCGGTCTTCGGCTTCTCGGTGTCCGTGACCCTGTGGGTGACCGGCTGGTCGCTGCTGCTCTACCCGCTGTGGCAGTGGGCCTTCCCGATGTGGGGCGGAGTCGACGGCCTTCAGCTGTACGGGGACGGGACGCACAACCTCTACCTCGACACGCCCCTCGAGATCGCCGCCACCAGCGTCGTCGGTCTGCTGTTCACGCTCATGACGCCGTGGATCATGCGGGGTCTGACGAGCGTCGACCGGCTGATGGTGGCCGGGCTGCTCGGGCCGTCGCGGCTCGCGACCCGTGTCGTGGAGCTGGAGTCGGACCGAGGCGTGGTGGTGGACACCGCGGCGGCGGACCTCCGCCGTATCGAACGCGACCTTCACGACGGCGCGCAGGCCCGGCTCGTGGCGCTCGCGATGGACCTCGGCCTCGCGAAGGAGAAGCTTGCCGAGGACCCGGAGGCGGCGGCCCGGATGGTCGACGAGGCGCACGGCGAGGTGAAGGTGGCGCTGCAGGAACTGCGGGACCTCGCCCGCGGCATCCACCCGGCGGTGCTGACGGACCGCGGTCTGGACGCCGCGCTCTCCGCCATCGCCTCACGCTGCACCGTCCCCGTGGCGGTGGAGGTGGACCTGGGCTCGCGGCCGGCGCCCGCGATAGAGGGCATCGCCTACTTCACCGTCTCCGAGCTGCTGCAGAACGTGAGCAAGCACGCGCGGGCCACCCGCGCCTCCGTGGACGTGTGGCGGTCCGAGGACCGGCTGATGCTCCAGGTCAGGGACGACGGCAGGGGTGGCGCCGGCCTGTCGGCGGGCAGCGGTCTCGCCGGGCTCTCGGAACGGCTGGGCGCCGTGGACGGCATCCTGGCGGTCGACTCGCCGGAGGGCGGCCCGACCACGGTGACCGCGGAACTCCCCTGGCGCGGCTGATCCCGGGAGCAGCCGACTCCGGGCGCCCGGTCGAACGCCGAGCGCCCGGCCGACCCCCAAGCACGCGGCCGATCCCCCACCGCCCGGCTCGTGATCCGCCGGGCCGGGGGTCGCGGTCCCCTCCGGTTCCCCGCCCCGCCGCGGCGACCCCGTCGCCGCGGCAACCCTGTGCCCCACTTCTGCGTCCCCCGGTGCGGTGACCGGGAAAAACCCGAGGCGGGCCCAAGGGCGCTCCGATCCTGGGATGCTGGGGCGGCAGGGCGGAAGCACATCAACAGGGGGACACGGGACTGTGGAGGACAGCGTGCGGGTGGTCATCGCCGAGGATTCCGTACTGCTTCGGGAGGGCCTGACCCGGCTGCTGACCGACCGGGGACACGACGTGGTCGCCGGGGTGGGTGACGCGGAGGCCCTGATCAAGACGATCGACGAGCTGGCCGCGCAGAGCGCGCTGCCGGACGTGGTGGTCGCGGACGTCCGTATGCCGCCGACGCACACCGACGAGGGTGTGCGGGCGGCGGTGCGGCTGCGCCGGGATCATCCCGGGGTCGGGGTCCTCGTCCTGTCCCAGTACGTGGAGGAGCAGTACGCCACGGAACTGCTGGCCGGGAGCAGCCGGGGGGTGGGCTATCTGCTCAAGGACCGGGTAGCGGAAGTGCGGGAGTTCGTGGACGCCGTCGTGCGGGTCGCGCGGGGCGGTACCGCCCTGGACCCCGAGGTCGTGGCGCAGCTGCTGGGCCGCAGCCGTAAGCAGGACGTGCTCGCCGGTCTCACCCCGCGCGAGCGTGAGGTGCTGGGCCTGATGGCCGAGGGCCGTACGAACTCGGCGATCGCCAAGCAGCTCGTCGTGAGCGACGGAGCGGTGGAGAAGCATGTCAGCAACATTTTCCTGAAGCTCGGTCTCTCCCCCAGCGAGGGCGACCACCGGCGCGTACTGGCGGTGCTGACGTACCTCAATTCGTGACCGTCCGGTCCGCCGGGAGGTCCGGCCCACCGGCCGACGCCGGCAGGTCCTGACCGCCGGCGCTCTGCCGGTCCTCGAGTCATGCGGTAGGCCCGGGCCGGAGAATGAAGGGGGAGCGGCTTCCGGGAAGGCCAAGGGCAGGGAAAGCATGACGAACCGGGGCGTCACGGCGTCACTGCCGGGCGTCCGACATGCGAGCGGTCCAGGGAAGGCGACCCTTACGGTCGTAGGGTGGCCAGTGGGACGGCCGGTGGGCCGGTCGGGCCCGAGGAACCGCCTCGAGGGAGGTCCAGTTCAGTGACCAGCAAGGTCAGTAGCCCGGCCGAGCAGGCCGATGAGGTCAACGGGTCCGATGAGGCCCTCGTCGGCGAGCAGCGCAGGCGCGCCGGCGAAAAGGAGATCCGCCGTCTGGACCGGGTGATCATCCGTTTCGCGGGTGACTCCGGCGACGGTATGCAGCTCACAGGTGACAGGTTCACCTCGGAGACGGCGTCGTTCGGCAACGACCTCTCCACGCTTCCCAACTTCCCCGCCGAGATCCGTGCGCCCGCCGGCACCCTGCCGGGCGTCTCCAGCTTCCAGTTGCACTTCGCCGACCACGACATCCTCACCCCTGGCGACGCGCCGAACGTGCTGGTGGCGATGAACCCGGCTGCCCTGAAGGCGAACATCGCCGATGTGCCGCGCGGCAGCGAGATCATCGTCAACACCGACGAGTTCGCGAAGCGGGCCATGGCGAAGGTGGGCTACGAGACCTCGCCGCTCGAGGACGGGTCGCTCGACGGTTACAGCGTCCATCCGGTGCCGCTGACGACGCTGACGATCGAGGCCCTGAAGGATTTCGGGCTGTCCCGCAAGGAGGCCGAGCGCAGCAAGAACATGTTCGCGCTGGGGCTCCTGAGCTGGATGTACCACCGGCCCACGGAGGGTACGGAGAGCTTCCTGCGGCAGAAGTTCGCCAAGAAGCCGAACATCGCGGAGGCGAACATCGCGGCGTTCCGCGCCGGGTGGAACTTCGGCGAGACCACGGAGGACTTCGCGGTCTCCTACGAGGTGGCCCCGGCGAGCGCGGCGTTCCCGACGGGCACGTACCGCAACATCTCCGGGAACCTGGCCCTGTCGTACGGGCTGATCGCGGCGAGCAAGCAGGCGGATCTGCCGCTCTACCTGGGTTCCTATCCGATCACCCCCGCTTCCGACATCCTGCACGAGCTGTCGAAGCACAAGAACTTCGGCGTGCGGACCTTCCAGGCGGAGGACGAGATCGCCGGGATCGGGGCGGCGCTGGGCGCCGCGTTCGGCGGCTCGCTCGCCGTCACGACGACCTCCGGTCCCGGTGTGGCGCTCAAGTCGGAGACCATCGGGCTCGCGGTCTCGCTCGAGCTGCCGCTGCTGGTGGTGGACATCCAGCGCGGTGGCCCCTCGACGGGGTTGCCGACCAAGACGGAGCAGGCGGACCTGCTGCAGGCCATGTACGGGCGCAACGGTGAGGCGCCGGTGCCGGTCGTCGCGCCGCGCACGCCCGCGGACTGCTTCGACGCGGCGCTGGACGCGGCCAGGATCGCGCTGACGTACCGGACGCCGGTGTTCCTGCTCTCCGACGGCTATCTCGCCAACGGCTCGGAGCCGTGGCGCATCCCGGACGTCGACGAGCTGCCGGATCTGCGGGTGCAGTTCGCGACCGGCCCGAACCACGAACTGGCCGACGGCACCGAGGTGTTCTGGCCCTACAAGCGCGACCCGCACACCCTGGCCCGCCCCTGGGCCGTGCCGGGCACCCCGGGCCTGGAACACCGTATCGGCGGTATCGAGAAGCAGGACGGCACCGGCAACATCTCGTACGACCCGGCCAACCACGACTTCATGGTCCGCACCCGCCAGGCCAAGATCGACGGGATCGAGGTCCCCGACCTCGACGTCGACGATCCCGACGGCGCGCGCACCCTCGTCCTGGGCTGGGGCTCCACCTACGGACCGATCACGGCGGCGGTGCGCAGGCTGCGCGCCACCGGCACCCCGATCGCCCAGGCGCATCTGCGCCATCTCAACCCGTTCCCCAAGAACCTCGGGGCGGTGCTGAAGCAGTACGACAAGGTCGTCGTGCCCGAGATGAACCTCGGCCAGCTCGCCGGCCTCGTCCGGGCGAAGTACCTCGTCGACGCACGCTCGTTCAACCAGGTCAACGGCATGCCGTTCAAGGCGCAGCAGCTCGCCCACGTTCTCCAGGAGGCCATCAATGACTGAGGCGCTCTCGCTGGTGCCCAAGGCCGAGGCCAAGCAGTCCATGAAGGACTTCAAGTCCGACCAGGAAGTGCGCTGGTGCCCCGGCTGCGGCGACTACGCCGTCCTCGCGGCCGTGCAGGGCTTCATGCCGGAACTGGGGCTGGCGAAGGAGAACATCGTCTTCGTCTCCGGCATCGGCTGCTCGTCCCGTTTCCCGTACTACATGAACACCTACGGGATGCACTCCATCCATGGCCGCGCCCCCGCCATCGCCACCGGCCTGGCCTCGTCCCGCCGTGATCTGTCCGTCTGGGTGGTCACCGGCGACGGCGACGCGCTGTCCATCGGCGGCAACCACCTCATCCACGCCCTGCGCCGCAACGTCAACCTGAAGATCCTTCTGTTCAACAACCGGATCTACGGCCTCACCAAGGGCCAGTACAGCCCCACGTCGGAGCTGGGCAAGATCACCAAGTCCACGCCGATGGGCTCCCTCGACGCCCCGTTCAACCCGGTGTCGCTGGCGATCGGCGCGGAGGCCTCGTTCGTCGCCCGCACCGTCGACTCCGACCGCAAGCACCTCACCGAGGTGCTGCGCCAGGCGGCCGACCATCAGGGCACGGCGCTGATCGAGATCTACCAGAACTGCAACATCTTCAACGACGGCGCCTTCGAGGCCCTCAAGGACAAGGAGCAGGCGCAGGAGGCGGTCATCCGGCTGGAGCACGGGCAGCCGATCCGCTTCGGGGCCGAGGGTGGCAAGGGCGTGGTCCGCAATCCCTCCACCGGCGACCTCGAGGTGGTGGCCGTCACCGCGGAGAACGAGGCGGACATCCTGGTCCACGACGCGCACGCGGCGTCGCCGACCACGGCGTTCGCGCTCTCGCGGCTCGCCGACGCGGACACGCTCCACCACACCCCGATCGGTGTGCTCCGCAGCGTTCGGCGCCCGGTCTACGACACGCTCATGGCCGAGCAGCTCGACACCGCCGTCGAACAGCACGGCAAGGGCGACCTGGCCGCCCTGCTCACCGGCAACGACACCTGGACGGTCGTCGGCTGACGCTCTGCGGGCCTCACAGGGAGGCGGCGGCGCGTGCCTTCTCGTCGTCGTACGAGACGCGCGCCGCCTCCACGTCCGCCACCCGGCGCTCGGTCCAGCGGGCCAGTCCCCACACCTGTTCGGCGGCCTCCTTGCCGAGCGGGGTGAGCGAGTAGTCCACGCGGGGCGGGATGACGGGCTTGGCATCACGGTGCACGAAGCCGTCGCGCTCCAGTGTCTGAAGGGTCTGGGCGAGCATCTTCTCGCTGACCCCGCCGATCTCCCTGCGCAGTTCGCTGAAGCGGTACGAACGCTCCAGCAGCGCGGCCAGCACGAGGACGCCCCACCGGCTGGTGACGTGCTCGAGGATCAGCCGGGACGGGCACATCTCGCGGTTCACGTCGGGGACACGGACCAGGTCATCACTTACAGCCATACCAGTACCTTACTTCAAAGTGGGTACTTACTAATAGTTAGCGCCTTGCCTAGGGTCGATCCGAAGCACGTCCAGCCCCGTGAATCGGAGAAGCCCGCTATGAAAATCGTCGTGACCGGCGCCACCGGAGCCCTCGGCCGGCTCGTCGTCGAAGAACTGCTCGCCACCGTCCCCGCCGACCGGGTCGCCGCCGTCGTCCGCGACAAGGAGAAGGCGGCGGACCTCGCCGACCGCGGGGTCGAGCTGCGCATCGCCGACTACGACGAGCCCGCCACCCTCGAGGGTGCCTTCCGCCCCGGCGATCGCGTCCTGCTCGTCTCCGGCAGCGAGGTGGGCCGCCGGGTGCCGCAGCACACCGCGGTGATCGAGGCGGCGAAGGCGGCCGGCGTCGCCCAACTGGCGTACACCGGAGTCCTCGGCGGGCCCGAGGCGGACTTCGACCTGGCCGCCGAGCACCGGGCGACCGAGCAGCTGATCCTCGACGCGGGTGTCCCGTACACCTTCCTGCGCAACGGCTGGTACACGGAGAACTACACCGCCGCCCTCTCCCCCGTCCTGGAGCACGGCGCGGTCGTCGGCAGCGCCGGTGACGGCCGGATCGCCTCCGCCACGCGTGCCGACTACGCGGCCGCCGCCGCGGCCGTGCTCACCGGCGACGGGCACCTGGGCCGGGCGTACGAGCTGAGCGGTGACACGGCATGGTCGCTGGCCGAGTACGCGGCCGAGCTGTCGCGGCAGACCGGCCGCACGATCACCTACAACGAGGTCCCGGCAGAGACCCATCTGTCGATCCTCACCGGAGCGGGGGTGCCGGAGCAGTTCGCCCGCATCCTCGTCGACGTCGACGCCGCCATCGCGCGCGGCCGTCTGGCGCGGACCACCGGCGACCTGGCCCGGCTGACCGGCCGGCCCACCACGCCGCTCGCCGAGACGATCTCGGCGGCACTGACCGGCGTCTGAGCGGGCCGGTCCCACCACCAAGATCGGTCATGACCGTATGGCGATACGGGCATGACATCCCGCCCCTGCCGGGCGTACCGTCTTCGAGGGACGCGCGCGCACGGCGGGAGGGTCAGTGAAGTCGGAGAAGGAACAGCGGGCAGGACTGCTGTACGGGATCGGTGCCTACGGGATGTGGGGCCTGGTCCCGCTCTTCTGGCCGCTGCTCAAGCCGTCCGGCGCCATGGAGATCCTCGCCCACCGGATGGTCTGGTCCCTGGCCCTCGTGGGCATCGTCCTCCTGGCCCTCCGGCGGTGGGGCTGGATACGCGAACTGGTCCGGCAGCCGCGCAAGCTGGGGCTCGTCGCCGTCGCCGCCTCGGTGATCACCGTCAACTGGGGCCTCTACATCTGGTCCGTGAACTCGGGCCATGTCGTCGAGGCCTCGCTCGGCTACTTCATCAACCCGCTGGTCACCATCGCCATGGGTGTGCTGCTCCTGAAGGAACGGCTCCGCCCCGCACAGTGGGCCGCTGTCGGCATCGGCCTCGCCGCGGTGCTGGTCCTGGCCATCGGCTACGGGCAGCCGCCATGGATCTCGCTGACACTCGCCTTCTCCTTCGCCACGTACGGACTCGTGAAGAAGAAGGTCAACATCGGCGGACTGGAGTCGCTGGCCGCCGAGACCGCCATCCAGTTCCTGCCGGCCATGGCGTTCCTCGTCTGGCTGGGCGCGGACGGCTCCGCGACCTTCGGCGTCCACGGCGCCGGGCACGCGGCGCTGCTCGCCGCGACCGGTCTGGTAACGGCCGTACCGCTGGTCTGCTTCGGCGCCGCGGCGATACGGGTCCCGCTCTCGACGCTGGGCCTGCTCCAGTACCTGGCCCCGGTCTTCCAGTTCCTGCTCGGCATCCTCTACTTCCACGAGGCCATGCCGGCGGAACGCTGGGCCGGCTTCGCCCTGGTGTGGCTGGCCCTGACCTGCCTGACGTGGGACGCGCTGCGCAACGCGCGCCGCAACAAGGCCGAAGCCCTGCGGCTGGCGGCCCAGGCGGCGGCCGCCGGCGCGGCGCCCGTGACCACCGGGCGTGCCGGTGCCGCCGCGGCACGCGCCGCGGACGGTCCCGCCTCCTGATACGGGGAGCGCCATACACACCCCGGTCGCGTCATGCGGCCGGGCCACGCCCACCAGGGCCCAATAACCACTCGAACGGCTCAGCTCCGGCTCTCGGTGCAGGCCGGGACCTGCCCACCGGTGCTACCACCGGAAGTCCAGGCCCCGGTCGGACGGACCGCGGTAGTCCACAGAGCGGAGTGAGTGCGCCATGCAGCAACCCCTCGCGCTATCGGTCGACTTCGGCCAAGGCTTCAGCGACGCGTGGTCCGCCGTGGCCAAGTTCATCCCGAAGTTCATCGCCTTTCTGGCGATCCTGGTCATCGGCTGGCTCATCGCCAAGGCGATAGCCAAGGTGGCCGACAAACTGCTGCGCAAGGTCGGCTTCGAGCGGATGTCGGAGCGCAGCGGCCTCTCGAACACCCTCAGGAACTCGGACTACGACGCCACAGGAATCATCAGCAAGATCCTCTACTACGCGATTCTGCTGGTCGCCCTGCAGCTGGCTTTCGGGGTGTTCGGACCGAACCCGATCAGCAACATGATCAACGGGGCTGTTTCCTGGATCCCGAAGGCCATCGTCGCCTGTGTCATCGTCGTCGTGGCCATGGCCATCGCGCGTGCCGTCCGCGACATCATCCAGGGCGCCCTGTCCGGAACCTCCTACGGCCAACTGCTCGGTACGGTCGCCTGGGGCTTCATCGTGGCACTCGGCGTGATCGCCGCGCTCAGCCAGGCCCAGATCGCGACCTCCGTCACCGGTCCGGTGCTCTGGGCCGTGCTCGCCGCGATGGCGGGCATCCTGATCGTCGGCGTCGGCGGCGGCCTCATCGCTCCGATGCGGGAACGCTGGGAGCGGTGGCTCGCGACGGCGGAGGCCGAGTCGGGCCGCGCCAGGGACACCATCAGCGCCTACCAGCGCGGTCGTGCCGACGCCGCCGCGGGCCAGCCCGCGGGCGAGCGGCAGGCGGCGCGACCGGGCATGGGCAGCCAGGACATGGGCCGCCAGGGCAAGGGCCCCGACTTCGGGCGGGAGCCCGGCCGGGAGCAGCGGCGCGACCGGGGCCGTGGCCCGGACTCGGGTCCGCAGCCCCCGCTCGGCAACGGCCGCGACCCCATGTGACGACGACCCCGGGCGCTTCCTCGGCGGCTGCCGCCGCGAGGAAGCGCCCGCGGCGCATGCGCCCCCAGGGGCGCGCTCGTGGTTCTACGGCCCGGCGAGGCGCGCATCCGGATCAGCAGCCCCGGCCGTCGTGCACAAAGCTCGCTCGCCCAGCAGGCCACGCCCGCCACTCAGCGGACCAACCGGTCAGGACCGGGGTCAGCGGCCCAGCAGGTCGTGCTCGCGGATCAGCCAGCAGACCGCGGTGAGGCGCAGGGTCGCGAAGTCGTAGCCCACCGGTTCCGACCAGTCGATCTCCGCCAGCCAGTCGGTGAACCCCAGGACGTAGTCCGCTAGATCCTCCCGCCGCACCATGCCGGCCGGCTCCTCGCGGTGCCCCGGGCCCGCCCTGCGGGAGGCGGGGACCAGCGGCACAAGAGCATCACGCACCGCCGCCGCGTGCTGGTCGACGGCAGCGACAAGCCCCGGTTCGAAGGAGAACTCCGAGAGCCGGGGCATGTATGTGGCAGCCAGGCCGACCAGCGGGCAGCCGGGCGGCCCGCTGTGGGGCAGAGCGTCCATCCCTACACGTTAGACGCGGGACGGTCGGCCCAAGACGTGACATCGGTCGCAGAACGCCCGTCGGGCCGGGTGCCGCGGATCCCCGGTCACCGTTCTTCTTCCGAGTGGCGGGCGCGGTGCGCGCGCACCTTGCTGCGGTTGCCGCATCGCTCCATCGCGCACCAACGGCGGCGCCCGGGCCGCGAGGTGTCGACGAAGACCAGACGGCAGTCGTGCGATCCGCACTCGCGGACCCGGTGCGCGAAGGGGCCGGTGAAGAGGTCCACGGCGTCGCGGGCCACGGTGGAGAGCAACTGCCCGGCCGTCGCGCCCGGCGACCACTGTCTCGATCCGTCCGCGCCGATGCGGGGCACCAGGGCGGGGGCCGCGGCCGCCGTGTTGACCACGGACACATCGGCGGGGTCCATGTCGTCACCGTGCGCCGTCGCGGCGGCCATGCCCCACAGGGCGTTCCGCAGGGTGCGGGCGGCGGCCACCCCCGCGTCGTCCACGCTCGGGCACAGGTCCCCGGGCAGCCGGCTGGCCGCCACCCAGCGCAGCAGCGCGGCCGGGTCGTGCAGCACCTCGTAGCCCGCGAGGCTGCCGGGGCCGCCGGTGGTGAGCAGTTCCAGGCACAGCGCGCCCGGGTCGAAGCGGAACGCGCCGCCGGAGGGCGGTTCCAGAAGCATGCCCGGCGTGTCCGTTGCCCTGTTCACCATGTAACCACTATAACTGGTTTCCATGACGCTGCATTGGAAGCTCGTGATCGACTCCGTGGATCCGCACGCCCAGGCCGGCTTCTGGGCCGAGGCCCTCGGCTACGTGGTCGAGGACCACAGCACACTCATCGAGCAGCTCCTCACCCAAGGCGCGGCGCCGCCGGAGGCCACCCTGGAATCGCACGGCCGCCGCGCGTGGCGCGATCTGGCCGCGGTCCGGCATCCGGACGACGACCACGACAAGCTGAGCGACGCCGGGCTCGGGCGCCGCGTGCTGTTCCAGCGGGTGCCGGAGCGGAAGACGGTGAAGAACCGGGTCCACATCGATCTGCACTCCGCCCCGGGAGAGATGGAGGCGGAGACCGCCAGGCTGGAGTCGCTGGGGGCGACCGTACTGCGCCGGGTGAACGAGCAGGGCGGGAAGTGGGTGGTGATGAGCGACCCGGAGGGCAACGAGTTCTGCGTCCAGTGACCGTCCGCCAGGTGTCCGGGGACCGTCCGGGGGCGGGCCGGCGCATGTCCGTTGAGCGAACGGCCGTGACCGATTTCCGCCCTTGACGCCTTGTCAGGTCGTCACTGAACATCAGCACGCACAACGCACAAGCACACGCATCGCGTTCGACCAGCACGCTCCAGCGCCCCGGGGACCGCCAACCCCGGGGCGTCACGCACGTTCCGTCCTGTCCCCGTACGGAATCCGGAGCCCCCACATGAAGCTCTCCGTTCCCAGATGCTCCGCCGTGGCCGCCGCGTTCGCCCTGGCAGGGCTGCTCGCGTCCGGCGCGCCCACGGCGTCCGCCGCTCCCGCGGCCCCGGTGTCCGCCCTCGCGGCACCCGACATACCGCTCGCCAACGTCAAGGCGCACCTGAACCGCCTCCAGACGATCGCCACCGAGAACGGCGGCAACCGGGCCCATGGCCGGGCCGGCTACAAGGCCTCCGTCGACTACGTGAAGGCCCAGCTGGACGCGGCCGGATTCACCACCTCCGTCCAGCAGTTCAGCTACAACGGCACCACCGGCTACAACCTGATAGCCGACTGGCCCGGCGGTGACGTCAACCGCACGGTGATGGCCGGCGCCCACCTCGACTCCGTCAGCTCCGGCGCCGGCATCAACGACAACGGCTCCGGTTCCGCGGCCGTGCTGGAGGCCGCGCTCGCCGTCTCCCGCGCCCAGCTCCAGCCCGCGAAGCATCTGCGCTTCGGCTGGTGGGGAGCGGAGGAGCTGGGCCTGGTGGGCTCGAAGCACTACGTCAACAGCTTGCCGTCGACGGAGCGTTCGAAGATCTCCGGCTATCTGAACTTCGACATGATCGGCTCCCCCAACCCGGGCTACTTCGTCTACGACGACGACCCGACGATCGAGCAGACCTTCAAGGGCTACTTCGCGGGTCTCGGTGTCCCCACCGAGATCGAGACCGAGGGCGACGGCCGCTCGGACCACGCGTCGTTCAAGAACGCGGGCATACCGGTCGGCGGACTGTTCACCGGAGCGAGCCGCACCAAGACCAGCGCCCAGGCCCAGAAGTGGGGCGGCACGGCCGGTCAGGCCTTCGACCGCTGCTACCACTCCTCGTGCGACTCGATGTCGAACATCAACGACACCGCACTGGACCGCAACAGCGACGCGATCGCCCACGCGCTGTGGACGCTGTCCGCGGGAACGACGGAACCGCCCGGTGAGCTGTACGAGAACACCACCGACGTCGCCGTCCCTGACGCCGGCGCCGCCGTCACCTCCACCGTGTCCGTCACCGGCCGCACCGGCAACGCGCCCGCCGCCCTCAGGGTCGGCGTGGACATCAAGCACACCTGGCGCGGCGACCTGGTCGTGGACCTGGTGGCGCCCGACGGCACCGCCTACCGGCTGAAGAACTCGAGCGGCAGCGACTCCGCGGACAACGTCATCACCACGTACACCGTGGACGCGTCCGCCGAAGCGGCCAACGGCGACTGGAAGCTGCGCGTGCAGGACGTGGCGCGCTACGACACCGGTTACATCGACAGCTGGAAGCTGACCTTCTGACCGCACCACCAGCGGTCACCGTCGGCCTGCCGCATGCGCGTGCCTCCTGATTCCGGGGGCACGCGCATGCGGCCGTCGCCCTGGCCGGGGTGGCAGGCTCAGGACGTGATGTCCCTAGTGGTGAAGCGTGCCCACGCCGCCGAGCCGAACACCGCCGCGTACGCGGCCTGCCGGCCCAGGTTCCGCAGCACCCCGTCCCACAGGAGCGGTTCGCGCATCAGGTCCGCGAAGGACATCCAGTGGTGGGTGAAGAGGTACGGGTGGACGGCGTCCAGTTGCGGGACGGACTGAAGGATCTGCACGGTGATCAGCAGCCCCACCGTGGTCGCCATCGCCGCGATGCCGCTGCTCGTCAGCGTCGACACGAACAGGCCGATCGCGGCCAGTCCCATCAGCGATCCCGCGACGACCGCCGCGATCAGCGCGGCCCGCCACAGGCCCTCCGCGAACGGGACGGGAACACCCGAGATCGTCGTGACGTCGCCGACCGGGAAGAGCAACGCGCCCACGGCGAGCGCCGACAGAGCCACCGTCAGCGTCGCCACCAGGCAGAAGGCCATGACGGCGGCGAACTTGACGAGCAGCAGCCGCGCCCGTCCGGCAGGTGCCACCAGCAGATACCGCAACGTGCCGGCGCTCGCCTCGCCCGCGACCGAGTCGCCGGCGACGACCGCGACCGCCATCGGCAGGAAGAACGGCAGGGTCGCCGCCAGGGCGGCGAACACCAGGAACAGCCCGTTGCTGGTGATCTGGGAGACGAAGGCGACCCCGGCACCGCCGTCGGGGGCGCCACCGCCACCCACTCCGCCGCCGTCGCTCGTCTCGATCCTCACGGCGACGCCGATGAGCACCGGCACGGCGGCCAGCACCACCAGCAGGGCGAGGCTGCGCCAGCGGCGGAAGGTGAGCGTCAGCTCGGAGCGGAACAGGCCCGCCAGACGGAACAGGCCGGGTGAGCCGAACGGGCGGGGCGTCGGCGGCGGCGTGGCGGTCGCCGGGCTCTCCGCCGTCCCGGCCTTCTCCACCGGCCCGGCGGTCTCAGCCCGCGACATCGAAGCCCTCCCCCGTCAGTGCCACGAACGCGTCCTCCAGCGAGGCGCGCTCCACCCCGAAACCCCGTACCCGCACGCCGCCGTGGACCAACGCGGCGTTGAGCCCGGCGAGTTCCGCCTCGTCCTCCGGCGGTTCCGCCGTCACCCGCTCCCCCTCCCGGTCGACACCGGTGAGGCCGTGTTCCGTGAGGATCCGCACCGCCTTCGCCGGGTCCGGCGTGAGGACGGCGAGCCGCCCCCTGGCGCCGGCCGCGAGCTCCGCCACCGGGCCCTGGGTGATCAGCCGTCCCTGGGCCATCACGGCCGCGTGGGTGCAGACCTGCTCGATCTCGTCCAGCAGGTGCGAGGAGAGGAACACGGTGGTGCCGTCCGCGGCCAGCTCCCTCACCAGGGTGCGGATCTCCCGCATGCCCTGCGGGTCCAGGCCGTTCGTCGGCTCGTCCAGCACCAGCAGCTTCCTCGGCCGGAGCAGCGCCGCGGCCAGACCCAGGCGCTGTTTCATGCCGAGGGAGTAGGCCTTGGCCTTCTTTCCGGCCGCCTGGCTCAGGCCCACCCGGTCCAGCGCGGACGCGACCCGAGCTTCGCGGGTACGGGGATCGGCGGCCGGGTCGGCGGAGTCGTAGCGCAGCAGGTTGTCCCGGCCGCTGAGGAACCCGTACAGCGCCGGGCCCTCGATCAGTGCGCCGACGTGCGGAAGCACCGAGCTCGCGGAGCGGGGCATGGGCCGGCCGAGGACCGTGGCGGTGCCGGCGGTGGGCCCGATGAGGCCCATGAGCATGCGGATGGTGGTGGTCTTCCCCGAGCCGTTGGGCCCGAGGAAGCCGAAGACACTGCCGGCCGGCACGCTGAGGTCGAGCCGGTCGACGGCCGGCCGGCCGCCCCGGTAGCGCTTGGTGAGCCCGCTTGTCTCGATGACGGCGGTCATCGCCTCTCCCGTTCGTCCGTGTCCGCCCGGTCGGACCTCCGCCCCGCCGTACGGAGCGTACGACGGGGCGGACGGCCGGGGTGGTACCTGCGGGCGGTCCGTGCCGCCGGCGGTGCGCCGCCCGGCCGGTGCTGCCCGTTACTTGCCCTCGTTCGCGGCCTTCACCAGGGCGTCCTTGGTCACGGCGCCGACGTACACCGTGCCGTCGTCGGTCATCAGGGCGTTGACCAGGCGGGTCTTGAAGACGGTGCCGGAGCCGAACTTGCCTTCGACCTTGTCGCCGAGGGCGTCGAGGAACTGCTGCGCCTCCGGCGGGACGTCGCCCTTCTCGTTCTTCTTCGCGTCGGCGCCCTCGCCGGCGCCGGGTCCTTCGATCTTGGCGATGGACGTCCAGCCCTCGCCGATCACGTCGAGACCGCCGCCCATGTCCCCGAGGCCCTCGAACTCCTCATGGCCCTTGGGCGCCCGGGTTCCCTTGCCGTCCTCGAGCTCGTCCGCCTCGGTCACCTTGGCGCCCTTCGGCGGGGTGAAGTCGAACGTGGAGGCGGCCGGCCGGGAGAAGTCGACCTTGGTGAAGCCCACGTCGACCACGGCCTTGCCGCCGCTGCTCGGGTTGAGGGTGAACTTCAGCGGGACGCCGTTCTTCGCGTCCACCGCGATGGTGATCGAGCCGACCGTGGAGCCCTCCTGCTTGGGCTTGACGACCAGCTTGTACGCGTCGCGTCCGGCGACCTGGGACGTGCCGTCGACGGTGACGGACGTGGTGTCGTCCGCGGCCTTCAGCACCTCGTCGGCGAGGTCCTTGGGGGTGGTGGGCAGGTCGTCCGGCGTGCGGCGGTCCTTGCCGTCCTTGCCCTCGCGCTGTCCGTCGTCCTCGGCGTGGTAGACCTCGTTCGATGCGCTGTCGTAGCCCCATACGTCGTCGCCGTTGTGGATGAGGCTGTACTCGGAGGAGTCCTCCAGGACGGACACCTTCTGCCGCTCGGGGCCGTCGGCCGCGATCCGCAGGGTGTGGGTGCCCGTGGCGAGCTCGGTCAGCTTGGCGTCGGGAGCCGCGGAGGAACCCTCGTCCTGACCGCTTCCGCCGATGAGCGAACCGGCGAGACCGCCGAAGGACGGCAACCCGAGGTCGGTGTTGATCTTGACGGTGCCGGAGAGCTGCTGGGTCTCCGACGCGGCCATCTTCTCGATGAGTTCCTGCGCGCTGATCTTCGGCAGATCGGGGTCACCGGAGGCAGCGAGCGCCGGGACGAGCCCGATGGTCGCGGCCGCCACACCGGCCACCGCGACCGGGACGAGGTAGCGGGCCGTCTTGCGACGCCCCGCCGCGAGGTCCTTGGCCTCTTCGGTGGTCCGTGTGCTGTCGTTCGGTGCCATGGTGTGCCCTACCTCCGTGGTTGGTCAGGGGTGGTGCTCTCCATAGGACCAAATCGGCCGAACGGAAGCGTCAGACCGCGGGCGCAACTTCCTCTACCCCTCTGGGATGAGAAGGACCCCCGGCAACTCACCCGTCCCGTAGGGGGTTCGACGCCGTGAGCGGATCAGCCGGCGCGGTGGACCACCGCGTCGCACAGCTCTTCCAGGGCGGCCTTGGCCGAACAGTCCGGCAGCGGGGCGAGCATCGCCCGGGCCTCTTGGGCGTACCGCACGGTGTCCTTGCGGGCCTGCTCGAGAGCGGGGTGCTCACGCAGCCGCCGCAGCGCTTCCGCGTGCCGGTCGTCGTCGGTCAGGTCGCTCTCGAGGAGCGCCACGAGCGCGAGGTCCTCCGGCCGGCCGTCGGCGTCCGCCATGGCGCGCAAGCGCAGGACCGGCAGCGTGGGGACCCCTTCGCGCAGATCGGTGCCGGGGGTCTTGCCGGACTCGTGGGAGTCGGAGGCGATGTCGAGTACGTCGTCGGCGAGCTGGAAGGCGACACCGAGCCGCTCGCCGTACTGGGTGAGGGTGTCGACCACCCAATCGTCGGCCCCGGACATCATCGCGCCGAAGCGTACGGAGACGGCGACGAGGGAGCCCGTCTTGCCCGCCATCACGTCGAGGTAGTGGTCCACCGGGTCACGGCCGTCGCGGGGCCCCGCGGTCTCCAGGATCTGCCCCGTCACCAGCCGCTCGAACGCCTCCGCCTGGATGCGTACGGCCTCGGGGCCGAGGTCGGCCAGGATGTGGGAGGCGCGGGCGAAGAGGAAGTCGCCGGTCAGGACGGCCACGGAGTTGCCCCAGCGGGTGTTCGCACTGTCCACGCCGCGCCGTACGTCCGCCTCGTCCATGACGTCGTCGTGGTAGAGCGTCGCGAGATGGGTGAGCTCGACGACCACCGCGGAGGGCACGATCCCCGGCGCGTACGGGTCGCCGAACTGGGCCGCCAGCATCACCAGCAGCGGCCGGAAACGCTTGCCGCCGGCCCGCACCAGGTGCTGGGCGGCCTCCGTGATGAACGGGACCTCGCTCTTGGTGGCGTCGAGCAGGCCCGCCTCGACGGCCGACAACCCGGTCCGGACATCGGCCTCAAGAGCCTGGTCCCGCACGCTCAGCCCGAACGGCTCGACGACGGTCACGAGGAGATCTCCTGTCTGATGACGATCACACGGATTGTCGATGTGTCGCTGGATTCACTCAAGTCAGCGTATCCGGTCGCCTTTCGATCAC
Organism: Streptomyces kurssanovii; assembly: GCF_014649695.1. Classification (GTDB taxonomy): domain Bacteria; phylum Actinomycetota; class Actinomycetes; order Streptomycetales; family Streptomycetaceae; genus Streptomyces; species Streptomyces kurssanovii. Next base: position 724,668 of record NZ_BMTN01000002.1, read on the forward strand.
CATGAGCGCCTTCCCGCCACCCCCGGTATGTTCGTGATCAGCCTCAATGGTAGGAAATGCACCATTTAATCGTTACCGTCGGACCACCGCCCCTCACGCGCCGCCGAGGTCCCGCCATGCGTATCCGTACCGACTTCCCGTACGAAACGGTCCACACGGATCTCCGCATCACGCTGCCCGGCCCGCCGGGGATCCCCGGGGACTCCCCCGACGCCGGCGGACCCGTCGATCTGTACGCGCGGGTGTGGCGGCCGGTCACCGACGAGCCCGTGCCCGCACTGCTCGAGTACGCGCCGCACCGGCTCACCGACGCGACGGCGGTCCGCGACGGTGAACGCCACCCCTGGTACGCGGGCCACGGCTACGCCTCCGTGCGGGTCGACGTACGCGGCCACGGGAACAGCGGCGGCGTCCCCGGCGGAGAGTACGACGCGGTCGAGCTCGCCGACGGCGTCGCGGTGATCGAGTGGCTCTCCCGGCAGCCGTGGTGCAGCGGCCGGGTCGGCATGTTCGGGATCGGCACGGGCGGCCGGAGCGCGCTGCGCATCGCGGCACTCGCGCCGGAACCGCTGCGGGCGGTGGTGGTCGTGGACGCGAGCGACGACCCGTACGACAACGACGGCCCCTACACCGGCGGTGCCGTCGCAGCCCAGGGGCCGCACTCGACGGCCGCGGGCCGGCTGGCGCTCGCGGCCCGGCCGCCCGACCCGCTCCACACGGGCGACGGATGGCTCGCGATGTGGCTCGCGCGGCTGGAGGCCCTCACCCCCGCGGCCCACACCTGGCTGGCCCACCCACTGCGCGACGAGTTCTGGCGGAGCGCCGGCGTCGGCGACGACACCGCGGCGGTGCGGGCCGCCGTGCTGGCCGTGAGCGGACTGCACACGCCGTACCGGGACACGGTGCTCCGGCTGGTCGGGAAGCTCCCCGCCGACCGGGTGCGCGGACTGATCGGGCCATGGCCGCACCAGTACCCGGACCGGAACCCCGATCAGGAAGGCGGGCAGGAGCATCCGGGAGAAAAGAGCCCGGCGATCGGCTTTCTCCAGGAGACGCTCCGGTGGTGGGACCACTGGCTCAAGGACAAGGACACGGGCGTGCTGTCGGAGCCGCTGCTGCGGTGCAGGCTCGGGACGGCCGACCCTTCACGGGGCCACTGGACCGGGACGGACGGGTGGCCGCCGCCGCAGGTCACCGTCGTCCCGTACGCGCTGGGCGGCGGCCCTGTCGTCGTCGACTCGCCGCTCCGCACCGGGACGGACGCGGGCCGCTTCCTGCCGGTCGGCCACGACGGCGATCTGCCGCCGGACCAGCGGGAGGAGGACGCGCGGTCGGTGTGTTTCGAGTTCCCCGTCGGCGAGGACGCCCTCACCGTTCTCGGCCGTCCCCGGGTGACCCTGCGGCTGCGTCCCGCCGCCTCCGGCGGGACGGTCGTGGTGCGGATCTGCGATGTCGCCCCCGACGGCCTCTCCACGCTCGTCACCCGCGGTGCGCTGAACCTCGCCGCCCGCCGCGGCCCGGAGCGTGCGGTGCCCTGGCCTGCCGGCACGGCGGAGGACGTGACGTTCGAGCCGGCGGCGGCCTGCCACGTGTTCGAGCCGGGCCACCGCATCCGGCTCGCCGTCTCCTCCGTGTACTGGCCGTGGATCTGGCCGCACCCGGCCTCCGGTGGCTTCACCCTCGACCCGGCGGGTTCCCGGCTCGACCTGCCGGTCCGGCAACGGCCGGTGAGGCAGGAGCGGGAGGAGCCCGTCCGCTTCGCGGAGCCGGAGCACTCCGCGGCGCCCCCGGTCGCCGTCCCGCAGACGCTCGACGAGCAGCCGCCGCGGCTGCTGCTCACCCGCGATGTGCCGGCCGGCCGCTGGACCCTCGCGGCGACACCCCACCGTGGCGGCACCCGTGTGCACCCGGACGGCCTGGAGTACACGGAGGAGTGCCACGAGACGTACACGATCGAGGACGGCGACCCGCTCTCCGCCCGCGCCCGCGCCGAGTGGACGATCCGGCTGCACCGCCCGGAGGCGGCCTGGGACGTTCGCGTGGAGACGCGCTCGGGGATCAGCCGCGAGGCGGCCGGTTTCGTCACCTCCGACGAGCTGGTGTGCAGGCACGGCGACGAGATCGTCTTCCACCGCACCTGGGAGAAGCGCGTCTCCCGGCCGGCGGGCTGAACCGGCTGCCCGGCACGGTGCCGTGACCGTGGTGCGGCCACGTAACGTGTCACCCACATCCGTGGAAAGCGAGGCAAGCACCGATGCCCGAGCAGAGCCCGCTCGATCTCGCCGAGGGCGATCCCTTCGGCCCGCACAACCTTCCGTACGGCGTCTTCACCACGGCCGGCGAACCCGACCGCAGGCGGCTCGGTGTCCGGATCGGGAGTCATGTGCTCGACGTCGGCGCCGCCGCGCACGCGCTCGGCTCCCCCTACGCCGGACTGCTGGCCCGGCCGAGCCTCGACCCGCTGCTGGCGGCCGGGCGTACGACGTGGCGCGATGTGCGCAGGGCCATCACCGCCTGGGTCACGGTGCCGGCGCACCGGCCCGACATAGAGCCGCTGCTGCACCCGCTGGACGCCGTGACGATGCACCTCCCGTACGAGGTGGCGGACTACGTCGACTTCTACGCGAGCGAGCACCACGCCACCAACGTGGGCCGGATCTTCCGCCCCGACGGCGAGCCGCTGACGCCCAACTGGAAGCACCTGCCGATCGGTTACCACGGCAGGTCCGGCACGGTCGTCGTCTCCGGCACCGATGTCGTACGCCCCTCGGGGCAGCGCAAGGCGCCCGCCGACCCCGCGCCCGTCTTCGGGCCCTCCGTGAAGCTCGACATCGAGGCCGAGGTCGGCTTCCTCGTCGGTACGCCCTCGGAGCAGGGGAAGCCGGTGGCCCTCGCGGACTTCCGCGACCACGTCTTCGGCCTCTTCCTGCTCAACGACTGGTCGGCGCGCGACATCCAGGCCTGGGAGTACGTGCCGCTCGGCCCGTTCCTCGGCAAGTCCTTCGCCACGTCCGTCGCCGCCTGGGTGACCCCGCTGGAGGCACTGGACGCGGCAAGGACCGCCCCGCCCGCGCGCGACGTCGAGCTGCTGCCCTACCTCGACGACTCGGCGGAGGAGGAGCCGGGCGGATTCGACGTACGGATCTCGGTGGCGATCAACGGCCAGGTCGTCGCGGAGCCGCCGTTCGGCACCATGTACTGGACGGCCGCCCAGCAACTGGCCCATATGACGGTCAACGGCGCCTCTCTGCGCACGGGCGACCTCTACGGCTCCGGCACCGTCAGCGGCCCCGAGGTGAACCAGCGCGGTTCGCTGCTCGAGCTCACCTGGAACGGCCGCGACGCCCTCGAGCTGCCGGAAGGCAAGCGGACGTTCCTCGAGGACGGCGACGTGGTCACGCTCACGGCCTGGGCCCCGGGCCCGGACGGTGTACGGGTCGGGCTCGGCGAGGTCACGGGGCGCATCGTCCCCGCTCCCTGACGTCCCTCCCGCTCAGGATGAAGGCCCGGCCCCCCGGCTCAGGGGTGCCGGGCCTTCGCGCGGTCCCCTCAGCCGCACCCCGCCGTGGTCACTCGGCCCGCCAGAGCGCCGGGACCGACGGTGGCTCCCAGCCGGGCTGGGCCTGATGCCCCTGGAGGCACGCATAGGTGACACCTCCATAGGTCACGCGGGCGCCCGGCGCGTGCGTCGTGCCCACGGCCCATGTGCCGCCGGGCGGAGGTGTGGTGGGCCCCTCGGTCGGGCCCGGTCCCGGGGTCTGCGGCACGTTCAGCACGAAGTCGAAGGCCGCCTCCTTGGCGCCGCCGCTGTCACGCACCGTCATCAGCAGCCGCGGGTCGAACAGCGCGTCGGTGTTGTTGCGGGGCTCGTTCGGGAAGTAGAGCTGGGTGGTCAGCACCGGGCGGCCGGGAGCCTGCAGCTTGACGTGGAGGTGCCGGGTGCGGCCCGGGTACAGACCCGGCACGATCGTGGTGAGCGAGAACGCGCCCCGGGCGTCGGTGAACTGGTGCCCGCGGAAGCGGAAGCCCACGTTGTCGTAGGCGCCGTTGACGTCGGCCTGCCAGAAGTCGAGCAGGACGCCGCTCAGGGGCAGGCAGGCCGGCCCGAAGACATAGCCGGTCACGGTCAGCCGCGTGCCCGGGGTGCCCGCCTCCAGCAGCGAGGACCGCCGGGGCGAGTTCGGCTTGAAGTAGGGACCTTCCGTCTGTGGTGGCGTCGGGTCGTCGCCGTCGTCGCACTCGGGGGTGAGGGCGGGGGCCTCCCCTGTCGCGGAGGCGGTCCGCGCCAGCGCCGGCACGCCCATGAGCGCGATGGGCGCCGCCACGGTCGCGGCGAGCGCCGCGCGCAGCACCGTCTTGCGGCTGGGACGGTGGTCCGTTGCCGCTTCGGTGCCCGTCGTTTCCGGGAGTTCCCCGGTCGTGCCGGTGTCGCCGTCCATGCCTGCTCCTTGGTGGGGGGCGGGGGTCGACAACGAACCTACGCAGACGGCTCCGGGCGGACGATGGACCGGAGCCGGTGGTCATGGTGAATATCGCCGTGGACGTCGCCGCCGCGCCGGAAGTCGCCGGGGCTCACCCCGGTCTCCCGCCGGAAGAAGCGGCAGAAGTACGCGGGGTCGCTGAAACCGGCCCGGTCCGCCACCTGCCGCACCGTGAGGTCCGTCCTGGCCAGCAGCCTCTTGGCCTCGTGGGTGCGGGCCTCGCGGATCAGCCGGCCGGGAGTCCTGCCGGTCGCCGCTTTGACCGCCTCGGCGAGGTATCCGCCGCTGACGCCGATCCGGTCCGCGCAGGCGGCCGCCGACCACAGGGCGGGCTCGTTGCGCGCGACGAGCCGCAGGAACTCCTGCGCCACCGCGCCGGGGCGGGTGAGCGGCGGTGGCGGAGCGGGCTCCGGCAGGCGTGCCGTGCGGACGACGAGGATGTGGAGCAGCGCCCGCAGCACGGTGGCGAACCCCGCCGCGCCCCGGCGGTACTCGTCGTCGAGGTCGGCGATCAGCCGGGCGGTCCGCCCGTGGGTCTGCTCGTCCAGGTCCCGCCACGGGCGCTCCGCGAGCCGCCGCAGCAGTTCCCGGTCGCCGGGATGGTCCAGCAGGAAGTCCTCGGTGAACAGCACGACGGATCCCTCCAGCCCCGACGCGCCCTCCCAGTGGTGCACCTGTCCGGGAGCGATGACGCACAGGTGCGGCGGCCGCAGCCGCCACCGGGAGAGGTCGACCACATGGGCGCCGGTCCCGCCGGTGACATGGACGATCTCGTAGAAGGTGTGCCGGTGCGGGAAGGCGGCCCGGGACATGGGGCCGATGGTGTCGAAGGTGCCGATCGCGAACGGCATCGCGTTCGGCAGGGGCACCTCCAGGCGGTGCATGGGCAGTGCGCCCGGCTGCGGTTCGGGGCCGGGCGTCCCCGGCAGGACTGTGGTGCCGCGCATCGTGCCGCTCCCTCACACCAGGACATGACAGGTCCAGACCAAGGTCACGATGACACGAGTCGTACCGGCACGGAACAGGTCCCGCGCCGGGTCATCCCTCGACGAGTCTGATCACGACGACGAAGGACGCGCCGAGCAGCAGCAGCCCGGCACCGGTGGCACGCCACCGCCGATGTCCGCGCACGAGATCCCTGAGGCACCCGGTGAGCGCCACGGCAGCGGCGACCAGGCCGAGGCCGCCGACGGCGGCCGCGGTCCAGTACGCCCAGGCGTGTTCACCCAGGAACCGGAGCAACAGCATTGCGGGCAGAAGCAGCACGAGCGGCCAGGTGCCGTCGCTGCCGGCACGCTCCTCGGACGGGCCGTTCGTCCCCTGATGGCTGTCCCGGCTGTTCATGGCTTCCCCCGCGGTCTCGGTGATCGGTCGGCGACAGAGCCGGACAGTGGTGCGCCCGGCCCGTCCTTAGGACGTCAAATCGCGGTGACTCGTTGACACGTGCGCAGGGTGTTGATCCGTTTCCGCCCGATACGCTGGACAGGCCCGCGAGACTCCGCCCCATGGGAGCACTGATGAGCGTGGAACCAACGGCGCGAAGGGCCGAGTGGCCGGTCCCGCCCGTGGGCGGCTGGACCGCCGACGACCTGGACAAGCTTCCGAACCTGCCTCCGCACACGGAGCTGATCGACGGGAGCCTCGTCTTCGTGAGTCCGCAGACCCTTTTCCACTCGCGAGCGGTGAGCTTCTTCGAGTGGCAGCTGCAGTCGCTGGCACCGGAGGACTTCGAGGTCGTCCGCGAGTTCACCATCGACATCGACCGGCAGAACCGGCCGGAGCCCGACGTGATCGTCGTGCCCGAGCATGTGATCCAGGACCCGGAGCAGACCCGCTTCCCCGCCGAGACCGTGCGGCTCGCGATCGAGGTCGTTTCCACCGAGTCGATGTCCCGGGACCGGGAGACCAAGCCGCTGAAGTACGCGCGGGCCGGCATCCCGGTGTACTGGCGCGTGGAGAACGACAACGGCCGCGCCGTCGTCTACGTGTTCGAGCTGGAACCGAACACCGGCCAGTACACCAGCACCGGGATCTTCCGGGGCCGGATGAAGGTCGATGTCCCGTTCGCCGTCGATCTCGATCTGACGGCGATCACCACCAAGCGCCGGCGGCCCCGCGAGCAGTAGGACGCGCCGAAGGTCCGGCCTCTCCCCCGAGGAGACGCCGGACCTTCTCGCTGTGCCGCCCGTCAGCGGACGAACACGCCTGCCTGGCTCGCCAGATCCAGGAAGTACTGCGGGGCGAGACCGAGCACCAGCGTGACCGCGACGCCGACCCCGATCGTCGTCATCGTCAGCGGCGACGGCACCGCGACCGTCGGGCCCTCCGGCTTCGGCTCGCTGAAGAACATCAGCACGATGACCCGGATGTAGAAGAACGCGGCGATCGCCGACGAGATCACGCCGACCACGACCAGCGCCCCGGCGCCGCCTTCGGCAGCCGCCTTGAAGACCGCGAACTTGCCCGCGAAACCGGAGGTCAGCGGGATGCCCGCGAAGGCCAGCAGGAACACCGCGAAGACGGCGGCCACCAGCGGTGAACGCCGCCCGAGCCCCGCCCACTTGGACAGGTGCGTGGCCTCGCCGCCCGCGTCGCGGACCAGGGTGACGACCGCGAACGCGCCGATCGTCACGAAGGAGTAGGCCAGCAGGTAGAAGAGGACGGACGAGATGCCCTCGGGGGTCGTGGCGATGACACCGGCGAGGATGAAACCGGCGTGGGCGATCGACGAGTACGCCAGCAGCCGCTTGATATCGGTCTGTGTGATCGCGACGATCGCACCGCCGAGCATGGTGACGATGGCGATCGCCCACATGACCGGCTGCCAGTCCCAGGCGAGACCCGGCAGCGCCACGTACAGCAGCCGCAGCAGCGCGCCGAAGGCGGCGACCTTGGTGGCCGCGGCCATGAAGCCGGTGACCGGGGTCGGCGCGCCCTGGTAGACGTCCGGCGTCCACATGTGGAACGGCACCGCGCCGACCTTGAACAGCAGGCCCATAAGGATCAGCGCGCCACCGATCAGCAGCAGCGCGTCGTTGCCCATGGTGTCGGCGAGCGCCGGGTCGATGGTGCGCACGCTGCCCTCGACGACGTCCGCGATCCGGGCGTACGAGACGGAGCCCGCGTAGCCGTAGACCAGGGCGATGCCGAAGAGGAGGAACGCGGAGGAGAACGCGCCCAGCAGGAAGTACTTCACCGCGGCCTCCTGCGACATGAGCCGCTTGCGGCGGGCCACGGCGCACAGGAGGTACAGCGGGAGGGAGAACACCTCGAGGGCGATGAACAGCGTCAGCAGATCGTTGGCGGCCGGGAAGACCAGCATGCCGGTGATCGCGAACAGCACGAGCGGGAACACCTCTGTGGTGGTGAACCCCGCCTTGACCGCGGCTTTCTCGTGCTCGCTGCCCGGTACGGCGGCGGCCTCCGCGGCGAACGAGTCGATGCGGTTGCCGTGCGCCGCCGGGTCGAGCCGGCGTTCGGCGAAGGTGAACACCGACACCAGCGAGGCCAGCAGGATGGTGCCCTGCAGGAACAGCGCCGGGCCGTCGACGGCGATGGCGCCCATCGCCGCGATCTGCTTCTCGGTGGTGCCGTATCCGCCGGCGGCGAGCCCGACGACCGCCGCGAAGGCGGCCGCGAGCGCGACGGTGGTGAGGAACAGCTGTGTGTAGTAGCGGGCCCTGCGCGGGACGAACGCCTCCACCAGGATGCCCAGGACGGCCGCGCCGACGACGATCAGCACGGGCGCCAGTTGTGCGTACTCGATGTGGGGCGTGGGGATCTTGCCGAGGGGCTCGACCTCCGCCGCCGTTGTCCACAGGCTGTGGACAGCTGTAGCGCTCACTTCGCCGCCTCCACATCGGGCCGGGGGTCCTGCTTCTGTACGTCGGACATCGTGTGCTCCACGGCCGGGTTGATGATCTCCGTCAGCGGCTTCGGGAAGACGCCGAGGAAGAGCAGCAGGGCGATCAGCGGGGCGACCACCGCCAGTTCCCGCACCTTGAGGTCCGGCATCGTGCGCACCTCGGTCTTCACCGGGCCGGTCATCGTCCGCTGGTAGAGGACGAGGGTGTAGAGCGCGGCGAGCACGATGCCGAAGGTCGCGATGATCCCGGCCACCGGATAGGCGGCGAACGTGCCCACCAGGACCAGGAATTCACTGACGAACGGCGCGAGCCCCGGCAGCGAGAGGGTGGCCAGGCCGCCGATCAGGAAGGTGCCGGCGAGCACCGGGGCGACCTTCTGCACACCGCCGTAGTCGGCGATGAGCCGCGAGCCGCGCCGCGAGATCAGGAAGCCCGCCACCAGCATCAGCGCCGCCGTGGACAGGCCGTGGTTGACCATGTAGAGCGTCGCGCCGGACTGGCCCTGGCTGGTCATGGCGAAGATGCCGAGGACGATGAAGCCGAAGTGCGACACCGACGCGTAGGCGATCAGGCGCTTGATGTCGCGCTGGCCGACCGCCAGCAGCGCGCCGTAGACGATGCTGACCAGCGCCAGCACGATGATCACCGGGGTGGCCCACTTCGACGCCTCCGGGAAGAGCTGGAGGCAGAAGCGCAGCATCGCGAAGGTGCCGACCTTGTCGACGACCGCCGTGATCAGCACGGCGACCGGGGCCGTCGCCTCGCCCATGGCGTTGGGCAGCCAGGTGTGCAGCGGCCACAGCGGCGCCTTGATCGCGAAGGCGAAGAAGAAGCCGAGGAACAGCAGCCGTTCGGTGGTGGTCGCCATGTCCAGCGAGCCGCTCGCCCTGGCCTCCGCGATCTCGGAGAGCGAGAAGCTGCCCGCGACCACGTACAGCCCGATGACGGCGGCGAGCATGATCAGGCCGCCGGCCAGGTTGTACAGCAGGAACTTGACCGCCGCGTACGACCGCTGCGCGGCGGCGTTCTCGTCGGTGCCGGAGTGGGCGCGGTCGCCGAAGCCGCCGATGAGGAAGTACATCGGGATGAGCATGGCTTCGAACAGGATGTAGAAGAGGAAGACGTCGGTGGCCTCGAAGGACAGGACCACCATCGCCTCGACCATGAGGATCAGGGCGAAGAAGCCCTGGGTCGGCCGCCAACGGGACGACTTCGTCTCCACCGGATCGGCGTCGTGCCAGCCCGCGAGGATGACGAACGGGATCAGCAGCGCGGTGAGCGCCACCATCACGACGCCGATGCCGTCCACGCCGAGCTCGTAGCGGACGCCGAAGTCGGCGATCCAGGCGTGCGATTCGGTGAGCTGGTACCGGTCGCCGCCGGGCTCGAACCGTACGAGCACGATCGCGGCCATGACCAGCGTGGCGAGCGAGAAGAGCAGGGCCACCCATTTGGCGGCGGTCCTGCGCGCGGCGGGCACGGCGGCGGTGACGATGGCGCCCACCGCCGGGAGCACCGCCGTGGCCGTCAGGATCGGGAAGGACATGTCAGACCGCCCTCATCAGCAGGGTCGCGGCGATCAGGATCGCCGTACCGCCGAACATCGAGACCGCGTAGCTGCGGGCGTACCCGTTCTGCAGCTTGCGCAGCCGGCCGGAGAGCCCGCCGAACGAGGCGGCCGTGCCGTTCACCACTCCGTCGACCAGGCTGTGGTCGACGTAGACCAGGGACCGGGTGAGGTGCTCGCCGCCGCGGACCAGGACCACGTGGTTGAAGTCGTCCTGGAGCAGGTCACGGCGGGCGGCCCGGGTGAGCAGCGAGCCGCGCGGTGCGGTGACCGGCACGGGCCGGTGCCCGTACATCAGGTAGGCGATCAGAGCCCCGGCCAGCAGGACGACCATGGTCGCGGTCGTGATGGCCGGGACGCTGATCACCGGGTGCGGATGCTCGAACTGGGTCACCGGGGCGAGCCAGTTGGCGAACCGGTCGCCGATGGAGAAGAACGCTCCCGCGAAGACCGATCCGAAGGCGAGCACGATCATCGGGATCGTCATCGACCTGGGCGACTCGTGCGGGTGCGGCATCTCGCCGGGGGTCACCTCGATGCCCGGTTCGACGCTCGCGTCCTTGTCCGGGTCGGGCGCCGGCTGCCAGCGCTTCTCACCGAAGAAGGTCATGATCATCACGCGCGTCATGTAGAACGCGGTGATGCCCGCGCCGAGCAGCGCTACACCGCCGAAGATCCAGCCGCGGATCCCGTCGTCGTAGGCGAACGCCGCCTCGATGATCTTGTCCTTGGACCAGAAGCCGGACAGGCCGGGGAAGCCGATGATCGCCAGGTAGCCGAGACCGAAGGTGACGAAGGTGATCGGCATGTACCTGCGCAGACCGCCGTACTTCCTCATGTCCACCTCGTCGTTCATGCCGTGCATGACCGAACCGGCGCCGAGGAAGAGCCCGGCCTTGAAGAAGCCGTGCGTCACCAGGTGCATGATCGCGAAGGCGTAGCCGATCGGGCCGAGGCCGGCCGCGAGGACCATGTAGCCGATCTGCGACATCGTCGAACCGGCCAGTGCCTTCTTGATGTCGTCCTTCGCGCAACCGACGATCGCACCGAAGAGCAGCGTGACCGCGCCCACGATGACGACGGCGAGCTGCGCGTCCGGGGCGGCGTTGAAGATCGCGCCGGAGCGGACGATGAGGTAGACACCGGCCGTGACCATGGTGGCCGCGTGGATCAGGGCGGAGACGGGGGTCGGGCCCTCCATCGCGTCACCGAGCCAGGACTGCAGCGGCACCTGGGCCGACTTGCCGCACGCGGCGAGCAGCAGCATCAGGCCGATGGCCGTCAGCATGCCCTCGCTCGTCTCCCCGGTCGCCCCCAGCACCGGGCCGAACGCGAAGGTGCCGAAGGTGGTGAACATCAGCATGATCGCGATCGACAGGCCCATGTCGCCGACGCGGTTGACGAGGAACGCCTTCTTCGCCGCCGTCGCCGCGCTGGGCTTGTGCTGCCAGAAGCCGATGAGCAGGTAGGACGCGAGACCGACGCCCTCCCAGCCGACGTACAGCAGGAGGTAGTTGTCGGCGATGACCAGCAGGAGCATCGCCGCGAGGAAGAGGTTGAGGTAGCCGAAGAAGCGGCGGCGCCGCTCGTCGTGCTCCATGTAACCGATCGAGTAGATGTGGATCAGGGTGCCCACACCGGTGATCAGCAGGACGAACGTCATCGACAGCTGGTCGAGCTGGAAGGCGATGTCCGCCTGGAAGCCCTCGACGGGGATCCAGCTGAACAGCTTCTGGTGCAGGGCCCGTTCCTCGGCACCCTTGCCGAGCATGTCGACGAACAGCACCGCGCCGACGACGAAGGACGCGGCGGCGAGCAGGGTGCCCAGCCAGTGACCGATCCGGTCGAGGCGGCGCCCGCCGCACAGCAGGACCGCCGCTCCGAGCAGAGGCGCCGCGACGAGCAGCGCAATCAGGTTCTCCACGATTCTTCCGACCCCTTACAGCTTCATCAGGCTGGCGTCGTCGACCGAGGCCGAGTGGCGGGAGCGGAACAGCGACACGATGATCGCGAGCCCGACCACGACCTCCGCCGCGGCGACGACCATCGTGAAGAACGCGATGATCTGGCCGTCGAGATTGCCGTGCATACGGGAGAAGGCGACGAACGCGAGGTTGCAGGCGTTGAGCATCAGCTCGACGCACATGAACACCACGATCGCGTTCCGCCGGATCAGGACCCCCGCCGCGCCGATGGTGAACAGCAGGGCGGCGAGATAGAGGTAGTTGACCGGATTCACCGCTTGGCCTCCTGTCCGTCCCGGTCCCGGGCGTCCTTGTCACGTCCGAGGCGCTCCTCGGAGCGCTGCTCCAGGGCCTTGAGGTCGTCCAGCGCCTCCGTCGAGACGTCCCGGATCTGACCGCGGTCGCGCAGCGTCTTGTTGACGGTGAGCTCGGACGGGGTGCCGTCCGGCAGCAGACCGGCGATGTCCACCGCGTTGTGCCTGGCGTAGACACCGGGCGCGGGGAGCGGGGGCAGATGCTTGCCTTCGCGTACGCGCTGCTCGGAGAGTTCGCGCTGGGTCTTGGCCCGCTCGGTGCGTTCCCGGTGGGTGAGCACCATCGCGCCGACGGCCGCGGTGATCAGCAGCGCGCCGGTGATCTCGAAGGCGAAGACGTACTTGGTGAAGATGAGCGCCGCGAGGCCCTCGACGTTCCCGCCGTGCGCGGAGTTGGCGGCGCCCAGCCCGTTGAAGTTCTTCAGGGAGGCGTTGCCGATGCCGGCGATCAGCAGGATGCCGAAGCCGAGGCCGCAGGCCGCGGCGAGCCAGCGCTGTCCCTTCAGCGTCTCCTTCAGCGAGTCGGCGGCCGTGACGCCGACCAGCATGACGACGAAGAGGAACAGCATCATGATCGCGCCGGTGTAGACGACGATCTGGACGACGCCCAGGAAGTACGCGCCGTTGGCCAGGTAGAACACCGCGAGGATGATCATCGTCCCGGCCAGGCAGAGGGCACTGTGCACGGCCCGCTTCATCAGGATCGTGCAGAGCGCCCCGATCACGGCGATCGTGCCGAGCACCCAGAACTGGACGGCCTCGCCGGTGGAGGTGACGGATGCGGCGAGCGTGTTCATGCGCCGATCACCTTCTTCGAGGCCGGCTCGTCCTCGCCGAAGCTGGACTCGCCCGCCTGCGGCCGCTGGTCCTTGGAGACGGCGGTCTGCTGGACCGTGCCGGGTGCGGCCTCGGTGACCAGGCCCCGGTAGTAGTCCTGTTCGTCCATGCCGGGGTAGATCGCGTGCGGCGTGTCGACCATGGTCTCTTCCAGACCGGCGAGCAGCTGCTCCTTGGTGTAGATGAGGTTCTCGCGACTCGAGTCGGCGAGTTCGAACTCGTTCGTCATCGTCAGCGCGCGGGTCGGACAGGCCTCGATGCACAGTCCGCACAGGATGCAGCGGGCGTAGTTGATCTGGTAGACGCGGCCGTACCGCTCACCCGGGGAGTAGCGCTCCTCCTCGGTGTTGTCCGCGCCCTCCACATAGATCGCGTCCGCCGGGCAGGCCCAGGCGCACAGCTCGCACCCGACGCACTTCTCGAGTCCGTCCGGATGGCGGTTGAGCTGGTGCCGCCCGTGGAAGCGCGGCGCCGTCACCTTCTGCTGCTCCGGGTACTGCTCGGTCAGCCGCTTCTTGAACATGGCCTTGAAGGTCACGCCGAAGCCGGCAACCGGATTCAGGAACGTGCTCTCGGATTCCTTGCCACCGGATTCCTTGCGCTGGGATTCCTCAGACACCGTCAGCCTCCTTTCCGTCCCGAGGACCATCACTGTCATTGGGGCCGCCGCTGACGATCAGCTCGCGCTCGTGCCGGGGCCGCCTGCGCGGCACCGGGGGCAACTCCTGGCCGGGCAGCGGTGGTACGGGGAAGCCGCCCGCCATCGGGTCGAAGGCCGGGGGCGGCGGCTCGGCCGCCTCTCCGGCCTTCTCCTTGCGTCCGCGGAAGATGTCGGCGACGAAGGAGAGCAGCAGCACCGCGATCACCGCGCCGCCGACGTACAGCACGATCTGCTGGAAGTCGTAGTTCTCGTTGCGCAGCGCGCGCACGGTCGCCACCAGCATCAGCCAGACCACGGAGACCGGGATCAGGACCTTCCAGCCGAGCTTCATCAGCTGGTCGTAGCGGACCCGGGGCAGCGTGCCGCGCAGCCAGATGAAGAAGAACAGCAGCAGCTGGACCTTGAGGACGAACCAGAGCATCGGCCACCAGCCGTGGTTCGCGCCCTCCCAGAAGGTGGAGATCGGGTACGGCGCCCGCCAGCCGCCCAGGAAGAGCGTCACGGAGACGGCGGAGACGGTGACCATGTTGACGTATTCGGCCAGCATGAACATCGCGAACTTGATCGAGCTGTACTCGGTGTTGAAGCCGCCGACCAGGTCGCCCTCGGACTCCGGCATGTCGAACGGAGCCCGGTTGGTCTCACCGACCATCGTGACGACGTAGATGATGAAGGAGACCGGCAGCAGGATGATGAACCAGCGGTCGGCCTGCGCCTCCACGATCGCCGAGGTCGACATCGACCCGGAGTAGAGGAAGACGGAGGCGAACGCCGCGCCCATCGCGATCTCGTACGAGATCATCTGCGCGCAGGAGCGGAGACCGCCGAGCAGCGGGTAGGTCGAGCCGGAGGACCAGCCGGCGAGCACGATGCCGTAGATGCCGACGGAGGCGATCGCGAGGATGTAGAGCATCGCGATCGGCAGGTCGGTCAGCTGCATCGTGGTGCGCTGGCCGAAGATCGAGACCTCGTTGCCGGACGGGCCGAAGGGGATCACGGCGATCGCCATGAACGCGGGGATCGCGGCCACGATCGGCGCCAGGACGTAGACGACCTTGTCGGCCCGCTTGACGATGACGTCTTCCTTCAGCATCAGCTTGATGCCGTCGGCGAGCGACTGGAGCATGCCCCAGGGGCCGTGCCGGTTCGGGCCGATGCGCAGCTGCATCCACGCGACGACCTTGCGCTCCCACACGATGGAGAAGAGCACGGTCACCATCAGGAAGGCGAAGCAGAACACGGCCTTGATGAGGACGAGCCACCAGGGGTCGCGTCCGAACATCGACAGGTCTTCCAATGCCAGGACGGTCATGCCTCCACCTCCGTCGCGCCCGTCGCCGCCGCGATACGGACCAGCTCGCCGGGGCGGGCCCCGGTGTCCGTGGTGACGCCGCCGCCGACGGAGTTCATCGGCAGCCACACCACCCGGTCGGGCATCTCGCTCACCTGGAGCGGCAGCCGTACGAAGCCGGCCGGTCCGCGGACCTCCAGCTCGTCGCCGTCCTTGACGCCGGTCTCCGCCGCCGTGGCCGCGGACAGCCTGGCGACCGCGGCGTGCCGGGTGCCGGCCAGCGCCTCGTCGCCCTGCTGGAGCAGGCCCTGGTCGAGCAGGAGCCGGTGCCCGGCGAGGACCGCCTCGCCGGAACCCGGCCGGGGCAGCGGCTCGGCGCTCTGCGCCGGCTCGGTGGCCCGGGGGCCGTCCCAGCTGCCGAGCCGGTCCAGTTCGGCGCGTACGGACCTGAGGTCCGGCAGGCCGAAGGGCACGTCGAGCGCGTCGGCCAGCATGTGCAGCACCCGCGCGTCGGTCGGCGCGAGGGTCCGGGTCATCTGCTCGGGCTTGAGCGCCGCCTCGAACATCCGGGCCCTGCCCTCCCAGTTGAGGAAGGTGCCGGGCTTCTCGGCGACGGCCGCGACCGGGAGGACGACGTCCGCCCGTTGGGTGACCTCGCTGGGGCGGAGCTCCAGCGATACGAGGAATCCGACCGCGTCGAGCGCCTCTCGCGCCCGCGCCGGGTCGGGCAGGTCCGCGACCTCGACGCCCGCGACGAGCAGCGCGCCCAGTTCGCCGGTGGCCGCGGCCTCGACGATCTGGCCGGTGTCGCGGCCGTAGCGGTGCGGCAGTTCACGTACCCGCCAGACCTCCGCGGTCTCCGTACGGGCCCGCGGGTCGGTCGCCGGGCGGCCGCCCGGCAGCAGCGACGGGAGCGCGCCCGCCTCCACGGCGCCCCGCTCTCCGGCGCGGCGCGGGATCCACACCAGCTGTGCGCCGGTCGCGGCCGAGGCGCGTACGGCGGCGGTGAGACCGCCGGGCACGGCCGCGAGCCGTTCGCCGACCACGATCACCGCGCCCTCGGCGCGCAGTGCCTCCGCCGCCTCGGCGCCGGCCTCGTCGAGGCCGGTGCCCGAGGTGAGGGCGTTCAGCCAGTCGGTCTCGGTACCGGGTGCCGCGGGCAGCAGGGTCCCGCCCGCCTTCTCGAGGCCACGCGTGGCGTGCGTGGCGAGGGAGAAGGCGCGTTGTCCGTGCTTGCGGTGGGCCTTGCGCAGCCGCAGGAAGACGCCGGGGGCCTCCTCCTCCGACTCGAAGCCGACGAGCAGCACCGCCGGCGCCTTCTCCAGCGACGTGTAGGTGACTCCGGTGCCGGACAGGTCCCTGCCCTGCCCCGCGACCCGCGCCGCGAGGAAGTCGGCCTCCTCCGCGGAGTGGGCCCGCGCACGGAAGTCGATGTCGTTGGTGTCGAGCGCGACCCGGGCGAACTTGGCGTACGCGTAGGCGTCCTCGACGGTCAGCCGGCCACCGGTCAGAACACCGGTGCGGCCCTTGACGAGACCGCGGGCCGCGGCCTCCAGCGCCTCGGGCCAGCTCGCCGGTTCCAGCACACCCTGCTCGTTGCGGACGAGCGGCGTGGTGAGCCGGTCACGCTGCTGGGCGTAGCGGAAGCCGAAGCGGCCCTTGTCGCACAGCCACTCCTCGTTGACCTCCGGGTCCTCCGCGGCGAGGCGCCGCATGACCTTGCCGCGGCGGTGGTCGGTGCGGGTGGCGCAGCCGCCCGCGCAGTGCTCGCACACGCTCGGCGAGGACACCAGGTCGAACGGGCGGGAGCGGAAGCGGTAGGCGGCCGAGGTCAGCGCACCCACCGGGCAGATCTGGATGGTGTTCCCGGAGAAGTACGACTCGAACGGGTCGCCCTCACCGGTGCCGACCTGCTGGAGCGCGCCGCGCTCAAGCAGCTCGATCATCGGGTCGCCCGCCACCTGGTTGGAGAAGCGGGTGCAGCGGGCGCACAGCACGCACCGCTCACGGTCGAGCAGCACCTGTGTGGAGAGCGGTACCGGCTTCTGGAAGGTGCGCTTCTTGCCGTCGAACCGTGATTCGGCCTGGCCGTGCGAGACGGCCTGGTTCTGCAGGGGGCACTCGCCGCCCTTGTCGCAGACCGGGCAGTCCAGCGGATGGTTGATCAGCAGCAGCTCCATCACGCCCTTCTGCGCCTTCTCGGCGACGGGCGAGGTGAGCTGCGACCTGACGACCATGCCGTCGGTGCAGGTGATGGTGCAGGAGGCCATCGGCTTGCGCTGGCCCTCCACCTCGACGATGCACTGGCGGCAGGCGCCGGCGGGGTCGAGGAGCGGGTGGTCGCAGAAGCGCGGGATCTCGATGCCGAGGAGTTCGGCGGCCCGGATGACCAGCGTCCCCTTGGGGACGGAGATCTCGATGCCGTCGATGGTCAGCGTCACGAGGTCCTCGGGCGGGACCGGGGCCTCGGAGCCCCCGGAGGGGGCAGACGTCGTGACCGTCATGCGTTCACCTCCATGTGCTTGTCCGCCCAGGCCGTCGACCTGGCAGGGTCGAAGGGGCAACCGCCCTGCGTGATGTGCTGCTCGTACTCGTCGCGGAAGTACTTGAGCGAGGAGAAGATCGGCGAGGCGGCGCCGTCGCCGAGGGCGCAGAACGATTTGCCGTTGATGTTGTCGGCGATGTCGTTCAGCTTGTCGAGGTCGGACATGACGCCGTTGCCCGCCTCGATGTCGCGGAGCAACTGGACCAGCCAGTACGTCCCTTCGCGGCACGGTGTGCACTTGCCGCAGGACTCGTGGGCGTAGAACTCGGTCCAGCGGGTGACGGCCCGCACCACGCAGGTCGTCTCGTCGAAGCACTGGAGCGCCTTGGTGCCGAGCATCGAACCGGCGGCGCCGACGCCCTCGTAGTCCAGCGGGACGTCGAGGTGTTCGTCGGTGAACATCGGGGTCGAGGAGCCGCCGGGCGTCCAGAACTTCAGCCGGTGACCGGGCCGCATGCCGCCGCTCATGTCGAGCAGCTGGCGCAGGGTGATGCCGAGCGGGGCCTCGTACTGGCCGGGGCTCGCGACATGACCGCTGAGCGAGTACAGCGTGAAGCCCGGGGACTTCTCGCTGCCCATGGACCTGAACCAGTCCTTGCCCTTGTTCAGGATCGCGGGAACCGACGCGATGGACTCGACGTTGTTCACCACAGTCGGGCAGGCGTACAGGCCGGCGACCGCGGGGAAGGGGGGCCGCAGCCGGGGCTGGCCGCGGCGGCCTTCCAGGGAGTCCAGCAGCGCGGTCTCCTCACCGCAGATGTAGGCGCCGGCGCCCGCGTGCACGGTGAGTTCGAGGTCGAGGCCGCTGCCGAGGATGTTCTTGCCGAGGAATCCCGCCTCGTACGCCTCGCGCACGGCCTCGTGCAGCCTCCGCAGGACGGGGACGACCTCGCCGCGCAGATAGATGAAGGCGTGGCTGGAGCGGATCGCGTAGCAGGCGATCACGATCCCCTCGATGAGGGAGTGCGGATTGGCGAAGAGAAGGGGGATGTCCTTGCAGGTGCCGGGCTCCGACTCGTCGGCGTTGACGACGAGGTAGTGCGGCTTGCCGTCGCCCTGCGGAATGAACTGCCACTTCATGCCGGTGGGGAAGCCTGCGCCGCCGCGGCCCCGCAGACCGGCGTCCTTGACGTACGCGATCAGGTCGTCGGGCGACATGGCGAGCGCCTTGCGCATGCCCTCGTAGCCGTCGTGCCTGCGGTAGGTCGCGAGCGTCCACGACCGCGGATCGTCCCAGAAGGCCGACAGGACCGGGGAGAGGAGCTTCTCAGGGCTGCTCTCTCCTCCGACCTCCGGCCGGGAGCCGCCGCCGTGCTCGGTGGACAAGGTCATCACTCACCCTCCGCGACAGGTCCGGCCGGGTTGTCCGGGTCGGATGCCGAAGTCTTCTGCGGTGCGTCGTGCGAGCTGAGGTGCTCGGATCCGGCCTGCGGACGGTCCTTGGGGTACTCACCGCGCGGGTGGACCACCCGTGCCGGAGCGGCCTCGCCCTTGGCGAGCCTGAGCCCGATGAGCGACGCGGGTCCCGCGCCGCCGCCGGCCTCCACCGCGCCGGGCCGCTGGTCGGGGAAGCCGGCCAGGATGCGGGCCGTCTCCTTGTAGGTGCACAGCGGCGCGCCACGGGTGGGGACGACCTGTTCGCCGGCGCGCAGGTCGTCGACGAGCTGCCTCGCGGACTCGGGCGTCTGGTTGTCGAAGAACTCCCAGTTGACCATCACCACGGGCGCGAAGTCGCAGGCCGCGTTGCACTCGATGTGCTCGAGGGTGATCTTGCCGTCGTCGGTCGTCTCGTTGTTGCCGACGCCGAGGTGCTCCTTCAGCTCCTCGAAGATCGCGTCACCGCCCATCACCGCGCAGAGCGTGTTGGTGCAGACGCCGACCTGGTAGTCGCCGGACGGCTTGCGCCGGTACATCGAGTAGAAGGTGGCGACCGCGGTGACCTCGGCCGTGGTCAGGTCCAGCATCTCGGCGCAGAACCGCATGCCGGTGCGGGAGACATGGCCCTCTTCCGACTGCACCAGGTGCAGCAGCGGCAGCAGGGCGGACCGGCTGCCGGGATAGCGGGCGATGATCTCCTTCGCCTCCGCCTCGAGCCGCGCGCGCACCTCGGCCGGATAGTCCGGTGCGGGCAGTTGCGGCATGCCCAGCGATACGTCCGTCATCGGTCGACGCCTCCCATCACGGGGTCGATGGACGCGACGGCGACGATGACGTCGGCCACCTGGCCGCCCTCGCACATGGCCGCCATGGCCTGCAGGTTGGTGAACGACGGGTCCCGGAAGTGGACCCGGAAGGGCCGGGTCCCGCCGTCGGAGACGACATGGACGCCGAGTTCGCCCTTCGGTGACTCGACCGCGGCGTACGTCTGCCCGGCCGGCACCCTGAACCCCTCCGTCACCAGCTTGAAGTGGTGGATCAGGGCCTCCATCGAGGTGCCCATGATCTTCTTGATGTGGTCCAGGGAGTTGCCGAGACCGTCGGGGCCGAGCGCGAGCTGCGCGGGCCAGGCGATCTTCTTGTCGGCGACCATCACCGGGCCGGGCTCGAGCCGGTCGAGGCACTGCTCGACGATCCGCAGCGACTGCCGCATCTCCTCGAGGCGGATGAGGAAGCGGCCGTAGGAGTCGCAGGTGTCTGCGGTCGGTACGTCGAAGTCGTACGTCTCGTAGCCGCAGTACGGGTCGGTCTTGCGCAGGTCGTGGGCGAGGCCCGCCGAGCGCAGGATCGGTCCGGTCGCGCCGAGCGCCATGCAGCCGGTCAGGTCCAGGTACCCGACGTCCTGCATACGGGCCTTGAAGATCGGGTTGCCGGTGGCGAGCTTGTCGTACTCCGGCAGGTTCTTCCTCATCGTCTTCACGAACTCGCGGAGCTGGTCGACCGCGCCGGGGGGCAGGTCCTGGGCGAGTCCGCCGGGCCTGATGTACGCGTGGTTCATGCGCAGGCCGGTGATCAGCTCGTAGATGTCGAGAATCAGTTCACGATCCCGGAATCCGTAGATCATGATCGTGGTGGCGCCGAGCTCCATACCGCCGGTGGCGATGCACACCAGGTGCGAGGAGATGCGGTTGAGCTCCATCAGCAGGACGCGGATGACGGTCGCACGGTCGGGGATCTGGTCCTCGATGCCGAGCAGCCGCTCCACGCCGAGGCAGTACGCCGTCTCGTTGAAGAACGGCGTCAGGTAGTCCATGCGCGTCACGAAGGTGGTGCCCTGCGTCCACGTCCGGTACTCGAGGTTCTTCTCGATGCCGGTGTGGAGGTAGCCGATGCCGCAACGGGCCTCGGTGACCGTCTCGCCGTCGATCTCGAGGATCAGGCGGAGCACTCCGTGCGTGGAGGGGTGCTGCGGGCCCATGTTGACGACGATGCGCTCGTCGTCGGCCTTGGCCGCGGACCGGACGACCTCGTCCCAGTCGCCACCGGTGACCGTGTAGACGGGGCCTTCGGTGGTTTCGCGTGCGTGTGCAGACGGTGTAGTCACGAGTACGACCTCCGCTGGTCCGGAGCCGGGATCTGGGCGCCCTTGTACTCGACGGCGATGCCGCCGAGCGGATAGTCCTTGCGCTGCGGGAAGCCCTGCCAGTCGTCCGGCATCATGATCCGGGTGAGGGCGGGGTGGCCGTCGAAGACGAGCCCGAAGAAGTCGTAGGTCTCGCGCTCGTGCCAGTCGTTGGTCGGATAGACCGACACCAGCGACGGGACGTGCGGGTCACGGTCCGGGGCGGAGACCTCGAGCCGGATCAGCCGGCCGTGGGTGAGCGAGCGCAGGTGGTAGACGGCGTGCAGCTCCCGGCCCTTGTCCTCCAGGTAGTGCACCCCGCTGACCCCGGTGCAGAGCTCGAAGCGCAGAGCCGGGTCGTCACGCAGTGTCCTCGCCACCTGCAGCAGGTGTTCGCGCGCGATGTGGAAGGTCAGCTCGCCGCGGTCGACGACGGTCTTCTCGATGGCGTTCTCGGGGACGATGCCCTGCTCCTCGAGTGCGCCCTCGAGTTCGTCGGCCACCTCGTCGAACCAGCCGCCGTACGGGCGGGCGGCCGGCCCGGGCAGCCGTACGGAGCGTACGAGCCCTCCGTAGCCGGACGTGTCCCCTCCGTTGTTGGCGCCGAACATGCCGCGCTGGACGCGGATCTCCTCGCCGTGCTCGCCGCGCTGGCCGGGAAGGTTCTGCGCGGAGAGGTCCTTCTCGGGATTCGGCTGGTCCGTCATCGCAGCAGCCCCTTCATCTCGATCGTCGGGAGCGCCTTGAGGGCCGCCTCCTCCGCCTCGCGGGCCGCTTCCTCCGCGTTCACACCGAGCTTGGAGCTCTGGATCTTCTGGTGGAGCTTGAGGATCGCGTCCATCAGCATCTCGGGGCGCGGGGGACAACCGGGCAGATAGATGTCAACAGGGACAATATGATCAACACCCTGCACAATCGCGTAATTGTTGAACATTCCGCCCGATGATGCGCAAACACCCATGGAGATGACCCACTTGGGGTTGGGCATCTGGTCATAGACCTGGCGCAGGACGGGCGCCATCTTCTGGCTCACCCGGCCCGCCACGATCATCAGGTCGGCCTGGCGCGGCGATCCGCGGAAGACCTCCATACCGAAGCGCGCCAGGTCGTACCGGCCGGCGCCGGTCGTCATCATCTCGATGGCGCAGCAGGCCAGACCGAACGTCGCGGGAAAGACGGATGACTTGCGCACCCAGCCCGCGGCCTGTTCGACGGTGGTCAGCAGGAAACCGCTCGGCAGCTTCTCTTCGAGTCCCATGGTGTGCCCCTCAGCCCCTCAGTCCCATTCCAGGCCGCCGCGCCGCCATACATACGCGTAGGCGACGAAGACGGTGAGCACGAAGAGCAGCATCTCCACGAGCCCGAAGATCCCCAGGGCGTCGAAGGTGACGGCCCAGGGATAGAGGAAGACGATCTCGATGTCGAAAATGATGAAGAGCATCGCCGTCAGGTAGTACTTGATCGGAAAGCGTCCGCCTCCGGCGGGCGTAGGTGTGGGCTCGATGCCGCACTCGTACGCTTCGAGCTTTGCCCGGTTGTACCGCTTGGGGCCGATAAGCGTGGCCATGACCACGGAGAAGATCGCAAACCCTGCCCCGAGGGCGCCGAGCACAAGGATGGGCGCGTAAGCATTCACCCTCCCCGCTCCTTCCAGTCGTCCTTGACCGTTGGACCGCACCCGGGCGATCACTTCGCCGCCTCGAAGATCGTGCCGAAGATCGTGCACATGTGAGGCAGTTCACAAGCCCGGAACCCGCATCCTATGCCTGTCGGTCTGTGATCTGCGACACGGGGTCGGGCATCGAGTTTGTGATCTCCACCACCCGACGAAGGATCATGAAGCCGGATGAGCGGTGATCTTCGTACGCAAAGCTCCCGGGTGATCACCAGACGTGACATCTGGAGCTGTTACCGCTGGTCGGAGGCGGGGTGCCCTATCAAGCGGTGGCGGGTGCACGCAAATTCGAGATGGACCGCATCGGGTGATATTGGACCGCCGGGTCACCCGGCAGTGGGATCGGGCGGACCGCGGTGGACCGGAGCACCGGTCCACGGCCTCCCGAGCGCCCGGACGTTGACCATTCTGTGACCTGCGCCACTCACTCAAGAGTTCAACAAAAGCGGGGCTTGGCCAACGACGTGAAGGGGTGGTAGGCCCACGGCAATTCGGACCTTTTACGGAAAGCCCATGATCATAGCCGTGATCACCTGTGACCGGTTTGCCCGTTACGGCGTCAATAAGGGTCCATGCGCAGCGGATTCAGAGGTTCCGGTCGTAACTGTGGCGCAACACACGTTTCTTGAAGGGAACCGTCCTGCCCTGATAGCGGTTGTACTCATGTCCCACACCGCTCACATACCCAGCCACCGGAAGCCCCGCCGCAGCGCCTCGAAAATGGCGATACGGGCCGGAGTCGCCGGTGGCGTCCTCAGCACCATCGCGGTGGCCGGTGCTGCCGGGCCGGCGAACGCCGAGCCGGTGACCGAGACCATCGAGATGCCCTTGCTCACCGCCGACTCCCTGGCCGCGGTCGCCCAGTCCGCGGAGGCCACCCAGCAGGTCGCCCTCGACCTGGAGCTCCAGGCGCAGCTGCAGGCCCAGGAAGAGGCCGCCGCCGCCAAGGCCGCGAAGGCCGCCGAGAAGGCCAAGGCCGAGGCGGACCGCGCTGCCGAGGCCAAGGAGAAGGAAGAGGCGCGCAAGCGCGCCGAGGCCGCCGCCCAGGAGCGCGCGTCCCGCGACTCCGAGCGCACCACGCTCTCGGCCTCCGCCTCCACCGGCACCGCCACGGGCAGCGCCGCCACCGTGGTCGCGTTCCTCAAGGCGCAGCTCGGCGACGCGTACATCATGGGCGCCACCGGCCCCAACGCCTGGGACTGCTCCAGCCTGGTCCAGGCCGCGTACCGCACCGTCGGCATCGACCTGCCGCGCGTCTCCCAGGACCAGTCGCTGGCCGGCACCCAGGTCGGTACCTCCAACCTTCAGGTGGGCGACATCCTCTACTGGGGCGGCGCCGGTTCCGCGTACCACACGGGCGTCTACATCGGTGACGGCCAGTACCTGGACGCCGCGAACCCCAGCAAGGGCGTCGTCATCCAGGATCTGTCCGGCTACCCGGCGAGCGGCGCGGTGCGCGTCCTCTGACGTTCCCTCACTGCCTGGAAGGGCCGCCGTTCCCTCGGGGGAGCGGCGGCCCTTCGGCGGTTTCAGGAGTGCTTCACGGGACGCGGTGGCGGTTTCACGCTGGGACGGATTCCGCCGCTACGCCGCCGCGGTGAGCGACGGAACGTGATGCGAAAGACCCTAGCGTCCACCGGCGCACAGGGCCGCGTCGACCGCTCCTTGGAGGTGGCGCAGGCTCTTGCCTTCGGCCGCCCAGGTCGTGGTGTAGACGGTGACGGTGCCGCGGTCGGCCGTGGCCCGGCCGCCGCCGACCGAGTCGCCGGGCAGATCGCCGCCGTGGCCCCAGTAGACGCCGCCGCAGCTGAGCGGGATCGAAGCGACGCCGTAGCCGTACCGGCTGCCCGCCGGGTAGACGTCGCGGCCGCCGACATCGGTGGT
This sequence comes from Streptomyces kurssanovii, assembly GCF_014649695.1. Taxonomy (GTDB): domain Bacteria; phylum Actinomycetota; class Actinomycetes; order Streptomycetales; family Streptomycetaceae; genus Streptomyces; species Streptomyces kurssanovii. The sequence goes on from NZ_BMTN01000002.1 coordinate 749,252, forward strand.
GTCACGGGTCATCAGGCGCAGGGCCCAACCGGGAAGGAGCCGACCGCCGAACAGGCCGTCCCAGAAGGCGTTGAGGTCCTCGGGGGTGGAGACGAGCCCGCCGGAGGCACCGAACTCGTGCCCGGGCAGCTCGGTCATGTCCACCCGGCCGGCCTCCGGACGTGCCGGGTGGATGCCGTAGTTGCGGGCGTGCGGTCCGCGCAGGTGCAGCTCGCCGGGCGCGGGCCAGTAGGTGTCGTCCAGGCGCAGCGGACGCAGAATGGTGCGCTCGATATAGGTGCGGAAATCGACCCCCGCCACCTTGTCGATCAGCATGCCGAGCACGAGGTAGTTGGTGTTGGAGTAGCCCCAGTCGGTGCCCGGCTCGAAGGCGGGCTCCTTCTTGAGCGCGAGACCGAGATGGTCCTCGGGCGTGCCGGGCGGCAGGCTCCAGTCGACGAGCGTGGTGTACTCCGGGATCCCACTGGTCTGCTTGAGCAACTGGCGTACGGTGACGGCGTGTCCGGCGAGTTGTGGCACGTAGGCGCCCGCGCGGTCGCCGAGCCGTATCCGCCCGTCCGCCACCAGGCGCATCACGGCGGCCGCGGTGAACGCCTTGGTGTTGCTGGCCACCCGGAACCGGCCCTGCGCGTCGACCATCGGCCTGCCCGACTCCAGGTCCGCGACGCCGGCGGTACGCGTCACCTTGCCGTCGAACGCAAGGGCGCCCGGTACCCCGTCCCGGTCGACGAGCAGATCCAGCTGCCGCTGCACCGGATCGTGTTGCCGGGCCGCTGCCACCGGGGCGAACGCCCCGGTGAGGGTTGCGGCGAGCAGGATCGCGGCGCCGATGCGCTTGCTCAGCATGGATGGTCTCCCCCTGGTCGTGGCCCGGCCTGCCCGGGCCGATCGATCGCTCGCCGACGACATTGCCAGGATCCGGGCGCGAGATCAGTGCACCCGCCACCCGGATCGGAGATGCGGTCAGCCCCCTTGACACCCCCCGTGACATGGGGTGGATCGCCGGGGTCGCAGCCGGTCCGTGGGGAAGTCGCCGTCCCGTCACTGACGGCGTGGCCGCACCAGGCCGAGTCCGCCCACCGCACGGACCGCCGGGCGGGTCGTCACGCAGTCGGCGGGGCGTCGTGCAGGATCCGCTGGAAGAGCCGGTGGTCGCGCCACCGGCCGTCGATGTGCAGATAGCGCGGCGCCGTGCCGATGGGTTCGAAGCCGCAGCGCTCGAGCACGCGCTGCGAACGCAGGTTGTCCACCAGTGTGGTGGCCTCGATCCGGTGCAGGCCCATCTTGCCGGCCGCGATGCCGCACACCGCCTCCACGGCCGCCGTCGCCAGGCCCCTGCCCTGGTGGTCGACCGCCGTCCAGTAGCCGAGGTAGGCGCTGCAGAAGGGGCCGAGCGAGATGCCCGAGAGCGTGACCGTCCCGACGACGCGTCCGTCGACGGCGCCGAGCAGCCAGGGCACGACGCGTCCGGCCTCGTACTCACGGAGCCGTTCGGCGAGGCGGACGGCCTGTCCCTCGACGGTGAAGAAGCGCTCGTCGCGGCGCGGCTCCCAGGGAGCCAGGTGCTCCCGGTTGTCCACGTACGCCGCGCACAGCGCCTCAGCGTCGGCGGGCGTCGCCGTCCGCAGCACCGTGCCGTCGGGCAGCACCGCGGTGCTCACGCCTTCGGGGCCACCTTCGACAGGCCGTTGATGATGCGGTCCATCGCGTCGCCGCCCGACGGGTCGGTCAGGTTCGCCAGCATCTTCAGGGTGAACTTCATCAGCAGCGGGTGGGTCAGACCACGCTGCGTCGCGATCTTCATGACCTTCGGGTTGCCGATCAGCTTCACGAACGCGCGGCCCAGCGTGTAGTAGCCGCCGTAGGTGTCCTTGAGGACCTTCGGGTAGCGGTGCAGCGCCAGTTCGCGCTGGGCCGGCGTCTGCCGGGCGTGCGCCTGGACGATGACGTCGGCCGCGATCTGGCCCGACTCCATCGCGTACGCGATGCCCTCGCCGTTGAACGGGTTGACCAGGCCGCCCGCGTCGCCGACCAGCAGCAGGCCCTTGGTGTAGTGCGGCTGGCGGTTGAACGCCATCGGCAGGGCCGCGCCCCGGATCGGGCCGGTCATGTTCTCGTCGGTGTAGCCCCAGTCCTCCGGCATGGACGCGCACCAGGCCTTCAGGACCTCGCGCCAGTCCAGTTCCTTGAAGGACGCCGAGGTGTTCAGGACGCCGAGGCCGACGTTGGACGTGCCGTCGCCCATGCCGAAGATCCAGCCGTAGCCGGGCAGCAGCCGGTCCTCGCCCGGCCCGCGCCGGTCCCACAGCTCCAGCCACGACTCGAGGTAGTCGTCGTCGTGACGGGGTGAGGTGAAGTACGTACGCACCGCCACGCCCATCGGGCGGTCCTCGCGGCGGTGCAGGCCCATCGCGAGCGAGATCCGGGAGGAATTGCCGTCGGCGGCGACCACCAGCGGGGCGTGGAAGGTGACCGGGGTCTTCTCCTCGCCGAGCTTGGCGTGGACCCCGGTGATCCGGCCGGTGCGGTCGTCGATGACGGGGGCGCCGACGTTGCACCGCTCGTACAGCCGCGCGCCGGCCTTCTGGGCCTGGCGGGCCAGCTGCTCATCGAAGTCGTCGCGCTTGCGGACCAGTCCGTAGTCCGGGTACGAGGCGAGATCGGGCCAGTCGAGCTGGAGACGCACACCGCCGCCGATGATCCGCAGGCCCTTGTTCCGCAGCCAGCCCGCCTCTTCGGAGATGTCGATCCCCATGGAGACCAGCTGCTTGGTGGCGCGCGGGGTGAGGCCGTCGCCGCAGACCTTCTCGCGCGGGAAGGCGGTCTTCTCCAGCAGCAGCACGTCCAGCCCGGCCTTGGCCAGGTAGTACGCGGTGGTGGAGCCGGCCGGGCCTGCCCCGACGACGATCACATCGGCAGTGTGCTCGGTGAGGGCTTCGGTCACGGCGGCTTCTCCCGAGTATTCGATGGGGCATTCCGATATTTGCGTACCGAACGGCACAGGACCTGTGCAGTCTTGTGCAGTCTAAGGTGGCGTACCGATCAACCGACCGAAGGGCTCCGTCTATGAGCAGCAGGCCGCTTCCCGTCATACAGCTCCGGGTGCCCACGGACGAGGACGCCGTCATCTGGCACCGGGTCTTCGACGACCCGGAGGTCATGGAGTTCCACGGCGGAAGAGCGGCCGAGCTGTCCGTGTACGAGGAGCTGACGGCCCGGCAGCGCAGACACGACGCCGAGCACGGATTCTGCCTCTGGACGATGCTCGACGAGGACGGCGAGGTCGTCGGCTTCACGGGCGCCCAGCCCTGGCCGCACGAGGACTTCGGGCCTGTCGGCGAGATCGAGATCGGCTGGCGGCTGGCCCGTTCCGCCTGGGGACGCGGCTACGCGACCGCCGCCGCCCGCACCACGCTCGAGCGGGTACGGGCGGCGGGGGTGGAGCGGGTCGTGGCAATGGTGAACTCCCGCAACGAGCGGTCCATCGCCGTGGCGAGGCGGCTCGGCATGGAGCTGGCGGAGACCTTCACGACCCCGGTGTCGCAGCAGAGCGGCTACTGCTTCCGGCTGGAGCTCGGCGGCACCGGCCGCCCCTGAGCCCCCGGGGGGGCGCTCAGGGGCCGTGGCCGCGGGTGCCGGGACCGCGGCTGCGGACTCAGCCGGCCTTGAACGTGCTGATGGCGGTCGAGAACACGACGTCCTCGGCCGGATCCCACGTGTCCGCGCGTCCGGCGGCCAGAATCGCGTACTCGGTCCCGTCGGCGGCGACGAAGGCCTGGTCGATCACATGACGCCGCAGGTCGCTCTCGTCGGGCTCGGGAACGTGCGTGAACTCCCAGAGCGCGCCGGGGCGGCCCTGGTAGGTGTTCTCCTCCAGGCGGAGCCGCTCGTAGTCGCTCCCTGCCTTGGCCAGATGCTTCTGCTCCAGGCCGGTGAAGTTGTCGTACGAACTCATCGGCGTGTTCCTGACGATGCCGATCTGGAGGTAGTCGCCGCCGGTGGGCGCCTCGTAGAAGACCTGGCTGCCGGCCTGCCGGCGTGACCATCCCTCCATCACGCCGACGGTGAACCCGGCGGGGTCCTGCTTCAGCAGGAAACCGGCCGGCAGCACCGGGTCGGCGCCGGGCGACGGCCCCGTCGCGCTCGGGGAGGGAGTGGTGGTCGGAGTGGGGGACGCCGCCGGGGACGGCGGCGTCGGCGAGGGTGACGTGGAGCCCTTCGCGTCACCCTCGGGCGTCCCGACGATCTCGATCGCCGGATCGGCCCGGTCGTCCCTGTCCTGGAGCATCAGCACGCCCGCGGTCGCGCCGCCGCCGATGACGAACGCGGCGGTGAGGGTCGCCGTCCATACCAGGACCCGGCGCTTGCCGGTCCCGTCGGCGGCGGGCTCGTCGTACGCGCCGGGGGGCGGCGGCTGCGGCACGTACGGCGCGGGCACGTGGGCGGCTGCGCCGCCGTCCACGGCGGTGGGCGTGGGCACGGCTGCCGGGCCGGGCTCGTGCATCGACGCTGCCGGGCCCGGCTCGGGCATCGGCACCGGCGCTGCGGCCCCTGCGGCCTCCGGCAGAGCGGCCGGGTCCGCACCGACGGGCCCGGCGGGATGCGGCGCCGCCTCTGCGGGAACGGCGGGGACGGGCGCCGCGCCGGCAGGGGCGGGGCCGGGCCCGTAGGGCGGCGGCGTGTGCCCCATGGGCTGCTGACCGGGCGAGGGCCACACCGGCGGATGCGGGGCGGGGCCCGTGCCCGGCGGTGTCGGCCCGCCGCCCGTGAGGCGCAACAGCACAGGGCCGAGCAGCAGCGCTCCGCCCACCCACAGCAGTCCGAACAGCAGCGCGTCCGGCACGCTCGGGGCCACCTCGGTCGTGCCCATGCCGGCGAAGTAGCCCAGGGCACCCGTCAGGTCCGTGGTGACGCCGCTGACGCCGGTGAACGTCAGGAGCAACGCCAGCGTGAACCCGCCTGCCAGCACCTGCTCACGGCGGTCGGCCGAGCGGCGGGCCGTCCAGAGGCCGATGGCCAGCGCGCACACGGCGCCGAGCACCAGGATCCCGGCCACCGCGCCGCCGCCCCACTCGTCGGAGATCTCCCCGAGGCCGATGCTGCCGCGCTCCACGGCGGAGTCGCCCCAGCCGACGCTGCCCCGGAAGCTGTACTCGACGGGCACGCCCCAGCTCAGCCCGAGCACGGCGAAGCCGATGTTGGGCAGGATCGGCAGGGCGAGCAGCAGTGCCGTGCCGTCCACATCGTCGGTGCCGGCGTAGACCATGAAGCCGACCAGCGAGCAGAGCGCGACCACCGCGCCCACCACGCCCACGGCCGTGCCGAGTGCGCGGACCGCCGACCGGGCGGCCGGACGCTGCGCGAGCACGGCGGCGAACCGGTCCCTCTGGAGCACCCAGGCGGTCACCACCAGGGAGATCACGAGTGCGCCGAGCGCGGCGAGCACGGGCGAGGCGGAGACCTTCACACCCATGATCTCGGGCTGGGCGAACAGACCGAGCACCAGTACCGCGGCCGTCACCAGCAAGGAGACGCGCACCGCTGCCTCCATGCCCTCGCCGCGCCGGCGCAGTGTCCGGGCGCCCAGCCAGAGGGCGGCGATCCACAGCGCGGTCACCGTCAGCGGTACGAGTGACAGGGACGCCGCTCCCTGCGCGAGTTCGTCCATGCCGGAGCCGTAGGAGCCGTCACCGTAGGAGCCGTCACCGTCGGACCCGAAGCCGGATCCGGAGCCGGTTCCGGAACCGAATCCGTCCGGTCCGTACGGTGACGCTCCGGCCGCCTTCAGCTCGAAGCCGCCGCCGACGCCCTGGAGCAGCAGGGCGAGGGCGATACGGAGCCGCTCGCTCCAGCCGACGAAGACCTCGTCGTCCTGGCCGTAGGACGGAATCGCCAGCCCGATCGCGAGCACCAGCAGCAGTCCGGTCGGCCACACGGCGGCCTTGGCGGCGGACAGCCAGTCGCCTCGCATCGCCCGTCCGAGGAACGCGCCGACGGGCGACGGCTGCACGGGGCCGGGGCCGTACCCCGGCGGGGGCGGAACGGCGGGAGCGGGCGGGGGCGCCGGTGCCGAAGCGGGCGGTGGCGGAGGGATCGGCACGGCCGCGGGGGCCGACGGAGCCGGTGGGTCGGCGGGGGCCGACGGAGCCGGTGGGTCGGCGGGGGCCGACGGAGCCGGTGGGTCGGCGGAGGCCGGCGGGGCCGGTGACCCGGCCGGCGCGGACGGAACGTCGGGCAGCCGTTCCTTCCCGCATTTCATGCAGAAGCGCGCCTCGTCCGGGAACGGGGTGCCGCAGTGCAGGCAGTACGACGCCATGGGGAGACTCCGAAAGAGCAAGCGGTGACGGAAAGACGGGGAAGGACGCACGAGCGGTGAGCGTTCTTGGACAACTGACTCATCTTCACCACCGGACGGTTCCCGTCAACTCGCCTTTCCACAAAGGAAGAAGTGGACGCGGCCTCAGAACACCGAGAGACCCGTCAGTGTCGTGAAGCGGTCCAGCGCCGCCACCCCCGCCACCGAGTTGCCCCGCGCGTCCAGCCCCGGGCTCCATACGCAGAGCGTGCACCGCCCCGGCACGACCGCCACGATCCCCCCGCCCACCCCGCTCTTGCCGGGCAGCCCCACCCGGTAGGCGAAGTCCCCGGCGGCGTCGTAGGTACCGCATGTGAGCATCACGGCGTTGACCTGCTTGGCCTCGCTGCGGGTCAGCAGCCGCGAGCCGTCGGCGCGCAGCCCGTGCCGGGCCAGGAAGCGGGCCGCCAGGGTCAGATCGGCACAGCTCATCTCGATCGAGCACTGCCAGAAGTAGTGGTCGAGCAGTGTCGGTACGGGATTGACGATGTTGCCGTACGAGGCCATGAAATGGGCCAGGGCGGCATTGCGGTCGCCGTGCGCGGACTCCGACTCGGCGACCTCGGGGTCGAAGGCGAGGTCCGGGTTGCCGCTCTCCTGCCGCAGGAACTCCAGCAGTTCGCTGCTCGCATCGCCGGTCAGGGTCTGCAGCCGGTCGGTGACGACGAGCGCCCCGGCGTTGATGAACGGGTTGCGCGGGATCCCGTTCTCGTACTCCAGCTGCACCAGTGAGTTGAAGGGGTTGCCCGAGGGTTCACGGCCGACGCGTTCCCACAGGCTCTCGTCGTCCGCGGCGAGGGCGAGCGCGAGGGTGAAGACCTTGGTGATCGACTGTACGGAGAAGGGGTGTTGCCAGTCCCCCACTCCGTACACCTTGCCGCTGACGTCGGCGATCGCCATGCCGAAACGCCGCGGGTCGACCGAGGCGAGAGCCGGGATGTACTCGGCGGGCGTGCCGCTGCCGATCAGCGGGGCGATGTCGGCCGCGATCTGTTCCAGGACCGCCTGGTAGTCCACGGCGATCCCCTGGAGCTCCATGTCCGGCTTGCCTACCGGGGCCGGGTGCCGCGGTGCAGCGCCACGATGCCACCGGACAGGTTGCGCCAGGCGACCTGGGACCAGCCGGCCCGCTGGAGGCGGCCGGCGAGCGCGGGCTGGTCGGGCCAGCTCTGGATCGACTCGGCGAGGTACACGTAGGCGTCGGGGTTGGAGGACACGGCACGCGCCACGGGCGGCAGGGCGCGCATCAGGTACTCCTCGTACACGGTGCGGAACGGCGCCCAGGTCGGGTGCGAGAACTCGCAGATGACCACGCGCCCGCCCGGCTTGGTCACCCGGTACAGCTCGCGCAGCGCGGCGTCGGTGTCCTGCACGTTGCGCAACCCGAAGGAGATCGTCACGGCGTCGAAGACCCCGTCGGCGAAGGGCAGCTTCGTCGCGTCGCCGGCGGTGAGCGGCAGCCAGGGGTTGCGCTTCTTGCCTTCGCGCAGCATCCCGAGGGAGAAGTCGCACGGCACGACGTACGCGCCGGTGGCCGTGAACGGCAGGGACGAGGTGCCGGTGCCCGCGGCGAGGTCGAGGACCTTCTGCGCGGGGCGGGCGTCGACCGCCTTGGCGACCTCCTTGCGCCACAGCCTGGCCTGGCCGAGCGAGAGCACGTCGTTGGTGAGGTCGTACTTGGCCGCCACGTCGTCGAACATCGAGGCGACTTCGTGCGGCTGCTTTTCCAGGGAGGCTCGGGTCACGGACCCATTGTGCAACCCGGACCGCCCTTGCGAGGGACCAGGGTTCCGCCCGCGCGCCACGGGTCGGCTCAACTGTCCCGCGGAACGGCCCGGTGGGCCGTGATGCGGGGTCCGCCCTGGATCCGTCCGCCTCGGATCCGCATACGTCGGTCCTGGGTCCCGAGCTCCCGGCCGGGTAGCCGATGAGCCCGCCATGATCCGGAGAGAGGCCCTAGCTGCGCCGGTGGACCAGCCGCCCGCCGATGACGGTGGCCACGCACGTCGACGCCCCGCGCCGCACCAGTTCGGCCCGGTCCGGCACGTCGAACACCGCGAAGCGGGCGGGTCCGCCCGGATTCGGCATGGGGAGCAGGACGAGCGGCACCGGCGAGAAGGACGGGGGTCCGGGCAGCTTCGCCGGGCGTCCGCCGAAGACCAGCCCGGCACGGCGCACGGCGTCCAGCGCGGGCCGGCTGCGCAACTCGCCCGCGATGGCGACCGTTCCGTGCGCCAGCAGCCGCTGGACGCCGCGGCGTGCGCTCGCGCCCCGCCGTGACGCGTCGGCGCGGAAGACGGCCTGCGCGCGCTCCCCGGTGATCGGCTCGGTGCCCAGCTCGGCGGCCTCGCGCGGGTCGGGGTGGTAGGTGGCTTCGAGCAGCTCGGGCCCGTACGGGTTGAGCAGCCCGGGGGTGAGGATGCCGGGCCACCGCCGTACCCGTGCCTGCGGGCGGACGGCGGCCAGCTCCTCGTACGGGCCGACGGCGGCGACCTGCGCGCCGTCGACGAGGACGGCGAGCTCGGGCGAGGCCTCGGCCACGTGAATGGTCAGCAAGGCGGCCTCAGTTCGAGGCGAGCAGCTTCAGCTCGGGGTGCGCCGTCCCGCCCTCGATCGCCGTGGACGAGATGTGCGAGACGACCCGCTCGTCGACCGGGTCGTCGGCCGGGTCGTCGTGCACCACGATGTGCTCGTACGTCGTGGTCCGCTGCGCCGGGACGCGGCCCGACTTGCGGATCAGGTCGATGATCTCCATGCGGTTGGAGCGGTGCTTGGCGCCCGCCGAGGAGACGACGTTCTCCTCGAGCATGATCGAGCCGAGGTCGTCCGCGCCGTAGTGCAGCGACAGCTGGCCGACCTCCTTGCCGGTGGTGAGCCAGGAGCCCTGGATGTGCGCGACGTTGTCGAGGAAGAGCCGGGCGATCGCGATCATGCGCAGGTACTCGAAGAGCGTGGCCTGCGTACGGCCCTTGAGGTGGTTGTTCTCGGGCTGGTACGTGTACGGGATGAACGCGCGGAAGCCGCCCGTGCGGTCCTGCACGTCACGGATCATGCGCAGGTGCTCGATGCGCTCGGCGTTGGTCTCGCCGGTGCCCATCAGCATCGTGGAGGTGGACTCCACGCCCAGGTTGTGCGCGATCTCCATGATCTCCAGCCACCGCTCGCCGGACTCCTTGAGCGGGGCGATCGCCTTTCGGGGACGCTCCGGCAGCAGCTCGGCACCGGCGCCCGCGAAGGAGTCCAGACCGGCGGCGTGGATGCGCGTGATCGCCTCTTCGACGGACACATCGGAGATCCGGGCCATGTGCTCCACCTCGGACGCGCCGAGCGAGTGGATCACCAGCTGCGGGAACTCCTTCTTGATGGCCGCGAAGTGCTCCTCGTAGTACTCGACGCCGTAGTCCGGGTGGTGGCCGCCCTGGAACATGATCTGCGTGCCACCGAGCTCGACGGTCTCCGCGCAGCGGCGCAGGATGTCGTCGAGGTCACGGCTCCAGCCCTTCGCGGTGTCCTTCGGCGCGGCGTAGAAGGCGCAGAACTTGCACGCCGTGACACACACGTTGGTGTAGTTGATGTTGCGCTCGATGATGTACGTCGCGATGTGCTCGGTGCCGGTGTAACGGCGCCGGCGCACGGCGTCCGCCGCCGCGCCCAGGGCGTGCAGCGGAGCGGAGCGGTAGAGCTCGAGCGCTTCCTCTGCCGTGATCCGCCCGCCTTCTGCGGCACGGTCCAGGACGGGCTGAAGATCGGCCTTCTCGGTCACCGGGCGTCACCCTTCGGCGGTTTTTCGGTGGATCTACGGACCGATCCAGGCTACGCCACCCCTCCGGCCGTTCCGTCAGCCGGTCTTCTTGGTGAGCGTGGCGGTCGGCCGGCCCGCGGCGTCCTCGTCGGACCGGTAGCGCAGGGTCCCGTCGTCGCCGAGCGTGAAGACCAGTCCCGCCTTCCCCGAGGTGCACTGGCCCTGCTGTCCCGGCCGTTCGGGGTCCGTGCGCTCCTCGACGCGCAGGGACCGCTGCGTGCTGCCCGCGGCGAGCTTGCCGACGCCGTGGCATTCGACGCTCACCCCCAGCAGGGAGATCGACGTGCTCGTGCGCACGACGTCGTCGCCCTTGCCGCCCTCGGTGAAGGTGACGGTGAGCGTGCCGTGCGGCAGGCCGGTCTGCTCGACCGCCGGTCCGCTCCAGGTGCCGAGGAAGGCCTCCGGCACCTCGTCGACCTGGGCGGAGGCGGAGGGGGCCGGGCTCTTCGACGCTGTCGCGGCAGGTGGTTGGGCGCCGGTGTCGCCCTGGTCCGCGCCGCCGGCGTCCCGCCACTGGTCGAGCAGCACGGCACCGCCGACCGTGACGGCGGCGAGGGCGCCGGCGACCGTGAGCGCCAGGGTGCAGCTGACCCGGCGGCCCTGCCGGCCTCCGGCGGCGGTGACCGAGAAGCCGTTCCCCGGTGTCAAGGACGGGCCGGTGGGTGTCGCGCCCGGCTGCGGCGCCCAGCCGGCCGGGGCCTGCCCGGGCGAGCCGGGTTCGACGGGCGGGCCGAAGACACCGACGGCCGGGCTGCTGAACGCGACGGGTCCCGATGCGGCGCCCTCGGGCGGGGCGGGCGGGGCGGGCGGGGGCTCCGGCAGCGATTCCAGGTGGAGCAGTTCCACCGCCGCGCGGCTGATCTGCTCCACCAGCGGCCCCGGCAGCCACCCCGACGACTGCCCCGCGGCGACGGCGAGCCCGTCGGCGATATCGCCGGGCCCCGGCCGCGCGGCCGGTTCCTTGGCCAGGCAGGCGGCCACCAGGTCCCGCAGTTCGCCGTCCAGCGCGCCGAGTTCGGGCTCCTCGTGCACCACCTTGTAGAGCAACGCGGCAGAGGAGTCGCCGTGGAAGGGGGCGCTGCCGGTCGCCGCGTACGCGAGGACCGCGCCGAGCGAGAAGACGTCGGCGGCGCCGGTGACGCCCTTGCCGAGGATCTGCTCCGGAGACATGTAGCCGGGTGACCCCACGGAGACACCGGTGGAGGTGAGCGACGCCGTGCCGTCCGTGGCACGGGCGATCCCGAAGTCGATCAGCCGCGGCCCCTCCAGCGTCAGCAGCACGTTGGACGGCTTCACGTCACGGTGCACCAGTCCCAGCGCGTGCACGGCGACCAGCGCGCGTGCCAGTCCGGCGCCCAGCACCCGCACCGACTGCACGGGCAGCGGTCCGTGGTCCGTGACCGCCTGGGTGAGGGAGGGTCCGGCGACGTAGCCGGTGGCCACCCACGGCACCGGCTCGTCGGGGCCGGCGTCGAGGACCGGGGCGGTCCACTCCCCGCCGACCCGGCGTGCCGCCTCCACCTCGCGCCGGAACCGGGCACGGAACTCGTCGTCGAGCGCGAAGTGCGGATGGACGACCTTGACCGCGACGGTGCGCCCGCCGGCGCTGCGCCCCAGATAGACGCGCCCCATTCCGCCCGCCCCGAGCCTGCCCAGCAGCCGGTACGCGCCGATGCTGCGCGGCTCGCCGGGATCAAGCGGCTGCATCTGAACTCCCCCGTTCGGCATCCTGCGCCGGTCGGCCCTCAGCCTAGGGCCTGCCCAGGGCGGCGGGGCCGGGCGGGGACGCGGTTCAGCTGCCGAGGAGTTCGACCTTCACGTCCGCCGGGAAGCCGGTCGTGGGGCCGGTCCTGCGGGCGAACTCCGTGACGCCCGCGAGCTGGTCCGGACCGAAGCGGAAGTCCAGCGTCGTGAAGTACCGCTCCAGCAGCTCCGCGTCGAAGGCCTCCCAGCGCGCCGCCTGTTCGGCGACCTTGCCGACCTCCTCGAGGGACACGTCCCGCGAGGCGAGGAAAGCCTCGTGCACCTTGCGCACCACGAGGGGCTCACGGGCCAGATAGTCCTTGCGCGCGGCCCAGACGGCGAAGACGAACGGCAGTCCCGTCCACTCCTTCCACATCTGCCCGAGGTCGTGGACCTGGAGACCGAGGCGGGGAGCGTCGTGGAGGGAGGCCCGCAGCGCGGCGTCGCCGATCAGGACGGCCGCGTCGGCCTCCTGCATCATCACCCCGAGGTCGGGCGGGCACGTGTAGTAGTCCGGAGCGACCTGGTACTGCTCGGCCAGCAGCAGCTGGGCGAGCCGTACCGATGTACGGGAGGTCGAGCCGAGCGCGACGCGCGCCTTGTCGAGCTGCTCCAGCGGAAGCTGCGACACGATCACGCAGGACATCACCGGGCCGTCGCAGCCCACCGCGAGGTCGGGAAAGGCGACGAGTTCGTCTGCATTGCGAAGGAATTCCACGAGCGTGACGGGCGCGATGTCGAGTTCGCCCCTTACCAGCCGTTCGCTGAGCTTCTCCGGGGTGTCCTTCGTCAGTTCGAGATCGAGGAGAGTTCCGGTCCTGGCGAGCCCCCAGTAAAGGGGGAGACAGTTCAGGAACTGGATGTGACCGACACGCGGCCGGCTGCGACGGAGGTCGGTTGCTGTGCTTTCTCCAAGACTGTCCACATCGTGAGGCTAGACCTGTCCCCCGGATCCGTCCGCGCCGGGTCGCCGCGATTGCCGGGTGCGACCCGTCCGAGCTGGGCTTCGTCAGCACGACGAGGGGTCAGTCAAACGTCCGGGTGACGTGATCTTTCCCTCTACCGCTGCGCACACGCTGCGTGCTAGGCTCGACGCAAGTTGCAGTTTGGTTTCCCTTGCAGTACAGAGCCTGCGGAGCATGTAACCCGCAGGCTTTTGTAGTTTTCAGACTTCTTGCAGGTTCTGGAGCAGGGCAACCCTTTGGCCCATAGGAGGGCTTATGGCTACCGGAACCGTCAAGTGGTTCAACGCTGAAAAGGGCTTCGGCTTCATCGCCCAGGACGGCGGCGGCCCGGATGTCTTCGTCCACTACTCCGCGATCAACGCGTCCGGGTTCCGCTCCCTCGAGGAGAACCAGGTCGTGAACTTCGACGTCACCCAGGGCCCGAAGGGCCCGCAGGCGGAGAACGTCACCCCGGCCTAGTCAGCCAGGGTCGGCGATCGCGCACGACTCAGCAGTACCCAAGGAGCCCCGTCCCCGTACGTCGTACGGAGCCGGGGCTCCTGCCTTTCCCGGGCCTTTCCGGGATCTTTCCCGGCCCTTTCCCGGATCTTTCCCTTCTCTCCTCAGATCTGCGGCAGGCGGTGGCAGGGCTGCGGCAGACGCTGCGGTCTCCCCGACAGGGCCTCAGTCGCGCCCGCCGTCGTACAGGGCCTCGATCTCGGTCCCGAAGTCGTGGGCGATCGCCGCGCGCTTCAGCTTCAACGACGGCGTCAGATGCCCGCTCTCCTCGGTGAAGTCCACCGTCAGCACCGTGAAGCGACGGATCGACTCCGCCCGTGAGACCAGCCGGTTGGCCTCGTCGACCGCACGCCGCAGCGCGCCGAGCAGTTCCTCGTCCCGGACCAGGTCGGCCAGTGGCAGACGCACCTTCTTCTTCATCCGCCGCCAGTGGTCGAGCCCGTCCTGCTCGAGCGTGAGCAGGGCCGTGACGTACGGGCGGTTGTCACCGACGACCATGCACTGGGACACCAGGGGGTGCGCGCGCAGCCAGTCCTCCAGCGGCGCGGGGGCGACGTTCTTGCCGCCGGAGGTGATGATGATGTCCTTCTTGCGCCCGGTGATCGTCAGGTATCCGTCCTCGTCCAGGGCACCCAGGTCACCGGTGGCCAGCCAGCCCTCGGCATCCGTCAGCGGTACGGCCTCGCCGCGCTCGGCGTCCCAGTGGCCGGCGCAGACCTGGCCGCCGCGCAGCAGTACCTCGCCGTCGTCGGCGATGCGGACCGCCGTGCCAGGCATCGGCCAGCCGACCGTGCCGAGCCGGGGCCGCAGCGGCGGGGTCACGGTCGAGGCGGCCGTCGTCTCGGTGAGCCCGTACCCCTCGAAGACCTCGATGCCGGCGCCCGCGTAGAACGAGGCGAGGCGGCTGCCGAGCGGTGAGCCGCCGCAGATGGCATACCGGACCTTGCCGCCGAGGGCCGCCCGGATCCGGCGGTAGACCAGCGGGTCGTACAGGGCCCGTGCCGCCCTGAGGCCGAGCGAAGGACCGGGGCCGGTGCCGTGCTCCGCCGCCTCCACGGCCCGCCCGTAGCGCCGCGCGATCCGCGCGGCGCGGTCGAACGAGGAGGCGCGGCCGAGTTTCTCGGCGGTGGCCCGGCCGGTGTTGAAGACCTTCTCCAGGACGTACGGGATCGCCAGCAGGAACGTCGGCCGGAAGCCGGCCAGGTCGGCGAGCAGGTCCTCGGTCCGGATCGAGGGTGCGTGTCCGAGCCGCACCCGGGCGCGCAGGCAGCCGATAGCGACCATGCGGCCGAAGACATGGGAGAGGGGCAGGAAGAGCAGGGTCGAGGCGGGTTCCTGGCTGAGCGACGTGAAGACCGGGTGCAGCAGTTCGACCGCGTTGTCGACCTCGGCGAAGAAGTTCGCGTGGGTGACCACACAGCCCTTCGGGCGGCCGGTGGTGCCCGAGGTGTAGATCAGCGTCGCGATCGCGTCCGGCGACAGTCCGTCCCTGCGTGCCGTGACGACGGCGTCGGGGATTCCCGCCCTCTCCCCCGCCTCGCGGAGTTGGGCGACGGCCCCGGTGTCGAACTCCCACAGGTGGCTCAGGCCGGGCAGTTGCCCGCGTTCCTGACCGACCGCCCTGGCCTGTGCGGCACTCTCGACGACGCAGGCGACGGCCCCGGAGTTCTCGAGGATCCAGCGGGCCTGGAAGGCGGAGGAGGTCGGATAGACGGGGACGGTGACGAGGCCGGCGGCCCAGGCGGCGAAGTCGAGCAGCGTCCACTCGTATGTCGTACGGGACATGATCGCGACCCGGTCGCCGGGCTCGAGCCCTTCGGCGATCAGCCCCTTCGCCACGGCGAGGACGTCCTCGGCGAACTCCGCCGCGGTCACGTCCTGCCAGGCGCCGTCCGCGTCCTTGACGCTGATGACGGCGTCGTGCGGGGCCTCTTGGGCGTTGCGGAAGGGGATGTCGGCGAGCGAGCCGTGGGTGACGGCCGGCACGAGCGCCGGCACCGACACCTCTCGCACGACGCCGTTCACCCGCTTCTTGTGCGGTTCCACCGGCACGTGCGCACCGCCGGGGACAACCAGATCGACTGACACGTGCGGCTCCTCGTCGCGAAGGCTGACAGGCGTGCTGCGCAGGGGGCCGGCCGGCTCACGCGTGTTCGGCGACCACGGTGGCGTCCTGACCGCCCGGGTCCCGGAGGCAGTTCGGCCCGCGGCCGGGCGCTCGCGTTCCGCGCGGCGACGTCCGCCCCATCTCGACCAGCTCCTGACTTCTGAGTAACCTTACTCAGGAGTAAATCTACGACCGAGCAGGAGCCAGGACAATGGCCGATCGCTGTCCGACCTTCACCGGCAGGCCGTCGGCCGGACCGTTTGCGCGGTGGAGCAAGGTAGGCAGGACAGGTAAGGCGGGCAAGGCGGGAATCATGAGCGGCGCCGGGGCAGCGATCGCCGGCGTGGCAGGCCCGAAGCCGCGTGCCTGCCGCCGGAATCCGCTGGGGGCGTGAGCGTGCGGACCGTCACCCTCGCTTCGGCGCCCGCTCTCACGCCACTGCTCGTCCGCGGGGCGGCACTCTCACCGATGAAGCGCCGGGTCCGTGCCGGGGCGCAATCGCCCGGCACCCGGCTGGTACTGCCCGGCGCCCGTACCGACGCCGCGCGGCTCGCCGCGTACGCCGGCGTCTGCGGCTTCCCGGCGGGCGGGCCACTGCCGCTCCCCTACCCGCACATCCTCGGATTCCCGCTCGCCATGCGACTGATGGCCGACCGTGCCTTCCCGCTGCCGCTCCTCGGCCTGGTCCACACCCGCATCGAGATCATCCGGCACGGACCCGCGCTGACGTCGGCCGACCGGCCGGAACTCGCGGTGCACGCCGAGGAACCGGTCCCCCACCGGCGCGGCACCGAAGTGCTCATGGTGACCCGGGCGTGCCTCGACGGCGAGCTCGTGTGGGAGTCCCGCAGCTCCTATCTCGCCCGGCACCGCACCGGTCACGACGGTCCGCGGGAAAGCGCCCCCGCCGCCGGGTCGTTGCCCGCCGTCACCGGGTGGCGGGTCCCCGGCGACCTCGGCCGCCGCTACGGCGCCGTCTCCGGGGACCGCAACCCGATCCATCTGCACCCGCTCACGGCAAGGCTCTTCGGATTCCCCCGCGCCATCGCCCACGGTATGTGGACGGTCGCGCGCTGCCTGGCGGAGGCCGAGCGGACGAGCGGGCCGGCGGAGAGCGCACGGGCCGCGTTCCGGGCGCCCGTGCTGCTGCCCGCCGATGTCACCTACGCGGCACGCACCGGCCCGGGCGGCACCCGCTTCGAACTGCGCAGCGGCGACCGCGTGCACCTCACCGGGGAGACCAGCGCTCCCCCTGCATGAGGCCGCCGAGTCCGGTCCACGCGAAGTTCATCAGGAGGCCGGCGGCCTCCTTCGCCGAGATGCCGCCGGCGTCGTTCGCCCACCCCGCGAGCGACTCCGCGGCCCCCACGAGCGCCTGTGCGAGGCCTTCGATGTCCCGGTCGGCCAGCTCGGAGCTGCGGTGCGAGCCCGCCGTTCCCGGCGCGGGAGGCACACCCTGTTCGGCCGCCGCGCCGATCAGCACGGTCACGAAGGCGGCGATCTCCGACCGCATCCGCGCGACCTCCGCCGCGAACGGCTCGCCGTGCGTACGCGCCTGGCGGTGCAGCACCGACCAGCCGTCCGGGTTCTGCTGCGTGTGCCGGAAGAAGGCCTCCAGCCCCGCCCACATCTGCTGATCCGCCGTCAGCCCGGGCTGGATCGCCGCCTGCACGGCCTCGGTCAGCCGCTGCGCCTCCCGCCTGATGCAGGCGGTGAAGAGCTCCTCCTTGGAATTCAGGTACAGGTACACCAAGGGCTTGGACACACCGGCGAGCTCCGCGATCTCGTCCATCGAGGCGGCCCGGTAGCCCAGCTGCCCGAAGGTCCGCACGGCGGCGTCCATCATCTGCTGCTCACGCACGGCCCGCGGCATGCGCTTGGTCCTCGCGCTCTTCACCGCACTCATCTCAGTGTTCCTCCCGCCCCGTGCCCTTACTCAGCAGTAAGCCTACGACCCTGGCAGTTGACTGCGTCATAGCGGCGTTCATGGCCCGCATTAAGGTCCACTCCGCGCGACGGGGTCAACCGCGCGCGACGGGTCTCGGCCGTATCCGGGCGGTCCTGGACATGCGTGTGCTGTGCCCGCGGCGAGGCGGACACAGCACACGGTCGGCGTTCCCTTCACCAGGAGCCGGGACCATCGAGGGATCAGGGCCGGATCTGCTTCATGCCCTCTCGATCACCATGCTCGACCTGCCGGAGGTCCACCGGCGGCAGGCCGTGGCGAACGGGCGGTTCGCCGCGCATCGCCCCGCAGAAGACCGTGGGCCTCGCCCGGTGACGGGAGAGGCCCACGAGGGAGACGGTCGCACGGACCGCCCGACGCGATGGGGTGTCAGGCGGGGACCGGCACGGTCCCTTTCTCCTCGGCCGTCACGGCGTCGGTGCCGGCCTCGGTCCCGCCGTCGATGTCGTCGATCGGCGAGGAGGTGGCGCTGTTGTACGCGTCGTGGTCGAGGATCTGCTCACGCGCCGCGACGATGACGGGAACGAGCGCCTGGCCCGCGACGTTGGTGGCGGTGCGCATCATGTCCAGGATCGGGTCGATCGCCATCAGCAGGCCGACGCCCTCCAGCGGGAGGCCCAGCGTGGACAGGGTCAGCGTCAGCATGACCGTCGCGCCGGTCAGACCGGCGGTGGCGGCGGAGCCGACGACGGAGACGAAGGCGATCAGCAGGTAGTCCTGGAGGCCGAGCTGCACGTCGAAGATCTGCGCGATGAAGATCGCGGCGAGCGCCGGGTAGATGGCGGCGCAGCCGTCCATCTTGGTGGTCGCGCCGAACGGGACCGCGAAGCTCGTGTACTCCTTCGGGACGCCGAGACGCTCGGTGACCTTCTGGGTGACCGGCATGGTGCCGACCGAGGAGCGGGAGACGAACGCCAGCTGGATGGCCGGCCAGGCGCCCTTGAAGAACTGGACCGGGTTGACCTTCGCGACGGTCGCGAGCAGCAGCGGGTAGACGCCGAACAGGACCAGCGCGCAGCCGATGTAGACGTCGGCGGTGAAGGTGGCGTACTTGCCGATGAGCTCCCAGCCGTAGTCGGCGATGGCGAAGCCGATGAGGCCGACGGTGCCGATGGGCGCGAGGCGGATGACCCACCACAGGGCCTTCTGGAGCAGCTCGAGCACCGACTCGCTCAGGTCGAGGATCGGCTTGGCGCGGTCACCGAGCTTGAGCGCGGCGATACCGGCGACGGCGGCCATGAAGACGATCTGGAGCACTTCCAGCTCGGTGAACGGCGTGATGATGTCCGTCGGGACGATGCCGGTGAGGAAGTCGATCCAGGTTCCGGTGTTCTCCGGCTTCTGGCCGTCCTTCGGGGTGAGGCCGGTGCCCGCGCCCGGGTCGGTGACCAGTCCGATGACGAGGCCGATGGCGACGGCGATCAGCGACGTGATCATGAACCACAGCAGCGTGCGGCCGGCCAGCCGTGCGGCGTTGTTGACCTTCCGCAGGTTGGTGATCGACACCAGGATGGCGAAGAACACGAGCGGCGCGACGGCCAGCTTCAGCAGCTGGACGAAGATCGAGCCGACCTGGTCGAGGGTGTCCTTCAGCCAGCCGATGTCCTGGCTGCGGGCGAGGGCGCCGAGCAGGACGCCGAGGGCCAGACCGGCGACGATCTGGGCCCAGAAGGGGACCTTGGGTATACGGAATCCGGAGCCGGACTGCTTTCCGGCAGGGGTGGACGCGGTGTTCGCGGACACGGACGCACTCCAGTGGTGGCGTTCGGGAAGTACAGGGGACGGGGTGCGGCGCCCGTGCGCGTGAAGGCGCGGCGCCGCTGCGTGATGCCGGGTTGTCAGATGTGGCGGCAACAGACCGCGGACATGCAGCGGCACAGATCGACATGCAGGCGCGCCACGAGCAGGAGGCTCGCGGCGTCTGGGTGGCGCACTGCTGTCTTCACGCCGAATACGTTAACACTTGAACTTATCGAAGCTCAAAGCTCCCCTTTGGGACCCCTGTCGGGCCCGCCCTGCCGGGTGACCGTCGGCCCGCCCTACTGGGTGACGCCGTCCTCCTGCTTGCGGTTGGCCTCGAGGCGGGCCTTGGCGCTGTCCACCTTGGTGACGATCTGGGCGGACATCGCGTCACGCTGCTTGCGCAGCAGCACGAAGCTGAGCGGCGCGGAGAGCACGAGCGAGAGCAGCACGACCCAGACGAAGTTGGAGTCGCCGAGCCCCTTGGGGAGGGCGCCGACCTGGACCAGTCCGGCGACGACGACGAAACAGCCGACGAAGATCGCCAGACGCAGTGCGGTGTACTTGATCGCGGCACTCGTCCTTGCAGCGGACACGGCGGGCCTTCTTCCTTGCGTACGACGTGGGTGCCTGTCCAGTGAAGCACGCCGCCCCGAAGGGCTAGCCGAGGGGCAGCAGCATGATGACGTCGTCGCGGTCGTCGCCGTCGCCGACCCGGATCGCTCCCGGCACCCGGCCGACCTCCTTGTAGCCGCAGGCCGCGTAGAAGCGGTCGGCGCCGGTGCCGCCGCGGCAGGTGAGACGTATCGCCTCGATGCCCTCGAAGCCGCGAGCGGCGTCGGCGGCGGCGGCCATCAGGTCGCGCCCGTAGCCCTGGCCCTGGTGGCCGGGGTGGACCATCACCGTGTAGAGCCAGATCCAGTGCTTCATCAGACGGTGGGTGTTGAAGGCGAGGAAGGCGGTGGCCGCGATCGCGCCGGCCTCGTCGCGGCCGACGAGCAGCCGCATCCGGCCCTCGGCGATGGCGGTGAGGTGGCCGAGCCACCCCGGCCGGACGTCCTCGGCCGTCACGGGCGGGACGAAGCCGACGGCGCCGCCCGCGTTGCTGACGTCCGTCCAGAGTGCGACGACACCGTCCCGCAACTCGTTCGTGAGGGCCGGGTCGAGTTCGAAGGTGAGGGCCATGCGGGCCAGCGTAGAAAACGGCGAACCCCGGCCGGGGCCGGGGTTCGCAGAGCGAGACGGACGCGTTCCGGTCTCAGACGCGCATGGGCTGCGGCGACTCGCGGCGGTCGGCGTCGGGGCCCGGGTACTCGCGGATGATCTCGTAGCGGGTGTTGCGCTCCACGGGACGGAAGCCGGCGTCGCGGATCAGGTCGAGCAGGTCGTCACGGGTCAGCTTGTTCGGCGTCCCGTAGTTGTCCGCGTCGTGGGTGATCTTGTACTCGACGACCGAGCCGTCCATGTCGTCGGCGCCGTGCTGGAGGGCGAGCTGGGCGGTCTGCACACCGTGCATCACCCAGAAGACCTTGACGTGCGGCACGTTGTCGAACAGCAGACGCGACACGGCGAAGGTCTTGAGCGCCTCAGCGCCGGTCGCCATCGTGGTGCGCGCCTGGAGCTTGTTGCGGACCTTGCCGTCCTGCATGTCGACGAAGTCGTGCTGATACCGCAGCGGGATGAAGACCTGGAAACCGCCGGTCTCGTCCTGGAGTTCACGAAGCCGCAGCACATGGTCGACCCGGTGGCGCGGCTCCTCGATGTGCCCGTACAGCATGGTGCACGGGGTCTTGAGGCCCTTCTCGTGCGCCAGGCGGTGGATGCGCGACCAGTCCTCCCAGTGGGTGCGGTGGTCGACGATGTGCTGGCGGACCTCCCAGTCGAAGATCTCCGCGCCGCCGCCGGTCAGCGACTCCAGACCGGCCTCGATGAGCTCGTCGAGGATCTCGGAGGCGCTGAGCCCGGAGATCGTCTCGAAGTGGTGGATCTCGGTGGCGGTGAAGGCCTTCAGCGAGACGTTCGGCAGGGCCTTCTTGAGCTCGGAGAGCGAGCGCGGGTAGTACCGCCAGGGCAGGTTGGGGTGGAGCCCGTTGACGATGTGCAGCTCGGTGAGGTTCTCGCCCTCCATCGCCTTCGCGAGGCGGACGGCCTCCTCGATGCGCATGGTGTAAGCGTCCTTCTCGCCCGGCTTGCGCTGGAACGAGCAGTAGGCGCACGACGCGGTGCACACGTTGGTCATGTTGAGGTGGCGGTTGACGTTGAAGTGGACGACGTCGCCGTTCTTGCGGGTGCGCACCTCGTGCGCGAGACCGCCGAGCCATGCCAGGTCGTCCGACTCGTAGAGGGCGATGCCGTCCTCACGCGTCAGCCGCTCACCGGCCCGGACCTTCTCCTCGAGCTCGCGCTTGAGTCCTGCGTCCACTTCGGGCCGCCTCCCATACGTCTACCAATCGGGCTCCACCCACGGTATCCCTAGCTCTCCTCCGGCAGGTCGCCGACCCGGTTCTCCCACTTGGTGGAGAGCACGATGGTGGTCCGGGTGCGGGAGACGCCGCGCGTCCCGGAGAGCCGGCGGATCGTCTTCTCGAGGCCGTCCACGTCGCTCGCGCGCACCTTGAGCATGTACGAGTCGTCGCCGGCGATGAACCAGCAGTCCTCGATCTCCGCCAGGTCCTTCAGCCGGCGCGCCACGTCCTCGTGGTCGGCGGCGTCGGAGAGCGAGATGCCGATCAGGGCCGTGACGCCGAGGCCCAGGGAGCGGGCGTCGACGGTGGCGCGGTATCCGGTGATGACGCCCGCCGCTTCCAGGCGGTTGATGCGGTCGGTGACGGAGGGGCCGGAGAGCCCCACGAGCCGGCCGAGCTCGGCGTACGAAGCCCTGCCGTTCTCGCGCAGGGCCTGGATGAGCTGCCTGTCCACGGCGTCCATAGACTCAAGCCTTCCATTATTCAGCGATACCGCAAGTTTACGTGTAGAATCTAAGGTACACAGGGGCGACACCCTGCGATTTACTCAAATGATCAGAACTGATCCCACAGGATCACGATCCATACAGGAGATGACACTCACCGTGTACACGATCGAGATGGCCTACGCCCACATGCGACAGCTGCAGGAGCTGGCCAACCGCTCGCGTGCCCACCAGCCCTCTGCCGCCCGCAAGGCCGCCACGGCCCGCACCCCGCGCACCGGCAAGAAGCGCTAATCGCCTCCGGAGCCACCACCCAGCTCCCCCTTCCAGCGGCGGTACAGCCGATGCGGCACCCCTGCCGCGTCGAGCACCCGCCCCGCGACGAAGTCCACCAGATCCTGGATGTGCGTCGCCCCCGCGTAGAACGCCGGAGAGGCGGGCAGCACCACTGCGCCCGCCTCGTCCAGCGTGACCAGGTGCTTCAGCGTCTGTCCGTTCAGCGGGGTCTCCCGCACGGCGACCACCAGAGGGCGCCGTTCCTTGAGCGTCACGCTCGCCGCCCGCTGCAGCAGGTCCTTCGAGAGTCCGAGCGCCACACCCGCCACACAGGCGGTCGACGCCGGCACGATCAGCATTCCCTTGACCGGGTACGACCCCGACGACGGCCCGGCGGCGAGGTCCCCGGCCGCCCAGTGCCGCACGTCGCTCACATCGACGTCGAAGCTGTCCGGCTTCCCGTCGGCTCCCCGGGCCAGCCACTGCCGCAGGTCCTCCTGCCAGCGCGCGTCCCGGAAGGCGATACCGGTCTCGTCGAGCAGCGTCAGCCGCGAGGCCCTGCTGACCACCAGGTCCACGCTCTCGCCCGCGTCCAGCAGGCCGCGCAGCACGGCGGCCGCGTACGGCGTGCCGGAAGCACCGGACACGCCCACGACCCAGGGCCGTCGACTGTTCACTTCTTGCTGCTCCACACCGCCGAGCCTATCCGGCGGCGCGGAAGCGGAACCGGGCACGGTGCGCGGGACGTTCCCGTCATGCAAGCGCGTGCACATCACAGGGGGCGACGATGACCCGTACGGAAGCGACCGAGTGGGGCAGATCGGAGCGGGCCAGGGCCGCGGCCAAGCTGGTGCTGGCCTTCGTCGCCCTGCTGTGGGTACTGGAGGCGGTCGACGTGGCGACGGGACACGCCCTCGACTCCTACGGCGTGGTGGCCCGCGAGCCCGGCGAGCTGGTCGACATCGTGCCGTCGGCGTTCATGCACTTCGGCTTCGCCCATCTCGCCGCCAACAGCGTCCCGCTGCTGGTCTTCGGCTTCCTCGCAGCGCTGACCGGCGTGCGCCGCTTCCTCGCCGTGGCACTGATGATCGTCCTGGTGGCCGGACTCGGCGTCTGGCTGTTCTCCCCCTCGGGGGCCAACACCGCGGGCGCCTCCGGTCTGGTCTTCGGGCTCTTCGGCTACCTCGTGGTGCGCGGCTTCGTGGAGCGCAAGCTGCTGGACGTGTGCGTGGGCCTGCTGATCGGCGCGGTCTGGGGCAGCTCCATCCTGCTCGGCCTCTCCCCGGCGAACACGGGCGTGAGCTGGCAGGGCCACCTCTTCGGCCTGCTGGCGGGCACAGCGGCCGCGTTCGTGTTCCGCAGCCGCGGCCGCGCCTGACCCGGCGGGACCGTCAGACCGTCAGGCCCCGCACCACGAGATCGAGCAGGGCGCACACGAAGAGCGAGATCCCGATGAAACCGTTCGTCGTGAAGAACGCCCTGTTCAGACGGGACAGGTCGTGCGGCCGGACGATCGTGTGCTCGTAGAGGAACGCCGCCGCGACGATCACCAAGCCCGCCCAGAACAGCACTCCCGCGTCCGTCGCCAGCGCGAACCAGACGAGCAGGCCCGTCGTCACGACGTGCGAGGCGCGGGCGCCGTACAGCGCGGCCGGGATACCGAAGCGGGCCGGGACCGACTTCACGCCGTGGGCGCGGTCGGCCTGGACGTCCTGGCAGGCGAAGATCAGATCGAAGCCGCCGATCCACACGCCCACGGCCAGGCCCAGGATCACCGCGTCCCACGACCACTCGCCCGTGACCGCGATCCACGCCCCGACGGGGCCCATGGCCTGCGCGAGGCCGAGGATGGCGTGCGGGAAGTCGGTGAACCGCTTGCCGTACGGATAGACCACCATCGGCACGACCGCGACCGGCGCGAGCGCCAGACACAGCGGGTTGAGCAGGGCCGCCGCGCCGAGGAAGACGACCAGCGCGATCAGCGCGCCGGTCCAGGCGGACCGCACGGACACCGCGCCCGTGACCAGTTCGCGCCCCGCGGTGCGCGGGTTCCGCGCGTCGATCTCCCGGTCGATGATCCGGTTGCACGCCATCGCGAAGGTCCGCAGACCCACCATGGCGACGGTGACGAGCAGCAGGTCCGTCCAGTGGACCTGCCCGTCGAGGCGGAACATCGCGGTGAGGGCGGCGATGTAGGCGAACGGCAGCGCGAAGACCGAGTGCTCGATCATCACCAGCCGCAGGAAGGCCTTCACCTTCCCGGTCGGCTGCGGTGCCGGGCCGGAACCCACGACCCCGTCGGCGGTCGCCATCATCGAAGGCTCCCGAGGAACGCGTCGAGGTCGGCCAGCAGCCCGGCGACGGGCAGCGGGCCCGTCTCCACGGTCAGCGGCGTCCCGGTCTCGTCGTCGGGCGGGGTGACGTGCGCCGTGAAGGCGTACGCGTCCGTGCCGGCCGGACGGCCGTCCAGGCTGAGCACCGCCCCGCCGTCGACCGTGAAAGGCCCGGATGCCGCGGCGAGCTCCGCGCGCAGCCGCTCCGCGAAATCGGCGGGCTCCGCGTCGCGCACACCGGGCAGCTCGAAGCCGTCGCCCTCACCGTGGTGCTCCAGGAGGACCGCCCAGGTGTCACCGGGGCCCGCGAACTCCTCCGGCGATACGCCCGCCTGCTCGGCGGCCAGCCGGACGCCCGGGTCGGCCGGGTCGAGCTCGGGGCGCACCAGGGCCACATAGTCGGTGTCGGTGCCGATGAAGAGGGCGGGGCCGCCCACGGCGATGGGACTCACAGTCCGTACTCCTTCCACCGGCGGTCGACGAGCGCCGCCGTCGCGGGATCGGACTCGACCATCTCCGGCCAGCCCCCGTCCCGCGTATACCCCTCCTCCGGCAGTTTGCGCGTCGCGTCGATGCCCGCCTTGCCGCCCCAGAACTGCTGGTAGGAGGCGTGGTCCAGATGGTCGACGGGGCCTTCGACGACGGTGAGGTCGCGTGCGTAGTCGGTGTTGCCGAGCGCCCGCCAGGAGACTTCGTGCAGGTCGTGGACGTCGCAGTCCTTGTCCACCACCACGATCAGCTTGGTCAGCGACATCATGTGCGCGCCCCAGATGGCGTGCATGACCTTCTGCGCGTGCTTCGGGTACTTCTTGTCGATCGAGACGATCGCGCAGTTGTGGAAGCCGCCCGACTCCGGCAGGTGGTAGTCCACGATGTCCGGCACGATGATCTTCAGCAGGGGCAGGAAGAACCGCTCCGTCGCCCGCCCCAGCGGCCCGTCCTCCGTCGGTGGCCGGCCCACCACGATCGACTGGAGCAGCGGCCGCTTGCGCATCGTGACGCAGTCGATGGTCAGCGCCGGGAAGGGTTCCTGCGGCGTGTAGAAGCCGGTGTGGTCGCCGAAGGGGCCCTCCGGCAGCATCTCCCCGGGCTCCAGCCAGCCCTCCAGCACGACCTCGGCGTTCGCCGGTACCTGGAGCGGCACCGTCTTGCAGTCGACCATCTCGATCCTCTTGCCCGCGACGAAGCCGGCGAACAGGTACTCGTCGATGTCGCCGGGCAGCGGCGCGGTCGAGGCGTACGTCACGGCCGGTGGGCAGCCGAACGCGATGGCGACCGGCAGCCGCTCGCCCCGTTCGGCGGCCACGGCGTAGTGGTTGCGGCTGTCCTTGTGGATCTGCCAGTGCATGCCGATGGTGCGCCGGTCATGGCGCTGAAGGCGGTAGAGGCCGAGGTTCCGTACGCCCGTCTCCGGGTGCTTGGTGTGGGTGAGGCCCAGGTTGAAGAAGGAGCCGCCGTCCTTGGGCCAGGTGAACAGCGCGGGCAGGGCGTCCAGGTCGACGTCGTCGCCGCGCAGGACGACCTCGTGCACGGGCGCGTCCTTCACCTTCTTCGGCGGCACGTGCACCATCGACCCGAGCTTGCCGAACGCCTCGCGCACCCCGATGAAGCCGTGCGGCAGTTCGGGCTTGAGCAGCCCGCCGATCTTGTCGCTGATCTCGGCGTAGGACTTCAGCCCGAGCGACTTCAGCAGCCGGCGGTCGGTGCCGAACACGTTCATCGCGAGCGGCATCGCGGAGCCGCGCACGTTCTCGAACAGCAGGGCCGGGCCGCCTGCCTTGTTCACCCGGTCGACGATCTCCCCGACCTCGAGATACGGGTCGACTTCGGCCTTGATGCGCTTGAGGTCGCCCTCGCGCTCCAGCGCCCGGAGCAGGGAGCGAAGATCGTCGTAAGCCATGGGGTCAAGTATCGGTCACCCGCTACCCTGGCCCCGTCACCGGGGCCGGGGAAACGCCGCCCCGCCTAAGTCTCCAGGGGGCTGTCCCACATGCTCAGGGCGCTGATGTACATCCTGCCGCTGGCGCTGACGATCTACGCGTTCGTCGACTGCCTGAACACCCCCGAGGACGAGGCGAAGCATCTCCCCAAGCTGGCCTGGGTGTTCATCATCCTGCTGTTCTGGATCGTCGGCCCGATCGTCTGGTTCGCCGCCGGCAAGATGCGGCACGCCCCGGCCGGCGGCCGCACCCCGTCCGAGTGGCACCGCAACCACCGCACGCAGTGGGTCGCCCCCGACGACAACCCCGACTTCCTGAAGTCCCTCAAGGACGAGAACGAGAAGGACGAGGCGGTCCTCAAGGACTGGGAGGCCGACCTGCGCCGCCGCGAGGACGAGCTGAAGAAGCGCGAGCAGGGCGGCGAGGGCGACAAGTCCTGACGTGGAGATCCGCCTGCTGGTCACCTTCGAGAAGGTCGCCGCCCACCTCAGCTTCACGCAGGCCGCGGCCGAGCTGAAGTACGCCCAGTCGAGCGTCACCACCCAGATCCGCTCGCTGGAGAGCTCCCTGGGCACCGAGCTGTTCGACCGGCTCGGCAGCCGCATCCGGCTCACGGAGGCGGGCGAGCGGCTGGTGCCCTACGCCCGAAGGATCATCGAGCTGTCCGAGGAGGCGCGCGCGGCCGTCGTCGAGACCGACGAACCGGCGGGCGCCATCAACATCGGCACCATGGAGTCGCTCACCTCCTACCGGCTCCCGGAACTGCTCGAGCTGTTCCACCACCGCTATCCGCGGGTCAAGCTTTCCCTGCGCCCCACCCTGGGCGACGAGACCCGGCAGGCGCTGCGCCTCGGCGTGTACGACATCGGCTTCCTGATGGAACAGGAGACGGAGCACACGGGCCTCCGGAGCGAGGTCCTGGCTCCGGAGCCGCTGGTGCTGGTGGCCGCGCCCGGCCATCCGCTGGCGGGGGCCGGGGAGCTGACCACCGCCGACCTGGCGGAGGCCCAGCTGGTGGGCACCGAACCGGGCTGCCCGTACCGGGACCTGTTCGAGGGCGAGCTGCGCGAGCGGACCGGGGCGCCGCCGCCGTTCATGGAGTTCGGCACGATCGAGGCCACCAAGCGGGGTGTGACCGCGGGTCTCGGGGTCGCGTTGCTGCCCCGGATGACGGTCCGTGCAGAGCTGGCGTCCGGGGCGCTGGTCGCGCTGCCGTGGGAGCCGCCGTTCCGGCTGCACACGCAGGTGGCGTGGCGGGAGGGGAAGCGGCTGCCCCGGCATGTGCGGCTGTTCATCGACGAGACGGTGCGGCTGGTGCGGGAGCAGGAGTCGTAGCGGGGCCCTGGGTCGTAGCGGGAGCCTGGGTCGTCGCGGAGCAGGCGGCGGTGCGCGGCTGCCGGGCGCGGTTGATCCGCAGCGAGGCCAGCAGGATCAGCGGGACGCCCAGCGCCTGGACGAGCCCGATGTGGTGCCCGTACACGGCCCGGTCCGCGACCATGGCGACGGCCGGGTAGACGAAGGCCAGCACGGCGATCTTCGCGGTGGCGAGCTTCTGGTAGGCCGAGTACATCAGCACGTACATCAGGCAGGTGTGGATCAGGCCGAGGCCCACCAGCCAGGCCCAGCCGGCGCCGAGGCCGCTCACCGCCGCGAAGTCGGCGAAGGGCAGCAGCAGCGGGATACCGACCAGCACCTGCACCAGCGCCACCAGATGCGGCTTCACCCCGGTGACACGCTTGGTGATCACCGTCGAGACCGCGTAGAACAGCGCGGCCAGCAGGGCGAATCCCAGCCCGGCGAGCGGGCCGGGGTCCGTGGGGCTCACCCCAGAGACGAGGACGAGGCCGGCGAACGCGACGCCGAGCCAGCCGAAGGTCGCGGCGGTCAGCCGCTCCTTGAACAGCAGCGCGCCGAGCAGCACCACGTAGAACGGCTGGGTGTGGTAGACGACGGTCGCGAGCGAGATGGACGACTCCTCGTACGCCTCGAAGAGGAACACCCAGTTGAAGACGATGAACACGCCGCCGAGCGCGGCGAGCGCCAGCTTCTTCGGCGTGAAGGCGTGGTCGGTGAAGTAGCCGCGTGCCAGGCAGTAGGCGCCGAGCGCGAGGGCGCCGAACAGGCAGCGGAAGAACACGACCTCGAACGGGGAGGCGCCCGACTCGACGACGAAGATGCCGAGGGTGCCGGAGAGCACCATGGCCAGGGTGAGTTCGACGGTGCCGCGCCGGGTGGCGTTCGCGGCGGTCTGCGCGGTCTCGGTGGTCATGTCTGTGAAGCTACGAGCGGCACACCGGGGCGGTCCACGCGCCAGTGGGGCGTCCTGCCGATGGGCCCATAGGCGCGTCCGATAGGCCCGACCCTGAGAGGAAGCGCATGGCACAGGACAGGTACGGGACATGGCTGGAGACGGCCGTGGCCGAGGCCCGGGCAGGCCTCGCGGAGGGCGGCATCCCCATCGGGGCCGCGCTCTACGGTGCGGACGGCACCCTCCTCGGCCGTGGCCGCAACCGCCGTGTGCAGGACGGTGATCCGTCGGCGCACGCCGAGACGGAGGCGTTCCGCGCCGCGGGGCGACAGCGTTCCTACCGCGGCACGACGATGGTGACGACCCTGTCGCCCTGCTGGTACTGCAGCGGCCTGGTGCGGCAGTTCGGCATCTCACGGGTGGTGATCGGAGAGGCGGAGACCTTCCACGGCGGTCACGACTGGCTGGCCGGGAACGGCGTGGAGATCGTGCTCCTCGACGACCCGGCGTGCCGGTCGATGATGCGCGACTTCGTCGCCGCGAGCCCCGGCCTCTGGCAGGAGGACATCGGCGCCTGAGCGGCGCCGCTACGCCGCGGCGTAGGAGTCCCGCAGCTCCTGCCAGCGCTTCGGTGTCCAGGTGGACCAGTCGGTCGTCGGCCTGCCGTCGAGGGCGTCGTCGAGCAGTTCGAAGTGGTTGTGCCAGCCGGCCAGACAGTCCAGCAGCACGCCGTCGTCGC
Source organism: Streptomyces kurssanovii (assembly GCF_014649695.1). GTDB lineage: Bacteria > Actinomycetota > Actinomycetes > Streptomycetales > Streptomycetaceae > Streptomyces > Streptomyces kurssanovii. The sequence continues at coordinate 778,875 of NZ_BMTN01000002.1, forward strand.
AGCGCAGTTCGTTGGTGAAGCGCAGCACGGTGCCGTTGTCGCCGTGCGGTTCGAGGTGGAAGCGGATACGGCCGTGGACGGCGACGGTGTACTCGGCGACCCGCTCCACGTCCCAGGCGGTGACACGTCCTTCGGCGACGGTGTGCCGGCCGTCGGCGTCCGCGTTGAGCCAGCGGAGCCGGACCGCGCCGCCGACTCTCGGTTCGAGTACGTCGGCGGCGCAGAGCCAGGTCGGCAGCCCTTCGGGCGTGGCGACGGCGGCCCATACCCGGATCACCGGATGCGGCAGGTGGAGTTCGTACCGCAACAGGTGAGTGCCGTCGTCCCGGGTCTCGACGGTGCCGTGGGGGATTACGTCACTCATGCATCCAGCGTCACCCCTCGGCGGCGCGGGCGCTACCTCACTCCACGCCCGCGTACGAGTGCAGGCTGTTCACGAACATGTTCACGCCGTAGTAGTTGAACAGCCAGCAGGCGAAGGCGATCAGCGCCAGGTACGCGGCCTTGCGGCCCTTCCAGCCGGCCGTCGCGCGGGCGTGCAGATAGGCGGCGTAGGCGACCCAGGTGATGAACGACCAGACCTCCTTGGCGTCCCAGCCCCAGTAGCGGCCCCACGCGTCACCGGCCCAGATCGCGCCCGCGATGATCGTGAACGTCCACAGCGGGAAGACGGCGGCGTTGACGCGGTAGGAGAACTTGTCGAGCGACGCGGCGGCGGGCAGTCGCTCCAGGACCGAGGTGGCGAAGCGGCCGGGCTTGCCGCCCCGGGCCAGCTTGGCCTCGTAGGAGTCGCGGAACAGGTAGAGCACGGTGCCCACGGCGCCGAGGTAGAAGACCGCGCCGCAGAAGATCGCGGTGGAGACGTGGATCCACAGCCAGTACGAGTCCAGGGCGGGGACCAGTTGGTCGCTCTCCGTGTAGAGCCAGGTGACGGCGATGCCCAGGTCGAGCAGCACGGTCGTGACCAGAGGAAGTCCGGCCCAGCGGACGTTCTTCTTGGCGAGAAGCAGCGCCAGGTACACACCCACAACGACGGTCGAGAACGTCGTGGAGAACTCGTACATGTTGCCCCACGGCGCCCGCTGCACCGACAGGGCGCGGGAGGTGACGCCGGCCGCCTCGATCAGGAAGGCGAGCGCGGTCAGCGACACGGCGATGCGGCCGTACAGGTCACCGCTCTCGGTGCCGCCGTGCGCGCCCGGGCCGTCGGGGACGTCACGGGAGCCGCTCGCGGACCGGGTGACGACCTTCGGCTTCTCCAGGACGGCGGTGCCGCCGCCCTGGACCTGGATCTTCGGGGCGTCGGCCGGGCTCTGCCGGTCGGGGGCGGTCAGTGCGGCGGCCGTACGGGCCACCTTGCTGCGGCTGCCGAGCGTCCACTCGGCGATGTGCGCGAAGAAGGCCAGCGTGTAGACGGCCATCGACGAATAGATCAGGTAGTTGCTGATCTCCGCCAGGTTCGCGTTGGTTGCGGCGGCGAGCGTCACTTCTCAGCCCCTTCGGCAGGAACTTCTACGGGTTCAGGCGCGGTCGGCGCCTGTGCATTGAGGGTCACGGCCAGCTCCGCCAGCTCCTCGGGGAGCTTCGCGGACTCGGCCCGGCCGAGACCGGCCATCTCGACCACGGTCACACCGTCCGCGCCGCGCACCGCGCGCACCCAGACGCGGCGGCGCTGGATGAACAGTGAGCCGATCAGGCCGGTGATGGCGGCGATCGCGCCGGCCAGCGCCCAGCCGTTGCCGGGCTGCTGGGAGATCTGGAAGCTCGCCCACTCCTTCACCTCGTTCTCGAAGGTGATGGAACCGGCGCCGTCGGGGAGCTTCATGGTCTCGCCGGGCCGCAGGCGCTGCTTGAGGATCTCCCCGTCGGCGTCCTTGAACTGCTCCATCTTGCGGGTGTCGAGCTGGTACACGTTCTGCGGCAGGCCGGCGTCGACGCCGAGACTGCCGTGGTAGCCGGTGAGCGCGAGCACCGGGTACTCGAGCCCGGGGAACTGGGAGAACATGTCGCCGTGTCCCGCGCCGGCGAACGTCGGCACGAAGAAGGCCTGGAAGCCGAGCTGGTCCTTCTTGCCGCTCTTGTCCCGGTAGCCGTCCATCACCTTGATCGCGCCGGTCGAGGTGACGTTGGAGTCGATCGGCAGCAGCGGCACGGCGCCGCTGGAGACGACCTTGCCCTTGCCGTCCCTGACGGTGACGACGGGTGCGTAGCCGTGCGACAGCAGATAGACCTTGGTGCCGTCGACCTCGAGCGGCTTGTTGACCTCGATGACCGACTTCCGCGCGGGACCGTCGCCCATGGACCAGGTGACGGCCGCCTCGTACGTGCGCGGGGTGCCCCGCTGCGGGCCGTCCTTGGCGTACGTCCCGGTGAAGCTGTCCAGGCTGAAGCTGAACGGCACGAGTTCGTCGGTGTCGAACAGCGATCCGGACTTGAAGTCGTCGTACTGGATGAGCGTGTTGGAGAAGCCGTCGCCCTCGACGATCAGCTTTCCGCCCTCGGACTTGAACAGCGTCCCCGTGGCGAACGCCACCAGCATCACGATCAGCGACACGTGGAAGACGAGGTTGCCCGCCTCGCGCAGGTAGCCCTTCTCCGCGGCCACGGCGTCGCCTGCCGCGTCGGCGCGGAAGCGGCGCTTCTTCAGGATCGCGAGCGCCGCCTCGCGCACCTGCTCCGGATCGGTCTCGGTGCGCCAGGTGGTGTACGCGGGCAGGCGGGTGAGCCGCTTCGGCGCGCCCGGCGGCCGGCTGCGGAGCTGGCCGACGAACTGCCAGCTGCGCGGCACGATGCAGCCGATGAGCGAGACGAACAGCAGGATGTAGATCGCGGAGAACCACACCGAGCTGTAGACGTCGAAGAACTGGAGCTTCTCGTAGACCGGCGTCAGGAGGTCGTGCTGCTTCTTGAACGCCTGCACCTTGAGCTCGTCCACGCTGTTCTGCGGGACGAGGGAACCGGGGATGGCGCCGAGCGACAGCATGAACAGCAGGATCAGCGCGACCCGCATGGAGGTGAGCTGGCGCCAGAACCAGCGGACCCAGCCGACGACGGAGAGCGTGGGCCCGCCGATGGCCTGGTCGGCCGGATTCTCCGTGGGGGCGGTGGACAGCTGCGCTCCGGCGTCGCCGAGGTCGCGCTCTTCGGTCTTGCTCATGAACTCAGATCCCCACCGTGAAGCCGTTCGACCATCCCTGCATCTCCTGCACCAGCGTGTCCCATGCACCTGTGAGCAGCAGCAGACCGGTCGCGATCATCATGATCCCGCCGATCCGCATCACCCATGTGTAGTGCCGCTTGATCCAGCCGAAGGCGCCGAGCGCCTTGCGGAAGGCGACCGCGGCGACGATGAACGGCAGACCGAGACCGAGGCAGTACGCGACAGACAGTACGGCCCCGCGGCCCGCGCTTCCCTCGTTGAGCGCGAGGGCCTGCACCGACGCGAGGGTAGGGCCGATGCACGGGGCCCAGCCCACTCCGAAGAGGGCGCCGAGCAGTGGAGCGCCGACCAGGCCGGTCGCCGGCTTCTTGTGGAAGCGGAACTCGCGCTGGGTGAGCCAGGGCATCAGCCCCATGAAGAACACGCCCAGCAGGACCATCAGCACGCCGAGGACCTTGGACAGCACGTCCCGGTGTCCCAGCAGGGTGTTGCCGAAGTAGCCGAAGAAGGCGCCGCCGGAGACGAAGACGACGGTGAAGCCGAGGACGAACAGCGACGCGCCGACGACCATCCGGCCGCGCCTGGCGTCGGCCAGGTCGGTGCCGGTGACGCCGGTCACATAGGAGAGGTAGCCGGGCACCAGGGGCAGGACGCACGGCGAGAAGAAGGAGACGAGTCCGCCGAGCACGGCGATGGGCAGGGCGAGGAGCAGCGCGCCGCCGAACACCGTCTCGTTCATGCCGGACGCTGCGGCCAGAACTTCCACAGGATCACTTCTCCGCGATCAACGGGTCGATCATCTTGCGGAGTTCCTCGTCGTCGAGCGCCCTGAGCGATCGCGCCGCGATCTTCCCTTCCCGGTCGAGGACGATCGTGGAGGGAATGGCCTGCGGGTTGAGGCTGCCCTTGGGGAAACCGTTGACGATCAGTTTCCCGATCGGGTCGTAGAGGCTCGGATATCCGACGCCGTAATCCTTCTCGAAGGCGAGGGCGGGGCCCTTCTGCGGGTCGCGGGTGTTGATCCCGACGAACGCGACGCCGTCCGCCTCGGCCTCCTTGGCGACCTTCGCGAAATAAGGGGCCTCGGAACGGCAGGGGGCGCACCATGATCCCCAGACGTTCATCACGACGATCTTGCCCTTGAGGTCGGCGATGTCGAGGTGTCCGCCGTCGAGGGTCTGGCCCGCGAGCTTCTTGGGGGCCTGACGCTCGCCCTTGGCGACCGTGTCGATGCCACCGGTCCCGGTGACGAAGTTCGTGTCACCGCCGCCTCCGGACTTCCCACCGTCGCCGCAGGCCGACAGGGTGAGCGCACCTGCGGCGACCAGGGCGGTCAGCAGGGCGGCGCGGGGGGCACGGCTAAGGCTCATGTGAAAAGTTTCGCATGGCCCTGGCGGGGATCTTCCGCACCCCCCTGCGTGCCCGTTAAGGGCCGTTGTCAGGCGGCCTTAAAGAATGCGTTCCAACCACCCGTCGGCGCCTGGCCGGTCCCGAGCGTACGCAGCTTGGCGAGCACCTGCGGATCCTGCGCATCGAGCCAGTCGCAGAACTGCCGGAAGGACACCAGCCGTACGTCCTTCTTGCCGGCCATGCCTTTGAGTGCTTCCTCCACGGCGTCCATGTAGATGCCGCCGTTCCACTGTTCGAAGTGGTTGCCTATGAAGAAGGGTGCGCGATTGGTCTCGTAGGCCCGTTGGAATCCGGCGAGATAGGCGTCCCGCGCCTGCTTCTTCCAGCCCGGATAGCGGGAGGGCATGCCGTTGGTCGAGTTCTTCGACTGATTGGCCAGCATGTTGTAGTCCATGGAGAGGACTTCGAAGGTGTGGCCGGGGAACGGGACGGACTGGAGCGGCAGGTCCCAGATGCCGAGCTTCTTCCCGGGCCACATCTGGTGGCCGCCGGGTGAGCTGGCGTCGTAGCGCCAGCCGAGCCGCTTGGCCGTCGGCAGCAGCCTGTCCTGGCCGAGCAGGCAGGGAGTGCGGCCGCCGACGAGTTCCTTGCGGTAGTCGAAGGGCAGCGGGTCGATGTCGTGCCAGCCGCTGTTGGTGCGCCATTCGGTGACGAACTTCACAGCCTGGTCGATCTCGCTCCGCCAGTCCGCGGAGGTCCAGTTGCCGACGGATCCGGAACCACCGCAGAAATGCCCGTTGAAGTGGGTGCCTATCTCATGGCCGTCGAGCCACGCCTGGCGTATGGACTTCAGCGTGTCCTTGATGTGGTCGTCCGTGAGATAACCGATGTCGGAGGCGCCGATGGTGTTGTTGGGCGGCCGGTAGAGCGACTTCTTCGATTCGGGCAGCAGATAGATGCCGGAGAGGAAGAAGGTCATTCCGGCGCCGTGGTCCCTGGCGAGTTCCAGGAAACGGGGGAAGAGGCCGTTGCCGACTTCGCCCGCACCGTCCCAGGAGAAGATCACGAATTGCGGCGGCGTCTGGCCCGGTTCGAGCCGGACGGGCCTCGGCGGCTGGTGCGGCTGCTTTCCCGTGTCGGCGGTGGAACCGTCGCCGATCAGCCGCACGGGGTTCTTCGACGGGGAGGGGCTGCTACCGCCCTTGCCCTGGCCGACCCCCTCGGCCGGGTCTGCATGTCCGCCTCCGCCGAAGCCGTTGGAGCCGCAGCCCGCCACCCCGACGGCCGCTGCGGCCCCAAGTCCCGCTCCCAGCAATCCCCTTCGGCTGATCTCCCGCATATCGTCCCCATCCACGCTCTCCTGGTCACGAGAGCAGTTGCTCGAGCCGGCGAACAAACCGGCACAAGCTGAGATGCGCTGTGGAACTCGCGGGTTCCGGGGAACTCTGCTTATTTTTCTTCAATACGGGTGATCGAATACGGATCGACTAAGCGCCGAATGCCTTGCTCTTTCCCTTCACCGGCCGGGCACCGGCGAGAAGATGCGGCGGCACAAGATCGCGGGCCGGTTCCGTGTATCCCACGGAGACGATCCTGTTGCCTTCGTACGTGAAGGTGGTCAGCGAGGCGAGCGTGCACTGCCGGCGCCGCGGGTCGTGCCACAGCCGGCGGCGCTCCACGAAGCTGCGCACCGTCCAGATGGGCAGCTGGTGGCTGACGCACACGGCCTCATGACCGCGTGCGGCGTCCCGTGCCGCGTCCAGCGCCGCCATCATCCGCACGACCTGCTCCACGTACGGCTCGCCCCACGACGGGCGGAACGGGTTGGTCAGATGCCGCCAGTTGCCCGGCTTGCGCAGCGCGCCGTCGCCGACGCCGAACGTCTTGCCCTCGAAGACGTTGCCCGCCTCGATCAGCCGCTCGTCCGTCTCGAGAGCGAGACCGTGCCCCTTGGCGATGGGTATGGCCGTCTCCTGCGCGCGCTCCAGCGGCGAGGCGACGACATGGGTGATGTCCCGGCCGGAGAGATGCTCGGCGACCCGGTCGGCCATCTGCCGCCCGAGCTCGGACAGGTGGTAGCCACTGCGGCGGCCGTAGAGGACACCGTCGGGATTGTGCACCTCGCCGTGGCGCATCAGGTGCACGACGGTGATCTCGCCGGCGTCGCTCCGGACGTCCCCGTCCGTGGCCACGGCGCGCTCCAGGGCCGCCTCGACGGCGCTGTCCTCGGGCGTCAGGGCGCCGGAGCCGTCGCCTCGCTCGGGACGGTGGCTGCCGGCGCTCATGCCGTGGCCTCCGCGGCGGCGCGGGCGGCGGCGGGCAGGGCGGCGGCGATCCGCTCGATCGCCCGCTCGTCGTGCGCGGTCGACACGAACCACGACTCGAAGGCGGACGGCGGCAGGTAGACGCCCTGGGAGAGCATCGAGTGGAAGAAGGCGTTGAAGCGGAACGCCTCCTGCTTCTTGGCGTCCTCGTAGTCCCTGACCTCGGTCGGCGTGAAGAAGACGGAGAACATGTTGGACGCCGTCTGCAGCCGGTGGGCGACGCCCTCCTTGGTCAGCGCGTCCGTCACCAGGGTCCGGATCTCCTTCGAGACCGCGTTCACCTTGTCGTAGGCGGCGTCGTCGAGGAGCCGCAGCTGCGCGAGACCTGCGGCGGTGGCGACCGGGTTACCGGACAGGGTGCCCGCCTGGTAGACCGGGCCCGCCGGGGCGAGGTGCGCCATGACGTCCTCGCGGCCGCCGAACGCCGCGGCGGGGAAGCCGCCGCCCATGACCTTGCCGAAGGTCATCAGGTCGGGCGCGACACCGTCGACGCCGTACCAGCCGGCCTTCGAGGTACGGAAACCGGTCATCACCTCGTCGGAGATGTAGAGCGCGCCGTTCTGCGCGCACGCCGCCTTGAGGCCCTCGTTGAAACCGGGCCGCGGCGGGACGACACCCATGTTGCCGGGCGACGCCTCGGTGATCACACAGGCGATCTGACCGGCGTTGGCGTGGAACGCGGCGTGCACCGCTTCAAGGTCGTTGTACGGGAGCACGATGGTGTCCCCCGCCTGCGCGCCGGTGACCCCGGGCGTGTCGGGCAGGCCGAACGTCGCCACACCCGAACCGGCGGCGGCCAGCAGGGCGTCCACGTGGCCGTGGTAGCAGCCGGCGAACTTGATGATCTTGGGTCGGCCGGTGAATCCGCGGGCCAGCCGGATCGCCGACATGGTCGCTTCCGTACCGCTGGAAACCAGCCGAACCTGCTCGACGGGCTCGACACGGGCAACGATCTCCTCGGCGAGGGCGACCTCTCCCTCGCCCGGCGTGCCGAACGACGTGCCGCGCGCGACCGCGGCCTGCACCGCCTCGATCACGGCCGGATGGGAGTGCCCGAGGATCATCGGCCCCCACGAGCACACGAGGTCGACATACTCGCGTCCGTCGGCATCGGTGAGGTACGGACCGGTACCGGACACCATGAACCGGGGCGTACCGCCCACAGCACGGAAGGCACGGACGGGAGAGTTCACGCCGCCGGGCGTCACGAGGGACGCGCGGTCGAAAAGCGTCTGCGAAACTGGGGCGTCATAGGGAAAGCTCACGGAATCCATGGTCTCAGAGGCTCGGACGTATCTGCGGACAGGTGTTTCACCGCACGTTCGTGGGGGAGGTCACTGTCACGATGATCGGGTTGCGCGGCGGGGGCTGCGAGTGGTCGGGTGGAGATATGCATCGCGGTGGCGGACTGGGCGAGGGGACCGACGACCTGGGTCCTGAGCCTGCCCGGCGCGGAAAGCACCGGCGAGGCGAAGGGGACGAGCCCGCGGGAGGCAGGAGCGGCCGAGTGGGGGTGACCTACAAATACTTCGGCGCGCCCGACGGAGCCACCGCGGCCCGGGTGCCGATTTCGATGCGCCCCGAGGAGCTCGGCGGCGACGAGCTCGGCATGGGCGGAATGTTCACGAAGATCAAGCCGGAGACCATAGCGGCCATGGTTCTCACCGGTATCCAGGGCATGCCGTTGAACAAGGTGCCGCCGCTGGAGCTCGTCGTACTGCACCCCGACTACGCGGTGGTGAAGCTGCCGATGACCGTGGTCGATCCGCTGCGCGGCATCGGTGAGGAGTCGGTGGGTGCGGCGGCGTTCATATGGTCGACGGTCCCTGACCGGGGCGGCCCCAGGGACGCGTTCAACGTGTATCAATTGCTCCACGAATGGCAGGATTTCTCCCACCGGCTGCATGAGGCGGGGCATCAGCCGTACTGCCTGGTCTGGCCCTGACCGGGGATCTCCCGGGTGAGGCCGGATGCCCCGACCCCACCCCCCTCCGTACATCATGACCTGCCACTGGACCTGGCCCTGGCCCGACCCTGACGTGACCCCGCCGCTCCTGGCCCGCCCCCGGCCCGTCCGGCCGGTGTCAGGCGCGGCTGAGCTCCGCCGCGCCGAAGGACACGTCGAACCGGTCGCACCAGATGGTCACGCTGCTGTAGCGGGCCGGGTCGATGCCCTCGGGCAGGGCGTAGTTCTGGTCGCCCTTGTTCCCCTTGAGCTTGCCGAGGCTCACGTAGGCCCCGTCGTCGAAGACGTGCCAGCCGGCCCGTCCTTCCTTGACCGGGGCGTCGGTCAACCAGACGTGCAGGTCCGGGCCGTTGCTCGTGTCCAGGTTCTCCAGCCGGACGGTGTGGGTACCGTCGGGCAGCCGGAGGAGCCGCACGGTGCCGGACGTCTCGTGCTCGTGGCTGATCAGCTCGCCGGCCGCCAGCTTCGCCGGCCCGGCCGGTGCCGACGGCGACGAGGACGCCGCCGGCCCGCTCGACGCGGGGGACGGCGACTCTGCGGCCCCGCCCGACGGAGCGGCGCCGACCGACGTCCCCGGCAACGCCTCCTGCACCGTCTCGTCCTGCCAGATCTTCCACGGCTGGAACCAGTACAGCCCCACGACGGCCGCCACCACGAACACGACCACCACCGCGACACCGGCCGGCCTGCTGAGTACCGAGCGCATGCGTCCCATCCCCGCCTCCTAGAACAGCTGTTACAGACTTCTCATTCAACGAGATCCCGCACGGCTACGGCGCCGGGAAGTTGTGACGGTTCCCTTACGCCGGCGCGCAGCGGCGTGTACGGCAGGCCGCTCTGCTGACCGGCCGCCAGTCGTTCGGCCCGCTCGGCGCCCCGCGTCCTGCCACGGACGGAGCCGCGCCACGTCGCGAGGCGTGCCGGGGCGGGCGCTCCGGCGACTGGCATCATCGGCATCCAGCCGACCACTGGAGTTCGCCGCCATGCCACTGCCGCGCATCGGAGTCGTCATCGTGACCATGGGCACGCGACCGCGTGAACTGGACGCACTGATCGCATCGGTGGGCGCACAGGACGTTCCCGCGACGCGGATCGTGCTGGTGGGCAACGCGACGCCGCTCACCGATGTGTCGGCCGAGGTGACCAAGATCCCGCTGGAGGAGAACCTGGGCTGCCCCGGCGGGCGTAACGTCGGGCTGCGGGCCCTGCTCGACGCGGGTGACGTGGACGTCATCGTCGAACTCGACGACGACGGGCTGCTCATCACCGACGACGTTTTCCGCAAGGTGGGGCAGCTCTACGCGGCGGATCCGGCGCTCGGGATCGTGTCCTTCCGGGTCGCCGACGAACTCGGCGAGACGCAGCGACGGCACGTGCCGCGGCTGCGGGCCGGTGACCCCATGCGACGCGGGCCGGTGACCGCGTTCCTCGGAGGCGGTCATGCCCTGTCGGCGCCGATGCTCGCCGAGATCGGCACCTGGCCGGGGCACTTCTTCTTCTGCCACGAGGAGACGGACCTCGCCTGGCGAGCCCTGGACGCGGGCTGGAAGATCCTCTACGAACCCGACCTCGTCCTGCAGCACCCCAGGACCTCCCCGGCCAGGCACGCGGTGTACCACCGCTTCACCGCCCGCAACCGGGTCTGGCTCGCGAGGCGCCGGCTCCCCCTCCCCCTGGTGCCGGTCTACCTGGGCGTGTGGATCCTGCTCCACCTGGCGCGCACCCGTTCCGTCTCCGGGCTGAGCGCCTGGGGTGCCGGGCTGCTGGAGGGGGTGCGCACACCGTGCGGCGGTCGTCGGCCGATGAAGTGGCGCACGGTGTGGCACATGACCCGACTCGGCCGGCCTCCGGTCATCTAGCCCGCCCCCGTCAGCCGCCCGCCTCCGGTCGTCCCGGCCGGCAACCAGCCACTCCGGTCCTCCGGCCCCCGACAGCCGGCGCCTCCGGAGAGGTCCCACGGAGGGGGCCGCTACGGCCGCCGCCATCCCGGGTCGCGGCCGATCAGGGCCAGCAGGCGGTCGAGGTCGGACGCCCCGGCGCCGCCTTCGGGCAGCGGGAACTCCTCGCCGAAGGCGCCCATCTTGCGGCCGGTGGGGGCGAGCTCCTCGCAGGACCGGAACACCTCGGCGACGACGACAGGGTCGGGCGTGTACTCCTGTCCGGTGGCGCGGGCGAGGTCCCAGGCGTGCACGGTGAGGTCGTCGAGGGCCATCCGGCCGACGGTGCCGGCCGGCAGCCCCATCGCGCCCGACGTGCCCTCCTCGGCGCCGGGCTCCGCCCATGCCTTCACCAGTGCGGCCGTCTCCTTCTCGAAGGCGGCACGCCAATCGCCGTGTCCGACGTAGTCCGGTGTGACGGAGAAGTCCGCATCCTTCTTCGCGGCCAGGGCCTGGAAGTTGACCATGACCTGGAACAGGTGGTTCGCGAGGCCGCGCACGTCGTACTCGGCGCACGGGGTGGGGAGGCCGAGCTGTTCGTCGGTGATGCCGCACACCACCGGAACGGAGCGTTCTGCGGCCGCTGCGAGCAGTTCACTGAGGGGTTTCGTCATGGGCTCACGGTAGGCACCGTCACCATGGCCGCGTATTGAAGAAACGCGACACCCGGCGGTCCTAGGATCGGAGGATGACCGGTCCGCGACGCGACACGAGAGGCATCGTGGAGGCCCGCGAACTGTTCGCGCGGGTCCGCTTCCGGCGGCGCGAGCCCGCCCCCGCCCTGCGCCCGTATCTCGAGCACTACTGGCTGATCGACTGGGACCTGGCCGAGCCGTACGCCTCCCATGTGGTTCCCCACCCGTCGGTCAACGTGGTCTTCGAGCGGTACGACGACGAGCCTTCCCACGCCGAGGTCGCCGGCATCGGGCTGGAGCTGTTCACACACAAGCTGTCAGGGCGTGGCCGGGTCTGCGGGGTGCAGTTCCGGCCCGGCGGCTTCCGGCCGTTCGCGCCGGACCGGCCGGTGTCGGACTGGACAGGGCAACGGCTGCCGCTCGGTGACGTACTGCTGCCGGGCCGGGACGAGGAAACACTGCGCACCGCCGCGCACTCCGTCGTGGACCCGGATGACGAGGACGCCAGGGTGGCCGCGATGGACACCTTCCTGCTCGGGCTCGACCCGCGGCCGGACCCTCGGGCGGAACACGCCATGGAGCTCGTCGAGCGGGTCCGTACCGACCGTTCCATGCGGCGCGTGTCCCAACTCGCCGAGGCGGCGGGCCTGTCGGCCCGGTCCCTGCAGCGCCTCTTCGCCGGCTGGGTGGGCGTGGGGCCCAAGTGGGTCATCCTGCGCTACCGCATCCACGAGGCGCTGGAGCGCGCGGAGCAGGCCGACGAACAGACCGGCGGGCCCACCGGCGCGGCGGCGGGCCGACCGGCCGGCGGTGTCGACTGGGCCGCGCTCGCCGACGACCTGGGTTACAGCGACCAGGCCCATCTCGTAAGGGACTTCACGGCGACGGTCGGCGTCCCCCCGTCGGCGTACACAAGGGCAGCGCGGTAGCCGCACGACCGGGCCGCTGTCGTACCCGGGCCCTACAGTGCGGACATGGACGGCACCGCGATCCCGGTACGAATCGAGCCCTGGTCCGAGGACGACCTCGGTCTGCTCCGCGCGGCGAACGCCCCCGAGCTGATGGACCATCTCGGCGGCCCGGAGACGGAGGAGCAGCTCCTCAACCGCCATCGGCGGTACGTCGACCTGAGCGCCGACCGCACCGGGCGCGGCCGGATGTTCCGCATAGTCCTGGAGACCGGCGGGCGGGACGGCGGGGAGGCCGCGGGCACGGTCGGGTTCTGGGAGCAGACCTGGGAGGACGAGCAGGTCTACGAGACGGGCTGGAGCGTGCTCCCCGCGTTCCAGGGCCTCGGGATCGCGACGGCGGGCACGCTGGCGGTCGTCGAGGCGGCGCGGGCGGAGGGCAAGCACCGGTTCCTGCATGCCTTCCCGTCCGTCTCCAACGGTCCGTCGAACGCGGTGTGCAGGAAAGCGGGCTTCTCTCTCGTCGGCGAGTGCGACTTCGAGTACCCGCCCGGCAATCTGCTGCGCAGCAACGACTGGTGCCTCGACCTGGGGCCGACGGGCGGGTGAGCCGGCGAGACCGGTGCGGCCCGGCCCGTGAGGCACGGCCGGGGAAAGCGCTGGCCGCTCCACCGCGGCCTTTGACATGCTGGGCGCTGTGAACGGACCGGAGATCACCATCGACGTCGCCCCCGAGCTGCGTCTTTTCGTCCCGTCGGACTACCGCCGCGGCCGTACGGCCCTGACCACCGACGGCTCCTCGACGCTCGGCCATGTCGTGGAATCCCTGGGCGTGCCGCTCACGGAGGCGGGCCGGCTGATGGTCGACGGCCGGCAGGTCCCCACCTCCCACATCCCGGGCGCGGGAGAGCACGTCGAGGTGCACGGCGTGGACCGCCCGCAGCAGGTGCCCGGCGCCCCGCTGCGCTTCCTCCTCGACGTCCATCTCGGCACACTGGCCCGGCGGCTCCGTCTGCTCGGCGTCGACGCGGCGTACGAGAACGAGGACATCGGCGACCCGGCCCTCGCCACGCTGTCCGCCAAGGAGCGGCGGGTGCTGCTCTCGCGCGACCGGGGGCTGCTGCGCCGCCGTGAGATCTGGGCCGGGGCGTATGTGTACAGCGACAAGCCCGACGATCAACTGCGGGACGTGCTCCAGCGTTTCGCCCCCACGCTCGCGCCGTGGACGCGCTGCACGGCCTGCAACGGCCCGCTGAAGGAGGCCGACAAGGACTCCGTCCAGGAACAGCTTCAGCACGGCACGCAGCGCACGTACGACGTCTTCGCCCAGTGCACGGCGTGCGGCCGGGTGTACTGGCGCGGCGCCCACCACGCCCGCCTCGAGGCGATCGTCACGGACGCGCTGCGCACTTCGGGCGCGTAGGCCCGGCCGGCTTCGAAGGAGGACCGGCCGGCTTCAGGGCCGCCCCTGCGTCGCCCGCGCGGTCTGCGCCGTCGGCGGTGTTCCCGGCCCCGCGTCCGGCACGGCCTCCTCGCCCGCTTCCTGTCCCGCCCCCTGTCCCGCTTCCGACCGCGATTGCGGCCTCGCTTCCGTGCACGGCTCCGTGAGATAGCGCTGCACGGTCGGGGCGAGCCAGCTGACGACCTCGTCGCGGGGCATCTCCACGGCGGGCGGGAACCTCAGCACGTACCGGGCCATCGCCATGCCGAGTATCTGGGAGGAGATGAGCGCCGCGCGGCGGGGGGCCTCCGCGGGATCGGGGCACAGGGCCAGGGCGACGGGGCCCAGCTGGTCGCGGAAGATCGCGCGGGCGCGCTCCGCGGCCGCCTCGTTCGTGACGGCCGCGCGCAGCAGCGCCGTCAGGACCTCGTCCTGCTCCCAGCGGTCGAGGAAGTGCGTGACGAGCACCGCTCCCGCATGCCGGGCGGGGAGCGCGCCCAGCTCCGGCAGCCGCAGGTCGAACTCGGAGGCGGCCGCGAAGAGTCCCTCCTTGTTGCCGTAGTAGCGCATCACCATCGAGGGGTCGATCCCCGCGTCACGGGCGATCGCGCGGATCGTCGCCCGCTCGTACCCGTCGGCGGCGAAACGTTCGCGGGCGGCTTCGAGGATCGCGGCCTTGGTCGCGTCCGACCGGCGAGGTGCGCCGGGTGCTTCCGTCATCATGCCAACGACTGTAGGCCAACGGGTGTTGACAAGCCAGAGCCGGGGTTTCTAAAGTTGCCAACAAGCGTTGACCAACACATGTTGGCCTACGAGCGTTGACCATCGGCGCAGCCCTTCGGGCGCCCGGACCAGGAGGCAGCCATGACCGGCAGGCCCAGCACCGGAAGCACGAGCGTTCACCGCACCACGCCGCAGACCACTCCGGCCGCCGAGCCCGCGCCCGCCCAGCCCGGCGCGGGGTTCGACACCGATGTACTGGTCGTAGGGGCGGGCCCCACCGGAATGCTGCTCGCCGGTGACCTTGCCGCCGCGGGCGTCGGCGTCACACTCCTCGAGCGCCGCCCCCACGAGAGAAGCAACATCACCCGCGCCTTCGGCGTGCACGCACGCACCCTGGAGCTGCTCGACGCCCGCGGCCTCGCCGACGAGCTGGTCCGCCACGGCACCCCCATCACCGGCCTCAGGCTGTTCCGGCGCCTGTCCCTCGACCTGTCCCGGCTCCCCTCCCGCTTCCCGTTCCTCCTCATCACCCCGCAGTACGAGGTGGAGAAGCTTCTGGAGCGCCGCGCCCTGGCCGCCGGCGTCGACTTCCGGTACGGGACGGAGCTCACGGGCCTGGAGCTCTCCGGCTCCTCCGTCATCGCGCGGGTCACGGACCCGACCGGCACGCGGACCACTCTGCGCGCGCGCTACGTGGTCGGCACCGACGGCGTGCGCAGCGCCGTGCGCGAGGCCATCGGCCTGCCCTTCCCCGGTGTTTCGGTGATCAGGTCCATCGTGCTCGCCGATGTGAAGCTCACCGAGGAGCCCCCCGGACTCCTCAGGGTCAACGGCGTGGGTGACGCCTTCGCCTTCATCGCCCCCTTCGGCGACGGCTGGTACCGCGTCATGGGCTGGAACCGCGGCCGTCAGGTGGCCGACGACGAGCCCGTCGGCCTCGACGAGGTCCGCGACATCGCCCGCCGCGCCCTCGGGACCGACTTCGGGATGCACGATGCCCGCTGGATCTCCCGTTTCCACAGCGATGAGCGTCAGGCGCCGTCCTACCGCAAGGGCCGCGTGTTCCTCGCCGGCGACGCCGCGCACGTCCACTCCCCCGCCGGCGGCCAGGGTATGAACACCGGCCTCCAGGACGCGGCGAACCTCTCGTGGAAGCTCGCCTCCGTCGTCCTGGGCCGTGCCCCCGACCCCGAAACCCTGCTCGACAGCTACGAGTCGGAGCGCCATCCGGTCGGCGCGGCGGTGCTGCGCAGCAGCGGCGCCATCGTGCGCCTCGCCATGGCCCGCACCCCGTTCCAGCGCGCGGCACGCTCACTGGCCGCCGCGTTCCTGAGCGCCGTCCGCCCCGCCTCCGCCAAAGCGATGGGCATGATCTCCGGCATCGGCATCTCCTACGGCGCACCACGCGGTGCCCACCGCCTCATCGGACGGCGCGCACCCGACCTGCGACTCGCGGAGGGCCGGCTCTACGAACTGCTCCGCGAGGGCGAGTTCGTCCTCGTGAGCGCTCCCGGCAGCGAGCCCGACGTCCCGCCCGCCCCCGGCCGTGTCATACGGGCCCACTGGACGACGGACCGGCGCACCGCGCTCCTCGTCCGCCCCGACGGCTACATCGCCTGGGCGTCGGGAGCCGGCACACCGCGATAACCCGGCAGGCCGGGGGCCGGCCTTCAGAAGACGTACGGGTCCCCGGTGGCCGGGACCAGCACCCGATGCTCGTCGTTCACCGGGTTCCGGTCGCTCGCCCCGCCGTTCCACGCGGTGGCGATGTCCAGCACGACCTCGTGCGGACTGCCGGCCGCGCCCAGTTCCAGGCCGAGAGTCCGGCCCAGCCCGTCCGTGGGGAGGGCGCCTGTCGCGCACAGCAGCTCCCGCTCGGCGGCCCGCAGGCATCCGCGCGGCAGGTTCGGCGTACCGGCAGGCGGCACGGACAGGGTGAGCCGCACGGTCACCCCGGCGAGGGCGGAGGGACCGTGGTTCAGCGTCGTCACAGAGATCGCGATCCGCCCGTCGGTCAGCGAGACCCGGCCGTGGTGCGCCACATCGGCCTCCGGCGCGACGCCCAGGACGTACCCGCCGTCCACGCCCTCGCCCTCGCCCACAGCGTCGACGCCCTCGGCGTTCCCACCACCCACACCGCCGCCGTCGACGCCGGCGCTCGCCGCCCCCGCACCGATCAGCAGCAGTACTGCCGCGGCCCCCGCCGAAAGGGCCCTTCGCATCGCATACATGAGCCAGAAGATACCTATTGCCCGAAAATATGGGCGATTGCCCGGGAACTCCGGCGCGTCCTGCCGATTTATTCTGGCGGCGTCGCGATCACCATCGATCACACGCGCGAGGAGCTACGACATGAGCACCGCTGGGACACCCGTCGCCGTCGTCACCGGAGCCAGTAGTGGCATCGGTGCGGCCACCGGGCGCCAACTGGCCGCCGCCGGCTATCACGTGGTCCTCACCGCCCGCCGCAAGGACCGGATCGAGGCGCTCGCCGCCGAGCTCACCGCCGTCGGCCACCAGGCCACCGCCTACGCCCTCGACGTCACGGACCGCCCCGCCGTCGACTCCTTCGCCGCCGGCCTCGGGCGTTGCGACGTCCTCGTGAACAACGCGGGCGGCGCTCTGGGCGCGGACCCGGTCGCCACCGGCGACCCGGCCGACTGGCGGCGCATGTTCGAGGTCAACGTCATCGGCACGCTCAACCTCACCCAGGCGCTGCTCCCGACGCTCACCGCGAGCGGCGACGGCACTGTCGTGATCCTCTCGTCCACCGCGGGCCTCAGCACCTACGAGGGCGGCGGCGGTTATGTCGCCGCCAAGCACGGCGAGCACGTCCTCGCCGAGACCCTCCGCCTGGAGATCGTCGGCACCCCGGTCCGGGTGATCGAGGTCGCCCCGGGCATGGTCAGGACGGAGGAGTTCGCGACCACCCGCTTCCGCGGCGACACCGACAAGGCCGCCAAGGTCTACGCGGGTGTGGCGGAGCCGCTCACCGCCGACGACGTTGCGGACACCATCACCTGGGCCGTCACCCGCCCGCCGCACGTCAACATCGATCTCCTGGTCGTCAGGCCCCGCGCCCAGGCGTCCAACTCGAAGGTGCACAGGGAGCTGTGATGCCCGACGGCCCGACCATCACCCGGCTGACCCCGACCGCTCTGTCCGCGGCCGCCCCCGATCTCGCCGCGCTGCTCCTCGACGCGGTGGACGACGGAGCCTCCGTGGGCTTCACCTCGTCCCTCACCTCCGCGGAGGCCGAGGCCTGGTGGCGGTCCCTCGCCGCCGACCTCGCCGACGGGCGTGTGATCCTCTGGGCCGCTCACGACGGCGGCCGCCTCATAGGCACCGTCCAGCTCAGGCTCGAGACGTCCGCCAACGGCCGGCACCGCGCCGAGATAGCCAAGCTCCTGGTCCACCGCGCGGCCCGTGGGCGCGGCAGCGCCCGCCGTCTCCTCGCCACGGCCGAGGCCTTCGCCTCCGCGTCCGGCCGCACCCTGCTGATGCTGGACACCCAGACCGGCAGCGCGGCGGAGCGCCTCTACCGCACCTCGGGCTGGTCGGCCCTCGGCACGCTCCCCGACTACGCCGCCGACCCGTCCGGCACGCTGCGCCCGACGACGTTCTTCCACAAGTCGCTGCCGGTGGCGAGCGGCTGAGACATGCGGCGGGCCTCGGACCGGATCGGTCCGGGGCCCGCCGGGAAGGGCATCGGGCCGCGGCCCTCAGCCCTTCACACAGATGACCTGCTTCAGCTTGGCGACGACCTCGACCAGGTCCCGCTGCTGATCGATGACCTTCTCGATCGGCTTGTAGGCACCCGGGATCTCGTCCACGACGCCGGAGTCCTTGCGGCACTCCACGCCCCGCGTCTGCTCCTCCAGGTCACGCGCGGAGAAGCGTCGCTTCGCCGCGTTCCGGCTCATCTTGCGGCCGGCGCCGTGCGAGGCCGAGTTGAAGGACGCCTCGTTGCCGAGGCCCTTCACGATGTACGAGCCGGTGCCCATCGAGCCGGGGATGATCCCGAAGTCACCGCTGCCGGCCCGGATGGCGCCCTTGCGTGTGACCAGCAGGTCCATGCCCGCGTACCGCTCCTCCGCCACGTAGTTGTGGTGGCAGCTGATCTCCTGCTCGAAGCTGACCTTGGCCTTCCTGAACTCCTTGCGGATCACTTCCTTGAGGAGCCCCATCATGACCGCGCGGTTGTACTTGGCGTACTCCTGCGCCCAGAAGAGGTCGTTGCGGTAGGCCGCCATCTGCGGGGTGTCCGAGACGAACACCGCCAGGTCGCGGTCGACCAGCCCCTGGTTGTGGGGAAGCTTCTGCGCCTCACCGATGTGATGTTCCGCAAGCTCCTTGCCGATGTTCCGAGAACCGGAGTGCAGCATGAGCCACACCGAACCGGCCGTGTCGACGCACACTTCGACGAAGTGGTTTCCGCCGCCTAGCGTCCCCATCTGCTTCGTGGCACGCTCCCGGCGGAACTTCACCGCGTCGGCCACCGAGTCGAACCGCTCCCAGAGCCCGTCCCAGCCGCCGGCCTGGAGGCCGTACACCCTGCCGGGGTCGACCATCTCGTCGTGCATGCCGCGCCCCACCGGGATGGCCTGCTCGATCCGGGTACGGAGTCGCGAGAGGTCACCCGGCAGGTCGTTGGCCGTCAGCGACGTCCGCACCGCCGACATACCGCAGCCGATGTCCACACCGACGGCCGCCGGACAGACCGCCCCGTGCATCGCGATCACCGAGCCCACAGTGGCGCCCTTGCCGTAGTGGACGTCCGGCATCACGGCGAGGCCCTTGATCCACGGCAGCGTGGCCACGTTGCGCAGCTGCTGCAGCGCGACGTCCTCGACCGTCGAAGGGTCGGTCCACATACGGATCGGGACCTTGGCGCCCGGCATCTCCACGTACGACATATCTACTCGATTCCCCCGGAACGGCGTGAAACGCAAATGACGTGCCCAATGGCGGCGAAAGACTCGACAGACCGGCGGCCACGGCAGCGTGTGCGATAGACATTGTGTCCATCGGCCTCCGAACGGCGGCAACCAGTTTTCGCCGTGAGAGCGGCACGGAGCACAGACAGAAGGGAGCCCGGGCGTGCAACGAAAGGCGTACGTGCCCGGCGTGGCGGCGCTTCTCGCGGCGCTCGTGACCGGCTGCACCGCCGGCGACGGCACCGAAGGCTCCGACATCGACGCCAAGGTCAACGGGGCCAAAGCCTCCGCGGCGCCCCCCGGCAAGTACCGCACGCTTCTCGAGCCGTGCGGGTCCGTCGAGCGTTCCACGCTGACGGACCTGCTGCCGGGCACCGTGACGCTGCCCGAGGAGCAGCAGCAGAAGGTCCTGCGCGGCACCGCCGCCGTCACCTACGACACGGACCGCCGGGTCGCGTGCAGCTGGAAGGGCGACGCCCCGGACGCCTCGCACCAGCTGCGGGTCGACTTCGAACGTGTCGTCTCCTACGACCCGGCCGTCAGCGACGACGACCGTGCGCAGGAGGTCTTCGAGAAGAAGCAGGGTTCCGCTTCCGTCCCGATCGCGCCCCTGAAGGACGAGCCGGAGACGGACAGCGCCTCGCCCTCGGCAACGCAGAGCCCCGCGGCCGGGAGTTCGAGCGGCGCCGGCCCGGGTGCCGGAGCCTCCACGGACACGGCGGCCGGGGCCTCCACGTCCGCCGGTACGTCCTCCTCCGCTCCCGCTCTCGAGGGCCTCGAGCCCCGGGCGCTGGAAGGGCTCGGTGACGCGGCGTTCCTGGACGACGTGCTGGGCCGCGCCGGTTCCACGGTTCAGCGCCGCACCGTGAGCGTGGTGTTCCGCACATCCAATGTGATCGTCACCGTCGTCTACGGCGAGCAGCCGGCCGTGACGGGCGGAGTGCCGGACAGCAAGGAACTGCAGGAAAAGGCGCGGACTCTGGCCCGGAAGCTGGCGGAGCAGTTCGACGAGTGAGCGGCCTCGCGGCCCGGATTCTCCCGTTCGCGCGATCAGCGGTCCGGCCCACAGCCGTGGCGCGTCCGCGTACGGTGGCCTCGCCGGTCCGTCCGGCGGCCGGCCCGACGGACCGGTTGCCCGACCGTCCGGCTGCCTGACCGATCGACCGAGTACCTGACCGACCGAGTACCTGACCGACTGAAGGAACCATGCACCGTTCAGCCACGCGACTCACCCGCATACTCGCCTGCGCCGCCGTCCCGGTGATGCTCGTCGTCGCAGGCTGCTCCTCGGACTCCGACAGCGCCTCCAAGGGCTCCGCTTCTTCCGCCTCCGCCGCCCCCGAGGCCAAGAAGTCCCCGACCGTCGCTCCCGCCAAGTTGAGCAAGCTGCCGAGTCCGTGCGACTCGATCGCGGAGAAGACGATCGAGGACCTGGTGCCCGGCACCAAGTCCAAGAACGGCACGGCCGGCAAGTCGTCGGACATCGCTCGGCGCGGCAGCTGTTCCTGGAACGGCCTGGACGACAACGGTGTGAAGGGCTCGCAGTACCGCTGGCTCGATGTCTCGTTCCTGCGCTACGACTCCGACGCCTCCCTCGCCGTGAGCGGCGAGCAGCGTGCCGTGGAGTCGTACGCCAAGGAGATCGCGAAGGCCAAGGGCACCGAGGGCGCCAAGGACGTCAAGACCACTCCGGCTCCGGGTGTGGGCGACGAGGCGACGACGGTCAACTACACGCTGCGCAAGACCGACGAGGACTTCACCTACGTCACGATCGTGGCCCGCACCGAGAACGCTGTGGTGACGCTCACGTACAACGGCACGGGTTACGCGGGTGCGAAGAACCCCTCCGCCGCCGATCTGACGAAGGACGCCCTCAAGGCCGCCAAGGAGGCAGTGGCCTCGGTCGCCACGGCCAACAAGTAGTACACAAGTACGTAACGCCGGGAGCCCGGAGGGCCGGACTCCGGTGGCATGTGCCAGGCTGTGCCCGCCGGTTCAGGATCCGCGCAGGGCCCTGTGCGGAAATCCGGTCCAGGAATTGGGGAGGGGTCGCGGGTGGCCGCGATGCAGCTGACACGCACGCACCGAATACTCATCGGTGTCGTCGTCGCGGGCGCGTTGATCATCGCCGCGATCGGCTTCGCCGGGTCGTACGCCGCCGTGCGCGAACTCGCGGAGCAGAAGGGTTTCGGCGACTTCTCCCTGGTCTTCCCCATCGGCATCGACGCCGGCATCTGTGTGCTGCTGGCGCTCGACCTGCTGCTGACGTGGATGCGGATACCTTTCCCGCTGCTGCGCCAGACGGCCTGGCTGCTGACCTTCGCGACGATCGCGTTCAACGGCGCGGCGGCGTGGCCGGATCCGCTCGGTGTCGGCATGCACGCCGTCATCCCGATCCTGTTCGTCGTGGCCGTCGAGGCGGCCAGGCACGCGGTCGGCCGGATCGCGGACATCACGGCCGACAAGCACATGGAGGGCGTGCGGCTGACCCGCTGGCTGCTCTCCCCCGTCCCGACGTTCAAGCTGTGGCGGCGGATGAAGCTGTGGGAGCTGCGCAGCTACGAGCAGGTGATCAAGCTCGAGCAGGACCGGCTGATCTACCAGGCCCGTCTTCAGGCGCGTTTCGGCCGGGCGTGGCGGCGCAAGGCGCCGATCGAGGCGCTGATGCCGCTGCGGCTGGCGAAGTTCGGCGTGCCGCTGGCGCAGACCGCCCCGGCGGGCCTGGCGGCCGCGGGCATCGAGCCGGTGCTGCTGCCCCCGGCGCCGCGGGTCGAGGTCGACATAGCTGCCGGCGATCGTGCAGCTGGGGCGGCACCGGTGGGCGCGGCGGCACCTCCCACTGAGCAGCGCCCCCAGTTGGAGAGCGTCTCCATCCAGCAGCAGCCGGAATTCACCGAGTACCAGGAGCAGATCCCTCAGGCTGAGGCCCCCGCCCCGGACGAAAGCCCCTGGCTGCACGCCCGCCACCCCCAAGCGGTCCCCTATCAGGGCGGCTACAACCCCTTGTACGACCCCGAGGAACAGTACGAGGAGTGGTACAAGGAGCAGGCCCCGGAGGAGTATCAGCAGTTCGGTCCGGACCCCCGGGACCGCCGGTACCAGCAACAACAGTTCGAGGCCCCCGAGCCCCAGGACCGCGAACCCTCTCCGGAGGAGACCGGCAGCTTCCCCATCCCCGTCGGCCCCGGCCGCACGCGCGAGCTGGGCAACGGCGGCGGAACCCCCGAACCCGCCGCCCCGGAGGAGGAGTCGTACTACCAGGTCTTCAAGAAGTCGATAAACGGCAGCTACCCGACGCCACGCGAGTTCATCGACAACGTGGAGGCCGAGTTCCGCGTCACCCTCCCCGCCGAGGAGTCGAAACGCCTGGTCAACCGCTTCACCAACCGCCACGCCGCGGAGCTGGAAGAGGACCACATCGCGTAGGGACGGCAACGTCGGGCGTGCTCGGCACTCGATGGCCGGGCCGGCGCTGAGGCTTCGCCACCGGGCGAATCCCGCAGCAGTCAAAGCATCACGCTCGGCATGGCAGCGCACCTGGAGCCGTGACAGCCCGAGGCAGGGAGCCCTCACCGTCCTCCGGTGCCATGGCCGCTTCGTCGTGCGCACGGCGGATCCCCGGGTAGGCCGATGGGTGCGGAAACGCCGCAGGGCCCTCACCCCTCTCGGGGCGAGGGCCCTGCCGGGCGCGGTCGTCAGGCGGCCAGCAGCTTGCGGACCCGGTCCGCACCGACCGCCAGCAGCAGCGTGGGAAGACGCGGCCCGGTCTCGCGGCTGACGAGCAGGCGGTACAGCAGGGCGAAGAACGAGCGCTGGGCGGTCTTCAGCTCCGGCGTGGGCTTGGCGTCCGGCTCCAGACCCGCCATCAACTTCGGCACGCCGTAGACGAGCGTGGTCAGGCCGTCCAGGGACCAGTGCGTGTCCAGGCCCTCAAGCAGCAGCCGCAGCGACTCCCGGCCCTCGTCGTCCAGGGAGGCGAGCAGCTCGGTGTCGGGCTCGGCGCGGACCACGGTGCGCTGGTCGGCCGGGACCTGGGTGGTGATCCAGTTCTCGGCGCGGTCGAGCCGCGGCCGTGCCTCGTCGAGCGAGGTGAGCGGGTTCGCCGGGTCGAGGTCGCTGAGGATGCGCAGGGTCTGCTCGTCGTGGCCGCCGGTGATGTCGACGACGGAGGCGAGCGTGCGGTAGGGCAGCGGGCGCGGGGTGCGCGGCAGCTCACCGGCGGCGGTGCGGACGGCCCGCGAGTACGCGGCGGCGTCGGCCGGCAGCGCGCTGCCGTCCTCGACCTTCGCGGCGAGCTTGTCCCACTCGTCGTAGAGCCGCTGGATCTCCTGGTCGAAGGCGATCTTGAAGGACTGGTTGGGCCTGCGGCGGGCGTACAGCCAGCGCAGCAGCGGCGCCTCCATGATCTTCAGCGCGTCGGCCGGGGTCGGCACGCCGCCGCGCGACGACGACATCTTGGCCATGCCGCTGATGCCGACGAAGGCGTACATGGGGCCGATCGGCTGGACCCCGTCGAAGATCTCGCGGACGATCTGCCCGCCGACGACGAAGGACGAGCCCGGGGAGGAGTGGTCGACGCCGCTCGGCTCGAAGATCACTCCTTCGTAGGCCCAGCGCATCGGCCAGTCGACCTTCCAGACGAGCTTGCCGCGGTTGAACTCGCTCAGCCGGACGGTCTCGCTGAAGGTGCAGGCGGTGCAGGTGTACGCCAGCTCGGTGGTCGCGTCGTCGTACGAGGTGACCGCGGTCAGGTCCTTGCCGCACTGCCCGCAGTAGGGCTTGTACGGGTAGTACCCGCCGGAGCCGCCGCTGCCGTCGTCCTCCGCGGCCGCGCCGGAGCCCTCCGCGGCCTCGAGCTCTGCCTCGTCGACCGGCTTCTGCGACTTCTTCGCGGGGGCCTTCTTGGTGCGGTACTGGTCGAGGATGGCGTCGATGTCGCCGCGGTGCTTCATCGCGTGCAGGATCTGCTCGCGGTAGGCGCCCGACGTGTACTGCTCGGTCTGGCTGATCCCGTCGTACTCGACGCCCAGCTCGTCCAGGGCGGCGGTCATCGCTGCCTTGAAGTGCTCGGCCCAGTTCGGGTGGGCCGAGCCGGCGGGCGCGGGGACCGAGGTGAGCGGCTTGCCGATGTGCTCCGCCCAGGACTCGTCGACGCCCTCGACACCGGCCGGCACCTTGCGGTAGCGGTCGTAGTCGTCCCAGGAGATCAGGTGGCGGACCTCGTGGCCGCGCCGCCGGATCTCGTCGGCGACCAGGTGCGGGGTCATGACCTCGCGGAGATTGCCCAGGTGGATGGGGCCGGAGGGGGACAGTCCGGACGCGACGACGACCGGTTTGCCAGGCGCACGTCGCTCCGACTCGGCGATGACCTCGTCCGCGAAACGGGAGACCCAGTCGGTCTCGGTGCTGCTCTGAGCCACGGTCGGCACGTCCTTCTTTCTCGAAGCTTCTCGAAGCTGGCTGAAGCTGGGGCGGAGCCGGAGCTCTCAGCCATTCTCCCAGACGGAGCCGATCGCTCCGGGCTCTGCGGGGCGCGGCTCGTTGTTCCGGGAAACCGCTTGTGTCTCCATGGGATACTTGACAACCGCAACAGACCTTCTCCTATCGGAACGGAAGCTCA
The DNA here is from genome assembly GCF_014649695.1 of Streptomyces kurssanovii. Classification (GTDB taxonomy): domain Bacteria; phylum Actinomycetota; class Actinomycetes; order Streptomycetales; family Streptomycetaceae; genus Streptomyces; species Streptomyces kurssanovii. The sequence continues at coordinate 803,876 of NZ_BMTN01000002.1, forward strand.
TGGCCTCGGTCCCTTCCCTCGCTTCGAATGTGCAGCAGCGCCTCGCGGACGCCCTCACGGCAGCCCTGCCGGAGGCCGGTGCCGCCGACCCCCTGCTGCGACGAAGCGACCGGGCCGACTTCCAGGCCAACGGCATCCTGGCGCTGGCCAAGAAGCTGGGGGGCAATCCCCGTGAGCTGGCGGCCAAGGTCGTGGACGCCATCGGCCCGAACGACGTCCTGGGGGACATCGAGGTCTCCGGCCCCGGCTTCCTGAACATCACGATCACCGACAAGGCGATCACGCGGACGCTGGCCGCGCGTGCGGCCGACGACCGCCTCGGCGTGCCCTTCGCCGCGGAGCCCGGCACCACGGTGATCGACTACGCGCAGCCGAACGTGGCCAAGGAGATGCACGTGGGCCATCTGCGGTCCGCCGTGATCGGCGACGCGATGGTGCAGATCCTGGAGTTCACCGGCGAGAAGGTGGTCCGTCGCCACCACATCGGCGACTGGGGCACCCAGTTCGGCATGCTCATCCAGTACCTGATCGAGCACCCGCACGAGCTGGACCACAGGGACGGCGTCTCCGGCGAGGAGGCGATGTCCAACCTGAACCGCCTCTACAAGGCGTCCCGCACCCTGTTCGACTCCGATGAGGAGTTCAAGGACCGGGCCAGGCGCCGGGTGGTGGACCTCCAGGCCGGCGACGAGGAGACCCTCGCGCTGTGGCAGAAGTTCGTCGACGAGTCGAAGATCTACTTCTACTCGGTCTTCGAGAAGCTCGACATGGAGATCCGTGACCCCGACATCGTCGGTGAGTCCGGGTACAACGACATGCTCGACGAGACCTGCCGCATCCTCGAGGAGTCCGGCGTCGCCGTGCGCTCCGAGGGCGCGCTGTGCGTGTTCTTCGACGACGTGAAGGGCCCCGACGGCAATCCGGTGCCGCTGATCGTGAAGAAGTCCAACGGCGGCTACGGCTATGCCGCGACGGACCTCTCCGCGATCCGCGACCGTGTGCAGAACCTCGGCGCGGACACCCTCGTGTACGTCGTGGACGCCCGTCAGTCCCTGCACTTCAAGATGGTCTTCGAGACCGCCCGCCGGGCCGGCTGGCTGAACGACGAGGTCAAGGCGGTCCAGCTGGCCTTCGGCACCGTGCTGGGCAAGGACGGCAAGCCGTTCAAGACCCGTGAGGGCGAGACGGTGCGTCTGGTGGACCTGCTGGACGAGGCGATCGACCGTGCGACGGCGGTGGTGCGCGAGAAGGCCGAGAAGGTGGGCCTGAGCGAGCAGGAGATCGTCGAGAACGGCCGGTATGTGGGCGTCGGCGCGGTGAAGTACGCCGACCTGTCGACATCCGCGGTGCGCGACTACAAGTTCGACCTGGACCAGATGGTGTCGCTGAACGGCGACACGTCCGTGTACCTGCAGTACGCGTACGCCCGTATCCAGTCGATCAAGCGCAAGGCGGGCGACCGGAGTCCGGTCGCGCACCCGGAGCTCGCGCTCGCCCCGGCGGAGCGTGCGCTCGGTCTGCACCTGGACCAGTTCGGTGAGGTGCTGGCCGAGGTGGCGTCCTCGTACGAGCCGCACAAGCTGGCCGCGTACCTGTACCAGCTGGCCTCGCACCTGACGACGTTCTACGACCAGTGCCACGTGCTGAGCGCGGACAACCCGCCGGAGGTCGTGGAGAACCGCCTCTTCCTCGTCGACCTCACCGGGCGCACGCTGCACCAGGGCATGGCGCTGCTGGGAATCCGGACGCCCGAGCGCCTCTGATCACACGGTTCCGCCACTGGCCGGACGAGTCAGCGAGCCACCCACTCGCCCTTGTCCGGCCAGTAGTCGTACATGGGCCGGCCTTCCGCGGCACTGGTACGGAACGGCCTGCCGCCGTCGTCGACGCGGACGGTCCCGCTCCGGTCGCCGCTGCTCCAGGCGACCTCCAGGTACCAGCTGACGTCGTGCCCCTCGGTGTGCACGTCGAAGTTGAGAACCTGCGGATCGTTTGACGCCACCTTGTACGGGAAGTCCTTGGCGGGCACGGTCAGGTCGCCGTCCGTTCCCGCGACGGGCTTCACGACGGGGCGGCCCGCGTCGAGGTCGATGTCGAAGGTCTGCGGAGTGACGCCGCTGCCGCACCCCTCTCCCATCGAGTACACGTTCCACGCCAGTGCCGCGCCCCGCGCCACGGTCCGTACGTGCACGGCGTTGATGACGACCGAGTCCTCGGTCCTGCCGGTGGCGGTCAGCTGGAGATGCATACGGCCGGCGTCGACGCCACCGAGCACCTGGGCCCAGCGCCGGCGGTCCTGCGGGGCGGGCGGCGGGGGGACTCCGTCCGACTTCCCTTCGAACAGGTAGTACTGCCCGCACGGCGAGGCCCAGTTGTACGAACTGACCCCCACGCGCAGCGGCACACCGCCGGTCCCTGCCGGCGCCTCGCCGTCCCGGGACGCCTCCGCGGACGGGGTCGCCCGGGCTGGGGAGGCGCTCGCGTCCGGGCCGCCGCTCGGGGAGGCACTCGTCGGGGGCGAGGCGGAGCCGGTGACGGGGGCGGTACGGGACGCGGCGGCCCGGGTCGGTCCGACGGATCCGGCAGGCCCCTCGGCCCTGGTGCCGGTATCGCCGGAGTCACCGGCGTTGAGCGCGACGACTCCCACGGGGACGGCGACGGCGACGACGGCGGCTGCGGCAAGGGCCACGAGGAGGGCCTTGCGCCGGGCGCCCCCGACGGTGCCGGGCCGCGGGCCGCCCTCGCCGGTCTCGCCGGTGTTCAGTGGCGGAGCGGGCTCGTCCGCGGCAGCGGCGGAGGCTGCCCGGGACCCGGCCGCCTCGGCCGCGACGCCGGCCCTCGCATCCCCGCCCGTGACGTCGGCCCCGACACCCGCTTCCTCATCGGCCGCGACCGACGTGACCGGCACAACGGGCGTGACCGGCGCGGCGGCCGAGGTCGCCGTCTCCGCTCCGGCGCGTCCGCGCCGACGTGACTCGTCCGCGAGGATCCACCGCCTGTGCAGATCGACCAACTCCTCGCGCTGCGCACCGCACAGCCGCGCGAGCCGGTCGACGGAGGCGAAATCGGCCGGAACAGCGTCGCCGTTGCAGTAGCGGTGCAGCGTCGATGTGCTGACGTGCAGCTTGCCGGCCAGCACTCCGTAGCTGAGTCCCGAGCGGTCCTTCAACTGCCGCAGCGCAGCCGCGAGCTGCTCGGCCTCCGGCGTTGTCGCCACTGCTGTTCTCCCCCACGTCATGCCGGTGCCACGTCCCGGAACGTCGTTCCAGGCAAGGGTTTTCCGCCCAGGTCAGAGTACGCGCAGGCGTTCCGGCATCCCCAATGGTCCGGCGGGCGTTGCGGCCGGAATCCGCCCCTCGCCAACCTGTGAACACGCCGCAAGGCACCGACAGAGAACGACCTTTCGAACGGGGAGAACCACCATGCGCACCAAGCTGATCCGCACCACGGCCGTCTTCGCCACCGCCCTGATCGCCGCCCTCTCGCTCACCGCCTGCCAGAGCGACGACGGCGCCCGGGACGAAGGCGCGGCCCCCACCGCGAGTGCTCCCGCCACGCGGAAGCCGACGACCGACCCGACCGCGGCCCCCACCTCGGACCCCGTGAAGCCCGCGAGCCCGTCGGCCGACAAGCCGGCCGACAGCGGCAACGGCAACGGCAACGGCAAGGGCAGCAGCGGAGGCGGCACCGGCGGTTCCGCTGCCGGCACCGGCGGCGGAACCGAAGACGCGGGTCCGGTCATGACCGCCTGCGGCGCGGACGTGAAGGTCACCTACAGCACGGTGCGCCGACCCATCAACCACGCGCTGCTCACCATGACCAACACCGGCTCCGAGCCGTGCAACGCGTATCACGCGCCGCTGCTCCGCTTCGACGACGCGCAGGCCGCCACGGCCGTCAACCAGGACAGCACGCCGCAGGCCGTCGTCACCATCGCGCCCGGCGAGTCCGCCTACGCCTCGATCATGCTGGCGGCCGCGGACGGCAGCGGGACCGACGGTCGCACGGCCACAAGGCTCGCCGTGCACTTCGCCCCGCGCAGCGGCTCCGGCTCGACCGACGCCGCCCCGGCCGTGATCAGCCTGCCGGCCGACACGTACACCGACACCACCACGACGGTCAGCTACTGGCAGGGCTCGATGGACGACGCCCTCATGTACTGATTCCTGTGCGGGTGATCGGGGGCCCCGGGACGGCCGGGGCCCCCGATCACCGGCTCCCGCTCACCGCAGGAGCTGGTGGGACTGCCTTCCTGATGCCTGGTCGATCTCCGTGTGCGCCTTCTGGAGGAGCTGGGAAGCGAGGTCCATCAGCGCACGGGCGCCGGCGATCTCCTCGCCGACGAGCAGTTGCGGCTGGTCGGAGTGGTGCCTATTCGCGTTTCCGTGTCCGCGGTACTCCGTCCCGTCCCCGAGCCTCACCATGGCGGCCGCCCTGGTCCGGTCGCCGTCCTCCTTGAACTCCATCTCGATGTGCCATCCGACGAGTGTCTGCATGACGGTTCACCTCCAGCGGTACCCCTTCAAGGGTGCGCCGCACCGTCCCTGAACGCGAGTGCGCGACCCTGAAACACCGGCTGGCGCACGGCCGGCGGTCCCCGGCGGTGGGACCGGCCCCCATCCCGGGGTGCACCTGACGACACCCGCGGTACGGGGGTACGTCGGCTGCCCGCGGACGCGCCTTTTCCATAGCTTCATGGGCATGTCCAAAACCATCTTGATGATCACCGCCGCCGCCCTCGCGGCCGGCTCCCTGACCGGGACCGGCGCAGACGGCGGCCCGCCGACCGGCCCCTCCCCCGTCGTGCGCACGGCGGACGGCGCGGTACGCGGCACCCTCACCGGGACCGCCCGTGTCTTCCAGGGCATCCCGTACGCCGCCCCGCCCGCGCGCTGGGAGCCGCCCCGGCCCGTGCGCGCCTGGCGAGGCGTACGGGACGCGACCGAGCCGGGAGCCGCGTGCGCGCAGTCCGGCGCCATCCCGGTCAAGGGCCCGCGGAGCGACACCGAGGACTGCCTCTTCGTCAACATCACGACTCCGCGCGCCGCCGCGCCGTCGCCCCGTCCGGTCATGGTCTGGCTGCACGGCGGGGACCACGAGGACGGTGAGGGGGCGATGTACGGGGCGGAGCGTCTCGCGGCGGGCGGCGACGTCGTGGTCATGACGGTCAACTACCGGCTCGGCGCCCTCGGCTACCTGGGCGACGGCAACTTCGGTCTCCAGGACCAGCAGGCGGCCCTGCGCTGGGTCCGGGCGAACGCGGCGGCCTTCGGCGGCGATCCGCGCAATGTGACGCTGTTCGGCGAGTCGGGCGGCGCCCGCAGCGTCTGCGCGAACCTGGTCTCGCCCGCGTCGACGGGCCTGTTCCACCGGGCGGTCCTGCAGAGCGGCCCGTGCCTGGACGACGACGAGACCCTGACCCGCGCCGAGGCCCTGCGTCACGCGCGGCACCTGGAGGGGAAGTTCGAGAAGCCCCTGCGCACGGTGCCCGCGGCGGAGCTGGTGGCGGCCGACGACGAGGGGACGCGCTACGGCCCCGTCTACGGCACCCCGTTGCTGCCCCGCACCCCGCGCGAGGCGTTCGCGTCCGGACGCTTCAGCCGCGTGCCCGTACTGCACGGCATCAACCGCGACGAGGAGACGTTCCGCGTCTACGGCCTGGAGCTGTCCCGGCAGAGGCTCCTCGACGAGCACGACTTCCGTGCGTACGTGACCGGCACTTACGGCGCGGAGGTCGCGGAGAAGGCGCTCGCGCGGTATCCGGCGAGCGCGTACGGCGGCTCGTACGGGCGGGCGCTCGCGGCGGCCATGACGGACGCCGTCTGGGGGCGCTCGGCGATCGCCACCCATGACGCCCTGGGGGCGCGAACGCCGACGTTCGCCTACGAGTTCTCCGAGCAGGACAACCCGTGGTTCAAGGACTTCCCGCCGGCGAGCTTCCCGGTCGGCGCCCCGCACCTCGCCGAGCTGCCGTATCTGTTCGACCTCGACTGGGCCGAGCCGCTCACCGGGGAGCAGCGGCGGCTGGCCGCGGCGCTGACCGGAATCTGGTCGGACTTCGCGCGCACCGGCCGTGCCCCGTGGCAGCCGTACACGCCGGACGCGCCGCACACCGCGGCCATCTCGTCCGAGGGCGTCCGCCCCACGGACCTGGCGAAGGAGCACAACCACTCCTTCTGGAAGGACGTCTGAGGCTGCCGGCCCCGGGACTTACCCGGAAGTCACATTGGTCTATACCTTGACTCGATCACGTCAATCGCGCTTGAGTGTGCGCACAGCCCCCCACCGCGGCCTGACCCGGACAGCAACTGCCTTTCCGGATAAGGCCGTTGCGCTCAAAGGAGTGATCGAGTGCTGAGAACCCGCCTCATGGCACTGCTGACCGCCGTCCTCATGGCCACCGGCCTCGCCGTCGCCCTGACACCCTCCGCGTCCGCCGCCGGCCCGTGCGACACCGCCACGGACTGGCGCCAGGGCGCCTGGTACACGGCTGGCAACGTTGTCAGGTACAACGGCTCCTACTACATAGCCGAGCACGACAATCCGGGCTACAGCCCGACGATCAGCACCTGGTACTGGGACCCGTACACCTGCAGCGGCGGCGGAACCCCGTCCCCGTCCGGCTTCGTGGTCAGCGAGTCGCAGTTCAACCAGATGTTCCCGAACCGGAACCCCTTCTACACGTACAGCGGTCTCACCGCGGCCCTGAGCGCCTACCCGGCCTTCGCCAACACCGGCAGCGACACGGTGAAGAAGCAGGAGGCGGCGGCGTTCCTCGCCAACGTCAGCCACGAGACCGGCGGCCTGGTCCACATCGTCGAGCAGAACACCGCCAACTACCCGCACTACTGCGACTGGAGCCAGCCGTACGGCTGCCCGGCCGGACAAGCCGCCTACTACGGCCGTGGCCCGATCCAGCTCAGCTGGAACTTCAACTACAAGGCCGCGGGCGACGCGCTCGGCATCGACCTGCTGAACAACCCCTGGCGGGTGGAGCGCGAGGCGGCCGTGGCCTGGAAGACCGGCCTCTGGTACTGGAACACCCAGAACGGCCCGGGCACGATGACCGGCCACAACGCCATGGTCAACCAGGCGGGCTTCGGTCACACCATCCGCTCGATCAACGGCTCCCTGGAGTGCGACGGCAAGAACCCGGCGCAGGTCCAGAGCCGGGTGACCAAGTACCAGCAGTTCACGCAGATCCTCGGCGTGCCGGCCGGCTCGAACCTCTACTGCTGAGCCGCCGGACCTCATGAACGGGCCGCGGACCGGGGAGACGACGTCCCCCGGCCGCGGCCGCACCATGTCATGGGACGTCGACCGCACAGATCCGGCCGAAACGTTCCGCGCAGGCAGCCCCCACGAACTTCTCCCCGTCCTCCGAGGTCGAGAGGCACCCGGGACAACCGGGCGCCCGGCCCACGGGGTTGAGGAGGGGAACGTTGATACGTGCCCGGAGGATATGGGCGACCGCGACAGCGGTGCTCATGGCGGTAGGGGTGGCGCCGGCAGCGGCGCAGGCCGTCCAGCCGCCCGAAGTTCGCCCCGCCACGGCGGCGAACGGCAACGACGCGCTGCCGCCCGGCTGGCGGATCACCCATGACGACGGACAGGGCGCACTGGAGTGGCGCTCGCCGCGTCCCGTGCCCCCGGGTGACGCGCGCGTCGAGTTCCACGCGGACGACGGGATCGTCGGCGTGCCCGAGGCCGGCAAGGACGGACGGACCTTCCGCCTGCCCCTCGACGACGCGCGGACCACCGACCCGGCGGACCTGAAGAACCTGACCGTGCTGGCGGGCGGCCGCCGTCTGGACCAGGAGCCCGGTGGCGACTCAGGGGCCCGTGGCACCGCGCCGACCGCGAAGCCGCCGGCCGGGTTCCCCGCGGGGGCCGTCGACCCGGGCCGGCCGGGCACCTACCGGACCACCACCGGCGAGTACACGCTCGACCCGGTCCGGCTGCCCGGCTTCGCGACGCCGGTCGAGATGCGCGCCGTGGTGGTCGCCCCGAAGGGTGCCCCCGGCAAGCGCCCCCTCGCGCTGTTCCTGCACGGCCGGCACGCCACCTGTTACGTCCCGGGCAACGACGACGAGGTGACGATCGACTGGCCGTGCGCGAAGGGCGCGAAGCCGATCCCGAGCCACCGCGGCTACCTGCGCGACCAGGAGCTGCTGGCCTCCCAGGGCTACGTGACCGTGTCCGTCTCCGCGAACGGCGTCAACGGACAGGACTGGAACGCCGAGGACGGCGGCGCGCAGGCGCGCTCGTCCCTGGTGCGGTCGCATCTGGCCCGCTGGGCGGACTGGGCCGTGAAGCCGGCCACCGCCCCCGGACCGGTACGCAAGGCCCCGAAGGCCGACCTGTCCCGTGTCCTGCTCGTCGGCCACTCGCGCGGCGGCGAGGGCGTCAACCGCGCGGCCATGGACAGCCTGTATCCGCCCGCCCCCGCCCAGGACGGCTACCGCGGGAAGGTGCGCTGGCACATCCGCGGGACCGTGCTCATCGGCCCGACGATCTTCGGCCACAACCCGGTACCGGACGTCCCGTCGTTGACGATCCTGCCGGGCTGCGACGGCGACGTGTCCGACCTCCAGGGTCAGGTGTACGCGGACGGGACGCGCGGCGTCAGCCGGGGCAAGGCCCTGCACAGCGCGGTCTACATGGTCGGCGCGAACCACAACTACTTCAACAGCGAGTGGACCCCGGGGCAGGCGCAGGCCCCCGCCCACGACGACTTCTGGCCCGACCCCGAGCAGCCGGACCCGGTCTGCTCGCCGGGTACCGCGACCCGGCTGACCGCCGACCAGCAGCACCGGGCCGGCGCCACCTACATCGCGGCCGCCGCACGGCTGTTCGTCGCCGGTGACGACCGGGTGCGCGAACTGCTCGACGGCACGGGCCGCCGGGCCCCCTCCGCCGACCCCGCGCGGGTGCTGACCCACGCCGTCGGAGCCAACCGCGGCGCCGGGTTCCTCCCCGACGGACCCGTGACCGTGACCGGCGGCCGGCTGTGCGACGCCATCGACCCTAAGACCCCCTGCCTGGACTCCGGGTCCTCGCCGCACTTCGCCCACTGGCAGCCCGAGCACGAGACCGGCCGCCGCGCGGTGGCGCTGAACTGGTCCGCACCGGGCTCCGCGGTGACCGTCAGGCCCGAAAAGCCGCTCTCCCTCAAGGGCGCCGACAGCCTCGCCCTGCGCGTCTTCGTGCCGCCCAACACCACCGGGACGCAGCTCGACGTGTCCGTCACCGACGCCTCCGGCAAGCGTGCGAAGCTGGGCGGTGTCCGGGTGGACGGGCTGCCGGGCAGCGACCGCACGGCCTCCTACTGGGCGCGTGAGGTGCGCGTACCCCTCACCGCCGCCGCACGCGCCGGGCTCGATCTGCGCCGGGTCTCCGCCCTGGAGCTGACTCCCCGCAGCCGCTCCGGCAAGGCGTGGCTGATGGACGCCTGGGCGTGGAGCCCCGGCACGCCCACCGTCCGTGAGGCCCCGCTGACCCGGATCGACCTCGGCCGGCTCACGGTCAAGGAGGGTGACTCGGGCGTCCGCACGTACCAGGTGCCCGTGCGCGTGTCCGGCGAGGGCAGCGGCACGGTGCGCGTGTACGTCACCGACCCGGACACGGGCCGGGCGAAGGACCGGCTCGTGACGGTCCGGCCCGGCGCCGGCGGCATCGACCTGCCGGTGCAGGTGAAGGGCAACACGCGCTACTCCTGGGACACCTCCCACGACGTACTGGTCAAGGCGGTCCGCGGGACCGTCGTCGGCTCTGCCGGCGGAGGCGTCACGGCAGAGAACGACGACCCGATGCCGGAGATCTCCCTGACGCCGGTCGCCGACAAGGTGACCGAGGGCAGGCTCCTGACGTGGCGGATGTCCCTGTCCGCACCCGCCGACGTGGAGTTGAGCAGGACGTTCGGGTTCGTGCCCGTCACCGGCGGCCCGGAGCTGTCCACCAAGGACGTCGACCGGCAGTGGCTCCTCGACATGGTCGGGGAGGTCCCCGACGGTGAGGTCCCGCTGTCCCGGCTGGAGCACGCCTACCTGTGGGCCTCCGTTCCGCCCGGGAGCACCGGCGCGGAGGTGACCGTGCCCACGGTGGCCGACCAGGTCGCAGAGCCGGCCGAGTACGTGGGCCTCCAGCCCACCGACGACGAGGGCACGCCGCAGGGCCCGGCCCTCAAGGGCACGGTGCTCGACGCACCGTAAAACGCCAGCATCACGGCCGCGCGAACTCCCACCACACCACCTTGCCGGGTTCGCGCGGCCCGATCCCCCACCTGTCGGCCAGCGCGGCCACCAGCAGCAGGCCGCGCCCCGACTCGTCTTCCGGCTCGCGCAGGCACGGCCTCCCGTCGCCGCTGTCGTGCACCTCGACGCGCAGCGTCCCGTCCTCCGACAGCCGGAGCCGCAGCAGATACCCGCGGCCCGGCGGCACGCCGTGCACCAGCGCGTTCGTCGCGAGCTCGCTCACGCAGAGCGTGATGTCGTCGGCCCGCGCGCCCCACCCCCACGCGGTCAGCGCCTCGCGGGCGAACTTCCGTGCCGTACCGACGGATCGGCGCTCGCGACGGCAGAACACATCGCGCAGTTCGTCGTGTTGCATCGTCCTGTCCACGGGCACGAGATTCGCGCTGCGGGCGGCGACCGCGGCACTCCGCCGACCCGTACGTTTCATTTGTACGGGTCGTCCAGGCGTAACGTACGGGCGGGTCCGGGGAGTTGGTGAGGTATGCACCCCAGGAGACGCCACCGGAAGAACGCGTCGGCGATGCGGCTGGTCGGCCGCCAGCTCGCCCGCTTCCGCGAGGCCGCGGGCCTCACGCAACGCGAACTCGCGACGGAGTTCAACCTCGCCGAGGAGACCGTCGCCTCCATGGAACAGGGCCGCCGCCCGCTGAAGCCGGACCTCGCGCAGAGACTCGACGACCGCCTCGACACGAAGGGCGCGCTGTCGGTAGCGGTGGAACACATGCCGGAGGTGGACCTGATCCCGGCGTGGGCGGAGGAGTACATGGATCTGGAGCGGGAGGCGCTGGCACTGTCGTGGTACGAGAACCAAGTGCTGCCGGGTCTCTTGCAGACCGAGCGCTACGCACGCGCCGTTTTCCGCACCGATGTGCCCGCTCTCAGCGAGGACGAGGTCGACCGGCTGATCGCCGCTCGGCTCGCCCGTCAGGAGGTGCTGCGCCGGGCAGATCCCCCGACTATCAGCTTCATCGTTTCCGAAGCCGTCCTCATCGACAGGCTCGGCGGTGAGGCAGTTCGTCAAGAAGCCCTGGAGCACTTGCGTATGTGCGCCGAGGTTCCTGGCTTCACCATTCAGGTCATGCCTCTTGGCCGTGAGTCGCACGCCGGACTTTCCGGACCGTTCATCCTCCTGGAGACCCCGGACCATCAGCACCTCGCGTACGCAGAAGGGCAACGCGGTAGCCAGCTGATCTCCAGCCCCGATGAGGTCAGCATCCTGGGCCGCAAGTATGCGATGCTGCGGACGCAGGCCCTCAACGCCGAGGAAACGAGAGGCCTGTTGGACCGCCTGCTAGGAGACCGATGAGCACCGCACTTGAGTGGTTCAAGTCCAGCTACAGCAGCGAGCAGGGCGGGGCCTGCCTCGAAGTGGCCTACGAATCACCCCGCGGCAGCGGGCCCGCCGCGATCCACGTCCGCGACTCGAAGAACCCCGGCGGCCCGAGCCTCACGCTCGTCCCGGCCGCCTGGGCGGCCTTCGTCAGCGACCTGCGCTGATCCCCTGGGCGACCTCGGTCGCCCAGTACGTCAGGATCATGCTCGCGCCGGCCCGCTTGATGCCGAGCAGGGTCTCCGCGATCGCCTTGTCCCGGTCGATCCAGCCCTTCTCCGCCGCGGCCTCGACCATCGCGTACTCGCCGCTGATCTGGTACGCCGCGACCGGCACGTCCACGGACTCCGCGACCTTCGCCAGGACGTCGAGGTAGGGGCCCGCGGGCTTGACCATGACCATGTCGGCGCCCTCCTCAAGGTCGAGCGCCAGCTCGCGCATCGATTCGCGGACGTTGGCCGGGTCCTGCTGGTAGGTCTTGCGGTCGCCCTGGAGCGACGAGCCGACGGCCTCACGGAAGGGCCCGTAGAAGGCGGAGGAGTACTTCGCGGTGTACGCGAGGATCGACACGTCCTCCTTGCCGATGGTGTCGAGCGCGTCGCGGATCACGCCGATCTGGCCGTCCATCATTCCGCTCGGGCCGACGACGTGGACGCCGGCGTCCGCCTGGACCTGCGCCATCTCGGCGTAGCGCTCGAGCGTGGCGTCGTTGTCGACGCGGCCGTCCGCCGCGAGGACCCCGCAGTGGCCGTGGTCGGTGTACTCGTCCAGGCACAGGTCGGACATGATCACGAGCTCGTCGCCGACCTCGGCCTTCACGTCCCTGATCGCGACCTGGAGGATGCCGTCCGGGTCGGTGCCGGCGGTGCCGAGCGCGTCCTTCTTCGCGTCCTCCGGCACGCCGAAGAGCATGATCCCGGCAACGCCTGCCTCCCTGGCCTCCACGGCGGCCTTGCGGAGCGTGTCACGGGTGTGCTGGACGACGCCGGGCATGGCCGAGATGGGCACGGGCTCGGCGATGCCCTCCCGTACGAACGCGGGGAGGATCAGGTCGGCCGGGTGCAGGCGCGTCTCCGCGACCATGCGTCGCATCGCGGGGTTGGTCCGGAGCCGCCGGGGGCGGGCACCGGGGAAGGATCCGTACGCAGTCATACGGCCACGCTACGCCTGTGCGACGGGTGCGATTGCCGACAGCGCGTCGGTGTGACCGGCCCCCTACGGCTTGGTCGCGGTGACGATCCAGGCGGCCGAGTCGTAGCGGACGCCTTCCGGGGTCAGATGACCATCGAGGTCCGCGTGGAGCGACCGCAGGGCCCGCTCCCTGTCCTGCTCGTCGAGCCCTTCCAGCGCCCACTCCAGCATGCCGGAGACGAAACGCCCGGCGTGCTCGACGTCGCGTCCGAAATTCATGGGCAGGGCGCGTCCGTCGAAGTGCGGCGCATCGAACCCGGCCGCCACGAGCACGTCGCCCACGACATCCGGGTCGGCCATGGAGAACGGGCCGGGCGCACCGGGAGGCGGCATGGGAAGGTCACGGCCGACCGCGACGGCGCCCAGGAAGGACATGAACCATTCGTTGCGCTCCGCGTCCTGCCAGACGAGCAGTGCCAGCCGCCCACCGGGGCGCAGGGCGCGGGCGATATTGCGGAACGCGGTGACCGGCTCGGCGAAGAACACGCACCCGTTGCGGCTGACGGCCACGTCGAAGGCGCCGGTGGGGAACGGGTACGTCTGGGCGTCACCCTGCTCGTAGCGGACGCTGTCGAGCCCTTCGCGCTCCGTCTCCTGCCGGGCGGCGCGCAGCATCGCCGCGGACAGGTCGATGCCGAACACGGGCCCGCCGACGGTGAGCCGGGCGGCAGCGCGGGAGGTCAGGCCGTTGCCGCAGCCGATGTCGAGCACCCGCTCGCCCCGCTGGAGCCTCGCGGCGTCGAGGAACGGGCGCTGGTAGGCGTGGACGGCGCGGTCGAAGTCCTCCGCGTGTGCCGCCCAGTAGGCGCCCTGGTCGCCGTCCCAGGCGCGTGCCTGTTCGGCGTTGGACGGATCGACGTGGAGAGTGCTGGCGCTCACAGCGGGTCACCCACTTGACTGCCCGGAAGGATCCTTGTGCTTCCGGTGTACGCCTTTCGGGCCCCGCCTGTCGAACGTACGGAGGCGGGGCGGGTGAGGATCCCCCCACCCGCCCCGCCTCCGGATCACGTCACTCAGGTCGTCGTGCGACGCCTCCGGCCGCCAGGACGGCGCTCCGACGGGCGCGTCACGTGCTCGCCCGCCTCGACTGCGGCGGCGCGGCGGGCCGCGCCGAACTCGGCCAGCGCCTCGGCCAGCCGGTGCACGGACGGCTCGGGGGACAGTACGTCCACCCGCAGTCCGTGCTCCTCCGCGGTCTTCGCGGTGGCGGGACCGATGCAGGCGATCACTGTCACGTTGTGCGGCTTGCCGGCGATGCCGACCAGGTTCCGCACCGTCGACGAGGAGGTGAAGAGCACGGCGTCGAAACCACCGCCCTTGATCGCCTCACGGGTGTCCGCCGGCGGCGGCGACGCCCGCACCGTCCGGTAGGCGGTCACGTCGTCGACCTCCCACCCGAGCTCGATGAGGCCCGCGACCAGCGTCTCGGTCGCGATGTCGGCGCGCGGCAGGAAGACGCGGTCGATCGGGTCGAAGACAGGGTCGTAGGGCGGCCAGTCCTCCAGCAGACCGGCCGCGGACTGCTCACCGCTCGGCACGAGGTCAGGCTTGACGCCGAAGTCCACCAGCGCGGCCGCCGTCTGCTCGCCGACCGCCGCGACCTTGATCCCGGCGAAGGCGCGGGCGTCGAGCCCGTACTCCTCGAACTTCTCCCGCACCGCCTTCACGGCGTTGACGGACGTGAACGCGATCCACTCGTAACGGCCGGTCACCAGGCCCTTGACCGCGCGCTCCATCTGCTGCGGCGTGCGCGGCGGTTCGACGGCGATCGTCGGGACCTCGTGCGGCACGGCGCCGTAGGAACGAAGCTGGTCGGAGAGCGAGGCCGCCTGCTCCTTCGTGCGCGGCACGAGCACCTTCCAGCCGAACAGCGGCTTGGACTCGAACCACGCGAGCTGCTCACGCTGTGCCGCGGCGCTGCGCTCACCGACCACGGCTATGACCGGCTGGTGGCCGTCGGGGGACGGCAGCACCTTCGCCTGCTTCAGGGTCTGCGCGATCGTGCCGAGCGTCGCCGTCCAGGTCCGCTGCCGCGTGGTGGTGCCGGCCACGGTGACGGTGAGCGGGGTGTCCGGCTTGCGGCCGGCCGCGACCAGCTCGCCGGCCGCCGCGGCGACCGTCTCGAGCGTGGCGGAGACGACGGCCGTGCCGTCGCTGGCGCCGACCTCGCTCCAGCAGCGGTCGGAAGCGGTCCGCGCGTCGACGAACCTGACGTCGGCGCCCTGCTCGTCACGGAGCGGGACACCCGCGTACGCGGGCACGCCCACCGCGGTCGCCACACCGGGCACGACCTCGAAGGGGATCCCCGCCGCGGCGCAGGCGAGCATCTCCCGGCCTGCGTCGGTGTCCAGGCCGGGGTCACCGGTCACCGCACGGACGACCCGCTTGCCGCCCCGTGCGGCCTCCATGACAAGATTGGCCGCATCCCTGAGTACGGGGATTCCGGCGGTTGTTGACACGTCGTCAACGACCGTCAGTTCAGGCGTGCTCACGCTCGCCCGCGCATGGCCGCGAACGACGTCGAGCACCTGCGGCTCGGCGACCAGCACGTCGGCGCCGGCAAGCGCCTCCACAGCGCGCAGAGTCAGCAGACCGGGATCGCCGGGACCGGCACCCAGGAAGGTGACGTGCCCGTGTCCGTGTGCCGGAAGGGGCGGACGGTTCGAGGTGGTGGGGCTCAAAGTGCTCGCTCCCCCATAAGACCAGCCGCACCCTTGGCCAGCATCTCGTCCGCGAGTTCGCGTCCGAGTGCCGCCGCGTCGTCGTGCGACGTGGGTACGGGACCGGTGGTGGACAGCTGCACCAGCGAAGAGCCGTCGGTCGTGCCGACGACGCCGCGCAGGCGCATTTCGGTGAATTCCTGGCCGTCGCCCAACAGGTCGGCCAACGCACCCACAGGTGCGGAGCAGCCGGCCTCCAGGGCGGCGAGCAGGGATCGCTCGGCGGTCACGGCGGCCCGCGTGTGCGGGTCGTCGAGCCCGGCGAGCGCGGCGGTGAAGTCCGCGTCGGACGCGGAACACTCGATCGCCAGTGCCCCCTGGCCGGGAGCGGGCAGGACGAAGTCCACCGACAGGAAGTCGGTCACCTCGTCGGTCCTGCCGATGCGGTTGAGTCCGGCCGCGGCGAGCACGACGGCGTCGAGCTCCCCGTTCCGTACAAATCCGATGCGGGTGTCGACGTTGCCGCGGATCGGCACGGTCTCGATCGTCAGGCCGTGCGTGCGGGCGTACGCGTTCAGCTGCGCCATCCGGCGCGGCGAGCCGGTCCCGATCCGGGCGCCGTTCGGCAGCCGCTCGAAGGTGAGGCCGTCGCGCGCGATCAGCACGTCGCGCGGGTCCTCACGCTTCGGCACGGCCGCGAGCGCCAGCTCGTCGGGCTGGGTCGTGGGCAGGTCCTTCAGCGAGTGAACGGCGAAGTCGACCTCCCCGCGCGCCAGCGCCTCACGCAGCGCGGCGACGAACACGCCGGTGCCGCCGATCTGCGCGAGATGCTCCCGGGACACGTCCCCGTACGTGGTGATCTCGACGAGCTCGACGGCGCGGCCGGTCAGCCGGCGCACCGCCTCGGCCACTTGCCCGGACTGGGCCATGGCCAGCTTGCTGCGCCGGGTTCCGAGCCTCAGTGCCCTCTCGGTCATACTCGCCCTCGGTTCTTGACATCTGCGTCATTCAGGTCGGCCCGGCTGACGGAGGCGACCGTCTCCGGGTCGAGGTCGAAGAGTGTCCGCAGCGCGTCCGCGTACCCGGCGCCGCCGGGTTCTCCGGCCAGCTGCTTGACCCGCACGGTGGGCGCGTGCAGGAGCTTGTCCACCACGCGGCGCACGGTCTGGGTGATCTCGGCCCGCTGCTTCTCGTCGAGCCCGGTCAGCCGCCCCTCGAGGCGCGCCATCTCGCCCGCCACCACATCGGCGGCCATGGTGCGCAGGGCGACCACGGTCGGCGTGATGTGCGCGGCACGCTGGGCGGCGCCGAAGGCGGCGACCTCGTCCGAGACGATCGAGCGGACCTGGTCCACGTCGGCGGCCATGGGCGCGTCGGCCGAAGCCTCCGCGAGGGACTCGATGTCGACCAGGCGTACGCCCGCGAGGCGGTGGACGGCGGCGTCGATGTCCCGCGGCATCGCCAGGTCCAGCAGCCCGAGCCGTACCGGCCCGGCGCCGTGCGCGGTGACCGCGCGGTCCGCCTCACGCGGGGCACGGGAGCCGTTGTCGACCCATGCGCCGTGCTGGGCGAGGGAGTCGTCGAGCCCGACGGGGCACTCGGCGGCGTCCGCGACGGCGGGCTCGGTGCCCCGGGCAACATCCGCGGCGCCGAAGGCCACGGCGCTGTCCGCGCCCTGCTCCACGGCGGAGACCGGCGCGTCGGCGTCGTCGGCGGCGGGCGGCACACCGGGAAGGCCGGCGAGGTCGTCGTGGCGTCCGGGCAGCTCGGCCACCCGTCCGTCGCGCGCCGCGACGGCGGCGAGGCGGGCGACGAGGCTTCCTTCGGGAGCACGCAGGTCCTCGGGGACCGCCGCGCCGGGGACCATGTACTGAGCGAGCGCCGCCGCGACCGACTCGGCCGTCAGCACCAGGCCCGTCGCCCCGGTGCACGACACGGCCACGTCGGCCAGGGCGAGCTCGGCGGGCACGTCGGACATGCGCACGGCGCGCGCGCTCGCGCCGCCCTCGGACAGCACCGCGGCCAGCCGCTCCGCGCGCTCCATGGTCCGGTTGGCGACGACGAGTTCCCGCACGCCGAGGCGCGCCAGCGTCGTGGCGGCGAGCGAGGACATCGAGCCGGCGCCGATGACCAGCGCCTTCCGGTCCCGCGCCCAGGTCTCGACCGGCTCGCCCGCGGCGAGCTGTTCGAGACCGAACGTGACGAGCGACTGCCCGGCCCGGTCGATCCCGGTCTCGCTGTGCGCGCGCTTGCCGACCCGCAGCGCCTGCTGGAACAGGTCGTTGATCAGCCGCCCGGCGGTGTGCAGTTCCTGCCCGAGCGCCAGCGCGTCCTTGATCTGGCCGAGGATCTGGCCCTCGCCGACGACCATCGAGTCCAGACCGCAGGCCACCGAGAAGAGGTGGTGGACGGCCCGGTCCTCGTAGTGCACATAGAGATAGGGGGTGAGCTCCTCGAGGCCCACGCCGCTGTGCTGGGCGAGCAGCGTGGACAGCTCGGCGACGCCGGCGTGGAACTTGTCCACGTCCGCGTACAGCTCGATGCGGTTGCACGTGGCGAGCACCGTCGCCTCGGTGGCGGGTTCCGCGGCCAGGGTGTCCTGCAGAAGCTTGATCCGCGCGTCGGTGGGCAGGGATGCCCGCTCCAGCACACTCACGGGTGCGCTGCGGTGGCTCAGCCCTACGACCAGGAGACTCATGCCGGCATCACCGCGGACATGTCACCGTCGGGGCCCTTACGGTTCGCGGCCTCGGCCTCTTCGCCGGCCTTGCGCTGCTCGTGGAAGGCGAGGATCTGGAGCTCGATCGAGAGGTCGACCTTGCGCACGTCCACGCCGTCCGGCACGGACAGCACGGTGGGCGCGAAGTTCAGGATGGAGGTGACACCGGCGGCGATCAGGCGCTCGCACACCTGCTGCGCGGCACCGGCGGGCGTGGAGATGACGCCGATCGAGACCCCGTTGTCGCTGATGATCTTCTCGAGCTCGTCCGAGTGCTGCACGGGGATGCCCGCGACGGGCTTTCCGGCCATGGCCGGGTCGGCGTCGATCAGCGCGGCGACCCGGAAACCACGGGACGCGAAGCCGCCGTAGTTGGCGAGCGCGGCGCCGAGATTACCGATTCCTACGATCACAACCGGCCAGTCCTGGGTCAGGCCCAGTTCCCGGGAGATCTGGTAGACGAGATACTCCACGTCGTAGCCGACGCCCCGGGTCCCGTACGAACCGAGGTAGGAGAAGTCCTTGCGCAGCTTCGCGGAGTTGACGCCCGCGGCCGCCGCGAGCTCCTCGGACGACACCGTGGGTACGGAACGCTCCGACAGCGCGGTCAGTGCGCGCAGGTACAGCGGAAGCCGGGCGACGGTGGCCTCGGGGATTCCTCGGCTACGGGTCGCCGGTCGGTGATTTCGGCCAGTTGCCACGGTGCTCCTGGGGGATGAGCGAGGCTGCAGGCGGCCGTGTGTCTCAAGACCGCCCCGTCGACAGCAGGCTATGTCTTTGTGAACGCGTGCACAAAGATAGTGTCCGCTTTGTCCGCCCAAAGTGACCGGGGTCACGCGATTCGGCGGCCGGATCGAGGAACCGCGAACCGATCGTGACCGTTGGGCTACCGAAGGGCGCAAAATCGGACACTCTCCTCTCGAATACGCCCCCGAGACCGCCTGATTCCGCCTACTCTGCCCTGCCGTCACCGCCCGCCGATAGGGCCGGGACGGCGCGCCGTGGACTTCCGTGGACGCGGGGCTATCCGGCCAGCGCGCGTCGCAGCCGGGCCGCGTCCACCTTCCAGAAGGTGTGCTGCTCGCCGTCGACGAGCACCACCGGGATCTGCTCCCAGTAGGCGCGGTGCAGCTCCTCGTCCTGGTTGATGTCCTTCTCCTCCCAGGGCACGCCCGCCTCGGCGCACACCTGCTCGACCACCGCGCGCGCGTCGTCACAGAGGTGACACCCGGGCTTCCCGATGAGGGTCACCACGTGTTCCCCGGAGTTCTTCTTCGTACGCCGCAGCAGTGGACTCATGTGTCCATTCTGGCCGGTCCCCATTAACAGCGCGGTTGCGGACTGTTCACGCCGACGCATCCTGGCGCGTCAGGAAGTACCGAACGGACTGGCTATGCTCACGACATGGCCGCACTGGGATGGCTCACCCCGCGCAGGCGCTCCGCCACGGCACGCAGCGTGCTCGCGGGCGAAGCCGCAGCCGAGGCAGCACGGAAGTCCTCGCAGACGATCGAGGCACTCGAGGCACAGGACGTCACCGCCCCTGCCCTGGAACCGGAGTTCCCCGTCGCGGGCGACGAGCGCGCCGCCGCCTTCTTCGACCTCGACAACACGGTCATGCAGGGCGCCGCGATCTTCCACTTCGGCCGCGGGCTCTACAAGCGCAAGTTCTTCCAGCGCCGCGAACTGGCGAGGTTCGCCTGGCAGCAGGCGTGGTTCCGGCTCGCGGGCGTCGAGGACCCCGAGCACATGCAGGATGCCCGCGACAGCGCCCTCTCCATCGTCAAGGGCCACCGCGTCTCCGAGCTGATGAGCATCGGCGAGGAGATCTACGACGAGTACATGGCCGACCGCATCTGGCCGGGCACCCGTGCGCTCGCCCAGGCCCACCTCGACGCCGGCCAGAAGGTATGGCTGGTCACGGCGGCGCCCGTGGAGACCGCGACGATCATCGCCCGCCGTCTCGGCCTGACCGGCGCGCTCGGCACCGTCGCCGAATCCGTCGACGGCGTCTACACGGGCAAGCTCGTCGGCGAACCGCTGCACGGCCCGGCGAAGGCAGAGGCCGTGCGCGCGCTGGCGGCTGCCGAGGGCCTGGACCTGTCCCGCTGCGCGGCGTACAGCGACAGCCACAACGACATCCCCATGCTGTCCCTCGTCGGCCACCCGTACGCGATCAACCCGGACACCAAGCTGCGCAAGCACGCCCGGCAGCGGGACTGGCGGCTGCGCGACTACCGCACCGGCCGCAAGGCGGCCAAGGTCGGCATCCCCGCCGCGGCCGGGGTGGGCGCCCTGGCGGGCGGCACCGCCGCCGCGGTCGCGCTCCACCGCCGCCGCCGCTGACGCCGCGGTCGCGCTCCACCGCCGTCCGGGGCCGACGCCGCTGCCCTTCACCGACGGCCGACGGCCGTCGCGCGCTTCCGAACATGTGCTCCCCGCGCGTGTCGGCGGCCAATCCACGGGTGTCACCCCTCCGGCCCCCCGGCCAGTCCTCTTGTCACGGCCCGGCCACAACTCACCGCCCGACAAGACAGATCACGACGTAATTCGATCAACAAGTGCTCACAATGTGCGACCAGTTGCGACGCATAGACGTAACAGAAGCGACGGAAACGACGATTTGAGCAACTGGGTGTAGCGCTGCCTGTACGAAGCGTTATTCTCCTCAGACGCAGCACGGACCATTCCACCAGTCATCACGACGGGTGAACGGTCCCGCACTGCTCGTGATGGAAGCTCTGCCTCTGGGAGTCCCGTGTACCCACACGTCGGGGTTGACGCCTCGGGCCTGGCTACGCTGCGCGCAGCGGTCCTCGACCACTTGCGCGGCCTTGTCCCCGCCGCGTACACCGTCCCCGCATTCGCCACCCCCGGCCTCACCGCCGGCGGCCCGGCCGCACCGTGCTACGCCCTGACCGACGGCCTGCAGAAGGGTCCCGCGCGCAGCGCCGTCGACGAGGGGCGGCGGTCGGCCGACGGACGGGCTGCGGGCAGAAGGGCGGGCCGGGGCAGTTCGGGCGCCCACGCCGCCACCCGCCGGCCCACCGCCGACAGCGACAGCGCCCGCATGATGGAACTGGTCGAGCGCGCCCAGGCGGGCGAGGCCGAGGCCTTCGGCCGGCTCTACGACCAGTACAGCGACACCGTCTACCGCTACATCTACTACCGCGTCGGCGGGAAGGCCACGGCGGAGGACCTCACCAGTGAGACCTTCCTGCGCGCCCTGCGCCGGATCTCCACCTTCACCTGGCAGGGCCGGGACTTCGGCGCCTGGCTCGTCACGATCGCCCGCAATCTGGTCGCCGACCACTTCAAATCGAGCCGCTTCCGCCTGGAAGTGACCACCGGCGAGATGCTCGACGCCAACGAGGTCGAGCGCAGCCCGGAGGACTCGGTCCTGGAGTCCCTCTCCAACGCCGCGCTGCTCGAAGCCGTCCGTAAGCTCAACCCCCAGCAGCAGGAGTGCGTCACGCTCCGCTTCCTGCAAGGCCTGTCCGTCGCGGAGACCGCAAGGGCGATGGGCAAGAACGAGGGCGCGATCAAGACGCTTCAGTACCGGGCGGTCCGCACCCTCGCCCGGCTGCTGCCCGACGACGCACGCTGAGCCGTTCCCCCTGCGACAGAGCTCCACCGTCCCCACGACCCCGTCCCCAACTGACAATCGGTGACGCCTCGATGACGCACTGGTCCGATCATCCTTCGCGCGTAACCCAAGTGCCACGACGCTCGTTGTGCGGAATGCAGGCTCCCTCTGGACGCGCCATGCCCGCAGCCACTCACTCGTTCGTGTGGATGCACTCAAGGTATGCAACCCTCCAGACCCTCAGGGGAGTCGACCGTCATGACGAGAGGAGGTGCCGCCAGTGATCGCGAACGTTTCGGCGCACCGGCGGGCGAACGCCTTCGCCCAGGCCTTGGAAGACCAGGCGGCCGAACAGCCCGACGAATCGGCCGAGTCCGTCCAACCGCCCGAGCACGAACGGCTGTTGACCCTGGCACACGGTCTCGGCGAACTGCCGAAGCCGCAGCTGGACCCCGAGGTCAAGGTGGTGCAGCGGGCGCAGCTCGTGGCGGCGATGGAATCGCTGCTGCAGGAAGGCAGAGGGGGTGCGTCCACGGGCCCTACGGTGCCCGAGCAGCGGACCTCGGGCCGCGGCGCGCACCGGGCATCCCCGCTCCGGAAATTGCGACCGCGTTCCCGCTGGTCGAAGGGGCTCGCCGCCGGCGGGCTGACCGTCGGTGTGGCGGCCGGAGCGTTCGGCGGAGTGGCCGCTGCGAGTTCCGACGCCCTCCCCGGTGACTCGCTGTACGGGCTGAAGCGCGGCATGGAGGACTTCAAGCTCGGCCTCGCGGACGGTGACTCCGACCGCGGAGAGCTCTACCTCGACCAGGCGTCGACCCGCCTGAGCGAGGCCCGCCGGCTGATGGAGCGGGACCGCGGCGGCGCCCTGGACCACGAGTCCCTGAGCGAGGTCCGCCGCACGCTCAACGGCATGCGGCACGACGTCACGGAAGGCCACCGCCTGCTCAGCGCCGCATACGAGCGCGACGGGTCGCTCGCTCCGATGGCCGCGCTCAATTCCTTCTCCCGTTCGCACCGCGACACGTGGGACGGTCTGCGCGAGCGGCTGCCCGCCCAGCTGACCGACGTCGGCGACGACGTCGACTCCGCCTTCGATGCCATAGACGAACAGGTCGGCCCGCTCGAGGCGATGCTGCCCCGCACCCCGGAGAAGCACCGCGAGTCCCAGGGCCCGGGCGCCTCACAGGACTCGGGGCGCACCGCCGACCCGGGCCGTACGACGTCGAGCTCGCCCGGCGCCGACGGCGGGAGCGCCCGGCCCAGTCCGTCCGGCTCCACCTCGGGTTCGCCGAACGACGGCCTGCTCGGCGGCAACACCGGTGGTCTCCTCGATCCGCCGGAAGGGGCAGCGAGCCCCTCCCCGTCCGGCAAGGGCGCGGAGCCGCCGCAGCCGGAGATCACCATCCCGCCGCTGCTGCCGGGCATCCTCCCGGGCCTCGGTTTCGAGGCCGAGGACGACGGCTGACGCCGGCGCGAGCACCGCGCGCAGCTGAGGGGTGGAGCCCGGTCGGGAGCCACCCCTCACCGGTGTCCATGGCGTTCCGGCAGCGCCGGCACGGCTAGAAGAAGACCGAGCGGCGCTGCACCAGCAGCTTGTAGAGCGTGTGCTGGATCTGCTCCCGCACCTGGTCCGTCAGGTTGAACATCAGCATCGGGTCCTCCGCCGCCTCCGGCGGGTACCCGTCCGTCGGGATCGGCTCCCCGAACTGGATCGTCCACTTCGTCGGCAGCGGCACCGCTCCCAGTGGTCCGAGCCACGGGAACGTCGGCGTGACGGGGAAGTACGGGAAGCCCAGCAGCCGCGCCAGCGTCTTCGCGTTGCCGATCATCGGGTAGATCTCCTCTGCGCCGACGATCGAGCACGGCACGATGGGCACGCCCGCCCGCAGCGCAGTGGAGACGAAGCCTCCCCGGCCGAAACGCTGAAGCTTGTAGCGCTCGCTGAACGGCTTGCCGATGCCCTTGAAGCCCTCGGGCATCACACCGACGACCTCGCCGCGCTGGAGCAGCCTCTCCGCGTCCTCCGCGCACGCCAGGGTGTGACCGGCCTTCCGGGCCAGCTCGTTGACCACTGGCAGCATGAACACCAGATCCGCGGCCAGCAGCCGCAGATGGCGGTCCGCGGGATGGTTGTCGTGCACGGCGACCTGGAGCATCAGCCCGTCCAGCGGCACGGTGCCCGAGTGGTTCGCCACCACCAGCGCCCCGCCCTCCGACGGGATGTTCTCGATGCCCTTGACCTCGACGCGGAAGTACTTCTGGTACATCGGCCGCAGCATCGACATCAGGACATGGTCGGTGAGCTCGGCGTCGTAGCCGAACTCGTCGACCTCGTAGTCGCCGGTGATGCGTCGCCGCAGGAACGCCAGCCCGCCCGCGATCCTCCGGTCCCAGCCTCCGTCCGCCGTCACCGGCGTCTCCCCTGCGGCCGTCACGGGGGCTCCGTCCTGCTGGGCATCACCGGCGCCACCCGCGTCACCGGAAGCGCCGGAAGCCGCGGAGCGGGCGCCCCTGACCGGCTCGGCAGGGGCTGCGGGACCGGCGTCGGGGCCCGGCCCGGCCTCACCGGTCTGCGGGCCCGGCAGCGGGCTCAGCGCGGCGTCCCGCACCGCTGCCGCGTCCGCCTTGCGCCGGCCGCCGGACGCGGGGCGCCGCCGTACCGGGCGCTGCGCGCCGCCGCCGCGCGACCGGTCGTCGTCGAACGGAATGACCTTGGCGTCCGCCATCGTCGGCTGCGCTCCTTATCCGGGCTGTCCGCTGCTGTGCGTCGTCTGGGTGACCGCTGGCCCGCCGTCCTCGACGGGCGCCCCGTCGAGCACGCCGATCGACAGGGCCGCCGCGACCCGGTCCACCGCCTCGGCGAGCGTCTCCGGCGGCAGCAGCCCCGGGCCACGGCTGCGCGCGAAGTCCGCGAACGTCTCCGCGGTCGTGTACTTCGGCCGGAAGCCCAGTGTCTCGCGCATCTGAACGGTGCTCACCACCCGTCCGTGCGTGAGCAGCCGGATCTGCTCGGGCGAGAAGTCGGTGAAACCGACCGTCCGCAGCGCCGAGCCCACCCAGGTGACCGCGGGGAGCAGCAGCGGCAGCGTGGGCCGCCCCAGCCGCCGCGAGCACTGCGACAGCGTCAGCACACCGTCACCCGCGATGTTGAAGGTGCCGCTGTTGAGCGTGCCGCGGCGCGGCTCGTGCAGGGCGATCCGCAGCACGTCGATCACGTCGTCCTCGTGGACGAACTGCAGCCGGGGGTCGTAGCCGAAGACGGTCGGCATCACCGGGAGCGAGAAGAAGTCGGCGAGCGGCGAGTCCGCGCACGGTCCGAGGATGTTGGCGAAGCGCAGCACGCACACCGCCACGTCGGGGCGGCGGCGGGCGAAGCCGCGTACATATCCCTCGACCTCGACGGCGTCTTTGGCGAATCCACCGCTCGGCAGCGACTTGGGCGGGGTGGTCTCCGTGAACACCGCCGGGTCCCGGGGGGCGGAGCCGTACACGCTCGTACTCGATTTGATCACCAGCCGCTTGACGGTCGGTGACTTCTGGCAGGCGCCGAGCAGCTGCATGGTGCCGATGACGTTGGTCTCCTTGACGGCCGTACGGCCGCCGGCGCCCAGCGGCGTCCCGGTGACGTCCAGATGGACCACCGTGTCCACGGCGTGCTCGGCGAGGACCCTCGCGATGGCGGGCCGGCGGATGTCGGCACGCACGAACTCGGCCCCGCCCAGATGGTGTCCGGGCCCCTCGGCGTCGACCCCGATCACCCGGTCCACCTCGGGATCCCGCTGGATCCGCCGTACGAGACGGCCGCCGAGCTGCCGGGCCACTCCGGTGACGAGCACGACCTTGCCCAAGATCAGCGCCTTCCCTAGCTCCTGGCGTCACCGTAGCGCGTCACCGTTGCGCTGTGACGACCGCACGACGGACTTTTGCCACGTCGTGTCCACCACTGCTCCACCCGTGCTCCGTACGGCGTCCCCTCGCCGGGCCCGGACAGCACCTCGGCCCCTCCACCGGACTGGTGGAGGGGCCGAGAGACACGCTCAGCTGCCGCTTACTTCTTGTTGCGACGCTGAACGCGGGTGCGCTTGAGCAGCTTGCGGTGCTTCTTCTTGGCCATCCGCTTACGCCGCTTCTTGATAACAGAGCCCACGACTACCCTCGCTCACTTCTCTTCACTCGGTGCGGGGCGTCTGGGCCCACACGACCTACGTCGGCCTAGCCTACCTGCCGCCGAGTGAGGGACGTAATCCGAGGGCGGCCGTCCCTCCTCCGCTACGCGGATTCCACCCCCACGAAGGATTCGCGGAGATACTCGTGAACCGCTTGCTCCGGTACCCGGAAGGACCTCCCCACCCGGATCGCCGGCAGATGACCGCTGTGCACCAAGCGGTACACGGTCATCTTCGACACCCGCATCACCGAGGCGACTTCCGCCACGGTAAGGAACTTGACCTCGTTGAGAGGCCTCTCGCTGCCAGCAGCCATGACCCACCTGTACCTTCCGCACCCGACGCGCACCGGCTTCCCCTCCGGTGACTCTTCGTCGCTGTGCGCTCACTGCCCAGACTAGGGGCGGGTGATGCGAGTGGGGAAGAGGAGCAGCGATCGGCCGCCTACTGTGACAGACACGCCCGATTGAGCACATAGCGCGTCAACGGCCGGTAGTAATCGGACCGTACGGCGTCATCAAGCGGAACGGCGACGGACACCTGCCCCTCCACCTCACCGACGAACAGCGCCGGATCGTCCGTGTCCGCCAGTCCGATGGCCTCGATACCCAGTTGACCTGCTCCGCAGACCCAGCCGTGATCACCGACGACGAGATCGGGCAGCCGCCCGCCGGCGTCCGCGGCCGCCCCCAGCGCGACCCTGACCGGCAGCGGGGAATGACTGTGGGCCCCCGCGCCGCCGGCGCCCGCCTCCCGGAGCCGCGCCACTCCCCGTGCGTATTCGAGCCGGTACGTGCGTACGCCGAACCGGGTCGTTATGTCGACACATCGCCCCTGCGCGGGTGTGAGTACGGAACACCCCGCCGCCGACAGCGCGTCTGCCAGACCGGCGTAGAACCCGAGCAGCCGGTGCGGATGTCCGGTGCCGAACAGGACCGCCCCGCCCCGCTCGGCCACCGCGCCCAGCCGCTCCGCGAACGCGGCCAGCCTGCCGAGGGTCAGCTCCGGGTCGATGACGTCCGCCCCGGTCACATGCTCGGGATCGGCGGAGACCCCGCACCTGTCCGC
Organism: Streptomyces kurssanovii; assembly: GCF_014649695.1. Taxonomy (GTDB): domain Bacteria; phylum Actinomycetota; class Actinomycetes; order Streptomycetales; family Streptomycetaceae; genus Streptomyces; species Streptomyces kurssanovii. Next base: position 830,849 of record NZ_BMTN01000002.1, read on the forward strand.
CATGAGGGCGATGACGTCCCGCACGCTCCAGGCCGACCGGGGGTCCAGTCCGATGGTGACCCGCGGATCGCGGGCGACGAACGCGCGATAGCTCCGCAGACTCGTCTCACGGGAGGTGGCGACATCACCGGCCAGCCGGGACGCCAGCAGATGCGCCCGCAGCGCCTCGGTGTTCAACACCCTCCTGATGCTGACGCAGAGAGGCACCCACCACGCGAAAACCCCGAACAACCCGCACAGTCGGCCTAACGTCCGCTGTGCGCCGGGGCGACCGGCGTCAGGCCAGCAGCCCCCGCAGCGGGAACACCGCCCGCCGCGTCGCCAGCACGGCCTGGTCCAGCCGGTCGGCGGGGTCGTAGCCCTCTTCCCAGCGGCGCCAGGCCACCGGCCACCGGCCGTCCGTCATCCGCGCCGGAGCCAACTGCCGCGTCCGCGCGTACACCTCGTCCCGCCACGACGAAGGGATCACCGACTCGGGCTCGACCGGCTGGTGCGCCGCGAGCCCCACCAGATGCGTCCACGAGCGGGGAACCACGTCGACCACCGCGTAACCGCCACCGCCGAGCGCGACCCACCGGCCGCCCTCCACATGCTCGTGGGCCAGCGTGTGGCACGCCTCCTGGACGGCACGCTGCGCGTCGAGCGACACCGCCAGATGCGCCAGCGGATCCTCGAAGTGCGTGTCCGCCCCGTGCTGTGTCACCAGGACCTGCGGCCGGAAGTCGGCCACCAGCTCGGGCACCACCGCGTGGAACGCCCGCAGCCAGCCCTGGTCCCCCGTGCCCGCCGGCAGCGCCACGTTCACGGCGGAGCCCTCCGCGGCACCGGCCGCGCCCGTCTCCTCCGGCCAACCGGTCTGCGGGAACAAGGTCTGCGGATGCTCGTGCAGCGACACCGTCAGGACCCGCGGGTCGTCCCAGAAGGCCGCCTGCACGCCGTCCCCGTGGTGGACGTCCACGTCGACGTAGGCGACCCGTTCCGCACCCAGCTCCAGCAGCCGCGCGATGGCCAGCGACGCGTCGTTGTAGATGCAGAACCCGGAGGCGCTCCCCGGCATCGCGTGGTGCAGCCCTCCGGCGAAGTTGACCGCATGAGCGGCCTCTCCGCGCCACACGGCCTCCGCCGCGCCGACGGACTGCCCGGCGATCAGCGCCGACGCCTCGTGCATCCCCTCGAACGCCGGGTCGTCGACCGTGCCGAGTCCGTACGACTGGTCCGCGGCCTTCGGGTCGGCCGACGCCGCCCGTACCGCGTCCACGTAGTCCTCCCGGTGCACGAGCCCGAGCGTCGACGCCCCGGCCGGCCTGGCGGCGACCACGCGCATCGCACGGTCCAGTCCGTACGCCCGCACCAGCCCCATGGTCAGTGCGAGCCGCACCGGATCCATCGGATGGCCGGAACCGAAGTCATACCCGGTTACCGCCTCGTCCCACATCAGCAATCCGCGGCCGCTCATGCCCGACACCGTATCGGGCGCTCCCGTCACCGAACGATCCGGCGTACACCAGCGTCAACAACACGAGCGCCATCGGTACGAGCATCGCCCCGCGGTAGCTCCAGGCGTCCCCCAGCGCCCCGACCAAGGGCGATCCGATGAGGAAGCCGACGTAGTTGAAGACGTTCAGCCGCGCCACGGCCACATCGCTCCGGCCCGCGAACAGCCGGCCCGCCGCCGCGAAGGTCTGCGGCACGATCACGCACAGACCGAGCCCCAGCACCGTGAATCCGGCCATGCCGGTCCACGCCCCTGGCGCGGCCGCGACCACGGCGAACCCGGCCGCCGCCAGCACCGCCCCGCACCGGACGACGGCCACCGCCCCGAAGCGCCGCACCCCGAGGTCCCCGACGGCACGGCCCAGCAGGGTCGTCACCATGTAGGCGTTGTACGGGGCGGTCGCCAGCTCCTCCGAGCTGCCGAGGACGTCCTGCAGATACTTGGCGCTCCAGTTGGAGACGGTCGAGTCGCCGATGTACGCGAAGGTCATCACCAGCGCGAGCGGCAGCAGCATCCTGAACGTCACCCGGCCGCCGTCCCCGGCCGCGCTGTCGTCGCCGCCCTTGACGGCCTCCGGGCCGCTCCGCGGGCGCTCACCGCCGACGTACCACCGGCTGCCCACGAGCGCCGCCGGCACCAGCACCACGACCACCGGAAGACAGGAGACGACGAGCGCCAGGTCCCAGTGGGCGCCGACCCAGGCGAGCGAGGCACCGACGATCCCGCCGAGGCTGTACGCGGCATGGAAGCCGAGCATGATGCTGCGCCCGTACGCCGCCTGGAGCCCGACGCCCAGCATGTTCATCGACGCGTCGAGCGCGCCCACCGACAGCCCGAACATCCCGAGCGCGACCGCCACTTGCCACATCTCGTCGCCCGCGGCCACACCGAGCAGCGCCAGCAGCACCACCGGCTGGGACCAGCGCAGCATCGCGCTCACGGGTGCCCGCCGCACGATCCGCTCGGTCAGCACGCTGCCCACTCCGGCGAGGACGGGCACCGCCGCGAGGAACAGCGGCAGCAGGGCGTCGGATATCCCGTACCGCTCCTGGATGGCGGGTATTCGGGTCACGAGCAGGGCGAAGGCGACACCCTGCGAGAAGAAGCTGAACGCGAGGGAGGCCCGCCCGTGGCGCAACCGCGGATCTGTCATGGCGGCACAGCGTATGCCCGGGCCCTACCGGGCGGTAGACGCGTCACAGAAGCAGACTCGTACGACCCGCGTCACGCCAACGGCGCCGCCCGAACCACCGCCGTCGCCCGAGCGGCGTCAGGCCAGCAGTGCGGGCAGCTCCGCCATCGAGGCGAAGTGCCCGTCGGCGCCGGCCAGTTCCGCCGCGGGGGTCATGGCCGTGAACCCGTACACGTCCATCCCGGCCGCCAGCGCCGCCTGCACGCCGAGACGACTGTCCTCGACCACCACGCACCGCTCGGGCGCCACCCCCATCCGCTCGGCGGCATGGAGGAACAGATCGGGCGCCGGCTTGCCCCTGCCGACGTCCTGGGCGCTGAAGACGGTCCCTTCCCTGAACCACCGCTCAAGACCGGTCGTGCGGTGTCCCACCCGGATGCGCTCATGGCTGCCGGACGAGGCGACGCAGTAGGGGACGGCATCGGCACGGAGCTTCTCCAGCACTTCGGTCACCCCGTCGACGGCCGTCAACTCCCGCTCGAACGCGGCGAAGACGCGGGCGTGGAACGTGTCGTCGAAGTCCGCCGGCAGGTCCTGCCCGGTCCGCTCACGGACGAGGTCGTGCACCCGGTGCATCGCGGAGCCCATGTAGTCCCGCAGGGACTCCTCGTACGTGGTGGGGTGCCCGAGCTCGGTGAGGTAAGCGGCCAGGAGGGTGTTGGACAAGGGCTCGCTGTCGACGAGCACCCCGTCGTTGTCGAAGATCACGAGGTCATAGCGCATGCGGCCGACCCTAATCGACCCCTGAACGCAGGAAAGCCCCGCACCAGAGGTGCGGGGCTTTCCCACAATGATTGTTCGGCGGCGTCCTACTCTCCCACAGGGTCCCCCCTGCAGTACCATCGGCGCTGAAAGGCTTAGCTTCCGGGTTCGGAATGTAACCGGGCGTTTCCCTAACGCAATGACCACCGAAACTCTATGAAGATGTCCGAACTACCAGCCGGCAACCCCACACAGGGATCGGGCGAGTTCGTTACTTCAGAACTAACACAGTGGACGCGAGCAACTGAGGACAAGCCCTCG
>NZ_BMTN01000003.1 GCF_014649695.1 Streptomyces kurssanovii
GGGGTTGCCGGCTGGTAGTTCGGACATCTTCATAGAGTTTCGGTGGTCATTGCGTTAGGGAAACGCCCGGTTACATTCCGAACCCGGAAGCTAAGCCTTTCAGCGCCGATGGTACTGCAGGGGGGACCCTGTGGGAGAGTAGGACGCCGCCGAACAATCATTGTGGGAAAGCCCCGCACCTCTGGTGCGGGGCTTTCCTGCGTTCAGGGGTCGATTAGGGTCGGCCGCATGCGCTATGACTCGACGTTTCCGGGGCAAGCCATAACGCATCCGACGGACCAAGGGCCCGCCGGTTCAGAGGCGGCCGGCTGCTTTGAGAGCGAGATAGGCATCGGCGAGGGCGGGGGCGATCTTCTCCGGTGTCGCGTCCACAACGGTGACGCCGTGGCGCTGCAACTGTTCCGCCGCCCGGTTCCGCTGGGCCTGGGCCTGGGTCGCCGCCGCGGCGTCGTAGACGCCCTCGACCGAGCCGCGCGTCGCCTTCATACGTTCGATGTGAGGATCCGCCACAGAGGCCACCAGGACGGTGTGGCGCTGCGTGAGCTGCGGGAGGACAGGGAGCAGGCCTTCTTCGACGGGAGCGGCGTCGAGGCTCGTCAGAAGCACGATGAGGGACCGGCGGGGAGCGTTCGTGAGCGCAGCGGCGCTGAGGCCGCGGGCGTCTGTCTCGACGAGTTCCGGCTCCAGGAGAGCGAACGCGTTGACCATGGCCGGAAGAACGTCACCTGCGGACCGTCCGACGACCTGGGCGCGGATGCGGCGGTCGTACGCCAGCAGGCCGACCCGGTCACCGGCGCGTGACGCCAGCGCACCCAGCAGGAGCGCGGCATCCATCGCGGCGTCCAGCCGGGGGACATCCCCCACGCGTCCCGCCGAGGTCCGTCCCGTATCGAGAACGATGAGGATGTGCCGGTCACGTTCCGGGCGCCAAGTGCGTACGGCGACGGTGGTCCGACGGGCGGTGGCCCGCCAGTCGATGGATCGGGTGTCGTCCCCGGGCACGTAGTCGCGAAGACTGTCGAACTCCGTTCCCTGGCCCCTGATCAACACGCTGGTCCGGCCGTCGAGTTCGCGCAGTCGCGCGAGGCGGGACGGCAGATGCTTGCGGCTCGTGAACGGCGGGAGGACGCGGAGCGTCCAAGGGACCTTGTGACTGCCCTGCCGGGCGGCCAGGCCCAGCGGCCCGTAAGAGCGGACCGTGATGCGCTCCGGCCGGTGGTCGCCCCGTCGTGTGGGCCGCAGGACCGTGGTGAGGCGACGGCGCTCGCCGGCCGGGGCGGTCACTTTGTGGCGTGAGGCGGCCTGCTCGGCACCCGGCAGCCAGCTGCTCGGCGGCCAGGCATCGCGAACGTCGGCCCGCAGAGGCCGGCCCGAGGGGTTGGTGACCATCAGGTCGACCTTCGCGGCGTCACCGAGTCGAACTGATGTATCACCACTTCGGGTGAACCGGAGCGTTCGCACTGGCGCGGCGAGGGCGTAGTCGCACAGGATTGCGAGTGAGAGGGGCGCGTTGACAGCGAGCATCCCGGTCCAGCTCGGAGCGAGGATGCCTACGGGGAGTGAGCCGAGCGCGGCCAGGAGTGCGGTTCGTCCGGTGAGGGCCATCGGTGCCTCAGCGCGGTACGGGGACGTGGGCGAGGATCGCGGTGATGACGGAGTCGGCGGTGACTCCCTCCATCTCCGCCTCGGGCCGGAGCTGGAGCCGGTGCCGAAGGGTGGGCAGGGCGAGGGCCTTCACATCGTCCGGGATGACGTAGTCGCGCCCGGTGAGCCAGGCCCAGGCGCGGGCGGTGGACAGCAGCGCGGTTGCGCCTCGGGGGGAGGCGCCCAGGGTGAGTGAGGGGGATTCGCGGGTGGCACGACAGATATCGACGACGTAGGCGGCGATCTCGGCGGAGACGGAGGTCTTGGCCACGGCGAGCCGGGCCGCTTCAAGTTCCGCAGGGCCGGCGACGGGACGCACCCCCGCCGCTTCGAGGTCGCGGGGGTTGAAGCCCTCCGCGTGCCGGGTCAGGACATTGATCTCGTCCTCGCGGGACGGAAGGGGGACCGTCAGTTTGAGGAGGAAGCGGTCCAGCTGTGCCTCAGGAAGGGGGTAAGTGCCCTCGTACTCGACGGGGTTCTGCGTAGCGGCGACGAGGAAGGGATCGGGCAGCAGCCGAGGGGTGCCGTCGACCGTCACCTGTCGCTCCTCCATCGCTTCGAGGAGCGACGACTGGGTCTTGGGCGGCGTCCGGTTGATCTCGTCGGCGAGAAGGAGGTTCGTGAAGACCGGCCCGGGCTGGAAAGAGAACTCGGACGTGTGGCTGTCGTAGACGAGCGACCCGGTGACATCGCTGGGCATGAGGTCGGGGGTGAACTGGACGCGCTTCGTGTCGAGCTCGAGCGATGCGGCCAGGGCACGTACCAGGAGGGTCTTGGCGACGCCCGGCACTCCCTCGAGAAGGACGTGACCGCGGCAGAGCAGAGCCACGACGAGACCGGTGACAGCGGGGTCCTGGCCGACCACGGCCTTGGCGATCTCGGTGCGCAGGGCCTCCAGGGAGGCGCGGGCGCGGTCCGAGCTCTCGGCTGTCTCGGGGGTCGGGGCGCTCATGAGGTGCGTACCTCTCTTTCGAGGGCGTCGAGTTGGTCTGCGAGTCGTACGAGTGCGGCGTCGTCGGCCGGGGGAGCGCCGAAGAGCAGTACACGGAGGTCGTGCTCACCATGGGGAAGGTGCGCCGAGACCGCGGGAAGCAGGGCTTCGGGCGAGTGGGTGTCGGCGGCGGAGACACCGAGAAGGGGTGCAAGGCGGGTTCTTGTGGCGGAACGGAGCGAGGCGGCGGCTCGGTCGCGCGCGTTCACCTTGCGGTAGAGGCGGGAGCGGCCCTCGGTGGTCTCCGACGCGCGGATGGCGACCGGCAGTTGTTCGGTCACCAGGGGGCCGAGCCGGCGGGCACGCCAGACGGCCGCCAGGACGGCCGCCACGAGGAGTTGCAGCGTGCCCCAGAGCCAGCCGCCGGGGATCAGGTCGAAGAACGTGTCCTCGCCGTCCGTGTCGCCGCTGCCCTGGTCGTCGCGGTCTCCGTCGGCGGGGTTCGCCGCGGAGGGGTCGTCGAGAGAAGGGATGTACCAGACCAGTTCGGGACGGGACCCGAGTAGTTGCAGGGCGAGGGAGGCATTGCCGTGCTTGTCGAGACGATCGTTGTAGAGGATGTCCGGAGCGCCGAGGAGGACGGTGTCGCCGTCGTTCGGCGTGTCGAGCCGCACGAGGGAGGGAAGGCCGTCGCTCGGGTAGCAACTGTCGGCGCCGGGCGCCTCCGTCGAGTAGCGCTCACCGCCGAGATCGGCGCTGCCCGCGCGCCGGGCGGCGGGGAGGTCGCACCGTGGGCTGCGCTGGGACACTTCGGTCCGGGTTTCGATGTCGACGTCCGGTGCGAGTGTGCCGACGGAGGCGAAACCGGGAGCGATCAACAGCGTTCGTCCGCCGGCGGAGGCGGTCGCGGACCGGAAGTCATCCTGCTGAGTGGCCGTCAGCATGTCGGGCTCGGTGACGAGGACGGTGGTGTCGGCGCCGGCAGCGGCGGTGGCGTCCGCGAGGGTCGTGACCACCCTGGTGGTGACGCCCCGGTCCTTGAGGAGTTCGGCGACAGCGCGGCTGCCGTTCTGGTCCGCGGACCGTGGGTCGAGGCGGCCGTGGTGATCACCCGACCGCAGTGCCGCCATGGCGATGCCGCCCACGACGAGGAGCATGACCGCGAGGAGCAGGCCGCGGACGCGGCGCCAGACCTGGCGGGTGGAGGGCGACATGGACGTGGTGCTGCCCTTGGGGCCGGTCATTCGGCGGCTCCCTCGGCAGATGGGGCCGACAGGGGCTTGGTGCTTTCCAGGGCGAGGTCCAGGTCCCGGAGCCGTTCGTACGCCTGCCGGTCGGCGGTGCGACCGCCGTACGTGACGTCGTCGAAGACACGGGCCGCGGCGCGCAGTTCGTCGGCGTGCTGGGGGAGCGGGCGCCCCGCCTCCGCGGCGGCCTCGTCGGCGGTACGGCCAGGCCTGGCGTCCAGGACAGTGCGTTCCTCCAGGGAGCGGACGATGGCGCGCATCCGCTCCTGCACGGCCTGGTTCCACCGCTCGGCGGCGGCGTGCTTGTCCGCCGCGGTGCGGTGCGCGGACGCGCTGCGCGGGCCGTCCTCGAAGAGGGAGTCCGAAGTACGCACCGTGCGCTGGGGCTTACCGAGCCGCCACCACAGGGCGGCGGCGAGGGCGACGACGACGAGAATGACGGCGATCAGGCCGATCAGGCCGCCGGGCGTACCGCTCGAAGCGGCGCCGAAGAGACTGTCGACCCACTCCCAGAAGCGGTCGAGGGCGCGCTCGAGAAGGTTCGGGTCGTTCTCGTGGTACATCGGCCTGGACAGCTCCCGCTCCGCCGCCTCGCGGGCGGGCTCGCGTGGAGTGTCCACCGGTACGTCGTCACTCGCGCCGACCAGCAGTGCCGCCGTCGCGCCCCCCGTGCCCAACACCGCATCAGCCCCCGGTGGTGCGGTCACCCGGAGGGGCCGACCCGTAGCCGGAGACGCCGGCCGCACGCGCGAGTTCGAGGTCGAGCGCTTCGCGGCGGATGCGCTGGTCCACGTAGAGAAGCACCGTGACGCCGGCGGAGATCGGGTAGGTGATCGACGAGGCGATCACGGATCCGATGCCCGTGATGATCAGGAAGGGCCAGCCGAAGTCGGGGCCGGATCCGGTGAACAGATCACCGATTCCTGCGCCGTCGACCGCGAAGCCGATGATCGTGAACGGGATGGCGATGACCATGCTCACGACGAAGACCAGCAGCAGGGTCAGCAGCGTGATCCCGAAGACGCGCCACCAGGCGCCCTGCACGAGCTTTGCGGAGCGGCGCAGCGACGTGATGACGCCTTGACGTTCCAGCACGAGGGCGGGGGAGGCGAGGGCGAAGCGGACCATCAGCCAGATGATGACGGTGATGGCGGCGAGACCGCCGACCACGGAGAGGAGTACACCCGCGCCGCCGATCAGCATCCCCGGCAGTACGCCGACGGTCATGATCACGGCGCTGCCCAGCGGCAGCAGCAGGGTGAGGCCCAGGAGGTGGGGGATTCGCGGCCGGGCCTCGCGCCAGGCCTCGGCGAGCGTGATCGGGCGCCCGAGCACCGAGCGGCTGATCACCACGGTGAGCAGTGCGGTGGTCAGCAGGGTGCCGATCAAGGTGATCAGCAGGGCTGGGCCGAGGGCCACCAGGCTCGACTGCAGCGACTCGACGGACTGCTCCAGGGCTTCCTCGGGCGTCGCGTCGGGATTGATCTCGGGAGGCGCCGGAAGCAGGTATCGCTCCACGAGGATGCTGCAGATCTGGGAGATGACGGAGACCGTGATCGTCACGCTCAGGACCGTGCGCCAGTGTGCGCGCAGCGTCGACACCGCGCCGTCGAGGATTTCACCGACGCCGAGAGGACGGAGCGGGATGACACCCGGTTTGGCTGCGGCGGGGGGCCTGCCGCCGCCCCAGCGCGGCGGGGGCGGTCCGGGGACCTGGCCGGGGCCGGTGGGCGCGGACCACTGTCCGGGAGGGGGCTGCTCCTTGGACCACTTCGAGGCAGGACCGCTTCCGTCCGCGGGCGGCGAGGGCTGCGGTACGCCGGGGCCGTTCTGCCCTTCGGAAGGAGCCGATCCGGGCGATGCCCAACCCGGAGTGTCGTTCACGGTCGTCCACCTCATGGATCGTTCACGGGGCCGGCCCGTCGAGCCGGCGCGTTCACAGTGTCCTTCCGCCATTCCGGGCGGCCGGTTGGCTGCCATCGTGCCACGCGCGGGCGGTCGGCGGACCGGAGCCCGGGTCACCTTCGTGCCTTCATTGTCGGAGCGGCACCGGGCAGACTGGGCGGATGGCTGATCAGTACGTACAAAACCCAGTGGGTGCCGAACCGTCGAAGCTTCCTGTGCTGCGGTGGGACGAGCCGCCCGAAGGGCCCGTACTGGTGCTTCTCGATCAGACCCGGCTCCCCGCCGAGGAGGTCGAGCTGGTCTGCACCGACGTTGCCGTCCTGGTGCGGGCGATCCGTACGCTCGCCGTTCGCGGGGCGCCGCTCCTCGGCATCGCCGGTGCGTACGGAGTGGCGCTCGCGGCGCTGCGGGGCTTCGACGTGGACGAGGCCGCGGAGCTGCTGGAGACCGCGCGGCCCACCGCGGTGAACCTCGGGTACGGGGTACGGCTGGCGACGTCCGCCTACCGGACCGCCGTCGAGCGTGGTGCCGACAGCGAAGAGGCGGCCCGCGCGGCGCTCGCGGCGGCCGAGGAACTGCACCGCCGTGACGCGGAGGCGAGCCGGTCGATGGCCGGGCACGGTCTGGCGCTGCTGGAGGAGCTGCTCCCGGGCGGGGGTCACCGGATCCTGACGCACTGCAACACCGGCGCACTGGTGTCCGGTGGTGAGGGAACGGCGTTCGCCGTCGCGCTGTCGGCGCACCGGGCGGGCCGGCTCCAGCGGCTGTGGGTGGACGAGACACGGCCGCTGCTGCAGGGCTCCCGGCTCACCGCCTACGAGGCGGCTCGCAACGGACTGCCCTACACGCTGCTCACGGACAACGCCGCGGGCTCCCTGTTCGCGGCCGGGGAGGTGGACGCGGTACTGATCGGGGCGGACCGGATCGCCGCGGACGGCTCGGTGGCGAACAAGGTCGGGAGCTATCCCCTGGCCGTCCTCGCCAAGTACCACCATGTGCCGTTCATCGTGGTCGCCCCCACGACGACGATCGACCTGGCGACACCGGACGGCTCGGCGATCGAGGTGGAACAGCGGCCGACGCAGGAGGTGACGGAGGTAACATCCCCGCAGTCCGCAGTGGCCGGCGCCGGAAGCGGCGGGCAGACAGTGGCCCCCCTGGGAACCCAGGCGTACAACCCCGCATTCGATGTCACGCCGCCGGATCTGGTGACGGCGATCGTCACCGAGGAGGGGGTGTTGTCGCCGGTCACCGTGGGCGGCGTAGCGGAGCTGTGTGCCAGGTCACGCCAGGTAACGATTAGCTAATGGGATGATGTCGTTTATGAAGGGACGAGTCCTTGTCGTCGACGACGACACCGCACTGGCCGAGATGCTCGGCATTGTGCTGCGTGGTGAAGGTTTCGAGCCGTCGTTCGTAGCGGACGGTGACAAGGCACTTGCCGCTTTCAGGGAAGCCAAGCCGGATCTGGTGCTGCTCGACCTCATGCTGCCCGGAAGGGACGGCATCGAGGTGTGCAGGCTGATCCGGGCCGAGTCGGGTGTTCCGATCGTGATGCTCACCGCCAAGAGCGACACCGTCGATGTCGTGGTCGGGCTCGAGTCCGGGGCCGACGACTACATCGTCAAGCCGTTCAAGCCGAAGGAGCTGGTGGCCCGGATCCGGGCCCGGCTGCGCAGGTCGGAGGAGCCCGCCCCGGAGCAGCTGACGATCGGTGACCTGGTCATCGACGTCGCCGGTCACTCCGTGAAGCGGGACGGGCAGTCGATAGCGCTGACCCCGCTGGAGTTCGACCTGCTGGTCGCGCTCGCGCGCAAGCCCTGGCAGGTGTTCACCCGAGAGGTGCTGCTGGAGCAGGTGTGGGGTTATCGCCACGCCGCCGACACGCGGCTGGTGAACGTGCATGTGCAGCGGCTGCGCTCCAAGGTCGAGAAGGACCCGGAGCGGCCGGAGATCGTGGTGACCGTCCGTGGTGTCGGTTACAAGGCCGGGCCGAGCTGACATGTCCAATGGCAGCGTTGCTCCGAAGCCCGGCGAGCCGGGGGTCCGTACGGGGCGGGCTGCCGGACCGGGGTGGGGGCCCTCGCGATTCGGCCGTCTGCTCCATGGCGGACGGCTGCTCCAGGAAAGCGCCCCCGGCGGGCCGGTGCCCCGGCTCGTCATGCGCTGGGTGCGCCGTCCGTTGCTCCCCGCTGTGAGGCTGTGGCGACGGAACATCCAGCTCCGGGTGGTCGTGAGCACGCTCCTGATGTCACTGGGCGTGGTGGTGCTGCTCGGCTTCGTCGTCATCGGGCAGGTGCGCAACGGTCTGCTCGACGCCAAGGGCAAGGCGGCACAGAGCCAGGCGGCCGGCGGCTTCGCCGTCGCCAGGGAGAAGGCGAACGCGCCGATCGGCCCCGGCGGCGGGCAGGGCGACAACGCGGCGGACGGAAACGCCCGTACGTGGCGTTCCGATCTGGTGGTGCAGCTCTCCAGCGGTGGCCAGGGCGCCTTCAACGTGGTCGCGCTGAGCGCCGACGCACAGGGCGCGGGCACCAGCCGTGCGCCACGCACCTCAGGTGGCGTGGATCCGGCGAGCATCCCGCAGGACCTGCGGGACGCCGTGCGGCAGGGCGGGGGGACGTTCGAGACGTACCTCAGCATCCGGTACACCGACAACGTGGTCGACCCCGAGCCCGGGCTCGTCGTGGGCACGCAGCTGAACGACATCGAGGGCAATCCCTACGAGCTGTACTACCTGTTCCCCCTCGCGCAGGAGGAGCAGTCGCTGAACCTCGTCAGAGGCACCCTCGCCACGGCGGGACTCTTCGTCGTGGTGCTGCTCGGCGCGATCGCCTGGCTCGTGGTGCGCCAGATCGTCACCCCCGTACGGATGGCGGCCGGGATCGCGGAGCGTCTCGCGGCGGGCCGGCTCCAGGAGCGGATGAAGGTCACCGGCGAGGACGACATCGCGAGGCTCGGCGAGGCGTTCAACAAGATGGCGCAGAACCTCCAGCTGAAGATCCAGCAGCTCGAGGAGCTCTCCAGGATGCAGCGCCGCTTCGTCTCGGACGTTTCGCACGAGCTGCGTACCCCGCTGACGACGGTGCGGATGGCCGCCGACGTCATCCACGAGGCGCGCAGCGACTTCGACCCGGTGACGGCACGCTCCGCCGAACTCCTCGGCGACCAGCTCGACCGCTTCGAGTCGCTGCTCTCCGACCTGCTGGAGATCAGCCGGTTCGACGCGGGTGCCGCCGCGCTCGAGGCGGAGCCGATAGACCTGCGCGAGGTCGTACGGCGTGTCATCGGCGGCGCCGAGCCGCTGGCGGAACGCAAGGGCAGCCGTATACGGGTCGTCGGTGACGAGCAGCCCGTCGTCGCCGAGGCGGACGCCCGGCGGGTCGAGCGAGTGCTGCGCAATCTCGTGGTCAACGCCGTCGAGCACGGTGACGGCAAGGACGTCGTGGTCCGCATGGCGGTGGCCGGCGGTGCCGTCGCGGTCGCGGTGCGGGACTACGGCGTGGGTCTCAAGCCCGGTGAGGCGACCCGCGTGTTCAACAGGTTCTGGCGTGCAGATCCGGCGCGTGCACGGACCACGGGCGGCACCGGCCTCGGCCTGTCGATCGCCGTCGAGGACGCCAGGCTGCACGGTGGCTGGCTACAGGCGTGGGGCGAGCCGGGCGGCGGCTCGCAGTTCCGCCTGACCCTGCCGCGCACGGCGGACGAGCCGCTGCGTGGCTCACCGATACCGCTGGAGCCGGAGGACTCGCGGCAGAACCGGGAGCGTGCCGCCTCGTCGGGGAAATCTGAGGGGAACGGGCACCGGATGACGTCCGTGCCCGCTCAGACGGCGTCGGACCTGTCGCCGCTGCCGCCGCGTACCGCGCCTCCCGAGGTCGACCCGACGGCGCTGCCGGGCAACGGCTCACGAGTGGTGGCTCGGCAGGCAGGAGAGCGGGGCGACCTCCCCGTGGCAAGGGCTTCATCGGAGTGGGAGGACACGACTCGTGGGCGCTGACCCTCGTCGTCACGGGCAGGCGGGCGTGCGGCGCGTATCGGCGCTGCTCGGCTGCAGCGGAGTGCTGCTGGCCGGGTGCGCCTCGATGCCGGACACCGGCGACGTCCACGCCGTCAAGGCGTCGCAGCGGGCCGACTCGCAGGTGCGGGTGTACGCGGTGCCGCCGAGGAAGGACGCGACCCCGGACGAGATCGTCACGGGCTTCCTGGAGGCGATGACCAGTGACGACACCAACTTCGACACGGCACGCTCGTACCTGACTCCGGAGGCGTCGGAGAAGTGGCAGCCGGAGGCGAGCACCACGGTGCTGGCGTCGGCTCCCGACCCTGGTGTGCCGGTCCCGGGCCGCCGGGACAACCCCGGGATGAGTTACCCGCTGCTCGGACGGCACATCGCCACCGTCGACGCGCAGCACGCCTATCAGCCCGTCACGCCGAGCGAGTACCGCCGGACCATCCACCTGTCGCAGAAGGCGGGCCCGGACGGGAAGCAGTGGCGCATCGACAGCCTGCCCGCCGGGCTGCTGCTGGGCGCGTCCGACTTCGAGCGCAACTACCGCTCCGTCAACAAGTACTACTTCGCCTCCGGACGCGACGTCGTGGTCGCGAACCCGGTCTACATCAGGCAGCGGCAGGACCCGGTGACCCGGATGGACCCGGTGACCCAGGCGGTCAAGGCACTGCTGGAAGGGCCCACGAACTGGCTGAAGCCGGTCGTCGAGTCGCGGTTCCCGACCGGTACGGCGTTGAAGCTCAAGGACGGCGCCACGTCGCTGTCGTTCGACGACCGCAACGGCTTGAAGGTGCCTCTGGACGACAAGGCGTCCAACGTGGGGCGCACGCAGTGCATGAAGATGGCGGCGCAGATCATGTTCACCATCAAGGACCTGTCGTCGGCGAGGCTCGAGCAGGTCGAGCTGCTGCGCTCGAACGGATCGCAGCTGTGTGTGATGAGTGCCGGCCAGGCCGAGGGCTACGCACCGGACCACTCCTCCGGCCGCCCGGACAACCAGTACTTCGTCGACAGCAAGCGCCGCCTGGCCCTGCTGGCGGCGGGAGCCACGGACGCCGGCGAACCGCAGAACGTGGCGGGCCCCTTCGGCGACGGCCGCCTCGCGGTGGACACGGTCGGTGTGGCGAGGGACGAGCACAAGGCCGCCGCCGTCGCCGGCGATTTCAGCCGGCTGTACGTGGCGTCGATCGTCTCCGACAGCAAGCTGGGCGACCCGGTGATCACCAGTTCCGGCAAGGGTCCCGGCAACCGTCTGACCGCGCCCAGCTGGGACGGGCGCGGGGATCTGTGGGTGGCCGACCGGGACCCGAACGCGCCGGCACTCAAGCGCCTGCCGAACGGCGCGGACGCCCCGGAGGAGGTCAAGATCGTTCCAGGGCTGGACGGGGCGCGTATCCAGGCGGTGAAGGTGTCCGCGGACGGTGCGCGGATCGCGCTGCTGCTGACCAAGGACGGCAGTACGACCCTGAAGATCGGGCGCGTGGAACGGCACGGCGACAGTGACGATCCCGTGGTGACCGTCACCGAACTGCGCCCCGCCGCACCGCAGATGGAGGCCGTCACGGCCGTGTCGTGGGCGGGACCGAGCAGGCTTGTCGTGGTCGGCAAGGAGGCCGGCGGCGTTCAGCAGGTGCGGTACATCCAGACGGACGGCTCGACCGTTCCCAAGGGGATCCTGCCCGGACTCAACCAGGTGAAGTCGGTCGCCGCGTCGGACGACGAGAGTCAGCCGCTCGTGGCCTACTCGCAGGAGGACGGCATCGTGCGTCTGCCCGCCGGCGCCAACTGGCAGACGCTGGTCAAGGAGGGCACCGCGCCGGTCTACCCGGGCTAGGGGCTCTCGTCGGACCAGGCGCCGGCCGTGTTGTCCACAGGACCGCCCGGCCGATCTGCCGCCCTGCCACAGTGGTCCTCATGCGGGCGTGGTGGCGCGAAATCTCCGGTCTGGTGATCCCTGCGGTCTGCGGCGGCTGCGGCACGCCCCGTACGCAGCTGTGCGGGATGTGCGGGCAGGCGCTGCACGGTCAGGCGGCACGCAGGGCCAGGCCCGTGCCGGAGCCGGCGGGGCTCCCCGTGGTGCACGCCGCCGCGGCCTATACCGACTCGGTCCGCGCCGTGATCCTGGCGCACAAGGAGCGGGGCGCGCTCGGGCTGGCCGTGCCGCTCGGGGCGGCACTGGCGGGATCCGTGCGGGCGGCCATGGGGTACGTGGACGGGCAGGGCGGCCCTGTGCTGCTGGTGCCTGTGCCGTCCGCGCCGGGAGCCGTGCGGGCACGGGGTCATGACGCCGCGCGGCGGATCGCCCTCGCGGCGGCGGCCGAGCTGCGGCGCACGGGCCCGGCCGCGCGGGTGCTCCCGGTGCTACGGCAGCGGCGCCGGATGGCGGACCAGGCGGGCCTCACGGCCCGCGAGAGGCTCGCGAACGTGGCGGGGGCCCTGGAGGTGCGGGCCGGTGGTGCGCGGCTGCTGGCGGGCGGCAGGGCGGTGATCGTGGACGATCTCATGACGACCGGCGCGACGCTCGTCGAGGCGGCGCGGGCACTGAGTGCCGCAAGGGGAACGGACCCGCGCGCCGCGGTGTCGGCCCAGGCGGCGGTCGTCGCCGTTCCACCGCTGTCCTTCGAAATAAACCGGAACTGAATGCGAACCCGCATCGTTGCAGCTAGTGACAGGGTAAAAACGCCTGATCGGAGGTACCTCCGAGTAGCGGGTGCCGAGACCCGTCCCAGAGAGCTATGTTCGGTGTGAGGAATGGCGACAAGCACACCTCACCGAATGGCTGCCGGTTTCCCGGTCGGGAAAGCGCGGCGGCGGCACTTCGAAAATTGGGGTGGGTGGAGATCTTGCCGACTGGGGAGGAGGAGGTGAAAGTCGCCAAGTCCGAGGCTCCGGAGATCACCGGAGCCTGGTGCAAGAGGGAGATGCTCCGCAGCCGGTGAGCGGGCGGAGCGAATCCGGGAACGGAGTTCTGCGTGGACATCGTCGTCAAGGGCCGCAAGACCGAGGTGCCCGAGCGGTTCCGCAAGCACGTGGCCGAGAAGCTGAAGCTGGAGAAGATCCAGAAGCTCGACGGCAAGGTGATCAGCCTCGACGTCGAGGTGTCCAAGGAGCACAACCCGCGGCAGGCCGACCGTTCCGACCGCGTGGAGATCACACTCCGCTCGCGGGGCCCGGTGATCAGGGCCGAGGCCGCGGCTGCCGATCCGTACGCAGCGCTGGACCTCGCGACCGGCAAGCTGGAGGCACGCCTTCGCAAGCAGCACGAGAAGCGTCACAACCGGCGTGGCGCCGGCCGCCTGTCGGCGGCCGAGGTGGTCGATGTCGTCCCCGGCGTCGCAGAGTTGAGCGCCACCAACGGCCGGCCGCTCGCCCAAGAGGCGACCGAGTCCGTTCCCACCACCAAGATCGGCTCGATCGAGGTGCAGGGCGAAGGACCGCTGGTGGTCCGCGAGAAGCTGCACACAGCAGCACCGATGACGCTCGACCAGGCGCTCTACGAAATGGAGCTGGTCGGGCACGACTTCTATCTCTTCGTCGACTCCGAGACGAAGCAGCCCAGTGTCGTCTACCGACGACACGCCTACGACTACGGCGTCATTCACCTGGAGACGGACCCCTTGGCCGGGTCCGAGGCGGGCGGCGCCGGAGGCGCGCTCGGCGGCTGACGCCGAAATCCCGTAGCCCTGTCGACGAAGAATCCCGGTGCCCCTGGAGCGCCTCGTGCGCCCCCAGGGGCACCCTCGTGCCGCAACAGGATCACCGCACTGTCGCCCGGGCATGAAAGCATGACGTCGTAAGCCAACCGGTGCGCCTCGCACTGACGTTGGCGGACCACACATGATCTTCGGGCCACGGCCTCAGGGGGAGGAACGATGGCGGACACTTTCGGTCCGGTGCACGGCAGCACGGGCCACCCCGGTGAAGCGCACTCGGACGGTGAACGGCACGGCGAGGAGCAGGGCGGCGGGGGCAAGGAGCCCATCCGGGTCCTGGTCGTCGACGACCATGCCCTGTTCCGGCGGGGACTGGAGATCGTCCTCGCGCACGAGGAGGGCATCGAGGTCGTCGGCGAGGCGGGCGACGGGGCGGAGGCCGTGGACAAGGCTGCCGACCTGCTGCCCGACATCGTGCTGATGGATGTGCGGATGCCGAAGCGAGGCGGCATCGAGGCATGCACCTCCATCAAGGAGGTGGCCCCCAGCGCGAAGATCATCATGTTGACGATCAGCGACGAGGAGGCCGACCTCTACGACGCGATCAAGGCCGGAGCGACCGGCTATCTCCTCAAGGAGATCTCCACGGACGAGGTCGCGACCGCCATCCGCGCGGTGGCGGACGGGCAGTCGCAGATCAGCCCCTCCATGGCGTCGAAGCTGCTCACCGAGTTCAAGTCGATGATCCAGCGCACCGACGAGCGCAGGCTCGTGCCCGCTCCCCGGCTCACCGACCGGGAGCTCGAGGTGCTCAAGCTCGTGGCGACGGGCATGAACAACCGGGACATCGCCAAGGAGTTGTTCATCTCGGAGAACACCGTCAAGAACCATGTGCGCAACATCCTGGAGAAGCTTCAGCTGCACTCCAGGATGGAGGCCGTGGTCTACGCGATGCGGGAGAAGATCCTCGAGATCCGGTAGCCGAGGCTCCGGGGATTCCGGTAGCCGAAGCTCCGGCCGGTACGGGCGGGCCGAGCGGTCCGCGATGTCAGTCCAGGGCCTTGACCAGGTCCGCCGTGAGCTCGTGGCGGTCGACCCGCTCGACGCGGACGGAGTCGCAGCCCACCCATTCCGCCGCCTCGCGCAGTGCCTGGGCCATCGGGGCCACGGCCTTGGGAGTGTCCAGTGAGACCTGGCGGGCCACCAGCGTCCTGCCCTCGCGTGCCGGATCGACGCGGCCCAGCAGTTTCCCGCCCGCGAGCAGCGGCATCGCGAAGTAGCCGTGCACCCGCTTCTGCTTGGGGACGTAGGCCTCCAGCCGGTGGGTGAAGCCGAAGACGCGCTCCGTCCGCGCGCGCTCCCAGATGAGCGAGTCGAACGGCGAGAGCAGCGTCGTGCGGTGCCGGCCACGCGGCGGGGAGGCGAGCGCCGCCGGATCCGCCCAGGCGGGCTTGGCCCAGCCCTGGACGCGGACCGGCACCAGCCCCGAGTCCGCGACCACGGCGTCGAACTGCTCACCCTTGAGGCGGTGGTAGTCCGCGATGTCCGCGCGGGTACCGACGCCCAGCGACTCGCCCGCCAGCCGCACGAGACGGCGCAGGCACTCGGTGTCGTCCAGGTCGTCGTGCAGCAGGGCGTCGGGGATCGCCCGCTCCGCGAGGTCGTACACCCGCTTCCAGCTGCGCCGCTCGGTGCACACGACCTCGCCGTACATCAGAGCCCGTTCGACGGCGACCTTGGAGGCGGACCAGTCCCACCACTCGCCGCCGTTGTTCGCGCCGCCCAGGCCGGTCGCGGTCAGCGGGCCCTCCGTACGCAGTTGCTTGATCACGGCGTCGTACGCGCCGTCCGGGAGGTCGTGGTACCACTGCGGGCGGGCGCGGTAGGCGCGCCGCCTGAAGGCGAAGTGGGGCCATTCCTCGACGGGCAGGATGCACGCCGCGTGCGACCAGTACTCGAAGCTGTGGCCGCCCGTCCAGTAGGCGTCCTCGACCGCCTTGCGGCCGACGGCGCCGAGCCTCGCGTACGGGATCAGCTCGTGCGAGCGGGCCAGCACCGAGATCGTGTCCAGTTGCACGGCACCAAGGTGACGAAGAACGCCCCGCACCCCGCCCCGCCTGTCGGGAGCGCCCAGGAACCCCTGGGCGCGCAGGGCGATGCGGCGGGCCTCGTCGGCGGAGAGTTCGAGGGTGGGCGGCGGCGTCGTCATGTCCTGCACGATAGAGGGCGCCACTGACAGTGCGGCCCCCTCGCGACAAGGGGTGCCCGCGACGGAATCATGGCGCTCCCCACCGTCAACGGGTGCCCCCGTGAGGGCCCACCGGGCACGGGAAGCCGGACTCAGCGTCGGGCCGGCAGATAGGCGTGGTTGCTCGCCAGCCCGACGTCGGACGGAAGCAGTCCACCGACCCACACGTCCCGCAAGGTGTCCTTGTTGAGCAGCGCCGCGCGCAGCTCCCCCTCCATGCGGAAGCCGGCCTTCTGCGCGACCGCGCGGGAGGCGACGTTGCCGACCTCGGCACGCCATTCCAGGCGGGTGGCGCCCAGCCTCATGAAGGCCCAGTGGGAGACGGCGGTGACGCTCTCCACCATCACGCCCCGGCCCCGGTGCTCCTTGCCCGTCCAGAAGCCGATCTCCCACGTCCCGGAGAAGGTGCGCATGGTCACGGCGACGGAGCCCATCAGCGGGCCGCCCTCACGCGGCAGCACGGCGAAGGTGCACATGGTGCTGTTGCGCCAGCCGTCCGGGACCGTGTGTTCGGTGAACTCGGCGGCGTGCTGCCACTCGTAGGGCGAGGGAACCGTCGTCCACCGCTGGATGTCGGGATCCTGGCAGGCCTGGTGGACGGACTTCGTGTCCTCGGGGGTGAAGGTCCGCAGCAGCAGGCGTTCAGTGGTGAGGGTGATCGGCTCCATGCCGGGATTCTTGCCAGCGCGGCGCGCCGATGCGAGCACTTTCTGTCCTCCACCGGCACCTTCGGTGCTTTCCAGGCGTTCACCTGATGGCGGACAGCAGGCCTCAGTGGCGATGGACCTCCCGACCCGGCCGGGTCCTCGCTTACGATGGCCGATGCGGTGGGGCCCACCTGCCGTGCCCGCGCCAGTGTCCACCCCAGACCCAGTGCCAGGCCCGACCGGCAAGGAGACCAACCTCAGTGTCCGTCTTCAACAAGCTCATGCGTGCAGGCGAAGGCAAGATCCTGCGCAAACTGCACCGCATCGCGGACCAGGTCAACTCCATCGAAGAGGACTTCGTCACCCTCTCCGACGCCGAGTTGCGGGCGCTCACGGACGAGTACAAGCAGCGTTACGCAGACGGTGAGAGCCTGGACGACCTGCTTCCCGAGGCGTTCGCCACCGTGCGTGAGGCCGCCAAGCGGGTGCTCGGCCAGCGCCACTACGACGTCCAGCTCATGGGCGGCGCCGCCCTGCACCTCGGCTATGTCGCAGAGATGAAGACCGGTGAGGGCAAGACCCTCGTCGGCACGCTCCCCACGTATCTGAACGCGCTGTCCGGCAAGGGCGTCCACCTGATCACGGTGAACGACTACCTCGCCGAGCGCGACTCCGAGATGATGGGCCGCGTCCACAAGTTCCTGGGCCTCGAAGTCGGCTGCATCCTCGCCAACATGTCGCCGGCCCAGCGCCGTGAGCAGTACAACTGCGACATCACCTACGGCACGAACAACGAGTTCGGCTTCGACTACCTGCGCGACAACATGGCGTGGTCCAAGGACGAGCTCGTCCAGCGCGGCCACAACTTCGCCGTGGTCGACGAGGTCGACTCGATCCTCGTCGACGAGGCCCGTACCCCGCTGATCATCTCCGGTCCCGCCGATCAGGCCACCAAGTGGTACGGCGACTTCGCCAAGCTGGTGACGCGCCTCACCAGGGGCGAGGCGGGGAACCAGCTCAAGGGCATCGAGGAGACCGGCGACTACGAGGTCGACGAGAAGAAGCGCACCGTCGCGATCCACGAGTCCGGCGTCGCCAAGGTCGAGGACTGGCTCGGCATCGACAACCTCTACGAGTCGGTGAACACCCCCCTCGTCGGCTACCTGAACAACGCCATCAAGGCGAAGGAACTGTTCAAGAAGGACAAGGACTACGTCGTCATCGACGGCGAAGTCATGATCGTCGACGAGCACACCGGCCGTATCCTCGCCGGCCGCCGCTACAACGAGGGCATGCACCAGGCGATCGAGGCGAAGGAAGGGGTGGACATCAAGGACGAGAACCAGACGCTCGCCACGATCACCCTCCAGAACTTCTTCCGCCTCTACGACAAGCTCTCCGGCATGACCGGTACGGCGATGACCGAGGCCGCCGAGTTCCACCAGATCTACAAGCTCGGTGTCGTCCCGATCCCCACGAACAGGCCGATGGTCCGCAAGGACCAGTCCGACCTGATCTACCGCACCGAGGTCGCGAAGTTCGCCGCCGTCGTCGACGACATCGCGGAGAAGCACGAGAAGGGTCAGCCGATCCTGGTCGGCACCACCTCGGTCGAGAAGTCCGAGTACCTCTCGCAGCAGCTGAGCAAGCGCGGCATCCAGCACGAGGTCCTCAACGCCAAGCAGCACGACCGGGAGGCGACGATCGTCGCCCAGGCCGGCCGCAAGGGCGCCGTCACCGTCGCCACGAACATGGCCGGCCGTGGTACCGACATCAAGCTCGGCGGCAACCCGGACGACCTCGCGGAGGCCGAGCTGCGCCAGGCGGGTCTCGACCCCGTCGAGCACGTCGAGGAGTGGGCCGCGGCCCTGCCCGCCGCGCTGGAGCGCGCCGAGGCGGCCGTGAAGGCGGAGCACGACGAGGTCAAGGAGCTCGGCGGCCTGTACGTGCTGGGCACCGAGCGCCACGAGTCCCGCCGTATCGACAACCAGCTGCGCGGTCGTTCCGGCCGTCAGGGCGACCCCGGCGAGTCCCGTTTCTACCTCTCGCTCGGCGACGACCTGATGCGCCTGTTCAAGGCGCAGATGGTCGAGCGCGTGATGTCGATGGCGAACGTGCCCGACGACGTCCCGATCGAGAACAAGATGGTGACGCGCGCGATCGCCTCCGCGCAGTCCCAGGTCGAGCAGCAGAACTTCGAGACCCGTAAGAACGTCCTGAAGTACGACGAGGTGCTCAACCGGCAGCGCGAGGTCATCTACGGCGAGCGTCGCCGCGTCCTGGAGGGTGAGGACCTGCACGAGCAGGTGCGTCACTTCATGGACGACACCATCGACGCCTACATCCAGGCGGAGACGGTCGAGGGCTTCGCCGAGGAGTGGGACCTGGACCGCCTGTGGGGCGCGTTCAAGCAGCTCTACCCGGTGAAGATCACCGTCGAGGAGCTGGAGGAGGCGGCCGGCGACCGTGCCGGTATCACCGCCGAATTCATCGGCGACTCGATCAAGGACGACATCCACCAGCAGTACGACGAGCGTGAGAAGCAGCTCGGCTCGGACATCATGCGTGAGCTCGAGCGGCGCGTGGTGCTGTCGGTCCTGGACCGCAAGTGGCGCGAGCACCTCTACGAGATGGACTACCTCCAGGAGGGCATCGGCCTGCGCGCGATGGCGCAGAAGGACCCCCTGGTCGAGTACCAGCGCGAGGGCTTCGACATGTTCACCGCCATGATGGAGGGCATCAAGGAGGAGTCCGTCGGCTACCTGTTCAACCTGGAGGTCCAGGTCGAGCAGCAGGTCGAGGAGGTCCCGGTGCAGGACGCGGCGGCGAAGACCTCGCTGGCCAAGGAGGACGCGGTGCCGGCCGGTGCGGGCCGTCCCGAGATCCGCGCGAAGGGGCTCGAGACCCCGCAGCGCCCCGACCGGCTGCACTTCTCCGCGCCGACGGTCGACGGCGAGGGCGGCGTGGTCGAGGGCGACTTCGAGAACGGCGACGGCACGTCGCGGTCGGAGTCGGACGGGATGACGCGGGCGGAGCGCCGCAAGGCCCAGAAGACGGCGGGGCGCCGTCGCAAGAAGTAACCGGGTACGCAGTATCCGACGGCCGGGGCCGGACACCGAGGGGTGTCCGGCCCCGCCGCGTTCCCCCGGCCGCGTTCCCCCCGGCCGCGTTCCCCCGGGCGGGCTTGGCCGCCCGGGCGACCGGGCTGCACGTCCGGGCCGGCCGCGGCCAAGCCCTGGCTCCGCGTCCGCGGCCGGCCTGCCCAGGTCCTGGCTTCTCGCGCGGGGCCTGACCGCCGGGTCCTGGCTCCCCACCCCCGGACGGCCTTCCCGGCAGCACGGCGGCGCTCCGAGCGGCTAGGACGGGGCCCAAGCCCGCCCGGGCCCTTCGGAGCCTCCAGGCGGGCACTCAGGCATCCGTGCACCGAGGCTGCGCACGCCCGGCTTCGTCAGCAGCTGTCTGGGCGGTGCTGTCTGGACGGTGCTGTCCGGGGCCGCCTGAGTGGCGGCTCGGCCCGGCCCGGCGGCCCGGCGCCTGCCGGGCCGCCGGGCTCCCGGGGGACCGTCGCTCAGCGGTCCACGGCGACTTCGATCGCCGCGCAGCGCCAGCGCAGGTCCCGGCCCTGCTCCAGTCGGAACGCCATCGCGCTGACCCGGTCGCCCGAGCCGATGCGGGCGAAGGCCTCGATCACACCCGGTCCCGGATGGAACTCGCCGCAGTGGCGGACGACCGGCGTGGCCCGGTCCGCCGGAAGCAACGGCGTCCCCGGGGCGAGCCGGACCAGCTGTTCGTAGGCCTCGCCGATCGTGTGCCCGAGCATCCAGTGCACCGGGCGTCGTCCGCTCAGTACCGCGAGCAGACGGTCGGCGAACCAGTAGTGCGGTTTGTGCATCCTGCCGCGTGCCCGGGTCAGTGCCGCCGCCGCGTGGGCGGCGGGCCTGCGCTGGTCGTGGCGGCCTGCGGGCCTGGTCCTGTCCATACGGATCGCCCCCGATGTGCTGGTCCCGGGCTGGGTACCGGGAGGTAGCTTCGACGGGGAACTTCTATGACGTGCGCACCTTTGCCGCAAAGCGGCGAAAGCGCCCAAGGCGGTGGCCGCGAACTTCACCTATCAGGGTGACGAGGCGCTGTACGGGTGGGCCGCACGGGCTCTCGACGGGGTACGGGGTGGACGGCGGGAGGGCGACAGGGCGCACCCCGAAGGGGTACGCCGCACGTATCCTGAGAGCGATCACCGACTACGAAAGCGGCCTGTCATGCGCGTGTACGTCCCCCTGACCCTTCCCGGTCTCGCAGCGGCGCACAAGGCGGGCGAACTGGGCCCCGGCCCGCTGACCGCCTACGCCGTCACGCCGGGACTGCGCGAGTGGTACGTCTCCGACGACATCGAGGAACTGGAGTACGCGGCGCTCAGCCGCGCCGCCGCCGCGTCCCTGCGTCTGATCGCCGGCGACCCGGACGCGGCCCGGCGCCGCGCGGTCGTGGCCGTCGACGTGCCGGACCAGGACGCCGTCGCCGATCCCGACCGGGTTCTCGACGCCGGCGCGCTCGGCGAGGTGCGGATCTCCAGGGCCGTGCCGATGTCCAAGGCGGCCGCCGTCCACGTGGACGCCGACGACGCGGTGGACGACGTCTCGGCCGCGGTCACGGCGCTCGGCGCGGCCGACCACGGTGACGACGACGCGCAGTTCACGGTCGACGGCGCGGAGGACCACGAGCTGCTCTGGTTCGGCGTGCAGGAGATCCCGAACATCGTCGGCTGACCGGCCGCGCGCGACTGTCGTACCGACAGCCCGACAGCCCGACAGCCCGACAGCCCGACAGGCCGGCCGACCCGCCGCGCGCCGGGCTGTCGGACCCGGCCTGTACGGTTTTCGCCATGGGCAAGCAGGGGACGCAGGCGCATCTGGTCTGGGACTGGAACGGCACACTGCTCGACGACATCGGCGCGGTCATCGCGGCGACGAACGCCGCCTTCGCGGAGCTGGGGCTCGAGCAGATCACGCTCGAGCGGTACCGGGAGCTGTACTGCGTGCCCGTCCCCCGTTTCTACGAGCGGCTCATGGGACGGCTGCCGACGAACGACGAATGGCTCGTGATGGACGCGGCCTTCCACAAGCACTACTGGACGCGGGCGGAGACATGCGGGCTCGCCGAGGGCGCCGCTGAGCTGCTCACCCGCCGCCAGAGTGCCGGTCTGACCCAGTCGCTGCTGTCCCTCGCCCCGCACGAACACCTGGTGCCGATCGTGCGCCGGCACGGCATCGAGGAGCGGTTCGTCCGGGTCGACGGCCGGATCGGCACGTCGACCGCGGGCAAGGCCGAGCACATGGTGCGGCACCTGGCGCAGCTCGCCGGTGTACGGCCCGAGCACGTCGTCGTCATCGGTGACGCGGCGGACGATGCCGTCGCCGCGGACCACGTGGGAGCGAAGGCCGTGCTGTACACCGGCGGATCGCACAGCCGCGCCAGTCTGGAGACCGTCGGGGTACCGGTGGTCGACTCCCTTCAGGAGGCCGTCGAGGTGGCGGAGGAGCTCGTGGCCGGCTGACCGGCCACGGGCGTCACGTCACCGGCGCCGTCGCCCGCAGCACCTTGAGGAACTCCCGCATCCACACCGGATGGTCCGGCCAGGCGCGCGAGGAGACCAGCGAACCGTCCACGACCGCCGCCACGTCCTGGAACGACGCCCCGGCGGCCTGCATGTCCAGTTCGAGCGCGGGGTACGAGGTGACCCGGCGTCCCTCCAGCCCGCCGGTCGCCGCGGTCAGCAGCGGGCCGTGGCAGATCTGGGCCACCGGCTTGTCGGAGTCGAAGAACGCCTTGAGGATCTTGCGGAGTTCGGGGTCGTTGCGCAGGTACTCGGGCGCGCGGCCGCCGGGAATCACGATGGCGGCGTACGCCCCGGGCTCGACCTCGGAGAAGGCCATGTCGGCCTGCCAGGTGTAGCCCGGCTTCTCGGTGTAGGTGTCGAAGCCCGGCTCGAAGTCGTGCACGACGAACTGCAGCTTCTTGCGGGCGGGGGCCGCGATGTGCACCTCGTACCCCTCTTCCAGCAGCCGCTGGTACGGGTAGAGGACCTCCAGGGACTCGGCGGCGTCCCCGGTGACGATGAGGATCTTCGTGGTCATGGCTGCTCCCGGTTGATTGGTTGCCAAGAGGGCCTGTGTCGCTGTCCAGACTGTCAAACTTCGGACCCCGCTTTTGTACACATACGGCTCATGACGGGGCGGGGGTACGGGGAGATAGCCTGGGGGCGTGATCAGCGCGATATGCCGTGGGGGCAGCGAAGCCCCCGGCCTGCGCCCGGACCGCCACCGCGTCCGGGCGATCGCTGACCCCTCCCGTCCGGACTGTCTCCGCCAGACAGAATTGGCCGATAACGGCTCGGACGACTCTCATCGCGGCATACCGTCGACTGCGACCGGACACCCCGGGACGCGGCGATTCGTCGCATCTTTCACCTACGTCACGCAACGGCGCGCGACAGGAGCCAGAGGACATGCAGACCAAGCTGGACGAAGCCAAGGCCGAGCTGCTCGCACGGGCCGCCCGGGTAGCTGAGAACAGCCCGGCCGGGGGGCACCTTCCGACTGGGACAGAGCAAGGGAAGCGCCCTGACCGGGACACCCTGCTCACGTACCTCCAGCGCTACTACCTGCACACAGCTCCGGAGGACCTCACCGACCGCGACCCGGTCGACGTCTTCGGTGCGGCACTTTCCCACTACCGGCTCGCGGAAAACCGCCCGCAGGGCACCGCGAACGTCCGCGTCCACACGCCGACCGTGGAGGAGAACGGCTGGACCTGCAGCCACTCCGTCGTGGAAGTCGTCACCGACGACATGCCCTTCCTCGTCGACTCCGTCACCAACGAGCTCTCCCGCCAGGGCCGCGGCATCCATGTCGTGATCCACCCGCAGGTCGTCGTCCGCCGTGACGTGACCGGCAAGCTCATCGAGGTCCTGCCCTCCGACACGCACGCCAAGGACCTTCCGCACGACGCCCTCGTCGAGTCCTGGATCCACGTGGAGATCGACCGCGAGACCGACCGCGCCGACCTGAAGCAGATCACCGCCGATCTGTTGCGTGTCCTGTCCGACGTCCGGGAGGCCGTCGAGGACTGGGAGAAGATGCGCGACGCCGCGCTGCGCATCGCCGAGCAGCTGCCCGACGAGCCAAAGGCCGACGACCTGCCCGAGCAGGAGGCCGAGGAGGCCCGTGAGCTGCTGCGCTGGCTCGCCGCCGACCACTTCACCTTCCTCGGCTACCGGGAGTACGAGCTCACCGACGCCGACGCGCTGGCCGCCGTCCCCGGCACCGGCCTCGGCATTCTGCGCTCCGACCCGCCGCACCACGAGGACGAGGCCCACCCGGTCAGCCCGTCCTTCAGCCGGCTGCCGGCCGACGCCCGCGCCAAGGCCCGTGAGCACAAGCTGCTCGTGCTGACGAAGGCCAACAGCCGCGCCACCGTGCACCGCCCCAGCTACCTGGACTACATCGGCGTCAAGAAGTTCGACGCCGAGGGCAACGTCGTCGGGGAGCGCCGCTTCCTCGGCCTGTTCTCCTCCGCCGCGTACACCGAGTCGGTGCGCCGCGTGCCCGTCGTGCGCCGCAAGGTCGCGGAGGTCCTGGAGGGCGCGGGCTTCTCGCCCAACAGCCACGACGGCCGCGACCTGCTGCAGATCCTCGAGACGTACCCGCGTGACGAGCTCTTCCAGACGCCCGCCGACCAGCTGCGTGCGATCGTCACCAGCGTCCTCTACCTCCAGGAACGCCGCAGGCTGCGGCTGTACCTGCGGCAGGACGAGTACGGGCGCTACTACTCCGCGCTGGTCTACCTGCCGCGTGACCGCTACACCACCGGTGTCCGGCTGCGCCTGATCGACATCCTCAAGGAAGAACTCGGCGGCACCAGCGTCGACTTCACCGCCTGGAACACCGAGTCGATCCTCTCCCGTATCCACTTCGTGGTGCGGGTCCCCGTCGGTACCGAGCTGCCGCACCTCACCGACGCCGACACCGAGCGCATCGAGGCGCGGCTCGTCGAGGCGACGCGCTCCTGGGCCGACGGCTTCGGCGAGGCGCTGAACGCCGAGTTCGGCGAGGAACGCGCCGCCGAGCTGCTGCGCCGCTACGCCGGCGCCTTCCAGGAGGGCTACAAGGCCGACCACTCGCCGCGCTCCGCCGTGGCCGACCTGGTCCGCATGGAGGAGCTCGCCGAGTCCGGCAAGGACTTCGCGCTGTCCCTGTACGAGCCGGTCGGGGCGGGCCCCGGCGAACGGCGCTTCAAGATCTACCGGACCGGTGAGCAGGTCTCCCTGTCCGCGGTGCTGCCGGTGCTGCAGCGCCTCGGCTGCGAGGTCGTCGACGAGCGCCCGTACGAGCTGCGGTGCGCCGACAGGACGCACGCCTGGATCTACGACTTCGGGCTGCGGATGCCGAAGACCGGCGCGAACGGCGACTACCTCGCCGACGACGCCCGCGAGCGCTTCCAGGACGCCTTCGCCGCCGTGTGGACGGGCGAGGCCGAGAACGACGGCTTCAACTCGCTGGTGCTGGGCGCGGGGCTCAACTGGCGCGAGGCGATGGTGCTGCGCGCGTACGCGAAGTACCTGCGCCAGGCCGGTTCGACCTTCAGCCAGGACTACATGGAGGACACCCTCCGCAACAACGTCCACACCACCCGGCTGCTGGTCTCGCTGTTCGAGGCGCGGATGTCGCCGGACCGCCAGCGGGCCGGCACCGAGCTGATCGACGGGCTGCTCGAGGAGCTCGACGGCGCGCTCGACCAGGTCGCCAGCCTCGACGAGGACCGCATCCTGCGTGCCTTCCTCACCGTCATCAAGGCCACCCTGCGCACCAACTTCTTCCAGGAGGCGGCAGGAGGCGCCCCGCACGGCTATGTGTCGATGAAGTTCGACCCTCAGGCCATCCCGGACCTGCCGGCGCCGCGCCCCGCGTTCGAGATCTGGGTGTACTCGCCGCGGGTCGAGGGCGTCCACCTGCGCTTCGGCAAGGTCGCCCGAGGCGGTCTGCGCTGGTCCGACCGGCGTGAGGACTTCCGCACGGAGATCCTCGGCCTGGTCAAGGCGCAGATGGTCAAGAACACCGTGATCGTGCCGGTCGGCGCCAAGGGCGGCTTCGTCGCCAAGCAGCTGCCCGACCCGTCGGTGAACCGTGACGCCTGGCTCGCCGAGGGCATCGCCTGCTACCGGATCTTCATCTCGGCGCTGCTCGACATCACCGACAACCTGGTCGCGGGCGAGGTCGTCCCGCCGGCCCAGGTGGTCCGGCACGACGAGGACGACACGTACCTCGTGGTGGCCGCCGACAAGGGCACCGCGTCGTTCTCCGACATCGCCAACGAGGTCGCGGTCGCGTACAACTTCTGGCTCGGTGACGCCTTCGCGTCCGGCGGCTCCGCCGGATACGACCACAAGGGCATGGGCATCACCGCCCGCGGCGCCTGGGAGTCGGTCAAGCGGCACTTCCGCGAGCTCGGCCACGACACCCAGACCCAGGACTTCACGGTCGTGGGTGTCGGCGACATGTCCGGCGACGTGTTCGGCAACGGCATGCTGCTCAGCGAGCACATCCGGCTCGTCGCGGCGTTCGACCACCGCCACATCTTCATCGACCCGAACCCGGACGCGGCCCTCTCGTACGCGGAGCGCCGCCGGCTCTTCGAGCTGCCCCGTTCCTCCTGGGCCGACTACAACAAGGAACTGCTGTCCCAGGGCGGCGGCGTCCACCCGCGCACGGCCAAGTCGATCCCGGTCAACGCGGCGATGCGCGAGGCGCTCGGCATCGGTCCCGGCATCGCGAAGCTGACGCCGGCGGAGCTGATGCAGGCCATCCTCAAGGCGCCGGTCGACCTGCTGTGGAACGGCGGTATCGGCACCTACGTCAAGGCTTCCACCGAGTCGAACGCCGACGTCGGCGACAAGGCCAACGACGCCATCCGCGTCAACGGCGAGGACCTGCGGGTCCGGGTCGTCGGCGAGGGCGGCAACCTGGGTCTGACCCAGCTCGGCCGGATCGAGTTCGACCGCAACGGCGGAAAGATCAACACCGACGCCATCGACAACAGCGCCGGCGTCGACACCTCCGACCACGAGGTCAACATCAAGATCCTGCTCAACGGCCTGGTCGCGGACGGCGACATGACCGTCAAGCAGCGCAACCAGCTGCTGGCGCAGATGACCGACGAGGTCGGCGCGCTGGTGCTGCGCAACAACTACGCGCAGAACACCGCGCTCGCCAACGCGGTCACCCAGTCGCCGTCCCTGCTCCACGCCCACCAGCGGTTCATGCGCCGCCTCGGCCGTGACGGGCGCCTGGACCGGGCGCTGGAGTTCCTGCCCAACGACCGCCAGATCCGTGAACTGCTGGCCGCGGGCAAGGGACTGAGCCAGCCCGAGCTGGCCGTCCTCCTCGCCTACACGAAGATCACGGTGGCGGACGAGCTGATCGGGACGGATCTGCCGGACGACCCGTACCTGCGGCGGCTGCTGCACGCCTACTTCCCCAGGCCGCTGCGGGAGCAGTTCGGCGAGGCGATCGACGCGCACGCGCTGCGCCGCGAGATCGTGACGACGGTGCTCGTCAACGACACGGTCAACACCGGTGGTTCGACGTTCCTGCACCGGCTCCGCGAGGAGACCGGCGCGTCGATCGAGGAGATCGTGCGGGCGCAGACCGCGGCCCGGGAGATCTTCGGGCTCAGCGCGGTGTGGGACGCGGTCGAGGCGCTCGACAACCAGGTCGCGGCGGACGTCCAGACCCGGATCCGGCTGCACTCGCGCCGCCTCGTCGAGCGCGGCACGCGGTGGCTGCTGGGCAACCGGCCGCAGCCGCTGGAGCTGGCCGGGACGATCGAGTTCTTCGCCGAGCGCGTCGAGCAGGTGTGGACAGAGCTGCCGAAGATGCTGCGGGGCGCGGACCTGGACTGGTACCAGGGCATCCTCGACGAGCTCACCGGGGAGGGCGTCCCCGAGTTCCTCGCGCTGCGGGTGGCCGGCTTCTCGTCCGCCTTCCCGACGCTCGACATCGTGGCGATCTCGGACCGCACCGGGCAGGACCCGCTGGCGGTCGCCGAGGTGTACTACGACCTCGCCGACCGGCTCGCCATCACCCAGCTGATGGACCGGATCATCGAACTGCCGCGGGCCGACCGCTGGCAGTCGATGGCCCGTGCCTCCATCCGTGAGGACCTGTACGCGGCACATGCCGCGCTCACCGCCGTCGTGCTGTCGGTGGGCAACGGGACCTCGACCCCGGAGGAGCGCTTCAAGGCCTGGGAGCAGAAGAACGCGGCGATCCTGGGGCGGGCGCGAACGACTCTGGAGGAGATCCAGAGCTCGGACACGTTCGACCTGGCCAACCTGTCGGTGGCGATGCGGACCATGCGGCAGCTGCTGCGCACCCACAACTGACGGCCCTTCGCACGGACCCGGTCGCGCCTTCGGGGGCGGCCGGGTCCGTCGCGTATGTCAGCCGTCGCCGCGCAGGCGGTGCAGCCAGCCGGTCCGCGGGTCGCGGGCGTCGGGCGAGACTTTGGCCGACGCGCGGGCGACGGCCGTGACCGCCGAGGCGATGCGCTTCGGTAGCCAGCCCGCCGTCGTGAAGTCCGCACCGGCGCCGCACAGTTCCGCCACCTCCGCCGCCGTCGGGCGGTCCTCAGGGCGGGCCGCCAGTGCGGCGGTCAGGAACCGGCGGAGGGCGGGCGGCTGGGCGGAGAGGTCCGGGGGGTCGCGGTCGGTGCCGGCGATGCGGGTGGCGACGACCAGGCCGCCGCCCTCGCCGTACGGGTGGCGACCGGTGGCCGCCTCCGCGGCGACGAGCCCGAGCGTGAACACGTCGGAGGCGGGCGTGACCTGCCGGCCCAGCGCGTGCTCGGGGGACATGTACTTCGGCGTGCCGACCATCCGCCCGACGGTGGTCAGTACGGACGTGCCGTCCGTGGCACGTGCGATGCCGAAGTCGAGCAGCCACGGCCCTTCCGCGGACAGCAGCAGGTTCCCCGGCTTCACGTCGCGGTGGACGAGGCCCGCGGTGTGCACGGCGTCCAGCGCGCGCGCCGCGCCGGCCGTCAGCCGCAGGACGCACTCCGGGGGCAGTGGCCCGTGGGCGGCGAGGGCGTCGCCCAGGGGCAGGCCAGGGACGTAACGGGTGGCGAGCCACGGCAGGTCCGCCTCCGCGTCGTGGTCGACGACCTGGACCAGATGCGGGCCGCTGACCCGCCGCGCCGCCTCCACCTCGCGGGCGAAGCGTCTGCGGAACTTCTCGCTCCGGGCGTGCTCACGGCGGATGAGCTTGAGGGCGACGGGAAGCGACGCGCCGTCGCGACCGCGGGTGAGGAAGACGGTTCCCATGCCGCCCTCACCGATCCGTGCCCTGAGCGGGTATCCGGCGATCTCGCGCGGGTCGTCGTCCCGCAGCGGCTGAGGCCCTCGACCGTCCATCCCGACCGCCCCCTCGGCTGTCCGGTACCGGCAGTGGAGCCTACCGCGCGGGCTGCTTCCCGGTCCCGGTCCCGGCACCACCCTTGTTCCCGGCCGCGGACCTGTTCCCGGCCGCGGTGAACTCCTCGTACGCCGCGACGACCTCCTTCGCCGGGCCGTCCATCCGCAGGACTCCCGCCTCCAGCCAGAGCGCGCGGTCGCAGCTCTCGGTGATGGTCGAGTTGCTGTGGCTGACCAGGAAGACCGTGCCGGCTTCCCGCCGCAGCTCCTCGATGCGCTGCCGGCTGCGGCGGCGGAAGCGGGCGTCCCCGGTCGAGAGCGCCTCGTCGATGAGCAGGACGTCGTGGCTCTTGGCGGCGGCGATCGAGAAGCGGAGCCTGGCCCCCATGCCGGAGGAGTACGTACGCATCGGCAGCGAGACGAAGTCGCCCTTCTCGTTGATGCCGGAGAAGTCGACGATGTCGTCGTAGCGGCCGCGGATCTGGTCGCGGGTCATGCCCATCGCCAGGCCGCCGAGGATGATGTTGCGCTCGCCGGTCAGGTCGGACATCAGCGCGGCGTTGACGCCGAGGAGGGACGGCTGCCCGGCCGTGTAGACCCTGCCCTTCGCGGTCGGCAGGAGGCCGGCGACGGCCTTGAGCAGGGTGGACTTGCCCGAACCGTTGGAGCCGATCAGGCCGATCGCCTCGCCCCGGTACGCGGCGAAGCTGACGCCCTTGACGGCGTGCACCTCGCGTAGGCCGGGGTGCGCCCCGCGGGAGACGATCCGGCTGAGGGCGGAAGTGGCGCTTCCCCGGCCGGTGCGGGGGCCGTTGACCTTGTAGGTGAT
Organism: Streptomyces kurssanovii; assembly: GCF_014649695.1. GTDB lineage: Bacteria > Actinomycetota > Actinomycetes > Streptomycetales > Streptomycetaceae > Streptomyces > Streptomyces kurssanovii. Next base: position 29,583 of record NZ_BMTN01000003.1, read on the forward strand.
GTGGACGCCGTCGACGACGACGGTGGGGGTGGGTTCTCCGGTCGGACGGGTCGGGTTCTCAGCCACGGCCGTACTGCTCCTCAGCCTTCCAGAAGTACAGGAATCCGCCGGCTCCGCAGAGCACGGCCCACGCCAGGGCCGCGGCCCAGACGTGCGGCGGCAGCCGGTCCGCGGTGAACGAGTCGATGAACGCGAAGCGCACCAGGTCGATGTAGATCGCGGCCGGGTTGTACTGCAGCGCGAGAGCCACCAGGTGCGGCAGGTCACGGTCGCCGACCACCTTGTCGACGGACCACATCACGCCCGACGCGTACATCCACGTGCGCAGCAGGAACGGCACCAGCTGGGAGACGTCCGGGGTGCGGGCGGCGACCCGTGCCACGGCCATGGACAGGCCGGTACCGAAGACCGCCTGGAGCAGCAGCGCGGGGATCGCGAGCAGCCAGGAAGCCGTCGGGAGCTGGCCGAAGCCGACGAGGATCACGATCAGCGCGCCGAGCGAGAAGAGCAGTTGCTGGAGCTGTTGCAGGGCGAGCGCGACGGGCAGCGCGGCACGCGGGAAGTGCAGGGCTCTGACGAGGCCGAGGTTCCCGGAGATCGCGCGGGTGCCGGCCGTGATCGTGTTGGCGGTGAAGGTCCAGATGAACACGCCGGTGACCAGGAACGGCACGAAGTCGGGGACATGATCGGCGGTGCCGAGCAGCACGCCGAAGATCAGGTAGTAGACGGCGGCGTTGAGCAGCGGGGTCAGCAGCTGCCAGAGCTGCCCGAGGCGGGCCTGGCTGTACTGGGCGGTGAGTTTGGCCGTCGCGAACGCGGTGATGAAGTGACGCCGTGACCAGAGCTGCCGGACGTAGGCGGGGAGGGTGGGCCGGGCGCCGCTGACGGTCAGCCCGTGGCGTGCGGCGAGGGCGGCGAGGTCGGGGGGTGCGGCGGGAGCGGCCGGGCCGGCAGGGGCCGGTCGTGCCGGGGGCGCGGTGGGGCTGGCGATGGTCACGCGGGCTCGCTTTCGAAGCGCGTGCAGGGGCGGGGCGCGGTCCGGAGCCTCGAGGGCATCAATGGAACGGGACCGTATCGTCGCTACGGGAACAGTAGGACGTCCTGACGTCGGAACGCAACCGTTTCGTCGTCGCCGCGTATGCTCCTGGGCATGACGACCGACCCCAGAAGCCCACGCCGCGCCCCCGCAGGAGCCGCCGTGCTCCGGGAGGACGTGACCGACGCCATCCGGGCCGCCGTCTTCGACGAACTGGCGGCCGTCGGCTTCGCCCGGATGTCGATCGAGGGCATCGCCCGGCGGGCGGGCGTCGGGAAGACGGCCGTCTACCGGCGTTGGAAGTCCAAACTGTCCCTGGTGCTGGACCTCGTCTCGGCCTTCGCGGCGCAGGGCCTGCCGGCACCGGCGACGGGGTCGCTGTACGGGGACGTACACGCCCTGCTCGAGGTCGCCGCGCACGCGCTGCGCCACCCCGTGGCCTCGCAGGTCATCCCCGACCTGCTGGTGGAGGCGGCGCGCAACCCCGAGATCGCGGACGCGATCAAGGCGGCGCTGCTGGACGGCCAGCGCGGCGTGGCCGCTGTGATCCTCCGGGACGCGGTGGCACGCGGCGAACTGCCGGAATCGGCGGACCCGGACCGGGCGCTCGACGTGATCGTCGGACCGCTGTACTGGCGGCTCGTGGTGGTGCGGGGCGAACTGCCGGACGGCTACCTGGACGAGGTGGCACGGGGAGCCGTGGCGGCGCTCCAGGCCTGAGCGGCCGCCGGGCCGACGGCGTCACCCGGACGGAGAAGCGCCGGTGTCTCCGATGCGGTGGACGCATGAACGGGTTGTCCCGCGTACAGCGCGATGCGCGAGGCGTTCCGCCAGGTGTTCCGCGATCTCGGCGAGGGGGGTGCGGCGGTCGCCGCCACCGACCGGATGCCCGAGGCGATCGGCCGACCCCGCCGTACGGGTGATTCACGTGCCGGGATTGCGCCGAAGATCGCAGCGCAGTGAACTCCCCGGCATTTAAGTGTGTTTATCGGTACGAGATGTTGACGTTTCGGATTGCTACGTTCGGCGGCCATGGACCTGCGAACGCGAACGGCACCGGCGACGCTCGATGTGCGAAGAGCCAGGATCCTCGTCATCGGTGTCTCCGCGCTCGCTCTCGTCGCCAAGATGATTCTCGCGGCCCTGACGCGCGGGCCGGCGGACGTCCGCATCTTCGACGCCTTCGCCACCACGATCGCCCAGGTCGGACCGGTCCGCGTCTACGAGCACCCGATGCCACGCCTGCCCGTCTACAACCACCCGCCGCTCACGAGCTGGATGCTCGCCGGATTCCATGAACTGGAGAATCTCGGAATCCCGTTCGGCGTCCTGATCCGTGCGCCGGCCTGCCTCGCCGACTTCGTCTCTGCCCTGCTCGTGTTCGAGATCCTGCGCCGCCGCCGCACACTCGCGACAGCCACGGCGTGCGCGCTCGGATGTGCCCTCAGCCCCGTCCTCTTCGCCACGTCCGGACATCACGGGAACACCGACTCCGTCGCCATCATGTTCATGCTCCTGGCGGCCTTCCTGCTCGTCGACCGCCGTGCCCCGCTCGGCGCCGGCGTCGCCGCGGCGCTGGCCGTGAGCGTCAAGCTCGTCCCGGTCGTCGCGATCCCCGCTCTGATCGTTGCGGCGGTGCGGGCGGGCCGTCCGGCCACCGTCCGTTTCTGCGCGGGCCTCGCGGCCGTGATGCTGCTCCTGTGGGGGCCGGTGCTGGCGACCGTGCCCGTCCCGCTGCGGGAGAAGGTCCTCGAGTACCAGGGCGGACGGGCCAGGCTGTGGGGCTTCGTACGCTTCGCAGAACTGGCGGGCGCTTCCGACTCGTTCATCGAGGCACTGCACAGCGACGTCCATCTCCTGTTCGTGCTGCTGTGCATGGCCGCGGGAGCGTGGTTCGCCTGGGTACGCCCCACCGGCGCCGCGTACGCCGTCGCGTTCTCCCTCACACTGCTGCTCCTGCTCAGCACCGGCTCCGCCGTGCAGTACCTCGCCTGGCCCGTCGTCGGCCTCTGCCTCTTCGGACTGTGGGAGGGCCTGGGCTACGGGCTCGTCGCCGGTGTCGCCACCGTCGTCGTCTACGCGGGCGCGAGCGCCGTCCGCTGGAACGACTGGGCTCTGCACCTGGCGGAGGCGGGATGGCTGCTGCTCGCCGCCGGGATCGCGAGCGGCGTGCGCCGGGCGATGACGGAGCCGCCCGCGCCCGCCCCGGGAGAGCACGTACCCCTCGTCGCCCAGCGCACCGACCGGCCCTCGGCCCCCGCTCCACCCGTCGACAGACCGCACTGATGACTCGCGCCAACGGAGAGTAGAGAAGCCCCAGTGAAGGACATCCCAAGCCCGCGGATCGGCATCCTCGTCGTCGCCTACAACGCGGAATCCACGCTGGAGAAGACGCTCGACCGCATCCCCAAGGACTTCCGGTCCCGCATCGCCGAGATCCTGATCCTCGACGACGCGAGCAGCGACGGGACGTTCACCGCGGGCTGCCGCTGGTCGCAGCTGGACGGCATGCCGCCGACCGTCGTCATGCGGCACACCAAGAACCTCGGCTACGGCGGCAACCAGAAGGCGGGCTACGCTCTCGCCGCCGAACGGGGCCTGGACATCGTGGTGCTTCTGCACGGCGACGGCCAGTACGCCCCCGAGCTGCTGCCCGAGATGGTCGCACCCATCGAACGCGGCGAGTGCGAGGCGGTGTTCGGCTCCCGGATGATGCGCTCCGGCAGTGCGCTCAAGGGCGGCATGCCGTTCTACAAGTGGCTCGGCAACCGCGTCCTCACCCGCTTCGAGAACGGTCTGCTCGGCTCACGGCTCACCGAGTTCCACTCCGGATACCGCGCCTACAGCGTCGCGGCGCTGCGCAGGCTGCCGATCGACCGGAACACCGACGCGTTCGACTTCGACACCCAGATCATCGTCCAGCTGCTCGACGCCGGGATGCGGATCAAGGAGATCCCCGTCCCCACCTATTACGGTGACGAGATCTGCTACGTCAACGGCCTGCGCTACGCGAAGGACGTCGTCAAGGACGTCCTTGAGTACCGGCTCGCCCTCAAGGGCTTCGGCACCTGCCCCTGGATCCCCAAGCCCGTCGACTACGCCTTCAAGGAGGGCGACGGCTCCTCGCACTCCGCCATTCTCAGGATCATGCGAAGGCTGCCGCCCGGCCGGGTACTCGACGTCGGCTGCTCCGGGGGGCTGTTCGCCGAGCGTCTCGAAGACCTCGGCCACACGGTGACCGGCCTGGACTTCATCGAGGTGCCCGGTGTGCGGGACCGCTGCTCCGAATTCCTCCTCGCCGATCTCGAGGAGGGCCTGCCGCCACAGGTCGGCGCCGACTACGACTACGTGGTCGCCGGAGACGTCATCGAGCATCTGTCCCGGCCCGAGCACGTGCTGCGGGAGCTGCGGGAAGTGCTGCGTCCCGGCGGCCGGATGCTGCTGTCCGTGCCCAACTTCAGCCACTGGTACTCACGGCTGAGGGTCGCTTTCGGCGCCTTCGGCTACGACCGGCGGGGCATCCTCGACGAGACCCACTTGCGTTTCTTCACCCGCAGCAGCCTGCGCCGCACCGTGCGGGCCGCCGGCTTCGACCAGCTCCAGGTCACCTCGACCGGCGCGCCCTTCTGGTCCGTGCTCGGCGGCGGCGCCGTCGCCAGGGCCCTCGGCGGGGTCTCCCGGCTGCTGACCCGCGTGCGGCCGACACTCTTCGGCTACCAGTACGTCGCCGTGCTCACCCCGCACGCGGCGCAGACGATCGTCGCCGGGGAGCACGTCGATGTCCAGGACATTCTCAACCGCCAGTACGTCCCCGCCGAAGTCGCCGGCCGGGTGGGCGCCGGCACCTGACGCCGGTCCCCGACTGCCGCCCAGGAGGAAGAACTTGACCCTGCCCAGCGTGTTGCTGCTGCTCTTCGCGGTCTTCTCGTCGGCGGCCGGGCAGATCATGCTGAAACACGGCATGCGCTCGGCGGCCGCCGTGGCGGAGCACAGCGGGGGATCGCTGATGACACGGGCCGCGACGACGCCCTGGGTCGTCGTCGGCCTCGTCGTCTTCGGCGTCTCCGCCGTGGCCTGGATGTCCACGCTGGCCCAGGTGCCGCTGAACATCGCCTATCCGTTCAACGCGCTGGGCTATCTGCTGATCGTGCTCGCCAGTTCCACCGTGCTGCACGAGCGGACCTCGGTGTGGACCTGGGCCGGTTCGCTGATGGTGGTGGCCGGGCTGGTCACCGTCATGGCCGGGCAGCAGCGGTGAGGGTCCTGCGGCTCGGTGCCGTGCTCCGGGCAGCAGCGGTGAGCATGTCCCGCGGCCCGGTGCCGTGCGCCGGGCAGGACTCCGGGTCACGCGGCGGCGGCCCGGTCACGGGTGACCGGGCCGCCGCTCGCGCAGGACGGTGTGCCGTCGTCCGTGTCCGTCAGCCGGTCACTTGACGGCGCCCGCCATCACACCGGAGACGAACTGGCGCTGGAAGGCGAAGAACACCGCCAGCGGGATGATCATCGACAGGAACGCGCCGGGCGCGAGCACGTCGATGTTGTTGCCGAACTGCCGTACCTGACGCTGGAGCGCGACGGTGATCGGGGCACTCTCCGAGTCGGCGAAGATCAGCGCGACCAGCATGTCGTTCCACACCCACAGGAACTGGAAGATCCCGAGTGAGGCGATCGCCGGGGCGCCCAGCGGCATCACGACCCGGGTGAACAGACGGATCTCGCCCGCACCGTCGAGCCTGGCCGCCTCCAGCAGCTCCCGTGGGATCTCCGCGAAGAAGTTCCGCAGCAGGAAGATGGCGAACGGCAGACCGAAGGCCACATGGAAGAGGACCACGCCGATCGTCGTCTCGAAGATGCCGATCACACCGAAGAGTTCGGACACGGGGACGAGCGCGACCTGCACGGGGACCACCAGCAGGCCCACCACGACCATGAACCACCAGTCCCGGCCGGGGAACTCCATCCAGGCGAAGGCGTATCCGGCGAGCGCCCCGATGACCACGACCAGCACGGTGGCGGGGACCGTGATCACCACCGTGGACAGCAGCGAATCGGTGATGGTCTCGTTCTGCAGCAGCCGTGCATAGTTCTCGGTGGTGAGCTCGGCGGGGGCGGTGAACACCTTCCACCAGCCGGTCGCCGCGATGTCGCCGCTGTCGCGCAGTGAGGAGAGCAGCAGGCCGATGGTGGGCATCAGCCAGAACAGGGCGGCGAGGATCAGGAAGACGCGCAGCGCGCCGCCCCCGGCGGCGGCCGCGATCCGGGCGGCGGCGGACTGCTTGGCCCTGATCGGGGAGCCGCTCTTCGCCGCGGTGTCGCTCGTGCTCATCGCCGGGTCTCCCTTCGCATCCGCCGGACGTTGAAGAACATCACCGGCAGCACCAGCAGAAGCAGCAGCACCGCGATCGCGCTGCCGAGGCCCAGGTCCGCGTCGGTGCCGAAGGAGGAGCGGTAGAGCTGGAGGGCGAGGACGTTGGCGTCGTCCTGGGAGGAGCCCGGCGCGATGATGAAGACAAGGTCGAAGATCTTCAGCACATTGATCATCAAGGTGACCAGGACGACCGCGAGCACGGGCGCCAGCAGGGGCACCGTGATCCGCCGGAACACCTGCCATTCGTTGGCTCCGTCGACGCGTGCCGCCTCCAGGAGTTCACGCGGCACACTCGCCAGACCGGCCGCGATCAGCACCATGGCGAAGCCCGCCCACATCCACACGTAGCTGCCGATGATCGCCGGGGTCACCAGGGACGGGCCGAGCCAGTCGACGCCGTTGTACGGCTCGCGGAAGTTGTCCGCGGGCAGCCGCAGCAGCGCGCCGTCGGCGGAGGCGGGGAGGGTGAAGGTGCCGTCGGCGGCGGCACGGGTGTCCGCCACCACCTTGCCGCCCTTGACCGCCTCGATCTTGAGGCCCTTGAGCCCCAGCTCCTGGGTGTCGACGACGTTCGGTCTGCCGCCACCGCCCCGGGTGAAGTCCAGCCAGGCGGTGCCGTGGATCTCGCCGTCGCCCGGCTCTGCCGCCTTGGCCGGTTCCGCGTCGGACGGCATGTTCGCGGGCGCCACGCCGATCAGCGGAAGCCGCGCCGGTGTCCCGGCGGAGACCGGCTCCTTGGTGACGAACGCACCGCCGCCGGCCGCCTCGAGCGGGTGCACCGGCAGGGGCCGGGCCCGCGGGTATCCGGCCGACTCCTCGAACGTGTCGTGCACGCCCACCCAGATCGCGTTGGCCACCCCGCGCTCCGGATCCTGCTCGTAGACGAGCCGGAAGATGATGCCGGCGGCCAGCATCGAGATCGCCATCGGCATGAAGACGATCAGCTTGAACGCGGTTCCCCAGCGGACCCGTTCGGTGAGCACCGCGAATATCAGGCCGAGGGCGGTGGAGACCGTCGGTGCGACGACGACCCAGATCGCGTTGTTCTTGACCGCGGTCAGGATGGTGTCGTCGGTGAAGATCTCCACGTAGTTGTCGAGCCCGGCGAAGCCGGCGCCGGCCTGGTCGAAGAAGGACCTGTAGAGCGAGTACCCGATCGGGTAGACCACGAGCGCGCCCAGCAGCACGAGCGCGGGCAGCAGAAAGCCGGCCGCGACTATTTTACGTGTTCCTGTCACGCTCTTACGCTGACGCGCGGGGGGCTCCGGACGAGCCGGGCCCCCCGCTGTGACGGCGGACACGACCTCAGCTCTTGTACGCCTTGGCCGCTTCGGCCTCCAGCCGCTGCTGGGTGCCCGCGACGTCCTGCGGGTTCTTCAGGAAGTCCTGGAGGATCTTCCACTCGCCCTTGCCGGGCGTCCCGCCGAACGACTGCGGCATCTGGTCCGACATGTCGAAGCGGAAGTCGTCGCCCGCCGCGATCAGCGCCTTCGCGATGTCCCGCTGCACGTCGTTCGGGTACACGGCCAGGTCGAGTGACTTGTTCGGCGAGATGAAGCCGCCGGCCGCCGCCTGGATCGCCGCGGCGTCGGGCGACGCCAGGAAGGTCAGCAGCGCCTGCGCGCCCTTGCTGTCCGTCAGGGCCACAGCCGCGTCCCCGCCGGTCACCACCGGCGGCTCCGCGCCGACGGCCGGGAACGGGAAGACCTTCGCGTCCGTACCGATCTTCGCGTCTGTCTGCGCGATGTTGACGGTCACGAAGTCGCCCTCGAAGACCATCGCGGCCTTGGGGGCGTCACCGCCGCTGAACGTCTGGGTGACGGACGCCGGGAACTCCGTCTGGAGGGCGCCGTCCGTGCCGCCCGCGATCAGATTCGGCCGGCCGAACAGCTCACCGAGGGTGGTGAGGGCGTCCTTCACCGACGGGTCGGTCCACTTGATCTCGTGCTTGGCGAGCTGATCGTACTTCTCCGGGCCCGCCTGGGAGAGGTAGACGTTCTCGAACCAGTCGGTCAGCACCCAGCCGTCCGCACCCGCGATGGACACCGGCGTGACACCCGAGGCGGAGATCGTCTCCGCCGTGGACATGAAGTCCTTCCAGGTCTTCGGCGGTGTGGCCCCGGCATTCTCGAAAACGGTGTTGTTGTACCAGATCAGGGACTTGTTCGCGGCCTTGTAGTACACGCCGTACTGGGTGCCGTCGACCGCGCCGAGGTCCTGCCAGCCCTTGGAGTAGTTCTTCGCCAGCTGCTCCTTGGCCTCGGCGCCGACGGGCTTGGCCCACTTGCGGGCCACCGCCTGCTGGATCGCGCCGACCTGAGGCAGCATCGCCACGTCCGGCGGGCTGCCGCCGGCGATCTTCGTGCCGAGGAAGTTGACGATCGGGTCCTGCGCGGGGACGAAGGTGACCGTCGCGCCCGTGCGCTTCTCGAACTCGTCCAGGACCTTGGTGAAGTTCTCCTGCTCCGGGCCGCTCCACACGGCGGCGACCTGGATCTTCTCGCCGTTCAGCTTGGGCAGCTGGACCGAAGAGGGTGACTCGGTGCCCTTGGTGGGTCCGCCGTCCCCCGGCTCTCCGCCGTCGCTGTCGCCGCCGCATCCGGTGAGGGCGAGAGCGCCGATCGCGGCGAACACCACTGCGGCCCTGCCCGTACGAAGAGTTCTGCGCATTACTGCCCCGTCTCTCCTGTGCGCTGCTTCCGACTGACCTGTTGCGCTGTCCCGCTGCGCCGGACCGGCTGTCCGGCGTCCGGTTGCCGGTCCGTGCCGACAGGTCTACGCCCGCGATACGGGTGTCGCAATACCGCCCCGGGCCCCTATCACTCTTTCGTGATGCCCTCGTGACGTGATGTCAGGTCAAATGGCCGCAGCGCGGCCCGTCAGGGATGCGCCGGTGTCAACGGCCCTATCGGCGCCGCGTCCACCGACCGCGCCGCGCGCTCCAGCGCACTGGCCAGCAGCGCCAGGTCCGTCGGTCCGTTGCCCAGCTCCCGGACGGGGCGGCGGGTGGGTGGATCGCCCATCCGCTCCCACTCGAGCGGAACGACAGTGGGTCTCAAGGTGGCCGTACGCGGGATGCGCCCGGTCACCCGGCCGCTCTGGAACGGGGTGACGCGGCCGTCCGGGTGCCCCAGCCTGCCCCGGCCGGGAGCCGGGTCGTCAGGGCCGGGCGCGACCGGCGGCGCCTCCAGCACGACACGCAGCCGCGCGCCCTCTGCCAGCTCTGTGTCCGCCGTGCGGTCCGGCCGCGACGACGTGGCCACGAGATGGACGCCCAGACGGGCGCCGTCCCTGGCCACCGCGTCCAGGGCTCGTACGACGGAACCCGCCGCCGGCCGGCCCGGGCTCCCCAGCGCCGGGGCGACCAGCGCGTCGAAGTCGTCGACCAGCACCACCAGACGCGGCAGCGGGTCCGGCTCCTGACTTCGCGTACGCCCGCCGGGACGGAGCCTGAGCGTCCCCGACGAGGGGGAGTCGATGTCGCCCCGCTGGTCGGCGGCTTCGGGTGACGTCCGCTGGCCCACCATCCGGCCGGCGACCTCCCACCGGGTGCGCCACTCGGCGAAGTCGGTGACGCCCGCCTCGTCCAGCACGGCCGCCCGGCGCTTCAGTTCCGCGCCGAGCGCCTGCGCGAACGCCCGCATCCGCACCGGATCGCTGGCCACGAGATGCTCGGTCACATGCGGCAGTTCGGTGCAGACGGTCAGCCCCTCGCCGCGCTCTCCGCCGGCTCCGTCGACCAGCAGCAGGCCGAGCCGGTCCGGGCGGCCCGCCGCGGCCAGCGACGCGGCGACCGAACGCAGCAGCTCCGTACGACCGCTGCCGGCGGGGCCCTCGATCAGCAGATGCGGGCCCTCCTGCGCCAGGTCGACGGCGAGCGGGCCGCGGGGACCGGCGCCGAGGACGACGGTGCCGTCGCAGGCCGCCGCCCAGCGCGCCATCAGCGAGGCCGGGGTGGCCCGCGCCAGCTCCAGCTCGTCCAGCAGCCGCGCGGACTGCGGCAGTACGGCGGCCCGGCCGGGCCGCACGCTCGAGCCCTCCGGGCGCAGCGGGGCGAGCGCCCGCCCGAAACGCTCCGCCCAAGCGGCGGACACCGCGTCGACCACGCCGACCGTGCCATGGCCGGCGGGCTGCCCGGAGGCGACCCGCATCAGGCGCAGCGCTGTCGCCACGTCCCCGCTGAGCAGGGCCACGGCCCCGCACTCACGGAAAGGCAGCGACGCGGCGCAGGCCGACTCGTAGGTGGCGGCGACGGGGGAGAGAGGCGAGGCGGCGGGCGTCTCCGCCAGGCATATCAGATGGATCCCGGCCGCCTGGCCGGCGCCGGCCAGGCGGGCGGTGGTCTCGCGCAGCGCGGCCGAGCCCGGATCCCCGTCGACGATCACGACCGTGCGGGGGCCGTCGTGTCGTGCGGCGGCCTCGGCGACGGTCCGGGAGTCGGCGCTCGCCCAGCCCGTGCCGAGCGGGCCGTCGTCCAGGCGGCGCGTCAGCTCCGCGGCGCGGGCGGCTGCCTGGTCGCGGTCGTAGGCGAGCAGCAGGCGACAGTCCTGGCCGTGGGCCGGGCGCAGATGCGGCAGCCAGCCGAGCCAGGACCACTCCGCCTTGCGCTCCTCCAGGGACCGGGCACGGTCCGCGCTGATCAGCACGATCTCGAGGTCACCGGGCGAGTGCAGTGCGACGAGCTGCGCCACGGCGGACCTGGCGAGGCCCGCGAGGCGGGCGCGCGGGCCGGCGAGGCCGAGCGACCCGGCCTCCCTCAGGGCGACGGTCACGGGCACGGACGGCAGGTCCGCGCGGTCCGCCGTGCCGAGCCTGAGAACGAGCGACTCGGGGTGCCGCGGGCCGCGCTCCCACAGCCTGGGGCCCGGGCCCAGCGCCGTGAGCAGCACCGCGGCCGGGTCGGGCCAGCTCTCGACGCTGGACACGGACGAGCGGGCCACGGGGCCTGTCACGCCGCTCTCCTGCGGGGCGACGGCCTCTCGGCCGCCCGCCAGCCGCCTGGCCCAGGCGCCTATGCCCCGGCGCCGGGGGGCCTCGGCGGGCTCGTCCGTCCCGCGGGCGGGCGCATGCTCGGGCGACGGCTCACCGGGCCGGTCCGGGACGCGGTCATGGGCGTCGTACGTGTACTGCGCCGGTACCCGGGGCGCGGGGGCGTCGCCGAGGGGGGCGTGCATGTGGTGCGTCCGGGACGAGTCGCCGTCGGCCGCGCGGGTCGCCCCGGTCGGCGGCTCCGTCATGGCGTGGCCGTGTGCGGGTGTCCCCGTGGCGTCGGGGCGGTACGGCCAGGCGGGCGGGCCGCCGTCGGGTGCCCGGTGGGACCGGTCGGTGGCGGCCGGAGGCGTGCCGTCCGGTGATCCGCCCGAGGGCGAGGCCCATGACGGCACCGGCCGTGTCCCGCGAGGGCTCGCGGGGCCGGCGGCCGCTGCGTCGTACGCGCCCGCGGAGCCGCCCGGACCGGGCGCGGGCCTGCCGTCGACGGCGGAGGAAGCCGGACCCGGGACGCGGAGGTGGCCCTCGCCGTCCGGGGTGGTGGGAAGCGCCGGGGCAGGCGTGCCGGGGGAGAGACGCAGGGTGGACTCACCCAGGCGGAGCAGCGCACCGGCCGGCAGGCGCACCGGGCGGGCGTGCACGGAGGTTCTGTCGACCGTGGTGCCGTTCGTGGAGCCGAGGTCGGTCACGGTGACCCGGCCGTCGTCCGCGAGCGTCACCGCGCAGTGCAGCCGGGAGACGTCCGGGTCGTCCAGCGGTACGTCGGCGTCGGCCGAGCGGCCGATGCTGATCCGGCCGCCGTGCAGCAGATGGACCCCTCCGGCGTCGGGCCCGGCCACGACATGCAGCTGTGCCGACACCTCGCCGTCGTGGGTCTCGTCGTCGGCCGGCGTCTGGAGGGACAGCACCGCGCCGTCGACCAGCGGCGGTTCGCCGAGGGTGCGGCGCTGCGGGTCGAGGCGTTCCTGTCCCGCGTAGAGGACGACGGTGCCGGAGACGTCGGGGCCGGAGACGGCGGCGGCGAGACCGGAGGCCACGGCGGCGAGCGCGGTGCCCGCCGGCGCGGTCACGATCACGTCGCAGGGGCGCCCGGCGGGCGCGGACTGTCCGCCGCGCGGCGCGAGAACAGTCAGCCGGATCTGCATCGCCGTCAGCCATCCCTTCTGCGCGGGGTGCCCGGCAGGGAAGCCGCCCAGATCGGCCCCACCCGGCAGGTCGGCACGCGCCAGGGGCTCCCTCCCCACGGCTCCGTGCTGGAGGCATCCTCGCATCCGCCGCCGACAACACGCCCGCCGCCCACCCATAAGTGATCTTGACCGGTCGGCCCGGGTAACAAATCCGGACGGAAAAGCACGTGGTGGTATCCCGTAAAGGTCATCTTGAGGAACTACGGACGGAGGGGATCGTGATGTTCAGTGCGCGCGGACCCGGCAACCATCCGTACGATGCCCGCGTCTGTCCATCGAACAGGGGCGACCGGACGGACACCCCCTAAAGTGGGTCGGACAACCCGGTGGGCCGAAAACCATCCGGCGGACCGGGACCCATGTGAGGACCACGATCAGCAGGGAGCGCATGACGTGCGGCCGGTAGGCAGCAAGTACCTGCTCGAGGAGCCGCTCGGGCGCGGCGCCACGGGCACCGTCTGGCGAGCCCGTCAGAGGGAGACCGCGGGCGCCGAGGCGGCCGTCGCGGGCCAGCCCGGTGAGACCGTCGCGATCAAGGTCCTCAAGGAGGAGCTGGCGAACGACGCGGACGTGGTGATGCGTTTCCTCCGGGAGCGCTCCGTCCTGCTCCGCCTCACCCACCCGAACATCGTCCGGACCCGGGACCTCGTCGTCGAGGGCGACCTCCTCGCCCTCGTCATGGACCTGATCGACGGCCCGGACCTGCACCGGTACCTGCGCGACAACGGCCCGCTCAGCCCGGTGGCCGCCTCGCTGATGACCGCCCAGATCGCGGACGCGCTCGCCTCCAGCCACGCCGACGGCGTCGTCCACCGCGACCTGAAGCCGGCGAACGTGCTGCTCAAGACGGACGCCGACGGTCAGATGCACCCGATGCTGACCGACTTCGGCATCGCGCGCCTCGCGGACTCCCCGGGTCTGACCAGGACGCACGAGTTCGTCGGCACCCCCGCGTACGTCGCGCCGGAGTCGGCGGAGGGCCGTCCGCAGACCTCGGCGGTCGACATCTACGGCGCGGGCATCCTGCTGTACGAGCTGGTCACCGGGCGCCCCCCGTTCGCCGGGGGCACGGCGCTGGAGGTGCTGCACCGCCACCTCAGCGAGGAGCCGCGGCGCCCCTCGACGCTTCCCGAGCCGCTGTGGACGGTCATAGAGCGCTGCCTGCGCAAGGAGCCCTCGGAGCGTCCCAGCGCCGAGAACCTCGCCCGCGGTCTGCGTACCGTCGCGGCCGGGATCGGCGTGCACGCGAACGCCGCCCAGGTCGACGCCGCCTTCGGTGTCGCCGCCCTCCTCGCGCCGGACCCCGCGCCGGCGCCGGTGCCGCAGGCCCCCGGCGCCGCCGACCCGACGCAGGTCCTGCCGAACACCGGTGGTGGCAGCAGTGCCTACGACCCCTCCGCGGCGACCAGCGTCATGCCGCAGACCGGGCAGCCCGGTGGCACGGCCGACCCGACCGCCGTGATGCCGCCCGTGCCTCCGGGGCAGCCCGGACCGGAGGAACCGCACCCCTGGCAGTCCCAGCTGCGTGCGGCCCGGGACCGCAACGAGCAGACGCAGGTCCAGTACCTCGACCCGAGCCAGGACCCGCTGCGCCGGCGCCCGCAGCGCCAGGCCCCGCAGCAGCCCCCGCAGAACCGTCCGCAGCGGCCCCAGCAGCAGTACGCGCCGGCGCCGCAGCAGCGTCCGCAGCACCAGCCGCAGCGTCAGCAGTACGCTCCGCCGCCGCAGCAGCAGTACGCACCTCCGCAGCAGCCGCCGGCCCAGCGCCCGCCCCGTCAGCCGAGGCAGCGCGCCAACCCGATGCGCATTCCCGGGCTCGGCTGCCTCAAGGGCTGCCTGTTCACGGTGCTGCTGTTCGTCGTGGCCGGCTGGCTGATCTGGGAGCTCACCCCGCTCCAGGACTGGGTCGCGGAGGGCAAGAGCTACTGGGACGCGATCGGCGACGGCATTTCGACGGTCACGGACTGGATCTCGAAGCTCGGCGAGGCGAAGGACACCGCCGACCAGATCGGTAACCAGCAGTAACTCTGTCGTTTTGTCGACTTCTGCGGGCTTATTTATCCCGCAGAAGTGGAGGTTGGTGTCATCCGGGGCACACAGGCCCCCGATGCCCGCGTACGTTGTGGGGCAACGCCAGCCGCTGAGGGAGCAGTCTTGGCACGGAATATCGGCAGCCGGTACACGGCCCACCAGATCCTGGGGCGGGGCAGCGCCGGCACGGTGTGGCTCGGCGAAGGACCCGAGGGGCCTGTCGCCATCAAGCTTCTTCGCGAGGACCTCGCGTCCGACCAGGAGCTGGTCGGACGCTTCGTCCAGGAGCGCACCGCCCTGCTCGGGCTCGACCACCCCAGGGTCGTCGGCGTCCGCGACCTCGTCGTCGACGGCAACGACCTGGCGCTGGTCATGCAGCTCGTACGCGGCACCGACCTGCGGACACGTCTCGACCGTGAGCGCCGGCTCGCGCCGGAGGCAGCCGTCGCGATCGTCGCGGACGTCGCCGACGGCCTGGCGGCGGCCCACGCGGCGGGCATCGTGCACCGGGACGTCAAGCCGGAGAACATCCTGCTCGACATGGAGGGCCCGCTCGGCCCGGCCGGCTCGCACCCCGCGCTCCTCACCGACTTCGGCGTGGCCAAGCTGATCGACACACCGCGCCGCACCAAGGCCCAGCGGCCGACCGGAAGCGGTGCGCCGAACCCCTCGGGCATCATCGGGACCCCCGACTACATCGCGCCCGAGATCGTCGAGGGTCTGCCGCCCCGCGCGGCGGTCGACATCTACGCCCTCGCCACGGTCCTCTACGAGGTCCTGGCCGGCTTCACCCCGTTCGGCGGCGGTCACCCCGGCGCGGTCCTGCGCCGCCACGTCACAGAGACCGTGGTGCCCCTGCCCGGCATCCCCGACGAGCTGTGGCAGCTCATCGTCCAGTGCCTGGCCAAGGCGCCCGCCTCCAGGCTCCGCGCCTCCGAGGTGGCGGCCCGGCTGCACGACCTGCTGCCGACGCTGAAGGGCATACCGCCCCTGGACGTCGACGAGCCCGACGCAGAGCCGGCCACGGAACCCTACGAGGACGCGCTGCCGACCGCCCCCGGGGAGCCGCGACGCCGAGGCGCCGTCCCGCTCGTCCCCGGATCCGCCCCGGCCGACTCCAACCGGGACACCCACACCTCGATGCGCGTCCCCGCGCCGGACGAGCTCGCCGGCGGCGCGCACGGCACGGCGAGGGCACCGCGCGCCCCCGGCCAGCGCCGGCCCGGGTCGGCCCGCAACAGGTCGACCGCGGTGCGCAGACGCCGGATCACTCTCGGTGTCGCCGCACTCGCCGTCGTCGCGGCGGTCGGCATCGGCGGCTGGCTGGCCGTGAGCGACGACGACGGCCAGGTGCCGCCCCCGGATTTCCAGCAGTCGGCACCCTCGGACCCCTAGGGCCGCTGCCGGCCGTCCGGGGCCAGCACGGGTCCGGCCGCTCAGCCGTTACGCTGGACCCGTGGCAGTCGTCGATGTATCCGAAGAGCTGAAGTCCCTTTCCTCGACCATGGGGTCGATCGAGGCCGTTCTGGACCTCGACAGGATGAGGGCAGACATCGCCGTGCTCGAGGAGCAGGCGGCGGCACCGTCCCTGTGGGACGACCCCGAGGCGGCGCAGAAGATCACCAGCAAGCTTTCCCACCTCCAGGCCGAGGTCCGCAAGACGGAGGCACTCCGCGGCCGGATCGACGACCTCGAGATCCTCTTCGAGCTCGCGGAGGCCGAGGACGACCCGGACGCGCGGGCCGAGGCCGAGGCCGAGCTGGAGTCGGTGCGCAAGGCGCTGGACGAGATGGAGGTCCGCACCCTCCTGTCCGGCGAGTACGACGAGCGCGAGGCGCTGGTCAACATCCGAGCCGAGGCCGGCGGCGTCGACGCCGCGGACTTCGCGGAGCAGCTCCAGCGCATGTACCTGCGCTGGGCCGAGCGGCACAACTACGGCACCGAGGTCTACGAGACGTCGTTCGCGGAGGAGGCCGGCATCAAGTCGACCACCTTCGTCGTCAAGGCGCCCTACGCGTACGGCACGCTCTCGGTCGAGCAGGGCACGCACCGGCTGGTGCGCATCTCGCCGTTCGACAACCAGGGCCGCCGGCAGACGTCCTTCGCGGGCGTCGAGGTGCTGCCGGTCGTCGAGAAGACCGATCACATCGAGATCGACGAGTCCGAGCTCCGCGTGGACGTGTACCGCGCGTCGGGCCCCGGCGGCCAGGGAGTCAACACCACCGACTCCGCGGTGAGGCTGACGCACATCCCGACCGGCATCGTGGTGTCCTGCCAGAACGAGCGCTCGCAGATCCAGAACAAGGCGAGCGCGATGAACGTCCTCCAGGCGAAGCTGCTCGAGCGCCGCCGCCAGGAGGAGCAGGCCAGGATGGACGCGCTCAAGGGTGACGGCGGCAACTCCTGGGGCAACCAGATGCGTTCGTACGTGCTGCACCCGTACCAGATGGTCAAGGACCTGCGGACCGACTTCGAAGTGGGCAATCCCCAGTCGGTACTTGACGGTGAGATCGACGGGTTCCTCGAAGCCGGAATTCGCTGGCGCAAGCAGCAGGACAAGTAGCGAAGAGCTTTGTCGACAAGGGAACTGCCGCCCAGGGGGCGGCAGTTCCCTTTTATGTCACAGTTGCATCCCCGCAGGTCAGGCAACTGACAGTATTTCGGACATCGCGTCCGCTAACGACCTTGACGCCCTTGCCAGAACTGGGAAAGGTGGCACGCGGCATGCGTATTTCTGGGGCGTGTGCGAACGGGGGCAAGTGCAACGGCTCCTGAACCCGCGCCCCTGACGCTGCTCCGACAACGAGATAGCTACTGGGGGTAGCAGCCAGATGACCAAGAAGACGCGGATCCGTGTCGCACGTATAGCCGCCGGCGCCGTGATCGCCGCGGGTGCGTCGCTGACCGCCGCAGGCGCCGCGAGCGCCGTCGGGATCGGGATCGACGTCGGCCCCGTCGAGGTGTCCGCCAACGCCGGCGAGGGCGGCATCGACGCCGGCATCGGCATCAAGGACGACTGCGAGATCGACCCGACGCTCTGCAGCACTCCGCCGGTCGACCCGCCGACGACCCCGCCGGTGGACCCGCCCACGACCCCGCCGGTCGACCCGCCGACCACGCCGCCGGTGGACCCGCCCACGACCCCGCCGGTCGACCCGCCGACCACGCCGCCGGTGGACCCGCCCACGACCCCGCCGGTCGACCCGCCGACCACGCCGCCGGTGGACCCGCCCACGACCCCGCCGGTCGACCCGGACCCGTCCGAGGACCCGACCGAGGACCCCGACCCGACGCCGAGCAACCCGGGCAACGGGAACGGGAATGGCAACGGCAACGGCAACGGTAACGACAACGACACCGACGGTGGCGTCATCGACGGTGACGCTCCGGTCGGCGGCGGTGACGGTACCGACACCGACAACGCCGGTTCCGAGCCGGTGCAGCAGGGTGAGGCCAAGGAGGAGCTGGCTGAGACCGGCGCCGCCGAGACCACCTTCCTGCTGCTGGGCGCCGCGACGATGATCGCCGGTGGCATCGGTTTCCGAATGCTGCCGCGCCTCGTCGGCGGCGGTCGCACCGTCGCCTGACCGGCACAGCGCGTAGCTGACAGGTGACAGCCGACAGCTGACACAGGAAGGGCCCGGAGTGCTCAGCACTCCGGGCCCTTCTGTCGTTCTTCCGCTCGGCCGTGCGGCAGTGGGCCGTACGGCCGAGCGGGACGCGCTATACCGCCAGCAGGGCCACCGCGGCGACCAGTACCACCAGCAGGGCCAGCAGGGTCACCGGGCTCAGGCCGGCGAAGGGGCCGTCGCCCTGCTGCAGCCGCTCACGATTCGCCCGGCACACCGGGCAACGGCCCTCGGCGACGGGCGCCGCGCAGTTGGCGCACACCAATCGGTCATAGGTCATGCGCTCTCCTCTCCCGCGCCGGGGCCGCAGGCGCGGACCGCAAGCACATTTCTCTCCGGACAACGCCCGGGGAAACGCGACTGTTCCCCTACCACTGTGCCAGCTCCCGCGCTTTTCGTCGCGGCCCGCCGGATTTGCCCCCGATCGATGAACGGACAAAATGCGCAAGTCGGGACGGGGACTGCGCGGCCGTGGCGCAGTCGCGTAAGGTCACGCTCACCTACTCCCGGCCGACCGTGGTGCACCCGTGATCCGATTCGACAACGTCTCCAAGACATACCCCAGGCAGAACCGACCTGCTCTGCGCGACGTCTCCCTCGAAATCGAGAAGGGCGAGTTCGTCTTCCTCGTGGGCTCTTCCGGTTCGGGCAAGTCGACGTTCCTGCGGCTCGTCCTGCGTGAGGAGCGCGCCAGTCAGGGCATGGTCCATGTCCTGGGCAAGGACCTGGCCAGGCTCTCCAACTGGAAGGTGCCGCAGATGCGCCGCCAGTTGGGCACGGTTTTCCAGGACTTCCGCCTCCTGCCCAACAAGACCGTCGCGGAGAACGTGGCGTTCGCCCAGGAGGTCATCGGCAAGCCGCGTGGCGAGATCCGCAAGGCCGTGCCCCAGGTGCTCGACCTCGTCGGGCTCGGCGGCAAGGAGGACCGGATGCCCGGTGAGCTGTCCGGTGGTGAGCAGCAGCGTGTGGCCATCGCCCGCGCCTTCGTCAACCGCCCCATGCTCCTCATCGCGGACGAGCCGACCGGAAACCTCGACCCGCAGACCTCTGTCGGCATCATGAAGCTGCTCGACAGGATCAACCGCACGGGCACCACGGTGATCATGGCGACCCACGACCAGAACATCGTCGACCAGATGCGCAAGCGCGTCATCGAGCTCGAGAAGGGCCGTCTCGTACGCGACCAGGCGCGCGGCGTCTACGGCTACCAGCACTGAGCCCGGACAGACTGAAAGGCTGAAAGCACGCCATGCGCGCCCAGTTCGTCATGTCGGAGATCGGCGTCGGTCTCCGCCGCAATCTCACGATGACCTTCGCGGTGATCGTCTCCGTAGCCCTCTCGCTCGCCCTGTTCGGCGGCGCGCTGCTCATGCGTGAGCAGGTCAGCACGATGAAGGACTTCTGGTACGACAAGGTCAACGTCTCCATCTTCCTCTGCAACAAGAACGACGCGGCGACCTCGCCCCAGTGCGCCAAGGGGGCCGTCACCACCGCGCAGAAGGAGCAGATCGAGGCCGATCTGAAGAAGATGGACGTCGTCGACGTGGTCCACCACGAGACTGCGGAACAGGCGTACAAGCACTACCGCGAGCAGTACGGCGACACCCCCATCGCGTCCACCATCACCCCGGACCAGATGCAGGAGTCGTTCCGGGTGAAGCTGGACGACCCGGAGAAGTACAAGGTCGTGGCGACCGCCTTCGCCGGCCGGGACGGCGTGCAGTCCGTCCAGGACCAGCGCAACATCCTGGAGAACCTCTTCTCCCTGATGAACGGCATGAACGTGGCCGCAATCTTCGTGATGGGCCTGATGCTGATCATCGCGCTGATGCTCATCGTCAACACCGTGCGCGTCTCGGCGTTCAGCCGTCGGCGTGAGACCGGCATCATGCGCCTCGTCGGCGCCTCGAGCTTCTACATCCAGATGCCGTTCATCATGGAGGCCGCGTTCGCGGGCCTGTTGGGCGGTGCGGTCGCCTCCGTGATGCTGCTGGTGGGCCGTTACTTCCTCATCGACCACGGCCTGGCGCTCTCCGAGAAGATGCAGCTGGTCAACTTCATCGGCTGGGACGCCGTGATCACCAAGTTGCCGCTGGTATTGGCGATCGGGCTGCTGATGCCCGCTGTGGCTGCTTTCGTCGCATTGCGCAAGTACCTGAAGGTGTGACAAGCACCCCGGGCGCCGTGCGGTCAACCTCCGTACGGCGCCCTTTGCTTGTCCTAGACTCGACGCCATGTCGGACCCCGAGTTCAGTCCACGGCCCCACGGCATCCGCCGCGGGGCCGCGCTGACGTTGGCCTTCGGAGTCGTCCTCGCCACCGCCGCGGCCACCAACTGCCTGCCGCACGACGAGCCGGCCTCGCCCCGTCCGCTCTCCGCACAGGCCGCCGCCGCGACGGTGGACCGTGAGGACGTCGCCCGCGCCGCCGCGAGGGCGGTGGCGGAGGGGAAGTCGGGCACCAAGGCGGCGGAGGAGGTCGTCAGCCGCAGTGGCGACCGCTGGGGCGCCGTCTACGACAAGCGCGAGTACGAGGAGTTCGCCAAGGCGCTCGACGGGGAGTACACCGGCGTGGGCCTCGGCGCGAGACGCGCCGCGGACGGCCGGGTCGAGGTGGCCAGGGTGCAGCCGGGCGGCCCCGCGGAGCGGGCCGGGATAAAGGCCCGCGACCGGCTCCTCGCGATCGACGGCCGCGACACCGCCCGCAGGCCGGTCACCGAGGTCGTGGCCCTGCTCAGGGGCGCCGCAGGCACCGCTGTGACGGTGGAGCTGGAACGCGACGGGCACCGCTGGTCCGAGACCCTGACGCGCGCCCTGCTGACCACCGAGACGGTCACCGTCGACCGTCTCCCCGACGGCGCCGTGGTGATCAGGGTCTCCTCGTTCACCAAGGGCACCGGGGAGCGGGTGCGGAGGGCCGTGCGTGAGGCCCCCGCGGGCGCCGGGGTCCTGCTCGATCTGCGAGGCAACGAGGGCGGCCTCGTCGCGGAGGCGGTCGCCGCGGCGTCGGCCTTCCTCGACGGCGGCCTCGTCGCCACGTACGACGTGCGCGGCGAGCAGCGCGCTCTCCACGCCGAGCAGGGCGGCGACACGGAACGCCCCGTCGTCACGCTCGTCGACGCCGGCACCATGAGCGCGGCCGAGCTCGTCACCGGAGCGCTCAAGGACCGTGGCCGTGCGGTCACGGTCGGTACGCGGACGTTCGGCAAGGGCTCGGTGCAGATGCCGAGCCGGCTACCCGACGGCTCGGTCGCCGAACTCACCGTCGGTCACTACCGCACCCCGTCCGGTCACAGTGTCGATGACAAGGGCATCACCCCGGACCTCGTGACGGCCGAGGGGGCCGAGAAAAGGGCCCGGACAGTATTGAGTGGCCTCGGGGGCGGGTCGTAGTGCGAAAATGTCCGCACTATGGCTAAGGAAACAGGGCGCAAACTGATCGCGCAGAACAAGAAGGCGCGGCACGACTACCACATTCTCGACACCTACGAGTGCGGTCTCGTGCTGATGGGCACCGAGGTGAAGTCGCTGCGCCAGGGCCGGGCCTCGCTCGCGGACGGCTTCGTCCAGATCGACGGCAACGAGGCATGGCTGCACAACGTCCACGTGCCGGAGTACAGCCAGGGCACCTGGACCAACCACAGCGCACGCCGCAAGCGCAAGCTGCTGATGCACCGGGAAGAGATCGACAAGCTGGAGTCGAAGTCGCAGGAGACGGGGCACACCATCGTGCCGCTGGCCCTGTACTTCAAGGACGGCCGGGCGAAGGTCGAGATCGCGCTGGCGAGGGGCAAGAAGGAGTACGACAAGCGCCAGACGCTCCGCGAGAAGCAGGACCGCCGCGAGGCGGACCGTGCGATGTCCGCCGTCCGCAGGAGGCAGCGGGCCGGCACGTGACCGGCACCGGCCGCAGCCGTGCGGAATAGGCTGGCACCGGCCCGTGTTGTTCACGTACGATGGCACCTGCCCCACCAAGCAGGGGTCGGGCCCGCAGGGGCCCTGAGCTGTGACAATTCAATAGTGGTCAACATGGGGATGATCGGTTTCGACAGCGGATGTCGAAGCAGGGGAAGCGTGTCGAGGAAGCGGCAATGATCTCGTAAACCATATGTCGCAACCAATAATCGCCAACACCAAGCGCGATTCCTTCGCCCTCGCTGCCTAAGTAGCGACTTTGCGAAGTGTCAGCCCGGGGCTGTTCCCGACCCGGATCCTGGCATCAGCTAGGGAACTAAACCTACGAGCCCGGTCACGGGGCGCGTAGGGAAATCAAACAGTGACTGAGCCCGTCGGAGACTTGTCCGCGTGATCTCCGGGGCTGAGAAAAGCGCAGCGGACTGCACACGGAGAAGCCCTGATTCTGCACCGTTGGACGCGGGTTCGATTCCCGCCATCTCCACTCATCCCATGTACGACGAAGGCTCGGCGGCTACGGCTTCCGGGCCTTTTTCGTGTCCTGGCCCGCTCCCCACGCCAGCACGAGCGCGAGGGCCGCGGCGCCCACCGGGATCGCGAAGCCCTGTGCCGCGCCCAGGTGCTCCACCACGTACCCGCCGCTCGCGGAGCCCGCCGCGACGCCGCCGAGCAGAGCGGTGACCGCGAGCGTCATGCCTTCGTTGATCTGTGCCTGCGGAGTCAGCCGCTGCACCATGGTCATCGCCGTCACCATCGTGGGGGCCGTCGCCATCCCGGCGACCAGCAGCGCGCCCGCCACCGCCGGGAGCGACCCGGTGCCCGTGGCGGCGAGCAGCGGCAGCGACATCAAGGCCGTCATCGCGGCGAGGCAGGTGGGCAGGCCCGCCGTACGCCGGGACCGGCCGTAGAGCAGGCCGGCGGCGCAGGAGCCCGCCGCCTGGAGCGCGAGGACCGGACCCGCGACCGGGCCGTCGGCGAAGGCGATGGTGACGACCTCCATCGAGCCGAAGACCGTGCCCGTGGCGAGGAGGACGACGAGCAGCGCGGGCATGCCGGCGGTCCGCAGCGGCGAGCCGGCCGGGACCCGCGGGGCGACCGGCGGCTCGGTGGAGCGCCGGCCCGTGAAGATCAGCACACCCGTCAGCAGCAGAACCGCGCCCACCAGCGTGCCGGCCTCCGGGAAGAGCGCGGAGCAGAGGAACGCGGCCACAACGGGGCCGAGCATGAAGCAGAGTTCGTCGGCGGCCTGCTCGAACGAGTTCGCCGTGTGCAGCGCCGCCGCGTCCCCCCGGTACAGGTGTGCCCAGCGGGCGCGTGACATGCCGCCGGTGTTGGGGGTGGTGGCGGTCGCCGCGTAGGCGGCGAAGAGTGTCCAGTCGGGCGCCCCGAGGCGTACGCACAGCAGCAGGGCGAGCGACCCGAGGACGGCCAGGGCCGTGGCGGGGACGGCGATCCGCGCCTGTCCGTACCGGTCGACGAGCCGCGCGGTCCAGGGAGCGACCAGCGCGGTGGCGGCCAGGCCGGTCGCGGTGACGGCCCCGGCGAGGGCGTAGGAGCCGCGGGACCCGGCGATCATGATGACGGCGCTGACGCTGAACATCCCCATCGGGAGCCGGGCGACGAGGTTCCCGGCGGTGAACGCGCGGGTGCCGGGTACGGAGAAGAGCCGCCGGTAAGGGCCCGGCGGCCGGCCGGTCCCGGTGAAGGGCGCCGTGCGCGACCCGGTCCGGCGGCGCGGCGCGAGCACCAGCGAGTCGCCGGTGACCGCGAGCAGCGGTGCGCAAGCCGTGTCCTCGACACGGGCCGAACGGGACACGGCCGATCGGGACACGGCCGATCGGGACACGGCCGTAGGGGGCGTGGCCGGAGGCGGCGTGGCGGAACTCGGCAGGGCGGAACTGGGCATGGCTCCACCCTCGCCGCCGCCCCTGGGGCCGGTCCAACACCTGCTCGGTGGCCGTTCACGCACCTGTGTTGTTGAATGCGCTGTGCCCCGTGATCTGGAACCCCGGCTGCTCCGCGCGTTCGTCGCCGTCGCCGACGAACTGCACTTCACCCGTGCCGCCGCCCGTCTCTACGTCGCCCAGCAGGCCCTGAGCCGCGACGTCAGGCGCCTGGAGAGGGAGTTGGGCGTCGACCTGTTCGTCCGTACCACCCGGCAGGTCGCCCTCACGGCCGACGGCGAGCGGCTGCTGCCGTACGCCCGGCGGGTGCTCGAGACGCAGGACGAACTGCTCGCCGCAGCCTCCGGCGCCGCGCGGCCGCTGCTCGTCGACCTCAACAGCGCGGGCATGACCTCGGGCCGGATCCTGGAACGCGCCCGTGAACTGGCCCCCGACTGCGAGCTGATGGCCCGTTTCGAGAGCGGGCTCACCGGGGCGGCCGACGAGATCGCCGCCGGGCGCCTCGATGTCTCCTTCGGCCGGTTCGCCGGCCTGGACGCCGGCCGGCAGGCGTTGCTCGCCCAGCAGCCCGTCCGGTACGAGCCGATGGCGGTCCTGCTGCCCGACGACCATCCGCTGGCGGACTGCGACCGGATCGAGTTGAACGCACTCGCGGGTGAGACCGTATATGCCGGTGCGGGCAACCCTCGGACGCTGGAGTGGACGGAGCTGGCGCGGCTGCTCTTCGCGGGCCGCGGTATCGCCGTGGCGCCGCCGGCACCCATGGCCGTGGGGGTCGAGGAGTTCCGGCGGGTCATGGCGAAGACCCGCAACCCGGTCCTCGCGGTCGTGGGCTTTCCGGCCATGCCGGGGACGGTTCTTCGGCCGATAGTCGACCCCGTTCCGCTGTCGCCGCTGTCGATGGTCTGGCGTGCCGGGCTCCGGCATCCCGGCCTCGACGCGCTGCGGCGGGCGGCGGCCGAACTCGCCGCGCGCGAAGGGTGGCTGAAAAGGGTGCCCGACGGATGGTTGCCGGAACGTGATATGTCGCTGATGTGTGACAACCGCTGAGCGTGGCGCGCGACGTGCGGCAGGTTGCGCTACATTCATGGACCGGGTGAGTGAGTGGGATAGAAGCGCTCGGAGAGCGGGTTGGGGACCCGAATTCGAACGCGGCCGGTCGGTTGTGCGCGCACCCGATTCCAGTCAGTGGGGGGATGTGCCACAAGCCATGGAAAATTGGCAAGAAGACGTCGGTACCGGTCACACGCACGAGCCGCACGAGGTGACGATTCAACTCGACGGCCTCGGGCGGAAGCTGCGCGACCTGCCGGTCGAGCCGATCGCCGCTCAGGACAGCGCCGAGGGGCCCGTCTTCGTCGACGAGAGCGGCCGCCGCAGCAAGAAGTTCCGCCGTATAGGTTGGGTCCTGGCCGCCGCGTGCGCTGTCTACGCGATCACGCTCGTCACCGCCCTCCTCGGCGGCAACTCCAGCGCGCCGTGGATGCCGGGCCTCGGTTCGGTCGGCGAGAAGCAGCCCGAGCACGTCGAGATCCAGCCCGCACCGACCGACCTCGTGTCCACGGTGCCCACGCCGAACGCCCCGCCCGGCGTCCCCGCTCCCTCCGACTCCGCCGGTGCGGCTCTGCCGCTGCCGTCGGGCAGCGCGGGCGACAGCGGCGCGCTGCCGAACGTGCCGCCGCCCGCCTCGAAGTCCCCGTCCCCGCGGCAGCCGTCCCCGGGGACGGGTATCACCGGCCCGGTCGCGAGCCCCGACGCACCCCGCAGCGATTCCCCTGCCCCGGCCGTCAGCCCTCCTGTGGGCCCCGGCCCGTCGACGGCGCCCAGTGGTTCTCCCGATCAGCCCGTGCAAGAAGGCGCACTGTAGATGACCATCCCCGCATCAGGGGCTCCGCGACCGCGGAGCCCCAAGCGCGTCGTACGCCGCAGACTGCCCATGCGCTATCTGCTTCCCGTGCTCTTCCTCGTCGCGCTGCTCGCGATGCTGATGCTGCGCGGCTATGTGCACAGCGAGATCCTCGCCGACCACCGCGTCCGGCCGCCGGCCCCCACGGACCAGGTCCCCCAGCACATCCTCGACGGCGGCCCCGTCATCGACGCCCGGGACAAGCGCGATCCCAAGGCGCTCAGCGTGCCCGACCAGCGGCTCGTGCTGACCTTCGACGACGGCCCGGACCCCGTCTGGACGCCGAAGGTCCTCGACGCTCTCGCCCGGTACGACGCGCACGCCGTCTTCTTCGTCACCGGCACCATGGCCTCCCGCCACCCGGACCTGGTCGAACGGATGGTGCGCGAGGGTCACGAGATCGGCCTGCACACCTTCAACCACCCGGATCTGTCCTTCCAGTCCACCGACCGCATCGACTGGGAGCTGTCGCAGAACCAGCTGGCGCTCGCCGGTGCCGCGGGCATCCGCACCTCGCTGTTCCGTCCGCCGTACTCCTCCTTCTCGGACGCCCTCGACAACGAGTCCTGGCCGGTCACCCAGTACATCGGCACCCGCGGCTACATCACGGCCTTCAACAACACCGACTCCGAGGACTGGAAGCGCCCCGGCGTCGACGCGATCATCAAGCGCGCCACGCCCAAGGGCACCCAGGGCTCCATCGTGCTGATGCACGACTCCGGCGGCGACCGCTCCCAGACGGTGGCGGCCCTGGAGCGCTTCCTGCCCGACATGAAGGAACGCGGCTACCGGTTCACCAACCTGACAGAGGCGCTCGGCGTGCCCAGTGCCCACAGCCCGGTCACCGGACCGGAGCTGTGGAAGGGCAAGGCCTTCGTCGGCGCCGTCGCCGTCTCGGAGAACACGACGGAGGTCATGGTCGTCGGGCTCGCCGTGATCGGCGTGCTGGTCTTCGCCCGCTTCGGGCTGATGCTGATCCTGTCCTTCGCGCATGCCCGCAAGGTGCGTCGGAAGGGCTTCAGCTGGGGGCCTCCCATCACCCGGCCGGTGTCCGTGCTGGTCCCCGCGTACAACGAACGCGAGTGCATAGCCAACACGGTCCGCTCGCTGATGGCGAGCGACCACCCCCTCGAGGTCATCGTCATCGACGACGGCTCCAGCGACGGCACCGCCGACATCGTCGAGGCGATGGGGCTGCGCGGCGTACGGGTCGTACGGCAGCCCAACTCGGGCAAGCCCGCCGCCCTCAACAACGGCATCCGGAACGCCCGCTACGAGATAGTCGTCATGATGGACGGCGACACCGTCTTCGAGCCGTCCACCGTCCGCGAGCTCGTGCAGCCCTTCGGCGACCCGCGCGTCGGCGCGGTGGCCGGCAACGCCAAGGTCGGCAACCGCGACACACTCATCGGGGCCTGGCAGCACATCGAGTACGTGATGGGCTTCAACCTCGACCGCCGCATGTACGACCTGCTCGGTTGCATGCCCACCATCCCCGGCGCCGTCGGAGCCTTCCGCCGCACCGCGCTCGAGCGCGTCGGGGGCATGAGCGAGGACACCCTCGCCGAGGACACCGACATCACGATGGCCATGCACCGCGACGGCTGGAGGGTCGTCTATGCGGAGAAGGCTCGCGCCTGGACCGAGGCTCCCGAGTCCGTGCAGCAGCTGTGGTCGCAGCGCTACCGCTGGAGCTACGGCACCATGC
The DNA here is from genome assembly GCF_014649695.1 of Streptomyces kurssanovii. Lineage (GTDB taxonomy): Bacteria > Actinomycetota > Actinomycetes > Streptomycetales > Streptomycetaceae > Streptomyces > Streptomyces kurssanovii. The sequence goes on from NZ_BMTN01000003.1 coordinate 57,255, forward strand.
AGGCCATCTGGAAGCACCGTCGCGCCCTCGTCGAAAAGGGGCCCTCCGGCCGCTTCGGCCGGGTCGGCCTGCCTCTGGTCTCCCTTTTCATGGTGCTCGCCCCGCTGCTCGCGCCGCTGATCGACGTCTTCCTGCTGTACGGGCTGGTCTTCGGCCCCACCCAGAAGACCATCGCCGCCTGGCTGGGCGTACTGGCGATCCAGGCCGTCTGCGCCGCCTACGCCTTCCGGCTCGACAAGGAACGCATGGTCCACCTCGTCTCCCTGCCGCTCCAGCAGATCCTCTATCGCCAGCTGATGTACGTGGTCCTCCTCCAGTCCTGGATCACCGCCCTCACCGGCGGCCGGCTGCGCTGGCAGAAACTGCGGCGCACCGGGGCCGTCGAGGCCCCGGGAGTCGTCCAGCAGCGGCAGCGCGCCGGGGAGCGGAGGCCCGTCGCATGACCCCGTACACCGCACAGCAGACGGTGCCGCCGCAGTCGGGGGGCACCTCTCCGGTGCCCGCGGGGGGCCGGGACCGCTACTTCGACCTGCTCCGGGCGATCGCGCTGTTCCGGGTCGTGCTCTACCACCTCGTGGGCTGGGCCTGGCTGCCGCTCGTCTTCCCGTCCATGGGCGTGATGTTCGCCCTCGCCGGGTCACTGATGGCACGTTCCCTCGCCCGGCCGGCGTTCCAGGTGATCCGCGGCCGGGTACGGCGGCTGCTGCCGCCGCTGTGGGTGCTCGGAGCCGCTGGGGTCACCGCGATGATCGTCGAGGGATGGCGCCCCGGCCCCTCCGCGGTCTTCTGGCTCCTGCCGTTGAGCGACCCGCCGTTCCTCGCCGCCGGCTGGGCCGGCGACCTGGCCGAACCGCTCTGGTACCTGCGCGCGTATCTCTGGTTCGTACTCCTGTCACCGCTGCTGCTGCGCTGCCTGCGCAAGCTGCCGTGGGCCACCCTCGCCGCGCCGCTCGCCCTGTCCTTCGGGCTGGCCGCCGGCTACCTCTCCATGCCGGAGCGCATCGACTCGGCGCTCACCGACTTCAGCACCTTCGGCGCCTGCTGGATCCTCGGCATGGCCCGCCAGGAGGGCATCCTGGCCCGTCTGCCGCGCTACGTCGTACCCTCCGTCGCACCGTTCGTGATGCTGGCCGGCATCTGGTGGGCCCGCCGCGAAGGGTTCGGCTCGGGCATCGAACTCGACGGCATCCCGCCGGCCGCTGCCCTCTGGTCGCTCGGCGCGGTGATGATGCTGCTGCACTTCAGTCCGTCGTGGGAGTCGTGGCCGCCGAAGCTGCGGCAATGGGACAGCGTGATCACCCTGCTCAACGCGCGGGCGGTGACCGTCTACCTCTGGCACAACGTGTGCATCCTCGGCGCGGCGGCGCTGTGGGACGTCATGTGGGACGTCGACCTGCTCGCGGAGCACGTCCCCTGGCTGCTGGAGAGCTGGGTCCCGGTGCTGCTGCTCGCCTGGGCGCTGATCGCCGGGTGCGTCCTGGTCTTCGGCTGGGCCGAGGACCTCGCCGCCAAGCGCCGCCCGCGGCTGTGGCCCAACGGAGAGCCCCGGCACCGCTCCCGCTCACACACCCACTGACCGACGGGTGAGAGCAAGGTTTCGCGCCGGTCACCTCCTGGCACCGGCCTGAAACGCGCCGTCCATAACGTCGCTTCCACGATCGGAAACAGGTGGAGGCGCGTGATGGCAGGCCGATGGATCGAAGAGTGGGACCCCGAGGACGAGACCTTCTGGCGGACCAAGGGGGAGCGGGTCGCACGGCGCAACCTCGCCTTCTCCGTGCTCAGTGAGCACATCGGGTTCTCCATCTGGAGCCTGTGGTCGGTGATGGTCCTCTTCATGGGGCCGGAGTACGGGGTCGACCCCGCCGGCAAGTTCTTCCTGATCGCCACGGCGACCGTCGTCGGCGCCGTGATCCGGGTGCCGTACACCTTCGCCGTCGCCAAATTCGGCGGCCGGAACTGGACGATCTTCAGCGCCCTGCTGCTGCTGGTCCCCACCGCCGCGGCGTACCTGGTGATGGAGCCGGGCACCTCGTACACGACGTTCCTCGCCGTCGCCGCCCTCACGGGTGTCGGCGGGGGCAACTTCGCCTCGTCGATGACGAACATCAACGCCTTCTTCCCGCTGCGCAAGAAGGGCTGGGCGCTCGGCCTCAACGCGGGTGGCGGCAACATCGGGGTACCGGTCATCCAGCTGGTCGCCCTGCTGATCATCGGTACGGCGGGCGCCGCCCACCCGCGGCTGGTGCTCGGCATCTACCTGCCCCTGATCGTCATCGCCGCGCTGTGCGCCGCGCTGTGGATGGACAACCTCGCCCCGGTGAAGAACGACACCGGCGCGGCGATCGACGCGGCCAAGGAAGGCCACACCTGGATCATGGCCTTCCTCTACGTCGGCACCTTCGGCTCGTTCATCGGCTACAGCTTCGCCTTCGGCCTCGTGCTGCAGACCCAGTTCGGCCGCACCCCGCTCCAGGCGGCCTCCCTCACCTTCATCGGCCCGCTGCTCGGCTCCCTGATCCGGCCGCTGGGCGGTGCGCTCGCCGACCGCTTCGGCGGAGCGCGCATCACCCTGTGGAACTTCGTGGGCATGGCCGCCGCGACCGCGGTGGTCATCGCCGCATCGGTCCAGGAGTCCCTCGCCGTGTTCCTCGTCGGATTCATCGCCCTGTTCGTGCTCAGCGGCCTCGGCAACGGCTCGACGTACAAGATGATCCCCGGCATCTTCCAGAACAAGGCGCTCGCCAAGGGCATGACCGGGGAGACCGCGGCCGCCTACGGGCGCCGGCTCTCCGGCGCCTCGATGGGACTCATCGGCGCGGTCGGCGCCGTCGGCGGGCTCGCCATCAACCTCGCCTTCCGGCAGTCGTTCCAGACCGCGGGCACCGGAACCGCCGCCTTCGTCTCCTTCCTCGCCTTCTACGCGGTCTGCTCGCTCGTCACCTGGGCGGTATACCTTCGCCGGACCGTCGTGGTGCCGGTCCGTGGCGGGCAGTCAGGGACGGATGCCGAAACGGGTGCCGAACCGGTCTACGCCCGCGTCTGAGCGAGCGGAGTACGTAACGACGGTGAAATATGAGCGAACCGGGCCTGTCACGCGCCTTTGACAGGCTCGGTCGTCCGTTCACCGTTCAATGGCACCGGCCATCAGGGCACTCCAGTGGGGACGACCGAGATGCACGACCAAGGCCAACCGCACGGCCCCCTCGCGGGCTTCACCGTCGGCGTGACCGCCGCCAGGCGGGCCGACGAGCTCGGCGCGCTGCTCCAGCGGCGGGGCGCGGCCGTCCTGCACGCCCCCGCGCTGCGCATCGTTCCGCTCGCCGACGACACGGAGCTCCTCGCCGCCACCAAGGAACTGATCGACCACACCCCCGACGTGGTCGTCGCCACCACCGCCATCGGCTTCCGCGGCTGGGTGGAGGCGGCCGACGGCTGGGGTGTGGGGGAGCAGCTGCTGGGCCGGCTGCGCGGCGCCGAGCTGCTGGCCCGCGGCCCCAAGGTCAAGGGCGCCATCCGCGCGGCGGGCCTCACCGAGGAGTGGTCGCCCGTCTCCGAGTCCATGGCGGAGGTACTGGACCGGCTGCTCGGCGAGGGAGTGGCGGGCCGCCGTGTCGCGCTCCAGCTGCACGGCGAGCCGCTGCCCGGGTTCGTGGAATCGCTGCGTGCGGCGGGCGCGGACGTCGTCCTCGTACCCGTCTACCGCTGGATGCCGCCGGAGGACCTCGCCCCGCTCGACCGGCTGCTGGACGCGGCCGTCTCCCGCGGCCTGGACGCCGTCACCTTCACCAGCGCCCCGGCCGCCGCGTCGCTCCTGAACCGCGCGGAGTCCCGCGGTCTGCTGACCGATCTCCTGGCCGCCCTGGACCACGACGTCCTCGCGGCCTGCGTGGGGCCGGTCACGGCGGTGCCGCTGCAGGCGGCCGGTGTCCCGACGGTGCAGCCGGAGCGGTTCAGGCTCGGCCCGCTGGTGCAGCTGCTCGGCGTCGAGCTGCCCGCCCGTGCCCGTACGTTCCCGGTCGCGGGCCGCCGCGTCGAGATCCGCGGTCACGCCGTCCTCGTCGACGACGAACTGCGCCCGGTGCCGCCCGCCGGGATGGCCCTGCTGCGGGCCCTGTCGGAACGGCCCGGCTGGGTTGTCGCCCGCTCCGACCTGCTGCGGGCCCTGCCGGGCGCCGGCCGGGACGAGCACGCCGTGGAGACGGCCATGGCCCGGCTGCGCACGGCGCTGGGCGCCCCCAAGCTCATCCAGACCGTCGTCAAACGCGGCTACCGGCTGGCCCTGGACCCGGCGTCCGACGCCAAGTACGCCGACGCCTGACCTGCCTGCTCCGGGCGTGCCGTGCGCAGCAGTGACGTGGCACGCCACAGGCACAGCAGGGCCGCCGTGGTGAGCACGGTGCGCACGGTGTTCCAGAGCACCCACGGGTCCTCGAAGTTCTCCCGTACGGCGCCCGGGTCGGCGATCCCGTCCGGGGCGCCCGCGGCGGCCAGCTCGTTGTTGAGCGGCACGTTCGCCGCGGACGTCACCACGAACACCAGGACGTAGAGGACCAGCGCCGCGGTCACCCAGCGGCCCCTGGGCGTACGGCGCTGCTGCCATGCCGAGACGGCCGTGAGGACGAGCGCGCCGAAGAGCGCGGCGAAGAAGGCCGGGTTCTCGATCACCTCGTTGATGTTCTGCATGACCTCGACGTAGGTCCGGTCGTCGCTGCGGCCGAGCGCCGGCATCACCGAGACCGTGAACGCGAACCAGACGCCCGCGATGAGCCCGGTCGTCACGGTCGCCGCCGCGAGGACCGCTCCTGCACCCCTGTTCTGTGTCATGAGACCCAGTCAACCGGCCCGTCCTCGTGCGGGACATGGGTGAGCGTCGCATTCGCATGTCCGTGCGTCCACGTCTCGATGAGGGCTTCCGGCCGCACCGTCGGGCAGGCACTCTGGTGGGGACACCCGACGGTGATCCCGAGGCGGTGACAGGCGCATGACAGCGGCGGCGGGCGCGGGTCCGTACCCGTCCCAGTGGCGATTCGACTCCGGGCGCGTCTGCCTGGACCTGGTGGCGACGGCGCGGGAGGCGGACCGCCGGGCCGGCGGGCCCGAACCGCTGGCGGACACCGGGGGACTGGCGCGCTGGCTCGTGGGCGCCGGTCTCGTCCCGGCCGGGACACCGCTGCACGGGATCGACGGCACCTGGGTGGCAGGTTTCGTCGAACTGCGTGACTGCATAGACCGTTTGGTGCTCACCGGGCCGGACGAAGGCCGCGCGGACGACGCTCTCGAGATTCTCAACGCCCGCGCACGGAACGCGCCTCCGGGCATCAGAGCCGTGAAGGACGGGAAAGGCAGGCTGGTACGGGCGCTGTGCGCCGCGCCGGAGTGCGCGGCCCTGCTCGCCGTCGTCGCCCGGGACGCGGTGGACCTCCTCACCGACCCGGTCGCCCGCTCGCGGCTGCGGCAGTGCGAGGGCGACAACTGCCGCCGCGTCTATCTCGACACCTCACGGGGCAGGCGGCGCCGCTGGTGCTCGAGCGAAGTGTGCGGAAACCGCGAGCGGGTGGCGAGACACCGCAGGAAGGCCTCCGTCAAAGAATCTTGAAATTTCTTCGCCCGGCGTTGAGTGAACCTCCGGCTGGCCCCGTAGTGAAGAGGGACAAGCAGCCAGCCGTGAAAAACAGGGTCTCGACCGGGAGGTTCAGGTGCGCAAGGATGCCGCCGTGGCCGATGACCGTCCGCAACGGGCCCGCCATCGCAGTGAGAAGCCACGTATCGACACCTCTGTGCCCGACGAGGAGTTGATGCGTGCCCTCTACCGCGAACACGCAGGGCCGTTGCTCGCCTATGTACTGCGTCTCGTTGCCGGCGACCGCCAGCGCGCCGAGGACGTCGTACAGGAGACGCTCATCCGTGCCTGGAAGAACGCCGGCCAGCTCAACCGGGCGACCGGCTCTGTCCGACCCTGGCTGGTGACGGTCGCCCGGCGCATCGTCATCGACGGTCACCGCAGCCGGCAGGCCCGGCCGCAGGAGGTCGACCCGTCGCCGCTGGAGGTCATGCCCGCGGAGGACGAGATCGACAAGGCGTTGTGGCTGATGACGCTCTCAGATGCACTCGATGATTTGACGCCCGCCCACAGGGAAGTTCTTGTCGAGACGTATTTCAAGGGGCGTACGGTCAATGAAGCGGCCGAAACGCTCGGCATACCCAGCGGGACCGTGCGGTCCCGTGTGTTCTACGCGCTCCGTTCCATGAAGCTCGCTCTTGAGGAGAGGGGGGTCTCGGCATGACCATGTACGAGCAGGAGTCCGTACACGACGCGGTGGGCGCATATGTGCTCGGCGTGCTCGACGAAGCGGACGCCTCCGCCTTCGAGGCGCATCTGGCGGGATGCGACGTCTGTGCCGCCCACCTCGAGGAGTTCTCGGGGATGGAGCCGATGCTCGCGATGCTCGCGGAGGCGCCCGCCCCCGCGCCGCCGCAGAGCAACGTCTACAGCCTGCCCGGGATGCCGGGCATGTCCGACTTCCCCGCGCCGCGCGCCGTCCCGGTGGTGCCCACCTCCCCGAGCCCCAAGGTCCTCGACGGTCTGCTCAACGAGGTCGCCGTCAAGCGCGCCCACAAGCGCCGGCGCGGCATGTACCTGCTCGCGGCGGCCGCGGCGCTGATCATCGGCGGCCCCGCCGTCGCCGTGGTCGTCACCGCCGACGACACCGGCAGCAACGTGGCGGGCGCCGACCCGCACCCCACCAGCCCGGCCGAGGACGCCTTCTTCAACCACATGGAGGAGAAGGTGCAGGCCACGGACGCGACCACCAAGGTCAGCGCCGTCGTCGGCATGGAGAAGAAGGGCTGGGGCACGCACGCCGTCCTGGAGCTGAAGAACGTCAAGGGCCCTCTGAAGTGCAACCTCATCGCCGTCTCCAAGACCGGTGAGGAGGAGGTCGTCACCTCGTGGGCCGTGCCGAAGTGGGGCTACGGAATCCCCGACAGCCCCAACAAGGACGCCAAGAACCCTCTGTACGTCCACGGCGGCTCAGCGATGGACCCGGGCGACATCGACCACTTCGAGGTCCGCACGTTCGACGGGGAACGGCTGGTGGAGGTCGACGCCTAGCCGGCGGCCGTCCCACCGTCGGCCGGGGAGCTGTGCGGCCCCCGGCCGCATCCGCATGTCCACGGCCCTTCGGCTGGTCCGCGGCTCTTCCTCGACTCTTCGGCATGTCCGGCCCTTCCGCGGGCGGCCACCTGCCGTCGGCCTTCGCACCTGCCCTGCCCCACGGCCGGGCCAGGTGCAATAACCTGCCTCCTTGCCGTACGGTTGACGGCTGCCCAGTGCACGTCAGAAGGGGGCCTCGGTGGCCGCGCAGGATGCCGCTGTCGAATCCGTGGTCGGCTCCGCCGCCGACACGGTGAGAGACCGTGAGATCGGTGTCGAACAGGAACATCTCGACCAGGTGTACCGCCGCCTCGAGGAGAAGATCCACGAGGCCGAGTTCCTGATGAACGACGCCGCCAAGCGAGGGCAGGTCGGCACCCCCGGCGCCCTCGCGGAGCGGGACGCCCAGGTCTTCCGGGCCGGCGTCCACCTCAACCGCCTCAACAACGAATTCGAGGACTTCCTCTTCGGCCGGATCGACCTGCTCCACGGCAAGGACGGCAAGAAGGGCCCCGACGGCGCCTTCACCTCGGTCGAGCCCGCGGACGACGCCGTACGCCCCGACAACACGGCCGAGATCGGTGAGACCCTGCACATCGGCCGGATCGGCGTGCTCGACTCCGACTACGCCCCGCTCGTGATCGACTGGCGCGCCCCGGCCGCGGCCCCCTTCTACCGCTCCACACCGGTCGACCCCGGCCGTGTGGTGCGCCGCCGGGTCATCCGCTCCAAGGGCCGCAAGGTCCTCGGCGTCGAGGACGACCTGATGCGCCCGGAACTGACGGCCACGCTGAACGGACAGACACTGCCCGTCGTCGGCGACGGCGCCCTCATGGCGGCGCTCGGCCAGGCCCGCAGCCACACCATGCGGGACATCGTCGCGTCCATCCAGGCCGAGCAGGACCTGGTCATCCGCGCACCCGCCGCATCCGTGACGTACGTGGAGGGCGGCCCCGGCACCGGCAAGACGGCGGTGGCGCTGCACCGGGCCGCGTACCTGCTCTACCAGGACCGGCGCCGCTACGCCGGCGGCATCCTCATCGTCTCCCCGACGCCGCTGCTCGTCGCCTACACCGAGGGCGTGCTGCCGTCGCTGGGCGAGGAGGGCCAGGTCGCGATCCGCGCGGTCGGCTCCCTGGTCGACGGCGTGGAGGCGACGGTGTACGACGAACCGGCGGTGGCCCGCGTCAAGGGCTCCTCCCGGATGCTGAAGGTGCTGCGCAACGCCGCGCGAGGGGCGCTCGAGACGCCGGACGCCGCACCGCGCAACGGGCAGCTCGCCCTGGGCGAGGAGCCGGCGGCCACGCCGGCCACACCCTCGCGGCTGCGCGTCGTCGCCTTCGGCCGGCGGCTCGAGCTGGAGGCCGACGAACTCCGTCGCATCCGCCACAACGTGCTCGGCGGAAACGCTCCCGTCAATCTGCTGCGCCCACGGGCCAGACGCCTCCTCCTCGACGCCCTGTACGCCAAGTCGGGCGCTGTCGGCCGCCACCCCGGCGACCCGGAGCTGGCCGCCGAGCTGCGGTCCTCCTTCGACGAGGACGTGACGGGCGAGGACAGCTTCATCGCGTTCCTGGACGCCTGGTGGCCCGAACTGACCCCGCGCGCCGTGCTCGCCGCGATGGGCGACGAGCGCCGCCTCGGCCGCTGGGCACGCAGGGTGCTCAACCCCGGCGAGGTACGCAGGCTGGCCCGCTCACTGCGCCGCGACGCCCTCTCCGTGCACGATGTGGCACTCCTCGACGAACTGAGCACCCTGATCGGCACGCCCGCCCGTCCCCGTAAGCGGCGCGACCTCGACCCTCTGGACCAGCTCACCGGGCTGGAGGAGCTGATGCCGCAGCGCGAGGAGACACAGCGCGAGCGGGCCGAGCGGCTGGCTGCCGAGCGCACCGAGTACGCGCACGTCATCGTCGACGAGGCGCAGGACCTCACACCCATGCAGTGGCGGATGGTCGGCCGTCGCGGCCGGCACGCCACCTGGACGGTCGTCGGCGACCCGGCCCAGTCGTCCTGGTCCTCGCCGGAAGAGGCGGCCGAGGCCCGTGACGAGGCGCTGGGCAGCCGCCCGCGCCGCCGCTTCGAGCTGACCGTCAACTATCGCAACCCGGCCGAGATCGCGGAGCTGGCCGCCACCGTGCTCCACCTGGCGATGCCGGGCATGCGCTCGCCCTCCGCCGTCCGCTCCACCGGAGTGCGGCCGCGCTTCGCGGTCGTACCGGACGGCGGCGACCTCGCGGAGTCCGTGCGGGCGGAGGCGGAGCGGCTGCTGGAGCAGGTGGAGGGCACGGTCGGCGTCGTCGTCGCCATGAACCGGCGGGAGCAGGCCGCACGCTGGCTGGCCGACCTTGGCGAGCGGGTCGTGGCGCTCGGCTCGCTGGAGGCGAAGGGACTGGAGTACGACGCGACGGTCGTCGTCTCCCCGGCGGAGATCGCCGACGAGAGCCCGGCGGGTCTGCGGGTGCTGTACGTGGCGCTCACCCGGGCCACGCAGCAGCTCACGGTGGTCTCCGGGCGTCGTGACCAGCCGGACGCGCGGGGCGTACCGGAGCTGCTGCGGGACTGAGCAGGGCTGAGCGGGGGCGTTCGGCGGCCGTCGTCGCGGCTCTCCGGCGGGCCGCGCCGGGCCCTGTCACCGGGGCTCCGGCGGGCGGCGCCGGAGTCGGTGCCGAAGTCGGCCCGTGATGCGGGAATCACTTCCCGGGGCGGTGCGTTAGCCTGGATACGGCACCGGCTCGATCCAAGCCCCCGGGCCCAACCTTCGTCCCTTAGAGGGACCACTTGCCGCGAGGCGAGCATGGCGGGTCGGTGCCACCCAACTCACGCGGAAGAGGCCCGCGTCACCTGTCCAGGTGACGCGGGCCTCTTCAGTTTCCGGTCACATTCTCGTATGGTGGAAAACAGTTTCCGAAAACAATATGACCGCATTACCTGCTACCGGCGGGTAGGTGTCACCATCTTCACAGCGCTGCCGGGCCTCAGGTGCGGTACCGCACAGCAATGAAGCTAGGGAAAGCAGAGGAACCCGGTCATGGCAACGGCGCCCAGCGTCTCGTACTCGATGACGGTCCGACTGGAGGTGCCCGCGAGCGGAACCGCGGTCTCCCAGCTCACCACGGCCGTGGAGTCCTCCGGCGGTTCCGTAACCGGCCTCGACGTGACCGCGTCCGGCCACGAGAAGCTGCGGATCGACGTCACGATCGCCGCCAGCTCCACCGCGCACGCCGACGAGATCGTCGAGGGCCTGCGCGACATCGAGGGCGTCGTCCTCGGCAAGGTCTCCGACCGTACGTTCCTGATGCACCTTGGCGGCAAGATCGAGATGGCGTCCAAGCACCCCATCCGCAACCGTGACGACCTCTCGATGATCTACACCCCTGGTGTGGCGCGGGTGTGCATGGCGATCGCGGAGAACCCCGAGGACGCCCGCCGCCTGACCATCAAGCGCAACTCCGTTGCAGTGGTGACCGACGGCTCCGCCGTGCTGGGCCTCGGCAACATCGGCCCGAAGGCCGCGCTGCCCGTCATGGAGGGCAAGGCGGCCCTCTTCAAGCGCTTCGCCGGCATCGACGCCTGGCCGCTGTGCCTGGACACCCAGGACACCGACGCCATCGTCGAGATCGTCAAGGCGATCGCCCCCGGCTTCGCCGGCATCAACCTCGAGGACATCTCCGCACCGCGCTGCTTCGAGATCGAGGCACGGCTGCGCGAGGCCCTCGACATCCCCGTCTTCCACGACGACCAGCACGGTACGGCGATCGTCGTCCTTGCCTCCCTGACCAACGCGCTGCGCGTGGTGGGCAAGGGGATCGGCGACGTACGGGTGGTCATGTCCGGCGCCGGCGCGGCCGGTACGGCCATCCTCAAGCTCCTCATCGCGGCGGGCGTCAAGCACGCCGTCGTCGCCGACATCCACGGCGTGGTGCACGCGGGCCGCGCCGACCTGGTGGACGCCACCCCCGACTCACCGCTGCGGTGGATCGCCGACAACACCAACCCCGAGGGTGTCACCGGCACGCTCAAGGAGTCGGTCGTCGGAGCGGACGTCTTCATCGGCGTCTCCGCGCCCAACGTGCTCGGCGCGGACGACGTCGCGGCCATGGCCGACGACGCGATCGTGTTCGCGCTCGCGAACCCCGACCCCGAGGTCGACCCGGCAATCGCCCGCCAGACGGCGGCAGTTGTGGCCACCGGCCGCTCGGACTTCCCCAACCAGATCAACAACGTGCTGGTCTTCCCCGGCGTGTTCCGCGGTCTGCTGGACGCCCAGTCCCGCACCGTCAACACCGAGATGATGCTCGCTGCCGCGGCCGCGCTCGCGGACGTCGTCACCGAGGACGAACTCAACCCGAACTACATCATCCCCTCGGTCTTCAACGACAAGGTCGCCGGAGCCGTCGCGGGAGCGGTCCGGGACGCAGCGAAGGCCGCCGGCCCGACTGTGACAGGCCCCACGTCCCACTGACATACGGCGCGTCGCGGGTCGCGGGGTTGCAAACCCCCCTTTAGGGTGGCGGATCAGGGAGCACGCGGCCCCGGCATGCCCGCCCCGACGAGTCTCGAGGGAGTCGACGGAACGTCACCACGACGAGGCAGTGGTGGCCTTCGTGTGACTCCGGAGGGTGCCGGATTGGCTTTCCCGCCGCTGGTGGGGGCAGGATGCTTCCCCGAGGACCTGCGTCCTGGGGGAAGCCCCGCGGGCGCGGAGGGGTCTGACAGCAGACCCGGGTCCGGGGACTGTCCGAGGGCCCTGGCAGCATCGGCTTCGATCCACGCCTCACAGGCAAGAAGAACACGGGAGTAACAAAATGAACCGCAGTGAGCTGGTGGCCGCGCTGGCCGACCGCGCCGAGGTGACCCGCAAGGACGCCGACGCCGTTCTGGCCGCTCTCGCCGAGACCGTCGGCGAGGTCGTCGCCAAGGGCGACGAGAAGGTCACCATCCCCGGCTTCCTGACCTTCGAGCGCACCCACCGTGCCGCTCGCACCGCTCGGAACCCGCAGACCGGCGACCCGATCCAGATCCCGGCCGGCTACAGCGTGAAGGTCTCCGCGGGCTCGAAGCTCAAGGAAGCCGCCAAGGGCAAGTAAGGCCTTCGGCAGCAGAAGGGCGGCCACCCGGGTCCGGGTGGCCGCCCTTCTGCGTGGGCGGGGCGCGGAGGGCGCGTCACGCGCCTGCGGCGGGCCTTTCCCCACCCCGCCCCTTCCCGTAACCGGGGGCTCCGCCCCCGGACCCCCGCGCCTCAAACGCCGGCGGGGCTGACAAGTCAGCCCGCCCGGCGATTGAGGGCACCGCGTCGCGAAGCGCGGTACCGGCTCCGGGCCGAGCCCGGTTACGGGAACGGCGACGGCCCCCGCGGAGGTGCTCCGTGGGGGCCGTCGGCGTCGTAGGGGCCGTCAGACGATCGGGCCCCCGGGCAGTTCCACCTTCGCGCCGAGCTTCTCGAGCTTCTCCATGAAGTTCTCGTAGCCGCGGTTGATCAGGTCGATCCCGTGCACCCGGCTCGTCCCCTGCGCGGCCAGTGCCGCGATCAGGTACGAGAAGCCGCCGCGCAGGTCGGGGATGACGAGGTCCGCGCCCTGGAGCTTGGTCGGGCCGGAGACGACCGCGGAGTGCAGGAAGTTGCGCTGGCCGAAGCGGCAGTGCGAGCCGCCGAGGCATTCCCGGTACAGCTGGATGTGCGCGCCCATCTGGTTCAGCGCTGACGTGAAGCCGAGCCGGGACTCGTAGACCGTCTCGTGGACGATCGACAGCCCCGTCGCCTGCGTGAGGGCGACCACCAGCGGCTGCTGCCAGTCGGTCTGGAAACCGGGGTGGACGTCCGTCTCGAGCGCGATGGACTTGAGCCGGCCGCCGGGGTGCCAGAAGCGGATGCCCTCGTCGTCGATCTCGAAGGCGCCACCGACCTTCCGGTACGTGTTGAGGAACGTCATCATCGAGCGCTGCTGGGCACCGCGCACATAGATGTCGCCTTCGGTGGCCAGCGCCGCCGACGCCCAGGACGCCGCCTCCAGGCGGTCCGGGAGGGCACGGTGGGTGTAGCCGCCGAGCTTGTCGACACCGGTGATCCGGATCGTCCGGTCGGTGTCCATGGAGATGATCGCGCCCATCTTCTGCAGTACGCAGATGAGGTCCTCGATCTCCGGCTCCACCGCGGCGTTGGTCAGCTCGGTGACGCCCTCGGCGAGCACGGCCGTGAGCAGCACCTGCTCGGTCGAGCCGACCGACGGGTACGGCAGTCGGATCTTCGTGCCGCGCAGCCGCTGCGGGGCCTCCAGGTACTGTCCGTCCGCGCGCTTCTCGATCGTCGCGCCGAACTGGCGCAGCACGTCGAAGTGGAAGTCGATGGGCCGGCCGCCGATGTCGCAGCCCCCGAGGCCGGGGATGAAGGCGTGGCCGAGGCGGTGCAGCAGCGGGCCGCAGAAGAGGATCGGAATGCGCGACGAGCCCGCGTGGGCATCGATGTCAGCGACGTTCGCGCTCTCGACGTACGTCGGGTCGAGGACGAGCTCGCCCGGCTCCTCACCGGGGCGGACCGTCACCCCGTGCAGCTGCAGCAGCCCGCGTACGACTCTGACGTCACGGATGTCCGGCACGTTGCGCAGCCGGCTCGGTTCGCTGCCGAGCAGGGCCGCGACCATCGCCTTGGGCACGAGGTTCTTCGCGCCGCGGACGCGGATCTCGCCCTCGAGCGGGGTGCCGCCGTGGACAAGCAGTACATCGTCAGTGCCGGTCATGAATCTCGCGTTCCGGAAGTGGTCCCCCAGGCAGAGCCAGGAGGAGTGTCGGACGGGGGCCAGAGGAAAGGGTAAGGGGGCAGAGCCCCTAAGTTGTAAGCCCGCGGACCGTTCTCGGACGTAATGAATCGGGCACAATACGCTCTGTCCGCCGGGCCTCGCGCACGGTCACCGTCCCACCCTTCGGACACCTGTCCGGGGCTCCGCCCTCTGAGCTGCGCCCATCGTCCGGGCGGCAGCGAGTGGGCCGCTCGGGCTCCGCGAAGGGGAAAGATGCGGGATCATGTCTGGCATGACCGAGGTGTCCTCGCTCACAGGGCGGCTGCTCGTCGCCGCGCCCGCCCTGGCGGACCCGAACTTCGACCGGGCGGTGGTCCTGCTGCTCGATCACGACGACGAGGGTTCCCTCGGCGTGATCCTCAACAGGCCGACCCCGGTGGTCGTGGAGGACATCCTGGAGTCGTGGGCGGCGCTGGCCGGTGAGCCGGGTGTCGTCTTCCAGGGCGGCCCTGTCGCCCTGGACTCCGCCCTCGGCGTCGCCGTGATCCCCGGCGACGAGGGCCCCCTCGGCTGGCGTCGGGTGTTCGGCGCGATCGGCCTCGTCGACCTGGAGGCGCCCCCCGAACTGCTCGGCGGCGCCCTCGGCTCCCTGCGGATCTTCGCCGGGTACGCGGGCTGGGGCCCGGGCCAGCTGGAGGACGAGCTGCAGGACGGTGCCTGGTACGTCGTCGAGTCGGAGCCGGGGGACGTTTCCTCGCCCGCGCCGGAGAGCCTGTGGCGCTCGGTGCTGCGACGCCAGCGCAACGAGCTGGCCATGTTCGCCACGTATCCCGACGACCCGAGCATGAACTGACCCGCCCGGGGCAAGACGGACAGGGCGTTGCTCCCGTAGAGACCGCGCGATGAGTACCCTTGGAGCCCATGAGCACTCTTGAGCCCGAGCGCGGGACAGGCGCGGGGACCCTCGTAGAGCCGACACCACAGGTGTCGCACGGCGACGGCGACCACGAGCGCTTCGCCCATTACGTCCAGAAGGACAAGATCATGGCGAGCGCCCTCGACGGCACTCCCGTGGTGGCACTGTGCGGGAAGGTCTGGGTGCCGGGGCGTGACCCCAAGAAGTACCCGGTCTGCCCCATGTGCAAGGAGATCTACGAGTCCATGGGCGCCGGTGGCGACAAGGACAAGGGCAAGAGCGGCAGCGGCAAGGACAAGAAGTAGCTCCTCGCCCCCCAGCCCGTACAACGGCCCCCGGGACGCGCTTCGGCGCGCCCGGGGGCCGTTCGCGTCCTGTGCGCCGTTGCACAGGGTGCTTCCGCCGGTCACAGAGTGGTTGAGACCTCTTGTGCCCCTCTTGTACGGCCGTTCAGGCGGGTCTAGCCTCCTGCGTGTTGTGCATGGCGAAACACCCGTTGCGTATGCTGCAACGCTCACTTCGTAGGGGATCACGCATGAAGCTCGTCTCCAGAATCGCCGCCACCGCCGCGGCCCTCGCACTGGCCGGCCTCACCGCCACCGCCTGTGCTCCGCAGACCTCCGGCAACAGCGCCCAGCAGGACGACAAGAGCGGCACGCTGCGGGTCTGGCTGTTCCAGGAGGTCCACAACAAGCCCAAGGAGCAGGTCGTCGACGCGGCGGTCGCCGCGTTCGAGACGGCGCACAAGGGCGCCGAGGTCGAGATCGAGTACATACCGGTCGAGAGCCGGGCCCAGAGGATCAAGGCGGCGTTCAACGACCCCAAGAGCGCCCCCGACCTGATCGAGTACGGCAACACCGACACCGCCGGCTACGTCAAGGACGGCGGACTCGCCGACGTGACCGCCGAGTTCGGCGCCTGGGACGAGGCCAAGGACACCGACCCGACCGCACGGCAGTCCGTCACGGTCGACGGCAAGGTCTACGGAGCGCCTCTCTTCGTCGGCGTCCGCGCGCTCTACTACCGCACCGACGTCTTCAAGGACCTCGGCATCGCGGTGCCCAGGACCCAGGACGAGCTCATCGCCACCGCGAAGAAGATCCACAAGGAGAAGCCGGACCTCTACGGTCTCGCCGTGGGCGGCGCCTACACCTACGGCGCGATGCCGTTCATCTGGGCCAACGGCGGCGAACTGGCACAGGAGAACGGCGGCTCCTGCGAGTCCGCCATCGACAGCGCCGCCGCACAGAAGGGCATCAAGGCGTACACGTCCCTCTTCGGCGACGACAACTGCCCGGCCGCCAAGTGCGCCGCCATGGGCGGCAACGCCGTCATCACCGCCTTCGCCGCCGGCAACGCGGCCATGGCGATCGGCGGCGACTTCAGCCACCAGGCCGTCGAGGCCGGCGCGGTCAAGGGCACGTACGCGGTCGTACCGCTGCCGGGGCTGAAGGCCGGTGAGATCGCCCCGGCGTTCGCGGGCGGCAACAACATCGGCGTGCTCAAGAGCAGCTCGCACCGCACCCTGGCGGTGGACCTGATGAAGCGGCTCGCGGGCAAGGAGTCCCAGGGCAAGCTCTTCGACGCGATGGGCTTCCTGCCCACGTACACCGATGTGCGCGCGGAGGCGGCGAAGAAGCAGCCGTTCGTCGCGCCCTTCATCCGGACCCTCGGCGCCGGCGCCAAGTTCGTCCCGGCTTCGCCCGCATGGGGCCGGATCGACGCCTCGCTCGTCCTGCCGACCATGTTCCAGGAGATCATCAGCGGCAAGAAGGACGTGGCCGCGGCCTCGAGCGACGCCGCCGAGAAGATGGACGCCGCGTTCACCGACGCGGGCTGAGCCCCATGGCCTACAAGACCGCGGCGGAGCCGGCCGTGGCCCCCGCGGGGACCGCGGCCCGTCCGCCGGACACGACCGCGCCCCCGGCCGGGCCCGCACGGCGCAGCGGGGCCTGGACACCCTGGCTCTATCTCGCACCCGCCC
Organism: Streptomyces kurssanovii; assembly: GCF_014649695.1. Taxonomy (GTDB): domain Bacteria; phylum Actinomycetota; class Actinomycetes; order Streptomycetales; family Streptomycetaceae; genus Streptomyces; species Streptomyces kurssanovii. Next base: position 74,048 of record NZ_BMTN01000003.1, read on the forward strand.
TGGTGGTGCTCGCCGGGCTGCTCGTCCACCCGATCTACCAGCTCGGCCTGATCTCCTTCCTCGAATACACGCAGGCACAGGTCAGCGGCGGTGAACCGACCACCTTCCAGGGCCTCGGCAATTACCGGACGCTCTTCGCCGACAGCCAGTTCTGGCAGGTGCTCCTCGCGACGGTGCTCTTCGCGGCCGCGTGCGTGGTCTCCACACTCGCCGTCGGCTGCGCGCTGGCCGTGCTGCTGACCCGCGTACGCGCCCTGCCGCGGCTGGCACTGATGCTGGCGGCGCTCGGCGCCTGGGCGACCCCGGCCATCACAGGCTCCACCGTGTGGGTCTTCCTCTTCGACCCCGACTACGGCCCCGTCAACCGGATGCTGGGACTGGGCGACTTCTCCTGGACGTACGGACGTCTCAGCGCCTTCGCGCTCGTCCTGTTCGAAGTCGTGTGGTGCTCGTTCCCGTTCGTGATGGTGACCGTGTACGCGGGCATCAAGGCCATTCCGGGAGAGGTGCTCGAGGCGGCCTCGCTGGACGGTGCCTCACCATGGCGCATCTGGCGGTCCGTCATGGCACCGATCCTGCGGCCCATTCTCGTGGTCGTCACCATCCAGTCGGTCATCTGGGACTTCAAGGTCTTCACCCAGATCTATGTGATGACGAACGGCGGAGGCATCGCCGGCCAGAATCTCGTGCTCAATGTGTACGCCTATCAGAAGGCCTTCGCGTCCTCCCAGTACAGCCTGGGCTCCGCGATCGGCGTCGTCATGCTGCTGATCCTGCTGGCGGTCACGCTCGTGTATCTGCGGCTGCTGCGCCGTGAGGGAGAAGAGATATGAGCCTCATTCCCGCGCCGCTGAGGGTGCGGCGCCCCGGGCGGCTGCTGGCGGAGGCCGCGGCGCTGGTCATCGCGATCGTCGTTGCCTTCCCGCTGTACTGGATGGTCCTCTCCGCCTTCAAACCCGCCGGGGAGATCCAGTCGACGGACGCGAAGCCGTGGACCCTTTCCCCGTCGCTGGACTCGTTCCGGCGGGTCTTCCAACAGGAGGAATTCGGCCGGTATTTCGTCAACAGCCTGATCGTCGCCGGCACGGTCGTCGTCGCCTCCGCGCTGATCGCCTTCCTGGCCGCCACCGCCGTCACCCGGTTCCGTTTCAGGTTCCGTACGACGCTGCTCATCATGTTCCTGGTGGCACAGATGGTTCCGATCGAGGCGCTGACGATTCCGCTGTTCTTCCTGATGCGCGACTTCGGGCAGCTCAACACCCTCGGCTCGCTGATCCTGCCGCACATCGCCTTCTCGCTGCCGTTCGCGATCTGGATGCTGCGCGGCTTCGTCAAGGCCGTTCCCCAGGCGCTGGAGGAGGCGGCGTACATCGACGGGGCGAGCCGCGCGCGCTTCCTGTGGCAGATCCTCTTCCCGCTGGTTCTCCCCGGCCTGGTGGCGACGAGCGTCTTCTCGTTCATCTCGACCTGGAACGACTTCCTGTTCGCCAAGTCGTTCATCATCAGCGACACCTCGCAGTCGACCCTGCCGATGGCGCTGTTGGTCTTCTTCAAGCCCGACGAGAACGACTGGGGCGGGATCATGGCGGCCTCTACCGTGATGACCGTGCCGGTGCTCGTCTTCTTCGTACTCGTTCAGCGACGTCTGGTCTCCGGGCTGGGCGGCGCGGTGAAGGACTGACGCGATGACTTCCACAAACCTGATCCCGGCTCCGCGCGTCGTGCGCTCCATCCCGTCCGCAGGCGGCTTCGTCCTGGACGAGTCGACCGTCGTGGACGCGGGCCCTGGCACGGAGGCGGCCGCCCGATGGCTGCGCCGTACTGTAGGCGCAGCCACCGGGCTGCTGTTGGCACCCGGAGCCGGTGATGACGGAGAAACGATCCGGTTGCGTATCGACTTGCCTGACGCCGGGCATCTCGGTCCCGAGGGCTACAAGCTGTACGTCAACGGCGACGACATCGCGGTGCACGGCGGTGGCGCCGCCGGAGTGTTCTGGGGCGTGCAGACGCTCCGTCAGCTCCTGGGGCCCGATGCCTACCGCAAGGCGCCCGTGGCGGCGGGCCGGCGCTGGGAGGTGCCGGGCGCCTTCATCGAGGACGCGCCCCGGTTCTCCTGGCGCGGCCTCATGCTCGACGTGTCACGGCACTTCATGCCCAAGGAGGGCGTGCTGCGCTACCTCGACCTGCTCGCCGCACACAAGCTCAACGTCTTCCACTTCCACCTCACCGACGACCAGGGCTGGCGCATCGAGATCAAGCGCCACCCGAGGCTGACCGAGGTGGGCGCCTGGCGGTCGCGCACGAAATACGGACACCGGGCCTCACCGCTCTGGGACGAGGCCCCCCACGGCGGCTACTACACCCAGGACGACATCCGGGAGATCGTCGCCTACGCCGCCGAACGGCACATCACCGTCGTCCCCGAGATCGATATCCCCGGGCACTCGCAGGCCGCCATCGCCGCGTATCCGGAACTGGGCAACACCGACGTCATCGACACGACCTCCCTGACCGTCTGGGACAACTGGGGCATCACCCCCAACGTACTCGCCCCCACCGACAGCACCCTCCGCTTCTACGAGGGCGTGCTCGAGGAGGTCCTTGACCTCTTCCCGTCCGAGTTCGTGCACATCGGCGGCGACGAATGCCCCAAGGACCAGTGGAAGGCGTCGGCCGCCGCCCAGGCACGCATCAAGGAACTCGGCCTGGCCGACGAGCACGAGCTCCAGTCGTGGTTCATCAGGCACTTCGACCGCTGGCTCGCGGACCGCGGCCGCCGCCTCATCGGCTGGGACGAGATCCTCGAAGGAGGTCTGGCGCCCGGCGCGGCCGTCTCCTCCTGGCGCGGTTACCAAGGGGGCATCGCCGCCGCGGAGGCCGGCCACGACGTCGTCATGTGCCCGGAGCAGCAGGTCTACCTGGACCACCGGCAGGCCGCCGGCGACGACGAGCCGATGCCCATCGGCTACGTGCGCACCCTCGAGGACGTCTACCGCTTCGAGCCCGTACCGCCGGCGCTCTCTCCGGAAGCCGCCCGGCACGTACTGGGCACCCAGGCCAACGTCTGGACCGAGGTGATGCAGGACAGTGCCCGCGTCGACTACCAGGTCTTCCCGCGGTTCGCCGCGTTCTCCGAGGTCGCCTGGTCCACGCTGCCCCCGTCGACGGAGCGCGACTTCGCCGAATTCGAGCGCCGAATGACCGTCCACTACGCCCGCCTTGACGCGCTCGGCGTCCACTACCGGCCCCCCGGCGGCCCGTTGCCGTGGCAGCGGCGCCCCGGCGTCGCCGGACGTCCGATCGACGGTGTGCCCCCGAACGTGTGAGCCCGGCCGGAGGCCGCCTCCCGGCGGCCCCGGCCCTGAGACGGTAGGAGGGTGGCACGGCAAGGAGAAAGGCGTACAAGCGCCGCTGAAGAACGGCAATCCGCCCGTGGCGGTACGGGAGCGCGAAACCGGACGATTGTCGCGTGCCCGTACTTGTGGGGCGGATGCAGCCTTCGCGGACCCTCCCGTCGGTCCGCCCGGAAGATGTGCCAGAGTTGCCACGTCCGGCCTGTGAGCACGTACGGTACGGCAACACAGGCGGGACAGCCGGGACACCGGGAAGGGGCAGCTTGGTGACCACGCACGCACCGCGAACGGCACAGTCGGTGACGCTGCCGGCCTCGCTCGACGAGGCCGTGGCGGCGCTCAGCGCCATGCCCGCCGCCGTCCCCGTCGCGGGCGGCACCGACCTCATGGCCGCGGTCAACAAGGGCCAGCTGCGCCCCGCGGGCCTCGTCGGCCTCGGCCGCATCAGCGAGATCCGCGGCTGGCGCTACCAGGACGGGCATGCCCTGCTCGGCGCCGGCCTCACCCACGCCCGGATGGGCCGGCCCGACTTCGCCGCCCTCATCCCCGCGCTCGCCGCGTCCGCGCGTGCGGCCGGGCCGCCCCAGATCCGCAACGCGGGCACGCTCGGCGGCAACATCGCCAGCTCCGCGCCCACCGGCGACAGCCTGCCGGTGCTGGCCGCGCTCGAGGCCGACCTGGTGATCGCGGGCCCGGGCGGCGCCCGCCGCGAGATCCCCGTGTCGCACCTGCTGGCCGGCCGGGAGATGCTCGGCCCGGCCGAGCTGATCGGCTTCGTGCGCGTACCCCTCCTGCACGCCCCGCAGGTCTTTTTGAAGGCGACCGGCCGCACCGGCCCCGGCCGCGCCACGGCCTCCGTGGCCCTCGTCCTCGACCCGGCCCGGCGCGGTGTGCGCTGTGCGGTGGGCGCCATCGCGCCCATGCCGCTGCGGCCGCTCGAGGCCGAGCGGTGGATCGGCTCGCTCATCGACTGGGACGGCGAGCGGGGCCTCGAGGGCGAGGCGCTGACCGCGTTCGGCGAGTACGTCGCCGCGGCGTGCATCCCCGACCCGGCGCCGGCGCCCGAGGGCGAGGAGCAACCGGTGCTGTCGCCCGCCGTACTGCATCTGCGGCGCACCGTCGCCGCGCTGGCCCGACGGGCACTGGGGAGGGCGCTGTCGTGAGCAACGAGAACAACCCGAACGGCCTTCCGCCGGAGTTCCAGGAGCTCCCGGAGGGCTTCGAGCCGGATCGCCGCGGCGACCGGTACGAGGGTCAGGACCAGCAGGACCCCTATGGCCGGCAGCAGGGCCATGGCGGACCGTACGGGCAGCACGGTGACGGCGAGCCGTACGGGCAGCACGGTGACGCGGAGCCGTACGGGCAGTACGAACAAGGCGAGTCGTACGGGCAGTACGAGCAGCAGCCGTACGGGCAGCCCGGGGACGGGCAGCACGAGCACGGGGACGCGTACGGCCGGCACGAGCCGACGCAGGGTTCCTACGGTGATTCGTACGGCTCGTACGCGGACCAGGGCGGCGGCTGGCGGCCCACGCCGCAGGGCGGCGAGTACGACGCCGAGGCCACGGCCTTCTTCCAGCTGCCCCAGGAGTTCACCACCTCCGACGCCGCCCCGCTCGAGGCGCCGGGGCACGGCTACGTACCGCCGATGATCAGGCCGCTGACGCCTCTCGCGGGGACGGACCCGACGGCGCCCGGCGGCTGGGCGACGCCGTGGCCGGAGCCTGCCGGGCAGGGGGCGGGCGGCGAGTCCGACGCGAACACGAACGTGAATGTGAACGAGACGGGGCAGTGGGCCTTCCACGAGTCCCAGGACGTTCACGAGGCGCACAGCGCCCACGACGCCCCTGACGCCCACGGGTTCCGGAATGCGCACGATGCGCAGGATGTCCCTAATGCCCGTGATGCGCGCGAGGCCTATGAGGTGCGTGGGTCCGCGGAGTTCGGGGACTCAGGGGCGCTCCAGGGGTCCCCGTCGGCCCAAGGGCCCCAGGAGGCCCCGCACTTCTCGGAGTTCCCGCAGTTCTCGGAGTTCGCAGAGGGGCACGAGTCGGAGCCTGCCGCGGCGTCCGACTCCGACTCCGGCGAGTTCCCGCTTCCGCCCGGTGCCGACGCGCCCTGGGCGGGTACGACCCCGTCCGCGACGCTCCCCGGAGGTGCGCCGGCGCCTTGGGCGACGCTGCCGGGCGGCGCCTCCGCGCCTTGGGCGGACGAGTCGCAGCGTCCGGAGGAGCCCGCCGGGTCCGTGCCGGAGCCCGCCGGGTCCGTGCCGGAGCCCGTGGTCTCCGTGCCGGCCGGCGAAGAGGACGCGGCGGCGGCCGAACCGGCCGAGCGCGCCGAGCCCGCCGGCATGGTGCGGGAACCCGCCGAGACGCCTGCCGGATCTGAATCTCGGCACGAGCCCGGATCCCGGCCCGCATCCGAGCCCGAGTCCGAACCGGCGGCCGGACCCCAGGCCGAAGCGGAGCCTGAGGCCCCCACCGACACCGAGGGCGAGGCCGTGCCGGCCGACCCCGCCGCCGCGGGCGTGCCGCCCGCCGGGACCGAGGAGCACCCGCCCACCTCGTACGTCCTGCGCGTCAACGGCACCGACCGTCCGGTCAGCGACGCCTGGATAGGCGAGTCCCTGCTCTACGTCCTGCGCGAGCGCCTCGGCCTCGCCGGCGCCAAGGACGGCTGCTCCCAGGGCGAATGCGGCGCCTGCAACGTGCAGGTCGACGGCCGGCTCGTCGCTTCCTGCCTGGTCCCCGCGGCGACCGCCGCGGGCTCCGAGGTGCGTACGGTCGAAGGCCTCGCCACCGACGGCGAACCCTCCGACGTCCAGCGGGCGCTGGCGGCGTGCGGCGCCGTCCAGTGCGGCTTCTGCATCCCCGGTATGGCGATGACCGTGCACGACCTCCTCGAGGGCAACCACGCCCCCACGGAACTGGAGACCCGCCAGGCCCTGTGCGGCAACCTCTGCCGCTGCTCCGGCTACCACGGTGTCCTCGACGCCGTGCGCGAGGTGGTCGCCGAACGCGCGGCGAGCGCCACCGCCGCCGCCGAGGAGGCGGAGGCCGGTGACGAAGCCCGCATCCCGCACCAGGCGGCACCCGGCGCAGGTAGTGTGCAGATTCACCCGCACGACGGAGGCATGGCGTGAGCAACGACGCGGCCACCACTGCGATGCCGCAGCCGGTCGACAGTCCCCGGCCGGAGGCTCCTGCCCACGGCCTCGGCGCGTCGCTCCCCGCCGCCGACACGCGCGCCAAGAGCGAGGGCACGTTCCCCTACGCCTCCGACCTGTGGGCGGAGGGCCTGCTGTGGGCCGCGCTGCTGCGCTCGCCGCACCCGCACGCCCGCATCGTGTCCGTGGACACGTCCGCGGCCGTCGAGATGCCGGGCGTACACGCGGTGATCACCCACCAGGACATCCCCGGGGACGGCGCGTACGGCAGGCGCATCGCCGACCGGCCCGTCTTCGCGTCGGAGATCGTCCGTCACCACGGCGAGGCGATCGCCGCGGTCGCCGCCGACCACCCCGACACGGCCCGTCTCGCCGCGGCGGCCATCGCGGTGGAGTACGAGGTCCTCGATCCGGTCACCGACCCCGAGAAGGCCTTCGCCGCCGAACCGCTGCACCCCGACGGCAACCTCATCCGCCACATCCCGCTCCGCTACGGCGACCCGGACGCGACGGGCGAGGTGATCGTCGAGGGCCTGTACCGCATCGGCCGCCAGGACCCGGCCCCCATCGGCGCCGAGGCCGGCCTCGCCGTGCCACGCCCCGACGGCGGCGTCGAGCTCTACGTGGCCTCCACCGACCCGCACACGGACCGCGACCTCGCCGCGTCCTGCTTCGGCCTCGAACCGGAACGCGTCAAGGTCGTCGTCACCGGCGTACCGGGTGCGACGGGCGACCGCGAGGACCCGGGCTTCCAGCTGCCCCTCGGCCTGCTCGCGCTTCGTACCGGCTGCCCGGTCAAACTCGCCGCCACCCGCGAGGAGTCCTTCCTCGGCCACGCCCACCGCCACCCGACGCTGCTGCGCTACCGGCACCACGCGGACGCGGAGGGCCACCTCGTCAAGGTCGAGGCGCAGCTGCTGCTCGACGCCGGCGCGTACGCCGATGCCTCCTCCGAGTCGCTGGCCGCCGCCGTCGCGTTCGCCTGCGGTCCGTACGTCGTCCCGCACGCCCACATCGAGGGCTGGGCGGTGCGCACGAACAACCCGCCCTCCGGACATGTACGGGGCGAGGGAGCGATGCAGGTCTGCGCCGCGTACGAGGCGCAGATGGACAAGCTCGCCGCGAAACTCGGCCTGGACCAGACCGAGATCCGCCTGCGCAACGTCCTCGCCACCGGCGACATCCTGCCCACCGGACAGACCGTCACCTGCCCGGCCCCGGTCGCCGAACTGCTCGAAGCCGTACGGGACTTCCCGCTGCCGCCCCTCCCCAAGGACTCCCCGGAGGACGACTGGCTCCTCCCGGGCGGGCCGGAAGGAGCCGGCGAACCGGGCGCGGTACGCCGCGGCGTCGGTTACGCCCTCGGCATGGTCCACATGCTCGGCGCGGAAGGCACCGACGAGGTCTCCACGGCCACGGTCAAGGTCCACGATGGAGTCGCCACGGTCATCTGCGCGGCAGTCGAGACCGGCTCCGGATTCACGACGCTCGCCCGCCAGATCGTCCAGGAGACCCTGGGCCTCGACGACGTCCGCGTCGCCTCCGTCGACACCGACCAGCCCCCGGCCGGGCCCGCCGCCCACGGCCGCCACACCTGGGTGTCGGGCGGCGCGGTCGAACGCGCCGCGAAGATGGTCCGCACGCAGCTCCTCCAGCCGCTGGCCCACAAGTTCGGCATGTCCACCGAACTGCTCCAGATCACCGACGGCAAGATCACGTCGTACGACGGTGTCCTGTCGACGACGGTCACCGAGGCGATGGACGGCAAGGAACTCTGGGCCACGGCCCAGTGCCGGCCACACCCCACAGAGCCGCTCGACGAGTCGGGCCAGGGCGACGCCTTCGTCGGCCTGGCGTTCTGCGCGATCCGCGCGGTGGTGGACGTCGACATCGAACTGGGCTCGGTCCGCGTGGTGGAGATGGCGGTGGCCCAGGACGTCGGCCGCGTCCTCAACCCCGCGCAACTGGCGACCCGGATAGAGGCGGGCGTCACCCAGGGCGTGGGCGCGGCCCTCACGGAGAACCTCCGCACGGCCCGCGGCGTGATCCGCCACCCCGACCTCACCGGCTACGCCCTCCCGACAGCCCTGGACGCGCCGGACATTCGCATCGTGAAACTCGTCGAGGAACGCGACGTCGTGGCCCCCTTCGGCGCCAAGCCCGCGAGCGCCGCGCCGGTGGTCACGTCCCCGGCCGCGGTCGCTTCCGCGGTCCGCGCGGCCACGGGCCGCCCGATCAACCGCCTGCCGATCCGGCCGCAGGCGGCGGTGGCTGTTCCGAACTCCTAGGCACGTTCCCGTGGAAGAAGTCCGACGTCGCTCTACCTGAGCTCGTAGCCGGCGACCGAGTCCTCATGCAGCGCGATGATCCTCGCGGGGGAACCGCGGAAGGGGAAGAATCGTCCGGCAGGGGTCCTGGAGGTCCGGCCCGCCTTGCCTGTGCCGTTGCTGACCGAGTGCAGTCCGCCACGACTCCTGCTGTGGTAGCAGGTGAACTCGAGACCGGGGAGGGGAGGCCGGCGCAGGTCGGCGTCGGTGACTCGGCCGTCCTTCTCCCGCCACATCGGCTCGCCGTTGAGGGCACTGACCGCCAGCAGTCCCTTTCCCTCCTCCACGGCGTGGACAACGATGCTGAGGACGGCCGGTGGGCCGGTACGACGGGCTCCTGCGCCCCCCAGCCTCCACTCCTCCTTGCCGTCGCTCAGGTTCAGCGCCCGCAGCGGTCCGGCGGGTGGATACACGTTGACCGGGTCGACCTCGAGCATGCCCCGCACGTCGTCCGGTGCGGAGACCGGCAGCGGTTGCTCCCACCTGAGCTTGCCTGTGAGGGAGTCACGCACGCTGAGGACGACCTTGCCGGCCGGTGTCTCCTGCAGCAGTACGAGGTGATCACCGGTGACGCGGGCCGCGAGGAAGTGGAGTCTGCGTGAGGTCGCAGGCCGTTCGGGGAGTTCCTGACGCCACACGACCTTGGCAGTGTGCCTGTCGACGGCGAGCAGGAACCAGTTCTGTGCTGTGTCGAAGCCGATTCCGGTGCCCGAACGACTGCCCTGTCCTGCGGCCAGGTAGACGACGTCCGCCGATGCGCAGAGCATCTGTGTGCCGGGCAGCCCTCCGTTGAACTCCTTGAACTCGACCGGCTCCGGGGACAGGCTCTGGGAAATGATGTCGACCGCCCGGATGCGGAGCGGTCCGGCGGCGGCGGACGGCGGTTCACAGGTGTAGAGCATGAAGCCGCCGTCGGTGACGCACTGGTGTGGTGCTGCGTTGCTCGTCACGGGAATACCGACTCCGCCCTCCTCCACGTCGATCACCCGCAGGCCGTTGTCGTCCACGATGACCACATAGCCGGTCAGGGTCTGCGGGACGGGGGGAACGAGGGCCTTCGACGTTCGGACCGGCAGGCGCCACAACCAGTCCCCCTTCGGAGGCGCCGGCGTTGTCGACGGAGCCGCCGTGTCCGCCTTTCCGTTTCCGCCGGTGCCGTCGGACCCGAGCCATTTCCAGAGGCCCGTGCCGATCACGGCCGTGCCGAGAACCCCTCCGGCGCCGGTCGCCAGAAGCTTGCGGCGGGGGACCACGGGGGCTGACGGAGCTGTCTCCGCCGTGTGGTCGGTGGGTGCCGGGAGGCGGCGGGGCGGGTGCTGCCAGACTTCGGTCGCTCTGCGGCCGATGTCCGTCAGCAGGGGTGCCGTCAAGTGGTCCGCGAAGTGGCCTCGACCATCGTGGAGTCGGCTCGCGAGCTCGTGGGTGGTGGGGCGTTCAGAGGCGTTCTTGGCGAGACAGCGTCCAAGGATCGGGGTCAGTGAGGCCGGGAGGCCGGTGAGGTCCGGGTCGGAGTAGCGGACGCGGTAGAGGAGGTCAGCCGCTTGGCCGGTGCCGAAGGGGCCGTGGCCGGTTGCTGCGAAGACCAATACGCCGGCGAGGGCGAAGACATCGCCGGCCGGTGTCTGCTCCTGGCCCGTTGCCTGTTCCGGTGACATGAAGGCGGGGGTGCCGGCGGCGGAGCCGGTGCGGGTGAGGTGCTCGTCGCCGGCTGCGCGGGCGATACCGAAGTCGATGATCTTCGGGCCGTACGCGGTGACCATGACGTTCGAGGGTTTCAGGTCGCGGTGTACGACGTCCGAGGCATGCAGTTGGGTCAGGGCGCCGGCGAGAGCCGCGCCCAGAGCCCGTACCGAGGCTTCGGGGAGAGGGCCGCAGAGTGCGACCGCGTCATCGAGAGGGGGGCCCAGGACATACTCGGTGGCGAGCCAGGGAGTTTCCGCGTGGGGGTCGGCGTCGACGACGGTGGCACCGTGGTGGCCGCCGATGATCCGGGCCGCGTCGGTCTCGAGATGGAAACGGGTGCGAGCGGCCGGGTCGGTGGCGATGGAGGCGTGCATGGTCTTCAGCGCGACGGTACGGCCGCCTGCCGTCCGGGCGAGGTAGACGGTTCCCATGCCGCCGTGGCCGAGTCGCGAGAGCAGGCGGAAACGGGCGACCTGGATCGGGTCGTCATGCGTGAGAGGCAGAAGCATCGGGTGGGATCCTGGAGGTCTGGTGGGTACGGGTTCCGCGGTGAAGAGCGCGTACTCGGACGAGAGAGTGGTGCGTATCCGGTGGTCCGCCCGGGGCGCCTGTCTCAGCCGAAGACCGGCAACGCCAGCAGTGCTGCGCCGTCCCGGACGAAGACACGGTTGCCGCTGCCTGTGATCGTCCAGGGGCCGGTGTTCCCGGCCAGGGAGTAGGTCAGAGCGGGCTCACCGCCGCTCAGGTCCATGGCCCACACGGCGGCGCGATCGCCGGGCATTCTGGTGTTGATGGCGAGGGCCGCACGTCCCTGTACGGCGACGGGGCTGTGGATGAAGTAGCCCTTGGGCGACTTCCATTCCTGCGACCCGTCTTCGATGTTGTAGCTCATGGTGTGCGGGCCCTGGGACACGTGGACGGTTCCCCCGCGCACCAGCGGCGGGCCGGAGGGCTGCATCTTCCCCCCGACCACTTCGCTCTTCGCCCACCGTTCCGTGCCGTCGCTGATGCTGCGGGCCGTGAGCGTTCTGCCGTTGATGAGCACCGTGTCGCCGGAGACCGCCGGAACGAGGACCGCCTTGTCGAAACTCGACTGGTTCTCGAGTCGCCATGCCGGCCGGCCGTTCCCGGTGTCGACGGCGAGCACCTCGCCGAGGGCGGTGGCGATCACCAGTCGTCCTTCGGCGGCAACGCCGTACGGAGGCAGCTTGTCGAGGAGACCCGCACGGACCCGTGACGTCCACCGGATCCTGCCGTCGGAGCGGCTGACGCTGCGCAGCCGCCCGTCCTTGGTGACGACGTAGACGGACCACTCGTCCGCGGCGAGGACCCTTTGGGCTGCGGCAGGCGCCGTCCATCTCGGTTCACCGGTGGAGGCGACGTAAGTGACCAGTCGGCCCTGATCATCGGCAGCGGCGATCAGGGCGTCCGACAGGGACAGCATGCCGCCCGCCGGGTTCACGTCCGGGGCCGTCCAGCGCCGTTTGCCGTTCACCACATCGTGGGCGGCGATACCCCGTTCCGGGGCGCCGACGACGAGCACATCGCGCACCGGTAGCGGGGTGTCGGAGTTCTTGCCCAGCGCCCGGACCGGTCCCCACAGCGGCGTGAGAGCCGTCTCACCCGACGCAGCCGACAACGGGGCTCTGGGGGTCCTGGCGGCCGGCGGGAGGGCGAACACGTCGGATTCATCACCCCGCCCGAACCACCATGCCGCGGTTCCACCCCCGACCGCGAGGGCGGTGCCGCCGGCCGCCAGGGTGGTGATCAGGCGGCGTCGTGACATGCCGTGGGGGGAGGAACCCGCCCCCCGTACCGCGGTGGTCAGCTGGTGGATCTCACGTTGCCGCTGCTTGATGTCGGTGGCCAATGCGCCGTGCCGCCAAACACCCTCAGCGCCTCGCGGGGGAGCGAAGGCCGAGGCCAGCCGGGCCGGGGTGGGCCTGCTCGCCGGATCCTTGCTGAGGCACGGGGCGATCAGCGGCGCCAGTTGCGGTGGTACACGGTCCAACCGTGCCGCTCCATGAACGACCTCGTACTGTACGGCGGCGACATTGCCGCCGTTGAACGCCTGCGACCCTGTGACGGCGAAGACGAGCACCGCTCCGAGGGAGAACACGTCGGCCGAAGCGCCTACGCGCTGTCCGAGCACTTGCTCCGGCGCTCCGTAACCGGGGGTGGCAGGGACCTGGCCCGTGGTCGTCAGAGTGAGGCCGTGCTCGGGACGGGCGATGCCGAAGTCGATGACGCGCGGACCTGCTGCCGTCAGCACGATGTTCGACGGCTTGAGGTCCCTGTGAATCAGGCCCGCAGCATGGATGTCCATCAGTGTCCGGGAAAGTGCCGCGCCCAGGACCCGGAGCGTCGGCTCGTCCACCGGCCCGTGGGACGCGACAGCCTTGTCGAGCGTCGGCCCGGCCAGGAATTCGGTGGCGATCCAGGGGCGCCCGCCCTCGGTCCGCGCGCCCAGCACGCGGGCGACGCCGGTACTCCTGACGGCCTGCGCCATCTGCGCCTCCCGGACGAAACGCCGCGCCAGGTCCGGGTCGTACGCGAGCTCGGGCCGAAGGACCTTTACGGCGGCCGTGGTCCCGGAGCCGTCCTGCCCGAGGTACACCTTGCCCATGCCGCCCGCACCCAGCACACCGAGAAGGCGGTACGGGCCGAGCCTCAGCGGGTCGCCGCTGCCCAGGGGTTCCATATGAAGGTGCTCTCTTTCGATCGCTCGGTCGGCGTCAGGTCCGTGAAGGCATCTGGGAGGTCCGGAATTCGGCGGCCAGGACCTCTGACGACTGCCGGGCGATGGCGGCCACCACCCGGCCGGGAAGCCATCCGGGGCCCAGGAGGGAGCCGGCCGAGTCCAGGACCGTCGATGTGGGGGCGGGCGCCGACGGGGGCAGGGCGTGCAGGAGTTCGGCGGCCGTCGGGCGGGCCGCCGCGTCGCGGGACAGGCAACGGGCGATCAGGGGGCGCAGCGACTGCGGGAGTTCGGCACTGTCCGGGACCGTGTGGCCGGTGGCCGCGTACGCCATGACCGCACCCAGGCCGAAGATGTCGCCCGGCGGACGAGGACGTCCGCCCGCGGCCGCCTCGGGGGCGAGGCTGCCCGGCTCGAGACCGGCGATGCCCGTGCGGGACTCCCCGTCCGGGGCCGCCGCGCGGGCCGCGCCGAAGCAGGTCAGGCGTGGCCCGTTCCAGGCCAGCAGCACCGCGGCGGGGGAGAGGCCGGCATGCGTGATGCCGATGGCGTGAGCGCCCGCGAGGGTTTCGGCCAGGGCGGCGCCCAGGGCCCGTACGGTGTGCTCGGGCAACGGGCCGCCGTGCACGGCCAGCGCCACCGGCAGCGGGAGCACCGGGAGATAGGGCGTGGCGTACCACGGGCTCTCCGGCGTGGGCGAGAGCTCGGCGACCGGCAGCGCCCAGGGTCCGACGAGCCGGCGGGCCGCGTCCGCCTCGACGAGGAAGCGCGCCGGGTCGGCGGCCTCGAGAGGGACGCTGATCAGGACCGTGCGCTCGCCGTCGGCGCTGCGTGCCACGAACCGGTGCTCCGGGACCGGCGGGAAGCCGGGGCCGGTCGGGTCGAGGCGGGTGACGAGGTGGTACGGGCCGATGCCGCGCGGCCCGCCCTGCCGTGGCCGTTGCGTCCGCGTTCGTTCCATCTGCGAATCCCCCTAGGCATGACAACGCCACAGGAGCCTACCGGCCCACCGTTCCGCGCCGCGCGGACGGCCTGGGGGCGCCGTCCCGGGGCAGGGCTCCCCCGATCGGTCAGAAGACCGGCAGTGCGACGAGTGTCCCTCTGTGCAGGAGGAACACCCGATTTCCTGCGGCGGCCACGTACCAAGGCCCTTCCGCACCGGACCCGTTCGAACCGGACTCGTCCCGATCCGACTCGTACGTCCAGACGAGCATGTCCCGATGCTCCGAGGAGGACTTCCCGAATGCGGAGACCCCCGAGGAAGTGCCACCTTCGACGACCCAGTAGGTGTTGCCCTGCAGTACCGGGGGCGTGCGAGGAGGTGTCGTACCGTCCAGCCAGAACCTGGAGATCACTTCGCCTCCCACCTTGTCCACGACTCTGCCGCCTCCGTCGTCCACGGCGATGAGACGGCTGCCGTCGATCGTCGGCGGGCCCCAGTTGTCCGCCCCGGACGACAGCGACTCCGAAGCCAGGCTCCAGACCTCCTCGCCGGACGCGAGGTCGACCGCGGTGAGGGCCTTGCCGCCCATGTACACGACGCCGTCCCCGACGGCGGGTGCTGTGGCAATCGACGCGTTGCCTTCGACGGTCCAGGCTTCCTTGCCCGTCTCCGCTCCGACGGCGAAGTACGTCCCGCCCCCCGTACAGACGACGAGGTGGTCGGGCCCGGCAGCGCCCACCGCCGCGGAGTCCAGCTGCGCACCGGCGGGCACGCGCCGCGTCCAGCGGACCTCACGGCTCGTGACGTCCACGGCGGACAGTCGATCGTCCTTCGTCTGCAGGTACACGGTCCCGCCGCCCGGCGCGGTGGCCAGCAGCTTCTCCGCATCGGCAGGGACGCTCCAGCGCCGCTCGCTGGTGGAGGCGTCGAAGGCCAGCACATTGCCGCTCTCGTCGCCCGCCACGAAGATCTTCTCCGTCAGCCCCAGGAAGCCGGCGGACGGCGACACCTCGGGCAGCGTCCACTTGTGCTTCCCGTCGGTCACCTTGTGGGCCGCGAGCCCGCCCGACGGGTGGGCGACCATCACGACGTCCCTGAGCGGGAGCATCCTTGCGGCATGGGGAGTTGCCACCTTCAGGGGACCCCACAAGGGCCGTGGACTCTCGTGCAGCGTGACGGCGGTCAGCAGGTCGGCGGGCGGAGCGTCGGCGGCCGCGGGCAGTTCGGACT
The DNA here is from genome assembly GCF_014649695.1 of Streptomyces kurssanovii. Taxonomy (GTDB): domain Bacteria; phylum Actinomycetota; class Actinomycetes; order Streptomycetales; family Streptomycetaceae; genus Streptomyces; species Streptomyces kurssanovii. The sequence continues at coordinate 89,448 of NZ_BMTN01000003.1, forward strand.
TTCCGCCCGCCCACCACCAGGCCGCTCCGGCACCGCCGAGTGTCAGCAGCGTGCCGCCGGCGGCAAGAGACGCGAGGAAGCGCCGCCGCGACGGTCGCGCGTTGCCCACGGTGGTGCCCGGCAGCGTGGCGAACTGTTCCGCCAGGGCCTCGTGCTCCTTGATCCGGTCGGCGAGGTGCCCCCGCTTCCACACACGGTGGGCGTCCCGCGGTGGTGCGAACGCCGCGGCGATCGCCGCCGGCTGCGGACGCTGTGCCGGGTCCCTGGCCAGGCAGGGTTCGATGAGAGGCCGCAGTTCCGGGGGCACGGCTCGGAGGTCCGGCGAGCCGTGCACCACCGCGAACTGGACCGCGGCGACGTGCTCACCGGAGTACGCCGGTCTGGCGCTCGCCGCATGGGCGAGGACGGCCCCCAGTGAGAACACGTCGGCGGAGGGACCGACGCGCTCTCCGAGGACCTGTTCCGGTGCCCCGTATCCGGGGGTGACCGGGATCTGGCCCGTCGTGGTGAGGGTCAGACCGTGCTCGGGGCGGGCGATACCGAAATCGATGACACGCGGGCCGCCCGAGGTCAGCACGACGTTGGACGGCTTGAGGTCGCGGTGGATCAGGCCGGCCCGGTGAATGTCCTGGAGTGTGGACGCCAGGGCGGAGCCCAGGGTGTGCAGGGCCGGCGGGTCCAGGGGTCCGTGAGCCGCGATCGCCTGGTCGAGCGTCGGCCCGGCGAGATACTCGGTGGCGATCCACGGGTGCCCGCCCTCCGTCTGCGCGTCCAGCACCTGGGCGACGCCGCGGCTGGTCACCGCCCGTGCGGTCTCGGCCTCGCGTACGAACCGCTGGGCCAGGTGCCGATCGTGGGCGAGTTCCGGACGCAGCACCTTGACCGCCGCCGACCGGCCGGCGTTGTCCCGTCCGAGGTAGACCTTGCCCATACCGCCCTCCCCGAGGACGCCCACGAGGCGGTACGGCCCCAGCCGGATCGGGTCGCCGTGACTGAGAGGGCGCATGGTGGAGTGTCGGCCTTTCCTGGCAGAGGAGGGTGGGTCGGGACTAGGAGGCGGGAGAGGATTCCGCGGCTGCCGTCACGGGCAAGGCGGTCATGTCGTCTTCTCCGCAACCGATGAGCCTGTCCGCGGACAGCAGGGCGCTGAACTTGTCGAGGCTCTCCCCGTGGAGCCACGCGGACCTGTGCGTACCGAGATCGATCGCCCGTAGCCCGGCAGCGCTGTGCTTGTAGACGTGCCGATCCCCCACGGTGGGCGCCACCTTGAGTTCATGACCGGACTGGACGGCGTCCTTCTCGCGCCACAGCAGAACGCCGGTCTTGGCGTCGACGGCTACAAGCGCGCGTCCTCCTACGCCTTCCACGACGTAGATCACCCCGTCCTTCAGCGCCGGCGACCCGTACGAGGTGCCCTTCGCGGCGCCGTACCTCCATGCTTCCCGGCCGTCGGCCAGGCGCCTCGCGTACACGGCGTCCGACGCGACGTAGAGGTTCTCCTGGTCCACGGCGATCGGATTGCGGGCGGCGTCGTCGGCCTCGACCGGGAGGGCGTCCCGCCACACAACGCTGCCGCTGCTCGTGTCGCACACCGTCGCCTCGACACCGCCCGTCCCGGTGCGGAAGAAGAGGACCAGTCGCGAGCCGACGGCGCGTGTGCCCGTCACCCACGGAAAAGCCTCCGGAGGGCTCTGCTCCAGGACCAGTTCCGTGCGCATCCTGCCGTCGGACAGTGAGAACGAGACGATGCGCCAACCCCGTGCCACGTCCGTGTCGGACGAAGGATCGGCGCCCTTCTCGGGCACCGGTGCCGTGAGCAGCCATGCGATGCCGTCGTTCACGCAGAGAAGCTGGTTGCGGGTCAGTTTGCCGTTGAAGGACTTCGTGTCGACGACCGGGTCCAGCAGTTCGCCGTCCTCGAGGCCGATCTCGACGATGCGCAGTCCCTCGTCCGGGGACAGCGAGTAGTCGACCGCGTAGAGCTTCTCGCCGTCGGTCGCCACGTCCCACGGCCTGAGGACGGGGCTGGTGGACCAGAGGTTCCGGCCGGTGGAGGCTTCCACCGCAGTCACTCCCGCTCCGTTGACGACGACGATTCTGCCCGCGACCAGCATCGGACGGCCCATGTCCTCCGGGGGCGCCGTCTCGATGCTTCTCCGCCAGAGGGCGGACGGCGCCCGGTCCGCGCCGGGCGGCTTCGACGGGTCCGAAGCCCGTCCGTTCACCCACGCCCACGTTCCGGCTCCTGTGCCGGCCAGGCTCAACGCGGCGCCGCCTCCGACGGCGAGGAGCCTTCGGCGGCTCAGCACAGGGCTCTTGCCGGCGGGAACGGTCTCGGCCGTGGCGTGGCTCGCCGGTACGGCCATCCGGTAGGGCTGGTACTGCCACACCTCGGTGGCGCGACGGCCGATGTCCGCGAGCAGCGGGCCCGGGAGGTGGTCCGCGAACTCGCCGTCACCGGAGTGGAGTTGCCCCGCGAGCTCCGTCGTCGTGGGGCGCTCTGCGGGATCCTTGGACAGGCAGCGTTCCAGCACCGGGAGCAACGCGGCCGGCACCCCGGACAGGTCGGGGGCGGCATAACGGACCCGGTAGAGGAGGTCGGCGGCGTGCCCGGTGCCGAAGGGGCCGTGCCCTGTTGCCGCGTAGGTGAGGACGCCGGCCAGGGCGAACACGTCGCCGGCGGGGCTGTGGTCCTGGCCGGTGGCCTGCTCGGGGGACATGTAGGCGGGCGTTCCAGCAGCCGTACCCGTACGGGTGAGCCGGTCGTCCCCGGCCGCGCGGGCGATGCCGAAGTCGATGACCTTCGGACCGTAGGCGGTGATCATCACGTTGGACGGTTTGAGGTCGCGGTGGACGATGCCGGAGGCGTGGAGCTGGGCGAAGGCGCCGGCGAGTGCGGCGCCGAGGGCCCGGACCGACGCCTCCGGAAGAGGTCCGCACAGGCCGACGGCGTCGTCGAGAGGCGGGCCGAGGACGTACTCGGTTGCCAGCCAGGGCGTTTCCGCGAGCGGGTCGGCGGCCACCACCACCGCGCCGTGCCGGCCGCCGATGACGCGGGCGGCGTCCGTCTCGAGATGGAAGCGGGCGCGTGAGGTGGGGTCGGCGGCGATCCCCGCATGCATGGTTTTCAATGCGACGGTGCCGCCGCCCGCCGTCCGGGCGAGATAGACGGTGCCCATGCCGCCGTGACCGAGCCGGGCCAGCAGGCGGATACCGGCGATGTCGACAGGGTCGTCGTGCATGAGAGGCGAAAGCATCGGCGTCAGGCTCCGGTCGGCTGGAAGGCGAGGCCCCCGTCGTACTGCCGGGTGAGGTCTGCCACTCCACAGCGCCCGCGTGCGGCGAGGGCCGCCGCGAAGGGGTGCGGAGCGGCCGTGCGCGTGCGTTCCATCTACGGCTCCCCCACCCCGGCAACAGGCCCCCGAGCCTACCGGCGTGGTCACGGCGGCCTTCCGGAAGGTGTGTCGGACGAGTTGGGGCCGCCGCGAGCCGTCCTTGCGGCGGTGCGACGAGGGCCGCCCCGTCGCGCGGGGCGGCCCTCGTCGCACACTGGATCCGCAGAGGCCGTGACCGGATTCGAACCGGTGTAACTCGAGTTGCAGTCGAGCCCCTGAGCCACTCGGGCACACGGCCGTGTGTTCCAACTCCTCGACCGTACGGGGCCGGTGCGGCGGACCTCAACGGTCAGGTCCGCGCCGCAACACGACTGCCATACGCCGTTCATGGTCGTACGACGAAGGGACCGGTCCGGTCCCGTCGAACGACAGGGCCCAATGGCACTCTTGCCCCTTACTCTTGAGCCCATGACCGTCCCCCTCGAGCCGAGCGACGCCGATGTCGCTCCCCGCCCCGCGACAGCAGCCGGAACCTTTGCCGACGACACGCGTGACCACAAGCGCGACCACCAGCGGGACCAGCGTGACGACGAGCGCGGCGGCCGGCACGACGATCCGCAGGCCGCCGATCCGCCGGCCGAGCAGGTCGCCGCACAGGTCGCCGAGCAGGTCACCGCGCGGGGCGCCGAGCAGGACGGCAACCATCACGGCTCGCACGATGACCGGCCGGACCTCAGGCACCACGGCAAGCGGAGCGGTGTTCTCGGTCGTGAGCACCGGGCGCTCAGCATCGGCATCGTCGCCGTCGTCTTCCTGATCGCCTTCGAGGCCACCGCCGTCGGTACGGCCATGCCGGTCGCCGCCCGTGAACTGCACGGCATCCCGCTGTACGCCTTCGCCTTCTCCGCGTACTTCACCACCAGCCTCTTCGGCATGGTCGTCAGCGGGCAGTGGGCGGACCGCAAGGGCCCGCTGGGCGCGCTCGCGGGCGGGATGAGCGCCTTCGCGGCGGGGCTGATGCTGTCGGGCACCGCGGGCGTCATGTGGGTGTTCGTGCTCGGAAGAGCCGTGCAGGGCCTGGGCGGCGGACTGGTCATCGTCGCGCTGTACGTCGTGGTCAGCCGCGCCTATCCACGGCGGCTCCAGCCCGCGATCATGGCGGCGTTCGCGGCGAGCTGGGTGATCCCGTCCGTCGTCGGGCCGCTCGCCGCCGGAACGGTCACCGAGCAACTCGGCTGGCGCTGGGTGTTCATCGGCATCCCCGCCCTGGTCGTCGTGCCGCTCGCGCTCGCGCTGCCCGCGATCCGCCGTACGGCCTCCGGGCCCGCCGACCCGTCCGCCCCCGTGGCGGCCTTCGACCGGCGGCGGATCCGGCTGGCCCTCGGCATCTCGATCGGCGCCGGCTTCCTCCAGTACGCCGGCCAGGACCTGCAATGGCTCTCCCTGCTGCCCGCGGCCCTCGGCGCGGCGCTGCTCGTACCGTCCGCGCTCGGTCTGCTGCCCGCCGGGACGTACCGGGCGGCGCGCGGCCTGCCGTCCGTGGTCCTGCTGCGGGGTGTCGCGGCCGGGTCGTTCATCGCGGCCGAGTCCTTCGTCCCGCTGATGCTGGTCACCCAGCGTGGTCTCTCCCCGACCATGGCCGGCCTGTCGCTGGCGGTCGGCGGCGCGACCTGGGCGCTGGGCTCGTACGTCCAGTCCCGGCCGCGGACCGAGCCGTACCGGGAGCGGCTGGTCGTCCTCGGCATGCTGCTCGTCGCGGCGGCCATCGCCACCGCGCCGAGCGTGCTGATCGAAGCGGTTCCGGTGTGGACCGTCGGGGTCGCCTGGGGCTTCGGGTGCTTCGGCATGGGGCTGGTGATCGGCTCGACCAGTGTGCTGCTGCTGAAGCTGTCCGCTCCCGAGGAGGCCGGCGCCAACTCGGCCGCGCTGCAGATCTCCGACGCGCTGTCGAACGTGCTGCTCCTCGCGGCGGGCGGCGCGGCGTTCGCGGCCCTCGGCGGCGGCGCGGTGGGCGCGGGCCACGCCGTGACCGACGGCGTCTCCGGCACCCACCCTGCGGCCTTCACGGCGGTGTTCCTGCCGATGGCGGGGGTGGCGCTGGCGGGGGCGTGGGTGGCGACGCGGCTCAAGAACGGTCAAGGCGGCAGATGACGACAAAACTCAGCGCCAAGAGCCGTCCGGAGCCGGATGTCCTCGCTGCTCACGTGGCGTATGAGCCGGACCGTATCTGCTTCCTGCCCGACGAGGTCGATCTTGTCGGCGAGGTCGTGTCCGAGGAGTCGCAGGAGCGCGACCGGGAGACCGAGCCGTTCAAGTACGCCCGCGAAGGGGTACGGCACTTCTGGCGGACCGAGGAGGAGCACCTTGGTCGTCGCCTCCCTGGTAAAGCCGTCTACGGGTCTCCAATGGCGCCCAATTGCCGGTCCAGCGGATCGAGGTCAGCTCTTGTCCGTTGACTGGATTTCCTTGAAAATTGGCGAGCTGGGCAAGTTTCCATTGTTCTCACACTCAAGCTCCTTGGCCATTGCGAGAGACACGGTGTGGATAATAGTGAGATTTGCTTCACGGTGTTGGACGCTATCTTCCCATAGATCACGCTCAAGCCTCAAGGAGCCAAAAATGCGTGCAGGGCTCACCGTAGACCCCTTGAGTTGCGGGCTCACGCATTCGAAGTACAAGCGGGCCCCCCTGGGGCTGGCCTTGGCCTCCTTGCCCATGGCGTAAATCTGCTCCCCTGCGGCCGTTTGCCCTCCGTCGATGTCTGACGGAGCATAGATCGAAAAGTCGATATCGGCATTGTGTCCGATACCACCCGTCCCTTCCGGATTCAGTTCGCAGAACTCTTCTGGGTATGTCCAGGAGCGGCCGCTCGCATACCCCTTCTTTAGTGAAGCTGCGACGCGGTCACTGATTCCGGAATTTATGCGGGAGAACGATTTGCTGTCCATGACGGAATCGACCGCACGAGCAGATGCTCCTTGGAACACGCTGTCGCAGACTTCTGATGTCGCGACGTAGGAGCTCTCCTCCTCCTTTCCTCCCTCCCCGCACGCGGCAGCCGTTACGCCGAGCAACAGTGCGAGCGCCATGGGCGATGCAGAACGGTTTGGTCGCACTCGCGTCACATCTCTCATATCGTCTCCGGCTATCACTCAAGCCACAGGGGAATTTCCCTGCTGGTTCTCGCGGGAATTTCCGGTTGCATAGCCGACTCGCATTGACTCTTTCAGGTCCTGACCGAAGTCGCTGTTGAAATCAATGCCGTGATACTGTATGAACCTCTTCATTGGCGCCTCGGCCATTCCCTCTCCGGCCGAAAACACATTCTCTCTTTCCGCGTGTGTGAGATCCTCGATCTGCTGTTTATGTTCATCGACAGATTTTCCAGCGTAGTCGCCGATGGCCTGGCCGAGCACCTGCTCGACCGCTCCGTTCGCCGTATCGGTGGCTAGAGGGATAAGCACCACAGCGGCTCCGGCAGCGGCTGCCACGGGAAGAAGGGCAACGCCGGTCGCGAGCGCCGTGGTGGCGCCGAAGTTTATCCAAGCGGCTCGCTTGGCGGCAGCCTTCTCATACTCCTCGTGGGTCTTGAGGTTCGTTGCCTCGACCTGATCGGCACGTGACTGATCCAACATCCCTTGAATCTCGGCACCCGTATGCACAACAGAACGGGCCTTGCCGGTATGGGGCTCTCCGTTCTCGCCGATCTGAGCCTCGAGTGCGCTCGTCGTGTAGATCTCATTTGCCTTGGATACAGTCGCGTAGGCGTCTGGATGCTGCCCCAGTGTGCTGAGCAACTTCCGTGCTTCGTCCCGATCCAGAATCAGGTGAGCCTCGATGTTTTTCTTAGGTTTATGAATGTCTCCCGGTTCCCGCTCTTCCAGAGCCCAGCCGATGTCGTCGATATATCCGGCGCTCATGTTGCCGATGCTGTCCGCGAGTGCTTCGTGGTGCCTGAGCAGGGCAGGGTTTTCCGCGTACTTCTCCACAACTTCTGACATGACATGGGCAGCGGTCGCGTCTCTTACTGGATGAGGGCTAGGGTCATCCCATGGATAACCGAGAGCTGCCGCTTCAAGGGCGTGTCCAAGTGCGTCAGGCATGTGGTCACGTGATTGCTTGATTTCGCTTTGGATCGGTACATCAATATCATCGAACGACTTCCACTTGTCATCGGTGAAGAAATCGAGGTAGTTGTCGATGAGGCCCTTCTTCCCTTTGCCTAGATCGGCATCGGCGCCCTTATTCACAGTACCGTCCTCGTTGTACGCGGTCGGCGTGTCCGTGAAGAAGTGTTTCGCGGCGTCCGGGCTGTGGCCCAAAGCCTCCAACATTGCGATCATCGGGTCGTAACCCGACCCGTTGATGCCGGACGGGTTGAAGGGGTCCCTGGCAGAATTGTTCAGCGCCTTGTTCTCGGCGAACAAGTGAGGGGTCTTCTGGTGCAGCTGAGCCACATGTTCAGCGATGGGGTTCAGGAACTTTGCGTCGTAGTTCCCGTAACGCATGATTCCGCCGAGCAGTTGGTAGCCGAAGGGGCCAGTACCAGGAGGGTCCTGTCTGGTGAGCGGAATTCGTTCAGTGCCGAGCTTTCGTAGCTCCGGGCCCCACTCTGCGGCGAACTTGCCGTCGTGAGATGCGGTGGCCAAGGTGAGGCCAAGGTTCTTCTGGAGGGCCTGAACATCTTTCAGGCGTTCCTTGTCCAGCTTCCCGTAGTGGTACGCATCCGTCGACAACTGTCCGAAGAACGCAAGTGACTTCTCCGGTCCGAGCTTCTCGTAGAAGTTCTTCGCGAACTCAGGCGACTTGGCGTTGTCGTGCAACAAGCCATTGAGAGCCTGGAGTTCGGTGTGCGTCAGGTCGCGCCCCTTGCCGGCCAGTGCGGCAGCACGCGCGGCCTCTTCCGCGTCGAGGCTCTTGTACTTGGGGGCGGTGAAGTTGTGGGCGTCCTTGACGTTGGCGGCGAGAGCGCGCTTCAGGGACTCGTCGGCGTCGGAGCAGTCCTCGACGATCCTGTCTACTTTCCGCTGCCAGGAGGCCACGGCTTCCTCCTGCTTCCGTACCGCTGCCTCGTACGCGGCGCGGTCGGTGTCCTGGCGTGCCGTCGCGTCGGTCTTCAGGTCCTGGCGGGGGCGGACCTTGCCGTTCGCGTCCACGTGGATGCCTGCGGCCGGCCCCTCCTCGTCCCGGATCCTCAACAGCGCGTCCCTGGCGGCCTTGAACGATGCGTGCGCATCCGCGAGCAGCAGCTTGATGCCCTTGGCCTGGGCCTCCGCGTCGTCGAACTCCTTGGCCGTCTTGGTGATGAACGGCTTCGTGACACCCGCGTTCAGGCCCCGCCAGTCGGCCTTGTCGGACTTGGCCTTCATGCCGTGCCGGGCTTCGTCCGCCAGCTTCTCCAGCTTGGTGAGCATCTCCGACCAGTCGTCGGCGGCTTCCTTGAACTTGGTGACGGGCGCGTCGACGACGTCCTCGTACTTCAGCACTGCGCTTCCCCCGGTGACTACTTGAAGTATTCGCTGATCTTGGAGACTGCCGTCAGGTTGCCGCCGATGTCGGCGTCGTCCTTCGCGTGCGCGGCCTTCGAGTAGTCGAGGTGGTTGGAGATCTGTGCGCAGGCGTCGAGCAGGGTCCGCAGTTGGGAGTTCCAGCGGTCGTGGACCTTCAGCAGTTCCGCGCCGCTGGTGAAGTTGCCGTTCATCAGCGCGATGGCCGCGTCGAACGTCGAGGCGCGGGCGTGGTCGCCGTCCCGTGTCAGCTGCCCGTGGAGGACGTATGCGTCGTGCCCGACCGCTCCGAGCTCGTCGGTGTTCACCTTCAGGTCCGCGGCGCCGTGGTGGGCACCGGCCTCCGGGTCGGCCATGTTGAGATCCTCCACTCCCCGTAGCCCCGGCCTCTTCGGCGATCGGGGTGTGACGGCAGCGTAACGGTGCGTTACAAGATGATCGGCCTGTTCCAGTCGCCTCACGAACCGCCTCGCGCGCCGCCTTGGCGGCGGAGGAGGGGCAGGGTAAGGCGACGGCTGCGCACCCCGTCGCGGTTCGCCCCGGTGTTCCTGCCGATGGCGGTGGTCGCGCCGGCGGGGGCGTGGATGGCGACGCGGCTCAAGACGGAACACGAAAGCCGGGTGAAGCACCCCGTACAGCGTCCGTAGGCTCGCGCCATGACCACGCACGAGTACGCCGTCCGGCTCGCCGACCCCGAGCGCCGGGCACTCCAGGACCTCGCGGACGCGCGGGGGACGACGCCCGAGGCGCTGCTCCACGAGGCCGCCCGGCACTTCCTGCGGGCCGAGGGCGACCTCGTCCGCACGGTGGCCGCCCGCTACGCGGCGGACCACACCGAACTGCTGAGGAGGCTGGGGGAGTGACGCGTCATCTCACCGTGGCCGACGTGACGGCCGTCGCGGCGCTCGCGTTCGGCGGCGCCCCGCCCGAGCTGCGCACCGCCGGGCTGCTCGAGTCCGCCGTGCACCGGCCGCGGGCCCGGATGTTCGGGGTGTCCGCCTACGAGGACGTGTACGAACAGGCCGGCGCGCTGCTGCACGCCCTCGCGGCGAACCATCCGTTCGTTGACGGGAACAAACGCACCGCCTGGCTCTGCGCGGTCGTCTTCCTCGCACTCAACGGGGTCGACCTCTCGGACGTCGACCAGGACAGGGCCTACGACCTGGTGGTCTCCGTCGCCGCCGGACAGGTCGCGGACCCCGCTGTGATCGGCGGCGTACTGCGCGCGTTGTGACCCCGGTCGCATACCGCGCCGGCGGGCCCGTCGGGCCCGGACGACAACCGGGACCCCGGTAGGGTGGCCCGGTTGTCGTACGGAACGACCCCGTACATGACGACCCGCCCGCGCCCACGTCAGCCGAGAGCACCGAACCGGAGACCGTGACTACTACCGCCTCCCACCACCTCTCACCCGCCTTCCCCGGCCGTGCCCCCTGGGGCACGGCGAACAAGCTGCGTGCCTGGCAGCAGGGCGCCATGGAGAAGTACCTCCAGGAGCAGCCGCGTGACTTCCTCGCCGTCGCCACCCCCGGCGCCGGCAAGACGACGTTCGCGCTCACCCTCGCCTCCTGGCTGCTGCACCACCACGTCGTGCAGCAGGTGACCGTCGTCGCGCCGACCGAGCACCTGAAGAAGCAGTGGGCGGCCGCGGCGGCGCGGATAGGGATCAAGCTGGACCCGGAGTACAGCGCGGGACCGCTGAGCAAGGAGTACCACGGCGTCGCCGTCACCTACGCCGGTGTCGGGGTGCGCCCGATGCTGCACCGCAACCGCTGCGAGCAGCGCAAGACGCTCGTCATCCTCGACGAGATCCACCACGCGGGTGATTCCAAGTCATGGGGCGAGGCGTGTCTCGAGGCGTTCGAGCCGGCGACCCGCCGCCTCGCCCTCACCGGCACGCCCTTCCGCTCGGACACCAACCCGATCCCGTTCGTCACGTACGAGGAGGGCAACGACGGCATCCGCCGTTCCGCCGCCGACTACACCTACGGTTACGGGAACGCGCTCGGCGACGGGGTCGTCCGGCCGGTCATCTTCCTCTCCTACAGCGGCAATATGCGCTGGCGCACCAAGGCCGGTGACGAGGTCGCCGCGCGGCTCGGCGAGCCGATGACCAAGGACGCGATCTCGCAGGCCTGGCGCACCGCGCTCGACCCGCGCGGCGACTGGATGCCGAACGTCCTGCGCGCCGCCGACCAGCGGCTGACCGAGGTCAGGAAGGGCATCCCGGACGCGGGTGGCCTCGTCATCGCCTCCGACCAGGACTCGGCCCGCGCGTACGCCAAACTGATCCGGGAGATCACGGGGACCAAGGCCACCGTCGTGCTCTCCGACGAGGCGGCGGCGTCCAAGCGGATCGAGGAGTTCAGCGAGGACGGGTCCCGCTGGATGGTCGCCGTCCGAATGGTGTCGGAGGGCGTCGACGTACCGCGCCTCGCGGTCGGTGTGTACGCGACGACGATCTCGACGCCGCTGTTCTTCGCGCAGGCCGTGGGCCGTTTCGTGCGGTCACGCCGGCGCGGTGAGACGGCCTCGGTTTTCCTCCCCACCATCCCGAACCTGCTCGGCTTCGCCTCCGAGATGGAGGTCGAGCGCGACCACGCCCTCGACAAGCCGAAGAAGGACGGCGACGAGGACCCGTACGCCGAGTCCGAGAAGGAGATGGCGGAGGCCGAGAAGCAGCAGGACGAGGACACGGGCGAGCAGGACATGCTGCCTTTCGAGGCGCTGGAGTCCGACGCCGTCTTCGACCGTGTGCTGTACGACGGGGCCGAGTTCGGCATGCAGGCGCACCCCGGCAGCGAGGAGGAGCGGGACTACCTGGGTATTCCCGGGCTCCTCGAACCGGACCAGGTGCAGTTGCTGCTCCAGAAGCGGCAGGCACGGCAGATCGCGCACAGCCGCAAGAAGCCCGACGAGGAGGCCGACCTCCTCGAGCTGCCGGCCGAGCGCCGCCCGGTCGTCTCCCACAAGGAACTGCTGGAACTGCGCAAGCAGCTGAACACGATGGTCGGCGCGTACGTACACCAGAGCGGCAAGCCCCACGGGGTGATCCACACCGAGCTGCGCCGGGTGTGCGGCGGTCCGCCGAGCGCGGAGGCGACGGCCGGTCAGATCCGGGAGCGGATCAAGAAGGTCCAGGAGTGGGCCACGCGGATGCGCTGACACGGCGCCGCCCGCGCCGCACGCCACCGGACGACGGTCGTCCGGTGGCGTGCGGCGCGGGCGGCGCCCGCACCGCACCGGACGACGGTTCGCCGTCACGGCGCCGCGGCCGGCGACGGTCGTCCCGGACGCCCGCTCACATGACCCGTACGGGGATCAATAACCCGTCGTCGAAGGAAGATCGCCCGGATTCTGGACGAGGGCTTCCGCTGAGCGGTGCCGGTCGCTACTGTCCCCGCAATGCAAACGCCCCGTGGCAGCGCCGCCGCGGAGCGCAGTCGGTGTGCCATGGCCTGCCGGCGGCCTCTGGGTGCGTCGCCGATGGGACCGGTGCCGCGACATCCCTTGTGAGGATCGCCGTCACTCACTCCGAAGGAGAGGGCGTCGTGACCGCGGAGACCTCCCAGACGCTCGACAGGGGACTACGTGTCCTCAAGCTGCTCGCCGATACCGACCACGGGCTGACCGTCACCGAGTTGTCCACCAAACTCGGCGTCAACCGCACCGTCGTCTACAGGCTGCTCGCCACCCTCGAGCAGCACGCCCTCGTCCGACGCGACCTCGGCGGCCGCGCCAGGGTCGGCCTCGGCGTGCTGCGCCTCGGCCGCCAGGTCCATCCGCTGGTGCGGGAGGCCGCGATGCCGGCCCTGCGCTCCCTCGCGGAGGACATAGGGGCGACGGCCCACCTGACCCTGGTCGACGGGGCGGAGGCCCTCGCGGTCGCCGTCGTCGAGCCGACGTGGACGGACTACCACGTGGCCTACCGGGCCGGCTTCCGCCACCCGTTGGACCGCGGCGCGGCCGGCAAGGCGATCCTCGCCGCCCGCCAGAGCAAGAGCACCGAGCCCGGATACACGCTCACCCACGGGGAACTGGAGGCGGGCGCGAGCGGCGCCGCCGCCGCCCTGGTGGGGGTGACGGGCATAGAGGGCAGCGTCGGTGTGGTGATGCTGGCCGACGCCGTACCGGAGCGGGTGGGGCCCCGCGTCGTGGACGCGGCACGCGAGGTCGCGGACGCGCTGCGGTAGCGCCGCCGGCCGCGGACGGCGGGCCGCGGCACCGGACCCGCCGCCCGCCGACCGCGACGGGTCCGCGCCGGATAGATTGACGCCGTGCTCTCCAGTCTCACGCGCCCCCGCGCCCTCGCCCTCTGCGCCCTGCCCGTCGTCGCGCTGTTCGCCGTCGCCGGACTCGCGCCCCTGCCGTTCGTCGTCGCCCAGCCAGGGATGACCGCGGACGTGCTCGGGGAGGACCAGGGGACGCCCGTCATCACGATCTCCGGCGCGCCGACCCGCAGGACCGAGGGGTCGCTGCGGATGACGACGATCGTCGCGACGGGGCCGGCCACCGATGTCGACCTCGGTGACGTGGCCGACGGCTGGTTCCGCGCCGACCGTGCCGTGCTGCCGCGCGACGCCGTCTATCCGGCGGGCAAGTCGGACAAGGAGATCGAGCAGCGCAACGTCGCGGACATGGAGAGGTCGCAGGACGTCGCCGCCCGCGCGGCTCTCTCGTACCTCGGTGAGGACCCCGCCAAGGTGAAGGTGTCGCTGCACCTCGCCGACGTGGGCGGGCCGAGCGCCGGACTGCTGTTCTCCCTCGGCGTCATCGACAAGCTCGCGGGCGACGGCGCCGGCGGCGACCTCACCGGTGGCCGCAGCATCGCGGGTACGGGGACGATCAGCGCCGACGGCGCGGTCGGCGCGGTCGGCGGGGTGTCGCTGAAGACCCAGGCGGCGCGGCGTGACGGGGCGACCGTCTTCCTCGTGCCGAAGGACGAGTGCTCCGACGCGCAGGCCGAACTGCCCGAGGGGATGCGCCTGATCCCCGTCACGACGCTCAAGGGCGCGGTGGAGTCGCTGCGTTCGCTGGAGAAGGGCGGGAAGGTCCCGAGCTGCTGAGGTCCGGACCGTCGGCCTTCGGGCCCTGGCCGCCGTCGACGACGCCGCCGTCCGCCGGCGCCGCGTCCATCTCGCGCCAGCTCGGGAACACCGCCGGGGCCAGGGTCGTCAGGAAGTACAGCCCGCCCAAGGTCGACAACGCCGCAGCCAGGCCCACCTGTTCGATGAGGTAGCCGGCCGCCAGTCCGCCGAGCGGCGTGGTCATCAGCACCCCGGCCGTGGTGGCGCTCGCGACCCGGCTGCGCAGCCGCTCGGGCACGCGCTCGTACATCACCGTGGTCAGGATCGGGTTGAGCATCCCGGCCGCGAGCCCGCCCGCCGCCATGGTGACCGCCAGCGGCCCCGTGCCGTCGACCAGTGCCGCCACGACGAACCGCGGCAGGCCGCAGATCAGAAATGCCCAGGCGAAGAGTGTCCGCCGTCGGAAGCGGTGCCCGACGGCCGCGTAGAGCAGGGCGCCGAGCAGTGCGCAGCCGCCGAAGACGGCGGCGAGCAGGCCCAGGTCCCGTGCGCCGCCCAGGTTGTCCTTGGCGTGTACGGGCAGCAGGACCGAACTCCAGCCTTGGTCGAGGCCGTTGGTGACCATCACCATCAGGACGACGCCCAGCAGCAGCCGGGTGCGCAGCAGGAACGCGTACCCCTCGCGCAGTTCGCCGCGGTAGGTGGCGAGGGACACCGGCGCCGCATCCCGCTGTGGCTCGGCCGCCTTCACCCGCCGCAGGCCGACGAGGATCAGCAGGGCGGAGCCGCAGAACGTCGCCGCGTCGAGCAGCAGGACCGCCTCCGCGCCGATGAGTGCGATGAGGACGCCGGCGAGGGCCGCGCCGGACATCCGCGCGCCGCGCGAGACGGCGTCGAAGAGGCTCGCGGCCCTCGACAGGCTGGTTCCCGCGGCCCTGGCCAGGTCGGGCACGAGCACATAGCGGGCGGTCTCGCCCGGTGCGTGGAAGAGGCCCGTGACGGCCATCAGCGCACACAGCATCCAGAAGCGGAGCGCTCCCGCGTAGTGGAGCAGCGGGATCGCGGCGAGGGCGACGGCGCAGACGAGGTCGGTGACGATGCTGACCCGCCGCCGGCCGATCCGGTCGATGACGGGTCCGCCGACGACGGCGGAGACGACGACGGGCAGGGTGGCGCAGAAGGCGACCAGGCCGGCCTTGGTGGGGCTGCCCGTGGTCTGGAGCGCGAACCACGGGACGCCGATGAGCGTCAGTGAATTGCCGGTGATGGACACGGCGTTGGCCGCCAGTACGGTGGCGAGCGGCCCCCGCCGTCCCTGCGCCGCCACGGTCGCGGCGGTTCCCCCCTGCCCGCTCACGCGAGACGGGTCGTGCACCGCGCCGGCGCGGACGGCTGCCGCAGCAGCCGCAGCCCCCACTCGACGAGTGTCCGGCCCAGTTGTATGCGCAGCGATTCACTCGGCAGCCGGCCGGCGGCCGCCGTACGCAGTTCCCCGGCGCGCATTTCGTGCAGCGTCAGATGTATGTCGGAGTGCATGGCCCTCGGGTCCCCTCGGTCGGTGGTGCGGCTCGCGGTTCGCGGCGCGGCGGCGGCGCGCCGCCCGTAACGCGCTGCTCGGTCGTCGGGCGTTCGGCGGTGCGTCAGTCGGTGGAGCGCGGGAAGGCGTGCGTGTGCAGGCGGACCTGGGCGGCGCCTTCGGTACCGGGCGCGGGCTCGAGGTTGCGGTAACTCTCGATGAGCGCGTGGATCTTCTCGTTGAGCTCGTGGGCCTGCGCCGCGGTAAGGCGCAGGGTGAAGTCGCTGAGGTCGGAGCTGCGCCGCCACTCCTCGGGCCAGTCCCGCTGGTTGCCCAGCCAGGTGGCGACCTCCTGGGTGTGCATGGTCGCGTGCTCGTGGAGATACAGGTCGGCCGCTCCGCGCACCGCCGGATCGGGGTCGCTGTAGAGGGATTCGTCGAAGAGCATGCCGTCCATGGATGCCTTCCACCACCGCTCCCGGCCCTTGCCGCGCTCCGGATCGTCCTCGACGAAGCCGTGCGCCGCGAGCTGGCGCAGGTGGTAGCTGGTGGCGCCGCTGGACTCGCCGAGCTTCTCCGCGAGCCGGGAGGCCGTCGCGGGGCCGTCCTGCCGCAGCACCGTCAGCAGGCGCATCCGCAGGGGATGGGCGATGCCGCGCAGTGATCGCGGGTCCAGCTTGTGGAGCTTGCGCGCGCCGGGCCCTGCCTCGGCCGCACCTTCTTCCTCATGCTCGCTCATGCATGCAAAGGTAGCGTTGCAAAGAAACCCTTGCAACGCTTTTTATGCAACCACTTCTTTGCAAGCGGGCTCAGGAGTCCCGGGAGTCCTGAGCCGCCTGCTCCACCAGCGGGATGATCCGCAGCGGCACCGGGTTCTCCATCACGATCGCCGTCGACGCGCGCACGATGCCCTCGAAGCCGACGACCCGGTCGATCACCCGCTGGAGATCGGCGTTGGATCGGGCGACCAGCCGGCAGAGCATGTCCCCGTGGCCGGTGGTGGTGTGCAGTTCGAGCACCTCCGGGACGGTCGTGAGGTGCGCCCGCACGTCCGCCCCCTGCCCCTGCTTGATCTCCAGCGTCGCGAACGCCGTCACCGGATAGCCCAGCGCCGCCGGATCGACGTCCGGTCCGAAGCCCCGTACCACCCCCTGCGACTGCAGCCGGTCCATCCGTGCCTGCACCGTCCCGCGCGCCACCCCCAGCCGCCGTGACGCCTCCAGCACGCCGATCCTCGGTTCCCGTGCCAGCAGCACGATGAGCCGCCCGTCCAGATGATCGATCGCCACGGCACCCTCCCGATGGTCATCCTGTACACAACGTCCGGCGAATCCGGACCTTGACTGGGCAGATTGCCCAGTCGACATACAAACTATTGCGCACCTTGTGGATCGGCGGGAGCCTTCTTCCATGACTGAGACCATCGATCACACCCCCGACACCGCGCGGCAGGCCGACCCCTTCCCGGTGAAGGGAATGGACGCGGTCGTCTTCGCCGTGGGCAACGCCAAGCAGGCCGCGCACTACTACTCCACGGCCTTCGGCATGAAGCTCGTCGCCTACTCCGGACCGGAGAACGGCAGCCGCGAGACCGCGAGTTACGTCCTCACCAACGGCGCCGCCCGCTTCGTGCTCACCTCCGTGATCAAGGCGTCCACCGACTGGGGCCACTTCCTCGCCGAGCACGTCGCCACCCACGGCGACGGCGTCGTCGACCTGGCCATCGAGGTGCCGGACGCCCGCAAGGCGTACGCGTACGCCGTCGAGCACGGCGCCACCGGCATCACCGAGCCGTACGAGGTCAAGGACGAGCACGGCACCGTCGTGATGGCCGCCATCGCCACCTACGGCAAGACCCGCCACACCCTCGTCGAGCGCGGCGGCTACGACGGCCCGTACCTGCCCGGCTTCGTCGCCGCCGACCCGATCGTCGAGCCGCCGGCCAAGCGCACCTTCCAGGCCATCGACCACTGCGTGGGCAACGTCGAGCTCGGCAGGATGAACGAGTGGGTCGGCTTCTACAACAAGGTCATGGGCTTCACCAACATGAAGGAGTTCGTGGGCGACGACATCGCCACCGAGTACTCCGCGCTCATGTCGAAGGTCGTCGCCGACGGCACCCTCAAGGTGAAGTTCCCGATCAACGAGCCGGCGATCGCGAAGAAGAAGTCGCAGATCGACGAGTACCTCGAGTTCTACGGTGGCGCCGGCGTCCAGCACATCGCGCTCGCCACCAACGACATCGTCGCCACCGTCCGTTCGATGCGCGCCGCGGGTGTCCAGTTCCTCGACACCCCCGACTCGTACTACGACACCCTCGGCGAGTGGGCCGGTGAGACCCGGGTGCCCGTGGAGACGCTGCGCGAGCTGAAGATCCTCGTCGACCGTGACGAGGACGGCTACCTGCTGCAGATCTTCACCAAGCCGGTCCAGGACCGCCCCACGGTCTTCTTCGAGATGATCGAGCGGCACGGTTCGATGGGCTTCGGCAAGGGCAACTTCAAGGCGCTCTTCGAGGCGATCGAGCGCGAGCAGGAGAAGCGCGGCAACCTGTAGGGCCTGCCCCTGCCCACGACTGCGGCCCCACGGTCCTGACCCGTGGGGCCGCATCGTCGTTCCGCCGGCCGGCCGTTCCGGCGGGCAGGCCGGCAGGTCAGCCGTTCCCCGGTGCCACCGTCACCGGCGCCGGGCTCGTCGAGCGCTGCACCGGCCGCAGCTGCGGAGCGGGCCGTGCGGCGGGCGGCGCCGGCGCCGGTGAGACGGCCGCCCCCGGAACCGAAGCGTCCGAGGGGGACGCGGGAAGCGGAGCGGCCACCGATGCCGCCGGCTCGGGGGAAGCCACGGCGTACGGCGACGGCGACGACGCCGACGGCGAAGGCGAAGGCGAGGGGGTGCCGGACGACGCGTCGGCCGGCGGATCCAGCGGCCAGTACCCGTCACCCTCCACGTCCGCGGGCCCGCCCGGCGCGGGTTCGCCGAGCGCGTCCTGCGCCTCCCGCGCCTTGGGCGCGAGGAGCGGCGAGAAGTGCGGGTTCGTCCGCAGCGCCTCGTCGATGTGGCGCCGCGCCGGGCCGTAGTCGCCGAGAGCGCGCTCGATCTCGCCGAGGTGGTAGGAGAACAGCGCGCTGCGCAGCCCCTGACCGGTGGCCAGCTTCGCGAACGGCAGCCCGTCCTCCGGCCGGCCCGCCCGGTACAGCGCCCACCCCATCGTGTCGGCCACGTGCACGTTGCGGTGGCCGCGCCGCCACTCGTCCTGGAGCCGGCGCACCGCGGCGGCCGGGTCCCCGTGGTCGGCCTCGTAACGCGCCAGCACCAGGTCCCCGTCGACGCCGTGCTCCCCGGCACGGGTGACCTGCTTGCGCAGGAGCTCGTAGAGGGTCGCGGCGTCCCCGTTCAGCCCCATCGACTCGTACAGCTCCCCGGCCTCCAGGGCGTACTCGGGCAGCGGCAGCTTCGCCAGCGCCGACCGGTAGTCGTCCAGCGCCTCGTCCGTGCGGCCCAGCGCCGCCAGGGCACGCGCACGGCCCACCAGCGAACGGTGGCTCTCGGGAACGGTCTTCAGCGCGTCGGTGTAGTGCTCCACGGCCTCCTCGGCCTCGCCCCGCTCCCAGGCCAGCTCACCCTCGCGGTCCAGGGCGACGGCCTTCTCCGTGCGGGTGCGTGAGTTCGCGGTCGCGCCGTACGCCAGTGCCGCGGCGTCCTCGCGCCAGCCCTTGTTCCAGTAGACCCGCGCCTCCCGCCCCTGCACCTGCGGGCCGGTCTGCAGCTCCAGCAGCTTGTCCATGGCCTTGCCGGCGGCCGCGTACCTGCCGAGCCCGTTGTAGGCGTCGATCAGCGCCGGATACACCGCCCAGCGCTCCGGCTTCTGCTTCCTGGCGCTCTCCGCGTAACCGCGCGCACCGGCGAAGTCGTGCCGGGCGTTCGCCAGCTCGGCCATTCCCACCAGCGCGTCGACGTTGCCCTTGGCGGCCGGTACCGCCTTCAGTGAGCGCTTCAGCGCCCGCTCGGCCTTGGGGTAGTACGCCGTGTCCCCGAGCCGAGTGCCCCGCTCCACGTACGCGGCCCCCAGCACCGCCCAGGACTCCTCGTCACCCGGATGGTCGCGGACGAAGCGCTCACGGTCGCGGATCAGCGCGTCCAGGTCGGAGAGCGAGGCCGGTGCGCCCGATCCCGCCGCGGTCATCGCCCTGGCCGCCGGCCCGGCCGCGGGTGGCGGTGCGTCCTTCCCCCAACCGGGCGCGAGCACGATCACCCCGGTGACCAGTGTCGCGCCGACCAGCGTGCTGACAGCGGCGTTCTTCAGGGTTTCGCTCTTCATGGCGCTCACTGTGCGGCAGCACACAGCCAATACGAAGAACACACTCTGACCCGCGGAGCGGAACGCAGACGGGTTCACACCGATGGCCCCCGGTGCGACGCTTGGGATCATGGACGATCTCCTCGAGCGGCTGCGCGCCGGTCTTCCCGCGGAAGCCCTCATCACCGATCCCGACGTCACCGCGTCGTACGGCAACGACATGGCGAGCTTCTGCGCGGCGGGAACCCCCGCCGCCGTGGTCCTGCCGCGCTCCGTGGAACAGGTCCGGCACGTCATGCGCACCGCCACGGAACTGCGGGTGCCGGTCGTGCCGCAGGGCGCCCGTACGGGCCTGTCGGGCGCGGCCAACGCCTCCGACGGCTGCATCGTGCTGTCGCTGACGAAGATGGACCGGATCCTCGAGATCAGCCCGGTCGACCGGATCGCCGTCGTCGAACCGGGCGTCGTCAACGCCGTGCTGTCGCGCGCTGTCGGCGAGCACGGCCTGTACTACCCGCCGGACCCCTCCAGCTGGGAGATGTGCACCATCGGCGGCAACATCGGCACCGCGTCCGGCGGCCTGTGCTGCGTCAAGTACGGGGTGACGGCGGAGTACGTCCTCGGCCTGACGGTGGTCCTCGCCGACGGGCGGCTGCTGAAGACCGGCCGGCGCACCGCCAAGGGCGTCGCCGGGTACGACCTCACCCGGCTGTTCGTCGGCTCCGAGGGCAGCCTCGGAATCATCGTGGAAGCGGTCCTGGCGCTACGGCCCCAGCCGCCCGCGCAGCTCGTGCTGGCCGCCGAGTTCCCCTCCGCGGCCACCGCCTGCGACGCCGTCTGCGCGATCATGGAGCGCGGCCACACCCCCTCGCTCCTCGAGATCATGGACCGCACCACCGTCCGGGCGGTCAACGAGCTGGCCCACATGGGCCTCCCGGAGACGACGGAGGCCCTGCTCCTCGCCGCCTTCGACACCCCGGACCCCAGGGCCGACCTGGCCGCCGTCGGGGCGCTGTGCGAGGCCGCGGGCGCGAGCGAGGTGGTGCCCGCGGACACCGTCGCCGAGTCCGAACTGCTGCTCCAGGCCCGCCGGTTGTCGCTGACGGCCCTGGAGAAGGTCAAGTCGGCCACGATGATCGACGACGTCTGCGTACCGCGCTCCAAGCTCGGGGCGATGATCGAGGGCACGGCCGCCGTCGCGGAGAAGTACGACCTCACCATCGGCGTCTGCGCACACGCCGGCGATGGCAACACCCACCCCGTCGTCTGCTTCGACCACCTCGATCCCGACGAGTCGCGGCGGGCCCGGGAGTCCTTCGACGAGATCATGGCGCTCGGTCTGGAACTGGGCGGCACCATCACCGGTGAACACGGCGTCGGCGTGCTCAAGAAGGAATGGCTGGCGCGGGAACTGGGTCCGGTCAGCCTCGAGTTGCAGCGCGGCATCAAGCAGACCTTCGACCCCCTCGGCATCCTCAACCCCGGCAAGCTCTTCTGAACCGCGCCGCTCAGGCATCGCCGTCCTGCGGGTCGCCGGAGGAGCCGTGCGCCCGCAGTTCGTCGGTCCTGGTCGGGGCGAGGAGCGCGGCCAGGGCCTCGTCGATGCCGAGCGCGGCTGTCTCGGTCCCGGGCGGCACGGACCGCAGCGTCCGCTCCAGCCAGGCCGACACCGCCAGGTACGGCGCCTCCAGCAGCGCTTCACCGTCGGGTGAACTCAACGCCATGAGGATGACGCTGCGGCCGTCGCTCTTCGACGGCCAGACACGCACATCGCCGGTGCCGCACGGCCGGAACACCCCTTCCACGAGCAGCTCACGGGCGAACGTCCAGCTGACGGGATGGCTCGAGCCGATGTGGAAGACGATGTGCACGGCGTACGGATCGTCCGCGCGGTAGGACAGCCGGGCGGGGACGGGGATGCTGCGCTCGGGCGACAGCACCAGGTTCAACTCGAGTTCGCGTTCCACCACCGTGTGCATGATCTCTTCCTTCCTGTACGCCTTCTGGGGCGGCCCGATGAGGGGGCCTCACGGGAAGAGAGCGGCTACCCCCGCCGGTATGACGCGACTTCCGCACATAAATTTCCGTGACACTCTCGTGACCTGAAAGTGGTCGTTACGGCAGGATCGCCCCAGGGGTGCGCGAGGGTCTGATAGATGTGGTCCCTCGAATTGCGGCATCGAAGAGATACGGGACCACGGTGATGAGCGCCCCAACCCCGGCAACCGGCGACGGCAGCCCCACACCCGGCTACTACCCGGACCCGTCCATTCCCGGATATGTCCGGTACTGGAACGGCGCGGCATGGGTGCCCGGCACGAGCCGGCCCGCCCCGAAGGCGGGCGAGGCGATGCCCGGCCCGCCCGCGTCGGCCACCGCTTTTGGGCCCGCCGTCCCTGCCGCGCCCACACCTTCCACGGAGGAGACCGGCCCGGTCTTCCTCGACGAGGAGCCGTCGGACGAGCCGGCCCGCCCGGAGCCGGCCACCGCCTGGCAGGCCGACACCTCACGCCAGGCCGGCTTCGGCGGCGACCTCGACAACCGCGTCTCCTGGGGTGGCGACCCCCGTACGCCCGACCGGCCCGCCGCCGGTGACGCGCCGTCCGATCCGCGCCGTCCCGCCGCGGCCGCCCGGGCGTCCGAGCCGCCGGCCGACCCGACCGGCGGCAAGCTGCCCGGCATGCGCTCCGCGGCGCCCCAGGCGGGCCCCGCGGCCGACGAGATCCCCGGCGGTGTCCGCCCCCTCGGCCCGTCCGCCACGGGCGAGCCGCCGGCGGACGGTACGGTCGCGATCCGCGCGCTGCGCCCCGGCGGCGTGGCGGGCTCCGCCGACCCGGCCCGTCCGGCGGCGGACGAGACACCGGTCCGCCGTACCCCGGGTCCCCAGCAGCCCGCGGAGAACACCGTCACCATCCGGGCCCAGCGGCCGGGTCAGGCCGACGGCACGATGACGATGCGGGCGGTCGGCAGGCCGGCGGAGGCGGACCCGACCCGACAGGACCCGACCCGACAGGGCCCGTCCCGCCCCGTCCCGCAGTCCGCCACCACCGCCGCGCCGCCCGCACAGCCCCGGCCGCAGACACCCGCACAGCCCCAGCCCCAGCCGGGTCCCCAGTCCCAGGCACCGGCGCAGCCTCAGCCGCAGGGGCCCGTGCAGTCCCAGCCGCCGGTCACCAGCAGTGCCGGCGGCGGTGCCGCTTCCTGGCCGCAGCAGGTGCACCAGTTGGCGCAGACGTCCGCCTCCGCCGAGGGCGAGCCGGTCCTTCCGTGGAAGCCCCCCGTCAACGACCCGTTCCTCGCGGCCGCTCAGGCCCAGGCCGCCGCCCGGCCCGCCGGCCTCGGCAGGCGCCTGGCCGCCCGCCTGATCGACACGGTGCTGCTCGGCGCGCTCGTCGGCGCCGTGGCCGTCCCCGTCGCCGCGCAGGCACGCGCCCACATCGACGAGAAGATCGAGGCGGCGAAGCTGTCCGGGGAGACGGTGACCGTCTGGCTCCTCGACGGCACCACGGCGGGCCACCTCGGCATCGTCCTCGGCGCCCTGCTCGTCCTCGGTGTGCTGTACGAGTCGCTGCCGACCGCCAAGTGGGGCCGGACACCGGGCAAGAAGCTCTGCGGCCTCCAGGTCCTGGACATCGAGACCCACGAGCCGCCGACGTTCGGCGCCGCGCTGCGCCGCTGGCTCCTCTACAGCGTGCTCGGCGTCCTCGTCGTCGGGGTTCTCAATGTGCTGTGGTGCCTGTTCGACCGCCCGTGGCGGCAGTGCTGGCACGACAAGACGGCGCATACGTTCGTCACCGGCTGACCCGTCCGGCCGTACGGCTCACGGCGGGTCCCCCGAACGCCTGTGAGCCGTTGCGGGCCTCATGGGCCCGGGGTGCACTGCCCCCATGAGCAACGACCAGCCGCCGCCCGGACAGTCGCCCGACGACGATCCGTTCCGCAAGAAGCCGCAGGAGCCCCAGGGGCCCCAGGAACCGGGCGGGCCGACCCCGCCGCCCGGGGGTGCTCCCGGCTCCGGCGGCAGTTCGCCCTACGACTCTCCCCTCGGAGGGGCGGGCGGGACGGGCGGGCCGTACGGCGGTGAGCGGCCGCCTCCGTACGACGCCGGAGCCTACGGCGGCCCGTACGGAGGTGCGGATCCCCTTGCGGGCATGCCGCCGTTGGCGAGTTTCGGCAAACGGGTGCTGGCCCGGCTCATCGACATGATCATTGTTTTCGTGCCGCTGTTCCTCATCTCGCTGGCCTTCGGCGGCGTCGAGGTGGCCACCGGCGGTGAGGACTGGGACGAGGTCACCGACCGGATGAACTCCGGGGAGCAGTGGCTGTGGTCGCTGATCTCCATTGTGGCGTACGTCGGTTACGACACACTCATGACGTCGAAGTACAACGGGCGGACCCTCGGCAAGAAGATCATGAAGCTGCGGGTCGCGATGCTCAACGACGGCCGGGTGCCGGACGTCGGCTCCTCACTCCTGCGCGCCCTCGTGCTGTGGGTGCCCGCGCTGGTGTGCTGCTACTGCGTCTGGTGGCTCATCATCATCATCACGGTGCTCGCCGACAAGCCCTACCGGCAGGGACTGCACGACAAGGCGGGCAAGACGGTCGTGGTGTCAGCGGCGCAGTGAGTGCTGGCCGACCCTGGTCTCCGCCCCGGCATGCGCACGGGCCGCGGACGTGCGGGCCGTGAGTGCGTCGGAGGCGGTGGCCGTGGGCGGCGCGGCGGACGCCGGCGGCCGGGTGGCCCGGTGGCGCAGAACCGGCGTGAGCGCGACCAGAAGTCCCAGTCCCAGCGAGGCGATACCGATCGCGGCGACAGCGACGCCGTCGGTGGCGCGGGTCAGCAGCAGGAGGGCGACCGTCGAGAAGACGACGGTGGCCGAACCGTAGGCGAGCTGTGCGGCAGTCGGACGCGGCATGACGGTATCCGTCCTATGGACAGGGGCAGGGCCGGAGCCTTGGGGACAGTTCGCACTGACAACAGACTCTACGACGGTGGATGCCCCTGCGGAACGGGCAGTAAGCGTGACCTAACCCACGGTGCCGGTGCATGGGGGGCGCACAGGGTCATTCACCCCGCCAAGTGGCGGAAAATGTGCGCCTCTTGTCCTGATTTCCCCTCGTCCGGATACCGGGGCCCCGCACCCGCATAGTGTAGTTGGCCTGTCCAAGTCAAGGACTGTCTTTTCTTCCTCAACTCCGGTCGAATGTCGTCACTTGAGACGCGTATACCGCGCACGCGGACGACCCCACAACCCTGTCCGCAGCAGCGACGGAACGCGGGGGAGGACACCATCAAGTGACCAGCAAGCGACGGACGTTCAGAGCGTCCGCGGTGCTCGTGGCCCTTGCCGCGACGACCGCGACCGCATCGGCGTTCACCAGTGCGCAGGCCGACGGCCAGAAGCCGGCGGACCCTGCGGGCATCGAGCGGCACGACCCGGCACCGCACAAGGGCCATGTCGAGCACGACCTCGAGGGTCCCTTCAGCAAGCAGCAGGAGGAGCAGCGCCAGGCCGCCCTCGAGCAGGTCATATCCGGCGACGCCACCGTGCAGCAGCGCGGCGGCTCCAAGGTCGTCAAGCTCGACGACAAGAAGTACGTCGAGCTCGCCCGGGAGAAGACCGAGAAGATCTTCACCATCCTCGTGGAGTTCGGCGACAAGGTCGACGACACGACGATGTTTGACCCGGACGGCGCCGACGGCCCCAAGCCGCCGGTGAAGAAGTACGGCGGCACGCCCGGTCCGCTGCACAACCAGATCGCGGAGCCGGACCGGGCGAAGGACAACTCGACCGCCTGGCAGGCCGATTACAACCAGGAGCACTTCCAGGACCTGTACTTCGGCACCGGCAAGGACGAGAACGGGCAGCCGAAGCAGTCGCTGAAGACCTACTACGAGAAGACCTCGTCCGGCCGTTACTCGGTCGACGGCGCCGTCTCCGACTGGGTCAAGGTCGACTACAACGAGGCCCGCTACGGCTCCAACTACTGCGGCCAGAGCAACTGCGCCAACGTCTGGGACACGGTCAAGGACGGCGTGACCGCCTGGGCCGCCGACCAGAAGGCCAAGGGCAAGACCGACGCGGAGATCAAGGCGCAGCTGGCCGAGTACGACCAGTGGGACCGCTACGACTTCGACGCCGACGGCAACTTCAACGAGGCCGACGGTTACATCGATCACTTCCAGATCGTCCACGCGGGCGAGGACGAGTCGGCCGGCGGCGGCGCGGAGGGCACCAACGCCCTGTGGGCCCACCGCTGGTACGCCTACGGCACCGACGCCGGCAAGACCGGCCCGGAGAACAACAAGTCCGGCGGCACCCAGATCGGCAACACCGGCATCTGGGTCGGCGACTACACCATGCAGCCCGAGAACGGCGGCCTCGGTGTCTTCGCCCACGAGTACGGTCACGACCTCGGTCTGCCGGACCACTACGACACCTCCGGCGGCGGCGAGAACTCGACCGGCTACTGGACCCTGATGTCGGCCGGCTCCTGGCTCGGCACCGGCAAGGACTCCATCGGCGACCTCCCCGGCGACATGACCGCCTGGGACAAGCTCCAGCTGGGATGGCTCAACTACGAGACGGCCAAGGCCGCCACGAAGTCGACCCACACCCTCGGCGTGTCGGCGTACAACACCGACAAGCCCCAGGCGCTCGTCGTCGAGCTTCCGAAGAAGCCCGTCACCACGACTGTCGTGAAGCCCTCCGAGGGCTCCAAGCAGTGGTGGAGCGACATGGGTGACGACCTCAAGAACACGCTGTCCCGCTCGGTGGACCTCACCGGCAAGTCGTCGGCCTCCCTCGAGCTCGACGGCTGGTGGGACATCGAGGCCGACTACGACTACCTCTACGCGGAGGTCTCGACGGACGGCGGCGCCAACTGGACGCCGGTGGACGGCACGGCCGACGGCAAGGCGATCACCCGTGACGCGGGCGACAAGCCGGCGCTGACCGGCCCGTCCGAGGGCCACAAGAAGCTCGTCTACGCGCTGGACGCCTACGCGGGCCAGAAGGTCGACGTCCGCTTCCGGTACCAGACGGACGGCGGCGTGGCGGGCAAGGGCTTCACGGCCGACGCCATCACGATCAAGGCCGACGGCGCCCCCGTCTTCTCGGACAACGCCGAGGGCGAGGTCGACGGCTGGACCGCGAAGGGCTTCAACCGCATCGGTGAGTCCTTCACGCTCGAGTACGAGCAGTACTACATCGCTGAGAACCGCCAGTACGTGTCGTACGACAAGACCCTCGAGGTCGGCCCGTACAACTTCGGCTTCAAGGCGCCGCGCGACAACTGGGTCGAGCACTACCCCTACCAGAACGGTCTGATGATCTGGCAGTGGGACACCTCCCAGAAGGACAACAACACCAGCGCCCACCACGGCCAGGGTCTGATCCTTCCGGTGGACGCGCACGCCAAGCCGCTGAAGTGGTCCGACGGCACGGTGCTGCGCAACAAGATCCAGACGTTCGACTCGGCGTTCAGCCGGTACCGCACGGACAGCTTCTGGCTGCACAACGCGGACAAGCCGCACTGGATCGCGTCCCAGCGGGGCAACCCGGTCTTCGACGACCGCAAGGGCGTCTACTGGTACCCGGAGAACCCGACGGGCAGCGTCAAGGTAACTGACACCAACACCAAGATCTCGATCGTCAAGGAGCCGCTGAGCGGCAGGACGATCACCATCAATGTTGGTCCGTCGACCAAGTAATCCGTAACACCCCAGGTCAAAGCATGATCGGCCGTCGCCCTCTAGCGGGCGGCGGCCGATCGTGTTTAGGTGCGTCTGACCGAGGTTCTTATTGACAGTGACTCACGGGGGAGTGGTTCCGCATGCCCGGCGGAGGTTTCTGCAAGTTGCCAGGCGGCAGCGTCGTCGTCGCGATCAGCCTGCCCAGCCCGGCCGGGGGCGGCGCCACGGTCCGCTTCCTGGTCCACGCGGCGAACCGGGCGAGGGCGCTGACGCGGCTGCGGAACCTCGGGTTCAGAGCGGTGTACCTGCGGGGGAACGCGGAGCCGCCGACGCCGGACGAGATCACCGCGGTGCTGCACCACCCGGACGGCCTGCTGTGGCGTCCCGACCAGACCGCGGGCGCGGAGCTCTGGCACCCGGCCCGAGCCCTCCTGCGCCCGGCCCGCCCGGCGTAGCCGCACAGCGATACGGCCGGAAGAGGTGCGGTGGGGGAGCGGCCCCGTACAGCGGGCGCTGCCCGGCGTCAGACCACCGGCTTGCCCGACAGTTCGACGCCCGCCTCGCGCATCTCCTCCACCGCCCGCGCCGTCGAGTCCGCCGCCACCCCCGCCGTCAGCCCCAGCAGCACATTCGTGCGGAAGCCCTCCCGTGCGGCGTCCAGCGCGGTCGCGCGCACGCAGTGGTCGGTCGCGATGCCGACGACGTCCACCTCGCTGACGTCGCGGGCGCGCAGCCACTCCGCCAGGGTCGTGCCGTTCTCGTCGGTCCCCTCGAAGCCGCTGTAGGCCGCCGCGTACGCGCCCTTGTCGAAGACCGCGGAGATCGCGCCGGAGGCGACGACCGGTGCGAAGTTCGGGTGGAAGCCGACGCCCTCCGTGCCGGCCACGCAGTGCGGCGGCCAGGAGCGGGCGAAGTCCGGGTGGTCGGAGAAGTGGTCGCCCGGTTCGACGTGGTGGTCGCGGGTGGCGACGACATGGCGGTAGCCGGGCTGGGCGTGGCCGATCAGGTCGGTGATGGCGGCCGCGACATCGGCACCTCCCGCCACCGCGAGGCTGCCGCCCTCGCAGAAGTCGTTCTGAACGTCGACGACGATCAAGGCGCGGTGCATGGCGGGTGTCCTTCGGTGGGGTGGCGGACGGCGGACAGCGGATGGAAGGGGGCGGACGAGCCGCCCACGACCGCCGTTGCACAGAACCGGCGGCGAACAGAACTCCTGAGCCTAGACACTCGCCCCGCCGTACGGGAGAGGGTTGCGGCCCGTCCGGCGGGTCGTGGTGCTCCCTGCCCCTTTACGGGTGGTTCATTCCGGACGGCTCACACGTACTCGGTCGGGA
Source organism: Streptomyces kurssanovii (assembly GCF_014649695.1). Taxonomy (GTDB): domain Bacteria; phylum Actinomycetota; class Actinomycetes; order Streptomycetales; family Streptomycetaceae; genus Streptomyces; species Streptomyces kurssanovii. Next base: position 118,160 of record NZ_BMTN01000003.1, read on the forward strand.
TGACCGCCTCGCCGCGCGACAGCTGGAGCGCCGACATCGGCAGGCCCTCCCGCGCCGCGGCGTGCCGGGCGCGGGCGGCGTCCAGCGGCTCGCGGGCGACGACGTCGCCGCCCTTGACCAGCTCCACCAGCAGCTGCCGCTCCGCCAGCTCCGCGGGCACCTCCCCGACGCCGACGACCTCGGCCTCCGCGATCCCCTCGGCGTCGAGACGGCGCGCGGCCCACTTGCGGCCGCCGACCGACGTCTTGCCGCCCAGGGACTTCTTGGCGACCGGTTCGAGCGGCGCGGCGGCGTCAGCCGACCTGGCGCGGGCGACGAGCTTGTAGACCATCGCGCAGGTGGGGTGGCCGCTGCCGGTGACCAACTGGGTGCCGACGCCGTAGGCGTCGACCGGCGCGGCGGCCAGCGAGGCGATCGCGTACTCATCGAGGTCGGAGGTGACCACGATCTTGGTGTTGACCGCCCCGAGCTCGTCCAACTGCTGGCGCACCCGGTGCGCGACGAGCAGCAGGTCGCCGGAGTCGATGCGGACGGCGCCGAGCTCCGGACCGGCGATGTCGACGGCCGTGCGGACGGCCTCGGCCACGTCGTAGGTGTCGACGAGCAGCGTCGTCCCCCGTCCGAGTGAGTCGACCTGAGCCTGGAACGCGCCGCGCTCGCTGTCGTGCAGCAGGGTGAAGGCGTGCGCGCTGGTGCCGACCGTGGGGATGGCGTAGCGGAAGCCGGCCGCGAGGTCGGACGTGGAGTCGAAGCCGCCGACGTACGCGGCGCGGGCCGCGGCGACCGCCGACAGTTCGTGGGTGCGGCGCGCGCCCATCTCGATGAGCCGGCGTCCGCCCGCGGCGGCCGACATCCGCGAGGCGGCGGCCGCGATCGCGGAGTCGTGGTTGAGGATCGAGAGGATCACCGTCTCCAGCAGGACGCATTCCGCGAAGGTGCCCTCGACCCGGACGATCGGCGAACCGGGGAAGTACACCTCGCCCTCGGGGTAGCCCCAGATGTCGCCGCTGAAGCGGTAGCGGGCGAGCCACTCGAGCGTGGGCTCGTCGACGATGCGCTGTTCCCGCAGGAAGCTGAGGACACCCGGGTCGAAGCGGAAGTTCTCCACGGCGTCCAGGACGCGGCCGGTCCCGGCCACCACGCCGTAGCGGCGGCCCTCGGGCAGGCGTCGGGTGAAGACCTCGAAGACGGAACGCCGCTCGGCCGTGCCCGCCTTCAGCGCCGCCTGCAGCATCGTGAACTCGTACTGATCGGTGAAGAGCGCGGTCGACGGCACGTCCACCGGCAGCCCAAGGTCTGCTGTGTTCATGACGGTGATGCTAGCGCACATCTCGTCAATCTGACGAGATGTGCTCCCGACGGGCCAGGGCGTTTGTGCGATACGGCCTCCCGGGTGGCAGCATGGGTGGAGTGACGATGCCCGTAGAGATCGAACGACCCGAGTCGGCGCAGGAGGCGCACGCCGTCCCCGAGCCCGATGTGCCGTGGGTGACGCTGGTGCACAACGACCCGGTCAATCTGATGAGCTACGTCACGTACGTCTTCCAGGCCTATTTCGGCTACTCGAAGGACAAGGCGCACAAGCTGATGCTGGACGTCCATCACAAGGGGCGCGCCGTCGTCTCCAGCGGTACCCGCGAGGAGATGGAGCGTGACGTGCAGGCGATGCACGGATACGGACTGTGGGCCACGCTCACCCAGGACCGCGGCTGATGAGCTCTCACTTCGAGCCGCTCGACGGCGGCGGGGCCACGGTCGCCCTGGACGAGGTCGAGATCGCGATCCTGCGCTCCCTCGCCGTACAGCTCCTCGAGCTCATCGGGCCGGGCGACGAACCGGCCGAGGGGGCGGACCCGCTGGCGGCCCTCTTCGCGGAGGGGCCGAGCGAGCCCCCGTCCGATCCCGCGCTCGCGCGCCTGTTCCCGGAGGCGTACGCCGATCCGGAGGCGGGGACGCCCGACGACGAGCTGAGGGCCGCCTCGTCAGAGTTCAGGCGGTTCACCGAGAACGACCTGCGCACCCGCAAGCGTGAGGACGCCCTCGCCGTCGTGCGCAGCCTCGACGCCCTCACCCCGGCGGGTGAGGACGGTGCCGTCCTGGAGCTGCCGGCGGACGACTGCCTGCACTGGCTCGGCGCCCTCAACGACCTGCGGCTGACCATCGGCACCCGTCTCGACGTGGGCGACGAGGACGACAACGAGGACCTCTACCGGCTCCCGGACTCCGACCCGCGCAAGCCGATGGTCATGGCGTACCTGTGGCTCGGCGCCCTCCAGGAGACGCTCGTCGAGACCCTGATGCCCTGAGTGTTCCGTTCGCTCAGCGGAGTCTCAAATCCGGATAACGATCCGGTTAATGGATCGTCACCGTTCCTCACGTCACACGTCGTTTGTCCGTATTTCCGTGTGGCGTGCGCCACTCTCCAGCCAGTGGATCACTGTTGCCGTCGTGATAGATCTTCACGACCGCTCGGGGAACGCCACCCCTGTCTCCCGAGTGCGCCCCGTCCGGCCGACCGCCGGAGGCACTCCATCCACATCCGGGGGGATCAGGACCTGATCCGCAGCCGCTCGACGCAGCGGGAGCGGATCGGCATGGAGAAAGGCGCATCACCATGACCTCGGTGCAGGTCGACAATCACACCGGCGACGAGGCCGGGGGCAACACGTCACAAGAGGGCTACGAGCGCGGACTCGGCAGCCGTCAGGTCCAGATGATCGCCATCGGCGGTGCCATCGGCGTGGGCCTGTTCATGGGAGCCGGCGCGAACATCGCCAAGGCCGGACCCAGCATCATCCTGATGTACGCCCTCGCGGGCGTCGTCATCTTCTTCATCATGCGAGCGCTCGGCGAGCTGCTCCTGTACCGGCCCGTCTCCGGCTCCTTCGCCGAGTACGCGCGGGAGTTCCTCGGCCCGTTCTTCGGCTATGTCACGGGCTGGACCTACTGGCTGATGTGGATCGTCACCGGCATGGCCGAGCTCACCGCGGCCGCCATCTATATCCACTTCTGGTTCCCGGAGATCCCGCAATGGGTCAGCGCGCTGGTCTTCCTGGTGGTGCTCTTCGGCGTCAACCTGATCTCGGTGAAGATCTTCGGCGAGGTCGAGTTCTGGTTCTCGATGGTCAAGGTCACCGCGATCATCGGCATGATCGTGATCGGTCTCGGTGTCCTCACCCTCGGCTTCTCCGACGCCGGTGACACCGCCTCCGTCTCCAACCTCTGGTCCTACGACGGGATCTTCCCCAACGGCATCGGCTCCAGCCTGATGACCCTGCAGGGCGTCATGTTCGCCTACCTCGCCGTCGAGCTCGTCGGCGTGACGGCCGGCGAGTCGGAGGACCCGGAGAAGACCCTCCCCAAGGCGATCAACACGCTGCCCTGGCGCATCATCATCTTCTACGTCGGCGCGCTGCTGGTGATCCTTTCCGTGGTCAAGTGGACCGAGTTCTCCGCGGGCCAGAGCCCCTTCGTGCACGCCTTCGAGAAGATCGGCATCCCGCTCGCCGCGGGCATCGTCAACTTCGTGGTGCTCACCGCGGCCCTGTCGTCCTGCAACTCCGGCATGTACTCCACCGGCCGGATGCTGCGCGACCTCGCCTCCAACGGCGAGGCCCCCAAGACGCTCGGCAAGCTCAACAGCCGCCGCACCCCGGCGGTCGGCATCGCGGTCTCCGTCACCCTCATGGGCATCGGTGTGGTCCTCAACTACATCGTCCCGGAGAAGGCGTTCGGCTACGTGGTGTCCGTCGCCACCGCGGCCGGCATCTGGACCTGGATGATGATCCTCGTCAGCCACATCCGCTACCGCTCCGCGGTGGACGCCGGACGGCTGCGCGCCTCGTCCTTCCCGGCTCCGGGCGGCGCCCTCTTCAGTTGGGTCGCCCTGCTCTTCCTGATCGGGGTGACCGGCATGGTCGCCCTCGACGAGGCCGGCCGGATCTCCCTGTACGTCGCCGCCGTCTGGGCCCTGGGCCTCGCCGTCGGCTGGCAGGTGCTGAAGCGGAACAACCCCCGGATCGCCGAGCGAGCGCAGCGGGAGTACGCGGCGAAGTCCCACTGACGACCGCGCTGTCCACCGACTGTCTCACCTGATGGCCTCCGGATCTCGGATCCGGAGGCCGTCCGCCTATCCTGTGGCCCATGCTGACCATCACCCAGGCCCTCTTCGACCAGATCGTCGCCCACGCCCGCGAGGACCACCCGGACGAGGCCTGCGGCGTCGTCGCCGGACCGGAGGGCTCCGGCCGCCCCGAGCGCTTCATCCCGATGCTCAACGCGGCCCGTTCGCCCACGTTCTACGAGTTCGACTCGGGCGATCTGCTCAAGCTCTACCGGGAGCTGGACGACCGGGACGAGGAGCCCGTGATCATCTACCACTCGCACACCGCGACCGAGGCGTACCCCTCCCGCACCGACGTCAGCTACGCCAACGAGCCCGGCGCCCACTACGTCCTGGTGTCCACGGCGGACACCGACGACGCGGGGCCCTTCCAGTTCCGATCGTTCCGCATCGTGGACGGCGAGATCAGCGAAGAGGACGTGAAGGTCGTGGAGGCGTACTGAGCGGCCGTCGCGGGCGCCTGACGAGCAGGTCCCGCCGCGCCGCGCACACCGGGCGCAGAGCGGGACGAACCCCCTCCGAACACCCCAGGTCCGCATCCTGAGCGCATAACGTCCACCATGCGAGATCACACTCCGGGGGACGGGCGGGGAATCGATACGATGAGCGCATGGTTCCCCCTGACGTGAGCGACAAGACGCCGAGCACCCTGCTGCTCGTGGCGCGGCTGCACGTCGACCTGTGCCGCCTCGCCAGCGCGATGTGTACGGCCGCGCCCTGTCGTTCCCACGGCACAGCCTGACGGAACAGCGCACTCCAGCCACATCCCCTCGCGCGGGGGCCACAGCCGCGCGCCCCTACGCCACCTTCCACAACAGGAGCCCACGTCATGGCCATCGAGGTCCGCATCCCGACCATCCTCCGCACCTACACCGGCGGCGCCAAGGCCGTCGAGGGCAACGGGGACACCCTCGCCGAGCTCTTCGCCGACCTCGAGTCCCGCCACAACGGCATCCAGGAGCGCATCGTCGAGGGTGAGCAGCTGCGCCGTTTCGTGAACGTCTACCTGAACGACGAGGACGTCCGCTTCCTCGACGGCATCTCCACCAAGCTCGCCGACGGCGACAGCGTCACGATCCTGCCGGCCGTCGCCGGCGGCATGGTCTGATCGCTGATGCGATACGACTCCCCGCTCGCGGCCGTAGGCAACACGCCGCTGGTCCGGCTCCCGCGGCTGTCGCCCTCCGACGACGTCCGCATCTGGGCCAAGCTCGAGGACCGCAACCCCACCGGCTCGATCAAGGACCGCCCCGCGCTCCACATGGTCGAGCAGGCGGAGAAGGACGGCCGCCTCACCCCGGGCTGCACCATCCTCGAGCCCACCAGCGGCAACACCGGCATCTCGCTGGCGATGGCGGCCAAGCTCAAGGGCTACAGCATCGTCTGCGTCATGCCCGAGAACACCTCGCAGGAACGGCGTGACCTGCTGAAGATGTGGGGCGCCGAGATCATCCCGTCGCCCGCGGCCGGCGGCTCCAACACGGCCGTACGCGTGGCCAAGGAGCTCGCCGAGCAGAACCCGTCCTGGGTGATGCTCTACCAGTACGGAAACCCGGACAACGCCGGCGCCCACTACGCCACCACCGGCCCGGAGATCCTCGCCGACCTGCCGTCCGTCACGCACTTCGTCGCGGGCCTCGGCACCACGGGCACCCTCATGGGCGTCGGACGCTACCTGCGCGAGAACAAGCCCGACGTGAAGATCGTGGCCGCCGAACCGCGCTACGACGACCTCGTCTACGGCCTGCGCAACCTCGACGAGGGCTTCGTCCCCGAGCTGTACGACGCGTCCGTGCTGACCACCCGCTTCTCGGTCGGCTCGGCCGACGCGGTCACCCGCACCCGCGAACTCCTCCAGCAGGAGGGCATCTTCGCGGGCGTCTCCACCGGCGCCGCCCTGCACGCCGCGATCGGCGTCGGGAAGAAGGCCGTCAAGGCCGGAGAGCCCGCGGACATCGTGTTCGTGGTGGCCGACGGCGGATGGAAGTACCTGTCGACGGGTGTCTACACCGCCCAGACGACGGAGGCGGCGATCGAGACCTTGCAGGGCCAGCTCTGGGCCTGACCCCGGTCATGATCGGCCAGAGGCGCGGAGGGCCGGACACCCGAAGACCGTGAGCGGTCACAACTTCATACGAACCAGGCGATGTCACCCCTCGTCCCCGACCCGGGACGGGGGGTGACGTTACCCACAACACGGGGCGGCTGAGGAGCGACCGGCCGTTTCGCGCCTTACGCTCGACGCACCGCACGACCTTCCCCCAGCCCTCCCCGTCAACGGAGGTTCCAGCTCCATGAAGCTCACCGTCGTCGGCTGCTCCGGGTCGTTCCCGTCCGCGGAATCGGCCTGCTCGAGCTACCTCGTAGAGGCCGACGGCTTCCGGCTGCTCCTCGACATGGGCAACGGCGCCCTCGGAGAGTTGCAGCGCCACTGTGGTCTCTACGATCTCGACGCCATCTTCCTCAGCCACCTTCACGCGGACCACTGCATCGACATGTGCGGGTACTTCGTGGCCCGCTACTACCGCCACGACGGCGGCCGCTGCGCCCCCATCCCGGTCCACGGACCCGAGGGCACCGAACAGCGTCTGACCACGGCCTACGCCGACACGCCTTCCGCCTCCTCCATGAGCGAGGTGTTCGACTTCCACACCCTGAAGCCGGGGCACTTCGAGATCGGCCCCTTCTCCGTCTTCACGGAGAGGCTGGCGCATCCCGTCGAGGCGTACGGAATCCGGCTGGAGCACGGCGGCAGGACGCTCACGTACTCGGGCGACACCGGTGTGTGCGACGCGCTCGACGACCTCGCCGCAGGCGCGGACCTCTTCCTGTGCGAGGCGTCCTTCACGCACGGCAAGGAGGACATCCCGGACCTCCACCTCAACGGCCGGGAGGCCGGGGCCTACGCCCGGCGCGCGAACGCGGGCCGGCTCGTCCTGACCCACATCCCGCCGTGGACGGACCCCGGGCAGACGCTGCGCGACGCCCGGGCCGTGTACGACGGGCCGACGGAGGTCGCGCGGCCGGGTGCGGTCTACGAGATCTGAGGCTCCACGGCCGACGGCCCCTGCCCTCCCGGGATCGGGAGGGCAGGGGCCGTCGGGCTGACGCGCCGGAGCGTCCGGGCCTACTTGGCCTCGGCCTTCTCCATCTCGGCGAGCTCCTCGTCGGACTCGCGGCCCGGTGTCGGGAGGTTGAACTTGGTGATGGCGAAGCGGAAGACCACGTAGTAGACCGCTCCGAAAACCAGGCCGATGGGAATGATCATCCATGGGCTCGACGCCTTGCTCCAGCCCAGCCCCAGGTCGATCAGGCCGGCCGAGAAGGTGAAGCCGGCGTGGACGCCGAGTGCCCAGGTGACGGCCATCGACACGGCCGTGAGGACCGCATGGATCGCGTACAGCAGCGGCGCGATGAACATGAACGAGAACTCGATCGGCTCGGTGACACCGGTCACGAAGGAGGTCAGCGCGAGGGAGACCATCATGCCAGTGACCGCCTTGCGGCGCTCGGGCCGTGCGGAGTGCGCGATGGCGAGGGCGGCGGCCGGGAGGCCGAACATCATGATCGGGAAGAAGCCGGTCATGAACAGACCGGCCTCCGGGTCGCCCGCGAAGAAGCGGTTCAGGTCGCCGTGGACGATCTCGCCGGCGGCGTTGGTGAAGTCGCCGATCTGGAACCACGCCACCGTGTTGACGAACTGGTGCATGCCGATGGGGATCAACGCGCGGTTGATGAGGCCGAAGAGGCCGGCGCCCGCGGCCCCCAGCCCGGTCATCCACTCGCCGAAGTCGGAGATGATCTCGCCGATCGGCTCCCAGACGAGGCCGAAGAAGACACCCATGATCACGCCGACGAAGGCCATGATGATCGGCACGAGCCGGCGGCCGTTGAAGAAGCCGAGCCAGTCGACGAGCTTGGTGCGGTGGTACCGCTGCCACAGCAGCGCGGCGAGCAGGCCCATCACGATGCCACCGAGAACACCCGGGTTGTTGTACGTCGCGGCGACGTCGACACCCTTGTTCTCGGTCGTGTTCACGACGGCTTCGGTGACCGGGAACGCCTTGAGGACGTTGTTGTAGACCAGGAAGCCGACCAGGGCGGCGAGGGCGGTCGAACCGTCGGACTTCTTGGCGAAGCCGATCGCCACGCCTATGCAGAAGAGCAGCGGCAGGTTGGCGAAGACGGCGTCACCGGCGGTGGCGAACACGGAGGCGACCTTGTCCCAGCCGAGGCCGTCCTTGCCGAACACGTCCGGCTGGCCGAGGCGCAGCAGGATGCCCGCCGCGGGCAGTACCGCGATCGGCAGCTGCAGGCTGCGTCCCACCTTCTGCAGGCCCTGGAACAGGCCCGCACCCCGCTTCTTGGCGGGCGGCGCCGTAGCGGCGGTAGCCGTAGTCATAACTTCCTCCAGTGGGCAAGGCGCCGCCAGAGGTCGTGACTTCGGGGGAGGGCGGCGTCTCAACGGGGAATGCGGGCCTATGGTCTGGACCGCGTGGTCTACACCATTGAGTGGTGTAGACCTGTTGTAGCACGGTGAGGGTTAGATAAGGAACCTGCGAATTTTCCGGACCCGATAACGATCCGGTCAATGCGCGCGAAAGGCCTCCGGGACCCGAGGTCCCGGAGGCCTTCCCTGCCTGGTCGGCGGCTCTACTTGGTCGCTTCCCGGTCCAACTCCTCCTGGACCTCCTCAGGCTCCCGCCCAGGTGTAGGGATGTTGAACAAAGTGATCGCCAGCCGGAAGACGACGTAGTAGACCACCGCGAACCCGGCTCCGATCGGCAGGATCAGCCACGGCTTCGTATCCAGGTGCCAGTTGACGACGTAGTCGATCAGACCCGCGGAGAAGCTGAAGCCCGCGTGCACCCCCAGCGCCCAGGTGATCGCCATCGACGCCCCCGTCAGCAGGGCGTGCAGCCCGTACAGCAGCGGCGCCACGAACATGAAGGAGAACTCGATCGGCTCCGTCACACCCGTCACGAACGACGTCAGACCGACCGAGAACATCAGACCGGCCACGCGCTTGCGGTGCTCCGGGCGCGCGCAGTGCGTGATCGCCAGGGCGGCCGCAGGAAGCCCGAACATCATGATCGGGAAGAAGCCCGACATGAACAGACCCGCGTCGGGGTCCCCCGCGAAGAAGCGGGTCAGGTCCCCCTGCACCACCGCGTCGTCCTCGCCCTGGTACTCACCCGCCTGGAACCAGAAGAACGTGTTCAGGAACTGGTGCATGCCGATCGGGATCAGCAGCCGGTTCGCAACACCGAAGATGCCCGCGCCCCAGGCCCCGAGGTCGATCAGCCGCTTCGAGAAGGCCGTCAGCGCGTCGCCCACCGGGTCCCACAGCAGGCCGAACAGCACACCCAGCACACAGCAGAGGAACGCCATGATGATCGGGACGAGCCGGCGCCCGTTGAAGAAGCCCAGCCAGTCCACCAGCCGGGTGCGGTGATAGCGCTGCCAGATCACGGCCGTCAGCAGGCCGATCAGGATGCCGCCGAGCACGCCCGGATTCTGCGGCGTGCCGTCCGGCATCGCCTCCGTCACCGTGCCGTCGACCGGGAACGCCTTGAGGACGTTGAAGTAGACGAGGAAGCCCGCCACCGCCGCGAGAGCGGTCGAACCGTCGGCCTTCTTCGCGAAACCGATCGCGACGCCGATGCAGAACAGCAGGGGCAGGCCCAGGCTGCCGTCGAGGATGCCGCCCCCGCCCTTGATCAGGACCTCCGAGGTCCGCTCCCAGAACGGTCCGTCCAGCGAGGCGCCGAACAGGTTGCCGAGGCTGACCAGCAGGCCCGCCGCGGGCAGCACCGCGACCGGTAGCTGCAGGCTGCGGCCGACCTTCTGCAGTCCCTGGAAGAGTCCGTTCCACCACTTCCGCCGCGGCGCGGCCGCGCTCTCGGTGCTCATCGGCGTCCTCCCGGAACAGGCCTGGTTTGGCAGCTGTTGCAGACTGGTGTAGACCAGTCGCGATACGGTCCTGGGGCCCGGTCGCGAGACAGGGCGCCGGTGATCGTCATCTTTCGATACAAGACGGTTACTCGCCCGTGAAGATGGGCCAACCGTGCGTTACCGTGACAACCCGGACCTACGGTGGGCCGAGGCGGTGGGCCGGACGCTCAACGCTCCGAACGCAGGGAGAAAGACATGGCCAGCAAGGCTGAGAAGATCGTCGCCGGGCTCGGCGGCATCGACAACATCGAGGAGATCGAAGGCTGCATCACCCGCCTCCGTACCGAGGTCGCTGACCCCAGCCTTGTCGACGAAGCCGCCCTCAAGGCCGCCGGCGCCCACGGCGTCGTCAAGATGGGCACCGCCGTCCAGGTCGTCATCGGCACCGACGCCGACCCGATCGCCGCCGACATCGAAGACATGATGTGACCTGAGCGGACACCGACGCACGAGGGGCCTGATCCGGCCGAGCGGAACAGGCCCCTCACCCATCTGCCGATAGGCTCGGCGCCATGTCTCGAATCGACGGCCGCACCCCCGAACAGCTCCGCCCCGTCACCATCGAACGCGGATGGAGCAAGCACGCCGAGGGCTCCGTCCTCATCTCCTTCGGAGACACCAAGGTCTTCTGCACCGCCTCCTTCACCGAAGGCGTCCCCCGCTGGCGCAAGGGCAGCGGCGAAGGCTGGGTCACCTCCGAATACTCGATGCTCCCCCGCTCCACCAACACCCGCGGCGACCGCGAATCCGTACGCGGCAAGATCGGTGGCCGCACCCACGAGATCAGCCGCCTCATCGGCCGCTCCCTCCGCGCCGTCATCGACTACAAGGCACTCGGCGAGAACACCGTCGTCCTCGACTGTGACGTCCTCCAGGCCGACGGCGGCACCCGCACCGCCGCCATCACCGGCGCCTACGTGGCCCTCGCCGACGCCATCGCCTGGGCCCAGACCAAAAAGATCGTCAAGCCCGGCCGCAAGCCCCTCACCGGCACCGTCGCCGCCGTCAGCGTCGGCATCGTCGACGGCACCCCCCTCCTCGACCTCTGCTACGAGGAGGACGTCCGCGCCGAGACCGACATGAACGTCGTCTGCACCGGCGACGGCCGCTTCGTCGAGGTCCAGGGCACCGCGGAGGCCGAGCCCTTCGACCGCAAGGAGCTCAACGCACTCCTCGACCTCGCCACCGGAGGCTGTGCCGACCTCGCCGCCCTCCAGGCCGAGGTCCTCGGGCAGAACGCCCGATAGCCGCCGGCGGCAGACACCGGACTCCGCCTGCCGCCACGAGCAGCCGGCGGACAGAAACCACCAGGTAAAGAAGCAACCAAGAAGCCCCTATGGGGCGTCGTATCCGATACGGGCGCACGGGCCGAACCGTGCGCCCGTCCGTATCCGGGGAGGACCGTCAGAATGTCTGCGCGCCGCCGCATCGCACTCACCATCGCCGCCGCTGCCCTCATCGTGCCCGCAGCCGCCGGCTGCAGCGCCCTCGACAAGGCACTCGACTGCGTCGAGACGGCCGACGCCATCGCCACCAGCGTCAACAAGCTCCAAGAGGCCGTCGCCGGCGCCACCGAGGACCCCACCAAGGCCCGCGAGGCACTCGACGACATAGACCGCGAACTCGACAGCCTCGGCGACAAGACCGACAACGCCGACCTCACCAAAGCCGTCGACGACCTCGGCACCGGTGTCGACAACGTCCGCAAATCCATAGAGAACGGCGACGCCACCCCCGACATCACCCCCGTCACCGACGCGGCCACCGAGATCGGCAAGGTCTGCACCCCCGGGTGACCCCGATAATCGGGACATGACCCGACTGATCCTCGCCACACGCAACGCCGGAAAGATCACCGAACTCAGGGCCATCCTCGCCGACGCGGGCGTCACCCACGAACTCGTCGGCGCGGACGCCTACCCGGAGATCCCGGACGTCAAGGAGACCGGCGTCACCTTCGCCGAGAACGCCCTCCTCAAGGCGCACGCCCTCGCCAAGGCCACCGGCCTGCCCGCCGTCGCCGACGACTCCGGCCTCTGCGTCGACGTCCTCGGCGGCGCGCCCGGCATCTTCTCCGCGAGGTGGTCCGGCCGCCACGGCGACGATCAGGCGAACCTCGAACTGCTCCTCGCGCAACTCCTCGACATCGACACCCCCCACCGCGGCGCCCACTTCGCCTGCGCGGCCGCCCTCGCCCTCCCTGACGGCACGGAACGCGTCGTGGAAGGCCGCCTCCGCGGCACCCTCCGCCGCTCCCCGCACGGCACGAACGGCTTCGGCTACGACCCGATCCTCCAGCCGGAGGGCGACAGCCGTACCTGCGCCGAACTGACCCCGGACGAGAAGAACGCGATCAGCCACCGGGGCAAGGCGTTCCGGGCGCTGGTGCCGGTGGTGAAGGAACTGCTGGGCTGAGCTCAAGAGAAACGGCCTGCGAATCGACTCATCGATTCGCAGGCCGTTCACGGTGCGGCGGAAGGGATTCGAACCCTCAAGCCCGGTCAGGGGCCACAGATCCTAAGTCTGCTGTGTCACCATTGCACCACCGCCGCTAGCTGCCTGTCATGCTACCGGGACGGGTCCGGTCCTCGTGAAGGTGGCCCGTGATGAGTCGGGCGTCGGCCTCCACCCCGGCACCATGTGTCGGTGATCGCATGGCAGTTGGGGCACAGCAGCCGAAGGTTCTCCCGTCTGTCGCCCCCCGGGACGCCGTTGATGTGATCGACCTCGAGCGTCATCGGCCTGCCATGCCAGACCGGCCCTGTGCCACAGCCGGCGCACCGTTCTGGAATTCCGATGTCCAGGAGTGCGCGGCGCAGAATGACCGTTCGGGTGCGACCGTTCTGTTCGTGCTTGACCAGGATCTCGTCGGCATGGAGGCGGGCGGTCGGGCCGGGCTTCCCCCGTTGATGAGCCTGTCCCAGGAAGTGGTCAGTGGAAATGCCCTCCTCTTTGATCCAACGGCGCAGCAGGGCACGCTGGCCGCCATTGTCCTGTCGGCCCAGAAGACGTAGTGCCTCTGCGAGGGATATTGATGAGATGACCGCATGTCGCAACTCATCGGTGGCAGGGCGTGGTTGACGTTTCCGCGTCGAGAAGTGCGAGACATCGATCCCGAAGTGGGCGAAGCGCTTCATGAGGTATCGGACGAGCTTCGCGTACGGTGACGTGCCGAGGAAGGCGATGACTTCGTCGATGTTGCTGCAGCGCAGTGCCGCATCGCTCAACAGCTCGCGGGTGTACGCCGTTCGGGAGGTCATCGTGGTTTCCTGTCGATCGTGTGCAGTCTGCGTTTCCGCCCCCTGTATGTGTCGGTGGACGAGTGGCAGTTCGGGCAGAGCAGTCGAAGATTGTCCAGACAGTTGTTCCGCCAGTCCCCATCGATGTGGTCCACCTCAAGTGGCAGAGGACAGCCCTGCCAGGCTGCGTCCAGGCCGCACAGTGCACACGACTGCGCCACTCCCGACTCGGCCAGCGCACGCTTGAGCAACTGGTTTGATGTGCGCTCGGTGTCGTCCGTAGGCTTCCTGACCAGAATTTCGGCAGCGGACCGGCGGCGGCTGTTGGTTCGCATGCGCTCCGTGCGCGCCCGTGATTCGAAGTGCGATGTGTCGATGCCCAATGCGCGGATGCGGCGACTGATGTGGGTGTGCTGACCTCCTAGAACGTCAAGGCCGAGGTTGCGCAGCACCTGACACATGTTGGTCGACTCTCTGACGGCGGCATCGAGGAGCTCGCGGCTCCATCGATGCCCTTCGCGCTCGAAGTGCGATGTGGAGACACCAAGGCGGCGGAGTCGGTCCCGCAGGTAAGCCCGGCGTGCCTTGTTCTTCGGATCCACCCCCAGTTTCTCCAGGGTCTCGCTCAGCGTCCGCGACGATTCCGCCGCCTCCGTGAGGCGTTGTCGTGTGTACGGGCTTGCCGGCATCGTCCCCTCCGTCCCCGGCCGCGTGTTCGCGGTCTCGTACGGAGTAACGAACCGTTTATCGGACGGTTACTGCCGATAAGCGGAACGACCCGCCCCGATTGCCCGGCGGGCCGGCCGTCTTGAAGCGGTCAGAACTTCGGCTCCGGGGCCGCCGCCAGGACCATGTCCGCGGCCTCCTCCCTCGTGCTCACCGACGGGGGCGAGCCCTCCAGCGGCTTCTGGGCCGTCTCCTTCATGCACGCCACCGCGATCACGCCGACCAGCGCCGCCGCCATCGAGTAGTAGGCCGGCATCAGGTTGCTGCCGGTCAGGCTGATCAGGGCCGTGATCACCAGGGGAGTGGTGCCGCCGAACAGGGAGGCGGAGAGGTTGTAGCCGACGGAGAGGGAGCCGTACCTGACGTGGGTGGGGAACAGCGCCGGCAGGGCCGCGGACATGGTGCCGAGCAGGCAGACCAGGGACAGGCCCAGCATCAGCATGCCCGCGGACATCGCCAGGATGCTCCCCTGGCCGATCAGGAGGAACGCGGGTGCCGACAGGAAGAGGAAGCCGAGCATGCCCGTCATGAGCAGGGGTTTGCGGCCGTAGCGGTCGTTCAGGCGGCCCACCTGGTTGATGATCGCCATGAGGCAGACCATGACGCCGATCAGGATGAGCAGGCCGTGCGTCTCGCTGTAGCCGAGCTCGTCGGACAGGTACGTCGGCATGTACGACAGCAGCATGTAATCGGTGATGTTGTACGCGCCGACGAGGGCGATGCACAGGATCAGCGTCGGCCAGTACCTGCGGAAGATGTCGGCGAGGTCGCCCGTGGCCGTCGACTCGACGGTCTCCGCCGTCTCGGGGGCGTGCGCGGACTCCGCCTCGAGCCTTTGGAAGGCCGGGGTCTCGTCGAGCTTCAGCCGCAGGTAGACACCGACGAGGCCCAGTGGCGCGGCGACGAGGAAGGGCAGCCGCCAGCCCCAGGCCTCCATGGCGTCGCTGCCGAGCCATGCGGTGAGGAGGGTGACCAGCCCGGCCGCGCCGACGTAGCCGGCGAGTGTGCCGAGTTCGAGGAAGCTGCCGAAGAAGCCGCGTCGTTTGTCGGGGGCGTACTCGGCGATGAAGGTGGACGCGCCGCCGTATTCGCCGCCGGTGGAGAAGCCCTGTACGAGGCGGAAGAGGATCAGCAGGGCGGGCGCCCAGAATCCGATGGTGGCGTACGAGGGGATCAGGCCGATGGCGCCGGTGCCGATCGCCATCATGATCATGGTCGCGGCCAGCACCTTCTTGCGGCCGATCTTGTCGCCCAGAGGGCCGAAGACCATGCCGCCGAGCGGGCGGACGAGGAAGGCGACGGCGAAGGTCGCGAAGGAGGAGAGCAGCTGGACGGTGTCGTTCCCGGAGGGGAAGAAGACGTGGCCGATGGTGACGGCCAGGTAGCTGTAGATCCCGAAGTCGAACCACTCCATGGCGTTGCCGAGCGAGGCGGCTTTCACCGCGCGCCTTACTGCCGCTTCGTCGGTGACCGTGATGTCGGTCCGCCGGAGTCTGGGGTTCCTCCGCTGCTTGATGGTGCGGAAGAGTACGGGGTGGCGTTTGATCGCTGCGGGATCGGCCGTCGGTTCCTGGCCGCTTTCCGCCATGACCTGTTCCTTTCCTGGGCTCCTCTTCCAAGAGAATCGTCTGCTCCCGCGCGCCAACCGCAAACCGAAGTCCCACGCGAATGGGACTTCGGTCACAAAGGGTGCGAACGGCCAGGAAGGGTGTGGAAAGGGGGGAGGGGTGCGGCTCAGATGCCGAGGTCCTTGATGATCTTCGCGACATGGCCGGTGGCCTTGACGTTGTACAGGGCGCGCTCGACCTTGCCCTCCTCGTCGACGACGACCGTGGAGCGGATCACGCCGGTCACCGTCTTGCCGTAGAGCTTCTTCTCGCCGAATGCGCCGTATGCCTCAAGGACCTCCTTGGAAGGGTCGCCGACGAGCGTGACCTTGAGGTCCTCCTTCTCGCGGAACTTCGCCAGCTTCTCGGGCTTGTCCGGCGACACGCCGATGACGTCGTAGCCGGCTCCGGCCAGCAGCTGGAGGTTGTCGGTGAAGTCGCAGGCCTGCTTGGTGCAGCCGGGGGTGAGTGCGGCGGGGTAGAAGTACACGATCACCTTGCGGCCCTTGTGGTCCGCGAGCGAGACCTCGTTGCCGTCGGCGTCGGGAAGGGTGAAGGCGGGGGCGGTGTCGCCGGGCTGGAGTCGCTCGCTCATGGTTCTCCTCGGTGTGCTTCGGGGCGTACGGCGTCGAGCGTAATGGGGGTGCCGTCGGGTGCGGTGGCGGGTGAGCTGACAGACTGTCGACGAAGGACTACCGGACACGACCACGGAGGCAGCGCGGTGTCGGATGCCAGGACCCCTGCGCAGATCGAGGCGGACATCGTCCGCAGGCGCGAGCGGCTCGCCGAGACGCTCGACGAGATCGGTGTGCGTGTGCACCCGAAGACGGTCATCGGTGACGCGAAGGCCAAGGTCGCCTCGACGGTGGACCGGACGGCCGGGCGTGCTTTCGTCGCGGTGAACCGGTCCGTCTCGGACGTGAAGGCTCAGTTCGTGTCCGAGGACGGGTCGCCGCGGCTGGAGCGGCTGGTGCCGGTGGCGCTGGTGGCGGTCGGGCTCGTGGGTCTGCTCGCCGTGTCGGCGCGCAGGCGGCGTTTGTGACCCTGAGGCCCATGGGGGTGTCCGTGCCAGGTAGGTTCGTCGCGTGAGCGCCAAGAGCCATGAGCACAGCCCCCAGCACGACAAGCTGCCCATCCGGATGCTGCACGACCGTGTGCTGGTGAGGACCGACATCCCGGAGGGTGAGCGGCGTTCCACCGGCGGCATCGTCATCCCGGCGACCGCGGCGGTGGGGCGGCGTCTGTCCTGGGCCGAGGTGGTCGCGGTCGGGCAGAGCGTGCGGACGGTGGAGCCCGGGGACCGGGTGCTGTACGACCCGGAGGACCGGGCGGAGGTCGAGGTGCGGGGCGTCGCGTACGCGTTGATGCGGGAACGGGATCTGCACGCGGTGGCGGCCGACCGTTTCCAGGGCTCGGAGGATTCGACGGGGCTGTATCTCTAGGGCCTCCACGCGGGCTTTCCTCGAGGCGGCAGGCAGGGCCGGTGGCGGAGGTCACCGGCCCTTTCGTCTGCCCTGGGGGCGCGTTTTGCTACGTTGGAGGGACCCCGACGAGACGCGCCGTACCGGGTAGGAAAAGACGACGCACCCCGTTGTTGTTCGCGTTGTTCCGCGTCTCGGAGGTGCCGTCATGGCCTGGGTTCTGCTTGTTGTCGCCGGTCTGCTCGAGGTGGGCTGGTCGATCGGTATGAAGTTCACCGAGGGTTTCACCAGGTTGTGGCCGAGTGTGTTCACCGGTGCGGGGATCGTCGCGAGCATGCTGCTGCTGTCGTATGCGGCGAAGTCCCTGCCGATCGGCACGGCCTACGGCGTGTGGGTCGGGATCGGTGCGGCCGGTGCGGCCGTGGTCGGCATGCTGGTGCTGGACGAGCCGGTGACCGCCGCCCGGATCTTCTTCGTGTGTCTGCTGCTGGTGGCGGTGGTCGGTCTCAAGGCGACCTCGGGGCACTGAGCCGCTACGGGCTGCCGGGTGCTCCGAGGCCGCCGGGTTCCATCGGGGCCGGTGGGTTCAGTGGGGCCGGGCGGCCGGGCCGGTGGAGCCGGTCGGCGGCGTCGCCGGGGCGGGTGTGGCCGGTGCGGCGGGGCTGCCGGCCCCGGTCGGTGTGCGGGGGGTTTGCCCGTACGGGCCCGCGGGGCCGGTGCCGGTTGCTTGGCCTGCGCCGGGCCGGCTGCCCGCGCCGCCGACTCCGTAGGGGCCGCCGTCGCGTCCGTTGCCGGCCTGCTCGCCGGGGTCGCGGGGCCGGTAGGGGTCCTGGGGGTTGCCGGACTCCCGGTTCTCGGGGTCCCGCTGTCCCGGCGGCGGTTCGTTCGAGCCGGGCGCGAGTCGCAGGTCGAAGCCCTGGACGGGGGTGCCTTCGAGGGCGGCGGCCGTGTACTGGCCCCAGATCTGGGCGGGGGCGCCGCCGCCGTTGATGCGACCCATGCCCAGTGCCCCGTACAGGGGTGTCTGGGCGCCGGTCTTCGGGTTCTGGCCCATGACGGCGACGACGGTGGCCAGTTCGGGGGTATAGCCGGCGAACCAGGCGGCCCGGTCCTCCTCCGCGGTGCCGGTCTTGCCGGCGGCGGGGCGGCCGGCGGACTGGGCGGCGGAGCCGGTGCCGCCGTCGACGACGCCGCGCAGGACGGCGGTGGTGGTGTCGGCGGCCTCGCGGCTGACGGCCTGTTCGGTGCTCGGTTCGGGGAGCGGCACTTCGGTGCCGTTCTTGGTGATGCTTTCGACGAGTGTGTGCTCGGTGTGTTCGCCGTGGTTGGCGAGGGTGGCGTACGCGCCCGCCATGTCGAGGACGCTGGCGGTGGCCGGGCCGAGGGCGATGGAGGGGGAGGGGCTGAGGTCGGGAGTGGTCTTGGGGATACCGAGGGCGATGGCGGTGTCCATGACGCGGGAGGGGCCGACGTCGACCGCCATCTGCGCGAAGACGGCGTTGACGGATTCGTCGGCGGCTCTGCGGACGGGGATGGGGCCGTAGGAGACGTCGTCCTCGTTCTCGGGGGCGTAGCGTGCGCCGGTCCAGCCCTGGACGGGGCGTTTGCTGTCGCCGACGTAGACGGTGTTGGGGTTGATGGGGTGGCCGTCCTGGGTGGTGGAGCGGTTCTCCACGGCGGCGGCGATGACGAACGGTTTGAAGGTGGAGCCGACCTGGTAGTCGCGGCGGGTGGCGTTGTTGACGAACTGTTTGGTGTAGTCGATGCCGCCGTACATGGCGACGACCTTGCCGGTGGCCGGTTCGACGGAGACGCCGCCGACGCGGACGTTGCGGTCGGCGTCGCGTTCGCTGTCGAGTTCCGAGATCACCTGCTCGTCGACGGCGGCGGAGAGTGCCTCCTGCTTGCCCCGCTGGAGTGTGGTGGTGATCCGGTGGCCGCCGGTGGCGAGCGTCTTCTCGTCGAGGATGCCGCGTGCCGCGAGGTACTCCTTCACGGCCTGGACGATGTAGCCGCCCTGGCCGGAGAGTCCGCTGACGGGCTTGGCCCGTTCCGGCATCGGGAAGGTCAGGTCCGCCCGGTCCTCGGAGCTGAGCCACTTCTCCTTCACCATGCCGCCGAGGACGTACTTCCACCGGGCGAGCGCCGCCTGCTTGTTCTCGGGGTAGGTGGCGACGTCGTAGGCGTTGGGCGCGTTGAGGAGGGAGGCGAGGTAGGCGCCCTGTGCGATGTCGAGGTCCTCGACGTCCTTGCCGTAGTAGGCGTGGGCGGCGGCCTGGATGCCGTAGGCGTTGCGGCCGAAGTAGCTGGTGTTGAGGTAGCCCTCGAGGATCTCGTCCTTGCTCTGGTTGCGGCCGAGCTTGATCGCGATGAAGAACTCCTTCACCTTGCGGGTGAGGGTCTGTTCCTGGCCGAGGTAGTAGTTCTTGACGTACTGCTGGGTGATGGTGGAGCCGGACTGTTTGCCCTTGCCGGTGACGGTGTTCCAGGCTGCGCGCACCATGGCAAGCGGGTCGATGGCGGGCGCGCTGTAGAAGTCGCGGTCCTCGGCGGCGAGTACGGCGCGTCGGACGGGGAGGGGGATCTTGTCCAGGGAGACGTTCTCGCGGTTGACGTCGCCGTCGCGGGCGATGTGGGTGCCGTCCGCGTAGAGGTAGACGTTGGTCTGGGCGGTGGCCGCGGCGTTGGCGGGCGGGATGTCGACGAGCAGGTAGCCGGTGACGAGGCCGCCGATGACGAGCAGTGAGGCGAAGAGCAGGGCGCCGAGTGTGACGCGCCAGGTGGGGACGGCGCGCCGCCAGCCGGTGCGCTTGGGGCGGGATGCGCGGCCCTTCTTGCCGGCCTTCACCGCGGCGGTCGCCGTGGCCCCGGTGTGTGCCGTGTGCGTGGAGGGGACCGGCTCGCCGGGTTCCTCGTCCCTGTCGGGGTCGCCGTCGCTGTCGGGGTCCTCTTCCGCGGGCGACGCTTTGTCCGTGGCGGGGGCTTCGTCGTCGGCGCCTTCCTGGGTGTCGCCGCTTTCCCCGTCGTCGGCGGGGCGTGCACCGTCGTCGGTGCGTGCCTCGTCCGCCTCGGGGGTGTCGTCCTCCCCGGGGGACCGGTCCGTGTCGTCGGGGCCGGTCTGCGTGCCGGGCCGCTTGTCCGTGTCGGGCGGGTCGGCTGCCGTCGCGTCCCGGGGTGTCCAGCCCTGCTGCTGCGGCTCGTCGCTCATGGCACACATACTGCACTTTTTGTATCGATAACCCCCGTATCCGGGCGCTTTCGGCGTCGTAAATCCCCTCGCGATGGCCAGTCGCCCTGGGCTAGGGTCGTGCGCTTTGGTGCCTGGACGGACGCGTGGAGGGGGGAGCGGCTGTGCGGCTGTACGCGGTCGTCGCGGCGGGTGGGTTCCGGCGCTATGCGACGTATCGGGTGGCGACGGCGGCAGGGGTGTTCACCAACACCGTTTTCGGGTTCATCCTGGCCTACACCTATATCGCCCTGTGGGACGAGCGTCCGCAGCTCGGCGGGTACGACCAGTCGGAAGCGCTCACCTATGTGTGGCTGGGACAGGCGCTGCTGATGACCTGCGCCATGATGGGCGGCGGTTTCGAGGACGAGCTGATCGAGCGGATCCGTACCGGCGACATCGCCATCGACCTCTACCGCCCCGCCGACCTCCAACTCTGGTGGCTGGCGGGCGACCTGGGCCGGGCCGCCTTCCACCTGCTCGGGCGGGGCATCGTGCCGATGGTGTTCGGCGCCCTGGCGTTCGATCTGGCACTGCCCGCGTCGCCATGGACCTGGGCGGCGTTCCTGCTGTCCGTGGCGCTCGGCGTGGTGGTGAGCTTCGCGGTGCGGTTCCTGGTGTCGCTCTCGGCGTTCTGGCTGATGGACGGCGCCGGTGTGATGCAGATGTGCTGGCTGGCGGGGCTGTTCTTCTCGGGGATGCTGCTGCCGCTGAGCCTCTTCCCGGGCCTGCTGGGCGAGGTGGCACGGGCACTGCCCTGGTCGTCGCTGCTCCAGGTGCCCGCGGACGTGTTCCTCGGCAAGCACACCGGGTGGGACCTGCTCCAGGTGTACGCCTTCCAGGGCGGCTGGGCGCTCGCGCTGCTCGCGGCCGGCCGGATGCTGCAGACCGTGGCGACCCGCCGGGTGGTGGTCCAGGGTGGCTGACGCGCTCAGGGCGTACGGGCTGATCGTGGCCATGTGGGTGCGCTCGACGATGGCCTACCGCGCGTCGTTCGCGATGACGACGCTCGGGAACTTCGCGGCCACCGCGTTCGACTTCGTCGCGATCCTGCTCATGTTCTCGCACGTCGACGCGCTGGGCGGCTACTCGCTGCCCGAGATCGCGTTCCTGTACGGAACCACCAGCACCGCCTTCGGCCTCGCCGACCTGGTGATGGGCTCGATGGACCGGCTCGGCCGGCGGGTGCGCGACGGCACCCTGGACACCCTGCTGGTACGCCCCGTGCCGGTCCTCGCGCAGGTCGCCGCCGACCGGTTCGCGCTGCGCCGGCTCGGTCGGGTGACACAGGGGCTGCTGGTGCTCGCGTACGCGCTGTGGACGCTCGACGTCGAGTGGACGGCGGCCAAGGCGGCGATGGTGCCGCTGATGCTGCTGTGCGGCGGGGCGATCTTCGCGTCGGTGTTCGTGGCGGGCGGCGCGTTCCAGTTCTTCGCGCAGGACGCGGCCGAGGTGCAGAGCTCCTTCACCTACGGCGGGAACACGCTGCTTCAGTACCCGCCGTCGATCTTCGCGAAGGACCTGGTGCGCGGGGTGACGTTCGTCGTGCCGCTGGCCTTCGTCAACTGGATGCCGTCGCTGTACGTGCTGGGCCGTGAGGACCCGCTCGGTCTGCCCGACTGGTTCGCCCTGCTGCCGCCCGTCGTCGCCGCGGGCTGCCTCGGACTCGCCGGACTGGCCTGGCGGGTCGGACTCCGTTCGTACCGCAGTACCGGAAGCTGAGGACACAGTGGATTTCATCGAACTCGACGGCGTCGAGAAGGTCTTCGACGTACACCGCAAGGTCGGCCGGCTGCGCCGCGAGAAGTACCAGGTGCGGGCGGTGGACGGGATCAGCTTCACCGTCCCGCGCGGCGAGATGGTCGGCTACATCGGCCCGAACGGCGCCGGCAAGTCCACCACGATCAAGATGCTCACCGGCATCCTCACGCCCAGCGGCGGCCGGCTCCGAGTCGCGGGCATCGACCCGTCGCGGGAGCGGACCCGGCTGGCGCAGCGGATCGGGGTGGTCTTCGGCCAGCGCACCACGCTGTGGTGGGACCTGCCGCTGCGCGACTCGTACCGCCTCATGCACCGCATGTACCGCATCCCCGACGCCACCTTCCGGCAGAACCTGGACCGCTGCGTCGAACTGCTGGACCTGGCAGAGCTGTTGGACGTGCCGGTGCGTCAGCTCTCGCTGGGGCAGCGGATGCGGGGCGACATCGCCGCGGCGCTGCTGCACGACCCTGAAGTGCTGTACCTGGACGAGCCGACCATCGGCCTCGACGTGATCTCCAAGGCCAAGGTGCGGGGGTTCCTGCGGGACCTGAACGCGGAACGCGGCACGACGGTCCTGCTCACCACACACGATCTGACCGACATCGAGCAACTGTGCAAGCGGGTCATGGTCATCGACCACGGGCGGCTCATGTACGACGGACCTCTGGCCGGGTTGCACGAGGTGGGCGAGAGCGAGCGCACCCTGGTCGTGGACCTGGAGCGGGAACTGCCGCCGATCGAGATCGGGTCGGCGCGGACGCTGAAGGTCGAGGGGCCGCGGCAGTGGCTGGCCTTCCCGGCGTCCGTCTCCGCGGCGCCGCTGGTCGCGGCGCTGGCCGAACGGTATCCGCTGGTGGACCTGTCGGTGCGAGAGCCGGACATCGAAGCGGTGATCGCGAAGATGTACGCGGAACGTTCTGCCGGACCGCTTGCTTGACTAGTCTGGCGGTATGACGAGCGAACTCCCTGAGATGCGTGCCTCCGATGCCGAGAGGGAGCGGGTCGCCGAGCGTTTGCGGGACGCCGTGGCCGAGGGCCGCCTCGACATGGAGGAGTTCGACCAGCGCCTGGACGCGGCCTACCGTGCGCGTACGCACGGCGAGCTGGAGCCGCTGGTACGGGACCTGCCGGCCCCGGGCACGCCGTCGGGCGCGGCGTCCACCACGACACCGGCACGCGCCTCCTGGGCGGGACGCGTCGGGGGCCCCGCGACGTCGAGCGGCGCGTTCTCCTTCTGGGGCGGCTTCTCCCGCCGGGGGACATGGACGGTCGGCCGCAGGTTCACGGCGTTCACGCTGATGGGCGGCGGGGAGCTGGACCTGCGGGAGGCCCGGTTCGAGGACCGCGAGACCGTGATCGACTGCGTCGCGGTCATGGGCGGCATCCAGGTCGTCGTCCCGCCCGGCCTGAACGTGGAGGTCAGGGGCATCGGCCTGATGGGCGGCTTCGACGAGCACGGCAGCGTCGAGGCGGACCCGGACCCGGGCGCACCCCGCGTGATCATCAGGGGACTGGCGCTGATGGGCGGCGTGGGCGTGGAGCGCAAGCTCACCAGGGCGGAGAAGCAGCGGCTCAAGGCGGAGCGGGAACGCGAGCGGAAGCTCGGCAAGGGGGACGACGCGCGGAAGGAACTGGGCGGCGGGATGTGACGGGCGGGGGCGTCGCGCCAACTTGAGCCCGCCCGGCGCTTGAGGGCACCGCGCGGAGCGCGGGGCGGGTAGGGGAACGGCCCGCGCAGCGGCCACCCGCAGCCGCCCCCGCAGCCGTCCCCGCTTCCGCTACAGCGTCGCCAGATCCACCGCGCGCCCCATCCGCGCGTACCCCGCGTCGCTCGGGTGCAGATGGTCCCCCGAGTCGTACATCGGCCGCAGCCTCCGCGGCGCGTACGGATCCCGCAGCGCCCGGTCGAAGTCGACGAACGCGTCGAAGACGCCGCCCGTACGGATCGCCGTGTTGATCTTCAGGCGTTCGGCGTCCGCCGCGGGCGTGCAGCGCGGGTGGCCGCCGCAGGGCGCCAGCGTGGAGCCGATCACGCGCCATCCGCGGGCGTGGGCGCGGTCGGCCAGCTCCGTCAGGCCCGCGGTCACATCGACGGCGGTCGGGGCGTGGGGTGCGCGCAGTACGTCGTTGATGCCGATGGCGACGATCACGGTACGGCCGCCGGACCGGGCCAGCACGTCGCGGTCGAAGCGCTCCAGGGTGCTGGGGCCGCGCCCGTACTCGAGGAGCCGGTTGCCGCTGATGCCCTGATTGAGGACGCCGTAGCGGCCGCCGAGCCGGTCGGCGAGCACGTCGGGCCAGCGGTTGTCGTGGTCCGGGGTCGCGGTGACGCCGTCGGTGATCGAGTCGCCGACGGCGACGATCGCGCCGCGCGCCTGTGCGGTCAGCACGTCGACGGAGGTGATGTGGTGCCAGGAGCGGATCCGCGTCGTGAACGCGTCGCCGCTCTCGTCCTGCGCGAGGTCGCCGTCCGCCAGGTAGGACGTCTGGACGGCGTGCGGGTGGGTGGTGACCGGGCCGCCGGGCGCCGGGGTGTGCACCGAGATCAGCAGGTCGCCGTCGTAGGGGATCCGCAGCACGACGGGGTCGCTGACGATCTGCCCGCCCGGGCCGACCGTCGCCTCCCGCGCCCCGCCGAAGGTGATCCGGCGCAGGGTGCCGGCCACGGCGGCGGCTCCGTCGCCGGCGCGTACCGCGAGGGACGCGCCGGTGATCAGCAGCGGCTGTGTGCCGTAGAGGTTGGAGAAGGTGACGCGGGCGGCGGTGCCGCCGATGCTGGTGTGCACGACGTTCCGTACGGAACGGCCCGCGCGGCCGCTGGGCCCGCCGACGGCCGAGGTGACCGGTGCGGCGGAGACGGGGCTCGCGGACCAGGTACCGATCCACACCGGCGTCGCGGAGGGAGGTGTACGGACCTCGGGGCCCTTCTTGACGGCGTCGACGCCGAGGTAGATACCGCCGCAGATGAGGGCGATCGTGGCCATGAGGGCAGCGAGGTTCACATACCCCTGACGCTTGTTCATGGACACATCATCCGGCATGGCCCGGGAACTCGATGTGCCGCCCGGGAGTACCTGATGTAGGGACGAGTGGTAGGGACATTGCGTGCGGACGCGGCGCGGACGGGTGGAGCGGATGGAACGTACAGAACCGGATGAGCCGGGCGGCCCCGACCGGGCCGTGCGGGGCGGAGCCGTGAGAGGCGGCGGCATGCCCGGCGGTGGTCCGGACGGTGGCGCCGGGGACCCCGGCCGGCCGAAGGGCGGGGTCGCGGCGTCGACGGCGCTGCCCGCTTTCGCGTACACCGAGGCCGACGAGGAGAAGCGGCGCGGTGTGCGGCGGATGAAGGCGACCGCGACAGGTCTGCTGCTGGGCGTCGCGATCGTGTTCGTCCTCGCCACCTGGGCGAAGAACGCGGGCCTCGGCGGCTGGGCCGGTTACGTCGCGGCCGCCGCGGAGGCCGGCATGGTGGGCGCGCTCGCCGACTGGTTCGCCGTCACGGCCCTCTTCCGGCACCCCCTCGGCATCCCGATCCCGCACACCGCGATCATCCCGAACAAGAAGGACCAGCTCGGCGCCTCGCTCGGCTTGTTCGTCGGCGAGAACTTCCTCTCCTCCGACGTCGTGCGCGTCCGGCTCCGGGCCGTCGGCATCGGCAGCCGGCTCGGCGCGTGGCTCGCCCAGCCCGCCCACGCCGACCGGGTCACCGCCGAGCTGTCCACCGCCCTGCGCGGCGCGCTGACCGTGCTGCGCGACTCCGACGTGCAGGCGGTCGTCGGCGAGGCGATCACCCGCCGCGCGGAGGCCGTCGAGGTCGCGCCCGGCATAGGGAAGACCCTCCAGAAGGTCGTCGCCGACGGCGCGCACCACCGTGCCGTCGACCTGATCTGCACCCGTGCGCACGACTGGCTGGTCTTCCACTCCGACTCGGTGATGGACGCCGTGGAGGGCGGGGCCCCGGGATGGACCCCGCGCTTCGTGGACAAGAAGATCGGCGAGCGCGTCTACAAGGAGCTGCTGCGCTTCGTCACCGAGATGCGCGACATGCCCGGCCATCCCGCGCGCGGAGCGATCGACCGGTTCCTGGGGGACTTCGCGGCCGACCTCCAGTCGGACACCGACACCCGTGCGCGCGTCGAGCGCATGAAGTCCGAGCTGCTGGCGCGTTCGGAGGTGCAGGACGTGATCGCGTCGGTCTGGTCCTCCGTACGCGCGATGATCATCTCGGCGGCCGAGGACGACCGCAGCGAGCTGCGCCTGCGGGCCCGCGCGTCGCTGCTGTCCCTGGGCTCGCGCCTGGCGACGGACAGCCGGCTCCAGGCGAAGGTGGACGGCTGGGTGGAGGACGCCGCGGTGTACGTGGTGACCACGTACCGGGGCGAGATCACGTCGCTCATCTCGGACACCGTCGCCAGCTGGGACGCGGAGCACACCTCCCGGAAGATCGAGGCGCACATCGGCCGCGACCTGCAGTTCATCCGCATCAACGGCACGGTGGTCGGCGCGCTGGCCGGCCTGCTCATCTACACCGTGGCGCACGCGCTGGGCGCGTGACCGGTCCCTGCCCGACGGTCACGCGCCCAACGCCTCTTGGGGAGGTACAGATGAATACGCGCGGGGGGCGGCGGGTGTTCAGTCCGGGCCGCACCTTGTCGGGAACCCGTCCCGTCGCCCGCGGAGCCCGTGGCGGGACACCGCCCGGGCTCGTTCCCGCCGCATCCGGGCGGCCGCCTTCGGGCTCGTCCCCGCCGTGACCGCGACGGCGCCCGCGCTCGTCCCCGTACTGGTCAGCTGCTGCGCCGGGTGACCGTCCACGAGGCCAGCGCCACCCCGGCGGCCACCGTGAACACCGCGGGCCAGGCGCCGACCTTCTTGGCGAGCGGGTGCGACCCGGCGAACGCGGCGACGTACGCGGCGCTCAGCCCGGCCGCCGCTTTCGGCCCGGCGTCCTGGTGCCACTGCCGGGCGGCCACGGCCCCGGCCGCGGCGAGGGCGACCCCGCCGAGGGGACGCTTCCTGGTCCAGCGGGCGACTCCGTACCCGCCGACGAGTCCGCCTGCCGCCACCGCCGCTGCGGGAACCCTGGCCATTGCTGCCGCCTCTCGCGCTTTCGCTGTCGTCGTGCCGACGTGGGGCCCGTGCCGACAGGGTCGTCGGCCGTCGGTCGGGCGTCGTCGGGGAAGCCGTGCCGTTGTGCGTCGACCGTCGCCGTCGTTCGGGTCGTTCGGGCGTGCCGGCGTGCCGGCCTGCCGTTCCGAGCCTAGAACGTCCTCGTCCTAGTGGAAGAGCTGACCCCGGACCGCCCCATCGGGGAACTCCTCCGTGTGGATGTTGGAGTAGAAGCCCCACGGGTTGTCACGGATCTCCTTGACCAGTCCGGCGTGCTGGTCGTGCAGCCGTCCGGAGACGGCGAACAGGCCCTCCGGTACCGGCTTGTCGAAGAAGCCCAGCACCACGTCGCCGTTCTTGCCGAAGTCGCCCTTGTGGATGTGGGCGGCGGCGGGCGCCTTGATGTCGGCCCAGGCGAGCGAGAAGTCGACGGTCGTTCCCTTGGGGTGCAGGAACGTCACCGCTTTCCCGTCACGGTCGTTGACCTTCGTCGCGTCGTTGTTGGCGACCTCCTGGGCGCCGTTGGCCAGGGCGCGCAGCTTGCCGCCCTTGATGATGTGGAGCGGGTTGATGTTCTCGTGGAGCTGCTTCAGCTGGCCGCGCACGGCTCCGCCGGGGAACTCCTCGCTGTGCAGGTTCATGTAGAAGCCGGAGGGATGCTCGATCAGGCTCTTGGCGAGCGCGGCGTCGGTGAGGGTCGTGTGCCCCGCCGCCGAGTGCAGCGAATCGGGCATCGCGGTGCCGAACAGCGGCACCTTCACATCGCCGTTCTGCCCGGCGGCGCCCTGGTGGATGTGGCCCTGGCTCGGTACGAAGCCCTGCCACTGCATCGCGAAGACCACCCGGTCGCCCTTCACCTGCATCAGGGCGACGGCCTTCCCGTCGGGGTCGTTCACGGCCGCCCCGCTCGCGTCGGGGACCTCGTGCGCGCCGGTCATGACGACGGCGAAGGTGACGGCCTTGCCGTGGCTGGGTTTCGTGAACGTGGCAGCGGTCTGCGTGCTGCTCCGCCCCCCTCCGTGGCTGTCGTGCGCGACGGCTGGGACGACACCGGCCACGGCCAGCACGAGGGCGGCGGCCGGCACGGCGAGAGTGCGCTTGTGCATTGCGGATGAACCTCTCATTCTGGGCCGACCGGTCGTGGTCGGTCGGGGTCTTGTACGCGTCGCCCGGGCGGCCCGTTCAAATGACGAATCCGCTGTATCCGATTGAACAGTCGGTCAGTTGAGGCCGTACCACCCGCCGTACGCACAGCTGTTCACACACTCGGAAGCCGAGGGACACGACCATGCGCAGCACCCGGAACCCTGGCCGCACCAAGGCCCTGATCGCAGCCCCGCTGATGGCTCTGGCGCTGCTCACCGCGACCGCGTGCGAGGACTCCGGAGGCTCGGGCTCGTCGTACGGAGCAGGTGCGGCCGGGCAGCCGGCGGACCAGCCACAGGCCGAGTCCCCGGCGGGTTCCCCGGCAAAGACGCCGGCGGGGGAGCAGCCCGCCGCCGACGGGTCCGCGGACACGGCACCGCAGAAGCAGCCGCCTCCTCCCTCCATCTCGATCAGGACCGCGGAGTCGGACCTCGGCACGATCCTCGTCGACGACCAGGGCCGCACGCTGTACGGATTCACCAAGGACAAGCCGGGCCAGGCCAACTGTGATTCCGACTGCATCGCGGTCTGGCCGGCGCTGATCTCCGCCAAGGACGTGACGGCCGGCGAGGGCACGGACGCTTCGCTGCTGAAGGAGATCAAGCTGGGGGCGGGCGCTGAGCAGGCGGTCTACGGCGACTGGCCGCTGTACTACTACGTGGGCGACGTGACGGCCGGCGACGTGAACGGCCAGGGCCTGGACGGCGAGTGGTTCGTGGTCGCGGCGGACGGCAAGCTCATCAAGTCGGAGGCGTGAGCAGCAGGTTGCCGCCACCGTCCCGCGGTCCTGTCAGGCTCCGCCCTGTGTGAAGCGTGCCAACAGGGCGCGCCCGCGGCCCCCGGTCGCACCCGCGGGTGCCGACGCGCGGAGCTGTCGCCATGTGGCACGAGGACAGCGGCCCTGAGGGCGGGACTTGAGGAAGTCGGCGTAGGGGACCGGACGCGGGGGGACACCGATCTCCACCCAGTGGTCACGGCCGGAGACATGGTCCCAGCCGGCGTTGGGGATGCGGATGTGGTCCGCGCGGCCGTCCTTGTTCTTCGAGGTGATCTGGAGGACCTCGGCGTGGCCGGCGCGCGTCCGGAGAACCACGCAGTAGTGCTGCGCCGCCTGGTCCGACTCCCGGTACGGGACCATCGCGAGCCACACCTCGCCGCGGGCCGGCCGGCGGCCCAGCCGGCTGCCGGGGGCCCGGTTCGCGCGGGCCGCGTCCCACCAGCGGATCCCGCGGTGGACGACGAACGCGGCGACGCCCGTCGCTCCGCTCACGGCGATGCCGCGGATGTTCCAGTACGGCGAGTCGACCTGTGCCTCGGCCCAGAGCATCGCCGACCAACAGGCGCCCAGGTAGAGGGCGGTGCGGCCGAGGACCACCCACCACACGAACCGCCGGCTACGGCCGGAGTACACGGCGAGGACGGCGGCCGTTACCACGGAGACGCCGTACACGGCGAGGTACTGGCCCGCCCCGCTCAGCTTCCGGGGTGGCGTCTGGACCGACAGCAGATCAGGCATGAGCACCGGCTGCGCCAGCAGACTGCCGACGACGACGCACACCACCAGTATCAAGAACCCCGCGCAGCCGATCCCCGCGCAGGACGTGTCGTCACGTCGGGCCACGAGCCCTCCCCCTGATCCCCGAACCCCCTGGATTTCCCCGATCGAAGGGTAAGGCAAGGGGGCTGCGCGGCGAGGGAGTTCCCGGCACCGGGATCTTCGGCACCCGGGCCCTCCGTGTCGGGCGCCCGAGAGGTTCGAGGAGTGCTGTGGTGCAGGGTGCCGCACGGCATAGACAACGCCGACGGGTGCGTACGGCATCCTGGGAGCCCGCCGGGCCGGGCCCGCGGCCGGCGGCAGACCGCACCGTGTTTCTGCTCCCGCTTGGAGGCATCGATGGTCGTACGTCGTGTTGTGCCGAACATCCGGACCGAGTCGCTGGAGAAGAGCCGCGACTTCTACGGTCTGCTGGGCCTGGAGGAAGTCATGAACCTCGGCTGGGTCATGACGATGGCCTCCCCCTCCGCTCCGGCGGTCCAGGCCGGTTTCCTGGTCGCCGACGAGACGGCGCCGGTCATCCCTGACATCAGCGTCGAGGTGGACGACGTCGACGAGGTTTATGCGGCTGTGCGCGCGAGCGGCGCCGAGATCGTGCACTCGTTGCGGGACGAGGAGTGGGGTGTGCGCCGGTTCTTCGTACGCGACCCCAACGGGCAGGTGGTCAACGTGCTGACCCACCGCTGAGCCCTCAGCGGGACCGGGCATCCACCTGCACCAACGCATGGGTGCCGCTGGTGCGCCACGCCTCCCCGCTCGCCTCGAGCGCGGCCAGGACGTCGCGGTCCAGGCCGGTGATCACGTCCGACTTCAGGGTGCGCAGCGCAGCGACCGGGCCCGGCCAGTACGCGGTCCGCTCCGCGAAGGGTGTGGTCGGGGGCCACAGTTGGTCACCGACGAGGCGGCGGTAGTTGAGGTCGCCCTTGAGGACGGTCACGGTGGCGGCCGCGAACTGCTGCCGGAGATCGTCGGGCATCGCGCTGTACGGGAACGGGGCGCAGAAGAACTCGTGCGCGCGGACCGTCAGCCGTCCGGCGGCCGTCGCGGCCCACAGGCGCCGGCCGATCTCCGCGGCGTAACCGGCCGCGGGCGCGTGGGTGAGCCGGCGCAGGCTGTCGACGACGTCCGACATGGTCGCGTCGGAGATGTAGTACGGGTGCGGCTTCACATGAAGGACCACGTCAGCGGCCCGCTCCGAGTGCAGCAGGTGGTCGACGAGGACGAGGTCGGGGATGAGCTCCCGGCCCGCGTTGTCCGCGACGAGATGGACGGTCGCCGCGCCACCGGTCGGCAGAAGGGTCCACAGCCGCGCACT
Organism: Streptomyces kurssanovii; assembly: GCF_014649695.1. Lineage (GTDB taxonomy): Bacteria > Actinomycetota > Actinomycetes > Streptomycetales > Streptomycetaceae > Streptomyces > Streptomyces kurssanovii. Next base: position 149,343 of record NZ_BMTN01000003.1, read on the forward strand.
CTCGTCGGTGACGAGCCGCGAGTCCGGGCCGGCGGCCGTCGACTCGTGGGCGCCGCCGGAGTCGATACGGAAGCCGAGGTCGGCGCGGTTGCCCCACAGGGACCCGGCGAGCAGCGCGGGAGCCTGGACGTCGGCGGGCTGCCCGGCCAGTTCGTCCAGGGCGGCGAGCTCCTCGTCGACCAGCTTGCCGGCCAGTTCGGCGGCCTTGAAGGGGCCGAAGGGGTCGATGCCCTGCCAGGGGCCGGGAGTGAAGTGGCCGAGGGCGCCGAGGAGTTTGCGGTAGAAGTAGCTCTCGGCCCACAGGAACGGCACGTCGAACCAGGACCGGCCGAAGTACCCCTGCCCCCACGCGGCCCATCGCTCACGGTCGTGCGCGTCGGCGTCGAGCGGCTCGATCACGCCTTCGGTGGCCTCGGCGAGCAGAGCGTCGAGAGCGGCGTGCTGCGCGGGCCCGAGGGGGAACGCGTCGCGCACCTGCTGGATCAGCACCGGGTGGCGTTCGGCCAGGACGGCCCAGGGGAACGAGCCGGGTTCGCTGCTCGTGATCACGGGGCTGGCAGGCCGCGTGGAGGCGCCAGGTGCTTCAGGTGTGTCGGGTACGTCAGGTGTGACGGCGTCGTCGGCTGCGTCGGGTACGTCGGGTGTGATGGGTGCGTCGGCTGCGTCGGGCGCGTCGTCGTGGGCGGGCATCAGGTCTCACGTACTCCTCGGTCGTCGCGGGCCCGGCCGGGACCGGCGCGGGCGGGCCGCCGGGGCCAGTGGGTTCGCCCGGTGCGGCCGGCACCTTGCCGTATCGCGTCCCGGCACGGGCCGACCGTACCCGCCGGATGCGCGGACACCACGCGCCCGGCCTCGTGGCTGGGTGTCAGCCACGGGGCCTTCACTCTTGGCGCCTGCTGATCGACGGATCCACGGCCGTCCTCTTCGAGCTCTCGCATCTGTCAGCCATGCATACGGGGGATCGGCGTGCGCCGTGCCAGACTTCCCGGATGGAGATCAGGACGGCGCAGAAGGACGACTTCGAGGGCTACTTGGGCCTCGCGGCGCAGGTGGAGGACTGGTTCGGCCCGATGGTCGACGACCCGGGCTTCCACCAGGCGGTGACCGAGCACATCGGCCGGTCGACCGCGCTCGTCGCCACCGCCGGCGGCCCGGACCTGCTCGGCGGTCTCCTGTTCGGCCCGAGCCACCCGGCGCATCACCTCCACTGGCTTGTGGTCTCGGGACAGGCCCGGGGCCGGGGCGTAGGCAAGGCGCTGATGGCGGACGCCATGAGCCGCTTCGTACGCAGCGGCCCGGCCACCATCGAGGTCGTCACCTTCGGCCCCGACCACCCCGGGGCCGTCACCAGCGGCGCCCGCGTCTTCTACGAACGCCTGGGCTTCACACCGGCCGAGGCCACGGAACCGGGGCCGGAGGGCGGGTCACGGCAGATCTACCGGATGACCGTAGCTTGACGTGCCGGCACCGACCTGTGCTCGTCGCCCGGTGGTGGCCGCCTAGAGGACGTCGGCCAGCAGGACGTCGGCCGGGGGTAGCGCCTGCCCGAGCGAGCCGCGCCACAGTTTGGGGTCGGGGATGAAGAGCATGATCCCGCCACCGATCATGAAGAACGACACGTAGATGATCAACGTGCGGCCGACCGTCTCGTGCCCCAGGTGCAGCGCGACGAACCCGGCGATCAGGCCCAGCGCGAGGAACAGGTTGTAGAAGCCGACGTTGAACCGCCACAGCCGCACCTCGGGCGCGTCAGCCGTGCTGCCGGTGAGCAGGACCCGCACCTGCGGGCGCCCGTAGAGGAAGCTCTCCAGCGGCCACACGGCGATATGGACGGCCGCGGCGACGAGCACGAAGACCTGGCTGACGACGTTCATGGACCCATGCTCGACCGCCGGGCCCCTGCCGGTGAGCCGACACACTGACAGGCCCACCGGCCCACAGGCCCACCGGCCCACAGGCCCACCGGCCGAGGGCGACCGTGGCGGGCCGGAGGTACCTGGGGGCGGAATCTGCGTCGCGCCACAGCCTGACCGGCATGGATGCTGACTCGCCGGAGGTGGTGAAGATGTCCGAGGTTGTGCTGAGACTGTCGTTACGCGACATGGTCCACACGGACCTGGAGGCCTGCCGCGGCTGGGCCGGCTCGGACCACCTGGCTGGCGTCGCCGGGCAACTCGACCGTGCCCGAGTCGGGGAGGCCGACTACCTCGTGGTTTGCACCTCGACGGACGTGCCCGTGGCCAAGGGCGGCATCGACTACCAGGTCAGGCAGGACGCCGGTTTCCTCTGGAAGCTCACGGTCCACCCCGCGCTGCGCTCATGTGGCGTCGGCACCCTTTAGGTCGCCGCCGCAGAACTCCGGATCAGGGCCCGGGGCCTCAACCACGCCGAGCTGGCGGTCGAGGAGAACAACCGGCGGGCGCGGGCCCTGTACGAACGGCTCGGTTACGTCACGTATGATCGCCGCCCGGATGCGTGGGACGAACAGACCCCGGACGGCTCTCCGCGCCGGTACGAGACGGTGTGCACCCTGATGCGGAAGCGGCTCGCGTAGACCTGTCTAGGCGGCCACCAGAACCAAAGTGCGGGCACGTTCGTACAGATCGCGCGCGTGCCCGTTGCGCAGGTGCGGTCGGATGGCGGACATCATGCTCCAGTAGCGGTCGTCGCAGCGGCCCGACTGCGCATGCTCGTAATCGTCGAGCATCCGGTGCCAGTCGCCACAGGCTTCCTCCAGCCGCCCCAGCCGCAGCTTCCGTTCCGCGAGCGTCGCGCCATGACGAACACGGGCGCGGCGATAGACCGGCTCCCGCAGTCGGTTGGACTCCTCGAAAGCGTCCACAGACCCCGCGATATCACCGAGCTCATAGCGGACCTGCCCGATGTGGTAGCTGAGTGCGGCCGGGTCGTACGAGCCGAACGCCTTCGTACGTGACTCCGCCCGGTCCATCGCCGCCTCCGCCTCGTGGAGACGCCGCAGGGCGACGGTCCGGTCGCCGGTCTGGGCGGCCGCGTGGGCCTGCTGCCCGGCGAGGAACGCCAGCATGCGGGGACCGGCCTGAGGGGAGGCGGCGGCGGCGGTGTCGACGAGCTCGAGGGCCTTGGCCCCGTGCCCCAGTCGACCGCCTGCACGCTCATGCCGCGTAGCGTCGTGCAGTAGGTGAGATGGTCGTCAGCTCCGCCGGCCAGCTCCAGTGCCTTCCCGTAGTAGCGCTGGGCGAGCCCGTCGACTCGTTCGTCCATGGCCATGTAACCGGTCAGATAACAGTGGTCGGCGGCGGCCGACAGCATCGCCTTCCGTACGCGCTCCGGGCCGTCTGCCTTGAGATAGGGGGCGATGGTGTTGACGAGGAACGCCGCTCCCATGGGCCGCGCGTGGCGGCCTCCGAACATGTCGTCGATCTCGCTGATTCTCTCGGACATGGCGACGACGGCGTCGACTTCACCCTGTCCGATGCGCATCCGCGGATTGCGCCGGTGAGCTTCGAACCGGCCGACGAGGTCGGTGAATCCTGGGATCAGTGCTGCTACGGAGTAGAGACCGGCGCTGCCGAGTACCGCTCTGCGGGATGGGTCCATGTCCACGCTCCCCAGTTCGACCAGTCCCGTCACCGTATCCGGGTCCGTCAACGGGAGATCGGCCACGGCTGTGAACCCCAGGTCCTTGGCCGACACCGGCCGCGACAGCCGCTGCGAGAACGCCTCCACGACGACCGGCTGCACTCGCTTGCGTGGTGTGGTCCCGGTCAGCCAGTGGCATACGGCGAAGTCGTCGTACCGCAGCACCAATCCCAGCTCGGCGCCGACCTTGTTGACGGCGTGTGCCATCTCGCCGTTGGTCCAGCGCGCCTCGGCGATCAGGGCGGCCAGGGCGCGGTTCGGTGTGCGGTTGCTCATGAGGTGGCCTTCCCTGAAATTCAGGACTTTCAACACCCCGCCGCCTACGGACAATACCCACCCGCTGTGCCGGTCGGTTGACTGAACGTTAGCGCGCCCGGATGTCGGGCGGCACATCGCGAAACGACTCGGAGCGGCTGGTGGACCTGAACGCATGCCGGAGCGAAGTGCGTCGGAAGACATGCGAGTTGCCGTTCCTGGCCGAATCTCGGGAAATCGCCGCGCTGCGCCGCGTCATGGCGCTGAACCTTCGCCAGTGGGGCCTGCGGCACCTCACCGACGCGGCCTCAACCTGCGTTACGGAGCTGGTGACCAACGTGATCCGTCACGTCGGAGAATTGGCACCCACCACGCTCACGGTCTCGATGAACGGCACCTACCTGCGCCTGGAGGTCCAGGACCCGGACACCCGGGCCCTGCCCACGCTCCTCTCGGCGCAGCCCGAGGACGAGGCGGGCCGGGGCATGGCCCTGGTCGATGCCATGGCCGACCGCTGGGGTGTGGTCCTGCGTGCGGACAGCAAGGTCACCTGGTGCGAACTGGCCACCGGCCTCACGGCGCCCAACGGCCACGTCAACGACCCGGGTGTCACCCGCGCCGAGGCCTTGATCGGGCTCTATACCTCCGTCCGCCACCGCCCCGCGGAACCGGAGTGCAGCCGCTTGAGCGTAGCCACGGCACAGGAGTCGGCGATCGACGTCATCGCCGACCTCCTCCTCTGGCTCCGCGCCCATGGCTGTGATCCGGACGAGGCATTGGACTGCGCGCAGGTGCGGGTTGAACAACCGTCATAGGCGCGGAGGGGCCTCATCGGCCCGGTGATGCCTCTGTCATCAAGAGCGCTGATGAGGGCTCTCTGTAAGTGTCCATGACGTAGCGTCTCGTCATGGACATGAGAGACCTGCTTCTAGAAGTGGCTGAACTGTACGACGCTGACGCCGGTACTCAGGGGCATGTTCCCGGTCAGCGGCTGCTGCGCGGTGTGCAGAAGCGTAAGGACCTGACCCTGCCCGACGGCTACATAGCCAAGGCTAGAGGTGGCCAAGGAACGGCAGCCGCAACGCCCTGGATCGGTGTGTTCGACCCACGGATCACTGACGATCCCAAGCGGGGGTTGTACTTGGCCTACATTTTCAGCGCTGACCTCCAGACCGTGACGCTCACGTTGCAGCAAGGATCCACGCTTCTTGAGCGGGAATTGGGGAGGGGTGTTGCTCTACGGGAACACCTTGCCCGACGCGCGGCTGGAATTCGACAGCGCATGCCAGCACACAGCTTGCAGGGCTGGCAGAATCAACCTAAATTTCAAGATCGCGGAATGAGGGCACAGGCGTACGAGAAGGGTAGCGTGGTCGCGCGTGCTTACGAAGTAGCAAACCTGCCCTTGGAGTCGGAGATTCAGCGCGATCTCCTTCAAGCGACTCGGTTGCTACAGGATGCGGCCGCAGCTGAAAGGGTATGGGCTGTTGGTGAAGGTGAAGGCCGCATTTCAGTGGATTATGAAGGCGCTGGCCACGCTGTGGAAGACCCGTTGGCGGGGTTCCACCCCAAGGATAGTGGGGACTACCTGGCTCATATCTCGGCCAGGCGGCAAGTGAAGAGCCGTGAGCATGAACGCCTGATCTCCCAGTTTGGCCCCTACGTTCTGTCGCGGGGGTACAAGCCGATAACCGATGTGCACCCGCGGGATCTCGTACTCCGAGAGCTAGTTCCTAGCGTGGCGGGTGAGGGTTTGCCTGAGTGGCTTGTAGAAGCGAAAGTCGTTCGCGGAGGAAATCCGACTACTGCAGTGCGTGAAGTAATGGGGCAACTGCATGAGTATAGCCACTTCCTCTATGGGGAGAGAGGTTTTGCTCGGCCCCATCTCATGGGTCTCTTCACTGAGGATATAGGCGTGTACTCGCGCTATCTCGAGTACCACGGAATCGCTTCGATTTGGCAGTCGGTCGATGGCTGGAGCGGATCAGCTCTGGCCACCGAGTGGAACATGGTGGTTGGCTGACGCGTCCCAAGCCGCCGTGCCGCGCTGTCCGGTGAAAGCAACGGTCTCTTGCCGGGGTACCCGCAGTCCGGTGCTCGTGCCGGGCCAAGGTACGGCGATGGCTCTGGCCTCGAGCGGGAAGGATCACCGCCGGACGCCCCTGCCCTGCGCATCACAGCGCGACGGAGAACCTAGAGGCGATGGGCCGTCATATCGCGGGCCGCGTCGTCGGCCACGGCGACCTGGTCACCGTCGGCGCTGCCACGTCCGGTCGGGATCTCGACCTGTGGCCGGCGCCCCCGCGAACTGGCGCGTATGTCGGGATCGGCCTCGAGGAGGCTCGAGTACGAAGCGCGCGGCACGGCATGGACGGCGGGCCGGGCGCGCGGCTGAACGCCGGCAGCCCGCCCCCTCCGTATCCGGCCACATTCATCTGCAGGAACGAGTTCCTTCAACCGCGCAGCCGCGGGAGTTGTGCCCCGGGACATCTGGCGGCAATTGACTGTCCTCGCCGTACAGTTCCGACGATCGAAGGACGATCATGCAGCGAAAGTCCCTCTCCATCCTGGCAGCGGCTGCGGCGGTCATGGGCGCGGCCGTGGTCGTGCCCGGCGCGGAGGCCTCGCCGCCGCCGGTGTCCGGCTCCGCCGAGGCGGGCGCGGCGCCGGCGTCCCCCGCGGCGCCGACGCCGGTCTCCGGCGCCCGTTCCGCGACGCCGTCATTGCTTCTCGGCGCCGCGTCCGAGACCACCACCGTGAGACCGGGTGTGACGCTGACCTCGATGTCGCTCGGGAAGCGGGACGCCGACGACCAGTGGACCGTGCACGTGTATCTGCCGGCCACCGTCGACGGACCGCTCAAGACCGCTGGTACGGCGCTCGGTTCGAAGGCGATCGCCGATCGCGTCGCCGACGCGGTGCGGGACAAGGGCTTCGCCCCGCGCGTGGAGCGGGTCGTGATCCCCGCCTACGCCGACCGGCACGCCGGGACGCTGGGATGGACCGTGCGGGTCGGACGGTACGCGGCCGAGGCGGACGCCGCGGCCGCGCTGAGCCGGGTCCGGGCGGCCGGGTTCGCGGGCGGCGCTCGTTACATCGCGCAGGACGGCAACGACATCGGCGCACCGCAGAAGGTGCACGTACTGCGCGTGGACTTCCGGACGTTCGACGGCACCGTGGGCACCGACTTCGGGCCGGCGTTGAACGGTACGGAGAAGCTGACCGACATCATGGACGCGACCGGCGCGATAGCCGGTGTCAACGGCCAGTGGTTCTACAACAACGCTCCCGGCGGTCTGTACGTCAAGGACGGCAAGCTGCTCGGCTCCGCGACCCAGGGCCGGGGCGGAGTGAAGATCACCCGTGGGGGCCGGTCGGTCGACGTGGACGCCTTCACGGCGCATGTGACGCTGCGGGCCGGCGGCGAGACGGTCGAGATCGACGGCGTCAACCGGGTGCCCGGCGACGTCTGGAACTGCGGTGGTGTGGGCGGCGACCTGCCCACCGAGAGGCCGCAGCACGACCTGCGGTGCACCGACAGCAGCGAACTCGTCCGCTTCACCCCGGAGTTCGGCCGGACGCCGACCGGCGCCGGGGCCGAGGTGGTGCTCGACGCGACGGGCAGGGTGACCGCGCTGAACACGTCGCGCGGCGCGGCGGTGCCCGCGGGCGGATCGACCGTCCAGGCCATCGGGGACCACGCCGGCTGGCTGCTCGAGCACGCCACGGTCGGCACGAGGCTGACGGTCACCGAACGGGTGGAGGACAGCCGGGGCCGCAGGGTCTCGCTCACCCCGGACACGACCATTCTCCAGGTCGGCCCGACCCTGGTGCGGGACGGGAGGGTCTCGGTCAACGCCGCGGCGGACGGGTTGATCCGCGAGGGCACGGACCAGACCTTCACCTACAACTGGACCGTGCGCAGCAACCCGCGATCGATGATCGGCGTCGACGGGCAGGGCCGGATGATGCTCGTGGTCGTCGACGGCCGGCAGGCCGGATACAGCGAGGGCCTCGGCATCGCGAGGACCGCTGAACTCATGAAGGCCCTCGGCGCGCGCGAGGCGATGAACCTCGACGGCGGGGGGTCCAGCGTCATGGCGACCGCGGGCTCCGGAATCGTCAACCGGCCGTCGGACGCCGCGGGTCAGCGTTCGCTCGGCAACGTGCTGCTCGTCCGCCCCTGACGCACACTCCTGCTGCCCCGGACGTGCGCCCGGACCCGTGGCCGGGCGGGGTGGCCCCGTCCGGGCTCCGTCCGGCCCGGAACACGAGCGGGGCGTGCGCACCGACCTGTCCGGTCGGTGCGCACGGCCCGCTCATCGCCGTCCGCACGCGTGAGCGCGACGCCGGAGAGGCGGCGCGCCAAGCGACCGGTGAACCCCGCGCTACAGCTCCGCCACCCCGTGGCAGTCCCCGTACGTCCGCCCCGACCCGCACCAGCAGGCCGCGCCCTTCGGCGGCGGCCAGGCCACCGCGCGGCCGCGGGCGGCCAGCGTGGTCGCGTACTGGGGGAGGAGGTCCGCGTTCGCGGGGGAGGACTGTTCGGAGGCGGCGAAGGCCTCGTACGAGGGGACCGTCGCCGTCACGATGCCCAGGTTCTCGGTGCCCGTGGCCGACAGGTCGCGCAGGGAGGCCTCGATGTCCGTGAGGTGGGCCCGGTGGGTCGGGTACTCGGACTCGAGCTGCGGATAGGCCTCGAGGAGCTCGTCGAGCTCCGCCTCCGGCCAGTGGAGGACCGCGACCGGGAAGGGGCGGGACAGGGCCGAGCGGTAGGACCCCAGTTCGGAGCGGAGGCGGGCGATCTCGGCCTTCAGCTCGGCCGGGTTGTCGGAGCCGAGCGCCCACAGGCGCTTCGGGTCGTGGAGTTCGTCGAGGGAGACGTCGGGGGTGTGGCCGGAGTGGACCCGGTCGGCCAGGGAGTCCCACTCGTCGTGGGGGCGGCCCAGCAGGCGGCGGACGCGGTGGCGGCCGGAGAGGAGGGACCGCGTCGCGTAAGGGACGTCATCGTCGCCCTCGGTGAGCAGGATCGACAGGGCCGTCGAGAAGCACTCGTGGGAGGCCTCGAGCTCGTCGTGGTTCTCCAGCGTCTCGGCGACGATCTCCCACGGCGCGGCCTCCGTCGGCGCGGCGGAGCGGATGCCGTTGATCAGGGCGCGGGCCTCGGCCTCGTGACCGTACTCCCAGAGGTTGGCGGCCTGGAGGGCCTTGACGAGCTGCGGGTGCTCGGGGTGTTCGGACGCCAGGAGGCGGTCGTAGAGGGTGGAGGCACGGCCGCGTTCGCCGGCGAGTTCCAGGTGGGCTGCGGCTTGGAGGAGCAGCGGTTCCGCGTCCTCGGGGTACTGCTCGGCGGTACGCAGCAGGCGCTCGGCTTCGGCAATGTGGTCAGCAGGCGTGTCGGGGCGCATGCAGCACACCGTACTGCTGTACGGGCCACGGCAGGGGGCCGACCCGATTCCGCCCCCGGGCCCGGTCGCCGGCGGACCCGGTGCCGGTCGCGTCCGGTGCGGAGGCGGCCGGAACGCTGGTGAGTTGGAGGGCTCGGCCCTACCCTGCGCCCGTGCGGAGGCGGTGGCAGCAGCGGCGGTGGGAGCGGCGACGGTCATGGCCGCGGCAACGGTCATGGCCCCGGGCTGCGCGCCGGACGGCGGTACGGGGACGGCGGCAGGGGCGTGTTCGGCTCGCCCGTCTGCTGTGGACCGCCGCGGAGGTGGCCGTCACCGTCGGCGTCGTCGTGCTGCTCCTCGTCGTCCACCAGCTGTGGTGGAGCAACCGGCAGGCCGGACAGGGCGCGCAGCGGCAGGTCCAGGCACTGGAACGGCGCTGGGAGCGCGAGGCTCCGGATCCCGTGCCGCTGCCGGTGCCCGCACCGGAAGAGACGGGACAAGAGCCCGGTACCGAGGACGGGACGCGCCCGGAGCCCGAACCCGAGCCGGTCCGCCCCCGCCGGGACCAGGCGTACGCCGTCCTGCGCATACCCGCCCTCGGCGTCGTCGCGCCCGTCGCCGAGGGCGTCGCCAAGCGGGGTGTCCTCGACAAGGGATACGTCGGGCACTACCCGCGGACCGCCCAGCCGGGCCGGGCGGGGAACTTCGCCGTCGCCGGGCACCGCAACACCCACGGCGAGCCCTTCCGCCGCATCGACCGGCTCCGCCCCGGCGACACCGTGGAGATCGAGACGGGCGAGGCGGTCTACGTGTACGCCGTCGACAAGGTGCTCACGAAGACCCTGCCCGGCGACACCGGGGTGATCGAGCCCGTTCCACGGAGCGCGGTGCGCCCCGCCGCCGGGTACGGCGCGGCGGGGTACTACCTGACGATGACGACGTGCACGCCCGAGTTCAGCTCGAAGTACCGGCTGGTCGTGTGGGGCCGGCTGGCCTCGATGCGGCCACGCTGACCACCTCCACGCGGCCGCGCCGACCACCGGTCCAGGTGCGCAGCCACGGCCACGGCCACGGGTAGTGGCGTTCTGGCACCCAAGGGACGGGGCGGGGGCGGCTACGAGAGGCCGAGCTCCGCGCAGGCGGCCGCGAACTGAGGTTCGCAGATCTGCTCCACCGTGTAGAGGCCGTCGGCGACGACGGTCTCCTTGATGTTCTCCTTGGTCAGCGCGATGACCGGGATGCGCACGGTGGGGACGGACTTCTCCGTCGGGGTGTCGATGTCGGTGTGCGCGGCGGCTCCGAGGGACATGTTCCTGGCCAGCAGGATGGCCATCTCCGCGGCGGCCGCAGCCTCCGGCGCGTACTGCTTGTAGACCGTCATGTACTGATCACCGGCGACGATGCGCTGCACCGCCGCGAGTTCCGCGTCCTGGCCGGTGACCGGCGGGAGGTCGGACAGGCCGGCCGCCTTGAGCGCGGAGATGATGCCGCCCGCCATGCCGTCGTTGGCGGAGTAGACGCCGACGATGGCGTCCTTGCCGAGGGTGGCGATCGCCGCGTCCATGTTGGCCTTGGCGTTCTCCGGCTTCCAGTCCTTGGTGTCGTACTCCAGGCCGACCTCCACCTTGCCGTCGAGCTCGGTGTGGGCGCCCTTCTTGAACATGGCGGCGTTCGGGTCTGTGAGGGCGCCGTTCATCATCACGACCTTGCCCGACCCGGCGGAGTCGCCGAGGGCCTTCAGCAGGGCCTTGCCCTGGATGTGGCCGACCTGTTCGTTGTCGAAGGAGACGTAGCCGTCGATCGGTCCCTCGGCGAGGCGGTCGAAGGCGACGACGGGGATACCGGCCTCGTCGGCCTTCTCGATCGCGCCGGCGATGGCCTTGGCGTCCACCGCGTCGACGATCAGCACGTCGACCTGTTCCTCGATCATCGACTCGAGCTGCTGCGTCTGCAGATCGGCGTCGTGCTTGGCGTTGGCGTAGAGGACCTTGCCCTTGCTGTTGGTGAGCCGGGCTATGCGCTCCTCGATGACCGGTTTGTCGAACTGCTCGTAGCGAGCGGCTTGGTTCTCCGGAAGCAGCAGACCAACAACGATGTCGTCGCTCAGCCTCACACCCGGCTCCTCGGTGGTCCCACAGCCGGAGAGCGGTACGACCATCGCGGCGGTGGCGGCTGCGACGGCGGCACGACGCAGAAGTGCGTTCATTGGTTGAATCCAACCTCCCTGACAGGCTGCATCAATTGCAGCCAAGGTGGCCGAAAGCCAACTCTGTGGGTCGAGAAGCGTCAAGACCCGCACGGTTAACGTGACCGCAACGTGATTCTCTGTAATCAACCGTTCAAATAGCTGAGACCGGCGCCGGTCGCGGGCCGTCCCTCACGATGCGCATCCCGGGAGATGTCCAGGAGGCATGCGAACGGGAACCTCGGGAGGGAGTTGTTCGTCTTCCCGTGTGCGCGAGGCCGGCGCGAGCACGCCCCGGCCGTCACTGACAGAGGGAGGGGCGCATGGCCGGTCGTACGGCTCGGCTGCTCCGCCCCGCCGCGCTGCTGCTCCTGCTGCTGATCGAGATCCTCCTCGTCGACGGCGGCAGCATCTCCGCCGCGCTCGCCCTCGCCGCGACCGCCACCGCCGCCGTCGGATCCGCCCTCCTCGTCTGTGCCGTCATCAGCGCGCGCTGCGCGCCCGTCGTGCCACGCACCCGCGTCCGGACCGCCCTGCGCGACCGCGAGCAACGCACCGCGTTCCTGCCACAGCGCGATCCCGATGCCCGGGGGCGTACGCGTCCCCGAGCGCCCGGTCGTCTCCTCCTGACGGCCCCGTAGGCACCACCACCACGCCACCACGCCACCACGCAGTCCCCGCGCGGGCCGTCATGCCGTCATGTCCTCGTTCCCGGCACGACGAGACCCCCGGAGGGCTCACCCATGTCCGTTTTCGCCACCCTGGTCGAGCAGCTCGCGGAGCTGCTCCGGCCGCTGTTCGCCGCGTCCGCCACCGCCGCCGCGATCATCGCCTTCACCGCGCTCGTGCGCCTCGCCGTCCACCCCCTCTCCCGCGCGGCCGCCCGTGGCCAGAAGGCCCGCACCCGGCTCGCACCGCAGCTCGCCGAACTGCGCGCCAAGCACGGCAAGAGCCCGGAGCGGCTGCAGAAGGCCACGATGGAGCTGTACGCGCGGGAGAAGGTGTCGCCGCTCTCCGGCTGCCTGCCGAGCCTGCTCCAGCTGCCGGCGTTCTTCCTGATGTACCACCTGTTCTCGAGCACCGAGATAGGCGGCGAACCGAACGCACTCCTCGGCCACGCGCTGTTCGACGCGCCCCTCGGCGACCGCTGGACGGACGCCCTCGCGCACGGCGGGATGTTCGGCGGGGCCGGTCTCGTCTACGTCGCTCTCTTCGTGATCGTCGCCGCCGTCGCGACCTTCACCTACCGGCGCACCAAGCGGCAGATGGCCGCCGCACCCACCGTCGGCGAACAGATGCCGGGCATGGGGGCGATGACCAAGATCATGCCGCTGCTGTCGTTCGCCACGCTCGCGACCGTCGCCGTCGTACCGCTGGCCGCCGCGCTCTACGTCGTCACCTCCACCACCTGGACGGCGGTGGAGCGGGTGTTCCTCTACCGGGACACGCCGGTACCGGTGGCGCAGCTCTGAACGGGCCCGGCGCGGGCTGCCGCCGGGGATCAGTGGCCGCGCGGCGCGTACATGATGACGGCCATTCCGGCGAGGCAGATCAGGGCGCCGGCGATGTCGTAACAGTCGGGCCGGTAGCCGTCCGCGACCATGCCCCAGGCGAGGGAACCGGCGACGAAGACACCGCCGTACGCGGCGAGGACGCGGCCGAAGTTCGCGTCGCTCTGGAACGTGGCGACGACGCCGTACAGGCCGAGCGCGACGACGCCCCCGCCGATCCAGAGCAGGCCCCGGTGCTCGCGCAGGCCCTGCCAGACGAGCCAGGCTCCGCCGATCTCGAGGAAGGCCGCGGCGACGAACAGGGCGACGGAGCGTGCGACGGACATGGCACCGACCCTAGCCGGGCGGGTGCCGACCCATGCCGGACGGTGACCCAAGCAGGGACGGGGCGGGACACCGGCCCTGGCCGGGGCGGGCGGCGGCCTCGTGCGCGGCGGTTGGCGGGGTCCTGGCCCGGCACCGGGCCGAGGGCGCTCCGGTCACCGGTCCGGCGGCCTGGCCGACACCCCGCTTCCGTGCCCTGTCCGACCCCCCACACCGCAGAGCCGCTACCCGTCGGTAAGGGTCCAGGTTGTGAACAGGGTCTTGCAGGGTGGTCGGATGTCTTGGAGGATCAGCCAATCCTCCGATCCACCGATGGCCGCACCTATCGGGCCGGGTTCGTACTCGACCAGGGGAGACAGACCATGAAGTTGCTGCGTGTCGGCACGGCAGGCGCCGAGCGTCCCGCGCTGCTCGACCAGGACGGGACGCTGCGCGACCTGTCCGGTCTCGTCACGGACATCGACGGGGCGCTGCTCGCCGACGCCGCCGCCCTCGACCGGATCAGGACCGCGGCCGAGGCCGGTGACCTGCCCGTACTCGACGCGGCCGGGCTCCGCGTCGGGCCGCCGGTCGGCCGGATCGGAAAGGTCGTGTGCATCGGGCTGAACTACCACGACCACGCCGCCGAGACCGGGGCCGAGCCTCCGGCGGAGCCGGTCGTCTTCTTCAAGGCCGCCGACACCGTCGTCGGACCGGACGACACCGTGCTCGTCCCGCGCGGCAGCCGCAAGACCGACTGGGAGGTCGAGCTCGCGGTGGTCATCGGACGTACGGCCCGCTACATCGAGCCGGACGAGGACCCGCTGTCGTACGTCGCCGGCTACGCCGTCGCCCATGACGTGTCGGAACGCGAGTTCCAGATCGAACGCGGCGGCACCTGGGACAAGGGCAAGAACTGCGAGACGTTCAACCCGCTGGGGCCGTGGCTCGTGACCTCGGACGAGGTGCCGGACCCGCAGGCCCTGGGGCTGCGGCTGTGGGTCAACGGCGAGCTCAAGCAGAACGGCACGACCGCCGACCAGATCTTCCCGGTCGCCGATGTCGTCCGGTACATCAGCCGGTTCATGGCCCTGTACCCGGGCGACATCATCAACACCGGTACGCCGGCGGGTGTCGCCCTCGGGCAGCCCGAGCCGAAGCCGTTCCTGCGCGCCGGTGACGTGGTCGAGCTGGAGATCGACGGCCTCGGCCGCCAGCGCCAGGAGCTCAAGGACGCCTGAGCCCGCACGCCCGGGACGGGGGGCGTGCGGGCGGCGGACGCGGCAGCAGACCGCGTCCGCCGCACCGCACGGACCTGACGGCGGTGTCACCTGGCAATGAAGCGCTCCAGCGCCTCGACCACCATCGCGTGGTCCTCCGCCTGCGGCAGACCCGAGACCGTCACCGAGCCGACGACACCGGCTCCGACGACCGTGATCGGGAACGAGCCGCCGTGCGCCGCGTAGAGGTCCGGATCCAGCCGCGAGGACTCCTCGAACGTGGTGCCCTTGGCGCGGTGACGTGCCCCGACCAGGTACGAACTCTCGCCGTACCGCTCCACGACCCGCCGCTTGCGGTCGATCCACGCGTCGTTGTCGGCGCTGGAGCCCGGCAGTGCGGCGTGGAACAACTGCTGCGCCCCGCGGTGGATGTCGATGGCCACCGGAGCCTCCCGCAGGTGTGCCATCTCGACCAGCATGCTGCCGAGCGCCCACGCGTCGGAGTGGGTGAACCGGCGCAGGGTGAGCCGCCGCTCCTGCTGGACGATCTCGTCGACGGTGAGGTGGGGGACCGGCTTCATCGTGTCCGTGTTCATGCGGTGACCTCCACGGTGACGGTGATCCCTTCACGGGCGGAACGGCGGGCGGCCTCCAGTACGTCCAGGGCGGCCGCGGCCTCCTCCGCGGTGACCGGCGGAGCGGCCTTGTCACGCACCGCGGCGGCGACCGCCGCGTAGTACGCGGGGTAGTCGCCCGGCACAGTCTCCACGGGAGCGCCTCCGCCCGTCAGCGGCGACTCTCCCGCACCGACCCGGCCCCACATCGACTCCGGCTCCACGCCCCACGGCTCGCCGTCGTCCGGTCGGCGGCCGGCGCGCAGAGCGTCCTCCTGCGGGTCCAGGCCGTACTTCACGTACCCGCCTGCGGAGCCCAGAACCCGGAATCTAGGGCCGAGCTGCGCGGTCGTGGCGCTGGCGTACAGATGCGAGCGGACGCCGTTCGCGTGCGTGATCGCGATGAACGTGTCGTCGTCGGCCTGCGCGCCGGCGCGGCGCACGTCGGACTCCGCGTACACCCGCACCGCCGGGCCGAAGAGCGTCAGCGCCTGGTCGACGACATGGCTGCCCAGGTCGTAGAGGAGGCCGCCGATCTCCTGCGGGTCGCCCGACTCGCGCCAGCCGCCCTTGAGCTGCGGGCGCCAGCGCTCGAAACGGGACTCGAAGCGCTGCACCTCGCCGAGCTCGCCGGCCTCGATGAGCCTCCTCAGGGTCAGGAAGTCGTTGTCCCAGCGGCGGTTCTGGAACACGGAGAGCACCAGACCGCGCTCGGCGGCCAGGGCGGCGAGCGCCCGCGCCTCGGTGGCCGTACCGGCGATGGGCTTGTCGACGACGACCGGGGTACCCGCCTCGAGAGCGGCGCGGGCGAGCGGGACGTGCGTCTTGTTCGGCGTGGCGACGACGATCAGATCGAGCTCGTCGGCGCGGGCCCACAGGCGGTCCGGCGACGCCTCGACGCGGACCTCGGGGAACGCGGCGCGGGCCTGCTCCTGCCGCTCCGGGCTGGAGGTGACGACCGTGTCCAGGACGAGACCCTCGGTGGCGGCGATCAGCGGGGCGTGGAAGACGGAGCCCGCCAGGCCGTAGCCGATGAGTGCGACGCGGAGGGGAGAGCCGGTACCAGTCATGCCGTCCACTTAAGCAACGGTGTTGCCAAAGTGCAAGCGGGGCGGACAATGGAGGAGTGAACAGGAGCATGGCGGGAGTGGGAGCCAATCTGCCCGCGCTGCGCAGCCACAATGCGGCGCTCGTCCTCGACCTGCTGCGGACAGCGGGCGAGGCCGGCATCAGCAGGCTCGAACTGGCCGAGGGCACGGGGCTCACGCCCCAGGCCGTCAGCAAGATTGTCGCCCGACTGCGCGAGGAGGGCACGGTCGAAGAGGCGGGACAGCGTGCGTCGACCGGCGGTAAACCGCGGACGGTACTGCGCCTGGTGCCCTCCGCGGGGTACGCGCTGGGCGTCCATCTGGACCGGGACGAGCTGACAGTGGTCCTGGTCGACCTCGCAGGCACCCGTGTCGCCGGCCGGAAGGTCCCAACGGACCTCGGCGCCGGCACCGAGGCTGTCGTCACGAAGGCGGTGGCGGAGGTCGGGGTCCTGCTGGCGGACGCGGACCCGGCCGGACCCACGGGCCCCGTCCTCGGTGCGGCCGGTCTGCGGGTGCTCGGCGTCGGTGTCGCCATGCCGGGGCCGCTCGACCACTTCAACGGCGTGACCCAGCGCGTCACCGGCTTCCCCCAGTGGGAGGGTTTCCCGCTGCGTGACGTGCTCGCGGGACGTCTCGGGCTGCCCGTCGTCCTCGACAAGGACACCAACGCCGCCGCCCTCGGCATCGCGCTGCGCGGCCCCGGCGACTCCTTCGCCTACCTCCACCTCGGCACCGGGCTCGGCGCCGGGCTCGTCCTCGGCGGCGTGCTCTACCGGGGCGCACGCACGGACGCGGGCGAGTTCGGCCACCAGGTGATCCAGCTCGACGGGCCTTTGTGCACCTGCGGCAGACACGGCTGCATCGAGGTGCTCTGCCTGGAAGCGGTCGCCCGTGGCGACATCGCGGGCGCCGCCCGCGTTCTCGGCGTCGGCGCCACCAACCTCGTGGAACTCCTCGACATCGAACGGGTCGTCCTGGGCGGCCGTGTCGTCGACGCCGCGGCGGACGAGTTCGTACGGGGAGTGCGTGCCGTGCTCGCCCCGCTCGCCGACATCCCGGTGACGGCCGCCGCGGGGGACGGCGAGCAGACCGTCGCCGACGGCGCCGCCCAGCTCGTGCTCGCCCCGCTGTTCGGCCGGTCGGAAGCGGTCACCCCGGCCGCCGCGTCCCATGAGGGGCCGCAGGCCAATCACCAGGCGCCGGAAATACGCTGACAGGAGGGGCGTTCAGCCGCTGATCGGCCGTACCTGGCCTGCCCTGCCGGCTCCGGCGGGCACACATGGCACGGTCCCGGGCCGCGTGTGCCCGGGCGATCCCGGCAGTACGCGAGCAAGCAAAGGCCTGCCTCTCATGCGAACGCGCAACGCCCTCGCCCTCGGAGCCGCCGCGGCGCTGATCGGGTCAGCGGTGGTCAGCGGCTCGGCCGCCATCGCCGCCCGCAGCCCCCAGCGGCCCGTCCCCGCCCCGTTCGCCGCCCTCACCGCGCCGGCCGGGGACCGGTCCGGCGACCAGCCGGCCGACCGTGCGCCTTCCTGCGGCAGGGCCTCCGATCCGGTGTTCCCGATCAGGACCCGGATCCACGGCGGTCCCGCCACCGTCCGGGCGGGCTCGGGCTTCCACTCCTGGTCGGTGGACCTCACGAACAGCACCCGCGAGACCTGTCACCGGATCCACCCCGTGCTCGTACTCACCGCCCAGGACCCGGGATTCACCGAGGACCGCGTCACCCTCGAGTTCTACGACGAGGACGCGGACCGCTGGCGCCCGGTCGTGCTCGAAGGGACCGCCGAGGACGAGATCGTCGGCGTCTTCGACGGCTTCCAGGGCTTCGCCGTACCGGCCGGCGCGACGGTCACCGTACGGACAAGGCTCTCGCTCGCCGCAGGCACGCCCTCGAACACGGTCACCGTCAACGCCGCCGTCGTGCAGCGCAAGGGGGACGACGGCGACTGGGTGGGGGCATCGGGGGACCACCGCTTCGCCGTCGTCGAGGGGGAGGGGGACCGGTCCGCCGAGCCCAGCCCCGCCCGGCCCACCGTGGAGCCGTCCCCCAGCGGGTCGCCGACTCCGGCAGCCACGCCCGCCGGGGTGTCGCCGAGCCGTTCCGGCCAGCTCGCCACCACCGGCTCCGGACCGCTCACCCGTATCGGTGTCGGGGTCGGCGGCGCGATCCTGCTCGGCGCCGGGGCCCTGGCGCTCCTCACCCGCCGCCGGCACACCCGGCCGCACCGGCGCTGAGCCACTCCCGCCGCGTCCGCCCAGGTTGCCCGGACCGCGCCCGCCCCGGCCGCTCCTGCCGCGTCCGCGCAGCTTGCCCGGACCGCGCCCGCCCCGGGCGACCCCGGGCGGCCACTCGTGCCGGGCCGACGCCGAACGTTCACATCGAACGGGAGAAGGAGGCAAGGGGCGCGAGCCTGCGCGACTTCGGCCAGGTGTGGGTCGGCGGCCGGGCCGGCGGCGAGGAGCTGGAGACCGCGCTGCGCGCCCGCGAGCTGTGGGAGGAGATCGGCGGCCGGGTGCCGGGAGTCGGCTACCGGGCCAACGGCTCGCTCACCCCCGTCCGTACGGACGCCGAACCGGCCGTCGCGGAGGCGGCAACGACCCTTCCTCCTACGGCCGCTGTCGAGGATCCGCCGTCGCCGGGCCGGTGTGTACGCGCAGTGCACCGACACCGCACGGGTCGTCCACCGGCAGCAGGTCCGCGACGGCGCCTGGCTGGTGACCGGTCCCGGCGGGCGCGGCGCGACCTGTTCGCCGGCGATCGCCGAGCGCATCGCGAACGAACCGCGCTGGTGAGGCAGTTGACGTCGACGTGGCCTTCGGCTGAAGGCCCGGAAGACGCCCAAGCGTGGGTCCCCAACCGCAGTCGCTCGCCGTGGACGTGCCTCCCGGCGCTTCCAGCGTCAGCTTCCGCTTCCACCGCACCGGAGCCAACAACTGGTACTGGGTGATCGACGGGGTAAGGATCCGGACTTCCTGATTAGGCTGGGGGCGTCGCCACAGCGCAGTCGCGGCGCCCCAGCACGCATGATCCGTACGGCAGGAGTCCGTCTGATGGCAGAGCGCAAGCCGATCGAATCCTGGCTCACCGACATGGACGGTGTCCTCATCCACGAGGGCGTCCCGATTCCCGGCGCCGACGCCTTCATCAAGAAGCTGCGGGAGACCGGGAAGCCGTTCCTGGTGCTCACCAACAACTCCATCTACACGGCGCGCGACCTGCACGCCCGCCTGGCCCGCATGGGCCTCGACGTGCCGGTGGAGAACATCTGGACGTCGGCCCTGGCCACCGCGCAGTTCCTCGACGACCAGCGGCCGGGCGGCACCGCCTACGTCATCGGCGAGGCCGGGCTGACCACGGCGCTCCACGACATCGGCTACATCCTCACCGACCACGACCCCGACTACGTCGTGCTCGGAGAGACCCGCACCTACAGCTTCGAGTCGCTGACCAAGGCGATCCGGCTGATCAACGGCGGCGCCCGGTTCATCTGCACCAACCCCGACAACACCGGCCCCTCCGCGGAGGGGCCGCTTCCCGCCACGGGCTCGGTCGCCGCGCTGATCACCAAGGCGACCGGCAAGGACCCGTACTTCGCGGGGAAGCCGAACCCGCTGATGATGCGGACCGGGCTGAACGCCATCGGCGCACACTCCGAGACCAGCGCGATGATCGGCGACCGGATGGACACCGACGTGCTCGCCGGACTCGAGGCCGGCATGGAGACCTTCCTGGTGCTCACCGGCTCCACCACACCTGCTCTGGTCGACCGCTACCCGTTCCGGCCGTCCAAGGTCGTCGACTCGATCGCGGACCTCGTCGACCGCATCTGAGCAGGTCAGCGACGTCGGCGGGAACCGGCGGCCATTCCTGCGGATGCGGAAACGACCCAGACGCGTGACTCTGGCGGTATCAGGAGGTTCACGATGCGTACTGGTTCCATAGCTTTCCGTGTGGCAGGGGTGGCCGCCGTGCTGGTCGTGGCGCCCGCGCCCGCCGCTTTCGCCGGCAACACCGTGAAGGCCACGGTGAACCCCGCCGCCGCCCGGCCCGGCGGCGAGGTCGAGATCCGTGTCGTGGGCTGCCGGGACAGATCCGGCGCCGCCCGGTCCCCCGCCTTCGTCGCGGGCGCCGAACTGTCGGCGAAGGGCGGGCACGGCTGGCTGACCGGCAGGGCGAAGGTCAGAGCCGACGCCGCGCCCGGTACCTACGCCCTGCGGGTCACCTGCGACCTGCGCGACCACCGGGACGCGGGCAGCGTCCAGGTCGAGCGCCACCCGCACCGGCCGTCCCACCCGGCACAGCCGTCGCACCCGTCCAGGCCCAGGCCGTCGCACACCCCCGGACACGAGGAACCGCCGGACCGCCCGTCCCCGAGCGCGTCACGGCCCCACGAATCACCCGTCGCCCCTGTACGGGCGGGCGGAGGCGGCGCCGCCGTGCTCGCCGCCCCCGTCTCGAGCGTCGACGCGGACGACGCCGGGCCCAGCACCCCGCAGACCGTCATCGGCCTCGCCCTCGCGGGTGTGGCCGCCGTCGTCGTAGCCCTGCGCAGCGCCCGCCGCCGTCGGCGGACGGGCGCCGACTAGTCATGTCCGGCGCCGACCGTCCCGCGCCCTCGTCCGTCCCCGCCGCGGCCCCCGGCAACGGCCGGCTCGTCACCGGAGTGGCCTGGGCGGTGCTGGTCCTCGGACTGTGGCTGTGGGGGAGCGAGGCCCCGGGCGCGCACCTCGGCAGCTCCGCGCCGACCACCGGCGACATCGCCGCGGTGGGCCGCCCGCCCGGTATCCCGATGCCGGCCGAGCACCGGCCGATCGACGCCGCGGAGCCGCGCCGCGTGTCCGTTCCCGCCGTCGGCATCGCCGCGCCCGTCGTGCCTCGCGGCCTCGACGCCGCCGGAGCGGTCGACCCGCCCCCGCTGGACGCGCCGCAGACCGTGGGCTGGTACGGCGACGGCACCGAGCCCGGGGAGCCCGGCGCCGCGCTGCTCGTCGGGCACGTCGACACGGAGACGAAGCCCGCGGTGTTCTACGGGCTGAGCGCCGCCCGGCCGGGCGAGCAGATCGAGGTGACCCGGGCCGACGGTTCCGTCGCGGAGTTCACCATCGACGACGTCAAGGTCTTCTCCCGCGACCGGTTCGACCCACAGGAGGTCTACGGTCCGCGGCAGGAGGGCCGTGCCGAACTGCGCCTCATCACCTGCGGCGGCACCTTCGACCGCGCGGCCGGCACGTACACGGCGAACGTCGTCGTGTACGCGTACCTGACGGGTGTCTCCGCGGCCTGACGGACCGCTCCGGCCCGCGGCCGGCGGCGCGCACCGGGCGCTCGTCACGGTATGCCGACGAGACCGGGCGGACCTCCGGAGCGCCGCCCCGTGTGTGCCAGGATGGATCGACCGGTCCTGTCCGGGGGGACCCACAGGGCCGGACACCACGCACTGTGCACCAAGGGGGAGTGGATGTACCGCAGTTTGGTCGGCCGGGGTGCCCGGACGGGCGCGTGCCTGGCCGCCGTGGGAGCGGTGCTGCTGACGGCGGGCTGTTCCTCCGACGGCGACGGCGGCAAGGACGACCGGCCGGTCGTCGGCCAGCAGCCCAAGGGCGACGACCCGTACTGGGTCAACCCGAACGGCAAGGCGGCCCGGCAGGTCGCCGCCTACCGAGAGAACGGCGAGACGGCGAACGCCGAACTGATCAAGAAGATCGCGGAGCAGCCGACCGGTGAATGGATCGGCCCGGACGACCCGGAGGCGGAGGCCGAGGGCATCACCGAGGCGGCGGCGAAGGCCGACCGGGACGCCGTGCTCGTCCTCTACAACATCCCGCACCGCGACTGCGGTCAGTTCTCCAAGGGCGGCGCCGCCGACGGGAACGCCTACCGGGCATGGGTCGACAGCGTCGCCAAGGGCATCGGCGACCGGCGTGCCACGGTGATCCTCGAGCCGGACGCGGTGCTGCACCTGGTGGACAACTGCACGCCGCAGGAGTTCCACGAGGAGCGGTACGACCTGCTCAAGGGAGCCGTGGAAAGGCTGAAGCAGCAGCCGGGGACGAAGGTGTACCTGGACGCCGGCAACGCGGGCTGGTCCAATCCGGACGCGTTGTACGCCCCGCTGAAGCGGGCCGGTGTTGAGCAGGCCGACGGTTTCGCGGTGAACGTCTCCAACTTCTACCCGACCGATGCCAGTAAGCAGTTCGGCAAGAAGCTCTCGGAGAAGTTCGGCGGGAAGCACTTCGTCATCGACACCAGCCGCAACGGCAACGGCCCCTACACGGAGGGCGATCCGGCGGAGAACTGGTGCAACCCGCCCGGCCGCGCGCTGGGTGAGCCGCCGACCACCAGGACCGGCGACCCGCTCGTCGACGCCTACCTGTGGGTCAAGCGGCCCGGCGAGTCCGACGGCGACTGCAAGGGCGGTCCCAAGGCGGGCGACTGGTGGCCCGAGTACGCGCTCGGTCTGGCCCGCAACACCAAGTAGAGGTACGGAAGGGCCCGGCAGCAGGGGACGCGCTGCCGGGCCCTTCCGCGTGCAGGGGTTCGTTACGGGACCTCGACCCACACGGCCTCGGACGGTGTGCCCGCCTCGTCGGTCACGAAGAACATGTAGTGACCGGACGGCACCAGTGCCCTGTTCCTGGGCACGGTGATCTCCACGCCGTCCGCGGTCTTCTTCATCTCCAGCGCGATCGAGCGCTGGTCGACGTCGGTCACGTGCGTGACCGCGCTGGGCCGCATCAGCTTGGCCGTCTTCAGCGCCTTCTCGCTCGTGACCTTGAAGGTGCCCTTCTCACCGCGTTCGATCGTCTTCGGGCCCCCGGTCACCTCGGGCCTGGTGTCCCGGTAGAGGTAGGGCGGCGTGTAGATCTCGATGCGCTGCTCGAAGACCCCCGGCCGGGTGTTGTCCTTGTCGGAGAAGAGCGAGTCCGAGCCGAAGATCATGACGCGTCCGTCCGGCAGGAGCACGGAGCCGGAGTGGTAGTTGCGGCCCACGGCCGGGTCGGCGACGCGCTTGTACGTCCCGGTCTTCGGGTCGTACGTGCGGGCCTGGAGCACATCGGAGCCGCCACGCCCCCGGTAGTCCTCGGAGCCGCCGGTGACGAGCACGGAGTCGTCGGGCAGCAGCGAGGCGCTCGGGTAGCGGGTGCCCTTGTCCAGCGACGGTCCGTCCGTGAAGCGGGGGTTGTCGGCCTTGAGGTCGACCAGCCGGGACTTCTCGCTCGACTTCTCCGACTCGCCGACCCCCCCGCCGCCGATGACCATGAACTTCTGGTCCTGGGCGGGCGGCAGCATGACCGTCGCCGAGGTCTCCATCCGGTCGGGGTCCGACAGACCGGGGATCTTGGTGAACTTGTTGGTGTCCAGGTCCCAGACGCCCGGGTCGCGGCCCACGTCGGCGGGCCCGTAACCGGCGTTGGAGCCGGAGTAGAACAGCTTGCCGTTGTCCATCAGGAAGATCGCCGGGTAGGTGGGGAACTTCCTGATGACCCCGGTGTACTCCCAGGTCTTCGTCTTCGGGTCGTAGATCTCGTCCTTGCCGGGAACGATCTGCCCGATCTCGTCGAGGCCGGAGAGCGAGAGGACCTTGCCGTCCTCGAGGGTGGTCAGCGTGGGATACCAGCGGGCCTCGTTCATGGGGTCGACGGGGACGTACTTCTCCGCGACCGGGTCGAACTCGAAGGCCTCCTTGATGCCCTGGAAGTCCTTCTTGTCGAGGGCGAGCTTCTGGGCGATGCCGTAGACGTTCCGCGCGTCGGACCCTTTGAGGCCCTGCACGCGGTAGTTGTCCTCGGTGCCGGTCTCGTACTGCTTGCCCGACTGCTCGGCCTCGACGTAGATCCGGCCGAGGCCCGCCTCGGTGCGCAGGAAGCGGCCGGTCTTCGGATCGAAGACCTTCTTCGCCTTCTCCACCAGGACCGGGTCCTTGGAGACGAACGTCTTGCCGCTCTTCTTCCCGGTGAACTTGGTACCCGCGGGCAGGGTCTTGGGCGCGTCCGGGTCCTCGTTGTGGACGATCATCAGGCCGCCGGCCTTGGTGACGTCGCCCTTGAGCTTCTCGTACCGCTTGGTGCCGCCCGCGACCAGCAGCTTGCCGTCGGGCAGCTGGGTGTGCCCGGCGCAGAACATGTCCTTGGGGGTGGGGATCTTCTTGAACTTGTTCGTCTCCGGGTCCCAGAGCACCGACTCGAACTTCTTGGCGTCGAAATTCTTCTGGTTATTGCCGGAACCGGCGATGAGCAGCACCTTGCCGGTGTGCAGCAGCGCGGCGTGGATGCTGTTGATCCTGAACTCGGAGGGGACGTCGAGGAAGTCCCAGTGTCCGTTCGCCGCCTTGTACTCCGGCTTGTTGATCTCGTAGTCGTGGTACTGCTCCGAGCCGAAGCGCCAGATGGCGGGCCCGTTGAACCCGGCGACCACCACGATCACCGCCGCGCCGATGGCTATTCGGCGGGCGCGGTTCTTGCGGTGGTTCGGCCGCGCGGGCATCGTGCTCATTTCTTACGTCCCCCAAGGGCGATCTGCATGGTCTGGTCCGTGGCCGCGCCGGGACCTGGTCGGGGATCCGCGAAGCGGGGCCGTTGCTGCGGCACATGAGGGCCGCCGGTTCCCGGCCCGGTCGGAGGCCCGTCTCCCGCGTGCCGTCTCCTGCGCTTCTTCTTCTCCGCGGCGATGCCGTGCCGCCAGGCGAAGATGGGCGCGGCCGTGATCAGCAGTGCCAGCGACGCCCAGGTGATCATCGCGGGATGGTTGTGCCCGAGCCAGAACGACGAGGCGAGCGAGCCACCGAAGACCGCGATGAAGAACAGGTGGACGCGGAACGTGCCGAACAGGGTGTCGGGGCTGGACGAGTCGCCCTTGGGGGTCACCACGAACGTGCTCTTGCGCCGCAGTACGGCGTCCATCAGCGAACGGGCGTAGATGGGCGCGGAGAGCGCCGACATCACCATGCCGGCGAGGCCGCCGGAGCCCTCCGGCTCGTGCGGCGACACGTTGTGCCGGCGGTTCCAGATGTACAGGCCGATCTGGAGGGCGGAGGCGTTGCCGTAGAGCATCATCCAGATGGCCGGGTCGATCTGCACACCGGAGGCGCCCATGCCCAGGAACAGCGCGCAGCTCAGCGCCGCGAGGATCCAGTTGAGGGCGGACATCGGATAGAAGATGATCATCATCGTGTAGTTGAAGAGCTTGCCGGGCGGCAGGGTGCCGAAGCCCTTCCAGTACTGCTTGAGGATCGTCTCGTACGTGCCGCGGGACCAGCGCAGCTGCTGGGTGAAGAAGTCGGTCCAGGCCGTGGGCCCCTCGCCGACGGCCAGGACGTCGGGCGTGTAGACCGAGCGCCACTTGTTGCCGGTGGCCGGGTTCGTGGCGCGGTGCATCTCGAAGCCGGTGGCCATGTCCTCGGTGATCGAGTCGTACAGGCCGCCGATCTGCTTGATGGCCCTGATGCGCACGGCGTTGGACGTGCCGACGAACATCGGTGCGCCGTAGCGGTTGCCCGCGCGCTGGATCAGGGCGTGGAAGAGGAACTGCTGCGACTCGGCGGCCTTGGTGACGAAGGTGTCGTAGTTGCCGTAGACCTGGGGGCCGATGACGAAACCGACGTCCGGGTCGCGGAAGTAGCCGAGCATCCGCTCCAGGTAGTTGGGCAGCGGTACGTGGTCGGTGTCGACGGAGGCGAAGAAGTCGTAGTCGCCGCCGTGCGCCTCGAGCCAGGCGTTGTAGTTGCCGTGCTTGGTCTTCGCCCGGTGCGCGCCCTTCTCCTGGTTCCACCTGGCGACGCCCTTGCGGGAGAAGTGGTGGACACCGAGACGGGCGCAGACCTCCTTGACGGCCGGGTCGTCGCCCTCGTCGAGCAGCCAGACGTGCATCGGACCCCGGTGCCGGATCTTCACCGCCGCCTCGAGGGTCTTCGTCACCATCTCCAGGGGCTCCTTGCCCGGCACGAAGGAGGTGAGGAAGGCGACGCGGGTGCCGGACTCCGGCACCACGGGCACCGGGTCGCGTGCCACGAGCGTCGCGTGGGCGTTGGACAGCACGTTCATCGTCCGGAACAGCTCGATCAGGCCGATCGAGACGAGCATGACGATGTCGAGGGCGAGCAGCAGGTCGTTCTTGAGGTTCGGGTCGCGGTCGGTCCAGTGCTGCGGCTGCATCAGCCAGGCGAACAGGCCCAGCGACAGCAGCGGCGCGGCGCCGAGCAGCAGCGCGGCACGTATTCGGTGGGGTTCCTGCGAGAGCAGCGAGCGGTACCGGACCTTGTAGGGCCGGTTCGGGTCGGGCTGCGTGAGGGGGCCCGCCAGCCGGCTGTAGTGCTCGTAGTCGTAGCGCGGCAGCGCCTTCCTGGGGCGCAGCCGCGCGGTGGCGGCACGCAGGTGCGCGGGCACGCGCAGCTGGGTGGTCCGCGAAGAGTCTTCCGGCTGCCCGGTGCCGTCCGGCGTCGACGTCATTGATCATCCCCCCGCACGCGGGGTCGGCGCGTGCTGTGGTAGGTCGTGTCACCTGGGGCCGCAGGATCCCCTGTACCTGCTGTCCCGGGCGTGTCAGTGGTGGCTGGCCACCGTTCCTACAGACATGAAACGGTCACCCTTCGGTTGCATGATGCCCGTCGCGTAATCCGACCGTGACGGGGCCCCCGCCCCTTGCTCCGCGCACCGGAGGCGGCCCCCCGGAACCGCGCCCAACTGCCCTGACTGGGCGTCCAATTGGGTGACCGGCTCCACCATAGGTTCTCGGAGCCCAGTCATGATCGCAAGGGCGGAACGGGCCGTTAACCGATCGTATGCGCGATTTGGGACCCTCTCGGACCGGAGGTTTCCGACCGGTAGGCATTGGCCGGAAATGATCGTACGCACGGCCAAGGGGTGCCGACGGTACGACCGAGGCCCCCTCGCCTGTGGCGAGGGGGCCTCGGTTCCGCGTGCGCCGCCAGGGACTCGAACCCCGGACCCGCTGATTAAGAGTCAGCTGCTCTAACCAACTGAGCTAGCGGCGCCTGCTGACCTGGAGAACTCTACCGGAACTCCGGCGGTGCTCCGTGCCACCGCCCTGTTCGCCGCGGGACGCGCCACGGCCTGTCGAATCGTCATTTTTAACCTTTGATCCGTCAAAATGCATTATGTCCATACCGCTGGGACACTGGCGCCCGTGAAACATCGTCAGAAGATCTTGCTGAGTGCGGAGGGGACAGACATGACTGCCGTACCGGTCTTCGAGGAGTTCGAGCCCGCCGCGGACTGCGACTGCGCGGGATGCGCGCACCGGCACCGCACGCACGCCGCCGGGGAACACCTCTCGGCGCAGGGCTGCCGCAGGGCGCTGGTCGTGGTCACCGCCGCGGGGGTCGTCCTGGGAACCACGGGAACGGGGGCGACGGCGAAGGACGCCTCCGCCGCCGTGCGACCCGGGGAACGGGCCGGGGAGCGGACCGCGGAACCGGGGCCGACCACCGAACAGGGCGGCACCGCTCCGCTGCACGGCCCAGCCGGCCGGCCCGCCGCCGTGAAGGCGCCGCTGCGCGCCAGCACCCGCGCGGAGATCATCAACCGCGCCAAGAAGTGGGTCGACGCCAAGGTGCCGTACAGCATGTCCAAGTACTGGTCCGACGGTTACCGCCAGGACTGCTCCGGCTATGTGTCGATGGCCTGGAACCTGGCGAAGAACGAGTGGACCGGAAGCCTTGCCCAGTTCGGCGACCGGATCATGCGCGACGATCTCCAGGCCGGGGACATCCTGCTCTTCCACAATCCCGCCGACCCGACGGGCGGCTCGCACGTCACGATCTTCGGCGGCTGGACCGACTACACGCACACCCACTACACGGCCTACGAGCAGACCAAGCCGCACACCCGCAAACAGGCCACGCCGATGGCCTACTGGAACAACTCCGCCTCCTACGTCGCCTACCGCTACAAGGGCCTCGGCACCCGGATCGGCGCCGCCGGGGGGCAGCGGGAGGCCGTGCCGTTCCCGGGCGTCTCCCGCTTCGGACCGGGCACGAACAACGCGTCCGTCACGCGCCTCGGCGAGATGTTCGTGGCGCGCGGCGGCAAGCGGTTCTACCGGGAGGGGCCCGATCCGCGCTGGACGGAGGCCGACTGGCGGGCGACCCAGGCCTTCCAGCACGCTCAGGGCTGGCGCGGGAAAGAGGCGGACGGCCTGCCGGGACCGCACACCTGGCGGCTGCTGGTGAACAAGCAGGGCAGGAACATCCCCGCCGCGAAGCCCGCGGCCAACGGCCCGAACGCCGGTAAGCCGGCCTTCCCCGGGCGCGCCCACTTCCGGCCCGGCCGCTCCAGCGCGTACGTCACCCAACTGGGCAAGCGCCTGGTCGAGCGCGGTTACGGCAAGCACTACACCTCTGGACCGGACCCGCGCTGGCGCGAGGCGGACCGCCGGAACGTCCAGGCGTTCCAGCGCGCCCAGGGCTGGCGCGGCGCGGCGGCCGACGGCTATCCGGGGCCGGAGACCTGGAGGCGTCTCTTCTCCTAGGACCCCGGTCCCAGGGCACCGGGCACGAGCACACCCGACGACACCCACAGAGCGACCAGCTAAGGCGGCAGGCATGAACACCAC
Source organism: Streptomyces kurssanovii (assembly GCF_014649695.1). Classification (GTDB taxonomy): domain Bacteria; phylum Actinomycetota; class Actinomycetes; order Streptomycetales; family Streptomycetaceae; genus Streptomyces; species Streptomyces kurssanovii. The sequence continues at coordinate 178,104 of NZ_BMTN01000003.1, forward strand.
GACGTCGGAGCCGGAGGGCACCGTGCCGTCCGAGAGCCCGCGGCGCAACTTCGTCATCGCGAGCGAGACGACGACCGAGATCCCCGTCCACCTGCTGTTCAGGGACGACGCGGCCCCGCTGCGGGCCACTGTCGTGGCCCGGCGGCAGGGCACGGGCGAGCAGCCGAGGGTCGGGCACGAGCCGCCCGCCACGCAAGAGGTCCAGCAGCGGCACGGCGGCGAGCAGGGCACCCTCGATCCGCCCCCGCAGGACCCGCAGAAGCCGGACCTGCGGAAGGCCGACGCGCGGAAGTCCGGTACGACCAAGCCGGACCTGACGAAGCGCCGGCCCCACGAGCACCCGGACGGGTCCGATCCGCGGCAGCCGCGCCAGGACGGTTCCCGACCGCGGACGTCAGGGCAGCACACGCCCGGACCGCAGCAGCCGGGGCCGCGGAAGTCCTCCGCCGCGGCCCGGCCGGTACCGTCCGTCGATGCGCAGCTCGCCGAGCGCCCGGGACCCGTACTGCCGGGCTGGACGGCGCTCGTCGCGGGAGGCTGCTCGCTCGCCGGGATCGGTGCGGTGGTCTGGGGGACGGGGGCGGTCCCGGAGGTGCTCGCGGCCATGTTCGGGCTGACCCCGCCGCCGTACGGGGGCATCGGGATCTGGCTGTGGTGCCTGCTCACACTGGGGGTGATCCTGGCGCTGTTCGCGCTCGGCGGCCTCGGGCGGGGCGAGGTCGGCCGGGCGTGGGTGCTCACCCTCTGCGGCGACTACCGCGGCAGTGTGCGGCGTACCGGGCTGGTGTGGGTCAGCCCGCTGGTGCTGCGCCGGCGGATCGACGTACGGCTGCGGCACTGGCGCAGCGAGCCGATGACCGTCGTCGACGCCGAGGGAACGCCGCTGCGCGCGGTGGTGCTGGTCGTGTGGCGGGTCAAGGACACGGCACGCGCCGCGCTCGGCGTGGCCGACCACGAGACGTATCTGCGGGAGCAGGTGGAGGCGGCCACCGTGCGGGTCTTCTCGCAGCTGCCCGCCGACGCCTTCCTCCCGGCGGTGCCGACACTGCGCAACGCGGAGGCGGTCGGGGACAGGCTGACGAAGATGCTGGCGGCACAGTGCGCGGTGGTCGGGGTCGAGGTCTTCTCTGCGCAGCCGGTGGGCATCGACTACGCGCCCGAGGTGGCGGCCGCGATGCAGCGCCGCCGGGTCGCGGCGATCGACGCCAAGCACCGGAACACCGTGCTCACTTCGGTGGTGGACGCGGTCGAGGAGACGGTGGGCCGGCTGACCGCGCGTGGTCTGGTCGACCTGGACGACTACGAGCGCAAGGCGCTGGTGAAGGATCTGACCGTTGCCTTCTACACGGGTCGGGCGGGTGCCGTCGAGGCCCCGTGATTGGTCTGGACAACTCCAACGGGCGTCAATACATTGGAACTTGGTCTAGACCGGAACAAGCAATACCGCACGCGTGCAGCAAGTGCCTCGGAACTCCCCCACGTTCTACCAGGAGCCAAGCATGCGAAAGAAGATAGGCGCGGCCGCGGTCGGCCTCGTCGTGACGGGTGCGACCCTGCTCGCCACCGGCAGCGCGAGCAGCCACGGCTACACCGACTCACCGATCAGCCGGCAGAAGCTCTGCGCCAACAAGACGGTGAGCAACTGCGGCCAGATCCAGTGGGAGCCGCAGAGCGTCGAGGGCCCGAAGGGCTTCCCGGCCGCGGGTCCGGCCGACGGCAAGATCTGCGCGGGCGGCAACGGCCAGTTCGCCGAACTGGACAACCCGCGCGGCGGAGCCTGGCCCACCACCAAGGTCAGCTCGGGCCAGAACTACACCTTCCGCTGGCAGTTCACCGCCAGGCACCGCACCACCGACTTCAAGTACTTCATCACCAAGGCCGGCTGGAACCCGAGCCAGCCGCTGACCAGGGCAGCGCTGGAGTCGCAGCCCTTCCTGACCATCCCCTACGGCGGACAGCAGCCGCCGGCGACCCTGTCCCACTCCGGCAACCTTCCCCAGCGGTCGGGCCGCCATCTGATCCTGGCGGTGTGGACGGTGCACGACACGGCGAACGCCTTCTACGCCTGCTCCGACGTGCAGTTCTGACGGCAGGCCGGTCACACCGCGGCGACCCCTTCCGCCGGGGGTCGCCGCGGTCGTGTGCCCGTTGTGCCCCGCGATGTTCATGGAAAGCGGGTGCACCTGGCAGGATCATCGGATGACCGTTAAACGATCCCTCCTTCGCTGTCCGGAGGGCCGCCCGCAGCCATGCTGATCGATCTGGAGAAAACCGAACAGCTCCCCGGCGGACTGTGCCTCGCTCACGCGCGCACCCCCATCGGGCCGGTCGTCGCCCGCTGGTGCGGTGACCCCGACGCGCTTCCCGGCCGGTACGACGCCGAGTGGACGGTCGATGAGGACGTGGCGTGGCTGACCAATACACATCCTGCCCCCGAGCAGTCCTACCGGATCGGCCCGCGGGCGGACGGTCTGCTGCTGCGGGGCCGGCTCGACGAGGTCGCCCGTGCCGCCGCCGTCCTGGACCTGGCGGGGACCTTGATCCTGCTGGACCTGGCCGGCCCGTTACCCGACGGGTCCCTCGGGACATGGATCGACATCCACGCGGAGCGGGAGAAGGTGGCCCTCTATCCGTACGAGCTGTGAGGGTACGAGCTGTGAGGAGCGCCACATCGGCGGACGGTCCGGCGCCGCACGGCACGAGGTGCGCCTCACGCGGAAAACCCTGTAGGGCATCCCGGATCACCGGAACGCCCTACAGGGTTTGGTTGTGCGCCGCCAGGGACTCGAACCCCGGACCCGCTGATTAAGAGTCAGCTGCTCTAACCAACTGAGCTAGCGGCGCCTCTTTTGTCTGCCGCTCCGCAGCTGACTCATTAATAGTACCTGGTCCGAAGGGGTGCTCCGGACCAGGTACGAGGCGGGCGCCGCGGACGGCCCTAGATCGCGAGCGAGAGCACCACCGGGGCGGCCCGGCGGTTCAGGGTGTCGGCGGCCGAGCGCAGCCGGTGCGCGTGCTCGACCGGGAGGGACAGGGCCAGGCAGCCCACGGAGGAGCCGGCCGTCAGCGGTACGGCGGCGCAGACGGTGCCCACCGCGTATTCCTGGAGGTCCAGGACGGGGACCGTCGGCGGCTGGCTGTCCAGCTTGGAGAAGAGCAGCCGCTCGCTGGTGATCGTGCGCGAGGTCAGACGGGCGATCTTGTGCCGGGAGAGATGGTCGCGGCGGCCGTTCACGTCGAGCTGGGTCAGCAGGCACTTGCCGACGGCGCTCGCGTGGGCGGCGGAGCGGAAGTCCACCCACTCGTTCACCTTCGGCGTGCCCGGGCCGTCGGCGAACTGGGTGATCTTGACCTCGCCGTCGATGTAACGGCTGATGTAGACGGCGGCGCCGACCGAGTCGCGCAGCTCGGTCAGGGTGTCCTGGAGCTTGGCCGCCAGCGCCTCCTTGCGGGTGGCGCCGGAGCCCAGCAGGACCAGCGATTCGCCGATCACGTAGGCGCCGTCGGCGACCTGCTCCACATACGCCTCGCGGCGGAGCATGGCGAGCAGCGGGGCGAGGTGGCCGGTCGGCAGGCCGGTCTCCCGTGCGATCTGGACGTCGGTGACTCCACCGCTGTGCTTGGAGATCGTCTCCAGGACGCGCAAGACGTATTGCACCGAGTGGAACGGCGCGGTCGGCTCGGGCTTCAGCGCCACGGTTTCCCCCTAGCAGGTTGTTACCGCAAGCTTCCCTATCACGATAGCGGCCAAGACCCGTTTGATGGGCGCCTGTTGGCGTAAATGATGAGGCGCCCCGCGTCACACGCTGGGGCGCATCACCATGGCATATGCCAGGGGCAGGCTTGACCGAAGGAGTGAGAGGTCAGAGCACCGCGCCGAGGAATTCGCGAGTACGTTCGTGCTCCGGATCGGAGAAGATTTTCTCCGGCGGGCCGGACTCGATCACCTTCCCGGCGTCGAACATGAGCACGTCGTCCGAGATGTCACGGGCGAAATTCATCTCATGGGTCACGCAGAGCATGGTGATGTCCGTGGTGCGCGCGATGTCGCGCAGCAGGTCCAGCACCCCGGCGACCAGCTCGGGGTCGAGCGCCGAGGTCACCTCGTCGAGCAGCAGCACCTGCGGCCGCATGGCCAGCGCCCGGGCGATCGCCACCCGCTGCTGCTGGCCGCCGGAGAGCTGTGTCGGCTTCGCGTCGCAGCGGTCGGCCAGTCCCACCAGATCGAGGAGCTCCTTGGCGCGCACCTCGGCCTCGTCCTTGGAGAGGCCCAGGACCCGTACCGGGGCCTCCGTCAGGTTCCGCAGCACGGTCATGTTGGGGAACAGGTTGAACTGCTGGAAGACCATGCCGATCTTCTTGCGCGCCTCGCGGCGCTCCTTCTCGGGGGCCGGGAAGAGCCGGTTGCCGTTCACCTGGATCGTGCCCTCGTCGGGCCGCTCCAAGGTCATCAGCAGGCGCAGGATCGTGGTCTTGCCGGAGCCGGACGGACCGATCAGCGTGACGTGCTTGCCCGGGCGGACCGAGAAGCAGAGATCGTCGAGGACCGTGTTGTCGCCGAATCTCTTGGTGACGTTGTCGAACCGGATCAGGGTGTCGGGCGTGGTGCCGGTGAGGTCAGCGGACAAGGCGGCGCTCCAGGGCTCGTACGAGAAGAGAAGCCGGATAGGCGATGAGGACGAAGGCGATGCCGATCAGGGTCAGCGGCTCGGTGTACTGGAACGTCGACGCGCTCTCCAGCCGAGACTGCTGGAGCAGCTCCAGTACGCCGATCGCGGCGAGCAGCGGAGTGTCCTTGAGCATCGCGATGACGTAGTTGCCGAGCGCAGGCGTGATCCGGCGCACCGCCTGCGGCAGGATGACGGCGATCCAGGTGCGGTGGGCGGGCAGGCTCAGCGCCGTCGCCGCCTCCCACTGCCCGGGCGGCACCGCTTCGATGCCCGCGCGGTAGACCTGCGCGGTGTACGTCGAGTAGTGCAGCCCGATCGCGATCGTGCCCGTGGTCAGGGCGGAGAACTGCACGCCCCATTCCGGCAGCACGAAGTAGAGGAAGAACAGCTGCACCAGCAACGGGGTGGTGCGGATGAACTCGGTGACGAGGTTCACCGGCCACCGGATGAAACGGGTCGGCGCCCTGAACGCGATCGCCCAGACGAGACCGAGGGTGAACGAGATCAACGAGCCGAGCACCAGCACCTGCAGCGTGATCAGCACGCCGTCCCAGAAGCGCGGCATGAAGTCCGCGATCGCGGACCAGTCCCAGGTCACTTCGAAGCACCCCCCGCCACGGCGGTACCGGCGAGCTTGTCCTCGGCCCGCTCACTGTCCGGGTCCTTGGCGAACAGGCCGCCGAGCAGACCGGGCGGCGACTCGATGCCGACGTTCCGTTTGGTCCTGCGCTCCAGCGCCTTCATGGAACGCGTCAGGGCGAAGGCGAGCACGAAGTAGATGACCAGGCTGATCGTGTAGATCTGCGCGCTCTCCTGGGTGGCCAGCCGCACCAGGTAGGCGGCGAAGGAGACGTCACCCACACCCAGCAACGACACCAGGGCCGTGCCCTTGAGCAGCTCGATCAGCAGGTTGCAGAACGACGGCATCATCTCCGGCACCGCCTGCGGCAAAAGGATCAGCCGCAGCCGCTGCCACGGCGTGAAGCTCAGCGCGATGCCCGCCTCGCGCTGCGCGACGGCCACCGAGTTCAGCGCGCCCCGCACGATCTCGGCGCCGTACGCGCCGTACGACAGGCCCAGTGCCAGCACCGCGGCCCACATGGGGACGAGCTGCCGGCCCATGAGCGGGGGCACCACGAAGAACAGCCAGAACATCAGCACCAGCGCGGAGGTGCCGCGGAAGATCTCGGTGTAGACGCCGGCCAGGAAGCGGACGGTCCGCGAGCGGTGGGTGCGTGCCGTGCCGACGGCGAAGGCGACGACGGCCGCCAGCACCGCGCTGTAGACCAGCAGTTGAACGGTGATCCAGATACCGGGCAGCACCCAGTTCTGCCAGAGTCCGGCTGTCATCGGCACAGCTCCTCGGCAGTGAGCGTGGTCATCTCGTTCTTCGTGAAGCCGAACGGCTTCAGGATGCGGAAGAGCTCGCCGCTCTCCTTCATCTTGTGGATCTCCACGTTGAAGGCGTCACGCAGTTCGGTGTCGGTCGGCCGGAACGCGAACCCGCCGCCGTCGATCTGCTTCTCGCCGTCGACCACGGCCGCGAACGGCTCGGTCGCCTCCGCCCTGGTGCTCTTCCTCACCACCTCGCGGGCGGTCAGCGCGGTGCCCGCGAAGACGTCCACGCGTCCGGACTCGACGGCGTTCAGCCCGGCCACCTGGTCCTGGAGGATGACGATGTCCTCCTCCGGAATGCCCGCGGCGACCGCGTAGGCGATCTCGGCGTAGCCCGTTCCGGTGGAGAATTTCGCCTTCGCCTTCACCACGTCCTCGTAGGTGCGCAGGTTCTTCGGGTTGCCCTTGCGCACGATGAACGAGTCGAGCATCTGGTACTCGGGGTCGGCGAAGATGACCTGCTCGCACCGCTCCTTGTTGATGTACATCCCGGCGGAGACCACATCGAACTGCTGCGAGTTCAGCCCGGGTATGAGAGAGGCGAAGTCGGTCGCGACCGGCTGGACGCTGTCTATCCCGAGCCGCTGGAAGATGACCCGGGCCAGCTCAGGGGCCTCGCCCGTGAACTCGCCCTGCTCATCGACATAGCCGTAGGGCACCTCGCCCGCGATGCCGAGGCGCACGGTGCCCTGGGACTTCAGCCGGGCCAGCGCGTCGCCCGACGGCACACGACTGCACCCCGCCGCACCGGCGACGGTCAGCGCGCCGGCGGCCGCCGTGCCGAGCAGCAGGGCGCGTCTGCTCATCGATCCTGGTTGTATTGTACGAGCCATGGGCGCGCGGCTACCCGGGCGCTCGCCGGGTATGCGTACGAAATGGCCGACCGATACCTGACCGTTGCCTTGAGCAAGCGAGGCGTGGAGTGCACCGCCCGCCTGCTCTTCGACAAAGCCCCGCTGACCTGCGCGGCGGTGTGGGAGGCACTGCCGCTCGCCGGAGATGTCTACCACGCGAAGTATGCGCGGAACGAGATCTATGCGCTGTTGCCGGCGTTCGCCGCGCAGGAGCCGCCGCTGGAGAACCCGACGGTCACCCCCATCCCGGGTGATCTGTGCTATTTCACCTTCACGGACGTGCAGTTGGGCACGGACTCCTACGGCTACGAGTCCGCCGCCGCGCACCGGGGGCGTGCGACGGTCGTGGACCTCGCGCTGTTCTACGAACGCAACAACCTGCTGCTGAACGGGGACACCGGGTGGGTGCCGGGCATCGTCTGGGGCGAGGTCGTGGAAGGGCTCGACGTGATGGCCGACGCATGCCAGGACCTTTGGCGGACGGGCGCGGCGGGGGAGACGCTGTCCTTCCGGAGGGCGTAGGCGGTGTGCGGGCGGTGTCCGCTGCGCGGGGGAACGGCCCGGCGCGGGCGGCTACGCGCTCGGTACGCCCGACTCGTACAGGGTGTGCGCCGCGCGGAGCACCACCGCGTCCGCGTGGCGGGGACCGACGAGTTGGACGCCGATCGGCAGGCCCGCCCCGTCCGTGCCGCACGGCACCGACGCCGCGGGCTGCTGCGTCAGGTTGAAGGGATACGTGAACGGGGTCCACCCCGTCCAGCGGTGGTGCGGTGAGCCCGCGGGGACCTCCGCGCCCGCCTCGAACGCCGTGATCGGCAGCGTCGGTGTGACCAGCAGGTCGTACGACGTGTGGAAGCGGCCCATCCGCCGGCCCAGCGCCATCCGCGTGTCGACCGCCGCCAGATAGTCGAGGGCGCTGTACTCCGCCCCGGCCGCGACGATCTCCCGGAGGCCGGGGTCGAGCAGCTCGCGCTGCTTCGTGCCGAGGTGCTGCACCAGCCGCGCCGCGCCGCTGAACCACAGGGTGTGGAAGGCCTCGAGGGGGTCGGTGAAGTCGGGGTCGGTCTCCTCGACGTACGCCCCGGCCTCCGCCAGCGCGCCCACGGCCCGCCGTACCGCCGCGGCGACGGCGGGCCGTACCGCGACCTGGCCGCCGAGCGACGGCGAGTACGCGATCCGCAGGCCTTTGACGCCCTCGGCGAGGCCCGCGGCCACCGAGGACGAGGGGCCCAGGTGGGACCAGTCGCGCCAGTCCTCGCCGGTGATCACGTCGAGCATCAGTGCCGCGTCCGCGGCGTCCCGTGTCAGCGGCCCGACGTGGGCCAGCGTCCCGAAGGGGCTCGACGGATACATCGGCACCCGCCCGTACGTCGGTTTGAGCCCGAAGACACCACAGAAGGACGCCGGGATACGGACCGAGCCGCCGCCGTCCGTGCCGAGCGACAGCGCGCCCGCGCCCAGCGCGACGGCCGCCGCGCTCCCGCCGCTGGAGCCGCCCGCGGTGCGCGACGGGTCCAGCGGGTTGCGGGTCACCCCGTGCCTGGGTGAGTCGGTGACGCCCTTCCAGCCGAACTCGGGGGTCGTCGTCTTGCCGAGGAACACCGCGTTGTGGGCGCGCAGCCGGGCGACCGACGGCGCGTCCTCGTCCCACGAGCCGTCGCTGCCGATGGTCCACGAGCCGCGCAGCGTGGGACCGCCGCGCTGCAGCAGGATGTCCTTCACTGTGACGGGCACCCCGTCCAGCAGGCCCTCCGGCTCCCCGTGGTGCCATCGCCGCGCCGACGCCTCCGCCTGGGCCATGGCCTCCTCCGCGTCGACCCGGACGAAGGCGTTGACCTGCGGTTCCGTCTCCTCGATCCGTTCCAGTGCCGCGCGGGTCGCCTCGACGGGGGAGAAGTCGCCCTTTCGGTAGCCGGCCAGCAGTCGACGTGCGGTGAGGTCAGTCAGGCGAGTCGTCATGCATGGGGACGTACCCACGTTTCTTGTCCACCACGTTCGGAAGGGGCTTTCCGGCGGACCACAGCTCGTACATGTCGACGAACTGTTCCCCGAGCCGGTCGCGCCAGCCGACCGTGTCTCCGCTCATGTGCGGCGAGACGATCAGGCCCGGCGCGTCCCACAGCGGGCTGTCGGGCAGGAGCGGCTCCTGCTCGAAGACGTCGAGGGCGGCTCCGGCGATCCACCGTTTGTCGAGCGCGGCGACCAGGTCGCTCTCGACCACGAGCGGCCCGCGTCCGACGTTCACGAACCGGGCGGAGGGCTGCATCAGGTCGAAGCGCCGGGCGTCGAACATGCCCCGGGTGTCGTCGGTGAGCGGCGCCGCGCACACCACCCAGTCCGCGCGGGCCAGCAGCGGATCGAGGTCGCGGACGCCGTGGATGCCGTCGCGGGGCGTCCGGCCGACCACGGCGGTGCGGATCCCGAGCGCCCTCAGCGTGCGGGAGATCGCCCGGCCGATCGGTCCCGCGCCGACCACCGCGGCCCGCGTGCCGGCCACCGACAGGCCCTCGCGGTGGCGCCAGTGCCGCTGCCGCTGGAGGTCGAGGGTGCCGGGCAGGTCCTTGGCCATGGCCAGGACCAGGGCGGCCACGTATTCGGCGATGGGCACCTCGAAGATCCCGCGGGCGTTGGTCACCACGGTGTCGGATTCGGCCAGTTCCGGGCAGAGCAGCCGGTCCACGCCGGCGCTCGGGGTGTGCACCCAGCGCGGCCGCGGGCCGTCGCCCGGCCAGGCCCTGCGGACCGCGTCGGAAGTGAAGTCCCACACCAACAAGGCGTCGGCGGAAGGAAGTTGGTCGGCGAGAGTGTCCTCGTCCGCGTAGGCCACACGGACCTTTCCGGTCAGCCGTCCGAGCCGCGGCAGGGGATCGGCGGCCAGTACGAGAAGTTTCGGTTCGGACATCGGGCGGAAACCGCTCCCTCACGTCTGACATGTACGGATTGACCACGCTCGCACCCGAACCTACCGTCGTCAACAAGACACCGAGGGGGCCTGCGATGGATGTCTCCTTTCTGGGTGGACCGCAGCCGCAGCACGGCGTCGGTGTGGTCGCCCCGTTCGACTTCGCGCTCGACCGTGAGCTGTGGCGCTGGGTCCCCGACGACGTCTCGCTGCGTCTGACGCGCACCCCCTTCGTGCCCGTCGGGGTCTCCCTCGACCTGGCCCGTCTGGTGAGTGAGCACGAGACGCTGCGTGAGGCCGTCCGGGCGCTCGGCGCGTCCGAACCCGAGGTCATCGCGTACGCCTGCGCCTCGGGCAGTTTTGTGGGGGGCCTCGCCGGGGAACGCGCCATGTGCGAGGTGATGAACTCGGCGGGCGAGGTGCCCTCCCTCACCACCTCCGGGGCGCTGCTCCAAGCGCTGGAGGAGCTCGGCGCCTGCCGGATCGCCCTGGTCACGCCCTACACGGAATCGGTCACCCGCTCACTGGAGGCATATCTGGGAGAAGCTGGAGTGACGGTGACGGGCTGCGCCTTTCTGGGCCTGACCCGCCACATCTGGAAGGTGCCGTACCGGGCGGTGGTCGACATGGCGAGAACGGCGGTGGTCGGTGCGGCCGACGCGCTGTTCATCAGCTGCACCAACCTGGCGACGTACGACACGATCCCGCAGTTGGAGGCCGAGCTGAGGATGCCGGTGCTGTCCGCCAACCAGGTGACGATGTGGGCCGCGCTGCGCGCCATCGGCTCCCGGGCCGTCGGCCCTTACCAGGCCCTTCTCATGGAGCCGGAGGCACTCGCAGGCACGCTGCCGGACGCGCAGCCGGAGCCGCAGCCCGAAGAACAGGAAGGCTGGACATGACGACGGTCGGACTTCTCTACCCGGGACACTCCGCGGAGGACGACTACCCACGGCTCGAGGTCCTGCTGGACAGCGACATCAGGCTGCCCATCATCCACACCGACATCGGCGAGGACGCGCACCGCGTCGACGCGCTGCTGAAGATGGGCTCGCCGGAGCGGCTCGCCGCCGGTGTGGAGGCGCTGCGGCTGGAGGGGGCCGAGTCGGTGGTGTGGGCGTGCACCAGCGGAAGCTTCGTCCACGGGTGGGAGGGCGCCCACGAGCAGGTGCGGGAGCTCGCCAAGGTGGCGGGGATGCCCGCCTCCAGCACCTCGTTCGGCTTCGTGCACGCCGTGCGGCACCTGGGCACGCCGCGGGTCGCGATCGCCGCCACCTATCCGGCGGACGTCACCGAGTACTTCGCGGCCTTCCTCGAGAAGTCCGGCGCCGTGGTCGTCTCCGGCCGGGACGCCGGCGTCCTGACGGCGGAGGAGGTCGGCACCTGGGACCGCGAGCAGGTCCTCGAACTCGCCCGTTCGGCCGATCATCCCAACGCGGACGTGGTGCTGATGCCGGACACGGCCCTGCACACCGTCGCTCACCTGGCCGACCTGGAGGAAGCGCTGGGCAAGCCGGTGCTCACCGCGAACCAGGTGACCGTGTGGGAGGGCCTGCGGCTGGCGGACCGGCGTGCCTGGGGCGACAAGCTGGGCAGGCTCTTCGCCCGCCCCGACTGAGCCGCGCGCCCCACGGTGACGGCCGGCCGGCGCTTCCCTCCGGGGACGCCGGCCGGCCGTCGTACGGGGCTGCCCGCCGGTCATGCGGACCGGGCGAGGGCTTCCGGGTGGACCGGATCGGTGAACGGCAGTCCGCGCCCGTACCGCTCCAGCTCGTCCAGTGCCGCATGCGTCATGCGGCCCAGCTCGTTGCCGAGGGAGCCGGCCACATGCGGGGTGAGCAGCACGTTGGGCAGGTCGTACAGCGGTGAGTCGGTCGGCAGGACCTCCGGGTCCGTCACGTCGAGGACGGCGTTCAGCCGGCCGCGCTGCAGCGACGTGTTCAACCTGCACGCCCCCGAGCTGCCGGGACGCGCCGACGACCCCGACCTGACATGGGACCGCCGCGTCTCCTCCGTGATCTCCCAGGACAGCTCCGTGCGGGTGCTCGCCACCGGCCCGTCCCTGAAGCTGCGGATCACGCCCGGCACGCTGGGGGCCGTGCACAGGGCGGTGGTCCGGACGGTCTGAGCGGGTCCGTCGCCGGTGCGGACCTCCGGGGCCGGGGAATAAACGGAGTGGCCCTCCTGTTGGTCGTCGAGGCTACGTACGACAGACGCAGGAGGGCCCAGCGGTGAACGCAGACGCAGTGGACGAGATCCGAGGCACGGCGGCCGGGACCGCCCCCGTACCCCTGTCCGTGCTCGACCTCGTCACCGTCGGCAGCGGGCGCACCGCCACCGACGCGCTGCGCACCAGCGTGGACCTGGCGCGGCTCGGGGAGAGCCGCGGCTACCACCGGCACTGGGTGGCGGAGCACCACTCCATGCCCGGTGTCGCGTCGTCGTCCCCGGCCGTGATCCTCGCCCACCTCGCCGCCCACACCGAGCGCATCCGGCTCGGCTCCGGCGGTGTGATGCTGCCCAACCACGCCCCGCTGGTGATCGCGGAGCAGTTCGGCACCCTGGAGGCGCTCGCCCCGGGCCGGATCGACCTCGGTCTCGGCCGGGCCCCCGGCACCGACGGCGCGACGGCCGCGGCCCTGCGCCGCACCGACAGGCTGAACGAGGGCGCGGACGACTTCCCGCAGCAGCTCGCCGAGTTGACCCGCTTCCTGGACGACGACTTCCCCCACGGGCACCCGTACGCCCGCATCCACGCCGTGCCCGGTCCCGTGCAGGCGACCGCGCCCGGTGGTGTCCAGTCGCCGGCCCGCCCACCGCTGTGGCTGCTCGGTTCCTCCGGTTTCAGCGCACGGCTCGCCGGCGCGCTCGGGCTCCCGTTCGCCTTCGCGCACCACTTCTCGGCGCAGAACACCGTCCCGGCGCTGGACCTCTACCGCGAGTCCTTCCGCCCGTCCGCGGTGCTCGACGCCCCGTACGCCCTGATCGGCGTCTCCGCACTCGCCTCCGACGACGAGAAGGAGGCCCGCCGGCAGGTCCTCACCGGAGCGCTGTCCATGGTGCGGCTGCGCACGGGCCGGCCGGGGCTGATCCCGACGCCGGAGGAGGCGGAGGCGTACGACTTCGCCCCGATGGAGCGCGACGTCGCGGAGAGCTGGCTGCGCAACGTCGTCCACGGGACGCCGGACGCCGTCCGTGCCGGACTCGACGACCTCCAGAAGCGCACCGGCGCCGACGAGTTGATGATCACGGCCAACGCGCACGGCGGCGACGCCCGGCTGCGCAGCTACGAACTCATCGCCGACGCGTACGGACTTCCGGCCGCGCCGGTTCCTTCCTGAGCCATTCGGGAGTGGCTCATTAACGGGGCCTTAAACCGCTCGTCACCCACGGTGGCGAGCGGTTTTTCGCAACGGGTGCAGGTCTCTGACAGGTGCTTTCTGGCTCAAATTGGTCTAGTCCTCATTTGGTGCAGACCATTGACGCGGGCTTCGGGCGGCGGCTATCACTGCTCCAACTCCTGTATCACGCACCCCCCTCGGAGGCCGCACGTGCACGTCCGCAGACCCTTGCTCGCAGCGCTCACCAGCGCGGCACTCGCCGCCGGAGCGCTGGCGGCCGTCGTCGGCCCCGGTTCCGCCGAGGCCGCCGACGTGGCCCCGGCGGCCGCGTCGACCGGTGGCGTCAAGATCGCCTACTACGACCAGTGGAGCGTGTACGGCAACGCCTTCTACCCCAAGCACCTCGACACCCGGGGCATCGCGGAGAAGCTCGACGTCATCAACTACTCGTTCGGCAACATCCACCCCACCGAACTGACCTGCTTCGAGGCCAACAAGGCCGCCGGTGACGACGCCAACCCCAACGCCGGTGACGGCGCGGGCGATTCGTACGCCGACTACCAGCGCTCCTTCTCGGCGGCCGACAGCGTGGACGGCGTGGCCGACACCTGGAACCAGCCGATCGTGGGTGTCTTCAACCAGTTCAAGGAGCTGAAGGCCAAGCACCCGCATCTGAAGATCAACATTTCGCTGGGCGGCTGGACCTACTCCAAGTACTTCCATGACGCGGCCAGGACGGACGCGAGCCGCAAGAAGTTCGTCGCCTCGTGCGTCAAGCAGTACATCGCCGGAGACCTGCCCGTCGAGGGCGGCTACGGCGGCCCCGGCACCGCCGCCGGCATCTTCGACGGCATCGACATCGACTGGGAGTACCCGGGCTCGCCCGACGGTCACCTCGGCAACCACTACGGCCCCGAGGACAAGCAGAACTTCACGTTGCTGCTGGCCGAGTTCCGCAAGCAGCTCGATGCGTACGGAGCCGCGCACGGCGGTAAGAAGTACCTGCTGACGGCCGCCCTCCCGGCCGGCCAGGACAAGATCAGGCACATCGAGACCGACAAGATCGGCGCGTACCTCGACTACGCGAACATCATGACGTACGACATGCACGGCGCCTGGGACGGCGACGGGCCCGCGTACCACCAGTCGCCGCTGTACTCCCCGGCGTCCGACCCGACCGACCCCGTCAAGCCGGGCACCCAGAAGTACTCGATCGACAACGCCATCGACGCGTGGATCGACGGCAACAGCGCCTACGGCATCGCCGGCGGATTCCCGGCCGGCAAGCTCACGCTCGGGTACGAGTTCTACTACCGCGGCTGGAAGGGCGTCCCGGCGGGCACCCGCAACGGCCTCGGCGGCAGCGCCACCGGCGCGTCGGCCGCCCGGCCCGTCAGCCAGCAGGCGGGCATCGCGCACTACAAGGAACTCGGCGGCATCGTCGACAACCCGGCGACCACCTTCTGGGACGACGAGGCGAAGGCCGCCTTCTTCTACAAGGACGGCGAGTTCTTCACCGGCCTCGACCGGCGTGCCGTCCAGGCCCGGGCGGACTACGCGCACCAGCGTGGGCTGGCGGGGGCGATGATGTACTCGCTGCTCGGGCTGGACCCCCAGGCGACCCTGTTCCACCAGATCGTGACCGCGGTCGGCTCGTCCCCGACGGACCCGGAGCCCACCCCGACGCCGACGGAGCCGACGCCCACCCCCACGCCGACGGAGCCGAGCCCCACACCCACGCCGACGGAGCCGCAGCCCGGCTGCACCGCCGCGGCGTGGACCTCCACCGCCGTCTACAACAACGGCGATGAAGCCTCGCACAAGGGCCGTCTCTGGAAGGCCAAGTGGTGGACGCAGGGCGAGGAGCCCGGCACCACGGGCGAGTGGGGAGTCTGGCAGGACCTCGGCACCTGCTGAGCCGACCGTCTCCCCACCACATATCCGATCCCCCACGGCCCGGCGGCCGTGGGGGATCCCCGTGTCCGTTCCGTGGCACCCCCGGCGGCCGTGAGCGGCGGGGGCGCCGTCCCTCGGCCCGCCTTCCGGCCGGGACGCCGTCCCTCAACCCGCCTTCCGGCCGGACGCCGTCCCTAGCCCGGTGCCGTCGCCGGGTGAGGGCAGGGTCCCGCGCCCAGCATCTCCGCGATGCGGTCCGGGCCGACCGCGCGTGAGTAGAGCCAGCCCTGACCCGTGTCGCAGCCGATCCGGCGCAGGCGGGACGCCTGGCCCGAGGTCTCCACGCACTCCGCGGTGACGGTCAGGCCCAGCCGGTGCGCCAGTTCCACCAAGGCCTGGACGATCGTCTCGTCGGCCGGGTTGGCGTGGGCCTCGTCCTGGAAGCCGCGGACAAACGTTCCGTCGAGCTTCAGTACGGATACCGGCAGCCGGCTCAGATACGCGAGGTTGGAATAGCCGGTACCGAAGTCGTCGATGGCGATGTGCACGCCCATGTCGCTCAGCGCCTGGAGCGCCTGGAGCGGCCGGCCCGCCGAGCCCATCACCGCGGACTCGGTGAGCTCCAACTGCAGGAGATGCGCGGGAAGGCCCGTCTCCGCGAGGATCTCGGCGACGTCGGCGACCAGGTCGGAGTCCCAGACCTGTCGCACGGCCACGTTGACGCTGACGAACAGCGGCGGGACGTCCGGGTGATCGAGCTGCCACTGCCTGGCCTGCCGGCACGCCGTGCGCAGCACCCACTGCCCGAGCTGCACGATCGAGCCGTCCTCCTCCGCGATCGCGACGAACCGATTCGGCGTGAGCGTGCCGAACCGCGGGTGGTTCCAGCGCACCAGCGCCTCCACGCCCCGCGTCACGCCGTCCGCCATGCCCACCAGCGGCTGGTACTCGAGGGTGAACTCCCCGCGTTCCACCGCCGGACGCAGCATCGAGGAGAGCGCCTGCCGGGTCATCCGGTGCGCGTTGCGCTCCGGGTCGAAGAGCGTCCAGCGGGACTTGCCGTCCTCCTTCGCCCAGTACAGCGTCGTGTCCGCGGCCTGCATCAGCCCCGTCGCGCTCGTCCCCGACACGGCCCGCTCCACCACACCGATCGACGCGGACACCGACAGCCGCTGGCCCGCCAGGTCGAACGGCTCCTGGAGCGCGGCCAGTACGGACCTGGCGAGGTCGGCGAGCTGCTCCGTGCCGGTGGAGTCCTCGACGAGGATCGCGAACTCGTCACCGCCGAGCCTGGCGACCAGGTGGCCGCCGCCCCGCCCGGAGCCGCCCGCGTCCGCGCACTCGGCCAGCCGGGTGGCGACGGCGGCGAGCAGCCGGTCGCCGACGCGGTGCCCGAGGGTGTCGTTGACGGCCTTGAACCCGTCGAGGTCGAGGTAGCACAGGCCGATCCGGCCGGTGGAGCCCTGATCGTAGGGGGAGGACTCCAGCGCGGCGGTCAGCCGCTCGAAGAACAGCGCCCGGTTGGGCAGCCGGGTCACCGGGTCGTGCATCTGGAGATGCCGCAGCCTGGCGCGCAGTTCGCGCCGGTCGCTGATGTCCGCGACGGACAGCAGCACGGTGCCGCTGTCGGGGACGGGGGAGACGGTCACCTCTGCCCACAGCGCACGCCCGTCCGGGTGCTTGAGGCGGCGGGTGCAGCGGAAACGCGAGCGGCGGCCGCGCAGCACCTCGCGGTACGCGTGCCAGGTGCGGGCGTCGGAGGCGAGGTCGATGAGGTCGGCCGCGTACCGGTCGCGCAGCTCCACGGGACGGGTGCCCAGCAGGGCGGCGAGCGCCTCGTTGGCGCTGATCACCAGGCCCTGGTGGTCGACGACGGCCATGGCCAGTTGTGCCGCGTTGAAGGCGGCCCGGTAGTCGCGCAGTTCGGACGACGTCCGGCCGAAGTCGTGACGCTCCGTGACCGAGGGTCGGATGCTTCCGGGGACTGCGACGCCCGCGGGCCCTTGTCCTTCGGAGGTTCCGCTCACCGCTCACTCCCGCAGTGCAGTTGTGTCGTACAGGGTCGAACAAATGTGGTCGGGGGACGGCCCGCCAAGGCAGTCGGCGAAGAAATCCAGCAAGAACTCGGGGAAAGTGTGCCGATCATAGAGGCAGCGGAGGCGGCCCTTCCAGCGTGACCATCATGCGACAGGGCCTCCAGAGGGAACGGCCGATCGTTTCTGCACGGGTCCCGACCGGCCTCTGGCGACCTCTGACCGAATGTGACTTTCCGTGAGCCATCGGAGTGTCGCCGGGTCTCGGAGCGGCATCGACCCGGTGTCGGGTCGGTCACCCGAGTGGGGCACCGGAACAGGGCGAAACATCAGAAAACATCACAAGGTGGGTGACGCAACCTGCATTCCGCAGCCGGAGGTCCACGTGGAGGGTCAGCAGTCGCCCGAGGGAACACCCGGGAGAGTGGAAAGGGCGCGGCTGCGGAGTGCCGCCGCCGCGCTCACTTCCCTCATGGCGTTCGCGGCCACCTCCCTCGTGGCCGGCCCGGCCGTCGCCGACAGTGTGGGCGGCCCCTGCGCGCTGCCCCGGACCACGGCCCACCACTCGCTGGGCCTCGACACCTGGAACGCCGCCTACACCAGGCCGGCCACCGGCCTCGACGCGGTGATGATCTTCCTCTCGTTCCCGGACTCCGAGCCGCAGAACGCCCCCCGCGAACTCGCCGCCGACCACTTCCCCGCCACCAGCGACTTCTTCCGGCGCGCCTCGTACGGGAAGTTCTCGCTGCGTGCCGATCCGCTGACCGAGTGGCTGCCGATGCCCAAGCCCTCCGTCGCCTACGGGATACAGCGCGACTGGGACCCGGAGAAGCGCGCCGCCTATCTGCGCGACGCGATCGACGTGGCGGACCGCGAGGTCGACTTCTCCGCGTACGACATCGTCTACCTGGTCGCCGACCCCGACGCGCCCGGCGTCGACTCCGACGCCACCAAGGTCGTCAACTTCGACCGGCCGCTGAGCGCCGACGGCACCGACATCCGCCGGGTGGTCACCGTCTTCGAGCGCCACCCGCCCGACCGCAACGTGCTCGCCCACGAGACCGGCCACGTCTTCGACCTGCCCGACCTCTACCACCGGCCCGTCGACGGCAACGGTGACTGGGACACTCACGTCGGGGACTGGGACGTCATGGGCAGCCAGTTCGGACTCGCCCCCGACCTGTTCGGCTGGCACAAGTGGAAACTGGGCTGGCTGAGCCGGCAGGAGGTGCGGTGCGTCTCCGCGGAGCGCGGCGGCGACATGGTGACCCTCGAACCCGTGGCGGCCGCGCCCGTGGGCGGCGCGAGCATCGGCACCCGGCTGGCGGTCGTCCGCACCGGACCCGACAGCGCGCTCGCCATCGAGGCCCGCGGCGCCACCGGCAACGACACCTACACCTGCACGGAGGGCGTCCTCCTCTACTGGGTGCGGGCCGAGACGGCGTCCGGCGCCGGGCCCGTCGAGGTCGTCGACACCCACCCCGGCACGGACGCCTGCTGGGATGAGTCGGTCTACCCGCCGCTCGCGGACGCACCACTGGGGGTCGGTGAGACCTTCACCATGCCGGGGCCGCCGGGTGGGCGGGCGCGGGTGGAGGTCGCGGAAAGGACGCAGACAGGGGCGTGGACTGTGAAGATCACCACTGCCTAGCGCCGGCCTGCTCCGGGCACGAAAAAGGTCCCCCGCTCTCGCGAGGGACCTTCTTCCGTCTGTGCGCCGCCAGGGACTCGAACCCCGGACCCGCTGATTAAGAGTCAGCTGCTCTAACCAACTGAGCTAGCGGCGCCTGCTGACGTCGTAGACCTTAGCATCCTGATCGGCGGGAGGAAAAATCGATACCCGCACCCCCGCGGCGGCCTTCGCGCGGGCCGCCCGCACGCACGCCCACAGCAGGACCTCCGGGCCCGGGAGCCAGGGCCGGCGGGTGTCCGGGGCGACCACCCAGCGCGGTTCGGAGGCGGTGTTCGCGGGGATCAGCGGCGGGACGGTGACGGCGTCGCCCGTGCCGTGGCACAGCAGGGGCGGGACGGAGTCGCCCCACTCCTCCCAGTCGAGCAGCGACGGCAGCCGCTGGGCGGTGCCGGGCGCGGCGAACAGCATCATCCTGCCCCGGTGCACAGCGACGGGCCCCGACCCGGGGCCTTCCACCCACAGCCGGTCCAGCATCCGCCGGCCGAAGATCGAGGGCACGGTCACCACGTCGAACACCGAGCCGCAGGGCAGAACGGCGGGGGCGGTCGGCCGCGCCTCCCACTGGGCGAGGGCCGACCGCGGGTACGTCTCCGCCGAGGCGAGCCAGCCGGCGCCGGGGGGCGTCACACGCGCCGCGGCGCGGTCCTCCTCGTCGGCGGCCACGTGCGTCAGCAGGGATGGGTCTCGAAGCCATGCGGTCATGCTCCATGCTTACCCGGGGTGACACTGCAATTTCACCGGGTTGGCAGAAACAAGGACAGGACGGGGCGGAGAGGAGTATCTTGCGCCGTCGGCATATGCGAGGTGATGTTGACGGGCACCTCGCCCCCACTCCCCGTAGCGGCGGATTCGCCCCGTGGTCCGGCGAAGAGGGCTACGTGACTGCGCCGCGCAGGAGCTCGTCGCCGAAGTCGATCATCTTGCGGGCATAGTCCTCGGTCCAGCCCGCCCGCTCCGCGATGTCCGCGGGCGTCAGACGGTCGAAGCGGCGGGGATCGGCCAGCTGTGCCGCCGCGACGGCCTGGAACTCGACCGCCCGGTCCGTCGCCGCCCGGAAGGCGAGTGCCAGCTCCGTCGCCCGGGCCAGCAGCTCGCGAGGGTCCTCCATGGACTCCAGGTCGAAGAAGTGCTCAGGGTCGGCGGCAGCCTCCGACGGCTCGAAGAGCAGCGGGCCCGGCCGCATCCTGCGCTCGGTCGTCCGCTCCGGTTCCGCCATGTCCGTACTCCTCCTCGTCACGGCCCGCGCCCCGGACCGCCATCCATTGTCCCGCGCCGCGCAAGAGGGCCTCAGGCCAATCACGGCCGCCAATGCACCCGGTGTTCGGCCAGATGCGCCAGCACCGCGTGATTCGCCTCCCAGCCGTCCGGGAACTTCACGGTCACGCCCAGCTGGACCGGCTCCGTGGACGGGTGCTCGTCGAGCAGCTCGCCCACACCGGCGCGGCACACCACGATGCAGGCGTGCCGGTGCCGGGAGGCGAGGACGCACAGCCGGCCGGTCTCCAGGTGGAACGCCGTCGCGTCAGGCCGGCCGGACAGGGGGTGGAGCACGACGGTCACGTCGTACTCACGGCCCTGGAGGCGGTTCGCGGTGTCGACCGTGACGCCGGTGACGCCCAGGTCCGCCAGCGCGGCGCGCACCGCCGAGGCCTGGTCGCGGTGGGCCGTGCCGACGGCGATCCGGTCCGCGGTGAGCGGCACCGCCTCCTCGGACCGCTCGGACATCGCGGCGCCACCGCGGTCGAGCAGCCGGCGGACCACCAGCGCCACGGCCCGTACCGCCTCCGGGTCGGTGCGCGGCGTGTGACGCGCGGGAAGCTCCAGCAGACCCCAGCCGGAGGCCGCCGCCTCGTCGAGAACCCGGTCGGGTCCCGACCCGTCGGACGGCACACCGAACGAGAGCCGCCGGTCCCCGTCGCCCGTGCCGCTGCGGAACGGTGTGTACGGGTAGAACGCGTCGGACACCAGCGGCGCCGCGGAGGCCGGCAGCCGCCAGGAGACCGGCAGCCGGTGCTGCGGCAGCTCCGGGTTGTGCGCGAGGAGCGTCGACACGGCGCTCGCGGACGGATCGTAGGAGAGCCCCGCCCACTGCTCGGCACCGACGACGGAGAACGGGTCCAGCTGGCCCGGGTCGCCGACGAAGAGCGCACGCTCGAACAGCCCGGCGACGGCGAGCAGCGCGTCGGAACGCATTTGGTACGCCTCGTCGACGATGGCGTGCCCCCACGGCTCGACGCCCTGCACATGCGCCCACTTGGCCGCCGTGGAGATGACCACGTCCAGTCCGGCCAGGTCGCCCGCCTTCGCCGACTTGCGGACGTTGTCCAGCTCGTCGAGGGCCTTGTCGTACGGGTCGGAGTCGTTCGAGTGCAGACGGCCGACGGGGAGCCCCGGCTCCTTCTCCGCGAGCCGCAGCACCAGGTCGTCCACCTGCGCGTTGGTCTGGGCGACGACCATCAAGGGCCGGCCCGCCGCCGCCAGTTCGAGTGCCGCCCGCACCACCAGGGTGGACTTGCCGGCGCCGGGCGGGGAGTCGACGACGACGCCCCTGGCAGAGCCGTGGAGGGTGTCGGCGAGGATGCCGGCGGTGGCACGCGCGGCCTCCGCGGCGGGATCGAACGGCGCCGTGGAATCCGGCACCACGGAATCCGGCACCGCGGAAACCGGCGCCGTGGCCGAAGAGAACGGCGCGGCGGGAGAGGGTGTCACAGGAGGTCCTCCGGGGTGACGAGGTCCGGGATCTCGGCCGTGTCGGTGCGCGGCGGCCCGCCGTGCGTCCACGGCGTCTCCTCCGGATCCGGCAGCTTCGGCCCGCCCCGCTGGTCGTGCTCGAACAGGGTCCAGGCGATACGGTCCCCCTTGGCCGGCACCGACCCCTCCGCGGGGTCCTTGGCACGGCCCATCCGGTCCATGACGCGCAGCACCAGCGTGCCCTCGCCCTCGTACCGCACGAACTCGGCCGTCTGGGGCCTTCCTTCGAGCGAGCGGAACACCTTCACCCGCTCGCCGAGATGGGGGCGGTCGTCCGTGCGGACGGTCACCAGTGGACGCGGGCTCGGCCGCTTCGACTCGGACCAGGCCATCTCCACGTCGATCACCTCCGACAGGAAGGCCTCGCCCGCCAGCCGGCGGCCCGCCAGCACCAGCGGATCGTCCAGTGCCTCCTGGGCCTCCAGCTGCGCCTGGGCCGTCTCCCGCGCGGCCAGCTTCTGCGCGGCGGTCACCGCGTCGTCGCGCCGCGGCTGGGGCGGCTCACCGGCCCGGACCCGGTCGCGGTGGGCGGTGAACGACCAGCGGTCGCGGGTCCAGCGGTCTTCGACGCGGGAGCCCTCCGGGAGCGCGCGCATCAGCTCGACCGTGCGCCACACGGCGGACCAGGTCGGCCGCATCTGGTCCGCGACCAGCCGCCGGATCTCCCGCTCGGCACGGTGCAGCTCACCCAGCCGCTCGTCGGCGCTGCCGCCGTCCTCGGCCGTCGCCAGCAGCTGCCGGGCCCGGTCGTAGCGCTCCATCGCGGGCGCCAGCCGCCGGTTGTCGAAGACCGGGTCGGTCGCCGGCCCCGCCGGCGGGCAGAGCAGCATGCCCTCCCGGTCGCGGCCCAGCTCGGCCCGCAGCGCGGCCTCGGCGCCTGACCCGCCGTCCGGCCCGTCGTCCGCCTCGATCCAGGCGAGCAGCGCGCCCAGGTGCTGGTCCTCGAGCGAGGACTGGCCGGTCGCCCAGTGACGGTTCAGCAGATCCGTCGCGGCGAGCAGCAGCGAGGAACCCGGGACCCGGGCCCGCTCTCCGTAGTGGGTGAGCCAGCGGCCCAGCAACGGCACACGAGGCGGCGCCGGGTAGGGCGTGTCCGGGTCCTGCTCGGCCGTGCGACGGAACCGCATCGAGCGCCCCAGCAACCGTACGAACTCCACGCCCGCCCTGCTCGGCACGATCAACTGCGGTGCGTCCGCGCACAGTTCGACCTCCACAGTGACCCTCTTGCCGGTCTCGGCGTCGGTCTCCTTGCGCTCGACGTGCTCCACCTCGTCGCCGAAGCCGTCCAGATACGGCAGCACCACGTCGGCCAGCTCCGCCAGGAACGCGGAACGCAGGTCGCGGTCGCGCGGCTGGGCCACGACCAGCAGCCGCGGCTCCTCCGGGTCCGTGCCCACCAGCGCACCGAGCGGCGCCCCGGCCTCACCCGCGGTCGTCATCGGCACGAACACCAACGGGCGCTCGGACACCCGCCGGTGGCGGACCGTCGCCAGCGGCTGGGCCCGGCCCCTCTCGACCGCCTCCAGCCGGGCGAGGGTGGCGATCAGCGACATGCGCCGGCCTCCTGCCCCGCCGCCGCGCCCTGCTGCGCCAGGTCCGCTTCCGCCAGCGCCTCGGCCCGCAGCGACGCCGCCCGCCGGAGCGCCGCCACCGCCGGGTCGGCCGGGTCCCCCGCCTCGCCGCGTGCCGCCGCCAGCACCTCGCCGATCGTCGTCAGTCCGCCGAGCTCACCGCGGACGGACCGGCCCAGCGTCTCCACCGCTCCGGCCTGCCTGGCCCGGTCCCGGCAGTGGAAGGCCAGTTCGCAGGCGGCGAGGCACTCGGGCGCGTACGCGTGCGGGACGGACTCGACCGCCGCCGTCAGCTCGTCCGCCGAACAGCCCTCGAGGTCGAACGTGACGCCCTCGGGAAGCCCGGCCGCGATGTCCTCGACGCGGGCCAGTCTCGCCAGCTGACGGCCGGTCACCGAGAGCTGTTTGCGCACGTCCACGACGGACGTGGTCGGCAGGTTGGAGAAGTCCTTGGGGCAGACCAGCAGGATGCTGTGGGCGACCCGCGCGCCGTCCGTGACGGCGGCGACCCGCTCCAGCGCCAGGACGTACACCGCCGCCTGGCGGGCGGCCGCACCCACCTTCGACGCGTCGGCCGACGCGTCGACCATCGGGAACGACTTGATCTCCACGACCGTCCACCGGCCGTCGGGATGCACGACCACCGCGTCCGGCTCCAGATAGGCGGGTGAGCCCGCCACGTCCAGGGCGAGCAGCGGGTGGTCGAGCAGCGTCCACGCCCCGGCGGCCGTCGCCTCGCGCAGCGCCAGCGCCGTACGCGCGGCACGCCCCTCGGGGCCGGCCGCCGACAGGTCCGGCACGAGGGCACCCGCCGGGTCGTCGAGGCCCAGGAGGCGCAACAGCTCCTTGCCGCCGTCGGCCTTCACCCTCGCCTCGAAGGCGTTCCCGCGCATGAAGGCGAACTGCGACTGCCCGAACGTCCCCGGAGCACCCAGCGCGGAGGCGAGCGCCGCCTTGTCCACCCCGGCGCCGTCCAGCAGCGCCCGGCGCCGGCACCCGGGGTTGGCGGCGAGGGCCGCGAGGGCGCGGGCGTCCAGCGGGTGGGGCTGCGCGGCAGGGCCCCGCAGCTCAGCGAGCCGTTGCCGGAGTGCTGTCGTCGGCGCCTGCGGAGGGGGTCCGCTGCCCAGGGATTCGCTCACCCGCGGAAGTCTCGCATCCGCCACCGACAACGGGGGAGACGGAGACCGCCGCGGTGGGGCGCGATCCGCCGGCGAACCGTTCGCGCGTGCGGTCCGCGAGACGCATGGCGGGCCTGGTCAGCAGCGCGCCGGCGCACATGACGGCGGCGCCGGCGAGCGCGTCGAGGAAGTAGTGGTTGGCCGTACCCATCACCACGACCGTGGTGAGCAGCGGGTAGGCGACGGCCAGCGCCCGCACGAGCGGCGTACGGCCGTGCCGCCACAGCATCACACCGACCCACAGCGCCCAGCCGACGTGCAGGCTCGGCATCGCCGCGTACTGATTCGTCATGCCGCCGAGCCCCCGCGGGGCGCTCGCCTCGGCGCCCCACCAGCCGTACGAGCTGTACTGCGCCATCGTGTCCACGAACCCGTGGCCGGCGTCCAGCAGCCGTGGAGGGCAGGTCGGCATCAGCGTGAAACCGGCCAGCCCGAGGAGCGTCGAGAGCATCAGCCAGGTGCGGGCCGCGCGGTAGCGGAGCGGGCGGCGGCGGAAGAGCCACACGAGGACGGCGGGGGTGGCCAGGTAATGGAGCGAGGCGTAAGCGAAATCGGCCGGTATGCCGAGCGCGGGCGTCTCCGTGAAGAGACGGTTCAGCGGATGCTCGGCGTTGAGCAGGAGTGCCTTCTCGGCCCGGAGTATCGCGAGTCCGTTGCCGACGGCCGTGGAGACGTCGCCGCGGGCGAGGAGCCGGCCGGCCGAGTACGCCGTGTAGACGACGGCGATCAGCAGCAGCTCGGTCCACCAGCGAGGCCGGTGGCGAGGCGCGGTCCGCGGCATCCGTCGGTCTCCGTCTCCGGTAGGGATCACTCGTCCGGGGAGGGGGACGCCGAGATCGTCGCGGAGGTTGCCCGAAGTTCAGGTGCGGGATGATGGAGCGACATTCGATCGTGAACTTCAGGAGAGCTCCCCATGGCACCGCGGATCCTGCTCGCCCGGCACGGCCAGACCGAATGGTCGCTGCTCGGAAGGCACACCGGCAGGACGGACATCCCCCTGCTCGAGGAGGGCCGGCGCGGCGCCAAGCTGCTGGGCGAGCGGCTCCAGCGGGCACCGTGGTCGGGGCTGGAAGGGGTCGAGATCCGCACCAGCCCGCTGATCAGGGCGAGCGAGACGTGCGCGCTGGCGGGCTTCGCGGAGCGGGCGGAGACGTGGGACCCGCTGATGGAATGGGACTACGGCGCGTACGAGGGCCTCACGCCGGCGGAGATCCAGGAGCTCCAGCCCGGCTGGCTCCTGTGGAGCGACGGCGCGCCCGACGGCGAGACGCTCGCGGACGTGTCCGCCCGCGCGGACGAGGTCGTGGAATGGGCCCGCTCGGCCGACCGCGACGTGCTGGTCTTCGCCCATGGGCACATCCTGCGCTCCATCGGGGCGCGGTGGCTGGGTGAGCACATCTCCTTCGGGGCGCGCATCCGGCTGGACCCGACGAGCCTGTCGGTGCTGGGGTGGGCGTACGGGGAGCCGGCGATCGAGCGGTGGAACGACACGGGGCACCAGGAGGGGTGACGGTGGCGTGACCGTTGCGGGTGGGTGTCGCCTGCGCCGGGCTTGTTCCCCTCCCCGCCCCTTCCCGAACCGGGGCTCCGCCCCCGGACCCTCGCGCCTCAATCGCCGGCGGGGCTGACTTTGTCAGCCCCGCCTGGGGGCACCTCCCACGGCCGCCAGGCCGTAGGGGGAAATTGAGGGCACCCCCGCGCAGCGGCCACCCCCCGTGGTGGGTCAGGCGCGGCCCGTCGCCGTCTCGCGGTGGTGGAGGAACGTGGAGACCGACGGCGTGCGGCGGTGCGGCAGGAGGACCTCCGCCGTGTCCGCCAGCATCGCGTGGATGCGGGACGACCGGACCTCGCCCAGCAGCTCGAGCACCTGCTCGCCGGCCGCGGCGGCTTCCTCCGGCTCGCCCGCCCGGGCCAGGTCCGCCGCCAGTTCGGCGCGGTACAGCGCGAGGTTGCGGGTGAAGCGGTGGTCCTGGAGGGCCGCCGCGCGACGGGCGTGGCGGGCCGCGCGTGCCCATTCGCCGAGGGCCGACCAGCACTGGGCCTGCAGCGCCTCCAGTTCGGGTTCCGCGAAGAAGGACATCCACTCGGGGTCGGCGTCCGAGGAGCCCCGCCCGAAGTGCGCGTGCGCCTTTGCCAGCGACTGCTCGCAGCCGGCGCGGTCGCCGAGGCCCGCCCAGCCACCCGCCTCCCGCAGCGCGAGCAGCGCCAGCAGCCGTGGGGAGGCGACGAGCCGCGCCGCCTGCTGGCCCGCCTGTGCGGTGCGTACGGCCTCGCGGTGCCGGCCCGCGTCCCTCGCGAGGAACGACGTGTTGCAGAACGCGTGCGCCTCGAGCGCCGGGTCGCCCGCCACGCGCGCGGTCGCCAGGGCCTCCGCGTAGTGCGAGCGCGCGTCCTCGAGACGGCCGGAATCGTGGGCGAGCCAGCCCACCGAGATGGCGAGTTCGCCGGCCCCGGTGTGCAGCCGCTGCGCCGTCGACCTGCGGGCCGGCGTGCCGGCGTCGAGCAGCGCGTACGCGGCCCTCAGCGGCTGCGCGGCACGGCGGTACAGACCGTCGGCGCCGTGCCGGTCGTCGAGCAGCCGGATGCGGCGTACGGCCTCCTCGACGGCGCCGACCTCGGCCTCGCCGACTCTCCGCGGGTCGGGCAAGGATCCGGGGCCGAGCCCCAGGGAGGCGGCCGCCACCGTGGCGGAGCCGCTCGTCATGAATGCGCGACGCAGCACGTCGCTCTCCTCGTCGCTGTCGCTTTCGCTGCTGCCGAGGGGGAGCCGGCAGCAGGGGTGGTGGTGCGGAAGGTCCGGGTCCGCGGCCCGGTCCGGCGGCGGTGACGCGGGCGCGGCCCGGTTTCCCGCGCCGCGCCCGCGCACCTGTTCCCGGGCGGTGAAGCCCAGGTCCGTCAGCGCCAGGCCGGGGAACATGTGCAGGAACACCCGCTCGTACGCGTAGTTCGGGCAGCGGATCTCCCCGGACTCGACCCGGCCGATGTAGCGCGCGTCGCAGGAGACCTGCTCGCCGATCTCGCGGGCCGCCCGTCGTACGGCCGTCGCGAACTCGCCCGGCGAGCGGTGTCCGCGGAGCCCGCGGAAAGCCAGGTTGGGTACGGGGGCAGGAACCGCCCGTGATGCCTTTGACGATGACGCCATGGCCGAGGCCTCTCTTGGTGCGGCCGTGTTCCGGCGGGGCAAGAACGTACCTGCTGTGACAAGGCCTTCACACAGGGTTTGACAACAAAAGGGACATCTCGCCGGTGTTCTGCCATGAACTGCCATCCTTTGCGGCGGCGTGCCGCCGTAGCCCTTGACGCGTACGGGCGTTGAACCGTACGGAGGCGCGTTACGTGTCTCCACTCGAGCGAGGAGGGGATCCCCTTGTTGGAGGTCGGCATGGAGACCAGCGCGACGCCGTCGACCACGGCGGGACACCGGCCCACCCCGGACGGCAGTGCACCGCCCCTCTGCGACGTGGCGGTGCCCGGGGGGCCGGCGGCGCCGTGTGATCTGGTGACCGTTCCCGCCCGGCAGGGCCTCGAGGCGGTGGACATCCTTCGCCGCGCCGCCGCGCCCGCGGTCGGGCCGGTGCTCCACGACGGGGCCTGCGACACCCTCGGCTTCCTCGTCCCGCCGGGCACGGCCGACGCCTGGGACATGCCGGGCAGCGCGTGTACGCAGACCTCGGGCCGGGGCCTGCGTATCCCGGCGGGATCACCGGTCACCGGGTCCGGCTGGCTGCTGCCGCCCGGTGACGACGCGGACACCGTCACGGACCCGGTGGTCCTGCGCGAGGCGCTGGGGGAGGCGGCGCGTCTGATCGAGGCGGCGGACAACTGCCGCTGAGGCCCGCCCGGCTCCCGGCGGCGAAGGCCCGGACGCGGGTCCTCCGCGGCCGGGCGATAATGGACGCGTGGCGAAGAGCAAGCGGCGTGGGGGCGGTGGACCGGAGTCCGTCGTCGCTGCCGTGGACGGCGGACTCGCGGAGCTGATACCCGATCGGGAACGCCCGCGCGGCTGGACGCTGCTCATCGACGGTGCGCCGCAGTCGCACGTGGATCTCGACGACCCGGCGTATCTGTCCTTCGAGTACCAGCGCCGGCTGGGCCACGCGGTGGACCTCGCAGCACCTCCCGGGCGTCCCCTTCAGGTCGTGCACCTCGGTGGCGGCGCGTTCACCCTCGCCCGGTACGTCGCCGCCACGCGCCCCCGGTCCACCCAGCAGATCGTCGAACTGGACGCGGCCCTCGTCCAACTCGTCCGCGCACATCTCCCGTTGGATTCCGGCGCGCGGATACGGGTCAGGTCGACCGACGCACGGGCAGGTCTGGCGAAGGTGCCCGACGGCTGGGCGGACGTGGTGATCGCGGACGTGTTCAGCGGGGCACGCACCCCCGCGCATCTGACCAGCACGGAGTTCCTCGCAGAGGTCCGCAGGGTGACGAGGCCGGGCGGCAGCTACGTCGCCAACATCGCCGACGGGCCGCCGCTCGCGCATCTGCGGGCCCAGATCGCCACCGCCTCGGCCGTCTTCCCCGAGCTCGCGCTCGCCGCGGACCCGACGGTGCTGCGCGGGCGTCGCTTCGGCAACGCCGTGCTGCTCGCCTCCGACAGGGAACTGCCGGTCGCCGAGTTCACCCGCCGGGTCGCGAGCGACCCGTTCGCCGGGCGGGTCGAACACGGGCGGGCACTCGCCGACTTCACCGGTGGGGCGGCGCCCGTGACGGACGCGAGCGCCAAGCCGTCGCCGGTGCCGCCGCCCGCCGTGTTCCGCTGACCTCCTGAGATGACGGGGGCGCTCAGCGCTCGTCGAACTGCACCATCGGAGGATGGCCGTTCCAGGTGCAGAACACCGACACCTCGTGACCGTCCTGCGTGAACGTGACGCGGATCCATGTGGGCTGCGTCCACACCTGCATCTGCCAGCCCGCCGCCGGAGTCGCCGAGACGAGCTCGGCCGCGCTGTCACCGATGTCGAAGACGACCCTGCCGCCCTTGACGTTGTAGCCCTTCACGTTTCCGGCATCCGAAGGGGGTGGCGGTGAAGGAGAGTTCGGTGGTGGGTCCTTCTTCGTGGGTGAGGCGGGAGGCGGCGTCGTCGGCGGGCGCCTGCTCGGCGAGGGGGACGGGCTCGGCGGCCGCGCAGTCGACGACGTCCGCGGCTCCGCCGCCTGTGTCGTAGCGTTCTGCGCGGTGATGGGAAGAGCGCGCGGCCGGTCGTAGGCGGTTCCGGCCATGACCGTGTGGACGCCCCACCACGACAGCGTCACCGCCGCTCCGGTGGACAGCGACCACGCCATGGCATGTACGAGTCCTCGATGCATCCGGGCCATAGTGCACCACCCGTCCCCGGGTTGTCCCGAACGGGACCGGCGTACGCCGGATGGCGTACGGTGCCGCCCATGGCAAGTGTGCTCGTGGTCGAGGACGACCAGTTCGTGCGCTCCGCCCTCATCAGGCACTTGACCGAGGCCTCCCACACGGTACGGAGCGTCGGCACGGCCCTGGAGGCGCTGCGCGAGGTGGCCCATTTCCGGTTCGACGTCGTCATTCTCGACCTCGGACTGCCCGATCTGGACGGCGCGGAGGCGCTGAAGATGCTCCGCGGCATCACCGACGTACCCGTGATCATCGCGACCGCGAGGGACGACGAGGCCGAGATCGTACGGCTGCTCAACGACGGTGCCGACGACTATCTGACCAAGCCGTTCTCCGTGGAGCACCTGTCGGCCAGGATGGCGGCCGTGCTGCGCCGGTCCCGGGCCGCGGGCGAGGCGCCGCCCTCGCGGGTGATCCAGGTCGGCGGACTGTCCATCGACCCGCTGCGCCGCCAGGCCGAACTGGACGGCGACCGCCTCGACCTCACCCGCAGGGAGTTCGACCTGCTGGCCTTCCTCGCCGGCCGGCCTGGGGTCGTCGTCCCGCGCAAGGAGCTTCTGGCCGAGGTCTGGCAGCAGAGTTACGGCGACGACCAGACCATCGACGTCCATCTGAGCTGGCTGCGCCGCAAACTCGGCGAGACGGCGGCGCGGCCGCGCTATCTGCACACGCTGCGCGGGGTCGGAGTGAAGCTCGAGCCACCGAACGGACACCGGCCATGAGATGGGCGCTCGTCAAGGTCTCCCTGGCCGTCACCGTGATGGTGGTGCTCGCTTTCGCGCTGCCCTTGGGCATCGTCATCAAGGAGATGGCCCGTGACCGTGCCTTCTCCAACGCCGAACGGCAGGCGGCGACGATCGGGCCCACCCTGACCGTCACCACCGAACGCCGCATGCTGGAGCGGGCCGTCGAGTCGACCCCGGCCGGTGCGGTCGGCCGGATGGCCGTGCACATCCCGGCGTCCGGCGAACCGGGCGGTCTGCCGCTGGAGATAGGCAAGCGCCGGGCGGCGAAGAAGGATCTGGCGACCGTCGAACGGATCGGCCGTGCCTCGATCACCGAGGTGTCCGGCGGCTCCGCGCTGCTGCAGCCGACCGCGATAGGGACCGGTCAGATCGCCGTCGTCGAGATCTTCGTGCCCGAGGGCGAGGTCTCCAACGGTGTGGACACCGCCTGGCTCGTCCTCGCCGGCGTCGGCATCGCGCTGATCGTCGGCTCCGTCGCGGTCGCCGACCGGCTCGGCGTACGGATGGTGCAGCCGGCGCAGCGGCTCGCGGGCGCCGCCCACGATCTGGGCGAGGGCCGGCTCGGGGCCAGGGTCCCGGAGGAGGGACCGCCGGAACTGCGTTCCGCTGCCGTCGCGTTCAACTCCATGGCCGACCAGGTCGTCCAGCTCCTGGCCAACGAGCGCGAGCTGGCCGCCGATCTCTCGCACCGGCTGCGGACCCCGCTGACCGTGCTCCGGCTGAACGCCGCGTCGCTCGGTGAGAGCGCCGCCGCCGAGCAGACCCGGGCGGCCGTCGCGCAGCTGGAACGCGAGGTCGACACCATCATCCGCACCGCCCGCGAGGCCAAACCGCAGACTGCGGCGGTCGGCCCCGGCGCGGGCTGCGACGTCTCGGAAGTGGTCCGCGAACGGATGGGATTCTGGTCGGCACTCGCCGAGGACGAGGGCCGCAAGGTCCGGCTCGCCGGAGTGGACCGGCCCGTACGCATCCCGGTCGCCCGCCCCGAACTCGCCGCCGCGCTCGACGCGCTGCTCGGCAACGTCTTCCGCCACACCCCGGAGGGCACGGCCTTCTCCGTCGACGTGCACAACAGTGACGACGCGGTCATCGTGCTGGTCTCCGACGCCGGT
This sequence comes from Streptomyces kurssanovii, assembly GCF_014649695.1. Classification (GTDB taxonomy): domain Bacteria; phylum Actinomycetota; class Actinomycetes; order Streptomycetales; family Streptomycetaceae; genus Streptomyces; species Streptomyces kurssanovii. Next base: position 209,608 of record NZ_BMTN01000003.1, read on the forward strand.
CCGGGCATCGCCGACCCGGCGGCCGCCATGGCCCGGGGCAACAGCGGTGCCAGGGACGGCTCGACGGGGCTGGGCCTGGACATCGTGCGCAGGGTCGCGGAGGCCACGGGCGGCGACGTACGGATCGGCAGGTCCGTCCTCGGCGGCACAGAGGTACGGATCTGGATCGGCCTCGACCCCCGCGAAGCGGCCCGCAGCCAGCGCCGCCGGCACCGGGGGCGGGTCCAGCGCCGTCGCAAGCCCGCCGTGCGATAGCTCACCGCCGGCTTCCGCACGGCGCATCATTAATCGCTTCCGATGCCTCCCTTAAGCGCGCCCTAAGAAGACCTACCGCCGTCACTGATCGGGCATTTGTCCGGTTCGGGGCCGCTAGCGTGCAGCGCACCACCCCCACTCCGCACGCAGAGGCAGGCACTCGATGGGCAGCAGTACGCACCGGCGCAGGGCGAGCGTCAGGACCAAGGCGGCCGGCGCGGTCGTCGTGACCGCTGTGATCGGCGGCGCGGCGGTCGTCCTCACCGGCACCGCCCAGGCCGCGGCGGTCGGCGCCGCCTACACCAGGACCAGTGCCTGGGACGGCGGTTACACCGGCCAGTACGTCATCACCAACGAGACCGGCGAGGCCCGGACCGACTGGACCCTCGAGTTCGAGCTCCCCGCCGGGACGAGGATCAGCTCCCTGTGGAACGGCGAGCACACCGTGGACGGGCAGCAGGTCACGGTGAAGCCCGCGAGCTGGAACAAGAGCCTCGCGCCGGGTGCTTCGGTCACCGTCGGCTTCGTCACCTCCGCGAGCGGAAAGGCCGCCGACCCGACGGCCTGCCTCATCGACGAGATCAAGTGCTCGATCGACGACGGGGCGACGCCGCAGCCGAGCGGCCGGCCCACGGAGCAGCCCACGCCCACGCCGACCGCCACCCCGACCCAGAAGCCGACGCCCACCCCCACCGCCACGGCCACCCCGACGCCGACGCCGACGGGGACCCCGAAGCCGGGCGACGCGGCGCGCTACGCGCCGTACATCGACACCTCGCTGTACCCGGCCTACGACATGCTCGACACGGCGGCGAAGACAGGCGTCACGGAGTTCAACCTCGCCTTCATCACCTCCGGCGGCAGCTGCGCCCCGCTGTGGGGCGGTGTCACCGACCTGGCCAACGACAAGGTCGCCGCCCAGATCGGTGACCTGCGGGCCAAGGGCGGCGACGTCCGGGTCTCCTTCGGCGGCGCGGCCGGCCACGAGCTGGCGCTGAACTGCTCCTCCGCCGACGACCTGGCGAAGGCTTATGGCAAGGTCATCGACACCTACAAGCTCACCAAGGTCGACTTCGACATCGAGGGCGCGGCGCTGCCCGACACCGCCGCCAACTCGCGGCGTTCGCAGGCCATCGCGCAGCTCCAGAAGTCGCACCCCGGCCTGAACGTCTCCTTCACGCTGCCCGTCATGCCGGAGGGCCTCACCCAGCCCGGCGTGGACCTGGTCGCCGACGCCAAGAAGAACGGCGTGCGCGTCGACGCGGTCAACATCATGGCGATGGACTACGGCCCGGCGTACAGCGGCGACATGGGCGAGTACGCGATCCAGGCGGCCACCGCCACCCAGGCGCAGATCAAGGGCGTGCTCGGGCTCTCGGACGCGGCCGCGTGGCAGGCCGTCGCGGTCACACCGATGATCGGCGTGAACGACGTGGTGACGGAGATCTTCAAGGTCGACGACGCCACGCAGCTGGTGAAGTTCGCCGAGTCGAAGAACCTGGGCTGGCTGTCGATGTGGTCCTCGACCCGCGACAAGCAGTGCGCGGGTGGGGAGAAGCCGGCGGCGGACGCGACGTGCAGCTCGATCCTGCAGGAGCCGTTGGCCTTCACGAAGGCCTTCTCCGCGTACAAGTAGCCACCCCGTCCCCCCACGGCGACGCCCCGGGCGCCCCACCCGCCCGGGGCCCCGCCACCCCTCCCACCGGGCCATGCCCGGACCCCCGGGCTGATGCCGCGCAGCGGCATTTCAGCCCGTCCGGCGATTGAGGACACCGCGCGGAGCGCGGTACGGGTCCGGGCGGGGGCCACGCGGCGGAGCCGCACACCGGTACAGCGGGAAGGGGCGGAGAGGGGAACACGCCCCGCGCGGGGGCCGCCGCCAAGGCTTCGTCAGCCCTTGACCGCGCCCTGCATGATGCCGCCCACGATCTGCTTGCCGAAGACGACGAACGCGATCAGCAACGGCAGCGTCCCCAGCAGCGCCCCCGCCATGATCACCGACTGGTCGGGGATGTAGCCCTGGCCGAGGCCCGCCAGGGCCACCTGCACCGTCGGGTTGCCGCTCTGCGTCAGCGCGAGGATCGGCCAGAAGAAGTCGTTCCAGGCCATCACGAACGTCAGCATCCCGAGGACGGCCATCGCCGGCCGCGCCGCGGGGAAGACGATGTGCCACACCACTCGCAGGCTGCCCGCGCCGTCGACCCTGGCGGCCTCGATCAGCTCTCCGGGCAGTGCCTCCATCAGGTACTGGCGCATGAAGAACACGCCGAAGGCGCTGACCAGCGTGGGCAGGATGACGGACTGGAGCTGGTCGGTCCAGGACAGTTCGGCGATCAGCATGTACAGCGGTACGACGCTGAGCTGCGGCGGCACCATCATCGTGCCGATGACGAGCAGAAGCAGCGCGTTCTTCATCCTGAACCGCAGCTTGGCGAAGGCGAAACCGGCGAACGTGGCGAAGACCACGGTGCCCGTCGCGACCGACCCGGCGACGACCGTCGTGTTGAGCAGGGCGGTGCCCATGTTCGCGTCGGTCCAGGCGATCTCCAGATTGCGGAAGAGCCGGCTGCCGAACCAGAACGGCGGGGGAGTCCGGGCGAGTCGGGTGTTGGTGCGGGAGGCGGCGATCGCCGTCCACACCAGTGGGAAGAGGGAGCCGGCGGTGAACACGATCAGCGCGGCGTAGGCGAACTTCCCGCCGTGCAGCTGCCGCCCCGCCCGTCCCTTGCGCCCTGTCATCGTCGTCTCCGCTCCGCTCTACGCGCTCTTGCTCAGGCGGCGCGCGACCACCCAGTTCACCGCGCCGACGACCAGCAGGATCAGGAACATCGCCCAGGCGATCGCGGAGGCCCGGCCCAGGTGCAGGTTCACCCACCCCTGCTCGTACATATAGAGACCGAGCGTCTGGAACTGGTGGTCCGCGCCGCCCGTCGCGCCCGCTCCGCCGCTGAACAGCAGGGGCTCGCCGAACAGCTGGGTCGCGCCGATCGTGGAGACCACGCAGGTGAACAGGATCGTGTGGCGCAGGGAGGGCACCGTGACATGGATGAACTGCTGCCACGGCGACGCCCCGTCGAGCGCGGCCGACTCGTACAGGTCCTTCGGGACGGCCTGCATCGCGGCGAGGTAGATCAGCGCGTTGTAACCCGTCCAGCGCCAGATCACGATCGTCGAGACCGCCAGCTGCGAGGTCCAATGCCCGTTCTGCCAGTCGATGTCACCGATGCCGACCAGCCCGAGCGCCCAGTTGACCATCCCGTAGTCGCGGCCGAAGAGCAGCACGAAGACGAGCGTCGCGGCGGCGACGGACGTCGCGTACGGGGTGAGGGCGGCGACCCTGAAGAACATCGAGCCACGAAGCCGGTAGTTGAGCAGATGTGCGATGCCGAGCGCCATGAGCAACTGCGGCACGGTCGACATCAGTCCGATGGTGACCGTGTTCCTGAGCGCGTTCCAGAAGAACTCGTCCTCGAGGAGGCGCGAGAAGTTGCGCAGTCCGACCCACTCCATGTCGGTCGGCGCGGTGAGCTCCACCCGGTGCAGTGAGGCCCAGCCGGTGTAGAGCAGCGGGAAGAGGCCGAAGGCGAGGAAGAAGACGAAGAACGGTGCGATGAAGGCGTACGGGCTCCATCTGACGTCGCGCCGGTAGCGGCGTGAGCGTCTGGCACGGCGCCGCTGCGTGGCGGCGTCCGTGCCGCCCGGGGCCGTGTCGTCGACGGCGGGCCCCGGGCCGCCGGGGTGTTCGATGTGCGCGGCCGGCCTGCCGTGTGCGGGTTCCGGCACGGTCACTCGTCCAGAGCGTTGTCGATCGCCCTGACCGCCGCGTCCCAGCCCTCTTCCGGGCTGCGGCCCTTCTGGTCCACCTGGAGCATGCCGATGTCGGCCAGATTCTGCGCGATGATCAGGTCCTTGGGTCCCACGATCTGCACCGGGACGTCCTGTGCCGCCCTGGAGAAGATCTTCCCGATGGGCGCGTTCCCGAAATAGGGATGCTCGGCGTCGGCGACGGCGGGCAGCGGGTAGGCGGCCTGGGCGCTGGGGAAGCTGCCGCGTTCGGTGAACAGCTTCGCCTGCTGCGCGGGAGCGGTCAGCCAGGCGGCGAGCTTCGCCGCCTCGGCGGTGTTGTCGCCCGTTCTCGGCACGACGAGGAACGAGCCGCCCCAGTTGCTCGGCCGTGGCGCGGCGGCGACGTCCCACTTGCCCTTGCCCGCGGCGCCCGCCTTGTCCTGGATGTGGCCGAGCATCCAGGCGGGGCAGGAGACGGTGGCGAAGGCGCCGTTGGACATGGCCTGGTCCCAGGACGGTGTGAACTGCTGGAGCCTGGCGGTCAGTTTCTCCGTGGCGAACTCGGCGGCGAGGTCCCAGGCCTGCTTCACGGCCGGGCTGGTCTTGTAGACGATCTCGCCGTTCTCGTCGTAGAAGCGCTTCTCGTTGCCGCCGGTGACGGCCGCCATCACGCCCGAGGCGGAGTCGACGAAGGACGTCCCCTCGGGCGCCCGGGCCTTGTACTTCCTGCCCGTCTCCAGGTACTTGCTCCAGTCGCCGGCCCAGAGCCTGCCGACCTCCTCGCGGTCGGTCGGCAGCCCGGCCTTCTCGAAGAGGTCCTTGCGGTAGCAGATGCCCTGGGGGCCGATGTCGGTGCCGAGTCCGACCGTCTTACCGTCCTTGGTGGTGGCCTGCGCCCACTTCCAGTCGAGGAACGAATCCTTGCTGACGCCCTCGGTCCTGCCCAGGTCGACGAGCCGGTCCGCCTGGGTCGCGGTGACCTCCGCGATGTTGTTGACCTCGACGGCCTGGATGTCCGCGAGACCGCTGCCGGTGCTGAGGTGCGTGAGCAACTGCGGGTAGTAGTTCTCGTTCCGCTGGATCGAGGTCTGCTTGATCCTTATGTCGGGGTGGAGCTTCATGTACTCCTCGTACAGCCCCGCCTCCTTGAGGCCGAAGGCACCGAAGACGCCCACGGTGATGGTGGTCATCCCCTTGCCGCCACCGCCGTCGTAGGCACTGTCGCCCGGCTCTTCGCTGTCCTTGGCGCAGCCTGCGAGCAGCCCGGCGCCCAGCGCGACGACCGCGAGGATTGCGGTCCTGCGCATGACGACCTCCTTCGGGGAGTGCCGTCACCCCCGGGTCCTGACGTGCCGCCCGCGGCCGTACGTGTGTGGGACCCGTACTTTTAGCACGCCGACCGCGACCCTGGCACGGGCGGTGGCCTGCGGCTTTGCCGAGTGGGTGCCGAAGAAGCATGGGAGCGCTCCTATCTGGTCGGCCGGGTTCGTCGTCCGATGGGGGAGGCCTCAAGGCGCCGCGGCACGTTATGTTCTCCGCCAGGGCAGCCTGGGGAGGCGGACACGATGTCTCGGACCATCGGTACGGGGAACGGGGGGCGGGCCACCGGTCTGCCCACCCTCGAGGAGGTCGCGGCGCGGGCGGGGGTCGGACGCGGGACGGTCTCCCGGGTGATCAACGGTTCGCCGCGTGTGAGCGAGGAGACCCGGGCGCTGGTCGAGGCGGCCGTCGCCGAACTCGGCTACGTGCCCAACCGGGCGGCCCGGGCGCTCGCGGGCAACCGTACGGACGCGATCGCGCTCGTCGTCCCCGAGCCGGAGGACCGTTTCTTCGCGGAGCCGTACTTCTCCGAGATGGTGCGCGGCGTGGGAGCCGCCCTCGCCGACACCGAGATGCAACTGCTGCTGACGCTCGCCGGCAACGACCGCGAGCGTAAGACACTCGCCCAGTACCTCGCCGCCCACCGGGTCGACGGCGTGCTGCTGGTCTCGATGCACGCGGGCGACCCGCTGCCGGACCTGCTGGAGCAGCTCTCCATCCCGGTGGTCATCAGCGGCCGCCGAGCGGCGGACGAGACGCTCGCGGCGGTCGACTCCGACAACTTCGAGGGCGCCCGGGCGGCCGTGGCCCACCTGACCGCCCGGGGACGGCGCACCGTCGCGACGATCACCGGCCCCCTGGACGTGTACGGCGCCCAACGCCGCCTGGACGGCTACCGCTCCGGCGTCGCCGGTGCGGGCCTGGACGCCGATCCCCGGCTGACGGCCGTGGCCGACTTCACCGAACAGGGCGGCCGCCTCGCGATGCGCAAGCTGCTCGAGGACCGCCCCGACCTCGACGCGGTCTTCGCCGCCTCCGACGTGATGGCTTCGGGCGCCCGGCACGTGCTGCGCGAGTCGGGCCGCCGCATCCCGGACGATGTGGCCCTCGTCGGCTTCGACGACTCGGCGGTGGCCCGGCACATGGATCCGGCGCTCACCAGCGTGCGCCAGCCGACGGAGGAGATGGGCCGCACGATGGCCCGGGTCCTGCTCGAGGAGATCGCCCGCCCCTCACCGGAGCGGCCCCAGATCGTGCTGCCCACGGAACTGGTGGTGCGGGACTCGTCGTGACGGCGGACCCGGTCACTGCTGGGTGTGTCGTCTTCGGCCGCCGACCGCTTCGTCTTGCGACTTCTGCGTCCGGCGGATCTTCTCCGGCGGCGCTCCGTCCGACGACCTCTTCGGCCCACGACCGAGGTCTCATCCGCACCGGCGAAGGTACGCCTCCAACTCGGCGGCCCCGGCCAGCATCGCCCGCCCACGGGCGGCCAGCCGCCCGTGCCAGTCGCGCAGCGCGGCCTCCAGCGGCTCCAGCCCGCCGGCGGCCCGCACCTGGGCGATCAGCGGGGCGATCTGCTCCAGCAGGTAGCCGCCCCGCCTGAGCTGGTGGGCCAGCCGGGCGTCCCGCACGTCGGCCTCGTCGTAGACGCGGTACCCGGTCAGCGGGTCGCGGCGGGGGCGCACCAGCCCGGCACGCTCCCATTTGCGCAGCGTCGCGGGCCGGATGCCGAGCATTGCCGCCAGCGGCCCGATGAAGGTGCCCCCGGCCCCGGACGCCGCACCAGGCCTGGACACCCCGTCAGGCTCAGCCGTCCCGCCGGTCCCCACCCCAGCGCGCGGCCCGGACGCCGCGGCCGGCCCGGACGCCGCACCAGGCCCGGACACCCCACCCGTTCCGGAGGCCGACGCAGGCTCGGCTGTCGCACCGCGTACGCGCCCCGCACCCTGCGCGGACGCCGTGGTGGGCCCCAGGTCGCGGAGCGTGCTCTCCACTGCCTGGAGGGTCCGCCGGTCGTCGAGGAGCTGGGCGTGGCTCTCGTCGATGAGGCGGAACGCCTCCTCGGCCGCGCCCTCGTTCACCGCCCGCATGATCGCCGTCGCCGTCCGGTGGCCGTGGCCCGGCGCCAGGGCGAGGAACGCGCGCAGGGCTCCCGCGTGCAGCGACGTGTAGGTCCGGTAGCCGTGGGGTGTGCGACCGGCGGCCGGGAGGATGCCGGCCTCCTCGTAGTTCCTGATCGCCTGCGTCGACAGACCGTGCCCGCGCGCCAGGTCGACCGGTCTGAGCCGCTCACTGCTTTGAAGGTTTCGCCCCATGGCGCAGCTGCTTTCGCGCGAAAGTCTCAATCGAAGGTTCAACGATAGCGTTGAAGCATGGCTACTGACCTCCAGGACACCGTCCATGCCGTCGAGGCCGCCGCCGTCATGAGGCTGCTCCCGGCCCGGCCCCGGCTGCTCGCCCTGGGCGAGCCCACCCACGGCGAGGACGCTCTGCTCGACCTGCGCAACGCGCTCTTCCGGCAGCTCGTCGAGCAGGAGGGCTACCGGACGATCGCGATCGAGAGCGACTGCATGACGGGGCTGGTCGTCGACGACTACGTCACCTTGGGCACCGGCAGCCTCGACGACGCCATGGAGCACGGATTCAGTCACGGCTGGGGGGCCTCCGCGGCCAACCGCGAGCTCGTCCGCTGGATGCGCGCCTACAACGTTCGCGTCGACGACGACGGCCGTCCCGCGTCCGAGCGGCTCCGCTTCGCCGGCTTCGACGGCCCGTTGGAGATCACCCACGCCGCGAGCCCCCGGCAGGCCCTCACCGCACTTCACGGCTACCTCGGCGCCCACGTGGACGTGGACCTGCTCCCGTGCACCGCGGAAACGCTCGACCGCCTGCTCGGCGCGGACGACCGGTGGACCGATCCCGCGGCGATGAGGGACCCGGCCCGGTCCGCGGGGCAGTCGGCCGAGGCCGGGGAACTGCGGCTGATCGCCGACGATCTGGTGGCGCTGCTCGACGCGCAGAGCCCGCACCTGATCACGGCGACCTCACGGGAGGACCGGTACCGGGCGCACCTGCACGGGCGCACCGCGACCGGCCTGCTGCGCTACCACCACTGGATGGCCGACACCTCACCGGGCCGCCTGACCCGGCTGGTGGGCGTCCGGGACCAGATGATGGCCCACAATCTCCTCGCCGTCGCCTCTCGGGGTCCGGCATTCGTCCACGCCCACAACTCCCATCTCCAGCGGGAGAAGAGCACGATGCGGATGGGCGGGAGTCCGCTGGAGTGGTGGGGCGCCGGTGCGCTGGTGAGCGCCCGGCTCGGCGAGGCGTACGCCTTCGTGGCCACGGCCCTGGGCACGATCCGGCACCGGGGAGTGGACACTCCGCCGCCGGACACCGTCGAAGGACTCCTGTACGCGCTCCCGGAGGACCGCTGCCTCATCGACACCCCGACGCTGGCCACCGCCCTCGCCGACACGCGGCCCGCGCCCCGCCTGTCCCCCTGGTTCGGATACGCCCCGCTCGACCCTGCCCACCTGTCGGGAAGCGACGGCATCGTGTTCGTCAAGGACGTCCCGCAGGGTTAGTGCTTCCGGTGTGGCGCCCTCGCCCGCGACGCTCACCGGCCGTGCGCATCGGGCTGTAAACCGGGTGCGCCGGCTGATCGGCTCCCGGCACACTGCCCGGATGAGATCGGACGCTCCGAAGACAGCGCGGGAACGGGCCCTCCGACATGTGGCGGGCCTCTCGTCGGGTCAGCCCCTGGACCCGACGCTGCGGGTGACTCTGAACTTCCACCCGGACCGTAGGGCGCAGGGGGAGCCCGTCCTGGAAGCGTTGTCGAAGTCCGGCGTCTATCTCTCTCAGTTCGTCACCGGGACGAGCAACGGGGGGCTGACCGCCTTTCCCGGCGGTGACCGGTGGCGGTGGGAGAGCCGGATCTTCGGTGGCGCGTACGACGAGGCGGCCGCTCGGGACCGGCCCGTCTACGGGGCGCTGAACTTCCGCCGCAAGCCGGTCGGCGCGGCGCCGCGGTTCGGCTCCGCCCACTTCCGCCTTGCGGCGCACACACCGGCGCGGACCACGTTCTGCTACCCGGACAGCTTCCTCGAACCGTCGGACTTCGGCGTCGCGGACCGTATGGGGCTCATCGGGCTCGCCCTCGCCGACCGCCAGGACGCTCTGGACGACTACATCGAGGCACAGGTGCACGGGCCGGTCCGGCTGGACCGCGATGTGGAGGCGCTGGTCCTCGACCCCTGCTACCGGGGGACGGACGTCGAGGAGGCCGCCCGGCGCCTGCCGTGCCCGGTGGAGTGGCATCCCGGTTTCCGTCTGTCGGTCGGAGAGCTGCGCCGCCATCCGTCCTACCGGGGCCAGGAGTACGTCGACCTGGGCGCGCGGATCGCGGTGGACGGCCGGCTCGATCCGCGCGTCGTCGGAGACGCCGTACGCACGGGCCGTCACGACCCGCAGGCGGTCAAGAAGGTGTGGCACTGCCTCGCCCGCTTCGGGGCGCCCCCGCAGGCCGCCGGTGCGTCCGCGCTTTCGTCGCAGAGCGAGGAAGGCGTGCTCGACGGCCTGCGCTGAGCGGGTCGGCCCCGGGTACGACAAGGGCCCCGGTCCGAAGACCGGGGCCCTTGATCGATCAGGGTGAGTAACGGGACTCGAACCCGCGACATCCTGGACCACAACCAGGTGCTCTACCAGCTGAGCTATACCCACCACGACCGGTCTTTCTCCCGACCGGCCGAGAAAAAGTGTACAGGGTCCGAGCGGGTGCTCGCGCCAGGGTTTCGCGCCGGTGGGGGCGCCCCTCGTTCCGGTGGCGACGGCCCGTCGTTACTGCGCGGGCAGCACGTACTTGGCCGCGATGGTCTTCGCGGTCTCCGAGTCCGGGCCGGGCTGCGGGACGAAGACCGCCTCGCGGTAATAGCGGAGCTCGGCGATGGACTCGCGGATGTCGGCCAGCGCCCGGTGGTTGCCGCTCTTCTCCGGGCTGTTGAAGTACGCCCGCGGGTACCAGCGGCGGGCCAGCTCCTTGATCGAGGAGACGTCGACGATCCGGTAGTGGAGAAAGGCCTCCAGCGTCGGCATGTCGCGCAGCAGGAAGCCGCGGTCGGTGCCGACCGAGTTGCCGCACAGCGGGGCCTTGCCGGGTTCCTTGACGTGCCGGCGGATGTAGGAGAGGACCTGCTCCTCCGCGTCCGCGAGGGTCTTTCCGTCCGCCAGGACGTCGAGGAGGCCCGAGGCGGTGTGCATCTGGCGCACCACTTCCGGCATCGTCTCGAGCGCCGCGTCCGGCGGGCGGATCACGATGTCCACCCCTTCACCGAGTACGTTCAGTTCCGAGTCGGTGACCAGTGCGGCCACCTCGATGAGTGCGTCGTCCGTCAGCGAGAGCCCGGTCATCTCGCAGTCGATCCACACCATGCGATCGTTCATGCGCCCTACCTTACGGGGGCGGATGCGCTGCGTTACCGGCCTCGGGAAAGCCGGCCGCCCGGGGCGGACCGCCGGCCGGACCGGTGCCCGGACGGCGTCCGGCCCGGTCGGGACGGCACCCTGTGGGGCGCCGTCCCGACCGGGCCGGGGTCGCACTGTCCGCGGACGCCGCTCTACGGCACGCTCCGCTGGCCCGGCAGGCTCGGCCGGCCGTGACCTGCCGCATACGCCTCCGGAACCGGTTTGCCGAGCTCGGCGGCGGACGCCATGGAGGAGGGCCCGCCAGGTCCCCCCTGGGGGCGTCTGGCACCCGGCCCCGCCTGGGCGGGGACGACGGCCTCCAGGATCGACGTCCGGTCAGGGTCGCTCTGCGGACGACGGGCCCGGTACGCGGCCCGGTAGGCGGCCGGGGAGGACCCCAGCTGCCGCCGGAAGTGGCCGCGCAGCGCCACCGGGGACCGGAAGCCGCAGCGGCCGGCGACCTCGTCGACCGAGTAGTCGGAGGTCTCGAGCAGTCGCTGGGCCTGCAGCACCCGCTGGGTGATCAGCCACTGGAGCGGGGCGGACCCCGTCAGCGACCGGAACCGGCGGTCGAACGTGCGCCTGCTCATGTAGGCACGCGCGGCCAGCGTCTCCACGTCGAACTGCTCGTGGAGGTGCTCCAGCGCCCAGGACACGACCTCGGCCAGCGGGTCCGAGCCGATTTCCTCCGGTAAAGACCTGTCGAGATAGCGCTCCTGACCGCCACTGCGACGGGGTGGGACGACGAGCCTGCGGGCGAGTGCTCCGGCCGCCTCCGTGCCATGGTCGGTGCGCACTATGTGGAGGCAGAGGTCGATTCCGGCCGCCGTTCCCGCGGACGTGAGCACATCGCCGTCGTCGACGAACAGTTCACGCGGATCCACGTGCACGGACGGGTAGCGCTTCGCCAGCGTCGGCGCGTACATCCAGTGGGTGGTGGCGGGGCGCCCGTCGAGCAGGCCGGCCGCGGCCAGGACGAACGCCCCGGTGCACAGGCCGACGATGCGGGCACCCTCCTCGTGTGCCCGGCGCAGCGCGTCGAGCGCCTCGGGCGGTGGCGGCGAGGTGATCGAGCGCCAGGCCGGCACCACGACGGTGCCCGCTCTGCTGATCGCCTCGAGGCCGTACGGCGTGGTCAGTTCCAGGCCGCCGGTGGTCCTCAGCGGTCCGTCCTCGCCACCGCACACGAGCAGGCGGTAGCGGGGAACTCCGGCGTCCTGACGGTCAATTCCGAACACCGAGAGCGGGATGGAACTTTCGAAAATAGGGCCGCCGCTGAACAGCAGCACGGCGACGACTTCCCGGCGCCGGCGCCCGGACAGCTTCCGTGCCGTCTCCGGCGCGGCGGAGTCCTGACTCATGACGCTAAACCCCCCTCGAAGTACGCGTCTCCCCGTTCGTTTCGGGCCTTTCGCTCCTGCACGTTTCCCCTCGGTTCTGCACGAGTCCCCCGGCCTTCGATACTCATGATCGAATCTACTGCGTCCCGTGGCGCCGGCGTGACAAGTTCGGGATGCCCCGCTATGTCGACATGGCAACTTGGCGCGATGCATTCGATCACGAAGCGTTCCACTCGGGGGGCCCGCAGGGAAGTGCGCATCGCAGGCATGGCCCGTCCCCGTAGGGTGCCAGAAGGGCCTTCAGCCCTTTCTTCCCTGGTGACAAGGGGGTTGGCAGGCCATTTCGACAAGGATCGGCCTGCGTAGTGAAGTTGGCTGAAAACATATGGGTGCGGGCGTGCAAAACCGTCAGCCCCCTGGTGCGCCTCTGGATCCGTGCCGCGCGCCACGCCGCGCCCCAGGGACGGTACCGGAGTGCCGGCCTCCGGCCGGCGCGCCCTCGATGGCCCGGCCCCGTGCGGCCGTCCGCTCCGAGTGGCGCAGCAGCACCCGGCACGCCGCCGTCACCGCGGCGAGTCCGAGCGCCGCGGCGGCCGCGCCGCCGACGGAGGTGCCGTACACGACGAGCACGACGGGGACCAGCAGGCAGCTGAACGCGCCCCAGCGGACGACGTCACCGGCGGAGCTCGCGGAGCTCCCCGGGTCGCCCGGCCGGGAGGGGGTGGCCGGGGCACCCGGGGCCGGTCCGGACGGAGGAGCGGCGGGGCGGCGGCGGGACGAGGGGCCGGGGGAGCGGTGGGGGCCGGACGGTCGTGCTGGCACAGAGGCTCCTGGGGGCGGCGGGGTGACCCACTGGCCAACGAGGACCGTGGTCGTCCGGTCACCCGGTGGCGCGCAGACGGCTGTAGTGGCCAAGCGGCATTGCGATCCTGGGCGCGCTCGGGCATGCTCCCTGGAACGTCGCGCATGGGGGCAGCAGGCCCTGGGCAGGAGAGGAGTGCCGCCGTACCCTTGGGGGTATGGGGTGGGGAAGATGATTCCCGGACACAGCTCCACCGCCCCTTCAGCCGACGCGCTTTCCTCAATCGATCACTCCGAAGAGGACCTCCTTCGCCGAGACACCGATGGCCGGTCACGAAATCCCCGAACCCGCGGACCGCAAGCAGGTAGCCGATCCTCTGTCGGACCTGCGGGCGGCTGAAGAAGCACGCCATTCATGCGATCCCGCCTTCCGGCACGGAGTCGTCGTCGGTTTCGACGGATCGACATCCAGTGAGCGAGCGCTCGCCTACGCCATCGGCATGGCGAGGCGGACCGGATCCGGTCTGATCATCGTCCATGTCGCCAACCGGCTGCCGACGACGGTCTGGGCCGGCTGCGAGCCGCCCGTCTTCGTCGACGTGCCCGATCACCGCACCGAGGTGCTGGGCCTCGAGCTGGCCTGCGCGGACTACCTCGCCGAGGTCCCGTGGATCCTGGTCGAGCGTGGCGGCGACATCTGTCACGAGCTGGAAGAGGTCGGCCGCGAGTATTCGGCGGACGCGATCGTGGTCGGCTCCACGCACGGCATCGTCGGCCGGCTCTTCGGGTCGGTCGCGGGACGGCTCGCGAAGCGCGCGCAGCGCCCGGTCGTCGTGATCCCCTGAACCGGATCTCCTGAACCGAACCTGCACCGAGCCTGAACCGGATCTTCTGCGCGTCTCCCCGGATCGCCGGCCCCGGGACCCGACTTCCCGGCCGTCCCGGTGGTCGGCTTCTTCCCCTTCGTCACCGCCTGTCGGGTGAGGCTCCGTCAACTCCCCGACACGCCAGGCATGTACGGAAATCTACCCATGCGTAACAGGTGGATTGTGCGCTTGTGAAGGGTAGATATCCGGTCGCTGGGATTGCAGCACATGGCGCAGAACAACTGCACAGGACAGGAAGGGAGCCCGCCGTGGACAACGGAGTCTCTGCGGGAACTGGTTCTACTTCGACTCTCGGCAACCTCGCCCTCGGGCTGACGCTGCTGGCCTTCGGTGTGGGCAACACCGGGGTGATCGACAACGTCTCCGCCGCCGATGCCGCCGCGCTCGCGACATGGGTCGGCGGAGTGGCGCTCTTCGTCGTCGGCCTGCTCGAGTTCCGCGCGGGCAACGGCGGTTCGGGAACCGCCTTCGCCGGTCTCGGCGCCTTCTGGTTCACCTGGGGGACCGCCGTGGGAGGCGAGACCTCGGCCGAGGCGGCGGGCCTGTTCATGCTGCTGTGGGCGCTGCTCGCCCTGACGCTGACCGCCGCCGCCTCCGGCAGCGGCGTGCTCGGCCAAGGGGTGTACGGGCTGCTGACCCTCGCGCTGCTGCTGGGCGGCATAGCCGCCTTCGCGGGCAACGAGGGCCTGGCCAAGGCCGGCGGCTGGGTCGGCGCGGTCGCGGGCCTGGTGGCCTGGTACGGCGCGACGGCGGCGCTCGCCAAGTGGCCGACGTTCACGAGGCGCGCTGCCGGCCGGCGGGTGACGGCCACCGGCTGAGGCCCACGGGCCTCACGGCAGCTCCACGGGCGGGCGCTCCGGGTGGCGCCCGCCCGATGAAAGGGGAACGCCCCCTGTGTGCACGGTGGCACACACAGGGGGCGTTCCTCATGAACCGGTCCCGCGGCCGTCGCCTACTCGACGGTGACGGACTTGGCGAGGTTACGCGGCTTGTCGATGTCCCGGCCCAGCGCCAGCGCGGTGTGGTAGGCGAGGAGCTGGAGCGGGATACCCATCAGGATCGGGTCCAGCTCGTCCTCGTTCTTCGGCACCACGATGGTGTGGTCGGCCTTCTCCTGCTCGCGGTGGGCGACGGCGAGGATGCGGCCGCTGCGCGCCTTGATCTCCTCGAGCGCGGCCCGGTTCTTCTCCAGCAGCTCGTCGTCCGGCACGATCGCCACGGTGGGCAGCGCGGGCTCGATGAGCGCGAGGGGGCCGTGCTTGAGCTCGGAGGCCGGGTAGGCCTCGGCGTGGATGTAGGAGATCTCCTTGAGCTTCAGGGAGGCCTCGAGCGCCACCGGGTAGCCGCGCACCCGGCCGATGAACATCATCGACTTGGCGTCCGCGTACTGCTCGGCCAGCTTCTTGATCTCGTCCTCGGACTCGAGGATCTCGCTGATCTGCGCGGGCAGCTTGCGCAGGCCCTCGATGATCCGCTTGCCCTCGGCGACGGACAGGTCGCGGATGCGGCCCAGGTGCAGGGCGAGCAGGGCGAAGGCGACGACCGTGTTGGTGAAGCACTTCGTGGAGACGACGCACACCTCGGGGCCGGCGTGGACGTACGTGCCGCCGTCGGCCTCACGGGCGATGGCGGAACCGACGACGTTGACCACGCCGAGGACGCGGGCGCCCTTGCGCTTGAGCTCCTGAACGGCCGCGAGCACGTCGTAGGTCTCGCCGGACTGGGAGACGGCGATGTACAGGGTGTCGGGGTCCACGACCGGGTTGCGGTAGCGGAATTCGGAGGCCGGCTCGGCGTCGGCGGGGATACGGGCGAGGGACTCGATGAGTCCGGCGCCGATCAGGCCCGCGTGGTACGAGGTACCGCAACCGAGGATCTTCACGCGGCGGATGCCGCGGGCCTCACGGGCGTCCAGGTTCAGGCCGCCCAGGTGCACGGTGTTGAAGCGGTCGTCGATCCGGCCGCGCAGCACACGGTCGACCGCGTCGGGCTGCTCGGAGATCTCCTTGTGCATGTACGTGTCGTGGCCGCCCATGTCGTAGGAGGCGGCCTCCCACTCGACGGTCTCCGGGGTGGCGGTGGTGGACGCGCCCGAGGTCGTGTACGTACGGAAGTCGTCGGCCTTGAGGGTGGCCATCTCGCCGTCGTCGAGGGTGACGATCTGGCGGGTGTGGGCGACCAGGGCGGCGACGTCGGAGGCGACGAACATCTCCTTCTCGCCGATGCCGAGGACGACGGGGGAGCCGTTGCGGGCCACCACGATGCGGTCGGCGAAGTCGGCGTGCATCACGGCGATGCCGTACGTGCCCTCGATCACCTTGAGGGCCTCGCGGACCTTCTCCTCCAGGGTGGTGGCCTGGGAGCGGGCGATCAGGTGGGTGATGACCTCGGTGTCGGTCTCGGAGGCGAAGACGACACCGTCCGCCTCCAGCTTGAGGCGGAGCTCGGCGGCGTTGTCCACGATGCCGTTGTGGACGACGGCGACGTTGTTCTCCGGGTCCAGGTGCGGGTGGGAGTTGATGTCGCTGGGGGCGCCGTGGGTGGCCCAGCGGGTGTGGGCGATGCCGGTGGTGCCGGCGAAGCGCTTGGGGACGCGGGCCTCGAGCTCGCGGACGCGGCCCTTGGCCTTGACCATCTTCAGCGCGGGGGACTTGGGGCTGCTGATGACCACGCCCGCGGAGTCGTAGCCGCGGTACTCGAGCCGCTGCAGGCCCTCCAGCAGCAGCGGAGCAACGTCACGCTTGCCGATGTATCCGACAATTCCACACATATGGTTTCTGCCCCTCCATAGATCAGAAGTGTGCCCGGCCCCGGTGGGGCTGCTCAGCCGTAGACCATGCGGCGCAGCTGGCGGAGCGAGAGCTCCGGCGGCGCCACGGCGCGGTGCGGCAGTTCGGCCGCGATCCGCTCGAAGATCTCGGTGTTCACCGCGCCGCCGGACTTGAGTTCGCGATGGCGGCGGCGGACGAACTCCTCGGTCGTCTCGTCGAAGTACGCCAGTACATCGAGCACCACCCGGGCGGCTTCACCGCGCTGGAGCGCGGTGCTGCGCACCAGGTGGTCGATGAGGTCGTCGTGCGACAGGCGCACAGACGGGCGAGGTTCGAGCACCCGTAGATATTGGAGGGCGGGCGCTGCTCTTCGCAAGAATCCTGCCCGATTCCGGGCAGGAGATAGCTCACATCTGTCCGGAGGTGGTCTCCTCCGAGGTGCCGCGCCCACCCACGGTCGGTTGACCCGCGTCCCGCGGCACCGCATCGGCGTGGGCGGCCCCGTCCGGATGATTTCCGCCGACGGGGGATTTTCCCGTCCGTGGAACGAGTAAGCGGTCTACACCTTGACCGCAGTTGAGGCGCACGGTACGCATGGTGATCGAGCGGTTGCTCTGCGCACAGACGAGAACCCCGTCGAAGGGACCCCAGCCTGTGAGTCAGCCCAGACCGATTCCCCGCCTCCTCGGTTCGCTGCTGCTTGTCACGGCGGCCGCCCTCTCCGGCGCCGTCGCCTCGGGCCCGGCCGTGGCCTCGGGCGCCGACAGCGCCGCCACCGTCCGGCCGCTCGGCCAGATCGTCCCCGCACCCGCCTCCGCAGAGCCGGGCGGCGCCCCCTACACCCTGACCGCGGCCACCACGATCCTTACCGATGCCTCACCCGGGGCGCGCGCGGTCGCGGAGCGCCTCGCCGAGGTCCTGCGCCCGTCGACCGGTTACCCACTCCCGATCACCACCCGGCCCGCGGCCAGGCCGATCAGCCTGCGGCTCAGCGCCGGGGAGAGTGCCCTGGGCGACGAGGGCTACCGCCTGAAGTCCGCTCCGGGCGGGCTCACGATCACCGCGCACCGGCCCGCCGGCCTCTTCCACGGTGTGCAGACGCTGCGTCAGCTGCTGCCCGCCGCCATCGAGGCGGACTCTCCCCGCGGCGGCCCGTGGCAGGTCGCGGGCGGCACGATCACCGACGTCCCGCGCTACGCGCACCGGGGCGCGATGCTCGACGTCTCGCGGCACTTCCTCACGGTCGAGCAGGTCAAGCGCTACATCGACCACCTCGCCCTCTACAAGATCAACACCCTCCATCTCCATCTCTCCGACGACCAGGGCTGGCGCATCGCCGTCGACTCGTGGCCGCGGCTGGCCGCGTACGGCGGCTCCACCCAGGTCGGCGGAGGCCCCGGCGGTCACTACACCAAGGCCCAGTACAAGGAGATCGTCCGGTACGCCTCCTCCCGCCATCTGGAGGTCGTGCCGGAGATCGACATGCCGGGGCACACCAACGCCGCCCTGGCCTCGTACGCCGAGCTCAACTGCGACGGCGTGGCCCCGCCGCTCTACACGGGCACGGCCGTCGGCTTCAGCTCGCTGTGTGTGCGTAAGGAGCTGACGTACGACTTCGTGGACGACGTGATCCGGGAGGTGGCCGCGCTCACGCCGGGCAGGTACATCCACATCGGCGGCGACGAGGCGCACTCCACCAGCCGCGAGGACTACGTGGCGTTCATGAACAGGGTGCAGCCGATCGTCGCCAAGTACGGCAAGACCGTCATCGGCTGGCACCAGTTGACCGGCGCGAGCCCGCAGAAGGGCGCCCTGGCGCAGTACTGGGGTCTCGACGGCACGAGTCAGGCCGAGAAGGCGCGGGTCGCTGAGGCCGCGCAGAACGGCACGGGATTGATCCTCTCGCCGGCCGACCGGGTCTACCTCGACATGAAGTACGACGAGAACACCGAACTGGGCCTCGCCTGGGCCGGATACGTCGAGGTGCGGAGGTCCTACGACTGGGACCCCGGCACCTATCTGCCGGGCGCGCCGGCGAGTGCGGTCCGGGGCGTCGAGGCGCCCCTGTGGACGGAGACCATCTCCAGCGACGCGCACATCGACCGGATGGCGTTCCCGCGTCTGCCCGGTGTCGCGGAGCTGGGCTGGTCACCGGCGTCCACGCACGACTGGGACACCTACAAGGTGCGGCTCGCGGCGCAGGGGCCGCGGCTGTCGGCGCTCGGGATCGACTTCTACCGGTCGCCGCAGGTGCCGTGGCCCGCGCAGTGAGCGTCGGGTGAGGAACCGGCGCCCGGCGGGAGGGACCGTATCCCGCCGGGCGCCGGCCGTTCTCGGGCGCCGGCCCGCCGCTGGGCGTTCCGGGGAACGCCTGGTGCCGTGACCGGGCAGAGCGGGCCGGGAGGGGCGCTAGGAGGAGAACCGTGCGATCGGGTTCGTCAGCGTGCCGACGAACTGGAGCGCGGCCGACGGGTCGGCCAGGTCCACCATCTGCCGGTTGTTGCGCAGCTGGAGCCGGTTCAGGCAGGACAGCGCGAACTCGTCCGCGAACATGTCGTACTGCGCGAACTTGTCCGCCAGCTCCGGCACCGACCGCTGGTACGCGCGGACGCACTCGGCGACCGTGCGCCAGAAGTCGTCCTCACAGAGCACCTCCTCCTCGGCGAGCGTCGCGCCGAGGAAGCGGAAGAAGCAGTCGAAGACGTCCGTGAAGATCGAGAGGATCTTCGTCTCCTCGGGCACCTCCACCCGGATCCGGTCGACGGACGGGGGCAGGACCGCGTCCGGGTCCATCACCGCGATCTCTTCCGCGATGTCCTTGAAGATCGCCCGCCGGACCGTGCCGTTCTCGCCGAGCGTCAGGATGACGTTCTCGCCGTGCGGCATGAAGACCAGGTCGTAGGCGTAGAAGCTGTGCAGCACCGGCAGCAGATAGGCGTCCAGGTAGCCGCGCAGCCACTCGGTGGGGGCCAGGCCGGAGCCGGCGATCAGCGCGCCCGCGAACGACCGGCCCTCGTGGTCGACGTGCAGCAGGGACGCCATGGTGGCGAGCCGCTCGCCGTCCTCCAGGGACGCGACCGGGCTCTCGCGCCACAGGGCGGCCAGCATCTTGCGGTAGGGGGAGTACCGGTCGGTCGCGGCCTCGTACTCGAGGTGGCGGTAGCCCACGGCCGCACGCTCGCGGATGATCGAGAAGCGGGCGGCCTTCAGCACGTCGTCGCCGTCGATCAGCCCGGCGAGCCAGTCGTTGATGGCAGGCGTCGCCTCCATGTACGCGGCCGAGAGACCGCGCATGAACCCCATGTTGAGGACGGACAGGGCCGTCTTCACATAGTGCTTCGCCGGGGCGTCGGTGTTGAAGAACGTCCTGATGGACTGCTGCGCCAGGTAGCGGTCGTCGCCCTCGCCCAGGTACACCAGCCGCTGCTGGGCGATCTCGGCGGCGAAGGTCACCGACAGCTTGTTCCACCACTGCCAGGGGTGGGCCGGGATCAGCAGGTAGTCGGCGAGATCGAGGCCCTGGTCCGCGAGGCTCTTGGCGAAGCGGTCCACGGCGTCGTCGCCGAGCTCGGCCCGGATGAAGGTCTCGTAGTCGATGCCCGCGCCGGCGGTGAACGCGGCGCGGTCGCGGCGGGCCGCCAGCCACACCAGCCGGAGGGGGTTCGCGGCCTCCGGGGCGTAGGCGTGGTACTCGTCGATGCCGAAGCCGAGCCGGCCGTTGTTCGCGACGAAGCAGGGATGGCCCTCCGTCATGCCGGTCTCGACGGCCTGGAAGTCCGCCTCGGCCAGCTCGGCGGCCGTGACCGGCGGTTTCGCCGACTTGTACGCCGTGCCGGAGAGGGTGGAGGAGATCTCCTCCAGATACACGGGCAGGATCTCGTCGCTCAGCCCGAGGGAGCCACGCATCTCGATGACGAACTCCAGCGCGTCCAGCGGCAGCCGCGCGCCGTCGCGGTGGCGGCTGATCGAACCGGCGGCCACCTGCCAGTGGTCGAGGGCGAAGCGGCGGGCGGTGAAGCGGTACTCGGTCGCGCCGTCGTCCGTGACGAGGCGGTAGGCGTCGTCGCCGAGGTGCTCGGGGGTCAGCAGCCGCTCGTGGGCGAACTCGGAGAGGGCCTTGCGGACGAGGAGCCGGTTGGCGTGCGCCCAGCGGTCGGGCGTGAGGTGGGACACGGGATTCATCGGGTCACCGCCGTGGCCGCCTCGAACTGCTCGCGGGTGCAGAAGCTCAGCAGAGCCTCTTTCTCGGGCTTCACTATCTTCTCGGCGGCGACGAAGCCGACGGCCTCGTTGAGCCGGTGCACGGCCGAGTTGCCGACGTCCGGCTCGACCACGACCCGCTTCGTCGCCGGATCGGCGAACAGCTTCCGCATCACGGCGGTGATCACGGCGAGGGTGAAGCCGTGCACGGGCCGGTCGGTCGGCGCGACGAGGAAGTGCATGCCGACGTCGCCGGGCTCCGGTTCGTACAGCCCGACGAGCTCCACGTAACGCGGGTCGTAGCTCTCCATCAGGAACGCCGGTTCGCCGTCGTGGAGGCCCATGAACGCGTGGTGGTGCTCGTGCGCCGCTATGCGCATGTACTCGCGCTCGACGTCCTGCAGTTTCGCGTCCTGCATCATCCAGAACGCGGCCTTCGGGTGGGTGACCCAGCTGTGCAGCAGCTCTGCGTCCGCCAACGGGTCGAGGGGCCGGACGGTGAGGGGACCGACGGCGGTGGTGGTGCTCATACAGCGAACTCCTGGAACGCGATGGACTTCTCTACGGCGTAGTACTCGCTGCCCAGCAGCTCGCCGATGATGTAGGCGTTTCGGTAGGCGCCCATGCCCAGGTCGGGCGAGGTGATCGAGTGGGTGTGCACGCCCGCGTTCTGCAGGAAGATCTCCCGGCCGGCCGTGTCGATGGAGTAGTTGCGGGCGACGTCGAAGCGGCCGTGGCCGTCGAGCCGGATCCGGTCGGCGACGGGCTCCAGGAAGGCGGGGGTGACGTACCGGTAGCCCGTGGCCAGGATCAGGCCCTCGGTGTGCAGCTCGTAGTCCTTGCCCTGCTCCTCCTGGCGCAGTCCCAGGGTGTATGTGCCGTCCTCGTACGAGGCGGTCCGCAGCGCCGAGTTGGTCAGCAGCCGGGTGGGGACCGGGCCCTTCAGGTTCTTCTGGTAGAGCAGGTCGAAGATCGCGTCGATCAGCTCCGAGTCGATGCCCTTGAACAGGCCCTTCTGCTGGGACTCGAGTCTGTAGCGGGTCTCCTCCGGCAGCGCGTGGAAGTAGTCGATGTACTCCGGGGAGGTCATCTCCAGCGTCAGCTTGGTGTACTCCAGCGGGAAGAAGCGCGGGGAGCGGGTCACCCAGTTGAGCCGGTAGCCGTGCACGTCGATCTCGGACAGCAGGTCGTAGTAGATCTCCGCCGCGCTCTGGCCGCTGCCGACGAGGGTGATCGACTCCTTCTTCTGCAGCGCCTCCTTGTGGTCCAGGTAGCGCGAGTTGTGCAGCAGGTCCCCGTGGAGGCCCTGGCAGGCCTCGGGGATGTACGGCGGGGTGCCGGTGCCCAGGACGAGACGGCGGGCCATGAATGCGTCGTCGGCGGTGCGCACCACGTACACCTCGCCCTCTTCGTCGTACGACACCGAGGTGACGGTGGTGTTGAAGCGGATGCTGCTCAGCCGGGCCGCGGCCCACCGGCAGTAGTCGTTGTACTCGGTCCGCAGCGGGTAGAAGTTCTCCCGGATGTAGAAGGAGTACAGCCTGCCCTTGTCCTTGAGGTAGTTCAGGAACGAGTAGGGCGAGGTCGGGTCGGCGAGGGTGACCAGGTCCGACATGAACGGCGTCTGGAGATGGGCGCCTTCCAGGAACATCCCGGAGTGCCATTCGAAGTCCGGCTTGGACTCCAGGAACAGGCCGTTCAGCTCGTCGATCGGCTCGGTCAGGCAGGCGAGACCGAGGTTGAACGGACCCAGGCCGATACCGATGAAATCAAGAGGCGTGGACAAGGTTCTCTCCAAGGAACTGCTCGGCGTGGCCGGCGATCAGGTCGAGGACGGCGGCGATGTCTTCGGTCGTCGTCTCGGGATTGAGCAGGGTGAACTTCAGGTACTGGCGCCCGCCGACCTTGGTGCCGGCGACCACGGCCTCGCCCGACGCGAACAGCGCCTTGCGGGCGTGGAGGTTGGCCCGGTCGATCAGGGCGGGGTCCGTGACGGACCGCGGGATGTAGCGGTAGACCAGGGTGGACAGCTGCGGCCGCACGACCACGTCGTAACGCGGGTCGGCGGCGAGCAGCTCCCAGCCGGCGGCGGCGAGGTCGCACACCTCGTCGAAGAGCTGCCCCACTCCGTCGGCGCCCATCACCCGCAGCGTCATCCACAGCTTGAGCGCGTCGAAGCGACGGGTGGTCTGCAGGGACTTGTCGACCTGATTCGGTATCCGTTCTTCCACGGTGCGCCGCGGGTTGAGGTAGTCGGCGTGGTAGGTGGCGTGGCGCAGTGTGGCCGCGTCCCGCACCAGCACGGCCGACGAACTCACCGGCTGGAAGAAGGACTTGTGGTAGTCGACGGTGACCGAGTCGGCGTGCTCGATGCCGTCCAGGAGGTGGCGGCGGGCGGGCGAGGCCAGCAGCCCGCAGCCGTAGGCGGCGTCGACGTGCATCCAGGTCTCGTACAGCCCCGCGAGCTCGGCGATCTCCGGCAGCGGGTCGATGGAGCCGAAGTCCGTGGTGCCCGCGGTCGCGACGACGGCCATGGGGACGAGGCCCTCGGCGCGGCAGCGCTCCAGCGCCGCGGCGAGCGCCACGGTCTGCATCCGCTTGTCGCGGTCCACGGGGATCGAGACGACGGCCTCGGGGCCCAGCCCGAGGAGGGTGGCGGATTTCTGGACGCTGAAGTGGCTGCACTCGGAGCTGAAGATGCGCAGTTTCGCCAGGTCGGTGGTCTTGGCCTCCTGGCGGGCCAGCAGCAGGGCCTGGAGGTTGGACTGGGTGCCGCCGCTGGTGAACACGCCGTCGGCGGCGGGGCCGAGGCCGATCCGCTGCGCGGTCCAGTCGATCAGGCGGCGCTCGATGAGGGTGCCGCCGGCGCTCTGGTCCCAGGTGTCCAGGGAGGAGTTGACCGCGGAGAGGACCGCCTCGCCGAGCACGGCCGGGATGACGACCGGGCAGTTGAGGTGGGCGAGGTAGCGGGGGGAGTGGAAGTAGACGGCGTCCCGGAGGTACACGTCCTCCAGCTCGTCCAGGGCGGCGGAGGCGTCTCCGAGCGGCCGGTCGAGGTCGATCGCGGAGACGACCGGGGCGAGCTGGTCGGGCGTGACTCCGGTGAACGGCCGTCGGGTCGTGGCGAGTCGGTTCGCCACCCGCTCGACTCCTTCGGTCACGGAGCGCCGGTAGTGCTCCGCCGTCATGTCATTGAGCAGGTGCGAGCGCATGCAATGTCCTCCCGTGGCGGGGACCTGGTCGCGCCTCAGGGGACAGGAAGAAGGGGGCGAGGGCGACGCCTTAAGTAAGGTAAGCCTAACCTAACTCAAGCCTCGAAAGTCCCTCGCCCCCCTCGGGGCACAACTGTTATGCCGTTGATCACACAATGGCCGTGCATGGATGGTCAGTTGAGGCTGCGGCGGGTCACTCGGCCTCTTCCGCCGCCTCCTCGCGGAGCCCGTCCTCGCTGACGCCGCGCTTCCAGTAGCCGACGAAGGTGACCTTCCGGCGGTCGAACTCACGGTCGTTCACCAGGTGTCGCCGCAGCGCCTTGATGCTGCCGGACTCGCCCGCGATCCAGGCGTAGCCGACGCCCTCGGGCAACTCGGCGGCGGCGACGGCCTCCACGGCCGACGGCGCGCCCTCGTCCCTGACGAGCCAGGTGATGTCGGCGTCCGCGTCCGTCTTGAGCGGCAGCCGGTCACCGGCGTGCGGCACCTCCAGCCAGACCTTGGCCTTCCGGCCGGCCGGCAGCCACTCCAGGATCGCCGAGGCGGCGGGCAGCGCCGTCTCGTCCGCCCAGATCAGCACCCAGTCGGTGTCCTCGGGCGGCCGGCAGCGCACGCCGGTGTTGTCGGCGACCGCGGGGCCGAGCACCATCACCTTGTGACCGGGCTCGGCCGCCAGCGCCCAGCGGCAGGCCGGGCCGCCGTCCTCGTGCACGGCGAAGTCGATGTCCACCTCGCCGTCCTCGACGCGCTGCTCCCGCACCGTGTACGAACGCATCACGGCCCGCACGTCGTCGGGCAGCGCACGCCATGCGGCGAAGATGGCGCCGCCGTCACCCGCGTCGACGGGGACGACCGGGGCCGGCTGGCCCGGGTGCGGAAGGAACAGCGACAGGGACTGGTCGCGGCCGCCGGCCACGAAGTCCCGCAGGCCGTCCTCCGTCTGTCCGGTGAAGGTGACGCGGACGAGCGACGGGCCGAGCCGCCTTGTCCGCGCAACCTGAAGGTCGAAGAAACGGAACGGGGCGATCTCGGCCTCGGTCGTCATCGTCAGGAGACCTTCTTCGCGTTCTCGATGGCCTTCGCCAGATCCTCGAGGATCGGCGCGCACTTGGCGTAGGAGTAGATCGGCTCGGTGACACGCGGGACGACCTGACCGGCCTTCACCGCGGGGAGCCCGGCCCAGGTGGGCTTGGCCTTCAGGGTGTCGGGCTGCAGGGTGCCGGTGCGGTTGTCCAGCATGATGATGTCGGCGCCGTACTTGCCGGCGTTCTCCCAGCTCAGCTCCTCGAAGAAGCCCTGGGCGTTCGGCTTGGGCTCGACGAACTTCACGCCGAGCTCCTGGAAGTAGAGCGTGTCCGCCGACATCTTCGGGACGGAGACGTAGAAGAGGTCCTGGCTGCCGGAGCCGATCAGAACCTTCAGGTTCGGCTTGGCCTTGGCGGCCTGACGCAGCCGCTCGGCGGCCTTCTCGAAGCGTGCCTTGGCGTCGGTGACCTTCGCGGCCTTCATGTCGGCGCCCAAAGACTCCGCGAGGTCCGCGCGGCGCTGGAGGGCGCCCGGCATGTTGATCTGGGCGGCCCACAGGGCGACGCTCGGGGCCAGCTTGAGGATCTTGTCCTTGGACTGGTCCGGCACGTACCAGAGGGCGTCCTTCTCCCACATGTCCGTCACCAGCAGCTCCGGCGCGAGCGCCGCGTACTTCTCCACGTTGAACTCGCCCCAGACGTTGCCCAGGATCTCGAGCTTGCTGATGTCCATGTCGCCGGCCTGGACGTCGGCCTTGCCGTCGGCGGTCTTGGTCGGGCCGAACACGCCGGTGACCTCGACCCCGTAGTCGAACAGGGCGGCGGCGGTGCCGGTGAAGGCGACGATGTTCTTCGGGACGGCCTTCGACTCGGACTTCTTGCCGCGGTCGTCGGTGAAGGACCAGGGGCCGGACTTGGCGGCGGCCTTGTCGGAGTCGCCCTTCTCGCCCTTCGAATCCTGGCCGCACGCGGCGAGCGCCACGCCGAGCCCGAGGGCGCCGCCGGCGGAGAGCAGGCCGCGTCGAGTGAGATGGGAAGCTCGGGCGTTGGGCATGGTGGTGTCCGCTTTCGTACGTGCCGAATAGGCCACTGGCAGGTTTTGAAGGTAGGTTAGCCTAACCTCAGAAGTTGTCCAGGGCCGGTCGGCCGCCCGGAGCGCGAGCGCGGAGTGACCTTGAACACGCGGCGGCGCGCGGCCCCGTCAGGGTGCCGCGCGCCGCCGTGAGCCCAGGGTCAGCCGGTGAGGCCCAACTCCCTTGCGATCAGCATCCGCTGGACCTCGCTCGTGCCCTCACCGATCTCCAGGATCTTCGAGTCGCGCCACATGCGGGCCACCGGGTACTCGTTCATGAAGCCGTAGCCGCCGTGGATCTGGGTCGCCTCCCGGGCGTTGTCCACCGCGACCGTCGACGAGTACAGCTTGGCGACGGCCGCCTCCTTCTTGAACGGCTCGCCGTGCACCAGCCGCGACGCCGCGTCCCGCCAGCCGACGCGCGCCATATGGGCCTTCATCTCCATGTCCGCGATCTTGAACTGGATGGCCTGGTTCGACCCGATCGGCCTGCCGAACGCGTGCCGCTCCCGCGCGTACTTCACGGATTCGTCCACACAGCCCTGCGCGAGGCCGGTCGCCAGCGCCGAGATGGCGATACGGCCCTCGTCGAGGATGCGCAGGAACTGCGCGTAGCCGCGGCCTTCTTCGCCCAGCAGGTTGGCGACCGGGACGCGGACGTCCGCGAAGGACAGCTCGCGGGTGTCGGAGGCGTTCCACCCGACCTTGGAGTAGGGGGCGGCCACCGTGAATCCGGGCGTGCCGGAGGGGACGATGATCGCGGAGATCTCCGGACGCCCGTCCTCCTTACGGCCCGTCACCGCGGTGACGGTGACCAGACCGGTGATGTCGGTGCCCGAGTTGGTGATGAAGCACTTGGAGCCGTTGATGACCCACTCGTCACCGTCCCGTACGGCGGTGGTCCTGGTGCCGCCGGCGTCGGAGCCGCCGTCCGGCTCCGTCAGGCCGAAGGCGCCCAGCAGCTCACCGGAGCACAGCCGCGGCAGCCACTGCCGCTTCTGCTCCTCGGTGCCGAAGAGATGGATCGGCATCGCGCCCAGCGAGACGCCCGCCTCCAGGGTGATGGCCACGGAGGAGTCGACGCGGGCCAGCTCCTCCAGGGCGATTCCGAGGGCCAGATAGTCGCCGCCCATGCCCCCGTACTCCTCGGGGAAGGGCAGCCCGAACAGGCCCATACGGCCCATCTCACGGACGATCTCGTACGGGAACTCGTGCCGCTCGTAGAAGTCGCCGATCTTCGGGGCTATCACGTCGTGGGCGAACTGCTCGACCGTACGGCGGAGTTCCTCGTGCTCGGCGGACAGCCGGTGGTCCAGGGACATCAGGGGGTCACTCCTTGTGGGAGAGGGCGCGGACGGTACGGGAAGGGCTGGGGCGGCCCAGTTGTTCGGCCATCCACACGCTCGTGGCGGTGAGCCGGCCGAGATCGACCCCGGTTTCGATGCCGAGGCCGTGAAGCATCCACACGAGGTCCTCGGTGGCGAGGTTTCCGGTCGCGCTCTTCGCGTAAGGGCAGCCGCCGAGGCCGCCCGCGGACGAGTCGACGACGCTGACACCGTGCTGGAGCGCGGCGAGGGTGTTGGCGAGAGCCTGGCCGTACGTGTCGTGGAAGTGCACGGCGAGCCGGTCGGCCGGGACCCCGGCGCCGGCCAGCTCGGTGAGCAGGGCCGCCACATGGCCGGGTGTGGCGACACCGATCGTGTCGCCGAGGCTCAGCTCGTCGCAGCCCATGTCGGCGAGCCGGCGGCAGACGCGGACGACCTGTGCGAGGGGCACGGGACCCTCCCACGGGTCGCCGAAGCACATGCTGAGATAGCCGCGCACCCGCAGACCGTGCTCCACGGCCCTGGTCACGACCGGCTCGAACATGGCGAGCGCCTCGTCGACCGTGCGGTTGAGATTGGCCTTGGCGAACGACTCCGTGGCGCTGGCGAACACGGCGACCTCGCGGGCGCCGAGGCCGAGCGCCCGGTCCAGGCCCCGGTCGTTGGGGACCAGGACCGGCAGCCGCACACCGGCCAGGGAGCTCACCAGCGGGAACAGCTTCTCCGCGTCGGCCAGTTGGGGCACCCACTTGGGGTGGACGAAGCTCGTCGCCTCGACGGTGGTCAGCCCCGATCCGGCGAGGCGGCGGATGAACTCCGCCTTGACCTCCGTCGGCA
The DNA here is from genome assembly GCF_014649695.1 of Streptomyces kurssanovii. Classification (GTDB taxonomy): domain Bacteria; phylum Actinomycetota; class Actinomycetes; order Streptomycetales; family Streptomycetaceae; genus Streptomyces; species Streptomyces kurssanovii. The sequence continues at coordinate 237,908 of NZ_BMTN01000003.1, forward strand.
CCACCGACTTCTCGTTCTGCAGACCGTCGCGGGGGCCGACCTCGTGGATGCGCACACGGTCGGGAAGCCCCTGGCCGTGGACCGTCATCGGCAGTCCTTCGGTACCGGTCATGCGGTGACCTCCCCACCGGTCGTGCCGGTCTCTCCGGTCTCTTCAGGGGTGACCACGGCGAGCACCTGATCCATGGCGACGGTCGATCCCGCGGTGACGTCGAGCTCCGTGACGGTCCCCGCGTGCGGCGCGGAGATCACGTGCTCCATCTTCATCGCCTCGACCACGAGCAGGCTCTGCCCGGCGGCCACCACGTCACCCACGGCGACCTTGACGACGGTGACCGTGCCCGGCATCGGCGCCGCCAGGGTGTCCACCCCGGAACGGGCGGCGCCGCTCAGTGACGCCTCGACGGGGTCGTGATCCATCACGTGCCAGGAGTCGCCGTCCCGGCCGAGCCAGTCGCCCGCGCGGTGGAAGGTGTGTGTGACCCCGTGCATCTCCACGGAGACCGTGTGCGTCTCCACCCGGGGCGTCGCCTGCCGGCGGACGGCGTGGTCCACCGGGTCCGAGCCGGGCACGCGCAACGGGAAGGCGAGCGGGGCCGGTTCGCCGCCCATCCGCCAGCCGGTCGGCACGGAGAACGGGTCGGTCCAGCCGGTGCCGTCCGGGCGGGGCGCCAGCGCGGCGGCGCGGACCGCCGCCGCGGCCTCGTACACCTCGTCCGGCACGCCGGCCGGGACCAGGCCCTCGGCCTCGCGCTCCACCAGGCCCGTGTCCATCTCGCCGGAGACGACCGCCGGGTGGGCCAGCAGCCGGCGCAGGAAGCCGGCGTTCGTCGGGACGCCGAGCGTCACCGTGTCGGCCAGGGCCGCGCGCAGCTTGCGCAGCGCGGTGGGGCGGTCGGGGCCGTACGCGATGACCTTCGAGAGCATCGGGTCGTACAGGCTGCCGACCTCCGAGCCCTCGCTGAGGCCGGAGTCGGTGCGCACCCCCTCGCCCTGCGGCTCCAGGAGCCTCAGGACCGTGCCGCCGGAGGGAAGGAAGCCCCGGGAGGGGTCCTCGGCGCAGATCCGGGCTTCGATCGCGTGGCCCGTGAGGGTGATGTCGTCCTGCGTGAACGTCAGCCGCTCGCCGGCCGCGACCCGCAGCTGCCACTCCACCAGGTCCAGCCCCGCGACGAGCTCGGTGACCGGGTGCTCGACCTGGAGGCGGGTGTTCATCTCCATGAAGTAGTACTGGGAGGGGTCCGTGCCCGGCACGATGAACTCCACCGTGCCCGCGCCGCGGTAGCCGCAGGAGCGGGCGGCCTGCACGGCCGCCTCGCCCATCGCGGCGCGCGTCGCCTCGTCCAGCAGGACGGACGGCGCCTCCTCGATGATCTTCTGATGGCGGCGCTGGAGCGAGCACTCGCGCTCGCCGAGGTGGACCACATTGCCGTGGCCGTCGGCCAGCACCTGGATCTCGATGTGGCGCGGGCGGTCGATCCAGCGCTCGACCAGCAGCGTGTCGTCGCCGAAGGAGGCACGTGCCTCACGCCGGGCCGCCGCGATCTCGTCCATCAGGGCGGACTCCACGCGGGTGAGGCGCATGCCCTTGCCACCGCCGCCCGCCGAGGGCTTGAGAAGCACCGGCATGCCGATCTCGCGTGCGGCGGCGGCCAGTTCCTCGTCGCTCAGCCCGCTGCCGGACGATCCGGGCACGACCGGGACACCGGCCGCCCGCACCGTCTCCTTGGCGCGGATCTTGTCCCCCATGAGGGAGATCGCGGACGGCGGCGGTCCGATGAAGACCAGCCCCGCCTCCGCGCAGGCCTGGGCGAAGCCCGCGTTCTCCGCGAGGAAGCCGTAGCCGGGGTGCACGGCCTGTGCGCCGGTACGGGTCGCGGCGTCGAGCAGCCTCTCGATGGAGAGATAGCTCTCGGCGGCCGGCGCCGGGCCGATGCGGACGGCCGTGTCGGCCTCGCGCACATGGCGGGCCCCGGCGTCGGCGTCGCTGAAGACGGCCACGGAGCGCACGCCGAGGGACCGCAGGGTGCGGATGACCCGTACGGCGATCTCGCCCCTGTTGGCCACCAGAACGGTGTCGAACATCGTCATCGTGGAAGGTCCCTCACATCCGGAAGACGCCGAAGCCGGCGTCTCCCAACGGGGCGTTGGCACAGGCGGTCAGAGCGAGCCCCAGCACCTGCCGGGTCTCCATCGGGTCGATCACGCCGTCGTCCCAGAGGCGGGCCGTCGCGTAGTAGGCGTTGCCCTGCTGGTCGTACTGGGCGCGGATCGGGTCCTTGAAGGTCTCTTCCTCCTCGGCGGACCACTGCTCGCCGCGGCCCTCGAGCTGGTCCCGCTTGACGGTGGCCAGCACGGACGCGGCCTGCTCGCCGCCCATGACCGAGATCTTGGCGTTGGGCCACATCCACAGGAAGCGGGGGCTGTACGCCCGGCCGCACATCGAGTAGTTGCCCGCGCCGTACGAACCGCCGACGACCACGGTCAGCTTCGGCACCCTGGTGCAGGCCACCGCGGTGACCATCTTGGCGCCGTGCTTGGCGATGCCGCCCGCCTCGTAGTCCTTGCCGACCATGAAGCCGGAGATGTTCTGCAGGAAGAGGAGCGGGATGCCGCGCTGGTCGCAGAGCTCGATGAAGTGCGCGCCCTTCTGGGCGGACTCGGCGAACAGGATGCCGTTGTTGGCGACGATGCCGACCGGATGGCCATGGATGCGGGCGAAGCCGGTCACCAGCGTCTGGCCGAACTCGGCCTTGAACTCCTGGAAGCGGGACGCGTCCACGACGCGGGCGATGATCTCGCGGGCGTCGTAGGGCGTGCGGGAGTCGACCGGCACCGCCCCGTACAGCCCCGCCGGGTCGACCTTCGGCTCCTCCGCGGGCTCGACCTGCCAGGGCAGCGGGCCGCGCGCGGGCAGCGTCGCCACGATGTTCCTGACGATCCGCAGCGCGTGCGCGTCGTCCTCCGCGAGGTGGTCGGTGACGCCGGAGACGCGGGAGTGGACCTCGCCGCCGCCGAGCTCCTCCGCGGTGACGACCTCGCCGGTCGCGGCCTTCACCAGCGGCGGACCGCCCAGGAAGATCGTGCCCTGGTTGCGGACGATCACGGCCTCGTCGCTCATCGCCGGTACGTACGCGCCGCCCGCCGTGCACGAGCCGAGCACCGCCGCGATCTGCGGGATCCCCGCGCCGGACATCCGGGCCTGGTTGTAGAAGATCCGCCCGAAGTGGTCGCGGTCGGGGAACACCTCGTCCTGCATCGGCAGGAACGCGCCGCCCGAGTCCACCAGATAGACACACGGGAGGCGGTTCTCCAGCGCCACCTCCTGCGCCCGCAGATGCTTCTTGACCGTCATCGGGTAGTACGTCCCGCCCTTGACGGTGGCGTCGTTCGCGACGACCACGACCTCACGGCCGCTGACCCTGCCGATCCCGGCGATCACGCCGGCGGCCGGGGCCTGCCCCCCGTACATCCCCTCGGCCGCGAGGGGGGCCAGCTCGAGGAACGGCGACCCCGGGTCGAGCAGGGTGTCGACCCGCTCCCGGGGCAGCAGCTTGCCGCGCGCCGTGTGGCGGGCGCGCGCCTTCTCGCCGCCGCCGAGGCGGGCCGCCGCGAGACGGGACCGCAGACCGTCGGCGAGCTCCTGGTGTGCCGCCTCATTGGCCTGCCAGGCCTCGGAGGCCGGGTCCGCGGCGCTCGCCAGCACTGGTGCCTGCTGCATTGATCGAGCTCCCTTGCTCGGTTAATGAGCGTTAACGTGTTGCGTCAAGGTTAACGAGCGCTAACCGCCCTGTCTAGAATGAATGTTCATGAGCACCAGGACCGCGGCCCCGACCCGCCGCGAGCAGATCCTCAAGGAGGCCGCCCGCCTCTTCGCAGAGCGCGGCTTCCACGGCGTGGGCGTCGACGAGATAGGGGCCGCGGTCGGCATCAGCGGTCCCGGTCTGTACCGCCACTTCGCGGGCAAGGACGCCATGCTGGCGGAGCTGCTGGTCGGCATCAGTGAGCGCCTCCTGGACGGGGGGCGGCTGCGGGTCGAGGAGGCGGGCACCGGGCCGGAATCGGTGCTCGCGTCCCTCATCGACGGTCACATCGACTTCGCACTCGACGACCGCCCCCTGATCACCCTGCACGACCGGGAGCTGGACCGCCTCCGGGACAGTGACCGCAAGCTGGTGCGCCAGCTTCAGCGCCAGTATGTGGAGCTGTGGGTGACCGTGGTCCGCGAGCTCCATCCCGAGGTCGCGGAGTCCGAGGCGCGGGCGGCCGTGCACGCCGTCTTCGGCCTGCTGAACTCCACCCCGCACCTCGGGGCGAACGGCGGGGGCCCCCTGGGCCGCGCGGCGACGGAGGACCTGCTGCGCCGTCTGGCACACGGGGCGCTGGCCTCGCTCGCGGGCTGACGGGCGCGCCCGCGCGCGACAGCTCCGCGTGGGTGCGGGGCGCACCGCACGCCCGGACGGGCCGACGGGGGCGCGGGCGCACCGGCGCACGGCGCGCCCGCATGCTGTGGAGCACGTCCCAGCGGGCAATACGGTCGACACGCTCCGCTCACCCCACGGCACAATGGGTCCATGCCGATACCCAGCCGTGCCGCTCTCGTCGACCACCTCGTCCGCTCACGTATCGCCGGAGACGTCGCCACTCCGCGCGACAACAACCTCTCCCATTACCGGAAGCTCGCCAACGGTGACCGGCACTACTGGCTCGGCCTCGAACTCGGGGACCGCTGGAGTGACGAGCAGGACGTGCTCGCCGTCATGGCGGAGCGGTGCGGGGTCAGCGACGACCCCGGACACCGGCAGGGACAGGACACCATCGACCCCGAGCTGACCGTCGACGCGCTCGAACGCATGGCCGCACGGCTGCGCAAGGCGGCCGACGCGAAGGAGCGGGTGCTGTTCGCGACCGGCCACCCCGGCGGGCTTCTGGACGTGCACCGCGCCACGGCCGCCGCGCTGCGGGCGGCCGGCTGCGAGATCGTGCGGATCCCGGGCGGTCTGATCGCCGACGAGGGCATGGTCTTCCAGTTCGCCGACGTCGCCATGCTCGAGCGCGGCGCGACCCTCTGGCACACCCACTCGCCGGCCCCGATGGCCGCGATCCTGGACGCCATGGCGCACGAAGGCAGGCCGCTTCCGGACCTCGTGGTGGCCGACCACGGCTGGGCAGGCTGCGCGGGGCAGCGAGGGCTGGACTCCATCGGATACGCGGACTGCAACGACCCGGCGCTGTTCATCGGAGAGGCGGAGGGCACGCTCCAGGTGACCGTCCCCCTCGACGACCACGTCACCGACCCGCGTTTCTACGACCCGATGACGGCATACCTGCTCGACGCGGCGGGCCTCACCCACGAGCTGTGACACCGGCGGCGGCCCCCTGCGGCCCCCGCCGGCATCACGTCCACGGACCTCGCCGCGGCCCCCACCGCGACCCGTGCCGCGACCCCCGCCGGGGTCAGCGGCGCCAGAGGCCTCGCACCACGCAGTACGTCCCACCGAGCAGCAGCAGCGAGAGCGAGCCCCGCAGGCCCAGCGCCAGGACGTACCGCCATCCGGTCCCGAGGTCGATCAGCCGCTCGCGCAGGATCAGGAACAGCACCACCGAGCCGACGATCAGTACCGCCCCGCCGGTGGTCCACACCGCCCGGGCGCCAGGCGACGCCTTCGCCCAGGCCGCGGTGCCGGCCGCGTCGTGCGCCGGCTCATCGGCGTACGACGGTTCCTCCTCGGCCTGCGGCACCGCACTCACTGATCCCTTCGTGCACCGGCCCGGCGGCCCGGGCGACGTGGTCCCGGGGGTTGGTCCAGCCCCCGGGGATCCGGACGGGCGCTTGTGGCGTCCTAGGATCTGCATCCAGGCTCGCAGCCGCATGCACGCCATCGCTCAGACCACAGGACGACCTTTGCACTACGACTTGAGGCCGCCGGTGCGTGTGCTCGTCGTCGACGACGAGGAACTGGTACGCACCGCGCTGCAACGCCTCCTCGACTCGGATGACGCCGTCACCGTCGCCGCCACCTGCGACGGCCCCGACGCCCTGGAAACGGCCCGGCGGCTCGCCCCCGACGTGGTCCTGCTGGACATCGACATGCCCGGGGCCTCCGGCCTCGACGTGCTGCGCGCCGTCCGGGCACTGCCCGCCCCGCCCGTGGTGGCCATGCTCACCGCCCTCGACCGCGCCGACCACGTCGAACGCGCCCTTCGGGACGGCGCGTCCGGGTTCCTGCTGAAGACCACGGAACCGCGCCTGTTCGTCGACGCGGTGCGCCTCCTCGCCGCAGGCGGGGTGATCTGCACACCGCCGGGCAGCGCCGCCGTACTGGCCCGGTACACGGCCCGTGTCCCCGCTCCCACGCCGCCCCGGGCGTCCGACGACCTCGCGGGCCTCACCACGCGCGAGCACGAGGTCCTCACCCTGATCGCGGCAGGACTGTCCAACACCGACATCGCCACCCACCTCGGTATGGGGGTGACCACGGTCAAGACGCACATCGGCGCGCTGAAGCGGAAGCTCGCCGTCACCAGCCGGGTCGGCCTCGCCGCGATCGTCCACCGCGCCACGGGCGGACAGGGACCGGGATGAGCGCCCGGTACTGGGCCGGTCAAGCCCTCGTCGTCGCCGCCGCGGTCGCGGAGGCACTGGCCACCCGGGTCTGGCTGGAGGACTGGATGGCTGTCGGTGCGCTCGCCGCGGCGGGCCTGCTCGCCCTTCGCGGGCGTTTCCCCCGTACCGTCTTCGCCCTCACGCTGCCGACGCTCGCCACCGGCGTGCTGTGGCTGCCCGCCATGTGCGCGCTGCACGCCCTCGCCGCGTCCCCGCGCCGTCGCGGCGAAGTGGTCGCCGCCTCGGCCGCCGTGGCCGTCGTGGCGTTCGTGCCCTGGCGGGACCTGGACGGATACGCCTGGTCGCTGCCGGAGACCACACTCGGCGTCCTGCTCGCCGGGCTGCTCGCCGTCGCCCCCGCCGCCCTCGGCCTGCTCGGCCGTGCCCGCGCCGAACTCGCCGCCCGCCTCGCCGAACTGGCGCTCTCCCGCGAGCGTGAGCGCCGGTACGCCGCCGATCAGGCCGCGCTGCGGGAACGCGAACGGCTGGCCCGGGACGTCCACGACACGGCGGCCCACCACCTGAGTCTGATCAGCCTGCGCTGCAGCGGGCTCGCCGCGGCCGCCGATTCCGCGCCGTACCGGGAGGAGGCCGCCGCCCTGGGTGAACTCAGCCGCCGCGCCGCGGCCGATCTGCGCCGGGCCATCCGCCACGACGGCCCGGGCCTCGCGCAGCTCCCGGAGCTGCTGGAGGCCGCGCGCGACCTCGTCGAGGCGGTCCACCTGGAACCCGGCGCATGCCCTCCGGCGGTCCAGCACGCCGCCTACCGCATCGTCCAGGAGGGCCTGACCAACATCCGCCGCCACGCCCCGGGCGCCGCCGCCCGCGTGACCGTGCGCCGTAGCGGGCACTCCCTGCTCGTCGCCGTCCACAACGACCCCCCGCCGGGCCCCTGCCCGCCCCCCGACCCCGGCGGCCACGGCCTCTCCGGCCTGCGCACCCGCACGGCGGCCCTCGGCGGCACCCTCACGGCCGACCCGACCCCGGCGGGCGGCTTCGCCCTGGCCGCGACACTGCCGGTGCCGACGACGCCCGACCCGGGGGCGGAGCTTCCGGTGCGTGGAGAGACGTAGTCAACCGGTGATCGCCGCTTCACTCGTACGGCGCATTTCCTGGGTGACCGGGCTGTTATACAGTGCGGTATCTATACGTTCGGCTGTATGGGAGATCCTTTCGACATCGAGATCGAGCCGGAAGTCCGGCTGTGGCTGATGAATCTTTCCGACGCCGACTTCGAACGAGCTGAACACGCGGCCGGACGTCTTTCTGACGACGCGGCGACACTTGGCGAGCCACACTCGCGTTATCTCGGCGACGGGGTGAGGGAGTTGCGCTTCGACCTGGGGCACGACCGTGAGGCTGTGAGGCTCTCGTACTGGCTCGCGTCGGGGCGAAGGCCGTACTGCTCACGGTCTTTCGCAAGACGAAGCAGCGTGAGGAGGCCGAAGTGGCGCGGGCGAAGAGGGCCAAGGTGATCTGCGAAGCGGAGCACGGCCCGGCGCACGAGGAGTTCACGCGCACCATCAAGGAAAGGGAGATCCGTTGACCAGTCACGCACGATGGAAGCTGGCCCGCGACAAGGAGATCGCCAAGGGCATCAGCGAGAGCCCGGAGACCGCCCGGCGGCGGGAGGAGATCCGGCTGTCCTGGGATCTCGGGCAGGCCGTCCACGACCGGCGGACCGAGCTCGGGATCTCCCAGACCGAGCTCGCCAAGCGCGCCGAGATGACCCAGCCGCAGGTCTCCAAGCTGGAGCTCGGCGGCACCATGCCCACCCTGCCACTGCTCGCCCGACTCGCCCGCGCGCTCGACGCGACGCTCAGTCTGGAGCTCGACGGTGACACGTCGAAGGTGGTGTTCGCGGCGCACTCCCCGGCCGCCTGACCGCCGGCCGGGGAGTGCGCCGTGCGTGGTCAGCGCGGGACGCGGACCACGCCCTCCTGGATGACCGAGATCGCCAACTGCCCGTCCTGGGTGTAGATACGGGCCTGGCCCAGGCCCCGGCCGCCGGAGGCGGAGGGTGACTGCTGGTCGTACAGGAGCCATTCGTCCGCGCGGAAGGGCCGGTGGAACCACATCGCGTGGTCCAGCGACGCTCCGACGACGTCCCCGACCGCCCAGCCGCCCCGTCCGTGGGCGAGCAGAACAGAGTCGAGCAGGGTCATGTCGGAGACGTACGTCGCGAGGCAGACGTGCAGCAGGGAGTCGTCGGCGAGCTTCCCGTTCGCACGGAACCAGACCTGGGAGCGCGGCTCACGCGACCGGCCCGCCGTGGCGTACGGCGGCTCGTCCACGTAACGGAGGTCGACCGCCGCCCGTGCCTCGAGGAGCCGGTCCACCACGCCGGGGTCGACGAAGCGGTCCGCGTAGCGGGGCAGCATCTCGGCGGCGGTCGGCAGCGATTCCGGGTCCGGCGCGTCGGGCATTTCCGCCTGGTGCTCCAGGCCCTCCTCGGGGGTCTGGAACGACGCGGAGAGGTGGAAGATCGGCTGGCCGTGCTGGACCGCGACCACCCGTCGGGTCGTGAACGACCGTCCGTCGCGGATGCGATCGACCGTGTAGACGATCGGGGCGCCGGGGTCGCCCATGCGCAGGAAGTACGAGTGCAGCGAGTGCGCCGTGCGGTCCGCCGGGGCGGTCCGGCCCGCGGCGACCAGCGCCTGTGCGGCGACCTGACCGCCGAAGACGCGTGGGACCACCGCCGAGCGGGAACTTCCCCGGAAGATGTTCTGCTCGATCTGCTCCAGGTCGAGCAGATCGAGCAGTTCGTCGAGCGCTTGGTTCACGTCAGGGAACCTACAGGCCCATCGACTTGGCGATGATGGACTTCATGACCTCGCTGGTGCCGCCGTAGATGCGGTTGACGCGGTTGTCGGCGTACAGGCGGGCGATCGGGTACTCGTTCATGTAGCCGTAGCCGCCGTGCAGCTGGAGGCAGCGGTCGATGACGCGGTGGGCGACCTCGGTGCAGAACAGCTTCGCGGAAGCGGCCTCGGCGGCGGTCAGCTCGCCGGCGTCCAGCGCTTCCAGCGCGCGGTCGGCGACGGCCTCCGCCGCGTCCACCTCGGCCTGGCAGGCGGCCAGCTCGAACTTGGTGTTCTGGAACGAAGAGACCGTCTTGCCGAAGACCGTACGGTCGGTCACGTACTGCTGGGCGAACCGGACGGCGGCCTTGGCCTGGGCGTACGCGCCGAACGCGATGCCCCAGCGCTCGGACGGGAGGTTCTGGCCGAGGTAGTAGAAGCCCTTGTTCTCCTCGCCGAGCAGGTCCTCGACCGGGACCTTGACGTCGACGAAGGCCAGCTCGGCGGTGTCGGAGGTGCGCAGGCCCAGCTTGTCCAGCTTGCGGCCGACGGAGTAGCCCTCGGCCGTGGTGTCCACGGCGAACAGGGAGATGCCGAAGCGGCGGTCGTCCTCGCGCGGGGCGGACGTGCGGGCGCAGACGATCACACGGTCGGCGTGCACGCCGCCGGTGATGAAGGTCTTGGCGCCGTTGAGGACGTAGTGCGTGCCGTCCTCGGAGAGCTTGGCGGTGGTCTTCATGCCCGCGACGTCGGAGCCGGTGCCCGGCTCGGTCATCGCCAGCGCCCACATCTCCTCGCCGGTGACGAACTTCGTCAGGTAGCGCTTCTTCTGCTCGTCGGTGGCGAGCAGCTTGATGTAGGGGAGGGCGAGCAGCACGTGCACACCGGAGCCGCCGAACTGGACACCCGCGCGGGAGGTCTCCTCGTAGAGGACGGCCTCGAACTTGTGCGTGTCCAGGCCCGCGCCGCCGAACTCCTCGGGCACGTTGATGCCGAAGATGCCCAGCTCACCGAGCTTGTAGTAGAAGTCGCGCGGCGCCTGGCCGGCAGCGAACCACTCGTCGTAGACGGGGACGACCTCGGCCTCGATGAAGGCGCGGATGGTGTCCCGGAACGCCTCGTGGTCCTCGTTGAATACGGTCCGGCGCACGGACGCCTCCTCGGTGACTGTGACTGTGTGGGCACGCTGCACGTGGCTAAGCGCTTGCTCAGGCTAAGTTACCGGGGGGTTGTTGAAAGTGTCCATAGTGATGCTGAGCACGTACCGGCGTGACGACGCCCCCGTCGCATGGACGGGGGCGTTGCCGATGTCGCGCTGTGGGTGTGCTCAGCAGGCGATTCCCTGCGAGCGCAACCACTCGCACTGCGTCTCGCCGGACGACTTGCCGCCGTCGTAGGCGCGGGGGTCCTTGTATCCCGGGCCGACCGGCTCGTTCTGCTCGAACACGCCGTCGCCGTCGAGGTCCCCGCCGTCGGGATCGATCGTCTTTCCCGGGTTACGGCAGTTCTGGCGGTCGGCGGGGTCTGTGGTGCACGCCTTGTTCGCCGCGGCTTCCTCCGCCGCCGCGTTCTGGGCCGTGGCCTGGGTGGCGAGGGCCTTCCCCAGCGGGGCGGTCCCGAGCTGCAAGGAGACGTGGGGAAGGTCGGCCGGTGGCCGAGGTGCGGAGGTCCCGGACCCGCAGGCGGAAAGCGCCGGGAGCAGGCAGGCTGCCAGAAGGGCGGTGCCGGCGAGTGTGCCGGTCCTGCGGCGGGTTATGTGCATGGGCCCACGCTCCGACGGATGAGTGATTTGTCCGTTTGTTCGACGAACGCTACGGCGGTTCTTCAGGCCGGTCAACGTTTCGGGTCTGCCCCTCCCGCTGCCCGGAGCGCTCCAGGTGCGGGACGAACGCGCGGTCCGAGCTCGCGCGGCGGGCGATCGCCGGTTGACCGCCTTCCGATCCGGAGAAGGCCGCGGACGACGACGAGGTGCAGGACATCGCCCGGCGCCACTGCGAGTGGCTGTCCGGGTGTTCATCCGCGACGCTCTGCGCGATCTGTGCGGAGCGGCATCTGGCCGACCGGGGAAGCGGTGCCCGACGGTCGGTGCCGATGGCACCTGGCAGGCGATCCGAGACGCGGACGGAGGTGAGATCAGCCCGGCAGTGCCGGTGGCGGGCCCGGCTGGGGGTCCTCCGCGTCGTAGGCCGACAGCGCCGCCTGGCGATGGTCGAGGAGTTCGGCGAGGTCCTCCGGGGACAGGTGCTCGCGTGCCAGTTTCACCGTGGCGCGGCCTTCCAGCGCCGCCCAGGCATGACGGGCGCGCTTGTTGGCGCGGCAGCGGGCGTCGCTGCGGAGGAAGCCCGCCCCGGCCGCGAACCCCGCGGAGGCCAGGGCGAGCAGGGCCGCGGGGATGCGGGCGTCCGCCGTGGCGAGGCCGGCGGCTCCGGCGGTGCCGGCGAGGAGGGCGGCCGGGAAGCCGAGGGCGATATGGGCCTTGGTCCAGAACTCGGCCCGGCGGTGGGCGAGCCCCTTCTGGCGTTCCGCCTCGTCCCGTAACCGCTCGATCTCGGCGCGCAGGCGGCGCGCCGGCCCGTCCGGGTCCGCGACCCTGGTTCCGTCAGCAGGAGTGACCATGCGGGAAATTCCAACACACTTGAGGGGCAAGGGGATTGGTGTGTGGTGACAGCTTTCGGCCGCGTCGGTCGTGGGCTTGTCACGGAACCGTGGACGTCGGACGTCTACCCCTGCCGTAGCGCGAACCACAGCTCCATCCGGACGTCCACGTCGTCCAGATCTGCGTCCAGCAGGTTCGCGCAGCGGCCGATGCGCTGGCGGACGGTGTTGCGGTGGATGTCCATGGCGGCGGCGGTCCGGTCCCAGCTGCCGTGCAGGGAGAGCCACGTCCGCAGCGTCTCGACGAGCGCGGGGGAGCCGGCGAGCGGGGCCAGCCGCGCACGGGCGTCGTCGGGAGTGAGCGGGCCGTACTGGCGATGGCGCACCAGGAGCTTGCCCGTCGTGAGCGCCAGGCGTACGGCGCGTGCCGCGTGCGTGTCGGCGAGGGTCAGGTCCCGTGCCTCGGCGGGGGCGCTGACTCCGAGCGACCAGCCCGGCTGGGCCGCGACCGCCGTGCTCGCGGGCAGCAGCAGCCGCACCGTCGTGCCGTCGGACGTCTCGACCAGCGAGGTGCCCAGCGTCGCCGCCAGCGCGGCGGCCGCGAACGGGGTTCCGTCGCCGCCCTGGGCGTGGACCACCGTCCAGGGGCCCGGGTCCAGGGAGCGCGCCGCCTCGGCCGGGGCCTCGCCCAGGAGCAGGCGGACCAGGGCCGCGTCGCGCACCGCGGAATCCGCGCCCCGTCGCGGGGCCGTGAGCAGCGAGAGCAGGACGACGGCCACCCCGGCGATGGTGTGGTTCCCCGGCTCGTGGTGCTCGGACGCGACGCCGAGCGTGAGACCGTCGGCGCCGCCGAGCGCGTACGCGGCGAGCCGCAGCCCCCCGCCGTCCCCGCTGGCCGTCGCCGGTCCGCCCGGGCGCGGTCCCACCAATCCCGCCAGTTCCGCGAGCGCACGGCTCGCCGCGTCGGGGACCGGGCGGCCCGCCGCCGCCGACTCCGTACCGTCCGGAGCGAAGAGCACCGCGCGCCCGCCGAGCCGTGAGGCCAGCGCGCCGAGCACCGCGGGGACGGGTGCCGGCCGGGCAGCCGCCGTCGCCAGCGACTGCTGCGCCTCGGTCACCCGCCGCAACTCCTGGAGGCGGGCCTGGGCCATCAGCCGCCACAGCGCCCGGGCGACCGCCGTGAACGGCGTCCGGGGCGGCACCTCGACCAGCGGCAGGCCATGGCGGGTGCACGCCTCGACGAGCTCCGCGGGGACGGTGTCGTACACCGGCGCCACGCCGAAGCCGAGTGCCGCCGCGCCCGCCTCGACCACGCGTTCCACGTACCGCGACGGGTCGCTGAGCTGCACACCCGCCGTCATCAGCAGTTCACCGCCGAGGAGGTACGGATAGGGGTCCGCCATTTCGGACGTGTGCACCCAGTGGAGGGTGGCGTCCTCAGGGCCCGCGAGCAGTCGCAGCCCGAGATCCCGGCGGGCGAGCAGGGCGGCGAGCGGGACGGCCGGCGCCGGTGGTGTGGATGCGGGCTCCTGGGCGGACATGGCGGTGGACCCTTCGTACATCCAACAGAGAAACAGTGGATGAAACGTACACTTCAGCGTCGCTTTCCGGCCACCTACTGTCATGCCATCCAGCGGCAGCGGGTACGGGCGGATGTCCCCGCGATCGGCCCTGGCACTTTCCCCGCACGACACGCCACTGAGGTGAGCAGAGGAGGGCCCCATGGCCGTCGACTACGCAGTCATCGTCCTGTACCTGGCCAGCATGCTGGCGATGGGCTGGTGGGGCATGCGCCGCGCCAAGTCCAAGAGCGACTTCTTGGTCGCCGGCCGGCGCCTCGGCCCCTGGATGTACTCGGGAACCATGGCCGCGATCGTGCTCGGCGGCGCGTCCACCATCGGCGGCGTCGGACTCGGTTACAAGTACGGCCTCTCGGGTGCCTGGATGGTCTTCACCATCGGCCTCGGTCTGCTCGCCCTGTCCGTCTTCTTCTCCGCGCGGATCGCCCGGCTCAAGGTCTACACCGTCTCCGAGATGCTCGACCTGCGCTACGGCGGCAGGGCCGGTGTCATCTCGGGCGTCGTCATGTGGGCGTACACCCTGATGCTGGCCGTCACCTCGACCATCGCCTACGCCACGATCTTCGACGTCCTCTTCGACCTGCCCCGGACCGCCGCGATCGTCCTCGGCGGCACGATCGTCGTCGCCTATTCGACCCTCGGCGGCATGTGGTCCATCACGATCACCGACATGGTGCAGTTCGTCGTGAAGACCATCGGCGTGCTGCTTCTGCTCCTGCCCATCGCCGTCGTCAAGGCGGGCGGCTTCGCCGAGATGAAGGCGGCGCTGCCGACCGCGTACTTCGAGCCGCTCGGCATCGGCGGCGAGACGATCTTCACGTACGTCCTGATCTACACGTTCGGCATGCTCATCGGCCAGGACATCTGGCAGCGGGTCTTCACGGCCCGCACCGACAAGGTCGCCAAGTGGGGCGGCACCGTCGCCGGTACGTACTGCCTCGCCTACGCGCTCGCCGGCGCCGTCATCGGCACGGCCGCCAAGGTGATCTACCCGAAGCTGCCCAGCGCCGACGACGCTTTCGCCACCATCGTCAAGGACGAGCTGCCGATGGGCGTGCGCGGCCTGGTGCTGGCCGCCGCGCTCGCCGCGGTCATGTCCACCTCCTCCGGCGCGCTCATCGCCTGCGCCACCGTCGCCAACAACGACATCTGGTCCCGGCTGCGCGGCCTCACCGCCAGGGCGGAGGGCGAGCACGACGAGGTCAAGGGCAACCGCGCCTTCATTCTGATCATGGGCGTCGGCGTCATCCTCATCGCCATCGCCCTCAACGACGTCGTCCAGGCCCTCACCGTCGCCTACAACCTGCTCGTCGGCGGCCTGCTCGTGCCCATCCTCGGCGGCCTGCTGTGGAAGCGCGGCACCGTGCAGGGCGCGCTCGCCGCGGTGACCGTCGGCGGGCTCTCGGTCATCGGCCTCATGGCGGCGTACGGCATCCTGGCCAACCAGCCCGTCTACTACGGCCTGCTCGCCTCCCTCGCCGCGTACGTGGCCGTCAGCCTGGCCACCCGGCCCACCGACCCGGCCGTGCTCGCCAACTGGCGCGAGCGGCTGGCCGGCCGCGGCGGTGACGAGGCCGAACCGGAGGCCCCGGCCGCCGAGGCCGCCCCGGCCCACAGTTAAAGTCGTACAAACGCCCTTTAAACGGCTGAATGCGCAACGAGGCGCAAGAAGGAAGGCATGTCACATGAGCAGCAACGAGCAGCCGCGCGGCCCCGTCGACTCCTCCCGCATCCCGCGGTACGCCGGACCCGCCACGTTCGCCCGGCTGCCCCGGCTCGACGAGGTCGGCCGTGCCGACGTCGCCGTGGTCGGCGTCCCCTTCGACTCCGGGGTCTCCTACCGTCCCGGTGCGCGCTTCGGCGGCAACGCCATCCGTGAGGCGTCGAGGCTCCTGCGCCCGTACAACCCGGCCCAGGACGCCTCGCCCTTCGCGCTCGCCCAGGTCGCGGACGCCGGTGACATCGCGGCCAACCCGTTCAACATCAACGAGGCCGTCGACACCATCGAGGCCGCCGCCGACGACCTGCTCGGAACCGGCGCCCGGATGATGACACTCGGCGGCGACCACACCATCGCACTGCCGCTGCTGCGCTCCATCGCAAAGAAGCACGGGCCGGTCGCCCTGCTGCACTTCGACGCGCACCTCGACACCTGGGACACCTACTTCGGCGCCGAGTACACCCACGGCACCCCGTTCCGCCGCGCCGTCGAGGAGGGCATCCTCGACACCTCCGCCCTGTCCCACGTCGGCACCCGCGGCCCCCTGTACGGCAAGCAGGACCTCACCGACGACGAGAAGATGGGCTTCGGCATCGTCACCTCCGCCGACGTCTACCGCCGGGGCGCCGACGAGGTCGCCGACCAGCTGCGGCAGCGCATCGGGGACCGCCCGCTGTACATCTCCATCGACATCGACTGCCTGGACCCGGCGCACGCCCCCGGCACCGGCACCCCCGAGGCCGGCGGCATGACCTCCCGCGAACTCCTGGAGATCCTGCGCGGCCTCGCGTCCTGCAACCTCGTCTCCGCCGACGTCGTCGAGGTGGCGCCGGCCTACGACCACGCCGAGATCACCTCCGTCGCCGCGTCGCACACCGCGTACGAGCTGACCACGATCATGTCCCGGCAGATCGCCGACGCGAGGAAGACGCAGTGACCCACGACCACGACCTGGTGCTGCGCCCCACCGCGGCCCAGACCGAGGCGGCCCTGAACCCACCGGCCGGCCGCAACGGCGGCGACCTCGTCGTCGAGACCCTCTCCGGACTCGGCGCGACGACCGTCTTCGGCCTGCCCGGCCAGCACGCGCTCGGCATGTTCGACGCACTGCGCCGCTCGCCCCTGCGGTACGTCGGCCTGCGCGTGGAGAACAACGCGGGCTTCGCCGCCGACGCGTACGGCCGGGTCACCGGCGAAGCAGCACCGCTGCTGCTGTCGACCGGGCCCGGCGCGCTGATGTCCCTGGCCGCGCTCCAGGAGGCGGCCGCGGCGTCGGCGCCCGTACTGGCGATCGGCAGCCAGGTGCCCTCCGCCGGACTCGGCGGCGGCCGCCACGGCTACCTGCACGAACTGCGCGACCAGCAGGCGTCGTTCCGCGACATCGTCAAGTCCGTGCACGTGGTGCGCGCGGCCTCCCAGATCCCGTCCGCGATCGCGGCCGCATGGGAGTCGGCGCTGACCGCCCCGCACGGACCCGTGTGGGTCGAGATCCCGCAGGACGTCCTCCTCGCCGGGACCACCCTTCCGGTCGTCACCGCCATGGACGCCACACCCGACGACGTCGTGCCCCGACCCGAACTGACCGCCGTCGCCGCCGACCTGCTGTCGAACGCCGCCCGGCCGGTGATCATCGCCGGCGGCGGAGTCGTACGCTCCGACGCCTCCGGCAAGCTGCTCGCGCTCGCCGAGAAGCTCGACGCGCCGGTCGTCACCACCTTCGGCGGCAAGGGCGCCTTCCCCTGGGAGCACCCGCTCTCCCTCCAGTCCTGGCTGGAGGACCGCCACACCACCGACTTCCTGGAGTCGGCGGACGTGCTGCTCGTCGTCGGCTCCGGCCTCGGCGAACTGTCCTCGAACTACCACACGTTCGCGCCGCGCGGCCGGGTGATCCAGATCGAGGCCGACCTCGGCAAGCTGGAGTCCAACCACCCGGCGCTCGGCATCCACGCGGACGCGCGCCTCGCGCTGTCCGCCCTGCTGGAGACGGTGTCGGAACGCGAGGACCCCTCGGCCGCCACGTCCGTGCGGGACGTACTCACGGCGGTCCGGGCCCGGATCGACTCCCAGGAGCTCACCCTGGAGCAGCGGATCCTCGGCTGCGTCCGTGGCGCGCTGCCCGACGACTCGCCCAGCTTCTGGGACATGACGATCCTGGCCTACTGGGCCTGGTCGGCCTTCGACGCCCGCAGGCCCAACACCATGCACTCCGCCCAGGGCGCCGGCGGCCTCGGCTACGGCTTCCCCGCCGCCCTCGGCGCGGCCGCCGCCGACCCGTCCCGGCCCGTCCTCGCCGTCTCCGGCGACGGCGGCGCGATGTACTCCATCGCCGAACTGGCTACCGCCCGCCAGTACGGCCTGCCGGTCACCTGGCTGATCGTCGACGACGGCGGTTACGGCATCCTGCGCGAGTACATGACGGACGCTTTCGGCGAGGCCACCGCGACCGAGCTGGCCCGCCCGGACTTCGTGGCGCTGGCGGAGTCCTTCGGCGTCCCCGCCGTCCGCACGAGCCCGGAGTCCCTGACGGAGGACCTGGCGAAGGCCTTCGCCAGGACGGGCCCGTCGGTGGTCGTCCTCCCGGCGCTGCTGCGCATGTTCGCTCCGACGCACCTGTGACGGCCCCCGCCCGGTGACGGTCCGGCTCCGACGCCTGCTTCTCCCGGGCGGCGGGGCCGCGGCCAGGGCGCTGAGGGCACCCGAAGGCCAGGTTCCGTGCGACAGTCCGTGCGCCCGGGCCACCGTGCCAAGCACGCACCTGGTCCCGTGTGATGCTCTGCCGGTAACCGTCCTGGTCCGCCACCGGCTCTCCCCGGGCGGCGGGACCGGATCAGGCCGGTGCGACGAAGCCCGACTCGTAAGCGGCGATGACCGCCTGCGTCCTGTCCCTCGCGCCCAGTTTGGCCAGCACCGCGCTGACATGGGTCTTGACGGTCTCCGTGCCCACGAACAGCTGCGCCGCGATCTCCGAGTTGGACAACCCGCGGGCCATCAGCCGCAGGACGGCGGCCTCCCGCTCGGTCAGCGCGGCCCGTTCCATCGCCGTGCGCGCCGCCGAGTTGCCGTACTCCGCGGCCAGTGAGCGTACGGCCGCGGGGAACAGCAGCGACTCTCCCTCGGCGACCAGCCGCACCGCGTGCACGATCTCCGCCGGGCGTGCCCGCTTGAGCAGAAAGCCGTCGGCGCCCGCCCGCAGCGCCTCGTACACGTACTCGTCGTTCTCGAAGGTCGTGACCACCAGGATCTTCGGTGGGTCGTCGACCGTGCGCAGCACGGCACGGGTCGCCTCGATGCCGTCCATCAGCGGCATCCGCACGTCCATCGCCACCACGTCCGGCCGCAGTTGCCGCACCAGCGGGATCACCGCGGCCCCGTCGGCGGCCTCGCCGGCCACCTCGATGTCCGGCTGGGCCTCCAGCACGGCACGCAGCCCCGCCCGTACAAGAGGTTCGTCGTCGACAAGCAGCACGGTGATCGGCACCCGTTCAGCGTAGGCCGTCGAGCGGCAGCCCCACCTCGACCCTCCAACTGTCCTCGTGCGGACCGGTCGTGGCCTTCCCGCCGAGCAGCGCGGCACGCTCCCGTATACCGCGCAGCCCACTGCCACGGGCGGTAGGAGTGACCGGGCCGGTCAGCGAGTTGACGACCTCCAGGTCGAGCCGGCCGTCCGCGACGGCGATCCGCACCCGGGTGGGAACCGGGCCCGCGTGGCGCAACACGTTCGTCAGCGCTTCCTGCACGATGCGGTACCCCTCCCGGGACACCGGACCCGGTACGAGCGTCAGCGGACCCGTCACCTCTGCCTGCACCTCCGCGCCGGACGCCCGCGCCGACTCCAGCAGCCGGTCGGCGTCGGCGAGCGTGGGGCGGCTGCCGACCGGCTGCCCCGATTCGCGGAGCACGTCCAGCACGCGCTCCAGGTCGTCCAGCGCCGCGCGGCCCGTCTCCTCGATCGCGGCCAGCGCCCGCTCGGTGAACTCGCTGTCCCCTGCGGCCCGCGCCGCGCCCGCCTGCACCACCGCCACGGTCAGCGCGTGCCCGATCGAGTCGTGCAACTCCCGGGCTATGCGGTTCCGCTCCAGCAGCTGCTCGGTGCGCTCCTCCAGGGCGGTGAGCCGCTCGGCCGCGGACGTGCCCAGCAGGCGCCGGGCGATGGCGGTGATCAGCTCCCCGACGCCCACGACAGCGGCGAGAAGAACCGCGAGCGGCAGTGGCGTGAGCAGCCCGTACCACCAGTGGCCGTCGCCTGCGGGCAGCGGGACGATCGAGCCCGAATCGGGCTGCTCGCCCCACGCGAGGCGGGCCAGGTCCACCGATGCGCCGAGCAGGTGCACCGTCAGCATCCCGGTGAACAGGCCCAGGCCGAGGCGTATCTCCAGCCACAGGGCCGTACGCCACCGGTCCGCCCAGGTGACCGACGACGAGACGGCGATACCGGACGTGTCGTCCTTGTACCCGTACGGCGACAGAAGGAGCCGGGCCTGCAACCCCTCGACGAGCCGCATCGCCGGGACGAACCCGAGCAGACCGAGCAGGATCACCGGCATGTACAGATGCCTCGTGTCGATGAACAGCCACACGCCCAGGACGATGGTGCCGATGAACAGATGCAGCCAGCGGGTGTAGGTGACACGGCGGGTGATCCGACAGGTCAGCGGACGCAGAAAGCGGAACATTCCGTCATCGTGCCAGCGGCACCGGCCGTGACGGTTCCCCCTCACGGGGGAGACGGTCCCCTCCGGCGGGGGAGGCCGCCGGCCCGGCCCGGCGGCGAGGCTGATGCCATGACCAGCATCGACGTCACACAGCTCACGAAGGAGTACGGCGGCAGGCGCGCCGTGGACGGGCTCACGTTCACTGTCCGCCCCGGCAAGGTCACCGGCTTCCTCGGCCCCAACGGGGCAGGGAAGTCGACGACCATGCGCCTCGTCCTCGGCCTGGATCGGCCCACGTCGGGCACGGCCACCATCGGCGGCCGCCCGTACGCGGAGATCGACGAGCCGTTGCGCCACGTCGGCGCTCTGCTCGACGCGCAGGCGGCCGTGGGTTCCCGCACCGGCCGGGACCATCTGCGCATCCTCGCCGCGACAGCGCGGATACCGGCGCGGCGCGTGGACGACGTGCTGGAACAAGCAGGGATCGCGAGCGCCGCGGACCGGCGGATCAAGACGTACTCGCTCGGGATGCGTCAGCGGCTCGGCATAGCGGCGGCGCTGCTCGGCGACCCCGAGGTCGTGATGCTCGACGAGCCGTCGAACGGCCTGGACCCCGAAGGGATCATCTGGATCCGAAGGCACGTCCGGCAGCTGGCCGCCGAGGGCAGGGCCGTCCTCGTCTCCAGCCATCTGATGAGCGAGACGGCCTCGTTCGCCGACCACCTGGTCGTCCTGGGCAAGGGCCGGCTGCTCGCCGACACCGGCATGAGGGAGTTCATCGAGGAGTGGACCACCCCTCGCGTCCGTCTGCGCACCACTGACGACGTCCGGCTGAGTGCCGTCCTCGCGGAGAAGGGATTCCATCCCGTGGCGGATGACGACGGCCGCTGGACCGTCGAGGGCGCGCGTGTCGAGGACATAGGGCCGCTCACCGCCGAGGCCGGCATCCCGATCCTCGAACTGGCCGGTGAGGAGCCCTCGCTGGAGCACGCCTACCTCGCCCTCACGGCCGGCGAGGCCGAGTACACGGCCCCCCGTCCCACGGCTGCCGTCCAGGAGGTCTGAGCATGTCGTCCTTCGCCCCCGTCCTGCACTCCGAGTGGCTGAAGATCCGCTCCGTGCGCTCCCAGTGCCTCGCGCTCGCCGCCGTGCTCGTGTCGACCACCGCGTTCTCGGTCCTGATGTGCGCGACCCTCAGTGCGGAGGACACGTCCGAAGCGGGATTCGACCCGGTGCGCGCCTCGTTCTTCGGCCTCAACTTCGGGCAGATAGCGGCCATCTGCTTCGGCTCGCTCGCCGTGGCCGGCGAATACCGAAACGGAGCCGTCCTCGTCTCGCTCACCGCCGTCCCCCGCAGGGGCCTGTTCTACACGGCCAAGCTGACGGTCGTCGGACTGCTGGCTCTCGCCGTCGGCCTCCTGACGAGCGCGACGTGCTTCGTCCTCGGGCAGGCGGCGCTCGGCGACCTTGGTGTGGGAATCGGTGAACCGGGTGCGCTGCGGTCCGTGGTCGGATGCGGCGTCTACCTCGCGCTCATCACCCTGTTCGCCGCCGGGCTGGCGGCGGTGCTGCGCAGCGCCCCCGCGGTCATGGGATTCCTCATCCCGTTCCTGCTGATGCTGTCGTTCGTCCTCGGGGACGTTTCCGAGGGCGGCGGCTGGGTCGACTTCCTTCCGGACCGCGCGGGCCAGCAGATCCTGCTTCAGAACCCGGACGGGCCGCTGAACCCATGGACGGGGACGGGTGTCCTGGTGCTCTGGGTGGCGGCGGCGCTGTGGGTGGGCGGCCGGCGGCTCATGCGACGGGACGCCTGAGGCCGGTCGCGCCGACCGCATCCCGCCCCGACCGCATCCCGCCCACCTGGCGGCCGGCCCGCCCGGCCGCCGGACTCTCAGGGCTTGGCCGGTCCGCCCAAAAACTGGCGTCCGTCCGGGCATGGGCGAGCCGTCCCTCACTTCGTGCCGGAGGGCGGTGGGTGCCTATGTGACCACTCTCCACCTCAAGCCGCAGCGGCGGAACGCCCCTCACGTGCCGCTGGCGGTGGTCGTGTCCGCGAACGAATGGTGCTCGTGCGCCACGACCCAGCGCCCTTTCTCCTTACGCAGCCCGACCGTCAGCCGCAAGCGGCTCTCGGGGCGCTCCGCCAGCTCCTTGGGCGTTCCGCAGCGCAGCAGCGCGTACGCGAAGGCGGCGTCCCCGCCGGCGGTGACGTCGAGTGACACGATCTCGAACGAGGCACCTTGCGCCTGCCACTCGAAGAACGGCGGCCATGTCTCGCGGTACGCATCGATACCCCGGATACCGTCATGCGGCGGCGGCACGTCGAACATCACGATGTCGTCGGCGTGATCTGCCAGTACTTCCGGCAGGTCACCCCGGTGAACGGCTTCGGCCCACCGCTCGATCAGGCTCCGGATCTCTGCTTCGTCATCGGCCATGCCGGTTCACTCCTTGTGCCTGGTGTACGAACCTGCACCAGGACAGACTCCGGAACAACGCCCGATTCATCGGCCCGCGAGGCGGGAGCACCCTGACGAGTCCGGGAGCGCGGTTTGCCCGTCAGCTCTGGGAAGAGCCGGCCCCCCGCCAGCACCTCCCGCAGCCCGGCCATGCCCGCCCGCCATGTGGGGCCGGCATCGGTCTCGTCCCAGAGCTCCATCAGTTCCGACGGCTTCCTGAGTGTCCGGTCGAGTGCCTCGACCGCGAGCATCCGCAGGTCGGCGGGGAGAGCGGGGACGGGCTCGTCCGGGCCGTAGGGCGTCGTCACGGCCTCCCCGCCGGGACACTGCGCGGCGACCAGCGCCGAGGCGGCCACCGCCTCGGCCGCCTCGTCGCTGTCCAGGTAATCGTCGGTGCCGACGACGCGCAGCAGCGCCTCGCGCAGGATGCCAGGACGCTCGCTCTCGGCCGCGTCGTCCAGCGTGCCGGAGAAGTCCGCCGCGGTGTCGTTGTCGAAGTGCCCGATGTCCCAGGTGCCCATGGTGTCCCCCGTTGTGCCGTCGGCCGGCTCTGCGGCCGGTGGTCCTGTCCGGCGTCCGACAGGCCGTACGCCGGTGGTTGACGTCTCGGCCCGTCCGCTCTTCATGACGTACCGGCATCGTGGCAGGCGCCACTGACAATCGGCCCTGGCGCACGGCCTGCGCGTATCGCCTACGCCGGGCGCCGGAACGCGTGACAGGCGCCGCGTCGGCTCACCAGTCGCGCCACTCGCCCGCGATGTCGTCGCCGTCCATGCCGTTGCGGCCGGCCAGCGCGGCGACGTCCACGCCGTGCTCGGCAAGGACGGCGTCGATGTACTCGCACAGGTCCTCACGCTCGACCGTGCAGTACGCGCCGTGCTCGTCGTCGACGGCGTTCAGCGCGAGGACGACCCGCCGTACCGCCGCGAGCACCTCCTCGTCGCCGGCGGCGCTCCCGAGACCCGCCACTTCCGTCTCGTAGGCGCCGAGGGCGACGTCCGTCGCGGCCAGCAACTGTGGGGTGTACGGCGTGCCGGTGGCGGCGTACTGCGCTGCTTCCGCCCGCCAAGCGGCCGAGGGCCTGATCGTCATGCCCGGACCGTAGCGCCCGCCACCGACACCGGCCCGCGGGTGTCCTCAGCCCAGGGTGCCCAGATCGGGCGGCGTGCCCCGTGTCCACACCACGCGCAGGGCGGTCGCCGAGATGCGCCAGCCGGCCGGGGTTCTGGCGAGCTCGGATTCGGTGTGACCGGCGGAGACGAAGACCTCCTCGGAGCCGTCCGCGAGGACATGCGTGCTGAGCTGGGTGCCGCGCGCCGTGGCGCGGTCGCCGTCGACCTCGATGACCGTGTTGCTCCCCAGGTGCACGGTCCTTTCGAAGAGGGCCATCGCCCGCCGGACGGTGGTCAGCAGCGCGTCCCGCCCGCGGACCGTGCCGACGGGCATCTCGGCGGTGACGTCCTCGGTGTGGAACGCACGGGCCCACTCCGCGTCGAGCGGCCCCTCGTCCAGGGACCGCAGATACCTGTCCAGCAGATCCGCGATCTCGGCCCGGTCGGTCAGTGCACGCAGCTCGCGCCGCATCTCTTCGATGTCGATGTCGGTGTCCATGCCGGCGAGCCTGTTACGTCAAGCGCGCTTGAGGTCAAGGCCGCCCGAGTGCGGCGCGGCGTCGACCGGCTGGGTCAGCCTGCCGCCACCTGCTCCTTGACCCGGGGCCGACTCGCGGAGCGGCGCTCGAAGGCGGACACCTGAGCGACGACCGAGGCGTAGAACCGGTCCACCGCGTCGTCCACGCTCCGGATGAACCCGGTTTCGGCGTTCCCGCGCGTAGCTCCCATGCTCTTGAACAGAGACAGACGGAAACCGGTGATGCGAGCGCCGTCCTTGGGGAGGAGGTCACCCGGCTCGGGGCGCAGTCGTTCCAAGGTGCCCCGCGGGCCCTTTCCGTCCTCGACGAGGGTCTCCACATGAAGATCGGCCGGTGCGTCGGCCAGTGCGCGGACGAGGCGCTTCACCGAGGTGAGGGGGTAGTTGCCCTCCGGCGCCTGGACGTCGACGGATGTACGCAGTTTTCCGGTCCTGAGATCGGCGACTATGGCCAGCACCCCAGGTGTGTCTTCGATGCGCATCTCCGCCGTCAGGCGCCCGTCGTCACACAGTTGATCCGCGAGAGCGGCCCGCCGGGTCTGCGGGTCGGTGCCCCGCTTGGTGCGTTGCACTGGCAAGGCCTTGCGCCCCAGTTCGCCGCCGAGCCGCAGACAAACCTGGCGGACGAGCTGTTCCCAGCTCTCCACGACCTCGAGTGCCTTCGGGTCTCCCTGGCAGAGGGTTTCCATGTCGATGCCGTTCCGGACGGGTACCCAGGCGGGCCCCATGTTCTGGAACCCGTGGCAGCCCGAGTTCTCGTGCTGCAGGTAGTGGAGCAGTTCCTGCAACAGCCACGCGTGGGTTGCGTTGCCCACGCCTTCGTGACGGATGAGCAGCTGGGCCTGGTGGGCAACCTCGGCCCAGGAGAGGTGCCACAGGGTCACCTTGTGCTTTCGCCGTCCGTCTGTCCGCACGTCGACCAGCGGACGGCCCTCAAGCGCCACGTCGTTGGAAAGGGTGATCACGGCTTCGTATCCACGACGGGCCGCGATGTCCATGTAGCTCTGCACCTGCTCGGACCTGAGTGCGTTGCCGTTCGTCTTCGTCTCGACCAGAGCCGTCCAGAGTTTGCCCGCCCGCTCCACGCGGATCACACCGTCCGGTCGCTTCGGGCTGTCCCCATGCGGTAGGGACACTTCCACGAAGGTCTGCATGCGTCCGGCAGGGGCGCCGAACGCCGCGGTGAGCCGGCGCCCGAATTCCGGTACCTCGGCCATGACGGAGAGCAGTACGGAGGTGGCCCGCATTTCGCGTTCTCTGTCGCTCTTCAGTGACGAGGCGGGGAACAGTCGCGCAGGCTTCCACGAGTCGTTCTCGGCGAGCGTCGGTCTGGCCGTCCTGGGAAGCGTGATCTTCTTCTTCGCCGTCCGAGGCCCACGGGCGCGTGGGGAAGCGGGCTCGGCCGGGGACGGCCAGGTCGCGCCGGGCTGTTCGGGGACGACGGGCTTCGACGACGCCGACGACACCGCCGCGGCCGTTGCCGGTTCCGCTGCCGCAGGGGGAGGGCAATCGCTCTCCTCGTCGCTCTCCTCGTCGACAGTGATGCCGAAGTCTGTGGCCAGCCCTGCCAGACCGGTTTCGTATCCCTGGCCGATGGCCCGGAACTTCCAGTCCGTTCCACGTCGGTACAGCTCGCCGAAGATGAAGGCGCTCTCCACGCCGGCGTCGGTGATCGAGAAGCCGAGCAGTGTTTCCCCGGCACGGTCGGCCACCGTCACACGGAGGTCGTTCAGTTCACCGAACGTCGACCCGCCGTACTGACTCGCGGCGACGACGATGCGCTCCACACCCGCCGGCACCGCCGTCAGATCAAGGCTGATGCGATCCTCGTTGCCGTCGTCGGTCGGCTTCTTGCCCAGGAGCTGCACGCTGCCGTCGGCAGCGGCCGGGTTGTTGTAGAAGAAGAAGTCCGTGTCGCTCCGTACTTTCCCGTCGGCATCCAGGAGGAGCACGGACACATCGGCGTCACCGTCGCCGGTCGCGCTGTTCCACCGCAGGCTGACGACCACGGCGTCGGCGTCCTCACTCAGGGCCGTCAGGCTGACGTTGGATCCCTTGGTCATCTCCTGCATGGAGCCCCCCAGGCCTGCAGCCGCGTCCGGGCACGCCGAAGCATCCGCCACGTGCGCGTCGCTCTGTGACATCTTTCGCACTCTGAGTGCGCCTTCGGTGAACCGTAGCGCTCACAAGTCGCCTGTGTGGAGATGATGTGAACATCCGGTTGAGTTTCCTGGACGTCGATCGCGCGCCTCGTCTACCGGTCCTAGGACCCCGGACCGGTCTTCGGCGCCGACCGGTCGCGGAGGGATGAAATCCGTCGGCCGCCGCGTTGGTGCCTTGCGGAAGATCAGGCCCGCGATCGGATCCGAGGATCAGGTCGGACGGGCCCGCGGCGGTATCGACGGGGAGGCATCACGTGGCGGCGGCACCAGCAGCGCAAGGGTGGGCACGGCGGTTGTCCGGGTACGCATGGCGGTACCGGCTCAACGTCGTACTCGCTCTCGGCTCGTCGCTGGGCGGCATGGCCGTCATGGCGCTCGTACCGCTGATCATCAAGGTCGTCATCGACGATGTGATCACGGCGCAGACACGCTCGCTGAACACCTGGACCGGGCTGCTGATCGCCGCCGCCCTCGCCGTCTACGTGATGACGTACATCCGGCGCTACTACGGCGGGCGGCTCGCCCTCGATGTGCAGCACGACCTGCGCACCGACATGTACGGGACGATCACCCGGCTCGACGGGCGGCGGCAGGACGAGCTGTCCACCGGGCAGGTCGTCGGGCGGGCCACCAGTGACCTGCAGCTGATCCAGGGCCTGCTCTTCATGCTCCCGATGACCATCGGGAACTTCGTGCTGTTCGGCATCTCCCTCGTCGTCATGGCGTGGCTGTCACTGCCGCTGACCCTGATCGCGCTCGCCGTCGCCCCCGCACTGTGGGTCATCGCCAAGCGCAGCCGCACCCGGCTGCATCCGGCCACCTGGTACGCGCAGAGCCAGGCCGCGGCCGTCGCCGGGGTGGTCGACGGAGCGGTCAGCGGTGTGCGCGTCGTGAAGGGCTTCGGGCAGGAGGAGCAGGAGACGCAGAAGCTGCGCGAGGTGAGCAGGAAGCTCTTCGCGGGGCGGATGCGCACCATCCGGCTGAACTCGAAGTACACGCCCGCGCTGCAGTCCGTCCCGGCCCTCGGCCAGGTCGCGATGCTGGCGCTGGGCGGCTGGCTGGCCACGAAGGGCGACATCACGCTCGGTACGTTCGTCGCCTTCTCCGCCTATCTCGCGCAGCTCGTGGGGCCGGTGCGGATGCTGGCCATGGTGCTGACCGTCGCCCAGCAGGCCAGGGCCGGTGTGGAGCGGGTCTTCGACCTGATCGACACGCAGCCCGGGATCAAGGACGGCACTAAGGAGCTGCCTGCCGACGCCCCGGCCACCGTCGAGTTCGACGACGTGAGCTTCGAGTACGCGGAGGGCAAGCCGGTTCTCGACGGGTTCTCGCTGGAGATCGCCGCCGGCGAGACCGTGGCGGTCGTCGGCGCGTCCGGCAGCGGCAAGTCCACCGTCTCGCTGCTGCTTCCCCGCTTCTACGACGCCACCCGCGGCGCCGTACTGGTCGGCGGCCACGATGTGCGGGAGCTGACGTTCGACTCGCTGCGGGCGGCCATCGGTCTCGTACCGGAGGACAGCTTCCTCTTCTCGGACACCGTCCGCGCCAACATCGCGTACGGGTACCCGGAAGCCACCCAGGAGGAGATCGAGAAGGCGGCCCGTGCCGCCCAGGCGGACCGTTTCATCGCCGAGCTCCCCGAGGGCTACGACACCAAGGTCGGCGAGCACGGTCTCACGCTCTCCGGCGGCCAGCGCCAGCGCATCGCGCTCGCCCGCGCCATCCTGACCGACCCCCGGCTGCTGCTCCTCGACGACGCCACCTCGGCCGTCGACGCCCGTGTCGAGCACGAGATCCACGAAGCGCTCAAGCACGTCATGGCCGGGCGTACGACGCTGCTGATCGCCCACCGCCGTTCGACCCTGAACCTCGCCGACCGCATCGCCGTGCTCGACGGCGGCCGGCTCGCCGACATCGGCACGCACAAGGAGCTGGAGCAGCGCTGCGCGCTGTACCGGCGGCTGCTGACCGACCCGGACGAGCTGGGCGGTGTCTCGCCCGGTCACATCGTCCGGCAGGCGGCGGCCCCCGAACCGGACGAGGACCGTACCGTACGCGACGAGCTCGACGCCGAGTTCGACGTGGAGCGCGGCATCACGCCGCGGCTGTGGGCGCGGGACGAGAACGCGGAGGAGGCGAAGGAGGAGCCGGGCGCGACGCCCGAGCTGCTGGCCCAGGTCGAGGCGCTGCCCCCGGCCACCGACACCCCCGACATCGACGAAGCGCGGGCCACCCGCCCGGAGCCCGCCGGCGCGACCGCCGGCGAGGGCGGCAGGCTGCGGGCCGTACTGAGCGGGTTCGGACTGCCGCTGCTGGTCAGTCTCGGTCTGGTCGCCGTCGACGCCGGCATGGGCCTGCTGCTGCCGATCCTGATCCGGCACGGTATCGACGAGGGTGTGGAGCAGGTGGCGCTCGGCGCCGTCTGGGCGGCCTCGCTGCTCGCCCTGGCGACCGTGCTGGTGCAGTGGGCGGCGCAGATCGGCGAGACCCGGATGACGGGCCGCACCGGCGAGCGGGTGCTGTACTCGCTCCGGCTGAAGATCTTCGCGCAGCTCCAGCGGCTCGGTCTCGACTACTACGAGCGTGAGCTGACCGGCCGCATCATGACGCGGATGACGACCGACGTGGACGCGCTGTCCACGTTCCTCCAGACGGGCCTGGTCACCGCGTTCGTCTCGGTCGTCACCTTCTTCGGGATCATGGTCGCCCTCGTCGTCATCGACGTGGAACTCGCCCTGGTCGTCTTCGCGACGCTGCCCGTCCTGATCGTCGGCACGTACTTCTTCCGCAAGCAGAGCGTCAAGGCGTACGAGCTCGCCCGTGAACGCATCAGCGTCGTCAACGCCGACCTCCAGGAGTCCGTCTCGGGTCTGCGGATCGTGCAGGCGTTCCGCCGGGAGCGCACCGGCCGGGAGAGCTTCGCGGCCCGCAGCGACAGCTACCGCCAGGCCCGGGTTCGCGGCCAGTGGCTGATCTCGATCTACTTCCCGTTCGTGCAGCTGCTGTCGTCGGTGGCCACCGCCGCCGTCCTGATCGTGGGCGCGGGCCGGATCGAGGCGGGCACCCTGACGACGGGCGCGCTGGTCGCCTACCTGCTGTACATCGATCTGTTCTTCGCGCCCGTGCAGCAGCTCTCGCAGGTCTTCGACGGTTACCAGCAGGCGGCCGTGTCACTGCGCCGCGTGCAGGAACTGCTGCGCGAGCCGGCCTCGACGCTCACGCCGGCCGAGCCGCACCCGGTGCGGGCACTGCGCGGCGACATCGGCTTCGAGGACGTGTCGTTCGCCTACGGGGACGAGGAGGAGGCGCTCACCGGCGTCGATCTGCGCATCCCGGCCGGGCAGACCGTCGCCTTCGTGGGCGAGACGGGCGCCGGCAAGTCGACGCTGGTCAAGCTCGTGGCCCGGTTCTACGACCCGACGAGCGGCCGGGTCACCGTCGACGGCAAGGACGTGCGAGAGCTGGACCTGACCGCGTACCGGCACCGCCTCGGCGTCGTCCCGCAGGAGGCGTACCTCTTCTCCGGCACCGTCCGTGACGCCATCGCCTACGGCCGCCCCGGCGCGAGCGACGCCGAGGTGGAGGCGGCCGCGCGCGCGGTCGGCGCGCACGACATGATCGCCACGCTCGACGGCGGCTACCTCCACGAGGTCTCGGAGCGGGGTCGCAACCTCTCCGCGGGGCAGCGCCAGCTGATCGCCCTGGCCCGCGCCGAACTCGTCGACCCGGACGTGCTGTTGCTCGACGAGGCGACGGCCGCGCTGGACCTGGCGACGGAGGCGCAGGTGAACCAGGCGACGGACCGGCTGACCGGCCGGCGTACGACCCTCGTCGTCGCCCACCGGCTCACCACCGCCGCCCGCGCGGACCGCGTGGTCGTGATGGATCACGGCCGCGTCGCGGAGGACGGCACCCACGACGAACTGCTCGCCCTGGACGGCAGCTACGCCGCCCTGTGGCGCACGTTCGTCGGCGAGGGCACGGAGGACGTAGGGGAGGACGAGCCCGCGACGGTGTGACGCCCACGGGTCCGGCCGGATCCAGCGATGACACGCACGGATCCGGCCGGACCCGTGGGCGCCGCCTGCTCCGAGCCGCCCCGCGGCGCCCCGTCACCGGTCCGCCTGGCGCG
The DNA here is from genome assembly GCF_014649695.1 of Streptomyces kurssanovii. GTDB lineage: Bacteria > Actinomycetota > Actinomycetes > Streptomycetales > Streptomycetaceae > Streptomyces > Streptomyces kurssanovii. Next base: position 268,269 of record NZ_BMTN01000003.1, read on the forward strand.
GCTCTCTGTCCCGGTCCGCGCGGCTCCCCGGCACCGGCAGGAGCGGCAGGGCGCCAGGAGCGTCAGCACCGCCGCCGCCCGCCGAAGCGGCGGCCACCACCGGGCGCCGGGCGGTAGCAGCCCGTAGCGGCCGGTAACGGGCGCAACCGATGCCAGGCCCCGCGCGTCGTACGCAAGTACGGAGCAGTGGCAGTGGGGAGTAAACGTGTTCGACGGGGTGGGGATCACGGGCAGGGGACGGCCGGGCCGCGTCATAGGGCGGGTGCTGGCCGTGGTCACGGCGGTCGCGGCGTTCACTGTCGCCGCCCCGGGCGTCCAGCAGGCCGACGCGGCGGCGCCCTGCCCGGGCCGGCTGGCCAAGACCGTCACCTTCTCGACCGGCGAACTGCGCGTCTACGAACGCGGTGACTACGCCTGCGCCGTCACCCTCGCCAAGCGTCCCGGCGTCCGCCGCTCCATGTCGGTCTCCCTCCAGCCCCGGGGCGGGCGTGCGGACACGGACAGCGGGAGGTTCACCCGGCAGGCCGGGCCGGTCACCGTGCACGCCCTCAACCGCTGTGTACGCGCCACCGGTTCGGTCTCCGGGACCTCGCGTTCCACCGGGTGGATTCTGTGCTGATGCGCCAGTAGGAGTCAACCTGGTCTGGCGGGGCCTGTGTTGACACCGCTAGGTTCACCGCGACCACTTGATCTCAAGGGGAGATCTCCAGGGGAGGGTGAATGCGCAAGGCGCTCAGATGGCTGCTGTCGCTCGTGGTGCTCATAGGCACCGTGAGCGCGGCCGGCATGACGGCGGGTGCGGCCACCGCCGCAGAGCCGGCGACCGGCACGGACATCAAGGACCGGATTCTGTCGGTACCGGGAATGAGTCTCATCGAGGAGAAGCCGTACCCGGGTTACCGTTTCTTCGTCCTCAACTACACACAGCCGGTGGACCACCGGCACCCGTGGCGCGGCACGTTCAAGCAGCGGATCACCTTGCTGCACAAGGACACCGACCGCCCCACCGTCTTCTTCACCTCCGGCTACAACGTCTCCACCACGCCGCGCCGCAGCGAGCCGACGGCCATCATCGACGGTAACCAGGTCTCCCTGGAGTACCGCTTCTTCACGCCGTCGCGTCCCGCGCCCGCCGACTGGTCCAAGCTGGACATCTGGCAGGCGGCGAGCGACCAGCACCGGGTGTTCAAGGCGCTGAAGAAGATCTACGACAGGAACTGGCTCTCCACGGGCGGTTCCAAGGGCGGCATGACCGCCACCTACTACGAGCGCCACTACCCGGGCGACATGGACGGCGTCGTCGCGTACGTCGCGCCCAACGACGTGGTGAACAACGAGGACCGGGCGTACGACCGGTTCCTCGAGAACGTCGGTACGCAGGAGTGCCGCGACAAGCTGAACGCGGTCCAGCGCGAGGCCCTGGTGCGCCGGGAGCCGCTCGAGGCGATCTACGAGAAGCACGCGGCGGAGGGCGGCTACACGTTCGACACCGTCGGCAGCCTGGACAAGGCGTACGAGGCCGTCGTCCTCGACTTCGTGTGGGCGTTCTGGCAGTACAGCCACGTGTCCGACTGCGAGGCGATCCCGGTCGCGGCGACCGCGTCCGACCAGGAGATCTTCGACACCGTCGACGCCATCTCCGGCTTCTCCTTCTACGCCGACCAGGGGCTCGCCACCTACACGCCGTACTACTACCAGGCGGGCACCGAGCTCGGTTCGCCCGACATCAGGCAGCCCCACCTGGACGGTCTGAGCCGCTACGGCTACCAGCCGCCGCGGAACTTCGTGCCGCGTGACATCTCCATGCGCTTCAAGCCGTGGGTGATGAAGGACGTCGACACCTGGGTGCGGCACAACGCCGACCGGATGATGTTCGTCTACGGCGAGAACGACCCGTGGGGCGCCGAACCGTTCCGGGTCGGCAAGGGCACCCGTGACAGCCACGTCTACACCGCGCCGGGCGCCAACCACGGCGCGAACGTCGCCGGTCTGGTGGCGGACGAGCGGGCGGAGGCCACCGCCGCCATCCTGCGCTGGGCGGGCGTCGCCCCGGCCGCGGTCCAGGAGGACCCGGCGAAGGCCAGGCCGCTGGCGAAGGCCGACGCGAAGCTCGACAAGCGCGACCTCGAGCGCGAGCCGATGCTGCGCCCGTAACCGGGGAGCGGCGAAAGGGGCCGTGTCCGCAGCCTTCTCCGGCTGCGGGCACGGCCCCTTCACTTCCGTTCGGCGGCTACCGGTACGTCAGCCCGTGGCCGATCGGGAACAGCACCTGTGACGGGTCGTCGGCCCGCTGCACCGGCACTGGGAGACGGCCCTGCGGGTCCGCGTGACCCGCGATCACCCGTACCGCGGCCCGCAGTTCGACATCGGTCCACGAGTAGGCCGCCAGGGCGGCGGCGACCCCCTCGAGCCTGGCGATGTCGTACGGGTTGCGGATGGCGAGCGCGACCACCGGCACGCCGGTCGCCACCAGCCGGGCCACGAGCGTGCGCTGGGAGCTGGTCGCGGAGACGTTGTACGTGCCGACGACGACCACGTCCTTGCCCTGGGCCGCGGCGACCGCCTCCGTGATCTTCGTGCTGCTGGGGGCGGTCCCGGTCGACAGAGCGGTGGCCGTGAAGCCCAGCTCGCCGAAGGCGTCGGCGAGTACGGTCGTCGGCGGCCCCGTCGTGCCGCTGGGGGACGCCGGATCTACGCCGACGACCAGGACCTCGCGATGGCTGCGGCGGCTGAGCGGCAGCAGTCCGTCCGGGTTGGTGAGCAGCGTCGTGGTCCGCTCGGCGATCCGGTCGGCGGCGGCGAGATGCGCCGGGGCGCCCACCGTGCGCCCGACCTCCTGCGGCGTGACGAACGGGTCGCGGAACAGGCCGAGCTTCTCCTTGAGCAGGAAGATCCGCAGGATCGATTCGTCGAGCCGGGCCTCGGTGACCTCGCCGCTCCTGACCGCGTCCAGCACACCGTTCCAGGCGACGGCCAGATCCGGCGGGTTGAGCAGTTGGTCCACCCCCGCGAGCAGGGCGAGAACCGGCACCCGGTGGTCGCCGTACTTCTCCCGTACACCCTCCATGTTGAGCGCGTCCGTGACCACCACGCCGTCGTAACCCAGCTCCTCGCGGAGGATGCCGGTGAGGATCGGCCGGGACAGCGTTGCCGGGTCGTTGCTGGGGTCGAGCGCGGGGAACTGGATGTGCGCCGTCATGATCGAGTCGATGCCGGCGGCGATCGCGGCCCTGAACGGCGGTGCGTCGATCTCCTCCCACTCCTGGCGGGTGTGGGTGATCACCGGGATGCCGGTGTGGCTGTCGACGGTGGTGTCACCGTGTCCGGGGAAGTGCTTGGACGTCGCCGCGATGCCCGCGCTCCGGTAGCCCTTGACCTGGGCGGTGACCATCCGGGCGACCGCGGCCGGATCCGCGCCGAACGACCGCACCCCGATCACCGGGTTGGCCGGGTCGACGTTCACATCGGCGACGGGGGCGTAGTTCTGGACGATGCCCATCGCGGCGAGCTCGCTGCCCGCGATCTGCGCCGCCTTGCGGGCGGCGGACGCGGATCCGCCGGCGCCGAGGGCCATCGCCCCCGGCATCAGCGTCGCCGGCCTGCCGACGCGGGCGACGATGCCGTGCTCCTGGTCGGTGGAGATGAGCAGCGGTACGGGGTTCCGCTGACCGAGCGCGGCCCGCTGGATGCCGTTGGACAGACCGGCGATCTGCTGCGGGTCACGGGTGTTGTGCGCCCACGCGAAGTAGATGATGCCGCCGACGTGGTACTCGGCGATGAGCTCGGCGGCGTTGCGCACGCCCATCTCTTCGAGGTTGAGGTCGATGTCGGCCTGGTCGGGGTCGGTGGCGGAGTGCCCGTAGACCCGCATCACGAAGAGCTGGCCGGCCTTCTCCTCGATGCTCATCCTCGAGATGAGCCGCGTGAGCCGGTCCTTGGTGCCGCGGGTAACGGCTGCGGGCGCCGCGACGGCGGGTAGCGCGGTGGTGGCGACGGTGCCCGCGGCGACGGCGGTCGCGGTGAGAAGAGTGCGTCTGGAGAGGTTCCGGTCGTGCACTGGTGCTCCTTCCGGCCTTGCTCTACATGCTCGACATGGGTGTGGCACAAGGGGAGTTGAAGGAAACTGCCAAGGTGACACGGATATCCGGAAACTAACTGCCAGGTCAAGGCCCCGCGCACAACCGTCACCGGACCGGCGGCCCACGGTCCGCGCCGGAACGGCTGCCAGGAGAGGGCCCGCCGCGGAACGGCCTGTCTGAAGCGGGCCCGGCCGCCCCGGCGACGGCGCGCCGGATCGGCCTGCCCAGGCGAGGGGCGGTCAGCGCGCGGAGACCTCCGGCCACAGCTTCTGCAGCGTCCGCACCGTTTCGGTGATCGCGGGCCGTCGCGCCGCCCCCGTGCGCCACAGGGCATGCAGCCGCCGCGTCGGCACCGGCGCCAGCTGTACGGCCACCACCTGGGGCGGCAGGGCGCCACGGCCCAGCCGGGGCACCAGTGCGATGCCGAGCCCCGCCGCCACCAGGGCGACCTGGGTGTGGTTCTCCTCCGCCTGATGGGCGATCAGCGGCTCGCAGCCGGCCGCCCGCAGGGTCCGCAGCAGCCAGTCGTGGCAGACGGTGCCGGGCGGCTGGGTGATCCAGCGCTCGTCCTTGAGGTCCTCGCGCCGCACGGGGTCGGCCGTGGCCAGGGCGTGGCCGGCGGGGACCAGCACGTCGCACATGTCGTCGCCGATGACGGCCTGCTCGACGCCCGGCGGGGTCGGCAGCGGGGCGATGTCCCAGTCGTGCGCCACGGCCAGGTCGATCGCGCCGCGGGCGACGAGATCGACCGACAGGTGCGGGTCCACCTCGTGGAGCCGGGCGTCGAGGCCGGGATGGCGGCGGGCGAGGTCGGCGAGGACGTACGGCATCAGTCCGCGGGAGGCGCTGGCGAAGCAGGCGATCGTGAGCCGCCCGGCCGGCTCGCCGCGCCGCTCCTCGAGACGCACCTCGGCCTCCTCGACCAGGGAGAGCAACTGCTGGGCCGTCGCGGCGAGTTGCCTGGCCTCGTCGGTCAGCCGGACGCCCCGGCCCTCGCGCTCGAGGAGCGTCGTGCGGGTCTCGCGCTCCAGTTTGGCGATCTGCTGGGAGACCGCGGACGGCGTGTAGCCGAGCGCGGCCGCCGCGGCGCCCACGGTGCCGTGGACGGAGACGGCGTGCAGTGCGCGCAGCCGGCCGAGATCGAGCATGGTCTCTCCTACTCGCGCTCATCGACTTCATCGACGGAAATCATCAGCAGCGCTTCATCCAACCATGAAGAAATCCGCGCTGGTGCTACATGGTCCCGTGGCGGGATGCTCCCTGGCATGCGTCCCGCCCACATCGCCCTCGCCGCACTGGTCGCCGCCGTCTGGGGAGTCAATTTCGTCGTCATCGAGATCGGCCTGGACCACTTCCCGCCGCTGCTCTTCTCCGCCCTGCGGTTCCTCGCCGCGGCGCTGCCCGCGGTCTTCTTCGTCGGCCGGCCGAAGGTCGCCTGGAAGTGGATCGTCGCGGTCGGCCTGGTCCTGGGCGTCGCCAAGTTCGGCCTGCTGTTCACGGGCATGGACCTGGGGGCGCCCGCAGGACTCTCGTCCCTGGTCCTCCAGGTCCAGGCGGTGTTCACGGCCGTGTTCGCCTTCGCCGCGCTCGGCGAACGGCCGGGACGGGTACGGGTCGCCGGGATGGCCGTGGCACTGTCGGGTATCGCGGTCGCCGCCGTCGACGAGGGTGCCTCCGGCCCGTTGTCCGGGTTCCTCCTGGTCGTCGCCGCGGCCGCCTGCTGGGGCGTCTCCAACGTCCTGACCCGCAAGGCCGCTCCGCCCGACGCGCTGAACTTCATGGTGTGGGTCAGCACCGTTCCCGTCCTGCCCCTCCTCGGCCTCTCCCTCCTCCTGGAGGGCGCCGACCGCGACCTGGCCGCGCTGCGCTCACTGGACTGGACGGGCGCCGGAGTCGTCCTCTACGTCGCCTGGGTCACCACGATCTTCGGCTTCGGCGCCTGGGGCCTGCTGCTCCGCCGCCACCCGGCGTCCTCGGTGGCCCCGTTCTCCCTCCTCGTCCCCGTCTTCGGGATGTCCTCCGCGTACCTCTTCCTCGGTGAGCCGGTCGGCCCCCTGCGCTGGTGTGCGGCGGCCCTGCTGGTCGGCGGCGTCGCGCTGACGTCCCTGCCGGGCCGCCGAAGGGCGCGGCCCGGGCCAAAGGTCCAGGAACCGCTGACAGCCGCTCACAGCTGAGGTTCTAGGGTGATCCTTCCGATCGACCGACGGGGGGATCACCCATGTCCACGCCGCCTTACGGTCCGGGGCAGGCCCGGTACGGCGCCACGTCGCAGCAGCACCTGTACCAGGCGCACACGGGGGCCGGTCCAGGAGGGGCCGTGCCCTGCCAGGTGTGCGGCTCGCTGCCGGCCGTCCACGCGGTGATCCGCGGCCACCAGGGCCTGTTCCTGGTCATGCGGTCCCGGAAGCGCGAGGGTTTCTTCTGCCGCTCGTGCGGAACGTCGCTGTACCGGGGGATGACCGCCGACACACTCTGGCAGGGCTGGTGGGGCGTGATGTCGCTCTTCATCACCCCGGTCACGGTGCTGATGAACCTCGGCCCCCGCTCCCGCTTCCGCAAGCTCGGCGCTCCCTACGGTGGTTGGCGGCCTCCGCTGGAACCGGGAAAGCGGGTGCTGGCACGTCCTCCCGCCCTGCTCGTCCTCACGCCCGTCGTGCTGATGGTGATCGTGCTGGCGACGGGCATCACGACGGCGGCGTTCGACAGCGGTCCCGCGGCCGCCTCGGTCCGGGTCGGCGACTGCGTGAAGAACCACAGCACCTGGCCCGACCAGGACATCCGGCGGGTGGACTGCGGGTCGCACCTGGCGGAGTACCGCACGGCGCGGCTCGCCGACTGCGACGGCGACGAACTGCTGATGCGCCTCGAGTACGCGGCCGACGCGGAGGCCATGTGCCTCAAGCCGCTGGGGAGCGGGTGAGCGCGTGACCGCCGCCGCGATGCCGTACGGATGGCAGGCGCCGACCGAGGTGGAGCACAGACTCCACGAGGCCAAGACGCGGGGTGACTGGGCGTCGTTCTTCGACGTGCTGTCCGGAACGGACCTCTACTATCCGGTCGGACGGGCGGACGCGGAGGCGGGCACGGGAACGCAGTACTCCTACCGGAGCCCGGTGACAGGCACCTGGTGCTACGCCTTCTACACCGAGGGCGCCCTGCCCCTGCCCCAGCCCGACCCGGTCTTCAACCGCACGTCGTTCAAGAATGTCGTACGAACCTGGGGCAGCGACCCCTGCTGGCTGGCGGTCAACCCCGGGACGCCCGGCGAGGCGTACTTCCCGGCGAACCCGCAGACGCTCCACCTGTGGCGGCAGCACGCGGAACGGGCCGCCCCGCGGAAGGGGGGCCTGCTGCGCACTCTGCGGGTGGGCGGGCCGACCCAGGGCCCGGTGGCCAGAGGCCTGGCGTGCGGTGCTCAACTCGCCGTCCACAGGGGCGATCTGTGGAACGCGCCGGCCTCGCACCTCGAAGGATTCCGGCAGATGCGCGAGACGGTGGACGAGTCATGGGGCATCCGCTGCGCCGAGGACTGGCACCGGGTCCAGGAGGACTTGCTGCAGGGCCGGTACGTGAGCCCAGCCTGGGAGTTCGTCCTCTCCGTACGCCGTGCGACGGCGCGGGAGTACGGAGGCCCGGTCGATCCCGTTCGCTGGCGGGAGACGGCGGCGCGCGTCATGCGCCGCGGCGCGGAGCACGGGGCGGTCTCCGAGGCGGACATCGACGGCGTCCAGCAGCTGATCGGGCGGATCACCCGCTACGAGGCGCGCTTCCGCGCCGACGGACTCCTGTCCGAGGGCCGCTGTGTGAGGTCCGTCCTCTCCTGGGACTACGGCCGTGCGGCCAACATGGCGCGCTGGGGTCTGGCCGCCCGGTACTGCGATCCCGCGGAGGCCGAAAGGGCTCTGGTCCGTGCCGGTGAGGTGAGCGCGAGCGTGTACCGGTCCTGGGAGGACTTCGGAGCCGGCTATGCGCTCGGCCGGTGTCTCCACTTCGACGAGGAGGAGTTCGGCACCTGGTACACGGAAGTCGTCGACATCCACAAGACGCTCACCACCGACCCGGAAAGCCCCTGGCTCACCGTTCCCTGGTAGTGGCCGGGTCGCGCGGGAAGCGGGCGCGCATCGCGTCGATGCAGAGGTCGCGGGAGGTCGGACCGCCGAAGCGGAGCCGGTCGTACGGGGTGAACGCCGGCTCCAGGGCGTCCAGTTCGTCGATCGCGGCGTGCAGCCTCGCCGACCATGGAGGCGTGCCGGCGTCCGGGTCGTACGGTGCCGCGGTGATCTCGGCGGTCAGCCGCTCCTTGCGCTGTATCGACGCCGGCGTGACGGAGTGCAGGCACACGTACCGGCCGCTCAGATAGGCCTCCCACTCCTGGCGCCCGGCCGCCGGGTCGGCCCAGTGCGCGACGAACCAGGCCTCGAGCTTCTCCGGACCGCCGGCCGCCTCCGCCGGTGCGAAGAGGTCCTTCGGGACCATCTGGGCGCCGTCGGAGCGCAGATAGCCGGGCAGCGGCAGCAGCCCGGCCAACATCATCAGCCGTACGGCGCCGGGGTCGCGGCCGGAGGTCAGGCACAGGTCGTCCAGTACGGCGAACTGCGCGCTCACGTAGGCGTCGTCCGCGGGTGACATCGGATGGTCGCCGTTGACCTCGCGGAAACGGGCCGCGATCTCGCGCTCGTACATGGGGTCGCTCCTTCGTGAGTCGGTCCCGTGCACGCTAGAACCGGGACGGTTCGGTGCCCGCCGAACCGTCCCGGCCGCTCGGAAGCAGGCTGTTCAGAAACGGGCCGCTCGCAGAAGCCGGCTGCTCGGAGCAGCCGCTCAGAGCAGCGAGAGCAGATGCTCCCTGCCCGCGGTGAGCAGGCCCGGCAGCTCCGCGGCGGTGGGGTACCACCGCTTCTCGTACTCCCAGCACACCCACCCGTCCGGGTCGGCGAGCGCGAGGCACTCCGCGAGCGGCAGCACTCCCTGCCCCAGCGGCAGCGGCGTCAGGTCCTCGCGTGAGGCGACGTCCTTGACCTGTACGTATCCGAGGAAGGGGCTCAGCGCCGCGTGGGTCGCCTCCGGCGCCTCGCCGCCCAGCCAGGTGTGCATCACGTCCCACAGGGCCCCGGCGTGCTTGTGGCCGACCAGGCCGAGCACCCGGGTGACGTCGGCGCCCCTGCGGTGCGAGTCGTGCGTCTCCAGCAGGATCCGCACACCGAGGTCGGCGGCGGTCTCCGCGGCGGCGCCGAGCCGGCGGGCGGCGATCGCGTCGGCCTGCGCCGGGTCCTGGTCGCCGCCGCCGGGGAACACCCGGACGAACGGCGCCCCGAGGTCCTTGGCCAGCCGGCTGAGATCCTCCATCTCCTTGATCACGGGCTTGTCGTCACCCGCCGCGGCGATCCGCGCGTAGCCGGCGACGGTGAGGATCTCGACGCCCGCGCGCTCGAACTCCCTGACCGCCTCCGCCCGTTCGGTCGTGCCGATGCCGGGGTGCACCGGCTCCTCCGGATGGGCGCGCAGTTCCACGCCCTGGTATCCGCTGTCGGTGGCGAGCCGGGCCACCTCCGTCAGCGGCCTGCCCGGCACGCCGAGGGTCGAGAAGGCGAACTTCATCGAACCGTTCCTCCCTGAAGTGTCAGCCGCCAGTCCTGGCCGACCAGATCCGCTCCGTACGAGCGGTGCGGCTTCTCGGCGACGAGCGTGAACCCGGCGCGCTGGTAGATCCGGCGGGCCGTGGTCAGTACGTCGTTGGTCCACAACACCATGTCCCGGTACCCGGCATCGCGCGCGAAATCCACGGCGGCGCGCACCAGCCGGTCGCCGAGGCCGTGCCCGCGCGCCTCGGGCTCGACGAGCAGCAGCCGCAGCCGGGCCGTGTCGGGCGCGTCGTCCCGTACGCACATCACCGAGCCGACCGGGCGTCCGTCCGTCTCGGCGATCCACACACGCTCCAGGCGGGGGTCGTGCTCCTGGGCGAAATCGGCGACGATGCGGGCCACCAGGCCCTCGAAGCCGGCGTCCCACCCGTACTCGGCGGCGTAGAGCGCGCCGTGCCGCTGGACGATCCACCCCAGGTCACCGGGGCCGGGATCCCGCAGGACCGGCTCCGCGGCGGAGCCGGACCTCGCCTGCGACAGCAGCTCCCGCACGGTGCCCAGCGCTTCCGCGAGCCGGTCCCGGTCCCGCTCCGGCACGTCGGCGACCAGTGCGCCGACGGCTTGCCGGGACCGTTCGTCGAGCAGCGCGGCGGCCTTCCTGCCGCGGTCGGTGAGCGTGATCCGCTGGCGTCGTGGGTCCCGCTCGGAGGGGGCGCGGGCGACGAGCCCGTCACGCTCGAATCTCGCGAGCAGCCGGCTCAGGTACCCGGCGTCGATCGACAGCTCGCCCCGCAGGTCGGCGGCGTCGGTCCGGGGGCTGTGCGCCAGCTCGTACAGGACACGGGACTCGGTGAGCGTGTACGGCGTGTACAGATGCTTGCCGTAGTCGAGCGCGCCGATGAGGTTGGTGTAGAAGCGGTTGAACGCGCGGATCTCTTGTATCGGCATGATCGACTCCGGGGTCAGCGTTGACTCAGTCAACGCTATGCCCGCCCGGCTGCCCGGGCAAGGCCCCTGCCGGCTCCGCCGTGCCACGGATCCGCATCTCGGGGCGCCCGGTGACGATCAGCGACGCGGGCGGTGGACGGGAGGGCACCGGCCCGGGCTGCGTTCCAGCAGCTCCCGGCTTCAGCGGGGTCGCGTTGGTTCAGTGCGCGGACGTGCGGTCGCGATCCGGCCCGCGTCCGTGATCGGAGGTCAGCGCCCAGATGACGAACACGGCGATCGCGATGGACACCACCGCCCAGATCGGCTGGTACGGCAGCCACATGAACTGAAGGACGCCGACCAGCACGGCCAGTCCCACACCGAGGCCCCGTGCCCAGGCGGCGCCCTGAAGGATGCCTCCGCCGGTGACCGCCACCAGGATGCCGACGATCAGATGGATCCAGCCCCACGTGGTGAGGTCGAACTTGAAGACGTAGTCGCCGACGCGCGCGTACACGTCGTCCTCCGCGATCGCGGCGATCCCGGACAGGATGTTGAGGAAGCCTTCCATCAGCATCAGGACACCGGCGAACATCGTGCCGCCCGTGACCCACGCGGACCCGCCGCCTCCACCGCGCGAGGTGGTCCGGGTGCTTCGCGTGCTACTGGACATGCTCGTTCTCCGTCCTCGGGGGCAGGAACCTCAGCGTGTGGGCGGTGCCTGCGGGGCGGCGAGCGGTTGTGGGCCGTTCGGGTGATGTGGAAGCGGGGCGGACGCCGAACCGGCGGGACCTCGGACGGCCCCGCACCGGGTCGAGCGGGCGCGCCCCGACGCGCGGGTGGCCCCGACCCCGGGGGTCGGGGCCGCGTCGTCGCGCCGCGCCGTCACGCCCTCGGCGGCGCCGTCGAGTCCCGGGCCATCAGCTCCGCCGCGATCGAGGCGATGCCTCCGGGCGGCGGCGCCTCGTTGCCCATCGCCAGCCGGCCGGCGCGGGCCCCCGCCTCGAAGAGGGGGAGCCGGACGGTCGTGAGCGCCGGCACCGCGTCCACGGAGAAGGGCAGGTCGTCGAAGCCCGCGACCGAGATGTCGTGGGGGATCCGCAGGCCCTGGTCCCGCAGCGCCGCGCACGCGCCCAGCGCGACGGTGTCGTTCGCGGCGACGATCGCCGTCAATTCCGGTTCCCTGCGCAGCAGTTCCAGGGTGGCGTCGTAACCCGACCTGCGGTCGTACGGGCCGTGCACCGTGAGCCGTTCCTGCTCGGCCGTGTCTCCGCCCAGCCCGGCGGCCGCCATCGCCGCGCGGTGGCCCTCCAGCCGGTGGCGGGTCGTGGTGCGTTCCACGGGTCCGGCGACGTATCCGATGCGGCGGTGGCCGAGCGTGAGCAGGTGCTCGGTGAGCCGCCGTCCGCCGCCGCGGTTGTCGAAGGCGAGCGAGGCGACGACGGCGTCGCTGCCGGGCAACGGCGGGCGGCCGCACAGCACGACCGTGGTCCCGGCGTCCGCGAGCCGGCTGAGTTTCGCGGTCATGGCGGCGATGTGGCCGGGGTCCTCCAGGGCGCCACCGGTGAGGATCACGGCCGCGGCGCGCTGGCGCTGGAGCAGGGTGAGATAGGTGAGTTCACGTTCGGGCGAACCGCCGGTGTTGCAGACGACGGCGAGCTTCTCGCCGCCTGCACGGCCCGTTCCCTCCTGCCCGCCGATCTCCGTCTGCGCCGCTCCGGCCATGATCCCGAAGAACGGGTCGGCGATGTCGTTGACGAGGATGCCGACGAGGTCGGACGTTGCGGCGGCCAGTGAGCTCGCCGGGCCGTTGAGGACGTAGTCGAGCTCGTCCACCGCTCTCAGCACCCGCTCCCGCGTCGACGCGGCGACCGGGTAGTTGCCGTTCAGTACGCGGGAGACGGTCGCCGGGGACACCCGGGCGCGGGCCGCCACATCCGCCAGGGTGACTGTCATCGCTTTCCTCCGCGGGAGATGGAGCGGCCCCTTGTCCGGGCCGCTGTCGGCAGGCTAGCTTCATATCGCGTAGAAAGCGCTTGCTACGTTCATATCGAGGGATCTCGGAAGAACCGAGATGAAAGATGGAGGCACTTCGTGACACGCAGGACAGTGCGGATCGCCATGAACGGCGTCACAGGGCGGATGGGGTACCGCCAGCACCTGGTGCGCTCCATCCTGGCGATCCGCGAACAGGGCGGTCTCGACCTCGGCGACGGCGAGGTGCTCTGGCCGGAGCCCGTACTCGTCGGCCGGCGCGAGCACGCATTGCGCGAGATCGCGGAACGGCACGGGATCACCGAGGTCTCGACCGACCTCGACGCCGTCCTCGCCGACGACAGCATCGGCATCTACTTCGACGCCCAGGTGACCTCCGCACGCGTCGGTGCGCTGAAGAAGGCGATCGCGGCCGGAAAGCACCTCTACACCGAGAAGCCCACCGCCACCGACCTGGCCGGTGCGCTGGAACTCGCGCGCCTCGCCCAGGACAAGGGCATCAAGCACGGCGTCGTCCAGGACAAGATCTTCCTGCCGGGCCTGCTGAAGCTGAAGCGCCTCATCGACGGCGGATTCTTCGGGCAGATCCTGTCCGTGCGGGGCGAGTTCGGCTACTGGGTCTTCGAGGGCGACTGGCAGGAGGCGCAGCGCCCCAGCTGGAACTACCGGAGCGAGGACGGCGGCGGCATCGTCGTGGACATGTTCCCGCACTGGGAGTACGTGCTGCACGAACTGTTCGGCCGCGTCACGTCCGTCAGCGCGCAGGTCGCCACCCACGTTCTGCAGCGCTGGGACGAGCAGGGCAAGCCCTACGCCGCGACCGCCGACGACGCCGCGTACGGCACCTTCCAGCTCGAGGGCGGCGCGATCGCCCAGATCAACTCCTCCTGGACGGTACGGGTCAACCGCGACGAGCTCGTCGAGTTCCAGGTCGACGGCACCCACGGCTCCGCGGTCGCGGGCCTGCGCAACTGCCGTGCCCAGCATCGCTCCGCCACGCCGAAGCCGGTGTGGAACCCGGACCTGCCGGTCACCGAGTCGTTCCGCGACCAGTGGCAGGAGATCCCGGACAACACCGAGTTCGACAACGGCTTCAAGGCGCAGTGGGAGCTCTTCCTGCGTCACGTGGTCCTCGACGAGCCCTACCACTGGGACCTGATGGCCGGCGCGCGCGGCGTGCAGCTCGCCGAGCTCGGCCTGCGGTCGTCGGCGGAGGGCCGGCGGCTCGAGGTGCCGGAGCTGTCGCTGTGACGATCCGACTCCCGCGGCCCGACGGCTCGCTGACCGCGTACGAGCCCCGCACCGAGCCCCTGAGCTTCACGACCTCAGGGGTACTCACCTCCCGTACGGTCTTCTCCGCCGCCCATGTCGTGGCCGACCCGTACGCCGACGTCAGCCCCGACTCTCCCGCCGCCGTCGACTGGGACGCCACGCTCGCCTTCCGCCGCCACCTGTGGTCGCACGGGCTCGGCGTCGCCGAGGCCATGGACACGGCGCAGCGCGGGATGGGCCTCGACTGGGCGGGTGCGGCCGAGCTGATCCGGCGCTCGGCGGCCGAGGCGAAGGCCGTCGGCGGCACGATCGCCTGCGGCGTGGGCACCGACCAGCTGACCGGCCCGGCGACACTCGCGTCGGTACGGTCCGCCTATGAGGAACAACTCGCCCTCGTCGAGTCCACCGGCGCGCAGGCGATCCTGATGGCCTCCCGGGCGCTGGCCGCGGCGGCGACGTCCGCCGAGGACTACCTGGACGTCTACCGCCACCTGCTGCGCCAGGCGTCCGAGCCGGTGATCCTGCACTGGCTCGGCCCGATGTTCGACCCCGCGCTGGAGGGCTACTGGGGCTCGACCGACCTGGACGCGGCCACGTCGGTCTTCCTCGACGTGATCGCCGCCCACCCCGACAAGGTCGACGGCATCAAGGTCTCACTGCTGGACGCGCGCAGAGAGGTCGAGCTGCGCCGGCGCCTGCCGCAGGGCGTGCGCTGCTACACGGGCGACGATTTCAACTACCCGGAGCTGATCGCGGGTGACGATCGCGGCTTCAGCCACGCCCTGCTGGGCATCTTCGACCCGCTGGGCCCGCTGGCGGCGGAGGCCGTACGGGTTCTGGACACGGGCGACACGGCCGGCTTCCGCAAGCTGCTCGACCCGACCGTCGAGCTCTCCCGCCACCTCTTCCAGGCGCCGACACGCTTCTACAAGACGGGTGTCGTGTTCCTGGCCTGGCTGGCGGGCCACCAGTCCCACTTCACGATGATCGGCGGCCTCCAGTCCGCGCGCTCACTGCCGCATCTGGCCCGCGCGTACGAACTGGCCGACGGGCTCGGCCTGTTCCCGGACCCCGCGTCGGCCGAGGCCCGGATGAAGTCCCTGCTGAACGTCTACGGAGTCCCGCAGTGAATCCTCTCTCGCGCTTCAGCATCAACCAGATGACGGTCAAGCAGCTGTCCTTGCCGGCACTCGCCGACGCCTGCGCCGGCCTGGGCATCCCGGCGGTCGGCCTGTGGCGCGAACCGGTCGCGGAATACGGTCTGGACGCCGCGGCGAAGCTCGTACGGGACGCGGGTCTGACGGTCACGTCCCTGTGCCGGGGCGGCTTCCTCACGGCTCTCGACCCGGCCGAGCGCACCCGCGCGCTGGACGACAACCGCGCCGCGATCGACGAGGCGGCGACGCTGGGCACGGACACGCTGGTGATGGTCTCCGGCGGCCTCCCGCCGGGCAGTCGCGACCTCGTCGCGGCCAGGGAGCGGATCGCGGACGCCCTCGCCTCGCTCGCGCCCTACGCGGCCGAACGCGGCGTCCGTCTCGCCATCGAGCCCCTGCACCCGATGTTCGCCTCGGACCGGTGCGTGGTGTCCACCCTCGACCAGGCCCTCGACCTCGCGGAACGCTTCCCGGCCGACCAGGTGGGCGTCGTCGTCGACACGTACCACATCTGGTGGGACGACCGGGCCCCGGCGGCGGTGGCCCGCGCGGGAGCCGCAGGCCGCATCCGCTCCTTCCAACTGGCCGACTGGACGACCCCGCTGCCCGCCGGCGTCCTCAACGGCCGCGGCCAGCTGGGCGACGGCGCTATCGACATGCGCGAGTGGCGCCAGCGGGTGGAGGCGACGGGCTGGACGGGCTTCATCGAGGTGGAGCTGTTCAACGACGGGTTGTGGGCGCGGGACGGGGTGGAGGTACTGGAGGAGACGGCGGGGAGGTTCGCGTCGGAGACGTTCTGAGCGCCGGCCGCGGGGGTGCCGCGGCCGGACCGACCTTGTCGTCTCCGTGGGAAGCGGATGTTGTCCGCTCGGCCGAAATCATCGGGCCGCTTGTTTTGAGGCTCTCTACTTTCGTTGCCGCATGGTCACTCGGTGGCCATGAATGCGATGTACTCGTACTCCTCCTCGAATACCACGAGCAGTCGTCGCTTGTCGGACGAGAGGAGGGAAAGGTCGCGTCCTAGAGCACTGATCAGGAACTCCGCCCAGCCCGGTGAAGTGCAACGGCATTTCACCCAAGGGAAATTTCGGAGGCCCGTACCGGCCAGCATTGGGTTCGAAATATCATGCTTCCTGGCCAGGGATTCGATCCAGGACCCTAGCTCACCGCGATAATCAGTGGTTATGGAGTAATGTGGTGGAGTTGCTGTGCTTGTGAATTTAGCAAACCTGTCAGCCACCCATTCGGGGGCTTCGCCGGGAAGGAGGAATTCTTCCACCATTCCACTCGGCAAGCTTTGTAGGATCCGCTCCTTTTCCTTTTTCTCTTTGGCTAGTAAGATCTTCTGCTGCAACGCTTCGCTCATGATAAGTGATCGCTATCCCGTGTAGTACAGGTGGTGCTTATCGCCGACCTGCTGGTACCTCTCACCCATCATATCTACGTTGTGTCCCCCTCCCTTCGGCTGTCCTGCATGGAAATGCGGATATGGTGCGTTCGGGTCACTCGTGTGTTCGGCGATCACGCGGGTTCCCTGTGGTGTCTCGTACTGGTAGTAGCGTCCGTGGGCGCCCGGGTTGGGGTCGTACACATAGTTGCTTGTGCGGTGGCGTTGTGTGGGGTCGTCTCCCACCTCCCATTGCTTCACGGGCTGTTGGCTATTGGGTACTCCTGCGCGCTCGCGGGCGGCATTGAACGCTTCGGAGCGGTTATCGAAGTACTGGTTGCACGGGGAAAGCCCGTATGGGTCGCACCAAGTGTGTGGATTGTTGACGTATGAAGCCGGGTTCGGTGCAGGAGTAAGACCGAGAGGGTCTTGGAAAAGGTAGCGGGCCGTTTCGGGTTGGTAGTGACGATGAACGTTGTAGTGGGCTTCTGTTTCCGGGTCGAAGTATTGGCCAGGAAAACGCAAGGGGGTGTATGTAGAGCTCGTCCGGGCCCATGCGGTCTTGCCCCAAACGGTGCTGCGTGTTCTCCATTTTATAGAGCCCTGTTCGTCGATGAGCTCGGATGGGGTTCCGACCAGATCCGTAATAATCGCAAAGAATCGTGTGTCTATTTGTTCCCGCGAAGGATCGGAAATGCGCCTCCACCTTCCGACGTCTGCTCGCAGAGTGTCGGGCCGTCCCAGACGAAGGAGACATGTTCGGTCACAGTTCGACCGTCCTCTGCCATGCGTTGCTTGGCAATGCGGCGGCCGAGGGCGTCGTACCCGTAGCGCCAGACCGTTCCGTCGGGAGTAGTGACGGAGCTCATGCGGCCTTGGGCGTCCCATTTGTAGCGCCAGGTGTCCGGCTTGCGGGAGAGGCGGGTCTTCTGGCGGAGCGTGATGCGGCCGAGGGCGTCGTGTTCGTAGCGGATGTTGCCGGCACGGGTGATGCTGGTGCCGGTGTATTCGCGTATGCCGGTGGCTTCCTGACCGGGGTGGGTTGCGGGCCAGGTGGCTCGGTCTGGTTGCCCGCTTCGTCGTAGGCGTAGCGCTCGGTCCAGCCTGCGGCGCGTACGGCGGTGACGCGGCCGACGGGGTCGAGATCGAAGGTTCGGGTGCCGGAGAGCTGGTCGGTGAGGGCTATGAGGTTGCCGTCGGCGCGGTAGGTGTAGTCGCGGCGTTGGATGCTGCGGTCGCCGGTGGTGACGTGCTGGTTCGTGAGTCGGCCGAGCGGGTCGTACTGGTTGGTGAAGGAGACGGTGTCGCCGATGTGGCGGGCGATCTCCTGTCCGGCGGCGTCGTGTCTGAAGGTGATGGTGCGGCCGGAGGTGGTCAGGGACGTGCGGCGACCGGCTGTGTCGTAGGTCCAGGTGCTGACTGCGCCGGTCGGGGTGGTGCGACCGGTGCGGCGACCGAGGGCGTCGTACGTGTAGGAGATGGTGCGGCCGTTGACCGTCTCGGAGACGAGGCGGCAGTAGCGGTCGCGGAGCCAGGTGACGGTCGCGTCGTCGTTGACCGCTTCGGCGAGCTGGTCCGAGTAGTCGTAGGCGAAGGTCGTGATCTTCCCTGCCGCGTCCTTGCGGGAGCGTTTGCGGGTGGCTTCTGGCGGCCGCCATGAACGTTGACCAGCGGCCGGCGACAACACCACGGTGCGGACGAGCGAGGCGCCGCGCGAGAGTAGTGGGGCTGCCACCCTGACCCCGTCCGGAGGGCAAACCCGAGTTTCGTGCGGAAGACGGTCCGGTGGAGGCCGTGGTGACGCGCTCCGGCGCCCGGGCGCGCCGGTGGCGCCCCCGGGTCCGTGCGGAAGAAATTCTCCGCCGCTGACATAGACGCGCGCGTCGTCCTCCGTCTGAGACGTGAAAGCAACACCGACCACGTACACGACCAGCGGAGGACCGATGAAGACGAAGAGGCTCGTCATGGCAGGGGTCATGGCGATGGCTCTCGCGGGCGGCGCCGGGACGGCGCTCGCCCTGGGGGGCGGCTCGGCGCAGCCGCACGTCAGGGTCGCGGCCGACGGCACCGGCAGCGCGACGCCTGCCGCGGCCGCGGCCGAGACAGGGCCGCGCGTCGTGCGGCCGTACCAGCCCGTGGAGATAGGCCAGGGCGCGAAGATGGGGCTGCTCCCGCAGGGCCGGCAGAACTATGTCGTGGCCTGGGAGGACTTCGAGCGCTCCGTGGAGCAGGCCAAGGCGTACGTCGGGGACAGCATCCGCCCGAACAGCCTCAGCGGCGGCCTGCAGACCGACGGGGACGACGCCCTGTTCACCGGCGCGTTCCGTACCGACACGGTGCCCGCGCGCATCACCGTCCGCGTCGGCTCCGGCCCCGAGCAGGCCGCGGGCATGCTGATGCTTCCCGGTGAGCCGGGCTGGGGCACGTACTACCTCGACGCGGCGGGCGCCGGCGCGCCCAAGGAGACCACCCAGGTGACCGCGTACGGGGCGGACGGCGCGGTGCTAGCCACCCTGTCGTTCGAGCCCTTCCCGGCCGGCCGCTGACGACAATCCCGCCCGTAGGGCGGCCATGTCACGCTGTTGCGCCGGCGACGAGGGAGCGGCACAACAGCGTGGCGTGCGCCGCGCGCGGACGGCGAACACGAGGACTCGCTTGAAGACGAGCGCGGAGGTGGAGTTCCGGGCGTTCGTGGTCAGCCGCTGGCCACGCATGCTCCGTACCGCCCATCTGCTGACCGGACATCACCACGACGCGGAGGACCTGGTGCAGGCCGCCCTGGCCAAGGCGTATGTGAAGTGGGAACGCGTACAAGGGGCCGACGACCCCGACTCCTACGTGTGGCGCATCATGATCAACGCAAACGTGGACCGGCTGCGGCGCACCCGGCTCCGCGAGTGGCTCACGATCCGCTTCCCGGAGACCGCCGCCCCGGACCGGAGCGACGCCGTGGCACAGCGGGGGGCCGTGATGGACGCGCTCGGCCAACTGCCGCCGAAGCAACGGGCGGTGGTCGTACTGCGCTATCTGGAGGACCGCAGCGAGAGCGAGGTGGCCCGGCTGCTCGGCACCGGGATCGGTACGGTGCGCAGTCATACTGCACGCGCCCTGAAGAAACTGCGCGAGCATCCGGGCATCGTCCCGGCGCACATGACGGCGGCGCACATGACGGGGGAGCGGCAGCCGTGAACGAGGACGACCTGCGACTCGGCGACGCGTTGCGCCACGCGGCGGACGCCGTACCCGTCGGCCCCGCGCCGGTGGACGAGGTGCTGCGCCGGGGAAGGGCCACGCGGCGGCGCCGTACCGCCGCATGCGCGGGCGGCGTGGTCACCATGATCGCCGTCGTGCTCGCGCTGGTGCCCCTGACCGGTCGGTCACCGCACCCGGCCCCGCCCCCGCCGGCGACCGCCCCGCCGGTCACCGCCACGCCCTCGGGCGTCCGGACGGTCCAGCCGTACGAACCGGTGGCCATCGGCCACGGCATCGGGATGGCACTGCTGCCGGACGGCCGGCAGAACTACGTCGTGGGCCCCGGCGATCTCAGGGCCGCGATCGACGCCGCCCGTTCCTACACCGGGGACAACATCCGCGACGACGCCCTCAGCTCCGGGAAGGACTTGGACACCGAACACGTCCTGTACCGGGGCGCGTTCCACACCGGAGCGGTCCCTTCACGGATCGAGGTCCGTCTCGACTCGGGTGAGCGGTTCGAGGCGTCCATGCTCCGACTCCAGGGCGACCCGGGATGGGGCACCTATTACGCCTTCGGCGACCCGGCCCGGGGCGCGGAGGGCTGGACGGTCACCGCGTACGCGGCGGACGGTGGCGTGCTGGTGGAGCAGCACTTCGGGAACCCGGCCGCCCCCTGAGGGACATCGCACCCGGCGCGCACGGGGCGATCCGTCGTGGCCGGAACCGATCCCAGGAACATGGCGGAAATTACTCCGCGCGACCATGCAACCATATTTGCGTCACCGGAGTCGTATGTGTCGTCAGGGCTTCGGGGGTAGCGCGTCCGGGGGGAACAGCGCCGGGCCTTGGCGGGGGGAGCGTAAGGGGCCCGGTCATCGACCGGGCCCCCTCTTCGTGGCGGGCGAGGCGCGGAGAGGACCGGGGGGAAGCGGTGGGACGGTGACCCGGGCAGTCCGGTACCGCGGTTGTCCACAGGCCGCACGCGCTGTCGGAGCGCGGCGATAACGTCGGGGCATGTCCAATCCGGTCGCGTTCCAACCCGCTGTGCTCGAAGGCGTGCTCGAGCGGATCACGTACGCCAACGACGAGAACGGCTACACGGTCGCCCGCGTCGACACCGGCCGCGGCGGCGACCTGCTCACCGTCGTCGGCTCGCTGCTCGGCGCGCAGGTCGGTGAGTCGCTGCGGATGGAGGGGCGTTGGGGCTCCCACCCGCAGTACGGCAAGCAGTTCACCGTGGAGAACTACACCACCGTCCTGCCGGCCACGATCCAGGGCATACGGCGCTATCTCGGCTCCGGTCTGATCAAGGGGATCGGCCCGAAGATCGCCGAGCGGATCGTGGACCACTTCGGTACGGACACCCTCGATGTGATCGAGACGGAGCCGAAGCGGCTCATCGAGGTGCCGGGCCTCGGGCCGAAGCGGACGAAGATGATCGGCGTGGCCTGGGAGGAGCAGAAGGCCATCAAGGAGGTCATGGTCTTCCTCCAGGGGGTGGGCGTCTCGACGTCCATCGCGGTGCGGATCTACAAGAAGTACGAGGACGCCTCCATCTCGGTCGTGCGGAACCAGCCGTACCGCCTGGCCGCCGATGTGTGGGGCATCGGCTTCCTGACCGCCGACAAGATCGCGCAGGCGGTGGGCATACCCCACGACAGCCCCGAGCGGGTCAAGGCCGGACTGCAGTACGCCCTGTCGCAGTCGACCGACCAGGGGCACTGCTTCCTGCCCGAGGAGCAGCTGATCTCGGACGCCGTGAAGCTGCTCGCCGTCGACACCGGGCTGGTCATCGAGTGCCTCGCGGAGCTCGCGGCCGATGAGGAGGGGGTCGTACGGGAGCAGGTGCCCGGACCGGACGGCGGGGAGCCGGTGACGGCCGTGTACCTGGTGCCGTTCCACCGCGCCGAGCTGTCCCTCGCCGGGCAGCTGCGGCGGTTGCTGACCACCGGGGACGACCGGATGCCGGCCTTCCAGGACGTGGCCTGGGACAAGGCGCTGGCATGGCTCGCCGACCGTACGGGCGCGAAGCTGGCGCCCGAGCAGGAGGCCGCGGTCAAGCTCGCGCTCACCAGCAAGGTGGCGGTGCTGACGGGCGGCCCCGGCTGCGGCAAGTCGTTCACCGTCCGCTCCATCGTCGAACTGGCCCGCGCCAAGAAGGCCGAAGTGGTGCTCGCGGCTCCCACCGGCCGCGCGGCCAAGCGCCTCGCCGAGCTGACGGGCGCCGAGGCCTCGACCGTGCACCGGCTGCTGGAGCTCAAGCCCGGCGGTGACGCGGCGTACGACAAGGACCGGCCGCTGGACGCGGACCTGGTCGTCGTCGACGAGGCGTCGATGCTCGACCTGCTGCTCGCCAACAAGCTGGTCAAGGCCGTGGCGCCGGGCGCGCACCTGCTGCTGGTGGGGGACGTGGACCAGCTGCCGAGCGTCGGCGCGGGGGAGGTGCTGCGCGACCTGCTGGCGGACGGCGGTCCGGTGCCGAGCGTGCGCCTGACGCGGATCTTCCGGCAGGCGCAGCAGTCCGGTGTCATCACCAACGCCCACCGGATCAACACCGGTCTGCCGCCCATCACTTCGGGCCTTCCGGACTTCTTCCTGTTCGTGGAGGAGGAGACCGAGGACGCGGGCAGGGTGACCGTCGACGTGGCGGCCCGCCGGATCCCGGCGAAGTTCGGCCTCGATCCGCGCCGCGATGTACAGGTCCTCGCGCCCATGCACCGTGGCCCGGCCGGCGCGGGGACGCTCAACGGGCTGCTCCAGCAGGCGATCACCCCGGCCCGGCCGGACCTCCCGGAGAAGCGGTTCGGCGGCCGGGTCTTCCGTGTCGGCGACAAGGTCACCCAGATCCGTAACAATTATGAGAAAGGGCGCAACGGCGTCTTCAACGGCACGGTCGGTGTCGTCACGGCGCTGCACGTGGACGACCAGCGGCTGACCGTGCTGACGGACGAGGACGAGGAGGTCCCGTACGACTTCGACGAGCTGGACGAGCTGGCGCACGCGTACGCGGTGACCATCCACCGCTCCCAGGGCAGTGAATATCCGGCGGTGGTGATCCCGGTCACCACGGGGGCGTGGATGATGCTCCAGCGCAACCTGCTGTACACGGCCGTTACCCGGGCGAAGAAGCTGGTGGTCCTGGTCGGGTCGCGCAAGGCGATAGGCCAGGCGGTCCGGACCGTTTCCGCAGGCAGGCGCTGCACGGGCCTCGCGCATCGCCTCGCCGTGTGAGCCGGCGGGCCGACCGGGCACCGCGGGCGCGGCGGTTCGGGCGGCCACGGGCGTGGGAAACACCACCCCACCTCCACCCCGGCTTCCAGAAGCGGGGCGAAGGGGGCAAGATGAGCAGGTTGGCGGCACTGAGTGCCGCCGATAGGCCCAATGGTCGACCCCGAGTGCACTCTCCTGAGCCAAATGGGGGATGGTAGAGACAGTCAGGGCACCTCGAAGAAGAGGCACTACGTCGGTGAGGGATGACGTGAGCGACAACTCTGTAGTACTGCGGTACGCGGACGGTGAATACACCTACCCGGTGGTCGAGAGCACCGTCGGTGACAAGGGCTTCGACATCGGGAAGCTCCGAGCCCAGACCGGTCTGGTCACCCTGGACAGCGGATACGGCAACACCGCCGCCTATAAATCCGCGATCACCTACCTCGACGGCGAGCAGGGCATTCTGCGCTACCGCGGTTACCCGATCGAGCAGCTGGCCGAGCGCTCCACCTTCCTCGAGGTGGCGTCCCTGCTGATCAACGGTGAGCTGCCGACCGTCGACGAGCTGGCCACCTTCAAGGGTGAGATCACGCAGCACACGCTGCTGCACGAGGACGTCAAGCGCTTCTTCCAGGGCTTCCCGCGCGACGCCCACCCGATGGCCATGCTGTCCTCCGTGGTCAGCGCGCTGTCCACCTTCTACCAGGACAGCCACAATCCGTTCGACGAGAAGCAGCGTCACCTCTCGACGATCCGGCTGCTCGCGAAGCTGCCGACGATCGCGGCGTACGCGTACAAGAAGTCGATCGGTCACCCCTTCGTCTACCCGCGCAACGACCTCGGTTACGTGGAGAACTTCCTGCGCATGACCTTCTCGGTCCCGGCGCAGGAGTACGAGCTCGACCCGGTCGTCGTCTCGGCGCTCGACAAGCTGCTGATCCTGCACGCGGACCACGAGCAGAACTGCTCCACGTCCACCGTGCGTCTGGTCGGCTCCTCGCAGGCGAACATGTTCGCCTCGATCTCCGCCGGCATCAGCGCCCTGTGGGGCCCGCTGCACGGTGGCGCCAAC
This sequence comes from Streptomyces kurssanovii, assembly GCF_014649695.1. GTDB lineage: Bacteria > Actinomycetota > Actinomycetes > Streptomycetales > Streptomycetaceae > Streptomyces > Streptomyces kurssanovii. The sequence continues at coordinate 292,148 of NZ_BMTN01000003.1, forward strand.
CAGTCGGTGCTGGAGATGCTCGAGGGCATCCAGGCCAACGGCGGCGATGTCGACTCCTTCATCCGCAAGGTGAAGAACAAGGAGGACGGCGTCCGGCTGATGGGCTTCGGCCACCGGGTCTACAAGAGCTTCGACCCGCGCGCGAAGATCATCAAGGCCGCGGCGCACGATGTCCTCTCGGCGCTCGGCAAGTCCGACGAGCTTCTCGACATCGCGCTGAAGCTCGAGGAGCACGCGCTCTCCGACGACTACTTCGTCTCGCGCAACCTCTACCCGAACGTGGACTTCTACACGGGTCTGATCTACCGCGCCATGGGCTTCCCGACCGAGATGTTCACCGTGCTGTTCGCGCTCGGCCGGCTTCCCGGCTGGATCGCCCAGTGGCACGAGATGATCAAGGAGCCCGGTTCCCGCATCGGCCGCCCGCGTCAGATCTACACCGGCGAGGTCCTGCGCGACTTCGTCCCGGTCGAGGCCCGCTGAGGCACCGTTCCGCCCGGGCGGGGGCCAAGGCCCACCGCCCGAACAGCGGAAAGCGCCCCGCTGCCGATCCCCCCACGGGTCGGCGGGCGGGGCGCTTCCCATATCCCCGACAGCGGATTCCCCCCACGGGATCCGGCCGGGCGTCTGACCGCGCGCAAAGCTCCGCACGCGGTATGCCGGGGTACGTACGGGAGGGCCGCTCAAAGCTCCCCGGTGCACGTGCCCCGGCCAACGCTTGCCTCTGGGACGTCCCCCAAGACATCCCATGAACGTCCCCCAAGACGTTCTCGGCATCGACCATTCAGACTCGCGAGGAGCCTGAATGGTTACCCCTAAATATCTGTGATCTAGGTCTCGTTGTGAAGGTCTTGTGACCTGTTTGTAGTCACGAGAAGGAGCGCAATCGCAGGCTGTTGAGCACCACAAAAACGGACGAAAAGGCCATGGCGAAGCCTGCGATCATGGGGTTGAGCAGGCCGGATGCCGCCAGTGGCAGCGCCGCGACGTTGTAGCCAAAGGCCCAGTAAAGATTGCCTTTGATCGTGGCCAGAGTCCGCCGTGCGAGACGGATCGCGTCAGCCGCGACACGCAGGTCCCCCCTCACAAGAGTGAGGTCCCCCGCCTCGATGGCCACGTCCGTCCCGGTGCCCATCGCCAGCCCCAGATCCGCCGTGGCCAGCGCCGCCGCGTCGTTCACGCCGTCGCCGACCATCGCGACGGTGCGGCCCTTTGCCTGAAGCCGTTCGACCAGGCGCACCTTCTCCTCGGGCATGACCTCCGCGTACACCTCCTCCACGCCCACCTCGGCCGCCACCTTCTCGGCCACGGCCCTGGCGTCGCCCGTCAGCAGTACGGGGGTGAGGCCGAGGGCCCGCAGCTCTCGCACGGCCTCGGCGCTGGTGTCCTTGACCGCGTCGGCGACGGTGAGCACGCCGAGGGCCTTGCCGTCCCGCGCCGCGAACACGGCCGTGCGGCCGCTGTCGCCGGCCGCCGTGCGAAGGAGATCCCCGGGCACCTCGACCCCGGCCTCCTCCAGCAGCCGTGCGCGGCCGGCCAGCACCTCATGGCCCTCGACGACACCGCGTACACCCAGGCCCGGCACGTTCACGAAATCCTCGACCGCGGGCAGCCGGTCCCGCAGGCGTGCCGCCGCGCCCTCGGTGACAGCGCGGGCGACGGGATGCTCGGAGGCCTGCTCCAGCGCGCCCGCCAGTCGCAGCAGTTCCGTGACGTCGGCGGTTTCCGCCGGGTGCACGCCCTGGAGGGTCATCCGGCCCGTCGTGACGGTCCCGGTCTTGTCCAGGACGACGGTGTCGACCCTGCGGGTGGACTCCAGCACCTCGGGCCCCTTGATGAGGATCCCCAGCTGCGCGCCCCGTCCGGTGCCGACCATCAGCGCCGTCGGGGTGGCGAGTCCCAGGGCGCACGGACAGGCGATGATCAGCACGGCCACGGCGGCGGTGAACGCGGCCGTCGTGTCACCGGTCGCCCCGAGCCATGCGCCGAGCGTGGCGGCGGCGATCAGCAGGACGACGGGGACGAAGACCGCCGAGATCCGGTCGGCGAGCCGCTGCACCTGCGCCTTGCCGTTCTGGGCGTCCTCCACGAGCTTCGCCATCCGGGCGAGCCGGGTGTCGGCGCCGACGGAGGTGGCCTCGACGACGAGGCGGCCGGCGGTGTTGAGGGTGGCACCGGTGACCGGCTCACCCGGCCACACGTCGACCGGTACCGACTCGCCGCTGAGCATCGAGACGTCGACGGCGGAGGCGCCCTCCACGACGAGGCCGTCCGTGGCGATCTTCTCCCCGGGCCTCACGACGAAGCGGTCACCGACGGCGAGCCGGTCGACCGGTACGCGTACCTCCGTGCCTTCCCGCAGAACGGCGACGTCCTTGGCGCCCATGTCCATCAGCGCCCGCAGCGCGGCGCCCGCCTGCCGCTTGGACCGGGCCTCGAGGTAGCGGCCGAGCAGGATGAAGACGGTCACGCCGGCGGCGACCTCGAGATAGATCACCGAGGCGCCGTCCGTACGGCCGGCCGTGAGGTCGAAGCCGTGGCGCATGCCGGGCATGCCCGCGGTGCCGAAGAACAGCGCCCACAGCGACCAGCCGAAGGCGGCCAGCGTGCCGGTGGACACCAGGGTGTCCATGGTGGCGGCGCCGTGGCGCAGATTGGTCCATGCGGCCCGGTGGAAGGGCAGAGCGCCCCAGACCACCACAGGCGCGGCGAGGGTCAGCGAGAGCCACTGCCAGTTGTCGAACTGGAGCGGGCCGATCATCGACATCAGTACGACCGGCGCGGCGAGCAGCGCGGAGACCACGAGCCGTCGCCGCAGGACGTCCTGCTCGGTGGCGGGGCCGGTGCCGGGCTCCGGGCCGGCGGGATGCGCGGGGTCCGGCGCGGGAGCGGGCGGCGGCGGCTCCTCGGCGGTGTAGCCGGTCTTCACCACGGTCGCGATCAGGTCCGCGACCTCGGTGCCCGCCGGATACGAGACCCGCGCCTTCTCCGTGGCGTAATTGACCGTGGCGGTGACGCCGTCCATGCGGTTCAGCTTCTTCTCGACGCGAGCCGCGCAGGACGCGCAGGTCATGCCGCCGATGGTGAGCTCTACCTCGGATGTCTCCACGCTCAGCACTCCACGCACTCGGCCGGGCCGTACCCCACCAGTATCCGGCCCGGCCGGAAACCGATGGCGTGCGGCCCGGCCCCGACGGTGCCGGGGAGGCGGTGGGCGCTCAGGCCCTGCCCACCAGCTCGTAGCCCGCCTCGTCGACGGCGGCGCGTACGGCGGCCTCGTCCAGCGGGGCCTTGGAGACCACGGTGACCTGGCCGGTGGCGGCGACGGCCGTCACCGAGCTGACGCCGAGGAGCTCGGAGATCTCGCTGCTGACGGCGCCTTCGCAGTGGCCGCAGGTCATGCCGGTCACCTGGTAGACGGTGGTGATGCCGTCGGCCTGCGCGTCCGCGGCGGAGTCGTGGCAGGACCCGGTGGACGAGCAGCAGGAGCCGGCCGCCGTGGTGTCCTCGATCTCGATGCCGGCCTTCGTCTCGGCGGTCATGGCGTTCTCCGTTTCGGTGGTTCGACGCACGCGCGGGTGCGTGCGTACGGACATGGTGCGCCAGGGGGTGCGGTGGATGTCGCATCCTCCGGCGCCATGACGCCCACTATACCCCTAGGGGGTATCTATCCGGTAGCGCCGCGCGGGGAGGTCGGCGCGGGCTCCGAGGAAGCGCGTGTCCTGACGCACGGAAGCGGCCCCGCACCGTCGGCGGTGCGGGGCCGTGGCTCTCGTGCCGAGGTGCCTCTCACTCCCTGCGGCCCCTGTTCCCGGGCCGGTTGGCCACCCAGCGGCGGACCGTGTCCGCGTACCAGTACGGCTTCCCGGCCTCCACGTGGTCGGGCGGCGGCAGCAGGCCGTGCTTGCGGTACGAGCGGACCGTGTCCGGCTGCACCTTGATGTGCGCGGCGATGTCCTTGTAGGACCAGAGCCTTCTGTCCGTCATGCGGGGCACCTCCCTGCGTGCGCAGCAGAGGCGGTCGGTATGCCGTCGGGGGAGCTGCCGCGCGGACGCTGGCGATCACTGAGCCTGTGTCCGTTGAACGAGGTGGAGTGGCGGAGGGGGTACGGCTGTTGACGGTCTGTGACGTAAAGCGCGCGTAATGGAGACAAGTGTGATGCGCGGGTGACAACGGTGACAGATGTGATGCGGAGCGTCAGACGCCGCAGGAGCGGAGGAAACCGCGCGTGCGTTCGGCGATCGGGAACGGTTTGTCCGGCGGACACGGATACATGTCCTGCTCGACGATGGCGAACAGGTCGACGCCCAGCGACTGCGCGGCGGCCAGTACCGGTTCGAGGGCGGGCACCCCGGCCGGCGGCTCGCACATCACCCCACGGCCCACCGCGGGTCCGAAGGGCACTTCCTCGGCGACGACTTGGGCCAGGACCGCAGGATCCACCTGCTTGAGATGGAGGTAGCCGATCCGCTCCCCGTAGGTCTCGATGAGCTTGACGCTGTCGCCGCCGCAGTAGGCGTAGTGGCCGGTGTCCAGGCAGAGAGAGACCCGGTCCGGGTCGGTGGCGTCGAGGAAACGCGTGACGTTCTCCTCGGTGTCGATGTGGGTGTCCGCGTGCGGATGGACGACGATCCGCAGTCCGTAGCGCTCACGCACCTCATGGCCCAGCCGCTCGGTCTGGGCCGTCAGGTCGCGCCACTGCGCCGGGGTGAGCGTGCGGTCCTCGAGGACCCGGCCCGTCTTGTCGTCGCGCCAGAAGGACGGGATCACGACCAGGTGCGAAGCCCCCATCGCCTGCGTCAGCGCCGCGATGTCGGACACGTGGGCCCATGTCTCGTCCCACACGGCCGGACCGCGGTGGAGACCCGTGAAGACGGTCCCCGCCGAGACCTTGAGGCCGCGCCGCCGGGTCTCCTCCGCGAGGCGTGCCGGGTCGGTCGGCAGATAGCCGTAAGGGCCGAGCTCGATCCACTCGTAACCGGCGCCGGACACCTCGTCCAGGAAACGCTGCCAGGGGACCTGGCGGGGATCGTCGGGGAACCACACGCCCCAGGAGTCGGGGGCCGAGCCGACCCGGATGCGGTTCAGGGCGGGGACGGATGAGGTCATGCCGGTCAGCTTTCCGGCCGCCTGAGAAAGGTGTCAAGGCTTGGTCCGAATGTCAGGACAAAATGTTGACAGGGTTCGCGGGAGAGGGCTAGACCTGAGTCACGCCGGCGGTTCGAACCGAAGGGACGCGCATGCCTCAGCCGTATGACGTGATCACGATGGGCCGCATCGGGGTCGACCTCTACCCGTTGCGCGCCGGGGTCCCGTTGGCGCAGGTCGACACGTTCGGCAAGTTCCTCGGCGGTTCGGCGGCGAACGTCGCCGTCGCCGCGGCCAGACTGGGCCGGCGGACCGCGCTGATCACGCGGACCGGACAGGACGCCTTCGGCGGGTATCTGCACGAGGCGCTGCGGGAGTTCGGCGTGGACGACCGCTGGGTCACACCCGTGGACGCGTACCCGACGCCGGTCACTTTCTGTGAGATCTTCCCGCCGGACCACTTCCCCCTCTACTTCTACCGACAGCCGAAGGCGCCCGATCTGGAGATCCACGCAAGCGAGTTGGACCTCGAGCAGATCCGTGACGCACGGGTCTTCTGGGTGACCGGTACGGGGCTGTGCGCGGAGCCCAGCCGGTCGGCCACGCTCGCCGCGCTGGCGCACCGGGCCCGCTCGGGGACGACCGTGTTCGACCTCGACTGGCGGCCCATGTTCTGGCCGGACCCGGACGAGGCGCGGCCCTGTTACACGCAGGCTCTGGCCCACGCCACCGTCGCCGTCGGCAATCTCGAGGAGTGCGAGGTCGCCACCGGCGAGCACGAGCCGGACGCCGCCGCACGGGCGCTGCTCGCCGCCGGCGTCGAACTCGCGGTCGTCAAACAAGGCCCCAAAGGCGTGCTCGCCCTGCACCGCGACGGCACCCGGGCCGAGGTCCCGCCCGTGCCGGTCGACGTCGTCAACGGCCTCGGCGCCGGTGACGCGTTCGGCGGTGCGCTGTGCCACGGGCTGCTCGCCGGTCAGGAGTTGGAGCGGACGATGCGGTTCGCCAACGCGGCAGGGGCGATCGTCGCGTCCCGGCTCGCCTGCTCGACGGCGATGCCGTACGCGCGGGAGGTGGAGACCGTCCTCGCGGGCGGCCCGCCCCCGCCGGACCCCAGCCCGCCCCCGGCGCCGCCGGGCAGCGCCCCGTCCCCACCCGATCCGGGCCGGCCGTCACCCCGCCCGGCCCCGCCGGACGCCGCCCCGGGCGAGGCGCGCGGGGAGCCGTCGTGAGCCGCGTGGACATCGCCGAGCTGGTCGGCATCCGCACCCGCCACCCCGAAGCGGTCGCCGAAGCGGCCGTCCGCAGACGGCGCCGGCCGGCGCTCCTCGGCGACAGCGGACGGCTGATGATCATCGCCGCCGACCATCCCGCCCGCGGAGCGCTCGCCGTCGGCGACCGCCCCCTCGCCATGGCCAACCGCCTCGACCTGCTGGAGCGGCTCTGCCTCGCGCTGTCCCGGCCCGGCGTCGACGGTGTCCTCGCCACCGCCGACATCCTCGACGACCTGCTGCTCCTCGGCGCCCTCGACGACAAGGTCGTCATGGGATCCATGAACCGCGGCGGCCTGGCCGGCGCCGCCTTCGAACTCGACGACAGGTTCACCGGGCACCGTGCGCGCGACCTCGAACGGCTCGGCTTCGACGCGGGCAAACTCCTGCTCCGCATCGACTACGACGACCCGGCGTCCCTCGACACGCTGGACGCCGCAGCCCGCGCCGTCGACGAGATGGCCGAGCGTCGGCTTCCCGTCTTCATAGAGCCGTTCATCTGTCACCGCACCGACGGCCGGCTCCGTAACGATCTCGGCGCAGAGGCCGTCACCCTGTCCATCGCCATCGCCTCCGGATTGGCCGGCACCTCCGCGTACAGCTGGCTGAAGGTGCCCGTCACCGACGATCCCGACGACATGCGGGCGGTGCTGGAGACCTCCACCCTGCCGGCGGTGCTGCTCGGCGGTGAGATAGGCGACGACCAGGACGGCACCTACGAGAAATGGCGCGGTGCGCTGCAACTGCCGACGGTGCAAGGGCTGGTGGTGGGCCGCTCACTGCTCTATCCGGTCGACGGCGACGTGGCGGGGGCGGTCGACACGGCCGTCGGACTGCTCTAGGGGGTACGCACAAGGCATGGACGACAACACCAAGCAGCGGGGTCTCCACGTCCCGGCCGGCAGCGCCGCGAGCGCGCCGTACGCGCTGAGCATCGGACCCGACCAGGCGGGCTGGGAGTACTCCGCCCTCCGGGTGCTCGAACTTCCGCCGGGCGGATCGCATCCGCTGACCGCCGGTGACAGCGAGTGGATCGTGCTGCCGCTCACCGGCGGTTGCACCGTGACCACGCAAGGCGGGATCTTTGAACTGCAGGGGCGGGACAGCGTGTTCGGCGGAGTGAGCGACTTCGCCTACGTGCCGCGCGACGCCCATGCCCAGATCGCCTCCGGCGCGGGAGGCCGCTTCGCCCTGGCAGGAGCGAAGTGCGAGCGCCGACTCCCCGCTCGCTACGGCCCCGCGCCGGAGGTACCCGTCGAGGCCCGCGGCAGCGGCAGCCAGGCCCGCGAGGTCCACAACTTCGCCTCGGCGGACGCCTTCGCATGCGACCGCCTGATCGCCGTCGAAGTGCTCACCCCCGGTGGCAACTGGTCCTCCTACCCGCCGCACAAGCACGACGAGCACCGGCCGGGGGAGGAGAGCGAGCTCGAGGAGATCTACTACTTCGAGATCGACCGCGGCGGCCTCGGATACCAGCGCGTCTCCCCGTCCCGTCCCGGCGGCGCCGACCTCCTCGCGGAGGTCCGCACCGGCGACGCGGTCCTCGTGCCCGACGGCTGGCACGGCCCGTCCATCGCGGAGCCGGGCCACACCATGTACTACCTCAATGTGATGGCGGGTCCCGGCGACGAACGCCAGTGGCTGATCCGCTTCCACCCCGACCGTACGGAGGGCTACCGGTGACCACCCGACGGCTGACCACCGCCCAGGCCCTCGTCGCGTTCCTCGCCCGCCAGTACACCGAGCGCGACGGCCGCCGCCACCGGCTCATCGGCGCCACCTGGGGCATCTTCGGCCACGGGAACGTGGCGGGCGTGGGCCAGGCGCTGCTCGAGGCCCACGAGGACATGCCCTATCTCCAGGGCCGCAACGAACAGGCCATGGTGCACGCCGCCGTCGGCCACGCCCGTCAGTCCCGCAGGCTCTCCGCGCAGGCCGTCACCACGTCCATCGGCCCCGGCGCCACCAACCTGGTCACCGGCGCGGCGCTGGCCACGATCAATCACCTCCCCGTCCTGCTGCTCCCCGGCGACACCTTCGCCACCCGGCCCGCCGACCCGGTCCTCCAGCAGCTCGAAGTGCCTTACGCCGGCGATGTGTCGGTCAACGACTGCCTGCGTCCCGTCTCCCGCTGGTTCGACCGGATCGTCCGACCGGAGGCGCTGGTGCCGGCCGCGCTCCAGGCCGTGCGGGTCCTGACCGACCCGGCGCAGACCGGCGCGGTCACGCTCGCGCTTCCGCAGGACGTGCAGGCGGAGGCGTACGACTGGCCCGAGGAGTTCTTCGCCGAGCGGACGTGGCAGATCCGCCGGCCGCGCCCCGACGCGGAGGCCCTGGCACAGGCGGCGGCCGCCGTGCGCTCCGCCCGACGGCCGCTGCTCGTCGCGGGCGGCGGCGTGCACCATTCGGAGGCGGAGGAGGCGCTGCGGGCGTTCGCCGACGCGACCGGCATCCCGGTCGCCTCCACGCAGGCCGGTAAGGGATCGCTGCCGTACGACCACCCGTGCGACATCGGCGGCATCGGTCACACCGGCACCGCCACGGCCGACGACCTGGCCCGCACCGCGGACCTGGTGATCGGCGTGGGCACGCGCTGGTCCGACTTCACCACCGCCTCCTCGACACTGTTCCGGCATGAGACGGTCCGCTTCGTCAACCTCAACATCACCGCGTTCGACGCCCACAAGATGGCAGGACTCTCGGTCGTCGCCGACGCCCGCGCCTCACTCGAGGAACTCACCGCGGCGCTCGGGGACCACCGCGTCGACGCCGGCCACCGGGCGCGGTACACATCGGCGAAGGCGGCCTGGGAGGAACGGGTCACCGCGGCCTTCACCGCCCACGACCCCGACGCCGCCCCCACCCAGGCACAGGTCCTCGGCGCGCTCGACGCCCTGGTGACCGGCGACGACATCCTCATCAACGCGGCCGGTTCCCTCCCCGGCGACCTGCACAAACTGTGGCGCAGCCGGTCCGCCGACCAGTACCACGTCGAGTACGGCTACTCCTGCATGGGCTACGAGATCCCCGCCGCGATCGGCGTCGCCATGGCGGCCCCCGGCCGGCCCGTGTGGGCGCTCGTCGGCGACGGCACGTACCTCATGAACCCGACCGAGATCGTCACGGCCGTCCAGGAGGGCGTCCCGATCCGGATGGTCATCCTGCAGAACCACGGATACGCCTCCATCGGCGGCCTCTCCGAGTCGGTGGGGGCGGAGCGCTACGGCACCGCCTACCGTCACCGGGCCGCCGACGGGTCCTTCACCGGCCCGCCGCTGCCCGTCGATCTCGCCGCCAACGCCGAGTCCCTCGGGATGCGGGTGATCCGCGCCCGCAGCGTGCGTGACCTGCGTGAAGCCTTGGCCGAGGCCCGCGCGGCCGACGTGCCCACATGTGTCTACGTGGAGACCGGAACGGCAGACACTGTGTCGGGCCCGCCCGGCGCACAGGCGTGGTGGGATGTTCCTGTGGCCGAGACCGCGACCCGCCCGTCGGCGGTGAAGGCCCGTGAGGAGTACGACCGGCAGGCCGCCGCCCGACGCCGCCATCTCTGAAGGAGCTTTTCGTCATGACGAAGACCGTCAACCACTGGATCGGTGGCAAGACCGTCGAAGGTGCGTCGGGGAACTGGGGCCCGGTCACGGACCCGGCGACGGGGGCCGTCACCACCCGGGTCGCCCTCGCCTCCGCCGACGAGGTGGGCGCGGCCGTGGCCGCCGCCCGGGAGGCGTACACGACGTGGGGCACCTCGTCGCTGGCCCAGCGCACCGCGGTCCTCTTCCGCTACCGCGCCCTGCTCGACGCGCACCGCGACGACATCGCGGCCCTGATCACCGCCGAGCACGGCAAGGTGCACTCCGACGCGCTCGGCGAGGTGGCCCGCGGTCTCGAGATCGTGGAGCTGGCCTGCGGCATCACCACCCAGCTCAAGGGCGAGCTGTCCACCCAGGTCTCCAACCGGGTCGACGTGTCCTCGATCCGCCAGCCCCTTGGCGTCGTCGCCGGCATCACCCCCTTCAACTTCCCGGCGATGGTGCCGATGTGGATGTTCCCGCTGGCCATCGCCTGCGGAAACACCTTCGTCCTCAAGCCGAGCGAGAAGGACCCCTCGGCCGCCAACCTGCTCGCCGAGCTGGCGGCGCAGGCCGGTCTGCCCGACGGCGTACTGAACGTCGTGCACGGCGACAAGGTCGCCGTCGACGCGCTGCTCGCGCACCCGGACGTGGCCGCGGTCTCGTTCGTCGGCTCCACCCCGATCGCCCGCTACATCCACACCACCGCCTCCGCCAACGGCAAGCGTGTCCAGGCGCTGGGCGGTGCCAAGAACCACATGCTGGTCCTGCCGGACGCCGACCTCGACGCCGCCGCGGACGCCGCGGTGTCAGCGGCGTACGGCTCGGCGGGCGAGCGCTGCATGGCGATCTCCGCGGTCGTCGCCGTCGGCGCGATCGGTGACGAGCTGGTGGACAAGATCCGCGAGCGGGCCGAGAAGATCAAGATCGGTCCGGGCGACGACCCGACCTCCGAGATGGGCCCGCTGATCACGGCCGCCCACCGCGACAAGGTCGCCTCCTACGTCACGGGCGCGGCCGCCCAGGGCGCGGAGGTCGTCCTCGACGGCACGGGCTGCACGGTCGACGGCTTCGAGGACGGCCACTGGATCGGGCTGTCCCTGCTCGACAAGGTCTCCACGGACTCCGACGCCTACCGCGACGAGATCTTCGGCCCGGTGCTGTCCGTGCTGCGGGCGGAGACGTACGAGGACGGCGTGGCGCTGATCAACGCCTCACCGTTCGGCAACGGCACCGCGATCTTCACCCGCGACGGCGGCGCGGCCCGCCGCTTCCAGCTGGAGGTCGAGGCCGGCATGGTCGGCGTCAACGTGCCGATCCCCGTGCCGGTGGGCTACCACTCCTTCGGTGGCTGGAAGGACTCGCTCTTCGGCGACCACCACATCTACGGCAACGACGGCGTGCACTTCTACACCCGCGGCAAGGTCGTCACCACCCGCTGGCCGGACCCGGCGGACGCCCCGGCGGGCGTGGACCTGGGCTTCCCGCGCAACCACTGAGACGCCTGCGACGTGGCCCGTGCGGATCCCGCACGGGCCGCATTTCAGTACCGGTCGTCCAACGCGAGGACGACGGCGCGCAGTTCACGCGCGGCGCGACGGGGAAGGGCGAGCAAGGCGCCCTCGAGCATGTCGCGGGCGCGGAGGGGGTCACCGCAGCAGAGCCACTCGGTGCAGCCGCCCCCGTCGTCCCGCCACAGTCGCCGGTCGGGCCGGCCGACGAAGCCCCGCCACAGCGCGAGGGACTCGCCGACGGCGCCGGTCCACAGGTAGTTGCGGGTCTCCTCGACGCGCACGATCTCGTACAGCGTGCGCCGCGAGACGCCGGAAATGGACGGCACCTGGTTCTTACGGCACCGCTCCCGCACCCGCTGCTCGGCACGGACGTGCCCGGGCCGCCTACGCGGCATGACCTCCGAAGGTGTTCATGGGCGCGAGCCTAGGGTGTAATCCGGTGGCCCGACAACGGGGTTCGCGCGCAGGCTGTGCCTCATGACCGACGAACCCCGCTACCGCGTACGCGCCCGGTACACCGACGACACCGTCACCGTCTACCAGGCGTACCACCCCGCCATCGGCGTGCCCGCCGCCCGCGACGGGCGGTTCCCGGCGGCGTGGAAGCGGGAGCGGATGACGTGGATCAAGCCGTCGTTCCTGTGGATGATGTACCGCTGCGGCTGGGCGACCAAGGCCGACCAGGAGACCGTGCTCGCCGTCGAGATCCGGCGGGACGGCTTCGAGTGGGCGCTGCGCAACGCGTGCCTGTCGCACTATCAGGCGGGCGTGCACGAGAGCCAGGCGGCGTGGAAGCGGGAGCTGCGGTGGGCGCCGGCGCGGGTGCAGTGGGACCCGGAGCGGGACCTCGGGCTGAACGCGCTGCCCCATCGGTCGTTGCAGCTGGGACTCGGCGGCGAGGCGGCCGGCTTTTACGCGGACGAGTGGACGGTGGGCATCACCGACGTGACCCCGCTGGCGCACGAGGTGCACCGGCTTGTGCGCGAGGGGAACCGGGAGGGGGCGGCACGGCTGCTGCCCGAGGAGCGGCCGTATCCGGCGGACACGGGGCTCCTCGGGCATCTGGTGCCCTCCGCGGGCTAGAACAGCGAGTGGAGCAGCTTGTTCGGGGAACCGGTCAGCGGGCTCTGGACCTTGTCCGTCGTCGCGTTGTTCACCAGGGCGTCCCGGACCTGCGCCGGGGTGGCCGTCGGGTGTGCCGAGAGGTAGAGAGCGGCCACGCCCGCGGTGTGCGGGGTCGCCATCGAGGTGCCCGAGATGGTGCTGGTGGCGGTGTCGCTGTCCTTCCAGGCCGAGGTGACGTCCACGCCGGGCGCGAACAGGTCGAGGCACGTTCCGTAGTTGGAGAACGATGCCCTGCGGTCGGAGCTGTCGGTCGCGCCGACCGTGATCGCCTCGGGGACGCGGGCGGGCGAGTAGTTGCACGCGTTCGCCGGGATGCCCAGGATCGGAAGGCCGTTGCCCGCCGCGACGGAGTAGCTGACGCCGGAGGCGATCGACTTCTTCACCGCGTCGTCCAGCGACGCGCTCGCGCTGCCGCCGAGGCTCATGTTGGCCACGGCCGGCTTCTTGGCGTTGGCGGTCACCCAGTCGATGCCGGCGATGACGCCGGCGGTGGTGCCGGAGCCCTGGCAGTCGAGGACGCGTACGGCGATGAGGTTGACGTTCTTGGCGACCCCGTAGTTCTTGCCGCCGACCGTGCCGGCGACGTGGGTGCCGTGTCCCTGACAGTCCTGGCCGTTCTGGCCGCCGCCCACCGTGTCCGTGCCGACGCTCGCGCGCCCGCCGAACTCGCTGTGGGAGGTGCGGATGCCGGTGTCGATGATGTAGGCGTTCACGTTCGACGCCGGGGTGTTGTAGGTGTACGTCTTCGACAGCGGCAGGTTCCGCTGATCGATGCGGTCGATGCCCCACGTGGCGTTCGACTGGGTGTCGTTCAGCCGGACCGTGGAGTTCTGCTCGACGTAGGCGACCCGTGGATCGGCCGCGAGCGCCTTGGCCTTCGAGGCGGACATCGCGGCGGAGAAGCCCGAGAGGACGTTGCGGTACGTGTGTTTCGGTGCGACGCCGAGGTCGGCGGCGCGGGTCGTGCCGTCCTTGAGGACGACGATCCAGCTGTTGTCGACGGCAGTTGCAGTGGGAGCGAGACGAAGATCGCCGATGGACGCGCTGTGCGCGGTGGGGGATACGGCGAACTGGAGACCGGTCGCGGCGGCGGCGGCTGATATCAGCGCCCCGGCGCGACGGGCAGCGGCTCTCATCTCGTGCACCTGACCTTTCTTTGACCAGTAGTTACGGACAAGTAAGTACGGGCGTGCATGGTGACAGGTGGGGCGGTCACGCCGACCAGGGGCCGGAAGTGTGACCTGCGCCACAGCGGTGCGGGCGAGGGGCGCGAGGTAATGGCGACGTGTCACCAACTCACCCTGGGATAAGGGCTGTTGACGTCGGCCAACGGGACTTTCGTGGGCTGTGTGCGTCCGGTGGTCGCAGGGTGAAGATCCAGCCGGGTGGCCTGATTGTGCTGGTTTGTCCGTTCCTTGGTCGCGGCGAGCCGGCGCTTGGCCGCCTCCGCCCGGGGGTCTTCGCAAGACTTTGCATCCGCTCACGTGGGGGCGGGTGTGGGCACCGGTGGCCGCGCCGGCCGTCACGAGGGTCCCGACAGCAGCGGCCGACCGCTCTGGAGGTGCTCCTCGAGTGGCGCTGGAGCCGGCGGGCGCCCCCTCGAGGTGGGCGCCGCATTCGGGCCCGGTCGATCTGCTGCGTGTGGCCCCATCTGCAGTAACTGCCCCTTGTCTGCGAGCAGTCCACTGTCGGTGCGGCGTGGCCGCCCATAGTGACCCATCTCACATTCTGAGACGTTGCGGCGTCTGTCGTGCTCATTGAAGATCGTCCCGGGGACGGACCGCCGCCATCACACTCCGATGCTGGGCTGTTCGTATCTGTCGATGTCTAGGGGGAGTTCGACATGTCCACAGCGTTGGATGTTCACGTGCGGGAACTTGCGGAGCAAGGGCACACACTGCTCGGGGGGATCGAGACGGACGAGCAGGCGGCCCAGGCCCTGCGCGCCTTCGGTGAGCTGGTCCCGCAGTACGACGGCTCGCTGCGCTACCAGGTCAAGGCGGCGCCGGGCTTCGAGGAGCGGCGCTACTCCAAGAGCGTCAATACGATCCTGGTCCACACGGAGGCGCCCGGCTGGAATCCGCCGCCCACATATCTCGCGCTGCACTGCCGGGTCCAGGCGACCTGCGGCAGCGGCCACACCGAACTCGCCGACATGCGCCGGTTCGTGGCCATGCTCGGCGAGGCCGACCGGGCCGCCCTCTACGAGCGCGACATCGAGTGGGTCGGCCACAACACCGGCGGCGTCGGCACCGAAGGCGTACGGCGCCCGGTCGTCGAGCGCGTCAACGGCCGCGAGACCCTCCGCTTCAGCTACAACCTGCTCGCCACCGGACAGTACGACCCGCCCGTCGACGCTTCCGTCGACCCCGCGGAACTGCCGCTGGGCAGCTTCGGCATCCACCTCGCCGAGCAGGCAGAGGCGTTCTTCCGCGAGAACAAGATCTCCGTGCTCATCCCCGAGAACTCGGTCCTCGTCTGGGACAACCAGCGCATGGTGCACGCCCGCTCCGCCTACCGCGACGCCCGGCGCCACCTCACCCGCTACTGGGTCGCCGCTCCCAACTGACCGCGGCCACCGCTACCCGTGAAGGAACGGGGCGGGTACCACCCTGCCCGCCCCGCCACGCTCCCGGTGCGCGGGCGACCGGCCGCGACGCCGTCACTCGTGCCGGAACACCCACGCCGTCAAGACCCGTGCCGCGAGACACCCGTGCGCGCGGGCCGCGCCGCGCCCAGGACCACCGATCTCTCGTGAGGCTGGACAATGACCAACGCTCAGAACGCCGTTCTCGAGTCCGAGGAGTTCCCCACCGGACTGCCGGAGGAGCTCATGGGCCTGCCCGAAGGCGTGCCCCGGCACGACCCCGACGACCAGGTCGAAAGTGCCGTCATCCGCCGCCTGGTCGGCAACTGGCACCGCCGGGCCACCGTGAAGCGCGACGAGCCGGACCTGGACGAGCTGTTCGAACTCGACCGGCCGGACTACCCGGAAGGCATCCTGCCCTTCCACGACCACCCCACCTACCGGGCGCTCGACCCCGACAAGCGGTCCGAACTGCTCAGCTGGGCCTGGATCGCCTACAACCGCCACACGATCATGGCCGAACAGAAGGTGGCCAACCCGGCATTCGCCCTGGTCATGGAGGGCGAGTACCCCATGCTCCAGGACGAGGCGCTCACCATCTCGCTGGCCCAGGCGATGGTCGACGAGCAGTACCACACGCTGATGCACCTCAACGCCAGCGCCGTCACCCGGCGCCGCCGCGGCCGGGCCATGCCCGACAACGAACTGCCCATGTCGCACACCGCACGCGAGCATCTGCGGCTGCGCGACACCGCGACCGAGCGGTGGCAGAAGTCCCTGACCACGCTCGCCTTCGCGACCGTGTCGGAGATCTCCATCAACGCCTACCTCGACCTGCTCGCCGACGACCCGGACATACAGCCGGTCAACAGCAGCACCGCCAAGCTGCACAACCGCGACGAGTACTGCCACGCCTCCATCTCCGCCGTCCTCGCCGAGCAGGTGCACGACAAGCTCGACGAGCCCGGGCAGCGGTACTTCCGCGACATGCTCTTCGAAGGCCTGGAGGCGTTCGTCGCCACCGACTACACCACCTGGCACCGGATCATGGACCTGGCCGGGGTCGAAGGCGGCCACGAGATGCTGGCCGACTGCCAGGCCGAGACGAGCCGCAAGCGCCTCGTCCGCGACTACACGGGACTGCACACGCTGATCGAGCGGATGGGCGTCCAGGAACTGGTCGAGTTCGACTGGTCCAAGTCCCATGTCGGCCGCTGACGGAATCGAGAACTCCCGGTGAAACACTACGCGAACGAGCGGCTCGCTCAGCTTGCGCAGGACCGCGGCATGCCCGGCGAGTACATACGGGACCTGCGTGTGGTCGGCAGCGTCCTGCCCTTCAAGGTCAACGAGTACGTGGCCGACGAGCTCATCGACTGGTCGGCCGCGCCGGACGACCCGATCTTCCGGCTCACCTTCCCGCACCGCGACATGCTCCCGGCGGACGTCTTCGACCGGATGGCCGCACTGCTCGACGCCGGCGCCCCGCGCGACGAGCTGCGCCGCGCCGCGGCCGCCGCCCAGCTGGAGCTCAACCCGCACCCGGGCGACCAGCTGGAGGCCAACGTCCCCACGCTGGACGGCCGCAGGCTCGACGGACTCCAGCACAAGTACGCGGAGACCGTGCTGGTCTTCCCCTCCCAGGGGCAGACCTGCCACTCGTACTGCGGCTACTGCTTCCGCTGGGCCCAGTTCGTGAGCCAGGCCGAACTGCGGCAGGCGCTGCGCGACCCCGCGGACCTCACCGGGTACCTCGTGGGTCATCCCGAGGTCACCGACGTGCTGTTCACCGGCGGCGATCCGATGATCATGCGGACCGAGGTGCTGCGCCGATGGGCCGAACCGCTGCTGGAGGAGACGCCCTCCGTGCGCACCCTGCGGTTCGGCACCAAGGCGCTGGCCTACTGGCCGGCCCGGTTCACCACCGGCCCGGACGCCGACGACCTGATGCGGCTCTTCGAGAGCGCCGTCGCCGCAGGCCGGCATGTGGCCGTCATGGCCCACTTCTCGCACCCCCGGGAGCTGGAGACCGAGCAGGTACGCACGGCGATCGCCCGGATCCACGCCACCGGCGCCGTGATCCGCGCCCAGGCTCCGCTCGTGGCGCACGTCAACGACGACGCGTCCGCCTGGTCCCGCATGTGGCAGACCCAGGTGGAACTGGGCATCACGCCCTACTACATGTTCGTCGAGCGGGACACCGGAGCGCGCAACTACTTCGGGCTGCCGCTCGTACGCGCCCTGGAGATCTACAACGAGGCCGTCCGGGGCGTCTCCGGGCTGGCCCGCACCGCTCGGGGCCCCGTCATGTCCGCAGGGCCGGGCAAGGTGATGATCCACGGGACCGCGGCGGTCGGCGGGGAGAAGGCCTTCGTTCTCAGCTTCCTGCAGGCCCGCCGCCCCGAATGGGTCGGCCGCCCCTTCTTCGCCGCCTACGACGAGCACGCCCAGTGGTACGACGAACTCAAGCCGCTCTCTGCCTCCGGGGCCTCGTTCCCGCCGTTCCCGGAGCTTGCGGCATGAGGCTCCACGTCCACGAGATCAGGCTGACCGACCACGACGTCTGGCGCAGCGCGCGTGAGGCGATCCCCGTGCAACCGGGCCTGCTGGTCGAGCTGTCGGCGGCCGGTCGCTCCGGCTTCGGCGAGGCCTCGGCCTTCATGACCGACCGCTACAACTCCGGCCTCGACGCCATGCACGCCGACCTGCGCCGGGTCGCCGGCACCCTGCGCGACCTCCCGGCCGACGACCCCGGGCACAGCTGGTCCGTACTGGCCCCGCTGCTCGCGGGCTCGCCCTTCACGCTGGCCGCGCTGGACGTCGCCGCGCACGACCTGGCGGCCCGGCTGGCCGGCGTGCCGCTGTGGCGGCACCTCGGGGCCCGGACACCCGGAGCGCTGCACTCCAGCTACAGCATCGGCCTCGACGAGCCCGCCGTGATGGTGCGCAAGCTGCTGGAACGGCCGGGCTGGCCCGCGTACAAGGTCAAGCTGGCCGGACCGGGCGATCTGCACATCCTCGAGGCACTCCGGGAGCACACCGACGCGCCCTTCTACGTGGACGGGAACTGCGGCTGGAAGCTCCCGGACACGCTCGCCGCCCTCGACGCGATGGCCGCCCTGGGGGTCGAACTCCTCGAGCAGCCGTTCCCGAGGGAGCGGTGGGGCGATGCCCGGGCACTCAAAGAGGCCTCCCCGATCCCGGTGTTCGCCGACGAGAGCATCACCGGGCCGGACGACCTCGACGCCTGCGCGAGCGCGTTCCACGGCGTCAACCTCAAGCTGATGAAGGCCGGCGGCATCACCCCGGCGCTGCGGATGCTGCGCCGGGCACGGGCCGCGGGACTGGGCACGATGCTCGGCTGCATGCCGGAATCCAGCGCCGGCGTCTCCGCGACGGCCCACCTCGGCCCCCATGTCGACCATCTCGACGCCGACTCCATCGCCCTGCTCGCGGTGGACACCGGCACTGGCGTGCTGCTCGACGACCGCGGCCGCATCACCCTGCCGGACACCCCGGGCACCGGATTCGTCCCCGACTTCACCGGTCCCGCGTTCACCGTGCGGCCCACCACGGCCCACCGGTGCGTCTGGGACAACGAGGAGCTCGCGGTCCACCGGGACGGGAAGCCGACGGCATCCGTCCGGGTGCGCCGCCGCCCGCTGCCCGACGACGAGCCCGGCGACCACGTCCGGCAACTCGCGGAACCGTCCCCGGCGGACGGAACCGGCGGCCCCGCCGGCGACGTGCCCGTCGGCGAACTCGTCGGGCTGCTGCGCACCGCCCTGACCCGCGCCGTCGCCGCCGGCGCGGACACCGTGTGGACACGGGTCGCCGGCCCGTGGACCGCAGCCGCGCTCGCCGCCGGATTCACGGCATCGGCCGCCGCGGCCGGCGGTCACGGCACCGGCACCCTCCTCATATGGAAGGCGGACACCCATGACCAGCGTGCATGAACGCGTGAGCAAGACCTCCGGCGCGGGCCAGGACGGACGCCTCACGGCCGCCACCGCGACAGCCGTCGCCGTGGCCGCCCTCTGCGAGGCGGGTGTGCCGGACGGCGACGCCCGCGATGTCGCCGCCGCGCTGACGGACACGTCGCTGCGCGGCATCGACACCCACGGTCTGCGGCTGCTCCCGCAGTATCTGACGGAGCTCGAACAGCGCATCGCCGTGGCGCGGCCGGACATCACCGTCGTACGGGACACCGGTGCGGCCGTGATGCTCGACGCCGACGGCGCCCTCGGTGTCGTCGCCGGCCTGGCCGCGGCACGGATCGCCGCGGAGCGGGCCCGCCGCCACGGCGTGGCGGCGGTGGGCGTACGCAACTCCAACCACTTCGGCGCCGCCTCCGTCTACAGCCGCCACCTCGCGGCCGAGGGCCTGGTCGGCGTCGTCACCACCTCGGCCGCCTCCCGGGTCGCCCCCTTCTCCGGCACCCGGCCGCTGTACGGGACCAACCCGCTGAGCGTCGCGGCCGCCTGCGACGGCGACGAGTTCGCCCTCGACATGGCCACCAGCCAGGTCTGCTTCGGCGAGATCAAGGAACGCCGTAAGCACGGGGAACCTCTCGACCCGGGCTGGGCCACCGACGCGGCCGGGCGTCCGGCCACCGATCCCGGTGAGGCGCACGCGCTGTCACCGCTCGGCGGCTACAAGGGACAGGGCCTGGCCATGGTCGCCACTCTCCTCGGCGCCGTGCTCACCGGCTCGCCCGCGGACTGGCACCTGGAACACATAGGCGAGGCCGAACCCGGCCGCAGCCGCGGGATCGGCCACTTCCTCATCTGCCTCGACCCGGCCGCGTTCGCCGGCGCCGAGAGCTTCGCCGCCGGATTCGCCGACCTCGTGGACACCACCCGGCAGGCCGAGCCGGGAGCGGAGGCGACGCTGCCGGTCCAGGTGCCCGGAGATCCGCAGCAGCGCACCGCGCGGGAGCGGGCCGTCCACGGCATACCGCTGGACCCGCACACGGCGCGCGCGTTCACGGAGCTCGCCGCCCGCCACGGCATAGGGGCCGGCGCGTGATCCTGATCCTGATCAGCCCCCGCAACGCCGGACTTCCCTTCGCCGAATGGCTCGGCGAGGAGGCGGGCCGGCTGCTCGCGGTCACCGCGCACGGGACCGATCCCGGGCCGGGGTTCCGCGACGTCCGAACCGTCCCCGACTACTTCGACGACGCCTCGGTGCACGAGGCGGCGCGCCTGCTGTGCGCGGAGCACGACGTCACCCGGGTGCTCGCCCTCGCCGAGGTCGACGTGGAGCGGGCCGCGCGGCTGCGTGAGGAGCTCGGTCTGCCGGGCCAGCGGCCGCCGAGCGCCCACGCCTACCGGGACAAGGTCCGCATGAAGGAGCTCGCCGCGGCCGGCGGGCTCCGGGTGCCGGCGTTCGCGCCCGTCACCTCCCTGGCCGACGTCGAGGCCTTCATGGCCGTCCACCCCGGGCCCGCCGTGGTCAAGCCGCGCGGCGGCTCCGGCTCCACCGGTGTGAGCGTCGTCGGCACCCCGGGGGACGTCCCCGGCGACGTGGCCGCGGGGATCGCCTCCGGCGGCATGGAGGTGGAGGAGTACGTGGCGGGCCGGTTCTGCCACGTCGACGCCCTGCACGTGGGCGGTGAGCCGGTGGTGTCCGTCCCGTCCGTCTACACCGACGGCGGCTGCCTGTCGCACTGGACCGACTCCGGCAACGGAAGCTGGACCCTGCCGTCCGACGACCCGCTGTACGACCGGCTCGTCGCGGAGACGTGGCGGCTCGTGGGCGCCCTGCCCGCGGCGCCCTCCCTTTTCGTGCACGCCGAGTTCTTCGTGACCGACGCGGACGAGATCGTGCTCTGCGAGGTCGCGGGCAGGGTCGGCGGCACGCCGATCCCCGCCATGCTGGAGGCGGTGCTCGGCCTCGACCCCCGACGGCTGTGGGCGCGCATCGAATGCGGTCTGCCGGTCGACCTGGACACCGTCCGCGACCACGCCCGCAGGGCACCCCTCGTCGCCAACTTCGGACTGCCGCCCAGGAACGGCCGCATCACCCGGGTGCCGCTCGAACCACCGGCGGGCACACGGGACTTCACCGTGCTCGCCGAGGCCGGCGAGGACTGGGGCGGCGCACGGTACCGGGCCCGCAAGTCCGGCGACTTCGTCGCCACCTGGCTGGTGACCGCCCCCACGGCGGGCGAACTGCTGGCCCTGGTCGCCAAGACCGAGGCCGAGGCGGAGGCCGCCTTCGGCTGGGACCTCGTGCCCGGGGAGGCGTCGTGAGCGGGCTGACCGCCGAAGTCCTCGACCCGGCCGGCCGGCCCACCGCGGCCGGCATGCCCGCGCTCGACCGGCCGCCGGTCGTGTGGGAGGACGACCGCTGGTGGCGGTTCACCGAACGCACCGACCTGCACGAGAACCACTACCTCGCCGTCCACGACGCGGGCGTACTCGTCGCCCTGGCGCCCCTGCTTCTCACCCACGACGGCGGCGGACTGCTGTTCTACGACGCCCCCAAGATGGTCGGCGCCCTGGGCGCCTTCGGCGACACCGAGCGGCTCACGGACGCCGAACGGGCCCGCTGGGACGACCTCGCCGAGGCGCTGCCCGCCGCCCGCCGCGACCAGTACCCGTCCGTCGCCCTGTCCGTCTTCGGCTCCCACCACGGCATCGTGCACGCCGAAGGGCGCACCGCGGCCGAGCGCCGTGAGGTACTCAGCGAGCTGCCCAGGCTGCTCGACGACGCGGCCCGCACCCTGGGCTGCCGCAGCAGCGCCCTGCTCTACCTGGGCGACGAGGAGGCCGGGCCCATCGGCCCGGCCGCGCGGGCGCTCGGACACACCCCGGCCGTGCTCGGCGCCGAGTCCGTGCTGCGGCTCGGCACGGCGGACTGGGACGGGTACCTGGCCGGACTGGCGAGCCGCAAACGCAGACGGACCCACCGCGAGCTGGCCGAGTACGAGGACGCCGGCTTCCGCACCGTCATCCGTACCGGCGCCGACGCGCTGACCGGTCCGGTCGTCGACCTCCAGGTCGCCCTGCGGGCCAAGTACGGGCTGCCCGGCGGCCGCGAACGGGTCCAGCGGGACTTCGACGCCATCCGCGACACCGTCGGCGACAGCGCCCTGGTCCTGAGCGCCGAACGCGACGGCGAGACCCTCGGCTTCGTCCTCTACCTCCGCTCCGGCGACGCCCTGTTCGGCCGGACCGCGGGCTTCGACGAACGGGCCAAGGGCGTCTACTTCGCCCTCACTTACCACGAGACCGTCCGCTGGTCCCTGGCCAACGGAGTGCGCAGCATCTGGTACGGCCTCGCTGCCTACGACGCCAAGAAGCTGCGCGGCTGCGACCTCGAACCGCGCCACGGCTGGTTCCGCTTCACCGGCGAGGGCCACGGCGTGCTCGAGGAGACACTCCGGCTGCAGAGCGCCGGCGAACACCGCCGGCTGCGCGGCCTCGGCACCGACAGCACCACGTCACAAGGAGACTGAGCCGACATGCCACTGACCCCGACCCGCTTCATCTGGATGGACGGCGAACTGGTCCCCTGGGACGACGCCCAGGTGCACGTGCTCACACCGAGCCTGCACTACGGATGGGGTGTCTACGAGGGCATCCGCGCCTACGCGACCGACACCGGCGCCGCCGTCTTCAGGCTGCGCGAGCACATCGCCCGGCTGCGCGCTTCCGCCCGCGTCTACCTGATGGAACTGCCCTGGTCCGACGAGGAACTGATCGAGGCCGTCCGTGAACTCGTGCGCGTCAACGGGCAGGACTCCTGCTACATCAGGCCCATCGCGTACCTCGGATACGGCGAGATGGGCGTGGCCCCGCAGCTCGACGCGGTCCGGATGTCCATCGCCGTCTGGCCGTGGGGCTCCTACCTCGGGGACAAGGCGGAGAACGAGGGCTGCCGGCTGATCGTCAGCAACTGGCAGCGGAACTCGCACCAGACGGTTCCCCCGCTCGCCAAGGCGACAGGCGCCTACGTCAACAGTGCGCTCGCGAAGGTGGGCGCACAGCGGGCCGGCTACGACGACGCGCTGATGCTGACCGCCACCGGCCACATCGCGGAGGCGTCGGCGGCGAACCTGTTCCTGGTGCGCGACGGTGAGCTCGTCACTCCGCCGGTCAGCGACGGCATCCTGCCCGGTATCACGCGGGACACCGCGATCACCTTCGCTCGCGACCTCGGCATGCGGGTCACCGAGCGGAGCGTCCCGCGCAGCGAGGTGTACATCGCCGACGAGGCGTTCCTCACGGGCACCGCGGCGGAGATCGTCCCGGTGGCCTCCGTGGACGAACGCCCGCTCGGCGCGGGCGGCGTCGGGCCGGTGACGAAGCAACTGCGTGAGATGTTCCAGCAGGTCGTCCGGGGCCGCGACGCGACGTACGCGAGCTGGCTGGAGCGGGTGTGAGCGCCGCCGACGGCCGCATGGCCGGGCGGGAGAGCGACGCGGTCCGGGCGGCGGTGGCGCTGCTGGAGAGCGCCGCCGCCGGGCTGCCGCGGATACCCGGTGACCGCCCCGAGGACGTGTCGTCGGCCGAGGAGGTGTGCGACCGGCTGATCGATCTGGCAGCTGCCCGCGCATGGCTCCGCACGGCCGGCGCGACCGCCCCGGAGGGCGTGGACGACACCGGTGAGGTCATGCACGGCTGCGTCTGCTGGGTGGTGCGGGAGGACGTCGTACGGACCCGCTCCGGCAGTGCTTCGACAGGGGGCGTGCGGGACGGGCTCCCCGTCGGGGCCGCGCACGCCCTCGTCACCCGGCTGGTCACCGCGCTCGCCGACCCCGCCCGCTACGACGAGGTGTGCGCCCGTACCCGCACGTCGCTCGGACCGCGCCCCGAAGGCCGGGCGGCCGCCGCCTGGGACGTCGCGGACCGTGCGCTGCGCGGTCTGGGCACCACCAGGGACGAGTGGGCCGGGGCCGACCCCGCCCACACGGCCGCCGGCGGCTGGGTACTGGTGGACCGCGTCGGCCGGCTCCAACTGGCCTGCGCCCTCCTCACGGAAGCCCGGACGTGTCCGCCGGAGGACGCGCCCGACCTGGTCAACGCGGCCCGCCGCTACACCTGGAACTGGCTGCGGCAGCCGCCGCCGGAGGCGGCCACGGAGATCCACGTCCGGCGCACCGCCGAGCTGGTGGCCTGGATCCGTCGAGCCGGGCCCGTCGCGCAGCGGAGCGGGGCGTGACCGGCACCCGGCGCGGTGGGGGAGCCGTCCGCCTCCTGCTCTCGATCCTGCCGAGAACCCCTGGCGGCCGGAAGCTCGCGGCGGGCGCCGCCGTCGACTCCGTCGGCTCCGGCATGTTCCTCGCCGCCTCGACGCTGTACTTCGTCACCGTGGTGGGCCTGCCCGCCGTCCAGGTCGGCGTGGTGCTGTCCGTGGCGAGCGTCGTCGGACTGCTCAGCCCCGTACCGCTGGGCCGACTCGCGGACCGGATCGGCCCGATCAAGGTGTACGTGATGCTGCTGGCGGCCAGAGGCGTCGGCTACGCGGGCTTCGCGCTGGTCGGCGACTTCTGGCCGTACGCCGTACTGACCTGCGTGCTGACCGCGCTGGACCGGGGCTGCTCACCGCTCCAGCAGGTGGTGGTGGGCATCATCGAGGGCGGGGAGAACCAGGCCCGCACGATGGCCTCGATCCGCTCGGTGCGCAACATCGGTCTGACGGCCGGCTTCCTGCTGGCCGGCGCCGTACTCGCCGTCCAGCACCGGGCCGCGTTCGTGGCGCTGTTCCTCGGCAACGCGCTCACCTTCTTCGTGATCGCGGTCGTCGTGGAGCGGCTGCGGCGGCAGGCCGCCGTCGAGGACCGGCGGGCCGCGGCCGGGGGCAGGGAGCCGTCCGGACCGGTCGTCGTGCCTGAACAGGCGTCTGTCCGCAGTCCCTTCAGGGACCTGCGGTTCATGCTGTTCACCGTCTCCAACGGAGTGCTGTCGCTGCACGACTCCGTCCTCTTCGTACTGCTGCCGCTGTGGCTGACCACCGCCACCACCGCGCCTGCGTCCGCCGTCTCCGTGCTGCTCGCGGTGAACACCGTGCTGACCGTGCTGCTGCAGGTGTACGTCGCGAAGTTCGCGGACACCACGGCCCGCGCCCTGAAGCTCATCTGGGCCGCGCTGGTACCGCTGCTGCTGTCCTGCGGCGTGTTCGCCGGCGCGGAGCACGTCTCGCTGTGGCCCGCCGCGGCGTTCGCCGTGATCGCCGTCGTCCTGCTCACCGTCGGCGAGAACCTGCATTCCGTCGCGGTCTGGAACCTGTCGTACGACATGTCCCCGGCCCCGGCCCGCGCCCGCTATCTGGCCGCGTTCAGCCTCGGTACGACGGGGCAGCACATCGTCGGCCCGGTGCTCATGACCGCCGTGATGCTGCCGCTCGGCAGCGCCGGCTGGGCGCTGCTCGCCGTCGTCTTCGCGCTGGCGGCGATCGGCGTACGGGCCACCGGCGGACCCCGCACCGAGCAGGTCCAGGGCGCGTCCGCCCCTTCCACTCCCGCACCCACCGAGGTGAAAACATGACCGAACACGTGCTCATCGTCGGCGGCGGCCGGGAGATCCCCGGCCTGATCCGCGAGGCCGGCGGGCCGGACGTCGCCACCACCATCCTGTGCCGGATGGACATGATCCCCAAGATCCGCCGCCCCGGGCAGCACGACCGGGTGATCGCCGTGCGCAGCGACGCGCCCGACGAGGAGTGGATCGCGCCGGCGGCCGCCGTCCACGCCCGCACGCCCTTCACCCGCGTCGGCACCTTCGGCGAACGGGACCAGGACCGGGCCGCGGCCGTCGCGAAGGCCCTCCGCCTGCCCTGCCACACCCCCGAGACCATCACCTGGGTGCACGACAAGCACGCCATGCGCCGCAGGCTCACGGAGACCGGCGTCGACGACACGCCCGTCGCCCGCGTGGCGGACCCTGCCCAGCTGCGCGCCTTCATCGCCGAGCACGGCACGCCCTGTGTGGTGAAGCCGGCCCAGGGCGCGGGAAGCTTCGGTGTGTCGGTGGTGCGGAGCCCGGAAGAGGCGGACGCCGCGTTCGCCCGTGCCGCACGCGACTTCGAGGTGATCCCGGACGCCGGCGTGCTCGTGGAACGCTTCCACGAGGGACCGCAGTTCAGCGTCGAGGCGTTCTCCGAGGACGGCGAGCACGAGATCCTCGCGGTCACCCGCAAGTTCTCCGACCCTGTCGGCTTCGTCGAGCTCGGCCATGTGGTGCCCGCCGCACTGACGCCGGAGCAGAGCGGCCTTGTCCACGGCTACGTACGGCGGCTGCTAGACGCCCTCGGTGTCGACCACGGCGTCACCCACACGGAGATCGTGCTGACCGACGCCGGGCCGCGTGTCATCGAGACGCACGTCCGGCCGGCCGGTGACGAGATCCCGTACCTCGTCCACGATGTCACCGGGGTGGACCTGATCGACTTCATCGTGCGCCAGACGCTCGGCGAACCGGTGCTGGCGGACATCCGCAAGGCACTCGCCGACCCGGACGTGGACCGGCGGCCGGAGGCCATCTGGTTCGCGGTGCCGCAGGCGCGCGGCGAACTGACCGAGGTCAACGGCCTCGAGAAGGCCGCTGCCCTGCCCGGCGTGGTGGCCGCGGAGGCGCTGCTCGCACCCGGGGACGAGGTGGGGGACCTGGACAGCTCCGAGTCCCGCGCCGCCTTCGTCCGGGCCAGGGGAGCCGACGCCGCCGAAGCGGTGGCACGCGCCCGCGCCGCCGTGGCGGAGCTCGACTTCGTCGTCAGGGTGTCCGGCGCCGCTGCCGGCCCGGACTCCTGGGTGTGACATGACGGCGAACACGGCCGGCCCTGCCGGCTCCGTGGGATCCGGCTCCTCCGGTTCGGGTTCCGTGGCCTCCGGCCCTTCCGGCTCCCCGGCCGCCGGCGGTGCCGTGTCCACCGCTCCGGTGACGGCGGCCCCGGGGCTGGAGCAGCGGGCGAGAGCCGTACTGCCCGGCGCGGCCTACGAGTTCTACGCGGCCGGCGCCGACGAGCACATCAGCGCGTCGGAGGCGACCGACGCCTGGCGCGCCCGGCGGCTGCTGCCCCGGGTCCTGCGGGACGTGTCCAGCGTCGATACCGGTCTGGAGCTGCTCGGCAGCAGCCTGGCCCTGCCGGTGCTGGCCGCTCCGACCGCCTTCCACCGGATGGCGCACGACGAGGGCGAGGTGGCCACGGCGGCGGGCGTGGCCGCCGCCGGTTCGCTGATGGTGCTCTCCTCGCGGGCCACCCGGCACCCGGAGGACGTCGCCGTCGCGGCCGGTCCCTGGTGGTACCAGGTCTACTGGCTGCGGGACCGGGACGTGACCCGCCGTCAGGTCGAGCGGGCCACCGCGGCCGGCGCCCGCGCCCTCGTGCTGACCGTCGACGCCCCTTATGTGCCGCCGCGGACGACGGCCCCGCTGCCGCTCCCGCGGGACGACGAACTGTGCAGGTCCGTGGGGGCGGGCACGCGGCTGCCCGGCTGGGAGCAGGACCCGTCCGTGGGCCCGGGAACGATCAGCGAGCTCCAGCGGATGTCCGGTCTTCCGGTGCTGGTCAAGGGCGTCATGCGGGCGGACGACGCCAAGGCCTGCGTGGCTGCGGGTGCCGCCGGCGTGATCGTCTCCAACCACGGCGGCCGCCAGCTCGACCGGGCGGCCGCGACGGCCGACGTACTGCCTTCGGTGGTGCGGGCCGTCGGCGACCGGGTGCCCGTCCTCGTCGACGGCGGCATCCGCACCGGTACGGACGTCCTGGTCGCCCTGGCCCTCGGGGCACGCGCCGTTCTGACGGGCCGTCCGGTGCTCTGGGCCCTCGCGGTGGACGGCGCTGAGGGAGTGAGCGGGCTGCTGGACTCCTACCGCCGCCAGCTCTCCACCGCCATGGCCCTGGCCGGCGCCGCCCGCCTCAGCGAGGTCGGACCGGATCTGCTGCACTCATGAGACGCCGGGATGCGGGGCGGAGCCCGCCCCGCATCCCGGCCGCCTCGTGGCGCGTCGTGTACCGCGGCCGGTGTACGAAGGCGGTGGCGCGTACTACTTCAGGAGGCGCACCGGTTCCACCCGGCGGCAGCCGACGGCGCGCCGCCGTGCGCTTAGGGTTTCCACCATGGAGATCCGACTTCCCCGGCTGCGGGGCCGATGGTTCGCGGGCGTCGCCGCCTTCGCCGTCCTCGCCGGCGCCGGTACGTGGACCGCCGTCGCCGACGACGCCGCGCCCGCCGTGCACCGCGAGGACCGGGTGCACAGCATGCCCGGGGCGAAGATCGACACCTCGTACTTCACCAGCGGCGGCGACGAGCGGCGGCCCGCCGTCCTGCTCGGGCACGGCTTCGGCGGCAGCAAGGAGGACGTCCGCGCGCAGGCCGAGCGGCTGGCCCGCGACGGATATGCCGTACTGACCTGGTCGGCCCGCGGCTTCGGCCGTTCCACCGGGCAGATCGGGCTCAACGACCCCGACCGCGAGGTCAAGGACGTCTCCCGGCTGATCGACTGGCTGGCGAAGCGGCCGGAGGTGACGCTGGACGCCGACGGCGACCCGCGCGTCGGCATGAGCGGCTCCTCGTACGGCGGCGCGATCTCCCTGCTCGGCGCGGCCTACGACCGCCGGGTCGACGCGATCGCCCCCCAGATCACGTACTGGAACCTCGCGGACGCCCTGTTCCCCGACGGCGTCTTCAAGAAGCTGTGGGCAGGGATCTTCTTCTCCACCGGCTCCGCCGCCTCACTCGACACGGCCCCGGGCAGCGGCGAGGTCCGGCCCGAGACCCCCGAGGACCCGCCCGCGGGCGATGCCCCCGCCGGACGGGACCAGGCGGCCGCCGCTTCGGGAGGGACCGCCGCACCCGCACCCCGGAACCCCGCCGGATGCGGGCCGTTCGAGCCCGCCCTGTGCGCGATGTACGAGCGGGTCGCCGTGGCGGGCAAGCCCGACGCCGAGGCCCGCGAGCTCCTCGAGAGCCGCAGCCCCTCGGCGGTCGGCGACCGCATCAGGACACCCGCGCTGATCGTGCAGGGCCGGTCCGACTCGCTGTTCCCGCTCTCGCACGCCGATGCCATGGCGAGGACGATCCGCGCCAACGGCGCACCGGTGTCCGTCGACTGGATCGCCGGCGGTCACGACGGCGGCGACCGGGAGAGCGGCCGTGTCGAGGGCCGCATCGGCGACTGGTTCGACCGGTACCTGAAGCAGGACAAGAGCGTGGACACCGGTCCCGCCTTCCGGGTCAGCCGCACCGGCGGCGTCGACTCCACCGACGGCCAGGCGCTGCTGCGCGGAGCGACCGGCCCCGCCTACCCCGGCCTGACCGACGGCACCCGGCAGTTCGCGCTCGCCGGACGCGAGCAGCGCTTCTCCAACCCCGCGGGCGGCACCCCGCCCGCCATCTCCGCCGTCCCCGGCCTCAGCGGCGGCGCCGGCGCGCTGTCCTCCCTGGGCGTCGGCCTGTCCCTGG
This sequence comes from Streptomyces kurssanovii, assembly GCF_014649695.1. Lineage (GTDB taxonomy): Bacteria > Actinomycetota > Actinomycetes > Streptomycetales > Streptomycetaceae > Streptomyces > Streptomyces kurssanovii. The sequence continues at coordinate 321,716 of NZ_BMTN01000003.1, forward strand.
ACTTCCCCGGCCAGTTCGCGAGCTTCGCGTCGAAGCCGCTCGACACCTCCGTCCGGATCACCGGCTCGCCGACCGTCAGGGTGAAGGTGGCCTCGGACAGTGGCGACGCCGTCCTGTTCGGCAAGGTCTACGACGTCGGACCGGACGGCAGACAGCAGGTGCTGCCCTCCCAGCTCGTCGCCCCCGTACGGGTCGAGGACGCGAAGGCCGGCAAGGAGGTCCGGCTGACCCTGCCGGCCGTCGACCACGAGGTCGACGCCGGGCACCGGCTGCGTCTCGTGCTGTCGGCGACCGACCTCGGCTACGCGTCCCCGGCCGCCCCCGCCACGTACACCGTCTCCCTCGCCGGGCAGCTCGCGGTGCCCACCGCTCCCGCCGTGAAGAGCCAGGCGGCCGGCCTGCCGTGGTGGGTGTGGGCGATGCCCGCCGCGGGCGCGGTCGTGGCGGCGGCCCTGCTGCTCACCGCCCGTCGCCGCACCCTCGCACCGCCCCCCGACGCGGAACGCGCCGACGTGCCGCTGGAGATCACCGGCCTTTCCAAGAAGTACTCCCGCTCCTCCGACCGGTACGCGGTGCGGGACCTGTCCTTCCGCGTCGAGAAGGGTCAGGTGCTCGGCCTCCTCGGCCCCAACGGCGCCGGCAAGACCACCACACTGCGGATGCTCATGGGCCTGATCGGGCCCGACGCGGGCGAGATCAGGGTCTTCGGCCACGCGATCAGGCCCGGCGCGCCCGTCCTCTCCCGGGTCGGCGCGTTCGTCGAGGGCGCCGGATTCCTGCCGCACCTGTCGGGGCGCGACAACCTGGAGCTGTACTGGCAGGCCACCGGCCGTCCCGCGGCCGACGCGCACATCGAGGAGGCCCTGGAGATCGCCGGCCTCGGCGATGCACTGGCCCGCGCGGTGCGCACCTACTCCCAGGGCATGCGCCAGCGGCTCGCCATCGCCCAGGCCATGCTCGGTATGCCGGACCTGCTCATCCTCGACGAGCCGACCAACGGGCTCGACCCGCCGCAGATCCGCGAGATGCGGGACGTGATGATCCGCTACGCCGAGGGCGGCCGGACCGTCATCGTCTCCAGCCACCTCCTCTCCGAGGTCGAGCAGTCCTGCACCCACCTGGTGGTCATGGACCGCGGCCGGCTCGTACAGGCCGGGCCGGTCGCGGAGATCACCGGCGAGAGCGACACCCTGCTCGTCACCATCGACGGCGAGGTGCCGGCGCAGCTCGTCGAGAAGATCGCCGCTCTGCCCGGGATCGGTTCCGCGGTCCGCGCCGGCGACGGACTGCTGGTACGGCTCGACGGAGCGACCGCCACCGAGATGATCACCGAACTGGTGCGCCTGGACGTGCCCTTGACGGGCGTAGGCCCGCACCGCCGCCTGGAGGACGCGTTCCTCACCCTGATCGGAGGTTCCGCATGAGCGCGCCCGTGGAGACCGGCACGACGAGGCCCGCGCTCGTCGGATCCGCGCCCGGCTACCGTGCCCGCCGCACGCTGCCTCTGCGGGTGGAGGCGATGCGGCAGCTGAAGCGCCGCCGGACGCTGGTGATGGCCGGGGTGCTGGGCGCGCTGCCGCTCGTCCTGATCGCGGCCTTCGCGATCGGCGGCACCCCGGACGGCCGGGACAACGGCCGGATCACGCTGATGGACACCGCCACGGCGTCCGGCGCGAACTTCGCGGCCACCTGCCTGTTCGTGTCGGCCGGCTTCCTTCTCGTCGTGCCGGTGGCGCTGTTCCACGGCGACACGGTCGCGTCGGAGGCCAATTGGTCCTCCCTGCGCTATCTGCTGGCCGCACCGGTACCGCGCACCAGACTGCTGTGGTCCAAGCTGGCCGTGGCACTGGGCTTCAGCGCGGCGGCGATGCTGCTGCTGCCGCTCGTGGGCCTGGTCTCCGGGACGATCGCCTACGGCTGGGGGCCCCTGGAGCTGCCCACCGGCGGATCGCTGGCCGCCACCGACACCCTGGCGCGGATCGGCCTGGTCGTGGCGTTCGTGTTCGTCTCCCAACTGGTGACCGCCGGGCTGGCGTTCTGGCTCTCCACGAAGACCGACGCGCCGCTGGGCGCGGTCGGCGGAGCCGTGGGCCTGACGATCGTCGGCAATGTGCTCGACGCCGTCACCGCGCTGGGTGGCTGGCGCGAAGTCCTGCCCGCCCACTGGCAGTTCGCCTGGATCGACGCCCTCCAGCCGCAGTTGGAGTGGGGCGGCATGCTCAAGGGCTCCGCGGTCTCCGTCACGTACGCGCTGGTCCTGTTCGCGCTCGCGTTCCGCAACTTCGCCCGCAAGGACATCGTCTCGTAGGGCGATGCCGGGCGTAACGGGCAAAACGCCGCGCCCGTTGCCGCATTGAGACTCTTCCGCAACTCTGCCGACTGCTCCCGTCGGCCCTCTCGAACGTCACATTCACAAGTGCCGACGACACGAGGGGGAGTCCGGATGACATTCCGAACAGTGACGCGTACGAGGTTGGGCAAGGCGGTCGTGGCGGCCGCCCTGGCCGGCGGTGTGCTCCTCACCGCCGGCTGCGGCGGCTCGGAGAACACGGCGACCGACTCCTCCGAGGGGTACGCGCCGGCACCGGACGCCGCACCGGCGCCCCTCGTACCGGACGGGGGCAAGGGTGGGCCGGACCGGGACGCGTCGGGCGAGGAGAAGCGGGACATCGCGCCGCCCGCCGACTACCTCTCGACGTTCGCGCTCGACGTGGACACCGCCTCGTACGACTACACGCGCCGCCTGCTCAAGGAGGGCGGGGCGCCGGGCCGGCACCAGGTCCGGCCGGAGGAGTTCATCAACAGCTTCCGGCAGGACTATTCCCGGCCCCAGGGCGACGGGTTCACCGTGACGGTCGACGGAGCCCGGCCGGGCGACGGCGCCGGCGGCGGTGAGGGGGAGATCAAGCCGCAGACCCAGGACGCCGAGGGATACGAGGACGGCAACTGGTCCCTGGTCCGTGTGGGACTCGCCACCCGGCCCGCCGGCCGCGAGGCCGACCGGCCCCCCGCCGCGCTCACCTTCGTGATCGACATCTCCGGCTCCATGGCGGAGACAGGCCGGCTCGACCTCGTAAAGAAGTCGCTCGGCACCCTCACCGACCAGCTGCGTGACGACGACTCCATCGCCGTCGTCACCTTCAGCGGCGAGGCCGAGACCCGGCTGCCCATGACCCGCCTCGACGGCAACCGCGACCGTATCCGCTCCATCGTGGACGAGCTGGAGCCGACCGACTCCACCAACGTCGAGGCGGGCGTCACGACCGGCTACGACGAGGCCGTGGAGGGCCGCCGCAAGGGCGCCACCAACCGTGTGGTGCTGCTGTCCGACGCCCTCGCCAACACCGGCGAGACGGAAGCGGAGGCGATCCTCGAGCGCATCGACGACGCCCGCCGCGAGCACGGCATCACGCTGTTCGGCGTGGGCGTCGGCAGCGACTACGGCGACGACCTGATGGAACGCCTCGCAGACAAGGGCGACGGCCACACCACCTACGTCTCCACCGACGAGGAGGCACGCAAGGTCTTCGTCGACCAGCTGCCCCGCCACGTCGAACTGCGGGCGCGGGACGCCAAGGCGCAGGTCGCGTTCGACCCGCAGACCGTCCAGCAGTTCCGGCTCATCGGCTACGAGAACCGCGAGGTCGCGGACGACGACTTCCGCAACGACCGCGTGGACGGCGGAGAAGTGGGCCCCGGCCACACGGTGACGGCGCTCTACGCGGTACGCCTGCGGGACGGCGCGCGCGGCCACGTCGCCACCGCGACCGTACGCTGGCTCGATCCCAGGACCCGGGCGCCGCACGAGGAGAGCGGCACTGTGGAGACCGACGCGATCGACGGGGCCCTGTGGGACGCACCGTCGAAGCGGCTCCAGATCACGGCGGTCGCCGCGTACTTCGCCGAGTCGCTGCGCGGAGGCTCCGTGCCGGGCGCGCCGGGCCTCGGCGCACTGGAGGACCGGGCACGGGCGCTCGCGAGGTTCACGGAGGACAGTGCCGTGGAGGAACTGGCGGACGCGATCGAGCGGGCGCAGCGGTCGGGGCGGTACTGACCTCCGGCGAGGGCGGGGGCGAGGACCAGGGCGAGGGCACGGACGGGGCAGGGGCGTTGGGGCGGCACCGCGGCCGGCAGAGCGTGGCGCAGGGCGCCTGACCGGCCGTCGGTGGGCTCCGCTCGCGGACGGTTCGCGAGCGGATCGCAATCGGTTCGAGGATGGTTCGAGACCGGCGGGAAACCGGCCTCGAACCGCCCCACGCCGACCGAAAACACGGCGCGCCGCCCACCGTGTCAGGCCATCATGAACGGCATGGCCACCCTTCTCCTCGCCCTTGCCGTCGTGTCCACCGGTCTGTACGCCGGCTTCTTCGTGATCTTCCAGACGGGCATCATGCCCGCGCTCGCGACCCTGTCCGACGAACAGTTCGTGCCCGCCATGCGCCGCATCAACGAGAAGGTGCCACGCGGCTCGTTCATGCTGGCCTTCCTCGGCAGCCTGGGATTCCCCGTCGCGGCGCTCTTCGTCCCCGTCGACGGCCGTACCGCCACCGACCGCTGGCTGATCATCGCCGCCCTCGTCTGCGCGTTCGTCGGTCACGTCATCACCAGCGCCGGGAACGTCCCGCTGAACAACGCCCTCGCGGCGGCCGAGAACTCGCCACGGCCCGCCCGCGAGATCCGGGCCGCGTTCGAGGGCAAGTGGAACGCCCTGCACCTGGTGCGCACCCTGTTCGCCCTCGCCGCGTTCGTGCTCATGGTGTGTGCCGCGACGGCTTGAGACGCGGTGACCCGATGACGCGGTGGCCCGTGGATGCGGGACCCGGTGATGCGGTGGGTCCGTGGTGCGAGTCGCCGCGCCCGTCAGAAGCTGCCGGGCACCGCCTCGAGCCGCAGGAACGGGATCGACTCACCCACCCGGCGGTAGTCCGCCTCGCTGCCGTCGACCTCGTACCCCATGAACCGGCAGAGCCACCGGTCGGATTCCACCACCTCGATGACCGTCCTGCGGGTCAGCCCCGACGTACGGCCGGTGTGGATCAACAGCAGCAGACGCCGCCCGAACAGGGGCCCGAGGCCGATCCGGTAGAGGTGGACCGGCAGCCTGGCCACGAAGCGTCTGAGACCGGCAGGGAGCGGGGGACGCCGCGGCGTGGGGCGCTGAGAAGTCACGTACCTGCCTCTCTGAGCGGTGCGGAGGGGGCGAGGGCCTCGGCCGACGACCCGGAGGCCGGTAGTTCTCCGAGAGCGGCTTCGATTCGGTAACGGGGGCGGACCAGGACGATTCGACTGTGCAACCTTTGCATAGTCTAAGAGTGGTGGCGAGGCCGACGGGGGCGTCCGCGCCCCTCTTCCGCGCGCCCGGCTGCCGCGTGGCCGTGGCGCCCGACGGAGACCGTTTCCCGCCAGCCGATCAACCGCGGAGTCCGACTTGGCCGAGCAGATCCCGTCGCGCTCCCGACTGCTGTCCGCCCTCCCGTTCGTGGTGATGGGCATAGTCGCCCTGGTCGACGTGACAGCCGGGTCCAGCGTGGGATTCCTCGCCCTCGTCTCGCTCGGTCCAGCCTTCGCCGGACTCGTGGGCGGATGGCGGCGTACGGCACTGATCGGCGTCCTGTCGCTGGGCTTCTGCTTCGGTCTGGGGATCTACGACGGGGTGCTCGGCGAACGCCGCTGGTACTCGGCCATAGCCTCGGTGGCCGGGGTGACCGGAGCGGGTGTGGCGGCCGCGGTGATGCGGCAGCGGCGGGAGGCCGAGCTCGCCAGCATGCGTTCCATCGCGGAGGTCGCGCAGCGCGTCCTGCTGCGGCCCGTGCCGCGCACGGCGGGCCATCTGCGGGTGGCCGTCTCCTACACCTCGGCGCTCGCGGAAGCCCGTATCGGCGGCGATCTGTACGAGGTGGTCACCTCACCGGGAGGCGTACGGGTCATCGTCGGCGACGTCCAGGGCAAGGGGCTCGAGGCGGTCGAGACGGCAGCCGTCGTCCTCGGCGCCTTCCGGGAGGCGGCGCACGAGGAAGAGGACCTGGCAGGCGTCGGCGAGCGGCTCGAGCGGGCCCTCGAACGGGAGCTCCAGGGCGGGGAGAAGTTCGTCACGGCGGTGCTCGCGGAACTGCAGCCGGGCAAGGGCGTGACCCTGCTCAACTACGGGCATCCCGCGCCGATGGTGGTGCGCAGCGACGGAACGGTCTCCTTCGCGGAGCCGCCCAGGCGGGCCCTGCCGCTCGGGCTCGGACTCCATGGGACCTCCGGCCCCGAGCCGTTCACCGCCGACTTCGCGCCGGGCGACCAGATGTTCCTGTACACGGACGGGGTCACCGAGACCCGCGACCGGGGCGGACGGTTCTACCCCCTCGGTGAGCGGGGCCATCTGCTGAGGACCCAGGATCCGGAGGCGGCGCTGGCGGAACTCCGCGCGGACCTGGAGCAGTACGCACAGGCGCCGCCGCACGACGACGCCGCGATGCTGCTGATCCGCCACCGCCGGGAGTGACGGGGGCGCGGCGGCGCGGCGGGTCGTCGGCACGCCGGTCCCGGCTCATCGCCGTCCGCGCTGCCGGCCGAAAAGACGTGTGGGCGGGGGCGGGGCGGCGCCCGGCCAGGGAACGTGGCGCGAGGCCGCCGCACGGCAGCGGGGCGGCGCGCGGTACAAAGAAGAAATGACCGAACCAGCGCACTCCTCGTACTCCTCGCGGGGGATGGACGACGTCGACGCCGTGACCCGTGCGGTGCTGACCGCGTCCCGGCTGCTCGTCGCCCTCTCCGCCCGCTCGCTCGCCGCGGTCGAGGACCGGGTGACGTTGCCGCAGTTCCGGCTGCTGGTCGTGCTGTCGCTGGAGGGACCGGCCAAGCTGGTCGTACTCGCCGACCGGCTCGGTGTGAACCCGTCGACGGCCATGCGCATGATGGACCGGCTGATCGCGGCGGGCCTGGCCGACCGGCAGGTCAACCCTGACAACCGGCGTGAGACGGTGCTGCGGCTGACGACGGAGGGCCGGCGCATCGTCGAGGACGTCACGGCCCAGCGCCGCAAGGAGATCGCGGCCATCGTCGAACGGCTCGACCCGTCGCAGCGGGCCGCGCTCATCGGCGCCCTGGCCGCCTTCACGGAGGCGGGTGGCGAACCGGCGGTGCCCGAAGATGAGGGCGAGCTGTACCCGCTGGGCTGGTCGGACACGGGGCCGCGGCCCGGCCGCTGACGCCGCTGAGTGCCTGGCGGGGAGGACCCGGTCGACATCGCCGGCGTGCGGTGGTCGAGCTGCGTCACCGTGCCAGTGCCGCTCCCGGGCAGAGGCCGGCGAACAGCCGGGTCCTCCACCACGAGAAGCATTGCACAGTGCAAGGGATTTTACTTCCCCTTGGCAGGCTGGGGTCCGCCGGACTCCGCCGAGGCGGTGCGCCGGGTCACTTCGGCGCGACCGCCGCCTCGACCTCCGCGAAGGTCGAGGCGTCGACGAGCCCGGTGTCCTCCAGGACCTCCATGTGGTCCAGCACCGTCTGGTTCGCCTGACGGGCGTGACGGCGGATCAGGTCGTTCTGCGTGGCGGCCCTGACCTCGGCGATCGTGGCGAAGATCTTGCCGTGCGAGGAACGCAGCAGGTTCGCGAAGATCCGGTCGAACTCGGCGCCCTGGGCGTTCTCCAACTGCGTCACGAAGCCCTGCTGCTCCTCGGTGGCCTCGTTGGGCAGCTGCACCCCGAGGATCTTGGCGTCCTCGCGCACGAGTTGGTCGAGCTTGCTGTGACCGTCGAGGAGATGCAGCCCGGCGCGCTTCACGGCCTCACTGGAGGCGTGCGTCTGGGCCAGCCGCCCCGCGGGGATCTCCCAGAGCCCCGCCTGCCGCACCTTGACCAGGAACGTCCGGTCGACCTCGGTCACCTTCTGCGGCCCCTGCGCCTCCGCGGCCGTCGCCCCCGAGAATCCCGCGCCCGTATGACCGGCGCCGTGCTGGGCGGCCCCGCCCGTCGCGGTGGTCCCCGCGGTCGCCTCCCCGCTGCCCGTCTGCAGCGACACGACCACCAGCGCGGCCGCGGCGACGGCGGCGGTGACCATCGCGACGACCCGCACGGAAACTTTGGAGCGTGCTGCACGTCGGTTCGAATGCATTGATGCCTCCCGGCTCGGCATGGAGAAAAATGACAGATGGCATTCGGGAGCTGTTGTGGCGGCTGGCACGGCACACAGAGGTCAGTACGGACGCGCGAGCCGGGATGTTCAACGCGCGCCGTACGTAAGGGCCGTACGGGGAGTGACGAGGGGTGCGGTCCGAGGCGCGTGACGGGCGTCCGCGGCGAGGGTGAGGGGGTGCCCGGTGGCGCCCCCTGCCTGATCGGTCCGGGTGTCGATCCGTGTCAGTCCGCGACATCCACTCCGTAGCTGCGGGCGAGCGCCGCCAGCCCGTGGTCATAGCCCTGGCCCACGGCTCGGAAGCGCCACAGCGGTCCGCGGCGGTAGAGCTCGGCGAGCAGCAGCGTCCGCTCCGTGGTGGCTGCGTCCAGGGCGGCCTGTGCGAGCGGAGCGGCGCTCCCGCCGGGGCCGGTGGTGACCTGCACGGCGCCGACGTCGCCGAACGTGGGCGTGCCGTCGATCGCCGCCGCGACGACGACCCGCCTGACCGCCGGCGGCAGCGCGCCCAGATCGGCGGTGACGGTCTGCTCCGTCGGGCCGTCGGTCAGCAGCCGTACGGCTCCGTCCGGGCTTTCCGGCGCTCCGTAGAAGACGAAGTGCTCGTCGCAGGACACCTGATCGTCCTCATCGACGAGGAACGCGACGAGGTCGATCTCGCAGGTCGTCTGCTGCGCCCACGTGGCGCTGACGCTCCACGGGGACCCGGCACGGCGGTCAGGCAGGTCGACGACACCGCCCCTCGGCAGCACTTGTGGGCCCTGCCGCCGCTCGCTCCACGCGGGCACGGGGGCGACGACGGGCGCGTCCAGCCACGTCTCCTCGTACGCCGGGATCTCGAGCGTCGCGATCCGCCGCATCCGGCGGTCGGCCTCCGCGCCGGCCAGCAAAACGACGTCGGTGACGCCGGAGGACAGGTTGATCGCCGCGGCGCCTCCGAGCTCGACGACACGGACGCGGGCGGACGCCGCCTCGGGGTGCGTCCCGCCGAGCACCAGCACCCGCCGCCCGCGCAGCGGCCTGGCCGGATCGGCCTTCCGCGCGGCGGCTACGGGCGCTGCCGGTTCGGGAGCTGGCGGTTCGGGCTTGCGGGTCGCGGGGACGGACGACGCGGGGGCGGCCGAGGTGGGGCCGGGCGAGGTGGGGACGGTCGCGTCGGCGGTGGGCTCGCCGGTGCCGGACTCGCGTGCGGCGGGTACGGGTGCGGGCGGCACGGGAACGGCGCTCTCGGGGGCGGTGGGCATGGGAATGGCCGGCACGGGAACGGCGCTCACGGAGGCAGCGCTCTCGGGGGCGGGAGCGGCCGAGGGCGACGCCTCGTGCGCCGTGCCCGGCCGTACGTCTTCGAGCAGCCTCAGGAACTCCTGCTCGTCGAGGACGGGCACACCCTCGGCGACGGCCCGCCGCGCCTTCGCCGAACCGGAGGACCGGTCGTTCGTGACCAGAACACCGGTGTGCCGGCTGACGGAACTCATCACATTGAGCCCGGCGGCCACGGCCCTGGCCACCAACTCGGCGCGGGCCGTTGCCGTGGCGCCCGTGACAGCGATCTTCATGCCCTGCACGAGCGGTCCGCCCACGGCCATCCGGCCGGGGTTGCGGAAGGCGCAGGGCGTCTTCGGCGGGCTCGGGGTGAACCGTGCGTCCTGCCGAGGCGGACAGGCGACGAACGGCAGTGGCAGGTCCAGCCGCGCGGCCTCCCGGAGGGACGCGCGCAGCACACCGGCCAGCACGCGCGTGTCGTCGAGGGCGTCGTGCGCCCGCAGTTGGCGCACGCCGTAGTGGGCGGCCAGTGTCCCGAGCCGTAGATCCTGCGTGGGCGGGTCGACCCGCCGGTTCAGCGCCAGCGTGCACAGCCGCCTGGCGACCGGCAGCAGCACCCCGGCGCGGGCGAACTCGTGGGCGAGGAAGTCGTAGTCGAACTGCGCGTTGTGAGCGACGAGCACCCGGCCCTCGAGCATGCCCGCGATCCGCTGCGCGACCTCCTCGAACGCCGGAGCACCGCGCAGTCGTTCGGCCGTCAGCCCATGGACGTGGACCGGGCCCGGGTCACATCCCGGGTCCAGCAGCGTCGAGAACTCCCCGGTCCGCTCCCCGTCCGGCCCGACCGTCACCACCGCCACGGACAACACCCGGTCCCGCCGCGCCACGAGACCGGAGGTCTCCACGTCGACGAGCGCCCAATCATGGGCGTATGCGGGCAGGTTGGACACATCGAGGTCCGCGGCGGCGAGAGTCATGGCGGAAGGATGGTCCGACCTTCACAATTTCTTCAACCTGGATGATGATTCCTCCCGTTATGCGGAGCGTGCGGATGCCCTACTCCGAAATCTCCGACCCCGTGTGCGCCCCCTGGTCGATCAGCCAGGCGACGACGTCCCCGGCTCCCCGCGCCTGTGGCTCGCCCTGTGCACGGGCGATGTCGAGGGGCGTCATGCCGCCGTGGCCCACCTGATCGATGTGCGCGCCGCGGGCCAGCAGGTACTGGGCGGTGGCCAGTTGCCCGCCGTGGCAGGCGCCCCAGAAGGCGCGGGTGATCTCGTCGGGCGCCGGCGCGGCCGGGCCGGTGACGTAGCCCTCGACACGGTCGAGCAGCCCGAGGGTGGCCGCCTCCTCGAACGTCGTACGCGCTCCGAGCCCGACGAGCCGGTACGCGGCCTCCCACTGCCCGAACCCGCAGGCGTCGGCGAGCGGCGTACCGCCTCCGAGGACGGCCCCGTCGGCCTCGATGTCGGCACCGGCCGCGACGAGCGCGTCCAGCACGGCGACATCGTTGCTGGACGCCGCCCAGTGCAGCGGCGTCTCGGCGTGCGCGCCGCTGAACCGCGCCCCGGGATCCGCGCCGGCGGCGACCAGGGCCGCGACCGTCCGCGGCCCTTCCGGAAAGTGCCCGGGCCAGTCCGCGACGACGTGCAGCAGACTCCGCCCACCCGGCCCGCACCCCTCACGCGCCTCGACGATCCTGGCCCGGGCGAGCCCGGGACGCTCGTCGAGCAGCCGCCCCAGCGTCATGAGATCACCGCCCCGGACGGCCCCGGTGACGGCGAGAGCGAGCGGGTCCTGCGAGTCGAGGGTCAGCATGGGAACAGGGTCGCTGACGCGAGGGCGGGCCGGGGGCCGAAGTGATGGAGGCGGCATCGGACGAAACGCTTACGTGTCCGATACGTCCGCCGGTCTATGGTGCGGGCCAACGAAAAGGCCCTCCCGGCGGGACGGCCTGATGGTGGTGCGCGATGTGCGCCCCCGGCAGGACTCGAACCTGCGGCCAAGCGCTTAGAAGGCGCCTGCTCTATCCACTGAGCTACGGGGGCCGGTAGTGGCCTCGGTGGCCTGGAGCCCCCCTCGGGTGGTCCGTGACCTTGCCGGGCACAAGGATAGGGCTCCGATCGCCTTGACCCGGTTGCTTCGCCTGCGTGGCACGATGTGGAGGTTCGGTGAAGCGAACCGATAATCGCAGGCAGGTGCGATTCGTGCATCGCTTTTGACGTCTCACGTCCCGGGTGTTGTGCACTCGTTATGCCTGCGTCCCACTCGTCCCGTGTGTCCCATCTGTCTGATCGGCGCGCAGAGATCGTCATACGCTTCAAAAAGTCACCAAAATTGGGCATTCTTCGCATGTGGTGACCTTGGATGCACGGCCTCAGCTGATCGACGCACTTTCCGCCCTGCGCGACCGTGTCGCCGCCGTGCGTCTTCCACTTCCCCTCGCGGGCGCACCCCGGGCCCGGCAGACGCGGGCAGAGCTGCTCGCCCAGCTCGACGACTATCTGGTGCCCCGTCTCAAAGATCCCGAAGCACCCTTGCTCGCCGTCATCGGCGGGTCCACCGGCGCCGGGAAGTCCACGCTCGTCAACTCCCTTGTGGGGCGACGGGTCAGCGAGGCGGGGGTGCTGCGGCCGACGACCCGTACGCCCGTGCTGGTGTGCCACCCCGACGACCACCACTGGTTCGCCGGGATGCGGGTGCTGCCGCAGCTCACCCGGGTCTGGATGCCTCCTCAGGAGGACGCCGAGGAGGAGCACCTGCTGCCCGCCAGGGCAGGTGGCCGCAACGGCGGCGGATGGGCCGGCGGCGGGCGGGCCGCGGAGGAGAAGGCGCTGCGGATCGAGACGGCCGCCCTGCTCCCGCGTGGCCTGGCGCTGCTCGACGCTCCCGACATCGACTCGCTGGTCGTCCAGAACCGGCTGCTGGCCGGGGAGTTGCTCTGCGCAGCCGACGTGTGGGTGATGGTGACGACGGCCTCGCGCTACGCCGACGCCGTCCCGTGGCACCTGCTGCGGACGGCGAAGGAGTACAACGCCACCCTGGTGACCGTGCTCGACCGGGTGCCGCACCAGGTGGTCGAGGAGGTGTCGCGCCAGTACGCGGCGCTGCTGACGAAGGCGGGCCTCGGCGACGTACCCCGGTTCACGATCCCGGAGCTGCCCGAGTCGGCCGGCGGTGCGAACGGGCTGCTGCCCAACACCGCCGTCGCCGGACTGTTCTCCTGGCTCGCCCACCGCGCGCAGGACCCCGCAGCGCGCCAGCAGGCCATCAGCCGTACGGCAGGGGGCGTGATCGACTCGCTCAACATGCGGATGCCGGAGCTGGCGAGCGCGGTCGCGGCACAGTACGCGGCGGCCGTACGGCTGACGAGCGCGGTCGAGGAGGCCTACGAGGCGGAGCGCGACCGGGTCCGCAGGCAACTGCGGGCCGGCGCCGTACTGGCCGGTGACGCCCGCACACGCTGGCGCGGCTACCCCCGCGACAGCTCGGCCACCGAGCTGCTGGACTCCCTCGTCGCCAGTCTGTCCGCGCTGCTGCAGTGCGCCGTCGCCGCCGCCGACGAACAGGTCGAGAACGCCTGGCGGCGGGAGCCCGCGGCCGCCGGCGTCGCCCGCAGCGGCCGGCGCGACCTGGAGGCGGGGGAGCGGATCGGGATGGCCGTGCGGCGCTGGCGCCGGGTCCTGGAGGAGCTCGCCGAGGAAGAGGTGCGGGGGATGGAGCGCAACGCCGCGCCCGACCCCGAGACGGTGGCCGCGCTGCTCGCGACGTCGCTGCTGGGCGGCCGACGGGCGCGCAGCGCGGGTGAGCGGCTCGCCGAGCGGATCGGCGCACAGAGCGCGCTGCGCCTGCGCGACAAGGGCGGCGAGCTGGCGACGACGTACATCGACGACGTACTGAACAGCGAGCGGGAGCGGCGGCTGGCGCCCCTCGACGCGCTCGAGGTGAGCCCGGAGCCCCAGGCCGAGCTGATCGCCGCGCTGTCCCTACTGCAGAAGGAGAGGTGACCGCGGGTGACCGCCATCACCGACGACGAGAACGAGACCGGCGGCCGCTGGGACGACGGCCTGATCGCCCGCCGGGCCGGTCAGCGGAACGAGGACGGCACGGGTCACGACGGCGGCACCGGTCACGATGGTGGCACCGGTCACGACGGCGTGGGCGGGGAGGGGGAAGGAGACCAGATCGGCGACGAGCAGTTGCCTGTCGGAGGCACGTACGGCGGCCCTCTGCGCGCCCGGCTCAGCGCGCTGCGCGAGCTGCTCGGGCTGTCCCAGACCAGGCTGGACGGGAAGACCCTCGCGGAGGCCGGCCGGGTCCTCGACGAGGCCGCCGCGCGCCAGCGGCTCTCCTCGCGCCACACCGTCGTGGCCATCGCCGGAGCGACGGGAAGCGGCAAGTCCACGCTGTTCAACGCGCTCGCCGGAGTGCGCATCGCGGAGACCGGGCTGCGCAGGCCCACCACGTCCGCGCCCATCGCCTGCACCTGGTCGGAGGGGGCGGCGGGGCTCCTCGACCGGCTCGCCATCCCCGGGAGGCTGCGGCGCAAGCCACTCGCGGGCGGTGACGGCGACGAGACGCTGCAAGGGCTGGTGCTGGTGGACCTGCCCGACCACGACTCGGCCGTCGTACGGCACCGCGAGCAGGTGGACCGGATCCTGGCGCTGGTCGACGCGGTGATCTGGGTCGTGGACCCGGAGAAGTACGCCGACGCTGCGCTGCACGAGCGCTATCTGCGTCCACTGGCCGGTCATGCCGAGATCACCTTCGTCGTGCTCAACCAGATCGACCGGCTGCCCGGCGAGGCCGCCGACCAGGTCCTGGACGATCTGCGCAGGCTGCTCGACGAGGACGGCATGGCGGTGGGGGAGCACGGCGAACCGGGCGCGACCGTCCTCGCGCTCTCCGCCCTCACGGGGGAGGGGGTGGGCGAACTGCGCGAGATGGTCGGCGCGTTCGTGCAGGACCGCGGTGCGGCGGCGCGCAGACTGTCGGCCGATGTCGACGCGGCGGCGGCGAAGCTGCGGCCCGTCTATGTCGCCGACGGCCGGACAGGCCTGGACGAGCGGGCCCGTGAGGACTTCTCGGCACGGCTCGCGGAGGCGATCGGCGCGACGGCGGCGGGCGAGGCCGCGGAGCGCGAATGGCGCAGGAACGCGGGACGTGCGTGCGGGACGCCGTGGCTGCGGCTGTGGCGCTGGTACGAGCGCAAGCGCATGCCCGGGGCGGCGGCCGTCGAGCCGGCCGTTCCCGTGGAGGAGGAGCCGACCGCGCGGCAGCGGGTCGAGCAGGCGGTCCGCACGGTCGCCGACGAGGCCGCGCACGGGCTGCCCGCGCCATGGAGCCAGGCGGTACGCGAAGCGGCCGTGCGGGGCGCGCAGGGGCTTCCTGAGGCGCTGGACGAACTGGCGGCGCGTGAGGCGGCGGAGACCAAGGGGCGGCCGCTGCGCCCCGCGTGGTGGCCGGCCGCGGTGCTCGCGCAGGCGTCGATGACGCTGCTGCAGATCTTCGGCGGGCTGTGGCTGGTGGGCCAGATCGTGGGCGTACTGGAGCCGGGGCTCGTTCCGCCGGTGCTGGTGATGCTCGCCGGCATCGTGGGCGGACCGCTGGTCGAATGGGCGTGCGCGGCCGCGACGAAGGGTCCCGCACGGCGGTACGGGCAGGAGGCGCGGCGCCGCCTCCAGGAGGCGGCGGCCGGCTGCGGGCGTGCGAAGGTGCTCGATCCGGTGGCGGCGGAGCTGATGCGGTACCGGGAGGTGCGGGAGCAGTACGCGACGGTGTCGGGATCCGCGCGGTCGGCGTCGTCCGGGCCGGGCGCGCTGCGGGGGCGGGTGAGTTCCCGGATCGGGTGACGGAGTTGTCCACAGCGGGGCGTCCCTCCACAGGCGTCGGCGGGATCTTTCCGTCCGGTCCAGCATGGAGACCGGTCCACAGCGATCGGGCAAATGCAACCGGACGGGGAGGTGACCGTCATGAACGACACCATGGTGACGGTGGTGGGGAATGTCGCCACGAATGTGGAGTACCGGGAAACGGCCACGGGCGGGATGGCGCGATTCCGTTTCGCCGTTCCTTCACGGCGCTGGGATCGACGGGGCGGTAACTGGACGGACGGGCCGACAAGCTTCTACACCGTCTTCGCCTGGCGCTCGCTCGCACAGAATCTGGCCGGTTCCGTTTCAGTGGGGGAACCGCTTCTCGTACACGGCCGCCTGAAGGTGCGTGAGGAGGAGGCGGACGGCAGGCGGCGGACGTTCGTGGACATCGACGCGCTGGCGGTGGGGCACGACCTGACCCGCGGGACCTCGGCGTTCCGGCGGGTGGTGAAGAGCCGGGACCCTGACGAGAGGTCCGCGATGGCCGTGGGGACGGCGCCGCAGGGGACGGCCGCGGGGGTCGACAGGACGGCGCCGCAGGGGGCGGGTGAGGGGAAGGCCGTGGCGCGTGGAGCGCCCGTTGTCGCCGTTTCTTGACGGGAGTTGAGGCAGAACGGTTCGACCGCTCCGGGAGTGCGGGTGGGCGGAAAAGGGCGATCGGGGGACGATCAGGGGGTGAACTCACCGACAGGGGTAACGATTTCGAGTCGGAATGGTTATCTGACGGCATGACCGGGCATCGCGCTGCGCGCCGTCCATAGGATTCCCGGGTACTCACGGGGCACTTGAGTCTGCTGGCGAGACACTCCCCCCACGCGTCGCACGCGAAAAGGTCTCGCCCGGAGGGGAATTCTGCTGTGTTTGCTGTGTTCTCTACGTCTGCCGTACGCAGGCGGCGCGCCGCTCGCCGTCTGGCCGCCGCGGCGGTGGTGTCCGGCCTGATGGCCGCCGGATCCATCGCCGGCGCCGGCACGGCAGCCGCCGACGATGCCGTCCAGCATCAGGGCGGTGCGGTCGCCACGCTCGACGGGCTGCAGACGTACGACCAGGCGGTGCTGCACACCAACGGCAAGGACCAGGAGATCCTCGCGGGTCTCTTCGAGATGACGGTCGACGGCGGCGGCCAGCTGCAGACGTACTGCATCGACATCCACAACCCGACCCAGGACCAGGCCAAGTACCTGGAGACCCCCTGGAACCAGACGTCGCTGGGGGCCAACGAGAACGCCGGCAAGATCCGCTGGATCCTGCAGCACTCGTTCCCCCAGGTCAACGATCTGGCGGCACTGGCCAGGAGCGCCGGGCTCGACGGACAGCTGACGGACAAGACCGCCGCAGCCGGCACCCAGGTCGCCATCTGGCGGTTCTCGGACGGCGCGGACGTCACGGCGGCCGACCCGCAGGCGGAGAAGCTCGCCGACTGGCTCCAGGAGTCCGCGGCGGACGTCGAGGAGCCCAAGGCCTCGCTGAGCCTCGAGCCGAACGCGGTCTCCGGCAAGCCCGGCAGCCGGCTCGGCCCGGTGACGGTGCGCACCGACGCCGGCCAGGTCGCCGTGGCGCCCCCCGCCGACGCGGCCTCCAGCGGCATCAAGATCACCGACGAGGCCGGTAAGCCGGTGACCTCCGCGGTCGACGGCAGCAAGCTGTACTTCGACGTTCCCGAGGACGCCGCGGACGGCACGGCCACCCTGAGCGTCCAGGCGAGCATGTCGGTGCCGGTGGGACGGGCCTTCGCCAGTGCCACCAAGAGCCAGACGCAGATCCTGGCCGGATCCAGCCGGTCCACCGTCTCGGCACAGGCGGCCGCGACCTGGGCGAAGGCGGGGGCGATCCCTTCCCTGTCGGCGAAGAAGAACTGCGCCAAGGGCGGCGTGGACATCACGGTCGGCAACAGGGGAGACGCTCCGTTCACCTTCTCGCTGGCCGGTTTCGAGCACACGATCAAGGCCGGGGAGTCCCGGACGGTGACGGTGCCGGTGGCCGAGGACCAGGCCTACGACTTCACGATCACCGGTCCTGGCGGGTTCGAGAAGAACTTCAAGGGCGTGCTCGACTGCAAGACCGCGAGCGGCCCTGCCCAGCCCGGCACGGAGACCCCGTCCTCCCAGCCCAGCCCCGCGTCGGCGGGCGGCACGTCCGCGGGACTCGAGGGTGACCTCGCCGCGACGGGCGGCTCCAGCGCCACGCCGGTGATCGCGGGCACCGCGATCGTGCTGGTGCTGGCCGGCGGTGGCGCGGTCTTCTTCCTGCGTAAGAAGAAGTCGGCCGGCGCAGAGTGACCAGTCCGCCGCGCACTGTGGCGCCGTAGGCGAGGTGATCGAGGGAGGGGCCCGGCACGGGGACGTGCCGGGCCCCTCCTGTTCGGTCCAGGCGCCGGTCCTGTCGGTCCACGCTCGGCCGCTCGACGTGGGCCCTGTCCGGGATGTCCGGTTCGCGGCGTCGGCCTCCGATTCGGGAGCGAACGGGCGGGGCCGGGTCGCCGGGCCGCCCGGGGCACACGCAGGCGTAAGGACGCGGTTTCCGTCCGGGGGGCGCCGTACGGCAAGATGGGTGTATCTGCCCACCCACTTCCTGCCGGACGGTTTCTCTTGGCTGAGTACATCTACACGATGCGCAAGACGCGCAAGGCGCACGGCGACAAGGTCATCCTCGATGACGTGACGCTGAGCTTCCTGCCCGGTGCGAAGATCGGTGTGGTCGGCCCCAACGGCGCCGGTAAGTCCACGGTGCTGAAGATCATGGCCGGTCTGGAGCAGCCGTCCAACGGCGACGCCTTCCTCTCTCCCGGCTACAGCGTCGGCATCCTCATGCAGGAGCCGAAGCTGGACGAGTCGAAGACGGTCCTGGAGAACGTCCAGGACGGCGCCGCGGAAATCATGGGCAAGCTCAAGCGTTTCAACGAGGTCGCCGAGCTCATGGCGACCGACTACACGGACGCGCTCATGGAGGAGATGGGCAAGCTCCAGGAGGACCTGGACCACGCCAACGCGTGGGACCTGGACGCCCAGCTGGAGCAGGCCATGGACGCCCTGGGATGCCCGCCCGGCGACTGGCCCGTCGTCAACCTCTCCGGTGGTGAGAAGCGCCGCGTCGCGCTGTGCAAGCTGCTGATCGAGGCCCCGGACCTGCTGCTCCTCGACGAGCCCACCAACCACCTCGACGCCGAGTCGGTGAACTGGCTCGAGCAGCACCTGTCGAAGTACGCGGGCGCCGTCGTCGCCGTCACTCACGACCGGTACTTCCTGAACAACGTCGCCGAGTGGATCCTTGAGCTCGACCGCGGCCGTGCGCTGCCCTACGAGGGCAACTACTCCACGTACCTCGACAAGAAGGCCGCCCGCCTGAAGGTCGAGGGCCGCAAGGACGAGAAGCGCGCCAAGCGGCTCAAGGAAGAGCTCGAGTGGGTCCGGTCCAACGCCAAGGGCCGGCAGAGCAAGTCCAAGGCCCGTCTCGCCCGCTACGAGGAGATGGCCGCCGAGGCGGACAAGATGCGGAAGCTGGACTTCGAGGAGATCCAGATCCCGCCGGGCCCGCGTCTGGGCTCCGTCGTGGTCGAGGTCGAGAACCTCTCGAAGTCCTTCGGTGACAAGGTCCTCGTCGACGACCTGTCCTTCACGCTGCCGCGCAACGGCATCGTCGGCATCATCGGTCCGAACGGCGCCGGCAAGACCACGCTGTTCAAGATGATCCAGGGCCTGGAGCAGCCGGACTCCGGCACGATCAAGATCGGTGACACGGTCAAGATCTCCTACGTCGACCAGACCCGCGCCAACATCGACCCCAAGAAGACGCTCTGGGCGGTTGTGTCGGACGAGCTGGACTACATCAACGTCGGCCAGGTCGAGATGCCGTCCCGCGCGTACGTGAGCGCCTTCGGCTTCAAGGGTCCGGACCAGCAGAAGCCGGCCGGTGTCCTCTCCGGTGGTGAGCGCAACCGCCTCAACCTGGCGCTGACGCTCAAGGAGGGCGGCAACCTGCTGCTCCTCGACGAGCCCACCAACGACCTCGACGTCGAGACGCTCTCGTCCCTCGAGAACGCTCTGCTCGAGTTCCCCGGCGCGGCCGTGGTCATCTCCCACGACCGGTGGTTCCTCGACCGGGTCGCCACGCACATCCTGGCGTACGAGGGCAACTCCAAGTGGTACTGGTTCGAGGGCAACTTCGAGTCGTACGAGAAGAACAAGGTCGACCGTCTCGGCCCGGACGCGGCACGCCCGCACCGCGCCACGTACAAGAAGCTCACCCGGGGCTGATGCGGCGCATGGCCCGTCACATCTACCGCTGCCCTCTGCGCTGGTCGGACATGGACGCCTTCGGGCACGTCAACAACGTGGTCTTCCTGCGGTATCTGGAAGAGGCGCGGATCGACTTCATGTTCCGGCTGGCGCCGGGGGACGGTTCGCCCTCCTTCTCCGGCGGCTCGGTGGTCGCGCGGCACGAGATCGACTACGTGCGGCCGCTGGTCCACCGGCACGAGCCGGTGATCATCGAGTCGTGGGTGACGAAGATCAGCGCCGCCTCCTTGACCATCGCGTACGAGGTCAAGGAGGAGGATGATCCGTCCACGGTCTATGTGCGGGCCTCGACGATCGTCGTGCCGTACAACCTCGAGTCGCAGCGGCCGCGCCGGATCAGCGCGGAGGAGAAGTCCTTCCTCGAGAAGTACCTCGACAAGGCCGCCCTCGCCGCATGAGCGTCCCCATGTCCGTGCCCGTGCAGAGTCTGCGTCTCGCCGACGTGAGGGAGGCGGAGGACCTCTCCGCCTTCCTCGGCCGGCTGATCCACTACGACCGCGCCGCCGCGGTCAGACTCCAGGCCGGGCGCGGTGCGCTCGCGGTGTTCGGGCGGCCGCCGTCCTTCGAGGTGCTCGCCATCCGTACGGCGCGGCTCGCCGAGTCCGTCGAGCTGGACGTCACCGTCTCCGCCGGGGAGCTGCTGGAGTCGCTTCAGGGGGCGGAGTTCGCCGTGCCCGCGGCGGTCACCGGCCCTCCCTGGGCGGGTGTGCTTCCGCCGCGCGGCGGCTGGCGGGAACTGCCGGGGCTGCCGGACGTGTCCGCGATGCGGGCGGCCGTGGCCGCGGCCGTGACCGAGTTCCGCGGGCGCGACGAGGCGCTCCCGGCGGAGCGGCGCACCCGTGCGGAACGGGACCGCATCGGCCGCGAGATCTGGTCGCGCACGGTCGGCGCGACGGCCCTTCCCCTGCGCGCCGTGCACGCCGCGCAGTCGCTCGGCTTCCTGCGGCCCGGCATGCCCGTGGCGCTGCTGTCCGCGGGGACGTGGCTGCGGCTGCGTACGCCCTTCGGGTCGATCGCCCTGCGCACCAACGGCGTGGGCGGCCTGACGGTGACCCCGGCGTAGCCCGCCACGCTGAACGCCTCGCCGGTCCCCCCGGCGTAGCCCGCCGCACGGAAAGGCCACCTCGCCGGGCGGCCCTGCCCGCGAAACGCCGCCGCGTTCAGCGTTCCGCCGCGTCGTCCGGCCAGATCCCGATGTGGTCCTGTTCGAGCTCCAGCATCACGCGGTGCTCCATGCCGAGCGCCGCCGTGTAGTCGGCCGGCAGCTGAAGGCGCCCCGCCCGGTCCAGCATCGCGTACTCGCGTGCCACCACCGACTCCTGCCCCTCCGCGTCGATCTCGGTGCGCCGCAGCACCTCGGACGACGTGCGGCCGTCGCGGATGGCGACCGTGCGGCGGACCTCGGCCGCGACGGCCTGGTCGTGGGTGACGATCACGATCGTCGTGCCCAGCTCCTCGTTGGCCCGGCGGAACGCCGCGAAGACCTGCTCGCCGGTCGCCGAGTCCAGTTCGCCGGTCGGCTCGTCGGCGAGCAGCACCGCGGGCGAGTTGGCGAGGGCGACGGCGATCGCGGTGCGCTGCTGCTGTCCGCCGGACATCTGGTGGGGGCGCCGGTCGCGGCATTCCTCGACGCCGAGCATCGTCAGCAGTTCCTGTACGCGCTCGGCCTTCTGCTTCTTGCCGCGGCTGCCGCCGCGCAACTGCATGGGCAGGGCCGCGTTCTGGGCCGCGGTGAGATACGGCAGCAGGTTGCGGGCGGTCTGCTGCCACACGAAGCCGACGACCTCGCGGCGGTAGCGCAGCCGCGCCTTGGCGTCCATCGCGAGCAGGTCGCACCCGGCGACCCGGGCCGCGCCGGCGGACGGCACGTCCAGCCCGGCCAGGATGTTCATCAGGGTCGACTTCCCGCTCCCGGACGCGCCGACCAGGGCCATCAACTCGCCCTCTTTGACCAGCAGATCGAGTCCTTGCAGCGCCTGGACCTCCACCCCGTCGGAGGCGAAGATCCGCACCAGCCGGTCGCACGTGATCAGCGCGTCGTGCCCGTAGGAGGGCCGGTCACGGTGGGCAGCGGCGCGTTCCTCCAGCTGCTCCAGGGTGGTGTCGGTCATCGCGTGTCTCCTGCCCTGAGTTCGGTGATCGATCCGCGGCGCCCCGCCCACCACGCCTGGACGGCGGCCACGGTCCCCGCCAGGACCACCACGGCGGCCGCGGGCAGCGCCAAGGACCACGGGTCGGCCCGCAGGGACGCGCTGTCCAGGGGCGCGGAGCCGGGCGCGGCCGCCAGCGCGAGGCGCACCAGGTCCACTCCGGGCGCGAGGAGCCTGATCGTGGCCCAGCCGACGAGGATGCCGCCTACGGCGGCGAGCAGTGCCTGGGGGAGCGCTTCGAGGCCGAGCAGCTGCCGGCCCTGACGGGTGGTGAGGCCCATGGTGCGCAGCCTGGCCAGCAGGGTGGCGCGTTCCGGCGCGGCCTGCATGAGCGAGAGCAGCAGGGCCAGCACGGCGTAGCCGGCGCCGGCGGCGATGGCGGCTGCGTAGATCCGTTCCGCGCCGGCCTGGAGCGGCGAGTCGGTGAAGGTCGCCCGCGCCTCGTCGCGCAGCCGCACGGTGAGGTCGTCGTCCATGCCGTGGACGGCCGCGCGCAGTGCCGTGCCGTCGATGCCGGTGCCCGTGGCCAGCAGCGCGGTCGGGGCGCGATGGGTGAGCCGTGAGCCGTCGACGACGAGGAACTCCGCGGACGACACGGCGGGTGTCCGGGACCGGACGGCGGTGACCTTGACGGTGAAGGGGCCGGCCGCCGAGTTGATCCGGTGCGTTCCCTTGCCGAGCTGTTCGGCGACGCGGGGGGAGGCGACGGCGTGCAGAACGGGCTCCCCGGAAGGGTCACCCGCGGCCGGTGAGATTCTGAGCGCGTCCGCGGGGAAGGCGCCGAGATCGGCGTGCCGGGCGAGCTTCGCGTACGCGCCGGGATCGGCGCCGACGAGGGAGACGGGCAGCGGGTCCGACCGTTCGGCCTGGTTCCGGGCGGGCAGGGTCAGCGCGTGCTCGACCTGCACGGCCGTCACCTCCCGGACGCCGGGCACGGCCCGCACGGCCCGCTCCGCCCCCTGCGGGAGCGCCGGCACGTCGCCGGGGCCCGAGACGCGTGCGTCCGCGCCCGTCGCCAGCAGCGCCGCCCGGTCCCGTGCGTCCGCGACGCCCGCCAGGACCGACCCGCCGAACGCGGCCGTCGTGAGCGCGACCAGCAGAGCCAGCAGCGGCAGGGCTCCCGCGGCCGAGGAACGACCGGTACGGGCGAGCGAGAGGAATCCGACCGCGCCGCGCAGCCGGCCGACGGGACGCGCCGCCCAGCGCAGCGGCAGCGGATAGAGCCGCACGAGGACGAGCGCGGCGATCAGGCCGACCAGCACGGGTGCGGCGCTGACGAGATGGTCGGCGCCGTCGGAGGTGCCGCGCCGCCGCAGTGCGACGACCGCGCCCACGGCCAGGACGAGCAGGGTGAGTTCGGCGACGGTACGGCGCCGGGACGGCCGGGCGAGCACCACGTCGTCGCGTTCCCCGGGCACACGGGGCCTGCGGTGCTGCGTCACCGCGCGCACCGGCAGCGCGGCGCAGGCCATGACCGCCACGGCAGCCGTCCCGGTCACGGCGGGCAGCAGTCTCGCGTCGTCGACGACGAGGACCGCGAGGAGCAGACCGGCGGCCGCGGTGGGCAGGGCGACGACGGCGGTCTCGGCGAGAAGCCTGCCGCCGATACCGCGCAACGAGCCGCCGCGGGAGCGCAGCAGGGCCAGTTCGGCCCGGCGCCGGACCGCGACCAGCCCGCCCGTCATCGCCACCACGACGGCGGCGACGGTGCCGATCCCGAAGGCGGCCACGGCGACGACCGGAGTGATGGCGTCCCGCATCGTGGTGTAGGAGGCGAGTATGCCGTCCATGTCCGTGGTGAGCAGGGCGTTCTCGTCGACGGCACCCTTGATCCCGAGCAGCCCGGGGCCGCCTTCCAGGGACGCGATCCGGTCGGTGAGGGCGGGCACGTCCTGTGCGGTGAGGTGGCCGGTGAGCGGGGCGAAGCGCCAGTACGGCTGGGGCTCGCCGAGGGTGCCGAGCAGCGCCGGGGCGGCGTCCGGGGCGATCAGCAGGGAGGCGTTCCAGTAGGCCACCGGTGGACTGCTCCCGGGCGCGACGAGGAGCCCGGGGGCGCGCAGCCGCGGGTCGGCGGACCAGTAACTGCCCCGCGGATCGCGCGGGTCCACGATGCCGGTGATCCGTACGGACAGCGCCGTTTCCCCGGGGTCGCCCAGGTGCAGTACGGAGCCGGTCCTGATGCCCAGGGTCCGCGCGGTCTCCGCGGTGACCGCGGCCTCCAGCTCCTTGGTGCCGGACGTGACCCGCCCGTCCGTCTTCGGCAGCCGGCCCTCACGCACGGTGGAGTGCGTCTGGAGCCCGCTCTGCGCCACGACGGAGAACTCCGGCGACGCGCCCTCGGGCCGCGGCAGCCAACGATCCGTGCCCTCCAGGGGCTTGGCGGTCTCCACACCGTACGCGGACTGCGCGGTGTCCACGCGCAGCGGCTCCGGCAGCAGCCCGGCCACGGCCCGGTGGGCATCGGCGAGGCGCGCGGGGAGCAGCGACTTCTCCCGGGCCGGTTCC
The DNA here is from genome assembly GCF_014649695.1 of Streptomyces kurssanovii. Taxonomy (GTDB): domain Bacteria; phylum Actinomycetota; class Actinomycetes; order Streptomycetales; family Streptomycetaceae; genus Streptomyces; species Streptomyces kurssanovii. The sequence continues at coordinate 345,926 of NZ_BMTN01000003.1, forward strand.
GGCATTTCGAGCGGCGGCTGCGGTGTGCTCACCTCCAGCACACTGCGGGACGGCTGGGCGTCGCTCAGGTCGTGTCGCAGGCCGTGGTTCTCGTACGAGTCGACGGCACGCGGGAACGCGGCGGCGAGGAACGCGGTGAGCAGCACGAGCACACCGAACGCGAGGGCGGCCCCCGGGGCGGTGCGCAGCCGGGTCCTGACCCACGGGGCCACCGTGCGCCGGGCGTGGCCCTCGTGCTTGCTGGAGCGCCAATTCATGTCAGTTGTCCCCCCTGTGGCGCAGAGTCACCGCGGGGTCCGCGCGACGCAGGGCGATGACGGCGACGATCAGAAGCGGCAGCGCGGCGACGCCCGCGAGGAGCAGACCCACCTGGCCCACGGGCAGTTCGATCAGCACATGCGGAACGGGTTTGGTGGCCTGCCCGGTCAGGACGATCAGCGGCACGACGGCCCGGGTCAGTACGGCACCCAGGCCGATGCCCACCAGCAGCGCGATGCCGATCAGCAGGGTCTGCTCTGCCGCGACCAGCCGCGCGAGCTGGCGGCGCGGAGCGCCGAGGGCGCGCAGTACGGCGAGTTCGGCGGATCGTTCCCGCAGCGAACCCGCCGCGCTGACGGCGAAACCGACCGCGGCGAGGGCCGCCGCGGCCAGCGCCACCGCCATCAACGCGGAGCGCGGCCCGGCGCCGAGCGGGTCACCGAGCAGTTCGTCCGCGGCCTCGTCGCGTACGAGCACCTGGCCGGGGTCGGCGGCGGGGCGGTCGCGCAGCGCCTTCGCGACCTCGCCGGCCTTGCCGGGCTCGGTGCTCAGCCACCATTCGGTGGGCGTGAGCGACGACCCTCCCCGGGCGGCGATCTCGGTGTTGACCGTTGGCAGGTCCAGCAACAGGGCTCCGCCGTCGGCGTCCTGCCGGCCGGTGGCCGCTCCTTCCCCGTCGTCGGCCACGGCCGCGGCGGTGGCCCCCGGTCCGGTCGTCGGGAGGGCCCGTGCCGTCCCGGCGATCTCCACCCGCAGCGACTCGCCCGACAGCATCACATCGATGACGTCGCCACGCTTCGCTCCGGACGCGCGCAGGAACTCGTCCGTGGCGACGGCGGCGATCTGCCCGGGCGGGGCCGGCCGGGCGGCGGTGACGAGGATGCTGAACTCGGAGCGGACGGGCCGGCCCCACGAGTCCACGGCCTTCGGGTCCGGTCCGATGCCGAAGCCGAGGTCCAGGGGACGGGAACCGGAGGCGGCGGCACGGAGCGGCCTCGGCGTGCCGGGCTCGCCGGCCTGGATCTCGGTGTAACCGCCCTCCCAACGGGGGTCCTGATCCGCCGCGACGGGCCGCGAGGTCCCGTCGGCGCCGGTGGTGCTCAGCCCTTCGACGCTCAGGCGGTGCGCCGTGGCGGGGCCGTCCGGGATCGCGCCGTCGAGCCGCAGCCCGGTCAGGGCCAGCGGGCCGGCCGGGGCGGTGCGTCCGCCGGAGGAGGACTCGTCGAGGTCGAGGGTCAGGGGATGGACGCGGCCGTCGGCGGCCACCCTGCCGACGGGCATGCGGTAGGCCAGGCCGTAGCGGTCCTCGACGATGACGGTGACCTGCGGCGCGAGCCGGGAGGGCGACGCATCTGCGGGGGCCTTCTCCTCGGTGATCCGCAGGTCGAGAGTGAGCCGGCGGGTGTCGTCGGGCAGCAGCACGCCGGGGCGGGCCCCTTTCGCGGCGGTGGCCGTTCCGAGCAGCGAGCCGGGCGGCTCGTCCGCGAGATCGTCCCGCAGCAGGAGCTGCTCGTCGGCGCGGGCCGTGTCGATCGCGAGCACGGTCGCGGTCCGGTTGCCGGAGAGCCCGAGGGGAGCGCGGTGGGCGGGCGCGGCTTCGCGCACGCCGGGGAGGGACGCGTACAGGCCGATGTCGCCCGGCCGGCCCGCCCCGCTGTCCGCCACCCGCACCGACGCTCCGGCCCCGAAATCGGCCTGGTCGCTCTGGGACCGGTCCCACGAGGCGCTCTGCCCGATCGCCAGCATGCCCATCGCCACGGCGAGCACCAGCAGCAGCACCGGTCCGGCGCCGCGCAGCGGCCGGCGGCTGAACTGCCAGCCCGCGAGAGCGGCGGGCAGACCCCGGCCGCCGGCGGCGCGGCGTTCGGCGAGCCGGGCCGCGGGCGGCAGCAGACGCAGCGTCAGGACGGTGCCGGCCAGCAGGGCCAAGGCGGGTGCGGCGACCAGGAGGGGGTCGATGCCCAGATCTCCCTCCCGGTCACCGCTGATCGCCCCACCGCCGGAGGAACCGGTCTGCCGGTCCAACTGCCAGTACGCGACCGCCGCGACCGCCAGCAGCCCCACGTCCGCACCGGCCCGGACCGGAGCGGGCAGCGTGCCGCCGCGGCCCCGCCGCAGCCGCAGTGCCCCGGACGTCGCGGCCAGCGCGGGCGCCACGACGGCCGCCGCGCAGCACACCGCGACCCCCGCTGCCACCAGCCACACCTGCGCCGTGGGCGCCTCGCCGAGCCGCAGTCCGCTCCTGGCGAGCGTGGAGTGCTCGGCCAGCAGGCGTGTCGACGGCCCCGACAGCAGGGGCGCGCAGAGCGCGGCCGGGAGTGCGAGCAGCAGGGCCTCGACGGCGGCGAGCGAGATGATGCGCCGGCGTGAGGCGCCGCGGGCGCGCAGCAGATCGGTCTCGCCGGTCCGCTCCGTACTGAGCAGCCGGGCCACCAACAGCAGGGCGTACGCGGCGAGCAGCACCAGCTGCACGGCGACGATCATCAGGGTGGAGCGGGCGACCAGCAGGGCCCGCTCGCTCTGGGCCAGCACGGTCGGCAGGGCGGTGCGCACCGTCGCGCCGGACGCGAACGCCGGGTCCTTGGCCAGCGAACGGGGGCCGCTCGTGGCCGTGGCGCGCAACGCGCCGATGCGGTCGGTGGTGACGGTGCGGAAGTCGGCGGTGGCCAGCCACGCCGCTTCCCCGGCGGCGACACGGTCGGAGGCGAGGACCGAGGGGTGGGCGAGGAGCGGACCGTACGTGGTGAAGACCAGGGACCGGACGCCGCGGCCGTCGAGGCTGTCGAGCTGCCAGTAGGGATCGTTGCCGTCCGCCGGCCGGTAGAGGCCGGTCAGATGGACGGTGATCGGCTTGTCGGAGAGCCGGTCGGTGAGGGTGAGGCGGGCGCCGGGCTTCAGGTCGAGCTGCTTCGCGGCGACTTCCGGCAGCGCGACCGGCACGACCCCGTCGTCGGCGGGACCCGGGCGGGTACCGGACACCATCGTGATCCGGCTCTCGTCGAGAGCGGCGAAGTGGGTGAGGTCGGGCTCGCCCTTGCGCGCCTCCGGGTCCTGGAGGGACTGCGGGAGTGCGTACGTCCCCGAGCGTTCGAGCCTGTGCACCGTCACGGGCAGTCCGTCGAAGGACCGCTCGGCCCCTCGGACGACGGCCTCCTCCGCCGCCTCGCGGCGCTCCGGCGGGATCTTGGCGGTGACGGTCAGCGCTGCGGCGGCCGCGTCCCGCCCGTCCAGGGTCTGCCGCAGCGCGGCGTCCCCTACGGAACCGGAGAAGGCGGCGAGCGAGGCGAGCACGCAGGTCGTGAGCAGAACCGCCAGGAGTGCCGCGGCAAGCAGCAGCCGGTGCGCCCTGACGCGCAGTAGTACGAACCCCGTCACCCGTCCCCCACCCCACAGCCGGTACGTGCCGGCGCCCCCGCCGCCCACCGACCATGGATGCTTTCAGAGCACACGGGTCCGTGGAAACCGCTTGCACCACGACCTTCATCTGATCGTGACCGTTATCCGGCGACGGAGTCCCGGATTCGGTTCAGAGGGCCGCGGCGTAGAGGCCGGCCGGACAGCCCGATGTGTCCGGCGGGACAGCCTGATGTGAGGGGACCGGCCCGGCGGGGGGACCGCCGGGGAATCCGATCAGTCCGGGGTGTTCACCATCGAGGCGGCGGCGTACGTCAGGTAGTCCCACAGCTGCCGCTCGTGCTCCTCGGCGAGGCCGAGCTCGTCCAGCGCCGTACGCATGTGCTTGAGCCAGGCGTCGTGGGCCGGCCTGTCGACGGTGAACGGCACATGCCGCATCCGCAGCCGGGGGTGGCCGCGGTTGTCGCTGTAGGTGCGCGGCCCGCCCCAGTACTGGATCAGGAAGAGCGTCAGCCGCTCCTCGGCCGGCCCGAGGTCCTCCTCCGGGTACATCGGCCGCAGCAGCGGGTCCTCGGCAACGCCCTCGTAGAAGCGGTGCACGAGGCGCCGGAAGGTCTCCTCGCCGCCGACCTGCTCGTAGAAGGTCTGCTCCTGAAGCGTCCCGCGCCGAATCTCATTCACGCCCCCCATGCTCTCAGACCGACCCGCCCAGGGCCGAGGCCCTTGGGGCCCCTGAGACTCCGTGCGGCGCCCGGCATGGAGGCTCGCCTCATGTGCGTCTACGCAGCAAAGTGAACATATGGGTCAGAACCGGGATCGATTCGCCGAGGCCGCCACCGAAGCGAGGCGGGCGATGGTGCGCGAGATCGTGGCCGACGGCGGGCTGACCGATCCGGCCTGGCGGGCGGCGTTCGAAGAAGTGCCGCGGCATCTGTTCGTGCCGTACTACTTCACGCCCCGGGCGGGGGCGTGGGAACGCCTGTGGCGCGAGGACCCCGACCCCGGCCGGCGTGCCGACTGGCTGCGCGGCGCCTACACGGACGAGCCGCTGGCCACCCGCCTGCGCGACGGGGAGCTGCTGTCGTCGAGCAGCCAGCCCTCCCTCATGGCCCTGATGCTGGACGCGCTCCGGGTCACCGACGGGAACAGTGTCCTCGAGATCGGGGCTGGCACCGGATACAACGCCGCGCTGCTGGCACACCGGCTGGGCGACGCCGCCGTGACCACGATGGACCTCGACCCGGAGGTCACCGAGTCCGCCCGCGCGCATCTGTCGGCCGCCGGGTACCGCCCCATGGTCGTCACCGGCGACGGCGCCCGCGGCTGCCCGGAGCGGGCCCCGTTCGATCGCGTCATCGCCACCTGCACCCTCCCGGCGGTGCCCTACGCCTGGCCCGCCCAGTGCAGCGACGGCGCACGGATCGTGGCGCCCCTGTCCACCGGGATCATCGCCCTGCGGGTCCGTCACGACGCGGGCGGCCGCACGGCGGAGGGTCGCTTCCTGCGGACCTCGGCATATTTCGTGCCGTTGCGCGGTACGGCCGTGCCCGAGGAACCGGGGACCGGAGGGCTGTCAGGGAGCGCGGTGGAGAACGACCTGTTCCGCTTCATGCTGAGCCTCACCGCGGGAAGCCTCGACCCGGAAGAGGCGCTCGCCCTGTGGTACGGGGAGCACCGCCCGGAGCGCAGCCGTTTCGGGGTCACCGTCGGCGCAGGCCGGCAGTGGGCCTGGCTGGACGATCCCGAGGGGCCCTACGTCTGGCCCCTCGGACCGTCCGGCGGCTGACGCGTCTGCCGCGCCACTCCCGTGCCGCGGTTGAACGCTCGCGCCCGGCGCCACGTATTCATGGCTGTCGGCAGGATCGCCGTCCGTCGCGGTGAGGCTCCCCGTTCGGGTCGCTCAGCCGCGGCGGACGGTGATCGTCGTCCAGGCGCCGACGTGCACCCGGTCGCCGTCGTTCAACGGGATCGGGACGTACGGCTGGATCGGGTCCTCCGCGCCGTTGAGCGTGGTGCCGTTGGTCGAGTTCTGGTCGACGACCGCCCAGGACCCGTCCGGCTGCTGCACCAGCACCGCGTGCTGGTGCGAGACGCCCGGGTCCTCCGGCGGCACCGACAGGTCGATGTCCGGCGACTCGCCCGTCGACTGCCGACGGCGGCCGATCGTGATCTGGCCCCCTGTGAGCGGCAGGTGCTGCTCGGGGGAGTAGGCCGGCAGATTGAGACCGGTCGCCTCCGGGCCGCTGCGCTGCATCATCGCCATGAAGTACTCACGGTCCGGGCCGACCACCGCCGTCCAGCCCGCCGGGGCGGCCTGCTGCTGCGGAGGCTGCTGCTGACCCGGGTGCATGCCCTGCATGCCGGGACCCTGCTGGTGCTGCTGCTGCTGCTGGTGGTGCTGCGGCATGGACTGCTGCGGGAACGGCGGCGGACCCTGATGGCTCTGCTGACCCTGGTGTCCCTGCGGCCCTTGCGGTCCCTGGTGCCCCGGCGGAGGCGGGGGCGACTGGGTCCGGGAGGGCGGCGGCAGCATCCAGTCGTCGCCGCCACCGGTCTGCTGCGGCTGCGGCTGCGGCTGCGGCTGCGGCGGTGCGGGCGGACCGGGCTGCTGCTGGAACGAGGGCGGCGCCGGGGGACCGGGCTGCTGCTGGAACGAGGGCGGCGCCGGGGGACCGGGCTGCTGCTGGAACGGCGACGGCGGTGGACCGCCCTGCTGCTGGAAGGCCCCAGGCTGCTGTTGCGGTTGCTGGTGCTGCGGCCGTTGCTGCTGATGGTGGCCGGGGGACTCCTGCCCCAGCGGCTCGGCCGGCCGGTTCATCTGCGAGGGCCGCGAGCTCTGGTACTCGAACGGGTCACGCTGCTGCTGCGGGGGCGGCGGGGGCCCGTGCTGCGCCGGCGGCCCGGGGGGACCCGGCTGCGACTGGAAACCGGGCGGGAGGTTCAGGCCACCCTGCTGCTGCGGCGGCGGTGCCACGGGCGTGTACGACGTCGCCGTGTGCGTGAGGAAGTTGTAGCGGCACTCCTCGCAGAACGGGGCCATGGCCTCGCGCGGGGTGCGGCACTGCGGGCAGAGCTCGGCCTGGGCCGTGGCGTTCGGATCTGCCGGGCCGGGATAGCCGTAGCCGGGCGGTGGCGGTGGAGGCGGCGGTACGGCACCCGCGGGAGCACCAGGAGGAGCCATGCGGTGGCCGCAGACCTCGCACCAGTCGTCGGAACCCGACTGGTGTCCGTTCGGGCAGGTCGGCATGTCGGCGCGTCCCCCTCTCCTCATCCGGCCCGAGGGCCGTTCACTCGTGTTCGTACGTGCTTACTTCTTGACGCGAACCGTCTTCGTGGAGCGCGTTTCGAGTGTCATCTCGTCCGCGTCCGCGACCTTCGCCTTCAGTCGCACAGTACCTGTCGCCGCATCGACGACGTCCACCACCTTCGAAAGCAGCTTCGCGGTGTCCTCGTTCCCGGAATGCGCCGCGAGCTGCACCGCGCGGCCCAGTTTCGCGGTCGCCCCGCCGAAATCACCCGCCTTGCGGGCCTCGAGTCCCTGCTGGATGACCTGCGCCAGTTCCGCCTGGCCCGTGTAGTGCGCCACCTGCGGATTGATCGACGTGGACGCTGCCATGTCGTCCGTCCAGACCGCCCGTACGAGCCCGTGCGACAGCACGGCGGGAGCGCCGCCGTCGGCCGCCGGGACGATCAGCGAGACCCGCGTCGCCAGCATCTCCTGGCCGATCGCGGCCTCCGGAACCTGCACACATATGTGGTAGTCACGGGACTCGTCGCCCCATGATCCGGTCGGATAGTCGCCCGCACGGGGGCCGGCCTCCGTGCGCCGCCCGGTGAGGTCCTCCACGGTCGGAGCGACCTGCTTGACGAACTTGATCTCCACGCCGACCGGGGTCCAGAGCCGCAGCGACACGTCCGCGACCTCCTTGCCCATCGCGTTCTCCATCATGTTCGTGAAGTCCGCGGACAGGCCGCCGGGGTCGGCGACGATGTCGGCCGTGCCGAGGAGCGCCGACGCGATGCCGGTGACCTCCTTGACCTCCCAGTCCGTGCCGACTCCCCGGGCGTCACAGGTGAAGCGGCCCGTGCAGGCGTCCAGGGCGGCCCGCAGGTCCTCCGGCGACTCGTGCTCGTTGCGTCCGTCGGTGAGCAGGATGCCGTGCCGTATCGCCGCGTCGGAGGAGGACAGCAGGCGGTCGGCCAGCCGCAGCCAGGTGCCGATCGCGGTGCCGCCGCCGGCCGTGAGGGTCCGCAGCGCCTCCTTCGCCTGTGCGCGGGTGGCCGGATCGGCGACGGCCAGCCGGCCCCCGCCCGGATAGACCTCGAGCGCCTTGTGCGTACCGGCGACCACCGCGAACGCGACGCCGTCACGGAGTGTGTCGACGGCCGCGGCCGTCGCCTCCCGTGCGTTGCGCAGTTTCGTCGCGGGGTACTCCATCGAGCCGGAGCAGTCGACCATGATCACGACGCCGGCGGCGGGGACCTGGTCGGGCACGGCGGCAGCGGAGGCTGACGCTCCGCGCAGCGGGGCGCCCCCGGTGGTGCCGCCCCCGGTCGAGGTGACCGTGACGATCGCGTTGACCTCTCGGCCGCCCTCGGGAAGATATTCGTTCTGGTACACGTCCACCGAGAACTGCGGCACCTGGGACTTGGAGAAAACAGCCATCTGATCGGCTCCTTGTGGACTCCGCACGGCGCTCCGCCTGGCTGCGGCGGAGCGGCAGCGCGGGCGGCGGGTCGGTCGAGGCGGCAGGGACAGCGGACGGTTGCGGGTCGAGGCCTCCGCCGGGAGGCCGGCCGGGGCCGCCGGCGGGAGCGGCGGCCGCGAAGGGGTCGTATCAGGCCATGTCCTCAGCCGATCCTGCCCCTTGACGCGGAACGGCGAACGGCAGGACCGCCACTGTTACGTTGTCGTGGCCGCCGCCGTCGAGAGCGTGACCGACGAGCATCTGGGCGCTGTGCAGCGGGCGTGCCGCCGCGTCCACGGGGACGGCGCGGGCCATCTCCTCCGCGCCCTCCGCGTAGTTCCACAGGCCGTCGGTGCAGACCACGACCACGCCGGAACGGTCCGGCTTGAACGCGGCGGTGTGCGGCTCGAGTTCGTAGGCGTCGGCGCCGAGCCAGCCCGTGATCGCGTGGGCGCGCTCGTCCGCGTAGGCCTCCGCCTCGTTCATCAGGCCGGCCGCCACCATCTGCGCCGCCCAGGAGTCGTCCTCGGTGAGCCGGGCAGGCGGGCCCGAACGGTCGTCGGGGACCCAGTAGGCGCGGCTGTCACCGACCCAGCCGACGACCAGCAGGCCCCCGGCGGCCACGGCTCCGACGATCGTGCAGGCGGGTGCGTTCTGGTGGCGGTGCTCCTCGACGGGGGCGTGCTCGGGCTGTTCGGCCAGGGAGTTGACCGCCTCGGAGGCCGCCACGATCGCCTCGTGCATGGCCTGCTGCGGGTGCGTGCCCAGGGGCAGCGCGGCCAGCAGCCGCTCGTTGGCGGCGCTCGCGGCGGCGGCCGACGCCTCGTCGGGGCGGGTCGCCGACGAGACACCGTCGCAGACGACCGCGACGACGGCCGGTGAGCCGTCCGGCAGGGCGGTGGCGGAGACGGCGAACGAGTCCTCGTTGCGGTGGTGCCGCAGTCCCCGGTCGCTGACCGCGGCGACCGGACCGAGCTCCTGCTCCATGTGGTCGCGTTCACGGGGCTGGGCGTGGCCGCAGTTCTCGCAGTAGCCGTCGGTGTCTACCCGGCCGGCCCGGCAGGCCACGCAGAGCTTGGCGCCGGACGGTACGGCGGCCGCCGGCGGTGCGGCCGGCGCACGGGGGTCGGGTGCGGCACCCGGCGCGGGTGCGGCGAGCTCGAAGTCGCCGGACGGCGGGTCGTCGAACCGCACACCGGAGGCGGGCTGCCCTGCCCCGGTGACCGGGTCCGCGGCGCCCGTGCCGGGCGCGGCCGGCCCGTGGCCATGGGCGGCCTGGCCGGCGGTCCCGGTGCCGGGACGCTCATGGCGGTGATCCCCGGCGTCCGCACGGGGTTCGGCCGGGGCGGGGGAGGGTGAGGGCGCGGGCGAGCCGGGCGCACCGGCGTCCGTGCCGTGCGCGAGCTGCGACGGTACGGGCGGACCCGGCACGGCGGCACCTGGTGCGACGGCACCCGGCACGCCGGTGCCGCGGGCGGCGGCCGCTTCGGCGGCCGGGTCGCCGGGCGTGCCCGTCGGCGGCAGTTCGCCGCCGTCGGAGTCGGTGCCCGGCACGTCCGCGGCGCGCTGTGTCGGCGTCGGGGTCCCCATCGTGTCGGTGCCGGTGGCCGCCGGCCATTCGACGGGGGTGCCGATGGCCACGGTGGGGCGGTCCTGCGGCACGGCGGGCACGGCCGACAGGTCGTAGCCGCACGCCCCGCAGAACCGGTCACCCGGCTCCAGAGGCTCGTCGCAGCCGGGGCAGGTCGATCCGGCAGCCGGCCGGTGCTTCTGCGCCATCAATCACACCCACGTCCGGGGGCGGTAGCGGTTCGCCCGCTCCACCAGCTCTATCCGCTCCTCGCCGCGCTGGGCGAGCCGGGCGAGCACCCGGTAGGAGCGTTCCAGCCCGAAGCGCAGACCGCGTTCGTCCAGCGTGCTGCCGAGCAGTGCGCTCGGTGCGTGCGGAACGGACGGCCCGCTTCCGGGACTTCCGGAGAGTACCCAGTCCAGCGCCGTGCCGAGTACCTCTGTGGACAACCGCTCGCGTCGCACGGCGTCCAGACCGAAGCCCGCGAGGGCGGCGACCTGCGAGGCAGCCGCCGACAGGTCGTCCAGCAGCGGTTCGTGCACGGCGCGCCGACGAAGTCTCGCCCGGACGGCGGCCACCCGTGCGGCCGTGTAGTGGATCGATGCCTCCGGCACCGACTCCAGCGTCCGTACGGCTCCGCTGCGGTCGCCCGCCGCGAGTTGGACCCTGGCCAGCCCGAACGCCGCGCTCACATGGCTCGGGTCGGTCGTCCACACGAGACGGTAGTACTCCGCCGCGTTGTCCAGCTGGCCGAGCACCTCCGCGCACAGCCCGAGGGCCAGCTTCGGCGCCGGCTCGCCCGGGAACGCGTCGTAGACCGCGTCGAAGGACAGCGCCGCCGTCTGGTGGTCGCCGGTCACCAGCGAGGTGACACCCCGGTACCAGACCACCCGCCAGTCGTCGGGCTGCTGCTGCTCCATGGTGGCGAGCGCCGTCGTCGCGGCGGTCAGGTCGCCCATCTCCAGACGGGCACGCAGTTCACGCAGCCGCGTCTCCGGCGAACCGGCCGCCGCCGTGTGCAGTGCGGCGATCAGTTCGGCGGGGGCGGAGGCCATCAGACCGGCCAGGAAACCCGCGTTCGGGTCGTTCGGGTCGACGCGGGGCACCGGCAGCGCCAGCGCCGCCGCCCTGGTGTCGAGTACGGCGAGATGCGGCGCGAGGTCCGTGCCCGGCGGTGCCTGGCCCGCCGGCGCCACGGCGCCCGGCAGCGGTCCGCCGGGCGCACGGGGTGCCGGAACCGCCGCGTACGGGGCAGGGGCGGCGGCATACCCGGCGGGGCCCGCGGGGGACGGCAGTTGCGCGGGTGCCTCGGCCGCGCCCGCCGTCGCTCGCATGCCGCGCTTCGCGGCGCGCGCGCCCAGCCTGGACACGTCCTCGGTCTGCTCGGCGAACAACTCCGTGTCCGTCACGCGCAGTTCCGGTCCGAACAGCGTCGACACGGCCGGGCGTGGGCGGCCCGTCTGCATCGCGACGACCTCCCTGAGCACCCCCGTCAGCTGCTCGGCCATCTCCTGCGCGGACGCGAACCGCCGCCCCGGGTCCGGGTCCGTGGCCCGCACCAGCAGCCGGTAGAAGGACTCGTACGTCCGGAAGACCTCGATGTTGTCCGGGTCCGGCAGGCAGTCCACGAACACGTTCGTGTAGCCCTGGAAGTCGAAGGTCAGCACGGCCAGCGTCCGCGCCACCGTGTACAGGTCGGAGGCCACCGACGGGCCGACCTCCGCGACCTCCGGCGCCTGGTAGCCGACGGTGCCGTAGATGGCGGACTCGTCGTCGTCCATCCTGCGGACCGCGCCCATGTCGATCAGTTTGAGCTGGTCCTGCTGCTGGATGGCGTTGTCGACCTTGAAGTCGCAGTACAGAAGGTTTCTGCTGTGCAGATGCCCGAGCGCCTCCAGCGCCTCGATGCCGTAGGCGCACGCCTGCTCGACCGGCAGCGGGTCGCGCCGCCCGTCGGGGCCGCGCCGCTCGTTGGCGATCTCCTTGAGGGACTTGCCGCCCACGTACTCCATCACGATGTAGCCGTCGAGGGAGCCGGTGCGCTGGTCGAGGTGCTCGACGAAGTTGTAGATCCGGACGATGTTGGAGTGCTCGATCTCGGCGAGGAAGCGCCGCTCCGAGATCGCGGCCGCCATGGCGTCCTGGTCACCGGTGTCGAGCAGGCCCTTGAGCACCACCCAGCGGTCCGAGACGGCCCGGTCCACGGCCAGATACACCCAGCCGAGGCCGCCGTGCGCGAGGCAGCCCACGACCTCGTACTGGCCGTGCACGATGTCGCCGCCGGTCAGCTTCGGCACGAACGAGTACGGGTGGCCGCACTTGGTGCAGAAGCCCTCGGTGCGTCCCGGCCGGTCGCCACGGGCTCGCCCCACGGGAGCGCCGCAGTCGGAGCGCGAGCAGAACCGCTTGCGCTCCGGCACCTCCGGGTTCGCCATGACGGCGCCGCGCGGGTCGGGCCGCGGGACGTCCGGCACGGACACCAGTCCCGCGCCCAGCCGGTTGCGCGCGGACGAGGCCGCCGACGCGCCGGAACTGCGGACGGAGACCGAACGGGCCGAGGACTCCCCGGTCAGGGAGAGCGACAGCCGTCCGGAGACCGAACGCCGCGACGACGACGAGCGCGAGGAGGCACGGGAACTGCCGCGCGCCGACGAGGAGTCCCGGCCGCCGCCACCGGCGATACCGGTGGCGGGCGACGACACCATGCCGGTGGGCGACACGACCGGGGCCAGCCCGCAGGTGTCGCAGTACAGCTCGCCGCCGCCCATGTCCTCGTAGGAGCCCGCACAACCGGGGCGCTGGCAGTTGTCGTTCCCGCTCATGAATCCCCCCTGCGGTCGGTGGGCCCCGACTCCGGTCCGTCCTGTCGCTGCGCCAGGGCCTCCGCCGCCGCGTGCTGGTAGCGCAGAACCGCCTGCTCCGCGGCGCGCAGATCGCACGGCGCGCTCCAGAGCATGCGGCGTGCCGCGTCGTACCGCTCGATGAGCATCGGGTCCTCGGCGGATCCCTGTCGTGCGACCTTCGCCTTGTACGCGTCGAGACGGCCGCGCAGCTCCGCCCGCACCGCGAGCGGCGCCGTGACGGCGGTCAACGACTCGCGTGCACGCATGAGTTCCTCCTCCGCCTCGCGCTCCAGCGACTCGAGCAGCGGGGAGAGGCGGTGCCACCGGGCGTGCCTGCGGTGCTCGGCGGCCGTGGCGAGGCGTTCCTGGAGCGCGGTCGGCGGGCCGCTGACCGCGGGCACCTCGGACGCGGCGATCTTCGCCAGCACCTCGCCGCGCGCCGCCCGTGCCTCGGTCAGCGTCCGGTCGGCGCGGGAGAGCACGTCGCGCAGCCGCATCAGCCGCTCCTCCGAGTCCTGACGGACCTGGAGCACCGCCTCGATCTCACGGCGCACGTCCTCGAGGGCGCGGGCCGCCCGGTCGTAGCGGTCGGTGTCGGGCCGGCCGCCACCTGGTGCCGCGCTGCCCGGCCCGGGCCGCCAGAAGGCGAGCGGGTCGGACACCACCTGGGCGCGCAGTGTGGACAGCTCCTCGGTGATGGACTCGAGTTCGTCGCCGGAGGGGTGCTCCCCGGGCCGCACACCCACGGAGTGCGCGAGTGAACGGGTGCGCCGCAGCTCCGCGGAGAGCAGGTCGATACGGGCGGGCAGCGCCGACCAGACCGCGTCGGCCGTCACCACCACGTCCAGTGACGCCGCGTAGAGGTCGTTCATCCTGGCGACGAGTTCCTCGAGGGTGAACTCCTGGGACAGCCTGGCCGGTCCGGTGATCCCGGGGGCGGTGTGGGCGGCCTGGCTCGCCACGGTGACGCTGCGGCCGCGCAGCCGCTCGGTCAGTTCCGCGAGGTCCTCGCGACTGGACCAGCGTCGGCGGGAGCGGAGCTCACGGATGCCGTTCAGTGCGGCGGTGTAGGCGTCGAAGTAGCTCCAGAGGAGGGTGATCTGCTGCTCGGCGGTCGCCCAGCGGTCCTTGGTCACACCCGTCAGCTCCGCGCCTTCGAGCAGCCTGCGGCCCGCGTGGTCCTGCAGCGCCAGCAGCGAGGTCTCCACCGCCTCGTGCTCGGCGCCGAGCCGTGCCAGAGCACGGTCCACCTCGTCCCGGTCCATCACCGGCCCGTGCGGTCGCCCCGCAGGGCCGGGGAAGGGTTCCGCGACGCCCATCGATCACCTCTCCGTTCTTGCCCGCTGCCTGTGGTGCCTGTCGTTCCTGCAGTGCGCGCCGGCCGTGCCCGCGCTCCCGGTGGGCCTACCCGGCCCGGTACTTGGCCTGCGGTGGTCCGGTGATGCCCGGCAGGTCGGCCGCGAGCCACTTGTCGTACGCCTTTTTCCAGGGGCCCTTGCGGTACTCGACCAGGACCTGGTTCACCCGGCGCACCAGGTCGTCGTTGCCGAGCTTGGTGGCCACCCCGTAGTACTCGGTGGTGAAGGGAGCATCGCCCTTGAGCTCCACGGCCGGATCCTGGGCCGCCTGGCCGGCCGCCAGCGCGTTGTCCGTGACGATCGCGTCGACCAGGCCCTGCTGGAGTCTGACCAGGCAGTCCAGCTGGTTGGGCACCGTGTAGAGGTCCTCGTCCGCGGGCTGCCCGTCGTGCTCGTCCTTGAACGTCGCGCCGAAGCTGTCGCGCTCCAGCGCCTCGTACGCCGTCGAGCCCTCCGCGGAGCAGACCCGCTTGCCCGCCAGCGACTTGTCGTAGCCGGTGATCGACGAGCTCTTGGACGCCAGCACCTGCTGGCCCGCCTGGAAGTAGGCGGTGGAGAAGGCGACCTGCTTGATACGGCCGCAGCTGATGGTCATCGTGCGCACCACGATGTCCACGGTGCCGTTCTCCAGGGCGGCGATGCGCTGGTTGGTGGGTATGGCGCGGAAGATGACGGCGTCCGGACTGCCGACGATGTCGTCGGCGATGGCACGGGCGAGATCGATGTCGAAGCCCTCGAGCCCGCCGCCGACCGGATTGCGGTAGCCCCAGCGGTAGCTGTTCTGGTCGACGCCGACGATCAGCTTGCCCCGCTCCTTGATCGCGGCGATCGTGGGGCCGTCGGCGCCCGACGGGGTGAGCGAGGCCTCGGGGTCCTCGCAGGTGTCGTCCTTCACCGGCAGGGCGGACGCCACGCCCTGGCCGGCGCCGTGCGTCAGGACGTCACCGTGGGACAGCGGCAGCAGGGTGACGGCGGCGGTCAGTGCGCAGGCTGCCGCCATCCCCGCGACGCCGCCCCAGCCGCGCAGAGTGCGCCGGCGTCCCGGGCGTGCTTCCGAGTCCGTCATCGCTCCCCCTCTCACCGGTACTCCGAAAGCCTGCGGTTGATGCCGAGCACGGCGCCCGCCGCGCCGAGGACACCGAGCACGGCCGCCCCGAGGGGCAGGCCCGACAGTGCTCCGCGTGCGTCCTTCGCCGCTGCCGTGAACTCGCGCTGCTCGTGTGCCAGCGCCTTCTCCAGCGCCGCGTCCACCTTGTCGAAGGACTCCCCCGTGGAGCCCTTGGCGCCGATGACCTTGCGGACCACGCCGTCGTAGTCGCCGGCCCGGTCGGTCCTGGTGACGTCCTTGTGGCGCTCCTGCCACTCGGACACGGCCCTGACCGCGGCATCGACCGGGTCACGGCCCGCACTGTCGTCGGCCAGCCGCTGGGCCAGGTGCAGCTGTTCGCCGAGCCGGTTCATGCCGGCGGTGTAGTCCGTCTCGTACTTGTCGCTCTTGCCGTCGTCGGTGAGCACGGCGCCCCGCGCCACCACCGTCAGGTTCTCGTTGGCCCGGGCCTTCAGGGAGTTGATCCGGGCGTCGCCCAGCACCTTGAGGGACTGCTGGCCGTGCCGGTCGGCGTCGGTCAGCTGGGCGCGCGCCACGGTGTGTCCCACCGCGAGCCACAGCAGCAGCACCGTGGAGGCCGCCGTCGCGACCAGCAGACCGTGGTTGAACACCCGGTTCGTACGACGGTAGTTGCGCCGCTGCGCCCACAGGAGGGCTCCGATCGCCACCACACCGGCCGCCGTGGACAGCACGGGCCAGAACCGGGCGT
This sequence comes from Streptomyces kurssanovii, assembly GCF_014649695.1. Lineage (GTDB taxonomy): Bacteria > Actinomycetota > Actinomycetes > Streptomycetales > Streptomycetaceae > Streptomyces > Streptomyces kurssanovii. The sequence continues at coordinate 361,814 of NZ_BMTN01000003.1, forward strand.
CGTCGTCGTCCTGCTGGAGCCGCGCCGTCTCCGCGTCGTACAGCTTCTGGGCGGCCGGCAGCAGGTCCCTCGACATCTGCTCGTTGGCGAAGCGGAGGTACGCGCCGCCCAGCGGCCGGCCCAGCCGGTTGTTGGCCCGGGCGGTCTCTATCAGGGCGGTGTAGCGCGGCAGCGCCTCGTTCAGCTCGGCTATCTGCTGCCCGGACTCGCTGGAACTTCCCGCGTTCGTCGCGGCCTTGACGAGCAGACGGGAGGCGAGCGCGATGTCCCTGTCGTACCGCTCGGCCACGGCACGCGGCTCCTCGGCGCCGGCCAGGAAGCCGCTGGACGCCGCGGTGTCAGCGTCGGCCAGCGAGCGGTAGATCGAGGCGGCGTCGGCGGTGAGCGGCTGACTACGGGTCACCACGTCGTCCGTGGCGGTGGCGCGCGAGGATACCTCCAGCACCGTGACCGCGCCGAACGCCACGACCAGCGCCGCCAGTACGGCACCGATGATCTGAAGCCGCCCCGGCTCCGTCGTCGCCGCGGCGCGCAGCCGCCGGCGGCCCTCCGCCCAGGCACCCCGCCCCGCCGGCCCGCCGGGCACGTGCGCGGGCGGGAGTACGGGCGCATGGGCCGGAGCCGGCTGAGGCGCTGTGCGCACATTCGGCGGGTGTGTCACGTGACCTCCCCCTTGGTCGCTGACGTCGGCCCGCTCCCCGGCGGGTCTGGGACTACTCCCGGCCAGCAGTATGGCCGCAGGGGACCGCCTCACACCACAATTGACCCGATCTTGATACCGGCGCGGACGCCGGACAACCCGTCAGCGTGACCTCCCCCGTGATGTCCCCACCATGAATACGCTTCCCGGCCTTGATCGGTTCCCTCCCGCCGCCGCCATAAGGCCACATGAGGCGCCGCCCGCGTGCCCCGCCTCATAAGGCGCCGCCCGCGCACCACGGGTACACGAGTCGTGCCCGCACGGCGGGGCATGCAGGCCGGCCCGGCACCGGGGCACACCGAGCGCCGTCCGCACCCCGCCGCACCAAGTGAGCCCCGCCCGCACCCCGCGAGGGTGCGAGCGGCGTCGTGTGCCGGGCGACGGGCTACGCGTAGTGGGCGCGCAGCGCCGCCCGGGCCCCGGCGGACGCCCCGATGTGGTCCAGTCCCAGCAGCGCCGCCCCCAGTACCGGCGCCGCCGTCACCACCTCGACGACGGCCTTCGGCGCCCTGTCCGCGAGCAGTTCGCGGATGCGTCCGTCGAGTTCGGGGTGTCGGGCGGCGAGGACGCTGCCGCCGAGGAGCACCGGCACCTCCTCGTCGAGCAGGCCGAGGCGGTCCAGGGCCACCACCGCCATCGCCACCACCTCCTCCGCCTGCCGGTGCACCAGCGACCTGGCCACCGGGTCACCGGCGGCGCTCGTCGCGAAGAGCACCGGCGCCATTTCGTGCTTGCGCACGGCGGCGACCTCGCCCAGGTGCAGCGCCTCGATCAGGGCGTGCACCGAGTCCAGCCCGAAGTGCGCGGGCAGGGTGGTGGCGAGCGCCGTCGGCCCGCCGCGGCCGTCCTCCGCTCGTGCCGCGCACCACAGTGCCTCCTCCGCGAGGCCCGCGCCGCCGCCCCAGTCGCCGGAGATCTTCCCGAGCGCGGGGAAGCGCGCGGTGCGGCCGTCGGGCAGCATGCCCACGCAGTTGATGCCCGCCCCGCAGACGACGGCCACACCCCGGGGCTCGTCCACCCCCGCCCTCAGGATCGCGAAGGTGTCGTTGCGGACCTGGGTGCTGCGCCCCCAGCCGCGCCCGGCCAGTGCCGCGGTCAACTCCCGTTCCTCGACCGGCAGATCGGCGTTGGCCAGGCAGGCCGACACATGCTCGACCTCCCCGGTGACGCCGCCCGTGGCCCTGGCCTGCTCGACCGTGGCCGCCAGGGCGTCGATCGCGGCCCTGACGCCGACCTTCGGGGGCTGGAAGCCGGGACCGCGGCCGGAGGCGAGCACCGTGCCGTCGGCGCCGACGAAGGCCACGTCGGTCTTGCTGTTCCCCGCGTCGATGGCGAGGACGGTCCCGGCGGGTCCGGCAGTGGGTCTCCGCCCGGAGAGATCGGTCACGCCCACGCGAGGTGCTCCCGGTTGTGCGCGATCAGCTGCTCGGTGAGCTGCTGCGCGTACTCGTACTGGCCGACGAGCGGGTGCGACAGCAGCGCCTTGAAGACCCTGTCGCGTCCGCCGCGCAGCGCGGCCTCCAGCGCCAGGTCCTCGTACGCCGTCACGCCGGCGGTCAGCCCCGCGTACAGCGGGTCGAGTTCACCGACCGCCAGTGGTGTCGCCCCCTGGGTGCCGACCGCTGCCTGCACCTCGATCACGGCGTCGTCCGGCAGGAAGGGGAGCGTTCCGTTGTTGTACGTGTTCACCACCTGGCAGGGGGAGCCGGCGCCGCCGAGCAGCGAGGCGGCGAGATCGACGGCCGCCTCCGAGTAGAAGGCGCCGCCCCGCTCGGCGAGCAGTTCCGGCTTCTCGTCCAGTTGCGGGTCGCCGTACATCTCGAGGAGCCGCTTCTCCATCTGCGCGACCTCCGCGGCCCGTGACGGCTTCGTCCGCAGGTCCCGTACGACCTCGTCGTGGCCGTAGTAGTAGCGCAGGTAGTACGAGGGCACGACGCCGAGGCGGTCGATCAGTTCGCGCGGCATGCGCAGATCGGCCGCCACCGCGTCACCGTGCTCGGCGAGCAGCCGCGGCAGCACGTTCTCGCCCTCAGGACCGCCGAGCCGGACTGCGGTCTCCCAGGTGAGGTGGTTGAGCCCGACGTGGTCCAGGTGGATGTCGGCGGGAGCGACGCCCAGCAGTCCGGCGAACTTGCGCTGGAAGCCGATGGCCACGTTGCACAATCCGACGGCCTTGTGCCCCGCCTGAAGCAGCGCCCGGGTGACGATGCCGACCGGGTTGGTGAAGTCGATGATCCACGCCTCGGGGTTGGTGCGGCGCACCCGCTCGGCGATGTCGAGGACGACGGGGACAGTGCGGAGCGCTTTGGCGAGGCCGCCCGCACCGGTGGTCTCCTGGCCGACGCAGCCGCATTCCAGCGGCCAGGTCTCGTCCTGCTGACGGGCGGCCTGCCCGCCCACCCGCAGTTGGAGCAGCACGGCGTCGGCGCCGTCGACGCCCGCGTCGACGTCGGAGGTGGTGACGATCTTTCCGGGGTGGTCCTGCTTGGCGAAGATCCGCCGGGCGAGACCGCCGACCAGTTCGAGGCGGTCGGCCGCGGGGTCGATCAGTACGAGTTCCTCGATCGGCAGGGTGTCGCGCATCCGCGCGAAACCGTCGATGAGTTCGGGGGTGTAGGTGGAACCGCCCCCCACTACAGCGAGCTTCATGAACGGGCCCTTCTCGGTCCGGACAGGGCCTAGCCCTTCACTCCGGTCAGTGTGACGCCTTCGATGAAGGCCTTTTGCGCGAAGAAGAAGACGACGATCACCGGTGCCATGATCATGACCGTGGCGGCCATGGTGAGGTTCCAGTCGGTCTGGTGGGCGCCCTTGAAGGACTCCAGGCCGTAGCTCAGGGTCCAGGCGGCCGGGTTCTCCGACGCGTAGATCTGGGGGCCGAAGTAGTCGTTCCAGCAGTAGAAGAAGTGGAACAGGGCCACCGCGGCGATGGCCGGCTTCGCCATCGGCAGCACGATCCGCACCATCGTGCGGAACTCGCCGCAGCCGTCGATCCTGGCCGCCTCCGTGTACTCCTTCGGGATGGTCAGCAGGAACTGCCGCAGCAGGAAGATGGTGAACGCGTTGCCGAAGGCGAAGGGGATGATCAGCGGCCACAGGGTGCCCGCGAGATCCAGCTGTTTCGCCCAGAAGAGGTACATCGGGACGACGACGACCTGCGGCGGCAGCATCATCATCGCGATCACCAGCATCATCGCCAGATTGCGGCCGCGGAAACGGAATTTGGCGAGCGCGTAGGCCACCGGGATGCTCGACGCCACGGCGAGCACCGTGCCGAGGCCCGCGTACAGCAGGGTGTTGCGCCACCACGTCAGGAAACCGGGGGTGTTCCAGACCGTGGCGAAGTTGCCCCACTCCCAGGTGTGCGGCCACAGGTCGCGGGTGAGGGCCTGGTCGTCGCTCATCACGGCGGTCAGGAACACGAAGACGAACGGGAGCAGGAAGAACAACGCGGCGGCGATCGCCAGCGCGTGGACGGCGATCCATTCCAGCGCCGCACGACGCCGTGCGGACCGCCGGGCGGCGGTGCCTCCCCGGCCGGGGGCGGCCGGCCGGTACGCGGCCCGGGCAGGGGTCGGGGTCATGGTGGTCATCGTTCAGTCCTCCGCCGACATGAAGCCGGAGCGCCGCCGCATCAGGATCGCCGTGAAGGCCATGGCCAGGGCGAACAGCACCAGGGCGACCACGCAGGCCGCGCCGGTGTCGAAGCGCTGGAAGCCGAGGTTGTAGATGGTCTGAGGGACGGTCAGCGTGGTCTTGTCCGGATAGCCGGGCTCGAACTGCTGCCCCGAGCCGCCGATCACCCCGCTCGCCACCTTCGCCGCCACCAGTGGCTCCGTGTAGTACTGCATGGTCGCGATCACTCCGGTGATCACGGCGAACAGAACGATGGGCGAGATGTTGGGGAAGGTGACGTAGCGGAACCGCTGCCATGCGCGGGCGCCGTCCAGTTCCGCCGCCTCGTACTGCTCCTTGGGGACGTCGAGCAGCGCCGCCATGAAGATCACCATCAGGTCGCCGATGCCCCACAGGGCCAGGACCGTCAGCGACGGCTTCGACCAGGCGGGGTCGGTGAACCAGCCGGGCGCGGGCAGCCCCACGGACTCGAGGACGGTGTTGACGGGTCCCGTACCGGGGTTGAGCAGGAAGACGAACGACATGGTCGCGGCGACCGGCGGAGCCAGGTAGGGCAGGTAGAAGAGCGTCCTGTAGACCCCGGCACCCGTCTTGATCTTCGTGATCAGCAGTCCGATGCCGATCCCGAACAGCACCCGCAGCGACACCATCACGGCGACCAGCCACAGGGTGTTGCGCAGGGCCGGCCAGAAGAAGGCGTAGTCGTTGAAGACGTACGACCAGTTCTTGAGGCCCACCCACACCGGCGGGGCGAATCCGTCGTACTCCATGAAGGAGAAGTAGACGGTCGAGACCAGCGGGTAGGCGAAGAAGACGGCGAACCCGATCAGCCAGGGGGACAGGAAGCCCAGCGTGCGCAGCGCCGACCTTCGGCGCTTGGCCCGCAGCGCGCGGCTCGCCGGTGGATGGAGGGTGGTGGCTGCCATCAGCGTGCCTGCTCGTTGTCCTTGTCGACCTGGGCGTCGGTCTTCTTCAGGCCGGCGTCGAGATCCTTCTCCCGGCCGGCCTCGTAGCGCACGCCGAGGTCCTGGGCGGTCAGCAGGAACGCGCCACCGTTGACGGACGACGGGGCGTGGGAGCTCTTCGGGTGCTGCGCGATGTCCACGAACGTGCGGTACAGCGGGTCGTCGTTCAGCTTCGGGGACTTCAGCGCCGCCACGGTGGAGGGCACGTTGTGGATGGCGTTGGCGAAGGAGACGACCGCGTCGGTGTCGGTGGAGAGGTACTTCACCAGCTCCCAGGCGGCGTTCTGCTTCTTGCTCACCCCCGCGATGCCGAGGATCGTGCCGGACAGGTAGCCCTTGCCGTAGTCGGCGGCCTGGTCGTCCGGGACGGGGAAGGGGGCCGCGCCGATCTCGAAGTCCAGGTCGGCGTCCTGGGTCATCTTGCCGCGCCACTCGCCGTCGAGCTGCATGGCGACCTGCCCGGTGTGGAAGGGGTGCTTGGGTCCCCACTCGTCGCCGAGGCCGGTGCGGAACTTCTCCAGCTTCTTGTAGCCGCCGAGCTTGTCGGCCAGGTTCTTCTGCCAGGTGAACAGGGCCTTGGCGGCCGGGTCCCCGGCCAGGGCGGACTTGCCCTCCGCGTCGAAGTACCGGACGCCGAACTGCGACGCGTAGTGCTCGAACGTCGTCTCGTAGCCCTGGAAGTTCGGCATGAAGCCGAGCTGCTGGTAGCTGTCGCCCTTGCTCTTGGTGAGCTTCTCCGCGGCCTTGTCGAACTCGGAGAGCGTCTTGGGCGGCGCGGTGATCCCCGCCTCCGCGAAAGCCTTCTTGTTGTAGTAGAGGCCGTACGCGTCACCCAGCAGCGGCACGGCGCACCGCTTGCCCTCGTGCTCGGTGTACTTGGCCATCTGCGGCAGGAAGGTCCGCGCCGGATCGATCTTCGACTTCTCGAGGAACGGCTTCAGGTCGGCGAGCGCGTTGGTGGAGCAGAACCGGCCGACGTTGTCGGTGGTGAACGAGGAGACCACGTCGGGCGCGTTCGAACCGCCCGCCCGCAGGGCCTGGTTGAGCTTGTCGTCGGTGATGCCCTTGACGACCTTGACCTTGATGTTGGGGTGCTTGTTCTCGAACGAGTCGATGTTGGCCTCGATCGCCGCGACCTCGCTGGGCGCGGACCAGCCGTGCCAGAAGGTGAGGGTCGTCTTCGCGTTCGGGTCGTCCTTGGCGCCGCTCTCGGCGGATCCCGTACAGGCGGTGGCGAGAAGCGATATCGCGGCGGTCGCGGCGAGCGCGGCGCCCTTGGTCCTGCGGTTTCTGGGCATGACGGTGCCTCCCTGTGACAAGGACGGGGGAAGGAAGGGGAAGAGTGAAGGGGTGAAGGGCCCCCGCGACGGCAAGGGGCGAGGGGGCCCGTGGCCGGGGTCAGCGGGAGGTGTCGAACACCTCGTCGCGGGTGGTGGCCAGCGCGCTCTCCAGCGCACCGCGCAGCACCGGATGGCGGCGTACGGCCCCGAGCACGAGACGCGGCCGGGACGCGGCCAGCTCGGTCAGTTCCGACTGCACCCGCGTCCGCAGCGGCTCGCCGCCCGCGGCGATGACCTCGCCGGAGAGGACGACCAGCTCCGGGTCGAGCACGGCCACCATGGAGGCCAGACCGGTGGCCAGCCCGGTCGCGAACGCGTCGAGCAGCTCCCCGTACGGTCCGCTGTCGTTCTCCGCGGCCCTCGCCACGAGCGCGGTCGCGACCTCGGCGTGCGGGCCGCTGCCGATGTCCTCCAGACCGAGCTCCCTGGCCAGCCGGGGCAGCGCCTGGGCGCCGGCGAGTTCCTGGAAGCCACCGCTGTTCGCCTTGGTCACCTGGCGGACCAGCGGGGTGCCGGGCACGGGCAGGAAGCCGACCTCGCCGGCGCCGCCGGTGAAGCCGCGGTGCAGCCGGCCGCCGATGACGACGGCCGCGCCGAGTCCTTCCTCGTTCCACAGCAGGACGAAGTCGTCGTGGCCGTGGGCGGCGCCGAGGCGCTGCTCGGCCACGGCGGCGAGGTTGACGTCGTTCTCGTACTCGACGGGCATCGGCAGCGCGGCCGCGAGCTCGTCCAGCAGGGTGGGGGAGTGCCAGCCGGGCAGGTGGGACGCGTACCGGAGCCGGCCGGTGGACGGGTCGAAGGCGCCCGGGGTGCCGATGACGAGACGGTGGACGTCCGTGCGGGTCAGCCCGGCTTCCTTGACGGCTCCTTCGAGCGCGTCGGTCACCTGCCGTACGACGCTGTCGGCGCGCCGTCCCGGGGTGGGCAGCTCGAACTCGCCGACGGTCGCGCCGGTGATGTCGGCGACGGCGGCGCGGATCCGCTCAGGGGTGACGTCGAGTCCCGCGGCGTGGGCCACGCCGCCGTTGATCGCGTACAGCTGGGCGCTGGGGCCCGGCCGCCCCTCCGTGGTGCCGGTGACGACGACGAGCCCCGCGGCCTCCAGCCTGGCGAGCAGCTGGGAGGCGGTGGGCTTCGACAGCCCGGTGAGCTTGCCGATGCGGGTCCGGGAGAGGGGACCGTGCTCGAGCAGCAGATCGAGCGCCGCACGGTCGTTCATGGCGCGCAGTACGCGCGGGGTACCGGGCGTGGTTCCGGCCACGACGCTTGCACCTGCCTCTCGGCCCGGCCTCTCGACCTGGACTGTTAGGAAAGTTTCCTATTCCGTGGGACGAAAGTAGGCCGCCCGCCGTGCGACGTCAATGCCAAACGCCCCCTGGGCAACCAAAGCGTTACCGAAGGGGGCGTTGCACGGGGGCTTATTGCCGGAAGTGACGACCGAAGCGATCACCGCGGGGTCGCCGTGAGTCGACCAGGATCACCCTGCGGATCGTGCCGGCGGCGGAGCGGCGACTACTTGGAGAGGTTCGCCGGCGGTGGTATCGGCGACGCCGCCATCGACTGCGGCGAGACCGAGGACGAGAAGGCCGACGGGGCCGCCATGCCCGCCGTAGGGTCCGGTGCGGACTCCTCCGCCTGCTGCGGCAGACCGCCGACGATGCGGATGCCCGCCTCGTCGAAGGCGCGCTTGATCCGCCAGCGCACCTCGCGCTCGACGCCCAGCGCCTTGCCCGGCATCGTCTTGGCGGAGACCCGGAGCGTCATCGAGTCGAGCAGCACCTCGGTGAGACCCAGCGTCTCGAGCGGGCCCCACAGCTGCTCGTTCCACGGCTCTGCCTTCGCCAGATCGTCCGCGACCTCGCCGATGACGGCCTTGACGTGGTCCAGGTCCTCGGAGGCGCGGACGGTGACGTCGACGGCGGCCGTCGCCCAGCCCTGGCTCAGGTTGCCGATCCGCTTGATCTCGCCGTTGCGCACGTACCAGATCTCGCCGTTGTCGCCGCGCAGCTTGGTGACCCGCAGTCCCACCTCGATCACCTCGCCCGACGCGACGCCCGCGTCGATCGAGTCCCCGACCCCGTACTGGTCCTCCATGATCATGAATACGCCGGAGAGGAAGTCGGTGACGAGATTGCGCGCGCCGAAACCGATCGCGACACCGGCCACACCCGCGGAGGCGAGCAGCGGCGCCAGATCGATCTGGAACGCGCCGAGGATCATCAGGCCCGCGGTGCCGAGGATCAAGAACGATGCGATCGAACGCAGGACCGAACCTATGGCCTCGGAGCGCTGGCGGCGCCGCTCGGCGTTGACCAGCAGACCGCCCAGCGCCGTACCTTCCACGGCCTGCGCCGAGCGGTTCATCCGTGCGATGAGCTTCGTCAGCGCCCGGCGCACCAGCATCCGCAGCACCAGCGCGACGATGAGGATCAGCGTGATGCGCAATCCGGTGTTCAGCCAGGTGGACCAGTTCTCCTCGACCCAGCCGGCCGCGCTCTCGGCGCGCCTGGCGGCCTCGTCGAGCGTGACTGGACCGGGGGAGGGATCAGCGTCCATCAGTGCGGACGACCAGAAGGCGGTCACAGGAGGAACCTCCAGCTTGCGGTGCGAGACCAATAACCCTAACGGGGCATCCGGCGTGTTCCGGCGCGTTTCACGGCCAAGAGACGAGGCTCACCGGGCCGCCCGAAGGGGGTCCGCGCGAGGCTCCCAGGCGGCGTGGGGGACCCGGCCCCGTCCTTGTGGCGGAAAACACCTCGAGCCCGTTACGCATACGTGGTGGCGCAGGAAGCGGCCATGAGGACAAACTGATGGCAGATCGTCCCGGCGCGAGCCACGCGCCGCCGGCGTACAAGGAGGCATCCACCGTGCCGCACGTCCTGGTCCTCAACGCGTCGTACGAGCCCCTCGGCGTCGTACCGCTCCGCCGCGCGCTCGTCCTCGTCCTGGAGAACAAGGCTCTCTGCCTCGAGGAGTCCGGCGCCTTCATGCATAGTGAGAGCCGCGTCATCGCCGCGCCCAGCGTCGTGCGTCTCAAACGGTTCGTGCGGGTCCCCTACCGGGGGCCCGTTCCTCTTACCCGCAAAGCCCTCTTCGCCCGCGACGGCGGGCGCTGTATGTACTGCGGTGGCGTCGCAACCAGCGTCGACCACGTCGTTCCGCGCAGTCGCGGGGGGCAGCACGCCTGGGACAACGTGGTCGCGGCGTGCCGCCGCTGCAACCACGTCAAGGCCGACCGCCACCTGCGGGAACTGGGCTGGCGCCTGCGCCACCAGCCCGCCCCGCCGAGCGGTCTCGCCTGGCGCATCATCGGAACCGGCCACCGCGATCCGCGCTGGCTGCCCTACCTCCAGCCGTACGGCGCGGACGACGCGATCACCCGCATCGACGGCATCTCTGCGTAGCGCTCCCCCCTGGGCTCCGCCCCGACCGGTACCGCCTTCGGCGGTAGCCCCGAACACCGCGCGGAGCGCGGCCGCGGTCCGGGCGGCGCCCGCCACGCGCCGGAGCCGCCCCCAAGCTCGCCGCTGCCCGCGCCATCGAGGACGGTGCCGTCGTCGGTGACGACGAGAGCGCCGGGGCGGCATGCGGCCCGGCGGCAGGGTCCACCGGCCGCCGCCTGCGCCCGGTACAGGGGACGGGGCCGGTGGGGGAAACGCCGCGCGCGGCGGCTACTCCCCGCCCTCCACCACCGCATACGCCTCGACCGAGAAGAGTGAGTAGCCGAACTCCGTCGCCCGCTCGTCGCCCTGCACCCGCACGAACCGTGCCCCCTGCGCGTCCATCCGGACCGACTCGCGGCCACCCCTGCCGTCCGTGACCGTCGCCGCGGTGCGCCAGACCTTGCCGTCCCCGGAGACCTGAATGCGGTACCTCGTCGCATAGGCGTCCTGCCAGTGCAGCGTCACCTGGCCGACCCGGGCCGGCCGGGCCAGCTCCACCTGCCACCACGCGCTCGGTCCGGCCGGGGACGACCAGCGGGTTCCGGCGTCGCCGTCGATCGCGGCGGCGGCCGGGAAGTCGGCTGTCTCGTCGCCGGACGAGGACGCCGTCGCGCCCGCCTCGCGTGTCAGGTCGCCGCCGCCGGTGGGCGGGAAGGCGCGCACGGTGAGCGTGCGCTCCTGTCCGGCGAAGGACAGCGGCACCCGGTACTCGCCCGCGGGGGTGTCCTCGGGGACGGTCACCTCGACCGGCACCGTGGTGCGCACGCCGCGTGGCACGGTGGTCTGCTTCGGGACGGTCACCTTGATGCCCGCCGGCGCCTTCGCGGTGAGCGCGCCGCGCACCTCGCCGGGGCGCTGCGCGGTCAGCCGGACGTCGGCGCGCTGCGGCCTGCCGCCGATCTCGGCGCTGGTCGTCTCGCGTACGAGGTCGAGGCCCGCCGCGGGTTCGTCCGCGAACCAGGGCACCAGGGAGCGTACGGCCGGGCTGTCGCCGCCGCCGGTCGTGACGCGTACGGCGTCCACCCGCAGTCCCGCCGCGTCGGCCTGGGTCCAGCCACCCGCGGACAGCGGGCCCAGTCGGCGCCAGCCCTCGCCGGGGACGTGCACCTCGAGCCGGCCGGCGGACTCGGCGGAGCGCGGCGAGCCGTTCGCCGGAGCTGTCATCGCGGTCACGGCCGTGAGGGGCCGGGGCCGTGCCAGCCGCACGACGTCCTGGCCGGGCCGGCCGGCCGAGGCCTGGTCGGCTCCCGTCCAGGCGCGTGACTCCTTCACGGCCCGGTCCAGGAAGGGCGTGAGGACACCCTTGCCGACCGTGGCCCGGCTCGCGGCCACGTCCGTGCGCAGCGGCTCGAGCGCCAGTGAGGCGCGCCACGCGGCCTCGCCGTCGCCTCGGCCCTGCGCCTGGAGCATGTCGACCGCCAGTTCGCCGGCCTTCCCGTACCGGGCCAACTGGTCGAGCCAGGGCCGGACCTCGGGCACGAGCCGGCCGTCGGCGGTGCCCGCGAGCCGTTCCGGCGCCCGGCGCATCACCGTGAAGGCGGCGCGCAGGGCGGCCGCGGCACGGTCCCTGGCCCGGGTGTCCGCCGTGGTGCGGGAACGCCAGAACTCGTCCAGCAGCGGCCGCAGGTAGGCCGACTCGTCGTCGGGGTCCAGGATCGAGGACGCGTCGTTCCCCGCGAGGGCGCGCAGCGCCTCACGTGCACCGGCGTCGCCGCCGGCCAGGTCGTCGAGCGCGGCCTGCCAGGACTGCTCGGGCCGGTAACCCTTCGGGTTCCAGGCGTAGTCGGCGGCGGTGAACAGCGGGACGCGGGAGGCGGTGGCCTGTTCCATCGCGTTGGCGAGCAGCGCGGCCGACCCGGTCGCCACGGCCGGCTCACGGCCGGTGTAGGGGCCGAGGAACAGCCGGTCCTGCGCGTAGTCGTTGACCGGGTAGTTGTCCATGGTGACCAGGGGGTGGCCGAAGGCGTCCCAGGCGCCCGCCAGTTCGCGGCCGGTGATGGTGCGCGGCACCACGCCGACCCCGGTCCACGCCACCCGTACCGTGCCGTCCAGCTGCTCCGCGAGCGCCCGCCGGTAGTCGGTCCTGCCCTCCTGGTAGAACTCGGTGGGCATCACGGACAGCTCCGCCCCCAGGTGACGCTCCGCCAGGTGGCGTGCCACCTCGCCCGCGACCCGGGCGTGCGCCTCCGCCGCCGCACGGGGCCCGGAACCGAAGGTGTCCGCGTCCTTCGAGCAGTGCCATTCGCTGTAGCTGACGTCCTGGAACTGCAGCTGGAACGCCCGGAACCCCAGCGCCCACATCGCGTCGAGCTTGCGGGTCAGCGCCCTCACGTCGGCCTCGTCGGCCAGGCACATCGACTGGGCGGGCGCGACGGCCCAGGCCAGGGTGACGTGGTTGCGCCGTGCCCGCTCCGCCAGTTCACGCAGCTCCGCACGCTGGGCGGCCGGATACGGGTCGCGCCAGCGGGTCTGCCGGAAGGGGTCGTCGCCGGGGGCGTAGAGATAGCGGTTCTGCTTCGTGCGCCCCATGAAGTCGAGCTGCGCCAGGCGCTGCTCACGGTCCCAGGGGCGTCCGTAGAAGCCCTCCGTCGTGCCGCGCACGGCGGTTCCCGGCCAGTCGCGCACGACGACTCCGGCGACCGTTCCCCCGTCGACGAGTTGGCGCAGGGTCTGCACGCCGTGGAAGAGGCCGTCCTCGCCGACGCCGTCGAGGGCGACCGTGTCACGGTCGGCGACCCGGCCCACGGCGAGCCGGTAGCCCCCGGACGGCAGATCGGTACGCTCCGGCGCGCGCAGGGCGCGCAGCGCCGACAGGGCGCCGCCGCCCCCGAGGTGGACCACGGGCCCACGGCCGGGCAGCCGTGTGTGCAGGGTGCGGACGCCGGACTCGCGGAGCAACTCCTCGACGAGCTCGACCGCGTACGGGTCGGCGGACGAGTTCGCGACGAGCGTCACCTCGTCGCCCAGCCGGACGGCCTCTCCCCGGGCGCGCAGGGACTGCGGGCGCGGCCACACGGAAGGGGTCGCGGCGGTGTCCTTGGGGTCCTGCGCGGTACCGGCGGGGGAGCCGGGCTCCTGCGGTTGCGCTGTCGCGCCGTGCGCGGTTCCCGCACCGCCGAGCAGACCACCCATGACGGCGACCGCGACGGCTGCCGCGGTACGTCTCCTGGCCCCGAGCCGCACGGCTGTCTCCCCTCGTCCGACCCCTGCCATCCCGGTCGGTTCGAGCCCACCACCACCACCGTCGGAGTGTCAATGTGCGTGGCCGTTGTGCGCCTTTTGCCCGGCGTGGTGAATGATCGGGGCAAGTGACAAAGGGGGAACGGAATGTGACACGGAACACGTTGACCGAACGGGCACGTCTGCCGTTGCGCGCGCTGGGTAGGGCTGCTGTGACCCCTCACGTCCCATTGGAGTGATGACCGTGGCCGCATCCGCGCACCTGCTGCTCTCCGCCTTGTCCAAACAGGTCCCGGGCCGGTTTCCGGGACCGTCGAAACCGGCCCCGACCGCCTGCCCGCTCGCCCACGAGGCCCAGCTGACCGGTGAGCCGCCGCTCGCCTACGACGTCCCCCTCACCAGCGAGCCGCCGCTCGCTCACGCCGCCCCGCTCACCAGCGAGCCACCGCTCGCCGACATCGCGCCCCTGACGAGCGAGCCGACCGCCCACGGCACGGCGGGCGGTACGGAGTCGCCGGGGGTCTGAAGGAGTCCGCATGGGCCTTGCCCGGCTCGCCGAGCTGCACGGAGTCGCCACCACCTTCTCGCCAGCCAAGGGCGTCACCGTCGCAGTCCCGGACGCCACCGTCGTGGCCGTACTCGCCGCGCTGGACGTCGACGCGTCCACGCCGGAGGCGGTACGCGCCGCGCTGGACCGCGCAGAGCGGGCCGCGGCGAGCCGGCTGCTGCCCCGCACGGTGGTCGTATGGCAAGGCACCGACGGCGAGCGGGCCGGTGTCCCGCCGGCCCTGACCGCCCTCCCCGCCGGCACGACCCTCCGGGTGACCACGGAAGAGGGCCGCGAGCTCAGCTGGACCACCCCGCGGAACACGGACGCACAGACCGTGGCGGCGGGGACCGCGGGCGGCGGCACTCCGCGAGGCACCGGCCCGGCCCCCGCGCACGGCGCCAGAGGCCCGGAGGGTGCCGCCCGGGTCTGGCAACAACTGCCGCCCGGTGTGCACCGGCTGCGCGCCGTCGCGCCGGACGGCCGCGGCACCGACGCCGGCCTGGTCGTCGCTCCGGCGCGGGTGCCCGGCCCGGACGGGCGCTCCCACGGCTTCCTCGTCCAGCTCTACTCCCTGCTCTCGGCGCGTTCCTGGGGGATGGGCGACCTCGGTGACCTTGCCGAGCTGGCCACTTGGTCGGGACGGTCGCTCGGCGCGTCCTTCGTCCAGGTGAATCCGTTGCACGCCGCCGTACCGGGCGCCCCCACCGACCCCTCCCCGTACCGCCCTTCCTCCCGTCGCTTCCCCGACCCCGTCCACCTGCGCATCGAGGACGTGCCCGAGTACGCGTACGCGAACCCGGCGGACCGGCGGCGGCTGGAGGAGCTGCGCGACCGGGCGGCGGAGCTTCGTGAATCGGTGCTCGACAAAGGCGCGTTGATCGACCGGGACGCCGTCTGGGAGCTCAAGGCCCAGGCGTTGGAAATCATCCACGGCATCCCCCTCGGCCCCGGACGCCGCGCCGCCTACGTCGACTTCGTCGCGGAACAGGGCCAGGCGCTGGAGGACCACGCCACCTGGTGCGCCCTCGCCGAGGTGTACGGCTCCGAGTGGCACGACTGGCCCGCCGCGCTGCGCGACCCCCGCTCGCCGCAGACGGCCGAGGCCAGAGCCGCTCTGGCCGACCGGGTCGACTTCCACAACCGGCTGGTCTGGCTGACCGACGAGCAGCTGGCCGCCGCGGGACGCGCTGCCCGTGAGGCCGGCATGAAGGCCGGGATCGTCCACGACCTCGCGGTCGGCGTGCACCCGGGCGGGGCCGACGCCTGGGCGCAGCAGGACTCCTTCGCCGCCGGGATGTCGGTCGGCGCCCCGCCGGACGCGTTCAACGCGCACGGTCAGGACTGGGGGCTGCCGCCGTGGCGGCCTGACGCGCTGGCCGCGTCCGGCTACGCCCCGTACCGCGGGCTGCTGCGGGGCATCCTGCGCAACGCGGGCGCGCTCCGCATCGACCATGTGATGGGCCTGTTCCGGCTCTGGTGGGTGCCGGTCGGCAGCCCTCCCACCGAAGGCGCCTACGTCCGCTACGACGCGGAGGCCATGCTCGCCGTGCTTGTCCTCGAGGCGCACCGGGCGGGCGCCGTCGTCATAGGAGAAGACCTCGGCACGGTCGAGCCCGGAGTCCGGGAGGCCCTTTCCCGCCGCGGTGTGCTCGGCACCTCCGTGCTCTGGTTCGAACGGGACTGGGCCGGTGACGGACGCCCGCTGCCGCCCGCGAGGTGGCGCGAAGGCTGCGTCGCCACCGCCACCACCCACGACCTGCCGTCCACGGCGGCCCGGCTCACCGGCGGCCATGTGGAACTGCGCCACCGGCTCGGTCTGCTGGCCCGCCCCTTGGAGGAGGAGCGCACGGAGGAGACGGCCGACGTCACCGAGTGGCTCGGCCTGCTCGGCGAACTCGGCCTGCTGCCGGAGGGCCCCGGCGACGAGGAGGGTGCCATCCGGGCCGTCTACCGCTATCTGCTGCGTACCCCGGCGCGGATGGTGGGGATCTGGCTCCCGGACGCGGTGGGCGACCGGCGCCCGCAGAACCTGCCGGGGACGTGGGACCAGTACCCGAACTGGCGCCTGCCCGTCTCGGACGCCGAGGGGCGCCCCATGAGCCTGGAGGAGCTGGCCGCCTCACCCAGGCTGCACCGTCTGCTGGAGGTCTTCGCTGCCCGTACGGCACCCCCGGACGCGCGGCCGTCGTAGCCGTTCGCTACGTTGGGCACCGTGGACAAGAAGAACGCCTTGCGCGCCGGCGCCGTAGCGGCCGGTACGACGCTGATGATGCTGCTCATGTCGTCCCCCGCGCTTGCGCTCACCCCGGACGACGGCGACGACCCGGGTCCGGGCCTGAGCGTGGCCGAGACCCTCGGCCTGTACGTGGTGGCACCGCTCGCCCTCTTCGCGGTGATCGCCGGTCTGGTCATGGTGCTCGACAAGTCCAAGAAGCAGAGCTGACACACGACTGATCCGGTCCGAAGGCGCCCGGTGTGCGACGCACCCGGGCGCCTTTGCCGTACCCGGACACCGGCGAACCGTTCAGATCTGCTTCAAAGAACCGTCGAAAACTTTCGATGGACCTGATGTTTCCTCGCGTGTGACCGTTGGTCCACATGCCGGCGAGGCCCACTGAGGGCGGAGGAGACACAGGATGACCGTGACGCCAGAGGTCCGGCCAGGAGCGGACACGCAGGACCGGACGAGGCCTGCGGACGGGGGCGTCGGCCGCGGGAGGGCGGCCCCGTGGTCGCGCGGCGCCATGGCCCCCGGCCTGCTGCTCGCCGCCGTCGCGACCGTCGTCTGGTCGGGCAGCTTCGTCACGTCCCGCGCTCTGCACGACTCCGTGCCTCCGGTCCAGGCCGCGTTCTGGCGCTGGGTCGTCGCGATCGCCGCCGTCGCCCCGTTCGCGCTGCGGCAGACCTGGCGGCAGCGGGCGCTCGTCCGCCGCCACCTCGGATTCCTGACCGTCGCCGCACTCCTCGGCGTCACCGTCTACAACACCCTCGTCAACCAGGCCGGACTCACCACCTCCGCGGCCAACATGGGCATGATCATGGCCGCCTCACCCGTACTGATGGCGCTGTACGAGCGGCTGTCGGGCGCCCGGCTCGGCTCCCGCCGCGTCTTCGGGACGGCCGTCGCCTGCTGCGGTGTCCTGCTGCTCGTCGGCGACGGGGCGCTGTCGTTCCGCTTCGCACCGGGGGACCTGTGGATGTTCGCCGCGGCGCTCAGCTTCGCCTCGTACAGCGCCCTGCTGCGCCGCCGTCCGGACGGTCTCGGGGGACCCGTGCTGTTGTTCACCACGTTCGTGCTCGGAGCGCTGATGCTGCTGCCGGCGCATCTGATCAGCCTCGTCGTGCAGGGCGGCTTCGAGCCGTCGGCCGGCACCGTCGGTCCGCTCGTCTACGTCGGCGTCTTCTCCTCGGCCGTCGCCTTCTTCGCCTGGAACAGGGCGATCGCGCTCATCGGGACGGCCAGGGCCGGAGTCGTCTACTACCTGCAACCGGTGTGTGTGGCGCTGCTCTCCTACGTACTGCTGGGCGAGACGATGGGGAGCGCGCAGGTCGTGTGCATGGCGCTGATCCTCGGCGGGGTGGCCCTCGCCGCCGCCGCGAGGCCCGCCCGATAGCGTGCGGTGCGTGATCGACTGGGACATCAAGAAGCTCCGGATCCTGCGTGCTCTCGGCGAGCGCGGGACGGTGACGGCCACCGCCGAGGCGCTGTCGATGACCCCCTCGGCCGTGTCGCAGCAGCTGTCGAACCTGGCCAGGCAGCTCGGTGTGCCGCTGCTGGAGGCGCAGGGGCGGCGGGTGCGGCTGACCGACGCGGCGCATCTGGTCCTGCGGCACGCGGAGGCGGTGTTCGCGCGGCTGGAGCGGGCGGAGGCGGAGCTGACCCACTACCTGCGGGGCGAGGTGGGGGTGGTGCGGGTCGGGGCGTTCGCGACGGCCGTGCCGGCCCTCGTCGTCCCCGCGGTGCGGCGGCTGCGGACCGGCCACCCGGGCCTCGACGTCCGCATCAGGGAGGCCGAGGCGTCCGAGGCGTACGAACTCCTCTCCTCGGGCCGGGTCGACCTGGCCCTGTCCCTCGCGGCGCACGCGCCCACGGCCCGCGACCCGCGGTTCGCGCTGGTGCCGCTGCTCGCCGACCCGTTGGACGTGGCACTGCCGGCCGGTCATCCGCTGGCCCTGTCGGAGGATCTGCGGCTGGCGGACCTGTCGGGCGAGCCATGGATCTTCGGCGGCAGCGGTCCGTGGTCCGAGATCACGCTCGCGGCGTGCGAGGCGGCGGGCTTCGTGCCGGAACAGGCGCACTCCGCGGCCGGCTGGCCGGCGATCCTCGCGATGGTCGAGGCGGGACTGGGCGTGGCGCTGGTGCCCCGGATGGCGGCCGAGCGGCGGGACGGCGTGCTGATGCGTCCCCTCGGGACGGACCGGCCCCGCCGCCATGTGCTGGCGGCGGTCCGGCGCGGCTCCGAATCGGCGCCGGGAGTGGCCCGGGTGCTGGACGCCCTGCGGGAGGTCGCGTCGAAGCGGACGGAGTGACGCCGCATCCGTTCCCTCATCAGGCCTGATCCGAAGATCCGGCCTGATCGGAAGGGAAGTGCCTAGGCGGAACGCTGGGCCGGCACCTGCCTGCGGACGGGCCGCGCGTCCTCGGCGAGGAGGCCCCACCACCAGGAGACCGCGGGGATGTCCAGCGGCTCGGCACTGTCGTCGGTCGGGACGTCGGTGAACACCGACGGCATGTTCGCCGGGTCGTCCGGCGTCGTGTAGCGGACCGAGCTGATGCCCCAGTCCTGAGCGCCGCGAATGAAGCAGCGCAGGCTGTGGAGGTATTGCCGCAGCTGAGGGCTGCCCTGCTCGGCCAGCTGCTCGCTGACGGTCGTGAACAGGCACATCACCCGGTCCCGCTGGGAGATCGCCGCGTCCAGGGCCTGAGCGGGGGTCAGGCCGCGTTCCTGCTCGAGCACGCGCAGGGCGTTGAGGTAGTAGCCGGAGCCTCTGCGCTCCTTGTGGTACGAGAAGATGTCGTTGTCCCAGGTGATGATGAACGACGCCATCTCAGCCACGGCCCGTACCGCGGTCCGGTCCCTTTCGTACGGCTGGAGTTCGTAGCCGTGCCCCATCTCCAGCATCGGCAGCACCACCGACGTCGCGCCGTCGTAGAGGCGCATCAGCGTGTAGTCGTTGAGGTCCGGGACCGTGCCCGCGCGCCGGTGGGCGGCTTCCCACACGACGGAGAAGAAGTACTCACGCAGGGCGTCGACCCACCGGGCCGTCTGGCCGGCCGTGCCGAAGCGGTCCACACGCATGCGCAGGTCCCGCAGGCCCGCCGCCAGTGGATCGTCCTGCATCATCGGGGCTTCGGGGTTCTGCGCCACGCGTATCAGGCGGTGCAGGAGTCCGGCCAGGTCGCCCGGCCGGTGGCCGAGTTCCCCCTCCTCGCAGTGGCCGTCGTCGACGCCGAAGAGCCAGAGGATGAAGTCCGCGAGCAGCGAGACGACCTCTTCGCGGCCCTCGGGGAGGATGCGGGCGGAGAACGTACCGATGTCCTGGGTGACGAGTTTGCCGCGCAGTTCCTCCGACCCGATGCGGAAGGTTTCCGCCCAGGCCGCTGTCTGGACGTCGATGTCGGCGTGCTTCGGATGGATCGCTTGTCGGATCGGAGAGAAGAGCGGCGGAACGGTCAGCTCGGGCTCCACTGCGGCCTGCCTCTCGATGCGGGGGGCGCAGTGCATCAACTTCGATGAAAAACGCGCAACTTGCACCCCTCAATGATCAACTAAGACGCATCGTACTCAGCCAGAGTGGCCGATCCAACAGGACGATGTCCATACAAACCGGCCACTCGAGAACTTTTGGTGGCCGGAACGGAACAGTTACTTCCGGACTCCGCCCGGCACGGCAGCCGTCAGGACGCCTCCTGAGTCATGGCAAGGGTCTGGAGATAGCGCATCAGAGTCATCAGGACGTCCCGGCTGGAGCTGCGCATCCGTGCGTCGCAGAGCACTATCGGCACGGCGTCCGGCAGGTCCAGCGCGGCACGCAGCTCGTCGACGGAGTGACCGGGCGCGTCCGGGAAGGAGTTGACGGCGACAACGAACGGCACGCCGCGTTCCTCGAGCCGCCCGATGACGTCGAAGCTGACCTCGAGCCGACGGGTGTCGACGAGTACGACGGCGCCGAGGGCGCCCTCGAACAGCCCGCGCCACAGGAACCAGAAGCGCTCCTGGCCGGGGGTGCCGAACAGGTACAGCACCAGCTCCTCGTTGATGCTGATGCGGCCGAAGTCCATGGCGACGGTCGTGGACGTCTTGCGCTCCACGCCCTGGGTGTCGTCGACGCCGACCCCGGCCTGCGTCATCGTCTCCTCGGTCGTCAGCGGCCTGATCTCGCTCACCGAGCCGACCAGGGTCGTCTTGCCGACGCCGAAACCACCCACGATGACCACCTTGACGGCGGCCGTGGCCGTCTCAGGCAGCACATCCTCGCTCCGCGGCCCGACGGCCTGCTCAGAGCTTTTGAAGTCCATCGATCACTGCCTCAATCAAAGCGCGGTCGGGGAGACGGGCGGCCCGGACGGGTGCGCGTGCCAGCACCTTGTCCTCGGCCAGAAGATCGCTGAGCAGCACGGTCACGACGCTCACCGGGAGGCTCAGATAGGCGGAGATCTCGGCCACCGAGAGCGGTGCGTGACAGAGCCGGATGATCGCTGCGTGCTCGGGCTGCATGCCGGGTTTGGGGCCCGACCTGGCCACTATCAGGGTGACCAGGTCGAGCGCTGTGGGCGCGGACGAGCCGCTGCGGCCGCCCGTGATGACGTAGAGCCGCTCGGGACTGGTCTCTTCCCAGTCCCCGCCCGCGTCGCTCACGCGGTCTGTCCTTCATGCCGCGGCGGCGTGCTCAGGTGCTCTCCGATCCGCAGCACGAGGTCCCGCATCCGCTGGCCCATCAGCCCGGCGTCGACGCCTTCGTCGGCCAGTACCGCGAGATACGCGCCGGCGCCGGCCGCCATCAGATAGAAGAAACCGCCGTCCATCTCGATGACGACCAGACGCATCTGCCCGTCACCGTGCGGTAGTTCGGACGCGACGGCGGCCGCCAGGCTCTGCAGTCCCGCGCAGGCGGCCGCCAGCCGGTCGGCGGTGTCGGTGTCCGCGCCGTACTGGGCCATGCGCAGACCGTCGGCGGACAGGACGACGACGTTGCGCGTCTGCGGGACGCCCTCTGCCAGGTCCTTGAGCATCCAGTCCATGTTGGTCTGGTTGGACTGCCGCTGAATCATGGCTGCTCGTTCCCCTTGCTTGGCTGGGTGGTGTCACCGGACAGGCCGCTCTGGAACGCGGCCAGCCACATGCCGGGCTGCACCGCCGGTGCGGACTCCGTCTCCGAGGCGGCCGAGGGCGCACCGCCGGGGGGCGCCGTCGGACCGGCGGACTCGCGGGGCCCGGCCGGTGCGGCCGGCGCGGGCACGGTCGCGCGTGCCTTGCGGCGGCGCTGGGGCAGACCGGTGGGGGTCCGCTCTGTCACCACCGGCAGGTCGTCCTCGGGCGGGGCGGCCGACACCGCGGCCGTCGGCCCGCCGGCCGGCCTGGGCAGCCGCTGCTGGTTCTCGGAACCGCCCGGACGTGGGCCGGAGGAGGCGCCGATACCGTGCGCGAGGCCGGTCGCGGACGAGGCGGTGGTGATGAGGTCCTGCGGTACGACGAGGACGGCGCGGACACCGCCGTACGCGGACGAACGCAGCGAGACCTGGAAGCCGTACGCCTGGGCGAGCCGGCCGACGACGGCCAGGCCGAGGCGGGGCGTCTCACCGAGGTCGTTGACGTCGATCCCCTGCTGGGCCTGGCGCAGCATGCGCTCGGCCCGCAGCCGGGCCTCCTCGCTCATGCTGACGCCGCCGTCCTCGATCTCGACGGCGATGCCGGACTGCACGTCCACCGCGGTCAGATGGACCTTGGTGTGCGGCGGCGAGTAGCGGGTGGCGTTGTCGAGGAGCTCGGACAGCGCGTGGATCAGCGGCTCGACGGCGGTGCCGACGACGGCGACCTCGGAGACCGAGTGCAGCTCGACCCGCTGGTAGTCGATGATCCGCGACATCGCGCCACGCATGACGCTGTACAGCGGTACGGCCCTGCTCCACTGGCGGCCGGGGCGGGCACCGCCGAGCACGGCGATGGAGTCGGCGAGGCGGCCGATCAGGGCCGTGCCGTGGTCGATACGCAGCAGGTCGCCGAAGACGCTGGGTGTCTGACCGTGCCGGTCCTCCATCTCCCGCAGTTCCTGCGCCTGCTGGTGGACGATCGCCTGCACGCGGCGGGCGATGTTCACGAAGGCGCGCTGGGCAGACTCGCGCAGGTCCTCCTCCGCGCTGACCGCGCCGACGACCGAGCGGAGCACCGCCTGGTGCTCGGCCGACGCGTCGAGCGAGGCCAGCACGTCCTCGGGGAACTCGCCCTTGCGGAGCCGTTCCACCACCTCGGGCAGCAGCTCGCCGGCGAGCCGGGTGGTCTCGGCGGCCTGTCGCGCGAGGGCGGCGTCCTGCGCCGCGACCGTGTGCCGCAACTGGGCCACGAGTCTGCCGCGCCGCATCACCTCCGCGCAGGTGACGGCGACCGCGACGACCGCGACGACGCAGATCACGACCACGGGGGTGCGGGCCGAAGCGGAGACCAGGGACACGGCCGCGATCGCGGCCGCGGCGGTCGCGGCTACGGGCAGCTGCCAGACAAGGCTGGCCGGGGGCCGCGGACTTCCGGTCGACGTTCCCTGTCGAACCATCAGCATCCTCAGAATCGAACGTGGAAGATCATATGACGACGGGCGGGAGCATATCCCGCTTGCGCTAGATCGTTTGACGGTGGGTCACTCCACTGTCGTGATGTATACGGCCGAAATGGCAAACGGGCGCGCCGAGTTCACTCGAAAATGTTTGAACGGTGTGTCTTCCTGCCGATGTTGGTATGGCAAGGGCGCCCGGCCGACCGCCGGCAGGGTCGTGCGGCGGCCTCCGCGCGCCGCTCCCACGCTTCGAGCTCCGGCGCGAGACCGGCACCGCGGCCCGTGCCGCCCCGCCGGCCTTCTGCCTCCGGAGCCCGCACCCGGATACGCGAAGGGCGCCCCGGGACCACCGTGAGTGGTCCCGGGGCGCCCTCGGGCGGGTCAGTCGGTGGTCGCCGCCGCGTCCGCCGCCTGGGCCTTCAGCGCGCGCTCGACGCCCGCGCGGGACTCGGAAACCAGCCGGCGCAGCGCCGCGTTCGGCTCGGCGGAGGACAGCCACTCGTCCGTCGTGTCCAACGTCTCCTGGGAGACCAGCAGCGACGGGTAGAGGCCGATCGCGACCTGCTGCGCCATCTCGTGGCTGCGCGACTCCCACACATCCTTGACCGCCGCGAAGTACTTCTCCGCGTACGGCGCGAGCAGCTCACGCTGGTCGGTCTGGACGAAGCCGGAGATCACCGCCTCCTGTACGGCGTTGGGCAGCTTGTCGGACTCGACGACCGAGGCCCAGGCCTCCGCCTTCGCCTCCGGGGTCGGCCGCGCCGCCCGCGCGGTCGCCGCGTGGCGCTCGCCGGCCGCGGTCTTGTCCCGCTCGTACTCGCCGGCGATGTCGTCCTCGTCGAAGACGCCGGTCGCGGCGAGCCGCTCCACGAAGGCCCAGCGCAGCTCGGTGTCGACGGCCAGGCCCTCGATCGTCTCCGTGCCGTCGAGCAGCGCCTGGAGCAGGTCCAGCTGCTGGGGGGTGCGCGCGGTCGCGGCGAACGCCCGTGCCCACGCCAGCTGGTGGTCGCTGCCCGGCTCCGCCGCCCGCAGATGCGCGAGCGTGGCGTCCGTCCACCGGGTCAGGCCGGTCTCACGCCAGGCGGGCGCCGCGTACAGGTCGACGGCGAGCTTGACCTGACGGTGCAGGGACTGGACGACGCCGATGTCGGACTCCTTGCCGATCCCGGACAGGACCAGCGACAGGTAGTCGCGGGCGGCCAGTTCGCCGTCGCGGGTCATGTCCCAGGCGGAGGCCCAGCACAGCGCGCGCGGCAGGGACTCGGTGAAGTCGCCCAGGTGCTCCGTGACGTTCCGCAGGGACTCCTCGTCGAGGCGGACCTTCGCGTACGACAGATCGTCGTCGTTGAGCAGGACGACGGCCGGGCGCGCCTTGCCCACCAGCGCCGGGACCTCGGTCAGCCCGCCGTCGACGTCGAGCTCGATCCGCTCGCGGCGCACCAGCTTGCCCGCGTCGTCCAGGTCGTACAGGCCGATCGCGATGCGGTGCGGGCGCAGCGTCGGCTCGCCCTTCGCGCCCGCCGGCAGCGCGGGGGCCTCCTGCCGCACGGCGAAGGAGGTGATGACACCGGAGTCGTCCGTGCCGATCTCCGGGCGCAGGACGTTGATGCCGGCCGTCTCCAGCCACGCCTTCGACCACGTCTTCAGGTCGCGTCCGCTGGTCTCCTCCAGCGCACCGAGCAGATCGGACAGACGGGTGTTGCCGAACGCGTGCGCCTTGAAGTACGCCTGCACGCCGCGGAAGAACTCGTCCATACCGACATAGGCGACCAACTGCTTGAGAACCGAAGCGCCCTTGGCGTACGTGATGCCGTCGAAGTTCACGAGAACGTCATCGAGGTCGCGGATCTCGGCCATGATCGGATGGGTCGACGGCAGCTGGTCCTGCCGGTAGGCCCACGTCTTCATGGAGTTCGCGAACGTGGTCCACGAGTGGGGCCACTTCGAACCGGGCGCGGAGGCCTGGCAGGCGATCGACGTGTAGGTGGCGAACGACTCGTTCAGCCACAGGTCGTTCCACCACTCCATGGTGACGAGGTCGCCGAACCACATGTGGGCGAGCTCGTGCAGGATCGTCTCCGCCCGCACCTCGTACGCCGCGTCCGTCACCTTCGAACGGAAGACGTACTGGTCGCGGATGGTGACGGCGCCCGCGTTCTCCATCGCGCCCGCGTTGAACTCCGGCACGAACAGCTGGTCGTACTTGGCGAACGGGTAGGCGTAGTCGAACTTCTCCTGGAACCAGTCGAAGCCCTGCCGGGTGACGTCGAAGATCGCGTCCGCGTCCAGGTACTCGGCCAGCGACGGGCGGCAGTAGATGCCGAGCGGCACCGACTGCCCGTCCTTCTCGTACGAGCTGTGCACACTGTGGTACGGGCCGGCGATCAGCGCCGTGATGTACGTGGAGATGCGCGGCGTCGGCTCGAAGCGCCACACGTCGTCCTCGGACGCGGCCCCCTCCGGCTGCTGCCGCGGCGAGTTCGAGATCACCGTCCAGCCCTCCGGAGCCTTCACGGTGAACCGGAACGTCGCCTTGAGGTCCGGCTGCTCGAAGTTCGCGAAGACGCGACGCGCGTCCGGCACCTCGAACTGCGTGTAGAGGTATGCCTGCTCGTCCACCGGGTCGACGAACCGGTGGAGGCCCTCGCCGGTGTTGGTGTACGAGCAGTCGGCGACGACCCTCAGCTCGTTGTCGCCCTCGCGCAGGTGCTTCAGCGCGATCCGCGAGTCGCGGAAGACCGCGGCCACGTCGAGCGCCTTGCCGTTCAGCACCACGTCGTGCACGGCCAGTGCGACCAGGTCGATGAACGTCTCCGCGTTCGCCTCCGCGGACGCGAAGCGCACGGTGGTCTTGGACCGGTAGGTCCCGCCGTCCTGCGCCCCGGAGAGATCGAGGTCGATCTCGTACGAGTCAACGGTGAGCAGACGCGCACGCTGCTGCGCCTCTTCACGGGTCAGGTTTGTGCCAGGCACCCGGTCATCTCCTCGGTATGCGATGTTTGCGCTCATCCTTCCACGCGCCCGAGGCGGAACGCCCCCGAGTTCCGGCCCCGGCGCCACGCACGAAAAGGGCGGGCGCCGCACGGCGCCCGCCCCCTGTTTCCCGCCGTGCCGCGTCAGCCGCGCAGCTCGTCCGCGACCAGCTCCGCGATCTGCACCGCGTTCAGCGCGGCGCCCTTGCGCAGGTTGTCGTTGGAGACGAACAGCGACAGGCCGTTGTCGACGGTCTCGTCCACCCGGATACGGCCGACGTACGAGGCGTCCTTGCCCGCCGCCTGGAGCGGCGTGGGGATCTCGGAGAGCTCCACGCCCGGCGCGTCCTTCAGCAGCTCATAGGCGCGCTCGACACCGAGCTCGTTGGCGAATCGCGCGTTGACCTGGAGCGAGTGGCCGGAGAAGACCGGGACGCGCACACACGTGCCGGAGACCTTGAGCTCGGGGATCTCGAGGATCTTGCGGGACTCGTTGCGGAGCTTCTGCTCCTCGTCGGTCTCGTGGGAGCCGTCGTCGACGAGGTTGCCCGCCAGCGGGATCACGTTGAAGGCGATGGTGCGCTTGTAGACGCCGGGCTCGGGGAAGGCGACCGCCTCACCGTCGTGGGTGAGCTCCTTGGCACGGTCCGCGGCCGCTCTGACCTGGTCGTCCAGCTCGGCGACGCCCGCGAGGCCGGAGCCGGAGACGGCCTGGTAGGTGGTGGCGACCAGTGAGACAAGCCCCGCCGCCTGGTGCAGCGGCTTGAGGACCGGCATGGCGGCCATCGTGGTGCAGTTCGGGTTGGCGATGATCCCCTTGGGGCGGTCCTTGACCGCGTGCGGGTTGACCTCGGAGACGACGAGCGGCACCTCGGGGTCACGGCGCCAGGCGGAGGAGTTGTCGATCACGACGACGCCCTGCGCGGCGACCTTCTCGGCGAGCGCCCTGGAGGTCGCGCCGCCGGCGGAGAACAGGGCGATGTCCAGGCCCGTGAAATCGGCGGTGGAGGCGTCCTCGACCGTGATCTCCCGGCCTTCCCACTCGATCGTGGAGCCCGCGGACCGGGCCGAGGCGAACAGCCGCAGCTCGTCGACCGGGAACTTCCGCTCGGCGAGGATCTTGCGCATGACCGTGCCGACCTGCCCGGTGGCTCCGACGATTCCGACCTTCACGGGGACTCCTCCGTACGTACTTGCGGCCCTGGTGCCGTTCCATGATGCGTATGTCCGGGTCCGCCTTGTCCAATCGGTTGTCCGAGTGGCGGGACGTGTGACAAGGAACATGCAGGCGGGGCGGGTGCTCGAAGAGCGCCCGCCCCGCCGTTCCACTGCTTTCTGCGGCTACTCGGTGACCTTGCCGATCACCACGCTGCCGGCGCCCGCGACCGTGCCGCGGTTGTTCAGCAGCTGCACCTCACCGAAGAACTGGCGTCCCTCCGGAGCCGCTCCACCGACCACGACCTCGGCGCTGACCTGCGCCGACGCACCGTTGGCGAGCTCGACCGACGATCCGGCGTCGATCTTCACCGAGCCGAGCGAGGGGGAGAAGAACACATCGCGGTAGTCGTACTCGGTGGTCCCGGCCGGGACCGAGTAACCGTCGACCACGATCGTGTAGGTACCGGCGGCCGGCTTCAGCAGGCTCACCGCCTCCTCGGAGTCGCCGTCCGCGGCCTGGCCGACCACGGCGCCGTCCTTGAGGACCAGCAGGTCCAGGTCCGCACCGTTGTCGGCGGGCGAGCCGATCGCCACGTCGAGGCGCTCCACGCCCTCGCCGATGGTGACCGTGGACTCCTGGGACTCACCGTGCGCGATGGACGGACGGGCGACCTTCGCCGAGCCCAGGGAGCCGCCGGCCAGCTTGCCCTCGAGAGAGGCGAAGCGGTTGGTGACGTTCCACTCGACGGGGGCCGGCGTGCCGACCTTCGCCTCGGGGAGCGTCTTGACGGCCGGGTCGAAGTCGGCGCCGAGCACCGTCACGTCCAGCTCGAACGGGTTGTCCAGCAGGGGGGACGTGCGCCGCGACTCGACCTCGATCTCCCAGACGCCCGGCGTCGGCTCCGGGTAGGAGCGCACGTCGGGACGGCAGGTGTTGGCCGGGTTCGCGTAGTTCGGGTAGCAGTTGACCGTCGAGGTCGGGTCGACCGGCAGCCCGTACGGGTGGAGGCCGATGAACCGGGTCTGGCTGCCATCGGCGAGCCCGCCGATGGCGACCTCGAGGTTCTTGGCGCCCTCGGGGACGGTGATGAAGTACGACTTGTGGCTGTTGCGCTGCACCGTGTCCGACTTGGAGACGGTGTATCCGGGCTTCGCGAGGTCGTCGGAGGCGACCACGGTGGCCAGGATCTGCTTGTCCACGCCCACGGTCGAGCGGTCGTCGGCCTCGAGGACGGCGCTGTGCACGCCGGCCGTCTTCGGCCGCGCCTGGACGGTGACGGTGACCGGCTGGTTCAGCGGGAGCCTGACCTCGGACCCGCTGAGCAGACGGAAGGTGCCGTCGTTGTTCTTCCAGCGCAGGGTGTGCGCGACGGCCTTCTTCGGGCCGGTCGTGCGGGTGACGGTGATGTCGTAGGTCCGGCTCTTGCCGGCCTTCAGGCCACCCTCGCGGTCGTAGAGACCGGTGCCGAAGCCCGGCGTCTTCAGCGCGAAGTCGATCGCGGTGTCGACCGGGGCCTTGACCGAGTACTCGTGGGCGCCCACGCCGTCCTTGATCTGCTCCCAGGCGTCCACGACGTCGATCAGGCCCGCGCCCTGCTCGTGCGCCTGCTCACCGCTGATGCGGTGGGCCGTGCTGGTGAGGGCGGTGCGCAGCTTGGCCGGGGTGAGCTCGATGCCGCGCTGCTTGGCCGCGGAGAGCAGCAGTGCCGCCGCGCCCGCCGCCTGCGGAGAGGACATCGAGGTGCCCTGCATCATCGAGTAGCCGGGCGGCAGCTGGTAGCCGGCCTCGGCGACCGGGCCGCCGGGCGACCAGGTCTGGGTGGTGTTGACCGCAGCGCCGGGCGCGGTCAGCGTCGGCGTGAAGCCGCCGTCCTCACGCGGACCGCGCGAGGAGAAGGGCAGCATCGCGTACTTCTTCTCGACGCCGGATCCGTAGTTGGACGCCCAGGTCTCCTTGGAGATGGACGCGCCGACGGAGATCACCTTGTCGGCGACGGCGGGGTCCCCTAGCGTGTTGGTGCCCGGGCCCGAGTTGCCGGCGGAGATCACCAGCTGGACGCCGTAGGTGTCTATGAGCCGGTTGTAGAGCTCGGCGCGCGCGTTGTTGCCGTCGTTCAGCGGGGGCAGACCGCCGATGGACATGTTGACGATGTCCACGCCGCGGTTGATGACGAGGTCGGCCATGCCCTCGGTGAGCGCGATGTTGGTGCAGCCGCCGCTCCAGGTGCAGGCGCGCGAGGAGACGATCTTCGCGCCGGGCGCGGCGCCGTTCATCCGGCCGCCGAAGAGGCTGTTGGCGGCGGTGATACCGGCGACGTGCGTGCCGTGCGACCCCTCGATGACACCGATGTTGACGTAGTCGGCCTTCGCGCCGGCGTCGTTGTAGACGACGTCGGTGCGGACCTCGATGACGAACGGGATGCGCTCGGCGATCTCGGTCTTCGGGTCGTCCTTGCCGAAGTAGCCGACCTGGAAGCCGTTCTTGTACGGCTTCATCAGGGTGTCGTTGGTGAAGTCGGCGTCGTTGTTCAGGTCGACGCGCGCGGTCCGGGTGCCCTCGTCGTAGAGGACCGCCCAGACGTCGGTGGTGTCGCCGTCCCGGTTGAGGTCGCCGGCCATGTCGCCGCCCTTGGTGGCGGCCTCCGCGAACAGGTTGAAGCGGTACGCGCCGGCCGGGGCGGAGTAGGTGCGCCCGTTGACCGCGAACGTGGGACCGGTGACGGCCGTGTTCATCCGCAGCCACGTGCGGTCGCCGTCGGCCACCGGGTCCGTCGCCGTGACCCAGTCGACGATCTTGCGCTCGCCGGTGGTGGTCTTCTGGAGCGCCGGGTGGCCGAGGTCGACGCCGGAGTCGAGGATTCCGATGGTCACGCCGCGGCCGTCGGCCTTGGGGTGCGCCTTGACGAAGTCGACCGCACCGGTCTCGAAGGACGGGTTGTACGGGTTCTTCGCCGGGGTCGACGCGTCGGGGGCCGGGTACTGCTGGGCCTGTGCGTCGGCGGTGCCCGCGGCCTTCACGGTGTCCGCCGCCGGGGTCGGGTCGTCCAGCTCGATCTCGTGCTTGAGGTCGATGCCGTGCACGCTGGACAGCTTGGCCGCCGCCTTGAGGGCGGCCTCGGCCTTGCCCGTGGGCAGCGTGGCGCGTACGTAGCCGAGCTTGTCGAAGGTCCTGCCGACGATGGCGCCCTTGACGGCGTCCAGCTGGCCGGCGACCTGCTCGGTCGCGCCGGGGGCGGTGGCCACCATGACGGTGACGGTCTTCTCGCCCTTGGCCTCGGCCTCCGCGAGCAGCTCGGCGTCGGCCGAGCCGATCTTGTCGGAGGACGACTTGGCGGCCTTGACGTCCTTGGTGCCGGCGGGGTCGTCGGCGGGCGCTGTGGCGACGGCCGGAGCGACGCCGGCAGCGACGAGCGCGGCCACCATCGAGGCGGCGGCCGCGACGCGTGCCACGCGTCTGTGGCCTGGCGTCGAGCGTCCCGTTGTGGAGCTCTCGGGTTCGGGGGTCATCAGCATCCCTGTTTGTGAAAGAGAGGGTCCGGAATACGGTGCCGGATGACCGCTCAGCCTTGCGTAAATGACAGGGGTTTGTGGAGAGTTGATCGAGACGGGATGTACGCATGGCGTAAACCCGCCACCATGGACCATCCGCCATCCGGAACGAACAGGTGCTTATCGACCTCGATGAGCCGACGCGCCGGTAATCTCACCGAATGAACAAGGAGTTGAGGGTCGCGGCCTACGCCGTCTGCATACGGGACGGACAGGTCCTGCTGGCACGCTGGGTCGCTCGCGACGGCACGAAGAAGTGGACGCTGCCCGGCGGCGGCATGGACCACGGTGAGGACCCCCTCGACACCGTCGTCCGCGAGGTCGAGGAAGAGACCGGCTACATCGCCGAGATGACCGCGCTGCTCGGCCTCGACTCGGTGCGCCGCCGCTACCCGCGCAAGCTGGGCGCCTTCGCGGACTTCCAGGGCCTGCGGATCGTGTACGAGGGCCGGATCACCGACGGTGAGCTGCGCAACGAGACCGGCGGGTCCACGGACCTCGCCGCCTGGCACCAGCTGGAAGCGGTGCCGGCGCTCCACCGCGTGGAACTCATCGACGTGGGCCTGGAGCTGTGGCACTCCAGGCCGGTGCTCGGCAGGGTCGCTCAGCGGGGCAGCACCACCACGTAGGCGGCGGGCTCGCGGTCCGCCGCGGCCATCAGCGCGGTGCGCACCACGGTCGCCTGCTGTTCGGGCGACTCACGGAGCTTGCGCGGCGTCAGGTGCACGACGGTGATGCCGAGCCGCTCCAGATGTTCCCGCTTGCGCGCGTACCGGGACCACTGGGCGTCCTCGCCGTGGCGCGGCGCGCGCGTGTCCAGCTCCACGGCCACCGCCTGCTCCGGCCAGTACGCGTCGACCCGGCCGAGCCGAGGGCCGCCGGGGAGACGGAGGTCCACGTTCCACAGGGGGTCGGGCAGACCGCCGTCGCGGACGAGTCCGTACAGCCTGCCCTCCGCCAGCGCACGGCCCTCCGCGAGCAGTTCGTCCACCGCGCTGACGACGTGCGGGCGGTCCAGCAGCCGCGCGTCGGTCAACTCCCGCACCAGCGCGGCCGGCTCGCAGTGCCCGCCCCGCACGGCCTCCGTCAGCAGCCGGCCGATCAGCGCCGCGTCGTCGAGCTCCGCCACCGCGTCGGCGAGGGCGCGGGACGCGGGGGCGACGGGCACGCCGCCGGCCTCTTCGGCCGGGGGCATCGAATGTCCCCGCACCAGCCGGGCGAACCCGGCCGACCGAAGCCGCCGCGTCCGCGGCACGAGCACGTCGATCAGCTCGATCGACGTCAGCGGCCCAGCCGCCGCGAATCCGTGCAGCGCGAGCGCGGCGAGCCCGGTGACCATCGCTTCGCCGTACGGCGCCGAGTCGTGCCGCTGGGCCGGCAGCACGGGCCGGCCGGCGTACAGCAGCGCGGCGTGCAGCCGCTCCTCGCCGGTGGCCGGTCCCGGCTGCAGCAGATACACCCCCGGCAGCAGCAACTGCCAGCCCCCGCCGGGCCGGCACTTCTCGGCGACCCGCGAGGGTGTGAAGCCGTGGGTACGCAACTGCGCCCCGGACACGACCCGCCGGCGCACGTCGCCGTCGGGCCGGCTGAGGGGAAGGGGGAAGAGGGGAGCGTTGGGCTGGTTCATGCCGATGAGATGCCCGCGTCGCCGGACCGGGCTAACCGCTGTTACAAGCTCGTCGACGATTCAGGACAACCGTGTCCTAAAGTACGCACGTTCGAGTGCCGATGTGGGGCCGGCGCCGTGCCCACCCCGGCCGCTGTCGTCGGTGAGCGGCTCGGCCACGTACCGTGCCCCGCCCGTACCGTGCCCCGCCCGTGCCGGCCACCGGCCACCGGCCACCGGGCGCCGGGCGCGGCCCGGACCCGGTACGGCCTTCGGCCGTGTCATCAAGCTCCCTCTACGGCCTGGCGGCCGTGGCACGTACCGGGCGGGCCTGTCCCGCTCCGCGTGATCGGCGTTGCCCGCGCGGCCGAGGCCCGGCAGGGGGCAGGTCCAGCCCCGTATCGGCGATCGAGGCACGGGTTCCGGGGGCAGCGCCCCCGGAACACCGCGCAGAGCGCGGGGCGGTCCGGGGCCTGCCCGGGTTCCGGAACAGGCGGGGGGCGGGCCCGCTGCGGGCGGACCCGTGGGCCCCGCCCCCACCGTCACGCCCCGTCGCACTCCTGCGCCCGCAACGCCCTCGCCAGATCGTCGCGGGACTCCGCGACCAGCCGCCGCAGCGCCGGCGCCGCCGACGCGTGCTCGGCCAGCCACTCGTCCGTCGCGTCGAGCGTGGCCCGGGAGTCCTGGAAGGACGGGTACAGGCCCCGCACCACGTCCATCCCGATCTGGATCGACCGCTCGGACCACACCCGCTCGATCGCCTCGAAGTACTTCTCGGTGTACGGGGCGATCAGTTCACGCTGCGACGGCTGGGCGAAGCCCGAGATCGTCGCTTCGACGAGCGCGTTGGACAGTTTGTCCGACTCGACCACCGTCGCCCACGCCTGGTCCTTGACCGCGGCCGACGGCCGCGACGCGAGGCAGCGCACCTCGTGCCGCTTGCCCGAGGCCGTGTCGTCGCGGGCCAGTTCCGCCGCGATCGCCGACTCGTCGGCGACCCCGTGCGCCGCCAGCGGTTCCAGGAACGACCAGCGAAGTTCCTGGTCGACGTCCAGGCCGTCGATCTTCTCGGTGCCCGCCAGCAGCGCGGAGAGCAGCCGGAAGTCCGTCTCCGACTCGGCGACCGACGCGAAGAACCGCGCCCAGGTCAGCTGGTGCTGGCTGCCCGGCCCGGCGGCCCGCAGTTCCCGCAGCGCGCCTTCCGCTGCCAGCCGACCGCCCTCGGCGCGCCAGCCGGGTGCCATGTAGTGCACGAGGGCGGACCGCGTCCACGCGTGCAGCATCTGGAGGACGCCGATGTCGGACTCGCGCCCGGCGAACGCCAGCACCAGACGGACGAAGTCCCGCGCCGGCATCAGCGCGTCGCGGGTCAGGTTCCACAGCGCGGACCAGCACAGCGCCCGCGCCAGCGGATCCCTGATGTCGCCGAGCGAGGACCGCAGCGTCTCGAGGGACCGCTCGTCGAAGCGGATCTTGCAGTAGGTCAGGTCCTCGTCGTTGACCAGGACGAGTCCGGGCCGCTCCTCGCCCGCGAGTTCGGGCACGACCGTGCGCGCACCGGTGACGTCCACCCCGGCCTGCGCGTACCGTACGAGCTCAGAGTTCTCGATCCGGTAGAGGCCGACGGCCACCCGGTGCGGCCGGAGCGTGTCACCGTCCTGGGAGATCGCCAGCTCGGTGATGCGCCCGTCCGCGTCGTACGCCACCTCGGGCGTCAGCGCGTTGACGCCAGATGTCTCGAGCCAGGACCGGGACCAGTCCTTCATGTCGCGCCCGGACGTCTTCTCCAGCACGGACAGCAGGTCGCCGAGCCGGGTGTTCCCGTACGCGTGGCGCTTGAAGTAACGCCGGGCGCCCTCCATGAACGCGTCCCGGCCCACGTACGCGACGAGCTGCTTGAGCACGGACGCGCCCTTGGCGTACGTGATGCCGTCGAAGTTGAGCTTGGCGTCCTCGAGGTCGCGGATGTCGGCCGTGACCGGGTGCGTCGACGGCAGCTGGTCGGCGCGGTACGCCCAGGCCTTGCGGTTGTTGGCGAAGGTGACCCACCCGTCGGTGAAGCGCGTCGCCTCGACCATCGAGAAGGAGCCCATGAAGTCCGCGAAGGACTCCTTGAGCCACAGGTCGTCCCACCACTGCATGGTGACGAGGTCGCCGAACCACATGTGCGCCATCTCGTGCAGGATGACGTTGGCCCGGCGCTCGTACGACGCCTGTGTCACCTTGCCGCGGAAGATGAACTCCTCGCGGAAGGTCACGCAGCCCGGGTTCTCCATGGCCCCGATGTTGTACTCGGGCACGAACGCCTGGTCGTACTTCCCGAAGGGGTACGGGTAGTCGAAGTGCTCGTGGAAGAAGTCCAGACCCTGCTTGGTGACGAGGAAGATGTCGTCCGCGTCGAAGTGCTTGGCGAGCCCCTTGCGGCACATCGCGCCCAGCGGGATCCGCAGGACCGTGCCGTCGGCCAGTTCACGCTCGTACAGATCGGTCTCGTAGTGGTACGGCCCGGCGACGACCGCCGTGATGTACGTCGAGATCGGCGCCGTCTCGGCGAACCGCCAGGTCCCGTCCTCCGCGCGGGCGCCCTCACGGTTGCTCCACACCGTCCAGCCCTCGGGGGCGGACACCTCGAACCGGAACGGCGCCTTGAGGTCGGGCTGTTCGAAGTCGGCGAAGACGCGGCGGGCGTCGGCCGGCTCGTACTGCGTGTAGAGGTAGACCTCGCCGTCCTCGGGGTCGACGAAGCGGTGCAGTCCCTCGCCGGTGCGGCTGTACGCGCACTGGGCGTCTACGACGAGCACGTTCTCCGCGGCCAGGCCGTCCAGCGTGATCCGGGAGCCGTCGAAGACGACGGCGGGGTCCAGCTGACGCCCGTTGAGGGTGACGGCCGTCACGGACGGGGCCAGCAGGTCGACGAAGGTCGAAGCACCCGGCTCGTTCGCACGGAAGCGGATCGTGGTCACCGACCTGAAGGTGCGCGGCCCTGAGGCGTCCTCGGGCTCCCCGACCGCGGACCGCACGTCGAGGGCCACCTCGTACCCGTCGACGGACAGCAGTCCGGCCCGGGAGCGGGCCTCGTCGCGGGACAGATTCTCACCGGGCACAAGCACTCCTTCGTGTCTCGTTCGAACACGAGCGATCCTCCCATGGGAATCGCCGGAGCCATCGGCGGCGTTGCCCGAGCAGGCGCGCAGGGCGCCGATACCTTCCGAGGAGTGACATGTCGCACGACGGCAAGACGCCCGTGGACTTCTGGTTCGACCCGCTGTGCCCCTGGGCCTGGATGACCTCCCGCTGGATGCTCGAGGTGGAGAAGGTCCGTGACGTAGAGGTGCGCTGGCATGTGATGAGCCTCGCCGTGCTCAACGAGGACAAGCTCGACGAGCTTCCCGAGGAGTACCGGGACATGCTGGAGAACAAGGCGTGGGGCCCGGTGCGCGTCGTCGTCGCCGCCCAGCAGGAGCACGGCGACGAGGTGGTCGGCAAGCTCTACACCGCGCTCGGCACCCGCTTCCACAACGAGGGCATGGGGCCTGTCCGGGAGGCCGTCGTCGCGGCGCTCAAGGACGTCGGTCTGCCCACCTCCCTCGCCGACTTCGCGGACAAGGGCACGTACGACGCCCAGCTGCGCGCCTCCCACAAGGAGGGCATCGAGAAGGTCGGCCAGGAAGTCGGCACGCCGGTCATCGCGGTGCCGGGCTCCGACGGCGGGCAGATCGCCTTCTTCGGTCCGGTCGTCACCCCCGCCCCCAAGGGCGAAGAAGCGGCCCGGCTGTGGGACGGCACGCTGATGGTCGCGTCGATCCCCGGGTTCTACGAGATCAAGCGCACCCGGACCCAGGGCCCCGTCTTCGACTGAACCGCCCGCCGGACGGCAACGCCCGCGTCCCCGCAAGCCGCGTCCCGCACAGCGCAGTGCCCCCGCGAGTCACGTACTCGCGGGGGCACTGCGCTGTGCGGGCGGTTCCGTGCCGCCGCACTCAGTCCGCCGCGCCGGCCTCGGCGGCGGAGCGGGACTCACGCGTCTTCTGCAGCACGAACCCGACGACGGCGAGGACCAGCGTCAGGACACCGGTGCCGAGCAGCTGCATCCGGGTCTCCTCCTCGCGCAGCATCAGCGCGAAGACGGTCGCCATGCCGGCCAGGGCGAGCAGCGTGAGGCCCGGGAACAGCCACATCTTCACGACCAGCTTCTCGGGGCTCTCCCGCTCCGTGCGGCGGCGCAGCACCAACTGCGAGACGGCGATGAAGAACCAGACGACCAGGATGATCGCGCCGATCGTGTTGAGCAGCCACATGAAGATGTCCTCCGGCCGCCAGTACGACAGCAGCACGCACAGGAAGCCGAAGACGGAGGACACCAGCACGGCGGTCCGCGGCACGCCGCCGGAGATCCGGCCCAGCGCGGTCGGCCCCTGGCGGCGGGCGACCAGCGAGCACGCCATCCGGGAGGCGCCGTAGATGTTGGCGTTCATCGCGGAGAGCAGCGCGATCAGCACGACCACGTTCATGATCTGGCCCGCGCCGTCGATGCCCAGGTGGTCCAGGGTCGCGACGTACGGTCCCTTCTCTGCGACGGCCTTCTCGTGCCACGGCACCAGCGTGACGATGACCGCCATCGAACCGATGTAGAAGACGGCGATACGCCACATCGCGGTGCGCACGGCCTTGGCGACGCCCTGCACCGGGTGCTCGGACTCGGCGGCGGCGATGGTGACCGTCTCCAGACCGCCGTAGGCGAAGACGGAGGCGAGGAGGCCGACGATCAGGCCCTCGGTGCCGTTCGGCATGAAGCCGCCGTCACCGGTGAGGTTGGTGGTGCCCGGAGCTTCGCTGCCCGGAAGGACGCCGGCGATCGCGAGGACGCCGATGCCCAGGAAGAGCACGATCGCGCCGACCTTCAGCGCGGCGAACCAGAACTCGAACTCGCCGAAGTTCTTCACCGCCGCCAGGTTCGTGCCGCAGAACACCAGCATGAACAGCGCCACCCAGGCCCACTCGGGAGTCCCGGGGAACCAGCCCGTCATGATGCCCGCGGCGCCGATGGCCTCCAGGCCGACGGCCACGCACAGCAGGAACCAGAACGCCCAGCCGGCGGTGAAGCCGGCCCACGGCCCGATGGCCCGTTCCGCGTGCACCGAGAAGGAGCCGGAGGCCGGGTTGGCCGCCGACATCTCACCCAGCATCCGCATCACCAGCATGACCAGCAGTCCGGAGAGGGCGTACGCGACGACGATCGACGGTCCGGCCGCGGCGATACCGGCGCCCGATCCCACGAAGAGCCCGGCGCCGATGACACCGCCGAGGGCGATCATCGACAAGTGGCGTTGTTTGAGGCCGTGCGTGAGCGTGGCGTCGGCCGGCTGGTCGACGGGCGCGGGCGCGGTGGTCCGAGACATGGGCGTGCCCTGTTCATGAGCTGAGACGGGGGAGCGGCCCAGTGTGGGCACGGTCGCCGCTCACAGGGAACAGATGTCCGCTATACGGTCACGATCTTCACGGAACGTCAACAACCGCACACGTGAACCCCGCAACTCGGCGGCGCCGCTCGCGTAGCTCCCGGACGGCCGAAACCAGCAGTACACCGGCGGTCGCACCGCTCGACCACAGCACCTGCGGCCGGGCGGTGTCATCGGTGAGCATCAGCCCCAGCACGGCCGCCATCGCGGCGAGCGCCACCCAGGTGAGCCACGGGAAGCCCCACATGCGCAGGGTCAGCCTCTCCGGCGCCTCACGCTCGAGGCGCCGGCGCAGCCGCAGCTGCGACACCGCGATCAGCGCCCAGACGAACAGCAGTACCGCGCCGACCGAGTTGAGCATGTAGAGGAAGACCGAATCCGGCCACTTCAGATTGAGCAGCACGGACACGAAGCCGAACGCGACGGAGGCGAGCACCGCCTTGCGCGGCACGCCGCCCGGGGCGAGCTTCAGCAGCCCCTTCGGTGCCTCGCCACGCTCCGCGAGCGAGAACACCATCCGGGAGGCGCCGTACAGGTTGGCGTTGAGCGCGGACAGCAGCGCCACGAAGACGACGATCTCCATGATCCGGCCGGCGCTCGGCACGCCGATCGAGTCGAGAACGGAGACATAGGGACTCAGGCCCGCCTTCTGCGCGGTCCAGGGCATGACGGTCACGATGACGACCATCGAGCCCACATAGAAGAAGAGGATGCGGACCACCGCGCTGCGCACGGCGCGGCCCACCGCGCGGGCCGGATCCGCGGTCTCCGCGGCGGCGATGGTGACGACCTCGAGGCCGCCGAAGGCGAAGACGACGGCGAGTACGCCGGAGATCACGCCGGACCAGCCGCTGGGCAGGAAGCCGCCCTCGCCGGTGAGCCGGGTGAGGCCGACCGGGTCCGTGTCCGGCAGCAGCCCGAAGATCGCCAGTGTGCCGAGTGCTAGGAAGAGCACGATCGCGCCGACCTTGAGCGCGGCGAACCAGAACTCGAACTCGCCGAAGTTCTTCACCGCCGTCAGGTTGGCGACGGTGAAGACCACCATGAACACCAGCACCCAGCCCCATGGAGGCACGGCGGGCGCCCAGCCGTGGACGATCGCCGCGGCGGCCGTCGCCTCCGCGGCGAGCACCACCACCAGCAGGAACCAGTACAGCCAGCCGACGCTGAACCCGGCCCAGCGCCCCAGCGCGCGTTCCGCGTGCACCGAGAACGAACCGGAAGCGGGCATCGCGGAGGACATCTCACCGAGCATCCGCATCACCAGCATCGCGAGGGCGCCCGCGATCAGATAGGAGAGCACGATGCCGGGGCCGGCCAGGGCGATGCCGGCGCCCGATCCCACAAAGAGCCCGGCGCCGATCACCCCGCCGAGGCCGAGCATCGTCAGATGGCGCTGCTCGAGCCCGTGGCTCAGGGGTTCGGCCTCTGCGGCCAGGGGCGTGGGCGGCGCGTCGTGCATCTGCTGGAGAACTCTCGGATCACTCGGTACGAGTTATGGGGTCCCTACAGTCTTCCCGAGTTGACAGCCCCTGTGCAAAACGGGCGCCTACGCCCTGGACCTCAGTGACGAGCATCACGTCATCGTCGGCATGATCGAGACTCTTTGTGTGAACCCCACCAAGCTGTCAACCGCCGCTTTGTGGGCGGCTGCTGGTGATCGAGCGATTCTCCGTGGGCTACGGTCACCCTGTCCCGAACTGCCCTCATCCTCGCGGAGTCCCGATGAGCACTGCTGCCGCCCCCGTCCGATCGGGGCTCGTCCTCGCCGATCTGCTGCCCGCGTCCCGCGTCCGGGACATCACCCTCGTCGTCGGCGGCGCCGCGCTCACCGGCATCGCGGCGCAGATCGCGGTCCCGGTCCCCGGCTCCCCGGTCCCCGTGTCCGGCCAGACCTTCGCGGCCCTCCTCGTGGGCACCGCGCTGGGCGCCCGCCGCGGCTTCCTCTCCCTCGCCCTGTACGCGGTGGCCGGCATGGCGGGCATGCCGTGGTTCGCCCAGGCGACGTCCGGCTATGGGATGCCGTCCTTCGGCTACATCCTCGGCATGCTGCTCGCCGCGACCGTCGTCGGCCACTTCGCCCGTCGCGGCGCCGACCGTTCCGTGCTGCGCATGGCGGGCACGATGGCGGCCGGCTCGGCGATCATCTACGCGGTCGGCGTCCCCTACCTGGCGCTGGCCACCGGCATGTCCTTCGGTGAGGCGGTCGCGGCCGGCCTGGTGCCGTTCCTGATCGGCGACGCGCTGAAGGCGGCCCTGGCGATGGGCGCACTGCCCACCGCCTGGAAGCTCATCGGCCGCCGCGGCTGACGCACACGGCCCTGGCCGCAGAAGAGGCCCGCCCGGTTCTCAGCACCCTGGGACCGGCGGGCCTCTTGCGTTTCCCGTACCGGAGACGGGAAAAGAACGAGGCTCTCCGTCCGTCCCTCGCAGGACCGACGGAGAGCCTCCCTTCTGACGCCACTCGGCCTGTGGCGTCGGGTGTCTCTCAGGCTCCGGAGACCGGCTCGACCTCTTCGTCACGGGCAGCCGCGACGGGCGCGGCGGCGGGCCGCGGGGAGAGCTTCTCGCGGGTCACGGCGATCGCGACCACCACCGCGGCGACGGCGATCGAGAGCAGCGCGACCTGACGGTTGGCGTCGTCGACGACCATGTAGACGAGCACGAAGGTGATCATCGCGGCGGTCGCCCAGGTGAGGTACGGGAAGAGCCACATCTTCACCGTCAGCTTCTCCGGCGCCTCGCGCAGCAGGATGCCGCGCATCCGCAGCTGGGTGAAGCAGATCACCAGCCAGACGAACAGCGCCACGGCGCCGGACGAGTTGAGCAGGAACAGGAAGACCGTGTCCTTGAAGGCGTAGTTGAAGTACACGGCGGCGAAGCCGAAGACCACAGAGGCCAGGATGGCCGCCGTCGGCACACCCTTGGCGTTGACCTTGGCGAACGCCTTGGGCGCGTCACCGCGCTCACCGAGCGAGAAGGCCATGCGCGAGGCGGTGTAGAGGCCCGAGTTGAGGCAGGAGAGGACCGCCGTCAGGATGATCACATTCATGATCTGCCCGGCGTTGGCGATGCCGATGGAGTCCAGGGCGGCGACGTACGACCCCTTCTCCTCGATCGACTTGTCGTTCCACGGGAGCAGCGTCAGCACGACGAAGATCGAGCCGAGGTAGAAGAAGCCCACGCGCCAGATCACCGAGTTGGTGGCCTTGGTGACCGCGCGCCGCGGGTTCTCCGACTCGCCGGCCGCCAGAGTGACGATCTCGCTGCCCATGAAGGAGAAGACGACCAGCAGCACACCGGCGAGGATCGCGCCGGCGCCGTTCGGCATGAAGCCGCCCGCGTCGGTCAGATGGGCGAGGCCCGCCCCGGGGTTGTCGGAACCCGGGAGCACACCGAAGACGGCCAGCAGACCGACGATGACGAACGCGCCGATGGCGACGACCTTGATGCCGGCGAACCAGAATTCGAACTCGCCGTAGGAGGAGACGGAGACCAGGTTGGTGGCCGTCAGCACGACCATGACGATCAGCGCCCATCCCCACTGCGGCACCGCCGGCATCCAGCCTTCCAGGATCTCGGCGCCGGCCGTGGCCTCCACGGCCAGCACGACGACCCAGAAGAACCAGTAGAGCCAGCCGATGGAGAAGCCTGCCCAGCGCCCGAGCGCGCGGTCGGCGTAGGCGGAGAAGGACCCGGAGTTCGGGCTCGCCGCGGCCATCTCGCCCAGCATCCGCATCACGAAGACCACCAGCATGCCCACGAGCGCGTAGGACAGCAGGATCGCCGGGCCGGCCGCGGCTATGCCGGAGCTCGATCCGACGAACAGGCCGGCGCCGATCACACCGCCGATGGCGATCATGGAAAGGTGGCGGTTCTTGAGACCGGCCTTGAGACCGTCGGGGGAAGGCGACTGTCCCGGGGTGCCGGGCATCTCGCCTTCCTTTGTGAGGGTCGACTGCGACGTCATGGACGAATCCTTATGTCTTGGTGCCGCTCGGGTTACGAACTTGGGAATTAGAACCCAGTACGTGCCAGTACGGAAGGGTCGAATCCGTTTCGTTGCACTCATCACTCCGGCGCGCCCCGAGCACGGCCCCGCGCCGGACCGCGCCTTCCCCCCATGCCACACTCGAACCATGCGCGTGTACCTCGGCTCGGACCATGCCGGCTTCGAACTCAAGAACCACCTCGTCGAGTGGCTCAAGGCCCATGGCCACGAGCCCGTGGACTGCGGTCCCCACATCTACGACGCCCAGGACGACTACCCGCCGTTCTGCCTGCGTGCCGCCGAGCGGACGGTCGCGGACGAGGGCAGCCTCGGCATCGTGATCGGCGGCTCGGGCAACGGCGAGCAGATCGCCGCCAACAAGGTCGAGGGCGTGCGTGCCGCGCTCGCCTGGAGCGAGCAGACCGCCGCGCTCGGCCGTGAGCACAACAACGCCAACGTCGTGGCCATCGGCGGGCGGATGCACACCCTCGAGGAGTCGACGAAGTTCGTCGAGATCTTCCTCAGCACCCCGTACTCGGGTGAGGAGCGTCACACCCGCCGCATCGAGATGCTCTCCGCGTACGAGACCACCGGCGAGCTGCCCCCGATCCCGGCCCACCACCCGCAGCAGGGCTGAACCCCCGCGCCCCGCATCCGCTTCCGTGTGCCGCCGGGTCCGTCCCGGCGGCACCGTCATGCCGTCCAGGAGGACCGACCCCATGCCCGAGGGGCACACGATCCACCGCCTCGCGGAGGACCACCTCCACCGATTCGCGGGGTGGAACGTCCGGGTCAGCAGCCCCCAGGGCAAGTTCTCCGACAGCGCCGCGCTCCTCGACGGCCGGGTGCTCGACGGCGCCGACGCGCACGGCAAGCATCTGTTCCTCGGCTTCGAGGACATCGGCTGGATCCACATCCACCTCGGCCTGTTCGGCAAGCTCGGCTTCGGCACGGCCCCGGCGCCGCCGCCGACCGACACGGTCCGCCTGCGCGTCCTGAACGAGGACCACTACGCCGACCTGCGCGGCCCGACCACCTGCGCGCTGATCACCGAACCCGAGAAGCGGGCGATACACGACCGGCTCGGCCCCGACCCGCTCAGGCCGTCCGACGACCCGGACCGGGCGTGGACGCGGATCTCCCGTTCCCGCACGACGATCGCCGCGCTCCTGATGGACCAGAAGATCATCGCGGGCGTCGGCAACGTCTACCGCGCGGAGGTCCTCTTCCGCCACGGCATCGACCCCTACCGGGCCGGCAAGGACCTCACACGCCGCCAATGGGACGCCATCTGGGAGGACCTGGCCGCGCTGATGCGCGAGGGCGTCCGCAACAACCGCATCGACACCGTCCGCCCGGAACACACTCCGGAGGCGATGGGCCGCGCACCGCGTGTGGACGACCACGGCGGCGAGGTCTACGTGTACCGCCGGGCGAACATGCCCTGCCACCTCTGCGCCACGCAGATCCGCACGGCGCCCCTCGCGGCCCGCAACCTCTTCTGGTGCCCCACCTGCCAGGCAACTTGAGCCCCGCCGGCGATCGAGGCGCGGGAGTCCGGGGGCGGAGCCCCGGTTACGGGAAGGGGCGGGGAGGGGAACGAGCCAGCCGCAGGCGCCCACGTCCCGCAGCGGTCACCCCCGCTAGAACCCGTGCGGCAGCCACGGCGCGACGTCGGAGCCGAACCCCACCGACGCCTCCGCCAGCGCACCTTCCCGCAGCTCCCGCACCCGCCCCGCCCCCGCCAGCGCCGACAGCGACACGCCCCCGAGATACGCCGCCCCCAACTCCCGTACGGACAGCGCCAGGTCCGCCTCGTCGCGGGTCCGCTCGCACGACGCGCCCTTCGCGTCGCCCGTCAGCCGCCAACGGCCCGCGTTCCAGGGGCAGAACGCGTCGTCGACATCGAGCACCACGTCGACCGGCGCGGTGTAGCGCCGGGCCTCCAGCGCGGCCGCCACGTCGACCAGCCGGACGTGCAGCGAGTCCCGTACCCGAACGCCGCAGCGGCGGATGTCCGTGACCAGCTGGAGCAGCGGGTCGTCCACGGGACGGTTGCGGGACCGTACGGTCGTCGTCAGGTCGATGCCGCACAGGAAGCGCCACAGCGCCGCGTACGCGACCGGGTCCAGTGCGTCGATGTGCCGTACGGAGATGGACCCCTCCGGGCCCGCCGCCGCCCAGTTCGGCTTGTTGTGGAAGCGGGCGTACCCCACGACCTGACCGTCCCGTTCCGCGAGTACGCACTGCATGGGGGAGGCGCCCTCCCGCTCGCTCGGCGGGTCCAGCAGCGGCAGCCGCTCCCAGCCCGGCCGGCGCGCGAGCATGCCGGGCCGTGTGCCGATCGTGCGCAGGTACACCTCCTCGCACGCCTGAGCGCCCTCGGCGACGGGTACGAAGCGGAGCCGGACGTCGTCGGCGCCGGGCGGCGCCGCGATCCGGGTCCGCGAGGAGTCGATCTCGACGGACATCTGGTGGGTGGCGACCCCGTAACCGAACCGGCCGTAGATCTCCGGTTCGGAGGCCGTGAGCACGGCGAGCGGTTCGCCCCAGGAGCGGACGTCGTCGAGCTGGCGCCGCATCATCGCGGTGAGGATGCCGCGCCGCCGGTGGGTGGCCGCCACGCTGACCATGGTCACGCCGGCGGCGGGCACGAACGTGCCGCCCGGCGCGGACACGGAGAAGGTGAACGCCCCCGCGGTGCCGACGCAGTCGTCGCCGTCCCAGACGCCGATGGAGCGTTCGGTCTCCGTCAGGTCCGCCCAGAGTTCGCGCTCCGGCCGGGTCTCGGGAACGCCGCCGAAGGCGAGCTCCAGACTCCGGTACCACCGGTCCCACTCGGACTGTCGCAGCACCCGCAGATCTGTGGTCATATGCCATCCCTACCAGCCGCGCGCGGCCCGTCGCGACCCGATTTCGAACGCAATGTCGTGGGGGTCCCCTGCACGCCGGGGCGGCGGGTGGATAGGGTCCACGGCAATGGCCCGTGGCTCTGCAGCAGACTCGTCCACGGCCCGGTTGCGGAAAGCGGTGCACCGGGCGCGTATCGCGCTGCGCAAGTCCGGGGTCGACTACTTCCGCGGCGACGGATCCGACCGGCTCGCCCTGGCCGGACTGCTGCTGACCGTCCCCGCGATCACCTGGGGCACGATCGCCGCGCCCGTGTGGTGTTCACCGGTGGCGTTGGTCCTGCCGATCGTGGCGGGCGGCCTGCTGTTGCGGCCGGCCAGTCTGCTCGGCCTCTACGCGGGCGCGGCCGCGGCGCTCATCGTGGAGTCCATAGCGCTCGGTCCGTACACGGACGGCCCGGCGAGGGTCACCCCCGGCACCGTGCTGGTCGTCGCGGCGTGCGGCATGTTCGGCCTGCTGATCGCCCAGTTCCGGGCCCGGGTCGGCGTGCCGTGGCGGCGCGGCGGCACCAT
The DNA here is from genome assembly GCF_014649695.1 of Streptomyces kurssanovii. Lineage (GTDB taxonomy): Bacteria > Actinomycetota > Actinomycetes > Streptomycetales > Streptomycetaceae > Streptomyces > Streptomyces kurssanovii. The sequence continues at coordinate 406,554 of NZ_BMTN01000003.1, forward strand.
GCTCTTCGACCTGCGCGAACGCATCCGGGTGCAGAGTGCCCTGCCGCGGCTGCCGAAAGGCTGGCACCAGGAGATGGCGCTGCGCCCGGCCGGCGGCCAGTCGTTCTCCGGCGACTTCGTGGTCGCCGCCCGCACCAACGGCGGCCGCACCCTGGAGGTCGTCCTCACGGACGTGTCCGGCAAGGGGATGGACGCGGGGTCGCGGGCGCTGCTGCTGTCCGGTGCGTTCGGCGGCCTGCTGGGTTCCCTGCCGCCGCACGGCTTCCTTCCCGCGGCCAACGGCTATCTCCTGCGGCAGGACTGGGACGAGGGCTTCGCCACGTCCATCCACCTCGTGCTCGATCTCGACTCCGGCGACTACGAGCTGCTGTCCGCGGGACATCTGCCCGCGCTCCAGCTCCACGCGGGCAGCGGCCGCTGGGAGGAGATGGCCGCGGAAGGCCCGCTCCTCGGTGTGTACGACGCGGCCCAGTTCGACCCGGTCAAGGGCTCACTGCGCCCCGGCGACGTGCTGATGCTGTTCACCGACGGTCTCGTGGAGGCCTCGGGCCGGGACATCAGCGAGGGCATCGACCGGCTGACCGGCGAGGCGGACCGCTATGTGGCCGCCGGATTCGAGGGTGCGGCCTGGCATCTGATCGAGGCCGTCGCCAAGGACGTCAACGACGACCGGGCGCTGCTGCTGCTGTGCCGCCAGGCGTGAGCACGACCGGGCCGCTCCCATGACGTGAGCGTGCGCCGGGCCCTCATGACGGCGTTCCCTGACGCGTACAGTCGTGCCATGTCCGAGCAGATGCTGACCCTGGCCGAGGTCGAGGCGACCGCCCGCGAGGCCCATGCCGCCCAGCGGGACAAGGCGGGACGGCCCTACGTGGAACACATCGCGGCCGTCGCCGGGGGCGTACGCGCCCGGGGCGGGAACGAGGACCAGATCGCTGCGGGCTGGCTCCATGACGCGGTCGAGGACGGCGTGTTGAGCCGCGAATGGCTCGAACAGGCAGCGCTGCCACGGCCCGTGAAGGACATGGTTCTCGCGCTCACCAAGAGCGGGGGCGAGGACCTGGAGACGTACACCCGGCGCATCCTGGCGACTCCCGGCGCGCTGCTGGTCAAGCAGGCCGACCTGGCCCACAACGCCGACCCCGCGCGGCTGGCCCTGCTCGACGAGGCGACGCGGAACAGGCTGACGGAGAAATACGCCAGGACCCGCGAACTGCTCGGCCTGACGGCCGAAAAGGGGCAGAAGGCCGGCTGAGAGCCGGCCGCCTGCCCCCGGCGGGTCGTTCGGGGCCGTTACCGGCGCGGCCCCGCCTCCGCCGCGTCCTGGCGGAACGCCCACTTCATCTCGGGCTCCGTGACGCACTTCAGCGCCCGGCGCACCGGCGGAGAGCACAGCAGGGTCACCATGCCCGTCGCGCAGATCGTCACCACGACCAGACCGACCGGGCTGCCGAGCCACTTCTGGCTCTCGAACAGCCCCCAGTAGTCACCGGCCTTGACGACGAAGCCGTGCAGCAGATAGCCGCTGATGGTCCCGGTGCCCAGCACCGTGAACCACGCCCGGCGACCGGGCACCAGCGCGAGGAACGCCGCGCTCAGCAGCACCGCGCACCCGAAGAACGCGACGATCACCACGAGCCCCGACCACCACGGCCACCCCAGGTCCTGCACGCTGCTGGAGCGGTAGAACCAGCCGAGGTTCATCCGGGGCGCCACCCAGTACGCGAAGACGAGCGTCACGGCGAAGAACGGAACGGCCAGCAGCCGCACCTGGCGCCGGCGCAGCATCTGGAAGTGCTCGGGCTTCAGGCACAGGCCCAGCACGAAGAACGGCAGGAACTGCAGCACGCGCGCGAGATTGAGGTCCGCCCCGATGTTCGGGGTGAGAGTGGCCAGCGCGCCGATGGCCAGCGCGATCGGCAGCGGCCACCGCACGATCCGCCACAGCGGGGTGGTGAGCCGCCAGATGAACAGCGCGGCCAGGAACCACGTCAGGTAGTACGGGTCGAGCAGGCTGATGGGATGGGACGGATCGTCGTTCCCGTACCGGGCGAAGAGGGAGTAGGCCACCTCGAAGACGACGTACGGCAGTGCGATGCCGGTGAGCAGTCGTCTCAGCTGATGCGGCTTGCCCTGGTAACTCCGGGAGAAGTAGCCGGAGACGAGGATGAAGGCCGGCATGTGGAAGGTGTAGATCACCATGTACAGGGCACGCGCAGCCCTGCTGCCCTCCATCACCGGCTCCCAGGCGTGGGCCACGGCCACCAGCACGATGGCCAGATACTTCGCGTTGTCGAAGTAGGCGTCCCGTCCGGTGGCCTTGGGAGCCGTCCGCAGAGCGGACTTCAGGCCACTCGTGGCAGGGGCGAGAGCGGTCGCCGCCCGGGTCGTCGTGGTGGTCTCGGGCTCCTTGACCTCGGGTGCCGGAGCCCTCTCGTATCCATGCGCAGCGTGGAACATTCAAGGCACCCTAGCCGCGCCTATTCGATTTCGTAAAACACGCAGGGCACCTGCCCTATTCGAATCTGACACGGGCACCAACAGGCCCGTATGCCCTAGTTAATCCCTCTTAAACGGGGCATATCGCCCGTGTTGGCCGGTGGAGTGAATTACCTCACGAAGAGGCTTCGAATTTCTCGTGACCAAAGTGTGGGGGCAGTGAAACGATCACGTTGAATTCCTTCTCGCATTTCACTCGCCCGGCCGCGTCCACGCGGCCGCCTCCCGGGCACCGTCGAGAGCGGGTTGGCGTGATCTTGTCCAGGACGGTTCGTCATCGGGCAACAGGGGCAGGGGGGTTGGTGGCACGATGGTGCGGGCGGGAGTGTGCTGGGCCGTGCGCTCCCGGGCCGGCAAGGCGGACCGACCGAGGGTGTGATCAGTTGTGGCCATTTCACTGTCAGTGGTGCTTCTGTTGGCGATCGTCCTCGTGGTGCTGATCCGCGGCGGCTCCATCAAGGCCGGGCCCGCGATCGTGGCGGTCCTCTTCGGCTTCTTCCTCGCCTCGACGGGCATGGCCCCGTCGATCAACAGATTCATGAACTCGATAGCCGAGACGATCAATCAGATCAGCTTCTGAGGCCCCCGCCGGACGCCTGCTCGCACGATCGGCTCTGCCCGGCCGACTTCGGAGATCACCTTCCGGGAGGCCGCGCCTCGCGCTGCTCTCCTCGCGCAACGACCTCGGGGCCGCCCGGTGAGTGATCATCGTGCGGTGTGCCGGTGCCGCTCCACCTAATCTGCCGTGGTGCCCCAGTAACCGATCTCCGCAGGGTGACCATCACGGTAGATCACGGTGCAGTTAGCGCAGGCACGCCGAGGGAAGGGCAGCCGGTCGGACTCCATGGCAGCGAGCCACTCGGCACGGGTGGGCCGGCCGCCGGCACACCACACACGGATCTCCTCGTCGGTCAACGGCCGCATGAACGGGCCCCACTCGGTATGCGCGGGATCGACCAGGTGGACCTGGTCCAGCACGGTGGCGGTCCCACCCGTGAGGATGTACTCCATCCAGTCCTTGTCCTCCCACAGCTGCTCTATGGTGCGGCCACCGAAACCGTGGTTGTCCTTGGCCAACTCCGCCGCCTGGGCCTGCCGGAACGCTGCCGCCAGGTCATGCTGATACGGGCCCGTCTGCCACCACTGGTCGCCGCCCATTCCGATCCCCCATCCTTGCCGCTCGATCAACGGGAGCGTAAAGGCTCGCGCTGACAGGCAAGACCGGGCGCGGTCGGGTGATGATCCGAAACGCATCAGGGCCAGGCCGGAGGATGAACCTCCGGCCTGGCCCTGAGCCATCAAGAGCGGGCGACGGGAATCGAACCCGCGTAGCTAGTTTGGAAGACTAGGGCTCTACCATTGAGCTACGCCCGCACGCTCGCACCGCAGGTCACGAGGGCCGCGGCACGAGAAGCATCGTAGCGGGTCCGGGGCCCTCGCCGCACACCCCGTTTCTGTGCCCCCGTAAAGGTGGCGGTCCACGCCGCCGGGGCATGTACCCTACGGTTCGCACCGACGGGGTGTGGCGCAGCTTGGTAGCGCGTCCGCTTTGGGAGCGGAAGGTCGTCGGTTCGAATCCGGCCACCCCGACCACCAGCAAGATCGCGTTGTGAGGCGCATCCCGCTTGCCGTTACTATGCAGGCTGTGTGCCCGTGTGTCTGATGTGCCGGGCCCCATCCGCTGAATCGCCGAGTCCGGCGCCAGCAGTACCCCAAGATGTCAGCCACCAAGGAGACCGAACCGTGAAGAGCGCCGTGGAGACCCTGAACCCGACCCGGGTTCGGCTCACTGTCGAGGTGCCCTTCGAGGAGCTCAAGGACAGCCTCGACGCGGCGTACAAGAAGATCAACCAGCAGGTCACGGTCAAGGGCTTCCGTAAGGGCAAGATCCCGGCCCGAGTGATCGACCAGCGGTTCGGCCGTGGTGCGGTGCTGGAGGAGGCCGTCAACGACGCGCTTCCCAAGCTCTACACCGAGGCGGTCAACGAGGCCGAGCTCAACCCGCTCGGCCAGCCCGAGGTGGACATCACCGAGCTGAAGGACGGCGAGACGCTGGCCTTCACCGCCGAGGTCGACATCCGCCCCGAGATCCAGATCCCGGACTACTCCGGCATCGAGGTCACGGTCGACGCCGTCGAGGTCACCGACGAGGACGTCGAGAAGTCCGTGGAGCAGCTGCGTGAGCGCTTCGCCTCCACGAACCCGGTCGAGCGCGCCGCCGCCGAGGGCGACGTCGTCACGATCGACCTCGAGGCCAAGGTCGACGGCGAGGTCCTGCCCGACGGTGTCGCCGAGGGTGTTTCGTACACCATCGGTTCCGGCGAGCTGCTCGAGGGCATCGACGAGGCCGTCACCGGCCTGGAGGCCGGCGGCGAGGCCACCTTCACCTCCCAGCTGAAGGGCGGCTCCGCCGAGGGCAAGGACGCGGAGGTCACCGTCAAGGTCACCGCCGTCGCCGCCCGTGAGCTCCCGGAGCTCGACGACGACTTCGCTCAGATGGCGAGCGAGTTCGACACCCTCGAGGAGCTGAAGGCCGACAGCCGCAAGCGCCTCGAGAACATGAAGCAGTACGACCAGGCCACCCAGGCCCAGGAGCGCGTCCTCGACGAGCTGCTGAAGCTGGCGGAGGTCCCGATCCCCGAGAAGCTCCTCGAGGACGAGGTCAAGACCCGCAAGCACAACCTTGAGCACCACCAGCTCGGCCAGATGGGCCTCGACCTCGCCAAGTACCTGGAGATCCAGGGCAAGACGGAGGAAGAGTTCGACGCCGAGACCAAGGAGCAGGCGGTCAAGGGCATCAAGACCCAGTTCATCCTGGACGAGCTCGTCAACAAGGAGAAGCTGAACGTCAACCAGGAGGAGCTCACCGAGCACCTCATGCGGCGTGCGCAGTCCTCCGGCATGAGCCCCGACCAGTTCGCCCAGGCCGTCGTCGAGGGCGGCCAGGTGCCGATGCTCGTCGGCGAGGTCGCCCGCGGCAAGGCGCTGGCCGTGGTCGTCGAGGCCGCCAAGGTCGTCGACACCAACGGTGAGGTCGTCGACCTCGAGGACGAAGAGGACGAGGCCGAGGTGACCGAGGCCGCCGCCGAGACGGCCGAGGCCGTCGTCGAGGGTGAGACCGAGGAGAAGAACGAGGCCTGAGCCTCGTGCTGACCCTGCTACGGGCTCCGGGCGCGACCACGCGCCCGGAGCCCGTACGCGTACCACCGGCCTTCCACAGGTCGGCCCACGGGCTTTCCCGGGCCTGTTCGCGGCCTTCCCCGGGGCCCGTCCACGGGCTTCGCCGGTGCCCCGCGAGGAGTGTCGACCTTGCGCTCCGAGCGAACAGTTCGGGAAGCGGGATGGCTCTGTCCGACCTGCGCGTTAGGGTCCATGAATACGAGGGCAGGGGAGTCCCCGCCCCCGGTTACGAAGACGCTGAGACGGTCGAAGCCGTCAGAGACGAGCAGGTGGACACGTGACGAATCTGATGCCTTATGCCGCCGGCGAGCCCTCCATCGGTGGTGGCCTCGGCGACCAGGTCTACAGCCGGCTGCTCGGCGAGCGGATCATCTTCCTCGGCCAGCAGGTCGACGACGACATCGCCAACAAGATCACCGCGCAGATGCTGCTCCTTGCCGCCGATCCGGACAAGGACATCTACCTCTACATCAACAGCCCCGGCGGCTCGGTGACGGCCGGCATGGCGGTCTACGACACCATGCAGTACATCCCGAACGACGTGGTGACGATCGGCATGGGTATGGCCGCGTCGATGGGCCAGTTCCTGCTCACCGGCGGAGCCGCCGGCAAGCGGTTCGCGCTGCCCAACACCGACATCCTCATGCACCAGGGTTCTGCCGGCCTCGGCGGCACCGCCTCGGACATCAAGATCCAGGCCGAGTACCTGCTCCGTACGAAGAAGCGGATGGCGGAGATCACCGCCCAGCACTCCGGTCAGACCGTCGAGACGATCATCCGCGACGGTGACCGCGACCGCTGGTTCACCGCCGAAGAGGCCAAGGACTACGGCCTCATCGACGAGATCATCTCCGCCGCCTCGGGCGTCCCGGGCGGCGGCGGCACCGGCGCCTGAGCGCCTGCCGCACCGAGCCCCCGCCCGCCGAACGCCACCAGGATGGTGAACACCCACATGAGTAACTTCCCCGGCCTCCCCGGTCTGTCCGGACACTCCGGCGCCTCCGCGAGCGGCCTCTACACGGGCCCCGCGGTGGACAACCGCTATGTCGTCCCCCGCTTCGTCGAGCGCACCTCGCAGGGCGTGCGCGAGTACGACCCGTACGCGAAGCTCTTCGAGGAGCGCGTGATCTTCCTCGGCGTGCAGATCGACGACGCGTCCGCCAACGACGTCATGGCGCAGCTGCTGTGCCTGGAGTCCATGGACCCGGACCGGGACATCTCGATCTACATCAACAGCCCCGGTGGGTCCTTCACCGCGCTGACCGCGATCTACGACACGATGCAGTTCGTGAAGCCGGACATCCAGACGGTGTGCATGGGCCAGGCGGCGTCCGCCGCGGCCGTGCTGCTCGCCGCCGGTACCCCCGGCAAGCGGATGGCCCTGCCGCACGCCCGCGTGCTGATCCACCAGCCGTCCTCGCAGACCGGCCGCGAGCAGCTCTCCGACCTGGAGATCGCAGCCAACGAGATCCTCCGTATGCGTGAGCAGCTGGAGGAGATGCTGGCCAAGCACTCCACCACGCCGATCGAGAAGATCCGCGACGACATCGAGCGCGACAAGATCCTCACGGCCGACGGCGCCCTCGCCTACGGCCTGGTGGACCAGATCGTCTCGACCCGTAAGAGCACGGCCGCAGCGGCCGCCTGACCGATCCGGCGCCCTTGGCGCGGTACACGACAATGTGTGAACCGCGCCAAGGGGGGCCCGTACGGGGGGCTCGGCAAGGTACCGTCGAATATGAGGCACCAGGAGCCGGCTGAACCAAGCCGCTCCCAGGCGAAGGGGAAGCACCTCGTGGCACGCATCGGTGATGGCGGCGACCTGCTCAAGTGCTCGTTCTGCGGAAAGAGCCAGAAGCAGGTGAAGAAGCTCATCGCAGGCCCCGGTGTGTACATCTGCGACGAGTGCATCGACCTCTGCAACGAGATCATCGAGGAGGAGCTCGCAGAGACCTCCGAGGTGCGGTGGGAGGAACTTCCCAAACCGCGCGAGATCTATGAGTTCCTCGAGGGCTACGTCGTCGGGCAGGAGCCCGCGAAGAAGGCCCTCTCGGTCGCGGTGTACAACCACTACAAGCGCGTCCAGGCCGGCGAGAACGGCGGAGCGCAGGGCCGGGACGACGCGATCGAGCTCGCCAAGTCCAACATCCTGCTGCTGGGCCCCACGGGCTCCGGCAAGACGCTGCTCGCCCAGACGCTCGCGCGCATGCTCAACGTCCCGTTCGCCATCGCCGACGCCACCGCGCTGACGGAGGCGGGCTATGTCGGCGAGGACGTGGAGAACATCCTGCTCAAGCTGATCCAGGCGGCCGACTACGACGTCAAGAAGGCCGAGACCGGGATCATCTACATCGACGAGATCGACAAGGTCGCCCGTAAGAGCGAAAACCCGTCGATCACGCGCGACGTCTCCGGAGAGGGCGTCCAGCAGGCCCTGCTCAAGATCCTGGAAGGCACCACGGCCTCCGTGCCGCCGCAGGGCGGCCGCAAGCACCCGCACCAGGAGTTCATCCAGATCGACACGACGAACGTGCTCTTCATCGTGGGCGGCGCGTTCGCCGGCCTCGAGAAGATCATCGAGTCGCGCGCGGGAGCGAAGGGCATCGGCTTCGGCGCGACGATCCGCTCCAAGCGCGAGATCGAGGCGAGCGACCAGTTCCAGGAGGTCATGCCGGAGGACCTGGTCAAGTTCGGCATGATCCCCGAGTTCATCGGCCGTCTGCCCGTCATCACCTCGGTCCACAACCTGGACCGAGAGGCGCTGCTGAAGATCCTCGTCGAGCCGCGCAACGCGCTGGTCAAGCAGTACCAGCGCCTCTTCGAACTCGACGGCGTCGAGCTGGACTTCGACCTCCCCGCCCTCGAGGCCATCGCCGACCAGGCGATCCTCCGCGGCACCGGCGCGCGCGGCCTGCGCGCCATCATGGAGGAGGTCCTCCAGTCGGTGATGTACGAGGTCCCGTCCCGCAAGGACGTGGCCCGCGTCGTCATCACGCGTGACGTCGTCCGCAACAACGTCAACCCGACGCTGGTCCCGCGCATCGTCAAGGACGACGGCAACGGCCGTCACGAGAAGAGCGCGTAGCGCTTTCGTTCCTGAACGCCGAAGGGGCGCCCGGTCGTCGACCGGGCGCCCCTTTCGCATCCGCGAGGGCCGCTACTTGGCGACACGCACCTCGTTGCGCACGTCGGAAGCGAGCTTCGCCGCCTCGTCGAGCGTGGTGCCCTTCTCGCCCTGGACCGGCTCGACGACACCGAGGGTGCTGTAGTCCGACCACAGGCACATGTAGGTCTTCTGGGTCATGCCCGTCTTCTGGTTCTTGCTCTCGGCCTCCTGGCACTTCATCAAAGCGCCGTCCAGGCCGTCGGGGTTCACCTCCTGCGGGTCCCCGATCATCTTGGTCTCCGTGTCCTTCGTGTTCTTGCTGAACTCCGCGAAGGCCGCGTCGAGGACCTTCGCCGGGTCCTCGATCTTTCCGTAGAAGCCGATGAAGACCAGGTTCTGCGCCTTGGAGACCTTCTCGATCGCCGTGGGGTCGCTCGGGTCGAGCTTCGTCAGATCGATCGTCGAATAGGTCGAACCGATGGACATGGCATCGGTCACCCCGCTGGCGGCGAGCATCTTCGAGGAGTCCTCGTCGGCCGGCTTCGGCTCCGGGTCCTTCTTGTCGGCGCGCATGTACTTGCCACCGATGATGCTCTTCGGCGCCGTGAGCTTGTGCGGGCCGTCGTCCTCGAGGCCGCCACCGCCGCCGCCGAAGACGAAGTACCCGCCCACGCCCAGCGCGGCCACCAGCACCGCCGCGCCGATGATGAGACCGGTCTTCTTGCCGCCACCGCCCTGGGCCGGCGGCGGGGGCGGATAGCCGCCCGGCTGCTGCGCGCCGTACTGGGGCTGCTGGCCGTACGGACCGGGCTGGCCGGGCTGCTGCGGATATCCGTAAGGCTGCTGCGGCGGCACGCCCTGCGGGGCCTGCTGCGGGTACCCGTAACCGGGCTGCGGGGCCTGCGGCTGCTGGCCGTAAGGGCCCGGCTGGCCCTGCGGCTGCTGGCCGTAGGGCCCCGGCTGGCCGTACGGGCCGGGCTGCTGCGGCTGCTGCCCGCCGTACGGGCCCGGCTGGTTGTAGCTCATTACGGGTTTCCCCCTCGTGATGTTTATGTGTTCCGAACATCCTGGCCCAAGCCCCGGCGGGATGGGGCGCCGGGGGGCACACCGTTACCGAAGTATCGAGTTTCGGAACGGCTCCATGACACCTCTAAACTGGGCGCGTGACCGAGAGAAGCTCTACGACGACGAGCTGATCTACCGCGCCGAGCGCATCATCAACTGGTGCCCGCGCTGTCTGACCGCCATCTCCGACATCGAGGTCGAGTACCAGGACGACGACGGCGAGCTCGTCTCCATGAAGTACGGCGAGGGCGACGACACCATCGTCGTCGCGACGACGCGCGCCGAGACGATGCTCGGTGACACCGCCGTCGCCGTCCACCCCGACGACGAGCGCTACGCTCTCCTCGGGTCTGTGGCCCTTCTCGACGATGGGATGGCCGGAGCAGACCGAGAGCCTCGCGAAGTTCTATCCGAACTCCGTCCTGGTCACGGGCTACGACATCCTCTTCTTCTGGGTCGCGCGGATGATGATGTTCGGTCTCTACGCGATGGACGGCACCCCGCCGTTCCACACCATCGCCCTGCACGGCATGGTCCGGGACCAGTTCGGCAAGAAGATGTCCAAGTCCTTCGGCAACGCGGTCAACCCGCTGGACTGGATGGACAAGTACGGCTCCGACGCGCTGCGCTTCACGCTCGCCCGCGGCGCCAACCCGGGTGTCGACGTCCCGATCGGCGAGGACTGGGTCCAGGGTTCCCGGAACTTCGCCAACAAGATCTGGAACGCCACCCGCTTCGCGCTGATGAACGGCGCCACCATCGAAGGCCCGCTGCCGGCGCCCGAGGAGATGTCCTCCACGGACCGGTGGATCCTGTCGCGGCTGAACAAGACCGTCGCGGAGGTGGACGCGTACTACGAGGACTACCAGTTCGCGAAGCTGTCGGAGACGCTCTTCCACTTCGCCTGGGACGAGGTCTTCGACTGGTACGTCGAGCTGTCCAAGACGACGTTCTTCGCGGGCGGCGAGCCGGCCAGGGTCTCGGCCCGCGTCCTGGGCGAGGTCCTCGACGTCATGCTGCGGCTGCTCCACCCGGTGGTCCCGTTCGTCACCGAGACGCTGTGGACCGCGCTGACCGGCAAGGAGTCGCTCGTCATCGCCGACTGGCCGACCGCCGGCGCCTTCCGTGACGAGGCCGCCGAGCGGGAGATCGAGCTCGTCCAGCGGGTCGTCACCGAGGTCCGCCGGTTCCGCAGCGACCAGGGTCTGCAGCCCGGCCAGAAGGTCCCGGCCAGGCTCACCCTCGACGGCACGGCGCTCGCCCCGCACGAGGCCGCCATCCGTCAGCTGCTGCGCCTCCAGCCGGAGGGCGAGGGCTTCCACGCCACCGCGTCGCTGCCCGTCGCCGGTGCCACCGTCGCGCTCGACCTGTCGGGCACGATCGACGTCGAGGCGGAGCGCAAGCGTCTGACGAAGGACCTGGGCGCGGCGGAGAAGGAAGTCGCCCAGGCGACCGCCAAGCTCGGCAACGAGGCGTTCCTCGCCAAGGCACCGGACAACGTGGTCGACAAGATCCGTACCCGGCTCGCCAAGGCCGAGGAGGACATCGCGCGGATCAACACCCAGCTCGCCAACCTGCCGGCGAGCTGAGCCGCGGTAACGCGACAGCGGCCGAGGCCCCGGGGACGCCCCCGGGGCCTCGGCCGTATCCGTCGGCGCCCGTCCGTAGACTGGACCCGTGAGTGAGCAGCCCGACGCCTTCGACGAGTCCGACGCCTTCGACGAGATCGTCGACGCAGAGACCGACCGCGACCCCGACCTGGCGGTGATCGAGGCCGGCAGCCGCACCCTGCGCGCACAGGCCGGATCGCCGCAGGCCGACCAGGTGCCGTCCCGCCCGGCGGATCCGGAGGTGGACAGGGCACTGCGCGAGGTCGAGGCGGATCTCGCGACGCGCTGGGGCGAGACCAAGCTGGAGCCGTCCGTCGCCCGTATCGAGGCGCTGATGGACGTGCTGGGCGAGCCGCAGCGGGCCTACCCCTCCGTCCACATCACGGGGACGAACGGCAAGACGTCCACGGCCCGGATGATCGAGGCCCTGTTCTCCGCCTTCGACCTGCGCACCGGCCGGTACACCTCGCCGCACGTGCAGTCGATCACCGAGCGGATCAGCCTGGACGGCGCTCCCATCGACGCCGAGCGCTTCATCGAGACGTACAACGACATCAAGCCCTACGTCGAGATGGTCGACGCGCGCCAGGAGTACCGGCTCTCGTTCTTCGAGGTGCTCACGGGCATGGCGTACGCGGCCTTCGCCGACGCCCCGGTGGACGTGGCCGTCGTCGAGGTCGGCATGGGCGGCAGCTGGGACGCGACCAACGTGATCGACGGCTCGGTCGCCGTGGTCACCCCCATCGACCTGGACCACACGGACCGGCTCGGCACCACGCCCGCAGAGATCGCCGCCGAGAAGGCCGGGATCATCAAGCAGGGCGCGACGGTGATCCTCGCGCAGCAGCCGGTGGACGCCGCGCAGGTGATGCTGAAGCGGGCCGTCGAGGCCGACGCGACCGTCGCCCGCGAGGGCATGGAGTTCGGTGTCGCCTCCCGCGAGGTAGCGGTCGGCGGGCAGCTGCTGACCCTGCGCGGCCTGGGCGGCGAGTACGAGCAGATCTTCCTCCCGCTCTACGGCGCGCACCAGGCCCACAACGCGGCAGTGGCGCTCGCGGCGGTCGAGGCGTTCTTCGGCGTCGGCGCGGGTGACGCGCGCACGCTGGACGCCGACACGATCCGCAAGGCGTTCGCCACCGTGGCCTCGCCCGGCCGGCTGGAGGTCGTGCGCCGCAGCCCCACCGTGGTGCTGGACGCCGCGCACAACCCGGCGGGCGCGCGGGCGGCGGCGGCCGCCGTCACCGAGTCGTTCGGCTTCTCCCGGCTGATCGGTGTCGTGGGCGCGAGTGACGACAAGGACGTCAGGGGCTTCCTGGAGGCCTTCGAGCCGATCTTCCACGAGATCGTCGTGACGCAGAATTCCAGTCACCGTGCGATGAACGCGGACGCGCTGGCCGCTGTCGCCGTGGAGGTCTTCGGCGACGACCGGGTGGTCGTGGAGCCGCGCCTCGACGACGCGCTGGAGGCGGCGATCACGCTCGCCGAGGAGGAGTCGGAGTTCGCCGGCGCCGGTGTGCTGGTGACCGGTTCCGTGATCACGGTCGGCGAGGCCCGGCTGCTGCTGGGGAGGGGCTGACATCCCGTGCGTACGCTCTGTGCATCGACCCTGATCGGCGAGTTCTTCGTGATCGGCTTCGCCGGTCTCGTGGCCATGAAGTCGGACGACGTCTCGGTGGCGGCGGTCTGGACGGTCTGCGGCGTAGCGATGCTGCTGTCGCTGCTGCTGTGCGGCATGATCACCCGCCCCGGCGGGACCCAGCTGGGCTGGGCGCTGCAGATCGCGCTGATCGCCGGCGGCTTCGTCGTCCCGGCGATGTTCTTCCTCGGTGTCCTCTTCGGCGGCCTGTGGTGGGCCTCCATCCACTACGGCCGCAAGATCGACGAGGCGAAGGCCCGGTGGGCCGCGCAGTCGGCGGAGCCTGACGCCGGGTAGCCGGCGGTGCGCCCTTGACGCCGGGGATGCGGGGCGGGTGCCGCCCCCGGCGTCACACCCGGTAATCTCGGCCCGACCGCACACATCCTGGCCTGCAAGGAGCCGCACACCATGACTCAGCGCACCCTCGTCCTTCTCAAGCCGGACGCCGTCCGTCGCGGACTCGTGGGCGAGGTCATCGGCCGCATCGAACGCAAGGCCGACTGGAAGATCACAGCGCTGGAGCTGCGCACGCTCGACCGGGCCACCCTGGAGCAGCACTACGCCGAGCACGTCGGCCGGCCGTTCTACGAGCCGCTGGTGGAGTTCATGCTGTCCGGTCCGGTGGTCGTCATGGCCGTCGAGGGTGAGCGTGTGATCGACGGCGTACGCCAACTGGCGGGTCCGACCGACCCGATCGCGGCCGCTCCTGGGTCCATTCGGGGTGACTTCGGCACCATCGTCCGGGAGAATCTGATCCACGCGTCGGACTCCGAGGAGTCCGCCGTTCGGGAACTGAAGCTGTTCTTCCAGGAAGGCTGAGGCCTGCCCTTTTCCAGGGCTTTTCTGACAGGACGTCAGCCATACAGCGCTCTTGTCCTGGGGCGACCGATGGAATTTCGGTCGCCCTTCGGCATACGCAAGGGCATTGCGGGAACGCATCGCTCCGACGCATCGTCACCATAAACAAGAGGTGGACCACCGCGCGGTGTCCGTGCAGGCGGCACTACGATGTAAGCCTCCACGCCACAGCACCCACCTCGCCATCCTGAAAAGCCATCAACGCTCGATTTGGGAAGGCCAGACGCATCCTCATGGGGAACAACATGTCGTTCATCGGCCGTGACATGGCTGTCGACCTCGGGACCGCCAACACGCTGGTGTACGTCAGAGGCCGGGGGATCGTTCTCAACGAGCCGTCCGTCGTCGCCATCAACACCAACACGGGCGGCATTCTCGCGGTCGGCTCCGAGGCGAAGAAGATGATCGGCCGGACACCGGGCAACATCGTTGCCGTCCGGCCGCTGAAGGACGGCGTCATCGCCGACTTCGAGATCACCGAGCGGATGCTCCGCTACTTCATCCTCAAGATCCATAAGCGCCGTTATCTCGCCCGGCCCCGCGTCGTCGTCTGTGTGCCTTCCGGTATCACGGGTGTCGAGCGCCGCGCGGTCATCGAGGCGTCGACCCAGGCGGGCGCCCGACAGGTGCACATCATCGAAGAGCCCATGGCCGCGGCCATCGGCTCCGGCCTCCCGGTCCACGAGGCCACCGGCAACATGGTGGTGGACATCGGCGGCGGCACCACAGAGGTCGCCGTGATCTCGCTCGGAGGAATCGTCACGGCACAGTCCATCCGTGTCGCCGGCGACGAGCTGGACAACGCGATCATCCAGCACATCAAGAAGGAGTACTCCCTCCTCCTCGGTGAGCGGACCGCGGAGAACATCAAGATCACCATCGGCTCCGCGTACGAGATGGAGACGGAGGAGCACACCGAGATCCGCGGCCGCGACCTGGTCTCCGGTCTGCCCAAGACCGTCGTCATCTCCGCCGCCGAGGTCCGCAAGGCCATCGAGGAACCCGTCAACGCGATCGTCGACGCCGTGAAGACGACGCTCGACAAGTGCCCGCCCGAGCTGTCCGGCGACGTCATGGACCGCGGCATCGTCCTCACCGGCGGCGGCGCCCTCCTGCGCGGCCTCGACGAGCGGCTCCGCCGGGAGACGGGCATGCCGATCCACATCGCGGAGAACCCGCTGGACTCGGTGGCGCTCGGATCCGGCAAGTGCGTCGAGGAGTTCGAGGCGCTCCAGCAGGTGCTGGACGCCCAGCCGCGTCGTTAGACGGTCGGACAATACGCCGTACGGGGGCTGTGAGGCCCCCACATGGGGTCCTCCCCGCCCCCGGCACGGGGGCAGGATCGTTGCTCTACCGACACGACCATTCCTACGAGGAAGGCACGGCCGCCGCACGTGAGGGACACAAAGGAGAGCCGGCTGCTCCTGGCATTGCTGATCGCCATCGCGTTCGCCCTGATCACGGTGGACATCCGCGGCGGTGAGGAGTCACCGGTCGACGGTGCACGGCAGGCCGCGGCGTCGGTCTTCGGGCCCGTGGAGAACGGCGTCGCGGCCGCCGTCGACCCCATCGGCAACGCGATAGGAGCGGTCCGGGACTCCGGTGACCGTCACGACCGCATCAAGCAGCTTCAGTTGGAGAACGCCGAGCTGAAGCAGCGGCTCGGCAGCGACGCGCGCAACAACAGCCGGCTCCGCCAGCTCGACGGGATGATCAGAACGGCTGCCGCCGGCCAGTACGGCATCAAGGGTGCCGAGGTCATCGCCATAGGAGCGGCCCAGGGCTTCTCCTGGACGGTGACCATCGACATCGGCTCCGAGGACGGCATCACGCGGGACATGACCGTCATCAACAGCGAGGGCCTCGTCGGCCGCGTCACGACCGTCGGCCCGCGGACCTCGACCGTGCTGCTCGCCAGCGACCCGGACTTCACCGTCGGCACCCGGATGGAGAAGACCGACGAGCTCGGCTTCGCCACCGGCCAGGGCGACCGGCCGCTGCTGGTCCAGCTCCTCAACGGCAAGTCCAAGGTGAAGAAGGGCGACCGGCTGGTCACCTTCGGCTCCCAGGGCAGCAAGCCCTTCGTGCCCGGCGTTCCGGTCGGCGAGATCATCCGGGTGGACCCCGCCCGGGGAGACCTCACCCGGAACGTCTACGTGCGTCCCTACGTCGGCTTCAGCAGGCTCGACATCGTCGGCGTCGTGGTCCAGGCGCCGCGGACCGACCCCCGTGACACCGTGCTGCCCCCGAAGCCCGCGGGCCCCAGGCCGACGCCGACCGTCACGGTCACCGTCACTCCCGGCGCGACCCCGCCGGAGGGCGAGGAGCCGGTCCAGGACGACGGCCAGGTCCAGGGCGGCGGGCCGGATCCCGGTGCCTCCGGCGACGCCACAGGCCAGAACGACGACCAGTAGGAGCTGATCCGTCATGCGTGTCAACCGGATGCTGCTCTCCACGACGCTGGTCGTGGTCGCCCTCGTCATCCAGGTCTCCGTCCTCTCGCGGCTCCAGCTGCCCGGCGCGGTGCCCGACCTCGTACTGCTCGTCGTCGTCGGACTCGCCATGGTCTACGGCCACATGGCCGGGGCTTTCATCGGCTTCGGCGCCGGCCTGCTCGCGGACCTCGCCCCGCCCGCCGACCACGCGGCCGGCCGCTACGCGCTCGTCCTGTGCGTCATCGGCTATCTCGCCGGTCTGGTCCGCCCGGAGAACGGCAAACCACTGCGGTCCGCCAGCGGGCCCATGGCCGTCGTCGTCGCGGCGGCGATCGGCTCGACGCTGCTGTACGCCCTGGTCGGCGCCCTCGTCGGCGACACCGCCGCCCGCCATGTCGGCCTCGGCAGTCTGCTGTTCACCGCCGCGGTGTACGACCTCCTCCTCGCGCCGTTCACCGTGCCGCTGATCATGTGGCTCGCCAGACGCAGCGAGAACGATCCGCTCGCCGAGAGCCAGAGCACCGGCGGCGCCGACGTGGCCGCGGGCTGGCTCGCCTCCGGCACCGGACTGCGCATCGGCGGCCAGCGCGGCGGACTGCGGCTCAAGGCGGCGAAGACCCGGGCCGCACGGGCCGGACGCATCAAGGGAGTCAAGCGACTGTGATCGAGGGGGCAGCAGCGTGAGCAACATTCCGGAGACC
Organism: Streptomyces kurssanovii; assembly: GCF_014649695.1. Classification (GTDB taxonomy): domain Bacteria; phylum Actinomycetota; class Actinomycetes; order Streptomycetales; family Streptomycetaceae; genus Streptomyces; species Streptomyces kurssanovii. The sequence continues at coordinate 423,644 of NZ_BMTN01000003.1, forward strand.
GGCCGGACCCCCCGGGTCCAGATCCGTCTCGTCATCATCCAGGTACTCGTCTTCTCCCTCCTCCTCACCCTCGGCGGCCGGCTCTGGTACCTCCAGATCCGCAACGGCGACGAATACGCCGACGAAGCCAGCGGCAACCACGTCCAGCGGGTCGTCACACCCGCCGTGCGCGGGTCGATCCTCGACGCCCGCGGGGTGCCGCTCGCCGACAACGAGACCCGTCTCGTGGTCTCCGCGTCCCGCACCGAGCTGCTGAAGATGAAGGACGACGGCGAGGCCGTCCTCACCCGGCTCGCCGGCGTCCTCGGTATGAAGCCGAAGGAGGTCATGGACAAGGTCCGCCTCTGCGACTCCAAGACACCGCAGCCCTGCTGGAACGGCTCCCCGTACCAGCCGATCCCGGTCACCGACGAAGCCACCACCCAGCAGGCGCTGCAGATCCGCGAACGCTCGGAGGACTTCCCCGGCATCACCGCGGAACCCACCGCCGTACGCCGCTACACGGCCCCCGCCAAGGCCCGGACCGCGCAGGTGCTCGGCTATCTGTCGCCCGTCACCGACGAGGAGATCCAGAAGGCCAAGGACACCGACTCGCCCTACCTTCGCTCCGACCAGGTCGGCCGCTCCGGCCTCGAGCGCACCTACGACAAGGCACTGCGCGGCAAGGCCGGCGTCACGTCGTACGAGGTCGACAAGCTGGGCCGGGTCATGGGCGAGGCCGAGGCGGACCCGGGCGTGCCCGGTTCCCACCTCGTCACCAGCATCGACGCCCGGGTCCAGGCCGTGGCGGAGTACGAGCTCCACCAGGCGATGAAGACCGTCCGCAAGGAGACCGACAAGATCACCGGTCGCCCGTACGAGGCCGACGCGGGCGCCGTCGTGGTCATGGAGGCCAAGACCGGCCGGGTCGTCGCCATGGCCTCCCAGCCCGACTACGACCCCAACGCCTGGGTCGGCGGCATCTCCGCCAAGGACTACGCCAAGCTCACCGGCAAGAACTCCAACTACCCGCTGCTCAACCGGGCCACGCAGGGCCAGGCACCCGCCGGTTCCGTCTTCAAGGTGGTCTCGGCGAGCGCGGCCGTGCGGGCCGGGTACGACTTCGACGACCTCTACAACTGCAGCAGCTCCTACAGCATGGGCAACCGGAGCTTCGCCAACTTCGAGTCCCAGGGACACGGCCCGATCACCCTCGGCGACGCCCTCAAGTACTCCTGCAACACCGTCTTCTACCGTCTCGGCCACCAGGAGTGGCAGCGCGACGGCGGCCTCAAGGCCAAGAAGGGCGCCCACGACTGGTTCTACCGGACCGCCCACGACTTCGGCTTCGGGTCGGAGACCGGCATCGACCTCCCGAACGAGGTCAAGGGCCGCATCCCGGACCGCCACTGGAAGCAGGCCTTCTGGGAGGCCAACAAGGACTCCTGGTGCAAGCAGGGCAAGAAGGGCGGCTCCTACGTCGAGCAGATCGCCTATGAGAGCTGCCTCGAAGGCAACCAGCTGAAGGCCTTCGACAGCATCAACTTCGCCATCGGTCAGGGCGACGTCCTCATCACCCCCGTCCAGCTGGCCACCGCCTACGCCGCCATCAGCAACGGCGGCACGCTCTACAACCCCACCGTCGGCAAGGCCGTCATCAGCCCCGACGGCAAGACGATCGAAGAGATCAAGCCCGAGTCCCACGGCAAGCTGCCGGTGAACGCCGGAACCATCAAGGACCTCGACAAGGGCCTGCGCTCCGTCGTCGAGCCCGGCGGCACAGCCGCCTGGCGGTTCGGCGGCTGGCCCCAGGACAAGATCCCGATGCGGGCCAAGACCGGTACCGCGCAGGTCTACGGCAAGCAGACCACCTCGTGGTTCGCGACCTACACCGACGACTACACGATCGTCATGACGATCTCCCAGGGTGGTACGGGCTCCGGCGCGTCCGGTCCCGCCGTACGCAACATCTACGACGCGATGTACGGCCTGGACAAGGAAGGCAACCAGGACCTCAAGCGGGCCCTGCTTCCCAAGCCGCAGCAGACGCTGCCCAAGATCGCCCCGGACGGCTCGATCGACGCCCCCGAGGTCAAGCCCTACGTTCCTCCGAAGCCGAAGGACGCCGAACCAGTGCTCGCGGGACCACCCGCGCGGAGGGACTGAGACATGACAGGCGCAGGCGGCTTCTCCGTCCCGGGATACGGCCCGGAGCGCGGCGGGGTCTGGACCAGGCTCACCGCCCGTGACTCCGTGGTGCGCAGGCTCGACTGGCCGATACTGCTCTCCGCGATCACGCTCTCGCTGCTCGGCGCGCTCCTCGTGTGGTCCGCCACGCGCGGGCGCACCGAACTCAACCAGGGCGACCCGTACTACTTCCTCGTCCGGCACCTGCTCAACACGGGCATCGGCTTCGTGCTGATGGTCGGGACCATCTGGCTCGGCCACCGCACCCTGCGCGGCGCCGTCCCGTTCCTCTACGGGCTGTCCGTCGTGCTCGTGCTGCTCGTCCTCACGCCGCTGGGCGCCACCATCAACGGCGCGCACGCCTGGATCCAGCTCGGCGGCGGCTTCTCCCTCCAGCCCTCCGAGTTCGTGAAGATCACGATCATCCTCGGGATGGCGATGATGCTCGCGGCCCGCGTCGACGCCGGGGACCAGGTGCACCCCGACCACCGCACCGTCGCCAAGTCGCTGGGACTCGCCGTCCTGCCGATGATCATCGTCATGCTGATGCCGGACCTCGGCTCGGTCATGGTCATGGTCGTCATCGTCCTCGGCGTGCTGCTCGCCTCCGGCGCGTCCAACCGCTGGGTCTTCGGCCTCATCGGCGCCGGAGCGGCCGGCGCGATCGCCGTCACGGCGCTCGGGCTGCTCGACGAGTACCAGCTCAACCGCTTCGCCGCCTTCGCCAACCCCGAACTCGACCCGGCCGGCGTCGGCTACAACACCAACCAGGCGCGCATCGCGATCGGTTCCGGCGGGCTGTACGGCGAAGGGCTCTTCAACGGCCACCAGACCAGCGGCCAGTTCGTGCCCGAACAGCAGACCGACTTCATCTTCACCGTCGCCGGCGAGGAACTCGGCTTCCTCGGCGCCGGGCTGATCCTCGTACTGCTCGGCGTCGTGCTGTGGCGCGCCTGCCGGATCGCCCGCGAGACGACCGAGCTCTACGGCACGATCGTGGCCGCCGGGATAATCGCCTGGTTCGCCTTCCAGTCGTTCGAGAACATCGGCATGGCGATGGGCATCATGCCGGTCGCGGGCCTGCCGCTGCCGTTCGTGTCGTACGGAGGCACGTCGATGTTCGCGGTGTGGATCGCGATCGGGTTGCTGCAGTCGATCAGGGTGCAACGCCCCATAAGCGCGTAGCCCTTGAGCGGGCGGCGCACCCGCTCCGGGGCGCGCCGCCCCGGGGCGGCGCGCGGTCCCTGTGCCACCCGCGGCCGTCAGGGTCCGTCCGGGCCCGGGGCACAGCGCTCTCGGGTGCGCTCCCGTCCGGCCTGACCGCGTTGCGTGGCGTCAGCCCGGGGTGGCCGCTGACCCAAGCGCGTTGCGTGGCGGTGCTCGGGGCCGCCCCGGCGGGTCCGGCCCGGTCCGTGTGCGCGGCGCTCTCGGGCGCGTCCCGTCACAGGGCGTGGCGCGCACCTGCGGGACAGGGCAGGGGCATCCGGCCCGGCCCTGCCGCGAGTGGCGTTCTCCGGTGCGGCCCGCCCACGCTTGTCGGTGCGGCGGTCCACGGGCCGGCCCCGGTCCGGTCCGGCGGGGTTTCGGCGATGTCGGAGTGCGCCCCGGCCCACGGCCGTGTCGCCCCTGCGGGGCATGGCCCGGCCCCTGTTTCGTCGCGCCCCCGCGGGGCGGGGCTGCCCGGTGGTGGGTGCCGGTGGTCGGGGCCTCCGGAATGGCTGTCCTCACCGCGCTGCGCGCGAGTTGCGACGCTTTACCTCCGGACACCCCTCCTACGACCCCGCCCCCTCACGTCCCGTGCCGCCGGTCCCGGCCGATGGTCGCCCCGTGGGCTCGCGGGGAGGCGTCCGGCCGATGCCTTGGGCGCCTTGCGGCGCGATGCCGCCGTCCCGGGGGTGTGGGGGCGTCAGCCCACACAGAACCCCCTTTCGCCTCCGAGGGAGGGACTGGGACGACAGCCCCCGTGGGGTCCGGGGCTTGCCCCGGTTACGGGAAGGGGCGGGGCGGGGGAAGGCTCCGCGCAGCGGCGTCGGCCCGTGCACCGGATGCGGGCCCCTCCGGGGGAGGGGCTGGGGCGTCGGCCCACGGCGGGCACGGGGCCCGGTTCGGGAAGGGCGGACGTCGGCACGTGACCGCGGCAGGGGCCGGGGGCGGAGCGTCCGGTTGCGGAAAGACGCGCGGCCTGCCCGAACGGCGGCCGCGGGGCTAGATTCGATGGCATGGCGGACACCAAGCGCGAGATCGAGCGGAAGTACGAAGCCACCCCCGACACCCCGTTGCCCGACCTGACCCAAGTGGCCCGTGTGGCCGGGGTCGTAGGGAAGGGCGTGGCCGAGTTGGATGCCGTCTACTACGACACCGCCGATCTCAGGCTGGCAGCCTCCTCCGTCACGCTGCGGCGCAGAACCGGAGGCGCCGATGCGGGGTGGCATCTCAAGCTGCCCGTGGCGCCCGGCGTGCGGGACGAGATCGCCGCCCCCCTGTCCGACGGGGTGCCGGACGACCTGGCCGGCCTCGCGCGGGCGTACACGCGGGGCCGGGAACTCGTGCCCGTGGTGCGGCTGCTGTCCTCGCGGGACGTACAGCACCTCGTCGACGCCGACGGCGCCCTCCTCGCGGAGCTCAGCCGGGACGCCGTCGTCGCGGAGCGCCTCCATGGCGGCGAGGGGACCGCCCAGTGGGACGAGATCGAGGTGGAGCTGGCCGACGGCGGAGACCCGGCGTTTCTTGACGCCGTCGACAAGAAGCTCAGGAAAGCCGGCGTCCGCACGGCCGCCGCGCCGTCCAAGCTGGCCAGGGCACTGACGGAGACCGGGGGCGGCCCGGCGGAGCGCCAGGGACGGGGCGAGACCCGCACGGCGGGCGATCACGTTCTCGCTTATCTGGAGAAGGAGGTCGCCGCGGTCGTGGCCCACGACCCCGGCGTGCGCCGCGACCTGCCCGACGCCGTGCATCAGATGCGGGTCGCCACCCGGCGGCTGCGCAGCGCCCTGCGGAGTTACCGGAAGGTCGTCGACCGCGATGTCACAGGGCCCCTGATCGACGAGCTCAAGTGGCTCGCCGGGGAGCTGGGCGTCGCGCGTGACCAGGAGGTGCTCGCTGAACGGCTGGCCGAGCGGGCCGACGCCGTGCCCGTGACGCTCCTCCTCGGCCCGGTGGACGCACGGCTGGCCGCCTGGGCCGTGGCCGGCGCCGCCGACGCGCGGAGGACGGTGATCGCCGCGCTCGACAGCGACCGCTATCTCGCCCTGCTCGACGCGCTGGACGCGCTGTGCGCCCGCCCGCCGCTGCTGAAGGCGGCCGCCGGAGCGCCCGGGGACGTACTCCCCAAGGCCGTGCTGAAGGAGTACGACCGGCTGGCCGCCCGTATGGAGCGGGCCCTGTCGCTGCCTGAGGGGGAGGAGCGGGACCACGCCATGCACGAGGCCCGCAAGGCGGCCAAACGCGCGCGGTACGCGGCCGAGGTCGCGAGGCCCGCGCTCGGCAAGGCCGCGAAGCGGTTCGGGAAGCGCATGAAGGCCGTGCAGACCCTGCTCGGCGACCACCAGGACAGCGTCGTCGCACGGGAGGCGCTGCGCGACCTCGCGGTCCGGGCGCACGCGGCGGGGGAGACCACCTTCGTCTGGGGACTGCTGTACGGGCGGGAGGAGGCCCGCGCCGAGGCGAGGGAGGCCGAGCTGCCCGGGGTGTGGGCCAAGGCGAGCGCCCCCCGGATCCGGGCGGCGCTCGGCCGCTGAGTGGGCGGGTACGCTTGAGAGTCGCCCCCTTGCCAGCCCACGAAGGTTTCCATGTCTGCCGAGTCGGTCTTCCCACAGCTCGAAGCGCTGCTCCCGCATGTGCAGAAGCCCATCCAGTACGTCGGCGGTGAGCTGAACTCCACCGTCAAGCCCTGGGAGTCCTGCGACGTCCGCTGGGCGCTCATGTACCCGGACGCCTACGAGGTCGGTCTGCCCAATCAGGGCGTCATGATCCTCTACGAGGTGCTGAACGAGCGCGAGGGCGTGCTGGCCGAGCGCACGTACAGCGTCTGGCCGGACCTCGAGGAGCTGATGCGTGAGCACAAGGTCCCGCAGTTCACGGTGGACAGCCACCGGCCCGTCGGCGCGTTCGACGTCTTCGGGCTGAGCTTCTCCACGGAGCTCGGCTACACCAACATGCTCACGGCCCTGGACCTCGCGGGCATCCCGCTGGAGTCCAAGGACCGCACCGTCGACCACCCGATCGTGCTGGCCGGCGGGCACGCGGCGTTCAACCCCGAGCCGATCGCGGACTTCATCGACTGCGCGGTCATCGGCGACGGCGAGCAGGCCGTGCTCGACATGACCGGGATCATCCGCGCCTGGAAGGCCGAGGGCCGCCCGGGCGGGCGCGAGGAGGTCCTCTTCCGTCTCGCGAAGACCGGCAATGTGTACGTGCCGCGCTTCTACGACGTCGAGTACCTGACCGACGGCCGCATCGGCCGTGTCGTCCCCAACAGGTCGGGTGTGCCGTGGCGGGTGTCCAAGCACACCGTCATGGACCTCGACGAATGGCCCTACCCGAAGCAGCCGCTGGTCCCGCTCGCCGAGACCGTCCACGAGCGGATGTCCGTCGAGATCTTCCGTGGCTGCACCCGCGGCTGCCGCTTCTGCCAGGCCGGCATGATCACGCGCCCCGTGCGGGAGCGAAGCATCACCGGCATCGGCGACATGGTCGAGAAGGGTCTCAAGGCGACCGGCTTCGAAGAGGTCGGTCTGCTGTCGCTGTCCTCGGCGGACCACAGCGAGATCGGCGACATCGCGAAGGGCCTCGCGGACCGGTACGAAGAGGACAAGATCGGCCTCTCGCTGCCGTCGACCCGCGTCGACGCGTTCAACGTCGACCTCGCCAACGAGCTGACCAGGAACGGCCGAAGGTCCGGTCTGACCTTCGCCCCCGAGGGCGGCTCCGAGCGCATGCGCAAGGTCATCAACAAGATGGTCTCGGAGGAGGACCTGATCCGTACGGTCTCCACGGCGTACGGCAACGGCTGGCGTCAGGTGAAGCTGTACTTCATGTGCGGCCTGCCGACGGAGACCGACGAGGACGTCCTGCAGATCGGCGACATGGCGGTCAAGGTCATCGCCGAGGGCCGCAAGGTCTCCGGGCAGAACGACATCCGCTGCACCGTGTCCATCGGCGGTTTCGTGCCCAAGCCGCACACGCCGTTCCAGTGGGCGCCGCAGCTGAGCGCGGAAGAGACGGACGCGCGTCTGGAGAAGCTCCGCGACAAGATCCGCGGCGACAAGAAGTACGGCCGCTCGATCGGCTTCCGGTACCACGACGGCAAGCCCGGCATCGTCGAGGGCCTGCTCTCGCGCGGTGACCGCCGCGTCGGCGCTGTCATCCGCGCCGTGTACGAGGACGGCGGCCGCTTCGACGGCTGGCGCGAGCACTTCTCGTACGACCGCTGGATGGCGTGCGCCGAGAAGACGCTGCCCGACTTCGGCGTCGACGTCGACTGGTACACCACCCGTGAGCGCACGTACGAGGAGGTCCTGCCCTGGGACCACCTCGACTCCGGTCTCGACAAGGACTGGCTCTGGGAGGACTGGCAGGACGCCCTCGACGAGACCGAGGTCGAGGACTGCCGCTGGACGCCGTGCTTCGACTGCGGCGTGTGCCCGCAGATGGACACGCACATCCAGATCGGTCCGACGGGCAAGAAGCTGCTTCCGCTGACCGTCGTCAAGTAACACAGCTCGGGGGATGGCTCGGCCGCGGGGAAACCCGCGGTCGGGCCTTCTTCCGTTTCGCGGCCGCGGGCCGATGCCGCAGCCCATCGAGGAAAAGCCCTGGTACGGGATCCGAACGGGCCTGTGATGCGTCATCCCTGGCATGGACTTGGAAAAGCCGCCGCCTACCACCGCGCCCCGTCGCCACGGCGCCCACCAGACACCGAAGGACTACGAGCCGGGCGACGGCTGCCTCGCCCAGTTCGTGCGGATACCCGTGCGCGTCGTTGTGGTGCTCGTCGTCGTCCCGGTCCGGATGGTGTGGGACGTCCTCGTGCTCTGCGGCCGTGCCCTCGAGCGGGTGCTGCTGAGGCCGCTCGGCCGGGCGCTGTCCTGGATCTTCGAGACGGTGCTCATCCCCGTGGCGCGTGCCGTGGGGTGGGTGGCCACCGTCGTCTTCAAGGCGTTGTTCTACTGGCCGTGGGTGGCGCTGTGGCGGTACGTGGTCGTGCCGGTGGTGACGTACGGGCTGGTGGTGCCCGTGGTGTGGGTGTACCGGCAGCTCCTGACCCCGCTCGGTCACGGCATCGCCTGGCTCGTGGAGCACCTGGTCCTCGCCCCGGCGCGGTGGATCGGTCGCACGCTCCTCACCCCGCTCGGCCACGGGATAGCGGCCGTGCTGACCTGGCTCGGCAAGGCGTTGTTCTACTGGCCGTGGGTGGCGCTGTGGCGGTACGTGGTCGTGCCGGTGGTGACGTACGGGCTGGTGGTGCCCGTGGTGTGGGTGTACCGGCACCTGCTGACCCCGCTCGGTCACGGCATCGCCTGGCTCCTGCGCGCCCTCGGCCGGGGCTTCGCATGGCTGGTGCGGACGCTGCTGGTGGTCCCCGTGGTGTGGCTGTACCGGTACGTCGTCGCGCCCGTCGGCCGTGAGCTCGCGGCGGCGCTCGCCGTGGCCTGGCGGATCGCCGGCCACATCTCGCGTGCGGTCGGCCGCGGGCTGAAGTGGCTCGCGTGGAATCTGGTGGGCCGCCCGGCGAGCTGGTTCTACCGCGGCGTGTGCACGCCGGTCGGGCACTTCGTGCGCGACGCCGTGTGGCGCCCGGCCGCCAGGGCCGCCGTGCAGGCGGGCCGCGCGACCAGGGCGGCGCTCACGTCGGCGCGCGAAACCGTACGTCAGGCACGGCGCGACGCCTGGCGTGCGCTGATCGGCACGCCCCGCGAGCCGCGGCCCGTGGTGGGTACGGCGGGTCAGGCGCGTAACCTGGGTGGCAGACAACAAACACAGACCGTTCCCGGCGTGGCGGCCGAACCCGAGATCTCCCTGCACAAGCAGGGGTGAACCGGTCGGCCCCCGGGGAGCACCCCGCACCTTGAGGGCGGCGCGCCACCCGCGCCCGCTCCACACCGAGGAGAAGAACCACTGGGCAAGCGACAGCCCGAAGGCCCGCCGCCCGCACCTGCGGTGCAGCGCATCCGACTGCGCTACACCAAGCGCGGCCGCCTCCGGTTCACCAGCCACCGTGACTTCCAGCGTGCGTTCGAGCGGGCACTGCGGCGCGCCGAGGTGCCCATGGCGTACTCGGCGGGCTTCACCCCGCACCCGAAGGTGTCGTACGCCAATGCCGCACCCACCGGCACGGGCAGCGAGGCCGAGTTCCTGGAGATCGCCCTCACCGACCACCGCGACCCGGACAAGCTGCGCGAGCTGCTCGACGAGTCGCTGCCGGACGGGCTGGACATCATCGACGCCGTCGAGGCCCGCACCTCGGGCCTCGCCGACCGGCTCACCGCCTCCGTGTGGGAGCTGCGGCTGGACGGTGTCGAGCCCGGGGACGCGGAAAGCGCCGTGGCCGCCTTCCTCGCCGCCGAGACCGTCGAGGTCCGGCGGAAGACGAAGAGCGGCATGCGCACCTTCGACGCCCGGGGTGCCGTCGCGGCACTCGAGGCGTCCGATAGGACCGGGGACACGCCCTGTGCGATACTGCGCCTGGTTGTTCGGCACGTGACACCTGCCGTGCGACCCGACGACGTCCTGTCCGGTCTCCGAGCTGTGGCCGACCTGGCGCCGCCGGTCCCCGCAGCGGTGACCAGGCTGGCGCAGGGGCTCTTCGACGAGGAGTCCGGCACGGTGACCGACCCGCTCGCGCCCGACCGCGAGGCAGCTCCGGCCGCTCCACCCACGGCCGCCGGGACCGCTTCTGCGACGGCGCCGGAAGGTCCCGCCGCGTAAGGACGGTCGTCGTAGCGCGGCTCTTGCACTCGGGAGCCACCTGGGTCGGGCCGCGCGCTGACACAGAAGACTTTCGCCAGGCCGTGCGTACATCGCGTACGGAACCGGCGAGCCAGACATCAGCTCCCGTGCGGCGCCCGCGCCCCGGACGGCGGCACCGCGCACATCACGCGGGCCGCGGCCGGACCGGATACAGGCGCGGCGCCCGGGAGCGTGACGGGAGAACCGCCCGCATGCTCGAGTCGAACGAAACCGGCACCGCCGGAAACAACGAGAACGAAGAGAACAACAACAGCCCCAGCGACACGCTGCCGCCGCGCCGCAGGCGCCGCGCGGCGTCGCGTCCCGCGGGAGCCCCGAAGGCGGCGGAGTCCGCCGCCGCGCAGGCGCAGGCCGCCGAGGCCGTCATCCCGGCCGTGGCCGCGGTGGGCGCCGTGGTGGGCGGATCCGGCGAGGCCGGTGAAGAGACGCCCGCCGACGCCGGTGCCGCGGAGGCCGCGCAGGTCGCCAAGGCCGTGACCGACGAACCGCGGGCGCGCCGCCGTGCCACCCGCAAGGCGACGGCCCCGGCCGGTTCGCCGCAGACCGCGGAGCCCGCCGAGGCCGACGTCACCGCCGGTGGCGAGGCCGAGGAAGCAGCGCCCCGAACCCGCCGCCGTGCCACCCGTAAGGCCACGGCGCCCGCCGGCGCCCCGCAGGCCGCCGAGGTCGCCGAGCCGGAGACGGCCGTCGCCGACGTGCCCGCCGAGGACGCTGCCGCCACGCGGCCCGCGCGTCGTCGCGCCACCCGCAAGGCGACCGCACCTGCCGGTGCGCCGCAGGCCGCCGAGGCCGTGGAGCCCGACGTCACCGCGGAAGCCGCGGAGCCGGTCGCCGACGAGGCCCCCGCGCCGCGTCGCACCCGCCGCCGCGCCTCCGCTCCGGCCGGTGCGCCGGCCGCCGCCGAAGCGGCACCGGCCGCCGAGGCCGGCAGCGCCGCGCAGCCGGCTCCCGCGGAGGCGGCCGAGCAGGCCACGCGGGAGACCGCGGAGCCCGCGCCGCGTGCCCGTCGCCGTGCCACCCGTAAGGCCACCGCGCCCGCCGGTGCGCCGCAGCCCGCCGAGCCGCTGACCGGTGAGACCGCGCAGCCGGAGCCCGTCGCCGCAGCAGAGGCGCCGGCCGCCGAGGCGGAGTCCGTCGCCCCCCGGCGCACCCGCCGCCGTGCCTCGGCGCCCGCCGGCGCGCCGAAGGCCGTCGAGACGCCGGCCGGGTCCGTCGTCCCGGACGCCGAGGCCGACGAGGAGGAGACCACCGTGGCCGAGGAGAACGAGGCGGCAGCGGTCGAGGCCGCCGAGGAGGCTCCCGCCTCCCGGCGTACCCGCCGCCGTGCGTCCGCGCCCGCCGGTGCGCCCAGGACCGGGACCGTGGAAGAGGGCGAGCCGGCCGGGGCCGAGGCGTCCGCGCCGCGCAGCCGTCGCCGTGCCACCCGGAAGGAGACCGCCCCCGCCGGCGCTCCCCAGACCGCCGGCGAGGAGATCACGGAGGCCGGCGAGAGCCTGCCCGAGAGCGCCGTCTCCCAGATCGCCGCCGGCGAGGCGGAGGTCGCGGCAGCCGAGAAGGCCGCCACCCGTGGCCGCTCGCGCCGCCGCGCGGTGTCGCCCCAGTTCACGTCGCAGCCCGCCGCCAAGGCGGAGCAGGCCGCGGAGGAGGAGCCCGCTCGCGGCCGCCGCGGCCAGCGCCCGGCCGTACCCACCTTCCAGGCCCCGGTCTTCACCGAGCCGATGTTCCAGACCCCGGAGACGGCAGCCGCGGCGGCCGCCGCCGCCACGACCGGCCCCGAGCCGGAAGAGGAAGAGGAGACCGCGGTGACGCCCGCGGCGGAGACCGCGGCCCCCGAGCCGGCCGGCCGCCGTCGTCGCCGCCGCCGTGGAGAGCCCGCGGAGCCCGTGGAGGCACCCGTCGCCGAGCCCGTCGCGGCCGAGGCCGCACCGGCCGAGGACGAGGCGGAGCCCGAGGAGGCGGACGCCGCCGAGGCCGAGGAGCAGGACGAGTACGAGGACCGCCCGTCGCGCCGCCGCCGTCGTGGCGGCCGCCGCCGTCGCCGTGGAGAGGCCCCCGACGCGGACGAGTCCGCGGACGAGCGGGCCGAGGACGCGGACGCCGAGGCGGAGGAAGCCCAGGACGAGGGCGACGAGGAGGACGAGACCGACACGGAGACGCCTTCCGCCGCCGGCACGAGCAGCAGCCGTCGTCGTCGCCGTCGTCGCCGTCGCAGCGGTGACGGTGCCACGGAGGCCGAAGCGGTCACCGACGACCCGGAGCGCACGGTCGTCAAGGTCCGTGAGCCCCGTAAGAAGGAGGAGCCGAGCGACGAGGTCCAGTCCATCAAGGGCTCGACGCGTCTCGAGGCGAAGAAGCAGCGCCGTCGTGAGGGCCGCGAGCAGGGCCGCCGCCGGGTGCCGATCATCACCGAGGCGGAGTTCCTGGCGCGCCGCGAGGCCGTCGAGCGGGTGATGGTCGTCCGCCAGAGCGGCGAGCGCACCCAGATCGGCGTCCTCGAGGACAACGTGCTCGTCGAGCACTACGTCAACAAGGAGCAGGCCACCAGCTACGTCGGCAACGTCTACCTGGGCAAGGTCCAGAACGTGCTGCCGTCGATGGAGGCCGCGTTCGTCGACATCGGCAAGGGCCGCAACGCGGTCCTGTACGCCGGTGAGGTGAACTTCGAGTCCCTCGGCATGTCGGGCGGCCCCCGCCGTATCGAGGCCGCCCTCAAGTCCGGTCAGTCGGTCCTCGTCCAGGTGACCAAGGACCCGATCGGCCACAAGGGCGCCCGGCTCACCAGCCAGGTGTCCCTGCCGGGCCGTTACCTGGTCTACGTGCCCGAGGGCTCGATGACCGGCATCAGCCGCAAGCTGCCCGACACCGAGCGCGCGCGTCTGAAGACGATCCTCAAGAAGATCGTCCCCGAGGACGCGGGCGTGATCGTGCGCACCGCCGCCGAGGGTGCGAGCGAGGACGAGCTGCGCCGTGACGTCGAGCGTCTCCAGGCGCAGTGGGAGGACATCCAGAAGAAGGCGAAGAGCGGCAACGCGCCGACGCTGCTCTACGGCGAGCCGGACATGACCGTCCGGGTCGTCCGCGACATCTTCAACGAGGACTTCTCCAAGGTCGTCGTCAGCGGCGACGAGGCGTGGGACACCATCCACGGCTACGTCTCGCACGTGGCGCCCGACCTGGTCGACCGGCTGCAGCGCTGGACCAGCGAGACCGACGTCTTCGCGGTGCACCGGATCGACGAGCAGCTGATGAAGGCGCTGGACCGCAAGGTCTGGCTGCCGAGCGGCGGCTCGCTGGTGATCGACAAGACCGAGGCCATGATCGTGGTCGACGTCAACACCGGGAAGTTCACCGGTCAGGGCGGCAACCTCGAGGAGACCGTCACCAGGAACAACCTGGAGGCGGCCGAGGAGATCGTGCGCCAGCTGCGGCTGCGCGACCTGGGCGGCATCGTCGTCGTCGACTTCATCGACATGGTGCTCGAGTCCAACCGCGACCTGGTCATGCGGCGGCTCCTGGAGTGCCTGGGCCGTGACCGGACCAAGCACCAGGTGGCCGAGGTGACCTCGCTGGGCCTCGTCCAGATGACCCGTAAGCGGGTCGGCCAGGGCCTGCTGGAGTCGTTCTCCGAGACCTGTGTCCACTGCAACGGCCGCGGCGTGATCGTGCACATGGAGCAGCCGACGTCCGTGGGCGGCGGCGGGGGCGGCAAGCGCTCGAAGAAGCGTGGCCGTGGTGCCGGGCAGGAGATCGAGGGCCGGCCGGAAGCGGCCGGGACCGAGGCCGAGGTCGAGACGGAGGCCGAGGTCGCCGCCGAGGCCGCGGCACCCGTGGCGCTCGCGGAGCCCGAGTTCGTACCGGACGAGGAGCTGTACAGCAGCGCGGCGGAGGCCGAAGCGGCAGCCACCCGCGGCCGTGGCCGTCGCCGTGCGACCCGCAAGGTGTCGGCCCCGGCCGGCGCGCCGAAGGCCGCCGAGCCTGTGGCGGAGCCCGTGTCCGTGCCGGAGGCCCCTGCGGCGCCCGCCGCCGCGGAGGCCGCGCCCGCCGTGGCGCCGGTGGAGGAGGCGGCCCCCGCGGGCCGTACCCGGCGCCGTGCAACGCGGAAGGCGTCCGCTCCGGCGGGCCCGCCCGTGACGTCGGAGCCGACCGTCGTGGAGACGACCGTTCCGGTCGCACCGGCCCCGGCCGAGCCGGAGGCGGCCCCGGCCGCTCCCGCCCCGGTCGTGGAGGAGGCGCCGTCCGCGGCTCCGCCGCGTGCCCGCCGCCGGGTGACCCGCAAGGTCACGGCTCCCGCGGGTTCGCCGTCGGGCGCCGAGGAGGCCGCGTTCGTCGTGGTCGCCGCGGAGCCCAAGGCCGCGGAGCCCGAGGCGGCGGCCGAGCCTGAGCCGGCCCTGCCGGAGGAGGCCGGAGCCGAGGCGCCGGCGGCCAAGAAGGCGGCCCGCAAGACCGCCAAGAAGGCCACGGCGAAGAAGGCGGCCGCCAAGAAGACCACCACGGCCAAGAAGACGGCTGCGAAGAAGACGACGGCGAAGAAGGCCTCCAAGAAGACCGTCGCCGCCGAGCAGACGCCGGCGTCTGGCGTCTCGTCGGACACGACGGAGGCGTAGCCGGTCACACGGCACCCGCAGTACGGCGGTGGGCCCCTCTCCTGCACGGAGGGGGGCCCACCGCCGTTCCCTGCGGCGTCCCGCCCCAGGGCCGGGGAACATCCCGGCACGGGCCGACCCGCCGCGGGCGGCGGGACGGGCACGGGGCGTGACTCGGCTCGTCCGGCGTTCGTAAGGCCGTGCACACCGCGGGCGGCGGCACCTCCAAGGGCCGCGGGAGCCGGGCGGCGGTCGGAGCCCGGCACGGGGCGTGGCACGGCCCGTGCGGTTCGCACGCAGTCACACTGCGGGCAGCGGCATCGTGCGGCGTTCGGCGCGGGTCGGGCACACCGCACGCGGCGGGCTTCCACCCGACGCGGGAGCCGTGCGCCGGAGCCCGGCACGGGACGTGGCAGCCGCCCGTGCGCATTCGCACGTGCCGTGCACACCGCACGCGGCGGGACCGCCATCGCGGTCGGTGGGCCTGGGAGTCGGAGGCGGGGGCCGGTTTGACCCTCCGAGCGGCGGCCCGTAACCTTGACCCTCGGCGTGTTTCCTTTACACGTCCACTCCTGAGCACCTCCCTCCCGGCCCACCGGGAGAGGCCGCTCGTCCAATCCGGACCGTCACGGGCCCCAGGCCCGTGCGAGCGGCTGGCATCAGGAGTTTCGTTCGAGCGAGAGAGAGATCCGCGTGTACGCCATCGTGCGCAGCGGTGGTCGCCAGCACAAGGTTGCTGTCGGCGACATCGTTGAGGTTGACAAGATTTCCACTGCCAATGTTGGCGACACGGTCGAGCTCTCGACCCTGCTCGTTGTCGACGGCGACGCCGTGACCAGCGACCCGTGGGTGCTGGCCGGTATCAAGGTCACGGCCGAGGTCGTGGACCACCACAAGGGCGCGAAGATCGACATCCTTCGCTACAAGAACAAGACCGGCTACCGCCGCCGCCAGGGTCACCGTCAGCAGTACACGGCGATCAAGGTCACCGGCATCCCCACGGCTGCGAAGTAAGGGACTGAGGAGAGATGGCACACAAGAAGGGCGCATCGTCCACCCGGAACGGTCGCGACTCCAATGCCCAGCGGCTCGGCGTGAAGCGCTTCGGCGGTCAGGTCGTGCTCGCCGGTGAGATCCTGGTCCGCCAGCGCGGCACCCACTTCCACCCCGGCGCCGGCGTCGGCCGCGGCGGCGACGACACGCTGTTCGCGCTGCAGCCGGGTGCGGTGGAGTTCGGTACCCACCGTGGCCGCAAGGTCGTGAACATCGTTCCGGTCGCCTGACCGGAATCCTTCACGAGGGGCGGACCTCACTTCCCGTACGGGAAGCGGGTCCGCCTTTCGTGTGTTGAGAGACAGACATTTACGTACGTACGTCACACGTCATCACTGGAGGCACATCCATGACCACCTTCGTGGACCGCGTCGAGCTGCACGTCGCCGCGGGTAACGGAGGCCACGGCTGCGCCTCCGTACACCGGGAGAAGTTCAAGCCGCTCGGGGGACCGGACGGCGGCAACGGCGGCCGTGGCGGGGACGTGATCCTGGTCGTCGACCAGTCCGTCACCACGCTGCTCGACTACCACCACAGTCCGCACCGCAAGGCCACCAACGGCAAGCCCGGCGAGGGCGGCAACCGCTCCGGCAAGGACGGCCAGGACCTGGTCCTGCCGGTCCCCGACGGCACCGTCGTCCTCGACAAGGAGGGCAACGTCCTCGCCGACCTGGTGGGCCAGGGCACGACCTTCGTGGCCGCCGAGGGCGGCCGTGGCGGCCTCGGCAACGCGGCGCTCGCGTCCGCGCGCCGCAAGGCTCCCGGCTTCGCGCTGCTGGGTGTCCCGGGTCAGACCGGGGACATCGTGCTGGAGCTCAAGACGGTCGCCGACGTGGCGCTCGTGGGCTACCCGAGCGCCGGCAAGTCGTCGCTGATCTCCGTGCTCAGCGCCGCCAAGCCGAAGATCGCGGACTACCCCTTCACCACCCTCGTGCCGAACCTGGGCGTGGTCACCGCGGGCTCGACCGTGTACACCATCGCGGACGTCCCCGGACTGATCCCGGGCGCCAGCCAGGGCCGCGGTCTGGGCCTGGAGTTCCTGCGCCATGTCGAGCGCTGCTCGGTGCTCGTGCACGTCCTGGACACGGCGACGCTGGAGTCCGACCGTGACCCGGTCTCCGACCTCGACGTCATCGAGGAGGAACTTCGGCAGTACGGCGGCCTCGACGACCGGCCGCGGATCGTCGTCCTCAACAAGGTCGACATCCCCGACGGTCAGGACCTCGCCGACATGATCCGCCCCGACCTCGAGGCGCGCGGCTACCGCGTGTTCGAGGTGTCGGCGGTGGCGCACAAGGGTCTCAAGGAGCTCTCCTTCGCGCTGGCCGAGATCATCGCGGAGGCGCGGGCCGCCAAGCCCGTGGAGGAGGCGACCCGGATCGTGATCCGCCCGAAGGCGGTCGACGACGCGGGCTTCACCGTCCGGCAGGAGGAGGACGGTCTCTTCCGGGTGCGCGGCGAGAAGCCGGAGCGCTGGGTGCGCCAGACGGACTTCAACAACGACGAGGCCGTCGGCTACCTGGCCGACCGCCTCAACCGCCTCGGTGTCGAGGACCAGTTGATGAAGGCGGGTGCCCGCGCCGGTGACGGCGTGGCCATCGGCCCCGAGGACAACGCGGTCGTCTTCGACTGGGAGCCGACGATGATGGCGGGTGCGGAGATGCTCGGCCGCCGTGGCGAGGACCACCGCCTCGAGGCGCCGCGTCCGGCCGCGCAGCGGCGGCGTGACCGCGACGCCGAGCGGGACGAGGCGCAGAAGGAGTTCGAGGGCTTCGACCCCTTCTGAGCCGCTGGTTCCGATCCTCCAGGCGCAGGGTGAGGCCGGCGCCGGCACCGATCGGTGCCGGGTGACCGGGCCGCACCGACTCGGCGGCCGGGTCCGTGGTCACGGGCCCGGCCGCCGAGTGCGGGCCCGGCTCCTGGAGGGCGCGCGGTAACTCCGCGCGCCGGTCGTTCTCCCGCCCTTGCGAGCGGCTCGCACGGGCGTGTGACCAGGTCCGGCCATGGTGGCGCGATACCGCGCCCGGCGGCCCGGTGGGTAGGGAACACCGGTCATACTGAAGGTGTTCACCGTTCCTTACGACTACGTTCAAGGAGTCGCCCGCAGTGCGAAATCCCGAGGCACCCCGGCTGCTTGGGGTCTACCGCCGAGCCGTACCGGAGAGTGTGCGGCGGGCGATCGTCTCGCAGGTCGATGCCGATGTGCGTCGCCGTCTGAAGACGCGTATAGCCAATGGCACCGCCGTCGCGGAGCGTATCCGTGCCGGCCGCGTGGCCCGGCGTTACGAGGCCCTTGCCTCAGGACCCGACCGCGCCGTGATCTCCGTCGGCCAGGAACTCAAGGTCGCGCTGGTGGCAGTGGGGACGACTCCGCTGCAGGCCCGCCGGGACAACCTTTCCGCCGTGCTGCGGGTGCTGGCCGGGGCCGGCATCGAGCACTTCTGTGTACGGGGCCGTTCGGACCGCGCGTCCGCGGTGGCCGTCCGCGTCGAGGACCGCGCGGAGGTGCTGAAGGCGCTCGCCGCGGCCTGCCGTGACGAGCCCGGCTACGCCGCCGAGGTCCAGGGCAACGGCCCGGCTCCCCGGAGTTCGCTGCCCGGATACGAGGCCTCGACTTGGCGTCGGCTGCGGGACGCGGAGATCGTCCGCGTCACGTGGTACCGCACCGACCCCACCCGCCAGTTGAAGCTCGGCGCCGAGTACGGCTGCGACATCGAGTTCTGGCACGAGGAGGAGGGGCTGCTGACGGCCCCGCGGCCCGGGAAGCTCGCCGCGGCCCTGCCGCTCCAGGGCGAGACCGTCACCGTGTCCGAGGCGTACTTCACCGACCTCGCGCCCCGTGAGGCCGCCGACGCGGCGCAGGTGCCCACAAGGGCCGAGCTGGCCGTCGTCCCCACCGACACGGTCACCTTCCCCGTCGACGTCGTGTACACCTGGGTGGACGGCGCCGACCCCGCCTGGCTGCGGCGCCGGGCCGAGTTCTCCGGTGAGGGCTACCACGCGGAGGCGGCCAACGCCGCGCGCTACCTGAGCCGCGACGAACTGCGCTTCTCCCTGCGCTCGCTGCACATGTACGCGCCGTGGGTGCGCAACATCTACCTCGTGACGGACGACCAGACCCCGGACTGGCTGAACACCGAGGTGCCGGGCCTGAAGGTGGTCAGCCACAAGGAGATCTTCCGCCACCCGAACCTGCTGCCCACGTTCAACTCGCACGCCATCGAGAGCCAGCTGCACCACATCGACGGTCTGGCCGAGCACTTCCTCTACTTCAACGACGACGTGATGCTTGGCAGCGAGGTGACGCCGCAGGACTTCTTCCTCTCCAACGGCCTCACCAAGTTCTTCCCCTCCCCGGCGCTGGTGCCGCTCGGTGAGCGGACCGCCGACGACCCGCCGGTCGCGGCAGCGGGCAAGAACAACCGCCGGCTGATCGAGGAACGCTACGGCGCTGTGCTCGTGCAGAAGATGAAGCACATGCCGCACGCGCTGCGCCGCAGCGTGCTCACCGAGATCGAGTCCGAGTTCGAGGCGCAGTACCGCCGCACGGAGGCCAGCCGGTTCCGGAGCATAGACGACATCTCCATCGCGTCGTCGCTGCACCACTACTACGCCTTCCACACGCAGCGGGCGGTGCCGTCGAAGCTGCCGTACAGCTACCTGGACCTGACACACCCGTGGACGGAGGCCCGGCTGGGGCGGCTGCTCGCCAACCGCGACAAGACGGTGTTCTGCGTCAACGACACGGTCTCGACCGAGCAGGACGTGACGGGTCAGAAGGACCTGATCACGCCGTTCCTGGAGGCGTACTTCCCGGTGCGGAGTCCGTTCGAGAAGTAGCGGCGGAGAACACAACGGGCAGGGGCTCCGGAACCAATGGTTCCGGAGCCCCTGCCCGTTGTCCGGTGTCAGTCCTTTTCGTACGGCGAGCGGACCGGGAAGTACGCCTCGAGGAACGCCCGCAGGACACGGTCCTGCTCGTCCACGGGCACCTCGGCCTCCGCCGACTCACCGATGCAGAAGACGTCACGGTGTCGGGCGGCCAGCAGCCGGCTCAGCATCACATGGTGCTGGTAGTCGCCGATGTTCGCGTAGCCGCACGAGATGCCTCCCTGCGCCGCCTTGCCCGTCAGATAGGCGTAGTGGTGGTGCAGCGACGACGTGATCGACAGGTCCTCCGAACCGCGGAACGGAGTGGCGGCCGTGTGCCGGGTCTGCTCCGGCCAGCGCTCGCTGATCTCCTCCAGCACGCTGCGGCGCAGCGGGTGGGGGGTGTGCAGGAACCCATGGGTCGCGACCCGGCCGAACGCGTCCTCCAGCAGGGCCTGGTTGTTCTTGGCGGCGACGAAGTACCCCTCGGTCGCCTCTGTGACCTCGCCCGGCGGGACGGCCGTCGGCGAGCGGAAGAACAGGGAGTTCCCGTTGGACTGGAAGAACTTGTTCGGAGCGAGCGGACGGCCGAAGAAGACGTCGTCGTTCACGTACAGGAAGTGCTCGGCGAGCCCCTCGATGCGGTGCAGCTGGCTCTCGATCGCATGCGAGTTGAACGTCGGCAGCCATGAAGGATCGGCGAAGATCTCGCGGTGGCTCACGACCTGGATGTCCGGGTGTTCCGTGTTCAGCCACGACGGCGTCTGATCGTCGGTGACGAGGAAGATCTTGCGGATCCACGGAGCGTGCGTCGCCAGCGAGCGCAGCGAGTAGCGCAGCTCGTCACGGTTGCGGAAGCGCACGTCGCCGGCTTCTGCGCCCTCCGTGGTCAGGCCGCGCGCCTGACGGGCCGCGTCCCGCTTCTTCCGCCACACCGGGTCCGTGTCGTCCACCCAGGTATAGACGGCGTCGACGGGGAAGTCGACGTTCCACATGAGCGGCTTGGCGAACACGTCCGCCGTCGGGTAGTCGCGGCTGCCCACGGTGAGCCGGGCGGTCGCCTCGAGCGACGGAAGGCGCGGGCCGACGAGGGTGGTGCCGTTCGGAGCGTTGAACCAGCCACTGTCGTCGCTGTCGTCCTGGGTCCAGAACTCGACGCGGCAGCCGTAGGCGGGGCCGTAGCGAAGCGTGCGGCTCTCACTGACCAGCGGCTTGAAGACGCGGACGCCCGCGACCACGGGGACATCGACGAGCCGTTCGGCCAGGATCGCTCCGGGGGCGGCGCTGGCGGGGCTGATGAGCTCGGCGTAGACGGGGCGCCCGTTCATCTCCGTGCCGAGGGCGCGCAGTGCGCGCTCGCGGTCGTCCGCCTTCACCGCGAGGCGATGGCCGACGCTCGCCGGCTCGTGCAGCAGGATGTAGGCCACGCCGTGGCGCTCGAGCGCCTGGGCGGCGAGTTCGAGGTTGATCTCGGCCATGCGCCATGCGGGCGTGTCGTCACGGACCTCGGCAAGCCGGCCGGCGGAACGGACGAGGGAGTTGCGGTCCTGCGCCTGCAGGATGACCTCTCGCGCCTTCTGCTCGTCGGACGAGGGCGAGAGCCGGCTGATCGGGGCGGACACGGCGAACGTCCGGCTTCCCCCTGCCGCGATACGGCGGGCCACCCGGTCGGCACGGGCACCGAGGCGCTCGGGCCCGTCCCGTTCCGCGAGTATGCGGTCGAACAGCTCGTCCCACTGGCCGCTGACGATGTCGGGGGCGAAGCGCTCCCGGGCTCCGGCACGGGCGGCGGCTCCGTAGGCGGCGCGCAGCTCGTCGTCACCCATCAGCTTGGACATCGCCGCACCGAGCGAGGCGACGTCGTCGGCGGGTACCAGCAGGCCGTCCACCTCGTGGCGGACGATCTGGGACGGTCCGGTCAGCGCGTCGTAGGCGACGACCGGGACGCCGGCGGTGAACGCCTCGAGCATCACCAGGCCGAAGGACTCCACCCGGGACGGCATCAGGCATATCGCGGCCTTGGCCCACTCCTCGGCCATCTGCTGGCTCCGGCCGACGAGCTCGACCTGGTTGTGCATGCCCAGACCCTCGACCAGGCGGCGCAGATTGACCAGTTGAGGACCGTCACCGAAGATGCGCAGGGACCAATCGGGGTGGTCGGCGGCGATGTCGGCGAACGCCTGGACGGCATGGTCGAGCTGCTTCTCCGGCACCATACGGCCGGCGACCACGATGGTCCTGCTGCCGAGGTCGGAGCGCGGCCGGTAGCCGTCGGGCATGGCGTTGGGGATGGTGGCCAGCAGCGGGGCGGAGGCGCCCAGGGACTCGGCGAACCACTCGGTGGTCAGCTCGGTGAGCGAGACCAGCGCGTCGAGCTGCGGTGCGTGGGTCAGCAGCGGTTCGCCGGTGGCGCCGCGCAGTTGGGAGACGCGGTGCTCCTGGTGGACGGTCGCCACGCGGGCGGGTACGAGCTCGACGGCCGCTGCCATGAGGGCGGGCGTCGTCGTCACCACGACATCGGTGTCGATGCTCGTCAGGGCGGCGGTCATCTCGATGTCGGACAACCGGTCGAAGGTCGGCTCCCACGAGGGCCGGACGAGCTCGCTCGGCAGTGAGGCGAGGGCTTCGCACTCCTGCGCCGTGAGGGACGAGGGACGTACCGGCCGAGGTGACCGGCCCGTGCGGTCCACGAGGTAGCGGATCGAGAGGTTCTTCGCCTCGGGCAGGAACGGCTCCGCCGCCGTCTTGAAGACGCTGAGGATCTCGACGTCATGACGGGGCATCAGCTGAGCGGCCTGGGTGTAGGCCGCCATCTCCGTGCCGCCCATCGCGTCGCCCCAGGTGAGCAGGATGGTGATCTTCATGCGACTTCCTTTGCGCCTTCGGCGGCGCCTTCGAACGCGACACAGGAGACGGCGAGCGCTCCGGCCGACGTGATGTAGGCATGCACTCGCAGTAGCGAGCCGTTCTCCAGTGCGATGATACGGAAGGGGGTACGGAACACCTGATTCGGCTGGCGTACATCGGTCAGCCGGCGGGCGAGCTTCAGTCGCGTACGGCCTTCCTGCAACTCGACGTCCCACCGGTGCGTCCGGCGCCCCGAGGCCATGGCCGCCAGGGGGAGGTCGAAGGTGAACGCGTCACCATTCCACTCGGGGCGCGTGGTGACGACGGAGCCGCTGCCCCGCCGCACGGCCTGGGCCCGGTAGGAGTCGACGGGCGCCTGCCGGGCGAGCAGCCGGCCATGGACGGTGATCCGGTCCCAGCGGAGGTCGAAGGAGTCGAGCTCCGCCTGCTGGACCGGGCCGCGCACCTTGAGGATCGCGCAGCCGTCCACCGAGCGCATGAGCCGGAACTGGGCGCCGGTGAGCGGGGACGGCGAGACGGGAAGGGTCGGGCCGTCCGTCGTCGGGACCGGTGCCGCCGAGATCGCTGTCCGCAGCGACCGGCCGTCGGTGTCGACGATCACGATGCTCAGCCGCCACAGGCCGCCGGCGAGCCGCACACCGGAAGGACCGGAGTCGGGGTGGTCGGCGTGCTGCAGGGCCGTGGTGGCGGTCAGCAGGCAGGTCCCGTCGCTCTGCGGTTCCGGTTCCAGATCGAGCTGGTGGCGTCGCCCGCCGCGTGCCAGTTCCAGGTGGGCGGAGCCGATGCTCCCGGCGCTCTTCGGGACGGGTACGGCCACATTCAGTGTCCGGCCGCCGAGGACGGACAGATGTACGGGGCGCAGAGTGGGGCGCGGCCGGATTCCGCTGCCGATGGCCGGAACCGTGTGCATCCGCTGGACCCGGCGGCGCATGCGTACGGCCATCCGGCGAGCCCGCTTGGCGGCACCCACCGCATAGGGCAGCAGTGAGTCACTCACGGCGATCCCGGCTTCCATTCAGAGCTGACGGTCAGCGCCGCATGGTGCCAAGAACGCGGGTTAAAGGCAAGTTGACTCATTATTTAACCCTTATGTGATGGTGATCACTTTTGCGCATGAAGCCCGTTCGCATGCTTCCCCTTCGTACGGTCGGCGACCGGCCCTGATCGCCCCAGGAGAGCGGGCGCGGCACGGGCTGTCGGGCGAATTCGACAACGCTACCCGCCATGGAGGGGCGCGCCGACATCCGTGGCCGGCGTCACTCCGGCAGAACGGGGGTGGTCGTGCGGCCGGTCCCCGTGTCCGAGGACGATCGGGCGGCCGGTGGCGGTTCCCTGGCGCGGCGACGGCGGCTGTGCCATGTCGCGTGGTGACGGAGCGTCACCCAACTGCGGATATTTCTGGCTTTGCTTCACCTTCCGGACATACCGTGGTCCGTCCCGGAGCGGATCCGAACGGAGCCACGGTGAAGATCTCCTTCCTCATCCACACCATCTACGGCATCGGCGGGACCATCCGCACGACGCTGAACCTGGCCGAGGAGCTGGCCGACCGGCACGAGGTCGAGATCGTTTCGGTGTTCCGGCACCGGGACCCGCCGGCGTTCCCGATCGATCCCCGGATCACCGTCGTTCCCATGGTCGACATCCGGCCTGCCAATCCCCGGAGCGACCGGCACGATCCGCTGTTCGCCGAGCCGTCCGGGGCCTTCCCCCGTTCCGAGGCCCGGTACAAGGAGTACAACCGGCTCATCGACGACCGGGTCCGGGCCCACTACGCCGCCTCCGACGCGGACGTCGTCATCGGCACCCGGCCCGGGCTGGTGGCCTATGTCGCACAGTTCGCGCCCCCCTCCGCGGTCCGTATCGGCCAGGAGCACATGACGCACAACCACCACAAGGCCGCGCTGCGCGAGGAGATGTACGAGCATCTGGACGCGATCGACGCCTTCGTGACGGTCTCCGAGGGTGACGCGAAGGCGTGGCGCGACAAGATGCCGCTGCGCAGCACGCGGGTGCTGTCGATCCCGAACAGCGTTCCCGAGCCCGCCGTGCGCCCCTCCGACGGCACGGGCCGGACGATCGTGGCCGCCGGCCGGCTGGGGGCGGAGAAGCAGTTCGACGTACTGATCGACGCGTTCGCCCGGGTCGTCGCCGTACGGCCCGGCTGGACGCTGCGCATCTACGGGTCCGGCGACCAGCGGGACGCGCTGCTGGCCCGGATCCACAAGCTCGGCCTCTACAACGAGATCCATCTGATGGGCCCCTGCTCGCCGATCGAGTCGGAGTGGGTCAAGGGGGCCGTCGCCGCGTCCGCGTCCCGTCACGAGTCGTTCGGCATGACGCTGGTGGAGGCGATGCGCTGCGGTGTGCCGGTGGTGAGCGCCGACTGTGACTACGGCCCGCGCGAGATCATCGAGGACGGCGTCGACGGACTGCTCGTCCCGGTCGGCGACGCCGGGGCCATGGCCCGGGGGCTGCTGCGGCTCGTCGACGACGAGGATCTGCGCCGCGACATGGCCGCCGCCGCGGTGCGCAACGCGCGCCGCTTCGACCCCGGTGTGGTGGCCAAGCGGTACGAGACCCTGTTCGAGGAGCTCGCCGCAGAGGTGGCGCAGCGCGCCCGCGTCCCGGAGACCGCGCCGCTCGCCGACTGCACCGTCGCCCCGGACGGTTCGCTGGAGGTGTGCCCGGTGGCACCCCTGCCGGCGGGCTGCGACAGCGGCGCCCGGCTGGTCTGCGTGCGTACAGGGGCGCGTAAGGAGGTGCGGACCTTCGCACTGGACGCGGCGGGGTCGGTGACGGTCCCGGCCGCCGAGGTCTTCCCGGAGGGGGTGTGGGACGTCTTCCTCGAGCCGGCGGCCGGCCCCGGGCAGCGGCTGGCGGCCCGCGTCGTCGACCAGCGCGGCGCCCTGCACGCGACCGAGCGCGTGACGCCCGGCGAGGGGGTGCGCCATGTCCTCCCTTACGCGGACACGGCCAAGGGTGGCGTACTCGCACTGCGGGCGTGGCACCGGCCGGTCCACGCCGAGGCGGGGGACGTCCGTATCGACGGCGCCCGGGTGACCATCGAGGGCAGCATGCTCGGTACGGCCGTGGTCTCCCGCGCCCCCGTGCTGGTGCTGCGCCGCCGGGGAGGAGGAGCGGACGAGATCCATTTCCGCGGCAAAAAGGTCGGCAAGGACGGATTTCGGTTCCGCTTTTCCTCTTCCGTGCCAGCGGCCTCACAGGTCAGTGGAAACGATGTGTGGGACTTTTTCATTCGCTGTGACCCCACTGTGAAACCGGTGAGGATCGGCCGGCTGCTCGATGATCTGGTGGTGAAGCAGAGAATTTTCGTATACCCGGACGCGATCTTGGTGAAGCGCAGGCAGACGGGCCTGCCGCGTGCTGTGGCACGGCGTGTGCTGGGGCGGCAACGAAAGAAGGTCCGCGTGCACGTTTATTACACGCTGTCGAACGACCTCGCGCTCAATGTGGCGGATATGTAAGTGCCGCTTCTCCCGCTCTGTGATACTTCACTCCATCCGAACGTGTGGCGTCAGTCACCTGAGCGAGAGGTACCGTTCGGGGGCGCATCCCCGCAACGCCAGGGTGAACAGCAGGTTTATTCGAATGTGTGCAAGGTGTCAGCCGTCTTGCGGGACGGTGAGTACGAATGTCAGCATCGGCCTTGTCCCCAGCCCCCGCAAGATTGGTCCCCTTGTCCGTGCACCACATGGCCAGATCCCGAACCACAGCTGTCCTGCTCGCCGGGGGTACCGGTCAGCGGGTGGGGCTCGCGATTCCCAAGCAGCTGGTGAAGATCGCGGGTAAGGCGGTCATAGAACACACGCTGGCGATTTTCGAACAGGCCGACTGCGTCGACGACGTCGTCGTGATGATGGCGCCCGGATATGTCGCGGAAGTGGAGAAGATCGTCGCGAAGGCCGGGCTGGCCAAGGTCACCAAGGTCCTCGAGGGCGGCGCGACCCGCAGCGAGACCACGGAGCGCGCGATCGCCGCTCTCGGTGAGGGCCTCGCGGAAGGGGAGGACCTCAACGTCCTCTTCCACGACGCGGTCCGTCCGCTGCTCTCCGAGCGGGTCATCAAGGACTGTGTCGACGCGCTGGACCGCTACCAGGCCGTCGACGTCGCCATCCCCTCCGCGGACACGATCATCGTGACCCGCACGCACGGCGAGGACGGCGAGTTCATCACCGACGTCCCGGACCGCTCCCGGCTGCGCCGCGGGCAGACCCCGCAGGCGTTCAAGCTGTCGACGATCCGCAAGGCGTACGAGATCGCGGCGTCAGACCCCAACTTCCAGGCGACCGACGACTGTACGGTCGTGCTGAGATATCTGCCGGACGTGCCCATCTACGTCGTCGCGGGCGACGAGTACAACATGAAGGTCACTCAGCCGGTCGACGTGTTCATCGCCGACAAGCTCTTCCAGCTCGCCTCGACCGCCCTCCCGGCCCCGGCCGACGAGCGGGCGTACCGCGAGCAGCTCACCGGCAGGACGGTCGTCGTCTTCGGCGGTTCGTACGGCATCGGCGCCGACATCGCCTCGCTCGCCGAGTCCTACGGCGCCAAGGTGTACGCGCTGGGCCGGTCCACCACCGGCACGCACGTCGAGAACCCCGAGCACGTCGACGACGCCCTCTCCAAGGCGTACGCCGAGAGCGGCCGCATCGACTACGTCATCAACACCGCGGGCGTGCTGCGCATCGGCAAGCTGGCGGAGACGGACAACGCGGCCATCCAGGAAGCGCTGAACGTCAACTACCTGGCGCCCGTCCACATCGCCCGTGCCTCGCACAAGTATCTCGCGGAGACCCGGGGCCAATTGCTGCTCTACACCTCCAGCAGCTACACCCGCGGCCGTGCCGAGTACAGCCTGTACTCGTCCACCAAGGCCGCCATGGTGAACCTCACCCAGGCCCTGTCGGACGAGTGGGCCGCCGACGGTGTCCGGGTGAACTGCGTGAACCCGGAGCGCACCGCCACCCCGATGCGCACCAAGGCGTTCGGCGTCGAGCCGGCCGGTTCGCTGCTGTCGTCGGAGGCCGTGGCCCGTACCTCGCTCGACGTGCTGCTGTCCGAGCTGACCGGTCACGTCATCGACGTCCGGCAGCAGGACCCGACCCGAGGTGCCTCGGAGGCGACCGGGTTCGAGCAGGCACTGGCGTCCGTCCTCGACCGCCACGAGGACGAGGAACACAGCTGATTGCTCGTGCGCTGGGGCCTCTGCGGTCGCCGCAGGGGCCCTAGTCTGTCGAGCGGGGCTCAACGTCCTTCGCAGAAAACCGTCGGCACCCCCTTGGAGCAGGTCTTTCCGTGATTTCGAAAGCCATTCGCATGGCACGCGTGGGCAGCGGACCGGAGCTGGCAGCCGCGCTCCTGCTGATGCTGGGATTCCCCTGCGTCATGCTCGCGGCGATAATCCCCAGCCTCTGGTTCTTCGCAGTGGCCGCCGCCGTGACGTACGCGGCGGACCAGTTCCTGCACCAGCGGTCGAGCTATCTGATCAACCGGCTCGCCAAGGTCCGGGCCGGCCTGTCGATCCGGTTCCTGGTCCGCCAGCTGCTGCTCGTGCTGCTGCTGTCCCGGATGGGCTTCGCGGACGAGCCCGTCTTCTATGTGACGGTCGCCTGCCTGCTCGGCTTCTACGGTCTCCAGGCGCCGCACGGCGCGATGGTCACGCTGATCCGGCTGCGCCGCAAACTGCCCGTGGTCACGCGCAATGTCGATCTGAGCCGGGTGCGCATCCCGGACGCGCCGCCGCGCCCGCTGCTGGACCGCTCGGCGGAGAAGATGCTCCACCTCGACGTCTTCTCCTTCATCGGTGTGCTGATCGCCGTCGGGACCGACCGCACCGTCTTCGCGTACGCCGGACTCGGGCTCACGCTCCTCCTCGCGGTCGTGTACCTGGCGCTGCTCGTCCCGCACCTGCGGCCGGGCCGTCTCGTACCGCCGCCGGACAAGGTGCTGGCCGGCGTGGACGCGTGGCTGCGTGAGTACAAGCCGACGGTGATGCTCTACTTCTCCGGCTCCAGGGAGTCGGCGTACCAGGTCAACATGTGGCTCGACACCATGGCCAAGATCGACGGCCGGCCGCTGATCGTCCTGCGTGAGCGCAACATCGTGCCGCAGCTCGGCGCCACGTCCGTCCCGGTGATCTGTGTGCCCGGCGGGGTGCACCTGATGAACCTGGACCTGTCGACGGTCCGGGTCGCGCTGTACGCCGCCAACGTCGGCAAGAACATCCACATGCTGCGCGTACCGACCATGAAGCACGTCTTCATCGGCCACGGCGACAGCGACAAGCTCGCCAGCGTCAACCCGTACAGCAAGGTCTACGACGAGGTGTGGACCGCCGGCCGGGCCGGCCGCGACCGGTACGCCCTCGCCGACGTCGGTGTGCGCGGCGAGGACATCGTCGAGGTGGGCCGCCCCCAGCTCGCGCCCATCCGGGCATGGACGGGCGGGCCGCAGAAGCCGATCCCGACGGTCCTGTACGCCCCCACCTGGGAGGGCTGGGACGACAACCCCGGCAACACCTCCCTGCTGCTGGCCGGCGAGAATATCGTGGAGCGGCTGCTGAACGCCGAGCACCCCATCCGGCTCATCTACAAGCCGCACCCGTTCACCGGCACCCGCAGCGCGGAGGCCAAGGCCGTCGACGCGCGGATCAGGGCACTGGTCGAGGCGGCCGCCGCGGCCCGGGCGATCGACCCCCGGTGGACGGCGGAAGCGGAGGCCGACGCCGCGGACCACGCAGCCGCGCGCCTCGTGCTGGAGCGCGCCGAAGCACGCCTCGCGGAACTGTCGGGCGTCTCCAAGGCCGGCGGGGACGAGGCGGAGGAGGCCCGCGACTCGGTGGCCGACCCGGCGCGCGAGGCCGAGATCATGAGGCTCAAGGACGAGTGGAACGCCGCGTACTGGCGCTCCTTCGGCTGGTGGGAGCACCGGGTCATCACCGGTCCCGAGCCGCGCCTGTACGACTGCTTCAACGAGTCGGACGGCATGGTCTCCGACATCTCCAGCGTGGTCTCCGACTACATCGCGAGCGGCAAGCCGTACGCGGTCACCGACTCGGCGGGCCTGGGAGAGGCGGAGTTCCGGCGGCAGAACACCGCCGTGCGTGCCGCTGTGATCCTCTCCAACAGCGCCGCGGAGCTGGACGAGCTGCTCGCGGCCGTCGCCGACGGCGCGGCGGACACCCGGGCCGAGGCCCGGCGGGAGCTCAAGGAGTACCTGCTCGGCCCCGACGAGCCGACGTCCCTCCAGCAGTTCGACGCGGCGGTACAGGCGCTGGCCGCCAAGGCGGAGGCACGCAATCTCGCGCTGCAGCAGCGGCTCGCGGGGCCCGAGCAGGCGCCCGGGCTCGACGACTCGCCCGTGGGCGACACAGCGGTGGGCGGCTGAGCGACCCGTCCGCAGCGGCCCGGTGGCGTCCCCCAGGGATGGCACCGGGCCGCTGTCGTCTTCATGGCCCGCGGCACGCGTCGGGCGTGATGTGCACATTTGACCGGAGGGTCGCTCGCCGCAACCTTTGCCCGGTTCGGGTTGTCTGTATGTCCATGAATGACAGTCTCGTGCCCGACGTCACGGTTGTCGTCGGCGCCTATGAAGCAATGCCGTATCTGGTCCGCTGCCTGGAGTCGGTGGAGTCGCAGACCATGGGCGCCGACCGCATCGAGATCGTCGCGGTCGACGACGGTTCGACGGACGGCACGGGCGAGTACCTCGAGGAGTTCGCCGCCCGCAGCAAGGTGCGCACCACGCTGGTCCGGCAGGCGAACTCCGGTGGGCCGAGCGGCCCGCGCAACGTCGGTCTCTCCCTCGCGCGGGGCCGCTACGTCTTCTTCCTCGACGCCGACGACTTCCTCGGCGACGAGGCGCTGGACCGGATGGTCACCATGGCGGACCGCGCCGGGACGGACGTGGTGCTCGGCAGGATGGCCGGCCGGGGGCGCGGCGTTCCCCGCTCGATGTTCCACGAGAGCGTCGAGCGTGCCGACGTGTACTCGTCACGGATCATCTACGCGCTCAGCGCCCAGAAGCTGTTCCGGCGCGAGATGCTGTGCCGGCTCGGCCTCACCTTCGACGAGAGTCTCCCCACGGGTGAGGACTCGCTGTTCACGATGGAGGCGTATCTCGCCGGCAACGGCGTCTCCGTGGTCGCGGACTACGACTGTTACTACCTGGTCGGCCGCGAGGACGGTAAACACGCCACCCGGCGCGGGACCTACGCGGACCGCTTCGAGGCGCTGACCGGTCTGACCCGGGTGATCGCCCGGCTGGAGCCGCCGGGGCCGCGCCGCGATCTGCTGATGGTCCGGCCGTTCACCGTGGGCCTGCTCCAGCAGTTCGGCCCGGGCTTCCTGCGGCAACCGGAATCGGAGCAGCGCGACAAGCTGCGGCTGGCGGCCGCCATGACCGGCTACTGGAACGACGGTGTCGCCGGCCACGTCAGGGTGGGGGACAGGCTGGTGCTGGAGTGCGTCGCGAGAGGCCGGCTCGACCTGCTGAAGGACATGGTGGAGTTCACCGCCGCCAAGTCGGTTCCCGAAGTGGTCCGTGAGCCCCGGACGGGACGCCGGGCCTGCGTGTATCTCGCCTATCCGCACTTCAGGGACGCCGCGGCGGATCTGCCCGACGCGCTGTACGCCGTCACCGTGCCCGACTGGGCCGGCAGCTGCCGGGTCCTGCCGCCCGAGGCGCAGGCCCTCACCGTCCGGAGGGTGGTGCGCGGGGTGCGCAGACGGGTACGGCGCCTCGTGCGCAGCGCCCGGAATCGGAACACAGCGTCTGTGCAGCAGAACCGTGGGTAAAGTCGAAAGAGCTGAGCGGTATCCGCTCGGGGAACATCACTCGACTCGAGGACATGAATCGTGAAGGCACTCGTTCTCTCCGGAGGGGCGGGCACCCGCCTGCGTCCCATCACGCACACCTCGGCCAAGCAACTGGTTCCCGTCGCGAACAAGCCGGTGCTCTTCTACGGCCTCGAGGCGATCGCGGAAGCGGGGATCACCGACGTGGGCGTGATCGTCGGCGACACCGCCGACGAGATCAGGGAAGCCGTCGGGGACGGGTCCCGATTCGGTGTGAAAATCACCTACATTCCGCAGGAGAAGCCGCTCGGCCTGGCGCACGCCGTCGCCATTTCGAGGGACTTCCTCGGCGAGGACGATTTCGTGATGTACCTCGGTGACAACTTCATCGTCGGCGGCATCACCGGCCTCGTCGACGAGTTCCGTACGGAACGCCCGGACGCGCAGATCCTGCTGACCAAGGTGCCCGACCCGACGTCCTTCGGCGTCGCCGAACTCGACGGGGACGGCCGTGTCGTGGGCCTGGAGGAGAAGCCGAAGGAGCCGAAGAGCGATCTCGCCCTCGTCGGCGTCTACCTCTTCACCCCTGCCGTGCACGAGGCCGTGCGGTCCATCGAGCCCTCCTGGCGAGGTGAGTTGGAGATCACCCACGCCATCCAGTGGCTCATCGACCAGCGCCGCGACGTGCGCTCGACGACCATCGCGGGCTACTGGAAGGACACCGGCAACGTCACCGACATGCTCGAGGTCAACCGCTCCGTGCTGGAGACGGTGGAGCCGAGCAACGACGGCGAGGTCGACCGGAGCAGCGAGATCATCGGCCGGGTCCGGATCGAGAAGGGGGCGCGGATCACCAACAGCCGCATCGTGGGCCCCGCGATCATCGGTGGTGACACGGTGATCAGCGACTCGTACGTCGGCCCCTTCACCTCCGTCTCGGAGGCGTGCCGGATCCAGGACAGCGAGATCGAGTACTCCATCGTCCTGCGCGGCGCCTCCATCACCGGAGTGCGGCGTGTGGAGGCCTCGCTGATCGGCCGGGACGTCGAGGTCACGCCCTCTCCACGCAACCCGTCCTCCCACCGACTCGTGCTCGGCGACCACAGCAAGGTACAGATCTCCTCATGACAACGAAGATCCTGGTGACCGGTGGCGCCGGTTTCATCGGCTCCCACTACGTCCGCACGCTGCTCGGCCCCGGCGGGCCGGGTGACGTGGCAGTCACCGTGCTCGACAAGCTCACCTACGCGGGCAACCCGGCCAACCTCGACGAGGTCCGCGACCATCCCGGCTTCGGCTTCGTGCAGGGCGACATCTGCGACGCCGAACTCGTCGGCAAGCTCATGGCGGAGCACGACCAGGTGGTCCACTTCGCCGCCGAGTCGCATGTGGACCGCTCCATCGACGGCGGCGCGGAGTTCGTGCGCACCAACGTGCTCGGCACCCACACGCTGGTCGACGCCGCCCACCGGGCCGGCGTCGAGCGGTTCGTCCACATCTCCACCGACGAGGTCTACGGCTCGATCGACGAGGGCTCCTGGCCGGAGACGCACCCGCTCGAGCCCAACTCGCCGTACTCGTCGGCCAAGGCGTCCAGCGACCTGATCGCCCTGTCGTACCACCGCACCCACGGTCTGGACGTCCGGGTGACCCGCTGCTCCAACAACTACGGGCACCACCACTTCCCCGAGAAGGTCATCCCGCTGTTCATCACCAACCTGCTGGACGGCGGGAAGGTCCCGCTCTACGGCGACGGCGGCAACGTCCGGGACTGGCTGCACATCGACGACCACGTCCAGGGCATCGAACTCGTCCGCACCAAGGGCCGCTCCGGCGAGGTCTACAACATCGGCGGCGGCACCGAGCTGTCCAACAAGGAGCTCACCTGGCTGCTGCTGGAGGCCTGCGGCGCGGACTGGGACACCAGCGTCGAGTACGTCACCGACCGCAAGGGCCACGACCGCCGCTACTCGGTCGACTGCACCAAGATCCGCGCGGAGCTCGGCTACGAGCCGCGCAAGGACTTCGCCACCGGGCTCGCGGAGACCGTCCAGTGGTACCGCGACAACCGTGCCTGGTGGGAGCCCCTGAAGGAGCGTGCGGCGCTGTGAGCTGGCTGGTCACCGGCGCCGGCGGCATGCTCGGCCGGGACGTCGTCGCCCGGCTGGCCGCGGAGGGCGTGCCCGCCGTCGCCGTCACGCGCGCGGACCTGGACATCACCGACCCCGACGCCGTGCGCTCCTGCCTGGTGGCCCACCGCCCCGCCGTCGTGGTGAACTGCGCCGCGTGGACGGACGTCGACGGCGCGGAGGAGCGCGAGGACGCCGCCCTGGCCGTCAACGGCACCGGCGCGAGGAACGTGGCGGAGGCCTGCAAGGAGAGCGGCGCCGTCCTGCTGCACATCTCCACCGACTACGTCTTCGCGGGCGACGCCACCCTGCCCTACGCCGAGGACGCCCCCACCGCGCCGCGCAGCGCCTACGGGCGCACCAAGCTCGCGGGGGAGCGGGCCGTGCTCGAGTTGCTGCCGGAGACCGGTCATGTGGTCCGTACGGCCTGGCTCTACGGCGTGGGCGGCCCCAACTTCGTCCGCACCATGATCCGGCTGGAGGCGGCCAGGGACACCGTCGACGTCGTCGACGACCAGCTCGGCCAGCCCACGTGGAGCGCCGACCTCGCCGGTCTGCTCGTGCGGCTGGGGCAGGCGGCGGTGGCCGGGACCGTCCCCGCGGGCGTCCACCACGGCACCAGCCGGGGCGGGACCACCTGGTACGGCTTCACCAGGGAGATCTTCCGGCTGCTGGGCGCGGACCCGGACCGGGTACGGCCGACGGACAGCGGGGCCTTCACGCGCCCGGCGCCCCGTCCTTCGTACAGCGTCCTCGGGCACGAAGGCTGGCGGGGCACCGGGATCGAACCTGTTCGCGACTGGCGCGAGGCGATCGCAGAAGCGTTCCCCGCACTGGTGGAAGCAGAGCGCGGAACGGGTGCTACTGGCCGGTAGACATTTACGTCCGGGCCACGTACACGCTAACTTCGCTGGGAATCAATCAATTTGATTCCCAGCGAAGGGTTCGATCGGTGGATCGCCACGGTTTTCTGCGTCAACTGCACCGCACGTACAAACCCCGTAATTATCTCGAAATCGGGGTCAACGACGGACGCAGTCTGGCACTCTCCCGGGTCCCTTCCGTCGCGATCGACCCCGCGTTCCGTGTCGTGACGAGCATCAGTTGCGATGTTCACCTCGTCAGGGCCACCAGTGACGACTTCTTCGCGCGCAAGGACCCGCTGGTGCATCTGCGCACCGGCCGCAATCCCTTCCGCGCCCTTGCCCGCAAGGACCCGCTGAATGTGCTCGGCGGAGAGCCGAAGCTCGAACTGTCCTTCATCGACGGAATGCACCTCTTCGAGTACGCGCTCCGCGACTTCATGAACGTCGAGCGGCATTCACGCTGGTCCAGCGTGATCGTGCTCGACGACATGCTCCCGAGGAACGTCGACGAGGCCGCGCGCGACCGGCACACCAAGTTCTGGGCGGGCGATGTCTACAAGGTCGCCCAGGTCCTGCGGAAGTACCGCCCCGACCTGCTCGTCGTCGAGGTCGACACCGCGCCGACCGGAGTCGTGGCGATCTTCGGCGCCGACCCGGAGAGCACCGTCCTCAAGAACGCGTACGACAAGATCATCGAAGAGTACGTCGTGCCCGACCCGCAGGACGTCCCCGAGGAGATCCTCGTCCGCAAGAACGCCGTCCAGCCGGAGGCGCTGCTCGGCGCCGACTTCTGGCCCGCCCTGATCAAGGCCCGCACGCTGCGGCGGCCGCGCTCGGCCTTCGCGCCGGTGCGCAGGAGCATCGAGAGGCTCACGGGCTGAGCCGTTCCCCTCACGCCCCGGATCCGACGGATCCGGGGCGTCCGTCTGCGTGCCGCGCCGTTCAGCCGCGTGCGGCCAGCTCGGCGTAGTAGGCGCGGCACTCCTCGTACCGCGGCAGCAGGCCCTGGCGCTCCGCCTCCGCCAGCGACGGCGCCGCGGCGTCCTTGTCGGAGAGCACCGGGGCGATGTCCTGCGGCCAGTCGATGCCCAGACCGGGGTCGAGGGGGTTGAGCCCGTGCTCACGTTCGGGGGCGTAACCCTCGGAGCAGAGGTAGACGACCGTGGCGTCGTCCGTCAGGGCCATGAACGCGTGCCCCAGGCCCTCCGACAGATAGACGCTGCGGTGGTCCACGTCGTCCAGACGGACCGCCTCCCACTGGCCGAAGGTCGGTGAGCCGACCCTGATGTCGACCACGACGTCCAGAACGGCGCCCCGCACGCACTTCACGTACTTCGCCTGGCTCGGCGGAACGTCGGCGAAGTGGACGCCGCGGAGCGTGCCGCGGCTGGAGACGGAGCAGTTGGCCTGGGCGAGCCGCAGACCGTGGCCGGCGGCTTTCGCGAAGTCGCCTTCCTTGAACCACTCGTGGAAACTCCCGCGGCTGTCCGGGAAGATCTTCGGCTCGTGCACCCAGGCGCCGGTGATGGAGAGCTGCCGCATGTGATCCTGTCCTCGTTCCGGTGGTGCGGTCAGGTGGCCGATGCCGGGCCCGCGGGTTCGCCGGTCATCCGAGCAGCCGCGCCGCGAACCGGCGTACCTTCCTGCGCCCGGAGGACGGCAGCCGTCGCACGACGGGGCCGGCCACGGTGCGCACCGCCTCGTGCAGCGCCGCCCGGCGGCGCTGCACCGTCAGCGTCCGCAGCAGGGCGGGGTCAGGTGCGGGGAGGCTGTCGTCCAGCCGGAGACGGCCGGCGGCATCGACGTCCACCGTACACAGCGCGAGCGCCCGGCCCTTCTCGCCGTCGAGCCGCACCCCGAGCTGCCAGGTTCCCACCGGCGCACCCTCGACCCGGCGGAGCACCGGCAGGTGGGCACGGCCGTGCACCGGGCGCAGCGTGGACGGGAAGGCGTGGACGACCGCGGCGTCCGGTGCCTCCGAGCTCGCCGGCTCCTCCGCGCCCGTCCCCGCCGCCTCGGCGGCGGGGACGGGCGCGGCCGGCGGCTTGCTCAGCACCAGTTGCACGGCCGCGGGAGCGGTCGCGGGGGCCGTGACCAGGTCGAGCCGAAGCTGCGGCGAACGCCCCGGCATGCACAGCACCGGGCGGCCCTCCAGATAGGGGACCAGCTTCTTGCCGCGACGGGAGACGTCGAGGG
The DNA here is from genome assembly GCF_014649695.1 of Streptomyces kurssanovii. Classification (GTDB taxonomy): domain Bacteria; phylum Actinomycetota; class Actinomycetes; order Streptomycetales; family Streptomycetaceae; genus Streptomyces; species Streptomyces kurssanovii. Next base: position 460,162 of record NZ_BMTN01000003.1, read on the forward strand.
TGAGGTTGCCGTACGGGTCGGTGAAGTACGGGATCACGGGGCGGGCGGGCGAGGACAGCAGCGCAGGGACGCACTGGCCGTCGACGTGCTCCGCGCGCTCCGCGCCCAGCCGCGTCTTGCGCACGAGACCGAGGCCCCGCACGCTCACCCAGGCGTCCCAGAAGCCCCGGGGAAGGCTGCCCCGGCCCTTGCGGCTGCCCTGGGTGGCCAGCACGCCGGTGCCGCGGAGCACGACCTCGCAGGTCCGGCCCGCTCCGTCCGGCCCGTTCCCGTCGGTCTCCGCGGTCTCGTCGGTCTCGTCGTCCTCGTCGTCGAGCATTTCGACGCGGGTCTCCAGCGTCGTGGGGCACAGCCACTCCACGGCCTTCTCGCGGTCACGCAGCGACAGCTCGGCCTGGAAGCCGACGAGATCGTCGGTGATGTCGAGGAGCGCGCCCTCGGGGAGGAAGCCGGAGGTGATGTCGGGGTGCACGTAGAGCCGCTCGTCACGGCTCAGAAGCTTCAGCGGCAGCCGCTGCTCGCCGTGGACCAGCCGTACCGCCATGGTCACCGTGATCCGGCCGTCGGTCTCCCACCGCACGTCCTCCAGCCGTGCGGAGCCCTTGACGGACGAACCGAGCCGGGCGAGCCGCACCAGCCCCTCCGCGTCGTTCTCACGCAGCAGGGTGGAGCGCATCCGCAGCATCGGACCGAGGCCGTCGTGCACGGAGTCGTCCATGTACTCCAGTGCGAGCGGCCGGACGGCGTCCACCATCTCGCGCAGGTAGCCGTCGTCGTACTTGAGCACCGCCGGCTCGCTCAGGCGGCCCAGCATCTCCACCCGGTAGAAGCGGCGCAGCACCCGGTCCCGCAGCGGACCCGGCTCGGTGTTGGCGACGACGACGTCGAGGACCTCGCGGAGATTGCCGTAGTAGCCCTCGGGGACGAGCTTCGCCGACCCGGCGTTCTTGCCGTCGTCCCGCTTCGAGTAGTGGTAGCAGGTGTACGTGCCGAGGATCGAGACGACCTTGGCGGGGAAGTAAGCCCGCATCATGTACAGCTGGTCCTCGAGGCGGCGCTTGCCCTCGGGGTAGGCGATGCCGTGCTCGCGCAGGAACGCGGTGCGGAACATCTTGTGCGGCGTGAGGCTGTCGAACAGTGGCGCGTCGCGCAGCGTGCACTTCTCGCGGTTCGTACGGAATACGCCGTGCGGCACGCCGCGGAAGTTGCTGGCCACCTTGCCGATGACGATGTCGGAGCCGTTCCTGTGCCCCATGTCGTAGAGGCGGCGCAGCGCGTCCGTGCCCAGGTGGTCGTCCTGGTCGAGGAACTGGACGTACTCGCCGAGGGCTTCGGCGACCCCGACGTTCCGCGGCTTGCCCGGCCAGCCGGAATTGGGGATGTGGATCACTCGGAAGTGGGGGTGCTCGGCCGCCAGCTTGTCGAGCCGCTCCGGGGTGTCGTCCGTGGAGCCGTCATCGACGAACAGGACCTCGAACTCCTCGGCCGGCAGGGTCTGGCGGACCAAGGAATCGATGCACGGGTCGATGTACTTCCCCGGGTTGTAGACCGGGATGACGACACTCACTTTGACCGACACAGCTGCGCCCCGTCTGTTGTGGGAACCGGAGTCGAAGGTGGCGGGCCGGAGACAGGCATGCGCCGGAACGGGCGCGGGCCACCGCCCACCCGCCACCCTAGCGGTTGGCCGGATCGAACAACCATCGGCGCGGTCAACTCGCGCCGTCCGCCAGGCCGTTTCGGCGTGGCACCGTCCGAGGCGGGTGCGGAGGGACAGGTGCCGGCGGCCGGATACTGCTGTCCAGCGAGCGGAATGGCCGCGCACCGGACAGGGACGCTGGCATACATTCGGCCTTGTGACAGAGGCGAGGCACGGCGTGAGCGGACAGAGCCCGGAACAGCAGGCAGCGGGGCATTCGGCAGCGGCCCCCGCGGAGCAGCCACCGGCCTCCGCCGCACCGGCGGGCACGGTCCCGGCGAGGACGCACGTGACCGCCGCCCGCCGGATCGTCGTCAAGGTCGGCTCCTCCTCCCTGACCACCGCCGCCGGCGGGCTCGACGCGGACCGGGTGGACGCCCTGGTGGACGTGCTCGCCAAGGTCCGCAGCGGCGGCGAGAAGGAGATAGTGCTCGTCTCCTCCGGCGCCATCGCCGCGGGCCTCGCGCCGCTCGGGCTCACCCGCCGGCCCAAGGACCTGGCCCGTCAGCAGGCCGCCGCGAGCGTCGGCCAGGGCCTGCTTGTCGCCCGCTACACCGCGTCCTTCGCGCGCTACGGCGTCCGCGTCGGCCAGGTGCTCCTGACCAGCGACGACACCAGCCGGCGCGCCCACTACCGCAACGCCTACCGGACCCTGGACCAGCTCCTCGCCATGGGCGCGGTCCCGGTCGTCAACGAGAACGACACCGTCGCCACCGACGAGATCCGCTTCGGCGACAACGACCGGCTCGCCGCGCTCGTCGCCCACCTCGTACGGGCGGACCTGCTGGTCCTGCTCTCCGACGTCGACGGCCTCTACGACGGGGACCCGGCCCGCCCCGACACCAGTCGCATCGAGGAGGTGCACGGCCCCGAGGACATCGCCCACGTGCAGATCGGCAGCGCGGGCAAGGCGGGCGTCGGCACCGGCGGCATGGTCACCAAGGTCGAGGCGGCCCGGATCGCCGCGGCCGCCGGCGTGCCCGTGGTCCTCACCTCCGCGAGCCGCGCCGCCGACGCGCTCTCTGGCCGTGACACCGGCACGTACTTCCACGCCACCGGACGCCGCTCCGCCGACCGGCTGCTGTGGCTCGCGCACGCCTCGACACCGCAGGGCTCCCTCACCCTCGACGACGGTGCCGTCCGGGCCGTCGTCGAGGGCAGGAAGTCGCTGCTGCCGGCTGGGATCGCCGCGGTGGACGGCGAGTTCAGCGCCGGTGACCCGGTCGAGCTGCGCGACGCCGCCGGCCGGCCGGTCGCACGGGGGCTGGTCAACTTCGACGCCAAGGAGATTCCCCGGATGGCCGGCCGCTCCACCAGGGAACTGGGGAAGGAGCTCGGCCCGGAGTACGAGCGGGAAGTCGTACACAGGGACGACCTGGTCGTCCTTCAGACGTGAAAAGGCGGAAAGTCCCGCCATCTGGCAGAGACCTTTACCAAAACCGCCCCACGCCCCGCCGTGGGCTGGTCAACTTTGTTGCGGGGGAACGCGGGGTTCGGCACGACGACGCAGCACGACGCAGCAACAGGGAGGCCGCCGGTGAGACGAGCGCGCCCAGGGGATGCGCCCCGAGGGAACGGGAAGCTGCCGGGCGTCCGCCGGTCGGTGGGCGAGGAGCGGGCTCTGACCAGCGTCGGGGCGGGGGCCGACTTCGGCGACGGGCACGGTGACGCGCGCGGCGAAGGGCGGGCCGACGGTGACACCGCCCGCGGGGACCGGATGAAGATCCAGGACCAGGGGACCGGGGCCGGCACCGTGGAGGCCGCGACACGGCCGGGCGCCGTCGAAGAGGAGCGTGTGCTGTCCCGCCTGTGGCACATCACGCTCAGCGTCTCCGGCCGGGAGGCCCCGCTCAAGGAGGTCCGCCGCGGCCTCGAGCAGCTGGCCCACGATCACCCCTTCCTGCTCACCAGCCGGTACGCCAACGACCACGCCGAAATCCGCTACTGGGAGGAGGCGCGCGACCTGCACGACGCGGCCGCTGTCGCCCTGCGGCTGTGGGGCGAACACCGTTCCACGGCCAACCTGCCGCCGTGGGAGATCGTCGGCCTCGAGGTCATCGACCGGCAGACCTATCACCAGCGCGTCGCGGAGGGTTACGGCCCGCCGGCAGCCGCGCGGGTGGGTGTGCATCCCTTCTGAGGGAGGGCAGGCCTGGCACGGGCGTGGGAACGCGTCTCCTCCGAAGGCAGGGCGCGTGAGGTCGTCGAGGCGTGCGGCGCCGGGCGGTCCGTCTCGGACTGCGGGATACGGGAGGGTCGCCCGCGGGCGGCGCATTACGCTTCCTGTATGACGTCGCTCTCTTCGGTTTCGCCCTACGACAACATGTCCCCGGTCGCCCAGGTGGCCTACCGGGCCCGCGCGGCGGCCGCCGACCTCGCGCCTCTGCCGCGATCGGCCAAGGACGACGCGCTGCTCGCGATGGCCGACGCCCTGGAGGTCCGTACGAGCGAGATCGTCGAGGCGAACGCCGAGGACATCGCCCGCGCCCGTGAGGCGGGGACCAGCGAGACGGTCATCGACCGGCTCACGCTCACTCCCGAGCGGGTGCGCGCCATCGCCGCCGACGTGCGTGATGTGGCCGCCCTGCCCGACCCCGTCGGCGAGGTGGTGCGCGGCTCGACCCTTCCCAACGGCATCGACCTACGCCAGGTGCGGGTGCCGCTCGGCGTCGTCGGCATCATCTACGAGGCCCGGCCGAACGTCACCGTGGACGCCGCCGCGCTGTGCCTGAAGTCGGGGAACGCGGTGCTGCTGCGCGGCTCGTCCTCCGCGTACTCCTCCAACACCGCCCTCGTGCGGGTACTGCGGGACGCGGTCGGCGGCTCCGGCCTGCCGGCCGACGCCGTGCAGCTCGTGCCCGGCGAGAGCCGGGACTCCGTACGCGAACTGATGCGGGCCCGCGGCATGGTCGACGTGCTGATCCCCCGGGGCGGCGCCTCGCTGATCCGCACCGTCGTCGAGGAGTCCATCGTCCCCGTCATCGAGACGGGGACCGGGAACTGCCACGTGTACGTGGACGCCGAGACCGACATCGACATGGCCGTCGAGATCCTGATCAACTCCAAGGCGCAGCGGCCGAGCGTCTGCAACGCCGCGGAGACCCTCCTCGTCCACAAGGACGTCGCGGCCGCCTTCCTGCCGCGCGCCCTGGACGCGCTCGCGGACGCGGGGGTGACCGTGCACGGCGACGAACGCGTCATCGAGTACGCGGACGCCACGAAGGCCACGATCGTGCCCGCGACCACGGAGGACTGGGAGACGGAGTACCTCTCCTACGACATCGCCGCCGCCGTCGTCGAGTCCCTGGAGTCGGCCGTCGCCCACATCCGGCTCTGGTCGTCCGGTCACACCGAGGCGATCGTCACCACCTCGCAGGCCGCGGCCCGGCGATTCACCCAGTTGGTGGACTCCACGACGGTCGCGGTGAACGCGTCCACCCGTTTCACCGACGGTGGTCAGTTCGGATTCGGCGCCGAGATCGGAATCTCGACGCAGAAGCTGCACGCGCGCGGTCCGATGGGGCTGCCCGAGCTGACCTCGACGAAGTACATCGTGACGGGCGACGGCCACACGCGGTGACCGTCAGCGGGGCGGCGCCCCGGGTCACCCGGGCGGGGAGAGTTTGCGCTCTCCCTGCCCAAACCGGGCCCCCCGGTCTACTCTGAGAACGTGCCGGACGACGTGGGGGGCAAGCCGTTTCCGGACGGCTGGGAGCCTGACGACGACCGCGGGGGCGCGGACGAGGACTTCGCCACCGTGGTGTTCGACGAGGACTTCGTACGGGCCGCCAAGATCCACGAACCGACCGCGGTGGAGCGGTTGCTGGCCGCCGCGGAGGCCCGCGCCGAGGCGGACGCCGCCCGGTCCGGCCCGCGGGGACACTCTCCCGACGACGACCTCTACGACAGCCACCACACCGCCGGCCACCGTCGTCGCGGCTACGACCACGACGACGAGGACGACGAGGACACGGGCCGCGACGGCGACTGGGCCGGCCCGTACGGGCGGCACGGAGGCGCTCTGCGTCCCTATCGCGGCACCGCACGCTGGCACCGGCCCGTGGCGTGGCTGCTGGCCCTGCTGATGGGCATCGGGATGGTCGCCCTCGCCTTCACGGCCGTGTACCGCGGGGCCTCGAACAGCAACCGGCAGGATCCCGTGCCGCAGCCCGCACGGACGGGCGTGGACGCACCACCGACGGGAGCCACGGTCAGCGGGCGGGGCAACGGTCCCGTAGCCACGCCGCTCGAACACTCCGCCCCGCGGGTCTCCACGGTGCCACCGGCTCCCTGAGGCCCCCGCGTTTCCTGGGGCCCGCGCGCCCCATGAGGCTCTCGCGCCGACCTGGAGCCACCTGCCGATACCCCCCGGGCACCCCGGGCGCAACTTGGTGAGAACTCGTCAGAACTTGTGGCGTACCAGGGCGTTTACCGCGTGCCCGCCAGACCTACCCTGAAAGTATGGCTGGGCGTGGAGACCCGCCCGAGGGGACTCCCGAGGGGCTCCCCGGCGGTGGAGATGACGAGTACGGATCGGTCGTCTTCGACGAATCGTTCATCCGTGCTGCCCGCGTCCAGGAATTCTCCGCGGTGGAGCGGATGGGCGAGGACGCGCCGGCCGTGCGCAGCCTCCCCGCGTGGAACGCCGGCCGGGCCCCAGGCCAGATCCTGCTGCTGGTCCTCCTCGTCATGATCGCCTTCGGCACCGCGATCTACCTGGGCGTCCGGCACCCCTACCAGCCGCCCCAGGCCCGGCAGGCCGAGCAGCTGCACGTCACGGTCGTCCCCCTCGCGCCGCAGGGCCCCGTACCGGGAGGCTCGCCCGCCGAGCTCTATGCGAGCAGCCAGGCCGATCAGTTCCGCACGGGCGCCGCGGGCATCACCATGCCGCCCATGCGCCGGACCGGGCACTTCTCGGAAGCGCAGGTGATGACCGCGCTGGCGACCGTCAAGGACTACCTGGTGACATCGTCGCTCGACCCCGACGTCCTCACCGGTGACGCCGTCCAGCCCGTGCGTACCCTGCTCCACCCGGACCAGATGGCGCAGTTCGACCGGAGCGTCGCCTCACCGGCCGCCGACGGCCGGCACGCCGCCACCGGCTGGCTGGTGCGCTTCGACCCCGCGAAGGTCGCGCTGGCCGATCCGGACGTGCGGGTGCGGGGCACGCTCACGGTCACAGAGGCGGGCACCGGAGCTCTGGAGATCGTCTCCGACCACACCTTCGTCTACGCGCTGCGCCGGGCGGCCGTCAGCGGTCCGGGGACGGACGAGGCCTCGCTCTTCACGGTCCGCCGCGAGCTCCACTTCCGCTTCGACCGGGACGACCTCGCGCACCATCGCCTGGAGGTGCGGGTCAGCAACGTCCAGGCCGGGCCGCAGGCCTGCTCGTCCGACGTGTCGGGAGCACTGCATCCGCTGCTGTCCGGACAGCGGGCGGATTCCGACGGCCCGGCCGGCACCGACCCGTACGCGACGGACCGGGCCACCGTGGCGCTCTGCGGGTCCCTCGCCCCTGAGGCTCAGCCCTCGCCCTGAGCGGTGCCGCCGCCTGCCGGACCGGTGCCGTTGCTGCCGCCGGCGGTCTCGCCGGCCGCGCTGCCGTTGCCCATGAACTTGTCCCGCAGCTTGCCGCCGAGGTCGCCCGCCCCGCCCGCTATGTCGCCGACCAGCTTCATCAGCGGGTCCTTGCTGGTGCGCACCGTGTCGGCGTAGTGCGAGGCGGACTCGCGGAACGAGTCGGTGACCGAGGCGTCCTTGTCCTCGGTGCGGCGGGGGTAGTGGCCGTCCATGATCCGCTGGTAGTCGCGGCTCTCCGCCCACTTCTTCAGCTCGGCGGCGCGCACCGTGGTGAACGGGTGCGACCGGGGGAGCACATTGAGGATCTTCAGGACGGAGTCGCGCAGGTCACCCGCGGACTCGTACTCCTCCGCCTGCTGCAAGAACGCGTCCACGTTCATCTCGTGCAGGTGGTTTCCGCCGGCGATCTTCATCAGGCCACGCATCGACGCCTGGAGGTCCTGGCCCACGAGCAGGCCCGCGCGGTCGGCGGACAGCTCCGACTTGCGGAACCACTCGCGCAGCGCCGTGACGATCGCCATGATCGCCACATTGCCCAGCGGTATCCAGGCGACCTTCAGCGCCAGGCCGGTGAGGAAGAGGAGAACCGTGCGGTAGACGGAGTGCCCGGAGAGGGCGTGGCCGACCTCATGGCCGACGACCGCCCGCATCTCCTCCTCGTCGAGCAGCTCCAAGAGCCCGGTGGTGAGGACGATGATCGGCTCGTCCAGGCCGATGCACATGGCGTTGGGACGCGGGTCCTGCGTCACGTACATCGCCGGGACCTTCTCGAGGTCCAGGATGTAGCAGGCGTCGCGCAGCATGTCGTTGAGATGTGCGAACTGGGCGTCGTTCACCCGCACCGAGTCGGAGAGGAAGAGCAGTCGCAGGCTGCGCTCGGGAAGCAGTGCGCTGAGTGCCTTAAAAACGGTGTCGAAGCCGCTGAGCTTGCGCAGCGCGACGAGCGCCGAGCGGTCCGCGGGGTGTTCGTACGCCCGTGAGGAGATCTCCGGGAAGCGCTTGCGCTGCCTGCTCGGTACCTGCTCGTGGCTGTTGGTCATGGTGCCCCCTGTTGGTGCGAGTCCTCGCTCGTCCCCCTGACGGACCTCAGCCTAGGGGCTGGGGCCGCGGCACGGCGGGGCCTGTGGACAACTCCCGGAACCCCTGTGACGGCGTCTGCGGTGGGCACAACGACTGAGTCGGCGTGAGCGTGCCCGGGGGGCCCGCATACGATGTCCGCGAAGTCTCCGACTCCCACTCCCGATCGATTGGTCCTGTTGAAGATGAGCCTCACCGGCACCGCCGCCAACCTGGTCACTCTCGCCGAGGGCGCCGAGCACGGCGGCAACCACGAAAGCCTCAGCCCGTACGTGACCGGCATCGGCGCCTTCGTCGCCCTGATGCTGCTGCTGTGGATCACCACCCGCTTCAACCGCGACCGCTGATCCCTGGCCGGCGACCGGTGCCAGTAGGCTCTGCACGCATGGGAGAGCAGATAGTGGCCGCGGGCTCCGGCGCCGGCTCCGGTCCGGGCAGACGCCGACTCGGCGTGATGGGCGGGACGTTCGACCCGATCCACCACGGACACCTGGTGGCCGCCAGCGAGGTGGCCGCCCTCTTCCACCTCGACGAGGTGGTGTTCGTGCCGACCGGACAGCCGTGGCAGAAGAGCCACAAGAACGTGTCACCGGCCGAGGACCGCTATCTGATGACGGTCATCGCCACGGCGTCCAACCCGCAGTTCTCGGTGAGCCGCATCGACATCGACCGCGGCGGCCCGACGTACACCATCGACACTCTGCGGGACCTGCGCTCCCTCAACGAGAACTCGGACCTGTTCTTCATCACGGGTGCCGACGCGCTCTCCCAGATCCTCGGCTGGCGGAACGCGGAGGAACTCTTCTCGCTCGCCCACTTCATCGGAGTGACCCGGCCGGGCCATGATCTGACGGACGACGGCCTGCCCGAGGGCGGGGTCTCCCTGGTGGAGGTTCCGGCGCTGGCCATCTCGTCGACCGACTGCAGGGAGAGAGTCGCCCAGGGGAACCCGGTCTGGTACCTGGTGCCGGACGGTGTGGTGCGCTACATCGACAAGCGCCAGTTGTACCGCGGCGAATGAGCCGCGGAGAGGGGCACCGTTGAACGACCAGCAGAATCCTTACGACCCGTACCACCAGCCGCAGATCATCGGCTACGACGAGTACGGACAGCCGGTCTATCAGCAGCCCCAGCAGTACGACCCCTACGCACAGCAGCAGAGCGGCCACTCTGGGCAGCAGGACGGGCAGAGCCGTCCGGATCCCGGGGCCTACGGTTCCACGCAGGACTACGGCTCGGCGCAGGGCTACGGCCCCGAGCAGGGGCAGGGGTACGGCGGCGCGGGCGAAGGCTACGGCGGCACCGGGCAGGCCTACGGCCGGCCCCGGTCGTCCCAGGGCTACTCGTACGACCCGTACGCCCCCCAGCCGCAGGCGCCGGCAGGGCACGACCGGGGTTACGACACCTACGCGTCCGGCCAGGGCGGTTACGGCTACGACACCGGCACCCAGCCGGCCGTCGACACGACGGCGCAGTGGTTCCCGCAGCAGCAGACTCCACAGCAGCAGCAGCAACAGCAGGCCGCTCACTACCAGGCCTCTCGGTATCAGGAGCAGCAGCGTCCCGCTCCAGTGGCCAGGGAAACGGCCGGGGTGCCGGAGCAGCGCCGGCCTGCCGACGGGTCGTCGGAGCGTCCCTACCAGACCGAGCAGTTCTCGTTCATCGAGGAGCCGGACGAGGACTCCGAAGACGTCATCGACTGGCTGAAGTTCACCGAGAGCCGCTCGGAGCGGCGCGAGGAGGCCAAACGCCGGGGCCGCAACCGCGTCGTCGCGCTCCTCGTCACGCTGGCCCTCGTGCTCGTCGGCGGCGTCGGCTACCTCTGGTACGCGGGCAAGCTGCCCGGCCTGTCCGGCTCCGACACGAAGAGCGAGGCGGCCGCCGGCCCGCAGAAGCGCGACGTCATCGTGGTGCACCTGCACAACACCAGGAAGAAGGGCACGTCCACCGCCCTTCTCGTCGACAACGCCACCACCGGCCAGGGCACCACCGTCCTGCTCCCCGACAACCTCTCCGTGGCGAACGACGACGGCACGGCCACCACCCTCGGCAAGTCCGTCGAGGACGACGGATCCACCGGTACCCGCGAGGCGATCGGCACCCTGCTGGGCGCCAAGGTCTCCGGCACCTGGCGCCTCGACACCCCTTACCTGGAGAACCTCGTCGAGCTGGTCGGCACGATCGACCTGACGACCGACACCGAGGTCCCCGGCACGGAGAAGGGTGACGAGCCCCTCGTCAAGAAGGGCGAGAACCAGACGCTCGACGGGCGGGCGGCCGTGGCGTACGCCACCTACGTCGGGCCGGAGGAGGCCGAGGAGAAGCAGCTGCTGCGCTTCGGCCAGGTCATGCAGGCGGTGCTCAAGAAGCTCCCGGACGACCCCAAGTCGGCCACTGTCATCGTGGAGACGCTGGCGCAGATCCTCGACCCGTCCCTCAACGAGCGGGACCTCGGCACGTCCCTCGCCAAGCTCGCCGAGCACGCGAAGGGCGGCGACTACAAGACCGCGCTGCTGCCCGTCCAGGAGGACGGAACGCTCAGCGACGAGGCCGCCGACAGCGTCGTCAAGGACGTCCTCGGCGGCTCGGTCAGCGCGCCGGAGCCGGGCGACACCCTCCGTGTGGGGATCAAGAACGGCAGCGGGAAGACCGCCGCCACGGAGCGGGCCCGGGTCACCCTCATCAACGGCGGCTACAACGTCATCGACGGAGGCAAGGCGGACGCGGTCGACGCGTCGCAGGTCACCTACGGCGACGACGCGCAGAAGGCGAAGGCGGAAGAGGTCGCCAAGACCCTCGGCCTGCCGGCCGGTGCCGTCAAGAAGGGCAAGGCCGCCACCAACGCCGACATCTCGGTGGTCCTCGGCCCCGATTTCAAGATCGAGGAGCCGGAGTGACCGGGGCGACGCCGGGCGCCTGAGCATCGCTGCGTGGGGTGTCGGCGGTCCGTGAGACCCTTGAAGGGTTCCTGACCGCCGACGAAAGCCTGCCTGTGACCGCCACGGATCGCTCCATCGAGCTCGTCAACGCCGCCGCCCAGGCGGCGGCCGACCGGCTCGCGCACGACATCATCGCGTACGACGTCAGCGATGTGCTCTCCATCACCGACGCCTTCCTCCTCGCCTCGGCGCCCAACGACCGTCAGGTCAAGTCGATCGTCGACGAGATCGAGGAGCGGCTGAACAAGCAGCTCGGCGCCAAGCCGGTGCGCCGCGAGGGCGACCGCGACGCCCGCTGGATCCTGCTCGACTACGTCGACATCGTGGTGCACGTCCAGCACACCGAGGAGCGGGTCTTCTACGCGCTCGAGCGGCTCTGGAAGGACTGCCCGGAGCTCACGCTCCCGGAGGACGCCAGGAAGACCCGCGGCAAGGCCAAGGAGCACGCCGAGCTCACCGGCGGTGACACGGAAGGGGAGCAGCGCTGAACGGCAGCAGCAGCGGCGGCGCCGGGAGCGCCCGGCGGGGGCGCGGCCGGCGCATCGTCCTGTGGCGTCACGGCCAGACCGCGTGGAACCTGGAGCGCCGTTTCCAGGGCTCCACGGACATCGAGCTGACAGAGGCGGGCGTCGCCCAGGCGCGCCGTGCCGCCCGGTTGCTCGCGTCGCTGAACCCCGACGCGATCGTCGCCTCCGACCTGAAGCGGGCCGCCGCGACGGCGGGCGAGCTGGCCGGTGTCACCGGTATCGACATCTCCTACGACGCGGCCCTGCGCGAGACGTACGCGGGCGCCTGGCAGGGCATGACCCACGAGGAGATCATCGGGCGCTACGGCGACCAGTACGCCGCCTGGAAGCGCGGCGAGCCGGTCCGGCGCGGTGGCGGGGAGCTGGAGACCGAGGTGGCCGACCGGGCCGCTCCGGTGGTGCTCCACCACGCCGACAAGCTGCCCGACGACGGCACGCTCGTCGTCGTCAGCCACGGTGGCACGATCCGCACGACCATCGGTCGGCTGCTCGGCCTGGAGTCCCACCACTGGGAGAGCCTCGGCGGGCTCACGAACTGCTGCTGGTCGGTGCTGGGCGAAGGCGCGCGGGGCTGGCGGCTGCTCGAGCACAACGCCGGCACCCTGCCGGAGCCGGTCCTCGGCGACGACACCTGAGCGGGCCGGGTCCGGCGCGCACCGCCCGGGCGGCGGTCCCGGACCCGGATTTCACTTTCCGGCAGGTCGCAGGCTAAAGTTCTTCTTGTTCGCAGCGCGGAGCGCGAAGAACACGCGGGGCTATAGCTCAGTTGGTAGAGCGCCTGCATGGCATGCAGGAGGTCAGGAGTTCAATTCTCCTTAGCTCCACAATCGGATCCCGTCCCCTGTCAGGGGGCGGGATTCTTCGTTCCTGTCCGATCATGACCGTCCTCCCGCGGTGCATGGCCGATCTCGTACGCGAACGCCGCTGACCACCGTGCGCGGCCGTGGCAGAATCGGACGGCCGGAGGGGACACCGGCGGTACGGGAGGGAGCGCACGATGTCCGCCAGCGGCGAGGAAGCCGGGGAGGCTGCCGATGACCTGCTTGCCACGGCGGAGGCCGGTGCTCGCCTCAGCTGTCCTTCCTGTGGTTCTGTCCATGTCGCCCAGGTCCTCGGGGACAACGGCGGCGTTTCCTTCGTGTGCACGGCCTGCGGCCACAGCTGGAGCTGAGTGATGGGTGCCCACAGGCGTAAATGCGACTGGTGCGGCAGCGGTACGCCGATCGTCAGGGACATGGATCCGGTCAATCCCGAGTTCCAGTACTGGTGCGAGGAGTGCGCGCGGGCGCTGATCATAAAAGGCGACCCGATCGAGACCTACCGCGAGCTCGAGGGTGAACCGATCTACGGCCGGCTCCTCGACGAGCACTGCACCCTCAAACGTTTCTATTCGTTCGCGACGGCCTGACCGCCTCAGCGCGAGACAGGATGTCGGTTGCACCCCCTTTGTCCTCTCGTGCCCAAACGGTGCGTACCGGGGCGTTCCGGGTGCGGCTGTAATCGATTTGGAGATGCGGCGACGGGGGCGTTAATGTTCTCTACGTCGCCGCCGCGGGGGAAACCCGGGAGCGGGGCGGCACACGGCAAGGGGCTATAGCTCAGTTGGTAGAGCGCCTGCATGGCATGCAGGAGGTCAGGAGTTCAATTCTCCTTAGCTCCACAAGAGACAGTGAAGCGGGCCACCCGGATCGGGGGGCCCGCTTCACTGTTGTGCGTGACTGCCGTCAACTACGGCCGCTGCCCAGGGCCTTGCGGTTGCTGCTGGGGAGCGCCGGACGCGCGGGCGGCGGCGTCGGGCCCGACGAGGGCACCTGCTCGATCCGCATGGCGAGGGCGGGGCAGCGGCGCACGGCACGCTGCGCACGGCCCCGCATGTGCATGGGGACCATCGCGTCGGCCACCGACGGATATCCGTCGGGGTTGAGCCGGATCAGCTCCGGGATGATGTCGGCGCACAGTCCGTGGCCCTGACAGAGCGTCCAGTCGACGAAGATCTTCTCGCCGCTGGGAATCGACTCCTCGGCCTCCTCGTAGCCCGGCAGCGGCAGGGGCAGCACACCCGTGGTGTCGCGCCCGCAGCCGCCGTGCAGGACGTGGGCCGCCAGGTCGTCCGTGAAGGCGGACAGCGTCGAGGCGAAGAATCGCGCCGAACCGTCGGGGTGTTTGCAGGCGCCACGGCCCTTGACCGCCTGGGTGACCTCGCGCAGCGCCTCCAGCGCCGCCGGGCCGCCGCCGTTCATCACATCGGCCAGACCGCCGGCGGCCGCGGGCAGCCCGAGCTTGCAGGGGCCGCACTGGCCGGCCGTCTCCGCGGCCAGCCAGTTGGCCACCCGCAGCGCCTCGCCCAGCGGGCAGGTCTCCGGACCGATCGGCAGGATCGCGCCCGCGCCCAGGGCGCCGCCCACGGACGCCAGGGACTCCTTGGACACGACGGCCTCGTGGACCGCGGCCGCGTCGATCCAGTTGCCGTGGTAGCCGCCCGTCAGCACCCCCTGCGGCTGCGGCGGGGCGCCCGCCAGCTGGAGCACGTACCGCAGCGGCACGCCCGTCGGGACCTCGACGACCATCGGCCGGGCCACCGCGCCGGAGATCGTGAGCATGACCGTGCCCGGTTCGGAGTCGAGGCCGGTGTGGCTGTAGCGGCGGGCGCCGATCCGTGCGGCGACGGCGAGCTGCGCGAACGTCTCCGCGTTGGAGAGCAGCGTCGGAGCGCCGCCGACGCCCGTCTCCGCGGCGCGCACGCGCCGGCCCGGCGGCAGCGCGGGGCCGCCGTTGACGGCCCGGATGACGGAGGACGCCTCACCGGAGACCATGCGCTCCGGGGTGCGCACCACGCGGGCGCGCAGGGCCTGGCCGCGACGGTCCGAGAGGCCGCGTTCGGCGAGCGCGGCGCGCATGGAGATCTCGGTCGAGTTGCGGGTGACCGCGACGACGAGGGTCCGGGCGCCGAGCGCCTCCGCGGCGAGCAGCGCGCCGTCGAGGATGAGATGCGGCGCCCGGTTGAGCAGCACCGTGTCCTTGCGGCAGGCGGGCTCGCCCTCGCTGCCGTTGACGACGACCACCGGCCGTATGCCGCGCCGGATGGCGGACTTGGCGACGGCCCGCAGCTTCTTGCCGAAGGGGAAGCCCGCGCCGCCGCGGCCGGTGAGGGATATGTCCTCCGCGAGCTGCGCGAGCCGCTCGCCGCTCACGGGCTCGAGCGGCCCGTGCACCTTCAGGTGCATGGGCAGGTCGAGGCGGTCGACGAGGTCGAAACCCTGCGTCAGCTGGGGGAGGCCGACGACGCGGACCTCCGGGACGTCGGGGAGGGGCGCGTTCACGGTCGTTCTCCTGCTGGTGCGTGCCAGGGCTCTCCCGCCGGGGGCGGGAAGAGGGGTCCGGGCAGTGGCGCCGTCTCGTCGTACGCAGGGACGTTTCCGTTGTCGTACGAGGACCGGTCGCCGTATGGGGCTGCGGGTGCGGGATCGGTCAGGGGTGTGTCGTAGGCGGCCGGCGGCGGGTAGCCGACGGAGGTGTCGTACGCGGCGGACGGCGTGTAGGCGGCCGTGGCGTCCTGGGCGGGGAAGCCGCCGGTGTCGTACGAGGGGACGCTGCCCGTGTCGTACGAGGTGGGTGCGTCGAACTGGGCGGAACCGCCGTACGGCGCCGGCGGTGTGTCGTACGAGGGCGCGGCGTCGAAGAGCGGCGGGGGAGGGGTGTCGTAGAGGGGCTGGGCCGGGTCGGGCCGTACCGACTGCGCCGGGGGAGGCGGCGAGGGGGTCGGCCAGCTGCCCGTCCGCGGGCCCGTCTCCGACACCACGGGTATCTCCTCCGTCATCGGCACCCGCTCGGCGAGCGGTGCCGACGGCTCACCCGCCAGCGAGACCGCGCGGTAGGCGGCGGACATGCCGGTGCGCCGGCCGCCGGTGGGCCCGCCGCTGTCCGGTACGAACGCCGGTTCCTCCTCCTGAGGGCGTGGGGCCTCGTAGAGCTGCGGCGAGGGCGCGGCGAGCCTCGGGGGCTGGGCGCGCGCCTGGCCGAGGGGCGGCTGGAAGTCCTGTTCGTACGGGCGCTGCGACGGCACGCCGTTCATTGCGCCGGTCATGCGGTCCACGCGGTCCATGCGGTCCATGCCTGCGGGTACGGTCGGGCGGCCCGTCCCGTTCATCCCGCTGACGCCCGGAAGCGGCGCCGTGGCGAGATCACGCTGAGCCTGCTCGTCCGCGGCGGCCGGCCCGCCGGCTCCGGCGGCACCCGTCAGGGACATGATCTTGGCGGCGATCCGGCGCTGGACCGGACGCGGCATCATGCGTACGGAGACCGCCGCGGCGACTCCCAGGAGGGCCAGGCAGTACATGGTCACGACCCACGTCGCGGCCGGCCGGCCCGTGTAGAGGCCGTGGACCAGGGCGAAGCACCAGGCCGGGTACGCCAGCATGTGCAGCGGCCGCCAGCGGCCGGCGACCTTGATGTTGCCGGCCAGCGCACTGCGGAGGGCGCCGGTCGTACCGGCCACCACCATCAGGAACCCGGCCAGCGAGCCGAAGCCGATGAGCGCCTCCGTGCCGGTGACGCCCAGGCCGAACGGGATCATCGCGCCGAGCAGCGGCACGTGTCCCAGCGACACCTTCACCGTTGCGTGCAGCAGCAGGAACCCGAGCGAGGCGATGGCCGTTGCCCGGTGGATGCCCTGCGCGAGCAGCCGGTGGCGGGGCGAGAGCAGCAGACGGTCGGTGGCGATGAGGCCCCAGGCGACGGAGGCGGTCAAGGACACCAGGGAGAGGACCCCGGTGGTGAAGTCGAGCGCGGCGCGGAAACTGTCGCTTCCTCCGACGGCGAGCAGGGGTAGGAGCACCAACGCGGCCACGGAGATGCCGCCTTGCACCTGGCGGCTGAGTCCGCGGCCCGGACCGGGCGACAAACGCATCTTGAGACGAGGGTTCATGGGGCGACTCCGAATGGTGCGGGAAAGCTGTCCCGTTGACGCACTCTAGGTCGACCCATACCAACCAGTACGAGGTTTCAAGGTTTATCGAGGTGAAGTGAGCGCAACTGACTCGGGGGTTGCCCTGGATAGGGTCGATACGCGGAGTAACCCGTACGCCCTGATCGTCGGAGCCGGCCGGAACCCGCCGTTCACGGCTCCCGGAGGCTCGGAACGGACACTCATGCGGGCCGTTCCCCCGCTGCGGTACCCTGACGCCATGCGTGCCGTACGCCTTCTGCTTAGCGAGCCGCGCTGATCAGTCCCGACGGATGAGAAATCCGGTCGGAATCGGCGCGGCGTCCCCTCCTGTGCGAGGGGATTTTTCATTTCCCCTGGTACGTGAATCGGCTGGCAGTCGGCAGAGACGATCGATGGAGCTTCAAGGATCATGAGCGAGATGAACTCGGCTGCGGAGACAGCAGCCCCGCATCGTTATACGGCTGCCATGGCGGCCGACATCGAGGCACGCTGGCAGGACTTCTGGGACGCGGAGGGCACCTATCAGGCGCCCAACCCGAGCGGGGACCTGGCGGGGGATCCCGCGGTGGTGGCCAGACCCAAGAAGTTCGTCATGGACATGTTCCCGTACCCGTCGGGAGCCGGGCTGCACGTCGGCCACCCCCTGGGATACATCGCCACCGACGTCTTCGCCCGTCACCAGCGCATGACCGGGCACAACGTCCTGCACACCCTGGGCTTCGACGCCTTCGGCCTGCCGGCGGAGCAGTACGCCGTGCAGACCGGCACGCACCCGCGCGTGTCGACCGAGGCGAACATCGAGAACATGAAGGTGCAGCTGCGCCGGCTGGGCCTGGGCCACGACAACCGCCGGTCCTTCGCGACGATCGACCCGGACTACTACAAGTGGACCCAGTGGATCTTCGTCCAGATCTTCAACTCCTGGTACGACCAGGAGGCGGACAAGGCACGCCCGATCGCCGAGCTGGTGGCCCAGTTCGAGAGCGGCGCCCGTGAGGTGCCCGGAGGCCGGGCATGGAGCGAGCTGAGCTCCCTGGAGCGCGCCGACGTCCTGGGCGGCTACCGCCTGGCCTACGCCTCCGACGCGCCGGTCAACTGGTGCCCCGGCCTGGGCACCGTGCTGGCCAACGAGGAGGTCACCGCCGACGGCCGCTCCGAGCGCGGGAACTTCCCCGTCTTCAAGGCCAAGCTGCGCCAGTGGAACATGCGCATCACCGCCTACGCCGACCGGCTGCTGGACGACCTGGACGCGCTGGACTGGCCCGAGGCCATCAAGCTGCAGCAGCGCAACTGGATCGGCCGCTCCGAGGGCGCCCGCGTCGACTTCGCCGTCGACGGCCACGACGGCGCGCGGATCACCGTCTTCACCACCCGACCCGACACCCTGTTCGGCGCCACCTACATGGTCCTGGCCCCCGAGCACGGCCTGATCGACTCCATCGTCCCGGCCGAGTGGCCGCAGGGCGTGAAGGCCGAGTGGACCGGCGGCGCCGCGACCCCTGCGGAGGCCGTCGCCGCCTACCGCAAGCAGGCCCAGACCAAGAGCGACGTCGAGCGCCAGACCGAGCACAAGGACAAGACCGGTGTGTTCACGGGCTCGTACGCCGTGAACCCGGTCACCGGAGCGCGGATCCCGGTCTTCGTCGCCGACTACGTCCTGATGGGCTACGGCACCGGCGCCATCATGGCCGTCCCCGGACAGGACGAGCGCGACTGGGAGTTCGCCGAGGCCTTCGAGCTGCCCATCGTCCGCACGGTCCAGCCGCCGGAGGGTTGGGAGGGCGAGGCGTTCACCGGTCAGGGCCCCGCCATCAACTCCGCCAACGACGAGATCTCCCTGAACGGCCTGGACGTCACGGAGGCCAAGGCGAAGATCACGGCCTGGCTGACGGACAAGGGCATCGGCGAGGGCACGGTCAACTTCCGGCTGCGTGACTGGCTGTTCAGCCGGCAGCGCTACTGGGGCGAGCCCTTCCCGATCGTCTACGACGAGGACGGCGTCGCACACGCGCTGCCCGAGTCGATGCTGCCGCTGGAACTGCCGGAGGTCGACGACTACTCGCCGCGCACCTTCGACCCCGACGACGCGGACACCCAGCCCGAGACACCGCTGTCCCGCAACGAGGACTGGGTGAGCGTCGAGCTGGACCTGGGCGACGGCCCCAAGCGCTACCGCCGAGAGACCAACACCATGCCCAACTGGGCGGGTTCGTGCTGGTACGAACTGCGCTACCTGGACCCGCACAACAGTGAGCAGCTGGTCGCGCCGGACATCGAGCAGTACTGGATGGGGCCGCGCGAGGGACAGCCGCACGGCGGTGTCGACCTGTACGTCGGCGGCGCGGAGCACGCCGTGCTGCACCTGCTGTACGCGCGCTTCTGGTCCAAGGTGCTGTTCGACCTGGGGCATATCTCCTCGGTCGAGCCGTTCCACAAGCTGTACAACCAGGGCATGATCCAGGCGTACGTCTACCGCGACGAGCGCGGCTTCCCCGTCACGGCCACCGAGGTCGAGGAGCGCGACGGGAAGTTCTTCCACGACGGCCTGCCGGTCAAGCGTGAGCTGGGCAAGATGGGCAAGTCCCTGAAGAACGCCGTCACTCCGGACGAGATCTGCGCCGAGTACGGTGCCGACACCCTGCGCCTGTACGAGATGGCGATGGGCCCCCTGGACGTCTCCCGGCCGTGGGACACCCGCGCCGTCGTCGGCCAGTACCGGCTGCTGCAGCGGCTGTGGCGCAACGTCGTCGACGAGGCGACCGGCGACGTGACCGTCGTCGACGGCGAGCCGGACGAGGCGACGCTGCGAGCCCTGCACAAGGCCATCGACGGAGTCTCCCAGGACATGTCGGCGATGCGTTTCAACACCGCCATCGCCAAGATCACCGAGCTGAACAACCACCTGACGAAGACGGGCGGCCCCGTGTCGCGCTCGGTGGCGGAGCGCCTGGTGCTGCTGGTCGCGCCCCTGGCACCGCACATCGCGGAGGAGCTGTGGCGCAGGCTGGGCCACACCGACTCGGTCGTCCACCAGGACTTCCCGGTCGCCGACCCGGCGTACGTCGTGGACGAGACCGTCACCTGCGTCGTGCAGATCAAGGGCAAGGTCAAGGCCCGCCTGGAGGTCTCCCCGTCCATCACGGACGAGGAGCTGGAGGCACTGGCCCTGGGCGACGCGGCGGTCGTCGGCGCCCTGGGCGGCACCGGCATCCGCAAGGTGATCGTGCGGGCGCCGAAGCTGGTCAACATCGTGCCCGCGTGACGAGCGACGGGTTCGCGGCCGCGTAAAAGGGGCGGATCCCTCCTCTGCGAAGGGTGGCGGGCCGCCGGGGGTTTCCCCTACGGGCAGGTTGGGGGTTCCGAAGGAACCTATGGCCTGCCCGTTCCGTTTACCGTGGAAGGACCACAACCGACGCCGGAGGGCGCACATGGAAGCCGCGATCATGATCCTGGCGCTGCTCTTCTTCGCCTTCGTGGCACTTGGGGTGTACGTGGGCGTCAAAGCCGTGAAGGCGGCCAAGCGCGGTGTCGAGCGCACCGTCAACCAGGCACGGCGCACGGTCGAGGACACCGCGCTGCGCGCCAAGAGCTACGGGCAGACCGGCGTGACCGGCGAACTCGCGCAGCTCCGGCTGAAGCTTCGCACCTCGATGCGGGCGACACAGGAGGCGCTGAACGCCGGCGCGGCCGAGGACGCCTCACTGTCCGAGTCGCTCGCCCTCTTCCGGCGGCTCAGCGCACACGGACACGAACTGGACGAGGAGCTCAGGCGGCTCGAGCGCGAGCCCGACCGGGCCACGGTCGGCTCACTGATGCCGGGCCTGCGTGAGCGCACGGAGCGGATCACCCGCTCCGCCGAGTCGCTGCGCTGGGCTGCGCGCGACCGCGCCCAGAAGTTCGCCGAGGACGATCTCGACGCGCTGAGCTCGCAGATCGACATGGAGGCCGGGGCGCTGCGGCACTGGGCCGCGACCGACGGCAGCGGGACCGCCGAGCCCGCCGCATGGCCCGAGGCGCCGGAGTCCGGGCGTCCGGCGGCGGCGCGGCCCGACCCGGCGGCCCGCACACGGAGCGAGCCGGAGGACGAGACGCCCGGCCGGCCGCAGGCGATCACCGCGCCTGACCCGCGGCAGACCACCTACCCGTGGCAGAAGACCGCCCGCCCGGAGACCACGAACTGACGCCTTCCGCGACGGCCCGACCACCCCTGCGCACGGCGTGTGAACAGCTCGGGCTGCCGTACGGCGCCGCCTGCGGGTAACCTCCCGCTCATGTCCCGCCATGTCGCGATCGTCACCGATTCAACGGCCTACCTGCCGCCACCGACGATGGAACGGCACGGCATCACGGCGGTGCCGCTGACCGTCGTGCTCGGCGACCAGGCGCTGGAGGAGGGCACCGAGATCTCGGCCCGCTCGCTCGCCACCGCCCTGCAGAAGCGGCGTCCGGTCACGACCTCCCGGCCCAGCCCCGAAACGTTCGCGCGGGCCTACCGCGAGGCCGCGGCCGCCGGCGCAACGGGGATCGTCTCGCTGCACCTCTCCTCCGAACTGTCCGGGACCCACGACGCGGCGGTACTGGCCGCCAAGGACGCACCGGTTCCGGTCAGGGTCGTCGACACCGGGATGATCGCCATGGCGCTCGGATTCTGTGCGCTCGCGGCGGCGGAGGTGTCGGAGGCGGGCGGATCGCTGGACGAGGCGGTCGCCGCGGCGGAGAAGCGGGCGGCGGACACCGCCGCGTATTTCTATGTCGACACACTCGACTATCTGCGCCGCGGTGGGCGGATCGGGGCGGCGCAGGCGCTGCTCGGCTCCGCACTCGCCGTGAAACCGCTGCTCCAGCTGGTCGACGGCCGCATCGACATGCTGGAGCGGGTGCGAACGGCGTCGCGGGCGATCGCACGGCTGGAGGAGATCGCCGCCGAACGGGCCGGCACGGCACCGGTGGACATCGCGGTGCACCACCTGGCGGCGCCGGAGCGGGCCGCCGCACTCGCGGAGCGGCTGAGGAACCGGGTGCCGGGGCTGGCCGACCTGCATGTGAGCGAGGTCGGCGCGGTGATCGGGGCGCACACCGGGCCGGGACTGCTCGGCGTGGTGGTCTCGCCGCGCTGAGAGGGGCGCGGGGCGGGGCAGGGCGGTCGGCGTGCTGGGGTGCTCGGTCGGCGTGCTGGGTGGTTGATCGCCGGTCCGGGGTGGTCGGTCGGCGTGCTGGGATCCTTCACTCGTAGGGATGGTCGAGTTATTCACAACCGGCCGCTTTTCCACTGGAATCGGGTGTGCTCGGTGGGTTCGGGCGAATGTGCCTACCGTCCTGTGACATGGCTCTTCGATCACGTTCCGCAACCAGTGGCCCGGGCCGCGCCCCGGCCTCCGACCGTCGCGCACGCTCTCATGGCCTTGGTCATGGCCGTGACCATGGCCGTGACCATGGGCATGACCATGGGCATGACCATGGCTTCGGCCGACCGCCTGCCCTGACCGCGCACGGGTACCGCTCAGGGGCGGCGCAGGCCGTCGGCGGGGGTGTGCCTGCTGGTGCTGGTGCTACCGGTTCCGAGGGCTTGGGACCGCGGGTCCTACGGCCTTCTCGTGTGCGGGGTGGACGCGCCCCGACCGCGGAGGCAGCCGCCCTACGACGGCGGGCGGACGCCTTGTTCATGGTCACGGCCGCTCCGCAGGGCGCGGGCGGCATGCTTCCG
Organism: Streptomyces kurssanovii; assembly: GCF_014649695.1. GTDB lineage: Bacteria > Actinomycetota > Actinomycetes > Streptomycetales > Streptomycetaceae > Streptomyces > Streptomyces kurssanovii. The sequence continues at coordinate 482,633 of NZ_BMTN01000003.1, forward strand.
GGGCCTCCGCGCGGCAGTTCGCTCATGCGTCCGGCCCCGTGCCCGCCCCGGCGTCGGGTGACGTACCTCGCGTCGCACTCGCCGCCGCACCTGCTGATGCCGATGCCGGTGGTATCGGGACCGGTATCGCGTCCGCCCTCCCGCCCGGTGCCGAGGGGGCGGCGGGCCGGCGCGGGGACCGGCCCCGGACGTGGTGGCCGCAGTGGGCGGGTGCGGTCGGCAGGGCGGACCGGACTGCCGGAGCCGGCCGCCCGGACGACGGCACCGCCGGCCGGCGGCTACGGAGGGGTCGAGGCCGGAAGGGCGGCCGGAGCCGCCCCAACCGGAACCGACGGCGGCGCCCCCGCCTCGGACTCCAGGGACGACGCACCGGTGTCAGCTGCCGCCGGGGAGGCGCCCGTTACCCGCGCTGACCGGGACGAACCCGTGCCCCGCAGGGAGGCATCCGCTGTCCGCACCGGCAGGCATGTGGCCGGATCCGGACCGTCCCGCTTCGGGCTCGCGATCCGGGACCGGCTGCCGGTCTGGGTGCAGGTGCGATGCGGGCTCGAGCCGAAGACGCTCGCGGCGCTCGCCGTGATCCTCGTGGCGGCGGCCGTGTTTGCGGCTCAGCACTTCTGGGTGGGCCGGCCGCAGGCGGTACGGGCCCCGGAGCTGGTCCAGCAGGGTTCGGCCCAGCCGCAGTCCGGGGCCGGGCTCGCCGCAGGACCGGCGGACGAGCCGTCACCTTCGCCGGGCCGGCCGCCCGTCGGCCCGCAGCAGGCGGCCCCGATCGTGGTCGACGTGAGCGGCAAGGTGCGGCGGCCAGGAGTGCTCGAACTGCCTGCGGGATCACGGGTAACCGACGCGCTGGAGGCGGCAGGAGGCGTGAAGCCGGGCACCGACCTGACGGGGCTCAACCGGGCGCGGGTGCTGAGCGACGGCGAACAGGTGGTCGTGGGCGGGCCCGCGCCGCCCGCACCGGGCGGTTCCGGCGCGGGCCCTGCCGCCGGACCCGCCGCAGGGCCGATCAGCCTCAACTCGGCGACGGCGGAGCAGCTCGAGACGCTGCCGGGAGTAGGCCCCGTGCTCGCGCAGCACATCATCGACCACCGCATGCAGAACGGTGGCTTCCGGTCGATCGACGAACTGCGTGACGTCAACGGGATCGGCGACCGCCGGTTCGAGGACCTGCGGAACCTGGTGCGGCCATGACCGTCGTCCCGCGCCACCCGGACACGGGCCACCGGCCGGGCACGTCCGGCTCTCCTCCGGAAGGCCCGACCGATCTGCGGCTCGTCCCGCCCGCGCTGGCGGCCTGGGCGGCGTCGGCTCTCGCGCTGGGGGCACCGGGCCGGTGGACGGCGGTCGGCGTGGCTGCCTGCCTCGCCGCCGCGGCACTGCTGCCGCTGTGGGCCGCGGTGCCCCGGCGCGGGAACCGCCGGGACACGGCGTGTGTTGCGGCGCCACAGAGCAGAGGCCAGGACACGACGTGGGTCACTGCGGCACGGCGCGGGGGCGGGGACACGGCAGGGATTGCGGTGGCACGGCCGTCCCGCCTCCGGGACACGGCAGGGATTGCGGTGGCAGGGCCCCGGGGCCGCCGGGACACCGCCTCGGGCCCGGGCGGCAGGACGGCCGCACAAGCCACCGCTGCCGCTTCGCCGCGGTGGCGGCAGGGCGCCACCGCCGTCGCCGGAGTGTTGCTGTGCGCGGCAGCGGGCGCGGCATCCGCCGGACTGCACGGCGCGGACCTCCGCCGTGGGCCGCTGCCCGGCCTGGCCGACCGGCAGGCGCGGGTCACGGTCGAGTTGACCGTCACCTCCGATCCGCGTCCCACCCGATCCAAGGCCGCGGGCGACCCGGCGGCCCCGGCGGCGCTGCTGCTGAACGCCGAGGCGACGCGGGTCACCATGCCCGGCGGATCCGTCACGCAGACCCGTACCCCCGTCCTGGTGATCGTGTCCCCCGGTGAAGCGGAGACCGCCTGGCAGCGCCTCCTGCCCTCCACCCGCCTGAGGGCGGGCGGACGACTGGTGAAGCCGCTCCGCGAGGCTGATCCGTTCGCGGCCGTGTTACGGGCCGACGGCGGCCCTCCGCTGGTCATCCGCCCGCCGACCGGCCTGCAACGCACGGCCGGTGACCTGCGCGCCGGACTGCGCCAGGCCACGGACGGCCTGGCACCGGACGCCCGTGCGCTGCTGCCGGGATTGGTGGTCGGGGACACCTCCCGCATTCCCGCCGACCTCCACGACGCCTTCGAAGCGACGGACCTGACCCACTTGTTGGCCGTGTCCGGAAGCAATCTCACCATCGTGCTGATCCTGCTGATCGGTCCGCCAGGCACGGCCCTGCTGGCCGAACGGCGTGGGCTGGCACCCCGGTTGGGCATCACTCTGCGCGGCACGGCGCTGCTCGGAGGTGCGCTCACGCTCGCGTTCGTGGTCGTGTGCCGACCGGAGCCGAGTGTGCTGAGGGCAGCGGCCTGCGGACTCGTCACCCTGCTCGCCATCGGCACCGGCAGGCGCAGGTCCCTCGTGCCGGCACTGGCCGCCGCCGCACTTCTGCTCGTGCTCTACGACCCGTGGCTGTCGCGGAGTTACGGCTTCCTGCTCTCCGTCCTCGCCACCGGCGCCCTCCTCACCATCGGCCCCCGCTGGAGCGAGGCGCTCCAACGGAGGCGGGTACCGGCGCGGCTCGCTGAGGCGCTCGCCGCGACGGCGGCGGCGCAGGCGGTGTGCGCGCCGGTGGTGGCCGTGTTCGCGGCCAGAGTCAGCCTGGTCGCGATTCCCTGCAACCTCGTCGCCGAACTCGCCGTCGCTCCCGCGACGATCCTGGGATTCGCGGCACTGGCCACCGCACCCGTGGCCATACCGGTCGCCGAGTTGCTGGCGCGTGTGGCCGGCTGGCCGGCGGGTTGGATCGCGTCCGTCGCGCGCTCCGGAGCGGCTCTGCCCGGCGCCCAGACCGACTGGCCGGGCGGCTGGCGCGGCGGCCTGCTGCTCGCCGGACTGACCGTGGTGCTGATCCTCGTGGCCCGCCGGCTGACACGACACCCCTGGGCGGTGGCGCTCTGCGCGCTCCTGCTCGTGCTGGCCGTGGTCCGCCCGGCCCCGCTGACCACGAAACTGACCGGCTGGCCCCCGCCCGGTTGGGCGCTGGTCATGTGCGACGTGGGGCAGGGTGATGCCATGGTGCTCGCGGCCGGAGACGGCACTGCCGTGGTCGTGGACGCGGGGCCCGACCCCGGTCTCATCGACCGCTGCCTGAGCGAGCTCGGCGTCACAGAAGTGCCGCTGGTGCTGGTGACCCATTTCCACGCCGACCACGTGGGCGGTCTCGAGGGAGTGCTCCGCGGCAGGGCGGTGGGCGCGGTCCAGACGACCGCGTTCGAACAGCCTCGCTGGCAGGCCACGTTCGTCCGGCGTACGGCAGCGGCGGCCGGGGTGCCGGTGATCCACGCGATACCGGGGGAGCGGCGCAGGGCAGGTCGGCTCGGCTGGGAGGTCCTGTGGCCCGACCTGTCCCGCGGCGCGGCACCGGACGGACCGAACGACGCCAGCGTCGCGCTGCTCGTCCGCGCGTCGGGCGGGCTGTCCATGCTGCTGCTCGGCGACCTCGAACCGCCGTCCCAGCAACGGCTGATAAGGGCGCATCCGGCGCTTCCGGCTGTCGATGTGCTCAAGGTCGCCCACCACGGCTCCGCCTATCAGGAGCCGGCGCTGCTGGCGGGAGCCCGGCCACGGCTGGCACTCATCTCCTGCGGAAAGGACAACAAGTACGGACATCCCGCGCCCCGCACGGTCGCGGCGCTGCGTGCACGGGGTGCGCTGGTGATGCGTACGGACAGGGACGGTGCGATCGCCGTGACGGGCGCCGGCGCGGACCTGAGGGCGGTGGCACGCGGCGCCGGATGAACCTGTCGGCCGAGCGCTGTCGGGACGGACCCGTCGGCCGAGCGCCGTCGGGACGGGCCCGTAGGCCGAAGCCCGCCCCGTCGGTCCGGCCGTCGGCCCGGCCGTCACTTCGGCCGTCAGTCCAGCCAGCGTCCGTCGTTCATGATCAGTCGGTCCTTCAGTTCGTTCACCTCGCGCCATGCCTTCACCACACGGGGGGTGATCCGCAGATACACCCAGGGTTGCCGGTCCCGCGGGTCCCAGCGCAGCTTCGCGGCGAAGGCGTCGGCCGACTCGGTCGCCAGTGCCGAGCCCTCGACGACCTCGGCGGTGCCCTCGATGTGCACGACGTCGCGGGTATGGCCGAGGGTCACGACGACCTCGCCCCGAGGCGCCAGGTTGCGGGCGGTGGGATTGGTGCGCCGGGTACACATCAGCAGAGCGGCGCCGTCCCATGCGAACGAGAGGGGCATCAGGCACGGTTGCCCGTCCGGGGACGCCGTCGCGACCCACGAGTCCTTGTCGTCCGCCAGCCGGGCGAGGGTGTCCCGCCGGCGTTCCTCGCGGCTGCGTGTCTGTTCCTCGGGCGTCATGGCGGCAAGCTATGCGGTGTCCGCGCCCCGCCGCTTCGGGCTGCGGGAGGAGCCGTCTCAGCCTTCCGGACCAGGACCAGCGGCCCTGGCGGGGCGGCGGAGCGCGCAGCAGACTGCGTTCATGAACACGCCTCCGCCGACCACGCCCGCCGCGCCCCCGCCCGACCACTCGTCACGGGACATCGACCCACGGGGCATCGACGCCTATCTCGCACGCATCGGATGCGCACGTCCGGAACGGGCCGATGCCGCCGCGCTGCGGGAAATCCAGCTGCGGCACCTGCTCTCCGTACCGTTCGAGAATCTGTCGATCCATCTCGGTGAGCCCCTCATCCTGGAGGACGGGCCGCTCCTCGACAAGGTCGTCGGGGCTCGCCGCGGCGGCTTCTGCTACGAACTCAACGGCGCGTTCGCCGTGCTGCTGCGCGGCCTCGGCTTCGGTGTGACCCTGCTCCAGGCCAGGGTCTTCGGCGACGGCGGACGCCTCGGCATCCCCTACGACCACATGGCGCTCAGGGTGGAGACGGCCGACGGCAGCGGCCCCTGGCTCGCCGACGTCGGCTTCGGCGACCACAGCCATCACCCGCTGCTCCTCACGGAGCGGGATGGGCAGAAGGACCCCGCGGGCACCTTCCGTATCGCGGAGGCGGCCGAGGGGGACCTCGACGTGATCCGGGACGGCGGGCGGCAGTTCCGTCTCGACACCAGGCCGCGTGAGCTGCCGGACTTCGAGGCGGGCGCCTGGTGGCACCGCACCTCACCCCTCTCCCACTTCACCAGATCGCTGGTGTGCTCCCGACTCACGGAGGACGGCCGGATCACGCTGACCGGCCGCAAGCTCGTCACGACCGTGGCCGGTGAGCGGCACGAGCGGCTACTGGACAGCGACGACGAGGTACTTGCCGCATACCGCGAGCACTTCGGCCTGGAGCTCGACCGGGTGCCGGAGGTCCGGCCCACGGCCTCCTGAGACCGGCCGCCGGCCCACGCCGTCCTGAGACCGGCCGCAGGATCGGTCGCCGGACCGGTCGCGGGGCACGGTGACGGCCTGGCCGCGCGCCCCGGCACAATGTGCCGGTGAGCGACGTGAGACATGTGCTGGTGCTGCCCGACCGTGACGCCGCGGAGGAGGTGGCGGAGACGATCGGCGAGAGCTTCCCGGTGACGGAGGAGCCCCAGCTCGTGCGGGACGCGCTGGCGGGCGAGGACGACGCGGAGGACGCCCAGTGGCTGGTCGTCGTCGAGGACCCGGAGGGCGCGATGGACGCCGCCGCGCTCGACGCGTTCGTGGCGGCCTGGGACGGGTGGCGCGAGGCGCACTGACCGTTCGCCCGGGACTGTCGGCGGGGCGTGGGATGCTGGAGCGCGATGGCCACCAAGAACTCGACCGACGATCCGCTCGCCCCCGTGACTCTCGCCGTGGGCCAGGAGGATCTGCTTCTCGACCGTGCCGTTCAGCAGGTGGTGGCGGCGGCGCGGGCCGCCGACGCCGACACGGACGTACGGGATCTCACCGCCGATCAGCTCCTGCCGGGCACGCTCGCCGAGTTGACCAGCCCGTCGCTCTTCGCCGAGCGCAAGGTCGTGATCGTGCGCAATGCGCAGGATCTCTCGGCCGACACGGTGAAGGACGTCAAGGCCTATCTCGGTGCTCCGGCTGAGGAGATCACCCTGGTGCTGCTGCACCCCGGCGGAGCAAAGGGCAAGGGCCTGCTGGACGCGGCGCGTAAGGCCGGGGCGCGGGAGGTCGCCTGCCCCAAGACGACCAAGCCCGCAGAGCGGCTGGGTTTCGTGCGGTCCGAGTTCCGTGCGCTGGGCAGGTCCGCCACCCCCGAGGCGTGCCAGGCGCTCGTCGACGCCATCGGGAGCGACCTGCGGGAGCTTGCCTCCGCGGTGTCGCAGCTGACGGCGGACGTCGAGGGCACCGTCGACGAGGCCGTCGTGGGCCGTTACTACACGGGCCGCGCGGAGGCGTCGAGCTTCAACGTCGCCGACCGGGCCGTGGAAGGCCGGGCGGCGGAGGCGCTGGAGGCTCTGCGCTGGTCACTGTCGACGGGCGTCGCGCCCGTGCTGATCACGAGCGCGCTCGCGCAGGGCGTCCGGGCGATCGGCAAACTGTCCTCCGCGCGCGGCGGCCGGCCGGCCGACCTGGCGCGTGAGCTCGGCATGCCGCCGTGGAAGATCGACCGTGTCCGCCAGCAGATGCGCGGCTGGACCCCCGACGGCGTGGCCATGGCCCTCCGCGCGGTGGCCGAGGCGGACGCGGGGGTCAAGGGCGGCGGCGACGACGCGGAGTACGCGTTGGAGAAGGCGGTCGTGACGATCGCGACGGCGGCACGCTCCCGTCGCTGAGCCGGCCCCGCCGTCCTGGCGGGACGCCCGCCGTGTCGGTACCCGCCGGTGGGGGCGGTACGGCCCTTCGCGCGAGGCGTCCTCCTGGGACAGCCAGGCCCGGACCGCTTCAGGGCGGGATCGCCGCCGAGACGCCGGCGCATTTCCCGTTTCAGGTCCGCATCGCCGCCGAGGCCCGGGCCAGCCCGCTTCAGGCCCGGATCAAGGGACCAGGCCCGGATCACACCGGATCAGCCCCGGATCACACCGGATCACACCGGAGCAGGCCATGGCGAAGGCCCCGGTCCGCCGTCCTGGGGAAGGACAGTGGCCCGGGGCCTTCGTGTGAAGCTCGGTGCGCCGCACCCGCGTGGCGAACGCAGGCCGCGTGCGGCGCGGGGGTGCCGACCGGGAGCGGATGAGAGGGCCCGCTTGATCCCTGCCGGCGATCAGTCAGTAGCTCAGCCCTGGAGGGAGCCAACCTTGGCAGCCAGCGCCGACTTCTTGTTGGCGGCGGCGTTCTTGTGGATGACGCCCTTCGAGACGGCCTTGTCGAGCTGACGGGAGGCCGCACGGGCCGCCACGGTCGCCGACTCGACGTCGCCGGTGGCGACAGCCTCACGGGCCTTGCGGATCGCGGTCTTGAGCGAGGACTTGACGGCCTTGTTGCGCAGGCGCGCCTTCTCGTTCGTCTTGTTCCGCTTGATCTGGGACTTGATGTTCGCCACGAAAGAGCCTTTTCAGGTTCGATGATCTCTGAGGTTGCGTCCCTCCCCCGTAACCCCGCGGGTACGGAAGGCGCCTCCGGAGAGGAAACGAGACACAGCTGCTCAGGCTACCAGTCGCCCCACGGGCGGCCCAAACCCGGCACAGTCGCCGACCCGTGGGACCATGGAGCCTACGTATCGATCCGACAAAGAGCCGAGCCGAGCCCGAGCCGAGCTCACCGACCCGGCGTCTGCCAAAGAATCAGGACCCTGCGTGCCCGCGACTCCTATCCACGTGCCCGAGCCGAGCCGTACCGACCCGGCTCTGATCCGCAACTTCTGCATCATCGCGCACATCGACCACGGCAAGTCGACCCTTGCCGACCGGATGCTCCAGCTGACGGGTGTGGTCGAGCAGCGGCAGATGCGCGCCCAGTACCTCGACCGGATGGACATCGAGCGCGAGCGCGGCATCACGATCAAGTCCCAGGCGGTCCGTCTGCCCTGGGCCCCCACCGAGGGAGAGGGGCAGGGGAAGACCCACATCCTCAACATGATCGACACCCCGGGTCACGTCGACTTCACGTACGAGGTGTCCCGGTCCCTGGCCGCCTGTGAGGGCACGGTCCTGCTGGTCGACGCGGCCCAGGGCATCGAGGCGCAGACCCTCGCCAACCTGTACCTGGCGATGGAGAACGACCTCGCGATCGTCCCGGTGCTCAACAAGATCGACCTGCCGGCCGCCCAGCCGGAGAAGTTCGCCGAGGAGCTGGCGAACCTGGTCGGCTGCGACCCGACCGATGTGCTCAGGGTCTCCGCCAAGACGGGTCTCGGCGTCGAGGCGCTGCTCGACCGGGTGGTCCGGGAGGTGCCGGCCCCGGTCGGTGTCGCCGACGCCCCCGCCCGCGCGATGATCTTCGACTCGGTCTACGACTCGTACCGCGGTGTCGTCACGTACGTCCGTGTGATCGACGGCCAGCTCAACAAGCGTGAGCGGATCCGGATGATGTCGACCGGCGCCACGCACGAGCTGCTGGAGATCGGCACCAACTCGCCGGAGATGCTGCCGGCCGACGGCCTCGGTGTCGGTGAGGTGGGTTACCTCATCACCGGTGTGAAGGACGTCCGCCAGTCCAAGGTCGGTGACACGATCACCACCCTGCACAAGGGAGCCACGGAGGCCCTCGGCGGCTACAAGGACCCGAAGCCGATGGTGTTCTCCGGTCTGTATCCGCTGGACGGCTCCGACTATCCCGAGCTGCGTGACGCCCTCGACAAGCTCCAGCTCAACGACGCCGCGCTGGTGTACGAGCCGGAGACGTCGGCGGCGCTGGGCTTCGGTTTCCGTGTGGGCTTCCTCGGCCTGCTGCACCTGGACGTGATCCGGGAGCGGCTGGAGCGCGAGTTCGGCCTGGACCTGATCGCCACCGCACCGAACGTGGTCTACCGCGTGACGATGGAGGACGGCACCGAGCACACGGTCACCAACCCGAGCGAGTTCCCCGAGGGGAAGATCGCCGACGTCCACGAGCCGGTCGTGCGGGCCACGATCCTCGCGCCCAGCGAGTTCATCGGCTCGATCATGGAGCTGTGCCAGACCCGTCGCGGCACCCTCCTCGGCATGGACTACCTCTCCGAGGACCGGGTCGAGATCCGCTACACCCTGCCGCTCGCGGAGATCGTCTTCGACTTCTTCGACCAGCTGAAGTCCAAGACCCGCGGATACGCCTCCCTGGACTACGAGCCCACCGGCGAGCAGGCATCCAGCCTGGTCAAGGTCGACATCCTGCTGCACGGCGACAAGGTGGACGCCTTCTCGGCGATCACCCACAAGGACGCGGCCTACGCGTACGGCGTGCGGCTCGTCGCCAAGCTGCGCGAGCTGATCCCCAGGCAGGCGTTCGAGGTGCCGATCCAGGCGGCCATCGGTTCCCGTGTCATCGCCCGTGAAACCATCCGCGCCATCCGCAAGGACGTCCTCGCCAAGTGCTACGGCGGTGACATCTCCCGTAAGCGGAAGCTGCTCGAGAAGCAGAAGGAAGGCAAGAAGCGGATGAAGATGGTCGGTTCCGTGGAGGTCCCGCAGGAGGCCTTCATCGCGGTGCTGTCCAGCGACGAGGGTGGCAAGAAGAAGTAGTCACCGCGTCGCCCTGGGTCCGCGAAAGCGCCCGTCCCGTGCCGGGACGGGCGTTTTTCGGCCTTGCGGAGCCGTACCGGCGGGTATGTGCTTGTTGCATCGATCCACTGCTCCAACTGGTGGATCCGCGTTCGGTTCGTTATGAAGCGGCGGCCCGCAGGCACTTACGCGCCGGTCCCACGGGCTTTACCCTGAGCACGGCTCGATGGTTACTCGCCAGTTAAACAACCAGCCAGTCGTGCAGTGTTGCCGCAGGCCCGGAGGACGTCGTGAGCGAAACCCAGACCCTGATCGAGAACCGGCCGCCTTCGGTGGCCACCCTCTTCACCGAGCGCGTGGCAGCCACGCCGGACGGCGAGGCATACCGGTACCCGGTGCCCCCCGCCGCGGGCTCGGGCCCCGACGACTGGAAGTCCCTGAGCTGGGGCCAGGCCGCCGAGCGGGTCTACGCCGTCGCGGCCGGACTGATCGACCTGGGTGTGAACGCCGAGGAGCGGGTCGCGCTCGCCTCCTCCACCCGGGTCGAGTGGATCCTCGCCGACCTCGGCGTGATGTGCGCGGGCGGCGCCACCACGACGATCTACCCGTCCACCAACGCGGAGGAGTCGGCGTACATCCTCGCCGACTCCTCGAGCCGGGTGCTGATCGCCGAGGACGCCGCCCAGCTGGCCAAGGCGCGGGAGAAGCGCACCGAGCTGCCCGAGCTGAAGCACGTCGTGGTCGTCGACCCGGCCGGCGTCGAGACGGACAGCTCCGAGCCGGAGGGCTGGGTCCTCACCCTCGCCGACCTCGAGGCGCGCGGCGCGAAGTACCTCGCCAAGAACCCGGAGGCGGTCAAGGAGCGGGTCGCGGCGATCACCGCCGACCAGCTGGCGACGCTCATCTACACGTCGGGCACCACGGGCCGCCCCAAGGGCGTGCGCCTGCCGCACGACAACTGGTCCTACATGGCGAAGGCCATCGCCGCGACCGGCCTGGTCACCAAGGATGACGTGCAGTACCTCTGGCTGCCGCTCGCCCACGTCTTCGGCAAGGTGCTGACCTCGGGACAGATCGAGGTCGGCCATGTCACGGCGGTCGACGGCCGCGTCGACAAGATCATCGAGAACCTGCCGGTCGTCCAGCCGACGTACATGGCGGCCGTTCCCCGCATCTTCGAGAAGGTCTACAACGGGGTCGCGGCCAAGGCGCGCGCCGGCGGCGGCGCCAAGTACAAGATCTTCCAGTGGGCCGCGGGAGTCGCCCGTGAGTACGCGAAGGTCACGCAGGACAACTTCCGCCGCACCGGGAACGCGTCCGCCCCCTTCGGTCTGAACGCCAAGCACAAGGTCGCCGACGCGCTCGTCTACTCCAAGCTGCGCGAGGCGTTCGGCGGGCGGCTACGCGCCGCCGTCTCCGGTTCCGCCGCCCTCGCCCCCGACATCGGCTACTTCTTCGCCGGCGCCGGCATCCACATTCTCGAGGGCTACGGTCTGACGGAGTCGAGCGCCGCCTCCTTCGTCAACCCGGGCGAGGCCTACCGCACCGGCACGGTCGGCAAGCCGGTGCCCGGCTGCGAGGTGCGCATCGCCGACGACGGCGAGATCCTGCTCCGCGGCCCCGGGATCATGGAGGGCTACCACAACCTGCCCGAGAAGACCGCCGAGGTCCTCGAGTCCGACGGCTGGTTCCACACCGGTGACATCGGCGAGCTGTCCGCCGACGGCTACCTGCGGATCACGGACCGCAAGAAGGACCTCATCAAGACGTCCGGCGGCAAGTACATCGCGCCCGCCGAGGTCGAGGGCCAGTTCAAGGCGGTGTGCCCGTTCGTCTCGAACATCCTGGTGCACGGCGCGGACCGTAACTTCTGCACCGCGCTGATCGCCCTGGACGAGCCGACGATCCTCGGCTGGGCCGAGGAGAACGGCCTGGGCGGCAAGAGCTACGCCGAGGTCGTCGCCTCCCCGCAGACCGAGCAGCTCATCGAGGGCTATGTGAAGCGCCTCAACGAGGGGCTCCAGCGCTGGCAGACCATCAAGAAGTTCCGGCTGCTCCCGCGTGACCTGGACATCGAGCACGGCGAACTGACGCCCAGCCTCAAGCTGAAGCGCCCGGTCGTGGAGCGCGAGTACAAGGACCTGATCGAGGACATGTACGCCGGTTCCCGCGAGGCGTGACCCCGCACGAACAGCGGCGGAACGGTGTCGGACCGACGGCCGTTCCGCCGCATGCGTGTGTGCTCTTTACGCCTTCCTGCCGGTTTCCTTCCCCTTAGTTCGGTGACTCGGTGCTTATGCGCCCCCTCGGTCTGTCACTCTGTCGGTGTCATAAGCGGCGCACGCCAGCACCGACCAGGAGCCGCAGGTGGGGTCCATTCCGATGCAGCGAGAGACCGGCAACTCTTCGACTCCCGTGTGGCCGGCACGGTCCGACCCCACACTGGTCGCGCACACCAGCCTGCCCGGCAACCTCCTGGCCCCGGCGGCCGCACGCCGTTTCGTGCGCGACGCCGTCGACGGGTGGACGGGTCTCGGTCTGCTGTCCGGCGGCTCCTGCGCCGACCGGCTCGCCGACGACGCGGCCGTCGTCGTCAGCGAACTCGTCACCAACGCCGTCGTGCACGCCGGCACCGCGGCGGAACTGCTCTGCCGTTTCGAGGAGTCCACGCACGAGGAAGCGGCCGCGCTGGTGGTCGAGGTCTCCGACCACCACCCCGCCAGCGCCGTCACCGGCGGGCCGCACAGCGCCGACGAGTCCGGCACCGCGGACTACGGCCGCGGCCTCCAGCTCGTCGCCTCCCTCGCGGAGCGCTGGGGCATCACCTTCCACGCCGCGCTGAAGACGATCTGGGCCCGCCTGCCGCTCGACGGCCGTGACATCCGACCGCCCGCCGCCGCGTACCCGGCACCGCCCGCGCGCCGGGGCGTGGACGGGACGGAGACGTTTGCGCCGGGGCGCGGACGGGACGACCTGGAGTGGGTGAGCCGCGGGGCGCCCGCGTTCCTCGCCGAGGCGTCCGACCTGCTCGCCGGACAACTGGACGAGGACATGGTCGCCGCGCTGGCGGGCCAGCTGCTGGTGCCGCGGCTCGCCGACCGGTGCGCGATCTGGCTGGACGGCGGGACGAAGGGCCACGGACGCGGGACCGGGGAAAGAGGGGCGCGGGCGAGGCTCGTCGGGGTGTGGCACAGCGACGAGGCACGTGTCGGGCCGCTGCGGGAGGCCCTGGGCGAGGAGCCGCCCCTGCTTCCACTCGCCTCGGACGGCGGACCGGTGCCGGTGGCCTGGCCGGACGGGACCCGCGGGGAGCACCCCGCGTCCCCGCACGGCGGCCCGGCGGCGCAGGACGCCTCCTGGAGGTGGGGAGCGGCCGGGGTGCCGCACCCGCCCGCGCCCGGCGCCGCCACTCCCTACCCGGGCGTGGCCGGGCCGCCCGCGCCCGGCGCCGCCACTCCCTACCCGGGCGTGGCCGGGCCGCCCGCCCTCACCGGCGCCCAGGAGCCGGCCGGGCCCCTGCCTGCCGACGAGGAACCGGCCACCGCCCTGGCCTACCGCCTCGGCGTCGGCGGCCACCGTCTCGGCGTGCTGCTCGTCGCGCAGAACGGCCCGGGGGGCGTCCCCGCCGAAGTGGCCGCCCTCATCGAGGACTTCGCCCGGCGGGTCGCCCTGGCCGTCAGCGCCGCCCGCCGGTACACCCGGCAGGCCACCATCAGCCGGGTCCTCCAGCGCGGCCTGCTGCCGAGCAGGGTGGGACAGATCCCGGGCGTCGACACGTTCCTGGTCTACGAGCCCAGTGACGACGGTGTCGCCGGCGGCGACTTCTACGACGTCTTCCCCGCCGGGTCCGGCGGCCGCTGGTGCTTCATGCTCGGCGACGTCCAGGGCAGCGGGCCGGAGGCCGCCGTCGTCACCGGGCTCGCCAGGCCCTGGCTGCGGCTGCTGGCCCGCGAGGGCTACGAGGTCGGCCAGGTCCTCGACCGGCTCAACGGCCTCCTCCTCGACGACGCGATGGAGGCGGCGGAGGCGGCTGCCCTGATCGTCACCGGCGGGCACGGGCCGGGCCTCCCGGACGGGCAGCACGCGCGCTTCCTGTCGCTGCTGTACGGACAGGTCGTGCCGTCACCGTCCGGAGACGGCGGCGCCCGCTGCACCCTGGCCAGCGCCGGGCACCCGCTGCCCCTGCTGCTCCGGCCCGACGGTGCCGTGCGCGCCCTGGCCGAGCCGCAGGTGCTGCTCGGGGTCGTCGACGACGTCGCGTACCAGAGCCACACCTTCGACCTGGAGCCCGGTGACACGCTGCTGTGCGTCACCGACGGGGTGACCGAGCGGCGGTCGGGGTCGCGGATGTTCGACGACGAGGACGGTCTCGCGGCCGTCCTGTCCGGATGCGCCGGGCTCACGGCGCAGGGCGTCGCCGAGCGGATCAGGGCCGCGGTGCACGCGTTCGCGCCCACCCCGCCCGGGGACGATCTGGCGCTGCTGGTGCTCCAGGCGGGGCGACCCGCCGGGTGACGGACAATGGGGGGCATGCCTTCCGTACTGCCTGACGGCGAGCCCATGCCGGAGGACGGCGCGCTGCCCGCGTCCGCCCTCCACGGCGCCGAAGCCCGGCCGCTGGCCTTCTACCTGCACGTGCCGTACTGCGCGACACGCTGCGGCTACTGCGACTTCAACACCTACACGGCCACCGAGCTGCGCGGCTCCGGCGGAGTGCTCGCCTCCCGCGACAACTACGCTCAGACCCTGGCGGACGAGGTCCGCCTCGCCCGCAAGGTCCTCGGCGACGACCCGCGGCCGGTACGGACGGTGTTCGTCGGCGGAGGCACGCCGACCCTGCTGGCCGCCGGTGATCTCGTACGGATGCTGGACGTGGTGCGTCAGGAGTTCGGTATCGCCGACGACGCGGAGATCACGACCGAGGCGAACCCGGAATCCGTCGACCCCGCCTACCTGGCGGCCCTGCGGGAGGGCGGCTTCAACCGGGTCTCCTTCGGTATGCAGAGCGCACGGCAGCACGTGCTGAAGGTGCTCGACCGCACACACACCCCCGGCCGGCCGGAGGCCTGCGTGGCGGAGGCCCGCGCCGCGGGCTTCGACCATGTGAACCTCGACCTGATCTACGGCACCCCGGGCGAGAGCGACGACGACTGGCGGGCCTCGCTGGAGTCCGCCGTGGGCGCGGGACCGGACCATGTGTCGGCGTACGCCCTGATCGTGGAGGAGGGCACACAGCTCGCTCGCCGCATCCGTCGCGGCGAGGTGCCCATGACCGACGACGACGTCCACGCCGACCGCTATCTGATCGCCGACGAGGTGCTCGGCGCGGCCGGCTACGACTGGTACGAGGTGTCCAACTGGGCCACCTCGCCGGAAGGCCGCTGTCTGCACAACGAGCTGTACTGGCGCGGCGCCGACTGGTGGGGCGCCGGCCCGGGGGCGCACAGCCATGTGGGCGGCGTGCGCTGGTGGAACGTCAAGCACCCGGGCGCGTACGCGGCAGCCCTGGCGGAGGGCCGCTCGCCCGGCGCGGGCCGCGAGCTCCTCCCCGAGGAGGACCGCCGCGTGGAGCGGATCCTGCTGGAACTGCGGCTGCGTGAGGGCGTCCCGCTGGACCTTCTGCGTGAGGCGGGCCTCGCGGCGGCCGCCCGTTCCCTGGCGGACGGGCTGCTGGAGCCCGGCCCGTACGAGGCCGGTCGCGCGGTGCTCACCCTGCGGGGACGGCTGCTGGCGGACGCGGTGGTGCGGGACCTGGTGGACTGATCACTCGCCGGAGTGAATCCCGGACCTTGCCCGGACGTGCCCGCTAGTCGGACACCGTGACGAAATCGATCAGTTCCTCGACCCGCCCCAGCAGCGCAGGCTCCAGGTCCTTGTAGCTCGCCACCTTCGACAGGATGTGCTGCCAGGCCGCGCCCGTGTTCTCCGGCCAGCCGAGGGCGCGGCACACGCCCGTCTTCCAGTCCTGACCGCGCGGCACCGTGGGCCACGCCGGGATGCCCACCGAAGAGGGCTTCACCGCCTCCCACACGTCGATGTACGGGTGGCCCACCACCAGCACGTGCGGGTCCGTGACCGAGGCCGCGATACGCGACTCCTTGGACCCCTCCACCAAGTGGTCCACCAGGACGCCGAGGCGGGCGTCGGGACCGGGGGAGAAGTCCGCCACGATCGACGGCAGGTCGTCGACGCCCTCCAGGTACTCCACCACCACGCCCTCGATCCGCAGGTCGTCGCCCCACACGCGCTCCACGAGCTCGGCGTCGTGGCGGCCCTCCACGTAGATGCGGCCCGCGCGGGCGACCCGGGCCCGGGCGCCGGGAACGGCGAGAGAGCCGGAGGCCGTACGGGGCGGACGGGACGGGGCCGCGGAGGCCGGACGGACCAGCGTGACGACCTTGCCCTCCAGCAGGAAGCCCCGCGGCTCGAGCGGGAACACCCGGTGCTTGCCGAAACGGTCCTCCAGGGTGACCGCCCCCGCCTCGCAGCGGATCACCGCGCCGCAGAAACCGGTCGACACCTCCTCGACCACCAGCTCAGGGTCGGCCGGGACCTCCGGCACGGGCTTCGACCGTTTCCACGGCGGCGTGAGATCAGGGCTGTAGCTGCGCATTCGCACGACGATACGGCCGCACGCCGCTACGACACGCCGAAACGCGCCGCCAGTTCGCCGCGCTGGGCCCGTACGAACCCCGCGTCCACCACCGCGCCGTGCCCGGGGACGTACAGTGCGTCCTCGCCGCCGAGGGCCAGCAGCCTGTCCAGGGCCGCGGGCCACCGGGGCCCGACGGCGTCGCTGCCGGCCTGCGGCTCCCCGGACTCCTCCACCAGGTCCCCGCAGAACACCACCTCCCGTTCGGCGGGCACCAGCAGCGCCAGGTCGTGGCCGGAGTGGCCGGGGCCCACATTGGCCAGCAGCACCTGACGGCCGCCCAGGTCGAGCGTCCACTCCCCGCACACCGCGTGCTGCGGCGCCACCACCATGTCCGCGGCCTCCGCCGCCTCCTCGGCAGCGACCCCGTGCCGGATCGCGGACGCGCGGAGCGCGTCCCGCTCCCGGCGCAGCAGCGTGTCCATGCCCACAGCCCCGTACACCTCCGCCCCCGCGAAGGCCGCCGTGCCCAGCACATGGTCGAAGTGGGGATGGCTGAGTGCGATGTGCGTCACTCGGCGCCCGCCCAGCAGCGCCTGCGCCTGGGCCCGCAGCTCGGCCCCCTCACGGAGCGTGGAGCCCGTGTCGTACATGAGCACCGCGTCCTCGCCGGCGACCAGGCCGACGGTCGCGTCCCATCCCGGGAGGCGGCGGCGGCCGACTCCCTCGGCCAGCCGTTCCCAGCCGAAGTCTTCCCAACTGACGTCCATACGGCGACGCTATCCGCATCACATCCGCATCGACCTGCGCGGGCCGCACGAGCGCGTGTCCGACCGCACGGTCGGCCACCCTTGCTACCCCCGTACCCGGCAGCCGTACACTGGCCGGGGGAATGCTGGCACTCGGGCGCACCGAGTGCCAGGACACACAGAGGAACCACAGCTGGAGGTGCGCGAATGCTCAGCGAACGCAGGCTCGAGGTGCTGCGCGCCATCGTCCAGGACTACGTCGGCACCGAGGAGCCTGTCGGCTCCAAGGCCCTCACCGAGCGTCACAACCTCGGCGTCTCCCCGGCCACCGTCCGCAACGACATGGCCGTGCTGGAGGAGGAGGGCTTCATCGCCCAGCCCCACACGAGCGCCGGGCGGATCCCCACGGACAAGGGGTACCGGCTGTTCGTCGACCGGCTGGCCGGCGTCAAGCCGCTGTCGTCGCCGGAGCGCCGCGCCATCCAGAACTTCCTGGACGGGGCGGTCGACCTCGACGACGTCGTGGGACGTACGGTGCGGCTGCTGGCGCAGCTGACCCGGCAGGTCGCCGTCGTCCAGTACCCGTCGCTGACCCGGTCCACGGTCCGGCACGTGGAGCTCCTCTCCCTCGCGCCCGCCCGCCTGATGCTCGTGCTGATCACGGACACGGGCCGGGTCGAGCAGCGCATGATCGACTGCCCCGCCCCGTTCGGCGACACCTCGCTCGCGGACCTGCGGGCCCGGCTCAACAGCCGGGTCGTGGGACGCCGCTTCGCGGACGTGCCGCAGCTGGTGCAGGACCTTCCCGAATCCTTCGAGCACGAGGACCGCGGCACCGTCTCCACGGTGCTCTCCACCCTGCTCGAGACCCTGGTCGAGGAGACCGAGGAGCGGCTCGTGATCGGCGGCACCGCCAATCTGACCCGCTTCGGACACGACTTCCCGCTGACCATCCGGCCGGTGCTGGAGGCGCTCGAGGAGCATGTGGTGCTCCTGAAGCTGCTCGGCGAGGCGAATGAGTCGGGCGGTATGGGCATGACCGTACGTATCGGTCACGAGAACGCCCATGAAGGCCTCAACTCCACGTCCGTGGTCTCGGTCGGCTACGGTTCGGGCGACGAGGCAGTAGCGAAACTCGGCGTGGTCGGACCGACCCGCATGGACTACCCCGGAACGATGGGAGCGGTACGCGCAGTGGCACGTTACGTCGGACAGATCCTGGCGGAGTCGTAAGTGGCCACGGACTACTACGCCGTACTCGGCGTACGCCGCGACGCATCGCAGGACGAGATCAAGAAGGCCTTCCGCCGCCTCGCGCGCGAACTCCACCCGGACGTGAATCCGGACCCGAAGACGCAGGAGCGCTTCAAGGAGATCAACGCCGCATACGAGGTGCTCTCGGACCCGCAGAAGAAGCAGGTCTACGACCTCGGCGGCGATCCGCTCTCGCAGGCCGGGGGCGGCGGCGCCGGAGGCTTCGGCGCGGGCGGCTTCGGCAACTTCTCCGACATCATGGACGCGTTCTTCGGCACGGCGTCGCAGCGCGGGCCGCGCTCGCGTACGCGCCGCGGCCAGGACGCGATGATCCGGCTGGAGATCGAGCTCAGCGAAGCGGCCTTCGGTACCACGAAGGACATCCAGGTCGACACGGCCGTCGTCTGCACGACCTGCTCCGGCGAAGGCGCGGCGCCCGGCACATCGGCGCAGACCTGCGACATGTGCCGCGGACGCGGCGAGGTCTCGCAGGTGACGCGGTCCTTCCTGGGCCAGGTCATGACGTCGCGGCCCTGCCCGCAGTGTCAGGGCTTCGGCACGGTCGTGCCGACCCCGTGCCCCGAGTGCGCCGGCGACGGCCGCATCCGGTCGCGGCGGACGCTGACCGTGAAGATCCCGGCCGGTGTCGACAACGGCACCCGGATCCAGCTCGCGGGCGAGGGCGAGGTCGGCCCCGGCGGCGGCCCCGCCGGTGACCTGTACGTCGAGATCCACGAGGTCGCCCACCCCGTCTTCCAGCGGCGCGGCGACGACCTGCACTGCACGGTGACGATCCCCATGACCGCGGCGGCGCTGGGCACGAAGTGCCCGCTCGAGACGCTCGACGGCGTGGAGGAGGTCGACATCCGTCCGGGCACGCAGTCCGGCCAGTCGATCCCGCTGCATGGCCGCGGCATCACGCACCTGCGCGGCGGCGGCCGGGGCGACCTGATCGTGCACGTCGAGGTGACGACGCCGACGAAGCTGGACGTGGAGCAGGAGCGACTGCTGAGGGACCTGGCGAAGCTGCGGGGCGAGGAGCGGCCGCTGGGCCAGTTCCAGCCGGGCCAGCAGGGGCTGTTCTCGCGGCTGAAGGACGCGTTCAACGGGCGTTAGCCGGTGATCGCCGGGGGGGGCCGACGACGTCGGCCCCCCGGCGACGGCTCAGGCGGAATGGGGGATTCGGCCCCGTCGCGGGGACGTGGCACGATGCGTGCATGTCGTCATCCGCGCTGGCCGGCCTCTGCCGTCATCCGATCGTGCAGGCACCCATGGCCGGCGGCGCTTCCTGTCCGCAGCTGGCCGCCGCCGTGTCGGAGACCGGTGGGCTGGGCTTCCTGGCCGCCGGGTACAAGACGGCGGACGGGATCTACGAAGAGATCAAACAGGTCCGTGGGCTGACCGCGCGGCCCTTCGGCGTCAACCTGTTCATGCCGCAGCCCGGCAACGCCGACCCCGCCGCCGTCGGCGTCTACCGCGACCAGCTCGCCGGTGAGGCCGCCTGGTACGAGACGCCGCTCGGTGATCCGGACCGTGACCGGGACGACGGCTACGACGCCAAGCTCGCGATCCTGCTCGACGACCCCGTCCCGGTCGTCTCGTTCACCTTCGGCTGTCCCTCGCGCAGCGTCTTCGAGTCGTTCGGCAAGGCGGGCACCTTCACGATCGTGACCGTCACCACGCCGGAGGAGGCACAGGCGGCCCAGTGGGCCGGTGCCGACGCGGTGTGCGTGCAGGGCGTCGAGGCCGGCGGCCATCAGGGCACGCATCGGGACGACCCCGCGACCGACGGGTCCGGTTACGGACTGCTCGCGCTTCTCGCACTGGTGAAGGAGACCGTACAGATGCCTGTCATCGCCGCCGGCGGACTGATGCGCGGCAATCAGATCGCAGCGGTCCTGGCGGCCGGGGCGAGCGCCGCCCAGCTCGGTACCGCCTTCCTGGTGTGCCCCGAGTCGGGGGCGCACCCGGTGCACAAACAGGCCATGACCAACCCACTGTTCGTGCGCACCGACCTGACCCGGGCCTTCTCCGGGCGGCCCGCGAGGGGCCTGGTGAACAGGTTCATGCGGGAGCACGGGCCGTACGCGCCGGCCGCGTACCCCGAGGTACATCATCTGACGAGCGGGCTGCGCAAGGCCGCCGCGAAGGCGGGCGACGCGCAGGGCATGTCGCTGTGGGCGGGCCAGGGGCACCGGCTGGCGCGTGAGATGCCCGCCGCCCAGCTGGTGGGGGTGCTCGCCGCGGAGGCGGACTCCGCACGGGCCGCGCTGTCGCTCGGCGGTGGTGTGTGATGACCGCTCCCGTCTTCCTCGTCGCATCGCTCGCAGGCGTCGCGCCCGGCGCGGCCGTCGTCCTGGACGGGCCGGAGGGGCGGCACGCCGTCTCCGTGCGCCGGCTCCAGCCGGGCGAGGACATCGTCCTCACGGACGGCGGCGGCCGCGGAGCGTCGGGCACCGTCGTCTCCACCGAGGGCAAGGACCGTCTGACGGTCGAGGTGCGCGAGTGCCCCGAGGAACCGCGACCGGCGCCCCGTATCACCGTCGTGCAGGCGCTGCCCAAGGGCGACCGCGGCGAACTCGCCGTGGAGACCATGACCGAGACCGGTGTGGACGCGGTGGTGCCGTGGTCGGCGGCGCGCTGCATCACCCAGTGGAAGGGCGAGCGCGGCGCGAAGTCGCTCGCCAAGTGGCGGGCGACGGCCCGTGAGGCGGGCAAGCAGTCGCGCAGACTCCGCTTCCCGGAGGTCGCGGAGCCGGCAACGACCAAGCAGGTCGCGGCACTTCTGGCGGACGCGGACTTCGCCGCGGTGCTCCACGAGGAGGGCGCCATGCCGCTCGCCACGGCTGAACTCCCCGCGGAGGGCTCGATCGTGCTCGTGGTCGGCCCCGAGGGCGGCGTGTCCCCTCAGGAGCTCGCCCTGTTCGCGGAGGCGGGCGCCAGGCCGTACCGGCTGGGACGCAGCGTGCTGCGTACGTCCACGGCCGGCACGGCGGCGACGGCGCTCCTGCTGGGGCGCACCGGCCGCTGGTCCTGAGCGGCGGCGGCCCTTCGGCTCCGCCGCCCGGAAGGGGCGGTCCCGACTCAGCCTGCCGGGCCCGCCGGTACGTCGCCGGCCACCGCCTCGAGCAGCGGCCACCCGTCGGTCTCGACCGTCCTCGGCGTGTCCGGCAGCAGCCCGCGGGCGATGGCCGCGTCGAGGAACCGCCGTGCCACGCCCGGCTCATGGAGATTCAGCCAGGTCCCGCCACAGACCACGGCACCCGCCGTGAGATACCCACCGGAGACGGCCCGGCCAGGACCTTCCCGGAAGACGACCGCCAGGCGCTGCTGCGTTCCCTCGCGCCACAGCGACAGCGTCGTACGGCAGTCATGGGTGCCGGAGCCGTCCCGTGTGTGCCGGTGCCGCACCGACCACATGTACACGTTGCCCGCGTCCACGACGAGGCGGCGGGCGCGCCACAGCTTCCTGGCCATGGCCCGACCGTACGGGCCGCACCATGGCCGCAACCACTCTTTTACCGGCGGGACGGTGCTGGCACTCTGGCTTCATGCCCGCCCCGACCGGAGCACGGCGCGCGTTGGCCGCGATCGCCGTCGCAGCAGCGGTAGTTCCCGCCCTCGTGGCCTGCGAGCCCACCGCAGGAGGGCTGAACACCGGTGCCGTGGCCGTCACCACCGACCTGACCGCGACCAGCACGCTCGAGCGGCTCGAGTTCGAGGTCGCCTGGCTGAGCTGCACGGCGAAGGCCGACACCCCTGCCACCGCCTCGCCGGGTTCGACCGCCTCGCCCGGTTCCGGTCCCGGCCGTGCCTCCGTGGACTGCCAGGGTGAGACCGGATCCGGTCAGGACATCACCGTCACCGGCAAGGTGACGGAGGAACGCGGCGGGAAGTGCGTCCGCGGCGATCTGACCGCCAGGATCGAGAAGAAGATCGTCTTCCAGGCGACCATGCTCGGCGACTGCAGCGCCACACCGAGCAGTGCGCCGGCGGGCGACCCTCCGCCTCCCGGGGCGCCGTACCCGACCGTCACGGTCACCGTCACCGAAACGGTGACAGCTCTTCCGGGCAAGTGATCCAAAACCGCACCCTTGAGGCTCCCACCTGCCTAGGGTGACGGTGTGACGCACCCTGCCTACCTCCGGTATCCGCATCTGCACGGCGAGTTGATCGCCTTCACCGCCGAGGACGACGTCTGGGTCGCGCCGCTCGACGGCGGCCGGGCGTGGCGCGTGAGCGCCGACAACATGCCCGTGAACCACCCCAGGATCTCGCCCGACGGCACCCGTATCGCCTGGTCCTCGTACCGCGACGGCACGCCGGAGGTCCACCTGGCGGCTGTCGACGGCGGCCCGTCCGACCGGCTCACCCACTGGGGCAGCCACCGGACCTCCGTGCGGGGCTGGACCCCCGACGGCCGGGTCCTGGCGCTGACCACGCACGGGCAGGCGTCGCTGCGCCGCACCTGGGCGCACGCGGTGCCGCTCGACGGCGGCCCCTCCGAAGTCCTCCCGTACGGGCCCGTCGGCGGCGTCGCATACGGCCCGCGCACCCTGTTGCTGTCGGCCACCATGGGGCGCGAGGCCGCGGCCTGGAAGCGCTACCGCGGCGGCACGGCGGGCAAGTTGTGGATCGAGGAGGAGACCGAGGGCGAGTTCGTACGCCTCCACGAGGACATCGACGGGAACGTCGAGTACCCCCTGTGGGTGGGCGAGCGGGTCGCCTTCCTCTCCGACCACGAGGGTGTCGGCGCCCTCTACTCGTCCCTGCCCGACGGCTCGGACCTGCGCCGCCACACCGGCCTCGACGGCTTCTACGCCCGCCACGCGGCGACCGACGGCACCCGTGTCGCCTACGCCAGTGCCGGTGAACTGTGGCTGCTCGACGGCCTGGACGGCGAGCAGCCGCGCCGCCTGGACATCCGGCTGGGCGGCCAGCGCACCGACCTCCAGCCACGGCCGATCGACGCCGGCCACCACCTCGGCGCGGCGGACCCGGACCGCACCGGCCGCGGCAGCGCCGTGGAGATCCGCGGCGGCATCCACTGGGTCACCCACCGCGAAGGGCCCGCGCGTTCCCTCGCCGTCGAACCGGGCGTACGGGCCAGGCTGCCGCGTACGTTCGGCGTCGACGGCGAGCAGTACGTCGTGTGGGTGACCGACGCGGAGGGCGACGACGCGCTCGAGTTCGCGCCCGCCACCGGTACCGCCGCCGGCGCCACTCCGCGCCGGCTCGCCGCGGGCCGGCTCGGCCGGGTACTGGCCCTCGCCGTCGCCCCCGACGGCAGCCGTGCCGCCGTCGCCTCGCACGACGGCCGGGTGCTCCTCGTGGAGCGCGAGACGGGGGAGGTCCGCGAAGTGGACCGCAGCGAGCACGGCGACGCCGACGGCCTCGTCTTCTCGCCCGACTCGGCATGGCTGGCCTGGTCGCACCCCGGCCCCAGCCCGCTGCGGCAGATCAAACTCGCCAACACCGGTGATCTCACCGTCTCCGAGGCGACACCGCTGCGGTTCGCCGACTTCCAGCCCGCCTTCACCCTCGACGGCAAGCACCTCGCGTTCCTCTCGGAGCGCGCCTTCGACCCCGTCTACGACGCGCACGTCTTCGACCTCGCCTTCGTCGGCGGGTGCCGGCCGCACCTGATCACGCTGGCGGCGACCACGCCCTCGCCCTTCGGCCCGCAGCGGCACGGCCGGCCGTTCGAGGCGGACAAGGACGGCTCGTCGGAGACGGACGACGGCTCGGCGCCCGTCACCCGTATCGACCTCGACGGCCTCGCCGACCGCATCGTGCCGTTCCCGGTCGAGGCCGCCAGCTACTCCACCCTGCGCGCGGCCAAGGACGGCCTGCTGTGGCTGCGCCACCCGCTGCGCGGCGTCCTCGGCGCAGGCCGCGCCACCCCTGACGACCCCTGGCCGCGGACCACCCTGGAGCGGTACGACCTCGGGCAGCAGCGGGTCGAGGAACTCGCCTCCGACGCCTCCTACTTCCGCGTCAGCGGCGACGGCAAGCGGGTGCTGCTCTACACCGGCGACAAGCTCAAGGTCGTGCCCAGCGACCGCGAGGCCGCGCACGACGACGGTGACAACGACAGCGCCGCGAGCATCACCGTCGACCTGTCCAGGGTGCGCCGCACCGTCGAACCGGCCGCCGAATGGCGGCAGATGTACGACGAGGCCGGGCGGCTCATGCGCGACCACTTCTGGCGGCCCGACCTCGGCGGTGTCGACTGGGCGGGCGTCCTCGAACGCTACCGGCCCGTCCTCGACCGCGTCGCGACCCACGACGACCTCGTCGACCTGCTGTGGGAGGTGCAGGGCGAGCTCGGAACCTCGCACGCGTACGTCATTCCGCACGGCGACCACGGCGACGCGTCCACCCGGCAGGGGCTGCTCGGCGCGGACATCTCCCGCACCGAGGACGGCGGTTGGCGCATCGACCGCATCCTGCCGTCCGAGTCGTCCGACCCTCACGCGCACTCGCCGCTGGCCGCGCCCGGTGTCGCCCTGCGCGCCGGTGACACGCTGCTCGCCGTGGACGGCAGGCCCGTCGACCCGGTCAGGGGCCCCGGGCCGCTGCTCGTCGGCGCGGCCGGCAAGGCGGTCGAACTGACCGTCTCACCGGCGGGCGGCGGCGACCCCCGGCACGCCGTCGTCGTTCCCCTCGCCGACGAGGAAGC
This sequence comes from Streptomyces kurssanovii, assembly GCF_014649695.1. Classification (GTDB taxonomy): domain Bacteria; phylum Actinomycetota; class Actinomycetes; order Streptomycetales; family Streptomycetaceae; genus Streptomyces; species Streptomyces kurssanovii. The sequence goes on from NZ_BMTN01000003.1 coordinate 507,532, forward strand.
CCTGCGTTACCACGCGTGGGTCGCCGACCGGCGTGCCCATGTGCACGAGAAGTCCGGCGGGCGCCTGGGCTATCTGCACGTACCTGACATGCAGGCCCCCGGCTGGGCGCAGATCCACCGCGATCTGCGGGTCGAGGTGGCGAAGGACGGCCTGGTCGTGGACGTACGGGAGAACCGCGGAGGCCACACCTCACAGCTCGTCGTCGAGAAGCTGGCCCGCCGCATCGTGGGCTGGGACCTGCCGCGCGGCATGCAGCCGTCCAGCTACCCGCTGGACGCGCCGCGGGGCCCGGTCGTCGCCGTCGCCAACGAGTTCTCCGGCTCCGACGGCGACATCGTCAACGCGGCGATCAAGGCGCTGGGCATCGGCCCCGTGGTCGGCACCCGCACCTGGGGCGGCGTCGTGGGCATCGACAGCCGCTACTCCCTCGTCGACGGCACGCTGGTCACCCAGCCGAAGTACGCCTTCTGGCTGGAGGGTTACGGCTGGGACGTGGAGAACCGCGGCGTCGACCCGGACGTCGAGGTCGTCCCCGCCCCGCAGGACCACGCGGCCGGACGCGACCCGCAACTGGACGAGGCGGTGCGTCTGGCGCTGGAGGCGCTCGCTTCCACCCCGGCGAAGCAGCCGCCGTCCCTTCCGTAGCCGCTGCCGGGCCCCGGCCCGCCCCGCGGCGCTGGGGCCGGAGACGGGCGGGCCGCGCCCGGGCGGTGCCGGAGGCGGCCGGGCCGATAGCATGCGGACCGAAGTGGTCGAGCTCGAGGGAGGACCGGGGAATGGCCGGAGAACCGCAGGCGGACTGTCTGTTCTGCAAGATCGTCTCAGGGGAGGTGCCCGCCACGGTCGTTCGTGACACGGAGACCACCCTCGCCTTCCGCGACATAAACCCCCAGGCCCCCACGCACGTCCTCGTCATCCCCAAGGCGCACTACCCGGACGCCGCCTCCCTCGCCGCCGGCGCGCCCCAGCTGGCCGCCGACGTGCTGCACGAGGCCGGGCAGGTCGCCGCCGACGAGAAGGCGGACCGGAGCGGCTACCGGATCGTCTTCAACACCGGGTCCGGCGCCGGGCAGACCGTCTTCCACGCCCACGCGCACGTCCTCGGAGGCCGCGGCCTCGAGTGGCCCCCCGGCTAGATCCGGAGGCCGCGCAGTGTCCGTACGCGAACTCGTGGTGCTGGGCACCGCCAGCCAGGTCCCGACCCGGCACCGCAACCACAACGGCTACCTCCTGCGCTGGGACGGCGAGGGGCTCCTCTTCGACCCCGGCGAGGGCACCCAGCGGCAGATGCTGCGCGCCGGGGTGTCAGCGCACGACATCAACCGGATCTGTGTCACGCACTTCCACGGTGACCACTCCCTCGGTGTCGCCGGAGTGATCCAGCGGATCAATCTCGACCAGGTGCCGCACCCGGTGTCGGCGCACTACCCGGCGAGCGGGCAGCGGTTCTTCGACCGGCTGCGGTACGCGACGGCGTACCGCGAGACGGTGAAGCTGAAGGAGGTCCCGGTCGCCGCGGACGGCGTCGTGGCGCGGACCGGTGGCTACACGCTCCACGCGCACCGGCTCTCGCACCCCGTCGAGTCGTACGGCTACCGGCTCGTCGAGCCGGACGGCCGCCGGATACTGCCCGAGAAGCTGGCCGCGCACGGCATCAAGGGCCCGGACGTGGGCCGGCTCCAGCGGGAGGGCGAGCTCGGCGGCGTCACGCTCGACGACGTGAGCGAGGTGCGCCGGGGACAGCGGTTCGCCTTCGTGATGGACACCCGGCTCTGCGACGGCGTGCATGTGCTCGCGGAGGGCTGCGACATGCTCGTCATCGAGTCGACGTTCCTCGACGAGGACGGCCGGCTGGCCGCGGAGCACGGTCATCTGACCGCCGGTCAGGCGGGCCTGGTCGCGCACCGGGGAGGCGTCCGCCACCTCGTGCTGACGCACTTCTCGCAGCGCTACACCGACGCGGCCGCGGAGTTCGAGCGGCAGGCCAGGGCGGCCGGCTTCGACGGCGAGGTGACCGTCGCCAGGGACCTGTGGCGCGTTCCGGTGCCCAAACGGTCCTGAGGTGACGGCCCTCGCGGCCGCCCGTGGCGCGGTTCCTGTCCGCGGGGGTTCTGTCCGCGCTGATGCCGTCCGCGTGGTTCGGCTCCGCGCGGTTCGGGTCCGCGCGGACTGGCTCGGCCCGGATTCTGTTCGCGCGGGGCCGGTTCAGCGCGCGGCGGGAGATGTCCAGCCGGCCGGCACCTGGGCGATGCGCACCCGCTGCGGATGGTCCCCGACCGCGACGGAGGCGACCTTCTTCCCGGTGGCGAAGTCGATCGCGGTGACGGAGTCGGAGCCGCTCTCGGAGATGACGCAGGACCTGCCGTCGCCGCTGACGGTCGCCCAGTAGGGCTTGGGGGCGGGCACGGGCGGGCTCTCCTGGAGGGTCGCCCGGTCGACGACGGTGGCGTAGTCGTCCATCGTGCCCGCGACGCACAGCTTGTCGCCCCTCGGGCTCATGGACATGCCGTGGTGGCGGGAGTCGTTGACCCAGGTCGTGCGGTCCTCACTGGTCGCCGGGTTCTTCGGCAGTGTCTTGACCCTGGTGACGCTGTCCGTGGCCACGTCGTACTCGACGAAGCCGTTGAAGAACGACACCTGGAAGTAGAGCTTGGACTCGTCGGGGGTGAGGGCGACCGGCCGGACGGAGTCGGAGAGGTCCTCGCGGCCGAAGGCGTCGAGCCGCTCCCGCATGTCGATGACCTTCACCTGCTGATACGTCCGCGTGTCGACGACGGTGATGCGCCGGTCGCCCTTGGTCCAGTCGAGCCAGGGGGCGTCGAGCGCGGTGTTGACCTCGCCGATGGACATGTTCCAGAGGTACCTGCCGCCGTCGGTGAAGACGTTCTCGTGCGGCTTGTCGCCGGTCTTGAACGACCCGGTCTGCTCGCCGGTCCTGATGTCGAGGACGTGCACGGTGTTGGACGTCGAGGCGGAGACGGCGACGCGCGTGCCGTCGGGGGAGACGGCCATGTGGTCGGAGCGGAAGCCGGAGACGGGGAAGCGCCAGTTGATCTTTCCCGTCGCGAGGTCGATCGAGACGACGTCGGCGAAGCTGGGGCGGGAGACGACCATGGCGGACCCGTCCGGGGTCGAGTACATGTCGTCGACGAACTGGTCGTGACCCTCGCCGGGGCCCTGGCGGATGCCGAGGAAGAAGGCCAGCTTCAGCGGGTTGAGGTAGATCTCCCTCAGCCGCTCCTCCTTGTCCGGGACGACGTCGACGCGGCCGATCTTCGCGAAGTCGCCCCGGGCCTCGATGACATCGGCGGTGCCGTCCCAGTTGTTGCCGACGAACATCACCTCCCGCAGTCCCGCGGCCTGCTCGCCCGCCGGGCCGGAGACACCCGCCGCTCCCGAAGTGTCCGCCGCCGGCGCCGCGTTCGCGGTCACCGAACCGGTGGCGGCCAGGGCCAGGGCGGCGACGGCCGCACCCACGGCCCGCCTGGTGCTGGACAGAGACATCGTCGTTCCTTCCATGAAGGGCGGCCCCAGGGCGCGGGCGCAGTCTGAAAACGCATCCGTTCAGATTGGGCTACTGGAAAGTAACGAGCGGTGGCAGGCTTCACAAGACTTCGGACACGTGAAAATGAGTCCGCGACGACGAGGGAGGCGCCAGTGGCGGGCAGGGTCAGACAGCCCACCGGCCGTTACGGAGGCAGGTCGGCCGAGGAACGCCGGGCGGAGCGGCGCAGCCGGTTCCTTGACGCGGGCCTCCGGCTGTTCGGCGACACGCCCGGCTACCGCGCCACGACCGTCGCGGCGCTGAGCGACGCGGCGGGCCTGTCCACCCGTCAGTTCTACGAGGAGTTCCGCGGCCTCGAGGACGTGCTCGCGGCCCTGCATCTCCAGGTCAACGACTGGGCGGAGGAAGCGGCGCTCGCCGCGCTCGCGGAGGCCGCCGACCTGCCGCTGGCTGAACGGGCGACGGCCGTCTTCCGCGCGTACGCGGCGAACGTGACGGGCGATCCCCGGCGTATCCGGATCACGTTCCTCGAGATCGTGGGGGTCAGCCAGCAGATGGAGCGGCAGCGGCTGGCGCGCCGGGCCCGCTGGGTGGACTTCATCTGCGCGCAGGCCGCGACGGCCGTCGAACGAGGCGAGGCGGATCCGCGTGACTACCGGGTCGCTGCCGCCGCGTTCATCGGCAGCGTCAACGGGCTGCTGCACGACTGGACGGTCGGGTGGGTGGACGCGACGCTCGACGACCTCGTCGACGAGCTGGTCCGGATGCTGCTGGGCATCCTGCGTCCGGCCGCGCCGTGGCGCGCGGCGGCTCCCTAGCGTCGGGCTGCTTCGTCACGTGCGACGGCTCCATGGCGTCCGGCTGCTTCGTTACGCGCGCCTCCCTGGCGCTGCTCCGTGGCGTCCCGTCGGCTCCGGCGGACCCGGCCCCTGTGCCCGGGGGCCGCGCCGGAGGGACCTCGCCCGCGATGCCCCGGCCCGCTCCGGCCCGGGTGTCCGCGGACACCCGCCCGGCGTTCACCAGCGCGGGACCGGCGGTGTGGTCCACCCCGGCTCCGCCACCCGCATCGCCGCAGCGTCGTCCCGGTCGCGCATCGAGCCGTCGTCGTCCAGCCAGCGCCGGTGCAGCAGGGCCAGCCGGTCCCGGTCGAGCTCGACGCCGAGCCCGGGCAGGTCGCTCACGGCCAGGCGGCCGTCCCGGAAGGCGAGCCGCTCGGTGATGACGTCCTCGGTCTGCCACGGGTAGTGGCTGTCGCAGGCGTGGTCCAGGTTCGGCACGACCGCCGCGACATGCGTCATCGCGGCGAGGCTGATGCCGAGGTGGGTGTTGGAGTGCATCGACAGCGCCACGCCGAACGTCCGGCAGACGGCGGCCAGTTCCCGGGTCGCCTGGAGCCCGCCCCAGTAGTGGTGGTCGGAGAGGACCACCTGAACCGCGCCGCGGGCGAAGGCCTCGGGGATCTCGGCGAAGGTCGTCACGCACATGTTCGTCGCGAGGGGCACGTCCGTGCCGGCGGCCACTTCCGCCATCCGCGCAGTGCCGCTGGCCGGGTCCTCCAGATACTGCAGGACACCGCCGAGCTCCTTGGCGACCTTGAGCGAAGTCTCCACCGACCAGGCGCCGTTGGGGTCGAGCCGCAGATGCTGCCCGGGGAACGCCGCCGCGAGCGCCCGGACCGCCGCGACCTCCTGCTCCGGTTCGAAGACGCCGCCCTTGAGCTTGAAGGACGTGAAGCCGTACTCGCGGGCGAAGCGCCGGGCCTGGGCCACGATGCCGGCCGGGTCGAGCGCGGCGCCCCAGTCGTCCGGCTCGCCCGCGCCGCCCGGGTGCCGGGCCCAGCGGTAGAACAGGTAGGCGCTGTAGTCGACGGCGTCCCTGACCTTGCCGCCCAGAAGGGCGTGCACGGGCAGCCCGAGCGTCTTGCCGAGCGCGTCGAGGCACGCCACCTCGAAGCCGGACACCACGGACAGGCGCAGCTTGTCCGTGGTCTGCACGCCGCGCAGCCCGCCGACGTCCACCGCGTCCGCGCCGGTCGCCTCCGGCGAGTCGCCGCAGACGCGTTCCGCCAGCCGGTGCAGGGTGTTGACGTCGGAGACGGCGCGGCCGGGCAGCGCGTCGGCCAGCGGGGCGGCCAGGTCGAGGTACTTGGTGTCGCCGTAGGTCTCGCCGACGCCGGTCACGCCGCCGGCCGTCACGACCTCGACGATCAGCCGCGGGGTGTACGGCTGGTGCACGCCCTGGGTGTTCAGCAGGGGAGGGTCGGCGACCAGGATCGGGGTGAGCCGTACCTCGGTGACGGTCAGGTCCTGCCCCATGCTGTCTCCCCAGATCGCGTACACGTATGAGAACAGAGGTTAGGTACGCGAACGCTCGAGCGTCAATGGCGCGAAGCTCGCCGGTAGCCGCCCGCGCGCCCGCACCGGCCGCGGTATTTCCTTCCGGCCGAGTGTCGGTGCCTTCGGGCAGACTGGCTTGAACTGCACCACTTATGGGAGCGCGCACGGTGACCATTCGCAGCGGAGAGCAACTGCCCGGGACGACCTGCCGGAGCGACATCGCGGGCACCTGCCTCGACCCCCTCGCGGGCATCCGCGCGCCCGGCGATCCGGACTGCGACGTCTACCTCACCGGCAGCGTCTTCCTCGACATCATCTTCACCGGCCTCGACTCCGCACCGGTGCGCGGCACCGAGTCATGGGCCCGGGGGATGGGATCCAGCCCCGGCGGCGTCGCGAACATGGCCACCGCACTCGCCCGCCTCGGGCTGCGCACGTCCCTCGCCGCCGCCTTCGGCGACGACCACTACGGCGAGTACTGCTGGGACGCCCTCGAACAGGGCGAGGGCATCGATCTGAGCCTTTCGCGCACCGTGCCCGGCTGGCACTCGCCGGTCACCGTCTCCATGGCCTACGAAGGCGAGCGGACCATGGTCACCCACGGCCACGAGGCCCCGCCCTCCGAGTCGGCCCCCGACTGCCCGCCGCCGGCCCGCGCCGCGGTCGCCGCCCTCACACCGGGCGCCCGCGCGGAGTGGATCGCCCAGGCCGCCGGCAAGGGCACGCGGATCTTCGCCGACGTCGGCTGGGACGAGTCCGGCCGCTGGGACCCGTACGACCTGGCCGACCTGGAGCACTGCGAGGCGTTCCTGCCCAACGCGGCGGAAGCGATGCGCTACACCCGCACCGACTGCCCGCGTGCCGCCGCCCGCGCCCTCACCGACCGGGTCCCGCTCGCGGTCGTCACTCTCGGCGCCGAAGGGGCGTACGCGGTCGACGGCGCCACCGGCGAGAGCGCCGAGGTCCCGGCCCTCAGCGTGGAGGCCCTGGATCCGACGGGCGCGGGCGACGTGTTCGTGGCCGGATTCGTCACCGGCACGCTGGCGGGCTGGCCGCTGGCCGACCGCCTCGCCTTCGCCGGCCTGACCGCCGCCCTGTCGGTGCAGGAGTTCGGCGGCTCCCTCTCCGCGCCCGGCTGGTCCGAGGTCGCCGCCTGGTGGCAGCAGGTGCGGGCCACGCCGGGCCAGCACCCGGCGGCCCTCGGCCGGTACGGCTTCCTGGAGCGGCTGCTGCCCGCCCCCGCCAGGCCGTGGCCGCTGCGCCGCGCGGTCCCGACGATCGGCTTCGGGCGCTCCGCCTGAGTGAGCCCGTCGCGCCCGCTCCGCCGTGGAAAGCCCCCGACGGGCAGGAAGCGGCGGGGAGCGGCCCCGTAAAAGCCTTCGGCCTTGTCAGCGGCGCGTCGTACCCTTGGTGTTCCAGAGGTTGTCGAGCAGCGAGAACCCTGCAACGGGAGGTATGTGCAGGCCACAGAGCCGGCCCATGACGCAGACACCGACAGACCAGACCCCCGCGCCGGGCCAGGCGCGAGCCCACTTCACCGTCCCGGCCAAGCACCCGATGGTGACGGTCCTGGGCTCGGGTGACGCCCTGCTGCGCGTGATCGAGAAGGCCTTCCCGGCGGCCGACATCCATGTCCGGGGCAACCAGGTCAGCGCGGTCGGCGACGCGCGGGAAGTCGCTCTGATCCAGCGCCTGTTCGACGAGATGATGCTCGTGCTCCGCACCGGGCAGCCGATGACGGAGGACGCAGTGGAACGCTCGATCGCCATGCTCAGAGCGGCCGAAGAGGGCACGGGCGCGACCGAGACCCCGGCAGAGGTCCTCACCCAGAACATCGTCTCGAGCCGCGGCCGCACCATCCGCCCGAAGACGCTGAACCAGAAGCACTACGTCGACGCGATCGACAAGCACACGATCGTGTTCGGCATCGGCCCCGCCGGTACCGGCAAGACGTATCTCGCCATGGCCAAGGCCGTCCAGGCGCTGCAGTCCAAGCAGGTCAACCGCATCATCCTGACCCGCCCCGCGGTCGAGGCAGGCGAGCGTCTCGGATTCCTCCCCGGCACGCTGTACGAGAAGATCGACCCGTACCTGCGGCCGCTGTACGACGCACTGCACGACATGCTCGACCCCGACTCCATCCCCCGCCTGATGGCGGCGGGCACGATCGAGGTCGCGCCCCTGGCGTACATGCGAGGACGCACGCTCAACGACGCGTTCATCATCCTGGACGAGGCGCAGAACACGAACCCCGAGCAGATGAAGATGTTCCTCACCAGGCTCGGCTTCGATTCGAAGATCGTGATCACCGGCGACGTCACCCAGATCGACCTTCCTGGCGGGACGAAGAGCGGCCTGCGCCAGGTGCAGGACATTCTCGAGGGCGTCCCCGACGTCCACTTCTCGCGGCTCACGTCGCAGGATGTCGTACGGCACAAGCTGGTCGGCCGTATCGTCGACGCGTACGAGAAGTACGACGGCCAAAACGGGAAGTAGTCAACGCGCACCATGTCGATCGACGTCAACAACGAGTCCGGAACCGAGGTCGACGAGCAGGCGATCCTCGACATCGCCCGCTACGCCCTCGCGCGGATGCGTATCCACCCGCTCTCCGAGCTCTCGGTGATCGTCGTGGACGCCGAAGCCATGGAGCAGTTGCACATCCAGTGGATGGACCTGCCGGGTCCGACCGATGTGATGTCCTTCCCGATGGACGAGCTCCGGCCGCCGGCCAAGGACGACGAGGAGCCCCCGCAGGGCCTCCTCGGCGACATCGTGCTCTGCCCCGAGGTGGCCAAGAAGCAGGGCGAAGAGGCGCCGACGCAGCACTCCATGGACGAGGAGCTCCAGCTCCTGACCGTCCACGGGGTGCTGCACCTGCTCGGCTACGACCACGAGGAGCCCGACGAGAAGGCCGAGATGTTCGGTCTCCAGGCCGCGATCGTCGACGGCTGGCGGACGGAGAAGGGCCATACCGGCCCCTCCCCTGCGCCGACCGTCTCATGACCGGCCAACTGCTCGCCGGCGCGGTCGCGCTGGTCGTCGTGGCCTGGCTCGCCGCATGCGCCGAGGCAGGCATCGCCCGCGTCTCCAGCTTCCGCGCCGCCGAGGCCGTCCGGTCCGGACGGCGCGGAGCGGACAAGCTCGAACAGGTCGCCGCGGACCCCACCCGCTATCTCAACGTCGCCCTGCTGGTGCGGGTGGCGTGCGAGATGGCGGCCGGGGTGCTCGTCACCTACGTGTGCCTCGAGGAGTTCGCCGAGACCTGGTCGGCACTGCTCGTCGCCATCGCCGTGATGGTGCTCGTGAGCTATGTCGCCGTCGGGGTCTCCCCGCGCACCATCGGCCGTCAGCACCCGCTCAACACGGCCACCGCGGCGGCGTACGTGCTGCTGCCGCTGGCCCGGGTGATGGGCCCGGTACCGCAGCTGCTGATCCTCATCGGCAACGCCCTGACCCCCGGAAAGGGCTTCCGTAAGGGGCCGTTCGCGTCCGAGGCCGAGCTGCGGGCGATGGTCGACCTGGCGGAGCAGGAGTCGCTGATCGAGGACGACGAGCGCCGGATGGTGCACTCCGTCTTCGAACTCGGCGACACCCTGGTGCGCGAGGTGATGGTGCCGCGCACCGACCTCGTCTCCATCGAGCGCTACAAGACCGTCCGCCAGGCGCTGACGCTGGCGCTGCGTTCCGGCTTCTCCCGCATCCCCGTCACCGGGGAGAACGAGGACGACATCGTCGGTGTCGTGTACCTCAAGGATCTGGTCCGCAAGACACACATCAACCGCGACGCGGAGGCGGACGTCGTCTCCACGACGATGCGGCCAGCGGTGTTCGTGCCCGACACCAAGAACGCCGGAGACCTGCTCCGCGAGATGCAGCAGAAGCGCAACCACGTCGCCGTCGTCATCGACGAGTACGGCGGCACGGCGGGCATCGTCACCATCGAGGACATCCTCGAGGAGATCGTCGGCGAGATCACCGACGAGTACGACCGAGAGCTGCCGCCCGTCGAGGAGCTCGGCGACGGCTGCTTCCGGGTCACGGCCCGCCTCGACATCGGCGACCTCGGCGAGCTGTACGGCCTCGGGGCCGACGAGCTCGACGACGAGGACGTGGAGACGGTCGGCGGCCTGCTGGCCAAGGCGCTCGGCCGGGTCCCGATCGCCGGCGCCAAGGCGGTCGTGGACCTGCCGGACGGCCGCGCCCTGCGGCTGACCGCGGAGTCCCCGGCCGGCCGCCGGAACAAGATCGTGACGGTGCTTTCCGAGCCGGTGGAACAGGTGACCGAGGAGCGGATGACCGGGTGAAGGCACAGCAGCTGAGGGCGTTCTGCCTCGAGTTCAACGCCGCGGTGGAGGAGTTCCCCTTCGGGCCGGAGACGTCGGTCTTCAAGGTCCTGGGCAAGATGTTCGCCCTCAGCGCGCTGGACGCCGCGCCGCTCACGGTCAACCTCAAGTGCGACCCGGACCTCGCGGTCCGGCTGCGCGCGGACCACCCGGGCGTGATCGTGCCGGGCTGGCACATGAACAAGCGCCACTGGAACACGGTGACGGTGGGCCGCCTGCCGGACCGGCTGGTCCGGGAGCTGGTGGAGGACTCGTACGACCTGGTGGTGGCGGGGCTGCCACGGGCGGAACGCTTGCGGCTGGACCGGGGGTAGGGGGTCCGGTCCGCGTAGCCGCTGCGCGGGGCCGTTTCCCCACCCCGCCCCTTCCCGAACCGGGGCAAGCCCCGGGCCCCGCACCGCCCTGCGGGCGGCGTACCGCGCTTCGCGCGGTGCCCTCAAACGCCGGGCGGGCTGACAAAGTCAGCCCCGCTGGGGGCACCTCCCACGGCCGCCAGGCCGTAGGGGGAGATTGAGGCGCGGGGGTCCGGGGGCGGAGCCCCCGGTTTCGGGAAGGGGCGGGTAGGGGACAAGCCCGCCGCAGGCGGTCAGGCGCGCACGCGCCGCAACGCCACCCCCACCACGACCGCCGTCCCCACCACAACCACCGCGTCGATCGCCAGCACCATCCGGATCCCTTCGAACAGCGACTCCCGCGTCGTCGCCAGGACGCCCAGCAGCGGGATGCCCACCGTGAGGCCCACCTGCTGCGTCGTGGTGACGAGGCCCGTCGCCAGGCCCTGTTCGCCGTCCGGGACGCCGGACGTCACGGTCAGGCCGTAGGAGATGATCGCCCCCAGGTGGCACATGCTCGCCAGCGAGACGCCCACCGTCGCGAGCAGCGCGCCCGACTGGGAGCCGAGGCCCAGCAGGGCGGCGACGAAGAGGCCCTGGCCGGCGAGGGAGAACACCAGGACGCGCGGCGCGCCGAAGCGTCCGATGACCCTCGGGGCGAACGTGCCCGCGATCACGGACAGGACGCCCTGCACACCGAAGACCAGGCCGGTGACGTAGGCCGGGAGGCCCAGCGTCTCCTGGAGGTACAGCGTGAGGACGAACACGACCGTGCTCATCATCGAGAACGTGACGAGGCCGCCGAGGTTGCCGAACGCCACCGTCCGCCGGCGCAGCATCGGCAGCGAGACCAGCGGGGCCGGACTGCGGGTCTCCACGACCGCGAAGGCGGTCAGCAGCGCGACGCCGGCGACGAGCGTGACGAGCACATCCGCGCCGCCGAAGCCCCGGTCGGCCGCCGTGGACAGGGCGTAGATCACGGCGAGGAGGCCACCGGTGACGGTGACCGCGCCGGGCACGTCGAGCCTCGGCCGCAGCGGCGTACGGGACTCGGTCAGCAGGCCGGGCGCGAGCGGCAGCACGACCAGGGTGAACAGGGCCAGCAGGCCCATGGTCGAGCGCCATCCCAGGGTGTCCGTCATGACCCCGCCGAGGAGCATGCCGACGGTGAAGCCGAGCGACAGAAGCGTGCCGCTGATGCCCAGCGCCCGTTCACGCCGCGGCCCTTCGGGGAAGGTGGTGGTGATCAGCGACATGCCGGTGGGCACGATGACGGCGGCGCCGAGTCCCTGGAGCGCCCGGCCGGCGAGGAACGACGCAGGGTCCCAGGCGAACGTCGCGAGCAGCGACGCCGCGCCGAAGACGGCCAGCCCGGCGAGGAACAGCCTGCGCCGCCCGTAGAGGTCGGCGATGCGCCCGAAGAGCAGCAGGAAGCCGCCGGACGGCAGGGCGAACGCGGTGACCGCCCACTGGAGCGAGGACGGGCCGAGCCCGAGGTCCCGGCCCAGTTCGGGCAGGGCGACGTTCAGGACGGAGAAGTCGAGCGCGACCATGAACTGAGCGGCGCACAGCACGAACAGGACCAGCCGTGCGCGCCGGTCGAGCCGGGGAGGCGTCGTGCCCTCGGGGGAGGGGAGGGTGGTGTCGGTAGCCATGCCGGTGACCCTCCGGCCGCCCGGCCGGCCGTGGGGAGCGGGAACTTATCCTGTTGGCCGCACCACCAGGCATACGGACAGGGGGAGTACGTGGCCACGTCGACCGGACACGACGCGAAGAAGGCGCACCGGCTGCGCGAGTTGCGGGAGTTCCTGATGAGCCGGCGCGCCCGGATCACGCCGGCGGAGGCGGGCCTGCCGGACGGCGGCGCCCGTCGCCGCACGCCGGGTCTGCGCCGGGAGGAGGTCGCCGTCCTCGCGGGCGTCGGCGTCTCCTGGTACCAGTGGCTGGAGCAGGGACGTGACATCACCGTCTCGCCGCAGGTCCTGGACGCGGTGGGCCGGGTGCTCCGGCTGAGCAGCGCCGAGCGCCGCCATCTGTACGTCCTCGCGGGTCTCAATCCGCCGCAGCCCCGGACCGATCCGGGCGACCGCGACATGTGCGCCGGACTGCGGCGGCTGATCGACGCGTGGATGCCGTACCCGGCGCACATCATGGACGTTTACTGGAACACCGTGATGTACAACGACGCGGCGGCCGCGGTCCTCGGCATGCGGCCCGGCATCGTGCAGAACTGTCTGATCGCGTACTTCACGGACCCCGTCTACCGTGCCCGCAGCTCCGGTTGGGCGGAGAACGCGCCGCAGGTCGTCGCGCAGTTCCGTGCCGCGTGCTCGGAGGGGCCGGACGACGAGGGGTTCCGGACGGTGGTCGCGGAGGCCAGGGCGGCGAGCCCCGAGTTCGCCGAACTGTGGGAGCGCCGGGACGTCGCGCCCGGAGGGCAGATCCGCAAGGAGATGCAGCATCCGCTGGTGGGCCGACTGGTCGTGGAGTCGACCCAGTTGAGGGTGCCGGCCCGGCCGGATCTGGTGATCGTGATGCACACCCCGGTGCCCGACGCGGCGACGGACACGGCGGCGAAGCTCCAGTGGCTCGCGAGCCCCGAGGGCCGGCGCGGGTCGATGTATCCCGTGGCGGGCTGACGCCGGGGCCGATCTATGCTCGGGGCATGACGCAGAGCTCCGACCTCGGCCCCGAGGACCGCAAGATCATCACGCTGGCGCGCAGCGCCCGGGCCCGTAACGGTGTGCCCGAGGGCGCGGCCGTCCGCGACGAGACCGGCCGTACCTACGTCGCCGGGACGGTGGCTCTCGACTCGCTGAAGCTGAGCGCGCTGCAGACCGCCGTGGCCATGGCCGTGGCCAGCGGCGCCACGTCGCTGGAGGCCGCCGCGGTGGTCTCCGACGCCGACGCCGCCTCCGACGAGGACCGGGCGGCGGTACGGGACCTGGGCGGCGCGGGGACTCCGGTGCTGCTCGCGGGCCCGGACGGCGAACTGAAGGCCGCGGTCACCGCGGGCTGAAGTACCCGCGCCCGCGCCCCAAGCGGCGGCCTTCGCGGCCGGCCGGGCGGGGCCGGGATGCGCCGGGCGCGGGCGTGCGTGACCGAGGGCCCGTGACATCAGGGACAATGGGCGCCATGAGCGCTCGTACCCAGTCTTCCGAAGCCCCCCATCGGGCCGGCTTCGCCTGCTTCGTCGGCCGCCCCAACGCGGGCAAGTCCACTCTCACGAACGCTCTCGTCGGCCAGAAGGTGGCGATCACCTCCACGCGGCCGCAGACGACCCGGCACACGGTGCGCGGCATCGTGCACCGGCCGGAGGCGCAGCTGATCCTGGTGGACACCCCGGGGCTGCACAAGCCGCGGACCCTGCTCGGTGAGCGGCTGAACGACATCGTGCGCACCACCTGGGCCGAGGTCGACGTGATCGGCTTCTGTCTGCCCGCCGACCAGAAGCTGGGCCCCGGCGACCGGTTCATCGCCAAGGAGCTCGCCGGGATCAAGAAGACCCCGAAGGTCGCCATCATCACCAAGACCGACCTCGTCGACTCCAAGACACTGGCCGAGCAGCTCATCGCCGTCGACAGGCTCGGCAAGGAGCTCGGGATCGAGTGGGCCGAGATCGTGCCGGTCTCCGCGGTGGGCGACACGCAGGTGCAGCTGGTGGCGGACCTGCTGATCCCCCTGCTGCCGGAGAGCCCCCCGCTCTACCCGGAGGGCGACCTCACGGACGAGCCCGAGCAGGTCATGGTCGCGGAGCTGATCCGCGAGGCCGCACTCGAGGGCGTACGGGACGAGCTCCCGCACTCGATCGCGGTGGTCGTCGAGGAGATGCTGCCGCGCGAGGACCGCCCGGCGGACCGCCCGCTGCTGGACATCCACGCCAACGTCTACATCGAGCGCCCCAGCCAGAAGGGCATCATCATCGGCCCGAAGGGCAAGCGCCTGAAGGAGGTCGGCACGAAGTCCCGGAAGCACATCGAGGCGCTGCTCGGTACGCCGGTCTTCCTCGACCTCCATGTGAAGGTGGCGAAGGACTGGCAGCGCGACCCCAAGCAGCTGCGCAAGCTCGGCTTCTGACCGCGGGGCCGGGGCGGCGGCGAGACGCTCCGCCGGACGGCCCCGTCAGGAACCTTCCTTGAGCACCAGCGAGATCAGCTGCCGCTGGGCGTCGGTCAGCCGGGGATCGGAGCAGTAGACCGTGCGCCCGTCGACCGTGAGCTGGTAACTGAACCCGTCGGGGACGCCGATGGGCGGGGTGTCGCGGGCCTCGGACACCGCCTGTGCGGCGAGGGCATGCACGTCGCCGGCATCGGCCCGGTCCGAGGTGTCGACCTCGGCGAGGCGCTCGATCCCGGCGAAGCCTCCTGTACGCCTTACCTGGATACGCATGGTTCCCGTTGTAGTACGGAACGGGGCCGGGCGACAGTCGGGCCGCCCGGCCAGCGGTGGACCCGGCCGTCAGTCCGACGTCTTCACGCCGACCTGTGACCAGGCCTTGAGCACGGCCTCGTGTTCCTCGCCCTCGCCGTAGCGGGCCGCGGCCGCGGCCACCGTCAGGCGGGCGAAGCTTCCGAAGTCGGCGTCCACCGTCAGCTCGCCGCCGGTCAGCACGTCGAACCAGATCTGTCCGGCCCGCTCCCAGGCGCGCCCGCCGAGCCGGGTGGCCAGCAGGTAGAAGGCGTGGTTGGGGATGCCGGAGTTGATGTGGACGCCGCCGTTGTCGCGACCGGTGCGGACGTAGTCCTGCATGGTCGCCGGCTGCGGGTCCTTGCCCAGCACGTCGTCGTCGTACGCGGTCCCCGGCGCCTTCATCGACCGCAGCGCGACGCCCTCGACCCGGGGCGCGAGCAGGCCGGCGCCGATCAGCCAGTCGGCCTCCTCCGCGCTCTGTCCGAGCGTGCGCTGCTTGACCAGGGACCCCAGCACGTCGGACACCGACTCGTTGAGGGCGCCGGGCTGGCCGAAGTAGCTGAGGTTGGCCGTGTACTGGGTCAGGCCGTGCGCCAGCTCGTGGGCGATGACGTCGACCGCGACGGTGAAGTCGAGGAAGATCTCGCCGTCACCGTCGCCGAAGACCATCTGCTCGCCGTTCCAGAAGGCGTTCCCGTACTTCTCGTCGTAGTGGACGGACGCGTCCAGCGGCAGTCCCGCGCCGTCGATGGAGCTGCGCCCGTAGGCGGTGAGCAGCTCGAAGGTGGCGCCGAGGCCCGCGTACGCGCGGTTGACGGTGGCGTCCTTGACGGCCTCCTCGCCCTCGCCGCGGGCCCGGATGCCGGGGAGGTCCGTGCCGCCACGGGCGTCGTAGACGGTCCGGCGCGGGCCGTCGGCCGGGGCGGCGACCGGGCGTGCCGCGGCGCCCAGGACCGTGGTCAGCCGACGGCCGGTGCGCTGCGCGGCGTCGGCCTGGAGCGTGCGCCGGGCCGGGCCGGACACGGCGGGGTCGTCGGCCCGGGCGAGCTTGTCGAGGATGTGCGGCGGCACGATGCCGCAGAAGACCGGGGTGCGAATGTCCATGAGCGGCACAGTGGCACTGAGTGATTACCCTGTCGCGGAAAGTGAGACCGGTTAGCGAAATGGAGTGATAGGTCATATTTGACCGTTACTGATCGGTCGTCCCGCATACTGGAACAGGTCCCACGCTCCCGCCGAGGCTCGGCTAGTCTGCTGTGCATCATGCGTTTCGGGCTGCTTCTCCTTAGCTGCCGCGGCGAGGGCCTGTAGTCGTAGGCCGACCCCCTCCCCGCGGAGTCTGGTGCTGCTTCGACTCAGTCGGCCCCCTTCCTGCAGGATCCGAGGAGCCCTACGCCATGTCACAGTCGCAGTGGATCGGCCGTCCCACCCCGATCACCAGCACGACGCACACACAGCAGCCGTCCGGGATGCCGATCCACAAGTACCGCGGGTACGAGTCCGTCGACATCCCCGACCGCACCTGGCCCGAGCAGCGGATCACCAAGGCGCCGCGCTGGCTGTCCACCGATCTGCGCGACGGCAACCAGGCGCTGATCGACCCCATGAGCCCGGCCCGCAAGCGCGAGATGTTCGACCTGCTGGTGCGCATGGGCTACAAGGAGATCGAGGTCGGTTTCCCGTCCTCCGGCGAGACCGACTTCAACTTCGTGCGCTCCATCATCGAGGACGGCGCGATCCCCGACGATGTCACCATCTCGGTGCTGACGCAGGCCCGTGAGGACCTGATCGAGCGGACCGTCGAGTCCCTGGTCGGCGCCAGGCGGGCCACGGTCCACCTGTACAACGCGACCGCGCCCACCTTCCGCCGCGTCGTCTTCCGCGGCTCCAAGGACGACATCAAGCAGATCGCCGTCGACGGCACCCGCCTGGTGATGGAGTACGCGGAGAAGCTGCTGGGCGACGAGACCGCCTTCGGCTACCAGTACAGCCCCGAGATCTTCACCGACACCGAGCTGGACTTCGCCCTGGAGGTCTGTGAAGCGGTGTGCGACGTGTGGCAGCCCGGCCCCGGCCGCGAGATCATCCTCAATCTGCCCGCCACCGTGGAGCGATCGACCCCCTCCACGCACGCCGACCGCTTCGAGTGGATGTCGCGCAACCTGACCCGCCGCGAGTACGTCTGCCTGTCGGTCCACCCGCACAACGACCGCGGCACCGCCGTTGCCGCCGCCGAGCTGGCGATCATGGCGGGCGCGGACCGTATCGAGGGCTGTCTGTTCGGTCAGGGCGAGCGGACCGGCAACGTCGACCTGGTCACCCTGGGCATGAACCTGTTCTCGCAGGGCGTCGACCCGCAGATCGACTTCTCGCAGATCGACGAGATCCGCCGCACCAGCGAGTACTGCAACCAGATGGAGATCCACCCGCGCCACCCGTACGCGGGCGACCTGGTCTACACCGCCTTCTCCGGCTCCCACCAGGACGCCATCAAGAAGGGCTTCGACGCGATGGAGGCCGACGCGGCCGCCGCCGGCAGGAGCGTCGACGAGATCGAGTGGGCCGTCCCGTACCTGCCGATCGACCCGAAGGACGTCGGCCGCTCGTACGAGGCCGTGATCCGGGTCAACTCGCAGTCCGGCAAGGGCGGTATCGCCTACGTCCTGAAGAACGACCACAAGCTGGACCTGCCGCGCCGGATGCAGATCGAGTTCTCGAAGATCATCCAGGCGAAGACGGACACCGAGGGCGGCGAGGTCACCCCGGCCGCGATCTGGTCCGTCTTCCAGGACGAGTACCTGCCGAACCCCGAGAACCCGTGGGGGCGCATCCAGATCCGCTCCGGCCAGACCACCACCGACAAGGACGGCGTGGACACCCTGACCGTCGAGGCGGTCGTGGACGGCACGGAGACCGTGCTGAGCGGCACCGGCAACGGTCCGATCTCGGCGTTCTTCGCCGCACTGAACGGCATCGGCGTCGACGTACGGCTGCTGGACTACCAGGAGCACACGATGAGCGAGGGCGCGTCCGCGCAGGCCGCCTCCTACATCGAGTGCGCCATCGACGGTCAGGTGCTGTGGGGCATCGGCATCGACGCCAACACCACCCGCGCCTCCCTGAAGGCGGTCGTCTCGGCCGTCAACCGCGCGGCCCGCTAGTACGCCGGTCGAATCGTCCCGGTCGCCGGGCCTGCCCTGATCACGGGAGGGCCCGGCGATTTGCGTCGCTGTGCACGCAGTTGTGCCAGGGAGCGGAATCGGCCATGTCGATTCAGGCTCCTTCCGGGGTGCTGACGCGACATCATCCATGTGGCTAACATCACGTCAACGCGGCAGCGCTGCCGCAGCTTCATGGAGGTGCGACGTGCTGCCAGCCCGGAGATTGTTCGTCCGAAAACTGCGGGTATGCGGCATTCATACGTCCTGGAACACCGTGGGTGACGGCGAGTTCTTCTGCCCCGAATGCGGAGGCGACCGCAACTACCGCCGCCGCACCGGCCGCCGCCGCTTCACCGTCCTCGGAGTGCCCCTGCTGCCGCGCGGCCTCGCCGGCCCCGTCGTCGAATGCGCCGCCTGCCACAGCCACTTCGGCACGGACGTCCTCGACCACCCCACCACCGGGCGCTTCTCCGCGATGCTCAGGGACGCGGTCCACACCGTCGCCCTCGCCGTCCTCGCCTCCGGAGGCACCTCCTCCCGTACCGTCCGCGAGACCGCCGTACAGGCGGTGCGCGCGGCGGGGCTCGACGACTGCACGGAGGACCAGCTCACCTCCCTGATCGAGGCCCTCGCCGCCGACACCGGCCGGTACGTCGCGGACGCCGGACCGTACGGCGCGGCGCTCGCCATCGAGCTCCACGAGGCGCTGGAGCCGCTCGCGCCCCACCTTGCTCCCGCCGGACGGGAGTCGATCCTGCTCCAGGGTGCGCGCATCGCCCTCGCGGACGGCCCCTACACCCCCGCCGAGCGCGAGGTCCTCACCACGGTCGGCGCGGCCCTCCAGTTCTGCGACGACGACACCGAGCAGCTCCTGGAGACGGCGGCGCACACGCCGTTCTGACGCCGCCGGAGCGCGCCGAGCGTCCCGGCCCGCGGGGCCCTGCGGCAGGCGGAGAGTCACGACGGGGGCGCCGTGCCCACGGGCCGTACTTCCCGTGCCGTACTCTCCCCGCCGTACTCCCCGGGGAGTAACGCACCCCGCGGGCCACCCTGCGCAGTAGCGCCCATCTCGCCCGCGCGTGCGACGAAACCTCCCCTGCCCGGCGGAAGTCTGGTGGTGCATCCAGCCACCGGACGCCCGTGACGAAGGGGAGACACCCATGGGGCCCGCCGCACCGACCGCGACCGCACCACCACCCACCAGGCCGACCGCCCGCCGCAGGGCCCTGCCCTGGGCGGTCCTCGTCCTGTGGATCGCAGCCGTCGCCCTCGCCGTCCCCTTCGCGGGGAAGCTCGGCGACGCACAGCGCGACAACATCGTCGACTACCTCCCCGCGAGCGCCGACTCCACCCAGGTCGCCAAGGTCGAACAGGCGCTGCCCGGCGGCGAGTCCACCGAGCTGGTCGTCGTCTACCACCGCGACGGCGGGCTCACCGCCGCGGACCGCACCCACGCACAGCAGCAGGTGGAGGGGATCAACGGCGCCCACGAGTTCGAGGGCGGCGCGCCGCGGGGCATCCCGTCGAAGGACGGCACGACCCTGATGTACCCGATGTCGACCACCGCACCCGGCACCGACAACGACGCCCGCATCGCGCTCGTCGACGACGTGCGGGAACGGCTCGGTGCCGACCCGGTCGAGGGTCTCGGCACCGAACTCGGCGGCCCAGGCGCCCTGGCGACCGACATGGAGAAGGTCTTCGAGACCATCGACGGCACGCTCATGGTCGCGACCGTGCTCGTCGTCGCCGTGCTGCTCGTCCTCACCTACCGCAGCCCGTTCCTGTGGCTCGTGCCGCTCACCGTCGTCGGCTTCGCGGCCGTCGCCTCCCGCGCCGTCGTCTACGGGCTCATCCAGGGCTTCGACCTCACCGTCACCAGCCAGAGCGCCGCGATCATGACCGTCCTCGTGTTCGGCGCGGGCACCGACTACGCGCTGCTGCTCGTCGCCCGTTACCGGGAGGAGCTGCGCCGCGTCGAGCAGCCGTACGACGCGATGCTCGCCGCCCTGCGCGGCTGCGGTCCCGCCGTCGTCGCCTCCTCCGGCACCGTCGCCGCCGGGCTGCTGTGCCTGCTCGCCGCCGACCTCAACAGCGCCAGCGGACTCGGCCCGGTCGGCGCGGTCGGTGTCGTGTGCTCGCTGGCCGCGATGCTCACCCTGCTGCCCGCCGTCCTCGTGCTCCTCGGCCGCCGGGTGTTCTGGCCGCTGGTGCCCGCCTACGGCTCCGAGCCGAAGCAACGCCGTTCGCTGTTCGCCGCGATGGGCAGCTCCGCCGGCCGCCGGCCCGGCGCGGTCCTCGTGTCCGGGGCGCTGCTGCTCGGTGCGCTGGCGCTCGGCGTGTTCAACCTGCCGGGCAACCTCGCCCAGGAGGACACCTTCACCGAGCGGCCCGAGTCCGTCTCCGCGATGAAGGTCCTCGCGGAGGCGTACCCGGACCGCAGCAGTCAGCCGATCAGCATCGTCGCCCCCACCGACAAGGCGGATCAGGCGCTGGCGCAGGCCCGCCGCACCGAGGGCGTCGCCGCGGCGGGGACCGGCCGTTCCGGAGGCGGCTGGACGGAGATCACCGTCTTCGCGAAGGACGCACCGGAGAGCGCGGGCGAGACCGCCACCATCGAGGCCCTGCGGGCGGGGCTCGACGGCAGCCACGTCGGCGGGCCCAGCGCCCAGCAGCTGGACCTGGCCGACACCAACGCCCGCGACCAGAAGATCGTCATCCCGCTCGTCCTCGGCGCGGTCCTGCTGATCCTCGTGGTCCTGCTCCGCAGCCTCGTCGCACCCCTGATCCTCACCGCGGCCGTCGTCGCCGTGTGGGGGGCCGTCATGGGCCTCGGCGGACTGCTCTTCGAGCCGGTCTTCGGGTTCGCCGGGCTCGACCCGAGCACGCCGCTGCTGTCGTTCGTCTTCCTCGTCGCCCTCGGGGTCGACTACGGCATCTTCCTGATGCACCGGATGCGTGAGGAGTCCCTGTCGGGCGCCGAGCCCGGGACGGCGGCGCTCACCGCCCTGCGCACGACCGGCGGGGTGATCGCCTCCGCGGGCATCGTGCTCGCGGCGACGTTCACCGTCCTGATGAACCTCCCGCTGGTGCCGCTCTTCGAGATGGGCTTCCTGGTGGCGGTCGGCGTCCTGCTGGACACGTTCCTCGTCCGCACGTACCTGGTGACCTCTGCGAGCCTGCTGCTGGGGCGGCGGGTGTGGTGGCCGGGACCGCTGAGCCGCCGCCCGGCGGGGGAGCCGGAGCCGGCGACGCGGGCGGCACGCGAGCCGCAACCGGCGGGCGACACCCGCTAGCCCCGCGGGGCATGTTCCCGGCCCCGCCCGCCCCTTCCCATGACCGGGCTCCGCCCGGACCCGTTCGCGGGGGCCCCGCCGGACCCCGCGCCCCGATCGCCGGCGGGGCTTGGAACACCCCGCCGCCGGCTGGGCTTGCCGCGCGGCGGCAATCCCGGCCCGGCCGGCGCTTGAGACCGGCGCGCCACGCGCGGTACGCCGCTCGCAGGGCGGTAGGGGTCCGGGCGCGGCCCGGTACGGGGCCTTGGGCCTGCCCCGGTCACGGGAAGGGGCGGGGTGGGGAAAACACAACTCCTGGACCAGGATGGACCCGTGCCGCACCCACCCCGCCCCCGCCTCGGCGAGCGCGTGCTGAACGCCGTCAGCCGCGACCCCCTCACCGTCCCCGGCCGCACCCGCAACGACGCCGTCATCGCCGCGGCCATCGGCGTCCTGTCCCTCGCGCTCGCGCTGCTCGTCGACGACGGCCGCAGGCCGGACGCCCTGGGCTGGGCGCTCCTGGCGGGGAGCGTCGTGCCGCTCGTGTGGCGGCGCTCGCACCCTGGCCTCGTCCTGGCCGCCGTACTGCTGTGCGTCGGGCCGTACCACGCGCTGGACAACACCCATGCCGCGCCGGTGCCCGCGTCCCTGGTCGCCCTCTACACCGTGGCCGTGACCGGGCGCCCGCTGTACACCTTCTTCGTCGGCTGTCTGGTCATCGGCATCAGCCTGTCCGTCATGTTCAACGTCGGTACACACGAGGGCCTGGAGGCCCTGCGCACCTCGGGCTGGATCCTCGCCGTCCTCGTCCTGGGCGTCGACGTGCGCACCTACCGCCACTACATCGCCTCCGTCGTGGGCCGTGCCGAACGGGCCGAGCGCACCCGCGAGGAGGAGGCAGCACGCCGGGTCGCGGAGGAGCGGCTGCGGATCGCACGCGATCTGCACGACCTGCTCGCGCACTCCATCACCCTCATCGGCGTGCAGACGTCCGTCGCCTCCCACGTCCTCAGCGTCGACCCGGACCGGCTGGACCGGGCGGCGATCGCCAAGGCGCTCGACGACATCGCGGAGACATGCCGTACCGCGCGCGGTGAACTGCGCACCACGCTGGAGGTCCTGCGCACCGACGGCCCCGACTGCGACGGCCCGCTGCCGGACCTGGCGGCGCTGCCGGATCTGGTGCGGACGGCCGGCGCCGAACTCGCCCTGCGTACGGGGGAGTCGGTGATGCCGCCCGCCGTGGAGGCGGCCGCGTACCGGATCGTGCAGGAGTCGCTGACGAACGCGGTGCGGCACGGCGGAGCGGGGGTACGTATCGCGGTGACGGTGGTCCGGGAGGAGGACGCCCTGCGGGTCCACGTCACCGACGACGGTGCCGCGGAGCCTCCGGTGCCCGGCTCAGGTTTCGGCATCCTCGGGATGCGGGAGCGGGCCCGCAGCGTGGGCGGCACGCTGTCGGCCGGTCCGCGCGGCGGAGCAGCCGGTTTCGAGGTCGCCGCGATCCTGCCCCTTCAGCCCACGGAGGCCACCGCATGAGCCCGACGAATCCGATCCGCGTCCTGCTCGCCGACGACCAGACGCTGGTGCGCGCGGCCTTCGCGATGCTCGTCGAGTCGGCCCGCGACATGGAGGTCGTCGCCCAGGCGGGCACGGGCGCGGAGGCGGTCGAACTGGCCCGCAGCGAACGGGCCGACCTCGTCGTCATGGACATCCGCATGCCGGAACTCGACGGCATCGAGGCCACCCGGCTGATCGCGGCGGACGACGACCTGGCGGGCGTCAAGGTGCTCGTCCTGACCACGTACGACACCGACGAGCACATCATGGAGGCGCTGCGCGCGGGCGCGTCGGGCTTCCTGGTGAAGGACACCCGGCCGGCCGATCTGCTGGCGGCGATCCGCACGGTCGCGGCCGGCGAGTCGCTGCTCTCCCCGGGGCCGACGTCCCGCCTGATCGCCCGGGTCCTGAGCGCCCCGCAGGTCCCCGCGCCGAACGGCGCGGGCGGCCCGGACGTCCTCACGGACCGCGAACGCCAGGTCCTGGCACTGGTGGCCCGGGGCCTGAACAACACGGAGATCGCCGAGTCGCTGGGCCTGAGCCCGCTGACGGCCAAGACCCATGTCAGCCGCATCATGAGCAAACTGTGCGCCCGGGACCGGGCCCAACTGGTGATCGTGGCCTACGAGTCGGGGCTGGTGGTCCCGGGCGAGGGATGAGCCGGGGCCCGCCGGCTGACCAATGCCCTTCCCCGCGACCGGCCGGGCGCGATCACGGCGCGTGGCCGGAATCGGTGCCTTGTCGACCCGAAGCCGTACCCCAACAATGCGCATGACAAGTCGGAGTGTCACTCCGGCCCCACCCGTCGCATTGAGGGGACCCCCCCACATGAACAAGCCTCTCGCCGGCGCGCTGCTCGCGTTCGCGCTCCTCGGAGCGGGCGCAGCACCCGCCGTCGCCGCCGAAGCGGACGTCTCCGCCAAGGCGGTGGACTTCGCCGGAACGGTCGCGCTCAGCAACTGCTCCGGTTCCGTGGTCCGTACTGCCGCCGCGCAGCCGAACGACCCCGCGCTCGTCATGTCCAACGGCCACTGTCTGGAGACGGGCTTCCCCGCCCCCGGCCAGGTGGTGGTCGACCGTGCGTCCTCCCGCAGCTTCGGCCTGCTCAACTCCGCAGGGACGCGCGTCGCCACCCTGCGGGCGAGCAAGATCGCCTACGGGACGATGACCGACACCGACGTCTCGCTGTACCAACTCACCAGCACCTACGGCCAGATCGAGTCCCGCTACGGCATCAAGGCGCTGGAGCTGAGCGCCGCGCGTCCGGCGCAGGGCACGGACATCAAGGTCGTCTCCGGGTACTGGAAGCGGATCTACAGCTGCGACATCGACGGGTTCGCCTACCGCCTCAAGGAAGGCTCGTGGACCTGGAAGGACTCCGTCCGCTACACCTCCGGCTGCGACACCATCGGCGGCACCTCGGGCTCGCCCGTCGTCGACACCGCCACCGGCAAGGTCGTCGCCGTCAACAACACCGGCAACGAGAGCGGCGGGCGCTGCACGGACAACAACCCCTGCGAGGTCGACGAGAACGGCGTCGTCACCGTCAGGGAGGGCATCAACTACGGGCAGCAGACCTACACTCTGGCCGCCTGCATAGGCCCCGGCAGCCGCGTCGACCTGAACCGCCCCGGCTGCACGGTGCCCAAGCCGTAGGAGCGCGCGGAGAACCGGACCGGCGCGGCCGGCCGGCGCACCCGGGAACGCGCACGGGCCCGGCGGCATGATGCCACCGGGCCCGTCCCGCGTCGTGAGCGGTGTTACGCGCCGCTCGCCCTGAGCATGTCCTCGCGCTCGACGATCTTCACGCGCTCGCGTCCCTGCGGCTCGCCCAGTGCCTTCTCCGCGGCGTCGAGCTTGTACCAGCCCTCCCACGTCGTCCAGCGGACGCCGCGGGAGGCGAGGAAGGCCTCGACGGCCTCCGGCTCCGGCGACGCCGGGGTCTGGAGGCGGCCCTGCGCGTAGTCGTCCAGCAGGTTCGCGACGGTCTCGTTCGCGTCGCCCTTGGTGTGGCCGATGAGGCCGACCGGGCCGCGTCGGATCCAGCCCGTGACGTACGTCGAGTCCAGGTGCTCCCCGGACTCCTCGATCACCCGGCCGCCCTCGTCCGGGACCGTGCCCGACGCCACGTCCCAGGGGAGCTTCGGCAGCTCGTCGGAGAGGTAGCCCACGGCCCGGTAGACCGCCGTGACGTCCCAGTCCTTGAACTCGCCGGTGCCCTTCACGTTCCCCGTGCCGTCGAGCGCAGTGCGCTCGGTGCGCAGGCCCACGACCTTGCCGTCCTCGCCGAGGATCTCGGCGGGCGACTCGAAGAAGTGCAGGAACAGCTTGTGCGGCCGGTCGCCGGTGTCGCGGATCGCCCAGTTCTCCAGGGTCTTCGCGACCATGTCGGCCTGCTTGTTGCCGCGGCGGGTCTCGATCGAGCCCTCGTCGTAGTCGATGTCCTCGGGGTCGACGATGACCTCGATGTTGGGGGAGTGGTCCAGCTCGCGCAGCTCCATCGGGCTGAACTTGGCCTGCGCCGGGCCGCGCCGTCCGAAGACATGGACCTCGAGCGCCTTGTTGGCCTTGAGGCCCTCGTGGACGTTCGGCGGGATCTCGGTCGGCAGCAGCTCGTCCGCCGTCTTCGCCAGGATGCGCGCCACGTCGAGCGCGACGTTGCCGACACCGAGCACGGCGACCTTCTCCGCCTCAAGCGACCAGGTGCGCGGCCAGTCCGGGTGCCCGTCGTACCAGGACACGAAGTCGGCGGCGCCGTAGGAGCCCTCCAGCTCGATCCCCGGTATGTCGAGCGCCCGGTCGGCGGTCGCGCCGGTGGAGAAGATCACCGCGTCGTAGTAGGTGCGGAGGTCGTCGAGGCTGAGGTCGTTGCCGTAGTCGACGTTGCCGAAGAGGCGGATCTGCGGCTTGTCGAGCACCTGATGAAGGGCCGTGATGATGCCCTTGATCCGCGGGTGGTCGGGGGCGACGCCGTAACGGATCAGGCCGAAAGGCGCGGGCATACGCTCGAAGAGGTCGATGGACACGCCGGGGTCGGCGGCAGCCACCTCGGACTTCAGCAGCGCATCGGCGGCGTAGATCCCGGCGGGGCCGGCTCCGACGATGGCTACCCGCAGGGGGCGGGGCATGACAGGTTCCCTTCGAGCGGCGACAACTGGCTCGTCGGTAACCCTAAACAAAGGCAAGCCTAAGTCAGTACTCGCCCCTGGCCTATGACCTCATAAGGCTGGCTTATGGCCCCTCAAAGCTCCCCTTGATGCCGGGGTGGCGGCGACGCCGGCGGCCTGCCCGCCGCGCTCTTGAATCGCCCGAATTCCGCTGCCGGGGCATGAATGCCCGGCGCCGGCGGCATGGTGTCGTTCCGTCGCGCCCGCGTCCGGACGCGGGCGGCCCGCCGCCTGTTCGAATGGGTCGGCGTATCCGCCGAATACGAACATCCGCCCGCCCGATTCCTCCCCGGTACGTTTCGCGGCATTCCGGCACGACTCCGGTCGCGGGCCGGGGAATTCTCGTGTGCGCTTGCCGTGGAGCTTTGGCCAAGGCTCAACACCCTTGCCGAGCAGCCCAGTTGTGGCAGACATACTCTTGATCAGAGTACTCGCGGAGCGTCACCTTCGTAATGCGATTCGTGAAGCCCACCATGGAAGGGAAATCATGTGGGGCAGCGACTCGAGACGAAATGGGCCGACGCCATCCGGTGGCGTGCGGAGCAGAGGCGGAGGATGCCGTGAACACATTGCGCGTGGCTCTGAAACGGTCCGGGACCACACTCCCCTCATCGCGCGCCTCGCTGCGTACCGCGCCCGTCCCCGACGCCGTGGACGTTCTCCGGCCGCCCGTGGACCGCGGCGGCACGGTCCGCCCGGTCGCCGCCCTGCTGCCCAGGGGCGGGGGCCATACGCCATGACCGTGCCCATCGGTACGTATCTCGTCGACACGAGGACCGGCCGCGTGGGCCGGTTCATGGGCGAGGCGGGTCCGTGGCTGAGCCTCAGACCGGTCGGCGGCGGCCGTGAGTGGGAGTGCTCACCGGACCATGTGCGCCCCGCCACGGCCGCCGAACGGATCAGCGCGACGACGGCGTACGTGAACGCCCGCAGCCGCGGCGAGGTGACCTGAGGGCGGCGGTCGCCGGCTGCCCGGAGGCGGCGGCCGGGGATCAGTAGTAGCCCTTCTCGCCGTCCAGCAGCTCACGGATCGTGTCGAGATGACCGGCGTGCCGTGCCGTCTCCTCCACCATGTGGATCAGCATCCAGCGGAGCGACGCGGCGGCGGAGCGGAAGTCCGGGTGCCGGCCGACCGCGTCGAAGTCGTGGGCAGCGATGATCTCGTCGGAGATCGCGCACTGCTCGGTGTACTCGTCGAGGAGCTGTGCGAGGGGGACGCCCTCGACCCGCATGTCGGCGTCCTCGGGGTCCTCCGAGAACTGGGGACCATCGGCCGGGCGGCCGAGGAACAGGACCTCGAACCAGGTCTGCTCGGTCCACCGCAGATGGGAGACGATGCCCGCGACCGTCATGAGCGGAGACGCCGGGAGGACCACCCGGTGGGCGTCCTCCTCGGAGAGGCCCTCGCACTTGTAGTGGATGATCGCGCGCTGCATCTGGAACCAGCCGGTCAGCTGTGTCCTCTCGTCCGCGCTGAAAGGGGGCCGGGTACGGGATATCGCCATGGCCGTGGACGCTAGCGCGGCGGCGGCCCCCGCCGCACCGGCATTTGAGCCCCCGTGCCGCCACGCGTACGTCCCCGATCGGCGAACCCGGGCCAGGTGGCCGCCGCCCGTACGGGAGAATGGGGGCATGAGCCTGTTCCGTGATGACGGTGTCGTCCTGCGCACCCAGAAGCTGGGTGAGGCCGACCGCATCATCACCCTGCTCACTCGCGGTCACGGCCGGGTGCGCGCGGTCGCCCGCGGGGTGCGGCGCACCAAGTCCAAGTTCGGAGCGAGGCTCGAGCCCTTCTCCCACGTCGACGTGCAGTTCTTCGCCCGCGGCAGCGAGCTGGTGGGGCGCGGACTGCCGCTGTGCACCCAGTCGGAGACCATCGCCCCCTACGGCGGCGGGATCGTCACCGACTACGCCCGGTACACCGCCGGCACCGCCATGCTGGAGACCGCGGAACGCTTCACCGACCACGAGGGCGAGCCGGCGGTCCAGCAGTACCTGCTGCTCGTCGGCGGACTGCGCAGCCTCTCCCGGGGCGAGCACGCGCCGCACCTGGTGCTCGACGCGTTCCTGCTGCGGTCCCTCGCCGTCAACGGCTACGCGCCCAGCTTCGACGCCTGCGCGCGCTGCGGGCTGCCCGGCCCCAACCGGTTCTTCTCCGTCGCCGCGGGCGGCGTCATATGCGGCGACTGCCGGGTGCCCGGCAGCGTCGTACCCTCTGCGGAGGCCATCGGGCTGCTCAGCGCGCTGCTGACCGGCGACTGGCCGGCCGCGGAGGCGTGCGAGCCGCGCCATGTCAGGGAGGGCAGCGGACTGGTGTCCGCCTATCTGCACTGGCACCTGGAGCGCGGCCTGCGTTCCCTGAGGTACGTAGAGAAATAGGAGATGTGAGCCGCATGGCACGACGCGGAATCCTGGGCCGGTCCCGCCGCGAGTACAAGGTCCCCGAGCCGCACCCGTCCGGCGCCCGCCCGCCCAAGATCCCGGCGGAGCTGGTGCCGAACCATGTGGCGTGCGTCATGGACGGCAACGGCCGCTGGGCCAAGGAGCGCGGCCTGCCCCGCACCGAGGGGCACAAGGTCGGCGAGGGCGTCGTGCTCGATGTGCTCAAGGGCTGCCTGGAGATGGGCGTCAAGAACCTGTCCTTGTACGCCTTCTCCACCGAGAACTGGAAGCGTTCGCCCGACGAGGTGCGCTTCCTGATGAACTTCAACCGTGACGTCATCCGCCGCCGCCGCGACGAGATGGACGAGCTCGGCATCCGTATCCGCTGGGTCGGCCGGATGCCGAAGATGTGGAAGTCCGTCGTCCAGGAGCTCCAGATCGCCCAGGAGCAGACCGTCGGCAACGACGCGATGACGCTGTACTTCTGCGTCAACTACGGTGGCCGGGCCGAGGTCGCCGACGCGGCACAGGCCATCGCGCGCGACGTCGCGGCGGGCAGGCTCGATCCGGGCAAGGTCAACGAGAAGACGTTCGCGAAGTACCTGTACTACCCGGACATGCCGGACGTCGACCTGTTCCTGCGCCCCAGCGGCGAGCAGCGCATCTCGAACTACCTGATCTGGCAGTCGAGTTACGCCGAGATGGTGTTCCAGGACGTGCTGTGGCCGGACTTCGACCGCCGTGATCTGTGGCGCGCCTGCCTCGAGTACGCGCAGCGCGACCGCCGCTTCGGCGGCGCGATCCCGAACGAGGAGCTCGAGGCGATGCGGGGACGCCCCGACACCCCGGCCTCCTGATCCGGAGGCCGTACGGGACGGTGGTGCCGGGCCCGCGTACACCGGTCGCGCCCGGCACGGCGTACGCCCCCGGCCCCGCGCGGCCGTGTCCGGCCCGGCCGGTACGATCACAGCTCGTCACCGGACCGGGGAGGGGCCATGGCCGAGGTGGAGCGACAACAGGCGGGGCAGACGGTGGAACTGGTCTACGAGCCCGTCGCCCGTGACATGGTCTCCGCCCTGCGGGCCCGCACCAGAGCCACCCCCGCCGGCCGCCGCGTCCGGCGACTGCTGCTCTTCGCCGGTGTGCTGTGCGTCCTCTGCTTCGGCTTCCTCGTGCTGATGGACGCGATGACCTGGCGTCTGTGGCTCATGCTCTTCGCCGGCGTTCTCGCCTTCGCCTGCCTGTACCTGCTGCCGTGGCTGCAGGGCCGCCAGCTGCACTCGATGGCGGCCCGGCAGGGCGAGTTCCGTGCCGTCGTCGACGACGTCGGCATCCGGCTGACCACCCGCGACTCCGACGCCACCACCAACTGGGCGATGTACTCGCGGTACGCGGAGACCGACGACGTGTTCGTCCTCCTCACCGGCGACAAGCACGGCGTCGGGGTCATGGTGCTGCCCAAGCGGGGTGCGACGGAACCGGCCGGCACGGAGCGGCTGAGGTCCCTGCTCGAAAGGCACCTGGGGAAGGCATGACCCTGCGCGGCTGCGGCAGCGCCGCGCTCTTCGCGTTCGCCGCCCTCCTCGCCTGGTTCAGCTTCGGCGTCACGGTCGAGATGGAGACCTTCGCAGGGCTGCGTCCGAACGACGCGGGCATCGCGCTCCTCTTCGCCGTGCTCGCGGCCGGAGCGGCCCTGTGGGGCCTGCGGCTCGCGGGGCGCCGCTCCGTGCTCGCTCTCGGGGCCACCGTGTGCCTGGCCGCGGCGCTCGTATGGCGTCTCCACACGATCGCGCCGGCCCTGCACTGCTGGGACCACAACACCGTCGGCCGCGACGCCGACGGGTCCTACGACTGCTTCGACCTCTGACCCGGCGCACGACAGTGGCCCGCACTCCCGGACGAACCGGGCATGCGGGCCACCGCAGCGGTGCTCAGACGACCTTCGCCGCGCACTCCGCGCAGGTGCCGAAGATCTCCACCGTGTGGGCCACGTTCACGAAGCCGTGCTGCGCGGCGATCGCCTCCGCCCACTGCTCCACGGCCGGACCCTCGACCTCCACGGCCTTGCCGCACATGCGGCACACAAGGTGGTGATGGTGGTCGTCGGTCGAGCAGCGTCGGTAGACCGACTCGCCCTCGCTGGTGCGCAGCACATCGACCTCACCCGCGTCGGCGAGCGACTGCAGCGTGCGGTAGACCGTCGTCAGGCCCACCGAGTCGCCGCGGTGCTTGAGCATGTCGTGCAGTTCCTGCGCGCTGCGGAACTCGTCGACCTCGTCGAGCGCCGCCGCCACCGCGGCCCGCTGCCGGGTCGACCGGCCTCGCACCGGGGCGGTGTTCCCGCCGGTTGGCGCCGTGGTCACAGGTGCCTCCTCGCTTCGCCCGCACACATGTCGGGCCATTCTGCCAGGCCCGCGGTCGAACGCGGTGCGGGCCCGTTCCGTGCTCAGACCCTGACGTCGTCGCCCGGACGCCGGGTGCCCGGCATCGGGGCCGTACAGGCCTCCTCGTTCGCGCCGCCGTTCTCCAGCGCCTTCGCCCGCCGCCGCGCCAGTGGCGTGGCCAGGGCGGTCAGCACCACGAACACGGCGATGGCGAGCATCACAATCGTCGCGCCGGGCGGCACCTCCTGGAAGTAGGAGGTGGTGGTTCCGGCCAAGGCGACCACCACACCGATGGCGACCGCCAGCGCGTACGTCGCCTTGAAGGACCGCGAGATCTGCTGGGCGGCCGCCACGGGAACCACCATCAACGCGCTGACCAGCAGCAGGCCGACCACGCGCATGGCGACGCTGACGGTGACCGCCGCGGTCACGGCGATCAGCAGGTTCAGGGCCCGCACCGGCAGGCCGGTGACCCGGGCGAACTCCTCGTCCTGGCTGACCGCGAACAACTGCCGGCGCAGCCCCAGCGACACCAGCACCACGAAGGCCGCGAGCAGCACGATCGCCAGGACGTCCGCGTCGGAGACCGTGGAGAGCGAGCCGAAGAGGTACGTGGTCAGCTTGGCGACCGAACCGCCGTCGGAGAGCTCGATCAGCAGGACACCGCCCGCCATACCGCCGTAGAAGAGCATCGCCAGCGCGATGTCGCCCCGGGTGCGCCCGTAGATGCGGATGAGCTCCATCAGGACGGCGCCGAGGACGGAGACCAGCGTCGCCATCCAGACGGGGTTGGTCGACGTCAGGAAGCCGAGGCCGACACCGGTCATCGCGACATGGCCGATTCCGTCGCCCATCAGGGCCTGCCGGCGCTGCACCAGATAGATGCCGACGGCCGGGGCGATGATGCCCACCAGCAGCGCCGCGAGCAGCGCCCGCTGCATGAACGGGGATTGCAGCATTTCCAGGATCATGTCAGCAGTCCAGTGCGGAGCGGCTCGTCGGCCGCGTGCGGATGTACGTGGTCGTGACCGGGCAGGGCGTGCTGCCCGACGGCCTCCGGCGGCGGTCCGTCGTGGACGACGCAGCCGTCGCGCAGCACCACGGCGCGGTCGATCAGCGGCTCCAGCGGGCCGAGCTCGTGCAGCACCAGCAGCACCGTCGTACCGGCCGCGACCTGCTCGCGGAGCGTGGCCGCCAGCACCTCCTGGCTGGCCAGGTCCACGCCCGCCATCGGCTCGTCCATGATCAGCAGCTCGGGCTCCGCCGCCAGCGCCCGTGCGATCAGCACCCGCTGGTGCTGCCCGCCGGACAGCGCGCTCACGGAGTCCTTGGCCCGGTCGGCCAGTCCGACGAGCTCGATGGCGTGCTGCACGGCCGTCCTGTCGGCGCGCGAGGGCAGGCCGAAGCGGGCGCGCGACAGCCGGCCGGAGGCGACGACCTCGCGGACGGTCGCGGGCACACCACTCGCGGCGGTGGTGCGCTGGGGCACGTAGCCCACCCGCGACCACTGCCGGAAGCGGCGCAGCTCGGTGCCGAACAGGTCTATCCGGCCGTCGGTGAGCGGCACCTGACCGATCACGGAACGCACGGCGGTCGACTTCCCGGAGCCGTTGGCGCCGAGCAGGGCGACGACCTCACCCTGGCGCACCGTGAGGTCGATGCCGCGCAGCACGGGCCGGGAGCCGAGCGTCGCCCGTGCTCCGCGGACGGAAATGACCGGCTCGCTGCTCATGGGGGGCCGCCTCTCCTGGTGGGATCGCGTCACTTCGCGCCGAGGGCCTTCTGCAGCGCGGCGAGGTTGGAGCGCATGACCTCGATGTAGTCATCGCCCTTGGACCTGTCGGTGATTCCCTCGAGCGGATCGAGGACGTCCGTCCTGAGACCGGTGTCGGAGGCGAGGGTCTTGGCCGTCTTGTCGCTGGCGAGCGTCTCGAAGAAGACGGTGGTGACCTTGTCCTTCTTCGCGATGCCCTGGAGCTCCTTGATCCGGGCCGGGCTGGGCTCGGACTCCGGGTCGACGCCCGCGATGCCCTCCTGCTCCAGGCCGTAGCGCGCGGCGAGGTACCCGAAGGCGGAGTGGGTGGTGATGAACGTCTTCGTGGACGAGTTCTTCAGGCCCTGCTCGAAGTCGGTGTGCAGGGCGGTGAGCTTCGCGACCAGTGCGTCCGTGTTCTTCCGGTAGTCCGCGGCGTGGTCGGGGTCGGCCTTCTCCATCTGGGCGCCGACACCCTTGGCGACCTCGGCGTACTTCACGGGGTCGAGCCAGACGTGGGGATCGGCGTCGGCCTCGTCCTGGTGCTCCTCGTGGCCGGCCTCGCTCTCCGCGGCGTGCTCCTCGTGCTCCGCCTCGCTCTCGCCCTCGTGGCCTTCCCCGTGACCGTGGTCGTGGCCGCCGGCGCCGTCGAAGTGCTCGAACCGCGTGAGCGTCGCGGCGTCCACCTTGTACTTCACGTCCGACTGCTCGATGGCCTTGTCGACGGCGGGCTGGACGCCCTTGAGGTAGAGGATCAGACCGGAGTCGTTCAGCTCGGCGGTCTGGCGGGGCTTGAGCTCGAGGTCGTGCGGCTCCACACCCGGCTTGGTGAGGGGAGTGACGGTGACATTGGCGCCACCGATCTGCTCGGCGAGATACTGCATGGGATAGAACGACGCGGACACCTTCAGCCGGCCGTCGCCGTCCACGCTCGCGGCGTCGGACGTGGAACAGGCGGACAGGGCCAGGAGGCCGAGCGTGACTGCTCCGGCGGTGGCGGCGGTGGGTATGAGGCGTCGTACGTTCATGACACTCATTTTCAACAAAAGCGGAAACGATTGTCAATAAACGCCGGGGTCGCCTCCGTCACCGCACCGATTTGATCCGGGGGGTGCGGCCGCCGGTAACCTGAGTCATTCTCCGTTCGTCGTCGTCGTAATGAAGAGAGCACCGTGGCCGCCGACAAGATCGATACGATCGTCAACCTGAGCAAGCGCCGTGGCTTTGTCTACCCCTGCAGCGAGATCTACGGCGGTCAGAAGGCCGCCTGGGACTACGGACCGCTGGGTGTCGAGCTCAAGGAGAACATCAAGCGCCAGTGGTGGCGCTACATGGTCACCTCGCGCGAGGACGTCGTCGGTATCGACTCGTCGGTGATCCTGGCCACCGAGGTCTGGGAGGCCTCCGGCCACGTCGCCACCTTCACCGACCCGCTCACCGAGTGCACCTCCTGCCACAAGCGTTACCGCGCGGACCACCTGGAGGAGGCGTACGAGGAGAAGCACGGCCGCCTCCCCGAGAACGGCCTCGCCGACCTGAACTGCCCCAACTGCGGCAACAAGGGCACCTTCACCGAGCCCAAGCAGTTCTCCGGCCTGCTCTCCACACACCTCGGCCCGACCCAGGACAGCGGCTCGATCGCGTATCTGCGTCCGGAGACCGCCCAGGGCATCTTCACCAACTTCGGCCAGGTGCTGCAGACCTCGCGCAAGAAGCCGCCGTTCGGCATCGCGCAGATGGGCAAGTCCTTCCGGAACGAGATCACTCCGGGCAACTTCATCTTCCGCACCCGCGAGTTCGAGCAGATGGAGATGGAGTTCTTCGTCAAGCCGGGCGACGACGAGAAGTGGCACGAGTACTGGATGGAGCAGCGCTGGAACTGGTACCGCGACCTGGGCCTGCGTGAGGAGAACATGCGCTGGTTCGAGCACCCGCAGGAGAAGCTCTCCCACTACTCCAAGCGCACCGCCGACATCGAGTACCGCTTCCAGTTCGGCGGCAGCGAGTGGGGCGAGCTCGAGGGCGTCGCCAACCGCACCGACTACGACCTGAAGGCGCACTCCAAGGCGTCGGGCAACGACCTGCTCTACTTCGACCAGGACGCGCAGGAGCGCTGGACCCCGTATGTCATCGAGCCCGCCGCGGGTGTCGGCCGCGCCATGCTCGCCTTCCTCCTCGACGCCTACAACGAGGACGAGGCCCCCAACGCCAAGGGCGTCATGGAGAAGCGCGCCGTGATGCGCCTCGACCCGCGCCTCGCGCCGGTCAAGGTCGCCGTCCTGCCGCTGAGCCGCAACGCGCAGCTCTCGCCGAAGGCCAAGGGTCTTGCCGCGGACCTGCGTAAGAACTGGAACATCGAGTTCGACGACGCGGGCGCCATCGGCCGCCGCTACCGCCGTCAGGACGAGATCGGCACCCCGTTCTGCGTCACCGTCGACTTCGACACCCTCGACGACAACGCGGTGACCGTGCGCGAGCGCGACACGATGAAGCAGGAGCGTGTCTCCCTCGACCAGATCCAGGGCTACCTGGGCAGCCGCCTGCTGGGCTGCTGACCGCCCGACGCGTTCGAAGCCCCCGGTTCCGGGTAACGGAACCGGGGGCTTCGTGCACACTGGGCCCCACGCGTACCCCGAAGCGGGCCAGGCACAGGAGGCGCACCACATGCCGTCCATGACCACCAGCAAGGTCCAGAGATGGGACCAGCACGGACGCGAACACGTCGTGCGGGTCGAAAAGGCGGGCATCCAGCGGCAGTTGATCTGCGGCACCTGTGACTGGCGCAAGAACGCGCAGTTCCTGCCGTGGCTCAAGGCCGAGGAGCATCTCGCGGAGGCCCATCAGGCGACCGTCGACCCGTCCGCGACCGGCGGCTGAGGCCGTCGGCGCTTCTTCATGTGATGTGCCCGAAAACCGGATGCCCTCGCCCCGCCCGGCAGGGTACCGTCGTCGGCATGTCTTCGTTCTTCCAGATCTACGAGTGAGAGGGCGGCGGGCGTACCGCCTCCGTCCGACGTTTCCCGAGTCACTTCTCACCATGAATGGGAGAACCCCATGGCCAAGAGCCGCAACAACCTTCTCGGCGTAGGCGGACAGCGCAAGAAGCTGTCCCGCGCCGACCAGCAGGCGGGCGGCCCCGCCCGCAACGCCGACCGCAGGGCCGCCGAGGACCACAAGCAGGAGCTGGTGCGCAAGATGCGTGAGCGCGCCCAGGCCGACCGGTCGGAAGGCGAGCCGCAGACGGACGCGGACGCGCGGCCGGACGCCGCCCCGCAGGGGGAGCAGGCCTGATCGACGGAGGGGCCCGGACCGCACCACGCGGTCCGGGCCCTTTCGCATGTCCGCCGGGGCCCCACCGCTGTCCGCCGGGGCCCGCCGCCCGGAGCGTTCAGCGTGTGCGCCGGCTCCGGCCGTCCGTGCGGGAGGGGATCCGGTCGATCTCCGGTTCGCCGAGCCGTTCCGCAGTCCGCCGTGCCGACTCCCGCGCCCGCCGGCCGCTGGTGAGCGCGCCGACCACGAGCACGCACAGACCGCAGCCGGCGATGATCCACCAGGCGGGCCGGCTCGCGGCCACGAAGCCCTCGGTGTGCGAGGAGGCGGAGACCCCGGCGGCGAGCACCGCGCCGATCACGGCCACACCGAGTGTCTGGCCGATCTGCCGGCTCGTCGAGGCGACCGCGGCCGCCACTCCGGCCTGGGCACGGGGCATCCCGGAGACTGCAGTGTTGGTGATCGGGGCGTTGACGAGGCCGAAGCCGAGGCCGAAGAGGACGTAGCCGGTGAACAGCAGGGAGGTGGAGGTCTCCGCCTCGAACGCGGCGAACAGGACACCGCTGGCCGTCATCGTGACGCCGGCGGCGAGCAGCGACGGGCGGGGGCCGTACGCGGCCACCAGCCGCCCCGACAGCGGCGCGCAGACGAGCGTGAGCCCGGCCATGGGCAGCATGTAGAGGCCCGCGTGCAGAGCGGTCAGACCGCGGACGTCCTGGAGGTACAGCGTGTTGACGAACAGGAAGCCGCCGAGGGCGGCGAACGCGCTCACCGCGATGACGGTCGCCCCGCTGAACGGCAGGCTGTGGAAGAAACGCAGGTCGATGAGCGGCTCGGCGCGACGCGGCTCGTAGCGCAGCAGCCCGGCGAGGGCGAGTGCGGCGACGACGGCGAGGGTGAGGATCAGTGGCGAGGCCCAGCCCGCCACCGGCGCCTCGATGATCGCGTACGTCAGAGAGCCGAGGAGCACGACGACCAGCAACTGGCCCACGGGGTCGAAGCGGCGGGCCTTCGGAGCACGGGACTCGGGCACGTAGCGCCAGGTGAGCAGCAGGGCGGCGAGACCGACGGGCAGGTTGACCCAGAAGATGGACCGCCAGCCGACGCCGTCCACGAGCAGGCCGCCGACGAGGGGGCCCGCGGCCATGGAGATCCCGACGACCCCGCCCCAGACGCCGATGGCGCGGGCGCGCTCACGGGGATCGGTGAAAGTGTTGGTGATGATCGACATGGCGACCGGGTTGAGCATGGAACCGCCCACCGCCTGCACCATGCGGAACGCGACGAGGGACTCGAGGTTCTGGGCGAGGGAGCACAGCAGCGAGCCCAGGGTGAAGAACACGAGCCCGACCATGAAGACCCTGCGCCGGCCGACCCGGTCCGCGACGGAACCGGCGAGCATCAGCAGCGAGGCCAGCACGAGGGTGTAGGCGTCGATCACCCACTGCATCCCGGCGACCGAGGCGTCCATCTCCCGGCGCAGCGAGGGCAGCGCGACATTGAGGATCGTGTTGTCGAGGCTGACGATCAGCAGGCTCATACAGCAGATCGCCAGGACCAGGATCCGGTGCCGGGGGCTGAGCTCGGGCATGCGATGAATCGTATGGCTGACCGACAATCCCGGCAGTGCGCGACAATGGGCGAATGACCACGCTCGCCACCGCTTCCTCGAACATGCTCCGGATCGGTCCGCACGCCGTGCAGCCGCCGGTGGTCCTCGCTCCCATGGCCGGCATCACGAACGCGCCCTTCCGGACGCTGTGCCGGGAGTTCAGCGGCGGGAAGGGCCTGTTCGTCAGCGAGATGATCACCACGCGAGCCCTGGTCGAGCGCAACGAGAAGACGATGCAGCTCATCCACTTCGACGAGACCGAGACCCCGCGCTCGATCCAGCTCTACGGGGTGGACCCGGTCACCGTCGGCAAGGCCGTGCGGATGATCGTGGACGAGGACCTGGCCGACCACATCGACCTGAACTTCGGCTGCCCCGTCCCCAAGGTCACCCGCAAGGGCGGCGGCTCCGCCCTCCCGTTCAAGCGGCCCCTGCTGCGCGCGATCCTGCACGAGGCGGTCACCAACGCGGGCGACCTGCCGGTCACCATGAAGATGCGCAAGGGCATCGACGACGACCACATCACCTACCTCGACGCCGGCCGGATCGCGGTCGAGGAGGGCGTGACGGCCGTCGCCCTGCACGGACGCACGGCGGCGCAGCACTACGGCGGCACCGCGGACTGGGAGGCGATCGCCCGCCTCAAGGAACACGTCCCGGAGATCCCGGTGCTCGGCAACGGCGACATCTGGTCCGCGGACGACGCCCTGCGGATGGTGCGAGAGACCGGCTGTGACGGCGTGGTCGTCGGCCGCGGCTGCCTGGGCCGGCCATGGCTGTTCGCGGACCTGGTGGCGGCCTTCGAGGGGCGCGACGACTACGCGCGGCCCCCACTGCGCCAGGTCGCGGACGTGATGCTGCGGCACGCGACGCTGCTGGGGGAGTGGATCGGGGACGAGTCGCGCGGAGTGGTCGACTTCCGTAAGCACGTGGCCTGGTACCTGAAGGGCTTCGCCGTCGGCTCCGAGATGCGCAAGAAGCTCGCGATCACCTCGTCGCTGGACGAGCTGGGCGCTCAGTTGAGCGAGCTCGATCTGGACCAGCCGTGGCCGGCGGGCGCGGACGGCCCCCGCGGGCGTACGTCGGGCAACAACCGGGTGGTGCTGCCGGACGGCTGGTTGCGGGATCCGTACGACTGCGCCGGTGTCGGAGCGGACGCCGAGCTGGACACTTCCGGTGGCTGACCGGTGGCGGAGGCGGTCCGGATGATGGAATTCCGGCGCCCCGGAAGGCGTGATTCTCGCCACCCCTGATAAGGGGTGCGCTCAGATGAGCGAAACTCGGGCGGCTGCACCTCTCAAAGGGTGGCACTCAGTGCCACCCTTTCTGCTTTTGAGGCATGGAGTGACTTGTGACTGTGAGTAATTGTGTGACGTCCGGCGAACGCGGGAAGTGATCATTCCTTCAGGAGTTGAAGTGAAGGGGCTACACCTTCCTCACCTCCGAGCACTTTCGATTGGCTGGCGGACGAGTGGTTAAGGCCGTATGACGGGCAAGTGGACGTACCCAGACGCCTTCGATCTGGGTATGTTCCTCGCCGTCAGGGCAGCCACCGAGTCCTCGAGGAGTCGAGACCCGTGTCGGAAAACAAAGATCAGAAGTTCGTCTACGACTTCACCGAGGGCAACAAAGAGCTCAAGGACCTCCTCGGCGGCAAGGGTGCGAACCTCGCCGAGATGACCAACCTCGGTCTGCCGGTCCCTCCGGGCTTCACGATCACCACCGAGGCCTGCAAGGTCTACCTCGAGAGCGGCGAAGAGCCGGCCGAGCTGCGGGACGAGGTGAGTGCGCACCTCGACGCCCTCGAGCAGACGATGGGCAAGAAGCTCGGCCAGGCCGACAACCCCCTTCTGGTCTCCGTGCGTTCGGGTGCCAAGTTCTCCATGCCCGGCATGATGGACACGGTCCTCAACATCGGCCTCTCCGACGAGTCGGTCGCGGGACTCGCCCAGCAGGCGGGCGACGAGCGCTTCGCGTGGGACTCCTACCGCCGCCTCATCCAGATGTTCGGCAAGACCGTGCTGGGCGTGGACGGCGAGCTCTTCGAGGACGCCCTCGACGAGGCCAAGGCCGCCAAGAAGGTCACCGTCGACACCGACCTCGACGCCGCCGACCTGAAGAAGCTCGTCAAGCAGTTCAAGAAGATCGTCAAGGCCGAGGCCGGCCGCGACTTCCCGCAGGACCCGCGTGAGCAGATGGACCTCGCGATCTGCTCGGTCTTCGAGTCGTGGAACACGGACCGGGCCAAGCTCTACCGCCGCCAGGAGCGCATCCCGGGCGACCTCGGCACGGCCGTCAACATCTGCTCCATGGTCTTCGGCAACCTCGGCCCCGACTCCGGCACCGGCGTCGCCTTCACCCGCGACCCCGCCTCCGGCCACCAGGGCGTCTACGGCGACTACCTGCAGAACGCGCAGGGCGAGGACGTCGTCGCCGGTATCCGCAACACCGTGCCGCTGGCCGACCTCGAGTCGATCGACAAGAAGTCGTACGACCAGCTGATGCAGATCATGGAGACGCTGGAGAACCACTACAAGGATCTCTGCGACATCGAGTTCACCATCGAGCGCGGCCAGCTGTGGATGCTGCAGACCCGCGTCGGCAAGCGCACCGCCGGCGCCGCCTTCCGCATCGCCACCCAGCTCGTCGACCAGGGCCTGATCGACGAGGCCGAGGCGCTCCAGCGCGTCAACGGCGCCCAGCTCGCGCAGCTGATGTTCCCGCGCTTCGACGAGAAGGCGAAGACGGAGCTGCTCGGGCGCGGCATCGCCGCCTCCCCGGGTGCGGCCGTCGGCAAGGCCGTCTTCGACTCCTACACCGCGGTCAAGTGGTCGCGCTCCGGCGAGAAGGTCATCCTCATCCGCCGTGAGACCAACCCGGACGACCTGGACGGCATGATCGCCGCCGAGGGCATCCTGACCTCCCGCGGCGGCAAGACCTCGCACGCCGCGGTCGTCGCCCGCGGCATGGGCAAGACCTGTGTCTGCGGCGCCGAGGAGCTCGAGGTCGACACCAAGCGCCGCCGGATGACGGTGAACGGCACCGTCATCGAGGAGGGCGACGTCGTCTCCGTCGACGGCTCCACCGGCAGGGTCTACAAGGGTGAGGTGCCCGTCGTGCCCTCCCCGGTCGTCGAGTACTTCGAGGGCCGCATGCACGCCGGCGCCGACGACGCCGACGAGCTCGTCCAGGCCGTCCACCGGATCATGGCCTACGCGGACCGGGTACGCCGGCTGCGCGTACGGGCGAACGCCGACAACGCCGAGGACGCGCTGCGCGCCCGCCGCTTCGGCGCCCAGGGCATCGGCCTGTGCCGTACCGAGCACATGTTCCTCGGCGAGCGCCGCGAGATGGTCGAGAAGCTGATCCTCGCGGACACCGACGACGAGCGCGAGGAGGCCCTGCGGGCGCTGCTGCCCCAGCAGAAGCAGGACTTCGTCGAGCTGTTCGAGGCGATGGACGGACTGCCGGTGACGGTGCGTCTGCTCGACCCGCCGCTGCACGAGTTCCTGCCGGACATCACCGAGCTGTCGGTGCGCGTCGCCCTCGCCGAGGCCCGCAAGGACCACAACGAGAACGACCTGCGTCTGCTCCAGGCCGTGCACCGGCTGCACGAGCAGAACCCGATGCTGGGCCTGCGCGGCGTACGCCTCGGGCTCGTCATCCCCGGCCTGTTCACCATGCAGGTCCGGGCGATCGCCGAGGCCGCGGCGCAGCGCATCGAGGCCAAGGGCGACCCGCGCGCCGAGATCATGATCCCGCTCGTCGGCACCGTCCAGGAGCTGGAGATCGTCCGCGAGGAGGCCGAGCAGGTCATCGCCGAGGTGCGGCAGCAGACCGGTATCGACCTGAAGCTGGCGCTCGGCACGATGATCGAGCTGCCGCGCGCCGCGCTGACCGCCGGGCAGATCGCCGAGGCCGCCGAGTTCTTCTCCTTCGGCACCAACGACCTCACCCAGACCGTGTGGGGCTTCTCGCGCGACGACGTGGAGGCCAGCTTCTTCACCGCGTACCTGGAGAAGGGCATCTTCGGGGTCTCCCCGTTCGAGACCATCGACAAGGACGGCGTCGGCTCGCTCGTCCGCAGCGCGGTGGAGGCCGGCCGGGCCACCCGGCCCGACCTCAAGCTCGGCGTCTGCGGCGAGCACGGCGGCGACCCCGAGTCGGTGCACTTCTTCCACGAGGTGGGTCTGGACTACGTGTCCTGCTCGCCGTTCCGCATCCCGGTGGCGCGGCTGGAGGCGGGCCGCGCCGCGGCGGTCCGTTCGACGGGCAGCGACTCCCGCTAGGGACCATCAGACTCCGGGGTCGTCACCGGGGCCGGGGCACGAACCCCGGAGCCCGGTACCCCGACCCTCACCGGCTACCCGGTGGCGGCTCCGGACCCACAGAGAAGGGGCGGGCGCCTGTGCGGGGCGCCCGCCCCTTCTGCATGCCCGGGCGCCTTGTCGCACCGGAACTCACGGGCCCTTGTTGAACCGGAAGTCAGTTGAATCGCGGATCAGTCAACCTTCGCTGATTGACATTCAAACAAATTTCTTCTGTTTCGCGCCGGATACAACGGACGGAGCGCGGCCGGCGGATCCCCACCCACCGACCGCGCTCCATTACCCGTGCCGGACACGGAGC
The DNA here is from genome assembly GCF_014649695.1 of Streptomyces kurssanovii. Taxonomy (GTDB): domain Bacteria; phylum Actinomycetota; class Actinomycetes; order Streptomycetales; family Streptomycetaceae; genus Streptomyces; species Streptomyces kurssanovii. Next base: position 549,655 of record NZ_BMTN01000003.1, read on the forward strand.
CGCAACCTCCATCACCGCCGCCGGACGCGCAAAGCCCCCCACGGTCCTCGCTGCGTCACATCGGTGAAGTAGGTTTCATGCCCGACGTCGTACAGCTTTTCGGTTGCCCCCCAGGACCCGCGAGGCGTTTCAACTGTGGCTGAAACACCGTGGTAACAACCTGTGATTGCATGCATACTCAGTGATGGGGGCGATTGCGGTTGCAACAGTGGGGGTTCGGTGCTTCGTATTCATTTCAATGCGGACGACCTGGCGCGCGTGCGGATGGCCGCCAGGCCGGACGCGTTGTGGGAATCGATTCTCAGTTTTCACCGCTTGCGTGACCGAAGGGGTGCTCTGGTCTTCGGGGAATGGCGTTCCCAAGCACGAACGCGGTTGAAAGGTGAAACACGACTGCTCTCCGCGCTCGTTCCCCAGCGGGGCTATTTCCCGGATTTCCTCACCCCCGCAGAGGGCAGTGAAGGGCTCGACACGGGCCTCGAGGCGCTGCGGGCCACACCCCCGGCGCGGCTGCAGACGGAAGTGGCCCTCGCCGCCGCCCACCGCTCGCCGCTGCGCTCCCTGCCCGGCCGGCTGGCGTCCCTCGCGGAAGGCAGGGCCGAGTCCGTCGCCCGGCTCGTCGCCGCCCTGCGGGCGTACTACCACGCGGCAGTGGAGCCCTACTGGGCCCACATCCAGGGCCGCGTGGAGGCCGACCGCGCCGTACGCGGCCGAGCGCTCCTCGACGGCGGCGCGGGCGAACTGCTCGCCTCCCTGCCGCCGGTGCTGCGCTGGCGCTCACCCGTACTGGAGGCCGACTATCCCGTCGACCGTGAACTGCACCTGGACGGGCGCGGACTGCTGCTCCAGCCGTCGTTCTTCTGCCGGGGGACACCGGTGGTCCTGCGCGACACGTCGCTGCCGCCGGTGCTCGTCTACCCGGTCTCGCACAGCTGCGAGCAGGCCGCGGGAGACGTGACGGGCGCCTCGCTCGGGCGCCTGGTGGGGCATACGCGCTCCGCGGTCCTCCAGGCCATCCGCGGCGGCTGCACGACCAGCGAACTGGCCCGCAGGGCCGGCGTCTCGCTGGCCTCCGCGAGCCAGCACGCCGCCGTGCTGCGGGAGGCCGGCCTGGTGGTGACGCTGCGCCACGGCAACGCGGTACTGCACACGCTCACCCCGCTGGGCGCCGCCCTGCTGCGCGGCGGCGCCACACCGGAGCCCGAGCTCGCTATGCGCGGAACGGCCCCGTCACCTCGTAGGTGATGCCGCCCGACGAACTGCCGCTGGTGCCGCGCTGGCTGGAGAAGTACAGCCGCCTGCCGTCGGGGGAGAAGGCCGGGCCGCAGATCTCCGAGGAGGACTGGCCGGTCACCCGGAGGAAGGGCGCGACGACGTCGGCCGGAGTGATCACACAGATCTCCATGTTGCCGCCGTCCTCCGCGACGAACAGATCGCCGGAAGCGGCACCGGTGACGTTGTCGACGCCCGTGAGCGGCGCGGTGCCTACGACGAGCGAGTCGTCGTAGGCGAGCTCGTAGGTGCTCGAGAGGAGGTTCAGCTGCCAGAGCCGGTTGTCGCCCTTGGTGGTGAACCACACGGTGTCGTTCGCGTAGTGGCAGCCCTCGCCGCCGTTGAACAGCTTGGCGCCGGACACCTGGTCGCGTGTGGGTGTCGGCGAGCCGTCGGGATCCGGCACGGTCGCCCAGGTGAAGCTGCCGGACGTCGCCGTGCCGGCCTTGAGGACCTGGAGCGTGCCGGAGGAGAGGTTGCCCCAGGTGGTGGGCACGAACCGGTAGAGGCAGCCGTCCGACGCGTCCTCCGTCAGGTAGATCACCTTGCGGACCGGGTCGGCCGCGGCCGCCTCGTGGTTGAAGCGGCCCATCGCGGCGCGGCGGACTGCCGGGTTCACGCCCCACGGGTCGGTCTCGTAGACGTAGCCGGTGCTGACCTCCTCGCAGGACAGCCAGGTGTTCCAGGGAGTGGCCCCGCCGGCGCAGTTGCGGTTGGTGTTGGACAGGATGCGGTACGCGCCGGTGATGCCGCCGGACGAGTTGAACCTGATCGCACTGGCACCGCCGGTCGAGGAGATCTCCGAGTTGGAGACGTAGATCCAGCCGGCGCCGTCGGCGAAGCAGGCGCCGCCGTCAGGGGCGTTGTGCCAGGTGTACGAGGTCGAGCCGACCCGCTGACCGGATCGGGCGATCACCCGGCTGGTGAAGCCGGCCGGCAACTGGATGCCGTTCGCGTCCGCCGGGCCGAGCGCTCCGTAGGGGCCGGTGCCGGGCTGGGCCGGTGCCGCCGAGGCGGCGCCCTGCCACAACGTGAAGCCGAAGGCCGCCGCCGATGTACCGACGACGGCTCCGCGCAGGAAGCTGCGACGTTCCACTTGTCACTCCAGGGTGGGATGACCGCCCCGTGACACCGGTCGGCGCCACGGGGTCGCGCGGAGAAGGAACCTAGGACGGGCGGGTGACGCCCGGTGCAACGCGGGATGGCCGCGGTGGTCGTGCTCCAAGAAAATTCCCCGCCCGCCACCGATGAATCACGGCGGCCCCGTCCGTCTACCCCTTCGAACGCACCGGACAGCACCGCACCGCGCAGCACGCGGGGCACAGAAAGGGAAAGAGACAGCCATGGCTCAGATGATCTTCGTGAACCTGCCCGTGAAGGACCTCGAGGCCAGCAAGGCCTTCTGGGGCAAGCTGGGCTACTCCTTCAACCCGCAGTTCAGCGACGAGTCCGGCGCCTGCCTGGTCTTCAGCGACACCGTCTTCGCGATGCTGCTGACCGAGGCGCGCTTCAAGGACTTCACCAAGAAGGACATCGCCGACGCCGCCACCAGCACGGAGGTCATCCTGGCCCTGAGCGCCGACAGCCGGGAGAAGGTCGACGAGCTGGTGGACGCCGCCCTCGCCGCCGGCGGCTCGCCGTCCAACGAGCCCCAGGACTACGGCTTCATGTACGGCCGTTCCTTCCAGGACCCCGACCACCACCTGTGGGAGGTCGTCTGGATGGACGTCGAGGCGATGCAGAAGGCGACGGCGGAGGGCGAGTGACGCCGCGTCCGCCGTCGCCGGGGAGACCGGCCGCTCACGCGTCGCGAAGGTCAGGGCAGTGACAGACGACGCGTGAGCGGAGTCGGGGGAGTGGTACGGGAGGCTCAGGCCGCCCGTACCTCGTACGCCGTCACCGCCACCGACTCGTCGTCCAGGCAGCGCCCGGTCGACAGGTCGAAGCGCTGCTTGAGCAGCGGCGAGGCGACGAAGGGCCGGCCGGCCGCGGAGCCGACCAGGCCGCGCGCGAGAACCTGCGCCCCGGTGAACGGGTCACGGTTGTCGATCGCGTACGGGACGCCGTCGCGGTCCAGGAACAGCGCCACCTGGCGGCCGTCCGGCAGCAGGGCGGCCACTCCGCGTCCCGGCGTGAGCCGGGACAGGGGGCACACCGCCAGCCACTCGTCGGCGGGCCGGAGCTGGATCAGGACCTCCGTCGTGGCGGGGGCGAGGGTCGTCGCGGTCATCGGGCGGCACCTTCCAGGGTCTCTTCGAGCGAACGGATGGACAGCAGCGGCAGATCGGGCTTGACCTGGTCGCGCTCGGGCACGAACTTCACCGTCGGGTCCGGGGTGTCGGGCGCGTTGACGAACGACACGAACCGCAGCAGCCGCTCGGGGTCGTTCAGCGTCTCGGCCCATTCGTCGCGGTAGCCGGCGACATGGTCGGCCATCAGCGACTCCAGCTCGGCGCAGATACCGAGGGAGTCGTGCACGACCACGTCACGTACGTGGTCCAGGCCGCCCTCGATGCGCTCCAGCCAGGTCGAGGTGCGCTCCAGCCGGTCTGCGGTACGGATGTAGAACATCAGGAACCGGTCGATCAGACGCACCAGTTCGGCGTCGGACAGGTCCTGGGCGAGCAGGTCCGCGTGGCGCGGGGTGGCGCCGCCGTTGCCGCCCACGTACAGGTTCCAGCCGTTGGCCGTGGCGATCACGCCGAAGTCCTTGGACTGGGCCTCCGCGCACTCGCGCTGGCAGCCGGAGACCGCCGACTTCAGCTTGTGCGGCGAGCGCAGGCCCCGGTAGCGCAGCTCCAGGTCGATGGCCATCCGCACCGAGTCCTGGACGCCGTAGCGGCACCAGGTCTGCCCCACGCAGGACTTCACGGTCCGCAGCGCCTTGCCGTACGCGTGGCCGGACTCGAAGCCCGCGTCCACCAGCCGGGCCCAGATCTGCGGCAGCTGGTCCACCCGCGCCCCGAACAGGTCGATCCGCTGACCGCCGGTGATCTTCGTGTAGAGGCCGAAGTCGCGGGCCACCTCGCCGATGACGATCAGCTTCTCCGGCGTGATCTCGCCGCCGGGGATGCGCGGCACGATCGAGTACGAGCCGTTCTTCTGCAGATTGGCGAGGAAGTGGTCGTTGGTGTCCTGGAGCGCCGCCTGCTCGCCCTCCAGCACATAGCCGCTCGCTCCGATCGACGGCGCCAGCGAGGCGATGATCGAGCCGACGGTCGGCTTGCAGATCTCGCAGCCGTTGCCGCCGCGGGCCGCCTCCCGGCCGTGCGAGTCCAGCAGCTGCTGGTACGAGGTGATGCGCAGGGCGCGGACGATCTCGTACAGCTCCTGGCGGGTCTGGCCGAAGCAGCCGCACAGGCCCTTGTCGACCTCGACGCCGGACGCCTCCAGCTCGGCGTTGACGAGCTGGCCGAGCACCTTGACGCAACTGCCGCAGCCGGTACCGGCCTTGGTGCACTTCTTGACCTCCGGCACCGTGGTGCAGGAGTGCTCGGTGACCGCGCCGCGGATCGTGCCCTTGGTGACGTTGTGGCAGGAGCAGATCACGGCCTCGTCGGGCAGCGCGGACGGCCCGAGCGCGGCCGGCGCACCCGCGCCGGCGGGCAGCACCAGCTGCTCCGGGGAGACGGGCGGCACACTGCCGGTCAGCGCCCGCAGCGTGCCGTACGACTCCGCGTCACCGACGAGGATGCCGCCGAGCAGCGTGCCCTCCCCGTCGACGACCAGCTTCTTGTAGACGCCGGCGCGCGAGTCCGAGTACACGACGTCCAGGCATCCGTCGGCCGCGCCGTGCGCGTCACCGAACGAGGCCACGTCCACGCCGAGGAGCTTCAGCTTCGTCGAGGTGTCGGCGCCGGTGAAGGACCGCGTGCCGCCGTCGATCACATCCGCCACCGCCTCGGCCATCTCGTAGCCGGGGGCCACCAGGCCGTACACCCGGCCGTCCGAGGCCAGCGCGCACTCGCCGATCGCGAAGACCGCCGGGTCGGAGGTGCGGCACTGCTCGTCCACGATGATGCCGCCGCGCTCGCCGACCGCGAGGCCGGCCTCACGGGCGAGCTGGTCCCGGGGCCGTACGCCCGCCGAGAAGACCACCAGGTCGGTGGCGAGCTTCGAACCGTCGGACAGCGCCATGCCGTTGACGGCGCCGCTCTCGCCGGCGAGGACCTCCTGGGTGCCCACGCCGGTGTGCACCGAGAGGCCCATGTTCTCGATCGTGCGCAGCAGCGCCGCGCCGCCGCCCTCGTCGACCTGTACCGGCATCAGCCGCGGCGCGAACTCGACGACGTGCGTCTGGAGACCGAGACCCTTGAGCGCGCCCGCCGCCTCCAGCCCGAGCAGACCGCCGCCGACGACCGCGCCGACGCGGGCCGTCTTCGCGTACTCCTCGATCGCGAGCAGGTCCTCGATGGTGCGGTAGACGAAGCACCCCTCCGCGTCCTTGCCCGGCACCGGCGGCACGAACGGGTACGAGCCGGTGGCCATCACCAGCGTGTCGTACGTCAGGGACAGCCCGGCGCGGGAGGTGACGGTGCGTGTGGTCGTGTCGATGGTCTCCGCGGGGTCGTCCAGGTGCAGCTCGATGCCGTGCTCCGCCATGAAACCGTCCTCGACCATCGACAGGTCGTCAGGCGTGTTCCCGGAGAAGTACGAGGTCAGACGCACCCGGTCGTAGGCGGGACGCGGCTCCTCGCACAGCACGACCACGCGTGCCCGCTCGGTGACGCCGCGCTCGGCGAGGGCCTCCAGGAACCGCTGGCCGACCATTCCGTGGCCGACGACCACGATCGTGGGAGTGGTCGCGGGAGTGGACTTCGCAGCCATGTCAGAGGCCTCCATCATCGGTGAGCAGGTGGAGCAGGGGGAGGGAGTCCGGCAGGGCCTCGTCGCCCTCCCAGGCCCGGGCGAGCGCGCCGACGGAGGCGAGATCCCCGAGCAGTACGCCGCCGACGAGCCGGTCCCCGCGGACGACGACCTTGCGGTACGCGCCCCGGGTGGCGTCGGCGAGCTGGACGACGTCGTCCCCCGGGCGGGGGGTCGGGTCGCCGAAAGCGGCCAGGTCGAACGGGCTCGTCGTGGAGGCGAGTGTGAGCCGGGTCAGTGCCCGGGTCCCGGTGTAGCGGGCCCCCTCGGCGCTGAGCACCGCGGCCAGCACATCGGCCTGCTCCAGCGCCGGGCCCGCCAGCCCGTGCACGACGCCGTCGTGCTCGGCGCAGTCGCCGATGGCGTGGATGTACGGGTCGGAGGTGCGCAGTTCGTCGTCGACGACGATGCCGCGCCGCACCTCGAGCCCGGCGTCGACCGCCAGACCGACACGGGGACGCACCCCGCAGGCCAGCACCACGATCTCGGCGTCCAGCGCGAAGCCGTCCGCCAGGACCACGGCGCCGACGGCCCCGTCGGCGGTGGTCCGCAGACCGCGCACCCGGCATTCGGTGTGCACCTCGACGCCGAGGAGCTCCAGGTGCGCCCGCAGCAGAGCGGAGGCGGAGATGTCCAGCTGGCGCTCCATGAGGTGCTCGCCCTGCTGGGCCAGCACCACCTTCGCGCCCCGGGTCGCGAGCGCCCGGGCCGCGGAGACACCCAGCAGCCCGCCGCCGACGACCACCGCCCGCGTCCCCGGTCGGACCGCGGCGGACAGCGCCGCGCAGTCGTCGAGGGTGCGGAACGGATGGACGCCGTCGGGAAGGCCGGGCCCGAGCCCGCGCAGCGGCGGCAGCACCGGGTTGGAGCCGGTCGCCAGCACCAGTCGGTCGTATGCCACGGACGTGCCGTCCGCGCAGTGCACGAGCCGCCGGTCCCGGTCGACGGCGGTCGCCCGCACACCGCGGCGCACCGGCACCTCGGGCAGCGCGATCACCTCGGGGCCGTAGCGCCCCGCCAGCACCTCCGCGAGCAGCACCCGGTTGTAGGGCGCGTGCGTCTCCTCGCCGAGGACCGTGACGCGGGCGCCCGCGCCGAGCTGACGCGCGAGCCGCGCGCCTGCCGTCCCGCCGCCGATCACCACGATCTCCGAAGTCATGCAAGCAGCGTGCGTCGGCGGTGTTACCCGGCAGGTTCCCTTCTGTTTCCCACGGGGAACGCTGCGCTCAGCGCCGCCGCGGGGTGCCTGTGAGGCGACGGGTCGGGGCGGGTTGCGCCTGCGGCGGGCGTTTCCCCACCCCGCCCCTTCCCGAAACCGGGGGCTCTGCCCCCGGACCCCCGCGCCTCAAACGCCGGCGGGGCTGATTTCGCGGCGCGAAATCCGGCCCGCCTGGGGGCACCTCCTACGGCCGCCAGGCCGTAGGGGCAAACAGGCCCCGCGCAGCGGCCACCCACCCCCGCCCAACCTCATGTCACCCTCAAGACTTCGTTGATCGTTGGACTGACCCCGCACCCCCTCCATAGGCTCACGCCGTGCCCGACATATCCTTGACCACGCTCGTCTTCCTCTGTCTCGCCGCCGCCGCTGCCGGCTGGATCGACGCCGTCGTGGGCGGCGGCGGTCTGCTGTTGCTGCCCGCGCTGCTGCTCGGTCTGCCGCAGGTGCCCGCCGCCCATGTGCTCGGAACGAACAAGGCGGTCGCCATCGTCGGCACGTCGGGTGCCGCGATCACCTATGTGCGCAAGGCGCCGGTCCAGGTGAAGACCGCGGTGCGGATCGGGCTCGCCGCGCTCGCCGGCTCGATGGGCGGCGCCTTCTTCGCGGCGGGCATCAGCAGCGACGTGCTCCGCCCGGTGATCATGGTCGTGCTGCTCGGCGTGGCCGCGTTCGTGATGCTGCGCCCGTCGTTCGGCGCGGCCGCCGGCGCCGACAAGCGCCGCGTCACCCGTACCCGCATCGTCGTGGCGATCGTGCTCGTCGGCGGCGGTATCGGCTTCTACGACGGTCTCTTCGGACCGGGCACCGGCACGTTCCTGGTGCTGGCGCTCACCGCGGTGCTTCATCTGGACCTGGTGACCGCCTCCGCCACCGCGAAGATCGTGAACGTGTGCACCAACGGCGGCGCGCTGGCGATGTTCGCCTACCAGGGCACCGTGCTGTGGCAGCTGGCCGCGCTGATGGCCGTCTTCAATCTGGCGGGCGGCATGTTCGGGGCCCGTATGGCGCTGCGCAAGGGCAGTGAGTTCGTCCGCGGGGTGCTGCTCGTCGTCGTCTTCTCGCTGGTCGCGAAGCTCGGCTTCGACCAGTGGACGGCGTGACGCCGGTCAGTACCTGTCGGCGGTCCGCGCGTACGCGGCGTTCGCCCGTGCGATGACCTCGGTCAGCACGCGGCCCGCGACGGCCAGGTCCGCTTCCGGGATCCCGCCGTACACCAGCGGGCCGAACTCGGTGGCGACCGCGGCCAGCCGGCTCTGCTCGGCGCGGCCCGCCTCGGTCAGTGCGACCCGCGGGCCCTGGCCGGGCAGCGGCTCCAGCGGCTCGAGGAGCTCGGTGGCCAGCAGCTCGGCCACGGTGTCGCGGGCCGTGGCCCCGTCGATCTTCAGGGTGGAGGTCAACGACTCCACGATCCGGCTCGTTTCGGCGGTGCCGCCCTCGGCCGCGGTCGCGTTCAGCGCCATCGACTGGTGGAAGGTGGTGCCGGTGCGGCTCAGCTCACGGTCGAGCAGGGCGCGGGCCGCGTAGTGGGCCCGCCCGATGATCTGGCTGTTGAGCAGGATCGGCGTGGTGGACGACATGGTTACTCCTCGGGTGTCGGGGACGTGTCCTCGATGGCGTCGGGAGGTGCGTCGAGCGGTGTTTCGAGCAGCAGCCGCAGCTCACGCGTCAGCGCCTCGGTGCGGGGTGCGTCGAGCCCGCCGAGCGGGGCCAGCAGCCGGTCGAGCAGCGTGTGGACCTCCGCGACGGCGCGGCCGGCCTTCTCCTCTCCCGCTGGGGTGAGCGAGAGCTGCACGGCCCTGGTGTCGGCGGGGTCGGGCGTGCGCTGTACGAGCCCCGACGCCTCGAGGGCGCGGGCCAGCTTGGAGACGTAGAGCGGCTCCAGGCCGGTGTGGTCCGCGAGTTGCCGCTGACTGGGGCGGTATCCGGACCGCCATATGCCGTGCAGCGAGGCGATCAGGGTGTACTGCGCGTGAGTCAGCCCCAGGGGAGCGAGCGCGCGGTCGACAGCGACGCGCCATTTCGTCGAAAGACGCCAGACCAGGTAACCGGGCGTGGGGCCCTTGGGTGCTGTGCTCATAGAAAATACAGTACATGGATACTATGTCCATGGCTATTGTTTTCAGGCGGTGCCGTTCCGGACGCCGATGAGGTGCCCGTAGGCGACCACGTTGCCCTGATAGCCGGTCTTCTCCGAGAACTCGCCGCCGCAGGTGATGACCCGGAGCTCGGCCCGGTCGCCGGACCTGTAGACCTTCTTGTCGGGAAAGTCGTCGGCCTCGTACACCTCGATCGCGTCGATCGTGAAGACCGCGGTCCGGCCGTCCGCGCGGAGCACCTCGATCCGGTGGCCCTTCTTCAGGGCGCCGAGGCTGTAGAAGACGGCGGGCCCCCGCGCGTTGTCGACATGGCCGGCCACGATCGCCGTGCCCTTGGCGCCCGGGGTGGTCCCGTCCTCGTACCACCCGGCCAGGTTCCGGTCTTCGGCCGGTGGGACGTCGAGACTGCCGTCGCGGGCGAGGCCGAGGCCCATCACGGGGGCGTCGACGTCGATCTGCGGAATGCGCAGCCGGACCGGCTCCGAGGGCGGCAGCGGGTCGGCGGCGGCGTCCGTGTGCTGGTTCGGGCCGGCGGCGAAGGCCTGCGCGGCTGAGGGGACGGGCGGGGTGATGTCGCGGGTGCCGTTGTGCACCAGCCACAGCCCGGCGCAGACGGCGGCGGCCACGGCCCAGCCCTTGGCCCTGCGCCTGGTGCTGTCCTGAGCGCTCATCGGTCCTCCGGCTTCGCTGCGGGGGCGGCCGGGCACGGCCCGGGCGGCGCCCGGGCCGGGCGGCCGTACGGGACATGGGGGCTCGGTCGTGGGGCGGTCGCGCGCGTCCGGCACCGCCCGGACGTCGCCCCGCCCCCGTCGGCTCGAGGCCTGACGGGAGCGGGGGATCCGGCGGGACGAGGAACGGTTGGGGTACCGGTCCGTCAGCCTCTCTGCGCGCCGCTCGCCCGGCGGCGCAGAAGGAGCGTTCCGCCCACAGCGGCCGCGGTGAGTACCGCCGCACCCGCCGCGATCTGGGTGGTGTCGGGGCCCACGCTGCCGCCGACGCCTGTTCTGACGTGCCCGCTCGGCTCGCGGTGGCGCACCTCGAGGTCGCCGGTGGCCTCCTTGCCGTTCTTGCATCGCACCTCGATGCCGTAGGTGCCCGGCCTGGTGTCCTCGGGGACCGTGAACCGCCCCACCGCGACCTCCTTGTGCGTGCCGGGCCACAGCTTGAACTCGCCGGCGCCCAGAGACCGGGCGTCGCCGACGCCGTGGCCGTCCTTGCCGCAGGCCGTGGTGTTCACGGTGATCTTCGTGCCGGGGGTGGCGGGCGACGGGTACACCTCCAGCTCTCCGAAGCCCGAGGCGTACGCCCCCTGGGCGGCGAGCCCTGTCGTGGCGAGCGCCATCGCGATGCCGGTCAGCAGGCGGGCGGTGGTGCGCATGGGTCCTCCGAAGCGCGTGGTGCGGTGTCTCGTCTTCTCCGAGGTAAGAGGCATCCGGCCCGTCACGCCTGCTGATGGCCAATCAGTTTCCTTCTGCCGAAACCGCGTGTCACGCTGGACAGGACGTAACGCCGCAGGTCGCGGCGGGTGGCGCCGCGTTCGGGTGAGTGGTCGGGCGTGCCGTGCCGAACGGGTGAAGGGCTGCCGGCCTCCGTCGGCGCGGTGTCCCGCGGGCCGTCCGTGAGATTGGTCTCCGGAGCCGCTTGACCTCAACCAAACTTGAGGTACCAGGCTGCTCCGCATGGACATCAACACGCCTGACACCTCGTCCGACCGTCCCTCCGCGCTGAAGCTCGCCGTCATCATCGGCAGCAACCGCGACGGCCGCTTCGGACCCACCGTCGCCAACTGGTTCCTCTCCCGTGCCGCCCGGCGCGAGGACTTCACCGTCGACGTCGTCGACCTGGCCGAGGCCGACCTCCCCACCGCCCTCTCCTACTCGCCCTCGCCCGATGTGCGGACCGAGCTCGCCAAGCTCACTCCGAAGCTGGCCGCGGCCGACGCCTTCGTCGTCGTCACCCCCGAGTACAACCACTCCTTCCCCGCCGGCCTCAAGAACGTCATCGACCGGCACTTCGGCGAATGGCAGGCCAAGCCCGTCGGCTTCGTCTCCTACGGCGGCATCTCCGGCGGCCTGCGCGCGGTCGAGCAGCTGCGCCAGGTCTTCGCCGAGCTGCACGCCGTCACCGTCCGCGACACGGTGTCCTTCCACAACGCCGGCGCCCACTTCGACGACGAGGGCAACCACCGGGACCCCGCCGCCCCCGACGCCGCCGCCAAGACCATGCTCGACCAGCTCTCCTGGTGGGCAGAGGCACTGAGGTCCGCCAAGTCCGCCCGCCCCTACGCGGGCTGAGGGCCCGGCCGTGCTGCTGAGCCTGCTGACCGCCCGCCTGGGTCCCTACCGCGGACTGATCGGGCTGGTCGTCCTCCTCCAGCTGATCCAGTCCCTTGCCACCCTCTACCTGCCCACCCTCAACGCCGAGATCATCAACAGCGGTGTGCTGCGCGGCGACACCGGTCACGTCGTCACCACGGGGGCCGTGATGCTGGCCGTCACGGTCCTCCAGGTCGCCGCCGCCGGCGCCGCCGTGTACTGCGCCGCCCGGATCGCGATGGGCATCGGCCGCGATCTGCGCTCCACCGTCTTCCGTCATGTCCAGGACCTGTCCGTGCGCGACATCGGGCGCTTCGGCGCCTCGTCCCTGATCACCCGCACCACCAACGACGTGCAGCAGGTGCAGACGTTCTCGCTGCTGATCCTCACCATGCTGGTCGCCGCGCCCCTGATGTGCGTGGGCGGTATCGCCATGGCCCTGTCCCAGGACGTGCCGCTCGCGATGCTCCTGCTTCTGTTCGTCCCGGTGCTCGCACTGTCCGTCGGACTGATCGTGCGCCGCCTGCCGCCGGTCTTCCGCTCCATGCAGGAACGGATCGACGTGGTCAACCGGGTGATGCGGGAACAGATCACCGGCATCCGCGTCATCCGCGCCTTCGTACGGGACCGGCACGAGCAGCGGCGGTTCGCCGAGGCCAACGACGCCCTTCTCGAGGCCGGTCTGCGTGCGGGCCGGCTGCAGACCCTGATGTTCCCGACCGTGCTGATCGTCTGGGAGATCGCCACCGTCGCCATCATCTGGACCGGCGGCCATCGGCTCGACTCCGGCTCCCTGCAGGCCGGTTCGATCGTCGCCTTCCTCGGCTATCTGACGCAGATCCTGATGTCCGTGATGATGGGCCTGTTCCTCATGATGCACCTGCCGCGCGCCGAGGTCAGTGCGGAACGCATCCAGGAGGTCCTCGGCACACGGCCGAGCGTCGTACCACCCGTCACTCCCGTGCACCGGCTGCGTGGGCGAGGTGAACTGAGGCTGCGCGGCGTCGACTTCAGCTACCCGGGCGCCGAGGAGCCCGTCCTCAGGTCCGTGGACCTGACCGCCCGCCCCGGCCGGGTCACCGCCGTCATCGGTTCCACCGGCAGCGGCAAGACGACCCTGCTGAGCCTCGCCGCCCGGCTGCTCGACGCGACCGGCGGCGACGTCCGGATCGGCGAGGTGGACGTCCGGGACCTGGACCCGGCGCTGCGGTCCCGCACCGTCGGACTCGTCGCCCAGAAGCCGTACCTCTTCTCCGGGACCGTCGCCTCCAACCTGCGGTACGGGAAACCGGACGCGACGGAGGAGGAGCTCTGGCACGCCCTCGAGGTCGCCCAGGCCGCGGACTTCGTACGCCGGCTCGGCGACGGCCTCGACGCCCCCGTCTCACAGGGCGGTGCCAACCTGTCGGGCGGACAGCGCCAGCGCCTCGCCATCGCCCGGGTACTGGTGGCCAGGCCTGACGTCTACCTCTTCGACGACTCCTTCTCCGCGCTCGACAACGCCACCGACGCGGCACTGCGCCGGGCGCTGGCCGAGGAGACCGCCGACGCCACCGTCGTCATGGTCGCCCAGCGCGTGTCCACCATCCGCGGCGCCGACCGGATCGTCGTCCTGGAGAAGGGCCGCGTCGCAGGCACCGGCACCCACGACGAACTCATGCGGGACAACCCCACCTACCGGGAGATCGTGCTCTCCCAGCTCACCGAGGAGGAAGCCGCATGAGCGCCACCACACCGGAGCGCCGCGGCCCGGCCGGGCAGCAGCGCGGCCCCGGGGGCATCGGCTCCCCCTCACTGGAACGCTCCCTCCACTTCCGGGACTCCGGACTGCGGCTGCTGCGGATGACCGCGCCGGAACGCCCCCTGGTCCTCGGCGTCCTCGCCGCCGGCACGGCCGCCGTCGCCCTCTCCGTAGTCGCCCCGAAACTCCTCGGCCACGCCACCGACCTCGTCGTCGACGGCGCGGCCGGCCCGGACGGGGTCGACTTCAGGGCCGTCGGCGAGGTACTGACCCTCGTCCTGGGCCTGGTCACCGTGTCCGCCGGTGCGACACTGATCCAGGTGCGGCTCGCCATGACCGTCGTGCAGCGCGTCGGCCACCGGCTGCGCGAGGAGGCGGGGGCGAAGCTGTCGCGGCTGCCTTTGTCGTACTTCGACAAGCAGCCCCGCGGGGAGGTGCTCAGCCGCACCACCAACGACATCGACAACATCACGCAGACCATGCAGCAGGCCTTCAGCCATATGGTGCGAGCGGTGCTCACCATCGCCGGTGTCCTGGCGATGATGTTCTGGATCTCGCCGCTGCTGGCCCTTGTCGCCCTCGCGACGGTGCCGCTGTCCGTCTACGTGGCCACCCTCATCGGCAGGCGGGCACAGCCGCAGTTCGTCCGGCAGTGGTCGGTGACGGGCCGGCTGCACGCCCACGTCGAGGAGATGTTCACCGGCCACGCGGAGGTCCGCTCCTTCGGCCGCGGGAAGCAGGCCGTGGAGACCTTCGACGAGCTCGGCGAGCAGCTGTACGCGTCGAGCCTGCGCGCCCAGGCCATGTCCGGGCTCATCCAGCCCGCCCTCGGCTTCGTCGGCAATCTCAACTATGTGCTGATCGCCGTCGCCGGTGGGCTGCGGGTGGCCTCCGGATCGCTGTCGATCGGCGACGTACAGGCCTTCGTGCAGTACTCCTACGAGTTCAACGGCCCCATCAACCAGGTCGCCGCGATGGCCAACCTCCTCCAGTCGGGCGTCGCCTCCGCCGAGCGGGTCTTCGACCTGCTGGACGCGGAGGAGGAGTTTCAGTCGCCGACCGGACCGAGGCGGGCCCTGCCGCAGGAGGGACGGCCCGCGGGCCGGGTGTCCTTCGAGAAGGCGGCCTTCCGCTACCACCCCGCGGAGCCGCTGATCGAGGACCTGTCGCTCGACGTCGAACCGGGCAGGACCGTCGCCATCGTCGGCCCGACCGGCGCCGGCAAGACCACGCTGGTCAATCTGCTCATGCGGTTCTACGAGGTCACCGGCGGCCGCATCCTGCTCGACGGGGTCGACATCAGGGACATGACCCGCGACGAACTGCGTTCCGGTATCGGGATGGTGCTCCAGGACACCTGGCTGTTCGGGGGCACGATCGCCGACAACATCGCCTACGGCGTACCCGGGGAGGTGTCACGCGAGCAGATCGTCGCCGCGGCGACGGCCACCCACGCCGACCGGTTCATCCGCACCCTGCCCGACGGCTACGACACCGTCGTCGACGAGGAGGGCGCGGGCCTGAGCGCGGGCGAGAAGCAACTCCTCACCATCGCCCGCGCCTTCCTCACCGAACCGTCGATCCTCGTGCTCGACGAGGCCACCAGCTCGGTCGACACCCGCACCGAGGTGCTCATCCAGCGCGCCATGTCCTCGCTGCGCCGGGGCCGTACCAGCTTCGTCATCGCCCACCGGCTCTCCACCGTCCGGGACGCCGACGTGATCCTGGTGATGGACGCCGGAAGGATCGTCGAGCAGGGCACGCACGACGAACTGCTGGGCCGCGGCGGCGCGTACGCCCGGCTCCACGCGGCGCAGTTCGCCGCGGCCGGGTCCGCTGTGTGAGGCCGCGGTGCGTAACGTGAAGGGCGGGGGCCGCGACGGCTCCCGCCCTTCGTCCGCGGCCGCCGGCCGCCGCGCGGACACGATGGCCGAACACCGAGAAGGAGCTCCTGCCGTGGAACCCACCCCCGCCACGCCGCCGCTGCTCACCGTGATGACCACGACCGACAGCGCGGAGAAGGCCCGGCGGCTCGCCGAGGGCGCCGTGGAGGCCCGGCTCGCGGCCTGCGCGCAGATCTCCGCGCCGGTGACGTCGGTGTACCGCTGGCAGAACAGCATCGAGACCGCCGAGGAGTGGCAGGTCCTCCTCAAGACCACGCCGGCCTGCTACGACGCCCTCGAAGCGCATCTGACCGCCGCCCACGACTACGAGACCCCGGAGATCATCGCCATCCCGGTGGTACGCGCCGGCGCGGCTTATGCGGCCTGGGTGCGGGCGGAGACCGTGGCGCCGTGAACGGGCCGAGGCGGCTTCCGTTCTTCGTCTACGGCACGCTTCGGCCGGGCGAACACAACCACGACCTGCTCCTGCGGGGCCGCACGACGCAGGAGCGTCCCGCCCTGCTCCGCGGCGCGGTGCTCTACGAGGGCCCCGGCTACCCGTACGCCGTCGACACCGACGACCCGGCGGCCACGGTCACCGGCGAGGCCGTGACGGCGAAGCCGGAGGAGTACGAGCGGCTGCTCGCCGTCCTCGACCGGCTGGAGGAGTACGGCGGACCGGGCCACGCGGCCAACCTGTACGAGCGGGTGGCCCGGGAGATCCTCCTCGAGGACGGCACGCCGGTACAGGCGTGGGTCTACGTCGCCGCCGAACGGGTGGCCCGCGGACTGCGGGCCGGCGGCCGGCCCGTCACCGGCGGCGACTGGCACGAGGCGGTCAGCCGCCGCTGACCCGCTCCGGCTCCAGCCGGACGGCGCACACCTTGAACTCGGGCATACGGGACGTCGGGTCGAGCGCCGGGTTCGTCACCGTGTTCACCCGGCCCTCGCCCGGCCAGTGGAACGGCATGAAGACGGTGTCCGGCCTGATCCCCGTGGTGATCCGCGCGGGCCCGACCGCCCGCCCCCGCCGCGACACCACGGCCAGGGGCTCGCCCTCCGCGACACCGAGACGTTCCGCCAGCTGCGGATGCAGCTCGACGAACGGGCCCGGGGCGGCGGCGTTCAGCTCGTCGATGCGCCTGGTCTGCGCGCCCGACTGGTACTGGGCGACCACCCGCCCGGTCGTCAGCAGCACCGGGTAGTCGGCGTCGGGCTCCTCCGCGGCGGGCCGGTGTCCCACGGCGACGAACCTGGCCAGGCCGTCGGGGGTGGCGAACCGGTCCAGGAACAGCCGGGGCGTGCCGGGGTGGGCGGCCGGCTCGTCCTCGGCGTCCAGCTCGGGGCACGGCCAGAACACGCCGTCCTCCTCGGCGATCCTGCGGTACGTGATGCCCGAGTAGTCCGCCGGTCCGCCCGCCGACGCCCGCCGCAGCTCCTGGAAGACCTCC
Source organism: Streptomyces kurssanovii (assembly GCF_014649695.1). GTDB lineage: Bacteria > Actinomycetota > Actinomycetes > Streptomycetales > Streptomycetaceae > Streptomyces > Streptomyces kurssanovii. The sequence continues at coordinate 566,498 of NZ_BMTN01000003.1, forward strand.
TCCGGGTCGGCGGGGAAGCCCTTCTCGTGTCCGAGCAGCGCCGCCAGCGCGCTCAGCACCTCGAGATCGCTGCGCACCCCCTCCGGGGCGTCGAGCGCCTTGCGGCGCAGCAGCACCCGGCCCTCCAGGTTGGTCGTCGTGCCGGTCTCCTCCGCCCACTGCGTCACCGGCAGTACCACGTCCGCGAGCGCCGCCGTCTCCGAGAGCACCACGTCCGCGACGGCCAGGAAGTCCAGGGACTTCAGCCGTCCCTCGATGTGCGCCGCACGAGGCGCGGACACCACCGGGTTCGATCCCATGAGCAGCAGCGACTTCACGTCACCGCCCAGCGCGTCCAGCAGCTCGTAGGCGCTGCGCCCCGGCCCCGGCAGCGACTCGGGGGGCACGCCCCACACACCCGCGACATGGGCACGCGCCGCCGGGTCGTCCAGCTTGCGGTAGCCGGGGAGCTGGTCGGCCTTCTGGCCGTGCTCACGGCCGCCCTGCCCGTTGCCCTGCCCGGTCAGGCATCCGTAGCCGGACAGGGGCCGTCCCGCCCGCCCGGTCGCCAGGCAGAGGTTGATCCAGGCGCTGACCGTGTCGGTGCCCTTGGAATGCTGCTCGGGCCCGCGGGCGGTGAGCACCATCGCGGACGGCGCGTCGCAGAACAGCCGTACCGCCTCACGCAGCTGCGGCACGCCCACGCCGGTGATCCGCTCGACGAGCTCGGGCCAGTGCGCCATGGCGGCGGCCCTGGCCTCCGCCCAGCCGCTCGTGCGGGCGGCGATGAAGTCCTCGTCGGTACGCCCCTCCGCCACCACTTCGTGCAGCAGACCCAGGGCGAGCGCCAGGTCGGTGCCGGGACGCGGCGCCAGATGCAGATCGGCCTGCTCCGCGGTCCTCGTACGCCGCGGGTCGACGACGATCAGCTTGCCGCCGTTCTCCTTCAGCTCCGTCAGGTAGCGCAGCGCCGGCGGCATGGTCTCCGCGATGTTGGAGCCCACGAGGATCACACAGCCGGTCCTCGGGATGTCCTCCAGCGGGAACGGCAGTCCGCGGTCGAGTCCGAACGCCTTGTTGTGCGCCGCCGCGGCCGACGACATGCAGAAGCGGCCGTTGTAGTCGATCTGCGAGGTGCCGAGCACGACCCGGGCGAACTTCCCAAGGGTGTACGCCTTCTCGTTGGTCAGCCCGCCACCGCCGAAGACGCCCACGGCGTCGGCGCCGTGCACGTCCCGCGTACGCCGCAGTCCGTCGGCGATCGTACGCAGTGCCTCCTCCCAGGTGGCCGGCTCGAGCCGGCCTGTGGCGTGGCTTCTGATGAGCGGCCCGGTCAGGCGCACCCGGGAGGAGAGAAGGGAGGTCGACGTGCGGCCCTTGCCGCACAGGGCGCCCCGGTTGACGGGGAAGTCGGGACGCTCCACCACCTCGACGGCCGTCCCGTCGGCGGTGTCCGGCCGGGGGACACCGCGCAGATTCATGCCGCACTGCAGGGCGCAGTATGGACAGTGGGTCGGGATGGTCTCGTCGCGCATGACGCCCAGCGTGGAACATCCGTGTTACGCGGGCGGACGCGCCGCATTACGGACGGGGTACGCCTGGCTCAGCCGCGAGCTCACGGCGGAGTGAGGACCGACCGTGAGCGGCGGGCCCGTCCCGGGTCCCGGGCGTCGCGTCGGAGCGGGCCTTCCCGCGGTCCCGGCCGTCCTGTCCGGGGCCATGGCAGCTCAGGCGCGGCGGCCGAGCATCGCGAGCAGCCGGGTCTGCGGGTCGTCGCCCGGCGGCGGCTCGATCGGCGCGGCGAAGAGGCCGGATTTCGACAGCTCCGACGCGTACGGGGCGACCTCCTCCAGGGTGAAGGCCACCAGCGCGTCCGGAAGCCGCTCCTCCGCGCCGATCGCCCGCGACAGGTCCCAGGAGTGCACCACCGCGTCGCTGATCATCTGCGAGCAGTAGGCGGTCGCCGGGGTCTCCCCGTACGACAGCTGGACCGTCCGCTCCAGCGCCCCCTCGTCGGAGAACGCCTTACGGGCGGCGCGCGCCGCGGCGTCCCAGGCTTGGCTGGGCCGGTCGCCGAGGACGTCACCGTCGTAGGCCTCGCCGACGTCTTCGATCGTCGCCCCGTCCGTCACCAGGTCCGGCACCCACAGCTGCTCGGCGGTGAGGTGGTTGACGAGATCGCGCACCGACCACTGCGTGCACGGCGTCGGATCGTCCCACTGGTCGTCCCGTACGGCGTGCACCCGGTCGGTGAACAGGGCCAGCGCCTCGGTGTGCCGGGTCAGCAGCGTTGCCACGTCATTTGTCATGCGGCTCACTTTTCCCTGCCGGGGACCTCGATGCGAGCGTGCGCGGCCGCGTGCCTCCCGGCGTGTCAGCCCGCCGCCGCCAGCGCGTCCCGCACGCCGGGCTCGCGCGCCCCCAGGAACCGCGGGTCCGGCCGGAAGACGGCGTCCAGCGACGCCTTGCCCGCCGCGAACATCTCCCGCACGCCGCCGTAGTACCAGGTCGCGTCGTGCGGTTCCGCCACACCGACGCCGTACGCCTCGACCCCGGCGGACCGGCACAGCGCGACGGCCCGGCGGATGTGGAAGCCCTGGCTCACCAGAAGCGCCCGCTCCACCCCGAAGATCTCCTTCGCCCGCACGCACGAGTCCCAGGTGTCGAACCCGGCGTAGTCGCTGACGATCCGGTCGTCGGGCACACCGCGCTCCGTCAGATACGTGCGCATGGCGTCGGGCTCGTCGTACTCGACCCGGCTGTTGTCACCGGTGACCAGCACGACCTTGACCTTGCCGGTCCGGTACAGCTCGGCGGCGGTGTCGAGCCGGTGCGCCAGGTAGGGGGAGGGCCGGCCCTGCCAGAGACCGGCGCCGAAGACGACGGCGACGTCCCGCGCCGGGGCCTCTGCGACCGTACGGACGCGGCTGTCGGCGACGGCGTGCATCCAGGTCGCGGGCGCCAGGCCGAGGACGCACCCCAGCATGACGGCCTGCGCGACGAGGCGTCGCCTTCTCGTTCCTCTCACGGACAGTCAGACGCCGGCGGAGCGGAAATGGTTGGCCGGACGGCCTGGTCCGTTGACACGATCACCCGATGACCGACAAGAGAGCCGCGTCCGCCGCCCGCGACAACGCCGAGTGGTGCGAGGCGATGTGCCGCGCACACGGCCTTGCCGGCACCTTCGGCGCCCGGGCGTGGACCAGCGCGAGCCGCACACCCCTGCTGTACCCGGACGCGGTGACACTCGCCGAGGACGCGACGGCGGACGACGTCCTGGGCGGCGTCTCCGCCGGCCCCGGCTGCTCGGTCAAGGACAGTTTCGCGACCCTGGACCTGTCCGGCGCCGGATTCCACGTCCTCTTCGAGGCCCAGTGGATCCACCGGGAGCCGGGCCTGCCCACGCCGGCGGCTCCCGCCGGCGTCGCATGGTCCCACCTCCACACCCCGGACGAGCTGGCGGAATGGGCGGCCGCCTGGGACGGTGGCGACGGTCTGGCGCACCTCTTCCGCCCGGAACTGCTGTGCGACCCGTCGGTCGCGTTCCTCGCGGGTCGCGCAGAGGGCCGGCTGACCGCCGGCGCGGTGGTGAGCCGGGGCGGGGACGCGGCAGGCGTCTCCAACCTGTTCGCCCTCGACGACGACCTCGACGCGGCGTGGGCGGGCTGCCTGTCGGCGGTGGCCGACGCATGGCCGGGCGTGCCGGTGGTCGGCTACGAACAGGGCGACGACCTGTCGGCGGCGGTGCGGCAGGGGTGCGTGCCGGTGGGTCCGCTGCGGGTCTGGCTGGAGGGGTAGCGCCGACGCGGGTTCGTTTCCCTTCCCGCCCTTTCCCGCTGTTCCGATGTGCGGCTCCGCCGCGTGGCGGGCTCCGCCCGGACCCGTACCGGGGCAAGCCCCGGGCCCCGTACCGCCCCCGCGGGCGGTGTACCGCGCTTCGCGCGGTGCCCTCGATCTCCCGCTACGGCGTGGCGGCCGTGGGAGGTGCCCCCAGGCGGGCTGAAATGCCGCTGCGCGGCATCCAGCCTCGCCGGCGGCGGAGGCCACTTCAGCCTCGGCGGCGATTGAGGCGCGGGGGTCCGGTGGGGGTCCCCCACGCCGCCAGGCGTAGGGGGAGGAGCCCCCGAAACACCGCGCGAAGCGCGGTGGACGGGCAGGGGCGGAGCCCGGTCTCGGGAAGTGAGCGCTCGCCACGGCCGCCAGGCGGAATGGGACCGCAGGAGCGGCCCCCGTCGCGGTCAGGCACACGGGGTGGACCCGCCATGGGGTGGCCACGCCCATGGGGTGGCCCCGCGTCGCGTCCACGCCCGCCGCGTCCACGCCCACGCCGCGTCCACGCCCGCCGCGTCCACGCCCGCCGCGTCCACGCCGCCGGCGCGGCCGGCACCCCCGTGAGGCCCGTGAAAAGACCCGTCACCCTCACGCAACACCCCCGCAACCTGCGCCCGCCACCATCGGTGCATGACGGAGCCGGAACACCATCGTGAGTCCCCGCCCCCGCCCTTCCCGAGCGCAGCCGACAGCGCAGTCGACACCGCCGCGCAGTTCGACACCACCGTCGGCCTGCTCACGCGTATCACCGCTCAGCTCGGCACCCAGCTGAGTCACGTCCGACTGAACGGAACCCGCACCGCATGCCCCCGACCGATCGGCCCACCCTCGTCGCCGTCGCCCACGGCAGCCGCGACCCCCGCGCGCTGAGCACCGTCACCGCTCTCCTGGAGCAGGTGCGTGAACTGCGCCCCGGCCTGGACGTACGGCTCGGCCATGTCGAGCTGAACGAGCCGCTCCTCGACGACACCCTCCGGTCGCTCGGCAGCGCGCCCACCGTCCTCGTGCCGCTGCTGCTCAGCCGCGGCTATCACGTCAAGCACGACCTGCCGCGCGCCGCGGCCGCGATACCCGGCGGCGACATCCGCATCGCGCGCCCGCTCGGGCCGCACCCGCTCCTCGCGGAGGCGCTCGCGGCCCGGCTCGCGGAGGCGGGCTGGCGGGCGGAGGACGGCTCGAGCCGTAGCGCCGGGGTCGTCCTGGCGTCCGCGGGCTCCCGCGATCCCGAGTCCGCGGCGGACACCCGGCGTATGGCGGACATGCTGGGGGAGCGGCTCGGCGGCGTGCCGGTCGTGCCCGCGTACGCCTCGGCCCTCGCGCCCACCGTGCCCGCGGCCGTCAAAGCCCTGACGGCGCGCGGCCGCCACCGGATCGCCGTGGCGTCCTACTTCGCCGCGCCCGGCCTGTTCGCCACCCGCAGTGCCGCCGCCGCTCCCTGGATCGCGGCGGAGCCGCTCGGTACGCATCCCGCTCTCGCCCGGCTGCTGCTGCACCGTTACGACCAGGCGCGAGCGCTGCCCCGCGCCGCGCGGCGGCTGGAACTGTCCGCCGCGTAGGGCGCCGTGGGGCCGGACGGGGCCCGGCTGTCGGCCGCTCCGGTTACCTTCGGTGCATGGACGGCACCACCAGCACCACAGGCACAGGCACACCCCCGGGCCACGGCACGGGCAACGGCACCGCCCCCGACGGCTACGACGCCGCGGCCGTCGAACGCTGGGCCGCCGAGCCCGACAAGCGCCCCGGCCGTACCGCCTTCCAGCGCGACCGCGCCCGCGTGCTGCACTCCTCCGCGCTGCGCCGCCTCGCCGGGAAGACGCAGGTCGTCACCCCCGGCACCCGCAGCCTGGCCTGGGACGCCAGCCCCCGCACCCGGCTGACGCACTCGCTGGAGTGCGCGCAGGTGGGCCGGGAGCTGGGCGCCGCGCTCGGCTGCGACCCCGATCTCGTCGAAGCGGCGTGCCTCGCCCACGACATGGGCCACCCGCCGTTCGGCCACAACGGCGAGCAGGCGCTGAACGAGTTCGCGGAGGACTGCGGCGGCTTCGAGGGCAACGCCCAGTCGCTCCGCCTGCTGACGCGGATCGAGCCCAAGCGTTTCGTGCACGCGCCGGAGACGGGCGAGCCGGTCAGCGTCGGCCTGAATCTCACCCGGGCCGCCCTCGACGCGGCGACCAAGTACCCCTGGCCGCGCGGCGGTCATCCGACCGAGCCCGGTTCAGGGAAGTTCGGTGTGTACGAGGACGACCTGCCGGTCTTCGAGTGGGCCCGCCTCGGCGCGCCCGCGTTCCGCAAGTGCCTCGAGGCGCAGGTGATGGACTGGTCCGACGACGTCGCGTACTCGGTGCACGACTTCGAGGACGGCCTGCACGCCGGGCACATCGACCCCGACTGCCTCATGTCGGAGACCGAGCGCGCGGGCATCTGGTCGGTGGCGATCGGCCGGTACGTGCCGCACGACACCGAGCCGCAGGAGTTGTCCGAGGCACTCGACCGGCTGGTCGACCAGGCGTGGTGGCCGCACCAGTACGACGGGTCCGCGGTCGCCCAGGCCCGGTTGAAGGACGCCACGAGCCAGCTCATCGGCCGGTTCGCGCTCGCCGCAGAGGGCGCCACCCGCCAGGCGTACGGCGGCGGCATGCTCACTCGGTACGGGGCGGAGCTCGTCGTCCCGCGCGCCACGCGCAACGAGTGTGCCGTGCTGAAGGCGGTGGCCGACCGCTATGTGATGCAGCGCGCCGAGCAGGAGGCGCTCCGCGCCGACCAGCGCGTGGTGCTCGCCGAGCTGGCTCAGGCGCTCACCGCCCGCGCGCCGGAGGGTCTGGAACCGCAGTTCCGTGCCATGTTCGAGGCCGCGGCGGACGACCGGGCGCGCAAGCGTGTGATCGTCGACCAGATCGCGAACCTCACGGACGCCTCCGCCCGCACGCTGCACGTCCGCCTCACCGCCCGGCGCTGATGAAGGGCACAACGACCCCGGGAGCGCCCGTGCCACGCACCGAGCGATTCGTCCGTTTTTGACACGCCGGAGGGCACTCCCTCTTCCGCCATATCGCTCCGTGCGGGACGCTCGCTGAAGGCTGCGCTGCGGAGAAGCAACGAGGAGGCATCACGTGGTCGACGCACATCGGACATTCGTCATCGTCGGCGGTGGGCTGGCGGGGGCCAAGGCCGCCGAGACCCTCCGTGCCGAAGGGTTCACCGGGCGAGTGATCCTCATCGGCGACGAACGTGACCGCCCGTACGAACGTCCGCCGCTGTCCAAGGCGTATCTGACCGGCAAGGACGAACGCGACAGCGCCTTCGTCCACGATCCCGCCTGGTACGCCCGGGCCGACATCGAGCTGCACCTGGGCCAGACCGTCGTGTCCATCGACCGCGAGTCCCGCTCCGTGCGCCTGGGCGACGGAACCGTCGTCCACTACGACAAGCTGCTGCTCGCCACCGGCGCGGAGCCCCGCCGGCTGGAGATCCCGGGCACCGGTCTGGCCGGCGTCCACCATCTGCGCCGCCTCGCCCACGCCGACCGGCTGCGCCATGTGCTCGCCGCCCTCGGCCGCGACAACGGGCACCTGATCATCGCCGGCGCCGGCTGGATCGGCCTCGAGGTCGCCGCCGCGGCCCGCGGCTACGGCGCGGAGGTGACCGTCGTGGAGCCAGAGGCGACCCCGCTGCACCAGGTCATCGGCCCCGAGCTCGGCCAGGTCTTCGCCGAACTGCATCGCGAGCGCGGCGTCCGTTTCCACTTCGGCGTCCGTCTCACCGAGATCATCGGGCAGGACGGCATGGTCCTCGCGGCCCGCACCGACGACGGCGAGGAGCACCCGGCGCACGAGATCCTCGCCGCCATCGGCGCGGCCCCGCGCACCGCGCTCGCCGACGCGGCGGGCCTCGACCTCGCCGACCGGGCGGAGGGCGGCGGTATCGCCGTCGACGAGAGCCTGCGCACCTCCGATCCCGACATCTACGCCGCGGGGGACGTCGCCGCCGCCCGGCACCCGCTGCTCGGGACCCGGCTGCGCGTCGAGCACTGGGCCAACGCCCTGAACGGCGGCCCGGCCGCCGCCCGGGCCATGCTCGGCCAGGACGTGACCTACGACCGGGTCCCGTATTTCTTCTCGGACCAGTACGACCTCGGCATGGAGTATTCGGGCTGGGCCCCGCCCGGCTCGTACGACCAGGTCGTGCTCCGCGGCGACGTCGGAAGGCGGGAGTTCATCGCCTTCTGGCTCAAGGACGGCCGGGTGCTCGCCGGGATGAACGTCAATGTGTGGGACGTCACCGCACCGATCCAGCAGCTGATCCGGAGCCGGGCGCAGGTGGACCCGCAGACGCTCGGCGATCCGGGTGTGCCGCTCACCGACCTCGTGAACCTCTCCGGCTGACGGGAGTGTCGCCGCGTCACCGTAGAATTCACGCGTGGCAGGCAGGATCAACGATGACGACGTGAAGGCGGTCCGGGACGCGGTCCCGATCGACGCCGTCGTTTCCGAGTACCTCCAGCTGCGCAACGCAGGCGGGGGGAACCTGAAGGGCCTGTGCCCCTTCCACGACGAGAAGTCCCCTTCCTTCCAGGTCAGCCCGAGCAAGGGTCTCTTCCACTGCTTCGGCTGCCAGGAAGGCGGCGACACGATCGCCTTCGTGATGAAGATCGACCATCTCTCGTTCTCCGAGACGGTCGAGCGCCTCGCCGCCCAGGCGGGCATCACCCTGCGCTACGAGGAGGGCGGGTACAACCCCACCCATCAGCGGGGCGAGCGGATCCGGCTGGTCGAGGCCCACAAGATCGCCGCGCAGTTCTACGTGGAGCAGCTGGACGGACCCGAGGCCGAGATCGGCCGGAAGTTCCTCGCGGAGCGGGGCTTCGACCAGTCCGCCGCCCAGCACTTCGGCGTCGGCTACAGCCCGGCCGGCTGGGACCACCTCACCCGCTATCTGCGCGGCAAGGGGTTCAGCGACAAGGAGCTGACCCTCTCCGGACTTTCGCAGGAGGGCAGGCGCGGTCCCATCGACCGGTTCCGCGGCCGGCTGATGTGGCCGATCCGGGACATCACCGGGGAGGTCGTCGGCTTCGGCGCCCGCAAGCTCCGCGACGACGACAACGGCCCGAAGTACCTGAACACGCCCGAGACGGCGATCTACAAGAAGTCGCAGGTGCTGTACGGCATCGACCTCGCCAAAAAGGAGATCGCCCGCACCAGCACGGCCGTCGTCGTCGAGGGCTACACCGACGTCATGGCCTGCCACCTCGCCGGCGTCACCACCGCCATCGCCACCTGTGGCACCTCGTTCGGCGGCGACCACATCAAGATCCTCCGGCGGCTGCTGATGGACAACGCCACCGCCGAGGTGATCTTCACCTTCGACGGTGACGCGGCCGGTCAGAAGGCGGCACTGCGCGCCTTCGAGGACGACCAGAAGTTCGCGGCGGAGACGTCGATCGCCATCACGCCCGGCGGCATGGACCCGTGCGAACTGCGGCTCGCGGAAGGCGACGAGTCGGTGCAGAAGCTGGTCGAGACGCGCACGCCGCTCTTCGAGTTCGCGATCCGGCAGATGGTGAGACGCCACAACCTGGAGACGCCCGCCGGCCGCGCGGCGGCCCTCGACGAGGCGGCGCCCATCGTGGCCGGCATCAAGAACGTCGCCATCCAGCACGAGTCGGCCGTGCAACTGGCCGGCATCCTCGGCATCCTCGACACCCAGTTCGTCGTCAAGCGGGTCGCGCAGCTCGCCCGCTGGGCCCGCGACCGCGGCGGGGACCGAGGGGAGCGCAGGGGCGGCCCCTCCAGGGCATCGCATCCCGCGCCCGGCGCGCCTGCCCAGGCCGCGCCGTCGGGCCCGGCACTCAACCTGCGCAGCCCCGCCCACCGCACCGAGCGCGAACTGCTCAAACTGGCCCTCCAGCACCCCGAGCTGGTCTCCCCGGCCTTCGACGCGTACGGCGTCGACGAGTTCACCGCCCCGCCGTACGCCGCGGTCCGCCGGACCATCGAGGAGGCCGGCGGCGCCGAACAGGGCACCCGGGACACCTCCGGCTATCTGGCCCGCGTCCGCGAAGCCGCCCCCGACGACACGGTGCGCGCCCTGGTCACCGAGCTCGCCGTGGAAGCGGTGCACGCCCGCGCGGTCGACGAGGTGTACGCGGGCATGCAGCTCGTCCAGGTCCGTCTGCGCGCCGTCGACCGCCGCATCCGCGAGGTCCAGGGCACGATGGCCCGCCTCGGCGGGGGAGGCGACCAGGAGCGGTACGCGGCGGTGGCGAACGAGCTGTGGGTGCTCCAGCAGTACGCGCAGTCGCTGCGCAACCAGGGCGCGGCCGCGCTCTAGCGGCCGCACATCCGGCGCCCGAGGCGCCGTTCCGCGACGCTACGCGGTGAACGTGGGCGCCAGCGCGGTCAGCAGCCGCCGGACGTACTCGTCCCTGCCGTCGGCGAACCGCGGGTAGTCCAGGGCGAAATGGTTCCAGTCCATGTGCCGCAGGGAGTCCCGGAGGTCCTCCAGGCGGAGCTCCTCCTGCCCACCGGTAGGCCACTCGTTCCCCGACAGCCGGAACACCTCCTGAAGGAGCGCGTTCCCCAGCGGGCCCCGTTCCGCCAGCAGCACCGCGTCGTACAGGTCCTTGCCCTGCGGATACAGGTCGTCGATCAGCCACACCACCTTCCAGGCGAGCGACAGTTCGAGGGTCGCCGTCAGCAGCGGCACGCCGCACACGGTCCCGGACCGGGGCTCCACGGGCAGCTTCTCGTTGAAGACGAAGTCGAGCTGCACCTGCCCGGCGGGCAGCCCGGGCGCCTGCCACGGCAGCACCATGCGGCGGCCCGGCACCCGCTCGTACGTCCAGATGTACTCGGACTCGGCGCCTGCCGCATCGATGACCGGGCCGCCCGCCTGCTCCTCGGTGGCGCGCTGCGCCGCCGCCGCGATGTCGTCGAGCATCGTCGTGGTGCGCTCCTCCTCGATGCGCCGGTCCGCGGGAACGACGACGAAGTCGAGGTCCTTCGGCTCCCGCGCGGCGTCCCCGAACCGGTCGGCGAGCAGCATGCTGCCGCGCAGAACCAGCGAACCGGCCCACCCCGAACGGGAGACCGCGGTGACGACGCTCTCCAGCGCGCGTCGTCGCGCCGCCCCCCAGGCGGGGCGCAGCTCTTCGGGCACCACGGAGTCGGCGGGCCGGTACGCGCTGTCGAAGTGCTTCAGGGCGGGGTCGAACAGCCGGTGCCTGGACGCGCCGGGCCCCACGCCCGCGTGCAACGTGCGCGGCAGCTCCGTCCGGCGCCGCCGGCGCTCCTCACTCGGCTCCGCCGGGTCGTCAGGACCGCCCGGAATCGTCGGCTCCCAGTTCGCGTTCATCGTTCCGCCCCCTCGTCGATCCAACCGTCGTCCACCGACAGGTCGCTGTCGTACAGCACGAACTCCCGCTCCTCGCCCAGGATTTCGAACCCCTCGGCGGTCAACTCGGCTGCCAGCGCGTCACATGCCGCGCCCGCCTCCCCTGCGGGAACACCGCGGCGGCGCTGCGTCACGAACCGCTCGTGCCGGCCCGCCGCCGCCACCCGGCGCGCGTTCCACGACAGATGCGCACCGTGACGCACCGCCAGGTCCGTCAGCGCCTCGCGGTCGAAGTCCTCCTCGAGCAGCAGCTTCAGATGGTGCTCGAAGTAACCGCCGTCCGCGGTGCGGACCTCCGGTGACCACGGCGTGGTCTCGATCTTCACCCGCACCGGGTCGAAACCGCCGGCGCGCAGCCGTGCCACCAGCCGGTCGGCCGCCGCCCGTTGAGAGGGCAGATCCTCGGTGCCCCGCAGGGTCAGCATCGGCTGGGACACCATCCGGCCCCGGGCGAGCACGATCTGCGTCACCTTCAGCCCCGCGGCGCCCGCCCACGAGTCCAGCCCGGCGCGCGCCGCGTCGTCCGTACAGCGCACCGTCACATGGGTCTCGTATTCGCACGGCCTGTTCACCGGCGCAGTCTGCCAAAGCGCCGGACGTCCGGCATCCGAGTAACCGGCCGGTCACGCACGGGTCTCAAAAAGTCGTCGCACGCCCCTCGTGGCGGTGATGTGTCGTACCCCACACTGGGTGGCGGTGCCTGAGCCCTCGGAGCTGCCCCCGACCCCCGACCGGCAGCGATCACCCTGGAGGTCGCCCCGTGCAGACCCAGACCCTGACCGAGACCCATACCGACGCCGTCGCGGCAGTCCTCGCGACCGCGGTCGAGCAGGTGCCCGCGCAGGGCCTGCCCGCCGGGCACCCCGACGCCTTGCCGGGCAGTCTGATCGAGGAGGCCGTCGAGCCTCCGGAGCCCCCGCGGCGCACCGGGCGCGGCGCGGACACCGGCGGCCCGTCCTCCGACCTGTTCCGCCAGTACCTGCGGGAGATCGGCCGCATCCCGCTGCTGACCGCCGCCGAGGAGGTCGAGCTCGCCCGCCGGGTCGAGGCCGGTCTCTTCGCGGAGGAGAAGCTGGCGAACACCCCGGACCCGGACTCGCAGCTGGCCGTCGACCTGGACCGGCTCGTCGTCATGGGACGAATGGCCAAACGGCGTCTCATCGAGGCGAACCTCCGCCTCGTCGTCTCCGTCGCCAAACGGTACGTCGGCCGCGGCCTGACCATGCTCGACCTCGTCCAGGAGGGGAATCTCGGTCTGATCAGGGCGGTGGAGAAGTTCGACTACGCCCGCGGCTACAAGTTCTCCACGTACGCGACCTGGTGGATCCGCCAGGCCATGTCCCGCGCCCTCGCCGACCAGGCCCGCACCATCCGGGTGCCCGTCCATGTCGTCGAACTGATCAACCGGGTGGTCCGGGTCCAGCGCCGGATGCTCCAGGAACGGGGCTACGAGCCCACCCCGGAAGAGGTCGCCACGCACCTCGAACTGACCTCGGAGCGGGTCAGCGAGGTGCTGAGGCTGGCCCAGGAGCCGGTGTCCCTGCACGCCCCGGTGGGCGAGGAGGACGACGTCGCCCTCGGCGACCTCATCGAGGACGGCGACGCGGCGTCCCCGGTCGAGTCCGCCGCGTTCCTGCTGCTGCGCGAACACCTGGACGCGGTGCTGTCCACGCTGGGCGAGCGCGAACGCAAGGTGGTCCAGCTGCGGTACGGCCTGGACGACGGCCGTCCCCGCACGCTCGAGGAGATCGGCCGCCTGTTCGGCGTGACCCGCGAACGCATCCGCCAGATCGAGTCGAAGACGCTCAACAAGCTCCGCGACCACGCGTTCGCGGACCAACTCCGCGGCTACCTCGACTGACCGGCCCGCCGCCCGGCCCGGCGTGGGCCGGCCCCACCGGCCGGCCCTGCCGCCCGGTCCGGCGTCGCCCGGTCCCGCCGGCCGGTCCCGGCCGTCGCGGCCCGCGCCCGCGAACCGGCCGCGCTGGTCGCATCTACGGCGGACCGTTCCCCTACCCGCACCTTCCCGAAACCGGGGCAAGCCCCGGGCCCCGTGCCGCCCTGCGGGCGGCGTACCGCGCTTCGCGCGGTGCCCTCAAACGCCGGGCGGGCTGACTTTGTCAGCCCCGTCGGCCTTTGAGGCGCGGGGGTCCGGGGGCGGAGCCCCCGCAACGGGTCCGGGCGGAGCCCGGTTCGGGAAGGGGCGGGGTGGGGAAAGGCCCCCGCAGGTGACCCACCCGTCACTCCACCTCGACCACCGCCTGCGCGAACTGCGCCGAATACAGCCGCGCATACGCCCCGTCCACCGCCAACAGTTCCTCGTGCGTGCCCTGTTCGACGATCGACCCGTCCTCCATCACCAGGATCACGTCCGCGTCCCGGATGGTCGAGAGCCGGTGCGCGATCACGAAGCTCGTCCGCCCGTGCGCGAGACGCGCCATCGCCTTCTGGATCAGCACCTCCGTGCGGGTGTCGACGGAGCTCGTCGCCTCGTCGAGCACCAGGATCACCGGATCGGACAGGAACGCCCGCGCGATGGTGATCAGCTGCTTCTCGCCCGCGCTGACGCCCGAACCCTCGTCGTCGATGACGGTGTCGTAGCCGTCGGGCAGCGTGCGCACGAACCGGTCGGCGTGCGCGGCCCGCGCCGCCTCCTCGATCTCCTCGCGAGTGACCTCCCGGGACGCTCCGTACGCGATGTTCTCCGCGATCGTGCCCCCGAACAGCCAGGTGTCCTGGAGCACCATGCCTATCCCGGAACGCAGGTCCTCGCGGGACATCTTGGCGATGTCGACGCCGTCGAGCGCGATCCGCCCGCCGGTCACCTCGTAGAACCGCATCAGCAGATTGACCAGCGTGGTCTTGCCCGCACCGGTCGGGCCGACGATCGCGACGGTGTGCCCCGGCTCGACGGCGAGCGACAGGTCCTCGATGAGCGGCTTGTCGGGGTCGTAGCGGAACGAGACCTTCTCCAGCGAGACCTGGCCGCGGGGCCGCTCGAGCCGCTCCGCGGACGGGGCGTCCGTCTCCTGCTCCTCGGCGTCCAGCAGCTCGAAGATCCGTTCGGCGGACGCGACGCCCGACTGGACCAGGTTCGCCATCGAGGCGACCTGGGTCAGCGGCATCGAGAACTGCCGCGAGTACTGGATGAACGCCTGCACGTCACCGATCGACAGCGAGCCGGACGCGACCCGCAGACCGCCGACGACCGCCACCAGCACATAGTTCAGGTTGGAGATGAAGAACATCAGCGGCTGCATCATGCCGCTGTTGAACTGCGCCTTGAACCCGGCCTGGTAGAGCGCCTCGTTCTGCTCGGCGAAGTCCCGCGCCGACTCCTCCTGGCGACCGAAGACCTTCACCAGCGAGTGGCCGGTGTACATCTCCTCGATATGGGCGTTGAGCGCGCCGGTCGACTTCCACTGCGCCACGAACTGCGGCTGCGACCGCTTGCCGACCTTCGCCGCCACGAAGACGGACACGGGCACCGTCACCAGCGCGACCAGTGCCAGCAGCGGCGAGATCCAGAACATCATCGCCAGCACACCCACGATGGTGAGCAGGGAGTTGATCATCTGCCCCATCGTCTGCTGCAGGGTCTGCGAGATGTTGTCGATGTCGTTGGTGGCCCGGCTGAGGACCTCGCCGCGCTTGGCCTTGTCGAAGTACGACAGCGGCAGCCGCGACAGCTTCGTCTGCACGTCCTCGCGCATCCGGTACACGGTGCGGTTGATGACCGTGATCGACAGTCGCGTCGCCACCAGCATCGTCAGTCCGGCGGCCACGAACACCGCCAGTGCCAGCAGCAGTACCTCGCCGACGGCGTTGAAGTCGATGCCCTCGCCGGGGACGAAGTCCACACCGGAGAGCATGTCCGCGAGACCGTCGTCGCCGCTTTGCCGCATGCCCTCCAGCGCCTGCTCCTTGGAGGTGCCCTCCGGCATCTGCCGGCCGACGATCCCGGCGAAGATCAGGTCGGTCGCCTTGCCGAGGATCTTCGGCCCGACCACCGCGAAGGCGACGCTCAGCACACCGGCCGCGAGCATCACCCACAGCGTCGCCCGCTCGGGCGCGAGCTGCCGCAGCAGTCGCTTGCCCGAGCCCTTGAAGTCCATCGATCGCTCGACGGGACCCGTCATCATGCGTCCACCCGGCCCGCTCATGCGGCCTCAGCCTCCGTCAGCTGCGAGAGCACGATCTCTCGGTACGTCTCATTGCTCTCCATCAGCTCGTGATGGCTGCCGGTCCCCACGACCCTGCCCTCGTCGAGGACCACGATCCGGTCCGCGTCGCGGATCGTGGACACCCGCTGGGCGACGATCACGACCGTCGCGCCCGACGTCTCGCGAGCGAGCGCCTCGCGCAGCGCCGCGTCCGTGGCGTAGTCGAGTGCCGAGAACGAATCGTCGAAAAGATAGATCTCCGGCCGCTGGACGAGTGTCCTCGCGATCGCGAGCCGCTGGCGCTGCCCGCCGGACACGTTTGTGCCGCCCTGGGCGATGGGGGCGTTGAGCCCGCCCTCCAGCCCGCGTACGAAGCCGGCGGCCTGCGCCGTCTCCAGCGCCTGCCACAGTTCTTCGTCGCTCGCGTCGGGCTTGCCGTAGCGGAGGTTGGTCGCCACGGTCCCGGAGAAGAGGTACGGCTTCTGCGGTACGAGACTCACGGTCCTCGCCATCAGCGCCGGCTCGAGCTCCCGTACGTCGACCCCGTCGACGAGCACCTCGCCGCCCGTCACGTCGAACAGCCGTGGCACCAGGCCGAGCAGTGTCGACTTGCCGCTGCCCGTGGAGCCGATGATCGCGGTCGTCTCGCCCGGGTGTGCCACCAGGTCGACGCCGCGCAGCACCGACTCCTCCGCCCCGGGGTAACGGAAGTCGACGCCCCGTACCTCCAGCTGACCGCGGCCGCGCAGCTCGGTCACCGGAGCGAGCGGCGGCACCACGCTCGAGTCGGTGTCCAGCACTTCCTGGATGCGCTCCGCGCACACCTCGGCGCGCGGAACCATCATGAACATGAAGGTGGCCATCATCACGGCCATCACGATCTGCATCAGATAGGCGAGGAACGCGGTCAGCGCGCCGATCTGTATGGCGCCGCTGTCGATGCGCTGCGCGCCGAACCAGACGACCGCGACCGAGGAGACGTTCACGACCGTCATCACGGTCGGGAACATCAGCGCCATCAGCCGGCCGGTGGACATCGAAACGTCGGTCAGCTCCTGGTTCGCCTCGCGGAAGCGCCCCTTCTCGTACTCGTCCCGTACGAAGGCCCGGATCACGCGGTTGCCGGTGATCTGCTCACGCAGCACCCGGTTCACGGTGTCGAGCCGCTCCTGCATGGTGCGGAACAGCGGCCGCATCTTCTTCACGATGAGGGAGACGCAGATGCCGAGCACCGGCACGACCGCGAGCAGCACCGCCGACAGCGGCACGTCCTGGCCGAGCGCCATCACGATGCCGCCGACGCACATGATCGGCGCCGACACCATCAGCGTGAACGCCATCAGCACCAGCATCTGGACCTGCTGGACGTCGTTGGTGGTGCGGGTGATGAGCGACGGCGCCCCGAAGTGGCCGACCTCACGGGCGGAGAAGCTCTGCACCCGGCCGAAGACGTCGGCACGGACGTCGCGGCCGAGGGCGGCCGCCGTCCGCGCCCCGTAGAACACGGCTCCGATGTTGCAGAGCACCTGGACGACGCTGACGCCGATCATCAGGGCGCCGAGGGCCAGGATGTAGCCGGTGTCGCCCTTGACGACACCGTTGTCAATGATGTCTGCGTTCAGGGTGGGCAGATAGAGGGTGGCGCTGGTCTGCAGCAGTTGCAGCGCCACCAGGAAGCCAATGGGTCTCTTGTACGGACGGAGATACGTCCGCAGCAGTCGTATCAGCACGCGCTGTCTCTCGGGCTCGGCAAGATCGGGGGTCACCCCATCTTCCGACACCGGGTCGGTCAACCCACAAGGGTTTTCCCCAAGCGCCGGTCAAGAACCGCTCATACGACCGCGCGTCACGATGTGGCGTCGAAGGCCCCGGGATGGATCTGGTCGCGCGTCGCGCCGTACTGCTGACGTACCGCCTGTCCCACTGCCAGTTCCTCGCCCGGCTCGAACACCTGCGCCGCGGCGCCCTGCCACGCCGGCGGAGCCTGCGGGGACAGCGTCCCCTGCGCGGCGCCCAGCGCCCACGCGGCCTGCCGGGCCGCGCCCAGGGCCGCGTAGTCGGCCGGCTGCGGCACGACGACCTGCGCGCCGAAGATCGCCGGTGCGAGCGCCTGTACGGCGGGCAGCTCGGCGGCCGCCCCCAGCAGGAACACCCTGCGCACCTCCACGCCCCGCCGGCGCAGTACGTCCATCGCGTCCGCCAGCGAGCAGAGCATGCCCTCGAACGAGGCCCGCGCCAGGTGCTCCGGCTTCATCGACTCGCGCCGCAGACCGGTCAGCGTGCCCGCGGTGTGCGGCAGCTGCGGTGTCCGCTCGCCCTCCAGATACGGCAGCAGCACCAGTCCGGACGAGCCGGGCGTCGACTTCAGGGCCAGCGCCGAGAGCTCGGAGAGGTCGGCGACGCCCAGGAGTTCGGCGCTGCCGCGCAGGGCCCGCACGGCGTTGAGGGTGTGCACGACCGGCAGATGCATCCCGGTCGCGTCGGCGAACGAGGTGATCGTCCCGCTCGGGTCGGGCAGCGCCTCGTGGTGCACGGCCATCACGGAACCGGACGCCCCCAGCGACACCACCGCGTCCCCGACGGCCACCCCGAGCCCGAAGGCCGCCGCCATCGTCTCGCCGGTGCCGACCGAGATCAGCAGCCCTTCCGGAGTGGTGCCCGCGGCTTCGGCGGGGCCGAGCACCTCGGGAAGCGCGCACTGCTGCCCGAGCGCCAGCTCGACGAGATCGGAGCGGTACGCCCCCGTGCTGGCCGACCAGTAGCCGGTGCCGGACGCGCCGCCGCGGTCCGTGGTCCTGCGGGCCGGGCGGCCCAGCAGCTGCCACACCAGCCAGTCGTGCGGCTGCATCACGGCGGCGACGCGACGTGCCGCGTCCGGCTCCGCGCGGGCGAGCCAGCGGAGCTTGGCGACCGGTTGCCCGGCCTGCGGCACGGAACCGACCGCTTCCGCCCAGGCCTGCCGGCCGCCGAGCGCGTCGATGAGATCGGCGGCGGCCGCCTGCGCCCGCTTGTCGTTGCCGAGCATGGCCGGGCGCACCGGAGCGCCGTGGGCGTCCAGTGTGATCAGGCCGTGCTGTTGCGCGGAGACCCCGATGGCCTGGACGCCCTCGAGCAGGCCGCCGGTGGCCGCCTCACCGAGCGAGAGCAGCCACGCCTGCGGATCGATGTCGGTGGCCTTGGGTTCCACGGGGTGCGGCGCACACCCCTGACGCAGCACGGCTCCCGTGTCCGCGTCGCAGACGACGATGCGCGTGAACCCAGACGAACTGTCCAACCCGGCGACTATCCCCATGTCCGGAATTCTGCCGTACGCGGACGGTGTCCGGCGTCACGCCTGCCGGGCGCCGGGCCGGCCGCCTCAGGTGTTGGTCGTTCCCCAGTCGTCCTCGGCGCCGACGCCCCGCTCCCGGAGCGCCCGCACCCGGTCCGCCACCGAGTCGGGAACCCGGTCACCGACCTTGTCGCTGACCGCGTGGAAGGCTTTGCCCGCCGCCTCGCGGCCGTTGTGGGCGGCGGACTCGGCGGCGTTGCGGACCGCCGGGTTCTGCGAGATCTGTCGCGCGGACTTCTTGAGCTGCTCGTAGCGCTCGCGCCCGGCCCGTGTCCCGAGCACGAAGCCGATGGCCAGTCCCGCGACGAACGTGAGCTTGTACCGCATGGGTGACACCCTTCCGTTGCGTCGGTGCTGCCCGCCTACCCGTCGGGACCTGTGATCACCCGGCGCCATACCGATTGGCGGAGCACCCCCCTGGTTGCGCTAATGTATGTGTCGCAGCGAGCGCACGCCCCCTGGGACGCCCCGGGTAGGTACGTTCGGTGCACACGCAGCAATCCCCTGTAGCTCAATTGGCAGAGCAGCCGGCTGTTAACCGGCAGGTTACTGGTTCGAGTCCAGTCGGGGGAGCGCGATCCCCTGTAGCTCAATTGGCAGAGCATTCGGCTGTTAACCGGAGGGTTGCTGGTTCGAGTCCAGCCGGGGGAGCAGATGGGAAGAGGGCCCCTCGGGGCCCTTTTTCATGTGCGCGTACGGGAGCCCGGACAGTCCGTTCGGTGTGTTCCCGGCTACATCAGGAACCGCGTGGGCCGCAGCGGGGTCCTCATGGTCGAGCGTTGTCGACCATGCGAGGCAGGAGATCGTATGACCGGCTATGCTGCGGCAGACGGCGCGCACAAATGTGCGCGACGCGCCGTTAGGGGCGGTAGCTCAGCCGGTTAGAGCAGCGGACTCATAATCCGTCGGCCGTGGGTTCGAGTCCCACCCGCCCCACCCAAGGAAGGTAAGGGGAAACGTCTCTCCTCCTCGTGAGGCGCGCGACATCCCTTCCGAATCCTCCGGCGGGTTCACTCTCCCGGCCCCTCGAGCCCCTCGATCAGCGTGGTGAGCTCGCTCAGTGTCCAGGCCTCCGCCGCTCCCGGGCACCCTGACAGATAGCGGGCCACGGCCGCCGGCTCCCAGGTGTCGTCGGCGCACAGACCGTGGGCCAGGTGCAGCAGATACGGGGCCGAGGGCTTGTTCCAGGCCACTTCCGACAGGCTCCACGGTGCGGTGAAGGTGAGGACCGGGATGTCCTCGAGGTGGCCGAGGAGGACCAGCGTCTCGTACCGGCCGGGGCCGAGGGCGGCGCTGCCGTCGGTGAGCACCGCGGCAAGGTCGAGGTCCTTGCCTGGGATCTCGTACATCTCCTGCGCGGCGATGTCGGAGAACTGCTGCCCGGTGACGAGGTGGGCGCGGCCCCTGACGACGCCGTCGGCGGCGGGGTCGTAGAAGGCCCGGCCGCCCTGCCACACGGGCGACTCGGTCGCGAAGTACAGCGCCCCTGGGAACTCGACCGGTGCGGAGCGCACCGGTGGGCGCCGGTCACGGCAGCCCGGGTAGGTCCGCGCCGCGCCGGGGGGCCGGCCGCCGGTGAGGTAGTACCGCAGCCGGCCGGTGTCCATGTTCGAGCCGTACGACGCGTACCAGACGTGCTCCGCGCCGCGCGTCGGTGCTGCCGGCGTGGTGGCGAGGCGGTGGACGATGGTCACGGACGACTCCGCTGACGGGTGTCTGGGCGGTTCCAGGCTACGGGGTGGTGTGCGGCCGGGGCGGCCGCACACACGCGCCGGGCGGAGAGCCCCAGGTCAGCCCTGGCTCTCGTTGATGTTGACCATCCAGGAGATGCCGAAGCGGTCGACGCACATGCCGAACGTGTCGCCCCACATCTGCTTCTCGAGGGGGACGTTCACCGTGCCGTCGGCGGAGAGCTTCTCCCAGTAGCCGCGGAGTTCGCCGGCGTCCTCGCCGCTCAGGCTGATCGAGAAGTTGTTGCCGGGCTTGTGCTCCATCCCGGGCGGGGTGTCGGCTCCCATCAGCGTGAAGCCGCGCTCGGTCTCGAGCATGCCGTGCATGATCTTGTCGGCGTCGTCGGGCGAGGTCTCGCCGCCGATGTCGGCGTAGGTGTTCAGCCGCAGGTTTCCGCCGAGGACGCTTTTGTAGAACTCCATGGCCTCGCGTGCGTTGCCGGCGAAGCTGATGTACGGGTTGAGGCGAGATGCCACTGGACGCTCCTTTTGCGTTGCGGGTCGGTTCTCGCAGGGTAATTGCCGCGGTTCCGCTTTTTGCCGCCACACGCGGTCGGGCAACCGCGGGGTGTGAGCGGCGGATCACCGCCGTAAGCCGGGGAGCGGTCGCCGCCGCTGGACGTGATTGCCGCTTACGTCAACCACGGCCGTCGGAATGCTTCTCCATTGTTGTACTTACTCAAGTTCCAGAAAGCGGTGTCCCTGCCCGAAAGTCGTCTTGACCGGCACGTTGTGAATGGTCGAGGTTCCAGAACTCTTGTTAGCGGTAGGCCAGTTGTGTAAGGGTGAGCCCTCTCACACCCGAACAACACTGCTCAGATCAACCGTTCGAATTCCATTGCGGTGGCCCACTCCAAAAGAGCGTCGAGCCGCCCCGCTCGAAGGTATGTACCAATCGGTGCACTTCTTTCGGTCCCGCACAGCAACCCCCCACCGCATTGCCATGGATGGAAAGACGTCAATGCAACATCCCCGCACGCCCGGAACCGCCCCTTCTTCGCAGCCCGGCCGCGCCCCCGGAGTCTCCGACGAGGAGCTCGCCGCCGCACTGCAGGCCGGTGGAGGGGGTCTTGAAGTCCAGCCGATGGCCACGCTGCTCGCTCGGCACTGGCAGCCCGTGTTCGACTATGCCTCAATTTGTGCGACCTCGAACAAAACCGCTTCGATGCTGACCACGGCGGCTTTCGCGCAGCTGATGGAAAGTCTGGCGCGCAACGCGGCGGCTGGTGCGCTGAGGCCCCATCTTCTGGTGACCGTCCGTCATATCGCCAAGGCGTGGGCCGGCGACCCGACGGTGGCCTCGGTTCTGACCGGGCTCATGAATCCTGAAGGCCCCGGGGAAAACAGGCAGTTGGTCTCCCGGGCTTTCCATGTAATGCCGATGACCGCTCAGGTTCTCCTCTGGCACGCCGAGGTCGAGGCCGAGGGAATATCCATACCGGCGGGTTTGTCGGGGCTTGATCCACGTGTCGCCTCCGCCCAGCTCGAGCAGGCCCGCGAGCAGTTCAGGCAGGCGTGTGTGCGGGTCCACCGGGAGTACGCGCCGACCGCGGAGTGCCGCCACTACAACCGCCTGCTCGACATCTCGCTGCGCCGGGGCGGGGTCCTGATCCCCGACATCCAGGTGCATCTGTCCGAATGCTCGTACTGCCGGTTCGCCGCGGAGCAGCTGAGGCAGTCCGGCGGGCGGCTGGGTGTGCTGCTCGGGGAGGCGCTGCTCGGCGGCGCGGCCGGGCCGTATCTCGACTCGAGGCCGGGGAGAAGGCGCAGGGCCGGGGCGGCGCAGGACACGGCCGGCCCCGGGCCCCGCGGCCCGAGGGGGAGCGGCCGTCACTCACGCGGCGGAGGGCCCGGCACGCTGCGGAGCCTCGCCCTGAAAGGCCGGCGCTTCGCGGCGGTCGGCATCGCGCCCGGAGCGCTGACCGTGGGGGCCGCGGCGGCCGTGACCGGGCTGCTCGTCATCACCCTGGCGTCGGCCCTGTGGCAGGACGACGACAGGCAAGCCGGCCCGTCCGTCCCCAGCGGCGCCGTCACCGGCACCGCCCCGCCCGCGTCCGGGGCGGGCACACCCGGGCCCTCCACCCCCGCGCCCGACCCGACGGCCACCTCGGCCAACCATCCGGCGGCACCGCTGACCACCAGGCTGCGCAACGCGGAGGCCGGACTGTGCCTCGACATCACCGCCCCCGCGCCGCGGGCCGGGACGGAGGTGACCATGGCGGCGTGCTCCTCCGCGGCCACCCAGAGGTGGGTGTACGAGAGCGACGGCCGGCTCCGCAGCTCGGCCGCCCCCGCGCTCTGCCTCAACTCCCACGGACTCGATGGCATCGTTGTCCTGGACGGCTGCACCAGCCGGACCGCTCCGGACGCGGTGGACGTCCGCTACGACCTGACCATCCAGGGCCAGGTGATCCCGCGGTGGAACGACCGGCTGGCCATGGTGCCCGCCTCGACAGAGCCGGGGGCGAACGTGGTGGTCAAGGTCCGCGACGAATCGCCCGCCCAGGTCTGGCAGACCG
Organism: Streptomyces kurssanovii; assembly: GCF_014649695.1. Taxonomy (GTDB): domain Bacteria; phylum Actinomycetota; class Actinomycetes; order Streptomycetales; family Streptomycetaceae; genus Streptomyces; species Streptomyces kurssanovii. Next base: position 589,440 of record NZ_BMTN01000003.1, read on the forward strand.
ACGCCTCGCCCATGGGCACGCGGCAGCAGTCCGGCACGGGGCAGACGGCCCCGTACGCGGAGGAGGTCAACGGTCCCGCGGCGGAGCACGGGTGCGTCCGCGAGCCGTGCCCCGCACCGCCCGCCGGACCGGGCTCCGGCGTCGCGACCGGTGACCCGGGGGCCCGCTCCGGCGCCGGCCACGGCGTCGCCCCCGACGGCGCGGGGGACCCTGTGCGGGGGGACGTGCGGGGAGGCGAGGCGGAGGAGCCGGCAGAGGGAGGTCTGCGCCGGGTCAACGACCCGCCGCAGGACCAACGGGCGCAGCAGAGCCCTCCGCCTCTGGTGACCTCCGTGGTGGGCCGGAGCGTGACGCTCCCGCCCGCCGGGCCCGCCACTTCCGGACCCGGGGTCAGGTGAACCGGGGCATCTCGCCGGCGGTCGTGGTGACGTCGATGACGGAGAACGCGGCGCCCTGCGGATCACGGACCGAGGCGTACCGTCCGTAGGGGCTGTCCAGCGGCCCCCGCTGCAGCGTGCCGCCCAGCCTGGTGACCGTGTCGATCGCCGCGTCGCAGTCCTCGACGCCGAAGTACACGTTGAGGTACGGGTGGAGCTCGGGCGGGAAGTCGTCCGTCATGCGTAGCCGGCCCGCGACGGGCTCACCGCCGAGGTGCCACAGGGTGAAGTCGACCGAGTCCTGCTGCATCCGCTTCGCCTCGTAGGGGAAGAGCGAGCAGAAGAAGTGGTCGGCCCGCTCCACGTCCCTGGTGGTGACCTCCGCCCAGCAGTACGAGCCGGGCTCACCGGTCTTCCCGAACCCCGTGTGGGCGTCCGGCTGCCAGAGGCTGAAGAACACACCGCTGGGCTCCTCCGCGGTGACCATCGTGCCGAAGGAGCCGACCGGCATCGGATCCATCAGCAGCGCACCGCCGTTGTCTCGGATCCTCTCGGCGGCGGACGCCACGTCGGATGTGGCGAAGTAGAGGTTCCAGGCCGGCGGTCCCCCCGTTCCCGGCATCCGGGGCACGACGGCCGCGACGGCCTTGCCGTCGGAGAACGCCTGCGTGTAGCCACCGAACTCGGGCGAGCCCTCGTCGAAGGTCCAGCCCAGCAGCTCGCCGTAGAAGCCCTTCGCGGCCTCCACGTCGGGGAACATCGCGTCGGCCCAGCAGGGCGTGCCTTCGGGGTGCGCTGCCATCGTCTCCAAGCCTTCCTGCCCGTCGGGTCTCTCCCGTCGCACGCTATGCGCCCCCGTCCCGGGCCGCCCGTCGGGCGCGCCGGGCGCCCCCGACCCGGCGCCGTCGCACCTCCCGCCCCGGCCCCGGAGCGCCGTCTGGCGGGTGGCCGCCATGGCACGTACCCGCCAGCGGAGTCCGGTTCGCAACCGCCTTGACCACGCCGAGACTCTTCGCAGCGCCCGGAGCCACCCCTTCCACCGGGCGTCCCGAGGAGAGTCGTTCATGACCAGAGCACCCGCGAGACGCAGGGCCCTGCTGATCGCCGCCGGCGTGTCCCTCGTCCTGCTCCGACCGCGACCTCGCCTACCGGCCCGCCAAGGGTGAGCTGGCCGTGCTCGACAGCAGGTTCCACGCGGCGAAGCCCGCGCACGGCGGCGAGTTCCGCTACTCGATCACCGACACCTTCCCCGTCGGCTTCGGCTTCCCCGAGAAGATCGCCTTCCCGGTCGAGCGCACCGACTACGTCAGCACGGGCACCGGCCGGCGCTGGCACGAGTCCGTCACCAACGGCCCCGGGGCCCTCGAGCAGCGCAGCGGCACCCCCGTCTACCAGGGCGGCAGCCGCTCCGAGCTCAATTGGTTCAAGCCGGTGCTGCACCCGTGGCTGGGCACCGGACTCGGCTGGGGTCAGACCCGGACCGGCAACAACCTCGAGTTCAACACCCCGGCCGGGGCGACTCCGGCCCCGACCACACCGGCTTCGGCGACGTGTGGAGCGATGCGTCGATGACGCAGTTCACCGAGGTGTACGCGGACGGCGAGCTGGTGGACCGCAAGATGAGCTCGGGCGCCTACGCCTGGGGCGCCGACCCGGCCGAGAAGACGTACAAGGTGGTCACCGACACCACGCTGGACGCCGACCGGTGGCGGCTGGCGACGAGGGGCCACACCGAGTGGACCGTCCGTTCCGCCGAGACGCCGGCCGACCGGCGGACCGTGCTTCCGATGCTCAACCTCGGCTTCGACGTCGACACCGACCTGCGCGGGTGACGTCCGGGCCGGCAAGCGCCTCGGTATCGGGATCTTCGCCGAGTACGTCAAGGGCGCGGCGGACGCCGGCCGGATCGGCGGCGGGTCGCTGGAGGTGTCGTTCGACGACGGGAAGACCTGGACGGCCGTGGAACTCGACGGCGCCCGGGGCAGGTCCGCGGCCTGGGAGGGCACGGTCCGGGTCCCGGCGGACGCCCGGTACATCTCCGTCCGGGCCTCCGCGGAGGACGACCAGGGCGGCTCGGTGCGGCAGGAGATCATCCGCGCGGTGGGTGTGAAGTAGCCCGCAGCCAAAAGATGAGGAGGCCCGGTATGAGCACCGTACCGGGCCTCCCGCCGTCACCCGGGCCCCACGATGCCCCGCACGACGCCCAGTTCGACCAGGTCCTCGGGCCGCAGGCGCAGCTGGTCCGCCAGGTGCGGCACCTGGTCGGGGGAGCGCTTGAGGATCGCGGCGGCGAGCTCCGGGGCGATGACGGAGAAGTAACTCGCCGGCGTGGCCCAGGTGTTGCCCGGTGCGGCCAGCGCCAGCGCACCCCCCGAGCCGCCCTCGCCGATGAGCAGGCTCGTCAGCGGTGTGCGCGCCGCGGCCATCGCCGTGAACAGCTCGGCGATGGCAGCGCCTGCGCCGGAGCGTTCCGCCTCCGCGTCGTTGGCGGCGCCCGGGGTGTCGATCAGCGTCAGCACCGGAAGTCCCAGCCGGTCGGCGAGCCTCACGACCCGGGCGGCGGTACGGTAACCGGCCGGCCTGGTCGCGGTTCCGCCCTGGGCGACGTACGCGACAGGGCGCCCGTCCCGCAGTCCCACCCCGCAGAGCATGCCGGGGTCCTCGCCGCCGCACCGGTCGCCTCGCAGCGGCTCGCGGCGCGTGAAGTGGTCGTCGAGGTACGCCTCGGCCCGCGGCCTCTCCGCGCCGCGCGCCTGTCGTACGGCGTCCCATCCGGTGCGCGCGGGTTCCCCGCCGGCGCCCAGCGCCCGCGGCGGCTCCACGGGCTCCCGTTCCCCGGCCACGGCCGCCGGGGCGAGCGCCTTCACCCAGAACGCGAGCGTGTCGCGCAGGGAGCCGGGAGGAACGACGGCGTCGATCTGGCCCGCCGCGAGCTGGCCCTCCGCCGTGTACGCGGCCGGGTCCGCGTCCGCCGGACGCACGCGCGAGCCGGCGAAGCCGACCTGAGCGCCGGGCAGCGCGAGGATAACGTCGGCGCCCGCGCCGAGCGTGGCCCAGCCGCCGCCGGTCGTCGGATCGCGAAGCACGGCGATGTGCGCCACGCCCGCCTCCCGGAGCAGCACCGACGCGCGGGCGACCCGCTGGAGCTGGCCGAGCGCGATCATTCCCTCCTGCATCCGGCTGCCGCCGGTCGCGATCAGCGAGACGAGCGGCAGCCGCCGCTCACGGGCCAGCCCGTACGCGGCCTCCAGCCGGTCCCCGGCCCGCTCGCTCAGCGAACCGCCGAGGAAGCCGAACTCGAAGGAGATCAGCACGCATTCGATGCCGCCGAGCAGCGCCGTGCCGTAGACGACGGACTCGGCCGAGCCGGTCCGGCGTGCGGCGCGGTCGCGCTGTGCGCCGTAGCCCTCCCAGCCGAGCGGGCCGTCGCCCGCGTCGGGCAGGTCGGCGAGCTCCTGCTCGGTGAAACCATCGCTGACCAGGGCGATCGCCTCGCGGGCGGACACACGCTCAGCCATGGAGCGCCCGCTTCATGATCTTGCCCATGTCGTTGCGCGGCAGGACGTCGAGGAAGCGGACCATCCGCGGCCGTTTGTGCGGGGCGAGCTGCGAGGCGACGTGGGCGGTCAGCTCCTCCGCGGACGGCGGGTCCGCAGGGTCGGCGGCGACGATCCAGGCGACCACCCGCTCACCCAGATCCGCGTCGGGCTCGCCGGTCACCGCGGCCTCGCGGACGGCCGGATGGTCGAGCAGCACGTTCTCGATCTCGCCCGCCCCGATCTTGTAGCCGCCGCTCTTGATCAGGTCGGTGCTCTTCCTGCCGACGATGCGCACGTAGCCGTCCGGTTCGCGCACGGCCATGTCGCCGGTGCGGAACCAGTCCCCGTCGAAGGCGGCGGCCGTGGCGTCGGGACGGTTCAGGTACTCGGTGAACAGGTTGTCGCCGCGCACCTGGATCTCGCCGATCGTCTCGCCGTCGTAGGCGGCGATCTCCGTGCCGTCCTCCTCCACCAGCCGCAGCTCCACACCGCGCAGCGGCACGCCGACGGTGCCCGGCCGGGCCTCGCCGTCGACGCGGACGCTGGTGTTCATCAGGGTCTCCGTCATCCCGTACCGCTCGATCACCCGGCGCCCCGTCGCCTCCGCGATGCGGGCGTGGTCGGGCAGCGGCAGGGCGGCCGAACCGGAGACCAGCAGGCGCGCGCCGGACAGCGCCTTCGTCAGCTCGGCGTCGCCGTCGAGCGCCTCCGCCAGCCGGTGGTACATCGTGGGCACGCCGAAGAGCATCGTGCCGCCCGAGCCCAGCTCCCGTGCCACGCCCTCCGGGCTGAAGCGGCCCAGATGGCGTACCTCGCCGCCGCGGCGCAGCGGTCCGAGGACGCCGAGGATCAGCCCGTGCACATGGAACAGCGGCAGGGCGTGCACCAGGACGTCGTCCGAGCCCCACTCCCAGGCGTCCCGCAGCGCGTCGAGCGAGGCGGCGACCGCCCGCCGGGGCAGCACCGCGCCCTTGGGCGGGCCGGTGGTGCCGGAGGTGTAGACGATCAGCGCGGGGGATTCGGCCGCCGGCTCCGGGGGCAGCTCGCCCGCCGTGCCGGTCACCGTGATGTCGATCCGCCTCAACGGCTCAAGGGCCGCGGGCAGTTGATCGTCCGGTGCGGTGAGCACCGCGGTGGGCCCGCTGTCTGCCACGATGTGTGCCAGTTCCCGGTCACCGGTCCGCGGGTTCAACGGCACGACCGGTACGCCGGCCAGCAGAGCCGCCACGACGCCGACCGCGGTCTCGAGGGTCGGGCCGGCCCACAGAGCGACCCGCTCCGCCCCGCCGATCCGTAGCGCGAGGGCACCCGCCGCGCCCCGCAACTGCCCGTAGGTCAGCGACCGTTCCCCGAACCGGAGGGCGATCCGGTCGGTGCCGCTGGCGGTCGCCGCCAGCGCTGGGAAGAGGGAACTCACTCGTCGGCCTCCTGGTGTCGTCGCATGCCGCACCCGGCGGGTTTCCCGGGACGGCCATTGTCTCCCCCATGCGGAGGAGCCGCCGGGCGGCCGGCTCCCTCCAGGGAACGATGCGCCGGATCCCTCGAGTCCGGCAGGATCGGCGACGGCCGACGGGGGAATGCCTACCGCCTGGCCGGCGTCCACGGGGGTGGCCGGCCGGGCGGTGACGGTCGCCGCCGCCCGGTCGAGGGTGCCGCGCCCGAGCCGACGCGGGCGCGCGGGCGGCGAAGCTTCCGGCGCCCGGACCCGCTCCCGCTCCGGCCCCGCCCCGCACGGGCGGGCCCCCGCACCACAGCGCCCGGCTCGGGGCGCGTACTACAGCGGGTGATGCCAGGTCAGCGTCGTACCCCTGGTGCCCTCGTCGTCCAGGCCGTCGTCCGTCACCGTCAGCCGTACGCCCTGCCGTCCGTCCGGCAGCCGTACCGTCGCGTCGACGTGCACGTCGACCGACGAGACGTCGCTCCTGCGGTGCGCGGCGGCCAGGGCACCACGCAGCGTCGCCAGCAGCTCACGGTCCACCGGCTCCTGGACCAGGGTGTCGACGGCGCCGCTGAAGTGCACCGACGGCAGCACCCCGAGCGGCACGGCCGCCCCGCGGGTCTCGAGCAGCACCTGGCCCCTGAAGGTCGCCGGCGCGTCGGCGGGCGGCTGCCGGAGGGCGAAGATCGTCGTCCGCACCTCCTGGATGGTCGAGTCGAGCTCGTCGACGGCCTGGCTCAGCAACCGGTCCGTCGCCCCGGCCTCGGCCCGCCGGCGCGTCGACTCGAGCATCATCTCGGTGGCGAACAGCCGCTGGACGACGAGGTCGTGCAGATCCCGGGCGATCCGGTCCCGGTCCTCGTACACGGCGAGCTGCTCACGGTTGTGCCGGGCGTCCGCGAGCACCAGCGCGAGTGCGGCCTGTGAGGCGAACTGGGTGGCCAGCAGCCGTTCCGGACCGGTGTACGGGCGGCCGCCCCGCCGCCGCGGCAGCGCCAGGGTGCCGATCAGCCGCCCGCCGCTCCGCAGCGGCAGCATCATGCTCGGCCCGAAGCGGCTGCGGACGGGGGTTGTCATCCGCGGATCGGTGGCCGAATCGTCGATGAACACCGGTTCACCGCCGCCGAGTTGGGCGAGCACCGGCGAACCGGGCCGGATGGTCGTGCCGACGATGTCCCGCGGGTCGTCGAGGGTGGAGGCCGTGACGATCTCCATGCCGCCCTCTTCGGTGGGCTGGAGCACCACGCCGGCGGCGGCATCGGCGAGGTCGCGTGCCTGCTCGGCCACGGTCATCAGCGCGTCGTCGGCGCTTTCGCCGGAGAGCAGCGCGTTGGTGACGGCCACGGCGCCCTCGATCCAGCGTTCGCGCTGCCGCGCCGTCTCATGCAGCCGTGCGTTTCCGATGGCGATACCGGCTTGCGCCGCGAGGACCTGCAGCAGCGCCAGGTCCTCGTCGGTGAACGCGTCGCCGTCCGAGGTCAGGCGCAGGTCGCCGAACATCTCGGTGTCCACCCTGATCGGGATGCGCAGCGGTTCGGGGCCTGCCGGGGGCGCGTCCGCGGGCGTGGAAGGGCCGCCTGCCGGCAGGGGGCGTCGCCCCGCGCCGCCCGCCGTGGCCGTGAACCGTTCGGCGACGCCGCCCCGCTCGGGGTCGGCCACGTCCAGGGACGCGCCGTGCGCACCGGTCAGTACGGCGGCGGTGTCCACGATCTGCTGGAGAGTGGTGCGCAGATCGAGGTCGGTGCCGATGCCGGTCACCGCCTCGATGAGCGCGGCGAGCCGCGACGTCCCGCCAGGCCGCTGCCCCGGGCGGCCGGCGTCGCCCGGGGTGGCCGGTTCGCTCGTGCGGGGTCCGTCCGGGGCGTCCGGGGCGTCTGCGCCCGGTCCGGTCCCGGAGTCCTCGGGGCCGGTGGTCACCGTCCCGTCTCCAGTGCCGGTCTCAGTCGGCCGTGGCGAGCGACTCGAGGTCCAGGGGCTGGATCCGGCCCTCGAGCATCGCGCCGAGCCCTTGCACCGTGCAGGTGTCGGGCCGTTCCGCGATGGTGACCGTCATCCCGGTGGCGTTGTGCAGCATCTGGTCCAGGCCCGGCAGCAGAGCGCTGCCGCCGACCATCATGATGCCGCGGTCGACGAGGTCGGCGACGAGGTCCGGCGGGCAGTCCCGCAGCACCTTGCCGATCCCGTCGAGCACCGAGGTGAGCGGGGTGTGGATCGCCTCCCGCACGGCGGCCGTGTCGACGCGGACGGAGCGGGCGAGACCCGTGGCGACGTCCCGGCCGTGGATCTCCGTCACCTCGGGGCCTTGTGGGGCGAGGCCGTTGCGGTGCAGGGCGACCTGGAGCGGCCGTACGGACTGGCTGGGCAGCATCAGCTCGTGCCGGTGGCGCAGGTGCTGGATCACCGCGTGGTCGATGGCGTTGCCGCCGATGGGGATACGGGTGGCGGTGACGATCGAGCCGAGGGACAGGACGGCGATCTGTGTGGTCGCGGCGCCGCACACCATGATCATGGTCGCGCTCGGCTGCTCCACCGGAAGGCCGCAGCCGACGGCGGCCGCGATCAGGGTGTCCACCAGCTCGACCCGGCGGGCGCCGAGGCCGACCAGCGTCTCGACGGTGGCGCGCTGGGCGAGCGGGTCGCTGTCGTGCGGGATGCTGGCGGCCGCGCGGAGCCGGGGCTTGCGGCGCAGCTGCCGGCGGAGCTTCTCCCCGAGCAGATGACGCAGCATCCGCTGGGCCATGTCGATGTCGACGACGGTGCCGCCGGAGACGGGGCGCGCGACACGGATGTAGCCCGGGGTGCGGCCGGTCATCTTCTCGGCGAGCTCGCCGACCGCGATCAGCGCGCCCGTGCGGGTGTTCACGGCGGCGACGCTCGGTTCGTCGACGACAAGGCCGACGCCCTTGACGAAGACGCGGGTTCTGGCGGCGCCCAGATCGACTGCCACATGGCAACGGCGCAACTGCTCAAGGCTGACGGTCACGGCGGGTCCTCCCGAGTGCGGTACGTGTTCGCATCGTGCGATCGCCGTGGGCGGGGCGCGCGCTGGGCTGCGCCGGTCGGGGGTAGTACCTGACGGGCCGACAGATCAGTCCACGAGGCGTTGCAGCAGGCCCCAGGTGAACTCGGCGACGCGCATCTCGCCACCGGGCAGGGTGAACGAGAGCCGCCATCTGGTGGGCGCGGAGCCCTCCATGGGACGGGCCGGCGGGAAGGCCCTCGCCACCTCGTCGACGGTGCACGACCAGGGCGCCAGGTCGTCCGCGGTGCGCAGTTCCGGGCCGGCCGCTCCCGGCGCCCGCACCAGCCACTCGTTCCACACCGCGCCGTTGCCGGCGGCCAGTACCTCGAAGCGGAGGTCCGGCCAGAGCGGCAGGGGCCACAGCAGGGCGTCGCACTCCAGGTCGCCGATCCGCCGTCGACGGACCTGTTCGGGTTCGCCGAGCACCGAGCGGTAGCGCGACAGCGCGCCGCGCGAACCCCGCGCGCGCAGCATCGCCTGCCAGCGCCGATTGGCCTCGCGCTGCTGCGCGAGCGACGCGCCCAGGGCATGCCGCGCGTCCTCCGCGAGGCCCGGCTGGAAGTCGGCCATCCGGCGCAGCAGCACCAGTTGGAAGTCGAGTGGTCCGAAGCGGGCGTCAGGGGTCATGGCCGACATCCTGCCTGGTCGGCGGTGTCAATCGCGGCGAGTCGGCTCGCCGCGGAATCGAGCTTTCCACACAGGATCTGCACAGGCTGACCCACCGCAGGTGCCCCGTCGCCGAATAATCTGCGGGCGCCATGGATTACTGCCACCCGTGCGGACGGCATCTCAACGGCGCCCTGGCCTGTGCCGGGTGCGGCACACCGGTCGAGGAGCTCCGCCACCACAGCCCCCGTGCTCCCGAGCCCGACCACGTCTACGAACTGGACGTGGTGACCGAGCCCGCGGAGAGCACCGGGCCGCGCCGTTCCCGCCGCCAGGCCCCGTCGCGGCGCAAGCCCGCGGGCCGCCGTGCCCGTAAGCGGCGTGGGCGCAAGGTGATGCTCGGGACGCTCGGCCTCGTGCTGGCGGCCGGGGCGCTGAGCCTCGCGGAGCTGGCCATGGAGGACTCCGGCGACGACGGCGCGGCGACGGCGGTCAAGGAGGATCCGGTCGTCGAGTCGGAGATACCGGACCCGACGGCCTCCGACGAGTCGCCGGACGCCCCGGGCCATGTGAAGGAGCCGGCCGTCACGAAGTCGTCCTCGCCCCGACCGGGGAAGTCCCGGGGCGGCGGTGGTGGCGACGGTGAGGGCGACGGCGGCCCAGGCCGTACGGGCTCCGATGCCGGGAGCGGCGAGCCGTCGGAGGCCGGGCCGAGCGGCGACGGCTCCCCTTCGGCGTCGTCCTCCGGCGATCCCGGGAGCTCCGAGGAGCCCGGGAGCACGGACGGGACCTCTTCGGACCCGGACGATCCCGAGGAGCCGGGCCAGCAGGACCCGCCGCCGCCTCCGGAGCCGACGCCGAGCGAGACGTGCAGCCGCTTTCTGTTCTGGTGCGTCTAGGCCGGGGCCGTACCGGGCGGGGCCATCGCCCCTTCGCCGGTCTTCGGGGGCCGGGCGGTGCCGGGAGGTCCGGGGGCTTCAGGGACCGGCGGCGGGCGGCTCTGACACGTCCTCGCCCAGCATCCGTCTGAGCAGGTCCCGCAGCACCGAACGCTCGACCGCCGTCAGCTGCGCCAGCGGCTCGCGCGCGAAGTCCAGCGAGTCCCGCAGCCGGCGTGCCGTGCTGCGGCCCTCCTGCGTGGCCGCGGCGATCTTCACCCTGCGGTCGGCCGGGTCGGGGCGGCGCTCGACCAGGCCGCGCGTCTCGAGCCGGTCCACGATCCCCGTCACGTTCGACGGCTCGCACCTCAGCTTCTGGGCGATGCGGCGCATGGGAGTGGGTTCCATGGAGAGCAGCCCGAGGACACGGGCCTGTGCTCCCGTGAGGGAGTGCTCGGCCGCGGCCTGCTCGTACTCCTCGTGGTAACGCGCCACGACGGTGCCGATGAGCTCGACGACCTCGAGGGTCAAGGGATCTGTTCGCTGGGCGGCCATGCACATCAGGATAACCCGATACTTGACAACCTGAAATATTCAGGCGCATGGTTGTTTCAGGTAATGAAGCTTTTCTAGGAGGAACGCAGCATGTCCGCACTTCCCGCGTCCGGCCGTGAATGGCACCTTGTCGCCCGCCCGCACGGCTGGCCCAAGGCCGAGGACTTCGCGCTGCGCGACGCGCCCGTCACCGAGCCCGGGGAAGGCCGCATCCTCGTGCGGAACCTCCACTTCTCCGTCGACCCCTACATGCGCGGCCGGATGAACGACGTGAAGTCGTACGTCCCGCCCTTCCAGCTCGACCGGCCCATGGACGGCGGTGCGGTCGGCGAGGTCGTCGCTTCCGACGCGGAGGGCTTCGCCGTCGGCGACCACGTACTGCACGGCCTCGGCTGGCGGGAGTACGCCGAGGTGCCCGCCAAGCACGCCACCAAGGTCGACGCCTCGCTCGCGCCGCTCTCGGCCTACCTCGGCGTGCTCGGCATGACCGGCCTGACCGCCTACGCGGGCCTGTTCGACGTCGCGTCCTTCAAGGAGGGCGACGCCGTGTTCGTCTCCGGCGCCGCGGGTGCCGTCGGCGGACAGGTCGGCCAGATGGCCCGGATCAAGGGCGCCTCGCGCGTCATCGGCTCGGCCGGCTCGGACGAGAAGGTCAAGCTCCTCGTCGAGGAGTACGGCTTCGACGCGGCCTTCAACTACAAGAACGGCCCCGTGGCCGCGCAGCTGAAGGAGGCCGCCCCCGACGGCATCGACGTCTACTTCGACAACGTCGGCGGTGAGCACCTCGAGGCGGCGATCTCGTCGTTCAACGTCGGCGGCCGGGCGACCATCTGCGGAATGATCGCCCAGTACAACGACACGGAGCCGACCCCCGGCCCCCGCAACCTCGCGCTCGTCATCGGCAAGCGGCTGCGTCTCCAGGGCATGCTGGTGAACGACCACACCGCGCTCCAGCCGCAGTTCGTCCAGGACGTGGCGGGCTGGATCGCCTCCGGTGAGCTCAAGTACAACGAGACCGTCGTCGAGGGCATCGAGAACGGCTACGAGGCTTTCGTCGGACTGCTCCGCGGCGAGAACACCGGCAAGATGATCGTTTCTCTCGCCGGCTGATTCACCCGTTAGGCTCTTGCCCAGCCGTCGCGATCGTGGGCGCGAGTCGCGGCGAACCAGCAGGAGGAAGACTTCATGTCCATCCAGCAGTCCGAGGTGCTCTACACCGCGGTGGCCACGGCGGAGAACGGCCGGGACGGCCGTGTCGCCACGCACGACGGCACGCTCGACGTCGTGGTCAACCCGCCCAAGGAGATGGGCGGCAGCGGTGCCGGCACCAACCCGGAGCAGCTCTTCGCCGCCGGGTACAGCGCCTGCTTCCAAGGGGCCCTCGGGGTGGTCGCCCGCCAGGAGAAGGCGGACATCTCCGGCTCGACGGTCACCGCCGAGGTCGGCATAGGGAAGAACGACGACGGCTTCGGCATCATCGTCAAGATCTCCGCGACGATCCCGAACGTGGACGCCGCCACCGCCAAGGACCTTCTCGAGAAAGCCCACCAGGTCTGCCCGTACTCCAAGGCGACCCGAGGCAACATCACGGTCGACCTCGCGGTCTGACCGGCAGCGCCGAGCGCGACGCAGGGCCGTACCCCGTCCGGGGTGCGGCCCTGCGGCCTGCGCGGGAGGTCAGCGGGCCAGCAGCGCCCGGCCGATCTGCGCGAAGACACCCTTCGGGTGCGCCCGGAACATCGGCTCCGTCCCGAACAGCGCCACCGGCGTGCCGGCCGAGGTCGTCCCGGAGACCACAGCGGCGTGGCCCGCGGCGTCGCCCGGCCCGCCCGTGCCCTTCTCCGTGGCGCGCCAGTGGCCGGACACCAGCGGGTTGCCCGTGGCGTACGACTGGTCCACCCGCACTCCGGCGCCCGCCCCGGTGAACCACATCGGCGAGTAGACGAAGGTGTGCGCCGGGGCGCCGCCCGTGATGGGGCCGCCCGCGTTCCGCACCTCCACCACGCCGTTGGCGTCGCCGTTGCCCGCCACCGCCGTGACGTCGAGGAGGGACGCCGCCTCGTTGAACGCCGCGCCCTGCTCACCGAGCCCGACCACACCGACACCGCTCGCCTCGAACGCGGCGCGGGCGGCGGGGGTCAGCTTCGCGTGGTCCAGCCCGGACGACACGTACAGCACATCGGCCGTCGACCAGTCGAAGCCCGCGTTCAGCACCGCCGTCGAGACCGGCACCACGTCGAAGCCCATGTCACGCAGCGCGAACAGCTCGCCCGCCGTGACGGCCGCGGCGACCCGGGTCCGCTCCAGTGCGATCGTGCCCTTCTCCCGCGTGGCGTGGAACGCCACGCCCAGCCGGTCCGCGAGCACGGCCGCCCGGCCACGTGCCGAGCCCGGCACGATCGCCGAGCCGTCACCGGCGCGCCGGACCTCGACCCCCTGCTTCAGCAGGGAGTTGAGAGCGGCCAGCTCCTTGGGGTCGTCCAGGCGCAGCCGCAGGTCGCCGCGCGGGGCGACGTATCCGGTGGGCGCCGCGGCGTGGACCGTACGGGTGCGGACCCGCAGCTCGCCGGAGGCGGCGGCGTCCACGTCCGCGCCCCACAGCAGGCCGAGGCTCCAGCCCGAGATGTCGTACATGGTTTTGACGTCCGCGCTGATGTCGCGGCCGTCGGCCAGGATCACATTGGCGATACCGCGCTTGGGCTGGCGCATGTCGACGATGTACGACCCGGCGGGGTACGTACGGCCCGCCAGCCGGAACGCGGTGACCGCCCGCTCCACCCGGACGTCGTTGGCGACGAGATGGTCGACCAGCCGTGCCGCCGCGGTCGCCGACCGCTGCGAAGACCCGGCGGGAACGACGTACGCCCTCGGGAACTTCGCGGTGTAGACGTCCTCGGGGCCGATGCCCGGCACACCCGGGACGGTCTCCTCGGAGACGGGTCGCTGCGGCTCTCCCGCCGCACCCCTGCGGAACGTCTCGATCTGGTCGGCCAGCACCGAGGCGCGGTGCGTGTGGGTGTAGTCGAGGGTCGCGCGCATCGCCGCGCCCGCGATGTCGGTGTTGATCGCGGCCCTGCGGCGCAGTTCCTCGACCGGCAGCGTGTTGTACGCGTTGTTGTTGACGACCATCGGGAACTCGATGGTGTGCGAGGCGACAGCCCCCTGGAAGGGCATGTACTGCGGGGTGAAGATGGGCGGCCAGTCGTCCCAGCCCTCCTCCTGGTCCCGGAACGGGATCACGGCGGGGCGCACACCGTCCTTCTCCGCCGTGTAGCCGAGGCCGTTGACGGCCGCTTCCATCCCGATCGCGTTCGCGTAGGAGTTCTTCAGGAACAGGTCGTACTCGTAGTTCTCGCCGTGCGGCGGGGTCGTCGGCTCGATCAGGGTGCCGTTGACGTATCCGTGCAGGTCGAGCATGACGGCAGGCTGCTTGTCGATCGCGATCTGCCGGATCGCCCGTGTCTCGGGCTGCGTGGCGGTGATGAAGTCGCGGTTGAGGTCGAAGCCGCCGGCGTTGGCGCGGGTTCCGGCGATCCTGCCGTCCGGGTTGGCCGTGACGTTCAGGTAGACGCGGTTCTTCGCGAGCAGGTCGGCGGTCTTCGCGTCCTTGGCCTTCGCCAGCTCCTCGATGAGCTTCAGGGCGGCGTCCGTGCCCTCCCACTCGTTGCCGTGGATGTTGTTGTTGATGAACACCGGCGTCTTGTAGCGCGTCTTGATGTGCCGGTCCTCGGCCGCGGCGGCGGGCGCGTTCTCGATGCGCTCCCGCATCCGCTCCTGGTCGCGCGCCTGGGCGGCGGTCTCCGGTGCGGTGACGGTGACGAGGTACAGCTCGTGACCGCCGGCCGAGCGGCCGGCGACCTCGACGCTGACCCGGTCGCCCAGTGCCTGAAGGGCGTTGAGCCGCGGGGCGAGGGAGTGATAGGGAGCGAGACCCAGTTTTATCGACTTGTCGGCCGGGTTCTCCGGCGGGGCCTCGAGTTCGGTCCTGCGCGGGTATCCGCCCTCCCCGGTGAGATCGCGGGTCTCGTCGGTGAGCGCGCCGGCGGTCGCGGAGAGCGGCGCCCTGGCCGCCGCCGTGGGCGCCTCGCGGCTCCCCTCTCTCACGGGGTGCGGCTGGGGCCGGTCCTCCCCGGGAGCGGCCACGGCGCCCGGCAGGGGCGCGAGGAGAGCGCCGGCGAGTGCCGCGGCGAGGGTGGCGGTGATCAGTACGGGGCGGGGTGAGCCCATGCGGTTCGAGCCTCCGTTGTGTCGGAAGGAATCGTCACAAGATCAGTACGCACGGTCTACCGGTTCGGCCGCCGAACAACAAGAGGCACCCCGATAAGGTGTGCGTATGCGTGATCTCGGGGTGGGTTTCGGATACTTGATGAAGGGCCAGCGCTGGGTCGTCGGCCACGGCCGGTGGTTCGGTTTCGGCCTGCTGCCCGGACTCGTGACCCTGCTGCTCTACACGGCGGCACTCGTCGGTCTCGTCCTCGGCGCGGACGACGTGACGGCCTGGGCGACACCCTTCGCCGACGACTGGTCCTCACCCTGGCTCGGCATCTTCCGCGGCACGCTCACCGCACTGCTGTTCGCCTTCGGGCTGTTCGTGGCCGTCATCACCTTCACGGCGGTGACGCTCCTGGTCGGCCAGCCCTTCTACGAGAACCTCTCCGAGCAGGTCGACCGCTCGGAGGGCGGCGACGTGCCCCACTCCGGGCTGCCGCTCTGGCGCGAACTGTGGATCTCCGCCAGGGACTCGCTTCGGGTCGTGCTGCGCGTGGTCTGCTACGGCGTGCTGCTCTTCGCCTGCGGCTTCATCCCGGTCCTCGGGCAGACGGTGGTCCCGGTGATCGGCTTCTGCGTCTCCGGCTTCTTCCTCGCGGAGGAGCTGACCGCGGTGGCCCTCCAGCGGCGCGGCATCGAACTGAAGGAACGTCTCGCCCTTCTGAGGGGCCGCCGGATGCGCACGCTCGGCTTCGGCGTGCCGCTGACGCTGGCGTTCATCGTCCCGTTCGTCGCGGTCTTCCTGATGCCGGGCGCGGTGGCGGGCGCGACGCTGATGGCCCGGGACCTCGTACCGGACCCGGCCGCCGACCCCGCGCCGGCGCAGCCGGGCCCGTACACCTTCCGCAAGGCGGACTAGCCGCCCGGGCTATGGGCCGACGCGGCCCGGTCCGGCCCGGCGGCGATGCGGCCGGCCGGGATCCGCGCCACCGCGAGGGCGGGGGCCTTGGTGCCCGCCGTGGCGAGCAGCGCGCCGTCGGGACCCCAGACCGCGCTGCCGCCCAGGCAGTCACCGACGCCGGAGGGCCCCATCGCGTTGGCGAGCAGCACCGGCAGCGCGTTGTCCCTGGCCCGCACCGGATAGACCCGCTCGAACGAGTCGTTGTGCTCGTCGAGCACCGAACTGGCCACATACACCTGGCAGCCGTCGGCCTTCGCCCGCTCCGCCACGTCGGGGAAGCGGTTGTCGTAGCAGACCGCCACCGCGAACCGGACGCCGTCGAGGGTGAAACGGCCGTCCCGCGTACCGGCCGTGAAGACGTCGTTCTCCTCGCCGTACAGATGCGTCTTGTCGTAGCGGGCCAGCAGCTCGCCGTCCGGGCCGATCACCAGCGCCGCGATCGTGGGGCGGGGCCCGGACGTGCGGGCCGCGCAGCCGACGAGTGCCGCCGTCGACGTCGTACGGCACGCCTCCCGCAGCGGTTCGAGCCGGCGATCGTCCTCGGACAGCCACAGCTCGGGACGTCCGGCGATCAGGTCCAGGTCGTAGCCGGTGACCGCCAGCTCGCAGAAGGCGACCAGGGCGGCCCCTTGCCCGGCCGCCGCCCGCACCAGCCCCCGCATGCTGTCGACGTTCGCCCCGATGTCGCCGGGTACCGACGTGAACTGTCCCGCCGCGATCTTCATGTGTCCGTCATCCCGTCCCGTTGTTCTCAGCGGCCACCCGGATGATCTCGCGCACCTGGGCGATGATGTCCAGCCGGTTGCGGACGAACTCCGGGTCGGTGATCCGCGTCGTGTTGTCCGCCCCGAACTGGAGCACCGGGGTGTGCACATGACCACCGGGGATGTCCAGGCCGAGCCGGTCACGCAGCAGGGTCGCGCGGTAGGCGATCTCGTTGGACAGGTAGTCGCCGCCGCCTCCGGCCCGCGCGGTCGAGCCCGGCGTCGGGCCGTCCGTCCGGGTGACCGGGGTGCTCTGACCGGCCGGTATCTCGGTCACGGAGGTGTTGTCGTAGACCGGGAAGCGACCCGTGTCCGCGGCGGTGATCGCCTTGTACGGGAGCGAGGTCGGCGTCCACTGGGGCTGCGAGGCGGGATCGGACACCGGCACGGTCTCCCGGCGAGAGACGTTGTCGTTGTCCGGGAAGCCGCCCCGCCAGGCCCCGTTGAAACGCTCGATGTCGATACGGCCCACCCGGCCCTGGCTCACCGTCGTGAACAGGTCGGCCTCCGGGAGCCGGGCCTCGAGGGTCCGCTCGACCGTGCCGTCGGTGAAGTCCTGCCAGCGCACCGGGAAGACGGCCGTCTCGATCCTCGCCGGCCCGTCCGCCGTGCGGATCCAGGTGCCGTCGAGGGCGAGCGCCGTCGCGCCGGACGGGTTGCTGATACGGATGTCCCGGTCGAGCGTGAACGGGTCGAAGCCCGTCATCACGATCCGCTTGACGCCCTTGCCGGGCGGGAAGTCCATCGAGTCCTGGCCGCGCGAGGACCGTTCCAGGTCCTCCAGCAGCCGCGCCCGCTGCCCGGCGGTCATGTCGAACGCGGGCTGCCACTGCCGCAGACCGGCCGTCATCCCGAGCCGCGCCCAGTACAGCGGGCGGTCGTCGTCCCGGCTCAGGTCGCCCCGTGCCGCGCCCCTGCCCTGCGCCCGGTCCACCGCCCGCTGCCACAGCGCCGACCCGTGGCGTACGACGGCCCGTTCCGCCTGCCGGTACGACGTCGCGCCGTCCAGAGCCTGGACGAAGTCCGGTGCCGCGGAATCGAATCCGCTGCGCCGCAGGATCTCCTGCGGTACGGCCCGTCCGAGCCGCTGCTCCTCGACCGTGAGCGGGACGGCGGCGGGGGAGGGGGCGGCAGAAGCGAGCGGGGACGCCGTGAGCGTGAGCGCGGCGGAGGCGAGCAGGGCCACACCAAGTACGTCCAGGCGGGCGCGTATCCGGGGCACGGGAATCCTTTCGTCGGGTGGCGGAAGTATCGCCGTCCGGCCGCGGTGGGGGAAGGCGGCCTCCTGCCTAGGACCCGGCGCGCGGCGCCTGCGCGGCCGTGATGTTGCGGTAGGCGATCTCCGCCAGCCGCTGCTGGCCGTCCCTGCTGGGATGGAACCAGTCCCAGCGGCTCAACTGCTCGCCCGTGAACCGGTAGTCGAAGACCGCGCCGCCGTCGTACCGGCAGCGGTCGTCCTCGGCGCACACGTCCTCGAGAACGCCGTTGTACGCGACGACCCGCTGCTGGACGGTGTCCCTGCGCTGCTGCGCCTGGATGCTCAGGTCCTGCGCGTCGCCGAGCATCGAGGCACAGATGCCCAGTTCCCATATCCGGCTGCCCAGCGCGTCGCCGCGCCCGGCCGACCACAGCCGCTTCAGGTCCGGCACGCTGGAGACGTAGACCTGAGCCTTCGGGGCGTCCTTGCGCAGCGTCGCCATGGCGGCCTCCAGGGAGGCCCGGAAGTCCTCGACGGGGGTCATACGGTCCACGGTGTCCGCGCAGGCGTCGTTCGCGCCGACCATCACCGTGACCAGTTCCGGCTTGTGGGCCGCGGCCCGGGCCATCTGCTCCGGCAGGTCGGAGGCGTCGGCACCGGAACGGGCGAGGTTCCAGCTGCGCTCCGCCACGGCGGACGGTCCGAGCAGGCGCAGGGCGAGGCTGTTCACCGTGGTGTCCGTACCGGTCGCCCACGACACCTCCGGGCAGTCGGCGAGGATCATGCACGCGTCGAACCCACGGGTGATGGAGTCGCCGACCGCGGCGAGCGAGCGCGGACTGCTGTCCCACACGCGGGTCGGGCTCGGGCTCGGGGATGGACGCGCGGACGTCGCCGACGGATCCCGGCCGGAAGATGCTGACGGCGAGTCACATGCCACCAGCACTCCCGCCGCCAGCGCGGCGGTGGCGAGCGCGGCGGCCACGCCGGCGCGTGCCCGGAACCTCCGGCTCCGCTGTCGCAAGGTCACTTTCCCCTCCACAAACCCGGCATCCGACCTCCTGCCGAGTGAAAGCTTGGTGCGTACGGGCCCCAGGACCGACATTACGTCACCCCTCGGTGCGTTCCGCACGGTAACTTTTGCCACGTCGACCCAGAGGCCCACCTCGCCCATCGGCGCCGGTAAATTACATCTCGTCACATGCCGTCCCTTTTGCGGAGACTTGTTCCCGATGCTGTTTACTGAGGCCGCTGGGAAGGCGATCCTCGTCCCACACTGGAGGTCCCGGTGACGACACGTGGCGTTCTGTACGTTCACTCCGCACCGCGCGCGCTGTGCCCGCACGTCGAATGGGCGGTCGCGGGCGTGCTCGGCGTACGGGTCCAGCTGGACTGGATCCGCCAGCCCGCATCGCCCGGCACCTGGAGAGCGGAATTCTCCTGGCAGGGTGAGGTGGGCACCGCCTCCAAGCTGGCGTCCGCGCTGCGCGGTTGGCACCTGCTGCGCTTCGAGGTGACGGCGGAGCCGTGCCCGACCGCCGAGGGCGAGCGCTACAGCGCCACGCCGGACCTCGGGATCTTCCACGCGGTGACCGGCATGCACGGCGACATCCTCGTGCCCGAGGACCGCCTGCGGGCGGCGCTGGCACGCTCCGCGCAGGGCGAGACGGACCTCGAGGCGGAGATCGCGAAGCTGCTCGGGAAGCCGTGGGACGACGAACTGGAGCCGTTCCGGTACGCGGGTGAGGGAGCGCCGGTCCGGTGGCTCCACCAGGTGGTCTGAGGCGGTAGCCCCTACGGGGGCCCACGGCTTTCGGGGGCTCCGCCCCCGCCTCGATCGCCGGCGATGCCGGTGCCCCGCGCCTCGGCAGGGCTTGAGTCACCCGTGCCTCGGGCGCCGGCGATGCCGGAGTTGCCTCCGCGCCTCAAACGTCGGAGAGGCTGGAAAGCGGCCCCCGTGCCGTGAGCTCCGGCAGGGATAGGCCGCCTTCGTCCGAGGCTCTGCGCCGGGCCGGAGTCGCCCCGCGCCTCGATCGCCGACGGAGCTTGAGCCGCCCGTGCCTCCGGCGCCGGAGATGCCGGAGTTGCCCCCGCGCCTTGAACGCCGGCGAGGCTGGAAGAGCGGCCCGGCTGTACCGATGTGCGGCGGGTCCGGGGAAGCCCTGGGCGGCTGCGCCGCCCAGGGCTTCCCCGGACCCGCCGCACAGGGCTTCGCCCGGTCCGGCGCCGCGCTCGGCGCGCACCACCGGGGCCCCTGCGTATCCCGGGGGGCTGATTTCGCGGAGCGAAAGCCGGCCCGCCTGGGGGCACCTCCCACGGCCGCCAGGCCGTAGGGGGAGTTTGAGGGCACCGCGCGAAGCGCGGTACGGGTCCGGGCGGAGCCCGCCACGCGGCGGAGCCGCACATCGGTACAGCGGGAAGGGCGGGGTGGGGGAAAGAGCAGAGGCCCGCGCCCCCGAGGGGCGCGGGCCTCGCGCGTATGCGTGATCAGGCAGGTCAGACCGTGCGGAACGCCAGCACCACGTTGTGGCCGCCGAAGCCGAACGAGTTGTTGATCGCCGCGATCGTGCCCTCCGGCAGCGCCCGCGGCTCGCCGCGCACGATGTCCGCGTCCACCGACTCGTCGAGCTCGTCGACGTTGATCGTCGGCGGGGCCGTGCGGTGGTGGAGGGCCAGCACCGTCGCCACCGTCTCGATGCCGCCCGCGCCGCCGAGCAGATGACCCGTCATCGACTTGGTCGCGGAGACCGCGACATGGTCCAGGTCGTCGCCCAGCACGCTGCGCAGCGCCTTGATCTCGGCCACGTCACCCTGCGGCGTCGACGTCGCGTGCGCGTTGAGGTGCACGACCTCGGACGGCTTGAGGTCAGCGGTCTCGAGCAGGTTCCGCAGCGCCGCCGCGATACCGCGGCCGGTCGGCTCCGGCTGTGCGATGTGGTGGCTGTCCGCGGACAGACCCTGGCCCAGCACCTCGCAGTAGACCTTCGCGCCGCGCGCGGCGGCGTGCTCGGCCGACTCCAGGATGACGACGCCCGCGCCCTCGCCGAGGACGAAGCCGTCGCGGGCCGTGTCGTAGGGGCGCGAGGCCTTCGTCGGCTCGTCGTTGTTCTTGGACATCGCCATCATGTTGGCGAAGGCCGCGATCGGCAGCGGGTGGATCGCCGCCTCGGTGCCGCCGGCGACGACCACGTCAGCACGGCCGGTGCGGATCATCTCGACGGCGTAGCCGATCGCCTCGGCGCCCGACGCGCACGCCGAGACCGGGGTGTGCACGCCCGCCTGGGCGTTCACCTCGAGGCCGACGTTGGCGGAGGGGCCGTTGGGCATCAGCATGGGGACGGTGTGCGGGGAGACGCGGCGTACGCCCTTCTCCTTGAGCACGTCGTACTGGTCGAGCAGGGTCGTCACGCCGCCGATACCGGAAGCGATGACGGTGCCGAGACGGGCCGGGGCGATCGCCCCGTCCTCGCCGGCGGGGGCGGTGTAGCCGGCGTCGGCCCACGCCTCGCGGGCCGCGATCAGCGCGAACTGCGCGGAGCGGTCCAGCCGTCGGGCCAGCGGGCGGGGCAGAACCTCGCCCGGGTCGACCGCGGCGGTCGCCGCGATCTTCACCGGCAGGTCGGCGAAGCGCTCCCCCTCGAGCAGCTTCACACCGGAACGCCCGGCGATGAGACCTTCCCAGGTCGATGCGCTGTCGCCACCCAACGGTGTGGTTGCGCCGATACCGGTGACGACCACGGTGCGATTGGTCGAGTTCACAGGAATTCTTTCTCCACGTGTAGAGGGTGCTGAATTTTCACGGCGCCACCGGAGAGTGGCGACAAACGCGACGTGAGACTCAGGCCTGGTGCTTTGCGATGTAGTCCGCGGCGTCGCCGACGGTCTTCAGGTTCTTGACGTCCTCGTCGGGGATCTTGACGTCGAAGCGCTCTTCGGCGGCGACGACGACCTCGACCATGGACAGCGAGTCGACGTCGAGGTCGTCGGTGAAGGACTTGTCCAGCTGGACGTCCTCGGTCGGGATACCGGCGATCTCGTTGACGATCTCGGCGAGACCCTTGACGATCTCTTCCTGCGTGGCGGCCATGGTGGCGCTCCTTCGGTGTGTATCAGAGGGTGTGGCAGCAGCCGTCCGGAAGATCCGTACGGTGCCTAGGGGAGGGTAACGACCGTCGCGGCGTAGACGAGACCCGCCCCGAAGCCGATGACGAGCGCTGTGTCGCCGCTCTTCGCCTGTCCGGTCGCCAGGAGCCGCTCCATTGCGAGCGGGATCGAGGCGGCCGAGGTGTTGCCGGTGGTTTCCACGTCGCGGGCGACCGTGACGTGCTCCGGCAGCTTCAGGGTCTTCACCATCGAGTCGATGATCCGCATATTGGCCTGGTGCGGGATGAAGACGTCCAGGTCGGCCGCGCTGATGCCGGCGGCGTCGAGCGCCTGCTGCGCGACCTTCGCCATCTCGAAGACGGCCCAGCGGAACACCGCCTGGCCCTCCTGCGTGATGGCGGGGAACTTGACCTCGCCGCGCTCGTTGAGCGGCAGGCGGGACACGTCGCCGAGATGGAAGTCGTTCCACGGCACGGTCTGCTTGATCGTCTCGGACTTGTCGCCCTCGGAGCCCCAGACCGTGGGGCCGATGTGCGGCTCGTCGGACGGGCCGACCACGACCGCGCCCGCGCCGTCGCCGAACAGGAAGGCCGTCGCGCGGTCCTCCAGGTCGGTCAGGTCGCTGAGCCGCTCGACGCCGATGACGAGCACATACTCCGCGGAGCCCTCGACGATCATGCCCTTGGCGAGGGTGAGGCCGTAGCCGAAGCCCGCGCAGCCGGCGGAGATGTCGAACGCGGCGGGCTTGCCCGCGCCCACCTTGTCGGCGATCTCGGTGGCCACGGCCGGGGTCTGCTTGAAGTGCGAGACGGTGGAGACGACGACGGCGCCGATCTGGTCGGCGGTGATCCCGGCGTCCGCGATCGCCTTGCCCGACGCCTCGACCGACATCGCGGTCACGGTCTCCTCGGGGGAGGCCCAGTGGCGGGTGGTGATACCGGAGCGGGAGCGGATCCACTCGTCGGAGGAGTCGATCTTCTCGAGGATCACCTCGTTGGGCACGACCCGGGTCGGACGGTAGCCGCCGACACCCAGGATGCGTGCGTACGGGGCGCCCTTGCTGGGCTTGATCTTCGACATGCTCTACGGCTCCTTGTCAGGCTGAAAGCTCGGCGACGAGCGCGCGGGCCGCGTCGAGGTCGTCGGGGGTCTTCAGCGCCAACGTCCGCACGCCCGGCAGGGCGCGCTTGGCGAGGCCCGTGAGCGTGCCGCCGGGGCAGACCTCGACCAGGGCGGTGACGCCCTGCTCCTTGAAGGTCTCCATGCACAGGTCCCACCGGACCGGGTTGGCGACCTGACCCACGAGACGGGAGATGACGTCGGCGCCGTCGGCGACGATCTGCCCGTCCTTGTTCGAGACATACGGAACCGCCGGGGCGGAGACCGAGAGGGCCTTCGCGGCCTCCTCGAGCTTCGCGACGGCGGGTGCCATGTGATGAGTGTGGAACGCGCCGGCCACCTGGAGCGGCAGGACACGGCGGACGCCTTCCGGCTTGTCCTCCGCGAGTGCGGCGAGCTGCTCGGCGGTGCCGGCGGCGACGATCTGTCCGGCGCCGTTCACGTTGGCCGGGGTGAGGCCGAGCTTCTCGAGGTGCGCCACGACCGTGTCGGCCTCGCCGCCGAGGATGGCCGACATGCCGGTCTTCGTGATCGCGGCGGCCTCTGCCATCGCCAGGCCGCGGGCCCGTACGAGCTTCAGCGCGGAGGTGTCGTCGACGACACCCGCGAACGCGGCGGCGGTGATCTCTCCGACGCTGTGTCCGGCGACCGCGCCGGGAGCCACCTCACCGAGCGCCGACGCGGACAGCAGTCCGGCGGCGACGAGGAGGGGCTGCGCAACGGCGGTGTCGCGGATCTCGTCCGCGTCGGCCTTGGTGCCGTAGTGGGCAAGGTCGAGCCCGATGGCGTCCGACCAGGCCGCGATGCGGTCGGCGGCGCCGGGGAGGTCGAGCCAGGGAGTCAGGAAGCCGGGCGTCTGAGCGCCTTGGCCGGGAGCGACGAGTACGAGCACCCTCACACTCTCTCTTGTGGACGGCCTCTCCCGCCCGTGGGGACAGGGACGAAGAACCGTCAGGGGAATTGTCGGTGTTCAACAAAAGTCTAGGGCTGGGCATCCCCGTCGGCCAGACGCCCCAGGATCAGCGCGATTCGCAGCGTGAACGCCGAACGCACGTCGGAGGGTGACCAGCCGGTGACGTCCGTCACACGTCGGAGCCGGTAGCGCACGGTGTTGGGGTGGACGAAGAGCATTCTGGCGGCGCCCTCGAGGCTGCTCGCCTGCTCGAGATAGACACTCAGAGTTTCCAGGAGGGCCGACCCGGCTTCCTCCAGCGGTCTGTAGATCTCCTCCACCAACTGCTCACGCGCAGAAGGGTCGGAGGCGATGGCGCGTTCCGGCAGGAGATCGTCCGCGAGAACCGGCCGCGGGGCGTCCTGCCAGGCCGAGCACGCCTTGAGACCGGCGGCGGCGGCCTGTGCGGAGCGGGTCGCCGCCAGCAGGTCGGGCACGATCGGGCCGGCGACGACGGGGCCCGCCGCGTAGGGGCCGATGAGGGCCTTGGCGACGTGCAACGGGTTGTCGCTGCCGCCGGCGATGACGACGAGCCGGTCGCCGAGCACGCCCGTCAGCACCTGGAGCTTGGCGTGCCGGGCGGCGCGGCGGATGGCTTCGACGGTCAGTTCGCTGTCCCCGTCGGGCGCGGTGCCGAGGATCACACACACATGCTCGGGCGAGTTCCAGCCGAGCGCCGCGGCGCGGGAGACCGCGCCCTCGTCGGCCTCGCCGGACAGCACCGCGTTGACGACGAGCGATTCGAGGCGGGCGTCCCACGCGCCGCGGGCCTCGGCGGCCTGCGCGTAGACCTGGGCGGTGGCGAAGGCGATCTCCCGTGCGTAGACGAGCAGCGCCTCACGCAGGACGGACTCGTCGCCGGGTGCGGCGACCTCCTCGATCGCCGCCTCCATGACTTCGATGGTGGTGCGCACCATCTCCACGGTCTGGCGCAGGGTGATCGCCCGGGTCAGCTCGCGCGGGGCGGTGCCGAAGACGTCGGTCGAGATGGCCTGCGGGGTCTCCGGGTGCCGGAACCATTCCGTGAAAGCGGCGATACCGGCCTGGGCGACCAGCCCGATCCACGACCGGTTCTCCGGTGGCATGGCCCGGTACCAGGGCAGCGACTGGTCCATGCGGGCGATCGCGTTCGCGGCGAGCCGGCCGGAGGACTGCTCGAGGCGGCGCAGGGTCGCGGAGTGCGGGTGGGAGGAGTTCGCTGCAGGTTCGGGCACGGGACAAGAGTGCCTTATCAGGACGCGGGGGCCTGGGGGCGGGGTTCTTGTTCATCCCGTCGTCGCCCGATGGTTCCCGGCTACCGTGGTGGCGTGATATCCGTTCGGCGCGCCGGTGAGCGCTACAGAGGCGGCGACCCCGCGGCCGGCATCGAGTCCCTGCACGCCTTCTCCTTCGGGCGGCACTACGACCCGGGCAACCTCCGCTTCGGCGCGATCCTGGCCTGCAACGAGGAGCGGCTCGCTCCCGGCGCCGGGTTCGACGAGCATCCGCACAGCCACACGGAGATCGTCACCTGGGTCGTCGAGGGCGAGCTCACCCACCGCGACACCGCCGGGCACGCCACCGTCGTCCGCCCGGGCGATGTGCAGCGGCTCAGCTCGGCGGGCGGGGTGCGGCATGTGGAGCGCAACGACGGCGATGTGCCGCTGGTGTTCGTACAGATGTGGCTGACACCGCTACGGCCGGGTGGCGAGCCGTCGTACGAGATCGTGCGCGGTATCGCCGACTCGACGCCGTACGCCCTGCCCGAGGCGGGCGCGATGCTGCACGCGCGCCGGCTCACGGCGGGCGAGCGGACGGCGGTGCCGGACGCGCCGTACGTGTACGCGCACGTGGTGCGGGGCCGTGTGCGACTCGCCGCCGACGAGTTGGGGCCGGGGGACGCGGCGCGGATCACGGACGCGGAGGGCCTGGAGCTGGCCGCGGCCGACGCGGCGGAGGTGCTGCTGTGGGAGATGGCGGCCGGCTGAACAGCAGCGTCCCGACGCTCAGGGGGTCCGGTCGCCGAAGTAGTGCGTGGAGGGTGGAGCCCTGCCCACGGCTGGTTCAGCGGCACGGGTGGTTACCGCAGGCCGTCGATGAACGCCCGCCATGCGCTCGCGCCGACGACCACGACCGGGCCGTCGGGGTTCTTGCTGTCACGGACCGGCACGGCGGCGGTCGGGCAACCGTCCGCGACCTCAATGCACTCGCCGCCGGTGTTGCCGCTGTAGCTGGACTTACGCCACTGCACCTTGCTCGGGACGGTCTCCATAGCGTTCCTCCATCACGCGGGCGATCAGTGCTGCCGAGTCCTCTACGGAGAGGGCGGCGGCCTGAAGGTGAGCGTAACGGCGTGCGGCTTCCCTGATGGTCTCGGGGTTCGCGGTCATGTGGCCGGAGATGAGGTCCTCCGTGTAGACGACGTCGGGGTCGTCCTCGAAGCGCATCGCAGTGAACGACCCTGCCAGGCTGGCGTGTTCACCGGCCGCGAAGGGGAGCATCTGGATGCGCATCCAGCGATGGCCTGTGAACTCCAACAAACGCTCCAGTTGCCGCCGCATGACCTCACGCCCACCGATCGGCCTGTGCAGCACCGCCTCGTCCAGGATCGCCCAGGCCAGCGGCGGCTGCTCCCGCTCCAGGATGCGCTGGCGCTCCATCCGGGCGGCGACCAGACCCTCCAGGTCGTCCGGCATCCCGGTGGCGAGCACAGCCCGCGCGTACTCCTCCGTCTGCAGCAGCCCGTACACCAACTGTGCCTGATACGTGGAGATGTACGCCGCCTTGGCCTCCATCTCCGCGTACGGCTGGAACCAGTTGGGCAGTTGACTGCGCAGGACCAGGCCCACCAGGCGTGAGAAGACCCCGTCCGTGCCGAGGGCAGCGTCCACACGCTCCGAGAAGTCGCGGGTGGGGACCTTCTTCGTGGTCTCGATCTGGCCGATCAGTGAGCCCGTGCAGAAGATGATGTCGCCGAGCTGGGCCTGTTTGAGGCCGTGGCCTCGCGTTGGCGGCGGAGCTCCCAGCCGTAGTAGTCCAGTGGGGAAGCGCTGGGGTCGAGCGACTGGACGTTCACCACGGTCGGCACCTCCGGCCTGCAACGCCTCGCGGCGTTCGGTTCGTTACATAGCCGAGCGTAGTCGGGTCGTCGCAGGGTGGTGCCATGAATCATGTAACCGACGAGCAGCCCGGCTACCGCGCCGATTTCGTCGTCGGCGCGCACTCGGCCCGGCACCTGCGTCGCATCCTGCGCGCGTACCTCACGAGCTGGGAACTGCTGGAGGTTGCCGAGGCGGCCGAGCTGGCGCTGACGGAGCTGATCGCGAATGTCGTACGGCATGTGCCCGGGCGGCGTTGTCAGACGCTGATCCTGCTCCAGGACGGCGGCGTACGGGTGGAGGTCTCGGACGCCTCGCCGGTTCTTCCCCGCTCGGCCCGCGCGGATCTGACGGCCGAGGGCGGGCGGGGGCTGCTGCTGGTCGAGGCGCTCACGGACCGGTGGGGCACGGAGGAGCGCCCGGCGGGGTCGGGCAAGACGGTGTGGTTCGAGTGTGCGGCGAAACCCGCGGGCACGGGCGGGCGGTGAGCGGTCCTCGCCGGCTGCCCGCGGGGCTGCTCACCCTGGACTGCGAGACCCCGCACGTGCCGGCCACGCCCCTTGAAGCGGGCCGGCCTCGGTCCACGCACCGGATGCCGTCAGTCCTCGCGCCAGACATCGTCGATGGCGTTCTGGACGTCCTCGGTGCGGGTGACCTTGAAGACGGACACCATCAAGTTCTCCCGGGCGTAGTCGGAATGCAGACCGCAGGCGAGGAGGTCGAGGTACTCGACGCCGATGAAGGGCTCGTCCTGGTCGGTATCGAGGTACTCGCCCCCGGGGTCGCCGGGACCGACGCCGACGGCCCGCAGGAGCTGCGCGGGGTCGCCGGTGACGTCCTGGTCGTCCCAGCCGTCGGCGGAGAGGCGCGGCTGCCCGGGGACATGGGCCAGGTACTTGCCGTAGGTCTCGGCCGAGTACATCTCACATACGGCGGTGATGCGGGCCTCGGAGTGAGCTTTGACCTGGGCGTCGAACGCGGCGTCGAGGTTGCTGGAGAGGATGCCGTCCTCACCGAAGGCCGGGTCGCTGATCTGGACGATGTCGCCCCAGCATCCGACGGCGACCTGGTCGAGGTCGCCCACATGCCGGGGGTGGTCCAGGTCCCGGCGGAGCACGGTCCCGAGTTCTTCGGCGACGGTGGCGACGGTGGAGAGATCATCGACGACGGCGCGGGCGCGGACCGGGTCGTGAGCCGGTGCATGGCGGATCGTGTGCTGGTCGTAGGGGGCGCGGTAGGGCGGGTGGACGCGGGTGATCCGGAGGGTGGACTGCCGCCAGGCGACACGCGGATTCTTGCTCATGGGGCGAGCCTAGGTCAGGGGTCGCCGTGAAGCGATCGGCGTGTCGGACGCCAAACCCCTTGGTATCCCCAGGAGTTGGGTCCCTATGGTGAGCCACGTTGGCGGTGTCATGTCACGGGGGCTCACACCGCACCGTACCCGTCCCACAGCCCCCAGGAGCAGGGACAGAAGAGCTTGAAACCGATACGTTTACGCGTCCGGGCACGTCTGGCCTCCGCCGCTGCCGTCGTCGCGGCATTGGGCCTCGCCCTCACCGGGCTGCCCGGCCTGACCGGCGACGCGAATGCGGCTCCCAAGCCGCCGAAGCCGTCGAAGCCCTTGGACGAGGGCATCCCGTGCAAGGACTACTTCGACCTCGCCGACGACATCCAGGCCATCGCCGAACTCCCGGAGTTCGACGCCTCGAGGGCCAAGGCCCACTGGGACACGTACGACTACGTGAACCCGGGCAAGCAGTGGGACGGCCTTGAACAGCCCAGCCAGGAGGTCATCGATCGGCTGGAGAACCTGGAGAAGCAGCCGCCGAAGTCCCAGCCGGAAAACCGCATCTACTGGGCGTGGCTGCAGGCACGGAAGGCCAACAAGGAGGCGTGGGGAGACTGGTCGCACTGGCGCGATGTCCGGCTGATCCGCAACTCCGGCAACGACCCGCGCGGCAAGGCGTTCGAGAAGAAGGTCATCAAGGACCACGGGCTGACAGGACCGGAGTGGATCTGCCAGAAGGAGGTGGAATTCACGGACCCGGACACCAAGAAGACGTACCGCAGGCAGCTCGACGCCTACAACACCAAGACCAAGCAGATCCTGGAGATCAAGTCCAACGGGCAGCCTGATCCGAAGCAGAGGCCCAAGGACATCGCGTGGTCCAAGGACAAGAACTGGCGCCAGTCGTCCATGAAGTACGTCTACGGACAGCCGCAGGAGAAATCGGCAGCCACCCTGAAGCAGGAACTGAGCAAGAACGCTCCCGGCCGCGTCACGGAGTACAACTACCGCTCGGACAAGGTCGAGAAGGCGCCCAGCGGCGGTGTGCGCGCGAAGTCGACCAACATGCAGCCCCCCGGAAAGCCCCCCACCACGGGCGGCGGCGCGAACGACCTGATCCGTGAGTCCCGTGCGAACCCCAAGGCCATGGCCGAGTTCCTGAACAAGAAGAACGCCGCTGACCCCAGTCGGCTCTCGCCCCGAGGTGCGGGCGGCGTGGACTTCACCACCCTCGAACTTCGTTATGTCGGCAAGCCCGTCAAGGGCGAGGGCCTGGACTACGGCTTCTCCGCCAAGGAAGACCCCGAGGAGAAGTCCGGCTGGGGCGGCAAGGAGAAGGCGCAGCTCATCTCCGACGCCTTCCTGACCTGGCTGGCGCTGACACCGGACAAGTTCTGGGTGAACCTCAACCCGGACGAGCCCAACAGGGTCATGGACGCCCAGTTCGGGAAGACCGACGCCGGCCGGATCCTCCTCGAGGCCGACCTCCGGATGAAGCACGACTTCTTCAAGGCGATGGACCCCAAGACCGATCTCGGCAAGCGGTTCTGGGCGTCCCTGCCCAAGGTGAACGGCCGCCCGTGCTTCACGGGGATCCGCAACTGGATCGAGCCGAAGACCGCGACCGTACGCGAGCAGGACGGCGGCATCTACATCCTTGACGCCCCCCTGAAGCTGGAGTCCACCCCACAGGACTTCACCACCGACCCCGGCGGCGACCAGATCTGCGACCCGACCGAGGCCGAACGGGACCAGGCACAGCGGGTCATCGACCGGATGATCGTCCCCGAGGTTGAGAAGACCATCAACACCGCACCGCAGTACGCGGATCTGCGCCGTGTCTACACGGCCCGCGTGGCCGCCGAGTGGATCCGTCTCCAGGACGCGAAGACGCCCACCGACTACCGCGCGATCATCAACAGCAACAACGTGGCGTCGTGGCCGCTGCGCGCTCCCAACCAGAACTGGGACAAGAACGAGCTGTTCAAGAAGTACCGCGACATCTTCCTCAACGGCGAGTTCCAGTACGACGTGGACACCGACGAAGGCGTGATGGTCTACATCGTCGGCGGCGTCGACTTCTCCAAGCAGCCGAAGCGCAACATCAGCAAGACCGAGTTCACCACCGGGCACAGCAACCTTCCCCGGCAGACACAGACGTCGGTGAAGACCCTCACCGACAACGCCAAGGACGACGACGGCAACGTGCTGCTCATGGGCGGCAACACGACCTCCACCGATACCGGCGGAGGCGGTGACGAGCCGGGACCGGACCCGACGCCGACTCCGACTCCGACTCCGACTCCGACTCCGACCGAGCCGACCGGCAAGCCGACCACCCCCGGGCCTGACCCGTCCACGCCGCCCGCCACGGGCGGTAGCACCGGCGGCCAGAACGACCCCGACCCGGACGGTGACCTCGCCGACACCGGTTCCGACACCCCCATCGGCCTGATCGCGGGCATCGCCGCCGCGCTCGCGGCCCTGGGCGGCGGACTGATCTGGTGGAAGCGCCGCCGGACGGCCCTACAGGAATAGCCCTGCCGATCCGGTGAAATGCCGCGGCCCCGCACGCGAACGCGAAGGTGCGGGGCCGCAGTGCTGCGGCCGGAAGCCGCACGGCACGCGTCAAGGCCGGGGGACGCACGTGAACGGCTCAGCGCAGCGCGCTGAGCGTCTGCCACTCGGCCCACGCCACGTTCCACGCGCCGAAGCCGTTGCCGGGTGCCGGGACCCCCTTGGTGTCCTTGCCGGTGATCTCGAAGGGGTCGCCCGGGCGGACCTGGGCGTAGAACCAGGCGGCGTTCGCGTCGCTCATGCCGATGCAGCCCGAACTCCTGTTGGCCTTGCCCATCCACCGGTCGTTCCAGGGCGCCGCGTGGGCGTACATCCCCGACCAGGTGAGGCGCATCGAGAAGTCGACCATCTTGTCGTAGGCGTCGGCGAGGCCGACCGTTTCGGAGTTCATGTTGATCGTGCCCTCCTTGGCCATCAGGACCGTCGTCCCGCGCCAGGAGCGCTTGTCGCCGCCGGGGGTGCCGCCCGAGACCGGGATCGTGCGGACCGCCTTCCCGTCCCGCTCCAGAGTGAGCCGCTTGCGGTCGAGGTCGACCTCGACGACCTGGCTCGCGCCGATGGTGAACGTGGTCGCGTAGTCGCGGACGAACCAGCCGCCGTCGCCGGAGTCGGTGCCGTTCAGCTCGGCCCGGAGGGTGACCTTGGTGCCGGGCTTCCAGTACTCCTTGGGGCGCCAGTCGATCCGGTCGCGGCCGGAGTAGTCCTCCATCCAGCCCCAGGAGCCCTCCGTGCTGACGGAGGTGGTGATCTTCAGCTGCTTCTCTACGGCGGCCTTGTCCGTGACCGGGTGGTCGAAGACGAGGGAGACGGGCTGGGCGATGCCGACGGTCGTGGCGGCGCCGGGCCGCCAGTCGACCTTGTTGACCTTGTCGGCCGGCGCGGTCGTGAACGTGGAGGTCGCCGTCTTCTTCGTGCCGGCTTCGGTGGCCGTCACGGCGGTGACCTTGTACGAGGCGCCGGGCACGGCCTTGCGCTGCGAGATCCAACTCGCCTTGTCCTTGGAGAGCTTGCCCATGAGGCCGCGGCCCTCGGTGTCGGTGACGGTGACCGAGGCGAGCGTGCCGCCGGTCGCGGTGACCGTCACCGGCACGCCGGCCCGCACGGCCTTGCCCTTCGGGGAAACGGTCACCGTCGCGGGGCGGTCCTCGGCCGCCGCCGATGCTCCGGCCTTGCCGTCCGCGGCGGGCGTGCCCGATCCGGACGAGCAGGCGGCGAGCGGGGCGAGCAGCACCGCGGCCGCCGCGATGCGCACACGTATGTGGCTCAACGGAGCCTCCGTCAGTGGTCGATGGGTGGGATCGTGGCGACTCTAGAGCGACAGAAACGCAGGTGAGAGGCGCTGCGGCGATGTGACAGCGACTGCAGGCGAACGGTCATCGTCCGGTCACATCCGCCGCGCGAAGCGGTCACGGACGGCTGTGAGCATCCTCGGCGTCCCCCAGAGAGAGGCTCACACCGTGTCAGCGCTGCTCGTGCCGGCCGCCGCCCGCGGCCAGGAATCACCGCTGGGGTCCGTCGACGCCGCGACGTACCGTGCGTTCATCGCGTCCCGCACCGGCTCCGACCTCGGCGCCGGGTTCCTCCAGTGCCCGTCCTGGGCGCAGGTCAAGGAGGGCTGGCAGGCCCGGCTCGTCGGCTGGGGGCCCGATCCGGCCTCCGGCGCGCTGACCGGCGCCGCGCTCGTCCTGCTGCGCCAACTGCCCCGCACGCGCAAGTTCTTCGCCTACCTGCCGGAGGGGCCCGTCGCCGACTGGGCCGACCCCGGCATCGACGCCTGGCTCGACCCGCTGCTGCGGCATCTGCGGGCGGCGGGCGCCTTCGCCGTACGGATCGGGCCGTCGCCCGCGTACCGCAGTTGGGGTGCGGCCAGGCTGAAGGCGGCGACGGGGCCGGGGCGCCGGCTGTCCGACGTCCTCGCGAGCGAGGTGGACCCGCTGGGCACGGCGGTCGCGGAGCGGCTACGGGCCCGGGGCTGGCAGCGGTGCGGCGGCGAGGAGGACGGTGACGCGCAGCCGCGCCACGTCTTCCGGGTCCCGCTCGCCGGGCGTACCCAGGAGGACCTGTGGTCCGGGCTGAACCAGGAGTGGCGGCGCAACGTCCGGCGGGCGCAGAAGTCCGGCGTGGAGGTGGTGGTCGGCAGCGCGGCCGACCTGCCCGAGTTCTACCGGCTGCTGCGCATCACGGAGGAACGCGACGGTTTCCGGCTCGGGCGGTCGCTCGCGTACTACGAGCGCCAGTACGCGGCCCTCAACGCGGAGGAGCCCGGCCGGATGAAGCTGTACCTCGCCCGCCACGGCGGCGAGATCCTCGCCGCGCACACCATGATCCATGTGGGGCGCCGCGTCTGGTACCAGACCGGCGCCTCCGCCGACCACCGCCGCGAGGTCCGCCCCTCCAACCTGCTGCAGTGGCGGATGCTTCTGGACGCCAAGGCACTCGGCGCCGACGTCTACGACATGCGCGGGGTACCCTCCACCCTCGACCCCGACGACCGTCCGTACGGGCTGCTGCGCTGGAAGCTCGGCACCGGCGGCGAGGTCGTCGAGACGCTGGGGGAATGGGAGAGACCGTTGGACGGCACCGCCAACCACGCGCTGTACCGCGCGTTCCAGGCCTATCTGGCCCGCCGGTGAGCCGCCTCGCCGACACCGCGCCGACGTCCGCCGGCGCACCGGACGACGACGGTCCCGCTGCCGCCCAAGAGGAACACAGCCGGGACCGGGGCCTGGAGCAGAGCCAGGAGCAGAGCGGGGAACAGGGCCGCGACCTCAGCGGGGAACGGGCCCTCGACGGCGGATCCGTCGCGCGCAGCGGCCTCCTCATGGCGGCCGGTTCCCTCGTGTCACGGGCCACCGGATTCGTACGGTCCGCCGTGGTGGCCTCCGCGCTGGGCGTCGGTCTGGTCGCCGACGGGTACGCCGTCGCCAACGCCGTCCCGACCATCGTCTACATGCTCCTCCTCGGCGGCGCGCTCAACGCCGTCTTCGTGCCCGAGCTCGTCAAGGCGGCCAAGGAGCACGCCGACGGCGGGGCCGCCTACACCGACCGGTTGCTCACGCTCTGCGTCCTCGCCCTGCTGCTGCTCACCGGCGCCGCCGTGTGGGCCGCCCCCGGGATCATCGGCGCCTACACCGACTACGACGGCGAACAGGCCGCCATGACGGTCGCCTTCGCCCGCTACTGCCTGCCGCAGATCTTTTTCCTCGGAGTGTTCACCCTGCTGGGACAGGTGCTCAACTCCCGGGGCCGGTTCGGCGCCATGATGTGGACGCCCGTCCTCAACAACTTCGTCGTCATCGCCGTGTTCGGCCTGTACCTGGTGACCGGCGGCAGCGGCGGACTCTCGCCGTCCGAGACGGCGCTCCTCGGCTGGGGCACCACCGCCGGCATCGCCGTGCAGGCGCTCGCCCTGCTGCCCGCCCTGCGGGCGGCCCGCTTCCGCTTCCGGCCCCGCCTCGACTGGCGCGGTGCCGGACTGACCCGGCCGATGCGTTCCGCGGGCTGGCTGGTGCTGCTGGTGCTCACCAACCAGGCCGCGTTCTGGGTGACGACCCGGCTGGCCACGACCGCCGGGCTCGAGGCGCAGTCCGCCGGGATCGAGGGCGCCGGTTTCAGCGCCTACAACAACGCGTACATCCTGTGGGCCGTGCCGCACGGCATTGTCACCGTCTCCCTCATGACCGCCCTGCTGCCCCGGATGAGCGCCGCCGCGGCCGACGGTGACACGGGCGGACTGCGCCGGGACATCGCGTACGCCCAGCGCAAGAGCGCCGCCCTGGTGGTGCCCGCCGCCTGTGCCCTGCTCGCGCTCGCCCAGCCGGTCCTGGCCCTCGTCTTCCAGTACGGACGCACCGGCGCCGACGACATCGCCGTCATGGCGGGCACGCTCATGGCCTTCGCGCCCGGACTCGTCGCGTTCTCGGGGCAGTACGTGCTGTCCCGGTCGTTCTACGCGCTGTCCGACACCCGTACGCCGTTTCTTCTGAACCTTCTGATCGCCGGCCTCAACGCGGGCCTGTCACTGGCCGCCTACCTGCTGCTGCCCGCCCGCTGGGCCGTCACCGGGATCGCCGGCGCCTATTCGCTGGCCCTGTTCGCCGGCTGGCTGCTGACCGCCACCGTCCTGCGCCGGCGTCTCGCACCGCCGGTGACCGGGGCGGTGCGCCCCGCCGGACTGTGGCGGTCCGGAACCGTCGCCGCCCAGGCGCGGCTGCTCACCGCCGCCGTGCCCGCCACGGCACTCGGTCTGCTCGTGGCCCGGTGGGCGGCGCCGGCCGGGCCCGCCGCCCAGGCCGCGGCGGGCACGCTCGCCATCGCCGCGGTGTTCGCCGCGCTGGCCCGCCCGCTGCGGCTGACCGAACTCGACGCGCTGCTCTCCGGCGCCGCCGCCCGGCTGCGCCGCGTCCTGCCCACCCGCCGCTGATCACGACCTGGAGCCCCACCGATGCCCCGCGTCCTCCTCATCGAAGACGACCCCTCCGTACGCGAGGGGGTCGAGCTCGGGCTGCGCCGCCGCGGTCACGAGGTGCGCACCGCCGCCACCGGTGAGTCCGGGCTCGCCGCGCTCGCCGAGTTCCGGCCCGACCTGCTGCTGCTGGACCTGATGCTGCCCGGCATGAACGGCGTACAGGTCTGCCGCCGGGTACGGGAGGACAGCCAGCTGCCGATCATCATGCTCACCGCACGCGGCGACGACTTCGACGTCGTCATCGGCCTCGAGGCGGGCGCCGACGACTACATCGTCAAACCCGCCCGCACCGAGGTCATCGAGGCCCGCATCCGTGCCGTACTGCGCAGGATCGAGGCGCCCGGCGGCCGGCCGTCCGTCGAGTTCCACGGCGAACTCGCCGTCGACCGCGCGGGGCTC
The DNA here is from genome assembly GCF_014649695.1 of Streptomyces kurssanovii. GTDB lineage: Bacteria > Actinomycetota > Actinomycetes > Streptomycetales > Streptomycetaceae > Streptomyces > Streptomyces kurssanovii. The sequence goes on from NZ_BMTN01000003.1 coordinate 624,971, forward strand.
ACCGTCGCCAAGAACGGCGAACGCCTCGCGCTGGCGCCCTCCGAGATGAAGCTGCTCCTGCACCTGACCGCCGCGCCGGAGCAGGTGTTCAGCCGCCAGCAGCTGCTGGAGCACGTCTGGGAGCACAGCTACCACGGTGACGCGCGGCTCGTCGACGCGTGCGTACGGCGGCTGCGCAACAAGATCGAGGACACGCCGGGCAGCCCGCGCTACATACAGACCCTGCGGGGCTTCGGCTACCGCTTCGGACCGCTGTGACCGGCCCCCGCACGGGTGGCGCGGCCCGGGCCAGGCGGCGCGGCGCCGACCGGGCCGCGGCCGGCGCAGCCGATGTACGTCCCGGCAGCGCCGTCCGCCCCGCGGCCCGTGACCGCCGGATCGCCCCCTTCGGTCTGCGCACCCGCCTCGTCCTCGCGTTCCTGCTGGTCGCCGCGGTCAGCGCGGGGACCACCGCCACCCTCACCTACCGCGAGGCGCGCAGCGCCGTCCTGGCCAGTGCCCAGGACACCGCGGTCGCCTCGTTCCGCGAGCAGGTCGAGACCCTGGCCCCTGAGCTGCCGATCGACCCGGTTCTGCTCCGGGAGTACCTCTTCGTCATCGCGAGCAAGTCCAAGCCGCACCCCTGGGTCGTCTTCGCCGAGTACGGATCGCTGCGCGTGTCCTCCGGTACCAACCCCGCATCGACCGTCATCACGCCGGATCTGCGACGCATGACCCTCGCCCGCTCCCGGGGCAGCTTCCAACGGGTCGTCAGCGCCGGCGTTCCGTACCTGACGATCGGGGTGCCCGTCCTGGTGCGCACCGGCCCCGGCAGCAGCATGCCCAGCGGACTCGTGCTGTTCGCGGTGATGCGGATGACCGACGAGGAGGCGAACGTCGACGCCCTCGTCACCGCCGCCCGCGACGGGGCCCTGCCCGGACTCGCCGCCGCCCTGATACCCGCGCTGATCGCCGCCCGCGGTGTGCTGCGCCCGGTGCGCCAACTGCGGCGCGCCGCCCGCTCGATGGGCAGCGGCCGGCTGGACACCCGTATCCCGGTCCGGGGCAGCGACGAACTCGCCGACCTGGCCCGCACGTTCAACGAGTCCGCCGGCCAGCTCGAACGGTCCGTGGACGAACTGCAGCAGGCGGAGGCGAGGGCCCGGCGCTTCGCCTCCGACGTCTCGCACGAACTGCGCACCCCGCTGGCCGGGATGCTCGCCGTCACCGAGGTGCTCGACGAGGACGCCGACGGCCTGGACCCGGACACCGCGCGGGCCGTACGGCTGATCAGCGCCGAGACAGGCAAACTCGCCGTGCTGGTCGAGGACCTGATGGAGATCTCCCGGTTCGACGCCCGCGCTGCGGAACTGAACACCGACGAGGTCGACGTCGGCGAGACCGTCCGCAAGACCCTGGACCACCGCCGCTGGGGCGAGCGGGTCCGCACCGACCTCCCCGACGGCATCCGGGCACGCCTCGATCCGCGGCGCTTCGACGTCGTCGTCGCCAACCTGGTCGGCAACGCGCTGCGGCACGGCTCGGAACCCGTCACCGTGCGGCTGTCGGTCCAGGGCGGACTGCTGGTCGTCGAAGTGGCCGACAGCGGACCCGGCATCCGGCCCGAGGTGCTGCCGCACATCTTCGAACGGTTCTACAAGGCCGACGCGGCCCGTACCCGGTCGACCGGAAGCGGGCTGGGACTGGCCATCACCCAGGAGAACGTCCGCCTGCACGGCGGGACGATCCGGGCCGCGAACGGACCGGACGGCGGGGCCGTCCTCACCGTCGAGATCCCGCTGCACGGGCCGCACGGCAGCCAGGAGGCGACGGCATGAGACGGCGCATCCGCGCGGCGACGGCCCTGGCGGCGCTGCTCGCGCTCACCGGCTGCGGCATTCAGGAGACGGACGTCATCGAGGCGGGCGGACCGGCGACGCTCGACGTCCTGCCGGCCCGCGAGCACCGCATGATGGCGTTCTTCCTCTCCCCGGACGGTCTGCTGGTGCCGTCGCCGAGATCGGTCGACACGAGGGTCTGGGACGGAGCCGTCGGCCCGGAGTCGGGCACCGCCCCGGAGCCGCCGTCGACCGCCAAGACGGTCGCGGCCCTCCTGGCCGGTCCGAACGCGGCCGAGAAGCGGGCCGGACTGAGCAACGAGCCGTCGCTGCCCGATCCGTCGACCGTGGCGGGGACCGAGATGTCCGGGGGCACGGCGAGGCTCACGCTGGACACCCCGCTGACCCCGTTGACCGAGATCGCCCGGCAGCAGCTCGTCTGCACCATCGCTTACGCGGAGAGCGACAACGGCGGTGTGCCGGTGGTCCTGGTGGGCACGGACGGCGCACGGCCCGCGGCGACATGCGACAACGGGGCCCGCCGTCCGGCCCCGACCGTGACCCCTTCGGAGACGGGCTGATCCCCCCCGTACCTGTCGGCGGGACGGCCCGGTCAGCCGCGCAGCTCCGCCAGCACCGCGTCCGTGAACGCAGGCCACGCCTCGATCGCCCACGGCCCGAAGTCCCGGTCGGTGAGCGCCACGCACGCCGCCCGCGCGTCCGGGTCGATCCACAGGAACGTGCCCGACTGGCCGAAGTGGCCGAAGGTGCGCGGTGAGGACGAACCACCCGTCCAGTGGGGGGACTTGGAGTCGCGGATCTCGAAGCCGAGACCCCAGTCGTTGGGCTTCTGATTGCCGTAGCCGGGCAGCACACCGGACAGGCCGGGGTGGACGACCGTCATGGCGTCGAGCACCGTCCGCGCGTCGAGCAGCCGCGGCGCCTGCACCTCGGCCGCGAACCGCGCGAGGTCGTCGACGCTCGACACACCGTCCTTGGCGGGGGAGCCGTCCAGGGAGGTGGACGTCATGCCGAGCGGCTCCAGCACGGCCTGGTGGAGATAGTCGGCGAACGGGATGTCGGTGGCCTTGGCGATGTGGTCCCCGAGCACCTCGAAGCCGGCGTTCGAGTACAGCCGGCGGGTGCCGGGCGCCGCCATGGCCCGGTGCTCGTCGAAGGCCAGCCCCGACGTGTGCGCCAGCAGGTGCCGGACGGTGGCGCCCTCCGGGCCGGCCGGCTCGTCGAGCTCGATCGCGCCCTCCTCGTACGCGACGAGCGCCGCGTAGGCGGCGAGCGGCTTCGTCACGGAGGCGAGGGGAAAGCGGTGGTCCGTCGGGCCGTGCGAACCGGCGACCGTGCCGTCCGCTCGTACGACGGCGGCCGCCGCGGTCGGTACCGGCCAGTTCTCGATCATCGCCAGGCTCTGCATGGCTACGAGCCTAAACGGTGCTACAGGCTCAGCCGCATCGCCGGGTCAGGGGTGCGGACGAAGCCCAGGGAGGCGTACAGCGGCTCGCCGTCCACGGAGGCACGCAGGTCGATCTTGCGGACGCCGCGCTCACGGAACCAGCCGAGCAGCCCCACCATGCAGGCGCGCGAGTAGCCGCGGCGGCGCATGTCCTCGTCCGTGGCGACACTGAAGACATAGCCGCAGGTGCCGTCCGGGTTCCCGGGACCGCCGAGCCGGTGCTCGATGGTGCCGACCGCGCACGCCGCCAGCCCGCCGCCGGGCCGCTCGACGACATACGCCGTGAGGCTGCCGGCCGGGTCCGCGAGCCGGTCACGCAGCGTCGCCGCGGCCGCCGGCTGCCAGCTGACATCCGGGTTCGGCCCGACGACCGAGTCCGTCATGACCTTGCGGAGGCGGACCAGCTCTTCGGCGTCGGCGGGGGTGGCGCGGCGGGAGATGCTCATGATCAGGCAGGCTAATTCCGGCCGGACCGGAAATGCCAGCGGATCGAGCTTGCTTGGAGTGCACTCCAACGTTTTAGCGTGGAGGACATGACGGTGATCGAGAGCACCCCGGCCAGGACCGATCTCTGCAAGGCCGCCCCCCGTGCGCACCCGCGCCCCGAAGGGCAGGACCGCTACACCATCAGCGAGGTCGTCGCCTTCACCGGACTCACCGCGCACACCCTGCGCTGGTACGAGCGGATCGGCCTGATGCCGCACGTCGACCGTTCGCACACGGGCCAGCGGCGGTTCACCAACCGCGACCTGGACTGGCTGACCTTCGTCGGCAAACTGCGGCTGACGGGGATGCCCGTCGCCGACATGGTCACGTACGCCGAGATGGTCCGGGAGGGCGAGTCCACCTTCGAGGCACGCGCGGAACTGCTCCAGCGCACCCGGCGCGACGTCCTCGCCCGGATCGCCGAACTCCAGGACACCCTCGCCGTCCTGGACCACAAGATCGAGTTCTACGCGGACGCCCGGCGGGCTCCGGAGAGGTTCTGACCTGATGAACGACAGCAAGATCGCACAGGTGCGCCTCGGCGCGGAGGGCCCCCTCGTCGGCGTCCAGGGCCTCGGATGCATGGGCATGAGCGAGTTCTACGGCGACACCGACGAGGCGGCGGCGAGGGAGACCCTCGAGGTGGCGCTCGCCGAAGGTGTGACCCTCTTCGACACGGCCGACGTGTACGGGCGGGGCGCCAACGAGGAGTTCCTCGCGCCGTTCGTCGCCGCGCACCGGGACGAGATCACGCTCGCCACCAAGTTCGCCATCGAGCGGAACGACGACCCCCACTACCGGGCGGTGCGTAACGACCCCGCGTACATCAGGCGATCCGTCGAAGGCAGCCTGCGGCGGCTCGGCGTCGACGTCATCGACCTCTACTACATGCACCGGCGCGACCCGGCCGTGCCGCTCGAGGAGTCCGTCGGGGCGATGGCGGAACTCGTCCAGCGGGGCCTCGTCAAGCACCTCGGCCTCAGCGAGGTGACCGGTGCCGAACTGCGCGAGGCGCACGCCGTGCACCCCATCGCGGCCCTCCAGTCGGAATGGTCCCTCTTCAGCCGCGACGTGGAGCGCAGCGCGGCCGGCGCGGCCGCCGAACTCGGCGTCACGCTCGTGCCGTACTCGCCCCTCGGCCGGGGCTTCCTCACCGGTGCGTTCACCGATGCCGGCAAGGACCTGTCGGAGAACGACTTCCGCCGCCACCAGCCCCGCTTCACGGGCGACAACGCGCGGGCGAACGCGGCGCTCCTGGAACCCGTCCACAAGATCGCGGCGGCGCACGGGGCGAGCGCGGCGCAGGTGGCGCTGGGGTGGGTCCACCAGCGTGCCGACGCCCACGGCCTGACGGTCGTCCCCATCCCGGGCACCCGCAAGGCCACGCGCCTCCGCGAGAACCTGGTGGCGACGCGGCTGGTCCTGACCGAGGCGGAACTGACAGAACTGGAGCCGGTGGCGGGGCGGGTGGCGGGGGACCGGTACCCGGACATGTCGTCGACGTCGACGGTGCGGGAGTAGGCCCCTGCGGCGCCGTTCCCCTCCCCGCCGCTTCCCGCTGTCTCGATGTGCGGCTCCGCCGCGCGGGGGCTCCGCCCGGACCCGCCACCGCGCTGCGCGCGGTGTTTCGGGGGCTCCTCCCCCCTACGCCTGGCGGCGTGGGGGGACCCCCACCGGGCACCCGCGCCTCAATCGCCGGCGGGGCTGACAAAGTCCCCCGACTGTGGGCACCTCCCACGGCCGCCAGCCCGTAGGGGGCGTTTGAGGGCACCGCGCGAAGCGCGGTACGGGGTCCGGGGCTTGCCCCGGTTCGGGAAGGGGCGGGGAGGGGAAAACGCCCCGCGCAGCGGCAACGCCCGCGGCCACCTCGACCGTCACGCCCATCCGAACGCGAACACCGCGAACCCCACCGCCAACACCCCCGCCACCGCACGCGCACCCCGCGCATCCCGCGGCCACGGGGTTTCGAACACCCGTGCCCGGCGGGCGATCAGAGCCAGCAGGCACGCGAACACCGGCAGCCACGCCACCCGCGCCAGGATCCAGCCGAACGAGTCCGGCGGTGTGGTCAGGCCGGGGAATTCCCCGAGGAAGGACGCGGGTACGGCCGCCGCCAGCATCGCCGTCTGGTGCCAGCAAAGGATCGTCATGGCCGACAGGTTGACGACGACCACCGGCGCCCACAGCGCGGGCCGCCTCAGCAGCGCGCCGAGCCGGCCGTGCAGCAGGATCGCCGCCCCGCTCTGCGCCGCCGCCAGCGCGAGGACCAGCAGCGACGGCGGGTGCGAGTTGGTGCGGGCCTCGCCGGGCACGCCGACCATCGACGCCGGGTAGTCGAAGACGAGCAGCAGCAGCGCGAACAGCGCCACGCCGCCGATCAGGAGCCCCCGCGCTTGACGGCGCCCGACGCGGCCCTCGCCCCAGCTCACGCCGAGCTGGTAGGCGAACAGCCAGCCGGGGAGGATGTTGACGACTCCGAGCCACCCCGGCACCGCGCCGGCGTCGGCGTACGGACCGTACCGCAGCAGGTCGACCACCGCGACGGTGAGCAGCAGCGGCGCCGCCGCCCACGCGCCCATGCGGCGGGCGGCGCGTACGCAGTACGGGGTGAGGGCGGTGATCACTGTGTACACGCCCACGAACCAGAGGGGTTGCACCACCAGCGTCGACCCGGTCCGCAACGTGTCGCCGGGCACGCCGAGCCACCACAGCACCGGGATCAGCACGGCCCACACGGCGGTGACGCCGAGGACGGGCCGGCCGAGGCGGGCGAGGCGCTGCCGCAGCCACGCACCGGTGGTGCCGGTACGGCGGTGGTAGGAGAGGACGGACGCGTGACCGCCGACGAGGAAGAAGACGCCCAGCATCTGGAGCACCCAGCTGACCGGCGCGAAGAAGCCGAACGCCGTGAGCGGGCTGGCGTTGTGCAGCGCGCCGTCCGTGTCGAGGGTGAAGCCCCCGAGCAGCCAGTGGCCGGTCGGTACGGCGAGCAGGGCGAGCGCGCGCAGCCCGTCGATGGCGCGGTCGCGGTGGGCGGGCGTCCGGGCCTCGATCTTCTCCGCGAGTTTCATCGCGCCACTCCTTCCGGGCCGCCGTCCGCGACGCCGGCCCCGTCCGCGATCGCGGCGAACGCGCGCAGCGAGTCGGTTCCCGGCACGAAGTAGCCGGTGTGGCCCTCGGCCAGCTCCGCGGGGATCCGGCGGGCGCCGAAGGACGGATCGGTGGGGTCGTTGCCGTGGCCGAGGCCGACGAGCCGCACGCCGGGGACCTTGGAGATCCAGTCGGAGTCGTCCTTGGCGGCCCACACCCGCGCGTCCGTGCGCAGTGCGCGCACGTGCCCGGCGCGCATCCCGGGGGAGGCCAGCACCACGATGTCGCGGGCGTTCACCTCGTCGGCGGCGAGCCCGCAGACGACGGAGCCGTAGCTGTGGCAGAACAGCACGGGCTTCGGGGCGCCGGTCGCGGCGAGGCCCTCGGTGAACCGGGCCAGCCGGACCGCGCCCGCCTCCGCGAGCTTCCCGGTCGCGGCGTCGAGACCGACCCCGACGGGCGTGGTGTAGCCGGCCCAGGCGACGACGGCGGTGCCGCCGTCGGTCGCCGCCCGCAGGGCCCTCGCCATGCCGGCGGGGGTGCCGTAGGGGTCGCTCGCCCGGTCGAAGGTGTCGGCGTCGATGTCGGAGCCGGGGACGACCACGGACACCTGGCGGGCCCGCTCGAGATCCCCGTGCACCTCTGCGACCTGGCCACGCCCGCGCGGGTCGAAGGCGAGGATCTGCCGCCCGGCCAGCCGCTCGTACGGGGTGCCCCGCAGGGCGAGGGCGTTGGCCCGGTAGCGCAGCCGGACGGGTACGCCGTCGAGGTTGCCGACGACGAGCGGGTGGCGGCGGACCAGCCGCTGCTGCTCGTCGTCGTTCAACGACCGGAAGAACGCGGCGACTTCCGCGGGCGCCGCCGCTGCCGGGTCGGGCAGGGCCCGGCCCAGCGAGGTGTCCGCCGTCCATGCGGCGCTGCCCGGCGGCGGTCCCGTCACCGGGCGCTGTGCGTTGCCCGAGGCCCATCCGGTGGTTCCCGCGGCCACCGTCGTCGCGAACGCGACGGCGACCAAGGTCCTCTTGTAGCGGCGCATCGGCCCGCCTCCCTCTTCCCGACTCCGTTGCTGTGGCGCAAGGAAGGTAGGAAGGGGACGGGTGACGGCACGTCACACCGGGGAGCCAACTCCGGTGTCGTACCGGAGTATCACCGGGAGGAGAAGGGGCGCAACGTGCCGGCCGGGCCTCAGCCCGTGGCCTCGCCCGGCCGGACCAGGCCCGATTCGTACGCGAAGATCACGGCTTGTGCCCGGTCCCGCAGGTCGAGCTTGGCCAGTACGCGGCCGATGTGCGTCTTGACGGTCTGTTCGGCCAGCACCAGATGCCCGGCGATCTCCTGGTTCGACAGGCCCCGCGCGATCAGCTCGAGGACCTCCGTCTCCCGCGGCGTCAGCCCGTTCAGCCGCAGTGAGGGGTCCCGGCGCGGGGCGGGCCGCTGTGCGGCGAAGTCCGCGATCAGCCGGCGGGTCACGGATGGGGCGAGGAGCGCCTCCCCGGCGGCGACGATCCGTACGGCGGCGATCAGGTCGGCGGGCGGCGCGTCCTTCAGCAGGAAGCCGGACGCGCCGGCGCGCAGCGCCTCGTACACGTAGTCGTCCACGTCGAACGTCGTCAGCATCAGCACCTTGGGCCGGTGCACGACGGCGGTCGGAGGGTTCAGCAGCTCACGCGCGGCGGCGAGGCCGTCCATCTCCGGCATCCGTACGTCCATCAGGACCACGTCGGGGTGCGTGGTGCGGCTGACCTCCACGCCCTTGCGGCCGTCCGGCGCCTCGCCCACCACGTCGATGTCGCTCTGCGCGGAGAGCAGCGCGGCGAACCCGGCGCGCACCATGGCCTGGTCGTCGACGATGATCACGCGAATGGTCAACTGGCGTCCTTGGTCCGCTGAATGGGCTTGCTCGTGGTCCTGCCGGTCCTCCCGGCGGTGTACTCCGGCGTGGTGCCGGCGGTCAGGGGAAGACGTGCCGCGACCCGGAAACCGCCGTCCGGCAGCGGACCGGTGTCGAGACTGCCGCCGGTCAACCGTACGCGCTCCCGCATCCCGACGAGCCCGTGCCCGGTCCCTGTCGTCTCCAGCGGCGAAGTGGGCGCGGGGGCGGGGCCGTTGACGACGAGCACGGTCAGGTAGGAGCCGTCGGACGTCACCGACACCCGCGTCGGCGCGCCGGGCGCGTGCCGTACGACGTTGGCCAGTGCCTCCTGCACGATCCGGTACCCCGACAGGTCCACGGCCTGCGGTACGGCACCGAGGTCCGCGGCGAGCGACAACTCGGCCGGCACCCCCGCCCGTACCGTCGCCTCCACCAACTGCTGCACCCTGTCCAGACCGGGCTGCGGGGCCCGCTCGCCCTGCGCGTCCTCGCTGCGCAGCACGGCCAGCAGCCGCCGCATCTCGGTCAACGACTCCCGCGCGCTCGCCGCGATCGACGTGAACTCCTCCCGCGCGGCGTCGGGAAGGGACTCGATCCGGTACGGCGCGGAGTCCGCCTGCACGGTGATCACCGACATGTGGTGCGCCACGACGTCGTGCAGTTCACGGGCGATACGGGCGCGCTCCTCCAGCAGCGTGCGCTGGGACCGCTCCGCCTCGCTGATGGTCTCCTGCACGATCAGCCTGCGCTGGGCGTCACCCCGCTCGCGCAGTGCGCCGGTGACGACGAGGACGACGCCGCTGAGCACGAACAGCAGCAGATGCACGCCGTCGCTGAGGTCCTGTGAGACCAGTTCGAGCGCGAACCCCGCCGCGCCGGTCGCCAGCCACACGGCAAGCAGCGTGCGGCGCGGCTCGCGCAGCCCCAGGCAGGCCATCAGCAGCAGGTGGCCGATGACGGCCATCGGGGTCCACGGCCAGGACCTGCCGTCGGTGCCGTCCGCGCCGAGCAGGGCCAGCGCCCCGGCCACATCGGCGGCGAGGACGATCCACCACGCCTGCAAGGGGCGTGTCACGGCGAGCAGCAGCGGCGCGGTCTGCGCGGTGGCGAGCGCGCCGGCGACGGCGCCGCCGACCTTGTAGTCCTGGGTCAGCACGGTGGCGGTGACGGGCAGCAGCGTGGCGACGAAGGCGAGGGCGACGCCGTAAGGGAGCAGCCGCAGCCAGCGGTTGCGGGCGCCGCCGAGGAGGGGAGCGGTCGAGGCGGACGGCGTACCGAGATCGGCGGCGAGCCTCCGCCCGGCACGCCGCGCGACGGCGCGGGCTCGGATACGGGTGCCGGCGCTGGGGCGGAGGGTTTCTGGCATGACGGGGTCAGCGTAGGCGGGGCGGGGTGGCCGGGGCGTCGTACCCCGGGCGTGGGTGGCGGGTCATACCGTGGTCCGATCCTCGCGAAGCCCCGTCACAGCTCCGCCAGGAGCTCCGCCTTCTTGCGGGTGAACTCCTCGTCCGTCACCAGCCCCGCCAGATGCAGGTCACCCAGGTGACGTATGCGGTCCGCGATGTCCGCCGGGTCGCGGCGGGCGGCGGGGACCGTCAGGGCCGGGGTCTGGTTCTGGCGGCGGACGGATTCGAGGACCGCCGCGGCGAACGGGAGCGACTCGTGCACCGGCCCGTAGCCGAGTCCGAAGACGACGGCCGCCGGGTCCTGGTCGGCCTGCCCCGCGTCCTGTGTGCCGTCCGAGCCGCGGCGCAGCAGCCGCAGGTAGCCGTCGAAGACCTCCGGTGAACGCCATTCGACGCCGCTCAGTTCGGAGACGGCGAAACTCTGGTCGCCGGCCTTCCACTTCGCGGAGGACGCCCCCGTCCAGAACCACCGGAACGCCACGTGCGAGCCGTCGAACGACGCCTTCCCGTCGTAGGCCTTGAAGCCGAGCGGCGCCTCGGGCGCGGAGACGAGGTGCCGCTCCGCGGGCCGGCCGGCGTCGGGTCCGAGGACGGCGCGCAGTTCGTCGGCGTAGTACTCGGCCAGCGTCTCCCGCTCGGCAGGCAGCACCAGGCGGTACGGGTCGCACACGTCCTTGAGCTGCCCGGCGGCCGCCTCCATCAGCGGATCCGCACCCGGTCTGGGCACAGCGTGCAGTACCACCGTGCCGCGCTTGCCCGGGGTGAGCGTCACCGATGCCAACGCCTCGTGCGGTATGCGGCGTTCACGCAGCGAGGAGAGGAGCTTCGGTGTGCGGATCCCCCGTTCGAAGCGGATGAGCAGGGAGTCGGTCTCGAACTCCCAGGTGGCTTGAATTCCGGCCAGCACATCACCCATGTGCCTCATCGTATGCGGCTCACGCCTGCGCGTCTTCCCTCGGCGGCCACCCCTTTTGGCCGGGCTCTACGCGCGTCAGCCCGCTCAGGCACCGGAAATACCACTGCGGCATGTGTCGGTGCCCGATGCGCAGCTCACGTCGGCGTAGGCGCCGACACCCAGCTCGGCGAAATTGCGGACGCTCTCGGTTCCCGGCTCGAAATAGCCGGTATGACCGACGGCGCCCTCCGCGGAGAGCACCCGCGCGCCGAACTCGGGGAGGACCGGGTCCTCACCGTGGCCGAGTCCGCCGACCTCCAGGTGCGGCACGCCCTCGATCCAGTCGTCGGCGTCGCGCATCGCCCAGATCCGGGCCCTCGTCTGCAGGTCGGCGACGTTCTCCGCCCGCATTCCGGGGCTGCCGGCGACGGCCACGTCGCCGACCCGGGCGGGAAGTTGCCGTGCGGCGACCCCGCAGACCACGGAGCCGTAGCTGTGGCAGAACAGCGAGACCTGGGACCGCCCCGGCAGCGCCTCGGTGAGCTCGACGAGCCGTACGGCCCCGTTCTCGGCGAGCCGCCCGATGGCCGACTCCATGCCGACACCGACCGGGCTGGTGTAGTCGCCCCATGCGATGACGGCCGTACGCATCCCGGGTGCGGCCGCCCGCTGGGCGGCGTAGAGGGACCGGGCCATGCCGACCGGCGCGGTGTACTTACGGGCGGTCCGCTGGAAGGTGAGCAGGTTGGTGTCGACACCGGGCACGACCACCGAGACGCGCTGGGCCCTGTCCAGGTCCCCGAAGACCTCGGCCACCCGGCCGGAGCCGGACGGGTCGAAGGAGAGGATCTGCCGGTCCGGGCTCATCAGCGCCTGGAACCGGTGCATCCGCCGCACGGCCTGATGGTGTCCGGCGGCCGTGAGCCCCGGATCGGCCACCCGCTTGCGCTCGCGGGCGAGGGAGTCCGAGAGGGCCGTGCGGTTGGCCCGGTACCGCAGGGTGACGGGCGCCCCGTTCAGGTTGCCCACGATGCGCGGATAGTCCTCGGCGAGTTGCCTGCTCCGCTCGCCGCCGAGCGACCTGAAGAAGGCGGCGAACCGCTGCGGCCCGCTGTTCAGGCCGGGCAGTTCAAGGGCGCCTATACGTTCCTTGTTCCAGCCCGCCAGTTCGGCATCGAGGGCGTCACGGGTGCCGGGCTGGTGCCGTACCGCGGTCCAGCCGGTGGTCGCCAGCATCACGAACACCACCGCGAGGGCGAGCAGGGTGCGCCACGCGGTCAGGGAGGGGGAGGAGTCGAAGGAAGTCACTGCGGGACACCCTAGGAGAAGGGCGCGGGCCTACGCGAAGAGCGTGAGGTACATCACGTGTCGGAAGGCGAATTGATGGGGAGAAGGGTGACGTTCCGTGCGTGCCCGGCGTGCGGTCGGGCACATTTCCCCTGCGCACGGCCTGTGTTGGGCGTCCACGACGCCCTTGGGCCTCAAGGGCCGGGCGGTGAGCGCCGCTCGTCGGTGCGCCAGCTCCCGGCGAGCGCGGGACCGAGATGGTCGAGGAACGTCTCCGTGAGCGAACGGATCGCCTCGATGCTGGGATCCTCGCCCTGCCCCCACAGTCGCCCTGTGGCGCGCATCACGCCGCTGAACGCGGCGACGGCCACCCGGGGCCTGGGGTCGGTGTTCACGTCGAGCCCCTCACGTTCGGCGATGAGCCCGGCCAGCGCCTCCTCCGTCACGGTGGAGCGGCGCATGTGCGCGGCGAGCAGTGCCGGGGTCGACTCGATCATCTGGAAGCTGCGCATGTACAGATCGAGCGGAACGATCTCCTCGACCGCTTCGCCGATGGCGTCCCAGGCGGCGAACACGGCGTTGCGCAGGGCCTCGAGGGGGCCTTCCTCTGCCGGGCGTCCGCGCAGCACCACGGCGTAGTGGGCCTCGAGGATCTCCTGGACGGCGAAGGCGACCTCTTCCTTGGACGCGAAGTAGCGGAAGAAGGTGCGCTGGGACACCTCGACCGCGTCCGCGATCTCGTCGACGGTCGTCCGCTCGTACCCCTGGGTGGTGAACAGCTCGAGGGCCACACGTACCAGTGCGTCACGGGTGCGCTGTTTCTTGCGGGCGCGCAGCCCGGTCGGCTCGGCCGTGGTCACTTCATGTTCCTCATTTCGCTGCTTCCACCTGCGTCCATTGTCCGCTGAGTCACGTGACAGTTACCGACTAGTGAACTCGTTTGTCAACTGTCAGTGGCTGTCATTAGTCTTCTCGCATGACTAGTCAGACCACCGTCGAAAAGGCGCCGAGGGATCCCCAGGACTCCGCTCCGGCACCGGTCAAGGGGCTTCGCGGCCACCCCTGGCTGACCCTGTTCTCCGTGGCCATCGGCGTGATGATGGTCGCGCTGGACGGCACGATCGTCGCGATTGCCAACCCCGCGATCCAGAAGGATCTCGGCGCCTCGCTCGCCGACGTCCAATGGATCACCAACGGCTATCTGCTCGCCCTGGCCGTGGCACTGATCACGGCGGGCAAGCTCGGTGACCGCTTCGGCCACCGGCAGACCTTCCTCATAGGCATCGCCGGCTTCGCCGCCGCCTCCGCGGCCATCGGTCTGTCCGACTCGATCGTCCTCGTCATCGCCTTCCGGGTGCTGCAGGGCCTCTTCGGCGCCCTGCTGATGCCGGCGGCGCTCGGCCTGCTGCGCGCCACGTTCCCCGCCGAGAAGCTGAACATGGCGATCGGCATCTGGGGCATGGTCATCGGCGCCTCGACGGCCGGCGGCCCGATCCTCGGTGGTGTGCTCGTCGAGCACGTCAGTTGGCAGTCGGTGTTCTTCATCAACGTGCCCGTCGGCATCCTCGCCGTGGTCCTCGGCCTGGTCATCCTGAAGGACCACCGTGCGGAGAACGCCCCGAAGTCGTTCGACATCCTCGGCATCCTGCTGCTGTCGGGCGCGATGTTCAGCCTCATCTGGCCGCTGATCAAGGCCGGCGAGTGGGGCTGGGGCTCCGCCGGCACCCTCGGCTGGCTGGCCGGCGCCGTGGTGCTGTTCGGCCTCTTCGCCTTCTGGGAGAGCAAGGTCGACGAGCCGCTCGTGCCGCTCGCCATGTTCCGGTCCGTCCCGCTCAGCGCCGGCGTGGTGCTGATGGTCCTGATGGCGTTCGCCTTCATGGGCGGCCTGTTCTTCGTGACCTTCTTCCTCCAGGGCGTCCAGGAGATGAGCCCGGTCGACAGCGGTCTGCGGCTGCTGCCGCTCACCGGCATGATGATCGTCTCCTCGCCGCTGGCGGGTGCGCTGATCACCAAGTTCGGCCCCCGTGTGCCGCTGGTCGGCGGCATGGTCTGCACCGCCGCCGCCATGTTCGGCATGACCACCCTCTCCGAGGGGACCGGCACCTTCGCGATGTCCCTGTGGTTCGCGCTCCTCGGCCTCGGCCTCGCGCCGGTCATGGTCGGCGCCACCGAGGTCATCGTCGGCAACGCCCCGATGGAGCTCTCCGGCGTCGCCGGCGGTCTCCAGCAGGCCGCCATGCAGGTCGGTGGCGCCCTCGGCACGGCCGTCCTCGGCGCGGTGATGTCCGCCAAGGTCAGCGCCGAGTTCGCGGCCAACTGGAAGGACGCGGGCATCCCGGCCCCGGTGGACCCGCGGCTGGAGCAGGCCGCCGAGTTCGGCACCGTCCCCGGCGAACTGGCCCAGGCACCCGGCATGACGCCGGACCTGGTCACCAGGATCGGTGACGTCATCCACGACACGTTCATGTCAGGCATGGGCCTGGCGTTCATGGTCGCCGGCATCGTCGCGGTCGTCGCGGCCCTGGTCGCCGTACTCACCAAGCGTGGTGAGAACGCGGAGGCGGGTGCGGGCGCCGCCCACATCTGACGTCAACCGCGTGCGTCGACAGCCCCGCCGGGCACTCCCCGGCGGGGCTGTCGCCTATCCGGATGAATTCCCCCGCGGCCCCTTCCGCGCTCACGTCACCGCAGGTCAGGGTCGGCCCACCGATTCGTCCGACCACACGGGGGTTCTCATGCGCAAGACCGTCACCGCCGCCGCCCTGGCCGCCGCCGCACTGCTGCCGCTGCTGCTCCAGCCACCGCAGACCGCGTCCGCCGCGCCACCGCGTCTCGGCGCGTGCGCGGCCGGCGAGCTGTGCCTGTGGGCCGAGAACGACTTCCGGGGCGCGCGCAGCACCCATGAGCTCGCCGGTACCGACATCGAGAGCTGCGTGCCGCTGCCGCCGGGGACGTCCGCCAAGGCCCTCGCCAACCGGACCGGCCGGCCCGTCACCACCTACCAGTCCGAGGAGTGCGCGGAGACCGGCGAGTTCGAGACCTACCCCGGCGGCGGCACCTGGCTCCCCAGGTCGCCGTACCGGGTCAGGGCGTTCAAGATCTGGGAGAACTAGGCCCCGGCACCTCGGGCGCACCGGCCTCCGGGGCGCCCGAGAGCCGCGCCACCTCGGCCCGCAGGCCGCGGACCTCCACCGCCAGCGCCTCCAGCAGCGCCGTCTGTCGCCGCTCCTCGGCGTCGTCCCGCTCGAAACGGGAGATGAACCAGGCGGCGATGTTGGCCGTCACCACACCGAGCAGCGCGATACCGGAGATCATCAGCCCGACCGCCAGCAGCCGCCCGAGGCCCGTCGTCGGCGAGTGGTCGCCGTAGCCGACGGTCGTCATCGTCGTGAACGACCACCACACCGCGTCGCCCAGCGTCCTGATGTTCCCGCCGGGCGCGTCCCGCTCCACCTGGAGCACCGCCAGTGAGCCGAACATCATCAGCCCCACGACCGCGCCGCCCACATACGTGGTGAGCGTGATCTGCGGCGCCATCCTGGCCCGCCGGCCCACCAGCAGCAGCGTGGAGACCAGCCGCAGCAGCCGCAGCGGCTGCACCAGGGGCAGCAGCACCGCCAGCAGGTCCAGCGGATGGCTGCGCAGGAACAGCCACTTGCCCGGCGCCAGCGACAGCCGTACGAGGTAGTCCACCGCGAACGTCCCCCACACCACCCACTCGGCCACCTGACAGGACCGGTGGACCCCGGACGGGGCGCCCGGAGCGACGATCGGGACCGTGTAGGCGACCGCGAAGACGAGGGCGAGCGCCAGCAGGGGCGTCTGCATGCGCTTT
This sequence comes from Streptomyces kurssanovii, assembly GCF_014649695.1. GTDB lineage: Bacteria > Actinomycetota > Actinomycetes > Streptomycetales > Streptomycetaceae > Streptomyces > Streptomyces kurssanovii. The sequence goes on from NZ_BMTN01000003.1 coordinate 641,128, forward strand.
TCCCAGCGGATCTGGGCGGTCTGCTGCTTCATGACAGGAATCGTAAGGACACGCCAGGGGCGGCGGACCCGTGGGTCCGCCGCCCCTGACGTGCTGATCTTCGCTACGCGTCGCCGCCCGCCGCGCCCGGGTCGGCCGCCGCCACGTCCAGCAGCTGGTAGCGGTCCACCGCCTGCTTGAGCGTGCCGCGGTCGACCTTGCCCTCGCGGGCCAGCTCGGTCAGCACCGCCAGCACGATCGACTGGGCGTCGATGTGGAAGAAGCGGCGGGCCGCGCCACGGGTGTCCGCGAAGCCGAAACCGTCCGCGCCGAGCGACTGGTACGTGCCGGGCACCCAGCGGGAGATCTGGTCGGGGACCGAGCGCATCCAGTCGGAGACCGCGACGAACGGGCCCTCCGAGCCGGACAGCTTCCGCGTCACGTACGGGACGCGCTGCTCCTCCTCGGGGTGCAGGAGGTTGTGCCGCTCCACGTCGACCGCCTCACGGCGCAGCTCGTTCCAGGAGGTCGCCGACCACACGTCGGCGCGTACGTTCCACTCCTCCGCGAGGATCCGCTGGGCCTCGACCGCCCAGGGGACGGCGACACCGGACGCCATGATCTGGGCCGGGATGGTGCCCTGCGCGCCCTGCTTGAAGCGGTGGATGCCCTTCAGGATGCCCTCGACGTCCACATCGGCCGGCTCCGCGGGGTGCTGGATCGGCTCGTTGTAGACGGTGAGGTAGTAGAAGATGTCCTCGTTCTCCTCGGGGGTCCCGCCGTACATCCTGCGCAGACCGTCCTGGACGATGTGCGCGATCTCGAAGCCGAACGCCGGGTCGTAGGCGATGCAGGCCGGATTGGTCGAGGCGAGCAGCTGCGAGTGGCCGTCCGCGTGCTGGAGTCCCTCGCCCGTCAGCGTCGTACGGCCGGCGGTGGCGCCCAGGACGAAGCCGCGCGCCAGCTGGTCGGCCATCTGCCAGAACTGGTCGCCGGTGCGCTGGAAGCCGAACATCGAGTAGAAGACGTACACCGGGATCAGCGGCTCGCCGTGGGTCGCGTACGCGGAACCCGCGGCGATCAGGGACGCGGTGCAGCCGGCCTCCGAGATGCCGTCGTGCAGCATCTGACCGGTCGGCGACTCCTTGTACGCGAGCAGCAGCTCGCGGTCCACTGCCTCGTACTGCTGACCGAGCGGGTTGTAGATCTTCGCACTCGGGAAGAACGAGTCCATGCCGAAGGTGCGGTACTCGTCGGGCGCGATCAGCACGAACCGCTTGCCGATCTCCTTGTCCCGCATGAGGTCCTTCAGCAGCCGGACGAACGCCATGGTGGTGGCGATTGACTGCTGACCGGAGCCCTTCTTCACCGCCGCGTACGTCTTGTCCTCGGGCAGCTGGAGCGGCTTCGCCCGTACGATCCGGGTCGGCACGTATCCACCGCAGGCCTTGCGGTGGTCGTGCATGTACTGGATCTCCTCCGAGTCGCGACCCGGGTGGTAGTACGGCGGGGGGCCGCTCTCGATCTGCTGGTCCGTGATCGGGAGGTGCAGGCGGTCACGGAAGCGCTTCAGGTCGTCGACCGTCAGCTTCTTCATCTGGTGCGTGGCGTTGCGGCCCTCGAAGTTCGGCCCCAGCGTCCAGCCCTTGATGGTCTGCGCCAGGATCACCGTCGGCTGGCCCTTGTGGGCCTTGGCCGCCGTATAGGCCGCGAAGACCTTGCGGTGGTCGTGACCACCGCGGCCCAGGTGCAGGATCTGCTCGTCGGTCATGTTCTCGACCATGGCGCGCAGCCGCTGGTCGCCGCCGAAGAAGTGCTCACGGATGTACGCGCCCGTCTCGGTCGCGTACGTCTGGAACTGCCCGTCCGGCGTGGTGTTCAGCTTGTTGACGAGGATGCCGTCGCGGTCCTGGGCGAGCAGCGGGTCCCAGGAGCGGTCCCAGACCAGCTTGATGACGTTCCAGCCGGCGCCGCGGAACTGCGACTCCAGCTCCTGGATGATCTTGCCGTTGCCGCGGACCGGGCCGTCGAGGCGCTGGAGGTTGCAGTTGACCACGAAGGTCAGGTTGTCCAGGCCCTCACGGGCGGCGATGGACAGCTGGCCGAGCGACTCCGGCTCGTCCATCTCGCCGTCGCCGAGGAACGCCCACACGTGCGAGTCGGAGGTGTCCGCGATGCCGCGGGCCTCCATGTAGCGATTCATGCGCGCCTGGTAGATGGCGCCGAGAGGGCCGAGGCCCATGGACACCGTCGGGAACTCCCAGAAGTCCGGCATCAGCCGCGGGTGCGGATAGCTGGACAGCCCGTACGGCTCCTTGGACTTCTCCTGCCGGAACGCGTCCAGCTGCTGCTCGCTGAGCCGGTCGAGCAGGAAGGCGCGGGCATAGATACCGGGGGACGCGTGCCCCTGGAAGAAGATCTGGTCGCCGCCCTTTCCGTCGTCCTTGCCCCGGAAGAAGTGGTTGAAGCCCACGTCGTACAGGGAGGCGGAGGAGGCGAAGGTGGCGATGTGGCCGCCGACGCCGATACCGGGCCGCTGCGCGCGGGAGACCATGACCGCGGCGTTCCACCGGGTCGCGTTGAGGATCTTGCGCTCGATCTCCTCGTTGCCGGGGAAGAACGGCTCGTCCTTGGTCGCGATGGTGTTGACGTAGTCCGTGCTGCGCATCTCGGGCACGGCGACGCGCTTCTCACGCGCCCGCTCGATCAGGCGGAGCATCAGATAGCGGGCCCGCTCCCGGCCCCGCTCGTCGACGGCGGCGTCGAGGGAGTCCAGCCACTCCTGGGTCTCTTCAGGATCGAAGTCCGGGACCTGGCTGGGAAGGCCGCCAATGATGATCGGGTTGCGATCTGATCCGGAAGCCACGCTGTTCCTTCGCTGTTCGGAGGTACTGGGTCGGCAAAGCTGTCGCACCGCCTCCCATCGTGTACCGCGGGGAGCCTCGCGTCATCTCTACCGGGAGGTAACCCTCGATCTCGGCGACATCCGGCCCCGGACCGGCGGGCGAGCCGGACCGAATCGCCACTTTACGCCCGACGCGTCCATGCGTTTCGTTCGGTCGTTCGGTTCCGATTGAGATGTGAAAGGGTAGGAATGCCGCGTACGCGGCCGAAGGGTGTGGTCACGATCGTGGCGGGGACCCGTCGCTTGCCTGGAGTTGCGCCGAGACGGCCGCAAACGTCACCGTTTCGGCGGTCTGGACGGCCGGGTACTTGCGCGATCCGCCCCGCCCGTGTGGACTACGGCCAATGCTGCGCGTACGCGCGTGGCCGAAGCATTTGTCGAAAACGATCAGGAGGCAAGCCGTGAGCGCGACCGCGGACCACGCGGAGGAGCGGACCAACCCGGCAGCAAGGCTGGGGTTCGAGCCCGGACAAGTGGTCCAGGAGATCGGCTACGACGACGACGTCGAGCAGGAGCTCCGTGAGGGCATCGAGGCCGCTACCGGCCAGGAACTCGTCGACGAGGAGTACGACGACGTCGCTGACGTCGTCGTGCTCTGGTTCCGCGACGAGGACGGGGACCTCACCGACGCACTGGTGGACGCCATCGGTCTGATCGACGAGGGCGGGGTCGTCTGGCTGATGACCCCCAAGACCGGCCGTGACGGCTATGTCGAGCCCAGCGACATCAACGAGGCCGCACAGACGGCGGGTCTCTCCCAGACCAAGAGCATCAACGCCGGCAAGGACTGGAGTGGCAGCCGGCTGGTCACCCCCAAGGGGGCGAAGTCGGGGAAGCGCTGAGCCGCCGAGCGGCGAAGGACAGACAAGAGGCCCCCACCGGCTCAGCCGGTGGGGGCCTTCTGCGTAGGCTGGCCCCCTACCGGACGGCACACAGAAGGGAAGCTTTCTCCATGGCGATCGAGGTCGGCGACAAGGCACCGGAGTTCGAGCTCAAGGACAACCACGGCCGCACCGTCGCGCTCTCGGACTTCCGGGGCGAGAAGAACGTCGTGCTGCTCTTCTACCCCTTCGCCTTCACCGGCGTGTGCACCGGTGAGCTGTGCGCCCTGCGCGACGAGCTCCCGAGGTTCGTCAACGAGGACACCCAGCTGCTGGCCGTCTCCAACGACTCCATCCACACCCTGCGTGTCTTCGGCGAGCAGGAGGGCCTCGAGTACCCGCTGCTCTCCGACTTCTGGCCGCACGGCGAGACCTCCCGCGCCTACGGCGTCTTCGACGAGGAGAAGGGCTGCGCGGTGCGCGGCACCTTCGTCATCGACAAGGAGGGCGTGGTGCGCTGGACGGTCGTCAACGGCCTGCCGGACGCCCGCGACCTGAACGACTACGTCAAGGCGCTGGACGCCCTCTGAGTCGCGGCGTTCGCCGCACGGGCGTCGTCCCGGTCCCGTCAGGGCATCGTTCGCGCGAACCGGCGCGCGAAAGCCTGTTTTGCGCGGGAACCGGTCACTAGGATCCTTTCGTTGATCCGATAGCCATGCACGACGGGGGCGCTGCCCCTGAAACAACAATGGAGGGACTCGTGGGAGTCAGCCTCAGCAAGGGCGGCAACGTCTCGCTGACCAAGGCCGCGCCGAACCTGACCGCGGTCACCGTGGGCCTGGGCTGGGATGTCCGGACCACCACCGGCACCGACTTCGACCTCGACGCCAGCGCCCTGCTGACCAACGCCGAGGGCAAGGTCACCAACGACGGCAACTTCGTCTTCTTCAACAACCTCAAGAGCTCCGACGGCTCCGTCGAGCACACCGGTGACAACCTCACCGGTGAGGGCGAGGGCGACGACGAGCAGATCAAGGTCAACCTGGCCGCGGTCCCCGCCGACGTCGACAAGATCGTCTTCCCGGTCTCGATCTACGAGGCCGAGAGCCGCCAGCAGTCCTTCGGTCAGGTGCGCAACGCGTTCATCCGCGTCGTCAACCAGGCCGACAACAACGAGCTCGCGCGCTACGACCTGAGCGAGGACGCCTCGACCGAGACCGCGATGGTCTTCGGCGAGCTGTACCGCAACGGCCCCGAGTGGAAGTTCCGTGCCATCGGCCAGGGTTACGCCTCGGGCCTGCGCGGCATCGCGCAGGACTTCGGTGTGAACGTCTGAGTCAGGCACAGCAGTCTCCACGTCCGGCGCCGCACACAGTGCGGCGCCGGACGCGCCTGGGGCCGAAGAGGCCCCACAGCAAAGCCATCCAGGGGAGGACTCACCAACATGGGCGTCACGCTCGCCAAGGGAGGCAATGTCTCCCTCTCCAAGGCCGCACCCAATCTCACCCAGGTGCTCGTAGGGCTCGGCTGGGACGCGCGCTCCACCACCGGCGCACCCTTCGACCTCGACGCCAGCGCGCTGCTCTGCCAGAGCGGACGGGTCCTCGGCGACGAGTGGTTCGTCTTCTACAACCAGCTCAAGAGCCCGGACGGCTCCGTCGAACACACCGGTGACAACCTCACCGGTGAAGGTGACGGCGACGACGAGTCGCTCCTGGTGGACCTCGCCAAGGTGCCGGCCAACGTGGACAAGATCATCTTTCCCGTCTCCATCCATGACGCCGACAACCGCGGCCAGACCTTCGGCCAGGTCAGCAACGCCTTCATCCGCGTCGTCAACCAGGCCGACGGGCAGGAGCTGGCCCGCTACGACCTCAGCGAGGACGCTTCCACGGAGACCGCGATGATCTTCGGTGAGCTCTACCGTTACGGCGGGGAGTGGAAGTTCCGGGCCGTGGGACAGGGGTACGCGTCGGGGCTGCGGGGCATCGCTCTAGACTTCGGGGTCAACGTTTCGTAAAGCCGCGTGCGGCGCGGGGGAGAAGCTCCCCCAGGCTTCACCCGGGGGACAATTACACGATTGGGTAGCCAGTGGTTCTTAAAACCTTCGGCTGGTCGTTCGCCGTCACGGCGCTCGGCCTCGCATTCGCCGCCTGGCAGTGGGGCTGGGAGGCGTTCGGGATCGTACTGATCCTGTCGATCCTCGAGATCTCGCTGTCGTTCGACAACGCGGTTGTCAACGCCGGAATCCTCAAGAAGATGAACGCCTTCTGGCAGAAGATCTTCCTGACGATCGGCATTCTGATCGCGGTCTTCGGCATGCGGCTGGTCTTCCCCGTCGTCATCGTCGCCATCAGTGCCAAGGTCGGGCCGATCGAAGCGGTCCAGCTGGCCATGGACCAGCCCGACAGGTACGAGGACCTGGTCACCGACGCACACGCGGCGATCGCCTCGTTCGGTGGCATGTTCCTGCTGATGATCTTCCTCGACTTCATCTTCGAGGAGCGCGAGCACAAGTGGCTGGCCTGGCTCGAGCGGCCGCTGGCCAAGCTCGGCAAGGTCGACATGCTGTCGGTCTGCATCGCGCTGATCGTCCTGATGGTCACCGCCATCACCTTCGCCACCAACGCGCACACGAGCACCGGCCACGCCGACAAGTCGGCCACCGTGCTCCTCTCCGGCGTCGCCGGTCTGATCACATACCTCGTCGTCGGCGGTCTCTCCGGCTACTTCGAGGACAAGCTCGAGGAAGAGGAGGAGCGCGAGCACGAGGAGGAGGAGAAGGCCAAACGGGAGGGCAAGCCGGTCTCCGCGGTCGGCCTCGCCGGCAAGGCGGCGTTCTTCCTCTTCCTGTACCTCGAGGTGCTCGACGCGTCGTTCTCCTTCGACGGCGTGATCGGCGCGTTCGCCATCACCAACCACATCTTCTGGATGGCGCTCGGCCTCGGTATCGGCGCGATGTACGTCCGGTCCCTCACGGTCTACCTGGTCCGCCAGGGCACCCTCGACGACTACGTCTACCTGGAGCACGGCGCCCACTACGCGATCGGCGCGCTGGCGGTCATCCTGCTCGTCACCATCCAGTACGAGATCAGCGAGATCATCACCGGCCTCATCGGCGTGGTGCTGATCGCGGCCTCCTTCTGGTCCTCGCTGCGCCGCAACAAGGCGCTGGAGAACGCCGAGGGAAAGGCCGGCGGTCCGGAGGAGAAGGCTGAGGTCTCCTCCGGGGTGTGACGCCCACACCATTGAGGAACGCTTCCTTGCGGGGCGGCCGGGTGCTCCCGGCCGCCCCGTCGCGTTATCCGCGGAACACCGGACGACCAGTGACAACGAGGGGTGGGGCATGGCCATCTGGGACAACCTGTGGCGGGGCAGGGCTGCGCAGTTCGACTCGGGCAGCGCCGCCTCCAACTCCATCGAGCTGACCAGGCGGAATCCGTCCGTATCGCTCACCAAGCAGGGTGCGGCAAGCGGAAACCTGCGCGTCAACCTGTCCTGGCGGATGCGTTCCTCCGACATCGAGGGCCGCTCCCGGCAGAGCGGCCGACTGCTGCGCAACCCCCTGAAGCTCTTCCAGCCGGACGTCGTGCAGGCGCACACCCAGGGCGTGGTCAACGTCGACCTCGACCTGGGCTGCCTGTACGAGCTGACCGACGGCAGCAAGGGCGTGGTCCAGCCGCTCGGCAGCTTCTTCGGGGACCTGAACGGCCCGCCGTTCGTGAAGCTCAGCGGCGACGACCGGTTCGGTGCGCCCTCGGGAGAGACGATCTTCGTCAATCTCGACCACCGGGAATCGATCAAGCGGCTGCTGTTCTTCGTCTACATCTACGACCAGACCCCGGCCTTCGACCGCACGCACGCCCACGTCACGCTCTACCCGAGCAACGGCCCCCGCGTCGAGATAGAACTCGACGAACGCGCCCCGCAGGCGCGCTCCTGCGCGGTGTTCTCCGTGGAGAACACGAAGGGCGACCTGACGGTGCGCCGCGAGGTGAAGTTCGTCTACGGCTTCCAGGCGGAACTGGACCGCCTCTACGGCTGGGGCCTCCAATGGGGCCGCGGCTACAAGTCCCAATCCCGCGCCTAGCCCTCCCCGGGCGGGCCAGGCCTTCGCCCGGGATGCGTTCCCGGGGGCCGGCCCCGCTGGGCGGGCGGGCCTTCGCCGGGGCGGCACCCGCCGGGCAGGCCGGCCTTCGCCGGGGCCTTCGCGGGGGCTTCTACGGGCCTGCAACCGCCTGATGGGCTTGGGCTTTGTCATCGCGCCTCAGTCGCCGGCGAGGCTGAAAGTGGCCCAGGGCGGGCTGGGGTTCGCCGGGGGGTGCGCCCAGGCCGAGGGGGCGGGGTCCGGGGCGGAGCCCCGCTACCGGGCCCGGGTGGCTACCGGGCGAGTGCCCTTTCCGGGGACCTGGCCTTCGCCAGGTGGCGTGGTCTTCGAGGGGGCGCTGGCCCCGGCGCGGGCCGGTCCTCGCCCGGGGGCTTGCGCGGGCGGGCCTTCGCCGGGTGGTGCGCCCGGGCCGAGGGGCCAGACCTTCGGGCCACTTTCAGCCTCGCCGGCGGTTGAGGCGCGGGGTGGGGGGCGGAGCCCCGCTACCGGGCCGGGGGCGCGGGGCCGGAGCCCCGGCCGGGGCTACGGGCGCTGGAACTGCGGTCCCATCGGCGGCAGCCGGAAGCTCGGGTCGGGGGCGTACGCCGCCGCCGCGGCCGGCTGCGGATAGCCGTACGCGGGCTGCGGCGCCGCCGGCACGTACGCGGGCGCGGGCTGCGTCACGTCCGACGGCGGATAGCCGTACGACGGCGCGGCCGGCGCGGAAGGTTCAGCAGGCGCCATCGGCGCCTCCGCCTCCGCCTCCGCCTCCGTCTCCTCCACCGAGATCCCGAACGCCGTCGCGAGCCCCACCAGCCCCGTCGGGTAGCCCTGCGCCACCGCGCGGAACTTCCAGCCGTCGCCGCGCCGGTACAGCTCACCGCAGATGATCGCCGTCTCCTCGCCGGTCTCCGGCTTCACGTCGAAGACGGCCAGCGGCTCCCCGCCGGTCGGCGCGGCAGCGTCATGGATAAGTATCCGCAGGTCACGTACGTGCTCGAAGGTGCCGCCGTCCGACGACGCCGCGATCACCACCTGGTCCACCGACGGGTCCAGCGCGGCCAGGTCGGCCTCGACCGTGTCGGTCAGGTGGTCGCCGACGTGCTTCTTCGGCAGCCGCCGCACCAGCCCGGACGGGTGCCGTGGCTGGTTGTAGAAGACGAAGTCCTCGTCCGAGCGCACGCGCCCGTCACCGCCGAGCAGCAGGGCGGAAGCGTCGACGTCGGGGACCGCCGCGCCCGGCGTCCAGCACAGCACGGCACGTACCGCCCTGGCATCAAGAGGGACGTTCGAGCCCTTCAGCATCGCGTGCGTCATACCGGTCATCCTGCCTGGCCGAGGGGCCCCGGGACAACGCGGGGCCCAGTTCCCGCACGTGCCGCGCCCGGCGCGGCCACTCGTACGGCATGGTCGAGAAGCGGACGAGTTACCCGGAGTTCATGCACTTGGGGAACTCTGGACACCTGTGCTTACGTACTATTACCGGCCACATGTTGTCAGGCCCGAAGCGGCAGTACGGGGGATCTCTTATGCGTCATTTCGGGCACATCCCGCCCGCGGAGAGGGCGAGGCTGTTCCACCAGGAGCCGTGCGACTTCGGCGCGGAATCGCCGGCCCGGACGCTGGCGGCAGCGCTGGGCGCCACTCTCTACAGCCCGGCCACCCGGCCGAAGCTGGCCGACGACGTGCTCAAGCAGGCGGCGCGCGGAGTCGTCTCCATGGTGCTGTGCCTGGAGGACTCCATCGATGACGCCGAGGTCGTCGACGGCGAGGCGAACCTCGTCCGGCAGTTCACCGACCTCGACGCGCGGGGCGTGGAAGTGCCGCTGCTCTTCATCCGGGTCCGCACTCCCGACCAGATCCCGGACCTCGTGAGGCGCCTGGGGCCATCGGGACGGCTGCTGTCCGGATTCGTACTGCCGAAGTTCACCGAGGAGCGCGGCGTCCCGTTCCTCGAGGCCCTCGTGACCGCGGAGGCCGCCGGCGGTCGGCGGCTGTTCGCGATGCCCGTCCTGGAGTCGCCCGAGCTGCTGCACCTGGAGACCAGGACGGAGGCGCTCACCGGCATCGCGCGCACCATCGACAAGTACCGCGACCGGGTCCTCGCGCTGCGGCTCGGCGTCACCGACTTCTGCTCCGCGTACGGGCTGCGCCGCTCGCCCGACATGACCGCCTACGACGTGCGGATCGTGACGTCCGTGATCGCCGACGTGGTCAACGTGCTCGGCCGCTCCGACGGCACGGGCTTCACCATCACCGGGCCGGTCTGGGAGTACTTCAGGTCGCAGGAGCGCATGTTCAAGCCGCAGCTGCGCCGCAGCCCGTTCCTCGAGGGGCGGGCCGAGGAACTGCGCACCGCGCTGATCGAGCACGACCTCGACGGGCTGCTCCGCGAGATCGAGCTGGACCGGGCCAACGGCCTGATGGGCAAGACCTGCATCCACCCCTCCCACGTCCTGCCGGTCCACGCGCTGTCCGTGGTCAGCCACGAGGAGTTCAGCGACGCCCAGGACATCCTGCGGCCGGAACGCGGCGGTGGCGGGGTGCTGCGCTCCGCGTACACGAACAAGATGAACGAGGTGAAGCCGCACCGCGCCTGGGCCGAGCGGACCCTCCTGCGCGCCGAGGTCTTCGGCGTGGCCAAGGAGGACATCGGCTTCGTGGAGCTGCTCGCGGCCGGGCTCACCGACTGATGACGCCGAAGGGACCGATGACGACGAGGGACGAGGAGAACGTGGTGTGGTCGGGAAGCTGGGTCGCGGAGCGGCTCGGAGTCTTTCTCGTCGGTGACGAGGGACTCCAGGAGCTGCTGGGCCTCGCCCTGCGCCGCAACCCGAAGCGGGCGCACCTGCTCGTGTCGAACGTGCTGGGCAAGCATGTGCCCCAGCAGCCGCTGGTGGTCTGGCGCGCGGGGCACGACCTCGGTGTGCGGGTCCGCGACCTGCTCGGCACGGACGAGTGCCGGCGCGCGGTCGTCCTCGGATACGCGGAGACCGCGACCGGGCTGGGCCACGCCGTCGCGGACGGCATCGGCCTCGCCCCCTACCTGCACTCCACACGCCGCCCCGTGGACGGCGTGACGGCCGCCGGCGGCTTCGAGGAGTCCCACTCGCACGCCACCTCCCACCTGCTGCTGCCCGAGGACCCGGCGCTGCTGGACCGGCCGGGCCCCCTGGTCCTCGTCGACGACGAGTTCTCCACGGGCAACACCGTTCTCAACACCATCCGCGACCTGCACGCCCGCTACCCGCGTGAGCGGTACGTGGTCGTGGCGCTGGTCGACATGCGTTCCGCGTCCGACCTGGGCCGGCTGGACGCCTTCGCCGAGGAGATCGGCGCCCGTGTCGACCTGGTGGCCATGGCCTCCGGCACCGTCCGCCTCCCGGACGGCGTCCTGGAGAAGGGCCAGGCCCTGGTCGCGGCGCACGAACGGGCACCGGCGGTCGCCGGGGCCCCGCACGGCCCCGCGGGAGCCGGCGCGCCCCGGCACACGCGGGTCGACCTCGAGTGGCCCGCCGGCGTCCCCGACGGCGGCAGACACGGCTTCACACCCGAGCACCGCACGGCGCTGGAGGCCGCGCTGCCCGGCATGGCGGCCCGGATAGCCGACGCACTCGGCACCGCGCCGGCCGCCCGGGGCACTGGCGGAACGCGCCGGGTCCTGGTCCTCGGCAACGAGGAGCTCATGTACGCGCCGCTGCGGCTGGCCGTTGCCCTCCAGCAGAACGGCCACGCCGGGACGGTCCAGGAGACCGGGGCGCGGACGGCTTCCGCTCCGGCGGCCCGTACCGAGGTGTACTACTCCACCACGACCCGCTCGCCCGTCCTCGCCGTCGACGACCCCGGCTACGCGATACGCACCCGGCTCGTCTTCCCCGCCCACGACGATCCGGCCGACGGGCCCGGCGAGCGCTACGCGTACAACGTGGCCGGCGCCGGATTCGACGCCGTCGTCGCCGTCGTCGACTCGACGGCCGACACCCCCCAGCTGCACGCCCCCGACGGCCTGCTGGCCCAGCTCGCCGCCCACACCGGGCACGTCGTGCTCGCCGTCGTCCCCAGCTACGTACCGGGGGTCCCCGGCCACGTACCGGAACATCACGCGCCCGAAGGACCTGAAAGGCCCTCCATGCTGCCCCAGCCGCTCCGCGGACCCGACTTCTCCTCCTATGCGCCGGAGGAGGTCGGCTGGCTGCTCCAGGACCTCTCGGAGGTGGAGCTCGAGGCACCCACGGAGGAGCGCGAGGAAGCCATCCAGAGCGGCGGCGCGCACTACGCCGAGTCGCTGCCCGTCGAGTACCAGCCGAACGAGCAGTACCAGCAGCTGTTCGAGACCGCGCTCACGGCCTCCGCGGCACGCATCGCCCGCGCCGTCGGCACCGTCACCGACACCGTCCTCGCCGAGCGGACGCCGCGCCCCGTGCTCGTCTCGCTGGCCCGCGCCGGCACACCCGTCGGCGTGCTGATGCGCCGCTGGGCCCGGCACCGGCACGGTCTGGACCTGCCGCACTACGCCGTGTCCATCGTGCGCGGCCGGGGCATCGACGCCAACGCCCTGCGCTGGCTCGCCGAGCACCACGACCCGGCCGACGTCGTGTTCGTCGACGGCTGGACCGGCAAGGGAGCGATCACCCGCGAACTGGCGGAGGCCCTGCGGGACTTCCCCGGCTTCGACCCCGAGATCGCGGTCCTCGCCGACCCCGGCGGCTGTGTACGCACCTACGGCACCCGCGAGGACTTCCTCATCCCCTCCGCCTGCCTCAACTCCACCGTCTCCGGCCTGATATCCCGCACCGTCCTGAGAGCCGACCTGGTCGGTCCCGACGACTTCCACGGCGCGAAGTTCTACCGTGAACTCGCCGGTTCCGACGTCTCCGGCCACTTCCTCGACACCGTCGCCGCCCGCTTCGACGAGGTCATGTCCGCCGTCGACGCCGACGTCAAGGAACTGCTGTCCGCAGACCGCACCCCCACCTGGGAAGGCTGGGGCGCCGTGGAGCGGATCAGCGAGGAGTACGGCATCCACGACGTCAACCTCGTGAAGCCCGGCGTCGGTGAGACCACCCGGGTCCTGCTGCGCCGCGTCCCTTGGAAGATCCTCGCGAGCCGCGGCGCCGGTGCCGACCTCGACCACGTACGGCTGCTGGCGGAGCAGCGCGGCGTACCGGTCGAGGAGGTCGACGAACTCCCCTACAGCAGCGTCGGGTTGATCCACCCCAAGTACACCCGCGGCGCCACCGGCGCCGACGGCAGGGCGGTGGCGAAGTGACCGTCCTCGTCGCCAGCGACCTCGACCGCACCCTCATCTACTCGAACGCGGCGCTCGGCCTCGGCATGCCCGACGCGGTCGCACCCCGGCTGCTCTGCGTCGAGGTGCACGAGCACAAGCCCCTGTCGTACATGACCGAGCGGGCGGCGGGGCTGCTCACCAAGCTCGCCCAGGACACCGTCTTCGTACCGACGACGACCCGCACCCGCAAGCAGTACCAGCGCATCAGCCTGCCCGGCCTGCCGCCCAAGTACGCGATCTGCGCCAACGGCGGGCATCTGCTGGTCGACGGCATCAGCGACCGCGACTGGCGCGAGGCGGTCGCCGCCCGGCTGGCCGCCGAGTGCGCACCCCTCGACGAGGTCCGGGCCCATCTGAACAGGACCGCGGACCCGGCCTGGCTGCGCAAGGAACGCGTCGCGGAGGACCTGTTCGCGTATCTCGTCGTCGAGCGGCAACTGCTGCCGGACGACTGGGTCAGGGAGCTCGGCGTGTGGGCGGAGGCCCGCGGATGGACCGTCTCCCTCCAGGGACGCAAGATCTACGCCGTTCCCAAGCCGCTCACCAAGAGCGCCGCCGTGCGCGAGGTCGCCCGCCGTACCGGAGCCGGGCTGACGCTCGCCGCGGGCGACTCCCTCCTCGACGCCGACCTGCTGCTCGCCGCCGACCTGGCCTGGCGGCCCGGACACGGTGAGCTCGCCGAGGCCGGCTGGGGGGCCGAACACGTCGTCGCGCTGCCGCAGATGGGCGTCGCGGCGGGCGAGGAGATCCTGCGGCTGCTGCGGCAGGAGGCCCGCCGCTTCCGCCGCGAACGACAGGGCATCGACTCCGTGGTCATCCCGCCGCCGGCGGGCGGTGTGGGGTCGGCGCCGGCGTGATCCTGCGCCGGGCGGGGGTGCCGGCCGGGCTCGGACGTGATCCCGCGCCGGGCGGGGTTGCCCGGCCCGGTCCCGTGGTCCGCGCCCGGGTGCCGGTGTCGGCCCGGGACCGAGTGGCCACGCGCCCGACGGGCGGGACGCTCAGCCCCGGCGTGATCCCGCGCCGGGCCTGAGCAGCCGCACGGCCGCGAACAGCAGCACGGCCACCACGGCGGCCACCAGCACCGCCTTGGAGTACGCGGAGACATAACCGGTCACGTCCTCCCACCTCTCGCCGAGCGTGTGACCGGCGAGGACGAAGACCGTGTTCCAGATCGCGCTGCCGAGCGTGGTGAGCGTCAGGAACAGAGGCAGCGACATCCGCTCCACACCGGCCGGCACGGAGATGAGGGACCGGAAGAGCGGGATCATCCGCCCGAAGAACACCGCCTTCGCCCCGTGCCGGGCGAACCACGCTTCCGTGCGCTCGATGTCCGCGACCTTCAGCAGGGGCAGCCGGGACGCGATCGCCACCGTACGGTCCCGGCCCAGCAGCGCCCCGATCCCGTACAGCGCCAGAGCGCCGATCACGGACCCGGCCGTCGTCCACAGCAGTACGGCGACGAGCCCCATCTGCCCGCTGCTCGCCGCGAAACCCGCCAGCGGCAGGATCACCTCGCTGGGCAGGGGTGGGAACAGGTTCTCCAAGGCGATGGCGATCCCCGCCCCCGGTGCGCCGAGGGTTTCCATCAGGCTGTTGATCCAGCCCGGTGCGCTGCTTTCGATGCCGCTGCTCATGCCTCGAACCTAGGCAGGCGAAGCTGAAGGCACCCTGAAGGCGACCGCACACCTTCCTGCGGTTTTCCGCAGTGTGCCGGGCGGGTCCCACCGGCTAGCGTGACGGATCATGAAGGCACTGGCGGTGCGGGGCGCCCGGTACGCGGTGGGACTTCTCCTCGGGGCGCTGACCGCCGTGGTGGAGCTGCTCTTCGCGCTGCTCGGCGGAGCCGTCCTGCTGCTGGTGCTGGCCTGGCCGCGCGGCCGACGCGCCGTGCAGCGGCCGCTGGGCGGCATCGCCACCCGCCTCGCCCACCTCGAGCGGCGCAGGCTCGCCCGTTTCCTCGGGGCGCGCATCTCCTCCTCGTACGGCAGCGCACACGCCGCGCGGTACGTCGTCGCCCGCTGGCCGCTGGGAATGCTCGGCGGGCTCGTGATCTTCTGTGTGCTGCTCGGCCTGCTGTACGCGGGATACGCCGCGCTCGGCTGGACCGTCGACGACATCGACTACCCGTGGGCGGTCGCCGGGACCGGTCTGGTCGGACTGTTCCTCGTCTTCCTCGCCGTCCAGAGCGTCTTCGGACTCGCCCTGCTCGAAGGGCATCTGGCCCGCCGGCTCCTCGGCCCGAGCCACCACGACGAACTGGAACGGCGCATCGCCCAACTCGCCACCACCCGCGCCGGGATGATGGACGCGGTCGACGGCGAACGCCGCCGTATCGAACGCGACCTCCACGACGGCGTCCAGCAGCGGCTCGTCGCCCTCGGCATGCTCCTCGGCCGTGCCCGCCGCAGCCGCGACCCCGACCGCGCCGCCCAACTCCTCCTCCAGGCCCACGAGGAGAGCCGCCGCGCCCTCGCCGAACTGCGCGACGTCGCCTGGCGCATCTACCCGACCGTGCTGGACGAGGCGGGACTTCGCGCCGCCCTGGAGACCGTCGCGGAACGCACCCCGCTGCCCGTGCACCTCACGTACGAGGTCCAGGAGCCACCCGGGTCCCGGCAGGTCGAGACCGTCGCGTACTTCGTCGTCTGCGAGTCCGTCACCAACGTCGTGAAGCACGCGGGCGCCACCCGCATCGCCGTCACGCTGCGCCGCGAGGGCCCGACACTCGCGCTGCGCGTCGAGGACGACGGGGTGGGCGGCGCGGACCCCGCCGGCGGCGGACTGACGGGCCTGGCGAGCCGGGTCGCCGCACTCGACGGCCGCTTCCGGGTCGACAGCCCGGCCGGCGGTCCCACCACCGTCACCGCGGAGCTGCCGTGCGTCTGATCCTTGCCGAGGACTCCACCTTGCTGCGGGAGGGACTGGTGCGGCTGCTCGCGGAGGAGGGCCACGAGGTGCTGGCCGCCGTCGGCGACGCCACGGCGCTGCTGGCGGCCGTGGACGCGTCACCGCCGGACGTCGTGATCGCCGACGTACGCATGCCGCCCACCCACACCGACGAGGGGCTGCGCGCCGCCCTCGAGATCCGGCGGGGCAGACCCCGGGTCGGGGTGCTGGTGCTGTCCCAGTACGTCGAGAAGCGCTACGCGACCGAGCTCCTCACGGCCGACGACGGGGGAGTGGGCTATCTGCTGAAGGACCGCGTCGTCCAGGTCGACGAGTTCCTCGACGCGCTGGACAGGGTCGGCCGGGGGCAGGCCGCGTTCGACCCCGAGGTCGTACGGCAACTCCTGGCCCGCAGCACCCGCAGCGACCCCCTGTCACGCCTGACCGCACGGGAACGGGACGTCCTGGCGGAGATGGCGGAGGGCCACACCAACGCCACCATCGCCGGCCGCCTCCACGTCTCGCAGAGCGCTGTCGAGAAACACATCAACGCGATCTTCGAGAAGCTGGAACTGACGGGGACGACCGGCTACTCGCGGCGGGTGCTGGCGGTACTGCGCTACCTGGGGTCGTGAGGCGCCGCCCGCCTCGGTCGCGGCCCCGGGCCGGGCGGTCGGGACGCCCGGGTGAGCCTTCGCGCTGCTTGCCGCTGCCGCCGTCGCTGCCGCCTCGCCGTTGCCGGGCAGGGGCATGCGGGGCGACGGCGCTCGGTCCGGGGGTCAGCCGCAGCAGCCGCCTCCGCAGCAGCCACCCCCGCCGCCACCCCCACCGCTCGGTGCGGGTGCGGCGGACTTCGTGCCGCCGACGGCGACCGCGGAGAGGAGCTTCACGGTGTCGTCGTGGCCCTCGGGGCAGTTCGCGGGGGCGGAGGACTCGGCCATGGGGCGGTTCACTTCGAACGTGTCGCCGCAGGTCCGGCAGCGGAATTCATAACGAGGCATGCCCGTAAGGCTAGCGGCGTGCGAGCGGCTTGCGGGAGAACAGGCGGCGACCGGTCGTCGGGCGGTCGCCCGGTGCGGTGCCGGCGGCGGGCGGCCGGGGCGCCAAGGGCTGCATGGCCGCGAGCTCCGCCCGGCGGCGGCTCGCGCGCAGCTCGTGCTCGGCCTGATCGGGGTGGCGGGCCCGCCAGTACGGATTGTCGTGCGGCAACCTCCCGCTGACCCGCCCGTACATGCCGAAGAACATCAGCAGGATGCCGACCACGAAGCTGAACAGCACGTTCTGGATGCGGAACGCGAGCGGATTGAAACTCCGGTCGAGCAGGGCGAGGTTCACGAAGCCGCTGAGGATGAACAGGATGCCGAGGACCATGTTCACCGTCGAGGCGAAGTTGCCGCCGATCACCATGCCGACGAAGAGCAGCAGTCCGACGGCGATCGACAGGACGCTCAGCGCGCCGTTGGTGTTCAGGCCGCCGACGGTGTCGCCTCGGGTGTCGAAGAAGCCGATCCGGTCGATGAGCCCGAGGATCCCGAACGCGACCAGGACCAGGCCCATCAGCCCCGCCCCCACCCGGTAGAAACGGCTGAGGTGATGATCGACAGGCAGATGCTCGTCCAGTGCGATGCGGCGCCTGCCCCGGCCCACGCCCCTCGAGCGCAGTACCTGTGCGGCCATCCCGGCCTCCTTCGTACGTACGCGGACACCGACTCCACCAGGATCCGCTGCGGGACGAAGGGGGACAAGCCAGGCCGGGGTGCGGATGCCGGGGGTGTGCGGATGTCGGACGGGCCGGGCACGGGGGTGGCGGGCAGGGCCGGGCACGGGGGTGGCGGGCAGGGCCGGGCACGGGGGTGGCGGGCAGAGGGCAAGGGTCGCGAAGCGCAGCGCCGTTCCCCGCTCCCCGGCCGGTCAGGCGGCGCCAGCGCCGCGCTCCTCCCGGATCTGGTCGACCACGCGTGCCACCGTGCGCCGTACCGCTTCCGTCTCGGCGAGGAAGTGCCAGTAGTCGGGGTGTCTGCCCTCGAGCCCGGCGACGGCGCGCTCCAGCCGGGCGACGGAATCGTCCAAGGGGCGTGCGTGGCGCGGGTCGGGGGTGCTGCGGCCCGTCATCGCGAGGCGCTGAGCGTCACGGATCGCGAAACGGGTCCGCTCGATCTCCTCCTGCGGGTCCTTGGCCACGGCGTTGAGACGCCGGAGCCGGTCGCCCGCCGCGGAGACCGCCTCGTCCGTCGAATTCAGCAGGGCCCGTACGGTGCCGAGCAGGGCCGTGGCATCCGGCCAGCGCTGCTCCTCGCGTGCCTTGCCGGCCTCCCTCAGCTTCTCCTCGGCCTGACGCACGGCGGCGGCCGCCTGCTCGGGCACGGGCTGGAGGTCCTGCCAGCAGGCCGCGCTGAACCGGCGGCGCAGCTCACTGAGCACGGGCTCGACCTGGGCGGAGCGGGTGGTGAGGGCCTGGGCGCGGGTGCGCAGCGACACCAGGCGCTTGTCGATCTCGGCCGCGCGCTCAGGGAGCCGCTCCGCCTCCGCGCGTACGGCCTCGGCGTCGCGCAGCACGCGGTCGGCGCGCTGCAGTGTCTCGGGGACGCCGTGCCGCCCGGCGCCCTCGTTGAGCTTGGTCAGCTCAGGGGCGAGGCGGGCGAGGCGCGCCGCGAGATCGTCCGCCCTCAAACCGGAGCCGCGTACCGAATCGAGAGCATTGCTCGCAGAAAGGAGCGCCTGTCGCGCCCGCTCGACGGCGGGCGCCAGCCGGGCCAGCTGCGTCTCCGCCTTGTCGAGCAACGGTCCGAGGCCCTGCTCGAACCGGTCGAGATCCCCCTTGACCCGTACGAGCTCGTCCTTGGCCCGGGTCAGCTGCGTACGCGCCTGCGCGGCCACGGACACGTCCAGGTCGTCCCGGTCCAGATCGTGCGCGTCCACGGCCGTGATGTAGGCGTGGCTCACCTCGTCGATGCGCCGCCCCAGCGCTGCGAACCCCTCCACGGCGCGGCGCGCCTCGGGGGAGCTGTCCACCGCCGTGATCGTCTCGATGGAGATCCGCAGATCCCGCTGCGCCGTGTCCAGCTCGTAGAACGCCGCCGCGGCGGCGTCCTTGGCGGCCTGCGCGTCCGCCCGTTGACTCTCGCCCCGGCCGCCGAACCAGCGACGGGTCCCCCCGCCCCCCGCGAACGCGGTGGGCAGCACCGCCGCGACGGCGGCGAGCAGCGGAAGCGGGACGAGCACCAGCGCCAGAACGCCGCGGACCTCCCCCCGCACACCCCTGACGGCGGTCGCTCGTGCCTTGTCGTGCGGCCGTGCGTCTCTCGCCGTCACATCCCTCTCCCGTGCTGTGTCCGCCCTGCCCGGTCCCGGTCCGGTTAATTCTCCCACCAGGTAAGGACGAACACACGGGCCTGTCAGTTCGCGCTGCGCACCACGACTTCGCCGTTGTCGCTACGGGCCTTGACGATGTGAGCGCTGGTGTCGTCGGTCGGCACGGCGACATCGACGTCCCCGTTGTCGCTCTTGGCGTCCACCGCGTACGGCGCGCCGGCGCCGGGCAGCCTGATCTCGACCCGCCCGTTGTCGCTGTGGGTCTCCACCCGGTCGGGCACCCCGGCCAGTTTGAGCCGCACGGACCCGTTGTCGGACCTGGCCACGACGCTCTTCCCGGTCACCCGCTCCGCGACGACGCTGCCGTTCTCACTGTCCAGCTCGAGCGCCCCGCTGGAGTCGGTGACCTTCACGCTCCCGTTGTCCGAACGGAGCTTCAGCGCCGTGTCGAACCCGCTCGCCGTCACGCTTCCGTTGTCGTCGTCCACGGTCACGGAGGTGCCGCGCGGCACCTTCACGGTGTGGCGGGCCACGCAGTCGCTGGCGATGGCGTCGCACTTCACCTTGAGGGTGAGCGTCCCGTCCGCCATCTTCCAGGTGGCGTCCGGCCCGTTCCCGAGGAACACCCACCCATCCACCTGCCGGGTCACCTCCACCTCGTCGACGTCAGCCGGTACGAGCTCGATGTCGGTGTTGTCGGACGCGATGGTGAGCGTCGTCCCCGTGAGCGCGAACGACTTCTTCTCGACGGGCGCCTCACTGGCGTCCGCACTCCCGCACCCGGAGAGCCCGACCGCGAGCAGCACGGCCCCGGAGGCGACGATGCCGTCCCGGACAGCGCGGCGGTGATGACGACGGAGTGCGCTTGTCATGGCGATCTTTCCCCCAAGTAGCTGCGCGGATAGCTGCGCGAGTAGCTGCGCAGATAGCTCTGCGTGATGCTCCTTCACCCTACGAGCGGGCCGGCCCCGCATCGATCCGGCCGCCCACCGTCTCCCTGGTGGGGCTGTCCCCCGTACGCCCTGCCGACGGCGCGGGGACGACCTGGCGGGGGAGCCGATCGGGGCCCGGCGGCGGTTTGGAGCTGCGGGCTATGCGCCATGTAGGCTGTGGCCTCATCCACGGGTGCGTAGCTCAGGGGTAGAGCGCTGCTCTTACAAAGCAGATGTCGGCGGTTCGAAACCGTCCGCGCCCACCACGCCTGACCAGGCGAAACGAGAGAACGGCCCCTCGGAAGATCATTCCGGGGGGCCGTTTTCATATGTGCTGGGAACGTCCTGGGAACGTGGCGTCAGGCAGCCGCCTCATCGGAAATTTCCTTGGGAACATCGGTCTCCCCACTCGGCTGCTTGGCCTTGGTCTTGCGCGGCACGAGGTGGACCGGGGCGTCAGCCTGTGCCTTCTCGAACTGCGGGAGTACGGAGGTGTAGGTGTCCGCGGTGAGCTGGTACGACGAGTGCCCGAGCATCGTCTGGATCGCCTTCATGTGGACGCCGGCTGCCAGCGACAGCGTGGCAGCGCAGTGGCGCAGGTCGTGCAGGCGGATCAGGGAAGGCCGTGCTTGGTCAGGAGGCGGTCGAAGACCTGACGCAGGTACTCGGGGTGGTAGGCCCGACCGTCCTCCCAGGTGAAGACCCGGCCAGTGTCATGCCAGATTTTCGGCTGCTCGCCGTTCTTGCGCTTGGCCTGCTGGTTTTCCTCCCATTCCTTGCGCTCCTTCTGCTGGCGCTCCTTCCAGAGTCGGAGCAGCTCGAGCGTCTGGGAGTCCAGCGAGACGGTTCGGGCGCCGCTGTCGCTCTTGGGTGTGTCCTCCCATACCTCGTAGGACAGCGCGACCAGTTGCTCGGTGATGTGCACTACGCCTGCATCGAGGTTGACTTCGGCCCAGGGCAGGCCGCATGCCTCGCCGCGGCGTACTCCCCGGAAGACCATGAGGTGGAACATGAGGTAGAGGCGGTGCTCGGCCACGGCGTCGAGGAACTGCCCGGTCTGCTCGGGCGTCCAGACCATGACCTTGCCGGGCTTTTTACCGGTCTTCCGCCATGCTTCGACACGTTCGGGCGTCCAGACGTGCGGCTTGGGCTTGCGGTAGGTCGGCAGGACCACGTCCTTGGTCCCGTTCTGCGATATCAAGCGGGCTTTCACTGCGTCGTCGAGAGCGGCGCTGAGCGTGTTGTTCATCCTCAGTTGTGTGCCTGCTCCGGTGATGTGGCGGGGCTTCTTCCTGGATTCGCGTAGTGCTTCCTTGGCCTTGTTCCACGCCTGTCGCAGCTCCTGGGGCCGTGGCTTGACCGCTTGGCGCCACTTCTCGTGGGCGGTCCGCTCGGCAGCCAGTGCCGCCCTCGCTGCGTCGATGTTCTTGGCGTGCTGTTCGTTGCGTGCCCAGATGGCTTCGAACATCTCCTGTATCTGGCGGGTGCGAAGGTCGCGGAGCTTGATGTGGCCGATTGCCGGGATGAAGATGCGCTCGATGTAGTCCTCGTAGCCGAGGCGGGTGGAACGCTTGAGGTCTACCCGGGTGGCGATCCAGCGGCGCAGGTAATCGGCTACGTTCTCGTCGGAGAGGACATCGATGCCGTCTTGTGCGGCTTCCCAGACTGCTTTCGCTGCGTCGGCGGCTTGCTTTTGCGTGCGGTAGCCGCCTTTCTTGGCTCGCCTGCGCTTGCCGCCGGGGCCGGTGGGGAGTTCGAAGCTGTAGTACCAGGAGCCGTGGTCGCGCTTCTTGAGGAGTGGGCAGGCGGTCTCCAGGTAGCCGATCTTCGGTGTGCCGTCGGCGTTGAGGACCGGTTGTCCCTTGTCCGGGCCGCTCTTGTGGGTCAGTGGCCGCTTGCAGGTGCACCGCTTGTAGGTCTTGTCCTCGAACACCCGACATACCCCTTCGACGACTATGCGTTGTTGGCTTGCGTGATCGTCATCAATCTTGCTTGGGCTGTCGGACAGTGCCGTATGCTGCGTGGTCAGTTGGCGCGGGGGAGAAGCGGCAACTGGAGATGACAGAGCAGGGTCCTGAGGAGAACGCTTCGGCGCAGCCCGGCGCGATGGGGCTTGAGGAGCTTCTGGCGCTGCCGGCGACGGTCAATGTGGTAACGGCTGCGCGGGCTTTGGGGATTGGGCCGAGCAAGGCGTATGCGCTGATCAGGAGTGGTGAGTTCCCGGTCAAGACGTTGGCGCTGGGTAACACGGTGCGTGTGCCGACGGCGGCGTTGTGGAGGGCGCTGGGTGTTGAGGGGCTGACGGCTGCGCGGGGGTGAACAGCGTAGCTGGCGGCATACGCCTGCCTCGTAGTGTGAGGCGACCTTTGCAGTGGTGTGACCTATCTTGGTTACAGTTATATGTGTCACTGGGGGTCGGTCAGGGCGAGGGGAGTGTCAGGTGCCACGGCTGTACGGGTTCGAGGACATGGCGTACCGGCGGCTACGCGAGCCGGAAGCGGCTGCTCTCCGCCAGGCGGCAAGCCGCCGCTTGGTGGCGCAGTCCTACCCTGCGATCACGGACTGGATGAACGCAGAGGGTCATCGGACCACACGTGGTGGGATGTGGCGGCCAGCCGTCCTGGCGAACGTGTTGGACCACCCGGCGATCGCTGGCCTCACCGAGGACGAGAACGGTGAGCTGGTGGGCAGTGGCGGCCCGCAGATCATCACACCCGAGGAGTTCCTGGCCATCCGCGCGCTCCGCCCGTCCAATGCTCCCGACAGCGATCGGGCGGAGCAGCGTGAGTACCTGCTGACGGGCGGCGCGAGTGTGTGCGGGCTGTGCACGAAGTGGCTTGACGCTTCGCCCTCCAATAGCGGGGCCCGGGGGTATCGGTGCAGCCCGAGTACGCGGCAGCATCCTGGCGGCTGCGGCAAGGTGCGGGTCAATGCCGACTTGCTGGAGACCTACGTGGCGGAGCACGTGCTGGCGGAGCTGGCGAAGCCTGAGGTGCAGGCCCTTTTGGAAGCGGCGCGGGACCAAGTGCTCGGCGAGGTCGAGCAGTTGCGCAAGGACATCGAAGCGGCCCATGCGCAGCAGAAGGAGCTCGGGGAGGACTACGCCCGGCGGCAGATTTCGAAGGAGTCTTTCAAGACGGCCGACCGAGAGCTGTCGCAGAGTATCCGGGATGCCGAGGTGCGGGTACGAAGGCTGGAGCAGGTCAAGAACGCGCCGTTGGGCGGCGTATCCGACTTGGTGCGGTGGTGGAAGCATGCGCCGCTGCGTTCCAAGAAGGGGCTGGTGGTGTTGATGCTGGAGCAGGTCGTTGTGTATCCGGCTGCGTCCCGTGGGTCACGCACGGTGGATAGCGATCGTGTGGCGTTGCACTGGCGCAGCTGGACCCAGGTCCCGGCGTAGCTGCCGCAGGTCCATTAGGTCCAGCTCGTACGGGTGGGCCCGGGTTCCGCGGTGAACCCGGGCTCGCGCCCGTCTAGTCCTTGGGCTGTCCTCTATCCAGCCGGCGGGAGGTGTGTCTCCGCGCTCGGATCGAGGAAGCGATCGAAGAAGCCTTGGTGAGGTTCTTCCAACCGGCGCGTCGAAGTATGGACAGCCCTTCGAGCACGTGAGCGGGGCAGGTGGCCGAGCAAGCCATGTGGCCCAAGTAGTCGCGCCACAGCGCCGCAGCCGAAGGGGCGAGACCGTACTGGTTGCGGATCGCTTCGAAGGTCTCAGGGCAGGCACGCTCTCGCACGAAATGGAGCAAATGCAGTCGGGCATCGTCGTCCAGGGCGTGCTGCGCGGAGAAGGCCGAAACCCAGTCTGACAAGGGGCCTTGGCGATCAACGAGTGTGTTGTCAAGGTCGAAGATCACCAGCCGCTGCATGGAAGCAGACCCTACGGGATCCATGAGCACGCGAGACAGGCGACCGTGTCGCACGGTCTCCGGAGTACCGGACATTGTTCGTCAAGCCCTGCCCAGCGAAGGCAGCCCGTCAGCCGGGAAATGGTGAGGGCACGGGGCTTGTCTTCCAGTAGGCCGCAATGCTTGAGCAACTAAAGTTGAAACTTTTCGGTGAGGGCACTTTGCAGCCCTGCCGTGGCGGGATCTAGGGGCCACTGCCGATCGACGTCGCGATTATGTGCAGTCGAAGAAAACTCGGGACGACCACGGGAATCTACGCGAGCAATAACGGGACGCTGGTGGGCAGAGTTGGTGGCGTGACTCTTCGCCAGGACCGCTGGGTCCAGATCACCTAGCGAGAATCCTTTCGCCGCTATCCGACATTCGAGATCTCGAATGGTAGGTTCTGGGTTCGCGCAGAGTTCGTCATAGCTCACGGCTACAGTTCTTTCGCTGGGGAGCTCCAGTGATTTCCCGTAGAAGCGGCGCCAGATATTTACCCTTGCGGCTTCGTCTTCGCCAGCCCACGGGCGACCACCATCGAACGAACGTCGCAAGCTCTCCACGACTCCACGTGGGTGTCGTAGCATAAGAACAAATAGCGCGTCCGGAACATCACCTGCCAGGTCTTTGCCAAGCAGTAGGTTCCACGGAGAATGGTCCAGATAGAATTCGCAACTTTCCTTTACGGCCACCGACTGAGCGAATTCGAGCGCATGTGTTCGCAAATCGTCAAGGTAGTCGTTCAAGAAGCGTCCGGGAAATCCCTCAAATTCGCGCGGCGCGATCTTGCGCGCAAAATAGAAGGCATTGAATTCGCCCAAGTCGCAGACTCTTTTCGAGCTCCCCAGATATCTACCCATCATCGTTGTTCCACTACGAGGGCTCCCCAGGACGAGGACTGCGCGTGGCGTTCCATCTGCCGGCATCATCGAACTCCTCTCAGCAAGTGAGGCCGCGAAGCCTCCAGGGCGCGCCTGAGCCCGCATGGCCGTGGCCTGCGAGAGTGACCTTCCAACTGACAGCCAATCACAGCAAGCTCGTGCGGTGATATCACGGTGGTGATTTGGTTTCGTAGCGACCAACGCGCACCCTAAGAGCACCCGGTGGAAGGAATGGGGGCGTCTCCTCCACCGCTCGACAACCACCGATTCCGTGTTGCTCCGGCGCAGCGGTCATGGCGGACTGTGCGCAGGGCCGGGAAACACATAATTCCTCTGCCGGACTCGCCGGCCGCATCTCAGATATTCGATCCCGAAGAGGTCTGCTGCATGCCCGTACTTTCGACCAACATGGAGGTTCAGAATCGTGGCTAGTCGACGTGAGGCGGTAGTCGCGCCAATCCCCTCAAGCGATGACATTCCGTTCGCATACCAGGTTATCGCTCGTGTGGCGCCCCGGCTGGGCATTGAGCTGGAGCTTGAGCCGTGGGGCGGCGAAGCTGCCCGGCTCGGGTTCCCAAATGGGCAGATCGCCTACTTTCGCCATGGCAACCTCGATATCAACCGCTCAGGTAGTGCCGACCTCGCTCGGGACAAGTACGCATGCGCGCACTTCCTCGCTAACGCTGGCATCCCAGTTCCATCGAGCTTCCCGATCCACGCACTTGACGAGGTAACGAACGAGAGGCTAGAGAGCTTTGTTGCGCAGCACTCTTGGCCCTTCGTCGTGAAGCCCAATAGCCGCTACGGCGGCCAGGGAGTCGAGAAGGTCGACAACATGCCGGCCTTGCGTTACGCCGTGAAACAGGCGTTGCACATAGACAAGATCGCGCTGGTTCAACCTTTCATTCGGGGCCAAGATGTCAGAGTCGTGGTGCTCGATGGTTCACCGATCGCAGCGTACAGCCGTATCCCGCCTGTCCTGATTGGTGACGGCAGACGTGCGATTCAGCTACTCCTCGAAGACTTGTATGCCGATGCCGATGGTGAGCCTGCCGGGCTGGCAAAGCGGCTCCCAGATCACGGTGAAGCCTCAGCCCGGCTGGCGAGACGGGAGGGTGGGCTGCATCGTGTACCTGGCAGGGGCGAGCACGTTCCCCTCACGGACGCCGCCAATGTCGCGACCGGGGCGGACGTAGTCGACCTGTCTCAGGAACTCCCGGCGGATGTGCTGGCCTTGGCGGTCAGCGCGGCCCAGGCTGCGGGACTGCGCCTGGCAGGGGTGGACCTTCTGGTCGACCTCGGGATGGAACAGTCCGACCTCGCCCACTCCCGGGCCCACCGCAATGTGACGGACGATGGCCTCGGCGAAGGACAGTGCGTCGTCTTGGAGATCAACAGTGCCCCTGAGCTCGACGGCTTCGCCTCGCTCGGCGACAGCCAAGCCGCTCTCGTTGAGCATCTGTACGAAATGATCCTGCTGGAAATAGGCAGATAGGCGACATCCAATTCCAGAACTGCCCGCCTGGTGAACTCCAGGCCCCGCCCGGCCTGTTGCGCGCAACCCTCCCTGTCCATGGCGGACCGATCCGGAGCCTGCATCAGCGGCTGGTGGGGGCCGAGGCGTCGAGGGTGGCTGCCTGACGCCGGGCAGTAACCGTCGACGTCGCCGGGCACTGGATCTCCGAAATTGGTGCCACCAAGGGTGCACAACGACCGCCGGTCGCAACAATCTCACCGCAGCCGTGCCAATTGGCGTCCACAGGGCGGAAGATCCTACGAACTCACCCCCCCGCCCGGTTTGCGCAGGGGCGAGCGGTCGGGGGCGTCTGCCCCCGCGGCTAGTTGTCCAGGCTGACCGGCATCAGTATCGAGAACGTGTTCTCGGTGTCGGATCGGCGAATCGACAGGGGCGCGGTGGGAGCGCCGAACTACAGAATCAGTTGGTCTCGGGCCCCGGCAGCGAGCGCGTGCAGCAGGAACTCGCGGTTGACGGCGACGCTATTCGGGTCGTCGTCACCGAGCCGTCGGTCGCCACCTTGAGCACGCTGAGGTCGCAGAGCACGCCGTCCTGCATGCGTACCTCGCTTGCCCGGACAGGGCCAGTCTCCAGCGCCTCACGGAAAGCCGGCACATCGACGAGTGACCGGCGCCCTGATGGCAGGCGGACGAGGCGACGGTAATCGGGAAAGTCGTGATCGAGGCACTGCCCGGCCGCCTGCCGGTCACCGGTCTCCAACGTCATCCGGACACCGTCCACGGCGAGGTGGACGGGTTCCTCGCCATTCAGCAGCGCGCGCATCGCGTCGGCAAGCGGGATGGGCACGGTGACCTGCACGCGGGACCCGCCGTGCCCGGCGGTAGCGGCATACGCGACAGCCATCCGGTACCGGTCGGTGGCCACGACTTGGAGTGATTCGCCCTCGATGTCGAACAGGACACCGCCGAGCATGGGCAGTTCCGGGTCGGTACTGGCGGCGAACCGGACCGCGTCCAGGGCGGCGGCCGGCTCGGGCGCGGAGACGGCCATCCGGACTGCGTCGGTGTGGCGCAAAGCCATGGGATTCTCCCTGCGTTCGAGTATTGCTCGGGCCGCGGAGAACTCAATGCGGGCATCGGACCCACAGTTGGAGACAGCACAGGTGCGCCTGAAGCAGCTTGCGCACCAGGTCTGTGTCCGCACTGGACCAGCCCGCCAGTACCAGGCGAATGTCCGCCAGCGGCATACCGGCCCGGCGCAGCCGGGCCAGCAGCTGGGCCTCTTCAAGCTGTTCGGGGCCATACCAGCGGTAGCCGCTCACCGCATCCACCCAGGCCGGGGCCAGCACACCGGCACCGTCGTAGAACCGCAGCGCGCTCACGCTCAGTCCGCTGTCCTGGGCCATCTCACCGATACTGCGCATCTCGCTCTCCACGCCCAGAATCTGAGCTCTCGACCAGGTCGAGAGTCAACCTCAGTCGGCCAACTCGAACACCGAGAACAGTGTGCGGGTTCGGAGACCGCCAAGGGGGACTAGGAGGCCGCGAGCTCCTCACTTCCAGTTGTGCTGCAAATGGCCCCTGCGTCGGCTTCACGCAGGGGCCACATGAACTGGAGCGCCGGGGACGAGTCAGCTGGGCTTCACCAGAGGGAACAGGATGGTTTCGCGGATATTCTTGCCTGTGAAGGCCATGATCAGGCGGTCGATACCCATGCCCATGCCGCCCGTGGGGGGCATGCCATATTCCAGGGCGCGGAGGAAGTCCTCGTCGAGTTGCATAGCTTCCGGATCGCCGCCCGCGGCGAGCAGGGATTGCTCGGTGAGGCGGCGGCGCTGCTCGATTGGGTCGACCAGCTCAGAGTAGGCGGTGCCGAGTTCGGCTCCGAAGCCGATCAGGTCCCACTTCTCTGCCAGGAGCGGCTCGGAGCGGTGCTGGCGGGTTAGCGGCGAGGTCTCAACCGGGTAGTCCATGACGAACGTGGGCTGCATGATTGTGTGCTCGACGAGTCCCTCGAACACTTCCTGAACGAGCTTGCCCTGCCCCCACTTGGCGTCCCAGGCGACGTCACGGGCGTCAGCGAGCTTACGGACGTCCTCGATAGGGGTGTGCGGTGTGATCTCCTCACCGAGGGTGTCCGAGACCAGCCCATAGACGGTTCTGCGCGGCCACTCGGCGAGGCCCAGGTCGTACTCGACGTTGTCGTGGACGACCGTGGTCGTGCCCAGGGCGGCCACGACGGCCTGCTGGATCGACCGCTGGGTGAGGTCGGCCATGTCGTTGTAGTCGAGATAGGTGCCGTAGGTCTCGAGCATCGTGAACTCGGGGTTGTGCGTGGAGTCTGCACCCTCGTTCCGGAAGTTCCGGTTGATCTCGAAGACCTTCTCGATGCCGCCGACGACTAGCCGCTTCAGGTACAGCTCGATCGCAATCCGGAGATACATCTCCATGTTGTAGGCGTTGATGTGGGTCTTGAACGGTCGGGCCGCAGCGCCGCCGTGGATCCGCTGGAGCATGGGCGTCTCGACCTCGAGGTAGCCCTCGGAGTGCCAGAAGTCCCGGATCGCCCGCACGGTGTCGCTGCGCAGGTGGGCCATCTTGCGGGACTCGTCGTTGACGATGAGGTCGAGATACCGGTAGCGGACACGCGCCTCGGGGTCGGTGAGGCCGGCGTGCTTCTCCGGCAGCGGTCGGAGGCACTTCGACGTGATCGCCCAGCTCTCCGCCATGATCGACAGTTCGCCACGCTTGGACGAGATGACCTCGCCGGTCACGCCGATGTGGTCGCCGAGGTCCACATCGTGCTTCCATGCGTTGAGCGCGTCCTCGCCGACGCCCGCGAGGGAGATCATCACCTGGATGTCGGCGGTTCCGTCACGAAGAGTGGCGAAGCAGAGTTTGCCGCCGATCCGCGACAGCATGACCCGCCCCGCGATCCCGACCTTCTCCCCGGTCGCAGTGTCGGCTTCCAGGCTGGGGTATTTCCCCCGGACTTCGCCGATGGCGTGCGTGCGCGGGTAGGTCACCGGATACGGTTCGATGCCGTTCTCGCGGAGTCGCGCCACCTTCTCCAGACGGACACGCATCTGCTCCGGGGCGTCCTCGTAGATCTCGTCACTCATGGCACAAGGATAGGCGGAAACGCTCAGCGTCTTCGCCGTGGCTAGCGGTCTCCCGAGCGGACAGGACCAGCTTGTGGACGGCGCGTTGGCTGCCTCTTTGGTTGATCAGAACCTCCGCGTGGTTTGTCGCCGTCGAAGTCGCGGCGCCTTCCTGCAAGCCGCAACGACTCACCTGTGGGTCGAATGAGCCGTTGCGAAAGATCGAGACTGACTCTGAGCAGGTCAAGCGGCACTTCCCGCGTAGTTGTTCGACAATTCCATGAGCTCAGGCGCCTGCGATGAGACGTCGTTGATTCGTTCGAGGAGGCCGTCAATCTGCTTGCTGGTGTGCATGGCTGACACAGTGAGACGGATACGGCATGTCTCCGGGGAGACGGCTGGCGGGGTGACGGCGACGCACCAGTACCCCTTGTCGAGCATCAGCTCCTCGAACTTTGCCGCTGCGTGTGGTGTCCCCATGTGCAGGGGGACGATGGGCCCGTCGCCAGGCGGGTGGATGCCCATGCGGGCCAGGCCAGTTCGCAGTCGACGCACGTTGGCCCAGAGGGTTTCGCGGACTCCCGGTTCGCTTCGAAGGATGCGCAGGGCCGCGATGGTCGCTGCCGCCTGCTCTGCCGGCAGACTTGAGGTGAAACGGTAGCCGGAGCTGAAGGTGCGGAGCATTGCGATCGTCCGCTCATCGCCCAGAACGGCGCCTCCCATGCCCCCGAAGGCTTTGCTGAGGGTGGCAACTTGGACGGGGATGCGGCCGGTGAGGCCGAAGTGGTTGGCGGTACCAGATCCGTCGGCACCGTATACGCCCGTGCCGTGAGCGTCGTCCACCAAGAGGACCGCTCCGTGCGCATCACACAGTTCGACGAGGCGGGGGAGATCCG
Organism: Streptomyces kurssanovii; assembly: GCF_014649695.1. Lineage (GTDB taxonomy): Bacteria > Actinomycetota > Actinomycetes > Streptomycetales > Streptomycetaceae > Streptomyces > Streptomyces kurssanovii. Next base: position 671,581 of record NZ_BMTN01000003.1, read on the forward strand.
CCAGGTCGCCGTCCATGCTGAATACCCCCTCTGTGACGACGAGGATGGCGCGGCCCTGGTATGCGGCGAGGATGTCGGCCAGGTGGTCGGCATCGTTGTGCCGGAAGCGAACCCGTTCTCCAGAGGATTCTCGTGCGCCCATCTGGATGCTGCGGTGACACATCTCATCGTAAATCACCACTGGTCGGCTGCTGGGTGACGGGGACCCGTACCAGCGGCGCGCTAGTTCACCGGCATCGAGGATGCCGTGGACGGCTGCGATGTTGGCCAGCAGTCCGGTTGCGGTGATGAGAGCCGATGGCTGCTTCTTGAACTCGGCGAGATCGTCTTCGAGTTGTTCGAGTAGCCCGAGGTTGCCGCCGAGGCGGCGGGATTCGCTGGTGGCGTGGGTGTGCTCGTGCAGTGCTTGGGTGGCTGCAGCCTTCACTTCGGGTCGGTGGTTGAGGCCGAGGTAGTTGTTCGAGCAGAAGGAGACCACGGTGCTGCCGTCGTGAAGGCGTACGTGTGGTGTGGGCAGAGTCTCGCTCCGGCGCTCTGGCGGGAGAAGTCCGCGGCCGGCCAGCCAGTCATGGGCGGTGTGAAGGTCGGAGAACAGCCTTGGTGTGTTCATATGGCGAGCCTCAGGCTGGAGGTCACGGTGAGCAGGGGCGCGGCAACGAAGCCGTCTTGATGACGAGCGGCGAGGTCAGTGGTCCAGCGAAGGAGCTCGTCGTCCTCGACTCGGAAGCTGTCCTCTCCATGGCGCGCTAGGACTCCGCGCGTGGACAGGTCTGCTAGCGCCTTTCGGCAATGAGGGGCTTCGAGTTCTGCGAATCTGCGGTAGCCGGGATGGACGCCGAAGCCACCGTTGGGGTGGTCCTTGTCAAGGATGCGGGCCATGACGTCGTCGGCGTCGAAGTCCCGGCCGCTGAGGTCGGGCAGGCAAAGGGTCACGATGGTGGACCATGCTTGCCTACGCAGTCCCGCGAGGACGTCTCTGTTGCCGGCTACGTGTCGGCTGAAGGCCAAGGCGCCCATCCAGGCCAGATACCAGGTGTCCTCGCTGCTGTTCCAATAGGTGTCGCCCAACTGCTGGGGAAGCAGCGGCTTTCCGTTGATCACTGGGATGCCGCGGCCTGCTGCGGCGTCGTGTGCCTGGTCGACGGTGAAGTATTCGCCGGGGTATCGGGAGTCGAGGCGCATCCCATGCTGGTCATGCAGACTGCGGTAGTCGTCGACGAAACCACTCAGGCGGTCAAAGAGCGCGTCGTCAGGCCTCGTGCCAGCGGGGAGGACGACGTTGACGTCGATGTCGCTGTCTCCGCGGACGGCAGTCCCGAAGGGCAGGCTTCCGCTGGTGAATGCCACTGCCGCCTCGGGCAGGTGGAGTGCGACCAGCTTGCCGAGTTGCTCGTGGATTCGGTCGGCTTCCTCCACATCGATGATCTCGTGGTGCATCACAGGTCCCCCACCGCATTGTTGACGAACAGCGTCTCGACGCAGGCCTGCGGAGGAAGCTGAATTGCCGCGACTGTCAGTTCAGCGATGGACTCGGGATCCATGAACTCCTTCTTGTCTTCGGGCTGTAGATGGTCGTACGAAGGTGTATCGACCGAGCCGGGCTGCACGCTCGTCACCCTGATGCGGCGTGGCCGGAGCTCGTCGCGCATGCTTGCGGCGAAGCCCTCCAGCGCGTGTTTGGAGGCGCAGTACAGGGACCAGTCGGCGAACCCCCTGCGGCCTGCGATGGAGGAGACGAAGGTGACCACTGCCTTGCCGTCACGCAGCAGAGGCATGAACGCCTGGGTGGAAAAGATCGACCCGGCTACGTTGGTGTCGAAGAGTTCGTCGTACTGAGCGCGGCTGGCGGAGCGAATTGGGGTCGGGTAGCCGACTCCTGCACACAGGATCAGGGCATCCACGTGTCCAGCGGAGGTTGCCACAGCGTGAGCCGACTCGTTGACGGCGTCGAGATCGCGAACATCGACATCGTGCGTACGGCAGCTACCGTGATCGGCATGGACGTAGTTGCTGGCCCGTCTGGCGAGGATGTGGACGTTCCAGCCGAGGTTGAGTAGCTGGGTGCTGATTGCCTCACCGATTCCGAGGCTGCCTCCTGTGATGACCGCGACACGCTCTGTGGTTTGGTTCATCACTAGCCTCCGGTCAGTTCCTCTTGGATGGACTGGCATAGGTCGTCTACGGCAGAGGCGGTCCGCTCCGGGGTGCTGGTGAACACATCACCGTGGCGGTTGTGATCCGAGATGACGAGCAGGCATCGCACCTGGTGGCCGGCGAGAGCGGCGGCGGAGAACAGGTGGGCACTCTCCATGTCGACGCAGTCAGCCACATCCGTGAGCTGCTCGTGGAGCAGCGTGGAGTCGGCCAAACATCCGACCGTTGCGGCAACTGCACCGGGCGCCAGCGGCTTGGCAGGATGGCTACGGCTGTGGAGCGATAAGTCCGGGGGGCAGGGCTGCTGGCCGGACACTCCGTTAGTGGGGTCTGCGATAAAGGCAGACACCGGATCCACGGTGGCCCCGATCGGTTGGTTCCGCAGACCGCCTGCCAGGCCGACGAACGTGATCCGCGTCGTTTGGGGAAGGGCGAAAACGATGTCCTTGGCCGCAGTTCCTTGAGGAACGTGTACGACGGCAGCATCCCCGAGCAGGGAAGTACGCCACCACCCGTCACGCTCCGTTCCACCACGGGCTAAGGCTGTGTGGATGGTACGGATGGGGGTCAAGACCACTTCGGGACCGAGCCAATCGCAGCCGAGCAGCGTCATACGTGCCCGCCGCCGCCAGTGCTCGTCCGGCACCTGCACCGAGCTGGCGACGAGTCCTCCCTGTCCGGTCATGACGAGATCACCGGCAGTGAGAGCATCGGAAGCGGGCAGGCTGTGGCCAATTCCCGGACCGGGCTCATCATGGCTTCCACACCCGCGCACAACTTGGTGAAGGACGCTTCCTCCAGGTTTCCCAGACGGAACCGGTCCGGGTCCAGCTTGTAGAGCCATGAGCACGTGGACAGGTCCCCGTTCGGCGCCACGAAGAACACCGACTTTCCCGCTGGGCACCCCTCGACATCGCTGGGCTGCGGCTTTCCGAGGCTGTGATCGATCTGCATCCCGAGCTGCTCGTACTTCGCCTGGAGTTCCGTGAGCTCATCGAACAGTTTCTGCTTGCGCCCGGCGGGCAGCGCCAGCTCCGGGTGACGCGCCGCTCGCCCCGCGGGGAACACCGAGTTGATCACCAGCGCCTCAACGCCCATACGGGCCATCTCGGCGCAAAATTCAGCTATGTGATCGACGTTCCCGGGGTGGACAACATGGGATACCCGAACGGGAACTCCAGCAGCGAGGAGTCGTTCAACAGCAGCTATAGCCCTGTCGAATGATGCCGGCTTAAGGCGCACGAGCGCCTGAGACTCCCGGTTGTGCCCGTCTACGCTCACGGTTATTCGACGCAGCGCCGTCCCGGACAGAGCATTGGCGACTTCCTGGGTGATGAAGTAGCCGTTCGTGTTGGCATAGACTTCGGCCACTTTCGGGTCGATGGCGCCGATGATGTCAACGAGATCGTCCCGGGCGAACGGTTCGCCTCCGGTCAGGTAGATCTCGGTCACTCCGGAAGAGGTCATCTCCCGTACGGTGTCGAGAAAACGGGGGGTGCTGAGATCGTCCGTGCGGGAGATCTCCGGTGAAGAGTCTGACAGGCAGTGCTTGCACGCCAGGTTGCAGTAGTTGGTGGCTTCCCAAACAACCGTGGCACCCGCGGCAGGGGGGCGGAATCGGCAACGATCCCCGGCTGTTTTAGTCATACTTCTCCCCTTTCAACTGCTTCGATCCCAAGGGCCGCGTTACTGAGCACGGCTTGTTCGAACCCATCCGTTTCCGGGCGCTGACGGCGATGCCATGCCGCGCACTGGACCGCCCATAGGGCGATGGCGCCGGCCATGCGGTCAGCCAGGAGCATCCCTGTTCTCTCTTCCATCATCAGCCGCCCCTGCCGCAGCAATCCCAGGCGCATGGTTTCTGGCAGTCGCACGGAAGGCGTCAGGCATAGGGCCGCGAGATCATGCATTGGATCTCCGGGCCCGTAGAACTCGTAGTCCAACAGCCACGCCCGTGGCTGCCCAGGATCGACAAGTACGTTGGGCGGGGTGGCGTCCCCGTGGCAAGGAACTCGCACCGGGTTCTGTATCGCCCTGCGAAGTGCTGGGGTACTGGCTGGCGCGTGAGAGGCGAGAGCTTTGCCCAACTCGGCTTGCAATTCACTGATTTGAGGTGGCGGGTCATCCGGCCACGGGCCAGGGAGGCCTACGGAGGAAACCACCACCTCCAGCACTACTTGCATCCATCTGGCAGGGTCGCCGGCCGCTGGGTCGTCGAGCCTCACGCCGGGGAGCTCCTCCATTACCAATGTCGGCGGATTGCGGCGATGCCCCAATACGCGCGGAGCAAGACCGTCCGGCATCTGCTGCAACGCGCGCAGCTCCCGCTCATACGGGCCCGAAGCGGCGTACCGCTTGACGTACCTTGCAGCCTTCGTCCCCGCACTGCTCGCTCCGGGTACGCGCCAGAGCGAACGTCCCGACCGGTCAACACGGACGGGTATCCATCCTGCGGCGCACTCTTCCTCGCTCGAGATTTCCACCGAGCCCATGTCCACAGGAAACTCCTCGACTACATATTTGATGCATGAAGGAAAATTCCACTGGCGCTATAACGGCTCCAGGCGGCCGTGGCGGTTCACCGTGCTGCGGCAACTCTGCTCGATCTAGGGCGAGTTGGCACATCACACCCGTGATATCACTCTGGCAATGCGCCGCACCGAGAAGGCGTACGCCAGTTCGGCGAGCTGAGGTCGACGCCCGTTCCGCAGGCCAGAGTCGCGTTAGCTCGTGGCTGCAAGATCAAGCTGGTGAGCTCGGGTGGCGCCTGTAGGCCGTCGAGCATGCAGACGATCTTGTCGATGTTCGTGAGGCGACGCGTACCTGATTCCAGCATCGACAGGAATCCCTGACTCAGTCCGGTTAGCGTGACCATGTCATCTTGACGGAACTTGCCGATCTCCCGTACGAGGGTGCAGAGAGCCCCGAAGTCCCGAGTCGCTAGCGCCTCCTGGACGCGCCCATCCGCCCACACTTCCGGCGGCACGCAAAGTGGCACCAGGGGCGAGTCGCCAGGGGCTCGAAGGCATCCACTGCAGCGGGTCTCACGGTTGTAGCGGCTGAGGCGGCAGCCGCACCGAGAGCGCTCTGATCTCGGCTGTCTTCGGCACAACCACCCACGCGTTCTTTCCGATGGACCATCGCCGGGATGGAAACATCGAGGTGCTGGATGTCTCAGGCATGGACACCGTCGAGATCGTGGCCCGGTTGCGGGCTTCGGATATCGACGAGGCCACCCTGGACGCGCTCCGCATCACGGTCGACAGGCTCTGCACGGAGTGCGCCTACATGCCTGGCGACCAGTTGTTGATCGAAGGCAGAGCATGGCTCAACCGCGTCGTCAGCATGCAGCACCAGCGGCTCACACTCGGGCAGCACCGTGATGTCCTGTCCCTCGCAGGAATGCTTACCTTGCTCGTGGGCTGCGTGGAGTACGACAGCGGGGGCGTAGCCCGCACCCATGCGGAGGCCACCCGGCAAGCAGCCCTGACTATCGGACGCGAGGTCGGACACGCCGGTATCCAAGGGTGGGCACATGAGATGCGAGCATGGTTCGCGCTCACGACCGGAGACATGCGCGGCGTCATATCCGCAGCCGATGCTGGCCTCGCCGTCGCGCCCGCTGAGTCCGTCGCCGTCCAGTTGCTGGCGCAGAAGGCCAAGGCGTGGGCCAGGCTCGGCGACAGGCGCCAGACTGAAGTCGCGCTCGACGCCGGCCGCACCCTCCTGGAATCCATGCCTTATCCGGAGAATGTCCAGAACCATTTCGTAGTTGATCCCGGAAAGTGGGACTTCTACTCCATGGACTGCTATCGAAAGGTCGGCGACAATCAGATCTCTGAGACCTTGGCACGTGAAGTTCTGCGAGCCGGGGTGGACTTTGACGGAGCCGAGCGTTCTCCGATGCGCAACGCCGAAGCGCGGATCACCCTGGGCGTCGTCGCTGCTCGGGAAGGCGACCTAGAAGCAGCCCTCGCCTATGGTGATCAGGCGTTGCGGGGTGACCGACAGTCCCTTCCTTCGCTGGCCATGGTCGCCAGTGACTTGGGTGCAGTTCTCACCCAGCGATACGACAGCGACCCTCAAGCGCGAGAGTTCATCCAACATATGCGTTCTCTGGGTTCACGCTGATTAGACGTAAACTCAATGTCGTCGCATTCGCCTCAGATGGCAGAGGCGCTCGCTGCGCTGCCGATTATGGAATCCTCGAGAGTCGTTCGCGCCGTTTCTGCCTCGCTCCACGAGAAGTCATACAACGCGAAGTCGCTGACCGGACGGTACCCAATCCGTTGGTACAGGCCGTTGCTGGTGGGGTTGGCCAAGTCCGCGAACAGAACGACCTCTGCCGCGCCCGCGGCCAACGCGGCCCGGCTCACTTCGACTGCCACGGCTCCCGCGTATCCACGGCCGCGTAGGTGGGCCGGGGTGTAGACAGGGGCCACCCTGATCTGGCCAGCGACCATCGGGGTCGCGCCTGCCATTGAGACGAGAGTGCCGTCCGGGGTCTGCCAGAGCATGACCCGCCCGGAAGCGATGCGCGTGTCGGCCCAGGAACTCGAGTCCGAGGAGGCGACTCCCCCGATGGCGTCGACGAACTCCTGGTGCCAACGCATGAGTTGCTCACGATCCTGTTCGCCGGCAACTCGCCCCCAGCCCGCCGGGGGCGGCCCCGGCAACGTAAGGACACCGAGCCGGTACAGGCGCTGCCGCTCGTGGAGCAGTGGCGTCATGCCCATGTGTCGCTGCCATGCCTCGGCGAAGGAGGTGGCGGTGTCGTGGTCCGCGCTGACCCCGGGGAGGAGGCGGCCAGAGTTCGCCAGGTGAGCGGCGAGGGCGTCGGCCTCATCAGGGGTGAGCGGGGTGAGCACCAGGCGGCGAGGCGGGGTGCGGAAGAACGCCGCGCGGACCTCGCCCTCTCGTTCCAGCCAGCCGAAAATGGGAGCCTCGGCACCGTACGCGTCCATTCCACGCTCACGCAGGGACTCGGTCACCGTCAGCGGAATGGTGTGGAGCGCAGGGCGTGACTGCAGGAAGTCTCCGGCTTGGTCGAGAAAGCCGTCGATATCTTCGGTGAGGTGCCACTGCCCCGGACCCATACCTCACGATCACTCGCGCTGTCGACATGCGCCCGCCGGATTCCGCCGGTCAGGTGACAGGGCCCAGCAGACGCGCCGGAGCCGCTCCCACAAGCTGTGGCGGCTCCGCCGGCCGCAATATCGGGCCAGTGAGTTCGAGAGGGACCTTCAGGCCAGCAAGAAGTTGAACAATTCTGTCTATATTCGTGAGGCGGCGCGCGCCCGTTTCAAGCATTGACAGGAACGACTGACTCAGGCCGGTCAGCGTGACCATGTCATCCTGTCGCAGGTGCCCGAGGGTCCGCACCAGGGTGCAAAGCCTCCCGAAGTCTCGCTCTGCCAGGGCTAACCGGACTTCTGGCACGTCCCAGACTTGCTCAGGCACGCGGAGGGTTACCGGTGCAGTCGCGTGCCGCCCTCGGAGGCAGGAGCTGCAGTAGACCTCCTGGTTGTATCTGCTCAGTTGGCAGTCGCACTCCTTGCAGCGGCGCGTGCGCGCGGTAGTCCCGAGCCCCTCGGCGGTGCGCAATCCTGACACAGGTATCCACTCCTTGGTGACCTGGTGCGATGCCGTGCGCTGCGACGGCCACAGGAGCCGGTCAGCGTCTGACCGTTCCCATTCGTGGCCGTACGGTGCTTCACCAGCGCAGTTGGTGGTGCACCAAGGCTGGCCCCAGTCAAAGCGAAGGACCCGGACAGTCTGTCCGGGTCCGATTTCCCGTGTCCTGAAGGTTATTGATTAATCGTCAGCTAGTGCTTCTCTCCACCTCGGCCAGCACGGCTTCCCACGGGTACCGACGCCCCGGCATCCCGGCACGCGGCTCGGCTAGCGGCCACACCTCGTCCCCGTAGATCAACCGAACTCCCGCATCATGCAAGGCCTTCACGTGCCTCTCCCATGCGGGGTGCCGGGCGTGGGCGGCGTTCACCCGCGGCCAGACGACAACCGGCAGATCAAGGGTCCCGATAGCCTCGTTCAACTGAGTCAACGCCTGGTTGTCCGAGATCGCCAAGGCGAGCTTGGCGATGGTGTTCGCGCTCGCGGGGGCAACGACGTAGCAGTCCACCGGAGGATGCGGGCGCGTGTCCCCAGGCAGCCTCGGCTCGGTCCGTACGGGCAGGCCCGTCGACTTCTCGATCCTGACGGCCTCTCCACTAGAACGGAGCCACTCGCCTGCGGTCGGCGTGAGCGTAACCGCGACAGTCCAGCCGCGTTCGAGGGCGGGAACCACGAGCCCCGTCCTCAGTTCCTCGACTCCGCCGGCACCCGACCCCACAACTCCCAGCACCTTGCCCTGCATCAACCTCACTGCACCGCCCTGCACCGTCGGGCCATGGCCAGCAACTCGGACGAACGGCTGCCGCCAGTGACCGGGGATTGCTTCCTCAAATCACGAAGAGTCTCCCGCACCCGCGGATTGTTCCGCACGAGCTGCGGCGAGGTGCGCTCAGCCTCGCGCAACTCGCTCAAGGCGTCGTCGACACGTCCGCTAAGACACAGGGCCCGGGCATAGTCGATGCGGTGGGACACCACGCGTTCCGGCGGCATGTGATCGACGTCGATGTTCCCGTTGTCGATGACGTACGGGATGTTCTCCAGTTCCAGCTCGATCGAGACTCGGTGCAGTTCGACGTTCGTCGGGCCGAAGCAGGTCTGCCAGTAGTTCTCGTCGGAGCCGAGCCGATCAGCCAGCCCCGCCGCTCGTTCAAGCAGGGAGCCGGCCGTGGTCCTGTCCTGGTGGCGCGCCGCGGCCACCGCCGCCCGTAGGTGAATCATGCCAAGCAGGCTCAGTGCGGCGGGGTCGTCCTCGTCGACTTGGCGCACGAGCCAGGCCGCCGCGGTGTCGCCCAGCTCGAGTGCGTCCTCATAACGCCCGTTGGCCAAGAGCGCATGGGTACCGGAGCGCGCGGCAGAGACTAGTGACAGCGGATCTTCGGACTCGTCGGCAGCGCGCATGGCGCGCTCGGCCGCGAGCCATGACAGGTCGGACTCACCAATCTTGGCGAGGGTGGTTGCCGCCAGATGGTGCGTACGGGCGGAGACGACGAGGCCGCAGCGCCGCTGATCTCCGTGCGGGAGGTCTTCGAGCTCCTGGGCCGTCCGGAGCAGACCCGGGAGCGCGGCGATGACGTCCCCGAGTACGCCTGCTTGGTAGTCACCCCAGCTGCGTTCCACGACTGTCTGCGCTTGCTCCGGCCTGGGCAACTGCCTGTCGGCTGTCGGCCCGAACAGCAGCTTCGAGAGACGGCGGGGGCTCATGAGCGCATCACGAACAGCCGGCACGTCGTCCATGTGCTTCTGATCGTCCTCCATGAGGAGGGGCTGCCCCATCAGGTCGCCGAGTGGGACGCGCAGTACGCGGGCAAGCTCGGCGAGCTTGTCGATCCTGGGGGCCTTCCGCACGCCTCGCTCGATTTTCGACAGCCAATCGGTACTGCGCCCAACGAGCCCTGCGAGCACGGGCTGTGTATAGCCTCGGCGCTCGCGGTAGAACGCGATCCGCTCTCCGATGCTGAGGTGATCCCCAAGACCCCGCATGTGGCCTGCCTCCCCGACTCTCGGTCTGCAATTCACGGTAGCGGCCGACCAGATCCCGGGATCAGGGAGTGATTCGGGTTGGTGGTGCCGGGCTCAGCATCCGCTTGCGCGTCAGGGGCAGGCCGGACACTCTGTCCGGCTTCGAGAGGTTCGGTGGATACCTGCTCGTACGCGAGACCTAGTTTCGGGACCGTGAGGGTTCGCCAAGTGCACTGATTCTGCAGCGGTTTTGGCCACGATGGTGTTGTACCGGAGCCGAGGGTATTTCGGTGGTTGCTGTCGTGCCGAACCGCCACAGTGTGAGGATGACCGTCTTCTATCTGGTGCAGCATCGCCGAAGTAGCTGTCGGCCGGGCCCCACAGATACCAACCGGTGTCGTGGTAGCCGTCCTTCGGGTTCTTCTTGCGGTGGCTCAGCTCCCACCGAGCGTCCAGGAGAAAGGGGGCTGGCAGCCCCGCGTTGTCGGCCTCGACCTTTCCTTGACCTCCACCGTTAATTGCAGGCGTTGGGCCGGACATGAAGTCGGCCACACGCGGTCTCGACGACGGTTGAACTCAACCGTCGTCGAGACCTGCTGCTATCTACGCGTCAGGCGCCTTTTGTTTCTTCGCTCAGGTCCGGACGCGGCTCCAAGTGAAATGCGCGGGCGAGACCTTTGCTGCTCACCAGGGGGCGTAGGACGCCGAGGGCAGCTCCTCGGCTCAGCTCCTCGTGGTGGCGCTGGTTACGGAAGCTTCTTAGGCAGCCGTAACAGGACGTCTCCTCGCCGCAGTCGCACGCCGAGACCCGGTCCAGGGCGGCTCTGACCACTCGATCGAGAGCATCTGCAATCCTCAGGACGCCGCCAGCGCCGCCGGGCACGGTGTCGAACATGACGATGCCGACCTCATTTCCCGGGCGCCTGTGAAGCATGCCGTCGATGTCGTCGCGGCTGAGCTCCAGCCGCTCCGCAGCACCTTCGAGTAGGGCGTAGAGCAATGAACGCCACGATGCCGTGTCAGCGTTGACTGGCATGGCGAGCCGATCAAAGGCCAGGTCCAACAGGTCGGTTTCGTAGGGGTGGGCGAGTGACCGCTGCCGCATTGGGCCAGCGCACTCGATGCCCCGTAGCAGGTGAGAGTGTGAAGTCACCCTCTTGCCGTCCAAAGGGCGTCCGGCACCGCACCAGTCACAGATCAAGTATCCGGCACCCGTGGGCCCCTCGGAGAGTGCAACCAATTGCCCCCGGGAGCCTGAGCGGACGTACGCGGTTCCACCAGCCCCTGCCTGCCAGGTAGTTTCGCGGATCGCCTCGGCTGCGAGCGACCGGACATAGGTTGCGCCGTTCCAGCTCCGTCTGGGCGGTGCGATGGTGGTCTTCGACGGTTGGGACTCGGCGACGAATCCGAACTCGGGCACGTAGTACTGACCTGGCCTGCGCCGGGCGACGAACGAGCAGGAAGGACAGGTCGGATCGATGTCCTCATCGCCCTCCCAGTAATGCTGGCACTGCTCACAGGCGAAGTAGTGTTTGCCAACCAGCTCGCGGCCCGGGAGCCGGTAGACCCCGCCGGAGCGCCAGACGAGCCCTCCGGCGACGACCTCCGCGCCGGGCGCGTACTCGTAGATCGCTGTGGACAGGTCACGGGCGAGGTCGAGCTTGCCGCCGACTGGTGAGTCGGAGTAGCTGGTGCGTAGCTCGACAGTGTCGACTGGGAATCCGTACTTGGGCAGAACATTCCGGTTGGCGAGGTAGCCGAGCAGGTTGCGCCGGGCCAGTGTGCTGATCGTCTTTTCGTAGCGTTGGACGAGATGGCCAGAGGAGTGCCCCATCCGCTGCATCAGCTCACGCGTCGTGGCGCCGCCGGTCGCGGCGAGTGTGTTTCCGGTGTGGCGTAGATCGTGGAAGTGCACGTCACCGAGACCGGTGGTCTCCAGGGCCGCAGCCACAGGCGGCGGAAGTTGTTCCGGCGAAGCTGCCCACCCCGTGCCCCCGTGAACACCAGCCCGGTACGGCCCTGCTCGGCGTACGCGTCGAGATGAGCGGCCAGGTCCGCCGTCAGCGAGGCCGGGAAGGCCGCAGTGCGCACACCGGCCGCGCTCTATCGAACTCGCGGTGGTCTGCGGCCGCTGCTGTACAGCAGCGGAGTACAGCAACCACCACGACCGTAGGTGCAACCGCATCCTCGCAGAAGCACGGTCACACCGACCATTTTGAACCCAGATCACCCTGGTGGCCGACCTGCCTGGCGGAGGGCGATTCAGCCGCTGAAGATCAGACGAGAACAGCCGCTACCGGGCGGCTGGATGTCGGAAGAGAACAGCATGGACAAGTCCTCGTTGGCGTCCATTGAGGCCGTCGTATCCAGCCGCATGGCCGTGATTTCGGCCGATGACAGCAGTGTCGTCGCCGCCGTGCAAGAGACGCTCAGGAAGGGCAGGTCCGCGACGTTCTACGTCACCCATGCCCAAGCGGCAGCGGTGAACTCCTGGTACTGGACTCCTAAGCGGATCAGAGAAACCGAACTGGAGGCCGTTCCAAAGGAAGAAAAGGCGAGAATTGAGGCCGAGTTGGGCGTCAAGGAAACTGGAGCCCTCTACTCGAACCGGATCACGTGCGAATGCGGACGCGTATATGGGGCCTTTGAATTTGTGGAACAGGGAATTCGTGAGCACGGGCGAGAGGCAGTCGGAGCGGTTTTGGAGTTGAAGGACACATCAGTCATTCGCGTAAACCCGGTTCAAGTCGCGATGTGCCCTGACTGCAACCAAAAGCTGCTGCGCGGTCACTACTACTGCTGGGTGAATGGCTATGGATGCTGCAAGAGTACCGAGGTGTAAAGGGCTGTCGCAGTCTGCTGCCCGTCACGGCGACGCCGGCGTGCCAGAATTCGTGCCAGATCGAGCAGTCAGCCACGGTCAATTGGGGTGCGAGGCGGTGTAGGCGAGCGCCAACAGGCTCGGCGCTGTTGTAGGCCTGTTGACCAGCCAAGACGGCCTGCGATCGGCACCAGGCTTACACAGCAGATGTCGGCGGTTCGAAACCGTCCGCGCCCACCAGTGCGAAGGCCCCCAGCCGATCATGGCTGGGGGCCTTTGACATTCACTTCTGACATCAACGGGGACGTTCACTCACGGCCGGGCCGCCTCTTGAGTATCCGGTCCATGTGGCTGACAGCCACGCGCCGCTGGTGGGGACATCTCCGACGGTAAGCCTGTACCCAGGTACCGGTTGCAACCCTGAGAGCAAGCTTCGAGCGCGGAGGCGGCCCCGCGTGCCCCATACGTGCCCGAGTGGAGGGTCAGAGGCGGGGAACAGCGGGGGAACTGCGGCGCACCTCGCCGCCCTGTACTCCCACCCTTTGCCGAACTGCAGACTCCACCGTCTTCAAGGGTCTCGTTGATCAAGCTCTAGGGACGCCACTGCTCACGGTAGTCGGGGTGCTCAGCATAGGACTGTGCGAGTACGCGAAGGGCGTATGTGAGGCCGGCGAAGCGTGGGTCCGTGGGATCCATAGCCGCGTAGTCCTGCGCCAGCATGTCGACAAGGTCGAGCATCGGCAGGTGACTGTCGAGCAGGGCATCGCCGCCGAAGCGGTAGCTCACTTCGGCATAGGCGTGGTTGTCCGCCTCGCACTGGGCGTGAATGAACTTCAGCATCTTGACAACCAGCGGCAGCGGCCAGCCGGCGCAGGCCACTAGGGCGCTGCCGTCCTCGGTGAGGAAGAGCAGGGTGGTCCATGTCCGATCGGCAGAATCGATCATCCCTGTGCGCACGGGCCGGCCATGTTCGCGGACGAGCTGCACTGCGCGTTCCAGCCCAAGAGGTTCGAGTCCGTGCATGCGCATGCGCTGAAGTCGGCGCTTGAAGACTCCGGCATGCTGGCCTGCGGGTTGTGCGCGGTCTCCCACCCAGTAGGTGGCGCCGCTGCGCAGTGTGGCCAGAGCTATCACGGACGCCTCGTCATCACCGGCCAACAGCGATTCCAGCACATGCCGTTCCATGGTCCCCCCCGCCGGGATCCTGCGGTACAGCAGCCAGGTACCGCAATCCCAGCAACCGCGCCCGAACGGTAGCGTCCCTCCGGGCCCGCCCAGCGGCCGGTATGGCGGTCACTGACCGATGCGGCCAGAGCTACGGATCAGAAGTCACCGAGCGCGGCGCGGGGCCGGAGCGAATGGTCGGCCTCGCAGCCATCAGGGGCTGGCGCCTAGGCTCGATCTTCGTGGTCGAGATGACCAATTGCCTCGACAACCTCTTGCTGCATGAGCTGGAACTCGTCGTCGGTGGGGTCAGCGCGGGCAAACCTGCTGTTGGGGTCCCTGGTGGCTTCGACGTAGAAGTCAGCCACCATGCCTATCCAGTTGTGCTTGGGCCACATGGCCAACACGAGAGCTGTCCCCTCTGCGGATCTCGTACCGCGGCTGCGGCGGTCTTCTTCGATGAGTTGCAGGAGTCGGACGCATTCGTCGTAGTCACGGCGCCGGGCGAAGGCTTGACGCTCCTCTCTCGCGGACTCGGCGGCGTCATTGGCTGCGCGTCGGCGGTCTTGGGTGGCGATCAGCAGCGCTACGGCCACGGCAATGATGGCTGCGACTGCTTGGGCTACACCGGCTGCATCACCTCGAGCCCAGCCCTTCGGCGGCCAAATAACGAGTGCCGCCGCCGCTGTGGCGATGATCGCCGCGCCGATCACGAGACGTTTGTCTGTTCCGTTCACGCGCCGATGATCCCCTCTACAGAGTTGCCCCGGAAAGACCTTTGGTTGGTCGGATCGGTCGCGTCGGCCCCTGACAGCCGCACCAGATGCGCACCAGATGGGGCGGTATCCAGCAGTCGACAACGGGCATAGGAGTGACCTGTCTGAATCGCCCAGCGCCCCGTTCATCACCGCTAGCGTGGCGCGGTGTCGTCGGCCGGGAACGCGGCGCCGTGGCCGGGCACGATCAGATCCGCGACGGCGAGTACCCGGAGCCTGGACGCGCGCAGTATCTCGTGATCCGGGGCCACCGGGTCGTCCACCGGGCCGTTGGGGCGCCACCACAGGTCACCCACGAAGGCCACGACACCCGAGTCCGTGCCTGCCAGCAGGGTGATGTCCTCGCGGCTGTGTCCCGGGGTGCGGATCAGCCTGAGCGAGGGGGTCAGTTCGTAGCCCTCGGCGTCGCGGTCGGTCCACTGGTCGTTCTGGTAGATCGCCTTGTGGTCGTGGACCCGAGCGCGGCCGAAGAGGCCGACGTTCATGGTGTTGTCAGGATGGTGGTGGCTGAGCACCACATCGGTGATGTCATCCGGGCCGATCCCCGACTCCGCCAGCGGGCCGAGGATCCGTTCGCGGCCGGCCACCATGCCCGGGTCGACGATCACGTGGCGTTCCCCGTCGCTGATGTAGGAGACGGTGGCGGCCACCCCGGGGCCGGTGGAGAGGGTGTATCCCGTGGTCAGGATCCTGTAGATGGCGCTGCGGCCGAGCGGTGCGTCTGTCATGGCCCCAAGTCTTCGGCGTAGCAACCCTCTTCACGAGTGGCCGCACTGCCACCGATCGCAGGAATCGTGCCACACTGCCCGCATGCCGCCCTTCGTGACAGTCGCCGCCTACGCCTCGCCCGGTGTCGGGGTGCTCGGAGTCGGCATCGTCGCGGAGGTGTTCGACGCGCGCGGCCCCGACCTGCCCCGCTTCGACTTCGCCCTGTGCACCGACCGGCCAGGGCGGGTCCGCAGTGATGTCGGGCTGCCGCTCGTGGTCGAGCACGGCCTGGACCGGCTGGCCGCCGCCGATCTGGTGATCGCGCTGCCCTGGGCGGACTTCCGTACACCGCCGGGGCCCGCCGTGCTCGAGGCGCTGACCGCCGCGTATGAGCGCGGCGCGCTGGTCGCGGGACACTGCGTCGGTGCTTTCGCGCTCGCCGCGGCCGGCCTGCTCGACGGGCGGCGCGCCACCACCCACTGGCGGTTCGCCACTCTGCTGGCCGAACGCCACCCGGACGTCACCGTCGAACCCGACGCCCTGTACATCGACGAAGGCCGGATCGTCACCGGTGCGGGTGCCGCCGCCGGCTTCGACCTGTGCCTGCATCTCCTGCGGCGGGAGTACGGCGCCGCCACGGCCAACGCCATCGCCCGAGACCTGGTCCTGCCGTCCCACCGAGACGGGGGACAAGCCCAGTACCTGGCCACCCCGGCCCCCGAGGACTGCAATGACGACCGGCTTGCCGACGTGCTCGCCTGGGCCCGCGAGCACCTCCACGAGCCGCTCCCCGTGGCGGAGTTGGCCCGTCGATCCCTGATGAGCAGGCGCTCCTTCGCCCGCCGCTTCGCCTCCTCGACCGGCACCACCCCGCACGCCTGGCTGCTCGGCCTGCGGCTCGGCCGCGCCGAGGAACTCCTGGAGACCACGGACCTCCCCGTCGAGGAGATCGCGCGCCTGGTCGGCTTCGGAAGCGCGGCCGTCCTGCGCGCACAGTTCGTACGGCGTCGGGGAGTGCCGCCGCGCTCCTACCGCCGGTCCTTCACCCGCACGCCGTAGCTCCCGAGCGATCTTCACCACCGCGCGCCCCCGTCGCGCTCCCGCTCGATCGGCGTGAGGCCTTCCCGCAGCGCCAAGCCCCGCGTCACAGTGGCGGGAGCCGGGGATTCAGCATCGAGCCGAAGGTGAGAGATTCCAATGCCAACTGGTGATCACATCGCACGTGGGTACTTCGGTCTCGGCGACAACGAGAACGTCGTTCATGTGACCAGCGACGAAGACTTCGTCCTGCACATCTGGGCCAGGAACGTCGAAACCTCGCAGGGTGGGGTACAAGTGCTGACGCCCCCGAGCCAGTTCCGGGGAAGTGGGTCGACGGGCCCTCTGGACGGATTGGTCCTCGACGTGCCTGCCCAGACGGGCATGACCCTCGGATGCATCGGGGCACAGGGCGGCGAGACCATCGATCTCTCGAGCGCTTTCGGCGCCAGAGTGACGGTGTTTCTGACCGTTGTCACCGCACGCGGCGCAGCGGTGGCGATGACCCGTGAGTAAAGGGTGGCGATGACCCGTGAGTCGAGGTGCGCACCATGGTGTGGCACCGGACCGCGGACTGTGGCACCGGACCGCGTGAGGGGCCCCGCTGCCCGGCATGGCCGAAGCGGCGGCGAGCGGGCGCCTGCGTCGTCGCACGCCGGCGGCCGTCCGCGCACGGCGTCCTCCGGCCCGGTGCCGCGTAGCGACTACGATCGGCCCATGACGGCACATCCGGCGGATGCCGCGTAGGCGCCCACGCGAGGTGAGGGCCACCGTGCCCCGCGGGCAGAGCGACCGCACGGTGAGCACGCTGCTCATCAGCGCGTGTCCTGGGCCGTCGGCGTGTACGGCCGTTCACACGTACCTCTTCGTCGACGGCCTCGACGTGGTCGCGCGCAGCGACAGCAGAATGGCCGGCCTCGATCCGACGCGACTGCTCCGCCCAGGCGGGCCGCTCTGTCCGACGGATACGCCGCGCACGGTGGATGTGGCTGCCCAGGAGCAGCCCGAGCCAGGGCCGGACAGGTTGACCATCCGGGTAGAACTCCGGGGCGGGACGGTCGTCTGGTCCGATCTGATGTACCCGGGCGCCGACGGCCGACCTGTCGAGGAAGTCCGCTTCGGCCTGGCGCAGTATCTGAGCGAGGTCGAGCGAGCGTACGCAGCGTCGAGGAACCGGACCGGGACCGGACCTGACGGCTGACGAGTTGTCCACACCTGGCGGCAGGTACGCGAGAAGCGGGGGCCGATCGACCTCACAAAGGGCGTGTCTGCCGTCGCCCCGGTGGGCGTCAGGGCTTCGGGACGCTGTAGCGCAGGTGGGTCACGGATCCCGCGGCGGGTTCCCCCTGGGGGACCAACTCGGCCCGCTCCCCGGCGAACAGCGGCGTGCCCTCTCCCATCAGCAGGGGGACGAGGTGGATGCGCACCTCGTCGAGCAGGCCCGCCCTGAGCAGTTGCCGGGCGACGGCGGCGCCCAGGACGAGGACGTCTTTGTCCCCCGCGGCTTCCTTGGCACGCCGGGCTGCGGCCTGCAGTCCATCGAAGGCGAACGTTCCGCCGTTGTCGCCGAGGAGGTCCTCCCTGGTGCGATGGGTGACCACGAAGCTGGGGACGCCAGGCCACGGCGTGCCGCCCCACGGGCCCAGGCCGAGGTCGAAGGTGCGTCGTCCGATGACGGTGGCCCCCACCGACGCGTCCAGCTCCTGGCGGATGCCGATGTCCACTCCGCCGTCCGGCCCCTTCCCGGCCATCCACTCGTGCAGCTGTTCACCGCCGTCCCCCATGGGTTCTTCGTCCCGGACGTGCGGTCCGGCCGTGAACCCGTCCAGGGACATCGACACGTCCAGCACGACCTTGCCCATCGCGGGCCTCCTTCGCTCCATCGGCGCCGTGGTCCGGTGCCGGTGCCTCTCCGTGCGGCCGACTCCGGCCGGGACGCCGAGAGCCGGCAACAGACAACTCGAGTACCAGCCCCACGTCCTCAACGGCTTCCCGGCCTGAACCGGCACGCCCCGTCCGACACCCGGACGTCACCCTGACGAGCCGATGTCGGTAACGCGTCCTCGAGACTCCACCCCCTCATGGACCGGACGAGCCACGTGGACAGGGGCTCGCAGCGCCGCAGTCAGCGCGCATCGGTCCGGGCATGGAACGCGGCACGCCCCTCTCGGGCCCGCCAGGGCTGACTACGCCGCCTCGATCCCGGGCCGCCGCGACGCGCAGTTGAGCGACGTGGTCGTAGCTGAGGATGCGGGCAAAGGGGGAGCCGATCGCTGTAATTGGCCCGCGTGTGATGAGCGAAACGCACTTTTCCGCTAGCATGTTCGAGCTCATAACGATCATGTCAGAATATCACAAATCGGTTGAAAAATTGATATCCACACTAGCGCGAGGGTCTTCGCGGCGAGGCGGCAGCCCTCGGTTCGATGCATGGCGTCAGCCACGCGTCTTGCTGTGGGTCGCGGTGAGCGCGGTGGGCCTCGGATTCCTCATCGCACTGGAGATCGCCGCGCGTCGGTACGGTGAGCCGGGCCCGATCACCGACCAGGCGCGAGAGGTGATATTCGCCCCCAAGTCGGGGACCGTGCTGTACGTCAGCATGGCGTTGATGCTGGTGGTGCTCCCGTGGCGACAGCGGTTCGTCGCGCTGGGCGCCGCGATCGGCATCGACGCCGCCTTCTGGCTCGTGCGGTGGATCGTCGACGCCAAGATGATGTTCGGCAACGGCGCGTTGTGGGTGACGTTGGCCTGCGCCGTCATCGCCGTCACGCGCCGCACCGGCCGTGACCGCGCCCTGCTGCTCAAAGGCGTCGGACTGGCCCTGCTGCTGGTGGCCGGCCGCAAGACCGGCTATACCTGGCTGCTGATCACGTCGGAGACCCGCCCGACGGTGCTCGACCAGTACGTGGCGACCGCCGATCGCGCGTTGGGCGACCCGTCGTGGGTGGTGGGCCGGATCGTCGAGGCCACCGGACCGGTCGGCGCCCACATCCTCGACTGGGTCTACATCCAGCTCGCGGTGGCCGCGGTTGCCGTCGCGCTGTACCAGCTGCGCAACGTGGCGGCGGAGCGCCGCTTCCCGGGGCACCATCTGGTGCGGACGTTTCTGGCCATCGGCCTGCTCGGGCCGGGCATCTACATGATCTTCCCGGTGGTCGGACCGATCTTCGTCTACGGTGCCGAAGGGGGAGCCTGGGCGGTGGCCGACCTGTGGCCGGACACGCCACCGCCGGTCGGCACCCCGCAGCCGATGCTCTTCGACGGGACCCCTCCGCGTAATTGCATGCCCAGTCTGCACACGGCGTGGGCCACGGCGATCTTCATCCACTCCCTCAAGGGCCCGTGGGCTCTGCGCTGCCTGGGTGCCTTCTGGTTGATCGCCACGCTCGGCGCAACGCTCGGCTTCGGCTACCACTACGGCGCGGACATCATCGCCGGTGTGGTCTTCACGCTCACGATCGAGACGGCTCTGCGCGCGCTCGACCGCGGCTGGGACCGGTCGGGTGTCCAGCTGGTCGTCCACGGCACCGTGGTCTTCACCGCGCTCCTGGTGTCGTACCGCTATCTGTCGGTGGAGATGGCCGAACATCCGTGGGTGTTCGGTCCGCTGCTCGTCCTGGCGACGGCCTCGGTGGTCTACGGCTACGCACGGACCACCGCACTGTGGGACCGGAAGGCCGCGTCGGTGCACCTGCCCGCACCACGACGGGCACCGAAGCCCGAACTGGTCGAGTCAAGTGCGGAGGCTGTGGTCGGCGCCGACCGAGCCGGCCAGAGCTGAGGACCGATCACGAGCACATGCCGGCGGTTCGAATTGGTCCGCGCCCGCCTGCGCGCGAAGGCCCCTCGCCGAGCATGGCGAGGGGCCTTCGCGTCGATGTCGGGGCAGCCGTGTGCCGGTCGAGTCCAGCAGCGTCACCCGGAACACCGAGGGGCGGTGCCGTCAGGCGCCACGCAGGTCACGGCCATACGCTGGAAGGAGACCCTCAAGCATGGAGGGCAGCATGGACCGCGACGCGATGCTCCGCCTTTTCGAGGCCCACCGTGAGGCTGAAGCCGCCCGGGACTATGACGCCATCCTCGCCACGTTCGCCGAGGACTGCTTCCTCGAGACGGTGCCGCTCGGCCTGCGCAGTGAGGGCAAGGACGCGGCCCGGGCCGCCTACGTGGGGTACTTCACGGCATTTCCCGATCTCAGCCCCGATGACCAGGGCATCGCCTTCGGGGACGACCTTCTCGTGGTCTGGGGTACGTTGCGCGGGACGAGCGGCGGCGCCTGGCTGGGCGTGCCTCCGAGCGGTGGGTCCTTTGCCGTGCAATTCGCCAATGTCGTCCCGTTCAAGGGGACCCTGATGGCCGGCGAGACGATCTACTTCGACCTCGCAACGCTCACCGAGCAGGCCGGGTTGAACACCGAGCAGATCCGCGTGGCTGCGAAGGCCCGCGCGGGCAGATAGCTACCACCCAGGGCCTGTCCGGCGGATCTTGTCGTGCCCGCACGCCTGGAGCTCGCCCGCACGCTCCACGGCACCGGCCTGCCCGGGTTCGCCAAGCTCGCCGCCGTGTCCTCTGTTGTGCCGGCCGGCACCCCAGGCTCGGGGTGCTCGGCCCCAGCAGCAAGCGGGTCAAGCCGAGCGCTGTCCGGCCCCGATCGGCTGCTTCACCCCTCGCCGATTCCGTACCCGAAATTCCCGATGGTGCCACGCGCTCATGGTGCCACTGGGGAAAAGGGTGAACGATGGATCAGGAGAGTCGGCTTGATCGCCGGACCGCCGATTTCCCGACTCCCGAACGTCCCCAGGTGCGCCGGCCGCGAGGCGCGGGAGGGTGTGGAGGCGGCCGGCGTTTGCCCCGGGCGTCAGGGAGTTGGGTCGTCGAGGACGGCGAACCGGGCGCGGTTGCCGGTGCCGTCCGGGGTGTGCCAGTTCGCGGTGACGTGGCCCCTCGCGTCCGGTGTCGGAGCGGCGGCGTCGAGGCGGCGGGTCACGTGGAGGGTCAGGCCAGGGGCCACCGCGAGGTGCGTCCCGTGCTCGTCGTCTGTGACCGGCGCCGGTGTGACCGTGGTCGGGAGCGGGGCTCGGGTGAGCTGCGCGGTGACCGAGAGGTCGGGCGTGTCGCTCACGCTCTGCGCCTGCGGCTCCGCGCTGCCCGCGAGAAGAGCGAGCAACTGCTCGACGAGGACCGGGTCATGAGTCCCGTCGTACACCCAGCGCCTGCCCAGAACGCCGTGCTCGGACGTGCCGATGAGAGCGGCCTCGGCGGCTCCCTCGAGCGGCGCCCCGCGGTAGCTGAGAGGTACGTGGTACGACAACGGCCGCTCGCCGGAGGTGTCGGTGACCACCATGAACTCGATGCCCACCTCCCCCTTGGGGTCGTCCAGGCGGAATCCGCCGGCCTTGGAGAGTTCGGGCCGGCTCGCCGTGCCCTCGTACCAGAGCCGCGAGGGCAGCCAGGCGGCGAGGAGTTCCAGCTTGCCGGGGGTCATGGTGGTGCGGTGGATGACAGCCATGCTGTCTGAACGATCAGGTGACGGCCGCAGATTCCCTACCCCGGCAACGCCTACTCGGAGTGGGACTCCTGGGACGGCCACATGCCGTCGTCCGTGAACGGCGAACCCCAGTACGCGAGCGGCGCGTCGACGAGACTCTGATCCGATGCCGGTTCCAGGTCCGGTTCCACGTCCATGCCGCGCATCCTGGCATGCCGTCCGGTCATGGAGGTGGTGAAGATCATGAAGCGATCCATGGGGTCTACGGAATTGCGCTCCTGGACGTGGGGAGGCGTGTGATCGGATGGAGCTCATGACGAGGACGACTCTGCATCTTTTCTGCTCCGCCGCGCCTCCCGTGTTCGACGTCGCCCAGGTGATCGAGCAGGCGCAGGCCGGCGGGTGGGACGTATGTCTCGGCCTGACGCCCGACGCGGCACGCTGGTTGGAGCCCAGCCTCGACGGCCTGGCGGTGCTCACCGGCCATCCTGTCCGGTTCGCCTACGACCGGCCCGGAGAGCCGGAGATCTGGCCACCGGCCGACGCGGTCCTGTTCGCGCCGGTGACGTTCAACAGCCTCAACGCGTGGGCACTCGGCCTCACTTCGTCGTTCGTGGTGGGAGCAGCGGCGGAAGCGATCGGCAGGGGCGTCCCGACGGTGGCGGTGCCCTGTGTGAACGCGGCGTTCGCCCGGCACCCGCAGTTCGAAAGGTCTGTGGAGGCGCTGCGCTCGGCCGGCGTATCGGTCCTGTACGGCTACGGCGAGAACGGCCTCGCCCCGCACGAGTCGGTCCAGGGCCAGGGACGCGGAGGGCAGGGTCAGGAACAGGCGGGCGCGTACCCGTGGGGTGCGGCGCTCGACGTGGTGGGCGCGCAGGTCGCCGCCGGGCGGTCGTAGCCGGCGTGGGGCGAGCGGCCGGGCCGGCTGCGGGGACATAGTTGAGCGCGTTCAAAAACTCTGTCACGATGTCTCCGGCCGGTCATCGACACTCCGGCGCCGGACGAAAGGACGTCGTCGGATGACGAGCTCGATTCTCCGGCCGCGAGGCCGTGACCGTGTCCGTGTGCATGCGGCCCCCATGGGGATCGCCGCGGGCAGCACGGAGCCGACCCGGATCCTCGACTGGCACCACCCCCGCGTCGCCATGCTCGTCCGCGGCCTCGGCGCGACGACCGCATCGGACCCGGAGATCGCCGCCGCCCACCGGGTGCAGGCCCTGCGGACGGCCCACCGATGGATCGCCACAGCCGTACGACCCGTGTACTCGGTGCGGGACGAGCGGCCCGTGTCGGAGGTCCTGCGCCGCGGCCGGGGCTCCTGCAGCCAGCGACTGGCCGTCCTGGAGTCCGTCGCGCGGGCGTCCGGGGTCGCCACACGGGTACGCGGACTCGTGGTCGACGGAACGTTCTGGTATCCGCGCTTCCCCCGGCTGCGCCAGATCGTCCCCGACCAGGTCCTCCTCGCATGGCCGGAGTTCCGGATCGACGGCCTCTCGCCGGACGGGCACCCCGCAGCGCCGTGGCTGACGGTGTCCGAACTCTTCGGGGACCTGGACGAGTTGAGCGCCGATCCGGGCGGCGGCTTCACCAACGCCGACTCGGAGACGCTCTTCGAGGCTCTGTCCAGGACGGCGATCGACTGGGACGGGGCGACGGCCTGCCCGTCCACCGGTGCGCCCTGTGACCTCTCGGCGCACGTCCTCGCGGACCTCGGTCACTTCGACTCGCGCGACGAACTCTTCGCCCGGCACGGCCAGACGCTCTGCGGGATGGCCAGGCTGCTGGCCGAACCCGTCCTCGGCCGGCGCGCGGCCGGCGCATAGCGGTTCCGCGGCGGGGCGCGTGCCGGTACACGTCCGCCGGCGGTCAGCGGTACGCGCGGCAGGGCCCGGCAGCAGGACACGACAGCGGTACGCAGCCGTACGCGAGCGGCGCGGCGGGCGCGGCGGGTCGAGGGTCCGGAGGCCGGGCGTAGCCTGAGAGAGGGGGCACGAGGAGGTGCGCCATGGCCACACCGACTGTTTCCGCGCGGGAGACCCCCCGGACCTCCGCCGCGCGGGCACGCGAGGTGAACGAGGCGGAGATACGGGCCTCGCTCGCCGCGATGCGCGCGCTCGGCGCCGAGGTCGAAGCCTGGTCCCGGCCCACGGCCTGCGAGGGCTGGACGGTACGCGATATGGTCGCTCACGAGGTCGGGCAGTACGAGGAACTGCCCAAGCCCTGGCTCATGATCAGCCGGATACGGCGCGGCCGGCAGGCACACCCCGGGCTCGGTCCGCTCGACAGTCACAACGCGCGCCAGGTCGAGGAGCGTGGTGACGTGCCGGGTCCGGAACTTGCCGCCGAGTTCGCCCGCGTCGCGCCTCGGGGTGCCCGCTCCTTGCGCCGTATGCCCGCCCCGGTCCGCAAGCGGGTGCGGCTCAGCCTGATCTTTCCCGAGGGGAAGGCCCTCGCCGAGGACTCGATGGAGTACATGAACAACGTCCTGATCGCCCGCGACACGTGGATGCACCGCGTGGACCTCAGCGACGCCACCGGGGTCGCCCTGGTGCTCGACGACCATGACCGCGAGATCGTGCACCAGATCGTGCTGGACCTGGCGCTCGGGTGGACCGGTCCGCCGTGCCTGCTGGAGCTGTCCGGCCCGGCCGGCGGCCGTCATCGCCTGGGCAGCGGCCCGCCGGCCGTGGTCCTGCGGGCGGACGCGATCGCCTTCGCCCGGCATCTGTCGGGGCGGCCCGCGCACGGCGAGCTGGTGTACGAGGGGGACGAGGACGCCGCTGCGGCCCTCGACGCGGCCCGGGTCCCCTTCTGAGCCCCCTCTGAGGGCTTCGTGCCGGGCCGGCCGGTGGGGAGAGCGGGCCGGCCCCGTCGGCAGGGCCCGCGGCTAGTGGACGAAGGTGTAGCTCAGCCAGGGGCCCGCGCCCGGCGCCGGGACGTCGGACGTCAGCGACGGAATATAGATCGACTCGCCGCCGGAGCAGTCGTCCGTCGGGTAGACGATGGCGTCGGTCTCCGTCTCGTTCTCGACCGCGACCGCGCCCGGGTGCTCGAAGTGGTGGCAGCCGGTGACCTTGGGGCTGGTGACCGTCGTGTGGTGTTCGTGCCCGCTCTCGTAGGTGAACGTTCCCACGGCGGTGCGGTCGAGGCCGGAGCATCCCGCGGCGGTGAGGGCGAGGAGCACGGTCCCGGCAGCGACGGCGGCATGCCGGTAAGGGGTCACGGACACGAGCGCTCCTCGTCCGGTCGGGAAGGTCCTGGCGAAGGCCACCTTGCCGTCTCACCGGGCCGGAGGCATCCGGGGAGCGGCCGGCCGGGGTACGGCCCCCTCCCCGGGGGCCGCGCGCCCGGTCCCGCCGCCGGACGCCGGCCGGGGACGGTCAGGACAGGAGCTCGGTGAGACGTGCGAGGGCGTCGCGGGCGGAGGCCCGCTCGTCCGCGCCGAGCTCGAGCCCGGCGGCCCGTGCCAGCATGCGCTCCGCCGTCTCCTCGTCGCCGAGCCGGTGCGCGACGTCCGCGCGCAGCACCAGCAGGCGCAGGAGCTGCGGGGGAGTGGGATGCTCGCCGTCGGGTCGCAGGGCGTGGTCGATGATCTTCGCGGCGCCCGGCAGGTCCTGCTTCGAGTCGACGAAGAGGTCGGCGGTGCGCAGCGCCCGCGCGAATCGTCCCTCGGTGACCGGCCGTTGGTGGCCACCGCCCGGCTCTGCGCCCTGCTTCCCGGCGTGGTCCCCGTTCTGGTGCACGTCGTGGTCCCCGTCCTGTTCCTGGACGCGGGCTTCCTTGATCTGCTGGCCGACGCGGATGCTGGTGCCGCCGGGGTCGGTCATCAGGAACTGCCGCATCCCGTACGACATGTCCTTCAGCGGCCCTATCCGCGGCAGCCCGCGGCCGGGGATCTTTCCGTAGGCGGCCTTGAGGCCGCCGCGGAAGGCGGCGTAGAGGCTGTCGACGTCGTCGGTGACGAGGTAGCAGCCGGAGTAGGACTCCGCGGGGTTGTAGCCCTTCACGGTGAAGAACTGCAGTTGCACCGGGCCTCGTTCCACGACCGCGTACGGGTAAGGGCTCTTCTGGAAGAAGGTCGTCCGGAAACCCAGCGCTGTATAGAAGTCGACCACGGGCTGGATCGCGTGGCAGGGGAGCAGGGGGATGGTCTTCTCGGTCATTCCGCGAGAGTAGTCAAAGTTGACTAGCCGCGCTACAAGGGCCGGTCGGACGTCCCGCCGCGCCGCCCCGAAAACCCGCTCCGGCCCCGCCCGCTTTGCCGTCCTCAGCGGCTTCGGCGGGGTCGCCGGGCGACGTGTACACGCGGCGCAAGGCAGGGTTCGGCCGCCTGGCCGACAGCCCGGCGAGCATCCGTCCAGAGGCTTTCCCAGGACCGCTCGAACCGGCCCTGAGCTGGGCTTCTGTGCCGTTCGACCGTAGCGTTCGACCATCGTTGAAAGGGGGTCCCGATGGACCGGGACATACGTACGGTCGACGACGTCATGAAGCTTCTGGACGGGCTCTTCGCGCCGGAGGCCGACCGCTGGACCGAGGGTGCGGCCGACTGGTGGGACGGCTTCTACGGCGACCGTTCCAAGCCGGTGCCGTTCTTCGTCGCGAAGCCCGACGAGAACCTGGTCTCGTACCTCGACAGCGGGCTGATCACCCCGGGCCGGGCACTCGATCTGGGCTGCGGGCCCGGCCGCAACGCCCTGTACCTCGCCTCGCTGGGCTTCCAGGTGGACGCCGTCGACCTCTCACCGGTCGCGATCTCCTGGGCCGAGGAACGCGCCCGCGAGACCGGGGCCGGGAGCGCGGTCCGGTTCCACCGCGGTGACGCCTTCGCTCTCGACCCGGTCGAATTCGGCGGCCCGTACGACCTGGTCTACGACTCGGGCTGCTTCCACCATCTGCCGCCCCACCGGCGCGTCAGCTACCTTCAGTTGCTCGACCGGGTCCTCGCCCCCGGCGGTCGCTTCGCGCTCACCTGCTTCGCCTCGGGTGCGATGGGGTCCGAACTGCCCGACGCCGACTTCTACGGCCAGTCAAGGCTGCACGGCGGCCTCGCCTACACGCCCGAGTCGCTGCGGTGGATCTTCTCGGACCTGGAGGAGGTCGAGCTGCGCCGTATGCGCGACGAACCGGCCGAGTCGCCTTGCTTCGGGAAGGCCTTCCTCTGGTCGGCGCTGTTCCGCAGGTCTTCCTGAGGGAGGCCGGGCGAGGGGCGCTCTCGACGGCCGTCCGCCCGGGCAGACGCAGCGCCGCCGTCCCCGGTCCTGGGACGGCGGCGTCCTCGCTCGCCGGGCTACGGCTTGCGGCCCACCGCGCCGTAGGCGTCCACGGCCGTCGCGTCGGCCGCGTCGTCGGACTCCGGGCGCCACTGCGTGACCTGGACGACTCCGGGCTCCGCCAGCTCCAGGCCGTCGAAGAACGCGGCGATCTCGTCGACGCTGCGCACGTAGTACGGGACCGCGCCACTGGAGTTGTACGCCTCGGACGCCGCGATCATGCCCGCGCTGGTGGAGGTGCTGTCGCTGATCACGAGGTAACTGCCCGACGGCAGACCCGCCATGAGCCGGTTCACCAGATCCCGTGCCCGGTCGTGGTCGCCGACGTGGCCGAGGGTGTTGAGGATCATCAGCGCGACCGGCCGGGACAGATCCAGCGTGCCCTCGGCGGCCTTGAGGATCTCCTCGGGGGCGTACAGATCGGCGTCCAGGTACGCCGTTCTGCCCTCGGGCGTGCTGGTGAGCAGGGCCCGGGCGTGGGCCAGGACGAGCGGGTCACTGTCGACGTACACGATCCGCGCGTCGGGCGCGACGCGCTGCGCGACCTCGTGGGTGTTGTCGGCGGTGGGCAGGCCGGTGCCGATGTCCAGGAACTGGCGGATGCCCTGCTCGGCCGCGAGGTACCGGACCGCGCGTCCGAGGAACTGGCGGCTCGTGCGGGCCACGTCGACGAGGCCCGGGAAGATGTCCTTGATGTGGTCGCCGGTCTCGCGGTCGATCTCGTAGTGGTCCTTGCCGCCGACGAAGTAGTTCCAGAAACGGGCGGAATGGGGCTTGCTCGTGTCGATCCGGGCGCGTATGTCCGCGGCGGCGGCGAGCTGGGGGTCGTGTTCTGACACGAGTGGGCCTCCTGGGCGCGAAACGATTCCTCGACCGGGTCCTAACCTAGACCAATCGGCCGGGGCACGGCTCGTTCCCTGGCGACCCGCCCCGCGTCCAACTCGCCTTGCACGCAGGGTGTTTACGGATGACAGCGGCTCGGGCGGCCGGGCCTGGACGCACGGCCTTCAGCGCACGTCCGCCCGTGCGGCCGCCTTGGCGGGTCCCTCAGCACCCCTGTACGGCAGTGCAGTTGCCTCACCCCAGAGTGGCGAGCAGCTCGTTGCACGCCTGTTCGCAGCTCCGGCACGCCTCGGCGCAGAGACGGCAGTGCTCGTGCATGTCGGCGTGCTTGGCGCACTCGTCCGCGCACGCCTTGCAGGCCGTGGCGCACGCCTGCACGATCGCGCGGGTGATGTTCGCGTCGTAGCCGGTGTGGCGTGACAGGACGGCAGCGGTGGCGGTGCAGATGTCGGCGCAGTCCATGTCGGTGCGGATGCACTTCGTCAGGTCGCCGACCATGCCCTCGGAGAGGCACGCGTCGGCGCAGGCCGTACACGCCTGCGCGCAGGCGGTGCATGCCTCGATGCAGCGGCTCATGGCGTCCTGGTCGACGCCGCCGAGGTCGGCGGGATAGGTGTTCAGCATGTCCTTCGCGGACGCGGTCATGGCCATCGTGATCTCCTCGTCGTGTTCGGCGCCCGGGCGGCGCGCGCAGGACGGGTAGCACGCCGCGTGCGTCCCAAACGGGGCGGGCCGGTGCTGCGGGGCATGCCGCTGGGAGGCCGCTCGGGTGGGCCGGCTCCCGGGCTCAGGTCGTGGCGCCTGCCCTGAGGAGGTCGTTCGCCTCCTCCGCGGTCAGCTCGGCCCCGTAGAGGCGCGCCCCGGGCTGGTGAGTGCGGCCGCCTCGCCCGATGTCGCCGGCGTCGACCGGGTCGAAGCCGATGTCCCGGATCAGCCCGGCGACCACGGCCTTCGCCTCCGTGTCGGTCCCGGAGATGGGGATGGCCAGCCGGCCAGGCTCCCCCTTGGGCCGGCCGCGGTCACGGAGGTTCTCCCAGTGGATGGCGTTGAACGCCTTCACCACGTTGGCGTTCGTGTGGGCGCGGATCTTCTCGCTGGAGGTGGTGCGGTCGTCGTCGAGTTCGGCGTCGTGGCCGTCGCGCTGCGCGTAGTAGTTGCAGGTGTCGATCACGACCTTGTCCTTGAGGGCGTCCGCCGGCAGTTCCTTGTACCGGCCGTACGGAATGCTGACCACGACGACCTGCCCGAACGTCGCGGCCTGCTCGGCCGTGACCGCCCGCAGGGTGCCGCCGATCTCTTCGACGAGCCCGGCGAGGGTCTCCGGGCCCCTGGAGTTGCTGATGACCACGTCATGGCCGATACGCACGCAATGGCGGGCCAGGGTCGAGCCGACGCGGCCCGCGCCGATGATGCCGATCTTCATGGGAATCTCCTCAGGGTCTCCTCGTCACAACGTTCCGCCGCGCGCGGCGTCGGGGCGCGGGGCGGGTGCCGGGGGCGGTCGGCGGTCGGGCACAGGTGGTCCCGCAGAAGTTCGACGTGGTTCCCGTCCGTGTCCTGGGCCATCGGCGGCCGGGTGCCCCCGCCATAGGCCGTGAAACGGCCCGGTCCGGGGCCGCCGGAGGCTGTGGAACGCCGGAGGCGTTGTCGTAGGCGGTCGTTACTGTCGCCCGCATGACAGCCACCTTCGACCTGACCCTCGACTGCGCCGACGCGCGACTCCTCGCCGCTTTCTGGAAGACGGCCCTCGGGTACATCGACGAGCCGCCGCCCGCTCCGTACACGACGCGTGAGGAGTGGCTCGCCCAGTTCGACCTGCCGGAGGACGACGCGGCGGACGACGGGGCATGGCTGTGCGCCCCGGACGGCACCGGCCCGCGCCTGTCGATCCTGAAGGTGCCTGGGCCGAAGACGGCGAAGAACCGGCTCCACCTCGACGTCCGCGTACCGGGCCACGGCACGCCGGAGGAGCGGTGGGCCCGCGTCCGGGCGGAGTCGCGGCGGCTGGTCGAGGCGGGCGGCAGCGTCGTGGAGGCGTTCGACGGGCACCACGTCGTGATGAGGGACCCGGAGGGCAATGAATTCTGCGTCGCCGCGGCGTCCGCGGGGCGGTAGCGACCCGACGAGGGGCACGGGGGCCGGCCTGGGAGGACGACCTTGGAGTCCCTCGGAGGTGCCGCGGCGCTGCTCGTCCACGGCGCGCCGGTGGCGGCATCGGCCACCGCCGTGCCGGGCCGGCCGGACCCGTGTCCCATGGCCGGGGGGGCGGTTCGAGTTGCGGGGGGCGGTGGGCGGCGGATCGTGGAGGTGGGGTCGGCGGTCGAGGGAAGGAGTCGGGCATGGCGGACCGGCACGGACCGTGGGAGCCTGCGTCGGCCTGGGGCGCGCGTGGGTGGGTGGTGTTGGCCCGGGCCGTGGTCGCCCTGGTCGTCATGGTCGGCGTGGTCATGGCCGCAGGCGGTGGCGGTTACGCGCCGTCGGCAGTGGCGGCCGGCCGGAGCGTGGCGCAGCCGACGCCGTCCGTTCCGCCGCCGATCGAGCTCAGCGGCACGGGGGACCAGGTGACGAAGCCCTTCGCGCTGACCGGTGGACTGGCCGTCCTGAGAGCGGAGTGCCCGTCCTGCAAGGGGGACTTCATCGTCGAGCTGCTCGACGAGAAGCATCAGGTCAAGGATGTCGTCGCCGACCGGGTCGGCCCGTACAGCGGGTCCAGGGCCGCCGGTGTGCGGGGCGGCGACCACGTCCTGCTGGTCGACGCGGACGCTCCGTGGAGCGTCGAGATCACGCAGCCCGGCGCCCGGCCGGCGGCGGAGCTGCCCCAGAGCTCCACGGGCAGCGGGGACCGGGTCGAGGGGCCGTTCGCGGCGGACAAGAGGATGGTCGTGCGGGCGACCCACAGCGGCGGGAACGACTTCGCCGTCACGGTGCTGGACGCGAAGGGCAGGGCGCAGGACCTCGTCTTCAACGAGGCAGGGGAGTTCGACGGCTCCTCCGTCGCCCAGATGATCAGCGCCGGGCCGTACTACGTGAATGTGACCGCCGACGGCGACTGGACCCTGGACCTGTCCGAGCCGTAGAGCGCCGGCGGCCGGGCCACCGGTCCGCGGTTGCCGCACGGCACGCGCGGACCGGCCGGCGCCCGCCGTCAGGCGTCGTCGTCCTCGAGGTTGCCCTCGGTCTCCAGGAAGACCTGGCGCAGTTGTTCCAGCACCGCGGGGTCCGGCTTGGCCCACATGCCGCGGGACTCCGCCTCCAGGAGCCTTTCCGCGATGCCGTGGAGGGCCCAGGGGTTGGCCTGCTGGAGGAAGGCGCGGTTCTCGGGGTCGAGGACGTACGTCTCCGTGAGCTTGTCGTACATCCAGTCCGCCACGACGCCCGTCGTCGCGTCGTAGCCGAAGAGGTAGTCGACCGTGGCGGCCAGTTCGAAGGCGCCCTTGTAGCCGTGGCGGCGCATCGCCGCGATCCAGCGGGGGTTGACGACACGGGCGCGGAAGACGCGGGAGGTCTCCTCGACGAGGGTGCGGGTGCGGATCGTCTCCGGGCGGGTGGAGTCGCCGATGTACGCCTCTGGCGCCGTACCGCGCAAGGCGCGGACCGTGGCGACCATGCCGCCGTGGTACTGGAAGTAGTCGTCGGAGTCGGCGATGTCGTGCTCGCGCGTGTCCGTGTTCTTCGCAGCGACGGTGATGCGCTTGTACGCACTCTCCATCTCGGCGCGCGCCGGGCGGCCCTCCAGGCCGCGGCCGTAGGCGTAGCCGCCCCACACCGTGTACACCTCGGCGAGGTCGGCGTCCGTGCGCCAGTCGCGGGAGTCGATCAGCTGGAGCAGGCCGGCCCCGTACGTGCCGGGCCGGGAGCCGAAGATCCGGGTCGTGGCACGGCGTTCGTCGCCGTGCTCGGCCAGGTCGGCCCGCGCGTGGGCGCGGACGTAGTTGGCCCCGTCCGGTTCGTCGAGGGAGGCGGCGAGGCGCACGGCGTCGTCCAGCAGGCCGATGGTGTGCGGGAACGCGTCGCGGAAGAACCCGGAGATGCGCAGGGTGACGTCGATCCTGGGGCGGCCCAGTTCTGCCGTCGGGACCGGTTCGAGGCCGGTGACACGGCGGGACGCGTCGTCCCACACGGGCCGGATGCCGAGCAGCGCCAGCGCCTCGGCCACGTCGTCGCCGGCGGTGCGCATGGCGCTGGTGCCCCACAGGGACAGGCCGACGGAGGCCGGGTACTCGCCGTTGTCGGTGCGGTAGCGCTCGATCAGCGAGTCCGCGAGCGCCTGGCCGGTCTCCCACGCCAGACGCGACGGTACGGCCTTCGGGTCGACCGAGTAGAAGTTACGGCCGGTCGGCAGCACGTTGACCAGCCCGCGCAGCGGCGAACCGGACGGCCCGGCGGGAACGAAACCGCCGGCCAGCGCGTGGACGGCGTGGTCCAGTTCGTCGGTCGTGCGGGCCAGGCGGGGTACGACCTCGAGGGCGGCGAAACGCAGGATCGCCTCGACGTCCTTGCCGAGGTCCGCCGGCACCGCGGCCGGGTCCCAGCCGGCGGCCTCCATCGCCTCGACGAGCGCACGGGCGGTGGCCTCCGCCTCGTCGGCGGTGGTACGCGTCGCCGCGGACTCGTCCAGCCCGAGGGCCTCGCGCAGACCGGGCAGGGACTGCGAGCCGCCCCAGATCTGGCGGGCACGGAGGATGGACAGGACCAGGTTCACCCGCTCGGGGCCGGTCGGGGCGCCGCCGAGCACATGCAGGCCGTCGCGGATCTGCGCGTCCTTGACCTCGCACAGCCAGCCGTCGACGTGCAGGAGGAAGTCGTCGAAGCCGTCGTCGTCGGGACGGTCGTCCAGGCCGAGGTCGTGGTCGAGCCGCGCGGCCTGGATCAGGGTCCAGATCTGGGCGCGGATGGCGGGCAGCTTGGACGGGTCCATGGACGAGATCTGCGCGTACTCGTCCAGCAGTTGCTCCAGGCGCGCGATGTCGCCGTACGACTCGGCCCGCGCCATCGGCGGCACCAGGTGGTCGACCAGCGTCGCGTGCGCCCGGCGCTTGGCCTGCGTGCCCTCACCGGGATCGTTCACGAGGAACGGGTAGACGAGCGGCAGGTCCCCCAGGGCGGCGTCGGGACCGCAGGCCGCGGACAGGCCCGCGTTCTTGCCCGGCAGCCACTCCAGGTTGCCGTGCTTGCCCAGGTGGATCATCGCGTCGGCGCCGAAGCCGCCGTCGTCCGCGGACGCCGCGATCCAGCGGTAGGCCGCCAAGTAGTGGTGCGAGGGCGGCAGATCGGGGTCGTGGTAGATCGCGATGGGGTTCTCGCCGAAGCCGCGCGGCGGCTGGATGAGGATCAGCAGGTTCCCGCGGCGCAGCGCGGCGAGCACGATGTCGCCCTCGGGGTTACGGGACCGGTCGAGGAACATCTCACCGGGCGGCGGCCCCCAGTGCTCCTCCACGGACGCGCGCAGCTCGGCGGGCAGTGCCTCGTACCAGCGCTTGTAGTCCGCGGCCGGGATGCGCACGGGGTTGCGGGCGAGCTGCTCCTCCGTCAGCCACTCCTGGTCGTGACCGCCGGCCTCGATGAGCGCGTAGATCAGCTCGTCGCCGTCGCCGGACTCGAGGCCGGGCACCGCCTCGTCACCGAAGTCGTAGCCCTCCTCGCGCAGCCGGCGCAGCAGGGAGACGGCGGAGGCGGGGGTGTCCAGGCCGACCGCGTTGCCAATGCGGGAGTGCTTGGTCGGGTACGCGGACAGCACCAGCGCGAGGCGCTTGTCGGCGTTCGGGATGTGGCGCAGGCGGGCGTGGCGGACGGTGATGCCGGCCACACGGGCGGCGCGCTCCTCGTCGGCGACGTACGACGGCAGCCCGTCCTCGTCGATCTCCTTGAAGGAGAACGGGACGGTGATGAGCCGGCCGTCGAACTCGGGCACGGCGACCTGGCCGGCCGCGTCCAGCGGGGAGAGGCCCTCGTCGCTCTCCTCCCACGCCGCGCGGGAGGAGGTCAGGCACAGCGCCTGAAGGATCGGCACGTCGAGCGCGGCGAGGGCGCCCGCGTCCCAGGACTCGTCGTCGCCGCCCGCGGACGCGTCCGCGGGGCGGGTGCCGCCCGCCGCGAGGACCGTGGTCACCAGGGCATCCGCGGCGGTCAGTTGCTCGAGCAGTTCCGGTTCCGGGGCCCGCAGGGAGGCCACGTACAGCGGCAGCGCGCGGCCACCCGCGTCCTCGATCGCCCCGCACAGGACGTCCACGAAGGCGGTGTTGCCGCTCATGTGGTGGGCCCGGTAGTAGAGCACCGCGATCAGCGGGCCGCCGGTGACCTCTTGGCGCGGGGTGCGGGCGAGGCGGCCCCAGGTCGGGGCGGCGGCCGGGGGCTCGAAGCCGTGGCCCGTCAGCAGCACGGTGTCCGACAGGAACCGGGCCAGCTGCTCCAGGTTCGCCGGGCCGCCGTGCGCCAGGTAGGCGTGGGCCTCCGCCGCGATGCCGATCGGGACGGTGGACGCCTCCATCAGCTGGGCGTCGGGCGCCTGTTCACCCGTGAGGACCACGACGGGGCGCTCCTGCGCGAGCAGCAGGTCGATGCCGTCCTGCCAGGCACGCAGGCCGCCGAGGAGACGCACGACGACGAGATCGGTGCCCTCCAGCAAGGCGGGCAGGTCATCGAGCGCGAGGCGCGACGGGTTCGCGAAGCGGTACGGGACCGGGCCGGCCGCCGCCCGTGCGCTCAGCAGGTCGGTGTCGGACGTCGACAGGAGCAGGATGCTCGGGTGCGCGGGGCGTCCTTCGGACGAATGCAGCATGCGGCGTCTGGCCTTCCTCGGGGTTTCCGCGCCCCGGGCGGTGGAAGACGGCGGGAGTTCCTGGCTCACCCGGCCGCGTGCGCGTGTGCTGCGCTGCTGCCGGGCTCACAGTGGCGGGACCGCGCCGGAATCTCACCGGGCTTCCTCCCCTGACGCCGTCTTCGGCGGTGGTGGGCCGTTTGGCCCGCCGAGCAGCATAGTAGGGACCCTCCCGTCCCCGGTAGGGCGCTCGGAGCAGGCGCCTTGTGTGATGGTCGGTATGCTCGCCGCCATGCCTCCGGCCCCCTCGAACCGCCCGAACAGGGACGAACCTCTCGTAACTCCCGTCCGGGACCGCGGTGATGCCTGCCCCGGCGCGCTGCGTCTGCACACCGCGGACGACGGCGCGCTGGCGCGCGTCCGCGTCCCGGCGGGCGTCGTGAGCGCCGCGCAGGCGTACGCGCTCGCCGACGCGGCGGAGCGGCTCGGCGACGGCGCGCTGGACATCACCTCACGCGGGAACCTTCAGCTGCGGGGCCTCGGGCCGGGCTGCGGTGGGGAGTTGGCGAAACTGCTGGACGCGGCCGGGCTGCTGCCCGCGCCCCGTCACGAACGCGTTCGCAACATCGTGGCGTCCCCGCTGTCCGGGCTCGACGGACGGGGGCATCTGGACGTCCAGCCGCTGGTACGGGAGCTGGACGTGCTGCTGTGCGCGAGCGAGCGTGCGCCGGAGCTCTCGGGGCGCTTCCTGTTCGCGCTGGACGACGGCCGCGGGGACATGGCGGAGCTCGCCGCCGATGTGATGTTGCTCGCAGAACCGGGCGGCGCGGAGGTGCGCGTGACGGTCGGCGCGGCGTGGGTGCGGGTCCGCGCCGAGGACGGGCCTCGCGCGATGCTGCTCGCCGCGGAGGCGTTCCTCGACGCGGCGTCGGCGACGGGCACGAGGGCGTGGCGGGTACAGGAACTCCCGGGCGGCGGCTCGGAATTGGCGGACACGGCGGTGTGGCGGGATCGGGTTTCCGGGGCGGTCGGTTCCGTGGGCCCGGTCGGTCCGGGCGGCCCGGTGGGCGCGGCGGCCTCGCGGGGGCTCCGCCCCCGGACCCGCGCGCCTCAATCGCCGGCGGGGCTTGGACCGGCCGGTCCCGGTTCCGTGGGCCCGGTCGGCTCCGACGCCCCCGAGCGCGCGGCGGCCTCGCGGCGGGGGCTCCGCCCCCGGACCCCCGCGCCTCAATCGCCGGCGGGGCTGGATTTGCCCGGTTCTGATCGCGCAGCGGAGCCGGAGCTGCCCGGTCTTGGACATGCGGCCAAGGCGGAGTTGCCCGGTCCTGATCGCGCAGGGGAGCCGGAGTCGGTCGGCACGGAGCGTGCGGCCGGCCTGGAGGCGGCCGGGCGATCGCGTGCGACCAGGCCGGTCGGGGCCGGTGGGCCCCGGCCCGGGCATGTGGGGGGCGGCGGGACCGGTGGCGGCGGGGTGAGTGTCGGGGTGCCGTTCGGGCGGCTGTCCGTGGGTGCTTGGCGGGCGCTCGCCCGGGTCGCCCAGGAGCACGGCACCGGCGAGTTGCGCGTCACCCCGTGGCGTGGGGTCGTCGTGCCGGGCGCCGGGCCCGGGCAGTTGGACGTGCTGGCCGGCGCCGGGCTCGTCACCGATCCCGACTCGCCCTGGCTCGGCGTCGGCGCCTGCACCGGGCGGCCCGGCTGCGCCAAGTCGCTCGCCGACGTGCGGGCCGACGCCACCGCCCACCTGGCCGCCGGCGCGGGCGGGCTGCCCGTCTACTGGTCGGGCTGCGAACGCCGCTGCGGTCACCCCCGCGGCACCTGGGTCGACGCCGTCGCGACCGGCGACGGACGCTACGACCTGGCCGTACGCGGCGCCGGCACCGACGAACTCCCCGGCCGACAGGCCTTTCCAGAACTCGCCGACGCCCTCGCGGCGGCGCGCACCATCACCACCCCGACGAAGTGAGCGAGAGCACCGTGTTCGAGTACGAGAAGGACGGCGCGGAGATCTACCGCCAGTCCTTTGCCACGATCCGCGCGGAGGCGGACCTCGCCGGGCTGCCGGCCGAGGTCTCGCAGGTCGCGGTCCGCATGATCCACGCCTGCGGGATGGTCGATCTCGTCACCGACCTCGTCCACAGCCCCGACGTCGTCGTGCGCGCCCGCGAGGCCCTGCGGGCCGGCGCGCCGATCCTGTGCGACGCGCAGATGGTCGCCAGCGGCGTGACGCGCAAGCGGCTGCCCGCCGACAACGACGTGGTCTGCACCCTGTCCGACCCGTCCGTGCCGGAACTGGCCGCGAAGCTCGGCACCACCCGCTCCGCCGCCGCCCTCGAGCTGTGGCGGGACCGCCTCGAGGGGGCCGTCGTCGCCGTCGGCAACGCGCCCACCGCGCTGTTCCGGCTGCTGGAGATGATCGAGGAGGGCGCGCCGCGTCCGGCGGCCGTCATCGGTGTGCCGGTCGGTTTCATCGGGGCCGCGGAGTCCAAGGAGGCGCTCGCCGCGCACCCGCTGGGCCTCGAGCACCTTGTGGTGCGCGGCCGCCGCGGTGGCAGCGCGATGGCCGCCGCCGCAGTCAACGCGATCGCGAGCGAGGCGGAGTAGTGAGCGACAACCAGAACGGCGACCAGCAGAACCTCGAGAGCCCGAACGGGGAGAGCCCTAACGGCGCGAGCCCGAACACCGGCCGGCTGTACGGCGTCGGGCTCGGCCCCGGCGACCCGGAGCTGATGACCCTGCGTGCCGCCCGCGTCATCGCGGAGGCCGACGTGATCGCGTACCACTGCGCCCGGCACGGACGTTCCATCGCCCGGTCGATCGCGGCCCCCCATCTGCGCCCCGAGCACATCGAGGAGCGTCTGATGTACCCGGTGACGGTCGAGACCACCGACCATCCCGGCGGCTACCGCGGCGCGCTCGACGACTTCTACGAGCAGGCCGCGGCCCGGCTCGCCGCGCACCTCGACGCCGGCCGTACGGTCGCCGTGCTCGCCGAGGGCGACCCGTTCTTCTACGGCTCGTACCAGCACATGCACAAGCGGCTCGCGCACCGCTATCCCACCGAGGTGATCCCCGGGGTCACCTCCATCAGCGCCGCGGCGGCCCGGCTGGGGACGCCGCTGTGCGAGGCGGAGGAGGTGCTCACCGTCATCCCCGGCACGCTGACGGAGGAGGAGCTGACCGCCCGGCTCGCCGCGACCGACTCGGCCGTCGTCATGAAGCTGGGCCGCACCTTCCCCGCCGTTCGGAGCGCGATGGAGTCCTCCGGCCGGCTGGCGGAGGCCCGTTACGTCGAGCGGGCCACGATGAGCGGCGAGCGCACCGGCCGTCTGGCCGACATCGACCCGGAGTCGGTGCCGTACTTCTCCGTGGCCGTCGTGCCGAGCCGCATCGCGAACCCCCGCCCCGCACCCGGCAAGGGCGAGGTCGTGGTCGTCGGCACCGGGCCGGCCGGGCCGCTGTGGCTGACGCCGGAGACGAAGCGCGCCCTCGCCGACGCGGACGAACTCGTCGGCTACACCACCTACGTGGACCGGGTGCCGCAGCGTCCGGGGCAGATCCGGCACGGTTCCGACAACAAGGTCGAGTCGGAGCGCGCCGAGTTCGCGCTCGACCTGGCCCGGCGCGGGCGGCGGGTCGCCGTCGTCTCCGGCGGCGACCCGGGCGTCTTCGCCATGGCGACCGCCGTGCTGGAGGTGGCGTCCCAGGACGCGTACAAGGACGTTCCGGTACGGGTCCTCCCGGGCGTCACCGCCGCCAACGCCGCCGCCGCGAAGGCCGGTGCGCCGCTCGGCCACGACTACGCGGTGCTCTCGCTGTCCGACCGGCTCAAGCCATGGGAGGTCATCGCGGAACGCCTGGCCGCCGCGGCAGCCGCCGACCTGGTGCTCGCGCTGTACAACCCGGGTTCCCGCAGCCGCACCTGGCAGGTGGGCAAGGCGCGCGAGGTGCTCCTCGGGCACCGGGCGCCCGACACGCCCGTCGTGCTCGGCCGGGACATCGGCGGACCGGAGGAGAGCGTACGGATCGTTCGGCTCGGCGAACTCGACCCGGCGCAGGTCGACATGCGCACGATCCTGCTGATCGGGTCGTCGCAGACGCAGGTGGTCCGACGCGGCGACGGCCACGAGATCGTGTGGACCCCGAGGCGTTATCCGGAGTAGGCCCGGAGCCAGGCGGCCGCTTCCTCGGGGCCGGCCGCGACCGGGACACCGTCGGGGACGGGCGGGCGGCGCACGATCACCACGGGCACGCCCGCCTCCCGCGCGGCCGTCAGCTTCGGTGCCGTCGCCGCTCCGCCGCTGTCCTTGGTGACGAGCACGTCGATGCGGTGACGGCGCAGCAGTTCGCGTTCCCCGTCGAGGGTGAACGGCCCCCGGTCGAGCAGCACATCCATCCGGGGCGGGCACGCCCCCTCGGGGGCGTCGACGGACCGTACGAGGAACCACGCGTCACGGATGTGCGCGAAGGAGGCGAGGCCCATGCGGCCGGTCGTCAGGAACACCCGGCTGCCGAGCTCGGCGGCCCGGTCGGCGGCCTGCTCCAGGGAGCCGACGGGATGCCAGTCGTCGCCGTCGGCCGGGGCCCAGCCGGGGCGGCGCAGCGCCAGCAGGGGAACATGGGCCTCCGCGGCGGCCAGCGCCGCGTTGAAACTGATCGTTCCGGCGAAGGGATGGGTGGCGTCGATGACCGCGCCGACCTCGTGCTCGCGCAGCCACCGGGCCAGGCCCGGGGCCCCGCCGAAGCCGCCGACCCGGACCTCGCCGGGGGGCATCCTGGGAGTGGCGACCCGGCCCGCGAGGCTGCTGGTGACACGGGCCGTGCCGTCGGCGTGCAGTCTCGTCGCGAGACGCCGGCCCTCGGTCGTCCCACCGAGGATCAGTACATGCATCGGAGACCATCCATGAGCGCGGCAACGGGCGGCGGGCGTGAGGCCCAACTCAAGCACACCGGTCTGCGGCCCGGCTGGACGACCGGGGCCTGCGCGACGGCCGCGACGACCGCCGCGTACACGGCGCTGCTGACCGGCGAGTTCCCCGACCCGGTGACGATCACGCTGCCCAAGGGACAGACGCCGGCCTTCGCGCTGGCCGCGGAGTCCCTGTCGGGCGGCTCCGCCATGGCGGGGATCGTCAAGGACGCCGGCGACGACCCGGACGTCACTCACGGCGCGCTGGTGAGGGCCACGGTGCGGCTGCTGCCGGCCGGGTCCGGGGTCGTCTTCCGCGCGGGCCCCGGCGTGGGGACGGTCACCCGTCCGGGGCTGCCGCTCGACGTCGGCGAGCCCGCGATCAACCCGGTCCCACGGCAGATGATGCGCGACCACGTGGGCGTGGTCGCCGCGCGGCACGGGGGCGGCGGGGACGTGGAGATCACCGTTTCCGTCGACCACGGCGAGGACATCGCACGCTCCACGTGGAACCCCCGGCTCGGCATCCTGGGCGGGCTGTCGATCCTCGGCACGACCGGGATCGTGGTGCCGTACTCCTGCTCTGCGTGGATCGACTCCATCCGGCGCGGGGTGGACGTGGCGCGGGCCGCGGGCCGTACCCACGTGGCCGGCTGCACGGGCTCGACCTCGGAGAAGACAGTGGTGGCCCTGTACGGGCTGCCCGAGATCGCGCTGCTCGACATGGGCGACTTCGCGGGAGCGGTACTGAAGTACGTGCGACGCCATCCGGTCGAGCGGCTCACCCTGTGCGGCGGCTTCGCCAAGCTCTCCAAGCTCGCAGCGGGCCATCTGGACCTGCACTCGGGCCGCTCCCAGGTCGACAAGGCGTTCCTGGCGGAGCTGGCCCGGCAGGGCGGCGCCGACGAGGCCCTCGCTGCGGAGGTCGCCGTGGCGAACACGGGCCTGGCGGCGCTCCAGATGTGCGCGGCGCAGGGCGTTCCGCTGGGCGACCTGGTGGCGGCGGCCGCGCGCGACCAGGCGCTCGGCGTACTGCGGGGCGCGCCGGTGGCGGTGGACGTCGTGTGCATCGACCGCGCGGGCACGGTCGTGGGCCGCGCGTAGCCCTCGGGCAGGCGGCGCACCGGGCCGGCCGGCACCGGGACGCCGACCGCGCCCCCTTCCCGACCGGGTGGCCGCAGGCGGCTCCGGCCCGTCCCGGGGGCCCACGGGCGGCGGCCGAGGGCGAGCTCGCGGGCCCCAGGAAGGCCGGTACAGGCCCGGTGCGGTCGGGACACCTCGAGAAGGCGGTACGGTCCGCGCGGCCCGGGTCGGGAAGTGGGCCGCTACGGCCGTCAGGCTGTGAAGGTGGCCGAACGCCCCGCGCAGCGGCACGCCCCCCGCGTCCGACCCGTCCACCACCCTCACCGCCGTTCGCGCGGCGCGCGTCCCGCCCAGGGCCTGTGCCAGGCCCTGGCGCGGCCGCTGGGGCGCACCGCCGCGCCGGGGTCAGCAGACGTGGCGGTCGCGCTCCGCCGAGTACAGGTGGCTGTCACGGAAGCCGGACGCGGCCAGGACGCGGCCGACCAGGATCACCGCGGTGCGGGTCACGCCCGCCTCCTTCACCTGCGCGGCGATGTCCTGCAGCGTCCCGCGCAGCACCAGCTCGTCGGGACGGCTCGCCATCGCGACCACGGCGGCAGGGCAGTCGGCGCCGTAGTGGGGGAGGAGCTCGGAGACGATCCGGTCGACGTGGCGGGCGCCCAGGTGGAGGACGAGCAGCGCCCCGCTGCGGCCGAGGGTCGCCAGGTCCTCGCCGTCCGGCATGGGGGTGGCCTGCTGGGCGACGCGGGTGAGGATCACCGTCTGGCCGACGGTCGGGACCGTCAGCTCCCGCTTGAGCGCGGCGGCCGCCGCGGCGAACGCGGGGACGCCCGGCACGACCTCGTACGGCACACCCGCCGCGTCCAGGCGCCGCATCTGCTCCGCGACCGCGCTGAAGACCGACGGGTCGCCCGAGTGGAGCCGGGCCACGTCGTGGCCCTCCTCGTGGGCGCGGACCAGCTCCGCGGTGATGGCGTCCAGGTCGAGCTGCGCCGTGTCGATCAGGCGGGCGTCCGGCGGGCAGTCGGCGAGGAGTTCACGCGGGACGAGCGAGCCGGCGTAGAGGCAGACGCCGCACGACGCCAGGGTGCGCGCCCCGCGCACGGTGATCAGGTCGGCGGCGCCGGGGCCCGCACCGATGAAGTACACGGTCATGTCGGATCTCCTGCTTTGGTGACGGACCATTGGGTGACGGGCATGGCCTGGCGCCAGCCGGTGAAGCCGCCGACGGGCACGGCGTGGGAGACGGCCAGGCGGACGAGTTCGCCGCCGTGGCGCGCGTAGCGCTCGGCCAGCAGCGCCTCCGACTCGAGGGTGACCGTGTTGGCGACCAGCCGGCCGCCCCTCGGCAGCGCGTCCCAGCAGGCGTCCAGGAGGCCCGGTGCGGTGAGCCCGCCGCCGATGAACACCGCTGCGGGGAC
The DNA here is from genome assembly GCF_014649695.1 of Streptomyces kurssanovii. Lineage (GTDB taxonomy): Bacteria > Actinomycetota > Actinomycetes > Streptomycetales > Streptomycetaceae > Streptomyces > Streptomyces kurssanovii. The sequence goes on from NZ_BMTN01000003.1 coordinate 713,603, forward strand.
GGGGAGTCCGGCCAGCGCGTCCGGCGCGGCGCCGGTGACGACACGCAGGGCCGGCACGCCGAGGCCGTCCGCGTTGCGGGCGATACGCGCGGCCCGGACCGGGTCGCGCTCGACGGTGACGGCCCGGCAGGAGGGGTGCGTGCGCATCCACTCGATCGCGATGGAGCCGGAGCCGCCGCCGATGTCCCACAGCAGTTCGCCCGGCGCGGGGGCGAGAGCGGCGACGGTCGCGGCGCGTACGTGACGTTTGGTGAGCTGCCCGTCGTGCTCGTACGCCTCGTCGGGCAGGCCCGGGGCGGCGGACAGCCGCAACGCGCCCTCGTCGAGGCGGCATTCGAGGGCTATGACGTTCAGCGGGTCGCCGGGCGGCTCGGCCCAGGATTCGGCGTGGCCGTCCACGCAGCGCTCGGCCGCAGCGCCGAGCTGTTCGAGGACCCGTATCCGGGTCCCGCCGAAGCCCCGGTCGCGCAGCAGCGCGGCCACCTCGGAGGGTGTGTCCGGTCCGGCGCTGAGGACCAGCAGCCGGCGGCCGTCGTGCAGCGCGGCGGACAACTGTCCGGCGGGACGGCCGACGAGGGTGACGACGGCGGTGTCCTCGACGGGCCAGCCCAGTCGGGCGCAGGCGTACGAGACGGATGAGGCGTGCGGGACGACGTGCAGCGCGTCCGGTCCCAGCTCCTCGGCCAGCGCGCGGCCGATTCCGTAGAACATGGGGTCGCCGCTGGCCAGGACGGCGAGTCTGCGGCCCCGGTGGGCGGCGAGCAGCCCGGCGACGGCGGGCCGCAGGGGGCTCGGCCAGGTGACGCGCTCGGGCGTGCAGTCGGCGGGCAGCAGCTCCAACTGCCGTGCACCGCCGATGACGACCTGTGCGTCCCGCAGCGCGTCCTGCGCGGTCCCGGGGAGTCCTGGCCAGCCGTCGGCGCCGATTCCGACGACGGTTACTGCTGGTGAGCGTGGTGCGGGGGTCACTGAGCGGTACCTCGTCGGTGGAACGGCAGGGGCGCAGCCGCACTCTACTGGCCGCGTGCGGCGGCGTCGGCGGGCCCCCGGGTTACCCGCGGTGTCACGGCGCGGGCGACGGTCCGCCCGCTGTCGGTGGTGCGCGGCACACTGGAGGCATGTGCCGCAGCATCAAGACTCTCCGTCCGCCCGTCCTTCCCGAAGAGGCCACCGAGGAGGACATCCGCGCCGCCGCCCTGCAGTACGTGCGGAAGGTCTCCGGCTTCCGGGCCCCGGCCGCGCACAACCGCGAGGTGTTCGACGAGGCCGTCGAGGAGATCGCGGAAGCGACCCGCAGACTCCTCGAGGGGCTCGAGATCCGCGGCTCCGGCGGTCATGCCGCTAAGCGGCAGGCTCAGGAGCCGGACGCCGCATGAAGTAGGCGGCGAGGGAGCCCGCGCCGAACAGGGCGAGCACGGACACCGCCGCGCCGATCCAGCTCGCGCCGAGCCACTGGCCGCCGAACCAGCCGAGCCCGACGGCGTAGCCGGCCCAGGCGATCCCGGCCAGGGCCGACCAGGGGAGGAACTCCTTCACCTTGCGGTGCGCCGCGCCCGCGCCCAGTGAGACCACGGAGCGGCCGGCGGGGGCGAAACGGGCGATGACGACGAGCGCGCCGCCACCCCGTCCGAGCGCCACGCCGAGACGTTCCTGCGCCGTCGTCAGGCGGCGTGAGCGGGCGATGGCCCGGTCCAGCCGGTCCCCGCCGCGCCAGGCGAGCCGGTAGGCGACCATGTCGCCCAGTACGGACGCGGTCGCCGCGCACAGCACGAGGACCAGCAGCGACGGGACCTCGCGCGGTACTTGGCCCGCCGCGCCGGCGACGGCGGTGGCGCCGGGCGCGGCCGTGGAGCCGGCGGCCGCGGCGGTGGCGGCCGTGATCACCAGCACTCCGCTGGGCAGCACGGGCAGGAACACGTCGAGAAGGACGGACAGGGCCACGACGGCGTAGATCCATGGGCTGCCGGTCAGCGACCCAATGCTCTCGAGCACCTTGACTCTCCCCGTTCCTGGCAGGGCCACGGTGTCGCAGGGGAGCGGCAGGCGGCCAGACAGCTGTACAGCGTACGCCTGGAGCGCCGAGGAGATCGACAAGGGGCGTTCCCCCGCCGGACACCGGGACGAAACCGCCCGTACGGAGCCCGTACGGAACCAGGAGCCGGCACGGGAGGAACGTCCGCCGCCCGGACCGTCCCTGAGTCGGCCTCACGGCCCCGGGGACGAGGACCGCTCCCGGGGACGCGGACGCCCGGCCCCTCCGGAGGGAGGGACCGGGCGGTGCTACTGCGACAGGTCAGGCGGCGGCGGTGGCCCGTTCCTCGCGCTGCTCCGCCGGACGGGCGGCGCGACGCGTTGCGAACAGCCGGTCCAGCGCCAGGGCGCCGGGGCCGGTGAAGACCAGCAGCAGGAACGCCCAGCAGAACATCGCCGACGCCTCACCGCCGTTCTGCAGCGGGAACAGCGACTCGGGCTGATGGACCTTGAAGTACGCGTACGCCATCGAGCCGGAGGCGACGAGGGCCGCGCTGCGGGTGCCGACGCCGAGCAGGACCAGGACTCCGGCGACCAGCTGGATCACCGCCGCGTACCAGCCGGGCCAGGTACCGGCCGGGACGGTGCCGCCGCCCGCCGCGCCGCCCAGGACGCCGAACAGTGAGGCGGCGCCGTGGCAGAGGAACAGCAGACCCACGACGGCGCGGAACAGGCCGAGCGCATAGGGCTGCGCCTGTTCCAGGCGTGCGGGCAGGGGGGAGGTGCTCATGTGGGGGCTCCTTCGGTTTCGGGGACAGAACCGATGAGGGGGCCCCAGGTTAGGCAGACCTAATCATTACTTGCAAGTTCAACATTTTCTGGCGGGCTGCTTTTGGCCGAAGCTTCCACTTCGTCACCGGCCCGCATCGGCCGACACGTGAGGGCACCCGGACCTGGCCTCCCTCGTGGCAGGCAGCGGCGTCCTCCGGTTTCGTGACACGGCAGGCTGAATACCGGGCGCTCCACCGAGGGCTGCCCTCGGCGCGGCGCACCGTGGTTTGGCGGGAAAGCGGCGCTCCCCGGGCCGGCGGGCAGCCGGTCAAGGAGCCGTCGGTCAAGGAGCCCTCGGTCAGGAGCCCTCGGTCAGGAGCCGTCGGTCAGGAGCCGTCCGTCAGCGAGCGGTCGAACACGGTCGTCAACCGCCCGCGGCCGTCGGCGCGCGCCCGGTCCAGCCGCAGCGATGCCGTACGTCCTCGCAGGGTCAGGGTCATCAGCTGATTGCCGAACCACGGCCCGCCCCCGCGCCCCCAGCGGACGAGAGGTTCGCCGGTGCGGCCGTGCCGGGCGAAGAGGCGGCCCAGCCGCCGTCCCGCTCGGCTCCAGCCGAACCGGAAGCCGATCCTCACCACTTTGGGGACGGAGTTGTGCACAGGGGAGCACGTCAGTTGGAGCACCCGCGCGTCCGGGACGGCGACGGCGCCCGCGCCCCCGGGACCGCCGGGCCGTGCCGGCTCCGCCACGTACGCGTGATGGACGTCCCCCGAGAGCACGCACACCGTCGCCGGCGCGTCCGGACCGCTGCCCACCTCGATGATCAGCCGTGTCAGCTCCTCGAACGAGGAAGGGAACGCCGACCAGTGCTCCAGATCCGCGTGGCGGCGCACGCTCTCCCCGAACCGTGCCCACCGCGCTCCGCGCTCGCCGCGGCACAGTGCCGCGTTCCAGGTCTCGGCCTCGTGGATCAGCGGCGGCAGCAGCCAGGGCAGCGACGTGCCGAGAAGGAGGTGGTCGTACGAGCCGCGTTTCTCCAGGGCCTGTTCGCGCAGCCAGGCGGCCTCGTCCGCGTCGAGCATGGATCTGTTCTGCTCGTCCAGGACGCGGGCGGCACGGGTGTCGATCATCAGCAACCGGGTCCGGCCGAAGTCCCGCCGGTAGCTCCAGCGCGCGACGGACGCGTCCCGGTCGGCCGCCTCCGCGAACTGCCGCAGGGCCTGCGTGCCGTCGGGCGCCGACCGCACCGCCTCGTAGAGCGGGTCGGCGGCCAGCTCGGCGGGGGACAGATTGCCCAGGTGCTGGTACACCCAGTACGACATCAGCGCGCTGAGGATCCGCTCCCGCCACCACGGCGTCGCCCGCATCTCGGCCAGCCAGGCCGTGCTGGTGTTCCAGTCGTCGATGACGTCGTGGTCGTCGAAGATCATGCAGCTGGGCACGGTGGAGAGCAGCCAGCGGACGTCGGGGTCCCGCCACGATTCGTCGTACAGCCAGGTGTACTCCTCGTAGTCCGCCACCCCGGATCCCGGCGGCACTTCGCGGTCGCGGCCGGCCGACAGCCGTGCGCTGGTGGCCTCGGAGACCTCGTCCGCGTACACCTGGTCGCCGAGCAGCAGCAGGACGTCCGGGCGCTCCTCCTCGGGGGCGGAGGCCAGCTTGGCGGCGAGGGTGTCCAGGGCGTCGGGACCCACCGGATCGTGGCCGCGGGCGGGGCGGGCGGCCCAGCGGCAGGAGCCGAACGTGACCCGCACAAAGTCCCCGGGGACATCCGGGGTGCGGATGGTGCTGGGCGGGTGGGGCGAGTCGTCGAGCGGCCAGACGCGGTCGCCGTCGAGGAACACCTCGTAGGCGGTCGACGAGCCCGGTGTCAGGCCGGTCACGGTGACCAGGGCGTAGTGGTGACCCGCGACCGTGAACGTACGCGAAGAGCCGCCGCCCTGCTCGCAGCGGACCTCGGCCGTGCACGGGCGGCCGGTCTCGACCCAGACGGTCGCGGAGGTGCCCGTGTCCCAGTCGACGTGCCGCAGCAGCGGCCCAAGGCGAAGCCCGGTCATGTGATGCCCCTCTCCGTCGCCCCGTACGGTACGGAACGACGGAGAGGGGCGTGCCGGTTCCGCGGACCCGTGGTGTGTCCCCGGCGGGGCCCTGCGCGGCGGCCGGCTCAGCAGCCGTTCAGGATGCTCTGCAGCGCGCTCTTCTCCGCCGAGTCGACCTTGAGGTTCCAGTAGTACTTCGTGTGCACCCACATCCGGGCGTACATGCAGCGGTACGAGGTGACCGGCGGCAGCCACTCGGCCGGGTCCTGGTCGCCCTTGGACTGGTTGACGTTGTCCGTGACGGCGATGAGCTGCGGGCGGGTCAGGTCGTTGGCGAACTGCTGGCGCTTGGAGGTGGTCCAGCTGTTCGCGCCGGAACGCCACGCCTCCGCCAGCGGGACTATGTGGTCGATGTCGACGTCGGAGGCCGCGGACCAGGTGGCGCCGTCGTAGGGGGAGAACCAGCGGCCGCTGGTCGCCGCGCAGCTGGAGTCCTGCACGACGTTGGTGCCGTCCCGCTTGAGTACGACCTCACGGGTGTTGCAGGCGCCCGACTGAGTGATCCAGTGCGGGAACAGGTCACGGCTGTAGCCGGTGGAGGAGCCCTCCGCGGACACGGTCAGCTGGCTGAGGTAGCTGCGGGCGGTGGTGGCGCTGACCGGGGTGGGCGGGGCGGCCTGTGCGGTGGGAGAGGTGGCCAGCAGGCCGGCCATGGCGAGGGCGGACGTGACGGCGAGCACGGCTGCGCGGCGGACGCCGCGGCTTCGACGCGCGTAGACACCTGACATGCGAACTCCTTCGAGGTGGGGGGAACTTGGCCGTTCGGGCGTGGCCATGTTCGCGGCGCCAGGTTTCTCGGGGATGGGCGCCAGGTAACAGGGTGGCGACATGGGCACGTCACATCAAGGGTTCTGACGCGCCGACATGATCCTTGGGGCGTCGTAATGTTGCGGCGTGCTGCTGCCGGTCAACCTCACCCTCGGGGCCGTACTGGCCGTCCTGCTGGTCGCCGCGGCGTCCGTGGCGGCCGTCGCCCACCTGGGGCGTTCCCGCGACATCGCCGTCGCGGGCGTGCGCGCGGCGGTCCAACTCGCCGCCGTGTCACTGGCGATCGGCTGGGTCGTCCGCTCCGTCCCGCTGCTGCTGGCCTTCCTCGTGCTGATGTACGCGGTCGCCGTCCGCACCGCCGGCCGGCGCATCACCGCCAACGGCACCTGGTGGTGGGCCGGTCTGCCGATCGCCGCGGGAGTGCTCCCCGTCGTGGCCGCGCTGCTCCTCACCGGACTGGTGCCGGTGAAGGGCATCACGCTGATCCCCGTGACCGGCATCCTGATCGGCGGCGCCCTGAGCGTGACGGCGGTCGGCGGCCGGCGGGCGCTCGACGAGCTCGAGCAGCGCCGCGGTGAGGTGGAGGCCGGGCTCGCCCTCGGCCTGGTCGACCGCGACGCCCGCCTCGAGGTCGCCCGCGAGCCCGCGTCCGACGCGCTGCTCCCCGGCCTCGACCAGACCAGGACCGTCGGCCTCGTCACACTGCCGGGCGCCTTCGTCGGCATGCTGCTGGGCGGCGCCTCGCCCGTGGAGGCGGGCGCGGTGCAGCTCTTCGTGCTGGTCGCGCTGATGGCCGTCCAGGCGGTCGCGGTGGCCCTGGTGGTGGAACTGGTGGCGAGGGGACGGCTGCACAGGGACGGCACACGGGGGCGCGGCGCGCGGCCCTGACCCGCCCCGCCCGGGCGCGGCCGGACCGGCGCGGCCGCGGGCCCGCACGGCCGGCGCTTCGCGTTCGGCCGGGGTCCTCGCGTACGCTGTTCAGCGCAGAAGGGGAGTAGCTCTTCGCCGGACCGTCGACATACTGCTGGGCCTCGTGCCCGGCCGGCGCCCGGAGGCGGTCCGTGATCGACGGTCGCCAGCGAGACCTTCGGCCGCAGTGCCCATGTATCCGTCCATGGCGCTGCCGTGCCGAAGCGACCCCTGAAACGCCTCAGGTCACTCTCGGCAGGGCCGCGCCGCGCCTACCGATCGAGGATTCATCCGTGATCAGCTTCACCGTCATGGCGATCACGTTCGGCGTCGTCTTCCTCGCCGAACTGCCCGACAAGACCGCTCTCGCCGGTCTCGTGCTGGGCACCCGATACCGCGCCTCGTACGTCTTCGCCGGTGTCGCGGCGGCCTTCGCCGTCCATGTCGCGCTCGCCATCGCCGCGGGCAGCGTGCTGACCTTGCTGCCGCACCGGCTGGTGCAGGCAGTGGTGGGTGTCCTCTTCCTCGCGGGCGCGCTGATGCTGCTGCTGAAGAAGGGCGACGACGAGGAGGAGACCGTCAAGGCGGCCCCTGCGGACCAGTCGTTCTGGAAGGTCTCGGGCGCGGGCTTCATGCTCATCCTCGTCGCCGAGTTCGGAGACCTCACCCAGATCATGACGGCCAACCTCGCCGCCCGTTACGACAGCCCCGTTTCGGTCGGGCTCGGCGCCGTGCTGGCGCTGTGGTCCGTCGCCGGCATCGGCATCCTGGGCGGAAGGACACTCATGCGGTACGTGCCGCTGAAGCTGATCACCAAGGTCGCGGCCTGCCTGATGCTGGCCCTCGCCGGCTTCAGCCTCTTCGAGGCGATCACCGGCTGAGCCGCCGGATCAGGCGGCGCGCAGCCCGATCGTGCCGTCGTCGTGCGCGGTGACGGTGAGGTGCGTGAGGTCCGGCACGTGGAGGTCGGGCGCCATCGCCGCGGCGCGCGGCCCCACGCCGACGACCCGCATGCCCGCGGCGCGGGCCGCTGTGATGCCGGCCTCCGAGTCCTCGAACGCCACGCACTCCTCAGGGGCGAAGCCCAGCTCGGCGGCGCCCTTGAGGAAGCCCTCCGGGTCCGGCTTGCTGGCGCCGACACATTCGGCCGTCACACGGACCTGCGGCATCGGCAGCCCGGCCGCGCTCATCCGGGCCGTGGCCAGCGCGAGGTCGGCCGAGGTCACCAGGGCGTGCGGAAGGGCGGCGACGGCGGCCATGAAGGCGGGGGCGCCGGCGACCGGGACGACGCCGTCGGTGTCGGCGGTCTCCAGGGCGAGCAGCACGCGGTTGTCGGCGTGATTCTGCTCCATGGGGCGGTCCGGCAGCAGGATTGCCATCGTCGCGTAGCCCTGGCGGCCGTGGACGGTCTTGAGCGCCTCCTCGGCGTCCAGCCCGTGCTCGATCGCCCAGGCCCGCCAGACCCGCTCCACCACCGCGTCCGAATTGACGATGGTGCCGTCCATGTCCAGCAGGAGGGCGCGGGCGGTCAGGGCGGTCGTCATACGGACTCCAGAGCGCGGCGGAAGGAAAACAAGCGGCCTCGCCCGCCGGTCAGGGAATACGGGCGAAGCCACTTTGTTCCTTCACGATACAAAACGCGGTGGGGTAACGCCAATCCGTTTCAGGGCGACCGTGTCTCGGCCTCCAGTGCGCGACGCGTGTGCGGGCCGTAGACGCCCAACGGGTCGCCCTGGATGCCGCGGTCCCACTGGTAGACCTGCACGGCCTGCTCCACGTCCTCGTCGAAGCGGCCGTCCGCGTCGTCGTACGGATACAGCCACAGCTGGCTCAGCCGCTTCTGGAGGTCGACCACGGCCGCACCGCTGTCACCCTGGCGCAGCGTGCCGCCGGCCGGCTTGTCGGACGGTGCCTCGGACACCGTGCCCGTCTCCTTGGCCGTCGACGCCGGAGCGGAAGGACTGGCCGGACGGTCGCCGGTGCCCGGGCTCGTGCGGGGCGCGGACCTCGACGGCGACGGCGACGGCGACGCGGACGCCGATGCGGACGCCGACGCCGAGGCCGACGGGGAGGACGAGGCGGAGGCGGACGCGCTCGGTGAGGCGGACTCCGAAGGGGCTTCCGACACCGCGCCGGCGGTCGGGGCGCTGCTGCGGGTGTCCGGCGGCAGCGCACGGTCCTGCTCGCCGCCGGAGAACAGCCCTCCGGCGAACGCGGCCGTCCCCGCGACGGCGACGGCCGCCGCGCCCACGGCGAGCCCGGCCAACACCCCCCGACGCCGCCGCGGCCCGTCACCCCCTTGACCGTCATCGCTCCCGGCCGGGCCGCCGCCGACGGGCGCCAGGACGACGGTGTCGTCACCCCCGCGGCGCGTGCCGCCGCCCCCGTCCACCGCGAACGCCTCCGGCGGCAGCGCGCCGCCGTAACCGCCGACGCCGTGCGCTTCCACGCCGGTGCTTTCCTGCGGGAGTGCCGTGCCGTAGGCGGCGGCGTCCGCGCCCGGCGCGTAGCCGTGGTCCGCGCCCGCGCCGGGCGCGAAGGCCTCCGGCGGGAGCGCACCGCCGTACGCCGCCGTGTCGTCGTGAGCCACGTGACCGTGGGCGTCCCCGTCCGGCCGGGCGGCTCCGTCCCGGCCCGGGTCGTACCCCTGGCCATCGGCAGCGGGTGTCGACGGGGCCGCCACCTGCATGGGCCGGGGGAGCCCCGTCACCCCCTGCCCGGAGCCACCCGGGTCCGGCGCGAACGCGTCGTGCGCGGACGACGTCCGAGCCTCCCCGCGCCCGGCGGCACCCGGGCCGAAGCCCTCGTGCGCGCGGCTCCCCTTCCCGTCCGGCCCGGCCGCGGCCGGGGACGAACGGGTGACGGTGTCCGGGCCGGACGGGTCCTGCGGGTCCTGCGGGTCCGACCCGCCGGACGGGGCGCGGTTCGGCGTACCAAGGCCCTCCAGCGTCACGTACGGCCTGATCCGCAGCGGATCGAAGTCCTCCGCCGCCGCGATGTCCGCCTCCCGTTCCGCGCGCAGAGCGGCCCCCGCCCGCTCGGCGCAGTCACAGCCGGGTCCGGCGCTGCCGTCCGGGTTCCGCGGTCTGTCGCACTCCGGACATCTGTTTCCGGTCATTGCCGGTTCCCCTCCCCTTTGAATGCCGCCGATTATGCAACCGTCCCGTGCCGCACCCAACGCCCCACCGGCCACACCGCCCCTCTCGGGAGGCCATAACCGGACAGACACACCACGATGGGATGGAACAGCGCCACGGAACCGAGGAGACCGGCATGGCTCAGGAAGTGAGCAGCGCTCAGGTGGAACCTGCCCCCGGCGAGGGGCACGACCGGCGAACCGTTCTCGTCGCCATCGGCGCGCTGCTGCTGGGCCTGCTCCTCGCCGCCCTCGACCAGACGATCGTCGCCACCGCGCTGCCGACGATCGTCAGCGAACTGGGCGGCATGGACCACCTCTCCTGGGTGGTCACCGCCTACATGCTGGCCGCCACCGCCGCGACCCCCCTGTGGGGCAAGCTCGGTGACCAGTACGGGCGCAAGAAGCTCTTCCAGACGGCCATCGTCATCTTCCTCATCGGCTCCGCCCTGTGCGGCATCTCCCAGAACATGCCGCAGCTCATCACCTTCCGCGCGGTCCAGGGCCTCGGCGGCGGCGGGCTGATGGTGCTGTCGATGGCGATCGTCGGCGACCTGGTGTCACCGCGTGAACGAGGCAAGTACCAGGGCCTCTTCGGCGCGGTCTTCGGCGCGACGAGTGTCCTCGGACCGCTGCTCGGCGGCTTCTTCACCGAACACCTCAGCTGGCGCTGGGTCTTCTACATCAACCTGCCCGTCGGCGTCGTCGCGCTGCTCGTCATCGCGGCTGTGCTGCACACCCCCGTCCGGCAGACCCGGCACACCATCGACTACCTGGGCACGTTCCTCATCGCGTCAGTCGCCACCTGTCTCGTCCTCGTCGCCTCCCTCGGGGGCACGACCTGGGCGTGGGGATCGGCGCAGATCGTCGCCCTCGCCGTGCTCGGAGCCGTGCTCCTCGTCGCGTTCGTCGCCGTCGAACGCAGGGCCGCCGAACCCGTCCTGCCGCTGAAACTGTTCCGCATCCGCACGTTCTCCCTCGTCGCGGTCATCGGCTTCGTGATCGGCTTCGCGATGTTCGGCGCGATGACGTACCTGCCGACGTTCCTCCAGGTGGTCCATGGCATCTCGCCGACCATGTCCGGCGTTCACATGCTGCCGATGGTGGTCGGCATGCTGCTCACCTCCACGGCGTCGGGGCAGATCGTCAGCCGCACCGGCCGCTGGAAGGTCTTCCCGATCGCCGGCACCGCCGTGACGGCGGTGGGCCTGCTCCTCCTCCACCAGCTCGAGGAGGCCAGCTCCACCTGGCAGATGAGCCTGTGCTTCTTCGTCTTCGGAGCGGGACTCGGCCTCGTGATGCAGGTCCTCGTCCTCGTCGTCCAGAACGCCGTCGGTTACGAGGACCTGGGCGTCGCGACGTCCAGCGCGACGTTCTTCCGTTCCATCGGAGCCTCCTTCGGCGTCGCGATCTTCGGCATGGTCTTCACGAACGGCTTGGAGCGCAAGCTCACCGACGCCCTCGCCGGGCAGCAGGTGCCGCCCGGGGCCGGGCCGGCCGAGCTCGCCGCCGACCCGCGTGCCATCGCGGAACTCCCGTCGGGCCTACGCCCGTCGGTGCTCGACGCGTACTCGACGGCCATCACGGACGTCTTCCTCTACGCCCTGCCGGTCGTCGCGCTCGCCTTCCTCGTCGCCTGGTTCCTCAAGGAGGACAAGCTCCGCGTCTCGGTGACCGCGCCGGACCAGAGCGAGACGCTGGCCTCCAATCCCGTCGAGCGCTCCTCCTACGACGAGGTCGCGCGGGCCCTGTCGGTGCTCGGCTCCCGCGAGGGCAGGCGGCACATCTACGAGAAGATCACCGCGCGGGCCGGCTACGACCTGCTGCCCGCCTCGAGCTGGCTCCTGCTGCGCATGAAGCGCCAAGGTGTCGTCGAACCGGCCCGGCTCGCCGAGACGACGCCCGTCCCGCTGCGCGCCATCACGGAGGCGACCCGCGAGGTGGAGGGGCGGGGCCTCGCCCGTCGTGAGGGCCTCGACCTGTTGCTCACGGACAGCGGCGTGGACGCCGCCGTACAGCTGGCACAGGCGCGCGAGGAGTCGCTCGCCGAGCTGCTCGGCGACTGGTGGGGACCCGAACGGCCGACCGACCTCGTCCAGCTGGTGCACGATCTGAACGCGGAGCTGTGCGGCTCCGACGCCGAGCGGCCGCACAGCCCCGAGCCGCACCGCGACCACGAGTACCGCCGGGGCCACGCCGTCTGACGTCCCGCCGGCCCCGTCCCGCGGGTGCCGGCGGGTCAGAGGTCCTTGCCGTACCAGATATCCATGTACGGGCCGGTGCAGTACGCCGGGATCTCCGCGTAGCCGTGCCGCGTGTACAGCGCGCGGGCCTCCACCAGGTCGAGGCGGGTGTTGAGGACCATCCGCCGCGCGCCGAGCGCGCGGGCCTCGTGCTCCAGCGTCTCCATCAGAAGCGAGGCGCCCTTGCGGCCGCGGAAGGCGTGCCGCAGGAAGACCCGCGTGAGCTCCGCGCGCTCCTGGTCCAGCATCAGCACCCCGCCGCAGGCCGCCGCCTCGCCGCCGTACCGGCCGACGAGGAACTGGCCCGTCGGCGGTGTCAACAGCTCGACACCGTCACCGGTGAGCCCTTCGTCGACCTCCTCCACGGTCGCGGGCCGGCCCCAGTAGCGGCTCGCCACATCGTGGTAGTACGCGCGCCGCAGCGCGGTCGCGTCGGGGGAGTCGAACGGCTCCGGGGCCAGGGTCCATATGGTCATGGACGTTTCGTAGCCCGTGCTGTGGTTGTTTGGCCAATCAATTCCCGGTTACTCGGAGCTATGAAAGCTCGCGAACTGCGAGCGTCCGCCCACGGGTCCCGACCCGGAAGGTGAGTCATGTCGACCCTGACCACAGTTCTGATCGTCGCCGCGGTGATCGTGGTCCTTCTGATCATCGCCGGCTCCCTCTACGCACGCCGCGGCGGACACGCCGGCGGACGGCGGGCACTGCGCCGGCGCTTCGGCCCCGAGTACGAGAGGGTCCTCGCCCGCCACGACGGCGACGCCAAGGCGGCCGACCGCGATCTGCACGATCGCGTCCAGCGCTACGGAGACCTCGCACCGCAGCCCCTCGCGCCCGGCGTGCGGGAGCAGTACGACACCGCATGGGCCGCCGTGCAGGAACGCTTCGTCGACGATCCGCGCGGCGCCGTCGCCGACGCCGACCAGCTGCTGGGCCGGATCGCCGGCGACCGCGGCTTCCCGGGCGCCGGACGCTACGAGGAGCAGCTCGCGGCGCTCTCCGTCCACCACCCGCGCCACGTCGAGGGCTACCGCAGGCTGCACCGCGCCGCCCGCAGCGGAGCGGAGGCGAGCACGGAACAACTGCGCGAGGCGATGGTCGACGCCCGTGAACTCTTCGACGACCTGGTCGCCGACCGGGCCGTGGACCACGGCCGCCACCGGCCCGGCGCCCCCGACCGGTCCCACGGCCGTGGCCGCGGCCACATGCTGCGCCCGAAGGGGAGTGGCGTGTGATGCCGCGCCCGAACGATCAGCAATCCCCCAGGACTGCCGTCCCGCCCGGTACCGCCGGCGACGCGGGAGACCTCGGAGTCCCCGCCGCGCCGGTCGGACGGGACGGCAAGGACGACGTACGCGCCACAGGCCTGCGGGCCGAGCGCGGCGCCGCGCACGGGTCGCGCCCCGGGCCGGTGGACGAGCCGCTGAAACCGGTCCTCGACGACCCCGGGGCCACCACCGGTGCCAACGGTGCCACCGGTGGCACGACCCCGCTCACCGCGCCCGGCACGGGCGACGCCGAGCCGCGAGCGGCCCGGCTCCTGCCGCAGGACGAATGCGAGCGGCTGGAACACCGCCTGCACCACGCGCTCACCGGTTTCGTCGACTCCCCGCGCCGCGCGGTCGAGGAAGCGGCCGACGTCCTCGAGGACACCGGCGACCGGATCACCGCGTCCCTGGCGGAGCACCGCCGGACGCTGCGGCACTCCGCCGACGCCGGCGGCGAGGACACGGAGCGACTGCGCCGCGCGCTCCAGGCGTACCGGGAGGTGACGGAGCGGCTGCTGCGGATCTAGCGCGGCGCGGATCCGGCGCGGATCCGGCGCGGCGTCGGCTAGGACTGCGCCTTGGGCGCGGCCTGCTGCACGACCTCGAACGACCACACGGTGGACCCGGTGGCGGCGGGCTTGGGACGCTCGCCGCCACCGCCTTGCGCGCCGCCGCCCTGGGCGCCGCCGCCTTGGTGGGCGGCCTTCATCGGCCCCTCCATCCACGCCTGGAACGAGGCCTCGTCACGCCACCGGGTGTAGACCAGGTACTGGTCGGTCCCCTCGACGGGCCGCAGCAGCTCGAACCACTCGAACCCGTCCGAACTCTCGACGGCGCCGGCACGGGAGGCGAACCGCTTCTCGAGGACGTCGCGCTGCTCGTCGGGGACGGTGAGGACGTTGATCTTCACGATGCTCATGCGGCCATCCTGCCGCACGGGGTGCTTTCCCCCACCCCGCCCCTTCCCGAACCGGGGCAAGCCCCGGACCGGCACCGCGCTCCGCGCGGTGTTTCGGGGGCTCCTCCCCCTACGCCTGGCGGCGTGGGGGGGGGGGGGGGGGGGGGGCCCCCCGCCCCCCCCCCCCCTTCCCCTCCGGCGGGGTTGATTTTGTCGCGGCGTATTCCA
>NZ_BMTN01000004.1 GCF_014649695.1 Streptomyces kurssanovii
CGAGGGCTTGTCCTCAGTTGCTCGCGTCCACTGTGTTAGTTCTGAAGTAACGAACTCGCCCGACCCCTGTGTGGGGGTTGCCGGCTGGTAGTTCGGACATCTTCATAGAGTTTCGGTGGTCATTGCGTTAGGGAAACGCCCGGTTACATTCCGAACCCGGAAGCTAAGCCTTTCAGCGCCGATGGTACTGCAGGGGGGACCCTGTGGGAGAGTAGGACGCCGCCGAACAATCATTGTGGGAAAGCCCCGCACCTCTGGTGCGGGGCTTTCCTGCGTTCAGGGCCAATTCTCTGCCCCCCGCGAGCACGCTGGTCCGTCGGCCTGGTTCTTCAGGACGGGTTCACGAGCCTTGTGTCGTACGCCAGGATGACCGCCTGGACGCGGTCCCTCGCGCCGGTCTTCGCCAGGATGCGGCTCACATGGGTCTTCACCGTGGATTCGGCCAGGTGGAACCTGCTCGCGATCTCCGTGTTCGTCCAGCCCTGCCCGATCACCGTCAGAATCTCGCGTTCCCGTTCCGTCAGCCGTGCCAGGCGCTCGTCCGGTTCCGGCTCTCGTGTGCCCGCTGCCGTCGTCTCCGGCAAGTGCTCCACATACGTGTCCAGGAGCCGGCGGGTGAGGCTCGGAGCCACCACCGCGTCTCCGGCGGCCACGGCGCGGATACCGGAGAGGAGCTCCTCCGGCATCGCGTCCTTGATGAGGAAGCCGCTCGCGCCTGCCCGCAGGCCCTTGTAGGCGTACTCGTCCAGGTCGAACGTCGTGACGATGAGGACGCGGGTGCGGGCGCCCGAGGCGACGATGCGACGCGTCGCCTCGATTCCGTCGAGACCCGGCATGCGGATGTCCATCAGGACGACGTCGGGGTGGAGTTCGGCGGTCTGGCGCACCGCCTCGGCGCCGCTCCCGGCCTCGCCCACCACCGTCATGTCGTCCTGGCTTTCCAGGAGCATCCGGAAGCCGAAGCGCTGCATGGGCTGGTCGTCGACGATGAGCACTGTCGTCACTGATCGGGTTCCTTCGGAAGGTCGAGACGGACGCGCCAGCCCCCCGGGGGCCGGTGCAGCGGACCGGCCTCAAGTGTGCCGTCGTACATGGCTGTTCGCTCACGCATGCCGGCCAGCCCGCGGCCCGTACCTCCGGGCGTGGCGTGCCCGCCGGTCCCGGTGTCGGTGACCGTGGCGGTGACGCCGTCCGCCGCGTACCGCACGGCGACGGTGGCGGTCGCCCTCGGGCCGCCGTGCTTCAGGGAGTTGGTGAGGGCTTCCTGCACGACCCGGTAGACCGTCAGCTGGCGACCCGGGGACAGCGGGCCCGGGGCGCCCTCGACCGTGAGGTCCACCGGCAGGCCCGCTCCCCGTACGCCGTCGACCAGCCGTTCCAGGTCGGTCAGGGCCGGCTGCGGAGCGAGTTCCGCAGTGGGTGGTGCTTCCGTGTCCTCGCGGAGGACGTCCAGAAGACGCCGGAGCTCCGTCAGGGCCTGGCGGCTGGTGGTGCCGATGGCTTCGAGGGCCTGGGCCGCGCGCTCCGGGGAACCCGTGGCGGCGTACGCGCCACCGTCGGCCAGGCCGGTGATGACCGACAGGTTGTGGCCGATGATGTCGTGCATCTCCCGGGCGATCCGCGTGCGTTCCGCGGCCGCCGCGAGCTGCGCCTGCTGGTCGCGCTCCACCTCGAGCTGCCTGGCCCGCTCGACCAGGGAAGCCGTGTACTCCTGCCGTGAGCGGACTGCGAGTCCCAACAGGGCGACGAGCGTGAAGCTGTAGAGCATCGGCACGAACTGCTGGTCCCAACTGCCGACCGGGTAGGCCGTGGCACCGACTGCCAGCGGGACGAGCACCGTGCCGAACGACCACACCAGGGTGCGCAACGGCAGGCGCAGCGCGATGTTGTAGACGGCGATCATCTGGAGGAACGACGCCTGCAGATGCGCGCCGCACGCCGCGTTGGCCAGGGAGAACGGCAGCATCACCAGCAGCACGGCGAGCGGGTGGGTGCGCCGCCACAGCAGTGGTACGGAGAAGCCCAGGCTCATGGTGAGGACCAGCCACGACGGCACCTCGTCGTTGAAGGCGACGTTGCGCCAGCCGCCCGCCGCGTCCACCAGGGCGGCGAACACGAACACCCCGGTGAGGTGGAGGTCCCAGACCAGCGGGCGACGGCGGTCGAAGGCGCGCAGGCGTTCGGTGAGGCGCTGGAGCCGGCGGGTGAGCGGCTGGGCCCCGGTAGACCAGCCCTGCGGAGCGGGACCTCCCTGCGGAGGGCGCTGCGAAGTGGATCCGGCCTGCGGGGGGCGCTTCTGCGGGGCCATGCGCATGCTCACATCCTCGTACACCGGCCGGCCGGGCCTCAGACGTCCCGGCGCTCGAGCAGGAGGGCGGCCGCGGCCAGGGTCGCCGCCGCCCACAGGGTGAGGGCCAGCAGCGCGCCGCCCGGCGAGGCTGCTCCGGGGACCGCCTCGGCCGACAGCAGGGACTCCAGGGCCTTCGTCGGGAAGTACTCCACGGCATCGGCCACGATGTCGTACGGGAGCATGGCGATCACCTCGGGCAGGACCATCATGCCGCCGATGAACGCGCCGATCGCTCCGGGCACCGACCGCACGAGCGCCCCCAGTCCGAGGGCGATCAGCCCCAGCAGGGTGAGTCCGGCCGAGCTGCCCACCAGTGCCCGAACGACTCCAGGGTCGCCGAGCGAGGCCTCCTGGTCGGTGCCGGCGAAGAAGAGCTGCGCCGCAGGGAAGGTGACGAACGCGGTCACGAGCGTGACGGCGAAGGTGACGGCGCCGAAGACGGCCGCCTTGGACCACAGCACCGGGAGCCTGCGGGGCACCGTGGTCATCGAGGCGCGGATCATGCCGGTCGAGTACTCGCCCGCGGTCACGAGGATGCCGAGGACGGCGAACGCGATCTGCGCGAACTGGACTCCGATGAGGGTGAGTACGACGACGTCCACGTCGCCGTCGCCACCGCCCGTCTCGTAGGTGGCGCCCATGAGGAGGCCGATGCCGAACGTCAGCAGTCCGGCCGACATCAGAGTGATCCAGGTCGAGCGCAGCGTCCACAGCTTGTGCCATTCGGAGCGCAGCACACGGGTCGGGGTCAGCTCGTACGTGCTCATGCTGCTGCTCCTTCGAGCGGGACGGCCTGGTACTCGACCGCCTCGTGCGTGAGGTCCATGAATGCCTGCTCCAGCGATGCGGTGACCGGGGTCAGTTCGAACAGGGGGATGCCGTGTGCGGCGGCGGTACGCCCGATGCTCCTGCTGTCCGTGCCGCGCACGAGCAGCTCGTCGGGACCGGCCCGTTCCACGTCGACGACCGGCCCGCCGAGGAGTCCGGCGAGGGAAGCCGCTTCCGGTGAGACCACCTTCACGGCGGACGCGCCGGCGTCCCGCACGAACGCTTCCACCGTCGTGTCGGCGAGCAGCCTGCCGCGGCCGATGATGACGAGGTGGTCGGCCGTGACGGCCATCTCGCTCATGAGGTGCGAGGAGACGAGGACCGTGCGGCCCTCCGCGGCGAGGGACTTCAGGAGCGTCCTGATCCAGAGGACGCCGTCGGGGTCGAGTCCGTTGACGGGTTCGTCGAGGATCAGGGTGGCCGGGTCGCCGAGCAGGGCGGCGGCGATCCCGAGGCGCTGGCCCATGCCGAGGCTGAAGCCCTTGACCCGTCGCCCGTCGACATCGGTCAGGCCGGTCATGCCGATGACCTCCTCGACGCGGGAGGGCGGGATGCCGTGGGTGTGGGCGAGGGCGAGCAGGTGGTTCCTGGCGGTGCGCCCGGGGTGGATCGACCGGGCCTCCAGCAGTGCCCCGACCTCGGTGAGGGGCGCCGGGTGGGCGGCGTAGGGGCGGCCTCCGACGGTGGAGTGCCCGCGGGTGGGGGCGTCGAGGCCGAGCAGGAGGCGCATGGTGGTGGACTTGCCGGCGCCGTTCGGCCCGAGGAAGCCGGTCACGGAGCCCGGCCTGACACTGAAGGTGAGGTCGTGGACGACGGTCTTGTCGCCGTAGCGTTTGGTGAGTTCGACGGCTTCGATGCCGTGTGGCCTGGTCATGTCACCGACGCTATGGAGCGGGGGAGCGCCGGTCGTCCGACCGCGGGCGGGAGCCCGGGGAGCGGCGTAGTACCTGGGTAGGACCGGGAAACGGCGTTGCTCAGGGACGCAGGTCAGGGCCAGTATCGGGGGATGGAACACGTGATCCGGCGCGTGCGCGCCGAGGAGTGGGCGCAGGTCCGCGACCTGCGGCTGGCCGCCCTCCAGGACCCTCTTGCCCCGATAGCGTTCTACGAGTCGTACGAGCAGGCCCTCGGGCAGCCCGACTCCTTCTGGCAGGAGCGCACGTCGTCGGCCGCCGCCGGGGCGGACGTCGTCCAGTTCGTGGCGGAGGCGCCGGACGGCCGGTGGGACGGCACGGTGTCGGTGCTGGTGGAGCCCAAGGGCAGCAGCCGAATCGGCAAGCCGGCGCCGATCGACCAGACCCATGTGGTGGGGGTGTTCGTACGGGCGGAGGCGCGCGGCAGCGGGCTCGCGGCGGAGTTGTTCCGTGCGGCGCTGGACTGGTCGTGGGCGCTGGATTCACCGCGGGTGGACCGGGTGCGGCTGCTGTTCCACGAGGACAATGAGCGGGCCGCGGCCCTGTACCGCAAGGTCGGGTTCGTGCCGAGCGACGACTCCGCGCCCGTGCCCGAGGATCCGCCGGCCCGGGAGTACGAGATCCGGCGACAGCGGGTGCGGGCGGTCAGAGCGCGGTGAGCGCGTCCTGCCAGCGGGCGCGCGCCTGCTCGGGGGAGCGGAGGAGGGCGAGCGCCGACAGGCCCTGGTCCTGGCCGGTGGCCAGCAGTTCGGGGAGGCGCGGGAGCGGGGCGACGGCCGCGACGTCGTCGAGCACGAGCGTCATTGGTGGGTCGAGCCGACCGTCGGATGACCGTGCGGCCATGCGGCGGCCGTGCTCGACCACGTCTGCGGCGAGCGCCGTCAACAGGGGCATCGCGCCAGGATGGGTGCGCGGATCCTCGATCGGTTCACCCACCACATAGAGCGTGCCCGCTTCGTTCACGAATGATTCCAGGGCGAGCGAATCCGTTCGATTCGGTGTGCACGCCTCACGGATGTGGACGGACGACAGCGCGGACAGTGCGCGGACGGCCAACTGCTGCGCCACTTCGCGCCGTTCCGGGTGGGCGGTGAGCGCCGATTCGAGGAGCCCGGCGAGCCCCGCCGTGGCTTTGGGATGGGTGCGGAGGATGCGTACCGGCTCGTGGGCGCCGGTGCCCTGGGCCCAGCGGTGGACCTGGCGGAACGGGCGGCCGTCCACGGCCGCGGCGTGGAGCCAGCAGCGCAGGAGCGTCTCTGCCGTGTCCGCCATGGTGGCGTCGATGAGCGCCCGGGGGCGCACCGGGGCCAGCACGGCGGCCGCGCGGGCCGCCGCCGTTCTGTCGTCCTCGCAGTGGGCCGTGGGGGACCAGTGCAGCCGGGCCGGGCTATCGCACAGGTGCCCGGGGTCGTAGACCAGTACGGGGCCGAGCTTGGCCCGTGCGTCCTTGGTGTCGGCCCACACCGTGGGGTCGGAGGTGACGACGAGCGCGGGGCCCTCCGCGTCGAGGAGCGCCTGCACGGCGGCGGGGCGGCGTACGGTGCGGTCGC
This sequence comes from Streptomyces kurssanovii, assembly GCF_014649695.1. Classification (GTDB taxonomy): domain Bacteria; phylum Actinomycetota; class Actinomycetes; order Streptomycetales; family Streptomycetaceae; genus Streptomyces; species Streptomyces kurssanovii. The sequence continues at coordinate 5,643 of NZ_BMTN01000004.1, forward strand.
CGTACACCACGCGGGGTGTACGGGTGCGCGGGGCCGGGACGGTGGGCAGCGGGGCCGGTGCTGCTGCTTCTCCGTGCGGGTCCTCGGCGGGAGCGGCCGCGGGGACGGGCGCGGCTTCGGCGGTCACCTGTGCGTGTACGGGGGCCTCGTGGCGCGGCCGCTGTTCCCGCGGGGCCGGCTCCTGCGGTCGGCCGCGCTCCTCGCGTGCCGCCGCCCGGACGGCGCGCCAGCGGGCAACCGTGCCGAGCGTGAACACCGTGAGCACGATCAGCACCATCAACTGGCCGATGAGCAGGCCCCAGAACAGTCCGTAGCCCGAGAGCTCCGCGGGTGGCGTGGCGGGCCAGGCGCCGGCCAGGTCGTGCGGGGCGGCCGCCAGTTCCCGCATGGCCGTGGGGGTGTTGCCGAAGGTGACACCGGTCGGCCAGGCGCCGTGGGCGAACAGGCCGGCGAGCCCCGTCGCCGACCAGACGAGCAGCGTCAGGCCGAGGAGGAAGGTCAGCAGCCCGACCAGGAGGCCGTCGGGGATGCCTCCTTGGCGCTCTCCGGGCCGGCCGCCGCCCTGTCCCTGACGCCCCTCGTGCATCTCACGCCACCGTCGACTCTGACGACTCGTCCAGTTGTTGCTGTTCGATGAGCTGTGCGCGCTGCTCCGCCTCCCATTCCGCGGCCTGGACATGCTCCGGCACAGGAGGTACCGAGGACTCCGTCATGGCCCGGTCGGTGAAGACGAGTGGCCTCTCCGCCTCTGTCACGAGGTGTTTGACCACTTGGACGTTGCCGTTGACGTCCCACACGGCGATGCCCGGTGTCAGCGTGGGGATGATTTCTACGGCCCATCGCGGCAGGCCGAGCACCCGTCCGGTGGCCCGTGCCTCGTCGGCCTTCTGGGCGTAGATGGTCCGGGTGGACGCCATCTTGAGGATCGCCGCGGCCTCCTTGGCCGCCGCCCCGTCCACGACGTCGCTCAGATGGTGGACCACCGCGACGAACGACAGACCGAGCCGGCGCCCGAACTTAAGCAGCCGCTGGAAGAGCTGCGCGACGAACGGGCTGTTGATGATGTGCCACGCCTCCTCCACCAGGAAGATGCGCTTCTTGCGATCGGGCCGGATCCAGGTGTGCTCCAGCCACACACCGACGATCGCCATCAGGATGGGCATGGCGATGGAGTTGCGGTCGATGTGCGACAGGTCGAAGACGATCAGCGGTGCGTCGAGGTCGATGCCGACGGTGGTCGGCCCGTCGAACATGCCGCGCAGGTCGCCGTCGACGAGCCGGTCCAGGACCAGTGCCACGTCGAGGCCCCAGGCGCGTACGTCGTCTATGTCGACGTTCATCGCCTCCGCGGACTCGGGCTTGGGGTGCCGCAGCTGCTCCACGATGTCGGTGAGGACCGGCTGCCGGTCGGTGATGCTGGTGTTGACGTACGCGTGGGCGACCTTGAGCGCGAAGCCCGCCCGCTCGTCGAGGCCGTGCCCCATCGCGACCTCGATGATGGTGCGCAGCAGCGCCAGCTGGCCGGTCGTGGTGATCGACGGGTCGAGCGGATTGAGGCGGATACCGCCGTCGCGCGCCGTCATCGGGTCGAGCCGGATGGGGGTTATCCCCAGCTCCTGCGCGATGAGGTTCCACTCGCCGACGCCGTCCTCGCCCTGCGCGTCGAGGACGACCACCTGTCGGTCGCGGAAGCGCAACTGCCGCAGTACGTACGTCTTCTCGAGCGCCGACTTTCCGTTGCCGGACTCGCCGAGCACCAGCCAGTGCGGGGCGGGCAGCTGCTGCCCGTACAGCTGGAACGGGTCGTAGATGTAGCCCTTGCCGCTGTAGACCTCGCGGCCGATGATCACACCCGAGTCGCCGAGGCCCGGCGCGGCGGTGGGCAGGTAGACGGCCTGTGCCTGGCCGGTCGACGTACGGACGGGCAGACGGGTGGTCTCCACCTTCCCGAAGAGGAAGGAGGTGAAGGCATCCGTGAGGACGGACAGCGGATCTCGCATGGCGGACTGCCCTCTCGGTCAGCGTCGGATGCCGGTCGCGAACGGCAGGGTGTTCACGAAGGCCCTGTGATGCTCGCGGTCGCACCACTCCAGCTTCAGGTACGACTTGCCGGCGGAGGCCCGGATCGTGCGCTTGTCCCTGGCCAGGGCCTCGGGCGAACGCGACGACACAGTGATGTACCCGACGAGGTTGACCCCCGCCGCACCGCTCGCGAGATCTTCACCCCGCTGGTCGAGCCGTCCGTGCGCGGCGATGTCGCGCGGGTCGACGGTCCGGTTCATCTTGGCGGCCCGGCTGGCGTCCGCCTCGTCGTTGGTCTTCTCGGTGAGCATCCGCTCGATGGCGACCTCGGTGGGCTCCAGGTCCATGGTGACCGCGACCGTACGGATCACGTCGGGGGTGTGGACGAGCAGCGGGGCAAGGAAGTTGACGCCGACAGGCGTCATCGGCCACTCCTTCACCCACGCGGTGGAGTGGCACCAGGGGGCGCGGGTCGACGACTCGCGGGTCTTCGCCTGGAGGTAGGTGGGTTCGACGGCGTCCAGCTCGGCGGGCCAGGCGTTCCGTTTCGTCATCGCCTGGATGTGGTCGATGGGGTGGTCCGGGTCGTACATGGAGTGCACGAGGGACGCGAGGCGGGACTGGCCCAGTGGCTGCCGTACGCGGATGTCGGCCTCGGCGAGCCGGGCGCAGATGTCGGTGAGTTCACGTGCCATGACGACGGCCAGACCGGCGTCCTTGTCGAGCCGCTTGGCGCCGGAGGCGTGGCGCACGGCACGGGCCATGGCGTGTGCCTCCGCGGCCAGGTCGCGGGAGTAGTGCATGCACGCCACCAGATAGGCGCGGTGCTGCTCGCTGGACGTCGACACCATCGACTGGAGCTGCTCGTACGACTGCTGGAGCCAGCCCGGGGCGGCCGCGTTCCCGCGCTGGGCGACGTCCTTGGCGTGGGCGTCGGGGTCGGCGGGGAGCGTACGGGCGAGCATCTGAAGCCGGGTCACGAAGCCGTCGCCGTTGGCGACATGCTTGAGCAGCGTGCCGAAGCGGTCGACGAGGGCCTCCTGGTCCTCGCTGTCCCTCAGCCCGACACCGGGACCCTCGATCTCGATCGCGGCCGTGACGGTGCGGCGGTCGGCGTGCAGCAGCACGGCGATCTCGTCGGGGCCGAACGGTGCGGCCAGCCAGTTGATCCGCCCGATGCCGGGGGGCGGTCCCACCTCGACCTCCCGCCCGTCGAGCCGGGTGCCGGCCTCGACGGCACCGGACCGGTAGAGGGTGCCGCCGCTGCGCAGGGAGCGCTTGTAGCTGCGGTTGATCTCGAACCATTTGTAGAAGGTGCGCTGCTTGTAGGGCACGTAGACGGCGGCGAGCGCCAGCATCGGGAAGCCCATCAGCAGCACGATGCGCAGGGACAGGACCGGGACCAGCAGCCCGCTCATCATGCCGAGGAACGCGCCGGCGATGATCAGCGCGATCTCGCCGGTCTCGCGGTTCTTGCCGATGACCGCGTTCGGCCGGGCACGGCCGATGAGGTACGTGCGGCGGGGCGTGATCGGTTGGGACTGGGTCGTCAACGCCGGCCACCTCCTGTGCTGTTGCGATTGCTGTGCGGGGTACCGCCGGTGGGGCTGTTACGGGGTGCGGGAGCGGCGCCGCCCCCGGCCGGGGGAGTACGGCTGCCGTGGGCCGCCATGCCGCCGGAGGCCGGGTTGGCGGGACGGGGGGTGCTGCTGCCGCTGTCGCCACCGGTGTTCTGGTTGCCCCGGGAACTGTGGGTCTTGATGCCCTGGGAGACGAGGGCGGCCGGGGAGCTGATGACGGCCGCCGCCTTGCCCTCGGCGCCGTTCTGGATGCGGTTGTTGCGGGAGGCGGCGATCTCGTCGCCGAACCCGGGGACGAAGCGGTAGATCATCGCGGAGGCGAAGATGGCGAGCAGGATGATCGCGAGCCCCGACACGACGGCGGAGAACGAGTCCGGCCCGTCGTCGGCGGAGAGCGCGCCCGCGAGGCCCAGCACGATCACGATCACCGGCTTGACGAGGATGATCGCGATCATGATCCCGGCCCAGCGGCGGACGTGGCCCCACATGTTCTTGTCGACGAGGCCCGCGTAGACGACGACGCCGAGGAGCGCGCCGACGTAGAGCAGCACGGCCCGGATGAACAGCTCCAGGTAGAGCACGCCGGCGGCGAGGATCGTGACGAGCGAGACGACGATCAGCATGATCGGTCCGCCGCCGATGTCGTCGCCCTTCGCGAGCGCCTTGGAGAAGTTCCCGAAGAACATCTCCGTCTGCCCGGACGTACTGCCCGAGATGACCTCCGTGACGCTGTCGGTCACCGAGACGAGGGTGTAGAGGATCAGCGGCGTGAACGCGGACGCGAGGACCGTCAGCCACAGGAACCCGATCGCCTCGGAGACGGCCGTCATGAACGGCACGCCCCTGATCGCCCGCTTGGCGACGGCCAGCAGCCACAGGAGGAGCGTGAGGATCGTGGCGGCGGCGAAGACGATGGCGTAGTGGGCGAGGAAGGTCACGTTCGTGAAGTCGACGGTGGCCGTCGACTCGACGGCCTGCGACAGCTTCCCGATCGTCCACGCCGCGGCGTCGGCGCAGCCGCGGGCGAGCGACGACAGGGGGTCGAGCGCGGCGGTGGGGTCGTCGACGGACGACCGACCGGGGGTGGTGGGGGCTTCGCCGTCTTCGCAGTAGTCGCGGGCGGGGCCGACGATGAGGTCGCACTTGTCCTCGTCGGAAGGCGTCGGCGTCGGGGCGGCAACGGCTCGCGCCGAGGCCAGCACGGCCGCTGTCTGTACGGCGGCAAATGCTGCAGCCGCCGTGATTGCTGCGGGTCGCGGCCTACCGGGCATAGGTGAACCCTCCGTACTGCTCGACTGCCTTGGCGATTTCGTCGGCGTTGGAGGCTGTGCGATCCGCGTTCACCGGTGCTGGGCCGTCCTTCTGGGAGAAGTTCTCGACCTTCCAGTCCGCATCTGCCCACCGGAGCTGCAGTGTCATGGTGAACCAGTCGTTCGTCACCGGGTTGGTGGAGCTGACGCCAGCGGTACCGAACACGCCTGTGCACCAGACTTCCACGGTCGCGCTGGTGTCGGCGTATCGGGTGACCTTGGTCCCTACCGGCGCTGTGCGGGACACGTATGTCATGCCCGGTGCGGCGTTGCCGTTCGCGTCTAGGCCGAGCCTGTCCAGAAACGTCCGGTCGTAGGCCTGATCGAGCTTTGACTCCAGCTCGGGGACCTTGGCCGCGACGAAGAGTTGTCGCACGATGGCGCGCCGGGGGGCGGGCTTGAGGATCTCGGCCGACACGAGCGCCACCGCGTAATTCGCCGCTGCGCTCTGCGCCCCCTGCTCGTCCTGCGCGTACCCCGTCGGGATGCCGCCCGCGTCGCCCTTCACCGGGCGGACGCCCGACGGGGCCGTCGGCTGGGCCTTGGGGGCCTTGTCGCCGGCCTCCGGCGGGGCGTCCGCGCCGCCGCCCTGGTTGGCGAAGGCGATCGCCGCGATCAGCAGCACCACCACACCGACCACCGTGATGAGCGACCGCGAGCTGTTGCGGCCCGCCCGTCGCGCGCCGCCGTAGATGTCCGTGTCGGCGCTGCCCGGGAGGCGGGTACGGGTCTGGCCCGAGCCGCCGAAGCCGTCGCTCGTTCGGCCGGGCTCGCCGCCGTAGCCGTGATCGTCGCCGAGGCTCATCTGGCCCAGGCCCCCTCAACCAGTGGTGGACGAACTGCTTGCCGCGTCGGCGCGGTGTGGTGACTCGACATCAGGGAGACGCAACCTCGAACGGTGGGCCCGGGCGTGCCCGGAGAGGACTGACGGGTGCTAGACAGCCATCCCGTAGACGATGGTGAACAAGGTCCCCAGTGACCCGATGATGAAGACTCCGGTCAGACCGGCGACGATCAGGCCCTTGCCCTGTTCGGCGCTGAACGTGTCGCGCAGTGCCGTCGCGCCGATGCGTTGTTTGGCCGCTCCCCAGATCGCGATGCCGAGGCAGAGCAGGATGGCAATGGCCATCACGACCTCGATCATCACTCGAGCCTCGTTGCCCAGGCTCCCGAACGGCCCCCAGTTCGGGGCGATTCCGCCGATGATGGTGGTGATATCGCCCTTTTCGGCTGCCAGGATCATGTAACTCACCGCCCCAGTTGGGTTGTTGGCCGCCCACGCCGCTCGGCACAGGCTCAGGGTTCTATCTTCGCTGATGAAACCGCCCGCGTATGCCGACTTGGAGGGTCTCTTTACCCGATCTCCGCACGTATGACCGAGCCGGCCCCCTGACCTGCGGTGGCGCGGTTCGGATCGGTGCGAGTGGATGCATGGTTACTCTGTGTATCACGGAGGGTGACTTCGAGCAATGACTGTCGTTGTTCCACCTTTGGGGTGGTTCGTGCCGGGTACGGCGACGGCGGCGCGGATCCCCGTCGGGATCCGCGCCGCCGTGGTGCTCGCCGGGCCTCGGCCCGGTCCGGTTCAGCGGATGGCCACCATGTAGCCGAGCACTCCCAGGGCGATGGCGAGGAGTGCGATGAAGGTCACCGTCGCCACCGTGCCGCCGGCGTCACTGCTTCGGCGTTCTGCTCTTCCCCCGTTGCGGGCGTCCTGTGTGGCGGGTGTGTCCGTCACGCTCGCAGCGTTCTTCACGTGTTGCTCCTGTGGTGCTGTGTTACCGGTCCCCGCCGTGGTCACCGGAGGGGGGTCTGACCTCAGCCTTCTGGGCTGCGTCACACAGAGTAGCCGCTACTGGTCCAGACCAGTTTCGCGGGGTCCGGGGTTCCCGCCGTGGCGTCTCTGCCGGTCTCTACCCAACCCTGTTGTTCACGGCGCGAGTTGCCTACGCTTCGCGGGGTGACCGAAAACGCGCCCATGGCTGCTCGCATAGACACCACGCGCCCTCACACGGCGCGGATCTGGAACTACTGGACCGGTGGCAAGGACAATTATCCGGTCGACAGGGAGGTCGGCGACCAGATCCGGACACTGCATCCGGGCATCGGCGACTACGCCCTGGCCGATCGTAAGTTCCTCGGTCGCGCCGTGCGGCATCTCGCCGGAACGGCCGGAATCCGTCAGTTCCTGGACATCGGCACGGGTCTGCCGAGCGCCGACAACACCCACCAGGTGGCCCAGAGCATCGCCCCGGACGCACGCATCGTCTACGTGGACAACGACCCGCTCGTCCTCGTGCACGCCCGCGCCCTGCTGACCGGCACCGCGCAAGGCAGTACCGACTATCTCGACGCCGACCTGCGGGACATCGACACGATTCTGGAGCAGGCCGCGAAGACGCTCGACTTCTCCGAGCCCGTCGCGCTGATGCTGCTCGGCGTAGTGATCTTCATCGAGGACGACGAGGAGTCGTACGGGGTGGTGCGCCGGCTCATGGACGCGCTGCCGTCCGGAAGCCACCTCGCGCTGTCGCACACGATCACCAGCCCGTCGATGCCGGACGTGGACGCGGCGGTCGCCTTCTGGAACGAGCACGGCACCCCGCGTCTCACCCAGCGCACGCCGGAGCAGGTGGAGCGCTACTTCGACGGCCTGGAGCTGCTGCCACCAGGCGTGGTCTCCTGCAACCGCTGGCGCCCGGACCCCGCGGACCCGCTGACGCCGGAAGAGGTCGCGATGTACGGGGGCGTGGGGCGCAAGCCGTAGCCGGGGCCGCCGGGGCGGGCACGCTGCCCGGCCCGGCCGGCTCCGGGCGCGCGGTCGTCATCGCCCGGCCGCCGCATCGTCGTCCAGGACTTCCTGTGCCACGCGGGCCAGGTCCTCTTCCGTCGGCATGAGCGCGCGCACCTGGGGCGGCAGAGCCGCGTAGCTGCTCACCGCCAAGGGGCGGTTGGTGCTCTGGAGGGCGATCTGGCAGACGGCCTCGTTCCGGTCGGCTCCGATCAGGATCCCGAGCGTGGCGTCGTCGCGATCCGGGTCCCGTACGAATTGGTCCACCACGGTCACGTAGAAGCTGAGCTTGCCGATGTGTTCGGGACGAGGGTCCTTCGTCTTGAGTTCGACGACGACGTACCGACGCAGCTTCAGGTGGTAGAGGTGCGCTCCGGCGCCTACGGCGACGAGGTCGCGCTGCCCGCCCCGTTGTCCTTCCCGCTCACCACTCGCCGACTGCCCCGCTACGCCTCCGGCGGGCCTCCCGCTGCGCGGTGACGGCGGTCCTCGTCGCAGTGCTCGTCGAAGACGGCGGGCATCGCGAACCGGTGCGCCGGTCGAGCGCCTCCACGCGGCGGGGGCGGCCGCCTAGACTGGCGCCGAAGCGGACTACCGGGCGCTGAGGGGTGTTTGACGGTGCGTAAGGCGTGGCTGGTCGCGGGGCTCTCGATCGGGTTCTGCCTGTGCTTCGTCGCGCTGCTCGTCGTCGGCACGTTCTCCGCCGCCTCCGGACTCCTCGGCGGTGACAAGAACGGGGCGGTGGGCCTGGCGAAGGGGGCCGTGCCGGCGAAGTACCAGCCGCTGGTGCAGAAGTGGGGGAACCTCTGCCCGGCCATCAACCCCGCGCTGCTCGCCGCGCAGCTCTACCAGGAGAGCGGCTGGAACCCGAAGGCGCAGAGCCACGCGGCCGCGCAGGGCATCGCGCAGTTCATCCCGGGCACCTGGGCGACGCACGGGATCGACGGGGACAAGGACGGGGACCGCGACGTGTGGGATCCGGCCGACGCGATCCCGTCGGCCGCCTCGTACGACTGCGAACTGGCCGGATATGTTCGTAAGGCGCCGGGTGATCCGACCGACAACATGCTCGCCGCGTACAACGCGGGCGCCTATGCGGTGATCAAGTACGGCGGTGTGCCTCCGTACCGTGAGACGCAGAACTACGTGAAGGTCATCCGGACGCTCGAGCAGAGCTTCGCCAAGCCGGTCGGCCGGGTGGAGCCGTCGAAGCAGGCGGCCGGGGCGATCTACTTCGCGCAGCAGAAGCTGGGCACCAAGTACCTGTGGGGCGGCAACGGAACGCCCGAGCAAGGCGGGCGTTTCGACTGCTCGGGCCTGACGCAGGCGGCCTACCGCACGGTGGGGATCGAGCTGCCGCGGGTCGCGAACGACCAGTACAACGCCGGGCCGCACCCCTCACGGGACGAACTGCTGCCGGGCGATCTGGTCTTCTTCTCCGACGACCTGACCAACTCGAGGGCGATCCGGCACGTGGGGCTGTACGTCGGAGGCGGGTACATGATCAACGCCCCGTACACCGGTGCGGTGATCCGGTTCGACAAGATCGACACCCCGGACTACTTCGGCGCGACACGCGTCACAGAGGACGGTGCGCGCGCCCTGCCGACAGACCTGCCCAAGGCTCCCGAGGCATGAGCGGAAGGCATCCGAGTGGCTGGAACACGACGGTGGCGACAGGGCTCTGAGCTGCGACGACGTATCACTCTTCGATAACGTCATGGTGATCGTTCGGTGGAGAGTGGAACGCGACCGCCGATCACGTCGTTCCCTGGGCAGGGAAGGCCGCACTGACCATGCAGCAGACACCGCACTGACCACGGGGGTTGATTCAGGACGGCGCACAGGCAGGTGCGCCGGCAGGCACAAGGCAAGGGGCCGCAGCAGATGGCTGGACTCGCAGCAGACGGTGTGAACCCGGATGTCGGCCTGCTCTACGACATCAACGGCCTCGCCAAGGACGCACCCACCTGGCTCGACCGCACCATGGAGTTCGTCGGCGAGTACGGGATCATGCTCGCCCTCGTGCTGGTCGTCTTCTGGTGCTGGTGGAGCGTGCGCCGGCGCGGCAGCGCGGAGGACTCGGTCTCGGCGGTCGCCGGGCTGATCTGGGCACCGCTCGCCGCCGGTATCGCGCTGCTCGTCAACATCCCCATCCGGGGCTTCGTGGAACGGCCGCGGCCGTTCCTCTCCCACGAGGGCCTCGAGGTCCTCGTCGCCGGCAAGACCGACTACTCGTTCGTCAGCGACCACGCCACGATGGCGATGGCGATCGCCGCCGGGCTGTTCGTGGCGAACCGCAGGTTCGGCGTCGCCGCGCTGGGTCTCGCCTTCGCCGAGGGTTTCTGCCGTGTCTACATGGGTGTGCACTACCCGACCGACGTCATCGGCGGATTCGCGCTCGGTACGGCGGTGGCGCTGCTGCTCGCCCCGCCGGCCCTCGCGCTGCTGACACCGCTGGTGTCGGCGATCGCGGGCTCACGCCACTTCGGGTGGCTGGTGCGCTCCGAGCGGGCCTCGGCGGGCGGTTCGCTGCGGCCCGAGTCGCTGGACATCCAGGAGCCGAGGGCCGAGGGCAAGGGCGAGAACGGCCTCGCTGCCTGACCCGCGGCCACGGACCTGCTCCTCCTCCGGGGCCGGTCCGCCTCCGGCGCGTCCGGGGTGTCGACGCGCGCGGGGCGTGACGCGTCAGTCCTCGATGACCGGCCGGACCGGGGAGAGGAACGGATCCAGGCGGACCTGGATCTCGCCCCGGGCCATGACGCGGACGCGGAAGGCGCCCTGCCCCGGCGGCTCGTCCATGTCGGACGAGCGCTCGTAGAGCAGGCCCCAGGAGCCGGGGAAGCGGGTGGCGATGTGGTGCAGCAGGCCGTCGAGGTCCGCGGCCTCGTCACGGCGACGGTTCATCAGGCCGTTGGCCAGCACGAAGTATTCGCCGTTGTGGACCTTCAGCGCCACTTCGCCCGTCGCCCAGTCGATTCCCGCGATGCGCTGCCGCAGGTCGGCGATGCCCGGGTCGAGAGTGCCCGCATCGGCCTCCTCGGGGGACTCGGCGATCCCGAACCAGCCGTGAAACTCGTACATCGTCCTCTATTCCAGCGGAGTCGTGTCGATGACCGGCTCGATCCCGTAACGGCGGCCGTATTCCTTCAGTTTGTCGATCACTCCAGGGCCCGGCTCGCCGTCGAAATGGAAGTACGGGGTGCGGCCGGATTGTAGCGCGTACTCGAATGTCGCCTTTGCCTGGTTCCGGAGGGCGCTGCCCATCTGCATTCCCTCCGGTTTCGACTGTGCGACGTACTCGTCGCTGATGGCGTCGATCTCCCGCCCCTTCGGGTCGTTCTCGAACTTGACCCGTGATTCGCCGCCGAGCCGCTCCGCCAGCGCGTCGGCCGCCGGGTCGGGCTTGTTCACCTTCACCAGCTCGCCGAGCCCACCGTTGTTCTCGTACGGGGCGAGGCCGAGGGGGTCACTCCAGGTGTGCGGGTTGTGGACATAGGCGACGGGGTTGGGCGCCGGTGCCAGTCCCAGGGGGTCGGGGGTGGTGTAGCGGGCGGTCTGCGGGTCGTAGTAGCGGTGGTGGTTGTAGTGGAGGCCGGTTTCCGGGTCGTAGTACTGGCCGGGGAACCGGAGGGGGGTGTACGCGGTGGCGTCCGTGTTCCAGGTCGTGGTGCCCCACAGAGTGGTGCGGCTGCGCCAGGCGATGGACCCCTCGTCGTCGACGAGTTCGGTGGGTGTGCCGATGAGATCGGTGACGATGGCGAAGAACCGGGTGTCGATCTCCTGCCCTGTCGCGGTGTCGGCGAGCCGTTCCGTCTGGGCGACAGGGGTGAGCCCATGGTGGTCCCAGGTCAATGTGACCACCGGGGCATCGGCGGGCCTGGTGATCTGCTCCGCCAGCAGCGTGCCGTCCCAGGTGAAGTCGATCCGTTCCGCGACGCCTCCGTCGGGCGCCATGCGTTCCTTGCTCGTACGGCGCCCCAGCGGGTCGTACCGGTAGCGCCAGACCGTGTTGTCGGGTGTGATGACCTCGACCAGCCGGTCCTCCACGTCGTACGAATAGCGCCAGGTCGCGGGCTTTTTGGACAGGCGGCTCCTGGTACGCCGGATCATGCGCCCGGCGGCGTCGTGCTCGTAGCGGTTGGCGCCGGCACGCACCACCCGGGTCCCCGCGTACGTCCGCTCGCCGCCGGCTTCCCGGTCGGCGTGCCGGTCCGGCCAGGATGCGGAGGTCTGGTTGCCGAGCCGGTCATAGGCGTACGACTCGGTCCAGCCGGCGGCGGTGACCGCGTTGACCCGGCCGACGGCGTCGAGCCGGAAGCGGCGGCGTCCGTTCAGTGCGTCGTCGATCTCCGTGAGGTGGCCGTCCTCGCGGTATGTGTAGCTGCGCCGGTTGAGGCTGCGGCCGCCGGCCGAGATCTCCTGCGCCGTGACGCGCCCGGCCTCGTCGCGCCGGGATGTCAGGGTGAGCGCCTCACCGACCCGGCGGACCACCTCACGGCCCGTCCGGTCCCGTTCGAAGTCCACCCGGCGTCCGCCGGCGACCAGTTGGGCGGCACGGCCGGAGGCGTCGTACGCGTACGAGGTCACCTGGCCGCCCGGGGTCGTCCGCCGGACGCGGCGCCCGGCCGTGTCGTAGGCGTACGTGACGGCCCGACCGTCGACGAGTTCGGCCTTGACCCGCCCCTCGCGGTCGTACTGGTAGACGACCTCGCTCTCGGGGCCGACGGCCTGGACCAGCCGTCCGGCCGCGTCATAGCTGTACGACGTGACGTGTCCGGCGGCGTCCTTGCTCGTCACCCGCCCGCGGACGTCACGTTCGTAGCGGATGATCTCGCCCAGCGGCGTGATGCGGGCGGACACCCGGCCGAGGGGATCGACCTCGTATCCGACCGTGCGGTCGTCGAAGTCGGTCTCGGCGATGAGCCTGCCCGCGCTGTCGTACGTGTAGGACCAGTCCAGCCCATGGGGGCCGGTCACGCGGGTGAGACGCAGCTCGGTGTCGTGATCGAACTCGTGGCGGGTGCCGTCGGGATCGGTGCGCGACGCCAGCAGATCGAAGTGGGTGTACGTGAAGTGCGTGACGCCACCCATGGGATCGGTGTGACGGACGCAGTTCCCCTCGCCGTCGTACGTCCAGGCCTCGGTCGCTCCGTCCGGTCCCGTGCGGCGCTCGAGCCTGCCCTCGGGTGTCCACTCGAAGCGGGACACGGCGCCGTCCGGCCGGACGAGCGCGGTGATGCGGCCGAAGGCGTCCCTGATGTAGCGCGTGACCCCGCCGGTGGGTTCCTCCTGTTCGAGCAACAGGCCGGCGGGGTCGTGACGCAGCCGCGTGACCTGTCCTTGGGCGTCGGTGATCGAGGTGACGTGGCCCCGGACGTCGTGGGTGTACCGAGTCGTGCGGCCCGCCGGGTCCGTGACGGAGAGCCGGTTGCCGCGCTCGTCGAACTCCTGCCGCCAGCGCGCGCCGCCCTCTCGCGTCAGCTCCACGGGCAGCCCGAGGCCGTTGTACGCGGCGTGCATCCTGCTGCCGTCGGCGTGGGTGACACCGGTGAGGTGACCGTCGTCGTCGTAGTCGAACACCGTCGTCGCGCCCAGCGGATCGGTGCGTGTCAGCAGCCGGTTGTAACGGTCGTACGTCGTGCGGACGGTCGCACCGGTCGGATCGGTCTCGGCGATCACCTGAAGGCGGGCGTTGACCGTGTAGCGCCAGACATGGCCGAGCGAGTCGGTGACGGTGGTGGTGCGCAGACCTGTCGTGGAGTCCGGCTCCGAGTACTGGAACTCCGTCCGCAGATGTCCTTCCGTGCCGGTCTGGCTGACACAGCGGTCGTGCTCGTCGTAGACGAACGTGAAGCTGGAGTCGTTGGTGTCGGTCCACGCGGTGATGCGGCTCTCGGAGTCGTACTCGAAGCGCAGCGGAAGGCCCGAGGACCTGGTGACCTCGGTGAGGTCGCCGTCCCGGTACCCGTAACGGACGAGCTCGGTGCTGCTCGGCTCCGGGGTGCCCGGTGCGGCGTCGTCCAGACGCAGTGAGGTGATCCGGCCGTCCTCCGTGGTGAACACCAACCGGTATCCACCGGAGTGGGAGAGGGACAGCGGCGCTCCCGTTTCGTCGTACTCGGCGGTGATCGTGTGACCGTTGCGGTCCTCGATCTCGACCAGAGGGGCGACGCCGTCACCGCCGGGTTCCGCCCCGGAGGGGGCGAGGAAGCGCCGGACGTGGCCGCTGTCCGGGTCGGTGAGGACGTAACCGCCGTCCACGTTCCGCTCCAGCGGCCAGCGCGGTCCGGCCTCCGCGAGCACGGGCAGGCCCGGCGCCGGGTGGGGAAAGGCCAGCAGGAGATTGTCCTCGCCGTGGAAGACCACGCCGAGGGAGTCGACCGTCAGACGCTGGTCGATCGTGGACGACCAGCTCGGTCCGAACCAGCGTCCCGCCCGGTACGACGACTCGTAGTCACGCCGGAACTCCAGCGGCAGCGTCCCCGGCAGGAACACATCGGATTCCGCCAGCAGCATGCGTCCCGTCGCGAAGTCCACCGGCTCTCGGCCACAGCACTTGTCCGTGACCTTGCGGCTGGCGTCCGCGGCGTTGTCGGCCCTGCGCGCGGCGTCGGACAGGTCGTCGGCGAGGCGGACACCTTTGACTCCCGCGCCCGCGCCGCCGGTCGCGACAGCCAGCAGCGCGTCGGGAACCAGCCTGCCGAAGCCCTCGGCCGGGTCCTTCATGAAGTCGTCGAGCATCTGCTTGCCCGCGCCCCATGGATCGTTGGCCACCTGGACGAGACCCGCGGCCATGTTGTTCAGCGACAGGGCGTACTCGGCGGGGTGGGTGATGTTGTACAGGTCGAGAGGGTTGACGCTGCGGACGAAGGTGAGCAGACCGGCGGTGCCCTTGATGATCCCGCCACCGAAGTGGGTTTTCATGATCTCGAGTTCGCTCAGGCCGTCCACGGCCTGCTCGGCGTACGACGGCTTGGGCGGGGCGGCGTCCCTGGCCGCCTGGACGGCCTTGCGCGCGGTCTCGGCCGCGGTGTTGCGCTGCTTTCTGGCCTCGGCCAGGATCTCCTGGGCCTCCTCCATCTGCGCCTTGCCCGGATCGGTGAAGGCGCCGGGCTTCGGCGGCAGCGACGCCGGATCGCGCTGGTCGGCCGGTTGGGCGTTGTAGCGGTCGGCGGCCTTGTTGTACTCGTCGACCTTCTTGTTGTGGGCGTCCATGGCGTCCTCGGACGCCTTGCTGCCTGCTTTCCACTTTTCGATGGCTGTCTGGGCCCGGCCCTGCGCCCACTCCACCGTTCCGGCGAACGACTCCAGGGCTCCTGCCGCCTTCTCGGCCGCGTCGGCGGCCTTGAACCACTTGGGCGGCTCGATGGCCACCGTCCGGCGGAACGCGTCCGCCGCCTGTCCTTTGAGCGAGTCCGAGTCCAGGCCCTCGAGCCCCAGGCCGACATTGTTGAACGCCTTCTTGAAGTCCTTGAGATGGGAGGCGGTGGAGCGGAGCTTGGACGGGCTGCCGTAGACGAGTTTGCTCTTGTCCTCGGTCTGCCCGAGGTTCATCTCGTCGACCTCGGCGCCCATCCTGTTCGCGAGGGAACGGGACTGCTCGCGAACCCAGTCGGCGCCGGACTCCCAGCCGACGTCCTCGAGTCGGTCCGCGGTCCAGTTCCCGGCGTCCTCGACACGGTCGCCGGCCCACTCGGTGGCGTCCTCGACCGCGTCCTCCACCACGTCCGGTGTGATGTCACTGACGAAATCGCCGATACCCATTGCTCAACGTCCCCCGTTGCTCGCGGATCAGTTTCCGGCGTCACCCTGCTGACGGGCCCGCTCTTCCGGCGACGGTCCGAACGTGTCGTCCACCGCCCGGTCGAAGTCCTCCTGGTCGATTCCGATGAGGTCGTTCAGCGCGCTCGTACGCCGGCCGCCGTTGCCTTCGGTCAGCAGCGCGCGGCCGGTGTCCTTCCATGTCTGAGCGGCCTCGTCCCCCGCCCGCTGGAACGACTCGGGGCTGTAGTCCGGGTCCAGGTAGTCCGGGGTGAAGACGTCTCCCCAGTTCTGCCTGACGATCTCGTCCTCGGATGCGTGGGGGTTCCCGACGCCCGCGTTCACGGCGATCTTGAAGGTGCCCTGGACGTACTGGTCCTCCTCCCAGATCAGACCGGCTGCGAGTCCGAGCTTCGCCGCGATCGCGTTCGCGTCTTGGACGAGGGCACGCACTCCCCACTCCCAGCGCTCGGCGTAGTCCTCGAAGTCGACCGACAGGTCGTAGTGGCCGACCTCCATCCCGGTCATCGCCAGCTCCGAGAACCCCTTGCCCAGCACCGATCCGGTCCCGGTGCCGACCTCCCGCAGCTCGGACACCGCGGCACGCAGCCCATGAGTGATCCGCTGGACGCTGTGGCGGTCGACGCCGAGGTCCTCCGCACCGCTGCCCATCAGCCCTGTCCTCCGGGGGTTTCGTCGACATCGACGGCCACGGCGTCGGGCACGATGCCCATGACCGGCGGAAAGAGCATGGCCCCGTCGGGGTCGGCAACGTTCATCGCCAGGCCTGCCGGAACTCCGATCGCCGGCACGATCTCGTCCAGCAGTCGCGCGCCGAGCAGTGCCGCGAACTCCCAGGAGCGGCCGGTGTCCCGCCCGTCACCGGCATCCCGCGCCCGGGCGAATCGAGCGAGGGCCTCCTCGTCGCTGAATCCGAGGATCCAACGGACCCCGCCGGACTCGGCGGTCCACAGCCCGCCACCCTCCAGCGGCACCAGAACGACCGCGCGCCGCAACTCCCCGACCATGGCCCGGGGATCGCCGATTCCGGCCCGCAGCTCCGCGATCCGCTCCTCGAGCGGTGTGTCCGTATTCATCCGGGACCCCTTCGATCAGCCACTGCCAGCTTTCGAATCGTAGGAAACAACGCACCTTCCGGGCAGGGTGGTTCCAGTGTCCCGAGGTGTTCACACGTTCTCCATGACCGAGGAACAGCGCGCGGGGGATATGCGGCGTCCCGCGGGGGGCCGACGCTACAGCGCCTGCGGGTAGTCGAACAGGCGGTCCGGGTCGTACTGCTTCTTCAGCCGGGTGAGCCGGCCGAGGGCAGGTCCGTAGTAGGCCCGGCGCCAGTCGGACAGGGTCGGATCGGCGTAGTTCTGGTACGCCGATCCCGACGCGTAGCGCCGCATCGACGCATGAGTGTCCCGCAGCCAGGACTGCTGCGCGGTGCCGCCGGTACCGGGCCGCCAGGCGGCGATGTACTGGGCCAGCATCCGGGAGCGCCGGTGCACGAACGACGTCGCCAGTGGATCCACCCGGTTCACCGCGCCGCCGAGCGCGGTCAGCGCGATCGAACCACCGCCGCCCGCGTCGGCCGGGAGACGGGTGAAGGCCTCCGCCGCCGCGATCAGCGCGCGCAGACCTCCGGCGGCGATGTCGCGGTCGTAGAAGTCGGAGGCCGAGGCGTACGTCTCACGGGGCAGGGCGCCCCGCCGGTCGCGGCCGGGGGTGCTGCCCGGCAGCCGGCACTGGCCCTCGCTGAGGGAGAGGCAGTTCGCGTAGCCGAGCATGGCGTCCCGGTAGCCGCGGGGGCGCAGGGCGACGGAGGAGGGGGCCGAGCCGGCCGCGCCCGCGAGCCGGTCGACCGCGTTCTGCAGATCGCTCTCCGCGCCGAGCGTGAAGGCGACGACGGACAGGGTGGGACGGGAGCCGCCGGGACCCGCGGAAAGATGGAGCGAGGACCAGATCTCGTCCGGCTGGTCGGGGCCCCAGCGCTGCCAGGCGGCGAGCACGGGTTCCGCCCTCCGCCACGGCCAGTTGAGATACGCGGTGACGGTGTCAGGCGTGGGGCTGGTGCGGAAGCGCAGCCGGGTCACCACACCGAAGTTGCCGTTCCCGGCGCCGCGCAGCGCCCAGAAGAGGTCCTTGTTCTCTTCGGCGTTCGCGGTCAGCGCCCTGCCGTCGGCGGTGACGACCGTCGCCTCGGTCAGGCTGTCGCAGGTCAGCCCATAGGCACGGGAGGTGACACCGTGGCCGCCGCCGAGTGCGAGACCGGAGACGCCGACCGTGGGGCAGGAACCCGCGGGGACGGTACGGCCGTGCCGGGCCAGGGTGTTGTAGACGTCGACGAGTTTGGCGCCGGCGCCCATCGAGCCGTCGGCCCCGATCCGGTCCAGCAGCGACACGTCGATGACGAGGCGTCCGTTGCCCGAGGACCAGCCGCCGTAGGAATGGCCGCCGTTGCGGATGGACACCGGAGTGCCGTGTGCCCGGGCGTAGGCGAGGCACTCCTGCACGTCCTCCTCGCCCGCCACATAGGCGACGGCCGCCGGCTTCAGCGAGTCGAAGCGCGTGTTGTACAGCTGCCGGGCGCTCGCGTACGCCGCGTCCCCGGGCCGGATCAGCCGGCCGTCGAGGCCGCGGGCGAGGGCGGCCCAGTCCGCGGCGGCGGTCCTGGTGGCCGAGGGGGCGGGCGAGGTGGGTACGGGGGCGGTGGTGCCCGGCGCGGTGCCTGCCTCCTTTTCCGTGCAGCCCGTGGCGGCCGCCGCGGTGAGGGCGACAGCGGTGGTCAGCAGCGCACGCCGGTCCATGGAACCTCCTGGGGAACGAGACGGCTCGCGGCGCCGGCAGGTTCCCGGTCCGACGGCCCGGTCAGGACGTGCGGGCCGGAACGTGGGAGCGGGCGTCGCTACGGGCCCGGTCACGGGACCGTCTGGCCGGTCCTGACCAGCCGCAGGTGCAGCGGGCCACGGCGAAGGAGCCGCGTTCGACCGTGGTCGTCGTATGCGTCGCCGGGGCGCCGGCCGAGGGGTCCTGCTGGGGCACGGGTCAACGGTACTGCGGCGCCGGGGGCCGCAAAGCCCCCGGGACCGGCGTGACGACGTGCCGGGGCGGTCGTTATGCGAATGGGTCGTTCCCCGGCCCCTCGGGCGGAGGGCAACGGGAGACCCGTACAAGCAGCGGTCCGGTGTTGGGGGTTGGCAGGCAATGGTGGTGCAGCACAAGCGCAGGGGCGGAGCGGTCGCCGTCCTGGCAGCCATGGCCGTGGTGGCGGGCGGGGGGTGCTCGGACCCAGGCGCTGCCGCGGAGGACGGCAACGGACCTGCCGCGGGCAGGTCCGGCGGCGCGGCGGCCGAGGTACGCAGAGCCGCTGACGCGCTGACAGGGGCCAGGAGCTCCAAGGCGCGTACGTCCATGGAGATGGCGTCGGGCGGCACCCGGGTCACCATCCGGGGTGAGGGCGGATACGACTTCGCCCGGGGCGTGGGCAGGCTGAAGGTCGTACTGCCGCCGGACGCCGCCGGCGAGGACGAGCACGAACCCATCACCGAACTGCTGACGTCCGGCGCCCTGTACATGAAGAACCGGGGCGCGGGTGTGCCCGCGGACAAGTGGGTCAGGGTGGACACGACCACCCTGGACGACGGGAACCTGGTGACGGGCGGCGCGACCGACCCGCTCACCGCCGCCGAACTGCTCCGTGGCGCGGACCAGGTGACATACGTCGGCGATGTGGAGATCTCGGGCCAGAAGGTACGGCACTTCAAGGGCGTCACCGACATCGGGCGGGCGGCGCGGGTCGCGGAACCTCACGCGAGAGCGTCACTGGCCGCAGCGGCGAAAGGGTTCGCCAGGGACGTGGTGCCGTTCGATGCCTACCTCGACGAGGCGGGCAGGCTCCGGAAGGTGCGGCACCGCTTCGCGTTCGTCAATGAGGGCCGTACGGTCGACGTCACGTCGACCACGGTCCTCTTCGACTTCGGGGCCCAGGTCGTCGTCCAGCTCCCGGACGAGAAGGACATCTACTCCGGAAGGGTCGAGGCCTGAGCGTGCCTGACGGGCCCGTCCGCGCGGGGAGGCCAGGGGTACCTGGGCCGGGAGAGTCAGAACCTAAATGGTCCGGACGTGCCATGCGCAGCGCGTGCATCGCTCCCTACGCTAGGAAACCGACATCGGCCGGAAGAGGTGATTGCACGTGGCCCCGCCCAGTACGAGCACCGTCCAGGACGACCACGTGGCCCTCGCCGAGATCGAGCTGTGCGGCGAGTTGATGATCGCCGCGTCGGCCGCCGCGGAGGAGCGACTCAGCGCGGACCGTATCGACGAGGTCCTGATGGTGGCGGCCGAGCGGGCCGCCTGCCGGTGAGAGAGCGCCGCGGCCCTGCTGCGACCGGTCCCGGCGCGGGCCGGCCCGGCCGGTGCCGCACCCGGCGGAGACCGTAAAGATCAAGCCACGCGCGGCCGCCCGGTCAGGTGCGCAGCAGGCGGGCGATGGCCTTCGTCGCTTCCTCCACCTTGGCGTCCACCTCGGCGCCGCCCTTCACCGCCGCGTCCGCGACGCAGTGCCGCAGGTGCTCCTCGAGCAGCTGAAGCGCGAAGGACTGCAGGGCCTTGGTCGAAGCGGAGACCTGAGTGAGTATGTCGATGCAGTACACGTCCTCGTCGACCATCCGCTGCAGGCCGCGGATCTGGCCCTCGATACGGCGCAGCCGCTTGAGGTGTTCGTCCTTCTGCTTGTGGTACCCGTGCACGCCGCGGTCGTGGTCGGTCTCGTGCTCCGTGACCGGAAGGCCGGCCGCCTCGGTGGTCGTCATCGTGTCCTCCCGTTGTCCCGAAAGGGGTGTATACCCCTCGTGGGTATATGGTAACGAATCGCGTGGAATCCGTGGGGGTCCGTGCCGATCGCCTTGTCCTCATGGGCGACACTGGGATACTGCCGGTTAGCCGTGGCCGGATGATGCGCCTAGCATCAGCCTGACCGAATCCAAGCACCCCGAGGACCCCACGTGCGATTTCGTCTGACCCCCAGGGAGACGAGCTTCTACGACATGTTCTCCGCTTCCGCGGACAACATCGTCACGGGCTCGAAGCTCCTGATGGAACTGCTCGGGGCGGAATCCTCCGCCAGGGCCGAGATCGCGGAACGGATGCGGGCCGCCGAGCACGCCGGGGACGACGCCACCCACGCGATCTTCCACCAGCTGAACTCCTCGTTCATCACGCCCTTCGACCGCGAGGACATCTACAACCTCGCGTCGTCCCTCGACGACATCATGGACTTCATGGAGGAGGCCGTCGACCTGGTCGTCCTCTACAACGTCGAAGAGCTGCCCAAGGGCGTCGAGCAGCAGATCGAGGTCCTGGCGCGGGCGGCGGAGCTGACGGCCGAGGCCATGCCGCACCTGCGGACGATGGAGAACCTCACCGAGTACTGGATCGAGGTCAACCGGCTGGAGAACCAGGCGGACCAGATCCACCGCAAGCTGCTCGCCCACCTCTTCAACGGCAAGTACGACGCCATGGAGGTCCTCAAGCTGAAGCAGATCGTCGACGTGCTCGAAGAGGCCGCGGACGCGTTCGAGCACGTGGCGAACACGGTGGAGACCATCGCGGTCAAGGAGTCCTGAACCACGTGGACACCTTTGCCCTGGTCGTGACCATCGGGGTCGCGCTCTTCTTCACGTACACCAACGGCTTCCACGACTCCGCGAACGCGATCGCGACATCGGTCTCCACGAGGGCGCTGACGCCGCGCGTGGCACTGGCGATGGCCGCGGTGATGAACCTCGCGGGCGCCTTCCTCGGGCAGGGCGTCGCCAAGACCGTCAGCGAAGGGCTCATCGAGACGCCCGTCGGCTCGCGCGGCATGGGCATCCTGTTCGCGGCGCTGGTCGGCGCGATCGTCTGGAACCTGATCACCTGGTACTTCGGGCTGCCCTCCTCCTCGTCGCACGCGCTGTTCGGCGGCATGGTCGGAGCGGCGCTCGCCGGCGGGACCGAGGTGATCTGGACCGGGGTGCTCGAGAAGGTCGTCATCCCGATGTTCATCTCGCCGATCGTCGGTATGGCCGTCGGCTACCTGGTGATGGTCGGCATCCTGTGGATGTTCCGCAGGGCCAACCCGCACAAGGCCAAGCGCGGCTTCCGGATCGCTCAGACGGTGTCCGCGGCGGGCATGGCGCTCGGCCACGGCCTTCAGGACGCGCAGAAGACGATGGGCATCGTCGTGATGGCCCTCGTCATCGCCGACGTCGAGAACCAGGGTGACCCGATCCCCACCTGGGTCAAGATCGCCTGTGCGCTGATGCTGTCGCTCGGTACGTACGCCGGTGGCTGGCGCATCATGCGGACGCTCGGCCGCAAGATCATCGAGCTGGACCCGCCGCAGGGCTTCGCGGCGGAGACCACCGGTGCGTCGATCATGTTCGGCTCGGCGTTCCTGTTCCACGCGCCGATCTCCACGACGCATGTGATCACCTCGGCGATCATGGGCGTCGGCGCGACGAAGCGGGTGAACGCGGTGCGGTGGGGTGTCGCGAAGAACATCATCCTGGGCTGGTTCATCACGATGCCGGCGGCGGCGATGGTGGCGGCGGCGAGCTATGGCGTGGTGTACCTGATCTTCGGCTGACGGTGCGTGGGTGCGGGCGTGAGCCTGTCCCCTACCCGCCCCTCCCCGATACCGGGGGCTCCGCCCTCGGACCCCGGACCGGGCTCCGCCCCGGACCCGGACCGGGCTCCGCGCCGGACCCCGCGCCTTCCCTGACCGGGCTCGCCCGGGCCCGGCACCGCGCTTCGGCGGTGTTTTCGGGGGCTTCTCCCCCTCACACCTTGCGGCGTGGGGGACCCCCACCGCACCCCCGCGCCTCGATCGCCGTCGGGGCTGGAGTTGCCGCGGGGCCGGCATTTCCCAGGAAGGTCTTCACCGACGGGCTGAGGGGCCGCGCAGCGGCATTTTCAGCCCGTCCGGCGTTTGAGGACACCGCGCGGAGCGCGGTGACGGGTCCGGGCGGAGCCCGGTTTCGGGAAGGGGCGGGGTGGGGGACAAGCCCGCCGCAGGCGCCACCGCACCACGCGCCCGCGACCCAGCGCGGTCCGGACCGGCACCCGGATCGCACCTGGGCTCGGCGTGGCCCGGACCGGTCCCGCTCGCGCCCGGGTCCGGACACGCCCGCGGCGTCATGCGCCACGCCCCCGGCCGGTCCGGACACGCCCGCGGCCGCCACACGCCCCGGCCCGGTCGCCGCGCCGCGGAGAGGCAGGGTGAGGGCGGGGGCTCGGTGGTGGTGGAGGAAGTGGTTGGGCCCGCCCCCTGGGAGAGGGGCGGGCCCTTCGTCTTGGGGTGGCACCGCCATGCAGCACCCCAGGACGTCTGCTCCCCGGCGGTCCGGGGCGTCTGTCAGCCGAAGCGGCCGGAGATGTAGTCCTCGGTCGCCTGGACGGACGGGTTGGCGAAGATCCGCTCGGTGTCGTCGATCTCGATCAGCTTGCCGGGCTGGCCGACCGCCGAGAGGTTGAAGAACGCCGTGCGGTCGGAGACGCGCGCCGCCTGCTGCATGTTGTGCGTCACGATGACGATCGTGAAGCGCTCCTTCAGCTCGCCGATCAGGTCCTCGATCGCCAGGGTCGAGATCGGGTCGAGCGCCGAGCACGGCTCGTCCATGAGCAGCACGTCCGGCTCGACGGCGATCGCGCGGGCGATGCACAGGCGCTGCTGCTGGCCGCCGGAGAGGCCGGAGCCGGGCTTGTTGAGCCGGTCCTTGACCTCGTTCCAGAGGTTGGCGCCCCTGAGGGAGCGCTCGACGATCTCCGCCAGCTGGTTCTTCTTGTAGGTGCCGTTCAGCCGCAGGCCCGCCGCCACGTTGTCGAAGATCGACATCGTGGGGAAGGGATTGGGCCGCTGGAAGACCATGCCGACCGTGCGGCGCACGGCGACCGGGTCGACGTCCTTGGCGTACAGGTTCTCGTCGTCCAGCAGCACCTTGCCCTCGACGCGGCCGCCGGGGGTGACCTCGTGCATGCGGTTGAGGGTGCGCAGGAAGGTGGACTTGCCGCAGCCGGACGGGCCGATGAAGGCGGTCACGGAGCGGGGCTCCACGGTCATGGAGATGTCGTCGATCGCCTTGTGGGAGCCGTAGTAGGCGGTCAGGCCCGATACGTCGATTCGCTTGGCCATGGTGGTTCTACTTTCCGGTCTTCGGGGCCTTCCAGCGGGCGATGCCGCGGGCCACCAGGTTGAGGATCATGACGAAGGCGATCAGAACCAGGGCGGCGCCCCAGGCGCGCGCGATCGAGGCGTCCGTACCGACGGCGTACTGCTCGTACACGTACAGCGGCAGGGAGGACTGGGCGCCTTCGAAGGGGTTCGGGTTGATCAGCTTCGTGCCGAAAACGAGGAGCAGTACCGGAGCGGTCTCACCGGTGACCCGCGCGACGGCGAGCATCACGCCGGTGGTGATGCCACCGATCGCGGTGGGCAGGACCACCTTCAGGATGGTCCGCCACTTCGGTACGCCCAGGGCGAGTGAGGCTTCGCGCAGCTCGTTCGGGACCAGCTTCAGCATTTCCTCGGTGGAGCGGACGACCACCGGCATCATCAGGATGGCCAGGGCGAGACCGCCGGCGAAACCGGAGGGGCCGAAGCCGAGCATCAGGTTCCAGGTGGCGAGGACGAACAGGCCCGCGACGATGGAGGGGATGCCGGTCATGACGTCGACGAAGAAGGTGACGGCCTTGGCCAGCTTCCCGCGCCCGTACTCGACGAGGTAGATCGCGGTGAGCAGGCCGACCGGGGCGGCGATGACCGCGGCGATGAGTACCTGCTCGATGGTGCCGAGCAGTGCGTGGTAGATGCCACCGCCGGGCTCGGCGTCGAGGACGCCGTTCATGGAGTGGCCGAGGAAGTAGCCGTCGACCACCTCCAGGCCCTTGGTGATCGTGACCCAGGCCAGCGAGAACAGCGGCACGACGGCGAGCACGAAGCACACCCAGACGAGGCTGGTGGCGACGCGGTCCTTGGCCTGGCGGGAGTTCTCGACCTTGGTGGTGATCACGTAGGTGGCGAGGACGAAGACGAGGGCGGCGATCATGCCCCACTGGACGCGGCTCTGCCAGCCGGCCGCCAGGCCGATACCGCAGCCCGCGGCGATCGAGCCGGCCGCGATGGCTGCCGGGGCCCAGCGCGGGAGGCGGGCGTGGGACAGGGGACCGCTGCGTACGGTGGCCACCGGACGCTTGTCCTGGACGAGCTGGCTCATGCGTTGGCCCCCGAGTACTCCTTGCGGCGGGCGATGATCGCGCGGGCCGCTCCGTTGACCACCAGCGTGATCACGAACAGGACGAGGCCGGAGGCGATCAGGGCGTCGCGGCCGAATTCGTCCGCCTCGTTGAACTTCGCGGCGATGTTCTGGGCGAAGGTGCCGCCGCCCGGGTCGAGCAGGTGCCCGGAGATGACGAAGCTCGGCGACAGGACGACGGCGACGGCCATCGTCTCGCCGAGGGCACGGCCGAGGCCCAGCATGGAGGCGCTGATGATGCCGGAGCGGCCGAAGGGCAGCACCGACATCCGGATGACCTCCCAGCGGGTGGCGCCGAGCGCCAGGGCGGCCTCTTCGTGCATCTTCGGCACCTGGAGGAAGACCTCGCGGGTGACGTTCGTGATGATCGGCAGGATCATGATCGCGAGCAGGATGCCCACGGTGAACAGGTTGCGGGCGACGCCTTCGCCGGTCTTCTCGAAGATGTACGTCCAGCCGAGGTACTCGTTGAGCCAGCTGTTCAGGCCGTCGAGGTAGGGGACCAGGAAGATGGCGCCCCAGAGGCCGTAGATGATGCTGGGCACGGCGGCGAGCAGGTCGACGACGTACGCGAGGGGCGTGGCGATCCGCCGCGGCGCGTAGTGCGAGATGAACAGCGCGATGCCGATGGCGACCGGCACGGCGATGACCATCGCGATGACCGAGCTGACGACGGTGCCGAAGGCGAGTACGGCGATACCGAAGACCGGCGGGTCACCGGCCGGGTTCCACTCGGACGTGGTCAGGAAGTTGGCGTCGTCCTTCGAGATGGCGATGCCCGCGCGGTACGTGAGGAATCCCGCGATCGCGGCCATGATGACCAGCAGGAAGATGCCTGCTCCCCGGGACATGCCCAGGAATATGCGGTCACCGGGACGGGGCTTGCCGCGGGTCGTGCCCGTTTGCTGCGGGGCACGGGGCGGTGGGGCTGATGTGGTGGTTGCTGTATCCATCGTGGTCTCCGGTCTGCGGAGCCGGCAGGCTCCAGGCGGCGGTGCACCGGATGCCGGGGCCGGTCCGTCTCAGGCGGACCGGCCCCGGCCGGACATCAGGACAGGGTGGGGACGATCTCGCGGACCTTGGTCGCGATCTCGGCGGGCAGCGGCGCGTAGCCGGCGTCCGTGAGGACCTTCTGGCCCTCCTCGCTCGCGGTGTAGTTGAGGAACGCCTTCAGGGTCGGCAGGGTCTCCGCCTTGTTGCCCTTGTCGCAGGCGATCTCGTACGTCACGAGGATGATCGGGTAGGCGCCCTCGGCCTTGGTCTTGTAGTCGAGGGACAGGGCCAGGTCCTTGCCGGTGCCCGTGACCTTGGCGGCGGCGATGGCCTTGGAGGCGTTCTCGCTCGTCGCGTCGACCGGGGCGGCGGCACCGGTGTCCAGCTTGACGGTGGAGATCGACTGCGAGGACGCGTACGACAGCTCGAAGTAGCCGATCGAACCCTGCGTCTGCTTCACCTGGGCGGCGACACCGGAGGAGCCGTTGGCGGCCTGGCCACCGGGGGCCAGCCACGACTTCGACTTGGGGTCGTGCTTCCAGTCGGCCGGGGCGGCCTCGCTGAGGTACTTGTGCAGGTTCTGCGTGGTGCCCGACTCGTCGGAGCGGTGGAAGGCCTGGATGGAGGAGCTCGGCAGCTTCGCGTCGGGGTTGAGCTTGGCGATGGCCGGGTCGTTCCACTTGGTGATCTTCGAGTCGAAGATCTTCGCGATGGTCGCGGAGTCGAGGACGAGGTTGTCCACGCCCTCCAGGTTGTAGCCGATCGCGACGGGGCCGCCGACCATCGGGAGGTTGATGCCCTGGCCGCCCTTGCAGATCTTCTTCGACTCCTCGACCTCCTCCGGCTTCAGCGCGGAGTCGGAGCCGGCGAAGGCGACCTGGCCCTGGGTGAACTTGGTGATGCCGCCACCGGAGCCGATGGGCTGGTAGTTGACCTCGACGCCGGAACACGCGGCCTGGAAGTTCTTCACCCACAGGTCCATGGCGTTCTTCTGCGCGCTCGAGCCGGCCGCGAGGATCTGGCCCTTGGCCTCGTCGCACTTGATGTTCGACGCGGCGTTGGTCTTGTCGCCGCCGTCGGGGCCGGTGGCCGTGTTGTTGTCCGAGCCACACGCCGTGAGGACCAGGGCGCCGGAGATCGCGAGGGCGCCGAGCGCGGTGGCGCGAAGCCCGTTCTTGCGCTGAAGCTTCACTTTCTGGTGTTCCTTCCAGTTGCCGCCGTCCGTGGCGGCGTGCGTCGGGGTGGGGGGACCGGCACCGTGCCGGTCACCGTCTGAGGCCGAAATTAGGCAGATGAGATGAAGCGGCCGACTGGCGAGAGTGAACGCAAGGTGAACCGTGCCCGGCGACCCGGTGCCCGTTCGAATGTCCACTCGTTCGCGGTTCCGATGCCATACGGGGCGCCCAGGGACGGTCACGCTGTGTGAAGTGCTTGGAGGAGCGCGTCGACCAGTTCGCGGTCGCGGGGCTGGGTGAGCCGGGTCCGCGCCGCGGCGGGCGGCAGCCACACGATGGCGTCGACCTCGTCGCCGGCGGCGAAGGAACCGCTGGTCGCCTCGGCGGCCCAGTAGAAGACCTGCTTGGGCCGGCCGCCCGTGAGGTATCGGACGGTGGGGAGTCGGGCGCCGGGGACGCAGCGGTGGCCGGTCTCCTCCAGCACCTCGCGCAGGGCGGCGGTGAGGGTGTCCTCGCCGGACTTGAGCTTGCCCTTCGGGTGCGACCAGTCGTCGTACTTGGGCCGGTGCACCAGGCAGATCTCGATGCCGCCGTCCCGGCGCGGGGAGCGGCGCCAGAGCACGCACCCCGCGGCGAGCACGGTGGCCCCGCCGTTCATGGCGCCGTGACCGCCGTGGTGGCGTGCCGCCATTCCTGCTGGAAGGCGAACCGGGCCGCCTCGACCTCGTGCCGCTGGTCGGCGTGGAGCACGCCGAGGGCGTACGCGGTGGCGGGGGCGATGCGTGGGGTGCGGGCCGCGGTGGCCGCAGCGGCTGCCGCTTCCGCCGCGTCGCGGTGCCGGTCGAGCAGGATGCCCGCGTGGCACAGGACGGGGGCGGTGCCGGGGTGCAGCACCTCCTGCGCGTAGCGGTGCAGCCGCAGCAGTCTGCGGACCTCGTGCCAGGGGGCGTCCTGCGCCTCACCGGCGGAGGCCGCGGCGAGGCCGCTGAACAGCGCCTCCGCGTTGTACGGGTGGGCGGCCCTGCGCAGCGGCAGTTCGGCGACCGCCGCCAGCAGCCGTCGCTCCGCGGCCTCCGCGGGCAGCGCCAGGGTCTCGGTGGCCGGACCGGCGGCCGCGGGGCCGAGCGGGAGCTCGGAGGCCAGTAAAGCGACGGCGTCGGCGACCGCGTGGAAACGTGCGGAGCCGAGCGCCTGGAGTGCTGCGGAGTGGGCGCGGGTCCGCGCGAGGGTGAGTTGCCGCTCCAGCAGCGCCGCGGCCCGGGCGGCCCCTACGGCGAGGGCGCCGTTGCCGGAGGGGGAGCCGGCCGTACGTCCGGCGCGGTCCGCCGCCGTCGTGGTCACCGTGGCCCGGACGCCGCGGGAGGCCGGAACTTCGTCCGCAGCCGCCGGCGTGCCGTGGTCCGTGCCGTGCCCGTCCGTGAGCGCGGCAGGTGCCGTGTCACCCGTGCCGTGCCCGTCGGCGGCTGCGCCCGACGTCCCGATGTCCCCGTCGTCGGCGTCCGCGGTGCCCGTCGGGCCGTGCGCGGCAGCCGGGCCGGAGCCGCCCGGTTCGTGGGGACGGGCCTCGGCCCCGCCAGAACCGTTGTGTGCCGCGGAGCCGTACAACGGCAGGCTCTCGCCACGGGCCGGCGGCAGCGGGGCCGTGCCCGACAGGCGGGACAGGGCGTCCAGCAGGCGGGACAGGCGCGATGTGAACGCGTGCTCCTGGGCCAGGGTCGTGGACAGCCACGCCAGCTCCGTCCGCAGGCCGTCCGCCCAGGCCGGGTCGAGCAGCGGGCGGAAGGTGTGGAGCGTCCCGCTGATGCGGCGGGACGCGGCCCGCAGCGAGCGGGCCGCCTCCGCGACCGCCGCCGTCTCCGCGCCGTTCTCGCCGTGCCGGCGCAGACTGCGCAGGAAGTCGGCGGCCTGGGCGTGGAGGTAGTGGGCCACCGCCTCGCCCGCCGTGCCCGCGAGGACGGTGTCCGGCCTGGAAAGTTCAGGGCTGTGCACGCCGGCGCCTCCGGGCGTCTATGAGCATCTCCTGTACGTGCCGCAGCGGCTGGCCCTCGGAGTCCGTCGCATGCCGGGTCCACGCGCCGTCCGGGCCGAGGTGCCAGGAGGCCGTGGTGTCGGACATGCCGGTCTCGAAGAGCCTGGTGAGGGCCGCGCGGTGGGCCGGGTCGGTGACCCGTACCAGCGCCTCGATCCGGCGATCGAGGTTCCTGTGCATCATGTCGGCGCTGCCGAACCACACTTCGGGCTCGCCGCCGTTGCCGAAGGCGAAGACCCGGGAGTGCTCCAGGAAGCGGCCGAGGATCGAACGGACCCGGATGTTCTCCGAGAGGCCGGTCACGCCGGGGCGTATCGCGCAGATGCCGCGCACCCATATGTCGACCGGCACGCCGGCCATCGCCGCCCGGTAGCAGGCGTCGATGATCGCCTCGTCCACCATCGAGTTGACCTTGATGCGGACGTAGGCGGGGCGTCCCGCGCGGTGGTGGACGATCTCCTTGTTGATGCGGGAGATCAGGCCGTCGCGCAGTGACTTCGGCGCGACCAGCAGCCTGCGGTACGTCTCTCGGCGCGAGTAGCCGGACAGCCGGTTGAACAGGTCGGAGAGGTCCGCGCCGACCTGCGGGTCGGCGGTCAGCAGCCCCAGGTCCTCGTAGAGCCGGGCGGTCTTCGGGTGGTAGTTGCCGGTGCCGACGTGCGAGTAGCGCCGTAGCGTCTCGCCCTCCTGGCGGACCACGAGCGACAGCTTGCAGTGGGTCTTCAGCCCGACGAGCCCGTAGACGACGTGGCAGCCGGACTCCTCGAGCTTGCGCGCCCACTTGATGTTGGCCTGCTCGTCGAAGCGGGCCTTGATCTCGACGAGGACGAGGACCTGCTTGCCGGACTCCGCGGCGTCGATCAGCGCGTCCACTATCGGGGAGTCGCCGGAGGTGCGGTACAGCGTCTGCTTGATCGCGAGGACGTCCGGGTCGCCCGCGGCCTGCTCCAGGAAGGCCTGGACGGACGTCGAGAAGGAGTCGTACGGATGGTGCAGCAGCACGTCCCGCTCGCGCAGCGCCATGAAGATGTCGGGCGCGGACGCCGATTCGACCTCCGCCAGGTCCCGGTGGGTGCCCGCGATGAACTTGGGGAACTTCAGTTCCGGCCGGTCCAGCGCCGAGATGCCGAAGAGTCCGGTGAGGTCCAGCGGTCCGGGCAGCGGGTACACCTCGGCGTCGGACACCTTGAGCTCGCGCACCAGCAGGTCGAGCACGTACGGGTCGATCGACTCCTCGACCTCGAGGCGTACCGGCGGGCCGAAGCGGCGCCGCATGAGCTCCTTCTCCAGCGCCTGGAGGAGGTTCTCCGCGTCGTCCTCCTCGACCTCCAGGTCCTCGTTCCGGGTGACCCGGAACATGTGGTGGGCGAGGACCTCCATCCCAGGGAACAGCTCCTCGAGGTGCGCCGCGATGACGTCCTCCAGGGGCACGTACCGCTGGGGCGACGCCTCGAGGAAGCGGGACAGCAGCGGCGGGACCTTGACCCGGGCGAAGTGGCGGTGCCCGCTGACGGGGTTGCGCACCACGACGGCGAGGTTGAGGGAGAGGCCGGAGATGTACGGGAAGGGGTGCGCGGGGTCCACGGCCAGCGGGGTCAGGACCGGGAAGATCTGCTGCCGGAAGAGCGTGAAGAGGCGGGCCTGCTCCTTCTCCGTCAGGTCGGGCCAGCGGATCAGGTGGATGCCCTCGTCGGCCAGGGCGGGGGCGACGTCCTGCTGGTAGCAGGCGGCGTGCCGGGCCATGAGTTCACGCGAGCGGGTCCAGATCAGGTCCAGGACCTCACGCGGCTGGAGGCCCGAGGCCGAGCGCGTGGCGACACCCGTCGCGATGCGGCGCTTCAGTCCGGCGACGCGGACCATGAAGAACTCGTCCAGGTTGGACGCGAAGATCGCGAGGAAGTTGGCGCGCTCGAGCAGCGGTGTGGCCGGGTCCTCCGCCAGTTCGAGGACCCGCTCGTTGAACGCGAGCCAGCTGCGCTCGCGGTCGAGGAACCGCCCCTGGGGCAGTTCCGTGCCGAGCGTCGACTCCGGGTCCTCCTGGTAGGAGTCGAGGTCGGCGTCGAGGTCGGGCTCGAGATCGGAGACCGTGGCGGCGACGGTGTGCGGCCGGTGCGCGGCTATGGACGCGACGGACGGCTGGGGGTGCTGGACCGGGACCTCGGCGGGCTGCTGGCTCATGGGCCCATTGTTCCGCGCGAGAGGCGTCGACGGCGCGTCGGAGAGGGCCGGGGCGAGACGTTTTCTCCCGTTGGGGGAGGCGGGCACAGCGGGCTGCATTGGGTGAGGGTCGCAAGGGCGTCTGAATGCCCGGTAACAAGGACATGACGTGAGGGAAAGCGCAGTACGGCCCCCGAGGGTCGCTCCCCGGGGGCCGTACGCCTCGCGGGCGGGTCAGGCGTGGCGTCGGCGGAAGATCCGGATGGCCGCGTAGGCCGCCACGGCGGCGAGGGCGAGGACGATGCCGGTCTCGACGAGCTGTGTCTGCCAGTAATGCGCGTACGGATGGTAGTCCGCGAACCTGCCGGTGATGTTCAGGTCGGCCGGGCAGTCGCCCAGGTCGTGCGTCCGCTGCCAGCAGGCGTCGTGCGGCAGACGCCCGCCGTCGGCGGTGAGGAAGCCCGACTCGGTCAGGAACGCCTCCGGGGCGAGCCGAAGAGGGTCGCTCGGGAACGGCCCTGTGAGGGTCTTCACCGGTATCCACTGCCAGCGCAGCGAACCGAGCACCAGCATCACCGTGCCGGTGACGAGACCGGCGGCGGACATCGCCGGCAGCGTGCGGCGGATCCACTGGCCGACGAGGCCGCCCACGGCGACGGCGAGGAGACCGTACGCGACGAGGACGGGGCCGGTGGCCTCGAACACTCCTCGGTCGGGCCAGCCGAGGTCGTGCGTGCCGGCGACCGGGTCCCACGCGGCGCGGTAGGCGAGGACGAGCGCCACTGTTCCGCAGAGGACGACCACTGCCGCGACCGCGAGCTTCGTGGTGAACCAGCGCACGGGAGTGACGGACTGCGTCAGCGCCAGTCGCCATGTGCCGCTCTGGAATTCGCGGGCGATCAGGGGCCCTGCCACGAAGGCCGCCGCCACCAGGGGGAGCAGCAGCAGGGCGACCGATCCGTACATGCCGGTGAGCCTGAGCATTTCCATGGCGGAGGCGTGGCCCCAAGGGCCGGTACCGCAGCGCTCCGACTGCGTCACGTCCAGACAGAACGCCCGGTCGGACGCCGCCGCCTCCCACCAGCGCACCCCGGTCATGACGACCGACGCGGCGATCAGGAGGAACAGTGCCGCCCACAGCGCGGTGCGATGCTGCCGCAAGGTCACCCAGGTCGTGCCTCGTGCCGTCGGTGCGCTCATGCCGCCACCTCCGCGCCCGGGGTGAGCAGGGGCGGTGCGTCGGGGCTGCGCAGATGCGCCATGAGCAGTTCCTCCAGGGACGGTCTCGCGGTCCGCCAGCCGCCGCCGATCGCGCGGGACCCCCGTACCAGCGCGGTCAGCTGACGGCCCGTCGTGCGTGACTCGACGACGGTGTGGCCGGGCAGGTCGGCGACCGGCCCGGTGAGCAGGGTGTGGGCGGCGATCAGGTCCTCCGTCTCGCCGGCGAGGCGCACCCGGCCGCCGTCGACGAGGAGCACGTAGTCGCAGGTGGTCTCCAGCTCGGACAGGATGTGCGAGGAGATCACGATGGTGGTGCCGTGGTCGGCGGCCTCCGTCATGAGCGCGGCCATCAGCCGGTGCCGTGCCAGCGGGTCGAGGTCGGCCATCGGCTCGTCCAGCAGCATCAGTCCGGGGCGCTTGCCGAGCGCGAGGGCGAGGGCGACGCGGGTGCGCTGGCCGCCGGAGAGGCTGCGGATCCGGGCCCGGGGATCGAGTCCGCCGCCCTCCTCGACGATCCGTTCCGCGGCGGTCGCGTCCCACCGGCCGGGGTTGAGCTCACGCCCCACCCGCAGCGTCTCGCGGACCGTCAACTGCGGGTAGAGCGGCTTGTCCTGGGCGACGTACGCGGAGCGTGCGCGTGCATCGGAGGGGGTGCCGCCGAGGACGCGGAGCGCCCCCTCGGTCGGCCGGAGCAGACCCGCCGCGAGGGCGAGCAGCGTGGACTTGCCGGCGCCGTTGGGGCCGGCGAGGGCGCAGACGCGCCCGGCCGGTATCCGGAACGAGCAGTCGTGCAGGGCACGGCGGCCCCGCTTCCCGTACGCCAGGCCTAGGCCCGTCGCCTCGATCGCGGTCGCCGTCATGCGCCGTCCCCCTTGTGGTCGTCCTGTGTGCGCTCCTCCAGCACGGAGGTGAACAGCGCGGTGATGTCGTCCTGCTCGAGCCCGGCGTCACGCGCCCGGTCCACCCAGTCGGCGAGTTCGGCCCGCAGCGGGGTGTCGGCGGCCTGACCGCCGAGGGTGCGGGTGATGAACGTGCCGAGCCCCCGGCGGGCCTCGACGAGCCCTTCGCGCTCCAGCTCGCGGTACGCCTTGAGCACGGTGTTCGGGTTGATCGCGGTGGCCTCGACGACCTCGCGGGCCGTCGGCAGCCGGTCGCCGGGCTCCAGCAGGCCGAGCCGCAGGGCCTGTTTGGTCTGCTGGACGATCTGGAGGTATGTGGCGACCCCGCTGCGCCGGTCGATCCGGAACTCGACCATGCCGCTGCACCACCCTTTCACTAGTTGAGTAGTGGAATAGTGATGCAAGAGAGGGGCGGTGTCAACGGACACCGCCCCTCTGCCGCCCGGGTGCCGGCCGGTCGCGGTCAGGACTCCGTGCGGTACATCAGGTCGACCTCGTGCGTGGCGAAGCCGAGCTGCTCGTACACACGCAGCGCCGCGGGGTTGTCGGCGTCGACGTAGAGCATCGCGGTCGGCATGCCCTGCGCGGCGAGGTGGCGCAGGCCGGTGGCGGTGAGGGCTTTCCCGAGGCCGCCGCCCTGGGCATCGGGGCGGATGCCGACCACGTACACCTCGCCGAGCTGCTCCTCCGCGTGGATCTTCGTCCAGTGGAAGCCGATGATCTCGCCGTCCCGCTCGGCCAGGAAGAAGCCCTTCGGGTCGAACCACGGCTCCGCCTTGCGGTCGTCGAGGTCCCGCTGGGTCAGTGAGCCCTGCTCGGGGTGGTGGGCGAAGGCGGCGGCGTTCACGGCGAGCCACGCGGCATCGTCCTCGCCGGGCCGGAAGGTCCGCACGGTGACCCCGGCCGGGTAGACGGGCTCGGGAATGTCCCGCAGATCCAAGGGGCGCCGGAGCTGGCGCAGTTCGCGGAAGAGCGCGAGGCCGAGCACCTGGGCCAGGTGCCGGGCGGCCGACTTCCCGCCGTGCGCCCACATCCGCAGCCGCCGGCCGGAGGCGTCCAGGAGTGTCGTGCCCAACGCCCGGCCGTGCCCACGGCCCCGGTGGCCGGGGTGGACGACGAGCTCGGCCGCCGGGGCCTCGACGGGGTCGGTGTCCTCCAGTTGGGCGTAGCCGACGAGCTGGTCGCCGACGGTGAGCAGGAAATGGCGTACGCCTTCCCGTCGCCCGCCGCGCAGCTGCAGCCGGCCCTGCTCGGAGACGGCCTGCATCCCGTCGTTCCGGGCAGCCTCTGCGAGTACGCCCAGCACGGCCTCCGCCTGCTCGGGAGCGAGCTCGTCGAGGGACTGGATCTGCCGGCCGGGCTCCGGAATCACTGCGTCGATCGTCATGCTTCGAGGGTACGGCGGAGGGGGCCCCGGTCAGTGGTTCGAGGGGCCGGGGGGCCGAAGTGGCCGCCACTTGTGCGGAGATATGTCCGTCATGCGGGTGATGGTTCGGTAATCACCCGTTGACGAAAGACGGCAACCAGGTCGTAACCCACATCCCCCTGTCGCGCTACGCGCGTTGACTCTAGGCTGCCGCTCGTGGGGGCTGTCCGGTGGATAAGGGCCGGACAGCCCCCGCCCTCACACCACGCTGGACTGACAAGGGGACAGATGTCAGCGACACCTCCCAACCATCGCGCGGCCAAGCGGAACCGCCGCGTGCTCGCGGCCGCCGCCGGTCTCGCGACCGTCGGCGCGCTCATCGCCGCCATGCCGGCCGGCGCCGCCTCCGGCGAGCGCACCGCCCACCGGCCGGACCACGGCCGCACCGTCGATGTGCAACTGCTCTCCTTCAACGACCTGCACGGCAACCTGGAGCCGCCGGCCGGCTCCGCCGGCAACGTCTCCGAGATCCAGCACGACGGCACGGTCAAGTCCATCCCGGCCGGCGGCGTCGAGTACCTGGCGACGTCGCTGCGCACCGCGCGTCAGGGCAACCCGTACTCCGTCACCGCCGCTGCCGGTGACCTGGTGGGCGCTAGCCCGCTGTTGTCGGGTCTCTTCCACGACGAGCCGACGGTCGAGGCGCTCAACAAGCTCGACCTCGACGTGACGGGCGTGGGCAACCACGAGTTCGACGAGGGCGCCGTCGAGCTGGCCCGCCTCCAGAACGGCGGCTGCCACCCGACGGACGGCTGCTACGAGGAGGGCAAGGAGTTCGAGGGCGCGGACTTCCCCTACCTGGCGGCCAACGTCACCAAGGAGTCCACGGGCAGGCCGATCCTCAAGCCGTACACGGT
This sequence comes from Streptomyces kurssanovii, assembly GCF_014649695.1. Lineage (GTDB taxonomy): Bacteria > Actinomycetota > Actinomycetes > Streptomycetales > Streptomycetaceae > Streptomyces > Streptomyces kurssanovii. The sequence continues at coordinate 41,166 of NZ_BMTN01000004.1, forward strand.
CTGGGAGAAGGACGGCGTCAAGATCGGCTTCATCGGCGTGACGCTGGAAGGCACGCCGGACATCGTCAGCGCGGGCGGCATCAAGGGCCTGGCGTTCCACGACGAGGTCGAGACGATCAACAAGTACGCCCGCGAGCTCGACCGCAAGGGCGTGAAGTCGATCGTCGCCCTCATCCACGAGGGCGGCTCGCCGGCGTCGGCGTCGTACAACTACGACTGCGACTCGCCGGGTGCGGGCGACGGCATCTCCGGCCCGATCGCGGACATCGCCAAGAACATCACGCCCCGGGTCGACGCGCTGGTCACCGGCCACACCCACCAGGCGTACGTGTGCACGATCCCGGACCCGTCCGGCAAGCCGCGCATGGTCACGTCGGCGTCCTCGTACGGCAAGCTCTACACGGACACGACGCTCACCTACGACCGCCGCACCAAGGACATCGTGCGGACGTCCGTGCAGTCGGCGAACCACGTGGTCAGCCGTGACCAGGCCAAGGCCCAGGACATGACCGATCTGATCACGCGCTGGAACAAGCTGGCCGCGCCGATCGCGAGCCGTCCGCAGGGATTCATCTCCGCGGACATCAACGGCCGTGGCGCCACCACCCCGGAGAAGCCGCTCGGCGACCTCATCGCGGACGCGCAGCTCGCGGGCCTCGCCCCGGCGGACAAGGGCGGGGCGCAGCTGGCCCTGATGAACCCGGGCGGTATCCGCTCGGACCTGGTGTACAAGGCGTCGGGCAGCGAGGGCGACGGTGTGGTGACGTACGGCGAGGCCTTCACGGTCCAGCCGTTCACCAACATGATGAACGTCGTCGACCTGACGGGCGCTCAGCTGATCACCACGCTCCAGCAGCAGGTCAGCGGCCCGAACGAGGCCTCCCCGAAGATCCTCCAGGTCTCGCGGGGCTTCACGTACACCCTGGACCTGACGAAGACCGGCGCCGACCGGATCGTCGTGGACTCGGTGAAGCTGAACGGCGAGGCGATCGTCCCGTCGAAGACGTACCGCGTCGCCATGAACGAGTTCCTCGCGGGCGGCGGTGACGGCTTCTCCGTCCTGAAGGAGCACACCAACAAGCTGGTGGGCGCCTCCGACCTGGACGTCTTCAACGCCTACCTGGCGGCGAACTCCTCGGCCACCGCGCCGATCGAGCCGCCGAAGGCCGACCGGATCACGGTCGTGCAGTAGCACTGCCCGGCGGTGGGGGCGGCAGGCGCGAGGCCTGCCGCCCCTTCGTCGTTACCGGACGGTACGGGAGTCTGGTGCGTCTGACGTGGACGCGTCATACTCCCTCGCCATGGACCGACGGAGATTCCTCGCAGGCGCTGCCGCACTGTCCGCAGCCGCCCTCATCGGCGCCCCCCACGCCACCGCAACGCCCCGCCGCACCCTGTCCGCACAGGACTGGATGGCCGGCCCGGCCGACTCGACCCCGCTGCAGAGGCTCACGATCCCGGGCACCCACGACTCCGGTGCGCGCTTCGGCGGGCTGTGGAGCGAATGCCAGAACACCACCATCGCCGAGCAGCTGGGCAGCGGTATCCGCTTCCTCGACGTGCGGTGCCGGGTCACCGGCGGCTCGTTCGCCATCCACCACGGCCCGTCGTACCAGAACATGATGTTCGGTGATGTCCTCGTCGCCTGCCGCGACTTCCTCGCCGCACACCCGTCGGAGACCGTGCTGATGCGGGTCAAGCAGGAGTACTCCGAGGACAGCGACGCCACCTTCCGTGCGGTCTTCGACGACTACCTCGACCGCCGCGGCTGGCGCCCGCTCTTCCGGATCGGCGACGGCATCCCGGTGCTGGGCGAGGCGCGCGGCCGCGTCGTGCTTCTCGGCGACAACGGCGGTCTGCCCGGCGTGCGTTACGCGGACGGCACGTGGTTCGACATCCAGGACGACTGGAACGCCCTGCCGGACCCCAAGTACACGAGGATCGAGGCGCACTTCCGCAAGGCGGCGCAGCAGCCGGGCAAGCTGTTCGTCAACTACGTGAGCACGTCCGCGTATCTGCCGCCGCGGTGGAACTCCGACAACCTCAACCCGCGCGTCCACCGCTTCATCGACGGCGCGGAGGCGAGCGGTTGGCGGGGGCTCGGCATCGTGCCGCTCGACTTCCCCAACACCCGGGCAGGGCTGGTGGATTCGCTCATCCGGCACAACGGCTGAGACGTCAGCGACCCGCGCAGATCTCCCGGGCCGTGGTCAGCTCCTTCATCACCTGGGCGTCGAACTCGAAGACCTGCCTCTGGCGGTTCGCCGCCCGGCGCAGGGCGTCCGCGAGCGGCTCGTGGGCAGGGTCGCCCGCGGCCGCGGCCTCGGCCAGCACCACGGCCCCGTTCCAGCGGTGGAGTGCCACCTCACCGTCGTTGCCCTTGGCCGCGTACTGCGACTCGTCGAAGCCGGCGAGGGCCGCGCACGCGCCTCGTGCGTCGGACGCGGGTCCGGGGCCGACAGCGTCCTCGCCCGAGCCCGTCAGCGCCCAGGCCGCACCGACGCATCCGCCGCCCACCAGCAGCCCTACGAGCAAGGCGGTCACCAGCGGACCCCTGCCACGGGAGGGCGCGGTGGGCGGCATGGGCGGGGACGCAGGGAAAGGGGCCTGGTACGGCTGCTGATGCTGCATGTACACGACCGTAGTGGGATGCGACGGCGCCTTCACGGGCGGGTCATCGGCAGGGCGTGAGTGCCAGCTCCGGCCCGTCGAAGGCCGCCCGTGCCCGCCGGTCGTGGGTGACCAGCACCAGCGTCCCCGCGTATTGCGCCAGTGCTGCCTCGATCTCCTCGACCAGTACGGGGGAGAGGTGGTTGGTGGGCTCGTCGAGCAGCAGCAGATCCACGGGGCCGGCGAGCAGCCGGGCCAGTTCGAGCCTGCGCCGCTGACCCACCGAGAGCGTGCGGACCGGCTTGAACAGGTCGGCGGACCGGAACAGCCCCGTCGCGAGCAGGGCTTCGGCCCGCTCCTCGCCGTACGCCTCCAGGGTTGTGCGGCCGTCCGGCACGGGCCCCGTGGTCTGGCGCAGCAGGCCCACCCGATCGGGCCGCTCGACCGTGCCCGCCGCCGGAACCAGTTCCCCGGCCAGGACCTTCAGGAGCGTCGACTTCCCCGCGCCGTTCGGACCGGTGACCAGCATCCGCCCACCCGGTTCGATGCGCAGTGAGTCCAGGGAGAGCCGCCCCGGCACACGCACATCCGCCAGTTCGACCCCGCGGGCCGCCCCGCCCTCGAACCGGGCCGTGAACCGCAGCGGCTTCGGAGGCGGCGGGACCGGGTTCTCCGTCAGGCGCTGCAGCCGCTCCCGGGCGTCCCGGACGCGGCTCGCCGCGCCGTGCGTCCGCGAGCGGGCACGGAACGCGCCGGCGCCGCTGAAGCCGCGCGGCATCTTGCGCGGAATCGTGGACAGGGCCCCGATGTTGGTGTCGGCCAGTCCCGACCGCCGGGCCACCTCGTCGCGCCACTCCTCGTACTCCCGTGCCCAGCGGGCGCGGGCGGCGGCCTTGGCGGTGAGGTAGCCCGCGTAACCGTCGCCGTAGCGGTGCACGGTCTTCCGGTCCTCGTCCACCTCGAGCACGGTGGCGGTCACCCGGTCGAGGAACGCGCGGTCGTGGGTGACCACGACCACCGTGCCGCGGTGGGCGCGCAGCCGCTCCTCGAGCCAGGCGACGGCCGTGTCGTCGAGGTGGTTGGTGGGCTCGTCGAGCAGCAGCAGTTCGGGGGAGGAGGCGAGCGTCGCGGCGAGCGCGAGCCGCGAGCGCTGACCGCCGGAGAGCGTGCCGAGCGGCCGGTCCGGCGCCGGTGCCGCCCGTTCGCCGAGCCGGTGCAGGGCGACCTGGACCCGGCGGTCGGCGTCGTGCCCGCCACGTGCCTCGAACTCGGCGACCAGTCGTGCGTACCGCTCGTGGCCGGCCTCACCGGTGGTCGCCAGCGCGGATTCCGCGACGCGGATCCGCCGCTGGAGGGACCGGAGGTCGGCGAGGGCCAGGTCGATCGCGTCGGCGACGCGGGAGGTGCCCGGCAGCTCGAGGGTCTGGGCGAGGTGGCCGATGCCGCCGGGGACGGTGACGGCCACCGTGCCGTTGTCGGGCTGCTCCGCTCCGGCGAGCAGCCGCAGCAGTGTCGACTTCCCGGAGCCGTTCTCGCCCACGACGCCGGCTTTTTCGCCGGGGCGCAGGGTGAAGGAGACACGGTCGAGGACGACATGGTCGTTGTAGCGCTTGGTGACGTCGGTGACGACGAACTGGGCGGCCGTGGCGGTGGCTGGGAACAAGGGCGCTTCCTTCGATGGACGGCAAGAGCATGAGACGAGACGGTTCGTCTCGAAGAAGATTAGCGCCGGTGACCCGCCCTGGCAAGACGTTCCGTCTCGCGAGACGTTTCAGGGGGTGCCCGGAGGCGGAACCGCCGCCCCCGGCAGGCGGATCACCGCGCGGGTGCCGCCGCCGTCGGCCGGCTCCAGGGTGATGCCGCCGCCCGCCTGCCGGACCGTGCGCGCCACGATCGACAGCCCCAGCCCCGAACCGGGCAGCGCCCGCGCCGAGGGGGAGCGCCAGAACCGTTCGAAGACGTGCGGCAGTTCCTCCGGCGGGATGCCGGGACCGTGGTCGCGGACCGTCAGTTCGCCGCCGCGCAGGCCCACCTCGACCTCGGCGCCCGGCGGCGAGAACTTCACGGCGTTGTCCAGGACGTTGACCAGGGCCCGCTCCAGCGCGGCCTGGTCCGCCCGTACGTACCAGGGCTCCAGCCGGGCCGTGAGCGTCAGCTCCGGGCCGCGTAGCCGCGCGCGGTCGAGAGCCGCCTGCGTGATCTCGTGCAGGGCCACCACCTGCACCTTGCCGCTCGTGCCCACGTCCGGCCGGGACAGCTCCTGGAGGTCGCCGATGAGCGCGGCCAGTTCGGTCATCTGCGCCTTGACCGAGGCGAGCAGCGCCCTGCGGTCGTCGGGCGGGATGGCGCGGCCGGTCTCCTCGCTCCTGGCGAGCAGCTCGATGTTGGTCCGCAGCGACGTGAGCGGCGTGCGCAGCTCATGGCCGGCGTCCGCGATCAGCTGCTGCTGGAGGTCGCGCGAGGAGGCCAGCGCCGCGGTCATCGCGTTGAACGACCGGGACAGCCGGGCGATCTCGTCGTCCCCCTCGACCGGGATGCGCACGCTCAGGTCCTCGGTGCGGGCCACGTGCTCGACCGCGCCCGTGAGCTCGTCCACCGGCCGCAGTCCGGTCCTGGCGACCCAGGCGCCGGCCGCGCCGGCCCCCAGCACACCGGCGCCGGCCACCAGGGCCAGCACCAGCGTCAGATTGCCGAGGGTGTCGTCGGTCTCGCTGAGGGGACGGGCGACGATCACCGCGCCCGCGTAGCCCTCGATGGGATAGGTGAAGACGCGGTACTCGGAGCCGTCGGACGCCGTGGCGTTGTGGAAGGAGGAGTCGGACCGGCCGCCGGCGACGTCGAGGTCGGCGTCCGTGACCTCGACCGATTCGTCACCGAGGACCACACAGCTGTTCCCCTGGCGGTCCAGCAGCTGGATCGTCGACTTGAAGAGGTCGGTGTCGGGACCGGCGGGCTCGGCCTTGCGGCACTGTCCCGCGGGGTCGACGAAGGCGAGCACCTGGCGCGGCGCCATCCGGTTGGTGCTGAGCGCGTTGTCGAGCGAGTCGACCAGCGCGCTGCGCACCACCAGCCAGCACACGCTGGCCGCCGCTGCGACGGCCACCGCCACCGCCGTCGCCACCAGCAGCGCCAGGCGGGAGCGAAGGGGAAGCGCGCGGAACCTGTTCGTCATTCCGGGCCGCCGGTGCGCAGCGCGTACCCCACGCCGCGCACCGTGTGGACCAGGCGCGGCTCGCCGGCCGCCTCCGTCTTGCGCCGCAGGTACATGACGTACACGTCCAGGGAGTTGGAGCTCGGCTCGAAGTCGAAGCCCCACACGGACTTGAGGATCTGCTCACGGGTGAGCACCTGGCGCGGATGCGCCAGGAACAGCTCCAGCAGCGTGAACTCCGTACGGGTCAGCTCGACCCGGCGGGTGCCGCGGGTGACCTCCCGGGTCGCGAGGTCCATCCGCAGGTCGGCGAAGGACAGCACGTCCTCCTCCGGGCCACCGGGGCCGGCCGTGGCGTAGGAACTGCGCCGCAGCAACGCGCGGATACGGGCGAACAGCTCGTCGAGCTCGAACGGCTTGACCAGGTAGTCGTCCGCGCCGGCGTCGAGGCCGGTGACCCGGTCGCCCACGGTGTCGCGGGCCGTGAGCATCAGGATGGGCACGGTCGATCCGGCGGCCCGCAGCCGGCGGGCCGCGGTCAGACCGTCCATCCGCGGCATCTGGATGTCGAGGACGATCAGATCGGGTGCGTACGCCTCCGCGCGGGCGAGGGCGTCGATGCCGTCGGCGGCGACCTCGGTGCCGTACCCCTCGAACGCGAGCGAGCGCTGGAGCGCCTCACGGACGGCGGGCTCGTCGTCGACGATCAGGATGCGCTCACCTTCAGTCATGGACCAAGCCTCGCACGCGATCAGTTGCCGTCGCCGGAGCGGAGGGCGTCCAGGTCGGCCTTGACGGTGTCGATCGGGATGGCGAAGCCGAGGCCGACGCTGCCCGCGGTGGACCCGGTGGCGGAACTGGGCGAGTACATCGCCGAGTTGATGCCGATGATCTCGCCGTTCATGTTGATCAGGGCGCCGCCGGAGTTGCCGGGGTTGAGGGAGGCGTCGGTCTGGATCGCCTTGTAGGTGGTCGTCGAGTCGCCGGTGTCGCCGTTGAACTGCTGCCCGCCGAACTCGAAGGGCCAGCCCTGCCGCGGGTCCTGCTGCTGCGGTTGCTCCTCGTCCTTGGCCACGGTCACGTCCCTGTCGAGCGCGGAGACGATGCCGCTCGTCACCGTGCCGGTCAGGCCCTCGGGCGAGCCGATCGCGACGACTTCGTCGCCGACCTCGACCTTGCTCGAGTCGCCGAGCGAGGCGGCCTTCAGGCCTGACGCGCCCTGGAGCTTGATGAGGGCGAGGTCCTTGCCGGGGTCGGTGCCGAGGACGTCCGCCTCGTACGTCTTGCCGTTGCTGAGCCGCACCTTGATCGTCGAAGCGCCCGAGATGACGTGGTTGTTGGTGACGATCTCGCCGTCCCCGGTGATGATCACGCCGGAGCCGGTGGACTGCCCGGTGTTCGAGTCCGCGCTGATCTCCACGATGCTCGGGGAGACGGCCTGCGCCACGCCGGCGACCGTTCCCTTGCTGCTCTGCGAGACGTTCGTGCCGGTCACCGCGCCGGAGCCGCCGCTTCCGGCGTCCTTGGTGAGCTCCCCGACGAGGACCGAGGCCCCGCCGCCGAAGGCCGCGGCGACGAGGGCGACGGCGGCGAGCAGCGCGACGGGACGCTTCGCCCGGGGCCGGGGCGCCGGGACGGGCGCGTACCCGTCCGCCTGCGCGGGAGCGGGAACGGTCGGGTGCGGTCCGGGCGCGTGTCCGGCCGTGGCGTCGCCGGGGTGGTAGGGCGGGACCGGCGGGTACCCGCCGCCCGCCCCCTGCGGGAGGGGAGCACCGTACGGCTGCTGGTGGTGGGCATCGTCGCCGCTTCGGCGGTAGTGGTCGCTCATGGCACCGACTGTCGTCGGCCCGGATGAGAACCGTCTGAGACAGTGCTGAGAAGCCCGACAGAACCGTGTATGCCCGATATAAGGCCGCCGGCGGAACGGCGGGCCGCGGAGACGGCCGGCGGCGAGCTGTGGGGCGCCTCGACGGCGTCTGTGATCCGGCGCCCGGACCGGGGGGCGTCCCCGGTCCGGGCCGTTCACCGCTACGGCTCGCCGCACCTGCGAGAGCGGCGGAGCCGGTCCGGCCCGTTCGCCGTTACGGCTCGCCGCACCCGCAGGAGCGGCGGATCACCAGGCCCGACGGGAACTGCTTGACCCGTTCGCGCCGCGAACCCGCCAGCCTCAGGCCGTCGTCGAGGACCAGGTCGATCGCCGCGCGGGCCATCGCCGGGCGGTCGGAGGAGATCGTCGTGAGGGGCGGGTCCGTCAGGGCCGCTTCCTTGACGTCGTCGAAGCCGGCCACCGCGAGTTCGGCCGGCACGTCGATCCGCAGTTCACGCGCCGCCCGCAGGACACCGAAGGCCTGGTCGTCGGTCGAGCAGAAGATCGCCGGCGGGCGGTCGGGCCCGGCGAGCAGCTTCAGGGCGACCTGGTAGGCGTCGTAGCGGTTGTACGGTGCCTGGAAGAGCCGCCCCTCCGTCGTGCGGCCGGACTCCTGCATGGCCCGGCGCCAGCCCTCGACGTGGTCGGCGACCGGGTCGCCGACCGACGGGGTCGACTCGACGCCGCCCAGACAGGCGACGTACTCGTGCCCGTGCTCGAGCAGGTGCCGGGTCGCGAGCTGCGCGCCGCCGATGTCGTCCGTGACGACGGCGACGTCGTCGATCGCCTCGGGCCGCTCGTGGAGCAGGACGACCCGTGCGTCCCACGCCTCGATCTCGGCCGCCGCGCGCTCGCTCATGCCCTGGCTGACCAGGATCAGGCCGGAGACCCGCATGCCGAGGAAGGCCCGCAGATAGTGGACCTCACGCTCGTCGCGGTAGTCGGAATTGCCGACGAGCACCATTTTTCCGCGTTCGGCGGCGGCCTGTTCGACCGCGTGTGCCATCTCGGCGAAGAAGGGCTGCCGGGCGTCGGGCACGATCATGCCTATGAGGTCGGTGCGCCGGGACGCCATCGCCTGCGCGACCCGGTCGGGCCGGTACCCCAGCTCTTTGATCGCTGCGAGTACCCGCTCGCGCGTGGCCGGGGCGACCGGCCGGGGTCCGTTGTTGATGACGTAGCTGACGACCGCGGTCGAAGTCCCCGCCAGTCGTGCCACATCGTCCCGCGTCACCTTGGCCACGCGCGAAGTCTACGCGTGGTGACCTACCTCTGGGCAGGGCGTACGGCCGGTTCCTCCACCTCGGCGCCGTCATCCGTACGGGCTACTGCCTTGGCGGCCTTCGCCTTGGCCTCCTCGGCCACCCGCTCGACCTTCTCCGGGGCGACGAACCGGTATCCCACGTTCCGGACGGTCCCGATGAGCGACTCGTGCTCCGGGCCGAGCTTGGCGCGCAGCCGCCGCACATGGACGTCGACCGTGCGCGTACCGCCGAAGTAGTCGTAGCCCCAGACCTCCTGGAGCAGCTGCGCCCGGGTGAAGACCCGGCCGGGGTGCTGCGCGAGGTATTTGAGCAGTTCGAACTCCTTGAAGGTCAGGTCGAGGACCCGGCCCTTCAGTTTGGCGCTGTATGTCGCCTCGTCCACCGACAGGTCGCCGTTGCGGATCTCCATCGGGGAGTCGTCGGAGGTGATCTGCTGGCGGCCCGTCGCCAGCCGCAGCCGTGCCTCGACCTCGGCCGGTCCGGCCGTGTCCAGCAGCACGTCGTCGATGCCCCAGTCGGCGGTGACGGCCGCGAGGCCGCCCTCGGTCACGACGAGGACGAGCGGACAGCCGGGCCCGGTGGACCGCAGGAGCTGGCACAGAGACCGCACCTGCGGCAGGTCGCGGCGGCCGTCGACGAGGATCACGTCGGCACCAGGGGTGTCGACGAGGGCCGGCCCCTCCGCGGGTGCCACCCGTACGTTGTGCAGAAGCAGTCCGAGGGCGGGAAGCACCTCCGTCGACGGCTGGAGGGCATTGGTCAGGAGCAGCAGGGAGCTCATCGCGTCCCACCTGCTCTGATCGTCGTTCGTTCGGCGTGCTGGGGTCGCTCGTCCATGACGTCGGTTCCTCCTCGGTCCCTGCGAGGACGTGCACTGCTTCGTACGCGGCTCTCTCGCGCCCGAGAGCCTTTGTGAGGCTTTGTTCACCAGCCTGTAACAATGGCCGGAAAACACAAAAGGATCCGGGGGCTGCATTGCCCGGATCCTCTCGCAGCAGAATAGCCCACATGAGTTCTGGGCGAGAGGGCCGATTTCACACTGTGGACGTGTCAAGGATCTCTCCGCGCCCTCAGGACGCAACTCTCCTGACATCCGACGGTGTCCGGATCGAAGCCCGCTACGAGCCCTGTGCGAGCGGCCCGACCGCCACCGCCGTCGTCGTCGCGCACGGTTTCACCGGCTCGGTCGACCGGCCCGCGGTGCGCCGCGCGGCGCGGACGTTCTCGCGGTACGCGGGGGTGGTGACCTTCTCCTTCCGCGGCCACGGCCGCTCCGGCGGGCGTTCCACCGTCGGCGACCGTGAGGTGCTGGATCTGGCCGCCGCCGTGGAGTGGGCCCGGTCGCTCGGGCACACCCGGGTGGTGACCGTCGGCTTCTCGATGGGCGGCTCGGTGGTGCTGCGGCACGCGGCGCTGTACGGCGCCCGGATGCACGAGGGGCGCACGGAGGCACGCACGGACGCGGTCGTCTCGGTGAGCGCCCCCGCCCGCTGGTACTACCGCGGTACGGCGCCGATGCGGCGGCTGCACTGGGTGGTCACGCGTCCGGCCGGCCGGATCGTCGGGCGGTACGGGTTCCGTACCCGCATCCATCACCGGGACTGGGACCCGGTGCCGCTCTCCCCGGCCGAATCCGTGCCGCTGATCGCGCCGACGCCGCTGCTCATCGTGCACGGCGACCGCGACCCGTACTTCCCGCTCGACCACCCGCGGATGCTGGCCGCGGCGGCGCGGGGGACGGCGGAGCTCTGGCTCGAGCCGGGCATGGGGCACGCGGAGAACGCGGCGGACGAGGCGCTGCTGCGCCGCCTGGGGGAATGGCTCACCGGCCGATAGCCCATCATGGTGAGCGGCGCGCACGAGACGAAAGGAGTGCCGCTATGGCAGCGGGAACCATCCGCTACTGGGCCGCGGCCAAGGCGGCGGCCGGCATCGCGGAGGAGCCCTACGCGGCGGAGACGCTCGCGGAGGCTCTGGACGCGGTGCGGGACAAGCACCCCGGGGAGCTGACGCGCGTACTGCTGCGCTGCTCGTTCCTCGTCGACGGTGACCCCGTCGGGACCCGCGGTCATGAGACCGTACGGCTTGCCGAGGGCGGCACGGTCGAGGTGCTCCCGCCGTTCGCAGGAGGGTGAACCGCACAGCATGAGCAGCGACCAGCAGTATCCGCACGGACAGCAGCCGTACCGGTCCTACGGGGACGCGTACGGGCAGCAGCCGGCGGGGCACGAGGACGCCCACCGGCAGCAGCAGCCGGCGGGCCACGAGGACCCTTACCGGCAGCAGCCGTACCGGGACCCGGGCGAGACGCAGACCTGGCAGGGCGAGACCTGGGACACGCAGTACCAGCCGGTCGTGCGCCCCGGTGAGTACCCGTCCGCAGGGGCCGGCGGTTCCTGGGGCGGGCCTGAGCCGCGGCAGCAGGCGCCCGCGTCCGTTCCGGGTGCGGCCGAAACGGCGTACCTGCCGCCGGTGCCCGCCGCCGCGGGTCTGCCGCTGCCGCCCGAGGCGCCCGTCCCGGGCGCTCCCGCCCACGCTTCGGCGGCCTACCCGAGCGCGCCCGCCCCCGTGGCGGAGCCGGCGCTCGAGGGCCCGGCCGGATACGGCTCGCCGACCGTCGGCGGCAACGCCCGGATCACGGACGCCCAGCGCGCCCGCGCCGAAGGGCGTTCGCCGGTCATCGCGCCGGGCATGCAGCCCGCCGGGCTGACCGCCGTGCTCGCGCTGCTGCTCGCCGGCGGCGCTGCCGTCGGCCCGTACGCGCTGCTCGTACCGCTGGTGCTGCTCCAGGCGGTCACCGCGGCCGGCTGGTTCCGCCTGAACGGCATGTGGCCGGCCAGGCAGGGCATCGCGCTCGCGTTCCTCGGCGGCCTCGCGGCCGACGCCGCGCTCCTCGCGTCCGGCGACGGGAACGCGCCCGCCGCGATCATCGGCACGCTCGGGGTGTGGGTGCTGCTGACGCTCGTCCTCCAACTGCGCAGCCACGCGGGGGCCGACGAACGGATGTACGGCCTCATGGCGACGGTCGCCTCCGCGGCGTTCGCCGTCCTGGCCGCCGGCCATCTCGCAGCCGACGACGACGCGGTGGTGGTCGGCGCGATCGCCGTCGCCGTCGCCACGACGGTCCGTGCGCTGCCGCTGGGCGGGGCCGTCTCCGTCGCGCTGTCCCTGGCGTCGGCGGCGGGCGCCGGCATCGCGGCCGGCGGGCTCACCGGCATGGGCTCCGGTGGCGCGCTGCTCGGTCTGGCCGCGGGCGGATGTGCGCTGATCGGTCTGCGGGTGGCGAGCTACGACTACCCCTCCCGCTTCGTCCACATGACCGCCGGTGTGGCGCTTCCGCTGACCGCGGCCGCCCCCGCCGTGTACCTGATCGGGCGCGCGCTCGCATAGCCGCCCGCACGGAGGGCAGGTTCGGAACCATCGGCGGCCGCCGGACGTCGATCACTGCGCAGGCGTCGTCCCGACCGGCTCGGGCTCAACGGGCGTCCGTGGCCAGACAGGGTGGGGGACACCGAACACATGCGTGCACTGCGAATACTGATCGTCATCGCCGTCGTCCTCGGCGGTCTGTTCGTCGCCGCGGACCGGATCGCGCTCAACGTGGCGGAGTCGGAGGCGGCGGAGCGGATCAAGGTCCAGGAGGGGACGGCCGACTCGACCGCCGTCTCCATCAAGGGCTTTCCCTTCCTGACTCAGGCGATGGACAGCAGGTTCGACGAGGTCGAGATCAAGCTCGACGGCATCCGGACCAGCGCCGCGGGCCGGCCGGTGCGGATCGAGGAGATGACCGCCGACCTGTTCGACGTCCGGGTCGCCGAGGGGTATGCCAGCGCCACGGCGGCCCGTGCCGAGGGCACCGCCCGCATCAGTTACGCGGACCTCACGGATGCCGCCGACGACGGTGTCACCGTCGCGTACGGCCAGAACGGGAAGGTCAAGGTCACCGGCTCGGTGACGCTGCCGCTGTTCGGGAAGATCACGCGCAGCGTCGTGTCCACGGTGAGCATCGTCGACGGGAACACGATCAGGGTCCGCGCCGACAAGGTCCCGGGTGAGGGCATCCCCGGGCTCGAGGGCGAGATCCGCAAGAAGACCGACTTCGACCGGAAGCTGGGCGGGCTGCCGGCGGGCCTGAAGCTCGAGAAGGTCGAGGCCGGGCCGGACGGCGTCGTGATCACGGTCACCGGCAAGGACGTCCGGCTCGCGGGCTGAGCCCGTGCCCCGGTCCGGGCGCGCCGAATGGTGAGACAGGTCTGTCCGCCGGTCAGAAGCGCAGGGGGAGCAGGCCGCCTCCCGGGCGTCCCCGTGCGGCCCGGAGCTGATCCACGTCCCGAATCGTGGACGATCGCGTCTCAACATACGACACGCCGGTGACATGGCCGCCGACTCGTCCCTACGATCGGTCCCATGAAGCAGCGACAGGCGGATCTCACGAAGCGGCGGGCAGTAGACCTGTGCCGCGTCGCCGCCATGCTCTGTCGCACTGTCTGAGCGGGAGCACTGCCCCGTATCCCCAGGCCCTTCGACCTCCATGTCAGGGCCGCCCCGTGCTGATCGACGCTCTTCCGCGTACCCGCACACCTCTCGCGCACAACCCCTCGCGCACAACCCCTCGCGCACCACCGCCGCACACTGCCCCGGAGGAGAACAACCATGAGCCGCAGCGACGTCCTGGTAGACGCCGACTGGGTCGAGGCCCACCTCGACGACCCGAAGGTCGTCATCGTCGAGGTCGACGAGGACACCTCGGCCTACGAAAAGAACCACATCAGGAACGCGATCCGGATCGACTGGACCAAGGACCTCCAGGACCCGGTCCGCCGTGACTTCATCGACCAGGAGGGCTTCGAGAAGCTCCTGTCGGCGAAGGGCATCGCGAACGACTCCACCGTCGTCCTCTACGGCGGCAACAACAACTGGTTCGCCTCCTACGCCTTCTGGTACTTCAAGCTCTACGGCCACGGCGACGTCCGTCTGCTCGACGGCGGCCGCAAGAAGTGGGAGCTCGACTCCCGCGACCTGGTCGCGGAGGTGCCGGTCCGTGAGGCGACCGAGTACAAGGCCAAGGCCCAGGACAAGTCCATCCGCGCCTTCCGCGACGACGTCGTGGCCGCGATCGGCAGCCAGAATCTGGTCGACGTGCGCTCGCCCGACGAGTTCAGCGGCAAGCTGCTCGCCCCGGCGCACCTCCCGCAGGAGCAGTCGCAGCGTCCGGGCCACGTGCCCAGCGCCCGCAACATCCCGTGGTCGAAGAACGCCAACGACGACGGCACCTTCAAGTCCGACGAGGAGCTCAAGGCCCTCTACGAGGACGAGCAGGTCGACCTGTCGAAGGACACCATCGCGTACTGCCGCATCGGCGAGCGCTCCGCGCTGACCTGGTTCGTGCTCCACGAGCTCCTCGGCCAGGAGAACGTCAAGAACTACGACGGCTCGTGGACCGAGTACGGCTCCCTCGTCGGCGTGCCGATCGAGCTCGGCGCCAACAAGTAATCCGCCCCGACCTTTTCTGGAGAACAGCATGTGTGGAGCGCAGGCCGGCGGCCCCGACGCCTCGACGATCAAGCCCGGTGAAACCACCATCCAGGGTCAGGTGACCCGCGACGGCGAGCCGGTGACGGGCTACGTCCGTCTCCTGGACTCGACCGGCGAGTTCACCGCGGAGGTTCCGACCTCTGCGACCGGACAGTTCCGCTTCTACGCGGCCGAGGGCACGTGGACCGTGCGCGCGCTCGTGCCCGGCGGCACGGCGGACCGTACGGTCGTCGCCCGGACGGGGGGCCTCTCCGAGGTCGCCATCGCCGTCTGAGTCAAGGACAGGCCGAAGGGCCGCACCTCCTGGGGGTTGGACGCTACCGGGAACGAGGTGCGGCCCTTCGGTCGTACGCTGGAGGCATGTACGCCAGGCGTCGGCACGTCTACTTCCTGCTGATGGGCGGCTGCCTCTTCCTCTTCGTCGCCGCCTGGGCCGTGGTGCGGCTGTGGTCCGTCCCCGTGGCCGTGGGCATGTGCGTCGTCGCCATGGTCATCCCGCCGGTCGCCGCCGTGATCGCCAACCGGCGCGGCCCGGAGGACCGTTGGTGGGACGACCCTTCGGGCGACCCGAAGTCCGACGAGTGGTGGGACGAGCTCGACGGCAGGCGCCGGCCGCACCAGTAGGCGGGGCCGGCGCGGAACGGGGCGCGGTCAGTAGACCAGGGCCTGCACACCCTCCGGCATGATCTCGCTGACGAACACCTGCGCGCCCGCGATCCGCACGCCCTCGAGCGTGTCCTTCTCCGTGATGTCCCGCCGCGCCGCGCACTGCGTGCACAGCGTGATCTTCCCGTTCGCCTGGATCGACTCGATCAGCTCGGGCAGCGGCGCCGCATGCGGCAGCTCGAACTCGGCCGCCCGCCCCGGCAGCGCGAACCAGGAGGACTCCCCGGTCAGCCAGAGCGAGACCTCCACCCCGCTGGCCGCGGCCACGGCCGCGACCGTGAAGGCCTGGGAGCAGCGCTCGGGTGCGTCGGCACCTGCGGTCACCTTGATCACGAGCTTGTTCGCCATATGCCGAACTGTAATGCGCGGCCGTACAACCCGGATCACCCGATGAGGGTCAGCTGTGTGCGCGGATACGGAATCCGTGCCTCAGGCCTCGTGGGGGGAGCCTCTTGGATACGCAGGGCGACAGGGTGCCGCAAGAGCCGGCGCCTGACACACCACCGGCGCGGGATCCGGCCGTTGAGCCGCTTCCGGTGGCGGTGCCGGCGGATGCGGGAGAGCCGGCCCCGCCCGTCCGCCGCCGCGGCCGGACCGCGTCGCTGATCGCGGCCGCCGCGGTGCTCGGCGTGGTGGCCGGTGCGGCCACCGGCTACACCGTTCAGTACCACCGCGAGCCCACACCGCTGCCGGCGCTCTCGCAGCCGGAGATCAGAACCCCGAAACCTGTCCGGGCGGGCAGCGACACGACCGCGAGGTCGGTGTCCGTGAACCGCTGGGTGAAGACCGACGGCGATCTCCGTCAGCTGCTGGTCCCGCGGCCCAAGGGCTCGAAGAAGGAGCAGGGGGCCCAGCTGGAGGACCTCTTCTCCTTCGCGACCTGGTTCGAGGACGAGGACCACATGTTCGAGGACCTGGCGGAGCACGACTTCCGCCGGGCCGCGACGGTCAGCTGGTCGCAGGGCGGGAAGGTCTACGTCGACATCAGTCTGGTGCAGTTCCGGGAGACCACGGAGATCAACGCCGAGCGGTTCGGCGAGGGTCAGCAGGCGTACATGAGCGACGACGACTGGGCGGGCAACGAGGGAGAGCCCGTGCCCGGCAGCAGCAACGCCCGTACGTACGTCTTCGACGAGCCCCTGCGCGAGGCGGGATACGAGCCTCTGTACCAGGGCCGGGCGGTGGCCTGGCGCGGTGATGTGGTGATGATCATCGAGTACGCGAACAACTCGGGACCGGTCGACGAGAAGGACCTGAAGTCGCTCGCCAAGCGTCAGTTGGAGCGACTGTGACCGAGCAGACCGAGCAGACCGAGCAGACCGAGCAGGCCGAGCAAGCAGAGCCGCAGCAGCCCGAGTCCGAGCGGACCGCCCCCGGCAGCCCCCGCCGCCGACCGCCGGTGGCGCTCGTCGCCACGGCCGTGAGCCTGGCCCTTCTCGCCGGCGCGGGCGCCTGGGGCTGGTCGGCCCTGAAGCGCGCCGAGCGCAGTGCGCCCACCGTCATCTGGGCGGAGCCCGCCGAGCATCCGGAGCTGGACTTCCCGGCGGCGGAGCCCACCGGACTGGCCGCCCAGCTGCTCCCCCTGTCGGTCCGGTACGTGGCGGGTCCGGACATCGACGAGTACGGCAACGACAGCTCGCTCGGCGCCGAGCGCGCCGTCGCACTGCTCAAGCAAGGATCGCGCGGCCTGCCGAGCGCGCAGCGCAAACGGCACGACAAGGCCGTCGAGAAGCTCCGCGTCAAGGGCCTCGCCGCACGCAGCTACCGCGACATCGACGGAACGTACATCGTGGAGACCCGGCTGGCGCAGATGGAGAACAGCAAGGCGGTCCGGGACATGGCGGACATCCGGAAGGAGATGGCCGACGCGCTCGGGGTGTTCCGGAAGGGCCCGAAGGTCAAGGGGCATCCGAAGGCCGTGTGCCATCTGCTGCCGGAGAACGACGACCTGGAGCTGGACGCCATGGTCTGCAGCGCCCATGTGGGCGAGATCCTGGTGACCACCTACGCGTACGGCTCCGAGTCGCTGCCCACGGGGACCATCGCGGCGATGTTCCGCGACCAGCTCGACCACATCGCTTCGCCCGGGGAGTCCGTGTGACCGACCAGACCGCCGTTACGACGGCACCCGAGCCCGCGTCCGCGTCCGCGCCCGAGTCCGAAGCGGTGCTCCCGGCGCCCGCCGTGTCCCCCGCCCCGCGGAACCGGCGGAAGGTACGGGCGGTGCTGCGCTGGACGGCCGCCGTGCTCGTCTTCGCCGCCGCCGGAACCGGCACGGCCTTCGGTATCGCCTCCCAGGAGCGCACCGAGGTGCCCGGCCTGTCCACGCTGGGCGACGGACGCTGGGACTACCCGAAGCTCGCCAAGCCGGTGCTGCCGCCCGGCGCCCCGCTCCCCTTCGTCCAGGAGAACCCGGGCGAGATCCACTACGCGGACCTGGAGCAGTTGCTGCTTCCGGCGCCGACGGGTGCCACGGCGGATCCGACCCTGCGGGGCGAGCGCGGCCGGGTGCCGGTCGAGCGGTATCTGCGGGAGTACGCCGAGGACGGCAGGGAGGACCTGCGTGAGCACCTCACCGAGGGCGGCCTGCGCCACATCGCGGCGCGCGGCTGGTCGATGCCCGACGGCACATCGGTGCGGATCTTCCTGCTTCGCTTCCACACCTCGGCACTCGCCGGGAACTACTTCCGCGCTCAGCTCGGCGGTGCGCCGGACACGATGGTCCGACTCGTGGACGTCGAGGAGATGTCCTCGTACGACCAGGGGTACGGCAACGACGCCAAGGTGGCCTCCACGGAGCGCTACGTGTACGACGAGGCCACGCCACGCGGCCCGGTCCACGTCAGGCACGCGGACATGACAGCCGGCGACATCGTCGCCCTGGTCGTGGTCTCCCGTAAGGGTGAGGCCCCGCTCGTGCCCTTCCACCAGACCGTCGTCCTGCAGAACCAGCTGCTCGGCTGACGCGGACCTCACAGAACGGGCCGGGCCCCCGCCCACTAAGCTGGGGCCCGGCCCGCTTTCGCCTCCACGCTCATTCGAGGAGCACCCCGTGATCGTTTTCTTCGAAGCTCTGCTGGTTCTGGTCTGCGTCGGCGTCCTCGCCTTCGCCGGTCTGACCGTGAAGAAGCTGTACCAGGGCCAGCGGTAGTCACCCGTACCCCCGGGACCCGTACCACTCGACACCCTAGAGATCGACAGAGCTGCTCATGATCGAGATCCCGTCCGACCTGAACCCGGACCTCGTCCCCCTCGCGTTCCTGCTGGGCACGTGGGAGGGCGCGGGTGTCGCGGACTTTCCCGGCGCCGAGAAGTGCAACTTCGGCCAGTCAGTGACCTTCAGCCACGACGGCCGGGACTTCATCGAGTACGTCTCGCACTCCTGGGTCCTCGACAGCGAGGGCAACAAGGTCAAGCCGCTGGAGAGCGAGTCCGGCTACTGGCGCATCGACAAGGAGCGCAAGGTCGAGGTCGTCATGGTCCGTGACCAGGGCATCGTGGAGATCTGGTACGGCGAGCTGGCCCACCAGAAGCCGCAGATCGACCTGGCGACGGACGCCGTCGCCCGCACCGCGGCCTCGGGCCCGTACAGCGGCGGCAAGCGGCTGTACGGCTACGTGAAGAGCGACCTGATGTGGGTGGGCGAGAAGGCCACCCCCGAGGTGCCGCTGCGCCCGTACATGTCGGCGCATCTGAAGAAGGTCGTCACCCCCGAGCAGGTCGAGTCGTGGGCGAAGGACCTCGGTGACCTGCCCGACGACGGCATCGCCTTCTTCAAGTAGGGCTCTTTCCCGGACACCGCACTCTGCCGGCAGGACATCCGGTTCGCACCGGACGGCCGCCGGACGGTGCGCGCTGCCTACACTGGGGGCGTGGTGAGCACCGACTGGAAGAGCGATCTGCGGCAGCGCGGCTACCGGCTGACTCCGCAGCGCCAGCTTGTCCTCGAGGCCGTCGACACCCTTGAGCACGCCACACCGGACGAGATCCTCGGTGAGGTGCGCAAGACCGCGTCCGGCGTGAACATCTCCACGGTCTACCGGACGCTGGAGCTGCTCGAGGAGCTGGGCCTCGTCTCGCATGCCCATCTCGGGCACGGCGCGCCCACCTACCATCTCGCCGACCGGCACCACCACCTCCACCTGGTGTGCCGGGACTGCACGGACGTGATCGAGGCGGACGTCTCGGTCGCCGCGGACTTCACCGCCAAGCTGCGTGAGACGTTCGGCTTCGAGACGGACATGAAGCACTTCGCCATCTTCGGGCGCTGCGAGGACTGCACGGCGAAGGCCGCGGAGGCCGAGTCGTAGGCTGGGGCCATGTCATCGACCAGCCCTCTGTTGTCCCTGCCCGGCGCGGTCCCCGCCGAGGGGCGTGACGAAGGGGTCGCCGCGCACTACGGCGACCTGTTCCGTGAGCAGCGCTCCCTCGCCGACGGCAAGGGCTTCGTGGACCTGTCGCACCGCGGGGTCGTCACGGTCACCGGCGAGGAACGGCTGAGCTGGCTGCATCTGCTGCTCACCCAGCATGTGAGCGAGCTGTCCCCCGGGCAGGCCACGGAGGCGCTGATCCTCTCGGCGAACGGTCACATCGAGCACGCCCTGTATCTCGTCGACGACGGAGAGACGGTCTGGGCGCACGTCGAACCGGGTTCGCGCGAGGCGCTCATCGGCTACCTGGAGTCCATGAAGTTCTTCTACAAGGCGGAAGTCGCCGACCGCACCGACGACTTCGCCGTCGTCCATCTGCCGGCCGGGTCCATCGCCGAGGTGCCGGAAGGCGTCGTCGTACGGGAGACGGCGCACGGCCGCGATCTGTTCCTGCCGCGTGCCGGCCTCGAGGCGTTCGCCGCGGAGGCAGGGCCGGCCGTGGGGATCCTCGCGTACGAGGCGCTGCGGGTGGAGAGCCACCGTCCGCGTCTCGGGTTCGAGACCGACCACCGCACGATCCCGCACGAGCTGGGCTGGATCGGCAGCGCCGTTCACCTCCAGAAGGGCTGCTACCGCGGGCAGGAGACCGTCGCGCGTGTCCACAACCTGGGGAAGCCGCCGCGCCGCCTGGTCTTCCTCCATCTGGACGGCAGCGAGGTGCACCTGCCTCCGCCCGGTACTCCGGTACGCCTCGCCTCCGAGGGGGCCGAGGGCCGCCAGCTGGGCTTCGTGACGACGTCCGCCCGCCATTACGAGCTGGGGCCGATCGCGCTCGCGCTGGTGAAGCGGAACGTGCCGGTGGACGCCGAGCTGCTGGCGGGGGACACGGCGGCCGCCCAGGAGACGGTCGTCGAGCCGTAGGGCCGCCGACCGCCGGGGCGTCCCGTCCGGAGCCCGGCCTGTCCGAACGAGAGGCCCTAGACCTCGATCAGCACGGTGAACGGGCCGTCGTTGGTGAGCGAGACCCGCATCTTCGCACCGAAGCGGCCCGTTTCCACGTGCGCGCCGAGCGCCCGCAGCTGCGCCACCACCTCGTCGACGAGCGGTTCGGCCACCGGGCCCGGGGCGGCCGCGTTCCACGTGGGGCGGCGACCCTTGCGGGCGTCCCCGTAGAGGGTGAACTGCGAGATCACCAGCAGGGGCGCCCCCACGTCCGAGCAGGACTTCTCGTCCTCGAGCATACGAACCGACCATAGTTTTCTGGCCAGTTGTGCCGCCTTCTCCTGGGTGTCCGTGTGCGTGACCCCCACCAGCACACACAGCCCTTCGCCGGTGATCTCACCGACGGTCTCCGGTCCCGACTCGCCGGCCACCACGACGCTCGCGCCGTCGACCCTCTGTACCACTGCTCGCATACGGAGCAACCTATCGGGGCCGTCCGGGCCGCCATTCAGGGCCGAACGGGTGCGATGCGCCTGCATGGGGACGTATCGGAGTGGCACCATGCACGAAGGCGGTGCAACCCCTCGGCCCTCCGGGCCCGGGAAGGACCATGCACCGGTCGAGGGGACGGACACACGCACATGAGCACTTCTGGCGCCGGGCAGTCGCTCGGTCCCGTACCGATCCGGCCGCATTCCACTTCCGCGGTCCGCCCGCCGCGGCAGCGCAACGGCGCTGAACTGCCCGCGCACCCCGAGCACGACCTCACCGCGCTGCGCCTGCCGGAGCTGCGCACGCTGCGCCGCGACTCGCAGCGCGACGAGGCGGACCTCAGCTATGTGCGGCGTCTGGTGCAGGGCCGTATCGACATCCTCCGGGCCGAGCTGGCGCGCCGCCAGGGCCCCGGCACGACCGGCACACCCGGGGCCCCGGTGGTGGACCGGCTGGTCGTGGACCGGCTGTCGGAGATCCTCGCCGACCCGCCGTCCAGACGGGGGTCCTCCGCCCGCCATGTGACGCTCTCCACACCACGCGGCGAGGAGTACCGGCGGCTCGCGTCCGAGATGCTCGACGAGGTCCAGCTCTCGGACCTCGACGCCCGCACCGACGAGGAGTTGCGCACGGCGATGGGCCGGCTGCTGGGCTACGAGCAGCAGGTCTCGCACCGCCGCCGGCTGCTCCAGCGGACGGCCGACGATTGCAGTGCCGAGATCGCCCGCAGGTACCGTGAAGGCGAAGCACAAGTAGACGACCTGCTCACCTGAAGCGATCCTTCCGGTGGGCGGATCCCCTGCCCCGGAAGGCCGCCGATGTCCTCCTCGTCCTCCTCCACCGCCGCCGCCGTACCCCCGGTCCTCGCCGAGGTGGTGCGTTCCGGCTTCGTGGAGGGCCGGCACAGGGGATCCCTGGTCGTGCTGGCCGCGGACGGCAGCGTGGAGCTGGCGCTCGGTGACCCGTCGCTGCCCGTCTTCCCCCGCTCGTCCAACAAGCCGATGCAGGCCGCGGCCGTGCTGCGGGCCGGGCTGGACATCGACGGGGAGCGCCTGGCGCTCGCCGCGGCCAGCCACTCGGGCGAGGCCTTCCACCTCGAGCTCGTTCGCAAGATGCTCGCGGGACACGGGCTGACCGCCGATGAGCTGCGGACCCCGGCGGACCTGCCGCTCGACCCGGTGGAGGCCGAGGCGTACCTCGCGTCGGGGCAGGTGCGCGACAAGGTCACGATGAACTGCTCCGGCAAGCACGCCGCCATGCTCGCCGTCTGCGCCGTGAACGGCTGGGACCGGAAGGACTACCTGGATCCCGCCCACCCCCTCCAGCGGCTGGTCCGCACGGTGGTCGAGGAGGCGGCGGGCGAACCGGTCGGGGCCGTCGGTACGGACGGCTGCGGCGCGCCGCTGATGGCCGTCTCGCTGACCGGTCTGGCCCGCGCCTTCCGGCACTTCGTGCTCGCCGCGCCCGGTACGGCCGAGCGCCGCGTCGCGGACGCGATGCGCGCCCACCCCGAGTACGTCGCCGGTACCCGCCGGCCCGACACCTGGCTGATGCGCGAGGTGCCCGGAACGCTCTCCAAGATGGGTGCGGAGGCGGTGCAGGCGGTGGCGCTGGCGGACGGCCGGGCCCTGGCTTTCAAGATCGACGACGGTTCCACCCGGGCGCTGGGACCGGTGCTGGCGCGCACGCTCACGCTGATGGGTATGGACTCGCCGGTGGTCGCCCGGATCGGGCACCTTCCGCTGCTCGGCGGGGGCGTCGAGGTCGGGTCGGTGCGGGCGGCGTTCTGACGCCCGGCGCGGCGGAAATCAGGATGCGGCGGCTTCGTGCGCCCGCCTAGCGTGTCGTGCATGACTGTCGAAACGCGCCTGATCGCCGAGTCCGAGTACCCCGACTGGCTCAGGGCGCTGGCCACCGGCTTTCTCCGGCCGCCGGTGGTCACCGACGAGGAAGTGGCCGAACGCCGGTCGGGCACGGATCTCGGCCGGGTCAGGGGCGCGTTCGACGCCGGCCGGTGCGTGGCGACGTACCGTTCCTTCGCCCAGCGGCTCACCACGGTCGGCGGGGCGCGGCTCGCGGCGAGCGCCGTCTCCAACGTCACGGTCTCCCCGACGCACCGCCGCCGGGGCCTGCTCAGCCGGATGATCGACGCCGATCTCGCCGAGGCCAAGGAGCGCGGCGACAGCGTCTCGACGCTGATCGCCGCCGAGTACCCGATCTACGGCCGGTACGGCTACGGCCCGGCCACCACCACTGCCGAGTGGTCCGTGGACGTGCCCCGTGCCGGCCTCGACCCGCGGGCGGCGGGCCCGGACGACGGCGGCCGCGTCGACCTCGTCGACGGCGACGACGTACGCAAGCTCGGGCCGGAGCTCCACCAGCGGCTGGCGGCCACGCAGCACGGCGTCGTCGACCGCGACGAGCGCTGGTGGCGGGTGAACACCGGCCTGGCGCAGCTTCCCGCGCATCCATGGACGGAGCCGTTCTACGCCGTGTACCGCTCGCCGGACGGCACGGTCGAGGGGCTGCTGACCTACTCGGCGGACGACAAGTGGGGCGACGGCAAGCAGCCGCTCAACACCGCCGCCGTGCGCGACATGATCGCGCTGAGCCCGGCCGGGGAGCGCGCCCTGTGGCGCTTCGTCTGCTCGGTCGACTGGATCACCACGGTCCGCTCCGGCCGACGTGCCCCCGACGACCTGCTGCCCCACCTGCTGCCCGACCCGCGTGCGGCGCGGATCGTCACGCAGGCGGACTTCCTGTGGCTGCGGCTCCTGGACGTCCCGGCCGCGCTGACCGCCCGGACGTACCCGGGCTCGGGGACCCTGGTGCTCGACGTGCGGGACGACTCGGCCCTCGCGTCCGGCCGCTTCCGGCTGGACGCGTCGCCGTCGGGCGCGTCCTGCACGCCCTCGTCGCAGTCGCCGGACCTGACCCTGGACGTACGGGAACTGGCCACGCTCAGCCTGGGCGACGAGTCCGCGACCCGCCTCACGGCCCTGGGCCGCCTCGACGAGCACACCACGGGCGCGGCCGCCCGGGCGGACCTGTTGTTCCGCACGGGGCGCCGGCCCTGGTGCCCGGACGTGTTCTGAGGGCGGGACGGGCGGGGCCCACGCGATCGCGGTCAGGCCCCGGCGGTCAGCGCGGGGGCCACGAGCAGGAAGCCGCCGATGGTGGCGCAGGTGGTGTTCTCGGACCTGAGACCGACGGTTAACAGGGCCAGGCCGAACGCGGCCGTGAGACCGAAGCGCCATTGCACGTACTGCTCGACGACCAGGGACACCAGAGGCACGGCTGTTCTCCTCACGCTCAGAAGGGAGTTGCGGATGAAGTCAGCCGAGTTGGCCGCCAACTTGTTGAAGTTGTCCCCGGTTGGTCAAGATAGATAAACAACTTCCTGGTAACTCCCGCCATGGGTGGCGAAGTTGTAGCGTTCAGATGTGACCCACGAGCAACAGGCAGTGGCCGCCCGGGGCAGGCCCTCGTACGGCGAGGTGGCAGACGCCCTGACCGAACGCATCCGCACCGGTCTGCTGAGAGCCGGCGAGCGGATGCCGACGCAGGAACAGCTCGCCGCCGAGTTCGGCGTCGAACGGCGCACGGTCCGCCAGGCGCTGGAGCTGCTGCGCGACGCGGGTCTGATCACGGTGGGCGGCAAGGGCGCGCCGGCCCGGGTCTCCGTCCCGTCGCCGCGGGACGCGGAGGAGACGCCCCGGACGACGGCCGCCGCCCTCGGGCCGCGTCTGATCGCGGCGTTCGAGGCGCCGAACGTGCGGGTCGACGCGATCTGTCTCACCACGGAGACCCTCAACCAGGCCCTCGCCGAACCGCTGCGGCGGGTCCAGGCGCGGGAGATCGCGACGCCGGAGAGCGTCCGTGTCAGGGTCCTCGTGCCGGCGCACGACGTGAGGCTGGCCTTCCCGCGGCCGACGGAGGGGGCAGCCGACGACGACAAGGTGCACAGGCACTGGCAGGTGCGGCGGGACGGCCACGGGCGGGGACTGCTGCTGAGCC
Source organism: Streptomyces kurssanovii (assembly GCF_014649695.1). Taxonomy (GTDB): domain Bacteria; phylum Actinomycetota; class Actinomycetes; order Streptomycetales; family Streptomycetaceae; genus Streptomyces; species Streptomyces kurssanovii. The sequence goes on from NZ_BMTN01000004.1 coordinate 66,081, forward strand.
TCGAGGCGCTCGCCACCCGGGGCATCGACGTCGAGGTGACGCTGAGGACGCTGCCCTTCACTCCGCCGGTGAAGCTCTATCTGCTGAACGGCGCGGAGGCCCTCTTCGCGTACTACAACGTCCATGAGCGCACGGAGCGCATCGCCGGCACGGACACGAGGATCTTCGACGCCCTCGGCAGCGACTCGACGCTCTTCCCCTTCGAGTCCGGCGGGGGGAGGCGGGACCAGGCGTTCGTTGCCCAGTCGCAGACGTGGTTCGACAGCCTCTGGGGCACGCTGGCCGCGGACGTCGTGTTCGACGGCTGACGAGCCGCCGAACACGAGCGCCGTCAGGGTCCCGTGCCGACTGCCGGAGCGATCAGCAGGAAGCTGCCGATGCCGGCGCAGGCCGCGTTCTCCGCCTTGATGCCGACCGCGAGCAGGGCGAGCCCCAGGGCGGCCACGAAGCCGTACCGCAGCTGCACGTACTGCTCGGCGAGGAGGGTGATGAGAGGCATGGGGATCACTCCTTCGAGGGAGAGGCGCCGGGCTCGCACTCCGTTGTGCTGCGGGGCTGGCGATGGACGGGATGTTAGGTCAACTACCGTACAAATTAGTCTGGTTGACCTGTATAGGTGATGCCCCTAGGGGGCGTGGTCGCAAACTTGTCTGGTTGCTTGTTTCTTGTCGGGTCGGTGCGAGGTATCTCTCCTTGGCTGTACGTCAGTTGTAAGGTTGCGGCGTGACGAGTCATGGATCTGTCCCGCGAGACCACACGCACAGGTACCTGTCGGTCGCCGACGCCCTGCGCAGGGAGATCAACGACGGGACACGCCGGCCGGGCGACCGTCTGCCCACCCAGAGCGAGCTGGTCTCCCGGTTCGGTGTGTCCCGGGCGACGGTGAACCGGGCGATCGAGGTCCTCAGGGAGCAGAGGCTCATCGAGTCGCGGCAGGGCAGCGGGACGTTCGTGAGCCGGAGCGAGCGCAGCATCCCGGCGCAGACCGGCGCGGGCGACGGCGAGGACGTGTGGGCGGTCGTCTCCGAGCGTGTCCCGCCGGTGGTGCTCGCGCCCTACCTGGAAGAGGCGTTCGAGGCCACGGAGGTCACCCTCGACGTCTTCTCGATGACCACGGAGACCCTCGCGGCCAGGGTGTCCGCCCAGAAGACCCGCATCATGGACGGCGAGATCCAGCCGCCGCGCAGCATCAGCGCCCGGCTGATGCTCCCGGACACCGACTCTCCCGTCCTGGCGATCCCACGGCTGGAGGACGGGCGGGACGACCCCCGCGTACGGCGCCGGCTGCGAGGCATTCTCCAGGCGCACGCGTCCATGCTCAGCCAGTCTCTGTACGAACTGCGCGACCGCGGGCTGGTGTCCGAGGTCTCCGTCGAGGTCCGGCTGGTCCCGTTCGCGCCGCAGCTCAAGCTGTACATCCTCAACCGCCGGCTGGCGCTCCAGGGCTTCTACCCGCCGGAGCTGGGGACGATCACCGTCCCACCGGACGGGGAGGAGGTGACGATCCTCGACGCGTACGGGACCGGGGCGACCCTGTTCCCCTTCCGTGCCGCCGCCGACTCCACACCCGAGCAGGTCGGCATCGTGCGGGCGTTCCAGTACCTCTTCGATTCGATGTGGAAGCACCAGGCCAAAGAGGCGGATTTCTGACCGTGCCATCTGTCACCACGTCCGTGGCGGTCCCGGACGCGATGCGGGAGATGTTCTCCCGGGCCCAGTGCATCGTGTTCGATCTGGACGGCCCGATCGCGCGGGTCTTCGCCGGCGAGCCCGCGGCGGTCATCGCCCGCGAGCTGTGGGAGATCGCCGAACGCGACGGCTGCCTGGTCGAGGAACTGCGCGGCTGCCTCGACCCGATGGCCCTCCTGTACGGGCACACCGCGGAGATGCGGAGGAACAACGGCGGCGGCGGCTGGGCGGAGACCGTCGCGAAGATGCACGACCAGCTCGACGCCTACGAGCGCAAGGCCGCCGAGTCGGCGACGCCCACACCGGGCGCCGCGGCCTTCATCGAGGCGTGCCATGCCTCCGGAAGGACCCTCTCCATCGCGACGAACAACCATGTGGACGCGGCGACACGGATCCTGGCGCGCATGTCGGTGCGCCACTGCTTCGAGGGTCCGGTGGTCGGCAGGGGCCGGGACGCGCTGCTGATGAAGCCCCATCCGGCGCCGCTCAGGAAGGCCATGCTGCGCGGCGTCGCCGTGGACCGGCACCTGATGATCGGCGACACCGGCACGGACTTCCGGGCCGCCCGGGAAGTGGGGATGCCGTTCTACGGGTACCACCGGTCCGAGCGGGGAAGGCGACGGCTGCGGGAGGCCGGCGTGCCGCTGATCGCTTCCGGAATGGCGGATTTCCTTCCGTTCGCCTGAGGGTGCGGCGGCCGAAGAACCGCAGCGGCACGGCAGTTGTACCGTGCTTGTGGAGGAGGACCGCACCACTCAGGGAGGTCCGTGAACGAGGAGGCGGCCGCATTCACACGGGGGCAGCGAGCATGACGGCCGACCCTTCGGCGAGGGTGTGGCAGCAGGCCGTGCGGCTCAGCGCCGGCGAGGCGCTGATCGAAGGGCCGCTCAAGGGGTACCACCACGAGACCTACGCGTTCCCGCTGCCCCATCCGGCGGGCGGCGCCGGGGCCGTCCGGTGGAAGTGCCGGGAGCCCCGCGAGGGGATCCTCCGCTTCGACCGGCGCTCCTTCCCCTCGGAAGGGGCGCTGGTCCGCGCTCTGGCCGGTCATGTCTCCAGCGTCCCGGAAATCATCGTGGTCGACGACATCGGCCTCCAGCGGTTCATCGAGGGCTCGACGCTCGCCCTGCACGGGCGTCCGGGGACCGCTGTCGAAGAGGCTCATGTCGCCCAGATTGAGCGACTGTTCCGCGAGCTGGCGGCCGTTCCTCCGGCGGCGCTGCCGCCGGAGGAACCGGCCCACGCGGCGGTGGGCGCCGCCGACGGGGACTGCGGCGCGTTCGCCGAGGGGCTGATCCGTTTCACGGAGGAGCGCGTCCACCAGGCTCACCGGCCCGTGTACGGGCGGCTGTTCGAGGAGCTCGGCGTGCCCGAGGAAGGGCTGCTCCGACTCGCCGAGCGGACCCGCTCCTTCAGCAGACGTCCCTTCTGCCTCCTGCACGGTGACCTGCACCGGGAGAACTTCATCGTCGACGGCGACGGCCGGCTGTGGACGATCGACTGGGAACTGGCCATGTTCGGCGACCCGCTGTACGACCTCGCCACCCATCTGCACCTGATGGGATATCCGGCGGAGCAGGAGGCGGCGGTGGCGCGCCGCTGGCGGGACGCGGTCGAGGAGGCGCGGCCGGGCAGCTCGCGCGGCTGGCGCAAGGACCTTCCGCATCTGCTGCGCTACAAGCGGGCCCAGTCCGTCTACACGGACGTCATCCGCGCCGCCCTCGGTGTGGCCCGGGGGGACATCGACTGGCGTGCCCTTCAGGCGACCTCGCACAAGCTGCGGGTGGTCCTCGCCCGGGGGCGTTCGGCGCTGGGCTCGGCGCCGCCGCCGGACGTGCCCCGGATCATGACCGCCCTGGTGTCGTTCAGCGTGTCCGCACCCTGAACAGCACCCCCGACAGCGCGACCGCCACCGCCAGGATCGCCCCGCACCACGCCAGGGCCGTCCACGGCGCCGTGCCGACCGGCTCGTCGTGCAGGAGGCCGCGGAGGGACTCGATCAGCGGCGTGACCGGCTGGTGGTCGGCGAAGCCGTGGAGCCAGGACGGCATGGTTTCGACAGGGACGAACGCGCTGCTCGGATAGGGCAGGAACATCATGAAGAAGGTGAAGCCGGACGCTGCTTCCGGTGTCCTCGCCATGAGGCCGACCGCCGCGGACAGCCAGGAGAGCGCCACCAGGAACGCCAGCAGGATGCCCGCTGCGGCGAGCCAGCCCGCCGCGGAGGCCGACGGGCGGAAGCCGATGACGAGGCCGACGGAGAGGACGAGCGCGGTCGAGAAGACGTTGCGCGCGGTGCTCGCCACGACATGGCCGGCCAGGATCGACGTGCCGCCGACGTCGAGCGACCGGAAACGGTCGATGATGCCGCCCTTCATGTCCTCGCTCACCCGGACCGCCGTGCCGGACGAGCCGAAGGCGGAGCAGAGCACGAGGATGCCCGGGACGACGTAGTTGACGTACTCCGTACCGGTGTTGATCGCTCCGCCGAAGAAGTAGACGAAGACGAGCATCAGCATGACCGGCAGCATCATCGAGGTGACGACGGCGTCGACGTCGCGGCGGCTGAGGCGGACGCAGCGGCCGGTCATGGTCAGGGCGGGGGTCAGCAGGCGCCCGGCGCCCGACGTCTCAGACATGGGTGGGCTCCTGCCGGGAAGCGGTGCCGGTGCGGGTGAGGGACAGGAACACGTCGTCGAGCGTCGTCGTGTGCAGCGAGAAGCGGGAGACGTCCCGCCGCTCCGGGTCGAGGTCGTCGAGCAGCGCCCGTACCTCGAGGGCGGTGCCGTCGGTCGGCAGCCCGAGCGTGAGCGACTCGGGGGAGCGGTGCACGGCCCGCTGCTCGTGCCGCGCGTAGGCGGCCCGGTCGGTGAACACGACGTCCAGTCGGTGGCCTCCCACCTGCGCCTTGAGCTGCGCGGCGGTGCCTTCCGCCACCATGCGCCCCGCGTCCATCACGGCGACGCGGTCGGCGAGCCGGTCGGCCTCGTCCAGGTACTGGGTGGTCAGGAAGACCGTGGTGCCGCGGTCGGCGAGGTCGCGGACGACCTGCCAGAGCTCCTGGCGGCTGCGTGGGTCGAGGCCGGTCGTCGGCTCGTCCAGGAACACGACCTGGGGGTCGCCGACGAGCCCGGCGGCGAGGTCGAGGCGCCGGCGCATGCCGCCGGAGTACGTCAGGGCGAGGCGGCGCCCGGCGGCGGTGAGGTCGAAGCGCTCCAGGAGCTCGGCCGCGCGGCGGCGTGACGCCGCCCGCGACAGACCGCTGAGGCGGGCCATCATGCGGAGGTTCTCCTCGCCGGTCTGCTTCTCGTCGACCGCCGCGAACTGGCCGGTGAGGCTGATCGCCCGGCGTACCCGGCCCCGGTCGGCCGTCACGTCGTGACCGGCCACGCGGGCGCGTCCCGCGTCGGCGGCGGTGAGTGTGGCGAGGATCCGCACGGTCGTCGTCTTGCCCGCTCCGTTCGGTCCGAGCAGCGAGAAGACGTTGCCCGTTTCGACCCTGAGGTCGACGCCGTCGAGCACGGTCACTTTCCCGTAGGTCTTGCGCAGGCCGTGCGCCTCGATCGCCGGCCCGGCGGTGGGCGTGGCGTGCGGCGGCCTGGCCGTCGGTCGTCCGGTGCTCATGATGGCGAGCCCCCTTCTGCGTATGGGATACGCGTTACTGTGTAAGGGTTACGCATTACTAGGATGGGCGTCAAGCGCGAGAGGGCGGCGGGCAGCGGACGACAGCAGAAGGCGGCGGAGTCGATGGCGGGCAGTGGACGCGGGCGCGCCCCGGACGGTGCGAGGACGGAGACCGGGCTGCCCGCGAGCATCGAGGCGGCGTGGGGCCTGCGCAAACGCCCCGGGAAAGGCCCCAAACCGGGGATCGGCATCGAGCGGATCGTCGCGGCCGCCGTCGCCGTGGCGTCCGCCGAAGGGCTCCCTGCGGTCTCCATGGGGAGGGTCGCCAAGGAGCTCGGCGTCTCCACGATGTCGCTGTACCGGTACGTCGCCGCGAAGGACGAGCTCTACATCCTGATGCTGGAGGAGGCCGTCGGCCTGCCGCCCGAACCCCCGGCCCCGGGGACCGGCTGGCGTGAGGCGCTGGCGGCCTGGGCGTGGGCGCAGCGCGAGGTGTTCCACCGCAGTCCGTGGATGCTGCGCATCCCCATCTCCGGCCCGCCGGCCACCCCCAACTCGGTCGCCTGGTGGGACCGCGGCCTCGCCGCCCTCGCGGACACCGGTCTCGACGAGGGCGAGAAGATCTCGGTGGTCCTGCTGGTCGGGGGTTTCGTGCGCAACGAGGCACTGCTCATGGCCGACCTCGGAGCGGCGATCGCGGCGAGCGGCGAGTCCCCCGACGTGGTCATGCGCCGCTACGCGAACACTCTGGAGCGCTTCGCCGACGCCGAGCGTTATCCGGCGCTCGCCCGCCTGCTGGAGTCGCGGGTGATGTACGAACCGGACACCCAGGACTTCGAGTTCGTCTTCGGTCTGGAGCGGCTGCTGGACGGGGTGGGTGTCCTGGTCGAGAAGCGCCTCGCGGGCGGGGCGCGGTCCGAGGGAGGACCGCGGGAATGAGCGGCGCGGACAGCGGAACGGGGCTGCGCGGGCGCAAGAAGCGCCTCACCTACCGGGCGATCTCCGACGCCGCCGTCGCGCTCTTCCTCGAGCGGGGCTTCGACGCGGTCTCCGTCGCCGAGGTGGCGGCCGCTGCGGACGTCTCCAAGCCGACGCTGTTCCGGTACTTCCCCACGAAGGAGGACCTGGCGCTGCACCGGTTCGCCGATCACGAGGACGAGACCGCGCGTGTGGTCGCCGCCCGGCCGGCCGGTGTCCCGCCGCTCCAGGCGCTGCACCGCCACGTCCTCGACGGCCTGGCACGTCGCGACCCGGTCACCGGGCTGAACGACGAAGAGGGCGTGCTCGCCTTCCACCGGCTGCTGTACGGAACGCCGAGCCTCGTGACGTGGCTGCACGCCTACCGGGCCAGATCGGAACGGGCGCTGGCGGAGGCGCTGTGCGCGGCGGGGGCTCGAAGGCTCGGCGCCCGGCTGGCGGCGGGGCAGATCGTCGCCGTGCTGCGCGTCCTCGCGGAGGAGAACTGGCGGCGGATCGAGGCGGGTGCGCGGGCGGGGGACATCGCGCCGGACGCCGTGGCGGCGGCCGATCAGGCCTTCGCGCAGCTGCGAGCGGGTCTGGGGTGAATCCCGGTGCGGCGGGCTTCACCCGGCCGCTGCGCTGCCGGGGCCGTCGCCCGCTCCCCGTCGTGCCCCCGGGGCGCGTGTCAGACTTCCGGGATGACCACAGAGACGATCACCGCCTCCCCCGCGGGGAGTTGGCAGCTGGGTGACCTGACGGTCAACCGGATCGGGTTCGGCGCGATGAGGCTGACGGCGGACGCGGACGGCGCTCCCCTGGACAGGGACAGGGCGGTCGCGGTGCTGCGGCGGGCCGTGGAGCTCGGCGTGAACCACATCGACACCGCCGCGTTCTACTTCTCGGCCACCCGGTCCGCCAACGAGCTGATCAACCGGGCCCTGTACCCGTACCCGTCCGACCTCGTCATCACCACCAAGGTGTGGCCGGGCCGCGACCCCTCCGGGAACTGGTGGTGGGCCTCACCGGAGCAGTTGCGGGGACAGGTCGAGGAAAATCTGCGGCAGCTCGGGCGCGACCACCTGGACGTGGTGAACCTCCGTGTCCCACGGAGCGGTGAAACCGGCTCGCTGGCGGCCCACTTCGAGGTCCTCGCCGGACTGCGGGACGCCGGTCTGATCCGCCATCTCGGCATCTCCAACGTCAGGCCGCACCACCTTGAGGAGGCCCGCGCCATCGCGCCGGTCGTATGCGTGCAGAACCCGTACGGGGTGGGCGCCTCGCCGGAGCACCACGCGTTCCTGGACTCCTGCGGCGAACAGGGCGTGGCGTTCGTGCCGTTCTTCGCGATCGCGGGTGACGGCCGGGAGGCCGGCGCGAGCGGCGCCGACAGCGAGGAGGTCCGCGCCGTCGCCCGGGCGCACGGCGCGACCCCGGCGCAGGTCCGGCTCGCCTGGACGCTGCAGCGCGGCCCGCACGTGCTCGCGATCCCGGGCACCGGCAACCCGGACCACCTGGCCGACAACGTGGCCGCCGGCTCCCTGCGGCTCTCGGCCGACGAGATGGCCCTGCTGGACGGGGCCGGGCGGGAGCCTCAGCCGTAGCGGCGCAGCAGCGCTTCGAGGTAGTCCTCCAGACGCCGCGCGACCAGCCGTGCCGTCAGGTCGGTGCGGCCGAGCTCCCGCCATGGGACGGCGACCTTCTCGGCGTCCGGCGCGAAGGCGAGCGCGTCGAGCATCCGCCAGTAGAGGTGGTCGGCCGGATCCTCCGCGAGCCGCCCGCCGGCGGCGGCGTAGCGGTCCGCGAAGCGCAGGCCCTCTTCGGGGCCGTGCAGCAGGGCGAGCGCCGTGGAGCAGTGGGCGACGTCCAGGTCGGCGGGGCCCCAGGAGGTCTCCACCCAGTCGACGACACCGCTGATCCGCGGCTCCTCCGCCTCCCCGGTGAAGAGGACGTTCCCGGGATGGAAGTCGCGGTGCAGGAAGCAGGCCCGGTGGGCGGGCGGGTCCCGGCGTATGACGTCGACCGCGCGCCGCCACACGGCGGGCCGGTCCGTCGCCCCGGGCAGCCGGACGCGGTCGGGAGCGGTCCACGCCTGGTAGGCGCGTGGCCGCTCCGCTTCGGGTACGTCCAGCCGGTGGATGCGTACCAGCTGGTCCGCGAGCAGGGCGGCCCGGCGGCCCGCGCCGTTCTGCTCCAGCCGGACACGCCCCGGCAGCAGGCTCATCAGGAGCGAGGGATGGTCGCAGTGCTCTGCGTCCGGGTCGACGGCTCGGAGCTCGGCCACCGGCACCACGCCGGCCGGTGCGAGCAGACGCAGCGTGCGGGCCTCGCGAGTGAGGAGTCCCGCAGCGTGCCGGACGTAGAACGGCTCGACGAACGACCGGAGCACCAGCGTGCGTTCCGCGCCCGCGGGCCCTGTGACGCGCAGACGCCGCATCGTGGACGTCCATCCGCCGAGAAGCCGCTCGACGCCCTCGATCCGTTCGCCGTCCGCGAGTTGCCCGCTCACCCAGGCGCGCGTAGCCGCCCAGTCCTCGCCGTGCTCCTGGCTCCGTCCGTGGTCCGTGTTCCCGCCCATGGACGAAACCCTAGGGCCCGCGCTGCGCCTTCTGAGCCGGCGAATCCGCTCAACGCGTCGCGGCGTCGGCGAGGATCGCCTGAAGCCGTGCCCGGCACTCGGCGACGAAGGCGGGATAGGTGTCCCAGTAGTAGGAGATCCCGCTGACGCCCACCGCGATCGCCCAGGCGCGGGCGCGGGCCCAGGTCACGCCGTCGAGGCTCAAGGCGTCCCAGTAGGCCTGCCGTGCCTGTGCCGGCAGGTCCCAGACGGTGGAGTGCTCGGCGTCGGGAAAGCCGACCGAGAGCGCCCCGAAATCTATGACCGCGTGGAGCTGTCCTTCCCGGACCAGGAGGTTGGTCGGCTTGAGGTCGCCGTGGAGCCACACGTGAGGTGCGGAGGGCTCGGGCAGCGCGAGCGCGGCCCGCCACAGCTGTTCCAGGGCGTCGACGTCGAGCTCGGAGCCCACGGTGGTCCGGCAGTCGCCGAACCCTCGGACGACCCACTCGTCGCACGGCCCCAGGGTGCCTCCGCGGTACCAGCTGAGGTCGCCCGCGCGAGTCGCTCCCATGAGGCCGACGCTGTGCAGCTCGCCGACGACCGCCGCCAGGTCGGCGCCGAACGCGGACCAGTCCGTGACGGTGTCCGGGCCGGCCTGGTCACCCTCGATCCAGCGGTGGACCGACCAGACCGTGGGGAAGGCGGCCGTGGGCGTCCCGGCGTGGACGGGCTCGGGGACCGGACATGCGAGGAGGGGCGCCAGGCGGGGAAGCCATTCCTGCTCCTTCCGCAAGGACCCTCCCTTGTCGGCGGTCCGTGGAAGGCGCACGAGCAGGTCGTCGCCCAGCCGGTACATGGTGTTCTCCGTGCCCTCGCCCGCCGGCGCGATCGGCAGGCCGGCCCACTCCGGCCGCTGGGCCCTCAGCAGTGACCGGACCAGCGTCTCGTCGACCGGGATCTCGTTCTCGTGAAGCGTCACGCCGGAAGTCTCGCCGCGGACCGAGCGGGAAGCGAATGACTTTCCGTCAGCCTCGGTGCTGCGCCGGAGAAGCGGACGCGGCGAGATCGGCGGCTGCTCCGTCCGGGTGTTGCTTGCGACACTATTGCAAGCAGTTGCTTGCAATAGTTAGCGCGAGTGCGGCACCATCGGTACATGGCATCGCTCAACGTCGGCAATCTCGGTGAGTACCTCCGCGAACAGCGGCGCAACGCGCAGCTGTCCCTGCGGCAGCTCGCCGACGCCGCCGGGGTGTCCAATCCGTATCTGAGCCAGATCGAGCGCGGGCTGCGCAAGCCGAGCGCCGAGGTTCTGCAGCAGGTCGCCAAGGCCCTGCGGATCTCGGCGGAGACGCTGTACGTGCGGGCCGGGATCCTGGACGAGCAGGAGCGGGACGAGCTGGAGACGCGTGCCGTCATCCTGGCCGACCCCTCCATCAACGAGCGGCAGAAGCAGGTGCTTCTCCAGATCTACGAGTCCTTCCGCAAGGAGAACGGGCTCGAGACCGCCGCTGCCACGGAAGCCCACGAGGACACCGCCGCTGACGGCCCCCGCACGGCCGGCACGGGCGATGCCGAACCGAAGACGAACTGATCTGCGTTCCGGGAGGACCACAGTCATGGCCATCACCGATGACCTGCGCAAGACCCTCACCGACCCGACTCCCCTCTACTTCGCCGCCGGCACCGCCGACCTCGCCGTCCAGCAGGCCAGGAAGGTGCCCGCGCTGATCGAGCAGCTGGCCGCCGAGGCGCCGAACCGTATCGACGCCGTGCGCAACACCGACCCCAAGGCCGTGCAGGAGAAGGTGACCGCGCAGGCCAAGGAGGCGCAGGCCACCGTGCAGGCGAAGGTCGCCGAGGTGATCGGGAACTTCGACACCGACCTGAAGAAGCTGGGCGAGAGCGCCCAGGACCTCGCGCTGCGCAGTGTCGGCGTCGCCGCCGAGTACGCGGTCAAGGCCCGTGAGACGTACGAGAAGGTCGCCGAGCACGGCGAGCAGACCGTGCGTGCGTGGCGTGGCGACGCGGCGGAGGAGATCACCGAGATCGCCGTCGCCGTGGAGCCCGAGCCGGCGAAGGGCAAGCAGAGCGACGCCGAGCAGAAGCCCGTGGCCGCGGCCGCGGAGCCGCAGAGCGCCGAGGCCAAGAAGCCGGCCGTGCGTAAGCCCGCCGTGCGCAAGCCGGCCGCCAAGAAGAGCACGCCGCCGGCCGCGAAGTGAGCGATGCGCGGGCGCCGCTGGACGCGGCGCCCGGCACGTTCATGGTCCTGCGGGCATCCTCGGAGGTACCTTGGGGCGTGTCCGAGCCGCGAGGCAGGCGACACCAACCACTGAGTAGGCGGTGCTGAGGATGCTGGCTGACAAGTTCGACTTCGGGCTATGGATGATCGTCAATCTGGTCTTCCTCGTCACGTCCGTGGCCGCCTTCGTCATGGCCGCCGTGGCCCGTGAGGACGCCTACCGGGCCGCCGACAAGAAGACCAAGCCCTTCTGGCTGGTCATCCTCGGTGTCGCTGTCGCCGTGAACCTGATTCCGTACATCTCGATGCTGTTCCTGCAGATCGCCGGCCTGATCGCCACGATCGTCTTCTTCGTCGACGTACGCCCCGCCCTCCAGCAGGTCTCCGGAGGCGGCAGGCGGCGTGGCGGCTCCAGCAGCGACGGCCCGTACGGCCCCTACAACGGCGGCCGCTGACCGCCGGAAGGTCGCTCGCGCCTGCCGACTCGCAGGTGTGCCTGTTCCCGACGTCCGGCGCTCGTCGCCGCCGTGAGCCTCGGCCGGTAGCTGCGGTGCCCTGCCCACGATCGCCGCGCATGACCGAGGTACGCGACGGCTGACGCGATGCCCGGACCGGTAACGTGAGGGGCCGACCGTGACCGCGGCGGAGAGCGTCGCTCAGCGGCGGGTCCCGTCGCGGCTCAGCAGCAGCACCGCCACGTCGTCGGTGAGGTCACCGCCGTTGAGGTCGCGCACCTCGCCGACCGCGGCCTCGAGGAGCGACTCGCCGTCCAGCCCTGCCGACAGCTGGCGATTGATCATCGCGAGCATGCCGTCCTGACCCAGGCGCTGCTTGGTGTCCGGGCCCTTGCGGCCCTCTATGAGCCCGTCCGTGTACATCATCAGGCTCCAGGAGCCGCCCAGCTCCACCTGTCGGCGCGGCCAGCGGGCACGCGGCAGCAGTCCGAGCGCCGGTCCGCCGTCGTCGTAGGGGAGCAGCTGCGCGGCCCGGCCATGCCGGGCGATCAGCGGGGAGGGGTGGCCCGCCAGGCAGAGCCCGGCCCGCCGCCCGTCGGCGGAGATGTCCACCGTGCAGAGCGTGGCGAAGATCTCGTCGCTCTCCCGCTCGTGCTCCAGCACCTGCTGGAGCGTGGACAGCAGGTCGTCGCCGCACAGCCCGGCGAACGTGAGGGCCCGCCAGGCGATACGCAGTTCCACGCCGAGGGCCGCCTCGTCCGGGCCGTGGCCGCAGACGTCGCCGATCATGGCGTGGACCGTGCCGTCCGGCGTGCGGACGGTGTCGTAGAAGTCGCCGCCGAGCAGGGCGCGGGAGCGTCCCGGGCGATAGCGCGCCGCGAAGCGCAGGTCCGAGCCCTCCAGCAGGGGGGTGGGCAGCAGGCCGCGCTCGAGCCGGGCGTTCTCCTGGGCGCGCAGCCGGGACTCGGCGAGCTTCACCTGGGCGGTGTCGGCCCGCTTGCGCTCCACCGCGTACCGCACGGCGCGGGTCAGCAGGCGTCCGTCGAGCTCCTCGCGGACGAGGTGGTCCTGCGCGCCCAGCCGTACCGCCTCCGCGGCCAGCTCCGTGTCGCCGGACGCGGTCAGTGCCAGCACGGCGTGCCGGGGCGCGAGGCGCAGGACGTGCTTGAGCGCGCCGAGGGCGTCGTCCTGCGGGCGTCCGGGGAGCGCGAGGTCGACGAGGACACAGTGGACGTCGTCCGTGAGCAGCCGCTCGGCCTCGGTGAGGTTCCGGGCGGTGCGGATGCGGATGCGCGCACCTGCGGCGTCCAGCAGACCGGGAACGCTGAAGGTGCCCGCAGGGTCGTCCTCGATGACGAGGAGTATCAGGTCGCCGCCGGCTCCGCCGGGGGCGGTCTCCGCGACGGGGACGTTCCTCTGTCGCGGTACGGGTACGGGCATCGGTGTTGTTCCTTCCCTCCCCCCGAGGGCGCGGCAGGACGACGATCGACGACCCGCCAGACGGGGACCATAGCGGTATGCGGTGGCCGAACGGAATGGCGATCAGCGAAGAGCCGATGGCATATGCCGCGCATAGGGGCGTAGTTGCCGGGTGGCCCATGACGAACATCACCCCGGGCGCCCGTTTCGCCCCTTCTCCCACGTGGCGTGCGTCACGTGCGACGTGGCGTCCGCGTCCCGCCGCCGTGGTCCCGGCGGATCGGCGTCACTTGTCGGGGCGGACGACGCCGAGGATGGACATCGAACCGGCTCCGGCCACGGTCACGTTCCTGCCGGGCCGCGGCGCGTGGATGATCGCGCCGTCACCGATGTACATGCCGACATGGCTGGCGTCCGAGTGGTAGATGATCAGGTCGCCGGGGCGCATGTCCTGGATGCGGATCCGGGGCAGCAGCCGCCACTGTTCCTGCGAGGTGCGGGGTATGGTGCGGCCGGCGGCCGCCCACGCCTGTGAGGTGAGCCCCGAACAGTCGTAGGAGTCCGGCCCCTCGGCGCCCCACACGTACGGCTTGCCGAGCTGCTTCGTCGCGAACCGGAGTGCCTCGCGGCCCTGTTCGCTCGCCGTGCCGCCCACGCCCTTCAGGGCGCCGGAGTCCAGCCAGGCGGCCTGTGCGTCGTACTGCGCCCGCTGTTCCAGTTGCAGGAGGGTCGCCAGCTCCTCCTTCTCGAGCTGGTCCTCGAGCTTCTTGGCCGCGGCGATCCGCTCCTTGATCTCCTTCTGGGCCTTCTCCTTCTTGACCCGGTTGGCCTCGAGCCTCTCCCACTGGGCGCTGGCGTCCTTGGTGTAGTTGGCCAAGTCCTCCTGGGTGCGGGTCAGTTCCGTGATCAGGTCCTTGGTGGCCTTCTGGCCCTGCTGGATCCGTCCGACGCCGTCGAGGAAGAGCTGGGGATCGTCGACCAGCGCCAGTTGCGCCTCCGGGGGCAGCCCGCCCGCGCGGTACTGGGCGCGGGCGGCGGCGCCGGCGCGGTTCTTCAGCTCTTGGATCCTGGCCTGGCCCTTGGCCATCTCCTGCGCCAGCTTCACGATCTCGGCCGACTGCTTCTGGGTCTGTTCCTCCGCGAGGTTGTACGCGTCCGTCGCGGACGCGGCCTTGCGGTAGAGGGCGTCTATCTCCAGGCGGACTTCCTCGAGCGACCCGCTCGGTGTGGCGGGCGGGGGCGGCGGGAGCGCGCCCGGCCGGGTGACGGACGCCGGGGTCGTCGGGGCCGGCTCGGGGGCCGCGAAGGCCGTGCCGGGGGACGCCAGCAGCGTCAGAGCGCAGACCAGTGTGATCGCGGCAGTGGCACAGTGGCGTCGGTTCACGACTCCCCCTTCGGACGAACGCCTGGAATCCGGCTGCGTGCGGAACAACCGAATGTGATTAACCGTCAGTAACTTGGCGGGACGTCGTGATGGTGTCATGACGTCCGCGAAAGTGACAGGGTCGCTCGGCAGTTCGGCGCGCAGATCACCCCCACAGATCACCCACCCCTGAGCGCGCCCGCCGGTCTTCCCACTCCACTGACGAGCAAGGCCCCCGGTGCGTTCCCGTGTTCGGGTCGTTCACTCGATCGTGGTGCCGTTCATCCCGAATTGGGCGCGAGTGCCGCCCACTTCACGGTCACCTCTCCCTGCCGCCACCGTCTCCGGTCGTCCGCCAGCGGCCAGGTGCCCGAGAGGTCCGTCACGGCCTTGACCCAGCGCTGCCTGGCGCCCAGGGACGCGTACGGGGCCGCCGCCGCCCAGGCCCGGTCGAAGTCCCGGAGGAAGGCGTGCACCGGCTCGCCCGGCACGTTGCGGTGGATGAGCGCTTTGGGCAGCCGCTCCGCGAGGTCGGAGGGGCGTTCGAGCGAGCCGAGCCGGGTCGCGAACGTCACCGTACGGGGCCCCTCCGGGCCGAGCGCCACCCACACGTGCCGCCGCCCGATCTCGTCGCAGGTGCCCTCGACCAGCAGGCCGCCGGGGGCGAGCCGGCCGCACAGCCGCGCCCACACGGCGGCCACCTCCGGCTCGTCGTACTGGCGCAGCACATTGGCGGCCCTGATGAGCGTGGGCCGGTCCGCGGTCGGGACCTCGAAGCCGCCGTGGCGGAAGGAGAGCCCTGCCCGCTCGTACGGCTTCGCTGCACTGACCCGCGCCGGGTCGATCTCGATGCCGACGACCTCGCACCGCGGATCGGCGGTGCGCAGCCGCTGAAGCAGTTCCACCGCGGTCCACGGGGCCGCCCCGTAGCCGAGGTCGACGGCCGCGGGGGCCCGGTCGGCGCGGCGCAGGGCAGGGCCGTGCGCATGCGCGATCCAGCGGTCCATGCGGCGCAGCCGATTGGGGTTGGTCGTCCCGCGGGTCGCGGTGCCGACGGGGCGGTTCATGCAGAAGAGGGTATGCGGTCGGACCGGCGCACAACGGACGTGGTCGGCGGCCCCCGGCGCAAGGGGCGCGGCGGCTGTGGACGGTAATGATTCGGCAAAGTGATCCCTGGGGGAAATGGAAGGGACCGCTCCGCTGTTGTCAGCGTGTGCGGGACCCGCTTGCCCCGCGCATTGCCGTGCCCGCAGCGAGAGGACCGCCGACGTGAGCCAGTACGTGTCCCGCCTCGGCAGCAGCCGGATGGCACCGCGTATCCGGTTCCCCGGCGGCAACCGCAAGCCCCGCCGGGTCGCCATGCTCAGCGTCCACACCTCCCCGCTGCACCAGCCGGGGACGGGCGACGCGGGCGGCATGAACGTATACATCGTCGAGCTGGCCAAGCGTCTCGCCGCCATCAACGTCGAGGTCGAGATATTCACCCGGGCGTCCGCCGGCGGCCTGCCGCCGGCGGTGGAACTGGCCCCCGGAGTCCTCGTACGGCACGTCGACGCCGGTCCCTACGAGGGGCTGGCCAAGGAGGACCTGCCGCCTCAGCTGTGCGCCTTCACCCATGGCGTGATGCAGGCGTGGGCGGCCCGCCGCCCCGGCCACTACGACCTCGTCCACTCGCACTACTGGCTCTCCGGCCACGTCGGCTGGCTGGCGGCGGAACGGTGGGGCGTGCCGCTCGTGCACGCCATGCACACCATGGCCAAGGTGAAGAACGCCGCACTGGCCGAGGGCGACACCCCGGAGCCGGCCACCCGCGTGATCGGTGAGACGCAGATCGTGAACGCCGCCGACCGGCTGATCGCCAACACCGCAGGGGAGGCCGACGAGCTCGCCCGCTTCTACGACGCCGACCCGGCGAAGATCGCCGTCGTCCACCCGGGCGTGAACCTGGACCTCTTCCGCCCCGCGGACGGGCGCGCCGCCGCCCGGGCACGTCTCGGGCTGCCCCAGGAGGCGTTCATCCCGCTGTTCGCGGGTCGGATACAGCCTCTCAAGGCCCCTGACATCCTGCTGCGGGCCGTCGCGACGCTGCTGGAGCGCGACCCGTCCCTGCGGCGCCGTATCCACGTCCCCGTCGTCGGCGGCCCCAGCGGCAGCGGGCTCGCCAAGCCGGAGGGGCTCCAGAAGCTGGCCGCCAGGCTGGGCATCGCGGACGTCGTCCACTTCCGGCCGCCCGTCGGGCAGGAGCAGCTCGCGGACTGGTTCCGTGCCGCCTCCGTACTGGTCATGCCCTCCTACAGCGAATCCTTCGGGCTCGTCGCCATAGAGGCGCAGGCCGCCGGCACGCCGGTGGTCGCCGCGTCCGTCGGCGGTCTCCCGGTCGCCGTCCGCGACGAGCGCACCGGCTTCCTGGTGCCGGGGCACGATCCCGCGCACTACGCGGACGTCCTGGCCGGCTTCGTACGTGACCCTTCGCGTACCGAGCGGATGGGGGCGGCGGCGGCCCGGCACGCGCAGTCGTTCGGCTGGGACGCGGCGGCGTCGGCGACCGCGGACGTCTACCAGGCGGCCATGTACGAACACCGCCACCGTACGCGCGCCGTGCACCACTGACAGGTCACCCTGAAGCAGGGCCGCGCGGCTGTGACGGCCGTCGCACGCGGGCCGTGTACCGCTGACGTACGCTCGCCCCATGGCTGACGTACAGCAGGCGACGCGGGTCATCGAGCAGGCCTTCAAGGACGCCGAACTCGAATGGGAGAGCCCCGGTACGGGCTCCTACGTCGTCAAACTCCCGGGCACTCGCAAGCTTTCCACGACGTGCTCGTTCCTCGTCGGCAAGCACTCGCTCTCGGTCAACGCCTTCGTCATCCGCCACCCCGACGAGAACGACGCGGCCGTCCACCGCTGGCTGCTGGAGCGCAACCTCAAGCTGTACGGGGTGAGTTACGCGATTGACCGGCTCGGCGACATCTACCTCGTGGGCAGGCTCCCGCTGTCCGTGGTCACGCCGGAGGAGATCGACCGGCTGCTCGGGTCGATCCTGGAGGCGGCGGACGGCTCGTTCAACACGCTGCTGGAGCTGGGCTTCGCGAGCGCGATCCGCCGCGAGTACGAGTGGCGCGTGTCGCGTGGCGAATCGACGCGCAACCTCGATGCGTTCACGCACCTGACCCAGCGGCCCGCCGACTGACGTACTTACTTCCGCGTTGCCCGGTGCACGACTCTTTCGGTGCGCCGGGTGCTCGTGGCATGCTCGCCGTCGACGTCCATATGAACGTCGTTCACATCCATGGAAGGTGGCGTCATGGGGACCGATCAACGAGCCATCAGCAGACGGTCACTGCTCGGCAGTGCGACGGCCGTCGCGGCGACCGCCGCGACCGTCGGCCTCGCGGCGGCACCCGCGGCGGCTCGGACGCGCACCACCCCTGAACTGTGGCGGGAGTTCCGCCGCGCGCCCTACACGCATCCGCAGATCCCGTACATCGGCAGTGCCGGCAGGGGCGCCGGGGCGCGGCACTTCCCACGGCGTCCCGTCAGGGCCGACGTGCGCGACTACGGGGCCAAGGGGGACGGCTCCGTCGACTGCGCACCCGCGATCAACCGTGCCGTCGCCGCTGTCGGCGAACGCGGCGGCGGCACGGTCATCGTCCCGCCGGGCACGTACCGCATCGACGACGTCATCCGCATCGGGCACAGCGACGTCGTCCTGCGCGGCGCCGGGAGCGGCCGCACCACCCTCCTCGCCACCAGGAGCCTCACCGAAGTCATCGGCCCCTACGGCTCCCGCTACGGCGGGGACAAGTCCTCCTGGTCGTGGGCCGGCGGCCTCATCTGGCTCTGCCCGAAGGACCGTTACGCCTCCCTCACCGCTGCCATCAGGGCCAAGGCATGGCCCTTCGAGGGCTGGACCGGCAACCTGCGCGCCGAGTGGACCACCCTCGCGACCGTGGCCCCCGCTCGCCGCGGCGACCGCTCCGTCACCGTCTCCGACACCTCCGGACTGCGCCGCGGGCAGCTCGTGATGCTCCGCCTCGCCGACGACGCCGGGCACACGCTGCTCCGGCACATGGCCGGCGACGGGGAGGGGACGAAGACGTATGTCTGGGACGACAAGGCCAAGTTGACGTCCTACGTCCCCTACGAGTGGCCCGTGCGCATCACCTCGGTCACACGCGGCGGGGTCACCCTCGAGCGCCCGCTGCCCCTGGACGTACGCCCCGAATGGGACCCCCGCCTCACCACCCTCGTCACACCGCTCACCGGCTCCGGCGTGGAGGGACTGACGCTCGCGGCGATCGAGACGCCGCAGTCCCCGCACCTGCTCGACAAGGGCTACAACGGCGTCACCTTCCAGTGCGCGTACGACTGCTGGGCCGACGACGTCACCGTGCGCCACGTCGACAACGGGTTCGGCCTCGTCGCGGCCTCGGCCTGCACCCTGCGGCGCACCCGCGTCGAAGGGCGAGGCTCGCACCACCCCTACTTCTGCCGCGAGGGCTCGCACGACAACCTCGTCGAGGACTTCACCGTCGCGCGCCGCACCGTCCCGGCACCCGCATGGACCCAGCTCCACGGCATCAACGTCGAGGGCCTGTCCAGCTACAACGTCTGGTCGCGCGGTGTCATGGAGATGGGCACCTTCGACACCCACCGCGGCATGCCGTTCGCATGCGTCCGCACCGAGATCACGGTCGAGAACAACGGCCGCCACGGCGGCGACGCGAGCGCCGGCCCTCTGTACGGCGCCCGCTTCACCCACTGGAACGTCACGGTCACCAACGGCCGCGCGGGCCTGGTCCGGATCGACGGGATCGCCCCGTACAGCGCCACCGTCGCCGTCAGCGAGGTCCGCGAGTTCGACCAGACCGACGTGCCGGACTTCACCGGAGCGCTCAACTCCCGCCTGGAGGCGTACGGAGCCCCCGGCGCGGTCCACCCCGTCAACCTCTACGAGGCGCAGCGCCGACTGGGCCGCTGAACAGCGGCATGTCCGCGCGGGCCGGCCCCCGTCAGCCCCCGACGGGAGCCGCGCCGTGCTCGGTCTCCTTGTCGTTCACGGCCGTTACATCTGCGGCCTTCGCGACCTCCACGGTCTTGGTCACCGAAGGCTCCGCCGGACCGCCCGTCTCCGCCAGCGCCCGCCGCAGCAGCAGCGAGTAGCCCACCGCCGCCACCGCGCCGACCACCGCGCAGCCCATCCACAGGACGTCAGGGCCGGGGCCGTCCACGACCCAGCCCGCCAGGATCGGGGCGACGAATCCGGCGACGGCCCAGGACATGCCCATCACTCCCTGGTAGCGGCCCCGGGCGTGCTCGGGGGCCAGCCGGGCGGTGGCGGCGGCGTTCGTCGGGACGTGCACCATCTCGCCGAGCGTCCACACCACGACGGTCGCCGCGAACACCAGCGGAGTGCCCGCCAGGGCCGTCGCTCCGGTGCCGACGGCGAAGAGCAACGAGGAGACGGTGAGCAGCGCGGCCGGCGAGCGCTTGTCCGTGATCCTGTTGACGAGCAGCTGGAGGGCGACGATCACCACACCGTTGACGGCGATGACCATGCCGTACGAATCGGCAGACAGCCCCTCACCGGCCATGGTCAGCGGCAGACCCACCCACGGGGCGGTGAAGATCAGGCAGACCAGCAGGTTCAGCAGGACCAGGGTGCGGAACGGGGCGTCCTTCAGTACGTCGAGGACGGTCACCCGCTCCTCCTCGACCCTCTCGCCGGCACTGTCGACCCGGGCCGCGGGCCGGGTCTCGCCCAGCCGCATGAAGACGATCACCGCGCACATAGCCGTCGCCACGGCGTCGGCCACGAACAGGGTGCGGTAGCCGAGGAAGATCGCGGCACCGCCGCCGAGCGCGGCGACGGCGAAGCCCAGGTTGAGGGCCCAGTAGTTCAGCGCGTAGGCCCGGCGCAGCTCGGACTCCGGGACCATGTCCGCGATCATCGCGCTGATCGCCGGCCGCACGGCCTGCATCGCCACGCCCATCAGGAGCACCACGACCGCGATGCCCCAGGCGCTGCTGACCACGGCGAGGGCGGCGGCGCACGCCCCTCCCGCCAGGTGCATCGAGATCATCGTGGGCCGCCGGCCCCACCGGTCGGTGAGCATCCCGCCGAGCGGGGAACCGGCCACGCCGCCGAGCCCGTGCAACGCGATGACGAGACCGGCGTACCAGGCCGAATAGCCCAGTTCCTGGGTGAGATAGAGCGACAGGAAGGTGAGCACGAACGCGCCGGTCCGGTTCACCAGCGTGGAGGTCCACAGCCACCAGAAGCCGGGGGGCAGGCCCGAGACGGTCGTGCGCGCTGCGCGTCCGAGCGAAGCGATGGACATACGGGAGCCCCCCACGGCTGTAATGGTCTTCTTGAGCATCCGCAACTTACTTAGCGGGAGGCGCCGGCCGCCACTCAATTGACGGCGATCGTCAAACGGTCCGCTCCTCGGGCAGGCGCGCGACGCCGGCGGCGGGTCGATTAGGCTCGGACGCATGGCCGACGCACCGTACAAGCTGATCCTCCTCCGCCACGGCGAGAGCGAATGGAACGCGAAGAACCTGTTCACCGGCTGGGTGGACGTCAACCTCACGGAGAAGGGCGAGAAGGAGGCAGTCCGCGGCGGTGAGCTGCTCAAGGACGCCGGTCTGCTCCCCGACGTACTCCACACCTCGCTCCAGAAGCGCGCCATCCGCACGGCGCAGCTCGCCCTGGAGTCCGCCGACCGCCACTGGATCCCGGTCCACCGGACCTGGCGGCTGAACGAGCGCCACTACGGCGCCCTTCAGGGCAAGGACAAGGCACAGACGCTGGCCGAGTTCGGCGAGGAGCAGTTCATGCTCTGGCGCCGCTCGTACGACACGCCTCCGCCGGTCCTCGCCGACGACAACGAGTTCTCGCAGGCGAACGACGCCCGCTACCAGACCATCCCGAGCGAGCTGCGTCCCCGCACCGAGTGCCTCAAGGACGTCGTCGAGCGCATGCTGCCGTACTGGTACGACGGCATCGTCCCCGACCTGCTCGCCGGCCGCACGGTCCTGATCGCCGCTCACGGCAACAGCCTGCGCGCGCTGGTCAAGCACCTGGACGGCATCTCCGACGCGGACATCGCCGGCCTGAACATCCCCACCGGCATCCCCCTCGTCTACGAGCTCGACGCCGACTTCAACCCCGTCAACCCGGGCGGCACCTACCTCGACCCGGACGCGGCGGCGGCCGCGATCGAGGCGGTCAAGAACCAGGGCAAGAAGAAGTAGAGAAAGCGATCCAGCCCCTGACCTGCACTTACGGTGCAGATCAGGGGTTGTCGTCTGCTCTGGGCCCACCCTGGCCCCTCAGCCCAGCGGGTCTTCCGGCTGCAGAGCCCTGCCGAGAGCCATCCGTGCACGGTCCCGGCTGCTCGGTATCAGGTGGGCGTACACCTTCAGCGTCAGCCCCGGATCCGAGTGCCCCAGGTACTCGCTGACGGCCTTAATGCTCTCTCCGGCGTCCAGGAGAACCGAGGTGTAGAAGGCCTGAGCGCGTGCATGCCGTGTTCCCGAGCGGCGGCATGCTCGCGGCTCTTCGCCTGGGGAATGACGCCCACCTTGGCGAGTGCCGGCTTCCAGTGGTCCTCGTTCAGCGACGTACGCCAGACGTGCCCACCCAGGGGCCCGGTGAAGATCAGGCGCTTGGTCACGGGCGGACCGCCGGCGCGCATCCACGGCAGCGTGATCTCGATCGGCGGGAAGAGCTTCATGTGCGCCTTGAGCGCCTCCGCCACGGGCTCGGGCAGCGGCACGTCGCGGAGCTTGCCACCCTTGGGCGGGGCGAACACCGGCGTGCTCAGGCTCAGCTTGAGCTGCTGGACGACATGAAGCGTGTTGTTGTCGAAGTCGAGTTCCTCGACGGACAGCCCGAGGATCTCGCCCTGGCTCGACCAGCACCCACTGCTCGTCGCTCACGTCGGTCTTGTAGGGCTTGCGCTCGCTCACGATGCCCAGCTCAACATGCCCCATGGCCGCCAACCGTCCGGGACGCCGCACCGCTGCACGTTCAGGTGACGACAAAACTCCTATGCACTCTCACACCGCCGTCTCAGAGCGGGCTACCCGGTTAGGTCGCAAGCTCCGACAAGAGTTCGTCGATGATGGCCTGCGGTGAGTGACGGTAGAGGGCACGGTACTGCGTGCCCTGCAGAAAATCGGGGAGTTCTACCCGCTCCAGGCACACCGGAACGAGTTTCGCCCTGCCTTCCACCGCCGCGCGGTACAGCTCTCGCGCTTCGAGCAGACAGTATTTGCTGGACAAATAAGACTCCGATACGAGGAGGACCCCGACTGCCGACCTTGCTAGTCCGCTAAGCAGGCTATCCATCCAAGTTTCCCCGACTTTGATCGCACCATAGGATCGATAGTCGAAGACGTGTTGGAATCTTTCATTGAGAAGTTGTGAGAAGTCTGCGGCAGTTTCTCCATCTTCCGCAGCGTAGCTCAGGAAGACCCGTTCGCTGCGTTTAGCTGCTGAGCTGAAATAGTCAGCAGCTTGATCTGCATCACCGATATATCGCGGCTGCTCGTCGATCACTTTGAGATGCGACTCAAACGATTTCATTAGGCTTTGTGGATCAGTCCAGCGGATGATGGCCTTCCTGTGCCCGATCTCCACATCGCCGTAGAGGGTCTCTTCGTCGGGGAGAGCAGGGCTCAGCTCCTGGACGGCCGCATCTGAAGTGATCGGTAAGGTTGGGATGAACTGGCCGTGCGTGAAGGCCGCCACAAGCCGGGAGGCTGCGTCATCTAGGTCGATTACAACCCAGTCGCACTTACGCAGCCACGTGATCAAGTCGAGGTTCAAACGAGGCGGCCAGGGCAGGACCACGGGCTCCCATGCGTACTCATGGAGTATTTCAGGCAGCGCGGGTACCACCAACTGCTGATTCTGCGGCGAAACGATCAATCCTGTCCGGCGTTTCTGATAGGTCGGCTGCACCTCAATGGATGACGAGACTGCATGGGCATCATTGAGGAAGCTGCGGTAGGCCACTTCCACCTTCGCAGGGACAGAAGATTGAGTTACGGAATTGATCTCTTGGGTGTCGTACGCGACGAGGCGCACGTCGGGCGGAGCCTTCAGCGCCGGGATTAGGCGCTGATCGTGAAAGATCACAGCGGGTTTACGCGCCCGAACCGCCATGCCCAGTTCAAGCCTGAAGTAGCGCGATTCGTTTCGCAGTGACGGCAGCGTGTGTACCTCGCGGTGCCCACCAGGTAACGGATAGATGCCTACGAACCCGTCCGCCTCCCTGATCATGCGCTCCAGCCTGACCGGGCTAGTGAATGACACAGCTTCGTCGACCCGGAACGAGACACCCTCTACGGAGCTCAGCAGCCGCCAGAAGTACTGATTCTCAGTCGGCGAGTGGTAGCGGTGGCTGAGGAATACGCTCAGCCGACCGGAACTGGCGGTGGGCGTACCCATGTTCATCCTCCATTCGCCGCGCTGGGCGGAGTGCTCGTTGGCATAGAAGGCGGAGGTATAGGGGGTTCCGCCTGCTTGAGGCGGCCGTAGACGGCATCGAAGGTGAAGCCGGACACGAAACCGACCGTAAGCACGAAGAACAGCAGGCGCCTGGCGCCCTCGCCAGACAATATCTCCGGTGAAGCCGCCAGCTGAGCGGAGACGAACAGCAGGAAGGCGACAGCGCCAGCTGACATGCCGAGCGCCGCTGTCCTCGCCCAGTGTTCTCCACGATCGAAAGCGTTTCGTGTGATGGCACCGGAGGTGCCCGTGGCCAAGGCGCCCACGATGAGTCCGGTGAGGTTGATGGAGGCACTCGCATCAACGGCGTAGGTAAGGGGGATCATGCCCAAACCAAGGCAGAGAAGCAGCAGACCGACGGTGATACCGAACGCGCTACGCCAGGCGGCCTTGCGCCGGGAACGGGTCTCTTGAAGTTGCTGCTCGTCCTTACGCTCTTGCTGCGTGCGCAGAAGCTGCACCAAGCGATGTGCTGCGCCGGGGCCCCACTCCGCGCCCATGGTCGATACTTCATCCCTGGCGGCGTGGTGGGTGACCCGGTTCATGATGTCCCAAACCCTACGGCTGGCTCCTCCGAAGCACGCCACGGCGTACACCGGGATCCCGAACGCGAGGCAGACCATGCCTGTGATCAGTGTCGACCGGCCTCCGCCGATGAGGACGACTCCGTGTACCTCCCGCAACGACCGGTAGAAGCTGCTCTCCCAGTCATCACCCGATTCATAGCGCACATCGAACACTTCCGGGCGTTCCTCAAGCATCGGGAAGTCCTTCTCCCCAGCCCCGTACGGTGGGCGCACTTGGATAGACCCGGGCGCGACGTCGCCGTGGGACAGATAGCCAGAGACAACCCTGTCCTCGACGAACTGAGCCTCGCTCGAATAGACGACGAGATCGCACCCGGCGTCGGCGAGCGCCGTGCCGATCTCCTCGCAGGCCCGCGGTGCTATTTCCATATCGGCTAGAGCCGGATGATAGGTACGCCCAGGATCGGCACTCCCCACCACTGCGATCAGCGGTCTCATCGTGTTGCCCCCCTCGAGCACCTTCAATGGATACGAGACGCACCAGCTAACTATCCATCGTTGGTGTCTCCTCAAACGCGCCAAGATCACCCAAGGGCATCGAGATTGGGGCACCTTCCGATAACTGGATCAAGCCAGTTCTCATCGCCTGCTCTCTCGCGCGCACCTTCATACGATGTCCAGTCGTGGGCCCAACGCCCGCCGGCACCCGTCGACTCCGCGGGCACTCCGGCCGCCGCGTGCACGCTCTGGGTGTCGAGCACCACCAGGTTCGGGTCCGCCCTCCGCCGCGCCTTCTCCTTGAAGTAGTACATCACCGCGCCGCGCGGCGACAGATCGTGTGGAAGCAGGTCCCACTGGCAGCCGGTGCGGCCCTGGTAGAGGAGCGCGTCGACGATCTCCTGCATCTCGCACCGGCCCTGATGGCCGCTGACCGACGGATGTGCGGCCTTCCAAGCGGCGATCACCGGCTCGATCAGTGCCCACTGCTCGTCGGACAGGTTGGTCTTGTAGGGCTTGCGCTCGCTCACGGTGCTCAGCCCAGCACGCCCGAGCCCACCGACCGGCTGGATTGCCGCAGCTCCATACGTTCAGATGACAACACATCACCTACCAACCCACATACCGCACTCTAAGGTCGCCCGCCCGGAGGGCGGTCCGTCGTGCCCTTCGTCCTGAGGCGGGCCCGCTGGGCCCTCTCTCGGCCCTGCGACACCGACCAACGATGACCAACGACGGCCGTGAACGACCGCTCGACCGCAGCCCAGTTGGGTGTGTGGCATGCTGACCAAGGGGCCCCTCGGACCCAGGGCAAGAAGAAGTAGCCCCCCGCACGATCCGGCCCCTTGCCCGCGGGTTTCCGCGAGCAGGGGGCCGATTGCTGCGGGGCGGGTGCTAGGCGATGTCCTGCTCGATCAGCAAGCCGTCGGGGCCCATCGCGTAGAACCGCGGCGGCCCCATTGCTTCCATCACTTGTCTCAGCTCCGCTTCCTTCTCTGCGGGGTCGGGGCCGTTCGGGTTCCGCACGAGGAAGCCATGGAGTTCGATGTTCTCCGCGTCGACGTCCCCCGGTTCCGGCATGCCCTCCTGGATGAAGCCGCAGAGTGCGCGTAGCGCGTCCTCACCGAGCTCCAGGGGGTGGAACGGCAGGGCGTAGGGCTCCTGTTCCTTGCCCGGCCAGGGGACGACATCCGCCGGACGGTCCCCGGCCCAGTAGGGAAGCTCGAAGGCCAGCGGTTCCCCGATGTTCTCGATGATCCCGTCGTCCGGTGACAGGCTCAGAGACCGGATGAGACGTCCGTCCTCCCACACACCGAACGCCAGCCAGTCGACCACGCTGTGCATGGCGTGCAGGACCAGCCGGCGGCCCGAACTCGCGGCCACGAGGTGCTCGGGGAGCTGCGAGGGGTAATCGATCATCATGCCCCGATCGCAGACGATCTCCACGCCTGGCCAGCTCGCGGCATAGGCCGTTCCATCGGAGGGATACACGCCCTCGTAGAGGTCCGAACCCTCGCACTCCTCGACGTCCCACCCCGGGTAGAGACGCCGCATCATGGTCGACGTCTGTCCCCGGTCCGCCGTTCCGACCTGCCGCAACAGGTCCGGCACACAGCCGTCGGCGTACACCAGCAGACCGGTCTTCGCTCCCAAGGCCCCTCCCCGAACGCGCTCGATCGTGGCTGCACCGTATCCCGCGGCTCCGACAACGGAAGGGGACGGGACGGCGCCCGCCCCGCACCGCGCGCATGGTCCCGATGGGCGTGATGCACTGGAGTGAGAGGAGGTGCGTCGTGTCCGGTCGTATCGGCAAGCCCCGCAACATCTTTCTCGTGTGGCTGATCTGGCCGCTGATCACTCTGGGGGTGTACCACTTCGTCTGGTACTACAAGGTCAACCGCGAGGCCCGGGACTTCGATCACCGGATCGAGGTCAATCCGACATACGCGGTTCTGGCCGTGCTCGTCGGCTGGCTGGTGATCGTTCCGCCCTTCGTGTCGGTCTACAACACGGGTCAGCGCATCGCCGACATGCAGAAGGCGGCCGGGATGCAGCCCAGTTGCAACCCCTGGATCGGGTTGATCCTCATGATCGTCGCCGGTCTGCACGCGCTGTACTACCAGCACGAGCTGAACCAGATCTGGACCCATTACCGGAACCCGGCGGAGGGCGAGCTGGTGCCCCTCGCGGCCTGACGTCCGAACGGGACGGTCGAGCCGCGAACAAGCCCCTCGCCCGCGGGGACCAACGGGCAGGGGGCTTCGAGTTCGGGGGATTCAGAGGGTATAGAGGGCAAGGGTGCGCGCCGCCCGTGCAGTCAGGCTGCCGGCCTCCGGGCTGCTGGCCGGCCGGGTTGGTGCAGGAGACGGGCAGAGGCTGGATCTTGGCGTGGGCGCGGCACGGCGAAGGCCCCGTCCGCGACCGCCGGGCGCGGCACAGCGAAGGCCCCGTCCGCGACCGCCGGGCGCGGCACAGCGAAGGCCCCGTCCGCGACCGCCGGGCGCGGCACAGCGAAGGCCCCGTCCGCGACCGCCGGGCGCGGCACAGCGAAGGCCCCGTCCGCGACCGGACGAGGCCCTCGTCGTGCGTGTGCGCGTCAGCCGCAGCAGCCGCCGCACTGGCAGGGGGCGCCGGACTGGCAGCCGCAGCCGCAGCCGGAGCCGCAGCCGCAGGCGCCGAGGACCGGCAGGTGGACCGCTTCGCGCGGGGCTTCCTGCCGGGAGTCGGTGGTGGGGGATTCGGCCATGGGTCCCTCCTCAGGGGCGTACGGGAATGCCGCCACGCCCATTGCAGTCCCGCCGAGCCGGGCGCATCAACGGCGCATGCGCGCAAGCGCCCCTTGTGCGCCCCCTCGGCGCCGTTACGCGCCCTCCACCGTCGTCTGCTGCTGGATCTCGTCGGCGTGCTCACCCGTCACCAGGTACACGACGCGCTTGGCCACCGACACCGCGTGGTCCGCGAACCGCTCGTAGTAGCGGCCGAGCAGCGTCACGTCGACCGCCGTCTCGATGCCGTGCTTCCAGCGGTCGTCCATCAGGTGCTGGAAGAGCGTGCGGTGCAGCAGGTCCATCTCGTCGTCGTCCTGCTCCAGCTGGAGCGCGAGGTCGACGTCCTTGGTGATGATGACCTCCGCCGCCTTCGCCATCAGGCGCTGGGCCAGCTGTCCCATCTGCAGGATCGTGGCGTGCAGGTCGTTCGGCACGGCACGGTCCGGGAAGCGCAGCCGGGCCAGCTTGGCCACGTGCTGGGCCAGGTCGCCGGAGCGCTCCAGGTCGGCGCTCATCCGCAGCGAGGTGACCACGATCCGCAGATCCGTGGCGACCGGCTGCTGCCGCGCCAGCAGGGCGATCGCCCGTGCCTCCAGGTCGTGCTGAAGATCGTCGACCTTCTGGTCGCCGGCGATCACGTTCTCTGCGAGCTTGAGATCGGCGTCGAGCATGGCCGTGGTGGCGCGCCCGATCGCCGACCCGACCAGCCGGGCCATTTCGACCAGGCCCTCGCCGATCGAGTCCAGTTCCTCGTGGTACGCGTCCCGCATGGTGTCCCTCTCTTGATACGACCGGGGTCCGGGTGGGGCTCGAACCCCCACGCTCCCACGTTCCGCCGGGCAGGAGTCCGACGGCTCCATCCCAAATGAACCAGCACTATCCCCTTGGTGAACTCTGAGCGACGACTGTTCGAGGTGCCACCCGTTTGGCTGGGAGAGTGCCCCGCGACCCGCATAACCTGAATGCATGGACGTGAACGCGGCGGTTGCCGCAGCAGCAGCGATCGCCGGTCTCTGCACCGGTGTCATCGCGGTGCTGGCGTTCCGCTGGAGCGAGCGCGAACAGAAGCGGCCCACCCGGACGTCGCTCCACACCGATGCCGTGCTCCCGCCCGGCGTCGACACGGTCCTGTCGGTGCTCCGCAGTTCGGCCGTCGTCCTCGACGAGTCCGACTCCGTCGTCAAGGCCAGCTCCGCGGCGTACGCCCTCGGCCTGGTCCGCGGCGGCAAGCTCGCCGTGGAACCGATGCTGCACATGGCCCGCGACACCCGGCGTGACGGGGAGATACGGCAGGTCGAGCTGGACCTGCCCCGCCGCGGCACCGGTCGCGGCGAGGCGCTGGCCGTCTCCGCCCGCGTCGCGCCGCTGGGCTCGCGTCTCGTGCTGCTGCTGGTCGAGGACCTGACGGAGGCCCGCCGCATAGAAGCCGTACGGCGTGACTTCGTCGCCAACGTCAGCCATGAGCTCAAGACCCCCGTCGGGGCGCTCTCCCTGCTCTCCGAGGCTGTCATGGACGCCTCCGACGACCCCGAGGCCGTCACCCGCTTCGCCGGCCGGATGCAGATCGAGGCGACCCGGCTCACCAACCTCGTGCAGGAGCTCATCGACCTCTCCCGGGTGCAGAACGACGACCCGCTGGAGGATTCCGAGCCCGTACGGGTCGAGGAACTGGTCGCCGAGGCCATCGACCGCTCTCGGCAGACCGCGTCCGCCAAGCAGATCACCATGGCCGCGGGAGCCGCCGCCGACCTGCGGATCTGGGGGAACCGTGGCAAGCTCGCAGCCGCGCTCGGCAATCTCGTCGAGAACGCCGTCAACTACTCCCCGGCCCGTACCCGCGTCGGCATATCCGCCCGCCGCGTCTCGGCCCCCGGCGGGGACCTGATCGAGATCGCCGTGACCGATCAGGGCATCGGCATCTCCGAGAAGGACCGCGAGCGGATCTTCGAGCGGTTCTACCGGGTCGACCCCGCCCGTTCCCGCGCCACCGGGGGCACCGGCCTGGGGCTGGCCATCGTCAAGCACGTGGCCGCCTCGCACGGCGGGGAGGTCACGGTCTGGAGCTCCGAGGGACAGGGCTCCACCTTCACGCTGCGTCTGCCAGAAGCAGGCGCGGCGAAAGAACGCGCAACCAGCGGCCAGGATCGCGTCGAAGAGGACGACGACCGGCCTTACGACACCGATCCCAACACCGAAATTCCTGCCCCGGAGGTCCTTCCGTGACCCGAGTGCTCGTCGTCGAGGATGAGGAATCCTTCAGCGACGCCCTGTCCTACATGCTCCGCAAGGAGGGCTTCGAGGTCGCTGTGGCGACCACGGGCCCCGATGGACTCGACGAGTTCGAACGCAACGGAGCCGACCTGGTGCTCCTCGACCTGATGCTGCCCGGACTGCCCGGCACCGAGGTGTGCCGCCAGCTGCGGAGCCGCTCGAACGTGCCCGTGATCATGGTGACCGCCAAGGACAGCGAGATCGACAAGGTCGTCGGCCTGGAGATAGGAGCCGACGACTACATCACCAAGCCCTACTCCACGCGGGAGCTGGTCGCCCGCATCCGCGCGGTGCTCCGCCGCCGCGGCGAGCCGGAGGAGGTCACGCCGGCGGCCCTGGAGGCCGGGCCGGTGCGCATGGACGTGGACCGCCACGTCGTGACCGTCTCCGGCGGCAAGGTGGACCTGCCGCTCAAGGAGTTCGACCTGCTCGAGATGCTGCTGCGCAACGCGGGCCGCGTGCTGACCCGTATGCAGCTGATCGACCGGGTGTGGGGCGCGGACTATGTGGGGGACACCAAGACCCTCGACGTCCATGTGAAGCGGCTGCGCGCCAAGATCGAGCCGGACCCGGGCGCGCCGCGCTATCTGGTGACGGTCCGCGGCCTGGGCTACAAGTTCGAGCCGTAGGAGTTCGGCGGACCGGTCGTCCGCCGAACGCACAGCGAAGGGGCGCCCACCGGAATCCGGCGGGCGCCCCTTCGGCGTTCGTGAGCGGGGATCAGTGGCCCGCGCCGTGCGACGCGGACGCCGAGTCGGTGGGCTGCTCGGGCTCGCTGCCGGCCGCCTCCGTGTCGCCGGCCGGCGCCTCGGGGGAGGCCGGGGTGCCGGTGGGGGTGCCGGACGGGCTGCCCGAGGGGGACTTCGTCGGCGCGGCGGGCGACGGCTTCGGCTTCGGCACCTCGGTCGGGCCGAAGTCCTTGAAGTAGTTCGTCGCCGGGACGACCAGCGCCTGCAGCTTGACGTCGCCCGTCTCGCTGAACCGGAAGACGACCTCTTGCATGGAGCCGTCGTTCATCTCCTGGTTGCCGTTCTCGATCACGGCGGACGCGTTGTCCTTGCCACCGATGATGAGGCGGCCCTGCGCGGGAACGGTGACGGCCTTGGAGCCCTTGGCGGGGGTCAGCTTCACCTTGACGGCGGAGCCCGGCAGCGTGACCGACTCGAGGGTCTGCGGCTTCACGCCGTCGTTGAAGATCGTCAGGGCCACCACGGCGGGGCCCTTCACGTCCGGCTTCGGCTGCGTGATGACGTTCACGTTCTGCAGCTTCAGGTTGTCGACGGCGGTGGCCGCGTTGTCCGGCCTGACACCGAGGGTCTGCGCGTCGTTGCCCGCACCGCAGGCGGAGAGCGAGGCGATCGAGAAGACGATGGCAGCGCCGGCGAGGGCACCGCGTCGAAGGCTGCTGCTCACGGCGGCGCTTCTCCTTCTACGTACGGACGGGGTGGTGGCGGCTGTCACCGGCTAAGGGCGTGTCAGCTCGCGCTCAGGTTACCGAGCCGCCGATCACGTCCCGCACCCGACCCGCCCTTTGCCGGCGGCGGACGGGAAGGACCCGTCCGGGCGGACATCCGGCCGGCTTGTCGGCGGGTGTCCCGCGTGACCCTCTGAACCCTCTGACGTGTCCGGATGCCGCGCCCCGGCCACGTGTTCCGATCATGTGTTCCGATCACCCGCCGACCCGCCCGTTCACATAACCGTGGTGATCAATTTCCTGGGGTGTCGCACATTCCTTGCGAATAGCGGCGGTGATCAATTCCGGATTCTCCGGCGCGTCGGTCCGTACGGGTGAGCGGCGGCCGAACGGAGTACGGGAAGTTCACCGTCAAGAATCCGGCAAATCGGGATGTTCAGCCTCTTCGGAGGGGGGTACGCGCTCCGTGACGCGCGTGTTTCCGTCCGCCCGCGCAGCGGCTCCGACCTGCGAATACCGCCCTCCGGAAGCTGTCCGCAGCACGTTCCTGTCTCGGTTGTCAAGCCCCGAGATATGCCCTGACCTGCGAAAACGCCATTCAGAAGAAGCCGTATCCGTGTTACCCTGGATAGCCACGGAAGGGGTACCTGTCACATGACGTTCAAGGTTGGCGACACCGTGGTCTATCCCCATCACGGGGCCGCGCTGATCGAGGCCATCGAAACTCGCCAGATCAAAGGCGTGGACAAGACCTACTTGGTGCTCAAGGTCGCCCAGGGTGACCTGACGGTTCGCGTGCCAGCGGACAATGCGGAGTTCGTCGGCGTTCGCGATGTGGTCGGCCAGGACGGACTGGACCGGGTCTTCGAGGTGCTTCGTGCACCGTACGCCGAAGAGCCGACGAACTGGTCCCGTCGCTACAAGGCAAATCTCGAGAAGCTCGCCTCGGGCGATGTCATCAAGGTCGCCGAAGTAGTGCGCGACCTGTGGCGTCGTGAGCGCGAGCGTGGGCTTTCCGCAGGTGAGAAGCGGATGCTCGCAAAGGCGCGCCAGATCCTGGTGAGCGAGCTCGCCCTCGCGGAGAACACCAATGAGGACAAGGCCGAGGCTCTGCTCGACGAGGTCCTCGCGTCCTGACGCACAATAATGCCGCGGTGCCCGCTGGCACGCTGTGAAATCACCCTCCGTGAAATCCAGCCTGCCGCCGGGCGCTGCGGCATGTGTAGGAAACGTCGCAGCTGAAGGCTCGCAAGGGTCGCAACTTTCTGACGGTCGCGACCGTCGTCGTCCGGCGCCGTGGCGTGCCGGGCCTCGGCGGCTGGCGCAGACCAGTGGTCACGGAAGGGCCCGTCAAGGCGTCGCGCCCGGCACGCTGTGGCCATACCCATGTCGGCTGAGGAAACAAACCTGCCGGAGTGCAACCGATGTCAGACGTATCGCGCCACCACCGCACCGCGGCCGTGATCCCGGCCGCGGGCCGGGGTGTGCGGCTCGGTCCCGGTGCCCCGAAGGCGCTCCGCGCGCTGAACGGCACGCCCATGCTCGTCCACGCCGTTCGTGCGATGGCCGCATCCAGGGCCGTCTCGCTGGTCGTGGTGGTCGCGCCGCCCGAAGGGGCCCCCGAGGTGAAGCGGCTCCTCGACGCGCACTCCCTGCCGGAGCGGACGGACTACCTCGTCGTCCCCGGCGGGGACACCCGGCAGGAGTCCGTACGCCTCGGTCTCGACGCGCTCCCCGACGACATCGGTACCGTCCTCGTGCACGACGCGGCCCGCCCGCTGGTGCCCGTGGAGACCGTCGACTCGGTCATCGAGGCCGTACGCGACGGCGCTCCCGCCGTCGTGCCCGCGCTGCCCCTCACGGACACCGTCAAGCTGGTCGAACCGGCCGGCAAGGACGAGCCCGAGCCCGTGGTCGCC
The DNA here is from genome assembly GCF_014649695.1 of Streptomyces kurssanovii. Classification (GTDB taxonomy): domain Bacteria; phylum Actinomycetota; class Actinomycetes; order Streptomycetales; family Streptomycetaceae; genus Streptomyces; species Streptomyces kurssanovii. The sequence goes on from NZ_BMTN01000004.1 coordinate 99,301, forward strand.
ACTCCCGACCGGGCCGCTCTGCGCGCCGTGCAGACACCACAGGGCTTCGACCGCGAGACCCTCGTGCGCGCGCACGCGACGGTCACCGACAACGTCACCGACGACGCGAGCATGGTCGAGCAGCTGGGCCTGCGGGTCGTCGTCGTCCCGGGGCACGAGGAGGCGTTCAAGGTGACCCGGCCGCTCGATCTCGTACTGGCCGAGGCCGTACTCGCCAGGAGGAGGGCCACCGATGGCTTCTGAGGAACTCCGCCTGCCGCAGGTCGGCATCGGCACCGATGTGCACGCCTTCGAGAAGGGGCGCGAGCTGTGGTGCGCCGGCCTGCTCTGGGAGGGCCCGGAAAGCGACGGGTACGGCCTCGCGGGGCACTCCGACGGTGACGTCGCCGCGCACGCCGCCTGCGACGCCCTCTTCTCCGCCGCCGGCGTCGGTGACCTCGGCGCGCACTTCGGCACGTCGCGGCCCGAGTGGTCCGGCGCCTCCGGTGTCGCCCTGCTCTCGGAGGCGGCGCGGATCGTGCGTGCCGCCGGGTTCGAGATCGGCAATGTCTCCGTTCAGGTGATCGGCGTACGCCCCAAGATCGGCAAGCGCCGCGAGGAGGCGCAGAAGGCGCTGTCCGCCGCGGTGGGCGCGCCGGTCGCGGTCTCGGGGACCACCACCGACGGTCTCGGCCTGACCGGACGGGCGGAAGGGCTCGCCGCCATGGCGACCGCGCTCGTGGTCCGCACGGGGTGACGGGCGGCGGGCACGGATGTGGTCCGTGTCACCTTGATGTCACGTCCTGGCAGGAAACGGTCGCGAGGCACTACCACGCGCCCACTACCCTTGTTGCGTGACCATTCGCCTGTACGACACCAGCGCCCGGCAGATCCGTGACTTCGCCCCCCTCGTGCCGGGTTGTGTCTCGATCTACCTGTGCGGTGCGACTGTGCAGGCCGCCCCGCACATCGGGCACATCCGGTCGGGACTGAACTTCGACATCATGCGCCGCTGGTTCGAGTACCGCGGCTTCGACGTCACGTTCATCCGGAACGTGACCGACATCGACGACAAGATCATTGCCAAGTCGACGGACCAGGGCCGCCCTTGGTGGTCCATCGGTTACGAGAACGAGCGGGCCTTCAACGACGGCTACGAGGCCCTCGGCTGCCTCCCGCCCACCTACGAACCGCGCGCCACCGGCCACATCACCGAGATGGTCGAGATGATGCGCGGCCTGATCGAGCGCGGGCACGCCTACGAGGCCGACGGCAGCGTCTACTTCGACGTGCGCTCCTTCCCCCAGTACCTGGCGCTGTCCAACCAGGACATCGACGACCTCCGCCAGCCGGACGAGGGGGTCTCGGGCAAGCGCGACCCGCGCGACTTCGCCATGTGGAAGGCGACCAAGCCGGGCGAGCCCTCCTGGGAGACCCCGTGGGGCCGCGGCCGGCCGGGCTGGCACCTGGAGTGCTCGGCGATGGCGCACAAGTACCTCGGTGAGGCCTTCGACATCCACGGCGGCGGTCTCGACCTGATCTTCCCCCACCACGAGAACGAGATCGCCCAGGCCAAGGCCTACGGCGACGCCTTCGCCTCGTACTGGGTGCACAACGCCTGGGTCACCATGAGCGGCGAGAAGATGTCGAAGTCGCTCGGCAACTCGGTGCTCGTCTCCGAGATGGTGAAGAACTGGCGGCCCATCGTCCTGCGCTACTACCTCGGCACCCCGCACTACCGCTCGATGATCGAGTACAGCGAGGAGGCCCTGCGCGAGGCCGAGTCGGCGTTCGCGCGGATCGAGGGTTTCGTCCAGCGGGTCGTCGAGAAGGCGGGGCCGGTGGCGCCTGCCGCCGAGGTGCCGCTCGCGTTCGCCGAGGCCATGGACGACGACCTGGGCGTGCCGCAGGCCCTCGCGATCATCCACACCACGGTCCGGCAGGGGAACAGCGCGCTGGCCGCCGACGACAAGGAAGCCGCCGTAGCACGCCTCGCCGAGGTCCGTGCCATGCTGGGAGTCCTCGGCCTGGACCCGCTCGACCCGCACTGGGCGGGCGAGGCCGACCGCGGCGAAGACCTGCACGGGGTCGTCGACACGCTCGTCAGGCTCGTGCTCCAGCAGCGCGAGTCGGCCAGGTCCCGCAAGGACTGGGCGACGGCGGACGCCATCCGCGACCAGCTGAACCAGTCCGGACTCGTCATCGAGGACGGTCCCGACGGACCGCGCTGGACACTCGGACCGCGCTGAGCACCGGGCGCATGTGCCGCCCGGTGTTCCGGGCGGCACACTTTCACTTAACGACGCGATCCAGAGGAACGAAAAGTCATGGCCGGGAACAGCCAGCGCAGGAACCGCCGCACGTCCAACAAGAAGGGCGCGCAGGTCGGCAGCGGTGGCCAGCGTCGCCGCGGTCTCGAGGGCAAGGGCCCGACGCCGCCCGCCTCCGCCCGTAAGGGGCACAAGAAGAACCGGGTCGCCAACGCGCAGGCGAGGAAGGCCACCAGCCGTCGGCCCGTCGCCCGCCGCGGCGGCAAGGGCACGTCCGAGATGGTCGTCGGCCGCAACCCGGTCTTCGAGGCGCTGCGCGACGGCGTGCCGGCCTCCACGCTCTACGTCCAGCAGTTCATCGACAACGACGAGCGGGTGCGCGAGGCGCTCCAGCTCGCCACCGGACGCGGCAACATCAACATCATGGAGGCGCCGCGCCCCGAGCTCGACCGGCTGACGAACGGGCTCAACCACCAGGGCCTGGTGCTCCAGGTCCCGCCGTACGAGTACGCGCACCCGGAGGACCTCGCCGCCGCCGCGTTCGACGACGGTGAGGACCCGCTGATCGTCGCCCTCGACGGTGTCACCGACCCCCGTAACCTGGGCGCCGTCGTCCGCTCCGTGTCGGCCTTCGGCGGCCACGGCGTGGTCGTCCCCGAGCGCCGCGCCGCAGGGATGACCGCGGGCGCCTGGAAGACCTCCGCCGGCACCGCCGCCCGTACGCCGGTCGCGCGGGCCACCAACCTGACGCGTGCCCTGGAGTCGTACCAGAAGGCCGGTCTGACCGTCGTGGGTCTGGCCGCCGACGGTGAGAGCGAGGTCGGGGACCTCGAGGCTCTCGGCGGGCCGCTGGTCATCGTCGTGGGCAGCGAGGGCAAGGGTCTGTCCCGGCTCGTCGGCGAGACCTGCGACTACCTGGTCCGCATTCCCATGCCGGGCGGCGCGGAGTCCCTCAACGCGGGTGTCGCGGCCGGTGTCGTCCTGTACGAGGCGGCCAAGCGGCGCGCCTGAGGACCGTATCGGGCCGTTTTCGGACGGCCGTGGGCGCAAACCGGTCGATTAGGAACGCTTGACGGGTCTCGGACAGATCGGCCCGTCCCGGCCGTGCCCTAAACACGCATCACTCGGTTAGATGAGTGTGGACACCAGAACGCCCCGGTCCGGGTTCGATGATCAGCCTGCGTTGAGCATGGTGAAGGTGGACTGCGATCCCGCGCAGGTCATCGTCAGCCACGCCAGTTTCCGGGTGCAGCTCGCCCGGAGCCCCCGCCCCGCACGTGCCACGGCGGACACCGCGCGCCTCTCCCCGCTCGCTGGAGCCGGCGCGGCGGCACGGCCGCGCAGGGCGCCCGTCGTCTGGAGCGGCAGGTCGGCTCCCGGGGACTCCGGGGCGACCGGGCTGCTCCAGGCCGTACGCAACTCCACCCTCGAGCACGATGCCTACAGCGCGGGCGCCACCCAGGTCATGCCCCGCGTCGACCTCGACGAGACCGTGGCGGCCCCCACGGTCCCCGTCCCCGGCGGCCCCGGCCGGGACAGGCCCCTGCTGCCTCCGATGCGGCAGGCGGTCGGCGCCTACGACTCGTACGACACCGCCCCCTCCCACGGCGAGCGGCCGTACGACGCGGGGACGTACGAGGTCGAGGCGTACGACGACGAGGGCTTCGAGCAGGAACGGGCCGGGCGGCGCTCCGCGCAACACCACGGCGCGGACTCCGTGCGGCACGCCTACTACCCCGGCCGCCGGATGAACCTCGGAGTGGTGCTCCTGCCGCTGCGGGTCCTCCTCGGCCTCATCTCCGTCTACGCCGGCATGGGCAAGCTCTGCGACCCTGTCTACTTCGACGGCGGCGACCGCGGCTCCATGGTCAAGTGGCTCAACGCCCTGAACCCGTGGGCGCTCGGCGAGCCGATGCGAGACTTCGCGATCGCCCACCCGGTCGGCGCCGGGCTCACCGTCGCCTTCCTCCAGGTCATCGTCGGCGTCCTCACCGTCCTCGGGCTGTGGCAGCGTGTCGCGGCGGTCGTCGGAGCGCTGCTCTCCGCGGTGCTGATCATGACCGTGAGCTGGCGGTCGGTCCCCGTGTACGAGACGCCGGACCTCATCTACCTGGCGGCGTGGTCGCCGCTGATCATCGCCGGCGCGCCCGTCTACTCGATCGACGGCCGTCTCGCCGGTGAGGCCTGGCGCACCCTCGGGCCCCGCTCCGAGCTGTGGGACCTGCGTCGGCGCGTCCTGCGCCGCGGCGGCCTCGTCGCCGCAGTCGTCGTCGGGCTCACGATGCTGGTGGGCTCGATCCTCGGCGGCGCCGTCCGCTCGAACGACATGGTCACCGTGCCCGGCCCGAACCAGAACCCGACCAACTACCTGCCCGGCGCCCCGCTGCCCAAGGAGTCGGGAACCGGCGCCGGCTCGCCGCGCCCGCGCAAGGAGAAGCCCTCCCCGTCCGCCAGCCGGCCCACCGAGAAGCCCAGGGAAGCGGCGCCCACGCCCTCACGGGAGGCCGTGCCGGAGAGCGGGCAGGTCGCCGGTACGCCCAGCGAGACGCAGGGCAGCGGCCCGCAGTCGCCCAGCGGCTCCCAGCCCGCCCCTCCGCCGTCCTCCGGCACCACGGGGCCGACCTCGACCGGCGGCAGCAGCCCGGGCGGCACGACCGGCGGCGGGTCCGGCGACGGCTCCGGCGGCAGCAGCGGCGGCAGCAGCGGCGGCTCGGACGGCGGCGGCGGCGTGATCGGCGGCCTGCTCGGCTGACCGCCCGTCCGTCCGTGACAGACGCGGAGGGGCGGCCACCGGGATCGATCCGGTGGCCGCCCCTTCGTCCGTTGGCCGGAAGCGCAGGACGGGAACGTCAACGCACCTTGGTGGAAAGCTCCTTGGCGGCCTCCGTCAGGTCCTTCGCCGTGTCGATCGCCCGCCAGTAGGCTCCGTTGGGCAACGGGAAGCCGGCCAGCCGACGTTCGCGCGCCAGCCGTGGGAACGTCGTCCGCTCGTGGTCGCCGACATCGGGCAGGAGCCCCGTGAACTCCGCGGAGAAGACGTACACGCCCGCATTGATCAGGTACGGCGACGGCGGCGACTCGATGAAGTCCGTGATGTGCCCGAAGGCGTCCGTCTCGACGGCACCCCAGGGGATGCGCGGACGCGCGAGCGCGAGGGTCGCGGCGGCGTCGCGTTCGGCGTGGAAGGCGGCCATCTCGCGCAGCGAGAAGCGGGTCCAGATGTCGCCGTTGGTCGCGTACCAGGGCTGATCGGGATGCGGCAGGGCGGCCGCGGCGTACTTGAGGCCGCCGCCCCGGCCCAGGGGCTCCGTCTCGACGACGGTCTTGACGCGCAGGGGAAGCACCGCGCTGTCCAGCCACTCCTGGAGGACCTCCGCGAGGTGGCCGCAGGACACCACGGCGTCGGTCACGCCCTCCTCGGCCAGCCAGGCAAGCTGGTGGCCGATGATCGGGGTACCGGTCCCCGGGATCTCGACCATCGGCTTGGGGCGGTCGTCGGTGTACGGGCGCAGCCGAGAGCCCTGGCCGCCCGCCAGGACAACGGCCTGCGTCGGAAACGTAGGCGTTTGCATGACCTGAACGATATGCGGCGGGCCGGCCGCCCCTGGGCCCGGGACGGCGTCGGTGGCCGTGCGGGATGGTCGGAGCGGCCGTGGGAGGCCGCGGGAGGCCGCGGGAGCGCCTTAGGGGCGCTCAGGGCCCGGCGGGCTACCCCCGGGCCCTCATGTCCGCGAAGGCCGTCAGGAGCCCTGTGCCTGCTGCGCGACGCCCGTGGCGAACGACGTGTCGCAGACGGGCCGGGAGAACGACTGGGCGCGGGTCGGCCCGTAGAGGTCCACCGCGGCACGGCCGAGGGCACGCGCGAGGGACATGCAGTGCTCGGCGAGCGACGGGCGCGCCTCGATCTCCCGCTGGAGGTGGGTGAGCGCGACACCCGGGTCCTTGGTCTGCAGCTCCGTGAGCAGCCGGTCGCGCAGGACGTCCTGCGGGGCGCGGGACTTGGCGCGTACGGACACGTTCTCCGAGGAGGCGGTGAGCATTTGCGACTGGGTGGCCTGCCCTGCCCACGGGACGGCGGTGACCGCGAGGGTTCCGGAGAGCACCAGGACGACAGGCAGAACGAGGGCGAGAGTGCGGCCGATTCGGCGGGCTGTGTGGGTCACGCTCGCGAGCGTAGCGGCCAGTGATGATTTGGCGACATTCAGTCACTCACGCGAGGGATGGTTCGACCGCGCCTTTCGATTAACGTGTTGACGCCGGTCGGTGAAATGAGCGGAACGTCCGCCCCTGACAGCTTATTTGACGAATTACCCGAAAAGCCGGGCCCTCGCACCGAAGTGCGGGGGCCCGGCCTTTCGTCGCTGCTGTGCTTCGCGGCCCGGCCGCGCGGCGGGTCAGCCGCTGAGACGCTCGCCCGTCGACGTCGAGAAGACGTGGATCTCGCCGGAGCGCGGCACGACGTGGAGCTCGCTGCCCTTGTCCGGGACGGCGCGGCCGCCGACGCGGACGACGAGGTCCTTGTGCTCGCCGCCGACCTGGGCGGAGCCGTACACGTAGCCGTCGGCGCCGAGCTCCTCCACGACGTTCACGGACACGGCGAGGCCGGCCGGGGCGTCCTTGGAGAGGGTCTTGGTGTCGCCCGCGCCGTGCTCGACGACGTCGAAGTGCTCGGGGCGGACGCCGACCGTGACGGTCGTGTCGCCCTTGTCGGCGGCGGCGGACAGGGCCTCACGGGAGACCGGGACGACGCTGTTGCCGAACTTCACGCCACCGTCGGTGATCGGGACCTCGACGAGGTTCATGGCCGGGGAGCCGATGAAGCCGGCGACGAAGAGGTTGGCGGGACGGTCGTACATGTTGCGCGGCGAGTCGACCTGCTGGAGCAGGCCGTCCTTCAGCACGGCCACCCGGTCGCCCATGGTCATGGCCTCGACCTGGTCGTGCGTGACGTACACGGTGGTGATGCCGAGACGGCGCTGCAGGCTCGCGATTTGCGTACGGGTGGAGACACGGAGCTTGGCGTCCAGGTTCGACAGCGGCTCGTCCATGAGGAAGACCTGCGGCTCACGCACGATGGCGCGGCCCATCGCGACACGCTGCCGCTGACCACCGGAGAGGGCCTTCGGCTTGCGGTCCAGGTAGTCGCTGAGGTCGAGGATCTTCGCGGCCTCTTCGACCTTCTTGCGGATCTCGCTCTTGTTGACGCCGGCGATCTTGAGCGCGAAGCCCATGTTGTCGGCGACGGACATGTGCGGGTAGAGCGCGTAGTTCTGGAACACCATGGCGATGTCCCGGTCCTTCGGCGGCAGGTGCGTGACGTCGCGGTTGCCGATCCGGATGGATCCGCCGTTGACGTCCTCGAGACCCGCGAGCATCCGCAGGGAGGTCGACTTGCCGCAGCCGGACGGCCCGACGAGTACGAGGAATTCGCCGTCCTCGGTCTCGATCTCGAGCTGGTCGACGGCGGGCTTCTCGGAGCCCGGGTAGATCCGGGTCGCCTTGTCGAACGTGACGGTAGCCATGCTGATGTGTCTCCTTCACCGGCAGGAACGTGCCGGACGATCCGAGTAAGGGAGTGGTCTGGTCCAACGGAGTGGACCTGCGGTGACGCTACCTGGCGATCGGGGATCTGTCAGTAGCCGGTGGCGGGAGAAATCCCGCCGGGGCGGCGTGAGCGTTGGTTACACTTCTCTCGCTGCCTCCTTAGCTCAGTTGGCTAGAGCGCTTGACTTGTAATCTTGAGGTCGTCGGTTCGACTCCGACAGGAGGCTCCAGCACGCGACGGGCCCCCGGACAGACCGTCCGGGGGCCCTTCGCCGTGTGCCGGTCAGTGGCGGCCGGAGATCTTGTCCGCCAGGGTCGCGAGGCGGGCCGTCGTCGGGGTGTGGGTGGCGGCCTCGAGCCGGTCGGCCCTGCGGTAGGCGGCGTAGAGGGTGTGGATGCCCAGCCAGCGCAGGGGCTCCGGTTCCCACTTGCGGACCTTGTGGTTGACCCAGGGGAGCGCCGTCAGGTCGGTGGGGCCCGACTGGCCGGAGTCCTGCTGGATCAGGTCGCGCAGGGTGCGGGCGGCCAGGTTGGAAGTGGCGACGCCGGAGCCCACGTAGCCGCCGGCCCAGCCGAGGCCGGTGGAGCGGTCGAGGGTGGCGGTGGCGCACCAGTCACGGGGGACGCCGAGGACGCCCGACCAGGCGTGGGCGATCTGTGCGCCGTCGAGCCGGGGGAAGAAGCGGATCAGGATCTCGCGCAGCGCCTCGACGGTGGCGGGGCCGGTGCGTGCTGTGTCCGCGGTGGTGGCGGCCCTCGAGCCGTAGCGGTAGGGGGCGCCACGGCCGCCGATCGCGATGCGGTTGTCGGCGGTGCGCTGGGCGTACATGTAGGCGTGGGCCATGTCCCCGAGGGTTTCGCGGCCGGACCAGCCGATCTCGTCCCATGCGTTGTCCGGGAGCGGCTCCGTGACGATCATGGAGGAGTTCATGGGGAGCCAGGTGCGGTGCTGGCCCTTGAGGGACGCGGTGAACCCCTCGGTGCAGCGCAGGATGTAGGGGGCGCGGACGGTGCCGTACGGGGTGACGGCGTGCTTGGGCCTGATCTCCGTGACGGGCGTCGACTCGTGGACGGTGACGCCGAGCGCCTCCACGGCGGCGGCCAGCCCCTTGACCAGTTTCACCGGGTGCAGGCGGGCGCCGTGCGGGGTCCAGCTGCCGGCGACGGCGCCGCTGACGTGGACGCGTTCCGCGGTCTCGCGGGCGCCGAGCAGTATCCGGTCCTTCTCGCCGAAGGCGATCTCGACGGAGTGGAAGTCCTTCAGGCGCTGGAGCTGGGCGGGGGTGCGGGCGACCTCGAGTACGCCGCCCTTGTGGATGTCGGCGTCGATCTTCTCCTCGCCGGCGACGCGGACGACTTCGTCGACGGTGTCGTTCATGGCCTGCTGGAGGCGTACGGCGGCGTCGTGGCCGTGGAGCCGGGCGTAGCGGTCGCGTCCGGCGATGCCGTTGTAGAGCCAGCCGCCGTTGCGCCCCGAGGCGCCGTAGCCGCAGAACCTGGCTTCCAGAACGGTGATGTTGAGGAAGGGGACGGCCTTCTTGAGGTAGTACGCGGTCCACAGGCCGGTGTATCCGCCGCCCACGATGCAGACGTCGGCGCTGCTGTCGCCGGGGAGGGGTTCGCGGGGGACGGGGGCGCCGTCCTGCGCGTACCAGAACGATATGCCGCCGTTGACGGTGTTCATGTGGGTCGCTGCTTTCCCTGCCGTTGGGTGGGCCGTGTGGCGGGAATTTACTGCTCCGGACCGCTTTCCGCGACGTAGGGCCGTGCCCGGGCGGCGGCCGTGCGGGCGCAGGTCCGCTCCGTGGAATCTTCTGGCGTGCCGAGCGGTCGTAAGGGCAGGCTGGGCGCATGATTCGTACTGCCGCACCCGCCGATGTGCCCGTGATCCACGAGATGGTCCGGGAGCTCGCCGAATACGAGAAGGCCCTGCACGAGGCGAACGCGACCGAGGAGCAGCTGCGTGAGGCGCTGTTCGGTGAGCGGCCTGCCGCGTTCGCGCACATCGCGGAGACGGAGGACGGTGAGGTCGCCGGTTTCGCGCTGTGGTTCCTGAACTTCTCCACGTGGCGCGGGGTGCACGGGATCTACCTGGAGGACCTGTACGTACGGCCCGGGCTGCGGGGCGGCGGCCACGGGAAGGCGCTGCTCACGGAGTTGGCGCGGATCTGTGTGGAGCGCGGCTACGAGCGCCTGGAGTGGTCGGTGCTGAACTGGAACACCCCGTCGATCGACTTCTACCGGTCGCTGGGAGCACGGCCGCAGGACGAGTGGACGGTCTACCGGCTGACCGACGGGGCGCTCAAGAGCCTCGGAGCCTGATCCTTCCCCTGGGTCCGGACCCAGGGGCCCGGGACATGACGGGCGGGGGCCGGGGGCCTACGGGACGAGGACGACCTTGCCGACGGTGCCGCGTGTCTCGAGGGCGCGGTGCGCGTCGGCGGCGTCCGCCAGGGCGTAGCGCTGGACGGCGGGGCGGAGCCGGCCGGCGGCGGCCTCGGCGAGGGCGCGGCTCTCGAGGGCGCGCAGACCGCCGGCCTTCTCGAGCATGGCGGGGCCGAGTACGCCCTGTGAGGTGATGCCGCGTTCGGTGAGCTCCTCCTCGGTGAGCGTGAGTGGGCTGTCGGAGAGGATGCCCTGGCTGGACCAGCCGAAGACGATGTGTTTGCCGCCCTTGCCGAGGAGGTCCACGGCGGCGCGGCCGGCCTCGCCGCCGACGGAGTCGTAGACGACCGCGGCGCGCCGGTCGCCGAGGTGGCCGCGCACGGTGTCGGGCCAGTTCGGCCGGGTGTAGTCGACGGCCAGGTCGGCGCCGTTGTCGCGGACGCGGGCGGTCTTGGCGGGGCCGCCGGCCAGGCCGACGACGTGGGCGCCGGCGTTCTTGGCGTACTGGACGATCAGGGTGCCGATGCCGCCCGCGGCGGCGGGGACGATCACGATGTCGTCGGGGCCGAGGTCGGTGTACTGGAGGATGCCGAGCGCGGTCCTTCCGGTGCCGATCATGGCGACGGCCGCCGCCTCGTCGAGTTCTCCGGGGATCTCGTGGAGCCGGTCGGCGTCGGTGACGGCGAGTTCGGCGTAACCGCCGGGCGCCATGCCGAGGTGGGCGACGACGCGCTTGCCGAGCCAGGCGGGGTCGGTGCCCTCGCCGAGGGACTCGACGACGCCGGCGACCTCGCGGCCGGGGATCGTCGGCAGTTCCACGGCGACCGGGTACGGGCCCCGCGCGCCCTCGCGCAGAGCGGTGTCGAGGAGATGGACACCGGCGGCGGCGACGGCGATCCGTACCTGGCCGGGGCCGGGTACGGGGTCGTCGGTCGTCTCGTAGGTCAGGTTCTCCGCGGGGCCGAAGGCGTGCAGGCGGACGGCGTGCATGGTGTGGGCTCCCTTGTGACGGGGTCGACTGTGCTGGTGTCGTCGGGCCCACTCTTCAACCTCAAGCGCGCTTGACGTCAAGGCGGTTGCGGGCCGCCGTGTGCGAGCTGCCGCGCAGCGCGAGCGAGGCCGCCTCCAGCGCGCTGTTGAAGGACACCTCCGAGAGCAGCCCCGGTGCCGCCACCTGGTCCCCGGCGAGGTAGACGCCGTCACCGCGGTCGATGGCGGGACGGTCGCGCCAGGTGGTGCCGGGCAGGTCGACGGCGCCGGTGCGGCCGTTCGCGAGCGCTTCGCGCCGCCACACGGTCCGCTCCCGCCAGCCGGGGAACCCGAGGTCGAGGAGGGCCTCCGCATGGGCGCTTCCGTCGGCCTTGGACCCGTCGGGTCCGACGGGGAGCTGGCCCTGGACCAGCTGCTCCCCGGCGGGGGCGAGGCTCGGGTCCTGGGCGGTGAAGCGTTCCAGCCAGCCGGGGGCGTCGAGGTCGGAGACCACGAACGCGTCGCCGCGCCGGGTCCGCAGCGCCAGGTCGACCAGGGTGGTGCGGCCGCTGGTCCAGCGCAGGGAGTCGTCGCCGAGGAGGCGGCGGGCCGCGTCGAGGGTGGTGGCGACGATGACGGGGCCGTGCCCCTCGGGAAGGGCGTCGACGCGTGACGTGGTCTCGACGCGTACGCCGAGGTCCCAGGCGCGGGCGGCCATCCGTTCGACGACCTGCCCCCAGCCGCCGCGCGGGTAGTGCGCCTCCGGCGGCAGGGCCGTGGCGCGCCGGAGGCGTTCCTGGACGAACGCGGCGGAGAGCGATCCGGGGTCGTGGTGGAAGAGCGCGACGCCCATGTAGTGGGCGGCCGCCCGGGCGGCGCGCTCGCCCGCGACGGTCGTCGCCCAGGTCAGGAAGTCGCTGTCGACGGGGGCCGAGCCGGCCGGCCGCCGGGCGAGCCGGAGCATTCCGAGGGGCGGGGTCCTGCGCAATGCGCCGTCGCGGCGGAAGCGGAAGCGGGCCCCTTCGAGGGGGGACAGGGGCGCGAGGGGGCCGAGCAGGCCGCGCTGCTTCAGCCAGGTCCAGTGGGGGCCGCGGTTGTAGAGGGCATGGGGACCGTCGTTGGTCCGGTAGGGGCCCTCGCCGGTGCGGGCGCGTCCTCCGAGGGTGTGGTGGGCCTCGTACAGGGACACACGGGCGCCGGACTCGGCGGCGGTGATGGCCGCGGTGAGGCCGGCGAAGCCGCCGCCGATGACGGTGATCTCATGCATGGCTGTCTCTCCCGGGTCGTTCGGCTCGTCGCTCTCACGGCTGCGACGGATCGGGGGCCGGGGGATGTGACATCGGACGGGCGGGAAGGCGTTGTCAGTGGCGCACGTCACCATGGGGGGATGGCGAAGGCGCGGAGACCGGCAGTGGTGGCGGCGAGGGTGACCGAGGTGCGGCTGCCGCAGCTCGAGGAGTTCGGCGGCGGCGCTCTGGAGCCGGACGGGGATTACGACGGGGTGCGGTTCGAGGGGCTGGACCTGGGCGGCCAGCAAGGCTCGGGGGCCCGCTTCATCGACTGCGTGCTGACGGACTGCGCCCTGGACGGTACGCAGTTGACGCAGGCCCGTTTCGTGGACTGCGTGTTCGAGGGGGTTCGCGGGGTGGGGGCGGATCTCGCCGGGGCCTCGCTGCGTGACGTGGAGGTGCTGGAGGCGCGGCTGGGCGGGGCGCAGCTGCACGGGGCGTCGCTGACGGGGGTGGTGCTGCGCGGCGGCAAGATCGACTATCTGAATCTCAGGGAGGCGAGACTGACGGACGTCGTGTTCCAGGGCTGCGTGCTGGCGGAGGCCGATTTCGGGGGTGCGCGGCTGGAGCGGGTCGAGTTCCGGGAGTGTGTGCTGCGCCGGGTGGATCTGACCGCGGTGCGGATGAAGGACGTCGACCTGCGGGGGGCCGCGGAGCTGGACATCGCGCGCGGCGTGGAGCGGCTGGCGGGTGCGGTGATCAGCCCGGGGCAACTGCTGGAGCTGGCACCCGCGTTCGCGGCGCAGATCGGCGTACGGGTGGAGTAGGGCCGGGGCGGTCCGGGCCCCGGGGTCAGGCCGTGCGGGGGAAGCGGGCCTGGAGGTCCCAGATCACCGGGTTGTCGCCGAGCCCCTCGTGCATGTCGGTGAGATCGGCGATCAGGTCGTGCAGGAAGTCGCGGGCCTCACGGCGGAGTTCGGCGTGGTTGAAGGTGATCGGCGGCTCGTCGCCTGGCATCCAGTCGGCCTCGACGTCGACCCATCCGAAGCGGCGCTCGAAGAGCATCCGGTCGCTGGACTCCGTGAAGTCGAGTTCGGCGTACTGGGGCTTCGACGCACGGCTGCCGAGCGGGTCGCGGTCGAGCTGCTCGACGATGTCGCACAGGGCCCAGGCGAAGTCGAGCACCGGGACCCATCCCCAGGCTGTGGAAACCTCGCGGTCCTTCTCGGTGTCGGCGAGATAGACGTCGCCGCAGAAAAGGTCGTGGCGCAGCGCCTGTACGTCCGCGCGCCGGTAGTCGGTCTGCGGCGGGTCGGGGAAGCGGCGCGAGAGGGAGTAGCCGATGTCGAGCACGTGGTCGATGGTGTCATGCCCGGCGGCGCCTGCTGTACGACCAGGTGACGGCGGTCAGCAGGAAGGGGACGGCGGCGAGCGGTCCGAAGAAGCAGGCCCAGACGGTCTCGGCGGTGCCCGACAGGTAGGTCCGGCTCTCCACGGTGAACAGGACCACCAGCTGCCACAGCGCGAAGACGATCGTCAGGGCGGACGCGGTCCAGGCGAGGGCGGCGAGTGTGCGCGGGCGCAGGGGCTGCCACCGGTCGCTGACCAGGAGCAGGGGGAACAGGGCGGCGAGCTCGGAGAGGACGGCGAGGCCGACGACGTAGGCGATGCCCCAGCCGGGGATGCCGAAGGCGTCGCGCAGGACCTGGTCGCTGTAGCCGACGTGGACACCGCTCGCCATGGCGATGCGCCACAGACCGGACGGCAGGGCGCACAGGGCGATGGCGTGGGCGGCACGGCGGGCCCAGCGCGGAGCGGGGGCGATCGCCGGCCCGGTGGCGGCGGGCGGGGCTGAGGGGCGGCAGGATCCGGTCGGGGTGGTCATGACATCCACGATGACCGCGGAGGGCGCGGGGACGCTTCCGCCTGTGCGGCGGACCGTCTCCGCCGCACGGCGGAGACGGCCCGGGCGCGGGTCGCAGACGCGTCTCCGCCGGGCCGTCACAGGGTCGGCCCGGTCACGGGCGGGGCTGCCTCGGGCCGCGGATCCGGAGCGGTAGCCGGAGCCACGGCGGCCGGCATCGCCGCCGCAACGGCATCCGCGCCGGAGCCGCAGCCGCCCGCAGCCGGTCACGGAGTCGGAGGCAGATCCGGAGTCGGAGCGGCAGCCGGTCCCGAGCCGGAAGCAGACCCTGAGTCGGAGCCGCAGCCGCCGCAGCCGGAGCCGGTCCCGTGAGCTGCAACCGCAGTTGCGGCGGCCGGTTCCGGTCCCGGAGCCGCACCGCCGCCCGCAGCCGGTCCCGCGGCGGCCGGCACCGCCGGCGCAGGCGTCGGGCGTCACGGCAGCAGGCGCTGTTCCTTCGCCACCGCCACCGCGCCGGCCCGGGTGTCGACGCCGAGTTTGGCGTAGATGCGGCCCAGGTGGGTCTTCACGGTCGCCTCGCTGATGAACAGCGCGCGGGCGATCTCGCGGTTGCCGAGGCCGCGTGCCAGCTGGCCGAGGATGTCGCGTTCCCGGTCGGTCAGCGACGGTCCGGCGGCTCCGCGCATACGGTCCATGACCCGGCTCGCCACGGGCGCCGACAGCGCGGTGCGGCCCTGCGCGGCGGCGCGGATCGCCGCGAACAGTTCCTCGGGGCGTTCCGCCTTGAGGAGGTAGCCGGTCGCCCCGGCCTCGATGGCCCTGGTGATGTCGGCGTCCGTGTCGTACGTCGTCAGGACCAGCACATGGGTGCCGGGCGAGGCGATACGGCGGGTGGCCTCGACGCCGTCGATGCCCGCGCCCAGCTGGAGGTCCATCAGGACGACGTCCGGCTTCAGTTTGGCGGCCATCGCGACGGCCTCCTCGCCGCTGCCGGCCTCGCCGACGACGTCGATGTCGGGCTCGCTGCCGAGGAGCGCGAGCAGTCCGGCGCGGACGACGGCGTGGTCGTCGCAGAGCAGGATCCGTACGGCGGTCACGGCCGGGCCTCCAACGGGATCGCGGCGGACAGCACGGTGCCCTCGCCGTGTGCGGATTCGACGGTGAGGGTGCCGCCGAGCTGTTCGACGCGTGCCCTGATCGCGGGCAGGCCGTGTCCGCGTACGCCGGGGGAGGAGCGGCCGCCGGCGGGGTCGAAGCCGCGTCCGTCGTCCGCGACGTCGAGGACGACCTGGTCGTCCATGAGCGTGAGGGTCAGCGTGGCGGCGGTGGCACCGGCGTGTTCCCGTACGTTCGCGAGCGCGCCCTGGGCGATACGCAGCAGCGCGGACTGGACCCGGTCGGGCAGCGGCGCGGGCGGGCCGTCGAGGTGGAAGCGGACGGGGAGGGCGTCGGTGGACTCCCGTGCGGCGAGCGCCCGGAGTGCCTCGGGGAGGCTCCCTCCCTCGGCGAGGTCCGCCGGGGCCAGGTCGTGGACGAAGCGGCGCGCCTCGGCGAGGCTGCGCTCCGCGATGGACTCGGCGGTGCGGACATGGCCGCGGGCGGTGGCCGGGTCGCTGTCCCAGGTGCGGTCCGCGGCCTGGAGCAGCATCTGCTGACTGGACAGGCTCTGTGCCAGGGTGTCGTGGATCTCCATGGACAGCCGCTGCCGTTCGGCGAGGGTGCCCTCACGGCGCTCGGTCGCGGCGAGTTCCCGGCGGGTGCGCACCAGGTCGTCGATGAGTGCCCGCCGGCGGTCCGCGAGCCGCTCCGCGTGGACGAAGACGGCCGTGGCGACGGCTGCGACGGCAGGCGGCGCGATGACCAGGTTCGGGTCGAAGCCGCCTTGCGCGAGTTGCAGTTGCGCGGCGACGACGAACACCGTGAGCAGGGCGACCAGGGCGATCGCCGCGCGGGTCGGCAGCGCGCGCAGCCCCGTGTAGAGGAGGGGCACGGCGCACCAGGCGAAGCTCGGGGCGAGGAGGACGAGGACCACCCAGACGGCCACGACGGTGACCAGCCACGTCAGCCGGCGGGGGGTGGCGCGCGGGCCGAACACGGGGCCCACCGTGTAGAGGACGGCGAGCGTCGCCGAGAGCCCGATGATCCACGGGGACCTGAACTCCCAGGGGTGGCGCAGCAGATAGCGGGCGAGCGAGGCGCCGAGCAGCAGGAAGAACGCCGCGTGCATCACACCGGCCAGCCAGCGGGCGTCGGGGTCCCGCTCGCTGTGCGGCCCGCCCGCGTGCTCGCCGTGCCGGTCCCGCACCGGGGGACGGGTCCGCTCCCGGGGCCGTACCCGCTCGGGGGCTCGGGCCCCGCCCCTGTCCTGCTCCTTGTCCACCGTCGTCTCCTCGACCGCCCAGGCCTCTGACCTGGGCATACTTCTTCATGGTGGCCCGGCGGACCCATGGCGGCATCAACCGATCGGCTGACCCGCCCGTCGTCCATCATGCGCGCCAGGGGCAGCCGGAGCGTGGACCGTAACGGGCCGTCCACGGCCGGAGGATCGACGGCAGAGCGAGAGCCACGGCGGAACAGCCGCCCTGATGAAGGAGCCACTCGGATGAAGAAGACCCTGATCGGTGCAGCCACCGCGGCCGTTGTCGCCGCCGGCACGTTCGGCGCCGTGGCGGCGAACGCCTCCGCCCCGGCCGCGGAGACCAAGGCCCCCGTCACCGCCGACGTCTCGTCCCGCGGCCTTCAGCAGTCCACGCACCTGACGATCGACGCGGCCACCAGGGCCGCGCAGGCCGCTCTCGACGCCGCGGAACAGGAGAACCAGCGCGTCACCGTCGCCGTCGTCGACCGGAACGGCAACACGATCGTCACCCTGCGCGGCGACGGCGCGGGCCCGCAGTCGTACGAGTCGGCGGAGAAGAAGGCGTACACCGCGGTGTCCTGGAACGCTGCCACCTCGGAGCTGGTCGAGCGGCTGGAGCAGGCCCCGAACCTGAAGGACATCCCGGGGACGCTGTTCCTCGGCGGTGGTGTGCCGGTGCAGGCCAAGGGCGCGCCGGTCGCCGGCATCGGCGTGGCGGGCGCGCCGAGCGGCGAGCTGGACGAGAAGTTCGCCCAGGCAGGCGCCGCCGCGCTCGGCCGCTGACCGGGCGGGCACGGCTGACCGGACGGGCGTCCTGGGGCAGGCCTGTTCAGGACCGTCCCGGGGTGCCGCCTGCTTAGGATCTCGGAGTGGACCCGTACGTCTTTCGCCGCCCCGCCCTCCTGCATACCGCCCTCGCCCTGTCGCTCGTCGCGGCCGCCGCCACGGGCTGCGCCGGTGGCGGCGCGGGCGTGCGGGGAACGCCGGGCGCCGCGGGGCTCCGTGATCCGTACTTCCCCCGGCTCGGCAACGGCGGTTACGACGTCCGGCACTACGGACTCGACCTCGGCTACGACCCCCGCACCGGCCGGCTCCGGGGCACCGCCGAGCTCACGGCGCTCGCCACCCAGGACCTGAGCGCCTTCCACCTGGACCTGCGCGGGATGACGGTGGAGCGCGTGACGGTCGACGGCGCGGAGGCCGCCGTCAACCGGGCCGGTACGGAACTGACGGTGCGTCCGCGCCGGGACATCGACAAGGGCGCCGAGTTCCGTACCGTCGTCCGGTACACCGGGGTCCCGCAGACGGTCACGGACGCCGACGGCTCCAAGGAGGGCTGGCTGCGGGTGCCGGACGGCGACGCCCTCGCGGTCGGAGAACCGGTCGGTTCCATGGCGTGGTTCCCCGGCAACCACCACCCGTCGGACAAGGCCGCGTACGACATCACCGTCACCGTTCCCGACGGCTACGCGGCGGTGTCGAACGGCGAGTCGGCCGGTGAGCGCACCAAGGGCGGCCGGACCGCCTTCACCTGGCGGTCCGCGGAGCCCATGGCGAGCTTCCTGGTCCTGCTCGCGGTCGGCGACTTCCGTACGGCGACCACCCGCACCGCTGCCGGACTGCCCGTCGTGACGGCCGTCGATCCGGCGGCGGTCAGGAAGAGTTCGGCGCTGCTGCGCAAGATCCCGCGGATCGTCGAGTGGGGGACGGAGAGATTCGGGCCGTACCCGTTCTCGTCGGCGGGCGCGGTCGTCGTGCCCGCCGGGGAGGTCGGATACGCGCTGGAGACGCAGAGCCGGCCGGTCTTCCCGCTGGACCGGTTCGACGAGGAGACCCTCGTCCACGAGCTGGCCCACCAGTGGTTCGGCAACTCGGTGACGCCCGCGACCTGGCGGGACATCTGGCTGAGCGAGGGCTTCGCCACCTACGCCGAGTGGATGTGGCTGGCGGAGGCCGGGGACACCCCGGTGCGGGAGAGCTTCGAGGACGCCTTCGCGGACCGGGAGAACTGGGCCTTCGCCCCGGCGGCGCCTCCGCGCGCCGAGGACATCTTCGCGGCGCCGGTCTACGGGCGGGGGGCGATGGTGCTGCACAAGCTCCGTGAGGCCGTCGGCGACGACGTGTTCTTCAAGATCGCGCGCGGCTGGGCGCGGGAGCACCGTCATGCCAACGCGTCCACAGGCGACTTCACCGCCTATGCGGAGGCGAGGTCGGGCAAGGACCTGGCGGATCTGTGGAAGGTGTGGCTGTACGGGGACGAGAAGCCCCCGAGGCCGTGAGCGCCACAGGGTCCCGGCTGCGCGCCGGGACCCTGTCGAACACCGCGTCACATCAGGACGTGAGGTCAGAGGTTGACGCCGAAGTCGCGGGCGATGCCCTCGAGGCCGGAGGCGTAACCCTGGCCGACCGCGCGGAACTTCCACTCCGCGCCGTTGCGGTAGAGCTCGCCGAAGACCATGGCGGTCTCGACGGCGGCGTCCTCGCTGAGGTCGTAGCGGGCGATCTCGGCGCCGCCGGCCTGGTTGATGATGCGGATGTAGGCGTTGCGAACCTGGCCGAAGTTCTGGCTGCGGGAGACGGCGTCGTAGATCGAGACGGGGAAGACGATCTTGTCCACGTCGGCCGGCAGGCCCGCGAGGTTGACGTTGATCTGCTCGTCGTCGCCGCCGCCCTCGCCGGTGCGGTTGTCACCGGTGTGGACGATGGTCTGGTCCGGCGTCGCCTTGTTGTTGAAGAAGACGAAGTGGGCGTCGGAGGCGACCTTGCCCGCGTTGTTCACGCCGATCGCGGACGCGTCGAGGTCGAAGTCCGTGCCGGTGGTGGTGCGGACGTCCCAGCCGAGGCCGACCGTGACGGCGGTCAGGCCCGGGGCCTCCTTGGTGAGCGAGACGTTGCCGCCCTTGGACAGGCTTACTGCCATTGGGAAGTCCCCTTCATTTCGTATCTGCGGGCTACGGGTCCTCCCGAAGCTACCGTCACAGGTCATAACGCGGGCAGGGGACTGTCAGGTTCCATCCGCCGGGGTCCGTTTCCCACTCACCGTGAGCGGCGACGGCATGGGGCCGGCGCGCGGCGGGAGCCGGGTCCGGGGGATGCCGGGCGGAAAAGAGGGTGACGGGCGCCTCCGGGGCGCGGGACCATGGAGGACATGTCCGGGCCCTACATCATCCGCGGCTCCGTCTCCCTTCCGGAGGCCGAGCTCATGTGGCGTTTCTCGCGGTCCTCGGGACCCGGTGGCCAGCACGTCAACACCAGCGACTCGCAGGTGGAGCTCCGCTTCGATCTCGCGAGGACGGAGGCGCTGCCGCCGGTCTGGAAGGACCGCGCGCTGGAGCGGCTCGCGAGCCGGATGGTGGGCGGTGTGATCGCCGTACGCGCCTCGGAGCACCGCTCTCAGTGGCGCAACCGCGAAACCGCGGCGGTACGGCTGGCGTCCCTGCTGGCCGAGGCGACCGCCCCGCCGCCGAGGCCCCGCCGGGCGACGAAGATCCCGCGCGGCATCAACGAGCGCCGGCTGCGGGAGAAGAAGCAGCGCGCGGAGACCAAGCGGGGCCGCGCCGGCCGCGACTGGTAGCGAGCCGCACGCCACCTCGGACCCGGCGCGTTCACCCCGGCGCGTTCACCCCAGGTGCCGGTAGCGCCCGCGGAAGTACGTCAGGGGCCCGGCGACCACGTCGGAGAGGCCCACCTTCAGGACATGACCGATCACCAGTGTGTGGTCGCCGGCCTCCACCCGCTGTTCCGTGCGGCACTCGAGGGTCGCCAGCGCGTCCTTCACCAGAGGCGCCCCGCAGATCTCGCCGCGTTCATGGGGCAGATCGTCGAAGAGCAGGCGGTCGCTGAGCCGGCCCTTCATGGCGAAGCGGCCGGCGATCTGCCGCTGGCCCTCGGTGAGGACGGAGACGCCCCACAGCGGCTGTTCCGCGAGCAGGTCGTCCATGCGTGAGCCGTTGCGCAGGCTGACGAGCACCAGCGGCGGGTCGAGGGAGACGGACATGAAGGCCGTCGCCGTCATGCCGACGTCCTCGCCGCGCGGCCCGTGGTCGGCGTCGCGCGCGGTGACCAGCACCACGCCTGCGGCCAGACGCGACATGGCGGCACGGAATTCCTCATTGCTCACCTCCTCAGGATGGGGGATGGCAGGAGTGGCCGGAGCGGGGGTCGTCTGCAACACACACGGAACGCTAGTGTCGGCCGTTCCGCCGCCGCATCGGGCCCGGGGACCAGCCGGGTCCTAGGACCGCAGGCCGACCACCATGAGTAACCATGGGTACGCTCCGATGGTTTTGCCTTCAATAATTGACTTCAAGAAAGCTACGGTGTGTCCGGCCGGTCAGCATCTGACCCTTCATCACCTGATGTGACTTGAGTCACAGAGGCCAGTATTTGTTGACCCTGTGTACCGGGTGGGCTGCTGGCTGTGATTCAGTGGCCGGGATACCGCTACAAGTACGCCAATCAGACGCCCTGGAGTTTGCTGTCGAGGTCTCGGGGAGAGCGAGCGATGGAGACCGAGTCGGAGCCCTATGTCCGTCTTGCGACCCTGCGGCAGCTGCACCAGGTCGTCGCGGAGCTCAACACGGCCCGCAGCCTGGCCGACACCCTGCAGACCGTCGCCGACGGAATCGTCGCCGGACTGGGTTACGAACTGGCCTGCGTCAATCTGGTGCGCCCCGACGGTGACCTCGTCGTCGCCGCCTTCGCCGGCAGCGCCGCCGCCGAGGCACTGATCACCGGCCGCGTCGGTTCGCGTACTTCCTGGGACCGCCGCCTGTCCATGGGCGAAGCCTGGGGCGATCTGC
Organism: Streptomyces kurssanovii; assembly: GCF_014649695.1. Lineage (GTDB taxonomy): Bacteria > Actinomycetota > Actinomycetes > Streptomycetales > Streptomycetaceae > Streptomyces > Streptomyces kurssanovii. The sequence goes on from NZ_BMTN01000004.1 coordinate 120,702, forward strand.
GTTTCATCCCGCACACCGAGGGCTGGGTGCTCATAGAGGACGACGTGCCCCAGTGGCACACCGACGGCCCCGAGCCCCGCTTCGAGGACGAGTGGCACCCGCAGGACCGTCTCTACGCCCCGATGTACGCGTCGGGCGGCGGTCGTGAACTGCTCGGCGTGATCTCCGTGGACCGCCCCCGCAACGGCCGCCGCCCCGGTCCCTGGGGCCAGGAGGCGCTGCAGATGTACGCCTCCCAGGCCGCGATCGCCATCAGCAACGCACGACTTCGAGCCAATATGCAGCGCGCCCTGGTCCGCCTCGAGCGCGAGCAGCAGGCACTGCGCGCGAGCGAGGAATCCTTCCGTCAGGCGTTCGAGTACGCGCCCAGCGGCATGGCCATCGCCGAGATGGGCGGCGACCAGCACGGCCGCCTGCTGCGTACCAACGACGCCCTGTGCCGGCTGCTGGGCCGCCCGGCCTCCGCGATGCGCCGCTACTCCTTCGCCGACCTGGTCCACCCGGAGGACGTCGGCACCCTGCTGCGTACCTCCGCCGAGGGCGGACGCGCGGAGATCAGGCTGGGCCGCCGGGACGGCAGCTATGTGTGGGTGTCGCTGCGGAACTCGGTCGTCGCCGACACCGCGGACGGGCCCCGCTTCCTCCTCACCCACGTCGAGGACATCGAGGACCGCAAGCGCCACGAGCTCCAGCTCGCCCACCGTGCCTCGCACGACGCGCTCACCGGCCTGCCCAACAGCGCCGAGCTGCGCGCCCGGCTCAGTTCGCGCCTGTGCGAGCGGCCGCACGCGACGTACGCGACGGACATCGAGGCGCTGGACGCCGCGTACGAGACCGACCGTGCTTTCCGGAGCGACGGCTTCGACTTCGACACGGTCGGCGGCCGGCCCTACGACCACCACGTCCACACCGTCGCGCCCGACAGTGAGATCGACGACGGCGCCAAGGGGCTCGCGGTCCTCTTCTGCGACCTGGACGGTTTCAAGTCGATCAACGACCGCTTCGGTCATCAGACCGGTGACGCCGTTCTCGTCGAGGTCGCGCGCCGGCTCACCACCGGAGTGCGGGACGGTGACACGGTCGCCAGGCTCGGCGGTGACGAGTTCGTCGTCCTCGCCGACGGCCTCGGCGCGGCGGACGCCGCCGACCTCGCCGTACGCCTGCGGAACGCGATCATCCTGCCCATCCGGGTGGGCGGGCGCGGGGTGCGGGTGGGCGCCAGCTTCGGCATCGGCTGGGCGAGCTGCGGGATGTCCGTCGAGGAAGTCCTGCAATCCGCGGACCAGCGGATGTACATCGAGAAGCGGTCCCGCTCGAAGGTCCACCGCAGGGCCGGCTGAGCCCCCGCGGGGCCGGGTGACCTATCACACCCGGCGGCGCCCGGCCTGGTGACCGGCCGCGGTCCCACCGGATGAGGCCCACGGCACCCAATGGGGCGAGTGGAACCGGGTAGGCTCGCCTCGCGTCAGCGTTGTGCTGACGAGATGGTGAGGAGTGACTGGGATGACGGCCGGGAACAACGGCGCGAGCACGCCCGAGGACGACGACCCGTTCGGCTACCTGTACGCCGACGGGCAGCAGGCAGGCGCCACGCCGCCGCGCCAGGGCGGCTACGGCTACCCAGGTCCGGCCGCGCAGCCCGGGGTCCCCCGCACCTCGTACAACCAGGTCCGGACGGTCGGCGAGCGACAGTACGGCCAGCAGGTCCCGCAACAGCAGGCGTACGGGCAGCAGCCGACGGCCGCGTACGCCGCACCGGAGACGTACCCCGGCGCTTCCGCCCAGACCCGCCAGGTCCCGGTCCAGCCCGGCGGTCACGGCGGCGGCCGCGGCGGCGGCCCCAACACCAAGGGCCTGCTGATCGGCGCGATCGCGGTGGTCGCGGTCGTGGTGATCGGCATCGCCGCGGCGCTGATCACCAGCAACGGCGACAAGGACGACACGGCCGGCAAGGGCGGCGGAGGCACCACCCCGTCCGCGGGCGAGACCGTCCAGGAGAAGCCGTCGCCGTCCGAGAAGGAGCCGGAGCCCGTCGAGCTGCCCAAGCAGGACGCGGCGACGCTGACGCTGGGGCCGCCCGCGGCGCTCGCCAAGGACGTGCCCGGCGCGAAGGGCGCGGACGGCGCGTACGTGATGTTCAACGGTGTCGGCGGTTCGGCCGGCTGGTCGGTGGACGTCCCGGAGGCCGGCGCCTACACGATGTACATCACGTACAGCGTGCCCGGCAAGGACGCGAAGACCTCCCTGACGATCAACGGCGGGCAGCCCCGCGAGCTCAACATGTCGAACTTCGCGAAGGCCGCGGAGGGCGACTGGGAGAAGGGCTGGACCAACACCTACGCCTTCGTGAACCTCGAGAAGGGCAAGAACGACCTCAAGATCTCCTGCGAGCAGGGGAACCAGTGCGAGGCCTATCTCGACCAGGTCTGGCTGGAGGCCGGCCAGAGCAAGAGCTGACCGCGGGCCCGGCGGCCGCACGGCGGCCGTAGCCCGTACGCGTCACCCGTCATCGTCCCGGCCGCGCCCCGCGCGAGCCGGGACGAGGCGTTTCAGGTCCGGCTCCCGCGCGCTCACTTCCCGGAGGCGGCCTGGGGGTGCTCGACGACGGCGACCCGCCCCAGCAGCCGCTCGTACGCGGCCGTGTCGAACTCGCCGGCCGCGGGGGCCAGCACGGTCGCCGTGGAGAGGGCCACCGCCCGGGTCAGCCGTTCCGGCCAGGGGAGTCCCGCGACCAGTCCCGAGAGCAGGCCGGCGACGGCCGAGTCGCCGGCGCCCGTCGGGTTGCCCTTCACCGGCTCCGGCGGGGCGGCCTGCCAGGTGCCGTCCGGGGTGGCGGCCAGCAGCCCGTCCGGGCCGAGCGAGGCGACCACGGTGTGCGCGCCGCGGCGGCGGGCGTCGCGGGTGGCGCGGAGCGGCTCCCGTGAGCCGGTGAGCTGCGCGAGCTCGTCGGCATTGGGCTTGACGAGATCCGGCCGGGCGGCGATGCCGCGTCGCAGCGGTTCGCCGCTGGTGTCAAGGAGTACGGGCACTTCGCGGGCGCGCGCCCGGCGCACCAGCTCGGCGTACGCGCCGACATGGATGCCCGGCGGCAGGCTGCCGCACAGCGCGACCGCGTCGGCGTCGCGCAGGAGGGAGTCGTACGAGGAGAGGAAGGCGGTCCACTCCTCGGGCAGGACGGTCGGTCCCGGCTCGTTCAGCTGCGTGGTGTCGCCGCTGGTCCCGTCGGTGACGGCGATGGTGCGGCGGGTGGTGCCGGCGATCTCGACGAGCGCGTCGTGCGGTGCGTGCGGGGCGAGCATCCCGCGCAGCACGGCCCCGGTGGCCCCGCCGGCGAAGCCGGTGACGACGCTCTCGTGGCCGAGGGCCGCGAGCACGCGGGCGACGTTGATGCCCTTGCCGCCGGGGCGTTCCACGACCTCGCCGACCCGGTGGGTGGTGTGCGGGGTGAGGGCGGCCACCTTGTAGGTGATGTCGAGGGCGGCGTTGAGCGTGACCGTAAGGATCACCCGTGGACACCCCCGAAGAACGCGTTTGCCGTGCTAGTACGGGTCCTGATCATGCCAAACGGAAGGCGGTTGGCCCAAGACCTGGTGTCCAACCGCCTGCCGTGAGGTGCCGTGCCGTCAGCCCGCTGCGGGGTGGACGACCCATTCGCCGCGACGCATCACGCCCTTGAGGGCGAAGTCGGCGTCGAGGACCACCAGATCCGCGTCCTTGCCGGGATCGAGCGAGCCGACCCTGTCGTACGCGCCGAGCAGCTTCGCCGGGTTGGCGGAGATCGCCGCGACGACGTCCTCCACCGGGATGCGGTCGACGGTGACGGCCCGCTTGAAGGCGGTGTCCAGGGTGAGCGTGGAGCCCGCGATCGAATGGCCCTCCACGAGCCGCGCCACACCGTCCTTGACCTCGACCTCGAGGGGGCCCAGCTGGTAGCGGCCGTCGCCGAAGCCCGCGGCGTCCATGGCGTCCGTGATGAACGCGACCCGGCCGGCGCCGGCGCTGCGGAAGGCCAGCTCGAGCGCGGCCGGGTGGAGATGGGTGCCGTCGTTGATCAGCTCGACGGTGATCCGCTCGTCCTCCAGCAGCGCCGCGATCGGGCCGGGTGCCCGGTGGCCGAGCGCCGGCATCGCGTTGAACAGGTGCGTGGCGACGGTGGCGCCGGCGTCGATGGCCTCGCGGGTCTGCTCGTACGTCGCGTCGGTGTGGCCGATCGCGGCGATCACGCCGTGCTCGGCGAGCAGCCGTACGGAGTCGATGCCGCCGGGCAGTTCGGTGGCGAGGGTGACCATCTTCGCGGTGCCGCGGGCGGCGTCGATCAGCTTGCGGACCTCGGCCGGGTCGGGGTCGCGGAGCAGTTCCTCGCTGTGGGCGCCCTTGCGGCACGGGGAGATGAAGGGCCCCTCGAAGTGGATGCCCGCGAGGTCGCCCTGCTCGACCAGTTCGGACAGGAAGCCGGCCCGGTGGGCGAGGAAGTCCATGTCGCCGGTGACGGTGGAGGCGACCAGTGTGGTGGTGCCATGCCGCCGGTGCGTCATGACGCCGCGCAGGACGTCCTCCGCGGTGCCGGAGGTGAAGGAGGCTCCGCCGCCGCCGTGGTTGTGGATGTCGACGAAGCCGGGGACCACCCAGTGGCCGGACAGGTCGTGGACGTGGGCCTCCGCGGTGGAGGCTTCCGTGACGATCTTCGTGCCCTCGACGACGACGCGTCCGTTGTCGACGGTCCCGGTCGGCAGCACCACCCGGGCACCGGCCAGGACAGTGCTCGGCGGGTGGTGCGGGCTCCTGGCGTGGACCGTGCTCGTGGCGCGAGCGGCGCTGGCGGCCATCAGGCGGTTACCTCCGTGGCGAGTAGATCCCAGGCGAGCAGCCCTGCGCCCAGGCATCCGGCGGTGTCCCCAAGGGCCGCCGGGACGATCGTGGGCAGCTTCTGGAACGTCACACGTTCCTCTACGGCTGCCCGAAGGGGTGAGAACAAGGTTTCCCCGGCCTCGGCGAGGCCGCCACCGATGATCAGCGTGCGGGGGTCCAGCAGGGTGAGAGCGGTGACGAGGCCGTCGGCGAGTGCGTCGACCGCCTCCTGCCACACCCGGGTCGCCGCCTTGTCGCCCGCCTCGACCGCCCTGGCGCAGTCGGCGGCGTCGGCGGTGGGGTCGCCGGCGGCGGCGGACCAGGCGCGGGTGACGGCGGCGGCGGAGGCCAGTGTCTCCAGACAGCCGCGCTGCCCGCATCCGCAGGCGGGGCCGCCGGGCCGTACGACGATGTGGCCGATCTCGCCGGCGCAGCCGTGGGCGCCCGCCTCGATGGTGCCGGCGATGCCGATGGCGCCCGCGATGCCGGTGCCGAGCGGGACGAACAGGAACCGGTCGGTGCCCCGGCCGGCGCCGATGCGGCCCTCCGCGAGGCCGCCCGTGCGGACGTCGTGCCCGAGCGCCACCGGGACGCCGTCGAGCCTGCTGCTCAGCAAATCCCGCATGGGGACGTCGCGCCAGCCGAGGTTGGCGGCGTAGGCGGCGATGCCGTGTTCGGCGTCGACGATGCCGGGCACGGCGACGCCGGCGGCCTCGGCGGCCTGCCCCAGGTGCTCCTGGCCGTGGGCGCGGAGATCGGCGGCGAAGCCGAGGATCGACTCCACGACGGCGTCGGGCCCGCGCTCGCGCCCGGTGGGCCGCCGTGCCTCGTGCAGGAGCGTGCCGTCCGCCCCGACCAGGGCAGCCTTCATACCGGTGCCGCCCACATCGAGGGCGATGACGTGTCTCACGGGAACAGTCTGGCGCGTGGAACGGGTAAAGGTCTAGTCCACTCGCCGAGATTGTTGCCACGCCATACAAACCGGGTGCGGCGGGCGCGGGGGCCGCCACGGGCGCTCCCCGCGCGCCCCATGCCCCGCGCGGGGCCGTGCGGGCGTTGTGAAAGTGAGACCGCAGTGGTGTAGACCTTGTACGCCGGATGGGGAAAGATCGCTCCTCATCTCACAGGACGTCGCGGGGGACCGACTGGGACAAACCGACAACACGTACTAGGTAGCAGAGGGTGGGGAAGAGCTGTGCAGCGGCGCTTCTTGGGTCTGACAGCGGCTGTCGCCGCACTCGGAATGACGGTTTCGCTCGCGGGCTGCGGCAGCTCCAGCGGTTCCGGGGACGGTGTCACGCTCAAGCTGGTGGCCGCCGACTACGACGTCGCCGGCGGCGAGAGCAGCAAGAAGTACTGGGCCGATCTGACGGCCGCCTTCGAGGCGGAGAACCCCGGTATCACGGTCGACGTCCAGATCGAGTCCTGGAACGACGTGGACCGCAAGGTCGCCGAGATGGTCAAGGCGGGCAAGGCCCCCGACATCGCGCAGATAGGCGCCTACGCCGACTACGCCGCGGCGGACAAGCTGTACTCCGCCGACCAGATGCTCTCCATCCCCGTCCAGTCCAACTTCCTTCCCCCGCTGACCGACGCGGGCGAGATGAAGCGCACCCAGTACGGACTGCCGTTCGTCGCCTCCACCCGGCTGCTCTTCTACAACAAGGAACTCTTCGAGGACGCCGGGATCAGCGGCGCCCCCGGGACGTGGGAGGAGCTGAAGGAGGACGCGGAGCTGCTCAAGCAGAACACCGACGTCGACTACCCCTTCGCGCTGCCGCTCGGCCCCGAGGAGGCCCAGGCCGAGACGATGATGTGGCTGCTCAGCGGCGGTGGCGGCTACACCGACGAGCTCGGCAGGTACGCGATCGACTCCCAGCAGAACATCGACACCTTCGAGTGGCTGAAGGAGAACCTGGTCGACGAGAAGCTCACCGGCCCGGTCGCCCCCGGCAAGCTCAACCGCAAGGACGCCTTCGCCGCGTTCACCCGGGGCGACGTCGGCATGCTCAACGGTCACCCCTCGCTGCTCCAGGCCGCGGAGAAGGCGGGCATCGACGTGGGCAAGGTCGCGCTTCCGGGCAGGAGCGGCGCCGCCGACACGGCGATGGGCGTGGCCGACTGGATCATGGGCTTCAAGCAGAACGGCCACCGCACGGAGATCGGCAAGTTCCTGGACTTCCTCTTCACGGACGAGAACGTCCTGGAGTTCGCCGGGCAGAACGATCTGCTGCCGGTGACCGTCTCCGCCCAGGAGGAGATGAAGAAGGACCCGGATCACGCGGACCTCAAGGAGTTCCTGGAGGTGCTGCCGGGTTCCGTGCTGCCGCCGGTGGGCAAGACGTCGTGGGCCTCGGCCAGCGAGAACATCAAGAAGAACATCGGCGACGCCGTGGGACCGGGCGGCAGCCCCGCCCGCACGCTGGACCGGATCTCCCAGGACGCCAGGGCGGCCGAGAGCGCGGAGTGACTGCGCGCGCGGAGCGTCGTCCACAGGCCGGTACGGGCGTCGGTGGGCACCGATATGTTGGATCGTATGACCGACGACCAGGTGCCTGAGGAGCAGGAGGCCGGCGACCGGCCCGGCGCTCAGGAGCTCTCCGAGCGGGACCGGGCCGTCCTGGCCATGGAACGCCGTTCCTGGCCGGGCCCCGGCGTCAAGGAGCGGGCCGTCAGGGAGCAGCTCGGCATCTCCCCGGTCCGCTACTACCAGTTGCTCAACGCCCTGCTCGATGACGCGCGTGCCCTCGCCCACGACCCGGTCACGGTCAACCGGCTTCGCCGTGTGAGGGACGCGAGGAGAAGTCGCCGCTAGGGTCGAAGGCATGGGCAGCTCCCCGTATGCAGAAGCCGCAGACTCCATGCCGACGCCGTCCACCCCCGCGGGCCGTGAAGGCCTCGCGGCACTCCTCGAACGGCCCGGGCAGGCCGTGATCGCACTCGACTTCGACGGCACGCTCGCCGAGATCGTGCCCGACCCGGAACAGGCGCGCGCCCATGAGCGCGCCGTCCCCGCGCTGGCCGCGCTCGCGCCGAAGGTCGCCTCGGTCGCGGTGATCACCGGCCGCCCGGCCGGGGTCGCCGTCCGCTACGGCGGCTTCTCCGGTGTCACCGGTCTGAGCCACCTCGTCGTCCTCGGGCACTACGGCGCGGAGCGCTGGGACGCGGTCACCGGGACCGTACGCGCTCCGGCCCCCGACCCCGGGGTCGCGGCCGTGCGGGCCGAGCTCCCCGGCTTCCTCGACCGGATCGGCGCCTGGCAGGGCACCTGGATCGAGGAGAAGGGCCGGGCCGTCGCGGTGCACACCCGCCGCGCCGCGGACCCGCAGGCCGCCTTCGACGCCCTGCGTGAGCCCCTCGCCGAGCTCGCGTCCCGGCACGGCCTGATCGTGGAGCCGGGGCGCATGGTCCTGGAGCTGCGTCCGCCGGGCGTCGACAAGGGCGTCGCGCTGTCCGAGTACGTGCGGGAGGTGGGCGCCGGGGCCGTGCTGTACGCGGGCGACGACCTGGGCGACCTCGCCGCCTACGGCGCCGTCGAGAAGCTGCGCTCCGACGGCGTGCCCGGCCTGCTGGTGTGCAGCGGCAACGAGGTCCCCGAACTGGCCGACCGCGCCGACCTGGTGCTCCAGGGGCCGGCGCAGCTGGCGGACTTCCTGGCCGCCCTCGCCCGGCGGGTCTAGGGTCTTTCGTTCGGATCAGGCCGGATCAGGGAGCGGGGTCTGGTGCGTGCGATCGCAAGGCGGAGGAGGGAGGCTGGGGGTGCCCCCGTGCCCGAAGGGCTACGGGGGAGGAGCCATGCCGACCGACGACAACGCGGCGTGGGGGCACCTCCCGTGCCCGGAGGGCTACGGGGGAGTGCGTGCCAGGGCCCGCGAGCCCGGCACGATCCGAACGAGAGGCCCTAACCCTCCTCGCGCAGCGCCTGGAGCTGGTCGAGGAACCACTGCCGGGGCGGCAGCGCGGTCGCTGCCGCCGCCAGGCGCTTGGAGCGCTCGGCCCGCTCGTCGGCGGACATGGTCAGCGCCTCGTGGAGCGCCGCCGCCGTGCCGCTGACGTCGTACGGGTTGACGGTGATCGCGTCGTCGCCGAGCTCCTCGTGGGCGCCGGCCTCCCGGGAGAGGACCAGGGCGCAGCCGAGATCGGTGACGACGGGCACCTCCTTGGCGACCAGGTTCATGCCGTCCCTGATCGGGTTGACCAGGGCCACGTCGGCCATCCGGTAGGCGGCCAGGGAGCGGGCGAAGTCGTCCTTGACGTGCACGACGACCGGCGTCCAGCCGGCCGTGCCGTACCGGGCGTTGATCTCGTCGGCGAGCCGGGAGACCTCCGCCGTGTAGTGGCGGTAGACCTCGAGGTCCTGGCGCGAGGGGTAGGCGAGCGCGATGTGCACGACGCGTTCGCGCCACTCGGTGTGCTCCTCCAGGAGTTCCTGGTAGGCCTGCAGACCGCGCAGGATGTTCTTGGACAGTTCCGTGCGGTCGACGCGCACGATCGTCCGGCGGCCTTCGCCCGCCTCGGCCCGCAGGGCGGCCATCCGCTCGTCGACATCGGGGCGCGCGGCACGCTCACGCAGGAAGTCGCCGTCGGCACCCAGCCCGTGGACGCCGAGCCGGGTCCGGTGGCGGCCCCGGCCGGGGATCCGGAATTCAAAGCTCGGCTCGTTGTCCTTCGGCCACAGCGACGTCCCGTCGTACGGTGCGAGGACGGCGGCGGCGCAGCTCTGGAAGGCCCGCAGCCACCGCTTGGTCAGGAACCCGAGCCGGTCGGCGCCGAGCATGCCGAGCAGCAGTTCCTCCGCGATGTCGCCGGGCAGCATCGCGAAGTACTCGGGGGGCGCCCACGGGGTGTGCGAGAAGTGGCCGATCCGCAGGTCGGGGCGGAGTTCACGGAGCATTCCCGGTACCAGGGCCAGGTGGTAGTCCTGCACGAGAACCACGGCGTCGTCGGCCGCCTCCGCGGCGAGCGCCTCGGCGAAGGCCCGGTTGTAGAGCCGGTAGGCACCCCACTGACGCCGGAACTCGCGGCCGAAGGCGGGCTCGAGGGGAGTCTGGTACAGCATGTGGTGGACGAACCACAGCACGGAGTTCGCGATGCCGTTGTACGCGTCGGCGTGGACGGCGGCGTCGATGTCGAGCATCCGCACACCGGGTTCGCCGACCCCGCGCCGGACCGCTTCGCGGTCGCCGTCGCCGAGGGCCGCGCACACCCACAGCGACTGCGCGTCGGAGCCGATGGCCGACAGGCCGGAGACGAGTCCTCCACCCCCGCGGCGGGCGTCGAGCTCTCCGTCCTCGTTCAGCTCGTAGGAGACAGGGCCGCGGTTGGACGCGACGAGGATCTGGGCTGCGTCGGAGACCATGTGCCGAAATCTAGCCCGTACCGCAACAGCTCAAACGTGCGTACGGCCCCGCGCAGGTCAGTGGTCACGGCGGCGGCCGCGGGTGGCGGCCACGGCGATGATGCCCGCCGCCGTCAGGCTCAGCGCGACGCCGCCCAGCAGCCACAGCTGCTCCGCCGTGCCGCCGGTGCGGGCCATCTCCACGTGGCGGACCGGTTCCCCGCCGTGAAGGCCCTCGGCCCCGCCTGCGGCCCCCTCCGGGCCGCCTCTGTCCTTGGCCGCGGCATGCGCGTCCTCGGCCCCGCCGTCCGTGCGCTGACCGGAGGCGTCCGGGGCGGCCCGGTGCGCCGGCCGCTCACCGGGGAGCGGTCCCGGCGCCGCCGGCCCGGTCGGCACCGCCCCCGCGGGGACGGCCGGTCCGAACGCCGCGGCGGCGGTGACCGCCAGGGTGCCGAGGAGCCGGGTCAGCCGTTCCGTGCCGCCGGAGGGCGTCTCCTTGCGGTGCCTGCCGCGACTGCCCGGGGATCCGGCGAACGACAGAACAAGAAATCCCATAAGTCCCATACATGGGAAATGTAGGCAAAATGACCGGTGAGTCCTGCTTATGCGGCGCGACGCGCCGCGTACTCACCGATCTCGAGCATCGGCGGGCGCTCCTCCGTGTCCACCGGGTGCGTCCGCGGTACGAACCCGTTCCCCACCCGCTCGAACTGCGTGATCGACGGGCGCACCAAGTGCGGGCGGGAGAGCCTCAGTTGGGCAGTGCGGTAGATCGTCGCGGCCATTCTGCCGAGCGCCTGCCCGTCCTGGTGGCGGTGCTTGCGGGTGCCGACGTCGACCTGGGCCAGCGCGTCCAGGCCCACCAGGTTCAGCGAGTCGACCAGCAGGCCGAGCTCCACGCCGTACCCGACGGGGAAGGGCAGCCGCTCCAGCAGCGAGCGCCGTGCCGCGTACTCGCCGCCCAGCGGCTGTACGAACCCGGCGAGCTGCGGCCAGTGCAGGTTGAGCAGCGGCCTGGCCACCAGTTCGGTCACCCGGCCGCCCTGGGCCGGTGTGCCGTCGGGGCCGGGCGCGGCGCCCCCGCCCAGCGGGCGGTCGTACATGGCCTTGACGAACTGGACGTCGGGCTCGGTCAGCAGCGGGCCGACGATGCCGGAGACGAAGTCCGCGGAGAAGTCGCGCAGGTCCGCGTCGCAGAAGCAGACGATGTCGCCCCCCGTCGCCATCAGCGAGCGCCACAGCACCTCGCCCTTGCCGGCCACCGCGGGCAGGCCGGGCAGTATCGCGTCACGGTGCACCACCCGGGCCCCGGCGGCCGCGGCCACCTCCGACGTGCGGTCGGTCGAGGCCGAGTCGATGACGACCAGCTCGTCGACGAGCGGGGTGTTCTCCATCAGCTCCCGGCGGATGATCGTGACGATCTCTCCGACCGTCGCTTCCTCGTTCAGCGCGGGGAGCACGACGCTGACGGTCGTGCCGTGCCTGACCTTGGCGGACATCAGCCTCTCGAGGGAGCGGTCGGACGCGGACCAGGAGCGCCGGCTCAGCCAGCGGGCCACCTCATCGAGCACTTCGCGTCTCCCTTGACAGTCGATCGACAGTCGGTCGTGTGATCCATCTCGCGGGTCGGACGACTATCTCAAGCGTCCGGGGCTTCGGTTACAGTCTTGAGCAACGCGAAGGACCCTCGCATCTCGGGGGGTCCCAGCACACAAACGCCCGGACCGCACGTCCGGAGCCATACCGCTCATCCAGAGGGGCAGAGGGAACGGCCCGTTGAAGCCCCGGCAACCCTCCCGCCGACCGCGAGGTCACGGTGGGGAAGGTGCCAATTCCGTCTCGTGGCGAAGTGCGTCACGAGGAAGATGAGGAGAAAGGGCCTCGCCATCATGGCTGCGCAGACCGTCGCAAGCACCAGCACCTCCGCCCCCACGTCCACCTCCGTGGACCTCGGCCCCGCCGCCGCACTGTCGTGCCGCGAGTGCGGACAGCGTTTCGAACTCGGTCCCATCTTCGCCTGCGCCGAGTGTTTCGGGCCGCTCGAAGTCGCCTACGACCTGCCGAGCGGCAGCCCCGAAGAGCTCCGGAAGCGGATCGAGGCGGGCCCGGCCAACATCTGGCGCTACGCCCCGCTGCTGCCCGTCCCGGCCGACGTGGCCGACAAGCCGAACCTGAACCCGGGCTGGACCAAGCTGGTCAAGGCCGACAACCTCGCCCGCGAACTGGGCGTCACCGGCGGCCTCTTCATCAAGGACGACTCCGGCAACCCGACGCACTCCTTCAAGGACCGGGTCGTCGCCCAGGCCCTCGAGGCCGCCCGTGCCTTCGGCTTCACCACGCTGTCCTGCTCCTCCACGGGCAACCTCGCGGGCGCGGTCGGCGCCGCCGCCGCGCGGGCCGGTTTCCGCTCCTGCGTGTTCATCCCGCACGACCTCGAGCAGGGCAAGGTCGTCATGGCCGCGGTGTACGGCGGCGAGCTCGTCGGTATCGAGGGCAACTACGACGACGTGAACCGCTTCTGCTCCGAGCTCATCGGCGACCCGCTGGGCGAGGGCTGGGGCTTCGTCAACGTCAACCTCCGCCCGTACTACGCGGAGGGCTCCAAGACCCTCGCGTACGAGATCTGCGAGCAGCTCGGCTGGCAACTGCCGGACCAGCTGGTCGTCCCGATCGCCTCCGGCTCCCAGCTCACGAAGATCGACAAGGGTCTTCAGGAGCTGATCAAGCTCGGGCTCGTCGAGGACAAGCCGTACAAGATCTTCGGCGCCCAGGCCGAGGGCTGTTCGCCGGTGTCGACCGCCTTCAAGGCCGGCCACGACGTCGTGCGGCCCCAGAAGCCGAACACCATCGCCAAGTCCCTCGCCATCGGCAACCCGGCCGACGGCCCGTACGTGTTGGACATCGCGCGTCGCACGGGCGGAGCCGTCGAGGACGTGAACGACGAGCAGGTCGTCGACGCGATCAAGCTGCTGGCCCGCACCGAGGGCATCTTCGCCGAGACGGCCGGTGGCGTGACGGTGGGTGTGACGAAGAAGCTGATCGAGGCGGGCCTGCTCGACCCGGCGCTCACCACCGTCGTGCTCAACACCGGCGACGGTCTCAAGACCCTCGACGCCGTCGCGGAGACCTCACAGGCGACCGCCGTCATCCGCCCGAGCCTGGCCGCGTTCCGCGACGCGGGCCTGGCCGCCCACTGAGAACCTTGCTCCGCACTGCCACGCCGTACTCCGCCGAGAGGTGACGAACATGAGCGTCAACGTCCGCATCCCCACCATCCTCCGTACGTACACGGGTGGCCAGGCCGAGGTCCCGGCGGAGGGCGCGACCCTCGCCGAGGTCATCGCGGACCTGGAGAAGAACCACACGGGCATCGCCGCCCGTGTCCTGGACGACCAGGGCAAGCTGCGCCGGTTCGTCAACGTGTACGTGAACGACGACGATGTCCGTTTCGAGCAGGGCCTGGAGACGGCCACGCCGGACGGTGCGGGCGTGTCGATCATCCCCGCCGTCGCCGGCGGCTGACGGTATCGGGGGAGCGGACGCCAAGCTTTCCCCAGGGATTTACCCGCAGTTACTGAATTGCCCTCTCCGCCAGAGAAGCGGAGGGGGCAATTCTGCATGGTTGAGCGCGGTAGAGTTTGGGAAGCCCCCTTCGCCGGCCGCTCGAGAATGCCTTCAAGTTCCGCAAGAATGCGGCCAAACCCTGCGATCGAATTGCCACTTAGGCGTTATTTGCCGGGCCCGACTTGCCCCGGAATTCCATGAATTGACACGGATCGGTCGTTCGGTCCTGCCCAGATTTCTCGTCCGATTGACCTGTTGCAGAGGGCAGTTGGGCAGATACATTCAGCCGCGGTCGACGCGTTCCGGCGCACACCCCTCCTGCTGGGGTGGAGGTCTGACCCGGGTCCGCGAAGTGCGGTCCTGCGCAAGGGCCAGTAATAGGGGAGTTAGGCATGGCTCAGGGCACCGTCAAGTGGTTCAACGCGGAGAAGGGGTACGGCTTCATCGCGGTCGACGGTGGTGCGGATGTTTTCGTCCACTACAGCGCGATCCAGATGGACGGATACCGCACCCTTGAAGAAGGTCAGCGAGTCGAATTCGAGATCTCGCAGGGCCAGAAGGGTCCGCAGGCGGACATGGTCAAGCTCGCCGTCTGATCCAACTGATCGAGGCGCGATCGGCCACCGACGCATTCACGCATGAGGGGCTCGCCTCCCGGCCACCGGGAAGCGGGCCCCTCACGCGTGCCCGGACAACGCCGCGGCCGCCGAGCCTTCTTCGAAGGTGCTTGCGCCCACCCTCCCCCAGAGCTTCGCCCGGGAGGTGCCCCCACCGACCGCCGGCCCTCATGGAGCCTTCGAAGGCGCTTGCACTCTCAGGGGTCGAGTGCTAATCATTGGCGTTAGCACTCTCCCAGTGAGAGTGACAGAACTTGGATCGGGTCGGTGAGGTCCGTGAGCCTGGTGGGGCAAGGAACCACAAGGCGCGCAGGCCGTCCGTCGCGGGCGCCGGATGCGATCCGAAGCAATCCACCCCAGTCCGGGAGGACCACTTCACATGGCCAAGATCATCGCGTTCGACGAGGAGGCACGGCGCGGTCTCGAGCGCGGGATGAACCAGCTCGCCGACGCCGTCAAGGTCACCCTTGGCCCCAAGGGTCGCAACGTCGTCCTCGAGAAGAAGTGGGGCGCCCCCACGATCACCAACGATGGTGTTTCCATCGCCAAGGAGATCGAGCTCGAGGACCCGTACGAGAAGATCGGCGCCGAGCTGGTCAAGGAAGTCGCCAAGAAGACGGACGACGTCGCCGGTGACGGTACGACCACCGCGACCGTCCTCGCCCAGGCGCTCGTCCGTGAGGGCCTGCGCAACGTGGCCGCCGGCGCCAACCCGATGGCCCTGAAGCGCGGCATCGAGAAGGCCGTCGAGGCCGTCTCCGGCGCCCTGCTCGAGCAGGCCAAGGACGTGGAGACCAAGGAGCAGATCGCCTCCACCGCCTCCATCTCCGCCGCTGACGTCCAGATCGGTGAGCTCATCGCCGAGGCCATGGACAAGGTCGGCAAGGAAGGCGTCATCACCGTCGAGGAGTCCCAGACCTTCGGTCTGGAGCTCGAGCTCACCGAGGGCATGCGCTTCGACAAGGGCTACATCTCGGCGTACTTCGCCACCGACATGGAGCGTATGGAGGCGTCCCTGGACGACCCGTACATCCTGATCGTCAACTCCAAGGTCGGCAACGTGAAGGACCTCCTTCCGCTGCTGGAGAAGGTCATGCAGTCCGGCAAGCCGCTGCTGATCATCGCCGAGGACGTCGAGGGTGAGGCCCTGTCGACCCTGGTCGTCAACAAGATCCGCGGCACCTTCAAGTCCGTCGCCGTCAAGGCCCCGGGCTTCGGCGACCGCCGCAAGGCCATGCTGAACGACATCGCCATCCTCACGGGCGGCACGGTCATCTCCGAGGAGGTCGGCCTCAAGCTCGAGAACGCCGGCCTGGACCTGCTGGGCCGCGCCCGCAAGGTCGTCATCACCAAGGACGAGACCACGATCGTCGACGGTGCCGGTGACAGCGACCAGGTCCAGGGTCGCGTCAACCAGATCCGTGCCGAGATCGAGAACAGCGACTCGGACTACGACCGCGAGAAGCTGCAGGAGCGCCTCGCGAAGCTGGCCGGCGGCGTGGCCGTCATCAAGGCCGGCGCGGCGACCGAGGTCGAGCTCAAGGAGCGCAAGCACCGCATCGAGGACGCCGTTCGCAACGCGAAGGCGGCCGTCGAGGAGGGCATCGTCGCCGGTGGTGGCGTGGCCCTGCTCCAGGCCGCCTCGGTCTTCGAGAAGCTCGAGCTCCAGGGCGACGAGGCGACCGGCGCCAACGCCGTGAAGCTCGCGCTGGAGGCCCCGCTCAAGCAGATCGCCGTCAACGGTGGTCTCGAGGGCGGCGTCATCGTCGAGAAGGTGCGCAACCTGCCCGTCGGCCACGGCCTGAACGCCGCGACCGGTGAGTACGTCGACATGATCGCCGAGGGCATCATCGACCCCGCGAAGGTGACCCGCTCTGCTCTGCAGAACGCGGCCTCCATCGCGGCGCTGTTCCTGACCACCGAGGCCGTCATCGCCGACAAGCCGGAGAAGGCCGCCGCGGCCGCTCCGGGCGGCATGCCGGGCGGTGACATGGACTTCTGATCCGCTCGCGGATCGGCAGACCGGTTTCACACCGAGGGCGGCACCCCTGCACGGGGGTGCCGCCCTCGGGCGTTCCCGGCCGCGCGCACGGGGCAGGACGTACGCCCACGCCCGGGCGCCGGCGTGGCCCCGGAGTACGCCCCTGGGGGTGACCGGCGCGTGGAGGTGGGGCAAACCCCCTACCCGATACGGCAGTTGGTCCCGTGGGGCCGGGCGCGTGAATCCGGGAGGGTCGTGGCATGGCAATCACCCGAACGTTCCGGCTCCGTCCCGCCGTCACCGTCGCGCTGACGCTGCCCGCCCTCGCGACCACACTGGTCGCCCTCCCCGCGCCGTCCGCGGAGGCGACCGGCCGGCCCGTGTCGGCCGTCCGGTGGGGCCCCTGCCCCGGGACCGGGCTGGACCCGCGACAGGAGTGCGGCACCGTGTCCGTACCGCTGGACCACGCCGAGCCGCGCGGCCCGCACATCGCGCTCGCCGTGTCCCGGCTGCGCAGCGAGAAGCCCGAGGCCCGGCGCGGCACCCTGCTGATCATCCCGGGCGGACCGGCCAACCCCGGTCTGCACGAGCCCTCGCGGCACGGGAAGGCCCTGCCGCAGTCGGTGCGCGACGCGTACGACGTCGTCAGCTTCGACCCGCGCGGCGTCGGGCGGTCCGCACCCGTCAGCTGCGACCTCCCGCACGAGGACCTCGCCATGGAGCGCCTGCGCCCCTGGCCGGCCCCCGACGGCTCCGTCGACCACAACGTCGCCGCCGGCCGCCGACTCGCCGACGCCTGTGCCGAGAACGGCGGCGAGGTCCTGCGTACCGTCAGCACCCGCAACGAGGCGCGCGACATCGACCGCGTCCGCGAGGCGCTCGGAGAGCGGAAACTGTCCGCGTGGGGCGTCTCCTACGGCACCTACGCCGGTGCCGCCTACGCGCAGATGTTCCCCCACCGCACGGACCGCTGGGTCCTCGACAGCAACGACGACCCCGACCCGGAGCGGGTCGCGCGGGGCTGGCTGGCGAACTACGCGGTCGGCGTCGAGGACGTCTTCCCCGACTTCGCCGCCTGGGCCGCCGACCCCGCCAACCCGGACCGGCTGGCGGGGACACCGGAGGAGGTACGGCCCCTCTTCCTCGCCCTCGCCGCGCGCCTGGACGGCGAGCCGATCCCGTGGCCGGGTGCCAACCCCGAGGAACTGAACGGCAACGTGCTGCGCCAGACGCTGCTCGACAGCCTCTACTCGCCGAGGCGGTTCCCGGTCGTGGCCCGTCTGATCGCCGCCGCCCGTTCCGGGGCCGAGCTGCCCGCCCCGAACACGCCGCCGGACGAGGCCATGCAGAACACCGTGGCGGCGTCCGCCGCGACCATCTGCAACGACGTGGACGCCTGGAGGGACGACCAGGCCTCCTACGAGAAGGCCGTGGCCGACAGCCGCGAGCGCCACCCGTTGACGGCCGGCATGCCCGTCAACGTGATGCCGTGCGCCTTCTGGGAGCTCGGTCCCACCGAGCGGCCCGTCCGCATCACGCCGCACGGCCCGTCCAACGTCCTGCTCGTCCAGAACGACCGTGACGTGGCGACCCCGCTCGCGGGCGCGAAGAACATGCGGGCGGCCTTCGGGGACCGTGCGCGGATGGTCGTCGTCGACGCGGCCGGCCACGGGGCCTACGTGGACAACGGCAACGAGTGCGGCGACGCGACCGTGACCCGCTTCCTGCTCACCGGGGAGCGCCCGGCGCGGGACCGTTACTGCGCCTCCTGACGGGCCGGCGCGGGGGCCGGACGCGGCCGGCCCATCGCGGCGGCGACCAGCAGGTACGGCACGGCGAGCAGCGCGAAGACCGTGCCGTGGGAGGCGTACGGCGACAGTGCCGCGTACGTGCCGTACGCCAGCAGCGAGGCGATGTTGGTGCCGAGGCCCGTCAGCGAGGTGATGGTCGCCCGGCTCCTGCCGGTGATCGCGGCCTGGAGGCGTGCGTCGGCCAGCACGTCCGCGAGCTGGAAGACGAGGAACGCGACGGCGAGCAGGGCGAATCCGGCGGGCGTGCCCGACAGCGCGCCCGCCGCGAGGGCCGCGGCGGCGGCCGCGACCAGCGCCCCGGTCGACCGGACCGACAGCCGTTCGCCTGCCGTCACCAGCAGCGAGCCGAGCGTCACGCCCACCCACACCACCAGCACCAGCAGGGGGACGGTCTCCGTCGCCACGCCCGTGGCGGCGGCGAGCAGCGGTACGTACTCGTCCAGCACACCCCAGATCGACGTGATCACCACGGCGAGGACCATCGCCCGCCGAACGGGACGGCTGCCGCGCACCTCGGCCAGTCCGGAGCGCAACGTCGCGAGGTAGCCCGGCCGTTCGGTGGCGTCGTGGTGGGCGGCGGTGCGGTGCTCGGGCAGTGTCGCGCCGGCCGCGGCGCACAGCAGGCAGGCGCCGATGCTGCCCGCCCACACCAGCGCGTCGCCGCCGAAGGCGAGCGCCGGCGCGGCAGCGGCCGTGGCCGCGGCCGTCGCGGCCATGCTGAAGGCGGCGGCCCTGCCCATGATCCGGCCGTAGCGGTCGGCCGCGCCGAGCCGTTCGAGTTCGTCGTGCACGAGGGCTTCCATGGAGCCGGAGCGCAGGGAGCCGCCGACCGCCCAGAGCGTGAAGCCCGCGGCATAGGCCGCGTAGGAGGGGGTCAGCGCCCACAGCGCGAATCCGACGGCGGTCAGCAGTGGGCCCGCGACCAGCGTGACGCGGCGGGACACCGCGTCGGCCCAGACACCCGACGGCACTTCGACCAGCAGGCCTACGACGCACCAGATGGCGAAGAGGGAGGAGATCTCGGCGGTGGTCAGGCCGTGTTCGGCGAAGAGCAGGGCGTAGAGGGGGTAGAGGAGGACGAAGTCCTCAAGACCCGCGTAGGTGTAGAGCCTTCGCTCGAGGCGGCGGACAGCCCGGGGACGGGGGTCCGGCGGGCATGACGAAACGGTGAGCATGCGTGTGGTCCTTCTGCGGAACGGACGGGGGACGCCGGGTGCTCACCCGCGCGGCGGCCCGCGACAGCCCGTTCCCGGACCCGCTGCGGTCGATCAATGTCGTCGTCGGCTCATGCGGACCAGTTTACGCCCGGGGCGGTCGTCGAGCGGGTGGTTTCCGGGGCGGTGCGACGGCCTCCGGACCCCTTGGACCGCCGCGTGCGCGGGTGACGACCGGCCGTGCCGGCCGCCGGTGTCCGTGCGCCGGTCGTGTCCCAGGGGCCGGGGACCGGCGAGTGATCGAAGGGGCCGGCGGACGCCCGCCCGTCGTGGTTCCGGCCCGCCATGTGCCGGGCGGTGCGCGGCAGTTCGCTCTCCTGGAATGATCGGCGGACCACTCCAGGAAGGGTGAAGGCGTGACATTCGGGGGACAGGATCCGTACCGGCGGACGGGGCAGCCGCAGCCGGGCGTACCGCCGCAGCCAGGGCCGTATCCGGGGCCGGGCCCGTATCCGGGACCGCCGCCCCACCCGGGGCCGTACCCGTACCCTCCCTACGGTCCGCCCCCGTCGCTGTGGCAGCGGCTTCGCCAGGACGAATGGCCGCCGCTCGGCGAGGTGTTGCGGCATGTGCGCCGGATGCCCGGCTGCCTCTGGGTGATCGGCCTGCTCTGCGTGTGGCCCGCGCTGATGGTGCTGCTGGGCTACCCGCTGGCCAGGTCCGCCCGCCGTCAGGCGAGGCTGCGGTTCCCCGCGCACAGCTACCGGCGGTTCCAGGATCCGGAGGTGTGGCGCGTGCAGAAGACCAGGGCCTGGGTCGCGCTGGTCGCGTCCTTCCTGATCCTCGCCGCCTACGGGACCGAGGCTGACTGGGCGGAGGTGCAGGACCAGTATCTGTTCCGGCTGGTCGTCACGCCGTGGCTGCTTCTCCTCACCGCGCCCGTGGTGATCCTCGTCCTCTTCCGGCTCGCGCCGCCGCACGCACGGCCCGGCATGCGGGCCAGGCTGCGGCCCGCGGTCCGCTCGGTGCTCTGGTACTTCGGCGCGTTCACGGCCGTACCGCTGCTCTTCGCGGGCGTGATGCTCCTCGCCCGGAGCTACGAGAACAGCCGTCTCAGCCCGCTGATCACGCTCGCGCTGCTGCTGCCGGTGGTGTGGGTGCTGTTCTTCGTCGTCTTCGCGTCCACGACGGCGCTGCGTACCGCCTTCAACACGGCCGACGCGCACGCGGCTCTCCCCGCCCTGCTCACCGGCGTCCTGGTGTGGGAACTCGCGGCGATCAACCTGGCCATGGCCGGAGCGCCGCCGGGGCCGCCGGCCGTCCAGTTCTGCGCGGTCCTCGGCGGCCCGGCGTCGGTGACGGCGGTGGCGTGGTGGGAGATCGCGCGCCTGCGCACCAGGTACGGGGTGACGCTCCGCGGCTGATGCGGCCGGCTCCTCGGCGCGGGCCGTCGCACGGGTCTCAGGTTCTCGGCACCGGACAAGAGGGTAGGCCCTCTCCCGACGGAGCGGCCACGGCCACCAGAATTCCCGTCACGAAGGTCTCGGACGCCCGTTTCACGGCAGCCTTCGCGGACCTCCCCCAGAAGATCAACCGCTCCCTGAGCGCGCCGTCCGCCGACGGCCACGGAGCGATCTGGCTCGGCGCGCCCGTTCCGCGTCAGGTGGCCGATCCCGAGCCGCAGGCCCCCGCGCCCGGTCAGGCGGCCGACCCCGACCCACAGGAAGGGCCCGTGGGTGTCGGCGCGTCGGCCCTGCGTCTGCTGCCGGTGGTTCTGGCGGCGGCGTTGCTGCTGTGGTGGAGACGGCGCCGTCCGAATGCGGCTGCTACGGCAGGGCCTCGGCGGAGCGCCGCCGCTCCCGCCACACGCGACGGGGCCCGACGCGGAAGTCAGGACGATTTCTTCTGAAGAGAAGCCGGCTGCGCCGGATGTGCCGGGTGTGCCGGCTGCGCCGGGTGTGCCGGCCGGAGGCCGGCGACCGCCGGGGCCGGGGCCGGGAGCGAGGTCCGCGCCCGGCGCGTCCACAGCAGGGCGCCCGTGAACAGGACCGCGCTGCTCACCAGCCAGGGCAGCGGCCCGATCGGCAGGGAGCCCGCGACCAGACCGGTGAGGGCGGCGGTCGACTGGAGCGCGAGGGACTTCACCGACAGCGCGGTCGCACGGATGGTGCTGTCGACGCGGTGGTGGAGGAGGTCGTTCTCGTTCGGGCCGGCGGCGCCGAGGCCGAGGTAGACGAGCGCGTAGCCGGCGACGGCGAGGATTAGGGAGGCCGGTCCGTCCCATGCCGCCGTCACGCCCAGCAGCGTCAGCCCGCAGGCCCCCGTGCCGATGCTCGCGAGTACGGCGTGCTCGCTGCTGCCCGTCAGCCGGGCGGCCCACGGGGCGCAGTGGCTCCCGACTGCCGTGCACACGAATCCCGCGCAGGCCAGTGCCGCGTACAGCACCGCGCCCGACTCCGGGGCGCCGGTCAGCCGGGCGGCCCTTCCCGGGGTGAGCAGCTCCAGGACCGCCAGCGCCGCGCCCACGGCTCCCGTTGTCAGCAGGACCCGCCGGATCAGGGCGTCCCGCACACCGAGGCGCAGCCCGCCCAGCATCGTCGCCGGGACGCCGCGGAGCACCCCGCGCAGCGTGGCCGGTGGACGGGGCGGCTCCGGCAGGGCGGTGAGCACGTACGCGACGAAACCGACACCGACGGCCGCACCGAGCAGGCCGGGTACCGACAGCGGCAGTACGAGGCCGCCGGTGGCGTCGGCCAGCCGGGCGCCCGGGTCGGGGCCGAGACCGAGCAGGAGCGGCAGCGCCCCGCCGAGGAGGGTGCCGGCGGCGAGCGCGGCGGCCGATGCGGTGTTGCCGCGCGCCAGGCCCGTGCGCAGCTCGGCGCCCGCGCCGGAGTGGGCCTGGACGGTGTCCACGTACCAGGCCTCCGCGGGGCCGCTGGACAGGGCGCGGCCGGAGCCCATCAGGAACATGGCGACGGCGAGCGCCCACACGGTGGTTCCGAGTGCCATCACGGTCAGGGCGCACAGGTTGAGCAGACCCGCCGCGGCGAGGACGGGCCGGCGGCCGAGGACGTCGGACAGGCCGCCGGTGGGCAACTCCATGACGGACACGGTGAGGGAGTGGACGGCGAAGAGCCCGGCGACGACGGCGAGGCTCATCCCGCGTTCGGTCAGCAGCAGGACCTGGGACGGTACGTAGAGGCCGACGGGGAGCCAGAAGAGGAACGTGACGGTGGCGAAGCGGCGGCCGGCGGCGCGGGGGTCCAGCGGCTTCACGAGCCGTCCTCCGTTGCTGACTCCGTGCCGGCCTTCGCGCTGTTCGCTCCCGCGTCCGGCTCCGTTCCGCGCGCCCCGGTTTCCGGGGCGAGTGCCAGCCCGGCCGTGAAGAGCACGACCTGCTCGGTGCGAGGGTCGCCCTCGTCGCGGGCGGCGAGCTCGCTCACGGTGCGTTCGAACGTCGCCCACAGTTCGGTGAGCGACTCCGGCGTGAGGCGGGCCACCAGGTCGGTGAAGCCGGACGGCTCCAGCCACTCCCCGTCGAGCCTGCCGGTGTCGAGGTCCTCCTGGTGTCGGGCCAGGGACCGTGCCAGGTGGTCGAGTTGGGCGCGGCGGGCCACGTCGACGAACGCCCGCGCCTCCTGTGAGCCGGCCATCGCGGCGTTGCTCCAGCTGGTGACCTCGTGGACGGACCTCCAACGCCGCTCGCGGCCGTCGCGGTGCTCGGCCTCCGCGATGAACGCGTACTTGGCCAGCACCCGAAGGTGGTAGCTGGTCGACGCGGACGACTCGCCCGTCCTGACGGCGAGTTCGCTCGCGGTGGCCGGCCCCTCCATGCGCAGCAGGCCCAGCAGGCGGATCCGCAGGGGGTGCGTGAGTGCTTTGAGGGCGGCGGCGTCCTGGCGGGGATCGAGTACGCGGCGGCGGTGTTCGGCTTCGGTCACGGGGCGAGCGTAGGGCGGGCCGCGTACTTGGCAAAATAGTTTTTGCAGAATTTATTTGGGAGTCTTGCCCCTCCGGCGTCGGCGGAACACTCATGCGGCTCTCATGCGGGCCTTA
This sequence comes from Streptomyces kurssanovii, assembly GCF_014649695.1. Classification (GTDB taxonomy): domain Bacteria; phylum Actinomycetota; class Actinomycetes; order Streptomycetales; family Streptomycetaceae; genus Streptomyces; species Streptomyces kurssanovii. The sequence continues at coordinate 144,071 of NZ_BMTN01000004.1, forward strand.
ACTCCTCATCACGCCGCGTCCATACCGTCACGCCATGTTCTTCACCTACCTCCGGCGTGAACTCCGCCGCCGCAGAAAGGCGGCGCTCGTCGTCGCCTCGGGGCTCGCCCTCGGGATCGCGCTGGTCATCGTCGTCAACTCCGTGTCGTCCGGGATGAACCGCGCCCAGGACGAGGTCCTGGAATCGCTGTACGGGCTCGGCACCGACATGACCGTCACCAAGGCCGCGGAGCCGCCCGGCGAGGGCGAGACCGTGCGGCGGCCCCGCTTCCGGTTCGACGCCAAGGACGAGGGCGACGACGCGGAGCAGAGCAGCGACATCGTCATGGTCCAGGGCTTCGAGACCCTCGCCTCCTCGACCGTCACCGAGGTCGCGAAGCAGGACGGCGTCGCGGGCGCGGTCGGCGGACTGAGCGTCAACGTCATGAAGGTCGACGGCGAGTTCAAGCGCGGGGCGGTGCAGCAGAAGCCCGGCCAGGGCGGGCCGGGCGCCGGTGGCGGCGCGGTGCGCGGCGGTGGGGCCGACTTCGACGTCGACTCGTACACGGCGTACGGAACGGACGTCGCCCACCAGGAGCTCGGGCCTCTGACCTCCTCGACGATCACCTCCGGGCGGACCTTCAAGAAGAGCGAGACCGACGCGCGGGTCGCCGTCCTCGACAGCGCCTACGCGAAGGAGAAGAACCTCGGCCCGGGCAAGAAACTCACCATCTCCGGCACGGACTTCGAGATCATCGGCCTCGCGACCGCGGACAGCGGCGACGCCGCGGCCGACGTCTATCTCCCGCTGGCCCAGGCGCAGAAGCTCGCCGACGCCAAGGACAAGGTGACCACGGTCTACGTCCAGGCGACCGACTCGCAGAAGATCGACGGCGTCAAGGAGACCATCCAGAAGAACATCTCCGGTACGACCGTGACCACCTCCGCCGACCTCGCGGAGACGGTCTCCGGATCGCTGTCCACGGCGTCCGACCTGGCGTCGGGCGTCGGCAAGTGGCTCTCCGTCCTGGTGCTGGCCGCGGCGTTCCTCGTCGCCGGACTGCTGACGTCCGCGGCGGTCAGCCGGCGCGTACGGGAGTTCGGCACGCTCAAGGCGCTCGGCTGGCGCAGCGGCCGGGTGACCCGGCAGGTCGCCGGTGAGGCCCTCGTCAACGGGCTCGTCGGCGGTGCGCTCGGGATCGCGCTCGGGCTCGCCGGTGCGTGGCTGATCACGACCTTCAGTCCGACGCTCACCGCTCAGCTCGGCGGCGGCGCCGGGGCGGGCGGAGGGGGCGGCCTCCGGGTCGCCGGTCCCGGCGGCGGTGGCGGACCCCTGCGGGACTCGGCCCACCGCGCCCTCGACATCGCGCTCACCGCGCCCGTCTCGCTCACCACGATCGGCCTCGCCGTGACCCTCGCCGTCACCGGCGGTCTCGTCGCGGGCGGCTTCGGCGGCTGGCGGGCGTCCCGGCTGCGGCCCGCCGACGCGCTGCGGCGCGTCGAGTGACCCGGCCCGGAACGGGCCCCTTTTCTTCCACGTACAACAGGAGTTGATGATGTACCAGCTCAGTGGCGTCACCAAGCGCTACCGGCGGGGCAAGGACAGTGTGAACGCCCTCGACGGCGTCGACCTGACCATCGAGGACGGCGGCCGGCTCGTCATCCAGGGCCCCACAGGAGGCGGCAAGTCCACGCTGCTGCAGATGCTCGGCGGCCTCGACCGGCCGAGCGAGGGCAGCGTGGTCCTCGACGGGACGGACCTGGCGACCCTGCCGGAGGCGAGGCTGACGCGGGTGCGGGCGGAGAAGATCGGCTTCGTCTTCCAGAGCTTCAACCTGATCCCCACGCTGACCGCGCAGGAGAACGTCGAGACGGCGCTCGTGCCGCTCCCTGGTCTCAAGGCGCGCGAACGCAGGGAACGCGCCGGTGAGGCGCTGGCCGCCGTCGGGCTCGGGGAGCGGCTGCGGCACCTGCCCGGCGAGCTGTCCGGCGGGCAGCAGCAGCGGGTCGCGATCGCGCGTGCGCTGGTGAAACGGCCGGCGGTACTGCTCGCGGACGAGCCCACGGGAAACCTGGACGAATCGATGCGCGACGAGATCATGGAGGTGCTGGAGGCGTTGTGGGAGGAGCACGCCTTCACGTTCGTGATGGTCACCCACGACTCGGCGCTGGCGCGCCGGACGAGGCGGATCGCGACGATCCGCAAGGGGCGGGTGACGGTGAAGGAACGAGCGGTCGACGCGGCGTAGCGCGGGGCGGGCCGGCGGCGGCGTCGTGGCGCGGCCCGTTTGCCGGGGCTCCGCCCCGGGCCCCGCGCCGCAGTCGCCGGCGGGGCTTGAACCCGCCGACTTCAGCCCGTCCGGCGATCGCTGTCCGTGCCGGAGACGCGCGAGTCGCTCCGGCCGGAAGCCCCGGTCCGGACCCGGCCCCGCCCCGGTTCGATCCATGCCGCGGTGTCCCTGCCAGGGCGAGTCGCCGCATTCGCCGGCCAGGACCGTGGTCGAGGGGCTGGGGCCGCTGGGTGCCGAGCCGCCGCCGGCGGGCATCACCCCGGAGCAGTGCGTGGACCGACGCGATGTCGTCGCGGTCGTCGAGGACCGACGTGACGGATCGGACCGTCCCTCACCGGTGACGGGCCGGCAGGTGTGGCCGGCGGTCCTGGAAGTGACCCCGGTCAGGTCCCCGACGAGGCCGTGAGGGCCGCGCGCAGCTGGCCCGAGGTGCGGGCCAGGAGCGTGGCCGCCGTCGGGGCGTCGACGTCACCCAGGATCACCAGGATCGCGTTCTTCACCTCGCCGTCCGTCGCTTCCAGGGCCGACTCGATCTCCTCGTCGGACGCGCCCGTGGCCAGCGCCACGATGCGGCGGGAACGGGCGCGGAGTTTGTCGTTGGAGGCGCGGACGTCGACCATCAGGTTCCCGTACGTCTTGCCCAGGCGGATCATCGTGATCGTCGAGATCATGTTGAGCACCAGCTTCTGCGCGGTGCCCGCCTTCAACCGGGTGGAGCCCGTGAGGAGTTCGGGCCCGGTGACGACCTCGATGCCGTGTTCCGCGGCCGCGGCCAGCGCGCTGTCCGCGTTGCAGGAGAGCCCGATGGTGAGTGCGCCGAGGGCGCGGGCGTGTTCCACCGCGCCGATGGCGTACGGGGTGCGGCCGGACGCCGAGATGCCGACGACCGTGTCGTCGGCCGTGAGTTCCAGGCCGTCCAGGTCCGCCGCGGCCAGTTGCTTGCTGTCCTCCGCGCCTTCGACGGCCTTGACCATCGCGGTCGGGCCGCCCGCGATCAGGCCGAGGACCTCCGACGGGTCGGTGTTGAAGGTGGGCGGGCACTCGCTGGCGTCGAGAACGCCCAGCCGGCCCGCCGTGCCGGCCCCCGCGTAGATCAGCCGGCCGCCGCGGGACATCCGCTCCGCGGTGCCGTCGATCGCGGCGGCGATGGCGGGCAGTTGCGCGGCGACGGCGGCGGGGACGGTCTCGTCCTCGCCGTTCATGATCCGGGCGATCTCGAGCGTCGGCAGCCGGTCGATGTCGGCGAGCTCGGGCCGGAACGCCTCAGTGGTGAGAGTGGCCAGCTGGGCGCGGAGTTCACCGTAGGTGGAGGTCATGAAGAGCGGCTCGGCTTTCTTGGTGCGCGGGGGGTTCGGTCAGCGGGTGCGCGGGCTGTGGCGGTGCGCGAGGGCTTCGTACGAGGCGGCGAGGGCAGGGGCCGCCGACTCGTACGTGCGCTGGGCAACGCCTATGAACAGGCAGTCGACGACGAGCAGTTGGCTCGTGCGGGACGACATCGCGGCCGGCCGCAGCTCGCTCTCGCGGGCGGTCGACGTCGTCAGCACGTGGTCGGCGTACTGCGAGACCGGGCCGTCGGGGCGGCCGGTGATGGCGATCGTCGTGGCACCGCGGTCGAAGGCGACCCGCAGCGGCTCGATCACGTCACCCGTGGAGCCGGAGTGGGTGATCGCGATGGCCACGTCGCCGGAGCGCAGCTGCACGGCGTTGGTGACGGCGAGGTGCGGGTCGGCGTGGGCATGGGCGATCAGGCCGATGCGGAGGAGTTTCTGGGCGAGGTCCATGCCGACGAGTGAGGACGCGCCGACGCCGTAGATGTCGATACGGCGGGCGGTCGACGCGGCGGCCACCGCCGCGCCGAGCTGGACGGTGTCGAGACCGGCGGCGGTGTCGGCGAGGGTCTGCTGCTCGTCGTAGGCGAGCTTGGCGACGACGTCCGCGATGGGGTCGTCGACGGCGATGTCGGTGGTGATGGCAGGCGCCCGGCCGGACTCCTGGTGGGCGGCGAGACCGGCGAGCGCCAGGCGGAGGTCGCGGTAGCCGGGGTAGCCGAGCAGGCGGGCGGTGCGGACCACGGTGGCCTCACTGGTGCCGGTGAGCTCGGCGAGGCCGGTGACCGTGAGGGCCGCGCAGCCTGCCGGGTCGTCGGCGACGGCTTCGGCGACCCGCTGCATGGAGCGGGTCATGGACGGCGAGAGCGTACGCACCTTGGCCGCGAGGGCGGCGGGGGCGGGAGCGTCACCGCTGAAAATTTCCTTCACTTGATTGGTCACACTTGAAAGGTATTTTCGCGTTTCGGGTGGCGTCAAGACCCGGAGACAATGGGTGCATGGACGACTCGAACCCACTGGAACAGGCTCTGCACCGGGCCCGGGCCCTGGTCCTCACCGATCTGGCCGCCCGAGACGTAGCCGACGCGGGAGTCGTCTCCATGGTCGAGGACGCCGTCACGCACCGCCGCTGGTGGGTCGAGCAGTGGCCGGAAGGCGTCGAGTACGTCGCCGGTCTGGTCGCCCAGGACGTCCAGGACGCCCTGCTGGAGCGGCACGGCCGCTGGCCGCTGTGCCCGGTGTGCGACGCCGGCGACCCGCACGCCCTGGAGATCCAGCCGGAGCTCGGGCCCGACCCGCACTGGGTGTGCGGCAAGGCGGGCGTGGTGGTGGCACCCATAGGCGGCCTGACGTGACGGTCTACATCGACCCGCCGACCTGGCCGGGGCACGGCCGCATGTGGTCCCACCTGGTCAGTGACGTGTCGTTCGAGGAGCTCCACGCCTTCGCCGCGTCCATCGGCTGCCCGCCGCGCGCCTTCGAACGCGACCACTACGACGTCCCCTCGCACCGCTACGCGGACGCCATCGCGGCAGGCGCGGTGGAGATCGGGTCGAAGGAGCTCGTACGCCGTCTCACGGGCGCGGGGCTGCGGCGGCCCAAGGGGCGTTCCGTCTGAGGGACCGGCGGAGGGGGAACCGGGCGGCCCGGACCCGTTCGCCCGGACGCGGTCCGCTCACACCCGTTCCGCGGAGACGGCCCGCCGGCCCGGGACCGACTGGGACACCACTCGTGAGCTGCCGTGGAGCCGCAGCGCCGCCGCCACGAGGACGATGGCGACGACCATCATGGCCGCGCCCGCCCAGGCCGTCGACGTGAAGCCGAGGTCCGCGTCGATCACCACGCCGCCGAGCCAGGGCCCGCCGGTGTTGCCGAGGTTGAACGCGGCGGTCGTCGTCGCTCCGGCGAGCGTCGGCGCCGCGCCCGCGACGTTGAACATCCGGGCGTTGAGCGCCGGGGCCGTGAAGAACGAGGAGAAGCCGAGCAGGAACGACAGCGCCACCGCGGCGGCGGCGTACGAGGCGAACAGCGCGATCGCCGTCAGCAGCACCGTCGACGCGGCTATGCCGCTGAGCATCACGCCGAACAGGTGCGCGTCGGCCACCCGGCCGCCGATCGTCGAGCCGGCCAGCGCGCCGATGCCGAACAGCGCGAGCACGGTCGGCACCCAGCCGGCGTCCAGCCCCGCCACATCGGTGAGCAGCGGACTGAGGTACGTGAACAGGCAGAACACACCGCCCGCCGCCAGCGCGGTGATCGCCACGGCCAGCCAGACCTGGCGGTCACGGTAGATCGTCAGCTCCTTCCGGAGCTGCGGCTTCTGCTGGGGCAGCGGGATGTGCGGGATCCGCATCAGTACGCCCACGAGCGCCACGGCGGACGCCGCGCCGACCGCCCAGAATGCGGACCGCCAGCCCAGGTGCTCGCCGAGGAACGCGCCGGCGGGGACGCCGAGGACGTTGGCGATCGACAGTCCACCGATCATGACGGCCATGGCCCGGGCACGGGAGGTCACCGGCACCATCGCGATGGCGACGGCCGCGCCCACGGCCCAGAAGCCGGCGCAGGCGAGCGCGCTGATCACACGGGAAGCGAAAAGGATCTCGTAGCTGGGCGCGAGGGCGCCGGCGACCTGGCCGACGCCGAAGACGGAGATCAGCGTGATCAGAGTGGTCCTGCGGGGCAGCCGTAGCGTCGCGATGGCGAGCAGTGGGGCGCCGACCACCATGCCGACCGCGAACGCCGAGGTCAGCAGCCCGGCCCGGGGGATCGAGACGTCCATGTCCGCCGCGATGGGCGGCAGCAGCCCGGAGAGCATGAACTCGCTCGTCCCGAGGGCGAAGACGGAGAGGCCGAGGATGTAGACGGCGAGCGGCATACGGGCGCGGGAAGGGCGTTCGGAAGGGTCGGGCATGACAGTTGCCAACAGGTGGTTGAAGCCTGGAATTCCCGGCCGGGCCGCGTGGTCAGGACGCGGCGAGCAGCTCCAGCTCGACGGTGAGGTTGTGGCGGGCCTTCTGTTCCCACTCCTGCCGGCCGTGCGGCGTACGGAACAGCCGCGGCAGGGCGAGGAGCTGCCGGAGCACCGCGGCACGGCCGTCACGGAAGGCCTCGTCCGGGACGAAGGCGTACTCCTCGCGTACCGCCGCCGCGTATGCGGCGTACGCGTCGGGGGCGGCGGCCAGGATCGCCAGGTCCGCGTCGCACAGCACCTGGCCGTTGCGGTCGCCGTCGTCGGGGGCGTGGGTGGTGGTCAGGCGCACCAGTCGGGCCACCTCCGCGGTCGCCCGCTCACTCAGCCCGGCCTCCGGAAGGGCGCGCTCGGCGAGGCGGGCGGAGCGCTCCTCGTTCTCCGAGCGGTCGGGGAGATACACGGCGTCGTGGAACCAGGCGGCCAGCCGTACGACGTCGGGATCGTCCGCATGACCGGCGAGGGTGTCGATGTGGTCGAGGACCGCGATCAGATGGCCGGTGGTGTGGTACCGCCGCTGCGGCTCGGCCCAGCGCGCGAGCAGGCTCTCCCCGTACGGCAGCGGGTCGGGGCCGCTCGCGTCCCCGCGGGCCGCGAGGAGCGCGTCGGTCCAGCGGGCGCGGAGGTCGGCGGATCGATCGGTCATGGCTCATATTGTGCCCGCACACGCGAAGGGCCCCGGGTCGGGTGCCCCGGGGCCCTTCGCGTGCCTTCAGGCGGCCTTGAAGCTGCGCAGTCGCAGTGAGTTGGCGAGGACGAAGACGGAGGAGAAGGCCATGGCGGCTCCGGCGATCATGGGGTTGAGGAGTCCGGCGGCGGCGAGGGGGAGGGCCGCGACGTTGTAGGCGAAGGCCCAGAACAGGTTGGACCTGATGGTGCCGAGGGTCTTGCGGGAGAGGCGGATGGCGTCGGCGGCGGCGTTGAGGTCGCCGCGGACGAGGGTCAGGTCGCCGGCCTCGATGGCGGCGTCGGTGCCGGTGCCCATGGCGAGGCCGAGGTCGGCCTGGGCGAGGGCGGCGGCGTCGTTGACGCCGTCGCCGACCATGGCGACGCTGCGGCCTTCGGCCTGGAGGCGCTTGACGACGTTCACCTTGTCCTCGGGCAGGACTTCCGCGATCACGTCCTGGGGGGAGATGCCGACCTCGGCGGCCACGCTCTTCGCGACGGCCTCGTTGTCGCCGGTCAGGAGGATGGGAGTGAGGCCCAGGGCGCGCAGGCGGCTGATGGCTTCCGCGCTGGTGTCCTTGACGGCGTCCGCGACCTCGAGGACCGCGCGGGCCTCGCCGTCCCAGGCGACGGCGATGGCGGTGCGGCCGGCGGCCTCGGCCTCGTGCCGGGCGCGGGCGAGGCCGGCGGGCAGTTCCATGGCCCACTCGGCGAGCAGCCGCTCGCGGCCGACCAGTACGGCGTGGCCCTCGACGATGCCCTGGACGCCCAGGCCGGGGATGTTGGCGAAGTCCTCGGGGGTGGGCAGGCCGCCGAGCTTCTCGGTGGCCCCGGCGGCGACGGCCTGGGCGATGGGGTGCTCGGAGGCGTTCTCCAGCGCACCGGCCAGCCGCAGCACCTCGGCCTCCTCGGTGCCGTCGGCGGTGTGCACGGCGAGCAGGGTCATCCTGCCGGTGGTGACGGTGCCGGTCTTGTCGAGGACGATCGTGTCGACCCTGCGGGTGGTCTCCAGGACCTCGGGGCCCTTGATCAGGATGCCGAGCTGCGCGCCTCGGCCGGTGCCGACCATCAGCGCGGTCGGGGTGGCCAGGCCCAGGGCGCAGGGGCAGGCGATGATCAGGACGGCGACGGCGGCCGTGAACGCGGCGGTCAGGCCGGAGCCGTTGCCGAGCCAGAAGCCCAGGGTTCCCAGGGCGAGCGCGATGACGACCGGGACGAACACGGCGGAGATCCTGTCGGCCAGGCGCTGGGCCGCGGCCTTGCCGTTCTGCGCGTCCTCGACCAGCTTCGCCATCCGGGCGAGCTGGGTGTCGGCGCCGACGCGGGTGGCTTCGACGACGAGACGGCCGCCGGCGTTCAGGGTGGCGCCGGTGACGGTGTCGCCGACCGAGACCTCCACCGGGACGGACTCGCCGGTGAGCATCGAGGCGTCGACGGCGGAGGCGCCCTCCACCACCGTGCCGTCGGTGGCGATCTTCTCGCCCGGCCGGACCAGGAACCGGTCCCCGACCTTCAGGTCGGACGTCGGTATCGTCTCCTCCCGGCCGTCGCGCAGCACGGTCACGTCCTTGGCGCCCAGCTCCAGCAGCGCCTTCAGTGCCGCGCCCGCCCGGCGCTTCGAGCGCGCCTCGAAGTACCGCCCGGCCAGGATGAACGCGGTGACACCGGCCGCCGCCTCCAGGTAGATGTTCCCCGCCCCGTCACTGCGGGCGATCGTGAACTCGAACGGATGCGTCATGCCGGGAGTGCCGGCGGTGCCGAAGAAAAGCGCCCACAGCGACCACAGGAACGCCGCCGACGTACCGACCGAGATCAGCGTGTCCATCGTCGCCGCGCCGTGCTTCGCGTTCGTCCACGCCGCCCGGTGGAAGGGCCAGGCCGCGTAGGTGACCACCGGCGCGGCCAGGGTCAGACTCAGCCACTGCCAGTACTCGATCTGCAGCGCCGGAATCATCGCCATGGCGATCACCGGGACGGCGAGGACGACCGCGGTCAGCAAACGCTGCCGCAGCGGGGTCAGCCCGTCGTCCGCCGGGGCCTCGTCCCGCGCCGCCGTCCCGCCCTCGACAGGCGGCGGCGGTTCGGCGGCGGTGTAGCCCGTCGCCTCCACGGTGGCGATCAGATCGGCGACGGCGGTGCCCTCGGCGAAGGTCACCTTCGCCTTCTCGGTGGCGTAGTTGACGGTCGCCTCCACGCCATCCATGCGGTTGAGCTTCTTCTCGATCCGCGCCGCGCACGAAGCGCACGTCATCCCGCCGATGGCGAGCTCTACGGAGCGGGATTCGGTCGCTGTCTGCGGCATGGTGTTCTCCTCGACCTCTCCTGGATACCCCTAGGGGGTATCTTTTCGTGTCTCCATGTATACCCCCGCCCCGTACTGGATGCAAGCCCGCTTCCCGGGAAGGATCAGGGGTGTGGCTGCCGTCCGGCTCGCCGAGCATTAGGCTGGCCAATGGACTAGACCTGTCGGAGCCTGGAGGAATGGGTCCCATGAGCAACCGTGTACTCCTGGAGGTGATCGCCCTCGACGCGCGGGACGCGGTCGCCGCCCAGTCCGGAGGGGCCGACCGGCTGGAGCTGGTCACCGACATGGCGGCCGACGGGCTGACGCCGCCGGTCTCCACCTTCACGGCGATCCGCGCGGCCGTGGACATCCCGCTGCGCGTGATGCTCCGCCTCTCCGACGGCTTCGCGGCCGGCGGCCCGGCGGACGTGGACGCCCTCGTCGAGGCCGCGCAAGCACTGCGTGAGGCGGGGGCGGACGAGTTCGTCCTCGGGTTCCTCGACGACCACGGGCAGCCGGACCTCGTCACGATCGAACGGCTGCTGGCCGTCGTCGACGACTGCCGCTGGACCTTCCACCGCGCGATCGACCACGCGGCGGACCGGGACTCCCTGCGCAAGCAACTGGCGGATCTGCCCGGGCTCGACACGTATCTCACGGCCGGCTCCCCCGCGGGCGTCGCCGACGGCATGCGCACGCTTCTCACCGAAGCCGCGCGACACGGCGAACCGGGCTACGAGCCGCAGCTCCTGGTCGGCGGGGGCCTGCGCCTGGACCACGTCCCGCGTCTGCGGCAGGCGGGCGTGACGGGCTTCCATATCGGCGGCGCGGCACGCCCCGGCGGATGGTCGACCCCCGTGGACCCGGCAGCGGTCCGCGAATGGCGCACGGCGCTCGACGCGTAGCGCGCCGGGGGCGCGGTGTCCTCGCGCCCGGCCCGGCCCGGCCCGGGCCGTGCCGGGGCCATGCCTGCCTTGGCAGGGTGACGGGTCGGGGCCATGCGGCACGGTCCGGGGGTATGCGGCCGCGCGCCCGCCGGGCGAGGGGCGTGCCGACCGGGTCCGGGCCCTGGCCGGGGTGACGGGCCGGGCCGTGCGGCCCTGACCGGGATGGCGGGTCGGACCCATGCGGCGCCGACCGGGGGTGCCCGGCCACGCGCCCGCCGGGCGAGGGACTTCCGGGTCCGGCCCCGACCGCGGATGTGCCGGCCGGAAGGGCTTACCGCCGGGTGTGCCCGGCCACGCGCCCGCCGGGTGAGGGGCCTGCCGAGACCGCATCCGACCCCCGGCGCCGGGGGTGTGCCGGTCGGAGGGCTTTCCGACCGGGGGTGCGCCCGCCGGGCGCGGGGCTTTCTGACCAGGTCAGGTCCCGGCCGCGGGTGTGCCGGGCGGGGGTCTGCCGATCGGGTCCGGCTGAGGCCCCGGGGGTGCGCCGGGCCGCGCCCCTTCGGGCGAAGGGCTTACCGCCGGGGCCGGTCCGCCCGGGCCGGATGCGGATACGGCCGGTATCCGGTGCAGCCGCGGGAGGTACGGCCTCGTGCGGCGGCACGGCCGGGCGGTCCCGAACCCCGGCGGCGGTGCCGTAGCCGCCGGCGGTGGTCAGGTCAGCTGGGGCGGGAGCGGGGCCGCGTGGAGGATCGTGAGGCCGGAGACCGCGCGGGTCAGGGAGACGTACAGCCGGCGCAGCCCCGTGCGGAGGTCCGGCTCGTCGCTGATGACCGACGCCGGTTCGTCGAGGACCACGTAGTCGTACTCCAGGCCCTTCGCCAGCGACGCCGGGACGAGGGTGAGACGCGCGTCCGCGGTGGTCTCCTCGCCGGGGGAGAGGTACGGGAGGCCCGCCGCGGCCAGCGCGGCGGAGAGCGCGGGGACACGGGAGTCGGCCGCGATCAGCCCGATGGAGCCCTCGTTGCGGAGCGATTCCGCGCACGCCGCGACGACCGCCGCGTCGAGGTCCGCGACGTCCGCGACCGCGCGGACCTCGAGGGAACCGGGGGACTCGCGGACCGACGAGACCGGCGCGAGCCCGGGGGACATGTGCGGGAGCAGCCGCGACGCGTAGGCGATCACCTCGCGGGGGACGCGGAAGCCCGCGGTCAGCTCCTCGACGACCGCTTCGGGTTTGCCGAGGTGGGACAGCGCCTCCGCCCACGACGCGGTCGCCCAGGGCGTCGTGCCCTGGGCCAGGTCGCCGAGGACCGTCGCCGATCCCGTGGAGCAGCGGCGGCCCACCGCCCGGTACTGCATCGGGGACAGGTCCTGCGCCTCGTCGAGGACGACATGGCCCAGCGACTGGGTGCGCTGCACCAGGTCCGTCACCTCGTCGATCAGCACCGCGTCCGCCGCCGACCACTTCGCGGACCGCACGCTGCGCGCGGGCTTCGGCAGCAGGATCGTCGCCTGCTCCTCGGGGGTCAGGACGCCGTCCGCGTGCGCGGCGAGGAACTCCGCGTCGGAGAGCAGCCGCAGCACGAGCTTCGCCGGGTCGACCGGCGGCCAGATCGCCTTGACCGCCGCCTTGACGGCGGGGTTGCGGGCGACCGCGTCCTGGACCCGGTCGTCGGGCGCCTCCCCCGCTTCTTCCATGCGGACCAGCACGGTGTGCGCGATCCGCTGTGGGAGGGCGTCGCGGGCGGCGCCGTAGCGGATGTCGCGGTCGAGCAACTCGCCGACGATCTCCTCGAGTTCGTACGCCGGGATCCGCCAGCGCCGTGATCCGCGGACCACGACCACCGGCTCGGTCGGCATCGTGACGTGCGAACGGACCGCGCGCCGCAGGATCTGCGCCATCCTGGCGTCGCCCTTGACGACGGCCGCCGCCGCGGTGTCCCGGCCGCTGACCTCCACGTGCCCGACCAGGTCGTCCACCGTGGCCTGCTTGACCTCGAGCTCGCCGAGGGCGGGCAGCACCTGCTCGATGTAGTGGAGGAAGGAACGGTTCGGCCCGATGACCAGGGTGCCGGTGCGCGCCAGGCGCTCCCGGTGCGCGTAGAGCAGGTACGCGACACGGTGCAGGCCGACGGCCGTCTTGCCGGTGCCCGGCCCGCCCTGCACGCACACCGTGCCCGACAGGCCGCTGCGCACGATCTCGTCCTGCTCGGGCTGGATCGTCGCGACGATGTCCCGCATGGGGCCGACGCGCGGCCGCTCGATCTCCGCCTGGAGGAGCCTGGAGGTCTGCTCGGTCTCCGACGGGTCGGTGAGGTGCTCGTCCTCGTACGCGGTCAGGTCCCCGCCGGTGTAGCCGAAGCGGCGGCGCAGGCCGACGTCCTGCGGGTCCTTGCGGGAGGCCCGGTAGAAGGGCTGGGAGACGGGTGCGCGCCAGTCGATGACCATCGGATCGCCCTCGGCGTCGTGGACGTGGCGACGGCCGATGTAGAAGCGGCGGCCCTCCTGCGTGGTGGGCAGGTAGTCGAGGCGGCCGAAGAAGAGCGGGGTGTGGGACAGGTCGGCGAGCGCCTTGATGCGGTCCTCGATCTGCGACTGGAGGACGGCGGCGTTGACCCAGTTCGCGGTGACGTCCTTGATGTCGAGGGACTGGACGTCCTCGCGCATCGCGCGCAGGGCGGACCGCGACGCGGCGAGGTGGGCCCGCTCGCGGGAGAGCGGGTCGTCCCCGTCGATGGCCACGGTGGAGGTGGATACGTCGGGTACAGGGGCGTGCGCGGGCACGGGTTGCCTCCGGCTGAGCTGCGTGATCACGACATGGCGGACCGGCCGGTTTCCGTCCGGGCGGCGGCTCTCCTCGTGGGAGGCGGGGGAAGGCCCCGGGCAGCGGACAGGCGACCAGGGGCAAGCCCGCGATTGTAGTGGGGCGGCCGAAGGGGCGCGAACGGTTTTCCAGGGGGTGCGACGGCGCACCGTTTCCCGGCCGTAGGGGCGGCGGGGTCATTCCCGTAGGGGACGCGCTCTGTCTGGAGTAGTACGTGGAGCGCCCGTTGGTTCACCCCGCAGCCCGATGCTCCGAGCGGGTGACGCGCAGCACCATGGACGCATGAGCACAGCGATCCTCACCCCGGGAACCACCCGCCACGGAGCCGCCGCGAGCGGTGCCGGAGACGACCGGCACCATCGCGTCGGCAACGCGCTGCGCGCGGTCAGGGTCTTCGCGGGCGCCGTCTTCAGCGTCGCCGTCCTCGGCGAGTACGCGGAGGAGGCCGGCGTCCGCCGCCGCTGAACGGGGCGGTGGCGCGGGGGTCTGTGCCTGGGGCCGCTGCGCGGGGCGTTTCCCCACCCCGCCCCTTCCCGAAACCGGGCTCCGCCCGGACCCGCCACCACGCTCCGCGCGGTGTTTCGGGGGCTCTTCCCCCTACGCCTGGCGGCGTGGGGGGACCCCCACCGGACCCCCGCGCCTCAAACGCCGGCGGGGCTGATTTCGTGCAGCGAAATCCAGCCCGCCTGGGGGCACCTCCCACGGCCGCCAGGCCGTAGGGGGAGTTTGAGGGCACCGCGCGGAGCGCGGTACGCCGCCCGCAGGGCGGCACGGGGTCCGGAGCCTGCCCCGGTTCGGGAACGGGCGGGTTGGGGAACGGCACACGCCCCCGACGTCAGCGCACCGGGTCCTCGCCCGTCAGCAGGTCGTCCGCGTCCATGATCCGGTACGCGTAGCCCTGTTCGGCCAGGAACCGCTGGCGGTGTGCCGCGAAGTCCTGGTCGATCGTGTCCCTCGCCACCACCGAGTAGAAGTGCGCCTTGTGGCCGTCCGCCTTCGGTCGCAGCACCCGGCCGAGGCGTTGGGCCTCCTCCTGCCGGGAGCCGAACGTTCCCGACACCTGGATCGCGATCGTCGCCTCCGGCAGGTCGATCGAGAAGTTCGCGACCTTGGACACCACGAGCACGCTGATCTCGCCGTTGCGGAACGCGTCGAAGAGCTTCTCGCGCTGGGTGTTCGGCGTCTCGCCCTTGATGACCGGCGCGTCCAGGTGCTCACCGAGCTCATCGAGCTGGTCGATGTACTGGCCGATGACGAGGGTCTGCTGACCGGCGTGCTTGCGCACCAGCTGCTCGGTCACCCTGCGCTTCGTCGCGGTCGTCGCGCAGAAGCGGTACTTCTCCTCCTGCTCCGCCGTCGCGTAGGCCAGCCGCTCGGAGTCGGTCAGGTTGACCCGGACCTCCACGCAGTCCGCCGGGGCGATGTAGCCCTGCGCCTCGATCTCCTTCCACGGCGCGTCGAAACGCTTGGGGCCGATGAGGGAGAAGACGTCCGACTCCCGGCCGTCCTCGCGCACCAGCGTGGCCGTGAGGCCGAGCCGGCGGCGGGCCTGGAGGTCGGCGGTGAACTTGAACACCGGCGCGGGCAGCAGATGCACCTCGTCGTAGAGGATCAGGCCCCAGTCGCGGGAGTCGAAGAGCTCCAGGTGGGGGTAGATCCCCTTCCGCTTGGTCGTCAGCACCTGGTAGGTGGCGATGGTGACCGGGCGGATCTCCTTCCTCGTGCCGCTGTACTCGCCGATCTCGTCCTCGGTCAGCGAGGTGCGCTTCACCAGCTCGTGCTTCCACTGGCGGGCCGAGACGGTGTTGGTGACCAGGATCAGGGTGGTGGCCTTCGCCTGGGCCATCGCACCCGCGCCGACGAGGGTCTTGCCCGCGCCGCAGGGGAGGACGACCACGCCGGAGCCGCCGTGCCAGAAGCCCTCGACGGCCTGCTTCTGGTACGGGCGGAGCGCCCAGCCCGTCTCGTCGAGCTCGATGGCGTGCGCCTCGCCGTCGACGTAGCCTGCGAGGTCCTCGGCCGGCCAGCCGAGCTTCAGCAGCGTCTGCTTGATCTGGCCGCGCTCCGAGGGGTGCACGGCGACCGTGTCCGGGTCGATGCGGGCGCCGACCAGGGGCTGGACCTTCTTCGACCGCAGGATCTCCTCGAGCACCGGCCGGTCGGTGGAGGTGAGGACGAGCCCGTGGGTGGGGTGCTTGGACAGGGTGAGCCGGCCGTAGCGGGCCATGGTCTCCGCCACGTCGACGAGAAGTGCGTGCGGCACCGGATAGCGGGAGAACTCGACCAGCGCGTCGACGACCTGCTCGGCGTCGTGGCCCGCGGCCCTGGCGTTCCACAGGCCCAGCGGGGTGACCCGGTAGGTGTGGATGTGCTCCGGCGCGCGCTCCAGTTCGGCGAAGGGCGCGATGGCGCGACGGCAGGCGTCCGCCTGCTCGTGGTCCACCTCGAGCAGGAGCGTCTTGTCGCTCTGGACGATCAGCGGTCCGTTCAACGCCACACCCTTTCGGTCGGGCCGGTCCGTCCGTCCGGGACACGGCCAAACATCCAGTGTCCCGCATCGCGGGCCTGTCCGGGGAGCGCGCGGGTAGCCGGGTTGTCATGACCACAGATGACCCGCCCCGTGAGTGGGGCAGAACCCTCCTCCGCGCAGGTCTGATCGTCTGCGCCTTCGCCGCCCTGGTCCTGTTCTCCGCCGTCCTGGCGCGGCTGACGCTCACGCCGTCGCACGCCTCCGAGGGCGTCGCGACGGCGAACATGCGTCCCGGAGCGTCGCTGCGGCAGTACGCGGAGGACTACACGTTCCTGGCAGCCGCCAAGCAGGCCGGCGGCAATCTGCTGCTCGGCGTGCCCTTCGGCGTGCTGCTGCCGGTGCTGGTGCCCCGGTCGATGCGGTTGCTGCGGGTGATCGTGCTCACGGTCGTGGTGATGGCCCTGGTGGAGCTGGCGCAGGGCGCGATCGTCGCCGGCCGGGCCTTCGACGTGGACGATGTGATCCTCAACACCACGGGCGCGCTGATCGGTTACGTCCTGCTCGGTCGCAGGCTGGGCCGTGCCTGGCGCCGGCGGCGCGGCGAGGCGGAGCCCGCCGAGCCCGCGACCGGACGTTCCGGGCTTCTCACCGGGAGGCTCAAAGGGCGTCGTCGGCCAGTTCCGCCACGCCGGTGATGCGGTGCAGCGGATACGTCCTCACCTCGTCCGCGGTGTGGTCGAACGCCGTCACGAAGCCGCCCTCCACGCGGACCGGCGCGATCACGCGCTGGCTGGCGGCGCCCTCCGCGTTGACGTAACCGATCCACACCGCCGAACCGGTGAGCGCGGCGGCCTGGACGGTGGCCAGGGTCTCCGCCGACGAGGTGCGGGGCAGTTCACCGGCCGGCGGCCGGCCCTCCTCGGCAGCCGGCTTCCGTACGACGCTGGCCGCCATGTCACCGGCCCTGATCGCCTTCACGGCCGCGCCGAGCAGCGTGCTGTCCGGTACGGGCGGCCCTTCCGGTACGGGGGCGGGCGGGGTGCGTGGCGGGGTACGGCGGGCATGGGCGCGGGTGATCACCACATCGCCCTCTGTGGACTCGGCGGCCGGCGCGTAGCCCATCGCGCGCAGGCCCTCGAGCAGGGTCCGCGGATCGCTCTGGGCGGCGAGCACGGTCGGCGCCAGGCGGCGCAGCCCGAGGCCCTGGGACCGCTTGTCGGCGAGGATCTCGCCGAGGACGGCGTCGTCGTCGCAGCGCACGTAGGCGGAGGCGGCGCCGATCCGCAGATGGCCGTGGCGGCGGGCGACGTCGTCGACGAGGTAGCTGAGCGGCTGCGGCACGGGTGTGCGGGAGTGCGTGGCCAGGAACGTGTGCACGTCGGAGGCGGCCATGCCGGCGTCGAGAGCCCGGCGCACGGAGCCGGGCGTGAAGCGGTAGACGGTGGCCCCGCCCTTGGACTCGATCTCGGCGAGGACGGCGAGCGTCTCCGCGAGGGGACGGTCGAGGGGCCCCGGGGCGACCGCCGTGAGGTCGGCCTGGAGCAGGACGTGGTCGAGCGGCTCCGGCAGGAGCGGCGTGAGGGACTTGACGGCTCGGGCGCGCCGGTCGGCGAGCGTGCCGCCGCCACCGGGCCCTTCCCCGCCGAGCAGGGCGCGGCCGTGCGTGGACAGCGCTCCCCGGCCCGTCACGCCGAGCAGCTCCGCCTCCGAGAGGGTCCATGCCGCGACGCGTGCCCGCAGGTCCTTCGTGGAGCCCGCCGCTTCGCCGCGCAGCGGCCGCTCCCAGCGCAGCCGGGACAGCAGCGACTCGGGGGCGGGGGCGGTGCCGTGCAAAAGCTCCGCCGCCAGTTCAAGGACGCGCCGGCGCACCTCCACGGCGGCCGAGCGGTCCAGGTCCGGGCCGAGGACGGAGAGCGTGCGGCCCTTGGCGTCCTGGCTGCCGACGAGGCCCGGCGTACGCGTCGCCGTCAACCAGGCGACGGCCAGTTCACCCCACCGCTCCGCCGTCGGGAGTTCGAGCCACTCGTCGTACGCCGGTGTCGGCGCGTACCGCTCCTCTGCCTCGCCGTCGGAGGCCAGCAGCCCCGCGGCGTAGGCCAGTTCGATCCAGAACGCGGCGAGCTGCTCGCTGGTGTCCAGCGCCGCGGCCGTCCTCTTGAGGTCGCGCACGGCCAGTCCTCCGGCGCGCAGCACCGCCGGGCCGCCCTCGTGCCAGTCCTTCAGCAGGTCCTCGACCGTGGTCAGCGCCGTGTACGCCTGCCCGGCCGCCGCGTTGTCCACAGCCTGTGGACCGTATTCCGCGGCCGGCGTGACGGCCGGGGGAACCGGCTCCGGCACCCGGTGCGCTCGACCCGCCCGCAGATGCAGCGCCACTTCCCGCGGCAGCACCACCGTGCGCGGCGACGCCGGCAGCAGCAGACCGCGGTCCCGCAGCCAGCGCACGGGCGGCGTGGGATCGGCCGTCACCTCCCCGTACGGAGGCCCCCACACCAGCCGGTCCAGGACCGCCAGGGCGTCGGACGGGGCGGTGTCCAGCAGCGTCGCCATCCGCGTCCGGTCCGTGAACAGCGCGGTCAGCGACGCCACCGCCGACACCGGGTCGTGCGTCGTCGGCAGGCCTGCCGACGCCACGATCTCCTGGAGGCGGCCGGGCGACATCCCGGCCGTCGCCTCCGTCACCGTGGGGCCGAGCCCGGTCGGCGAAGGACGGGTCGGCGACGGCGCGAGCAGCTCACGGGCCGTGCGCACCAGTCGCAGCTTGTCGTCGTCGCCCCACACCAGGGCCTGCCCGCGCAGGACCCCCAGGGCGCCGGGGAGGGCGGCCTCGACGTCCGCGTCCCCGTCGTCGCCTCCCATCAGCGCGAGCAGGGTCCCGTACGGTGCCGGGTCCGGCGCCACCGCCAGCGCCTCCGCGGTCTGCAGGGTGAACCGGTCCAGCCGCTCCAGCGCCCGTACGACCGAAGCGCGGGTACCGGCCCGGGTGGCGAGCTGGGTGACGTCGTTCGGCACCGGGCTCAGCAGGTCGGGGCGGGCGCGCAACAGCGCGGCCAGCTCCTCGTCGTCGCGGGCGCGCAGCGCCTCCGCGAGCGTGCGCGGGCTGCCGCCGCGTTCTTCGGGCATGGTCCCCATCCGCCCCACGTTAGCCCCTGGAGCGCTACCGTCGGGGACGGGACGGCCCGGGAAGGCGGGCCGGCTCTTGGCGTCCGCCGGCCTGCGCACGGGAACACCGGGGAACGCCGGGCACACCGGGAACGTCAGGGGAACCGTCGGTGGGGATCGAGAGCGACCAGCTCGTCTACGACTATCTGAGCCGTGTCGGCGACCTGGCCCAGCAGGCCCAGCTTCCGTCCGGCGAACGTATGCGGCTCGTGACGACGCTGCGGACCGAGATCGACAAGCAGCGGACGAAGTTCGGCGGGGACAGCCCGGCGGGCGTACGCCGCATCCTCGGGCGGCTCGGCACGCCGGACGAAGTGGTGGCGTCGGCGACGTCGACTCCCGCGGCCTCGGCCGGTTCCCGGGACGCGGAGGGGTCGCGGCCGACGCCACGTCAGGCGGGCCCGGTGGCCGGGGACATGGAGCCGGAGGCGTCCGCGCCGCCGCGTCCGCGGGGGCGGCGGCGCGTGCCGCGGCCGCGTGCGGGGGACGCGCCTACTTCCACTCCTTCGCCTTTGCCGCGTGAGGCGGCGTCACCGCCGCATCTCGCCGGCATGGACGAACTGGGCCCCTCCGGCTCCGAGCCGGACTGGTGGCGTATCGATCCGGCACCGTTCGGCCCGGGCGACGCCGTGGCCGGGTTCGTCGGTGGTGTCGAGATCCCCGAGATACTGAGGCCACCTCCGTCGGAGGACGAGAACGAGGACGAGTCCGGGGACGAGCCGGAGGGCGAGGACGCCGGGGCGGGCGGGCAGCGCCGTTCGCTGAGGCGGCTGCTGCGCCGCCGGGCCGGGGCCGACGCCGCCCCCGCCCCCGCCGCCGGGGCCCGGACCGGCCTCGGCAGCCCGATGCTGCTGCTCGCCGCGGCGCTGCTCGTCGCCGGCGCGGTCCTCGGCTCGCTCGTCGCGCTCGGCCTCGGCTGGCTCCTCGCGTACGGCTCCCGCCGGCTGTCCCGCACGGAGGTCAAGTTCGCCGTGCTCGGCCTGCCGGGCGCCGCGGTGGCGGGCGGTGCGCTGTGGCTGTGGGGCCGCATCAACCGCCACTGGGGCGAGGAGATTCCCGAGGACGGGATGCGGGACGCGCTGACGGGGACGTGGCCGTGGGTGGTGAGGGGGGCGGCGGTGGCGTCGGCGGTGTTCTTGGCGTGGCGGTCGCGGCGCCTGCGATAACGCCTGCGGCGGGCCTTCTCCCCTACCCGCCCCTTCCCGAAACCGGGCTCCGCCCGGACCCGGTACCGCGCTTCGCGCGGTGTTTCGGGGGCTCTGCCCCCGGACCCCCGCGCCTCAATCGCCGGCGGGGCTGATTTCGCGGAGCGAAATCCAGCCCGCCCGGCGTTTGAGGGCATCGCGCGAAGCGCGGTACGGGGCCCGGGGCTTGCCCCGGTTCGGGAAGGGGCGGGTAGGGGAAACGGCTCCGCGCAGCGGAACCCGCCCCCGCGCAGCGGGCCCATGGCACCGGCGAGCGCTCGGGGGCCGACGCCACCCGCTCCCGCGGCCACGCCCGCGCAGCGGCACGGCCCCGCTACTTCGTCAGGTTCGCCTCGAGCTCGTCCAGGATGCGGGACGCTGCCGTGTAGCCGATGCCCTGGATCCAGAGTTCGTCGTCGACCGCGAAGACCTTGTCGTTCTCGACCGCCTTCATGCTCTTCCACAGCGCGCTGTCCAGCGTCTGCTTCTGCTTCGCCTTCTCCGGGTCGCCGTACGTCGAGTGGAAGACGGCCTCCGCGTCCGCGAGGTCGATCTTCTCGGGGCTCACGTCGTAGGAGAAGCCGTCCTTGGCCTTGTCGGTGATGGCCGGGCGGCCCAGGCCGACGTCGGCGAGGATCGTCGAGATGTAGTTCTTCTTGCCGTAGATGCGGATGTCCGCGCCCTCGACGAAGCGGACGACGTTGACCTCGGTCGCCGCCGCCTTCTCCTTGCCGCCGAGCGCCTCGGTGACCTTCCCGGCGTGCGCCTCGTACGCGGCGACGGCCTTCGCCGCCTCCGCCTTCTTGCCGAGGGCGTCCGCGTGGGTCCGGAAGTTCTCCTTCCAGGGCTCGCCGGTGGTCTCGGTCATCACCGTCGGCGCGATCTTCTTCAGCTCGGCGTACTTGTCGCCGTGGCGGATCTTGCTGGTGAGGATCAGGTCGGGCTCGAGCGCGGCGATGGCCTCCAGGTTGGGGGTCATCATCTCGCCGACGTCCGTGATGCCTTCGAGCCTGTCCTTGGGCAGGTAGTTCAGGAAGCCCGACTCGGTGCCGGTGTGGGTGGCGCCGACGGGCTTGACGCCCAGGGTGATCGCGGAGTCCAGTTCCGCGGTGTCGAGGACGACGACGCGCTTCGGCGCGTCGGGGACCTCGACGTCGCCCATGGCCGTCTTCACCGTGTGCTTGCCGCCGGCGCCGCCGGAGGCCGCAGAGTCGGAGGAGGAGGCGGCGTCGTCGTTCGCGCCGCAGGCGCCCAGCGTCATCGCGGCGGTGAGGGCGAGGGATCCGGCGAGGAGACCGCGGCGGCGAAGCGTGCTGCTCATGGACGGGAACCTTTCAGGCGGACTGTGCGGTGGATGTGGGGGTCTTGGGCCGGCCCGGAGGGGAGTACGGGGCTCCCGGCACGACGAGCGGCGACCCGGTCACGGGATCGGGCACCACGACCGACTCCATGCCGAACACCTCGCGGACCAGCTCGGCCGTGACGATGTCGGCCGGGGCGCCTTCGGCGACGATCCGGCCGGCCTTCATGGCGACGAGATGGTCGGCGTAGCGGGCGGCCTGGTTGAGGTCGTGGAGCACGGCGACGACGGTGCGGCCGCGCTCGTGGTTCAACTGCCGTACGAGGTCGAGCACCTCGACCTGGTGCGCGATGTCGAGGAACGTCGTCGGCTCGTCCAACAGCAGCAGGTCCGTCTCCTGCGCGAGCGCCATCGCGATCCACACGCGCTGCCGCTGACCGCCCGACAGTTCGTCGACGGGCCGGTCGGCGAGGGCCGTGACGTCCGTGCGCTCCATGGCGTCCGTCACGGCGCGTTCGTCCTCCTGGGACCACTGCTGCCACCAGTGCTGGTGGGGCTGGCGGCCGCGAGCCACGAGGTCGGCGACGGTGATGGCCTCCGGTGCGACCGGGGACTGCGGCAGCAGTCCGATCGACCGGGCGATCTTCTTCGTCGGTATCGCGGACAGTTCCGCTCCGTCGAGGAGCACCGCGCCGCCTTTCGGCTTCAGCAGCCGGCCCAGCGCCCGCAGGGTGGTCGACTTGCCGCAGGCGTTGGGGCCGACGATGACCGTGACCTGCCCGTCGGGGACCGCGAGGTCGAGTTCGTGCACGACCGTGCGGTCCTCGTAGGCGAGCGTCAGCTCGCGCGCCGTCAGCCTGCTCACGACTTACCTCCAGCGGTGCGGCTGCGAACGATCAGCCAGATCAGGTAGGGGGCGCCGATCGCGGCCGTCAGCACACCCACCGGGAGCTCCGTGGGTGAGAACATCCGGCGGGCCGCGAGGTCGGCGAGGACGACGATCACGGCGCCGAGCAGCGCGGAACACAGCAGCGGGATCTGCGCGGTTCGGGTCATGCGGCGGGCGATCTGCGGTGCGAGCAGCGCCACGAAGTCGACGGGCCCGGCGGCGCCGGTCGCGATCGACGCCAGCACGACCCCGAGGAGCACGAGCCCGAGCCGTACCCGGCCGAGCCGTACGCCGAGGGCGGTCGCGGTGTCGTCGTCCATGGAGACCGTGCGCTGGGCGCGGGCGGCCCACAGCACGGCGGGCAGCAGGACGAGCAGCGTCCAGCCGAGCGGCGCGGCCTCCTCCCAGCCGCGGCCGTTCAGCGACCCGGTCATCCAGATCTGTGCCTGTTGGGCGACGAGGTAGTCGCCCTTGGTCATGAACAGCGTCGTGACCGAGCGGAGCGCGATGGCGAAGCCGATGCCGATGAGCACGAACCGGGTGGCGTGCAGCCCGCCGCGCCAGGCGAACACGTACACCAGCGCGGCGGCGACGATGCCGCCGGTGACGGACAGGTACGGCAGCACCGAGTACGAGGTGACGCCGAACGTCATCGCGCCCACGGTGAGCGCGCTCGCGCCCTGGCTGATGCCGATGATGTCGGGGCTGGCGAGCGGGTTGCGGGCGACGGTCTGGATCAGTGCGCCCGCGACGCCGAAGGCGGCGCCGACGAGGAGTCCGAGGACCATACGGGGCAGCCGCAGTGTCCCGACGACGAGTTCGTCCGGGGAGGGCTGCCCGAGGACCACCTTGAGCACCTCGGCGGGGGCGACGAAGCTCTCGCCGACGCTCAGGTAGGCCACGCAGCCCGCAGCGAGCACGGCGGTGAGGCCGAGGGCGACGGCGGCGGCGCGGCGGTGGAGCAGGAAGCTGCCGCGGGTGGTGCGGACGAGGGTGTAGCCGGCGGGCCGGATCCGGCGGCCGGTGACGGTCTCCGCGCTCATGCCGGCACCGCCTTGCGGCGGACCAGGGTGACCAGGAACGGCACACCGATGAGGGCCGTCATCACGCCCGCCGGGACCTCGCCCGGCGGGAAGACGATCCGGCCGACGACGTCGGAGACGAGCAGCATCACCGGGCCGATCAGCGCCGCCATCGGCAGCACCCACCGGTGGTCGCTGCCGACGACGGCGCGGGCGATGTGGGGGACGGCCAGGCCGATGAAGGCGATCGGGCCGGCCGCCGCCACCCCGGCGCCGGTGAGCACGGTCGCGCCGACGCCGCCCACGATCCGTACCGTGGCGACCTTCTGGCCGAGGCCCTTCGCCATGTCCTCGCCGAGCGCCAGCGCGTCCAGGCCGCGGGCCACGGAGATCACCAGGACGGTGCCCACGAGCAGGAAGGGCCAGATCTGGCCGACCACTTCGGCGTCACGGCCGGCGACCGAGCCGACCTGCCAGAAGCGGAACTCGTCCAGCGCGGCCGCTTTCGTCGTCAGCACGCCCATCGTCACGGAGACCAGCAGCGCGTTGATCGCCGCGCCGCCGAGCGCCAGTTTGACGGGCGTCGCCCCGCCGCGGCCGCGGGCGGCGATCGCGTACACGGCGACCGAGGCGATCGCCGCGCCCGCGAAGGCGAACCACACGTATCCGCTCAGCGTGTGCACCCCGGCGAAGGCGATGGCCAGCACCACGCCGACCGAGGCGCCCTGGCTGATGCCGAGGATGCCGGGGTCGGCGATCGGGTTGCGGGTGATGCCCTGGAGGACCGTGCCGGCGAGGGCCAGCGCCGCGCCGACCATCAGTGCGATGAGGGTCCGCGGCACCCGGAGCTCGCGTACGACTTCGGCGTCGGGGCTGTGTCCGCCGTTCAGGACGGCGTCCAGGACGGCGGTCGGGGCGACCGGGCGCGCCCCCACCGCGAGGCTGAGCAGCACCGCGAGCAGCAGGGCCGCGACGGCGGCGGCCGTCCACCCGATGCGGCGGGCCGCGAGCGCGCGTCTGGCTGACATGGGAACCAATCGAGGTGCGGTCGTGTCGGGCATGAGGACGGGCCGAGGCCGGAGCGCGGCAGTGCCAGGACCGGGCCAGGGTTGGTAAGGCTTGGCTAAGTCTATGCGTCCAAAAACGCGTGCCTACGGGCGGGCACAATGACCCCTATGGCCCCTCACTCCGCCCCGCGCCGCCTGACCGTCGGGTTCGACCTCGACATGACGCTCATCGATTCGAGGCCGGGTATCCGCGCAGCCTTTCGCGCGCTGTCGGAGGAGACGGGCGTGCCGATCGACGCCGACCTGGCGGTCACGCGCCTCGGGCCGCCGCTGGAGCAGGAGTTGGCGCACTGGTTCCCGGACGAGCAGATCCAGAAGACGGCCGACAGGTACCGCGAGATCTACCCGGTGTACGCGATCGCCCCGACGCCCGCGATGCCCGGTGCCCGCGAGGCCATAGCCGCGGTACGGGAGTCCGGGGGCCGGTCGATCGTCGTCACGGCGAAGCACGAGCCGAACGCGAAGCTCCACCTCGCGCACCTCGGCATCGTGCCCGACGAGACGATCGGCTGGCTGTGGGCGGAGGCCAAGGGGGAGGCGCTGCACGAGCACGGGGCGAGCGTGTACGTGGGCGACCACATCGGCGACGTGCGCGGCGCGCGGGTCGCCGGCGCGCTCTCCGTGGCGGTGACGACGGGCCCCTGCGACGCGGACGAACTGCGCGCGGCGGGTGCGGACGTGGTCCTCGACGACCTGACCGCGTTCCCGGCGTGGCTGCGTTCCTACCGCCCGGATCCGGCCTGACGCCGCTGCGCGGCGATGGAACGCAGCACGCCCGCGGCGGCGACCATGAAACCCACGCCCATCAGCATGCTCACCATGTACGCGACGGTCGGAAAGGGCTCGGTTCCCAGGAACAGTGGGGCGACCGTGACCAGAGTGGCCACCGCGCCGACGATGAACAGGACAGCGCCGGCACGCACCAGCCCGTCGCCCGGGGCGGGAGCGGTGGCGGGAGGAGTAGCAGTCATTCGGCCAGGGTAGTTCCCTTGCGCGTACGAACCGACCGGGGACGTCTTGTCACCAGCCTCTGGACCATTAGCCTTGGGGGTGGCGGGTCAGGCGACCCGCTGTAGTGCTATCAAGAGCCGTTTTTCGGCGGACCGACTTGCGGTGCCCCAGCGCCCAACGAGTACGAGGACGAGGACAGACGTGCCTACCGGCAAGGTCAAGTGGTTCAACAGTGAGAAGGGCTTCGGCTTTCTCTCCCGCGACGACGGCGGTGACGTCTTCGTGCACTCCTCTGTACTTCCGTCCGGGGTAGAGGCCCTGAAGCCGGGCCAGCGCGTCGAGTTCGGTGTGGTGGCCGGCCAGCGCGGCGACCAGGCGCTGTCGGTGACGCTGCTGGACCCGACCCCGTCCGTGGCGGCCGCGCAGCGGCGCAAGCCGGACGAGCTGGCGTCCATCGTCCAGGACCTCACCACGCTCCTGGAGAACATCACCCCGATGCTGGAGCGCGGCCGTTACCCCGACAAGGTGCAGGGCGCGAAGATCGCCGGCCTGCTGCGGGCGGTGGCGGACCAGCTGGACGTGTAGCCGTCGCGGGACGGCGCGTCACACGAAGTCGAGCGCTTCCGGGCCGAGGGGCGGTACGAGCCCCTCGGCCGAGGCGCGTGTGAGCAGTCCGCGCACGGCCGCGTAGCCGTCGTCCCCGAGGTCCGCGGTGAACTCGTTGACGTACAGCCCGATGTGGCGGTCGGCGACGGCCGGGTCCATCTCCTGGGCGTGCTCGAGCACGTACGGCCGCGAGGCCTCCGGGTCGTCCCAGGCCATCCGTACCGACGCGCGGGCCGACTCGGCGAGCAGGCGCAGCGTCTCCTCGCCCAGCGACCGCTTGGCGATGATCGCGCCGAGCGGGATCGGCAGGCCCGTCGTGGACTCCCAGTGCTCGCCCATGTCGGCGAGCGAGTGCAGCCCGTAGTCCTGATACGTGAAGCGGGCCTCGTGGATGACGAGTCCGGCGTCGACCTTGCCGTCGCGCACGGCGGGCATGATCTCGTGGAACGGCATCACCACGACCTCGCCGACGCCTTCCGGCACGACCTCCGCGGCCCACAGCCGGAACAGCAGATACGCCGTCGACCGCTCGCTCGGCACGGCGACCGTCTTCCCGGTCAATCCCCCAGAGCCTCCGGCCTGGGAGGTAACCCCAGTGCCCGCCTCACGGGTGAGGACGAGCGGGCCGCAGCCCCGGCCCAGCGCGCCGCCGCACGGCAGCAGGGCGTACTCGTCGAGCACCCACGGAAGCACCGCGTAGGACACCTTCAGTACGTCGTACTCGTCGGCGCCGCCGTGCTCGGCCCATCGGTTGGTGATGTCGATGTCCGCGAACGTCACATCGAGCGCGGGCGCGCCGGGGACCCGGCCGTGGGCCCAGGCGTCGAAGACGAAGGTGTCGTTCGGGCAGGGGGAGTACGCGATACGCAGGGTCACGGTTGCTCCTGGAGGACGGGGGCGAGCTGTTGGAACGCCTTCCTCAGGGCGGCCAGCGCCTCGCCGATGCGCCAGGCCGCGCGGTCGCGGGGGCCGACGGCGTTGGAGACCGCGCGGATCTCGACGACGGGTACGCCGTGGGCGGCGGCGGCCTCGGCGACGCCGAACCCCTCCATCGCCTCCGCGGCGGCACGCGGGTGCCGGCGGGCGAGCTCGGCCGCCCGGGCGGCGCTGCCGGTGACCGTGGACACGGTCAGCACGGGCGCGTGCGCGGCGCCGAGGGCGGCGGCGACGAGCGCCGACAGGCCGGCGGGCGAGGGATGCACGGTACGGCCGAAGCCGAGCTTGTCGACGGGCAGAAAGCCGTCGGCTGTGTCGGCGCCCAGGTCCGCGGCGACGACGGCGTCGGAGACGACGAGCGATCCGACGGGGGCGTGCGGCGGGAAGCCGCCGCCGATCCCGGCGGAGACGACGAGACCGTACGGCGTGTCGGCCACGGCGAGGGCGGTCGCGGTCGCCGCGGCGGCAGCGGCGGGGCCGACCCCGCCGACGAGCACGTCGTAGTCCGGGGTGCGCGTCAGCGCGTATCCGCCCGGGAGCGGCACGGCGGCGGCGTCGGGAGGACCGGCGTCCGCGACGACGGCGGCGGCCTCCGCCGCCACCGCGGTCACGACGAGCACGCGCACGGTGTCACCTTCCGGTCCCGGTCAGGACTCCTTCTCGAACTGGAAGTTCCAGATGCCGACGACCTTCTTGCCCTTGGTCTCCATGACGCTGACGGCCGTCTTGGTCGTCGGCTCGCCGGTCGCGGAGGAGAAGAAGGCGTTGCCGGGGATCGTCCGGTACGTCTTCTTGAAGGGTTCCTGCTCCACCGGCTGCGCGCCGAACAGCAGGGTCCAGCCGTTGTCCGCGATCTCCGGGTCGACGCCCATGCGGACCTGGTCGTCCATGGCGACCTTGATGATCTTCGACGGCTTCTTGGTCAGGCAGCCCTGGATCTCGGACTCCTTGATCGCCTCGCCGTCGTTGTAGCAGGCGGCCTCCGCGTGGACGGAGTCCGAACCGATGGTCACCGTGACGAGCGGCGTCGGCTTGTCGCAGGCGGAAAGGACGAGGAGCCCGGCGGAGACGGCACCGAGAGCGGCAGCGGCCCGGCGGCGCTTGCCCGAGAAGAACGCAACGGTCATGAGCCGAAGGCTATCGGGCGCGCTTCGCCCTGCCGCGCGGGGGTGCGCGGCGCGGCGGCCCGAAGCGCGCCCCGGTTACGCCGCGGGAGGTACCCGTGACCGCACGTCGCACGGCGGGCCCGGCGCCCCGGGGGGCCGGGTCTACGCCACGCGGGCCTTCGGCGTGGCCCCGCGGTGACGTGCCGCGCCGAGCAGCCCGCGCCCCGCCGTGACCCCTCCCGCCGCGACGATGCCCGCGGCCACCGACATGCCCACCACGCCGTTCAGCGGGAGCACGATGCCGATCGCGCCGCCCACGACCCATGCCATCTGGAGCAGCGTCTCCGACCTGGCGAACGTCGACGTGCGGACCTGTTCCGGCACGTCCCGCTGGATCACCGCGTCGAGGGACAGCTTCGACAGCGCCTGGGACAGCCCCGCTGTCGCGCCGAGGACCGCCACCATGCCCGTGCTGAAGAACACGGCCGCCATGACGGCCGCGGCCAGCACCAGAGCCAGCATCGTGACGATGATCGCCTCCGGGGCGCGGGCCTTGAGCCAGGCCCCGATCGCCGTGCCGAGCGCGTTGCCCACACCGGCGGCGACGCCCACCATTCCCAGCGAGACCGCGGCCGACTGCCCGGAGAGCGGATGCTCGCGCAGGAGGAACGCGAGGAAGAAGATCAGGAAGCCGGACAGGGCTCGATGGGCGGCGTTCGCCTGGAGGCCGTGCAGCACCGACGGGCCGACCGTCCGCAGCGTCGGCCTCTTCTCCCCGTGCGCGAGCATGCGCACGGGCGTCTCGCCCTTCGCCGAGTCGACCTTGGGCGGCATCGTGAAGGCCCAGTACGTACCGAGGACGAACAGCGCGCACGCCCCGTACAGCGGCCACTGCGGCCCGATCTGCTGGAGCCCCACACCGATCGGCGCCGCGGCTCCCGTGGCCAGCAGACCTGCCAGCGTCACCCGGGAGTTCGCCTTCACCAGCGCGAACTTCGGTGGCAGCAGCCGGGGCACGACGGCGCTGCGGACCACCCCGTACGCCTTCGACGACACCAGCACGCCGAGCGCCGCCGGGTACAGCTCCAGGCCGCCCGTCGCGACGGCGCCCGCCATCATGATCGCCAGCAGCGCGCGGGCGAGCATCGCGCCCGCCATGGCCGCGCGCCGGCCGTGCGGGACGCGGTCGAGGAGGGGTCCGATCACGGGGGCGAGCAGGATGAAGGGCGCCATCGTGACGGCCAGGTACAGCGCGACCCGGCCGCGTGCCTCGTCGGTCGGGACGGAGAAGAACACCGTGGACGCCAGCGCGACGGTGATCATGACGTCGCCCGCGCCGTTCACGGCGTGCAGCTCGATCAGCTTCCCGAGGCCCGATTCGCCCGCGCCGTGCGCGTGCGTCGCCCTGCGGATGCCGCGGGCGGTGCCGGTGAAGGGAAGGTGCAAGGCACGGCCGACCGCCCGGCCCGCCCTGCGGGCCGGGCCGTCCCCTTCGGACGACCTTGCGGCTGCCACCCCGTCATAGTGCCCCAAGCCCGGCTGCCCCGAACCGGATCCCGCCCGCGGTGCGGCGTGTTTTCTCCTTGCGGAGTTCCGCGGGTGTTCCTGCGGTCTTCCTGCGTGGGTTCGTAACCGTTCCGTGCCGGGCCGCCGCGCTGTTCCTGCGGGCCCCGGCCCGGTCACCGCCCGGTTCCCGCCCCCTTCCCGCACGGTTTCCGCAGCCTTCGTTCCGGTCGCGGCGGCCCTTTCGCCGGGGCCGGTTCGGCCCGTGTTGGGACGGGCAGGTGGGCGGCGGGCGTAGGAAGGGGTAGCGTGCGTAGCGCGCCACCGGCGGTTGTTCTCGGCCGCGCGCCTCTTCGGCATCCCGCAGAATGGATGACGTTAGGTGTGCCCGGGATCAGGACGGTCCGGGCGTGTGGACGTCGATGCGGCCCTCTGGTCCGCTCCGTGCGCCGCCCCGTACCTCGTCATCGGCCGAGCGCATCCGTGAGACGGCGTAGGAGAGAAGCGAGACTAGTGAGTGCTGCGACGACGCGAAGCCGTACCCCCGACCGCCTGTGCGCCGAGGCGGTAGACCTCGCCAGGAAGGCGGCCGAGGAGGCCGCGGCGCCAGGGGTGGTCGGAGAGCATGTGTCGCTCGTCTCCGAGGGGGACCGGGTCGTCACGCACTTCTTCGAATGCCAGGAGGCCGGCTACCGAGGCTGGCGCTGGGCCGTGACCGTCACGCGCGCCTCACGGGCGAAGAACGTCACCCTTGACGAAACCGTCCTGCTGCCCGGCCCCGACGCGCTGCTGGCGCCCGAGTGGGTCCCGTGGAGCGAGCGGCTGCGGCCCGGTGACATGGGCCCGGGCGACCTGCTGCCCACCGAGGCGGAGGATCTCCGCCTCGAGCCCGGCTACAGCGGCGAGGACGAGCCGCCGCCGAACTCGGTCCTCGCGGAGCACCCCCCGACCCACGACCTGGTCGAGCTGGTCGAGGCGGAGGACGCGGAGCTCACCGACCGCAGGACCGCGATCGAGTCCACGACCGACAACGGCAGGGGCCGGATCGCGGCGCTCGCCGAGGAACTGGGCATGCGCCGCGCGCGCGTGCTGTCCCGGTACGGCCTCCACGCGGCGGCCGACCGCTGGGAGGAGTCCTACGGCGCGAAGACGCCCATGGCACAGGCCGCCCCGGCGTCCTGCGAGTCCTGCGGCTTCCTCGTCCCGATCGCGGGCTCGCTGCGGCAGGCGTTCGGCATCTGCGCGAACGAGTTCTCGCCGGCCGACGGCCGGGTGGTCTCGCTGGCGTACGGCTGCGGTGGCCACTCGGAGGCCGCGGTGATGCCGAAGCCGCCGACACCGCCGCCGCCGGTCTTCGACTCCATGGCGGCGGACGAGTTCCCGCTGCGCCCGGTCCGCGACGGCGGCTCCGTCCCGGAGGAGCCCGACGACACGTCGGACGACCTCGGCCACTCCTAGCAAACGGGACCAGGGCCCCGGCCCGTTCTCGTTGCGCCCGGGAACGGGGCCACGCCCTGCCCTGGTGTGGCGACGATTCCGTCCCGGGGGAGTCTGAGCGCATCCGTGGCGGGTTGGCCGTCGGCCCGTCGGCGTTGCGCCCGGGAACGGCGCTATGCCCTGCCCCGGCGTGTGGCGGCGGTTCCGCCTCGGCGGAGCGCGACGGTCTGTCGCACGGCCTCGGCGACTTGTGGCCGGCCCGACCTCGAGAATCTCGGCCTTGTGCCGGGGGCTTATCGCCCTGCACGGGGGCGCGGCGGCGGTTCCGTCTGCTCTCGGGCTCGGCCGGAACCACGCCCTTTCGGGCATGTTGCCCGCGGCCCGTTCCGCTCGCGCCTGCTCGGGCCGGGGCCTCAGCCCCCGGTGCGTCGCGTTCCCGACGACGGCCGACGGCGTGTCGGGCGACGATGGCGGTCGCGCGGCCCGGCGGGCGACCCGCCCGCCCCCGCGTTGCAGGGCGGCTCCGCCGGCACCGCGGAAGGCCGCGGCGCGGTCCGCGCGGGCGGACACGCCCGGAGTGTGGTGGCGGCGGTGGGCGGGGACCGCACCTCGCGCCGGTACGCGGTACCTTCGGGCGCATCAGGAGTCGGAGCAGGCCGGCCTGGCCGGCCCCGCGCCCGGGAGCCGTAAGAGAGTGGAGCACAGCGTGAGCGTCAGGACGACCGAGTGGGCCGACCCGTTCGGGACGGCGCGGCTGCGGCGCGGCGTGCTCGACGCGTGGGGCGCGAGCCCCGCCCGCTTCCGGGAGGACGCCAACGCCGAGGAGGATCTCGCCCTCGGCGGCTACCGGGACCGTCTCGTCGTCGAGCTGGCGCAGAACGCCGCCGACGCCGCGGCCCGTGCCGGTGTCCCCGGCCGGCTGCGGCTGAACCTGCGGCCCGCCGGAGCGGACGGCGAGCCCGCCGTGTTCGCCGCCGCGAACACCGGAGCCCCGCTGGACGCGACCGGCGTCGAGTCGCTGAGCACCCTGCGGGCCTCCGCGAAGCGTGAGGGCCACGAGGCGGCCGTCGGCCGGTTCGGTGTCGGTTTCGCCGCTGTCCTCGCGGTCAGTGACGAGCCGGCCGTCGTCGGCCGGCACGGCGGCGTGCGCTGGTCCCTGGCGGAGGCCAGGGAGCTGGCGGGCCGGGCCGCCCAGGCCAGCCCCGGTCTCGGGGACGAACTGCGCCGCAGGGACGGGCACGTACCCCTGCTGCGGCTCCCGCTGCCCGCGGAGGGCACCGCGCCGGAGGGCTACGACACGGTCGTCGTGCTGCCACTGCGCGACGGCGCCGCCGTGGACCTCGTCGAGCGTCTGCTCGCCGGCATCGACGACGCGCTGCTGCTCACGCTGCCCGGCCTCGCCGAGATCGTCATCGAAACCCCCGACTCGACGCGGGTGTTGAAGCGTTTCGAGCAGGAGCCGTACGTTCGCGTCGAGGACAGCGTCCACGGCGAGCGCCGCTGGCGCGTCGTCAGCCACGGCGGGGCGACCGAGCCCGCGCTGCTGGCGGACCGGCCGGTCGAGGAGCGGCTGCGGCCGCACTGGACCGTCACCTGGGCCGTTCCCGTCGACGACGAGGGCGCGCCCGCCCGGCCGCTCACCGCGCCCGTGGTGCACGCGCCGACGCCGACCGACGAGCCCCTGGGCGTGCCCGCGCTGCTCATCGCGTCGCTGCCGCTGGACACGACCCGCCGCCACCCGGCCCGCGGGCCGCTCACCGACTTCCTGGTGGAGCGCGCGGCGGACGCGTACGCCGAACTGCTCGGCGGCTGGCAGCCGGTGACCACCGGCGTCATCGACCTCGTGCCCGGCCCGCTCGGCAAGGGCGAACTCGACGGCGCGCTGCGGGAGGCGATCCTGCGGCGCCTGCCGCGTACCGCGTTCCTCGAGGCGGCGGTCCCGCGTGACGTGTCCGACGAGGACACCGGGCTGCCGGACCGGGTGACCACCGGCGGCCTGCGGCCCATCGAGGCGGAGGTGCTGGAGGGCGCGGGCACGGACACCGTGCGCGTACTGGCGGAGGTCATGCCGACGCTGCTGCCCGCCGGCCTCGAGCGCCGGGCGGAGCTGCGCACGCTGGGCGTGGCACGGGTGCCGCTCACGGAGGCGATCGACCGGCTGGCCGGCCTGGAACGCGAACCGGCCTGGTGGCACCGCCTGTACGACAGCCTCGCCGGCGTCGACCCGGACCGGTTGTCGGGTCTCCCCGTACCGCTCGCCGACTCGCGCACCACCATCGGCCCGCGCCAGACGCTGCTTCCGCTCGCGGACACCCCGGCCGACCTGGCCCGCCTCGGCCTGAAGGTCGTCCACCCGGACGCCGCCCACCCGTTGCTGGAGAAGCTGGGGGCGCTGCCCGCGACGCCGCGCGCCGTTCTGCGGACCCCGCAGGTGCGGGCGGCGGTGGCGGCCTCGCTCGACGAGGGCGAGGTGTGGGACGAGGACGCCGACACGCTCGACGCCGAGGAGCTCGCCGAGACGGTGCTGGCGCTGGTCCGCGACGCGGAGCTGGAGCCGGGCGACGAGCCGTGGCTCGGCGCGCTCGCTCTGCCCGACGAGGACGGCGAGCCGGCTCCGGCCGGTGAACTGGTTTTGCCGGACAGCCCGTTCGCCTCGGTGATGCGCGAGGGCGAACTCGCCCTGTGCGACGCCGAGCTGGCCGAGCGCTGGGGCGAGCAGCCCCTCGCCGCCTGCGGTGTCCTCGCGAACTTCGCCCTGGTCAGGGCCACCGACGTCGTCCTCGACCCGGATGAACTCGAGCCGCGCGAAGGCGACTTCGCCGAGCCCGACGACGCGGGTCTGCTCGACGCGGTGGACGTGTGGTGCGAGGACCTCCTCGACCGGCTGCCGGACACGCCCGTGCCGCCGGTCGCCACGGAGATCGTCGCCGTGCGCGACCTGGACCTGGTGGACGACGACTGCTGGCCGCAGGCGCTCGCGCTGCTGGCACAGCCGCCGCTGCGGGACGCGCTCACCCAGTCCGTACGGATCCTGATGCCGGACGGCACGACGGAGACCGTGCGCCCGTACACGGCGTGGTGGCTGCGCGACCATCCGGTGCTGGACGGCCGCCGCCCCGCCGGCCTGCGCGCGTCGGGCGCGGACCCGCTGCTGGAGGGCCTGTACGAGTCGGCCGACACGACGGGCTTCGCCGACGCGCAGGTGCTGCACGCCCTCGGCGTCCGCACCTCGGTCGCGGCGCTGCTGGACGAGCCGGGTGGCGCGGCGGAGCTGCTGTCCCGCCTGGCCGACCCCGACCGCGAGGTGACCGGCCGGCAGTTGCACGGCCTGTACACGGCGCTCGCCGACCTGGACCCCGACCAGGTCACGCTCCCCGACGAGCTGCGCGCGGTGGTGGACGGCGAGGTGCGTGTGGTGGACGCCGCCGACGCGGTCGTCGCGGACACCCCCGACCTGCTGCCGCTGTCCGCCGGTCTGCCCCTGCTGCCGGTGGCGCCGACCCGCGCGGCGGACCTGGCGGACCTGTTCCAGGTCAGGCGCCTGAGCGAGACGGTGGACGCGGACGTCACGACGGAGGGCGAGGAGCACGAGGTCCCGGAGTCGGTCCGCGTCCTGCTGGGCCCGGCGACGCCCGACTCGTACGTCGAGCACGAGGAGCTGGTCGCGGGCGGCACCGAACTCGACTGGCGCCGCACGCCCGACGGCGTGCTGCACGCCGCGACGCTGGAAGGCGTGGCCGCCGGTCTCGCCTGGGCGGCGGGCCAGTGGCCGCGCCGCTTCGAGGTAGCGGCGCTGCTGGAGGACCCGTCCCGTACGGAGGAGTTGGCGCGGGACCGCTGGTTCGACGCGTAGGCCGTCTCTGGTGGGCCAGGTGCCGCTCGCGCGTACTTGCGAGGGAATCGCACCT
The DNA here is from genome assembly GCF_014649695.1 of Streptomyces kurssanovii. GTDB lineage: Bacteria > Actinomycetota > Actinomycetes > Streptomycetales > Streptomycetaceae > Streptomyces > Streptomyces kurssanovii. The sequence goes on from NZ_BMTN01000004.1 coordinate 178,839, forward strand.
GGTCACCGGGCGTATGACGGCTGTAGCCGCAATGTGGTTCCTGTGCGACGGTGGGTGCCATGGCGGGGATTCGGCACACGCATCCGAACGGGCACGATCACCAGCACGGTGATCGTCACCACGGCGATCACGATCACGGGGATCACGATCACGGGGATCACGATCGCGCCCGTCACGATCACGGACCTGGGCGCAGCGGGCCGCGGCACGGATTCGCGCATCGCCTCGCCCATCTCCTCCGGCCGCACAGCCACGAGTCCGGTGACAAGGTCGACGCGGCGATGGAGACGTCCCGCGACGGGATGCGCACGCTGTGGATCTCGCTCGTGGTGCTGGGTGCGACCACCGTCGTCCAGGCCGTCATCGTCGCCCTGTCCGGGTCGGTGGCTCTGCTCGGCGACACGGTCCACAACGCCGCCGACGCGCTGACCGCCGTCCCGCTCGGCATCGCCTTCATGCTCGGCAGACGCGCGGCGAACCGCCGCTTCACGTACGGCTACGGGCGGGCCGAGGACCTGGCGGGCATCGTCATCGTGGCCGCCATCGCGGCCTCGGCGGTCGTCGCCGCCTGGATGGCCGTCGACCGGCTGCTCAACCCTCGCGACATCACGCACCTGTGGGCGGTGTCGACGGCCGCGCTGGTCGGCTTCGCGGGCAACGAGTGGGTCGCCCGCTACCGCATCCGCACCGGCCGCCGGATCGGCTCGGCCGCGCTCGTCGCGGACGGCCTGCACGCCCGTACGGACGGATTCACCTCGCTGGCCGTCCTGTTGGGCGCGGGCGGCGCCGCGCTGGGCCTCCGGTGGGCCGATCCGGTCGTCGGTCTGCTGATCACCGCCGCCATCCTGCTGGTCCTGAAGGACGCCGCCCGTGAGGTCTGCCGGCGTCTGATGGACTCGGTCGATCCGGCCCTCGTCGGGACGGCGGAGACCGCGCTGCGCGGCGTGGACGGGGTGCTGGGCACCGGGCAGGTGCGGATGCGGTGGATCGGGCACGCGCTGCGGGCGGAGGCCGACATCGTGGTCGACCCGCGACTCACCGTCGTCCAGGCGCATTCGCTGGCCGTCGCGGCCGAGCACGCGCTGATCCACGCCGTACCCCGGCTGACGGCGGCCACCGTCCACATCGACCACCGTCCCGTCGAGGGCGATCCGCACGCGGCGCTCGCCCACCACGGCATTGTCGGTGCCGGCTGAGAGGATCGGCGGATGACCGACTCCGCAGCGATCACCGCGTACTGGGATGCAGCCGCCGCCGACTTCGACGCGGAGCCCGACCACGGCCTGCGGGCCGCCGGGACCCGCGCCGCATGGTCCCGACTGCTCACCGCCTGGCTCCCGTCGGGCCCGTCTTCCGTGCTGGACGTCGGGTGTGGCACGGGCTCGCTCTCCGCGCTGGTGGCGGAGGCCGGGCACCGGGTCACCGGGGTCGACCTCTCGCCCCGGATGGTCGACCAGGCCCGGGCCAAGCTCTCCGCCGCCGGTCTCCCGGCCCGTTTCCTGGTGGGCGACGCGGCGGCACCGCCGACCGGCGACGAGCGGTTCGACGCCCTGCTCTCCCGCCACCTCGTGTGGACCCTGCCCGACCCCGAGGCCGCCCTCGCCGACTGGACGGCCCGCATCCGCCCCGGTGGCACGCTGATCCTCGTCGAAGGCCGCTGGCGCGAGTCCGGCCAGGCCGGCGTGGAGTACGTGGCGGGCGCGGATGCCCTGCCCTGGCACGGCGGCGTCACGGCCGCCGACCTGTCGGCCGCCGTGCGGCCTCTCGTGGCCGACCTGCGCGTCGAACCCCTCAGCGGCGACCCGGCCTTGTGGGGCGGCCCGGTGACGGACGAGCGCTACGCCTTGATCGCCCGCGTCTGACGGCGCCGCCGGCCGGGGCCGGGCCACCGGCTCTCGGACCGAGATGCCCACGGACACGGCTCCGCCGCCGAAGGGGACCGCGCGTCAGATCCTGACCACGCGGGCGAGGCTGCCGCACAGCATGAGCAGGTCCTCGGGGTCCGAAGTCAGCACGGTGACGGGCGACGGTGAGGCGAGGGCGGTCGCGGCGACGATGGCGTCGAGCGCGTACTTGTGACCATGCACACCGGCCGCGGCGAGCAGCTTGCTCGCTCGACGCGCGACTGCCTCGGTGGGCGGGACGACGTTCACACGCGAGACGGCGAAGTCGAAGCGGGCTTGGCCGACCTTCGGGTCACGTGCTTCGACGAGAGTGACCGAGCTGGTGACGACACGGAGATCGTCGGCCTCTGCCGCGACCAGCCATGTGGTGAGGGCAGGGTCCCGTCGCACCAGCTTGGAGAGTCCTTCGCAGTCCAGGACGAGGGTGCCGCTCACAGGGTGCCCGTCGAATCGTCGGATTCGCCCCGCAGAATCGCTCGCTTCGCGTCCACTTCCGCCTGGTCGACCGGTCCGTGCTCACTTTCCGCGTCCTCGATCAGTTCGCGCAGGCGGTCCCTTTCCAGTTGCCGCTGGATGAGTGCCTCGACGTACGCGGACATTCCGCGCTTGCCGGTGCGTGCCTTGAGGGCTGCGATCGTCCCCTCGTGGAGGGACACGGAGACGGGCCTGACCGGGCCCTCGCCGGGAGCAGCTTCAGTCGCCATAAGGGACACTTTAACAATTCCTTTGTTATTCGGCAGGGGTAGGCGCGGTCAGCACGCCGCCACCAGGCCCGCGGCCGGTGGGCAGTCGCGGCAGCGGCCCGGTTCGGCCGCGCGGAAGGCGCGTTCGCAGCCGCCGTCGCAGGTCTGCCAGGGGAGGGCGGCGGGGGCCGGGGGCCGGTCGGGGAGGGGTGGGGGGAGTTCGCGGAGGCGGTAGGCGAGGATGCGGGCCGGGCGGGCCCGCAAAGGCTCCGGCAGGCGGGTGGTGAGGTGCGTGGTGATGTCCTCGGGGCCGACGCCGTGGTCGAGCCACTGGGTGACCGCCGGGGCGAGTTGGTCCGCCTCGCGCCGGGACAGGATCAGCCTGCGGTCCACGATGCGCAGCGAGGCCAGAATCACCGCGGCGCGGGGGTCGGGAGCGGGTTGGGCGGCCGGGTCCGCGGCGGGGCCAGGTTGCGTGCCGGTGGGCTCCGGGGCGGCGGGGCCCGGTTCCGTGGTGGCGCTCTCCGCGGCGGCCGCCGGGTCCGGCTCGCGATCCGGTGCGTGATGCGGCTCGGGCCCGGGCCGGAGCTCGGGCCTGGGCCGGGACCCCGGCCGGGGCCCGGGTGCGGGCAGTTGCGGCGGGGAGGGCTCGGGCCTGTGGGGGCGCGGCCGCGGGGGCTCCGGGTCGTCGCCCGGTGGCACGGGTGGCACGTCGTGGAAGAACGTCCGCGTGCGGAGCCGGCCGCTCGGGCCGCGCTCACGGCGCCGCTCCAGATAGCCGTCCGCCTCCAGCTCCCGCAGGGCCCGGGAGATGAGGATCTCGCCCTCGGTGAAGTGCTCGCACAGCGCGTCGATGCGGACGGGCGCGCCGTCCGGCAGCGACAGGATGTAGCCCGCGACGCCGACCGTGACCGCGCTGCCCCGGCGCTGGAGCAGGGCGTTGGCGATCACCGTGAAGTCGCCGGCGAGCCGGGTGCGGACGTGGATCACGCCGGAGGTCGGAGCTCCGGCGGGGGCGCGCAGGGGCGCGTTAGACTGCGGTTCAGCCATCGGGAAGGGGCTACTTCCTGGGTGGTGAGGCCCTCGATCGGGATTGCCGTCCCGGCCGGGGGCCGTCATATGTCTGAGGTTGTTGCCGCGAACGTAATGGCCGACTTCCCGCCCCCGCAAGCCGGTCACCCGTCCGGGTGATGCGGGGAGGGGAGGGTGGGCAGGTGGTTCTTTCCCCCAGGTTCTTTGGGGGAGTTCGTGGCTCACCGGCGCCTCGCGAGCGAGGTCCCGGCGGGCCGGGAAGACCGGCGTACGCACCGGGCCCCGCCCGGCTCAGGCCCGGTCGGCGGCCTTCAACTCCCCTATGAACGCGGTCCAGGACGCGGTCGCGAAGGTGAGCGCGGGACCGTGCGGGGCCTTGCTGTCACGCACCGGAACCATGCCGGGGATGCCGTCGGCGACCTCGACGCAGTTGCCGCCCTCCTGATTGCTGTAGCTGCTCCTGCGCCAGGCGGCGTCGCGCGGACCGGGAAGGGAGTTCGGGGTCACGGTAGTCCTCCTCCATCGCGGATCGGATCATGGTGAGCGACCTGCGCGGGGGCAGGGCCGCTGCCCGCAGCCGATCGTAGGCCACCGCGAAACGCCGCACATCCGGCCGGTCTTCGAAGAGCTGACCGTGGTCCGCGCCTTCCGTGTAGGCGACTTCGGATCCGTCCGCCAGGGTCAGCACGGTCAGTGAGCCGCCCAGCACGTCGTGCGCGCCTTCGTCGAACGGCAGGACCTGCACGGTGATGTGCGGCTCGTCGGCGGCCTTCAGCAGGCGCGCGAGCTGCCGTCGCATGACGTCGTCACCGCCGATCCGCTTCCGCAGAACCGTCTCGTCGAGGATCACCAGCAGCTCCGGGCGGTCCGGCGAGGCGAGCCGCTTCTGCCGCTCCAGCCGGGCGGTCAGCCGCTCCTCCAGGTGCTGCTCGTCCCGGTGGGACAGGCCGACGCTCAGCACGGCCCGGGCGTACTCCTCCGTCTGCAGGAGACCCGGCACGACGTGTGCGGTGTACTCACGGATGGCGTCGGCCCGCGCCGAGTACGCCATGAACGTCCGCGACCAGTCCGGGAACGACTCCCGGTAGACGTGCGGCCACAGATCCACGAGCAGCCCGTCCGCTCCGAGCGCCGCGTCGAGCGCCCGCGCGAGCTCCAGCGTCGGCCGGGCGCCGGACGCCCGCTCGACCTGAGTGATGCGGGTGCTCACCACATGGGTCTTCGCGCCCAGTTGTTCCTGCGTCAGACCGGCGGCCGTCCGCAGTCGGCGGACCCGGCAGCCGAAGAGCGCGGCCATCGACTCCTCGGGCTCAATTGCTTTGGCCATGGGCTTACTTCCGTCCCTTACGGCTTGCGGTGTAAGGCTGCATGCCCTTCCGAGCGTAGAGCCGTGCGACGACTCTTGAACACGGAACGTCACGGTCCGTACACGCACGGGTCGTGCATCGAGAGAGCGGCGGACCGGGATGGGCGACACAGTGCTGAGGACCATGACGACGCCGGGCGAAGGCCCGGACCACCAGCGGGCGGCGGACGAAGAGCCGCGCGCGGAAGGCCGGTTCGCGGCGCTGTTCGGCTCGACGCCCCGGGGCGCGCGGCTGGCCCGGCGGGTCGCCGTGCGGCACCTGGCCGAGTGGGGTCACCCCGCCGGCTCCGACCTCTCCTGCACCGTCGCCCTGCTGGTGGCGGAGCTGGCCGGCAACGCCGTACGGCACGGGCGGGTACCGGGGCGGGACTTCCGGCTCAGGCTGACGCTGGACGGACGGCGGGTGCGCGTCGAGGTCTCGGACGCGTCCTCGGTGCATCCGCCGACCGACGTACCGACCCCCGCCGCCGACGACGTGTCGGGGCGGGGGCTGGTCCTCGTGGACGTACTCGCCGACCGCTGGGGCGTGGAGCCGCGCGGCCCCGTCGGGAAGACGGTCTGGGCCGAAGTCGCGGCTCAGTGACCGCCCTTGGGTTCCCTGCAGCCGCCCTCGACGTAGTGCGCGTGCGCCTCCGCCTTCGCCGGGTCGGTCAGGGTGCCGGTGATGCACGGACCGGCGTCCGGGATGCCGAACGTGAATCCCGTGGCGGTGCCTGTTTCGTACACCTCCACCGTTTCCGGCGGATAGCCGAGACGGCCGAGTGCGGAGCGCAGCGCCTTCTCGTCGTGCACACCCTCCAGGCCGGCGGTGATCCGGCGGGCGTGGGCGTCGCCCCGGCAGCGGGCGTCGTTGTCCAGGCGTGCCTGCGCCTTGTAGGCGTGGTTCTCCGCGACCCTGCGGGCCCATGGGTCGGTGGGCGCCTCGGAAGGGGTCGGTTCCTCCGACGGCTTGGCCGGCGCGTCGGCGCAGATCTTCGCCACCTCCGGGAACTTCCGGTCGTGTGCGGCTTTTGCCGCCTTGACCTGTGCCGCGTGGTCGATGCCCGGCGCGCTCGACGCGTCACGCGGGGGAGAGGCGCCGGTGTCGTCGCCGACGAGGGTCCCGCAACCGGCGGCGAGGGGCAGCGACAGCAGCAGGGCGGACACGCCGGTCATGGCGGGGGCGAGTCGTTTCACCTGTGCACTCCGGCGGTCAGCGAGGGGCGTGGCATACGCGTTCGCTGATCATCTCGCCCCGCGGACGGCGTTGTCATGAGTACGCCTACTTATGCGGGTGCGCCGTGTCCGGCCGAGGGCTAGGCTCGGCCGTGTGACTGCCGGGTCGGCCATGGGCCACGCACGAGTGAGGCGCCCGGCCTCGGCGTGAGCGCGGGGCGGGCCAGGGGTCCGCCGTTGTCTCTCCTTCTCTGACCTGTCCCTTGAGGAACCAAGACTGGAGAGTCACCACACCATGCCTCAGCAGCAACCGCCCGTCACCACCGTTCAGTTGAACCACACCGCCGTGTACGCCAAGGACCGGCGCCTGTCGGCGGAGTTCATCGCCGCCGTCCTGGGCGTCGAAGTCGCCGCGCCGTTCGGGCCGTTCCTGCCCGTGGACCTCGGCAACGGCGTGACGCTCGACTACTACGAGCTGACCGACGAGCCGATCCAGGCGCAGCACTACGCGTTCCTGGTGCCCGACGAGCAGTTCGACGCGATGATCGCCCGCCTGGAGGCGATCGGCGTCACGTACTACGCCGACCCCAGCCACACCGAACCGGACGCGATCAACCGGCTGTTCGGCGGTCGCGGCGCGTACTTCGACGACCCGAGCGGCCACAACATGGAGATCATGACCCGTCCCTACGCCCGGCCGTAGCGGACCGGGGTTCCGTACGCGCGGGGGCGGCCGGTCGCCGCCCCCGCGCGGGCCGGGCTCAGCCGACGGTGTCGAGGGCGTCGGCCAGGTCGACGAACTTGAAGTTGGTCGCCTCGCGGTCACCGTCCCCGGGAGCGTCGTGGCCGTCCTGGACGACGAGCAGGCCGTTCGGGTACCGGTGGCCGAGCGGGGCGTTGAGCACGGCCGCGCCGTCGCACTCCTCGGAGCCGTCGAGCGTGGCGGAGGCGGCGGTGATCCGGAAGCCGCCCTCGTACTCGTTACGGTCGCCGACCTCGCGGTCGTAGAGGGCGAAGCTGTTGTCGCCCTGGCCGGAGGCGATCACATAGCCGTCGCCGTCCGGCTCGGTGAGCAGGGCCAGCCCTTCGACATCTGCTGCCAGCCGGGTGCCGCCGTAGCCCGGGTCGGCGCCGGGCGTGCACTCCTCGGTCTCCTCGTCGTACGTGCCGGGGACGCCGTACTCGCGGACCTTGTCGACGAGGACGGGCCTGCCGGTGAAGTCGGCGGGCATCCGCCAGACGCCCACGCGCTCCTGGCCCGCGTAGAGCATGCCGTTCGCCGGGTCGACGACCATGCCCTCGACCTGGGGAAGTTCACCGGGTTCGCCGCACGGGGACCAGGAGGTGCCGTCGGGGAGGCGGAAGGCGGAGGGCAGTTCGACGGTGCGGATCTTGCGATAGCCGACCGTGCCGTCGGGACGGGCGGTGATCTCCAGCAGGGCGATGCCCGTCCGGTTGCGGCGGCTGGCCAGGGCGTAGGAGCGGCCCGTCGACCGGTCGGTCCAGGTGGCCAGGCCGTAGGCGGTCGCCTGCTCGTTGATCTCGTCCTGGCCGGACGAGAACACGGGCGCGGCCGCGGGATCGGTGACGTCGGTCAGCGGGCCGCCGGGGCGGTCGCGGTCGATGCGGTAGAAGCGCAGGCGGTCGTTGCCGCGGTCGCTGACGACGGCGAGGTCGGCGCGGCCGGCGCCGAGCCGGAGGCCCTGGAGGAGGTCGACGTTGTTGAAGCGACCGGGGGCGTCGTCCTCCGTGGCCGGGGTGGGCGCCGCGATCGACTGGACCTGGCGTGCGTCGAGGTCGTAGACCCGCAGGCCGCCCTCCTTCGCCGTGGCGACGACGAGGCTGCGGCCCGGGTCGGCGGTGTTGCGCCAGATCGCGGGGTCGTCGGCGTTGGCGTTGCCGCCCGCCTCGTCGTCGTAGAGCGTGGCCGTCTCGGCCCGCGGCTGGACGGCGGGAAGAGCGTCGGCCCGGCCGTGCGGGTGGGCGGCGGCGGGCACGGTCGCGGCGACGGCCGCGAGGGCCGCACCCGCCACGAGAGCGGCGGTGCGGAGGGGGCGGCGCGGGGTCACATGAGCTCCTCTATGTCGAGTACATGACGCTTCGCTCGTCGTAGTGGACCCTTGTCGCGCCCGGTGGGCAATGCGTGATGGCCGCATGGCGCCCAGGTGAATTCGGGCGAGCCGACGCGAACCGGGGGCGGCGGTGGCGCCGCCGTACCGTTCCGCGCGCGCGTCGGGCCGTGGTCACTGCTTCCGCTTCACCGACGTGAACGGGCCGGTACCGGAAGCTCCGAAGAACTCGATGTCGGTGCTCTCTCCGGCCGCCGATCCCTTCAGGCAGAGCGAGCCGCCCGTGACCCGCAGGTCGACGAAGAACCGCGTGGCCGGGCCGGCCTGCTCGAGACCGTGGATGCGCTCGTCGATGTAGCCGAGACCGTTCAGGACCTTCCTGACCTTGGCGGGGGTGGGATCGGCCAGGCCCATGAGCGCGTGGGTGACCCGCTCGACATGGAGGTGGCCCGCGCACCACTCGGCAGCGCTCATGTCCACTCCTGGACCCGTCGTGGGCGCCGCGGGGTCGTCACCGTCCTGCCACGGCGTCTTCGCCGGGCCGGTCCTGGGCGTCTTCGCCGGGCCGGTCGTCGGCGTTTCCGCCGGAGCGACCGACTCCTCACCGGACGACGGGGTTTCCGCGGAGCACGGCTGCGCGACCGTCTCCAGCATCTCCGCGAAAGCCACCTGCGGTTGGGGGGCGGCCGGTGACTCTGTGGCCCGGGCGCCGACGGCTACGGCGGGGTTGCTGCGGGAGCCGTCGGCACCTGGTCTCTCGCTGCCGCAGGCGGTGAGCGCCAGAGTCGCGGCGACGACCGTCACGACGATGCTGAGCCGCAGACGGCGCGGCGAGCGGACGGTCGAGCCGGTCGGGGCGGGAGAGTCGGCGAGGGCGGTGGTGTGTGTCATGCGCACAGTCTTCGACCGAGCCGCCCGCTGCACTTGAGTACGCGTACTCGGTCCGACCGCGGCGACGCACTCAACATCGGAGCAGGGCCGGATTCACGGACGGGCTTGACCCTCACGCCGCGTGAGGCTGCACCGTGGGGTGCATGAGCGACTACTACGACGCGTTCGAGATCAGTCCCGTGCCCGCTCCCGGCCCGGACGCGGTTCCGCCGGAGCCGTTCCGTGGCGTCTACGGAATGCCCGCGTTCGTGACGATCCCCACGAGCGACCTGGCGGAGTCCGTGGACTTCTGGATCCGTGGGCTCGGGTTCTTCGAGCTGTTCAGCATCCCCGGCAGGCTGGTGCATCTGCGCCGGTGGACGTTCCAGGACGTCCTCCTCGTCTCGGCGGCGAGCGTTCCCGAGCAGCCGCCGGCGATGAGCTTCAGTTTCGCGGGCGTGCTCAGCCAGGTCGATTCCCTGGTCGAGGCATGTCGTGCGGTGCGCCCCGACTCGGTCGACGGTCCACGGGACACTCCCTGGAACACCCGCGACGTGGAAGTGATCACCCCCGAGAACGCACGGATCGTTTTCACCGCGGCGAAGCCCTTTGATCCGACCAGTCAGGAGGCACGGAACCTTGAAGCCATCGGGATCACTCCACCGGGCGCGCACCGCGGTGACAATGGGGAGCATGCCTGATGCCACTGACACCGATGGCCTGACCGTCGGTCAGGTCTCGGCGCGCCTGGGTGTGACGGTCCGCGCGCTGCACCATTGGGACGAGACAGGTCTGGCGCGACCGTCGCTGCGCACGGCCGCCGGATACCGGCTCTACACCGCTGCTGATCTGGAACGCCTGCACCGCGTCGTCGTCTACCGTGAGCTCGGTCTCGGCCTGGACAGGATCCGGGCCGTCCTGGACGACTCGACCGCAGACGTGCCCGGCGCATTGCGCGCGCAGCGCACCCAGGTCGCCGAACGGATCGATCGCCTGCGACAGCTCGCCGCCGGACTGGACCGGATGATCGACGCCCACGAGCGCGGCCTGCTGCTGACCGCCGAGCAGCAGGCCGCGATCTTCGGCCCCCGGTGGAACCCGGACCTGCCCGCGCAGGCCCGTCAGCGCTACGGAGACACGACGCAATGGCGGCAGTACGCCGAACGCTCGGCCTCGCGCGGGCCGGAGGAATGGCAGGCCGTCGCCGACGACATGGCCGGCCTCGAACGCGCCCTCGGGGACGCGATGGACGCCGGCGTCGTACCCGGCAGCCCGGAGGCGCATCGACTCGTCGAGCGGCACCGCGAAGTCTTCGCCTCGTACTTTCCCCTCACCAGGCAGATGCAGGTCTGTCTCGGCCGTAAGTACGAGGCCGATCCGGGATTCGCCGCCCACTACGACGGCATCCGCCCCGGCCTCGCCACGTGGTTCCGTCGGATCATCGACGCCGGCGCACGCGCTCACGGCATCGACCCCGACACCGCGACCTGGCAGTAGAGGGCGCGCCCGGACAGGTGCTAGGCCGGGAAGCGCCGCCCCACCATCCGCCACGACAGCTCCAGCAGCGCCGCCCCCACCGCCGCGATCACGACCGCCGTCCACGGCATCGTCGTACCCACCAGCTTCAGCGCGAAGAAGTCCTGGAGCCACGGCACCGTCAGCACCAGCAGGAAGCCCAGTCCCATCGTCGCCACCAGGCCGATCCGCCACCAGGTGTAGGGGCGGGCGATGATCGCGAGGACCCACATGGCGACCAGGAACAGGGTCAGTGTCGCCACGCTCGTCTCCGCGGCCAGCGAGGACGGCCCCGAGTAGTGGGAGCGGGCCAGCAGATACGCGCAGAACGTCGCCGCCGACGCGATCACGCCCGCCGGCACGGCGTAGCGCATCACCCTGCGGACGAAGTGGGGCTTGGCGCGCTCCTTGTTGGGGGCGAGCGCCAAGAAGAAGGCCGGGACACCGATGGTGAGGGTGGACAGCAGGGTCAGATGCCGGGGCAGGAAGGGATACTCGACCTGGCTGCAGACCACGAGGATCGCCAGGAGCACCGAGTACACCGTCTTCGTCAGGAAGAGGGTGGCGACGCGGGTGATGTTGCCGATGACCCGGCGCCCCTCCGCGACCACCGAAGGCAGCGTCGCGAAGCTGTTGTTCAGCAGGACGATCTGGGCGACGGCCTTCGTCGCCTCCGAGCCCGCCCCCATCGCCACGCCGATGTCCGCGTCCTTCAGCGCGAGGACGTCGTTGACGCCGTCGCCGGTCATCGCGACGGTGTGGCCGCGGGCCTGGAGCGCGCCGACCATGTCGCGCTTCTGCTGCGGACTGACCCGGCCGAAGACCGCGGCCCCGTCCAGCTCCGCGCCCATCGCCTCGCGCTCGGCCGGCAGCTTGCGCGCGTCGAGCGTCGAGTCGGCGCCGGGCAGGCCGAGCTTTGCCGCGACCGCGCCGACCGCGACCGCGTTGTCGCCGGAGATGACCTTCGCCGCGACGTCCTGGTCGGCGAAGTAGCGCAGGGTCGCCGACGCGTCGGGGCGCAGACGCTGCTCGAGCACGACCAGAGCGGTCGGCGTCTTCTCCTCCGGGGCGTCCAGGGTGCCTTCCGCCCGCGCGAGGAGCAGCACCCGCAGTCCCTGCCGGTTGAGCAGGTCCACCTCGGCGAGGGACGGGTTGCCGGGGGGCAGCAGCACATCGGGTGCGCCGAGGAGCCACGTCGAACGCGCGCCGTCGCCGTCGGCGAGGGTCGCGCCGCTGTATTTGCGGGCGGAGGAGAAGGGCAGCGTGGCGGTGCAGCGGTGCTCCCCGCCGTCCGGGTAGGCGGCGATGACGGCCTGGAGCGAGGCGTTCGGCCGCGGGTCGGACGCTCCGAGCGCGCCCAGGACCGCCCGTACGCGCTCCTCGTCCGCGCCGTCCAGCGTGCGCAGTTGGGTGACGTCCATGCCGCCCTCCGTGAGGGTGCCGGTCTTGTCGAGGCAGACGACGTCGACACGGGCGAGGCCCTCGATGGCGGGGAGCTCCTGCACCAGGCACTGCTTGCGGCCCAGACGGATGACACCGATCGCGAAGGCGACGGAGGTGAGGAGGACGAGCCCCTCGGGGATCATCGGCACGATGCCGCCGACGGTCCTCGCGACCGAGTCCTTGAAGTTGTCGTCCTTCGCCACCAACTGGCTGATGATCAGTCCGATCGCGGTGGGGACCATCATCCACGTCACGTACTTGAGGATCGTGGAGATACCGGAGCGCAGCTCGGAGTGGACGAGCGTGAAGCGGGACGCCTCCTCCGCGAGCTGCGCCGCGTACGCCTCGCGCCCGACCTTCGTGGCCGTGAACGCGCCACCGCCCGCGACCACGAAGCTCCCGGACATGACCTGGTCGCCGGGTTGCTTGAGGACGGGGTCGGCCTCGCCGGTCAGCAGCGACTCGTCGACCTCCAGGTTGTCGGCCTCCACGATCTCGCCGTCGACGACGACCTTGTCGCCGGGGCCGAGTTCGACGAGGTCGCCGAGGACGATCTCGGAGGTGGAGACCGCGGCGGCGGCACCGTCCCGGCGCACCTTCGGTTTCGCCTCGCCGATGACCGCGAGGGAGTCCAGGGTCCTCTTGGCGCGCAGTTCCTGGATGATGCCGATGCCGGTGTTGGCGATGATCACGAAGCCGAACAGGCTGTCCTGGATCGGCGCGACGAAGAACATGATCACCCAGAGGACGCCGATGATGGCGTTGAAGCGGGTGAGGACGTTGGCGCGGACGATGTCGACGGCGGAGCGCGAGCTGCGTACGGGTACGTCGTTGACCTCGCCCCGCGCGACCCGTTCCGCCACCTCCGCGGACGTCAGACCGGTGGCGGGCGGCCCGCCGCCCGGTGGCCGCCGGGGGTGTACGGGGTCGAGTTCTGCGCCCGCGTCGATGACGGGTCCTTCCGGCTCGGGGCCGCGGCCCATGTCCGCCCGCTGCGTCATGGTTCCGACGTTACGGCCGGGCCGGACCGTTCACCCCCTGGACGGCGGGAAGATCGGACCACGGTCGGACACGAATCCCCCTGGGGGACTACGGAGCAGGCGGAGCGCCCGGTTCCGGATGCTCGGCCGCGTCGGCCGCCTCGGAGGTCCTGGCGCGCTTGATCGCGGCTTCCCGGCTGCGTACGTACCAGATGCCGATGAGCCCGAGACCCGCGCCGGCCAAGCAGGTCCACACCCACCAGGTCAGGTCGCGGTCGTCGAACCAGCTGTAGAAGGGGACCTGGACGAGGAACATCACGAACCACAGGATCGTGCCGCCCGTGATGGTGGCGACGATCGGTCCCTCAAGGGGTGCGGGTGCCTCGTGCCGGGGGGTCCATTTCGCCATGCGCACAGTGTAGGCGGGGCGGGCGGGACGGCCGAGGGGCCAGGAACCACAAGGGTCTACGCGCGGAGAGTGGCGATCTTTCGTTCATATGTTCATACTGAAACCGATTCCGGCTGACTGGTTTCCTTCGTTGGATCATCCAAGTCTGGCCGGTTTTCTCTGCCCTTCTCGTGTCGCCCCCTTCGCGTACGTCTGAGGTTTCCGCATGCCCCCCACGGCCACCGTCGAGGTCGGGTCTCCCGGCCTGCCGCCCACGACCCCGCAGCCGTCCGGCGGTCTGGACCGCTTCTTCAAGATCACCGAACGCGGCTCCACGGTCGCCCGCGAGGTCCGGGGCGGGTTCGCCACCTTCTTCGCGATGGCCTACATCCTCGTGCTGAACCCGATCATCCTCGGCAGCGCGAAGGACATGTACGGCCACCAGCTCGACGGCGGCCAGCTGGTCACCGCAACCGTGGTGACCGCGGCCTTCTCGACCCTCCTGATGGGTGTCATCGGCAACGTCCCGATCGCGCTCGCCGCCGGCCTCGGAGTCAACACGGTCGTCGCCCTTCAGCTCGCGCCCCAGATGTCCTGGGCGGACGCGATGGGCATGGTCGTGCTCGCCGGTGTCGTGGTCATGCTGCTGGTGGCCACCGGCCTGCGTGAGCGCGTGATGAACGCCGTCCCGCTCGGCCTGCGCAAGGCGATCGCGATCGGTATCGGCCTGTTCATCATGCTGATCGGGCTCGTGGACTCGGGCTTCATCACCCGCATCCCGGACGCCGCCCACACCACCGTCCCGCTCCAGCTGGGCACCGGCGGTCATCTGCTCGGCTGGCCGGTCCTGGTCTTCGCCCTCGGCACGCTGCTCACCCTGGCGCTGATCATCCGCAAGGTGCCGGGCGCGATCCTCATCTCGATCGTCGTCATGACGGTGCTCGCGATGATCATCCACGCGGTGGCGGACATCGAGTCCTGGGGCCTGACGACGCCCGAATGGCCGGGCAATCCGCTCTCGACGCCCGACTTCGGCCTGCTGGGCCAGGTCAGCCTGTTCGGCGGCTTCGGGAAGGTCGGCCTGCTGACCGGCGTCCTGTTCGTCTTCACCGTGCTGCTGTCCTGCTTCTTCGACGCGATGGGCACCATCCTCGCCGTCGGTGACGAGGCGAAGCTCATGGACAAGGACGGCAACTACCCGGGCATCAACAAGGTCCTGGTCGTCGACGGCCTCGCCGTCGCTGCGGGCGGTGGCGCCTCTTGCTCCGCCAACACCTGCTTCGTGGAGTCCACGGCGGGCGTCGGCGAAGGCGCCCGTACGGGTCTGGCGTCGGTCGTCACCGGCGCGCTGTTCTCGCTGGCGCTGTTCCTCACGCCGCTCGCCACGATGGTGCCGTCCCAGGCGGCGACGCCCGCGCTGGTGGCGGTCGGCTTCCTGATCCTGGCCGGTTCGGTCAAGGACATCGACTGGAGCGACTTCACGATCGCCGCGCCGGCGTTCCTGGCGATGGTGATGATGCCGTTCACCTACTCGATCACCCACGGCATCGGCATCGGCTTCATCACGTTCAGCGTGCTGCGCCTGGCCGTCGGACGCGGGCGCGAGGTGCCCGCGGCGATGTACGCGGTGTCGGCGGTGTTCGTCTTCTACTACGCCATGCCGGCTCTCGGTCTCACCTGACGGGTGCCCGGGAGTGACGGGCCGCCCGTGCCTGACGGTCGCCCTTGCCTGAACGCCGCCGCGTGATCGTTTCTGCGGGGCCGTCCGGCGGGCCGTCGGACGGGGCCGCCCGCGAGGGGCTCCCTCACGTGACGCCGTAGAACCTCTCCGTCTCGTCGACCGCCGCTTTGAAGCGCTCGTCGAAGTCGTCGCGAATGAGCGTCCGGACCACATAGTCCTGGACGCTCATTTGTCGTTTTGCCGCATGCTGCCGGAGCCGGTCGAGCAGCTCACCGTCCATGCGCAGGCTGAGCACAGTCGATTTCATGGGGTCAGGGTCGCCGTACTCCCGCCGCCCGGGCGTCACTTTTCGGCTGTCTCTCACTCATATGGGTGACACATCCATCAGGCCCGTAACCGGCTGGTCTTTAGCCAGGGTAATGAGTTACGCTAACAACATGCCTGACCTGTCCCACGGTACTGACGCGGACGTCGCCGCCGTGAACTCGCTCCGCTCGGCCGTCATGCGGCTGGGCCGCCGCCTGAAGCACCAGCGCGTCGACGAATCGCTGAGCCCCACCGAGATGTCGGTGCTCGGCACACTCGCCCGCTGCGGCTCGGCCACCCCCGGTGAGCTGGCCCGCAAGGAACACGTGCAGCCGCCGTCGATGACCCGCATCGTGGCACTGCTCGAGGCCAAGGGACTCGTCCGGCTCGAGCCGCACCCCGACGACCGCCGGCAGAAGGTGGTCAGTCAGACCGCACAGGCGGAGACCATGCTCGAGGAGTCCCGCCGCAAGCGGAACGCCTGGCTGGCCTCGCTCGCCGAAGGTCTGGACGAGGAGGAGTGGGCGAAGCTGCGCGAAGCCGCCCCCGTCCTGGAGAAGCTCGCACACCTGCAATGACGGCGGGCGGAAGCGCAGCCCGTCCGCCCGCACGCCCCACACGCACGCCTTGAGGAGGCGACCCTTTTGAGTACGGGATCCGGAGCAGACTCCGCCCCCGCACCGACCGACCCCGACACCCTGACCACCCGGCCCGACCGCAAGCAGAGCATGTTCAGCTCGCTGAAGATCCGTAACTACCGGCTCTTCGCGACCGGACAGGTCGTGTCCAACACCGGCACCTGGATGCAGCGCATCGCCCAGGACTGGCTGGTGCTCAGCCTGACCGGATCCGCGTCCGCCGTCGGCATCACCATCGCGCTGCAGTTCCTCCCCATGCTTCTCCTCGGCCTGTACGGCGGGGTGCTCGCGGACCGGCTGCCCAAGCGGCAGCTGCTGCTCGCCACACAGGCCGCGATGGGCCTCACCGGCCTGGCGCTCGCCGTGCTCACCCTCAGCGGCCACGTCCAGGTCTGGCACGTCTACCTGACGGCGTTCCTGCTCGGCCTCGTCACCGTCGTCGACAACCCGGCCCGCCAGTCGTTCGTCGCCGAGATGGTCGGCCCCGGCCAGCTGCGCAACGCCGTCTCCCTCAACTCGGCCAACTTCCAGTCCGCACGCCTCGTGGGACCCGCCGTGGCCGGTGTGCTGATCACCGCCGTCGGCAGCGGATACGCCTTCCTGCTCAACGGTCTGTCCTTCATCGCGCCCATCGCCGGACTGCTGATGATGCGGGCCTCCGAACTCCACAAGGTCGAGCGCGCGCCGAGGGGCAAGGGCCAGCTCCGTGAAGGGCTGCGGTACGTCGCCGGCCGGCCCGAGCTGATCTGGCCGATCGTCCTCGTCGGCTTCATCGGCACCTTCGGTTTCAACTTCCCGATCTGGCTGTCCGCGTTCGTCGACGACGTCTTCCACGGCGACGCCGGTACGTACGGCCTGCTCAACACGCTGATGGCCGCCGGCTCCCTGGCCGGCGCGCTGCTCGCCGCCCGGCGCGGCACCTCACGGCTGCGGCTGCTCGTCGGCGCCGCGGTGCTCTTCGGGGTGCTGGAGATCGTGACCGCCTTCGCCCCGGCGTTCTGGATCTTCGCGGTGATGATGGTCCCGATCGGCATGTTCGGCCTGACGGTCAACGTCACCGCCAACTCGAGCGTCCAGATGGCGACGGATCCGCTCATGCGGGGCCGCGTGATGAGCCTGTTCATGATGGTCTTCACCGGCGGCACGCCGCTGGGCGCGCCGCTCGTCGGCTGGGTCACGGACACGTACGGCGCCCGCGTCGGCTTCGCCGCGGGCGGCGCGGTGGCCGCGGTGGCGGCGGCCGGCGTCGGCGTGATGCTGGCACGGGTCGGCGGCCTGCGCCTGTCGGTCGGCTGGCACCGGGGGCATCCGCAGGTGCGGTTCGTGGCGCGGGAGGGGCTGACGACGGCGGCGTAGCCCTTGGGGCGGGCGGCTGCGGGTGCGTGTCGCCTGCGGCGGGCCTGTTCCCCTACCCGCCCCTTCCCGAAACCGGGCTCCGCCCGGACGCGTTCACCGCGCTTCGCGCGGTGTTTCTGGGGCTCCTCCCCCTACGCCTGGCGGCGTGGGGGGACCCCCACCGGACCCCCGCGCCTCAATCGCCGGCGAGGCTGACAAAGTCAGCCCGCCCGGGGGCACCTCCCACGGCCGCCAGGCCGTAGGGGGAGATTGAGGGCACCGCGCGGAGCGCGGTACGGGGCACGGGGCCCGGGGCTTGCCCCGGTTCGGGGGGCGGGGTAGTGGAAACGCCCCGCGCAGCGGAGCCACCGCGCGGCACACTGACCCCATGAGACTCTTCGCCGCCGTACTCCCACCCCCCACGGCCGTCGACGAACTCGCCACCGAGGTCGCAGCCCTCCGTCGGCTCCCCGCCGCCGACACACTCCGCTGGACCGGGCACGCCGGGTGGCACTTCACGCTCGCGTTCATGGGGGAGGTCGACGACGAGGTCGTGCCCGAGCTGCGGGAGCGGCTGGCGCGGGCGGCGCACAGGACGTCGGCGTTCCCGCTGCGGCTGCACCAGGGTGGCCGGTTCGGGCACCGCGCGCTGTGGGTCGGGGCAGCCGGCGATCTGGAGGAGATGCGGCTGCTGGCCGAACGTTCGGACGCCGCGGCCCGCCGCGCCGGCGTGAGCATGGAGGAGCACCGCCGCTATCAGGCGCACCTGACGATCGCCCGGGCCCGTGAGGCGGGTGACCTGCGTCCGTACGTCGAGGCGCTGGCCGCGTTCGAGGGCACCCCGTGGCAGGTGGCCGACCTCGCCCTCCTACGAAGCAATCTGCCGGTCAGCGGGGTGCCGGGTGAGCAGCCCCGGTACGAAGTGGTCGGTTCCTGGCCCCTCGGCGGCGCGGGTTAACCTCGACGGGTGAATCCCAAGACCAGAAACCAGATCATGGCCGCGGCGCTGGTGCTGATGTTCGTGATCGTCGCCGTGGCCGCCGCCGTCGGCTGACGCGTCCCGCGACCGGCCGGCCGAACACGCAGGTATCCGCCTCCGCGCGGCGATGGGCCCGCCGTGCCGGGATCCGGCGCCGGGCGGCTCGCCGTCGAAGGAGCCGTACATGCCGGACGACAGACCGCCGTTGACGATCACCGCGGGTGGGGGGAGCGGCCGGTGGACGTTGCGCGCGCCCGGCGGGACGCTGAGCAGTCCCGTCGTCGTGGGCGACACCGTCCATGTCGTGGTCTCCGACAGCCGGATCGGCGCGGTGGACGCGCACGGGGGCCGGGTCCGCTGGTGCAGCGACGAGCTGACGAAACCGGACGGCGAAGGCATCATCCGCGCCGGAGGGACCGTGGTCGTCCCGGTGAACCGGGACTACGAGCGCAGCGGTTTCGTCGCCCTGGACGCGGAGACGGGCGAGGTGCGGTGGAAGCGCCGCAGGAGCCGGCTGCGGCAGGCCGTGGCGGCCGGTTCGGCCGTCGTGCTGTGGAACGACGAGGACGGCGGTCAGATCACCGGGGTGGACGCCTCGACCGGTGAGACCCTCTGGGAGGACGAGTTCAGCAAGATCTACGGCCTGCTGGTGAGGGGCGGGACCGTGATCCTCGACACCGCGGGCTTCCGGGCCCTCGACGCCCGTACCGGCGACGAGCTGTGGCAGAACGGCTACGGCGATCTGCTCGGGCAGGGGGAGGAGGCCGACGCCGCCCTGTTCCACACCTGGCGCCGCGGCGAGCTCTGCGTGCGGGCGACGGACACGGGCGAGGTGCTGAGCAGGACCTCGTTCCCGAAGCGGGTGGTGAAGGACCTCGGTCCCCCGCCCGCCCTGGTCGACGGCGGCCGGGCGCTGTTCTCCGAGGCCCTCGGGCGCCGGATCCGGCTTCTCGCCTGGTCGGGCCGGGACCGGGCGACGCCCCTGATCGGCGTCCGGCTGGGTCTCCGCCGCTTCACCTCGTTCTCGCAACCCGCCGTGTGCGTGGGCGACCGGGTGTACGCGACGACGTGGCGGGACCGGCTGTACGTCGCCGAGGCCGGCGGGCGGCGCGGTCTGCGGCGACTGCGCCTGACCGCCCGTGACGGCCGTGCGGTGGACGCGGATAAGATCGCGGCCGGCCACCGGCACCTGTTCGTCTCCGACGGGGACACGGTCGGGGCCGTCCGCGACGGCCGGCTGTTGTGGGCGGCGCATTCGGGCGTCCGGGGGCGGCCGGTGCCGCTGGGAGCCGACCGGGTGCTGTTCCTTGCCTCGAGCCGGGACGGGACCGAAGGGCTCCTGCACTGTGCGGACGCGGAGACCGGCCGCCGGAGCTGACTCCGCGCCCGGTGTCCCTCAGGACCCGTCCCTGCGCGAAGTGGTGCTTGCTTCGAGCGCGCTCGAAGGCGTTGGCTTGGACGTCATGAAGTACACGCAGCTCGGACGCACCGGACTCAAGGTCAGCCGACTCGTCCTCGGCACAATGAACTTCGGCCCCCAGACCGACGAGGCCACGAGCCACGGCATCATGGACTCGGCCCTCGACGCGGGCATCAACTTCTTCGACACGGCCAACGTCTACGGCTGGGGCGAGAACAAAGGCCGCACGGAAGAGATCATCGGCAGCTGGTTCGCCAAGGGCGAGGGGCGCCGTGACAAGGTCGTGCTCGCCACCAAGGTGTACGCGAACATGGGCACGGACGGCGAGGTCTGGCCCAACCACGACAAGCTCTCGGCGCTCAACATCCGCCGTGCGGTGGACGCTTCGCTCAAGCGCCTGCAGACCGACCACATCGACCTCTACCAGTTCCACCACATCGACCGGAGCACCCCGGTCGAGGAGATCTGGCAGGCCATCGACGTACTGATCCAGCAGGGCAAGATCCTCTACGCGGGCTCCTCCAACTTCCCCGGCTGGAAGATCGCCCAGACCAACGAGACGGCCCGCCGTCTCGGTTCGCTGGGGCTGGTCAGCGAGCAGTGCCTGTACAACCTGGCCGAGCGCCGTGCCGAGATGGAGGTCGTCCCGGCCGCCCAGGAGTACGGCCTCGGCGTCATCCCCTGGTCGCCGCTGCACGGCGGACTGCTCGGCGGGGTGCTCAAGAAGGAGAACGAAGGCTCCCGGCGGGCGACCGGCCGCAGCGCGGACGCGCTGGCCGACACGGCCGTGCGGGAGAAGGTGCAGGCGTACGAGGACCTGCTCGACAAGCACGGCCTGGAGCCCGGCGAGGCGGCGCTCGCCTGGCTGCTGACCCGTCCGGGTGTGACGGGCCCGATCGTCGGCCCGCGCACGGCGGAGCAACTGGAGTCGGCGCTGCGGGCGCTGGAGCTGGAGCTGAGCGAGGAACTGCTCACGGGCCTCGACGAGATCTTCCCGGGACCGGGCCCCTCCCCGGAGGCCTTCGCGTGGTGAGCCTCGGCCGCCGCTCCCTGCCGGGGGCGGCGGCCCACGCCCGGCGCGGGCTCACTCGCGAGGGAAGTCGGCGGTGGTGAGCGTGAGGCCGACGGGGGTGTCGGTGAGATCGAGGTCCGTGCCGAAGACGACGGCCGTCTCCGTCGTGTAGTCGCCCTCCTTCGGGCCGGTGTAGAGGTGGCACTTGCGCTGGTACGGGTCGGCGACGAGGTAGGCGGGGACCCCCGCTGCGGCGTACGCGGCCTTCTTGGGGCCGTAGTCGTTGTGCCCCGTGCCCTTGGAGACGACCTCGGCCACGAACTCGACGTCCTGGTGGCGCCAGCGGCCCGATTCGTCCTTCCCGGCACCGTCCCTGAGCTTGGCGACATCCGGAGCGAAGCCGTTCAGCGTCCCGGGAAAGTCGATCCGTACGTCCGACATCACCGTGACGTCCATGCCGAAGCGGTCCTCGAGCGCCCGCACGATCCGGCGGATGATCTGCCAGCGGATGTCCCTTTGCGGCGACATGAAGACGGCCCCCTCGACGACCTCGACCTTGAATCCCTCGGGGGCGGACTCGAGCCACTGGAACATCTCGTCCAGGGTGCGTTCGTCGCTGTTCTCGGCCATTTCGATCCTGCGCTCGTCCAAGGCGGTCATCGTGGCGCTCCTCCCCGGCTGCCGCTCGAACGAGTGCAGCCGCGCGGTACAACGATACTGACCGTGACCGGTCACCACCCCGGAACAGGGTCAGGCGCCGCTCAGCCAGCCCGCCGCGTCCAGGCGGATGCCGCCCGGCGGGGTGACGGTGCGCAGGTCGGATTCGAGGTCGCGCAGGCGGTCGGGGCCGATCGTCCGCGCCCATTCCGCGCGCAGTTCGTCGAAGATCGCCGCCGAGCGGGCGAGGGCGTCGAAGCCGTGCGGGGTGAGGCGGATCAGCTTGCGGCGGGCGTCGGCCGGGTCGTCGGCGCGTTCCGCGTAGCCGAGGGAGAGCAGGCGGTCGATGGTCTTGCCGGCCGCCTGTTTGGAGACGCCGAGGCGGCGGCCGAGGTCGCTGGCGGTGGCCCCTTCCGCGCCGATGGCCTGCATGGCGAAGCCGTGGGCGGGCCGTACGTCGGGATGGCCCTGCCCGGCCAGTTCGGCGTGCAGCTTGTCGATGAGCGAGCGGAACCCGGCGAAGAGGAGCAGGGGCAGCTCGTAGCCGGGCGGGTCGGTGACCGCCTTGCGCTGTTCGACAACCTGGTTTACGTTCTCACGGAGCGGTTCGTCAACCATGTTGTCCATTGTAGGAGCCTGCCATGTTCACCGAGCACACCCTGGAATCCGCCCCGCCCGCGTCCCGCCGTGCCATGGAGGCCACCGCCAAGCGTCTCGGCCGTCTGCCGCCGGCGGTCGCCAGACTGGCGGAGTCGCCGCACCTGCTGGAGGGTTTCCTCAAGCTGAGCGCCGCCTTCGAGGCGACGACGCTCGACCCGGTCGCCCGTGAGGTCGTCGTCATGACGGTCGCCGCGCGCAACGAGTGCCATGTGTGCGTGGCCATGCACACCGGGAAGCTGCGCACGCTCGGCGCGGACGAGGAGCTGATCGCGGCGCTGTCCGGGCAGCGTGCGCTGCACGACGAACGGCTCGAGGCGGTACGGCAGTTCACGCTCGAGGTGTTCCGTACCGCCGGCGCGGTCGGCGACGGGGAGCTGCGCGTCTTCCTGGCGCACGGTTTCACTTCGCAGAACGCGCTGGAGGTCGTCATGGGCATCGGCACGTACACGATGTCGACGTTCGCGAACCGGCTGACGCGGGCCGCGCTCTGAGGAGGGGCGGGATCCGGCCGTCGTGGGCCGGGGGTGCCGTGTCTCTCTTCCCTTCTCGGGTCTCACATGCCGCAATGCCCCCACCAGCCCGTGACCCCCCACACGAAGGCGGACTCCCCCCATGCGGAACTCCCTGAAAAGCAGCACCCTGCTCGCCGTCGCCGCCCTGGCCGTGGCGACCCTCGCCATGGCGCCCGCCGCCCACACGGTGACGCCCGAGACGGCGACTCTGTCCTTCGACTGCGGTTCGTACGGCTCCGGCACCGCCACCCTCAAGGCCGCACAGGACGGTACGGCCGCGACCATCGACCTCTCCACGGCGGCCGTCACCGCGCCCCTGCCCATCGGCGCGAACTCCGTCCGGTCCACGCTCACCCTGGCCAAGAACGGCACGGACACGGCGACGTTCACCGGCAACTCCAACCCGGCGATCCCCGCGGGCGGCGCCGTCTCCACCGGCCCGCTCGACGGCACGGTCGCGGCGGGCGACAGCCTCGAGGCGAAGAGCCTGACCGTCGTGGTCTTCGGCATCACCGCCGAGTGCACGGCCACGTCCGCGCAGAACCCGGGCCCGTTCGTCTTCTGACACCGGTCCCGAACGGTCGCGGCCCGGCCCACGTCCCCACCGAGGGCCGGGCGCGCGCGTCGGCCCGGCGTACGGGAATACCCGCGCCGGGCGGCGCTGTTGCCGTCGGCATGACCTTCTTCGCCGACGTGACCGTGCGGGGCTACGAGCTCGACACGCAGGGCCATCTGAACCAGGCCGTCTATCTGCAGTACGCCGAGCACGCACGCTGGGAACTGCTGCGCGCAGCCGGCCTGCCGCAGGAGAAGCTGCTCGCCAGCGGCGTCGGGCCGGTCGCGCTCGAGGTGACGGTCAAGTTCCTGCGCGAGCTGCGCGGTGGCGACGAGGTGCGGGTGACCTGCCGGTTCGTCTACGGGGAGGGCAAGACCTTCACCGTCGAGCAGCAGATCGTCAAGGACGACGGCACGGTCGCCGCGGAGATCTCCGGCGTGGCGGGCATGCTCGACCTCTCGACCCGCAGGCTGATCGCCGACCCGCGCGCACACCTCGCGGCGCTGGCCGACAACCCGGACCTGCTCACCGGCTGACGCGAAGGCGTGGAGCAGTCCCGGCGCCGGCCGAAGGATCACGTACCGGCCGGGAAGCTCCCTTCAGGTCTCTCGGCGGAACCGTCGCCCGCGCGGATTCGTTGGCGCAAGCGCCGGTTGCGAGAGCTGGAGGGGAAGTCGTGGACGACGCGGTGGTCGAGGCCGTCGGAGCGCTGGTGCCCGGAGGGGCGCTGCGCGGCGAACTGGACCGGCACGGCCGGAAGTTGCGCTGGATCGAAGTGGGCGAGGGCGCGCCGGCGGTCGTGCTGGACGCCCCGAGCGCCGGATCGTCGATGATGTGGACGCCGGTGCTGGCGCCCCTCGCCCGCTGCACCCGGGTGATCGCGTACGACCGGGCGGGACTCGGCCTGAGCGACCCGGTTCCCCGGCTCTCGCTCGACTCGGCCGTCGAGGACCTGACCGCCTTGCTGTCCCGGGCCGGCGGCGGCCCCTGCGTCCTCGTCGGCAACAGCTGGGGCGGCCAGCTGGCCGAGCTCGTGGCGTGGGCCCGGCCGGACCTGGTGGCGGGGCTCGTGCTGCTCGACCCTTCGCACGAGGAGTTCCAGCCGTGGGCCGGCCGGATGGCCGAGGGGACGTACGCGCGTCAGCTCGCCGTCCGGACCTCTCTTCGGCTCACCGGCCGGTCGAACCACCGGCGTGCCGTGCGTGAGGCCTCCCGTGCGTCCGACGATCCGCGGGTGCGGGAGCTGCTGGTCGCCGCCTGGCTCGCCGCCTCCGGAAGCCGGCAGCAGGTGCGTACCGCGGTCGACGAGTACCGCATGATCGTCAAGGCCACCCCCGAGATCCGGCGCCGCCGCGCCGCGTCGAGGATGCCGGACGTGCCCGTGACGGTCCTCAGCGCGAGCCGGGGGATGCCGCAGGGGATGAGACGCCGGTGGACCGAGCTCCAGAAATCGGTCGCCGCGTCCGTGGCGGGCGGGGAGCACGCTGTGGTTCCGGCCGCGGGGCACTACATCCAGAGCAGCAGGCCGGACGTCGTCACCCAGGCGGTGCTCGCCGTCCTGGGGCGGGCCGGGCACACCGGCTGAGACCCGGCGCGGCAGCGGTGGCGTCTCAGCCCGGGAGCTTCAGGTCCGTGCAGCCGCGTTGCCCGGCCGAGCGTTCGGCGAAGCCCTTGAGGGCCGCGCGGGCGAAGTCCTCGACGTCCTCGTGGACGTAGGCCGTGGTGGAGATCGTGAAGACCGCGCGGGCGCTGGTCCCGGGGCACTCGGCCGTGGCCCAGAGGAAGTCGCTTCCGTGCCGACCCCCGTCCTGGCCGGGCTGGCCTCCCGGGTACCAGGCCTGTGCGAAGGGGCCGAAGTAGGCGCGGGCCTGGAACAGCTCCTCGGCACGGGCCTCGGTCTCGCCGAGCACGCAGGTCTCCGTCATCAAGGAGTCCGCCGTCGGCGTCTCCTTGATCCAGTGGACGATGTCCATGTCGCGCATCGGGATTCCGGCGCACGTTCCCTTCGCCGCGAAACGGGATTCCTCCTCCGGCTCCGCAGGGGTAGGTGACATCCGGCCGCCGGGCCGGGCCTCGCAGTCCCAGTGCTCGGCCGCCCTGACCGCGGTGGCCGCGGCGAGTTCGGAGGTGGTGCGACCCGCCGTCGCGCGGCCTCGGCGGCCCGTATGGACGACGACGGACGCGTCCTTGTTGCCGCAACTGAGGACCACGGCGGTGCTGTTGAGATCGGTGTAGCCGTGCCAGCCGCCGCCCAGCGACATCGGCAGGGTTCCCGTCCTGCTCGAGCGCAGCTCGTCGAACACGCCGCGGTCGCCGTCGTCGTCGCGGGCGGATTCCGGGATCAGGGCGATGGTGAGCGTCGTCTTCCCGACCACGCAGAACTCGTAGCCGTCGGACCCGCCGTGGTGCACGTCGTTCGGCAGTCCCCGCTCCGTGTCGTAGTCGGTGAAGACCGCCGACTCCTCGGGCGGGACCAGCCCCTGGCAGTACGTCGCCAGCTTGTCCTCGTAGCGCCAGCGCTTGCCCGTGTCGCTGAGCCGGTACCAGCCGTAGCCCGCGACGACGGCGAGTGCCAGCGGCAGCGCCACGTACAGCGCCAGGCGGCGTATGACGGTCATGTGCGTGATCTCCCCGGTTCGGCGGCCCCGCCGCACCGTATCGCGGTCCGTGCGGCGTCAGCCGTGCGGGCGGCGGGCCTCGATCAGGAGGCGGTGGGAGTGGGCCACGAACGGCCCGTGGCGCCCGATGAAGTCATGGAGGGCTGCCAGCCGGTCGCGGTACGCGTCCGCGGTGAAGCCCGGGACGATCCAGATCACCTTGCGCAGGAAATGGACCACGGCGGCGATGTCGTGGAACTCCGTCCGGAGCATTTCCTGGCGCAGATCGACGACGTCCAGGCCGGCGGCCTCCGCGGCCGTGACGGTCGTGAACGGACTGCGTGACGGGTCGACGGGCTGCGGGCCCATCAGGAAGTCCGTGAGTTCGCGGACCGAGCCGTCGCCCACGGCCTGCGAGAGGTACGTGCCGCCGGGGCGCAGGACGCGGTGGACCTCGTCCCAGCGGGTGGTCACCGGGTGGCGGCTGACGACCAGGTCGAAGTGGGCCGAGGGGAACGGCAGATCGGCGAAGTCGCCGGCGTGGACGACCGTCGCTCCCAGCCTGGCGAGGTTGCGCCGGGCGATCTCCAGGTTCGGCGGCCAGGACTCCGTCGCCACGAGCACCGGCGGGGCCGCCGGGACCGAGGCGAGGACCTCGCCGCCGCCGGTCTGGATGTCGAGGACCGCCTCCGCCTTCGGCACACGCTCGGCGAGGAGCTTCGCGTAGCCCCAGGACGGGCGCTGCTCCGTCGCGCGGCCGGCGAACCAGGAGAAGTCCCAGCCCTCGGTGGGGACGGCTTCGCCTTCGGCGAGGAGGTCTTCGAACGTGGACATACGGGCAGGGTCGCAGCCGGGGGACGCGCCCGCACCCGGGTTTTCCCGGGAGGACCGCTCAGGCGGCGACGCCGTACGCCCCGCCCAGTCCCCACGCCTGGTGCATCGCCGTCGCGAACGCCCCGGCCAGTTTGATCTCGCCGCTCGGACCGGGATGGGTGCCGTCGTAGGTGTCGGTGTCGAGGTCGTACGACGGCGGGTGCGACGCCAGCAGGAGCGGGGACGCGGACGTGTCCAGGTCGGCCACCGCCTTGGCGAGCAGGTCGTTGAACCGGTCGCACTCGGCGGCGAAGGGCCGGTCCGACCGGGCGCGGATGTTGGGGATGACCGGGAGCATCACGATCCGGACGCGCGGGTTGGCCAGGCGGGCCTGCGCGACGAACTTCCGTACGTTCCGGGCGGTCTGGCCGCTGTCCGTGTAGAAGCCGAGGTCTATCAGACCCAGCGAGACCAGGAGGACGTCGGCCCCTTCCGCGGTGACCGTCTCACGGATCAGGGGAGCCATGTGCAGCCAGCCCTCGCCCCAGCCGGCCAGGTGGCGGCGGGCGGGGCCGGGGAAGCCGGGATCGGCGTACCGGTGGGACACGGGGGCGTTCGCCTCCGTGTCGTACAGCTCGCGGCGCGGGCCGACGATCTCGAAGGGCTCACCGACGGCGGAGAGGTGCTGCCACATCCGGTAGCGCCAGGTGAAGTCGCCGGCGCGTCCGATGGTCATGGAATCGCCGACGAACAGGAATCGCATGGTCGACATCATGGCTGAACCCACCGGTAACCCGTCACTGCTCCGCGATGTGAGGCCCGCCACCCGCCAGCGCCGTGACCAGTCGCCGGATCTGCGCGTGGGGGTCGGCGCTGCCCTGGTGACTCGTCATCAGCAGGTGGTGGACCGTGCCGACGAGGGCGAGGGCGAGGGCCTCCGCGTCGAGCCGGCCGTCGACCCGCCCGAGGCGCTGTTCGGCCCGCAGGTACGTGGTGACCGCCTCCTGGACGGTGGTGAAGCCCGGGGCGCCCGCCGTCATCGCCTCGCGGAAGCGCAGCGCGGCGCCGGGGCGGGTGAGGGCCAGCCCGGCGACGGTCGGCCCCGTGGAGGTGAACAGCGCGGTGGCGACCCCGGTGAGGTTCGCGGCGACGGTGTCCTCGCCCGCCCGCGTGGGCAGCTTCTGCGCCAGGGCGGCCGTGCGGGCGAGCCGGTCGAGGACCAGTTCGGCGACGAACTCGTCGAGTCCGCCCGCGAAGTGCGCGTGCAGCAGCCCCTTCGAGCAGCCCGCCTCCTCGGTGACGGCCCGGCTGGTCAGGGCGCCGGGGCCGCCCTGGGCCACGACTCGTTCCGCCGCGGCGAAGAGGCGTTCGCGGGCGTCGGGGACGGCTACTCCACGGGGTGACATCCAGGGCCTTCCGGGTCTTCTGCGGTGTCGCGATGGACAGAATGGGCGAGCGCCCATACTGTTTGGGCATACGCCCATTCTAACGGGAGGCAGCGCCGTGGAACACATCGTGAACACCGAGCAGGAGCAGGCCTGGAACGGGTACGAGGGCACCCATTGGGCCCGCAACCAGGACCGCTGGGACGCCGTCAACGAGGGCTTCAACGAGGCCCTCCTCACCGCAGCCGCCGTGGGCCGCGAGGACTCGGTCCTCGACATCGGCTGCGGCGCCGGTGCCACCACCAGGCTCGCCGCCCGCCGCGCGGCCGACGGGCACGCCACCGGCGTGGACCTGTCCCGGCCGATGCTGGAACGCGCACGGGAGTCCGCACGCGCCGAACACCTCGGCAATGTCACCTTCGAGCACGGCGACGCCCAGGTCCACGCCCTGGCGGGCCGCGGCTTCGACGTGGCGATCAGCCGCTTCGGCGTGATGTTCTTCGCCGACCCGGTCGCCGCCTTCGCCAACATCGGCGGCGGCCTGCGCAGCGGCGGCCGTGCGGCGTTCCTCGTCGCCGGCGGGGACGGCAACGAGTGGATCCAGGCGCTGGCCGGCCTGCGGGACGTGCTTCCGATGGGCGGCTTCGGCGCCACCGGCGGGCCCGGCATGTTCTCCTTGGCCGATCCCGGCCGCGTCCGCGAGGTCCTGACGGGCGCCGGGTTCACCGGCGTCACGGTCGAGCCCGCCGAGGCGTACGGGAGGTGGGGGCGGGACGCCGAGGACGCCACCGCGTTCCTCATGGGCTCGGGACCCGGCCGCCATCTGCTGAGCCAGGTCGACGAGGCGACCGGCGAGCGGGCCAGGCGCCGGCTCACGGACATCCTGCGGCCGTACGAGAAGGACGGCGCCGTCCGGCTGCGCAGCACGGCGTGGCTGGTCACCGCCGTACGCCCGTAGGAGCCGCCCGGCCGGGATGGCAGGCTTGGGGCATGCGTTCGCTTCCGTACGTCACCGGCCTGGCGGCCGCCCTCGTGCTCGCCGCCGCCTGCCCCGTCGCCGCCGCCGACGGCGGGTCCCAAGGGTTCACGATCAAGGACCCGCGGATCACCGAGTCCAGCGGGCTCGCGGCGAGCCGGTCGCACCCCGGGATCTACTGGACGCACAACGACCAGGACCAGCCGCGGATCTTCGGCGTCGACTCGGCGACGGGCGAGACGGTGGCGACGATCACCCTGCGCGGCGTCGGCGAGCCGAGGGACATGGAGGCGATCTCCGTGGGCCCCGACGGCAACATCTACGTCGGCGACATCGGCGACAACCTCGACGGCGGCTGGGACCACGTCTGGATCTACCGCTTCCCCGAGCCGGAGCGGCTGCGCGACCAGACCGTCACCGCCACCCAGTTCGACGTGAAGTACGCGGACGGCCCCCGCAACGCCGAGGCGCTGATGGTGCATCCGAAGACCGGCCGCGTCTACATCGCGTCCAAGAACGAGGACGGCGGCGGCCTCTACGAAGGCCCGGCCACGCTCGACGCCAAGGCCACCAACGTCTTCCGGCGGATCGGCGAGGTGCCGTGGGTGACCGACGGCGCGTTCTCGCCGGACGGCACGGAGCTGGTGCTCCGCTCCTACTTCAGCGCCCGCGGCTACGAGTGGAAGGACGGCCGCCTCGGGGCCGACCACCGGGTCCGCGCGCCGATCCAGGGCCAGTCGGAGTCGGTGACGTACACGACGGACGGCACGGCGCTGATGATCGGCACCGAGGGGGAGCAGAGCCCCGTCGAGCGGGTGGCGGTGGAGAAGGAACCGGGCCCGGGCGGTGGGGCCAAGAGCCCCGGCGCGCCGGCGGACGGCGGTAAGGCCGCGGGGAACGACGAGAAGGGCGACGTCACGACGTACGGCCTGCTCGTGCTCGGCGGCGGCGCGGTGCTGGTCCTCGCGCTGCGCCGGCGCCGGGGCTGAGGCGCCCGGCGGCGGGCCCGGCGGGACCGGTCGGCCTCGCGGCCGTCAGGCCTCCTTCGCCCGTGCGCGGACCAGCGTCTCGAACCCCTCGACCAGGCGTTCCAGGCCGAAGGCGAAGTGGTCGAAATCCGAGGTGAAGGTGTCCTCCGAGAGATGCGCCAGGGTCGGGTACTCGCCGCTGACCATGGCCTTCGAGAGGAACGGCTCCTGATCGCGCCAGAACTCCTCCTCGCTCTGCCCCGTCTGCTTCGCCGCCTCCGCGGCATCGATCTCTATGCGCGCGATGCCGGTGACGAAGCTCTGCACCGCGATGATCACCGAGATCAGCTCCGGGTCCGTCAGCCGCATCTGCCGCAGCGCGAACAGTGAGGCGTCCAGCCCCCGTACGGCGCTGGGGCCGAGGACCGTACGCGACTGGTTGACCCTCAGGAGCCAGGGGTGCGCCCGGTAGAGACAGAGGTGCGCGCGGCCCATCGCGCGTACGGCGTCCTGCCAGGTGTCGGACTCCGGCTGGTGCGCCTCGTCCTCCAACGGCTCGCCCATGACGCGGTCGAGCATCAGGTCGAGCAGCTCGGCCTTGCCGGGGACATAGCGGTAGAGGGACATCGTGCCGGTGCCCAGCTCGGTGGAGAGGCGGCGCATCGAGACGGCGGCAATGCCCTCCGCGTCGGCGATCTCGATCGCGGCGCCGACGATCCGGTCGAGGGTGAGGCCCGGCTTGGGGCCGCGTGAGGGTCGCTCGCCGGTGCCCCAGAGGAGTTCGAGGCTGCGCGAGACGTCTTTGCTGCCGCTCGTCTCAGTCGTCATGGGGTCAGCGTAATCGCCTGGACAGAAACTGAGTACGGTGTACTCTCATGTGGGTACACCGTACTCAGTTAACTCGTCGCGGAGGGGCTCAGTGGACGAATACGCCGTTTCGGCAGAAGGACTGGAGAAGCGGTACGGGGACAAACGGGCCCTCGACGGCTTCGATCTCGCCGTGCGCCAGGGCACCGTGCACGGCCTGCTCGGACCGAACGGCGCCGGGAAGACGACCGCCGTCCGGGCGCTCGCGACCCTCTTGCGGTTCGACGGCGGCCGGGCGCGGGTGGCCGGCGCCGACGTGCGGCGCGACCCGCGGCAGGTGCGCCGGCGCATCGGCCTCACCGGCCAGTACGCGGCCGTCGACGAGGTGCTGACGGGCCGGCAGAACCTGGAGATGTTCGGCCGCCTCTTCCACCTCGGCGGCAGGCGCGCGGCGTTGCGGGCCACCGAACTGCTGGCGCGGTTCGACCTGGTGGAGGCCGGGGACAACGGTGTCGGCACGTACAGCGGCGGTATGCGCCGCCGGCTCGACCTCGCCGCGTCGATGATCCTCGCACCCGATGTGCTGTTCCTCGACGAACCGACGACCGGACTCGACCCGCGGTCGCGCGGCGAGGTGTGGGACGCGGTGCGCCGGCTCGTCGCGGGCGGCACGACGGTCCTGCTCACCACCCAGTACCTCGAGGAGGCCGACCGGCTCGCCTCCCGTATCACCGTCATCGACCAAGGCCGGGCCATCGCCGACGACACCCCCGACGGGCTGAAGAACAGGGTCGGCGGTGACCGGATCGAGGTCGTCGCCCGCGAGGCGGCCGACCTCCCGGCGATCGCCAAGACCGTGGCCCGGGTCGCCGACACCGACCCGACGACGGACGAACCGGAACGCCGGGTCCACGCGCCCGTGACCGACCGGGTCGCGGCCCTCACCGAGGTCGCCCGCACCCTTCAGGACGAACGGATCCCCGTGGAGGACATCGGGCTGCGCAGGCCCAGCCTGGACGACGTGTTCCTGCGCCTGACCGGACACGGCACACAGACCGAGGAGGCGGCGTGAGTACGGCGGACCTGGTGGACCTGAGCCTCGACGACAGGCACGGACGCGCCTACTGGGCGGTGGCCGACTGCTGGAACGTGGTCCGGCGCGGCCTGACCCACTACCGGCGCCAGCCCGTCCTCATCGCCTGGCAGCTCGGCTTCCCGATCATCTCCGTGCTGCTCTACGGCTACGTCTTCGGCGGGGCGATGAAGTCGCCCGACGGCGGCAGCGTCCGTGACTTCCTCATGCCGGGCATGTTCGCCATGACGATGGCCTTCGGCTTCATGAACACGGCCATGGCAGTGGTCACCGACGCGACGAAGGGCGTGATCGACCGCTTCCGGTCGATGCCCATGGCGCCCTCCGCCGTAGTCACCGGCCGGGGTGTCAACGACCTGATCGTCGCCTGTGCGGAACTGACGATCCTCGCGGCGACCGCCTTCGCGATGGGCTGGCGCGCGGACACCGGGCCGCTGAAGGCACTCGCGGCGTTCGCGCTGCTGCTGCTCCTGCGGTTCTGCCTGATCTGGGTGGGCATCCTGCTCGGCCTGCTCGTTCCCACCCCGGAGGCGGCCGGCGGCCTGTACGCGGTGGCCTTCCCGCTGACCATGATCTCGAGCGTCTTCGTACCGCCGTCGACGATGCCGGACTGGCTGGGCACCATCGCCGCCTGGAACCCGATCTCCTCCACGGCCGCGGCGGCCCGCGAGCTGTTCGGCAACCCGGTGGCGAGCGACGGCAGCTGGATCCAGGAGCACTCGCTGCTCATGGCGGTGGTGTGGCCGGTCGTCGTCACGGCGGTCTTCGCGCCGCTCGCGGTCCGGCGCTTCCAGCGGCTCAGCCGCTGACGTCGTCGGACCGGCGAAGCGCCCCGGCCTTCAGCAGTTCGGCCGCGTCGAGCTTCACCTCGGCACCGATCGAGGCGGGGAGGGCGACCTGCTGGCCCGGGGCGTAGACCTCATGGCTGTCGTACTCGCTGGTGAGCGGGTTGGTGAGCACGTGGATCCTGGTGTGCTTGCGGTCGACGATCACGTAAACAGGGACCTTCGCCTGGGCGTAGGCGATGACCTTGTTCCGGAGGTCGTTGCGGTAGTTGCTGGAGGTGACCTCGACGACGAGCCGGAAGACGGCGGGGTCGTAGCAGTTGTTCCGGATCAGATGCTCGTCGATGTCGGCGTCGACAACGGAGAGATCCGGTATGGCGTAGTCCTCGGGGCCGTCCGGCAGCCACAGCCCCACACCCTGGAGCACGTCGGTCTCACCGCCGTCCAACCCGGCCAGCATGAAGGGGCGCATGAGCTTGGTGAGTGCCCTGGCATGCGCACTGTCCGGAGAGGGAGTCACGGTGAGGATGCCTCCGATGATCTCGACGCGACGGCCGGGAAGCAGCTCCATGAGGCGATTCGCCTCTTCGAGCAGCGTCGGCGGCTCGCCGTCACAGGGGTCACAGGGGTGCTCGACTGCTGCGGCAGACATGCGGGCCTCCTGGTGGCTGGTGTCGAGAGCATCATCGTAGGACGCGGCACCGACCGGCGTCCGTAAGGCGGATCGTCACACCATCGAGGGATCATGCTCGGGCCGCTGACCGGCGCGTTTCCGGCTGCCTCGACCGTGGGAACCGCCGGGGCGAGACTGGAAGAGGTCGGGGAGCTCGAGTCGACCGGTCCCGGCCGTGGAGGCGATCATGACCGCGACCACGCGCGAGGAGACCCCCGTCGTACTCGAGGGCGGCGGTGTGGAGCTGAGGATGAAAGAGGCCGGGGGCGGTCTGTCCGTCGCCTTCATCCACCTGCCCAAGGGCACGGACATGGGGCCCGCGGTCAAGGGACTGCCCGGCGACCTGTGCCAGTGCCCCCACTGGGGGTTCCTGATGAACGGCCGGATCAGGATGAGGACCGCATCGGGCGAGGAGACCTACGAGGCGGGCCAGGCGTACTACTGGGCTCCCGGCCACGCTCCGGAGGCTCTGGAGGACACCGATGTGGTGGAGTTCTCGCCGACGGCGGAGTTCACCGAAGTGCTCGACCACATCAAGGCGCAGTCGGGCTGAGGGCGCGGCGACGCCGGGACGGCGAAGGGCCCGGCGGTGTCCGCCGGGCCCTTCGCCGTTCGGTCCGCTGCTACAGCTTCTCGATCACGTAGTCGATGCACGCCGTCAGCGCCTCGACGTCCGCCGGGTCGATCGCCGGGAACATCGCCACGCGCAGCTGGTTGCGGCCCAGCTTGCGGTACGGCTCGGTGTCGACGATGCCGTTCGCGCGCAGCGCCTTGGCGACCGCGGCCGCGTCGATCTCGTCGGCGAAGTCGATCGTGCCGATGACCTGCGAGCGCTTCGCCGGGTCGACGACGAACGGGGTCGCGTACTTGGACGCCTCCGCCCAGCCGTACAGGGTGCGCGAGGAGGTCGCGGTGCGGCGGACCGACCAGTCGAGGCCGCCCTGGCCGTTGATCCACTTCAGCTGCTCGTTCAGCAGGAAGAGGGTGGCCAGCGCCGGGGTGTTGTACGTCTGGTTCTTCAGCGAGTTGTCGATCGCCGTCGGCAGCGAGAAGAACTCCGGGACGTGCCGGCCGGAGCCGTGCACGCGGGCCGCGCGCTCGAGGGCGGCGGGGGAGAAGACGCCGATCCACAGGCCGCCGTCGGAGGCGAAGGACTTCTGCGGGGCGAAGTAGTAGACGTCCGTCTGCGCGATGTCGACCGGCAGGCCGCCCGCGCCGGAGGTGGCGTCCACCAGGACCAGCGCGCCGTCGTCGGCGCCGGCGACCCGCCGGATCGGGGCGGCGACACCGGTGGAGGTCTCGTTGTGGGTGAAGGCGTAGACGTCGACGCCCTCCTCCGCCTGCGGCTCCGGGTGGGTGCCGGGGTCGGAGGAGATGACCGTCGGGTCCGCCAGCCACGGCGCCAGCTTGGCGGCCTTGGCGAACTTCGAGGAGAACTCGCCGAACGACAGGTGCTGGGACTTGTTCTCGATCAGGCCGTGGGTCGCGATGTCCCAGAAGGCGGTGGACCCGCCGTTGCCGAGGATCACCTCGTATCCCTCGGGGAGGGAGAACAGCTCGCGCACGCCGTCACGGACCTCGCCGACCAGGTTCTTGACCGGGGCCTGGCGGTGGGACGTGCCGAGGAGGGAGGTGCCGGTGGCGGCCAGCGCGTCCAGCGCCTCCGTACGCACCTTGGAGGGGCCCGCGCCGAAACGGCCGTCGGCGGGCTTGATGTCAGCGGGAATCTGGATATCAGCCACGTTCGGAGCGTATACCGCTCCGGCCGCACGGCGGGGACGCGGTCCGGCGGCTGAGACGGTGCGAGCGCGTCCGCCCGCCGGGTCAGACACCGCGGCCGCTGCCGAGTGCGTGCAGATGTTCCACCAGGGCTATCAGCACGAACTTGCTGGACGAGTGGTCCCGGGCGTCGAACTCGACCAGCGGCACGCCGGCCGGGAGGGCGAGCGCGGCACGGATCTCCTCCTCCGAACGGAATGGGCCGCCGAAGTCGTTGACGGCGATGATGAACGGCGTGCCGTGGTGCGTCAGGCGGTCGATCGCGTACCAGGCGTCGGTCAGTGCCCGGGTGTCGACGAGGACGACGGCGCCGGTGGTACCGCGGAGGAGGCGGTCCCAGAGGAAGCGGAAACGTTCCTGTCCGGGGGTGCCGAACAGATAGAGGACCCTCTGCTCGTCGATCGTGATGCGGCCGAAGTCCAGCGCGACGGTCGTCGCCGTCTTGGCCGGGACCCGGACGGCGGCGTCGCTCACGGGGGTGGCCGCGCTCATCGCGGCCTCCGTGTGCAGCGGACGTATCTCGCTGACCGAACGCACCATCGTCGACCGGCCGGCGCCGAAGCCGCCGACCACAGCGATCTTGAGCGCGCGGGAGTCCGCGCCGTCGCCCACGGGGGCGTCCGCGCCCGCGAGCGCGCTTCCGGGGGTCGCCCGGGTCGTGGCGCGGGTCATCGTTTCTCGGAGGTGCCGGTCATCGAGTGGTGCCTTCCGGGGTGACGGGGGGCGCAACTGGAGCCGCTGCTTCCTGGCGAAGTCGTCGTCACTATAGGAGGGTTGACGATCAGTTGGGGAAGGTCGTGGCGCTTCCCACTTCACGGAGGGCGCACAACGTGTGCAAGTGACACGTTTCCTGCCGGTGCGTCGGCGGCCGGAGGAGTCATTCTGGAGCGCATGGCTGAACACACCAGGGATACGGCCGAACTGGCCCGCGCGCTCAAGGCCGCCGTCGTCGGTGACGTGGACTTCTCGCCCGCCGCCCGGGCCCTGACCACCATGGACGCCTCGAACTACCGGCGCGTCCCGGTCGGCGTCGTCGCCCCCCGCGACGCCGACGACGTGGCCGCGGTGCTCGAGGTGTGCCGGCACCACGGCGTCCCCGTCGTGCCGCGCGGCGGCGGCACCTCCATCGCCGGTCAGGCCACCGGCACCGGGGTCGTCCTGGACTTCACCCGCCACATGAACAAGGTCCTGGCCGTCGACCCTCAGGAGCGGACCGCCCGGGTCCAGCCCGGAGTCGTACAGGCCCGGCTGCAGGACGCCGTACGGGGGCACGGCCTGCTCTTCGGCCCTGATCCGTCGACGCACAGCCGCTGCACGCTCGGCGGGATGATCGGCAACAACGCGTGCGGATCGCACTCCGTCGCCTGGGGGACCACCGCCGACAACGTCCACGCGCTGTCCGTCCTCACCTACGCCGGCGCCCGCCACCGGCTGGCCCGGGGCGGCCCGCCGGACGACGCCCCGCCCGGCCTGACGGATCTCGTCGACCGCAACCTCGCCCTGCTGCGCACCGGCTTCCCCGACGGTATGCCGCGGCGCATCTCCGGCTACGCGCTCGACGCCCTGCTGCCGGAGAGGGGCACCGACCTCGCCCGCGCGTTCTGCGGCAGCGAAGGGACCCTCGCCGTCCTCACGGAGGCGACCGTGCGGCTCGTGGCCGCCCCCGCCGCCCGGGCGCTGGCCGTCCTCGGCTACCAGGACGAGAGCGCGGCCGCGGAAGCCGCCGCCGGCCTCCTGCCCCACGGCCCGCTGACCGTCGAAGGCATGGCGGAGGACCTGGTGCCCGCCGGCCACGGCCTGCCGCGCGGCGGGGCATGGCTGTTCGTCGAGACGGGCGGCGACAGCGCCGCTCAGGCGCGGGAGCGGGCGGTGCGGATCACGCGGGCCGCCGACGCCCTCGACGGCACGGTCGTCGACGACCCGGCCGCCGTACGCGCCCTGTGGCGGCTGCGGGAGGACGCGTCGGGCACCGCGACCCGGCGGGCCGACGGCGGCGAGGCGTGGCCCGGCTGGGAGGACTGCGCCGTGCCGCCCGCCCGCCTCGGCGCCTATCTGCGCGACTTCCGCGCCCTGCTGGCCGAGCACGGCCTGCGCGGCACCCCCTACGGGCACTTCGGCGACGGCTGCGTCCACGTCCGCATCGACTTCGACCTGCTGACCAAGGAGGGCGTCCGCCGCTTCCGCGCGTTCTCCGAACAGGTCGCCTCCCTCGTCGTGGCCCACGGCGGCTCCCTGTCGGGCGAACACGGCGACGGCCAGGCCCGCGCCGAACTGCTGCCCAAGATGTACGGGGACGAACTGGTCGGCCTCTTCGGCCGGTTCAAGGACCTGTGGGACCCGGCCGGCGGCATGAACCCGGGCATGCTCGTACGTCCCGCGCCGCTGGACGCGAACCTGCGTTTCGCCGTGCTCCCCGCCCGGCCCGTCGACGTCGCCTTCGGCTACCCGAACGACGGCGGCGACTTCGCGGGCGCGGTGCGCCGCTGCGTCGGCGTCGCCAAGTGCCGCACCGAGGACGCCGCCGCGGGCGGCGGCCTGATGTGCCCCTCGTACCGGGCGACCGGTGAGGAGCGGCACTCCACCCGGGGCCGGGCGCGGCTGCTGCACGAGATGCTCGCAGGAGAGATCGTCACCGACGGCTGGCGCTCGCCCGAGGTACGCGACGCGCTCGACCTGTGCCTGTCCTGCAAGGGCTGCCGGAGCGACTGCCCGGTCGGCGTCGACATGGCCACCTACAAGGCAGAGTTCCTGCACCACCACTACGCGGGCCGCCGCCGCCCCGCCGCCCACTACGCCATGGGCCGTCTCCCGCAGTGGCTGCGGGCCGCCGCCCCGCTCGCGCCGCTGCTCAACGCCGCGGCCCGGGTGCGGCCGCTGGCCGCGCTCGCCAAACGGCTCGCCGGCATCGCGCCGGAACGGGACCTGCCGCGCCTGGCGCGCGGGACGCTGCGCCGCAGGCTGCGCGGGCGGCGGCCCGCCGGCCGGGCCACGGCCGTGCTGTGGCCGGACACCTTCACCGACCACCTCTCGCCGCACGTCGGAGAGGCGGCCTGGCGGGTCATGGAGGCGGCGGGCATCGGGCTCACGCTGCCGGCCGGCCGGGTCTGCTGCGGACTCACCTATGTCTCGACCGGCCAGCTCGACCTGGCACGCACGGTCATGCGACGCACGCTCGACGTCGTCGAGCCGCTGCTCGTACGCGGCCTGCCCGTCGTCGTGCTCGAGCCGAGCTGTGCCGCTGCGCTGCGGACCGACCTGCCCGAGCTGCTCGGCGACGACCCGAGGTCGGCCAGGCTCGCGGCGTCGGTGCGGACCTTCGCACAGGCCCTGGAGGAGTACGCCCCCGGATGGGAACCGCCGCGGATCGGCCGCGCGGTGGCGGGCCAGACCCACTGCCACCAGCACGCGGTGCTCGGCGACGCGGCCGAGCGCCGCCTGCGGGAACGGGCGGCTCTCCAGGGCGCCTTGAGCGGAGGCTGCTGCGGCCTCGCGGGCAACTTCGGTTTCGAGAAGGGGCATTACGACGTGTCGGTGGCGTGCGCGGAGGAGCAGCTTCTCCCCGCCGTACGCTCGGCCGCGGTGGGCACCGAGCTGCTGGCCGACGGCTTCTCCTGCCGCACCCAGCTCGAGCAGCTCGCGGGCCGCCGGGCCCGGCACCTGGCGGAGGTTCTGGCGGAGGGTCTGGACGAGGGACCGGCCACGAAGTGACCACCCGTATCCGGCAGGATGGGCGGCCGAGCAGGAAGGAGCGGATGCCATGCGGAAGAGCGTCGGGCGGACCGGCGTCGTGGGTCTGCTGGCGCGGTCCTGCGCGGCCCTGCTCCTGGCCGCCCTGGTGGGCCAGTTGCTGGTGTCCGCGATCGCGGTGGACCCGGTCGACCCGGCGGACAAGGGCCTCGGGTCGTTCCTCGTCTCGGTGCTGCGGGGCGGAACGGCCGGGGCGTTCGGCGCCGCGATGTGCGTCGCGGCCGTCCTGCTGCTGGTGATGGCCGTACGGGGCGCCAAGTCGGCCGTGAGGCACATGGCGGGCCGCCGGCGGCAGGGGCACGCGGCCAGGGCGGGCGGCTCAGTCGAGCTGCGCGGGGGAGACCTCGACGACATGGGGCGGCTCCTGGGTGAAGTCGCTGTACCGCACCCACGTCGGGCGGACCCGGACATGGGTGATCCCCGGCCAGGAGAGCCGGTCCCGGCCGTCCGGGTACACACGGAAGTAGCACTCCTGGAGGCGCGTCAGCTCGTCGCCGGCGGGGAAGTCCGCGAGCCCTTCGATCTGCACGGTGACCGCGTCGTCCCAGCCGATCACGAGGGCGATACGGGGGTCGGCCCGCAGGTTGAGGCTCTTCCGGGTCGTCTCGACGGTGTCGAAGACGATCTCGAGGTCGTCGCTGACGGCGAATCCGACGACCGCCGCCTGAGGTGATCCGTCCGGTGCGGCCGAGGCCTGGACCGCGAGCCTGTTCCTGCGGAGGAACCACACCAGCTCGTCGCGCTTCATACGACCTGCCTATCACGGGCCGCTGCGGGCGGCTCGCGCTCTGTTCCCGGAAGGCCGGCACCCCGGTCCGTCCCGCGCCGGGCGGTGAGCGTCAGCGCCGCCGGGCCACCGCTCTGGCCAGCGCGACGAGTTGACGCACGGCGGGGTGGGGCGAGGCGCTGCGCCAGGCGAGGAGGACGGGCACCCGAGGGGCGTCCGACAACGGCAGGTACGTCACACCGCCGTGCGCGTGCATCTGGGCGGTGGACGCGGTCGAGGCGCCCACACCGCGGCCCGCGGCGATCGCGGTGAGCCAGTCGTCCGTATTGGCGACCGTGATCGTCGCCGTGGGCCGGATCTCCGGCGGCCACAGGTCCAGGGTGGTCAGGCCGGACACGGTGTTCAGCACGACCGGGCCGGCCGCCAGGTCGGCCAGGGTCAGCGAGGCCCGCGCCGAGCGGGGGTCGTCCGACGGCACGGCGGCCACCCGGGACTCCGTGAACAGCAGCTCGGTGGCCAGAGCGGGGGTGTCCACCGGACCGCGCAGTACGGCGGCGTCGACCTCGCCGCGTGCGAGCCCCGCAGTGCGGTCGTCGACCCGCAGCAGTTCGAGGGGGATGTCCGGGTGCTCGCGCTGCCACCGTCGCAGCAGCGGGGTCGTGTACGGCCCGAGGGCCGACCAGGCGTGCCCGAGACGCAGCGGCCGGTGCGGGAGCCGCCCGGTGTCGAGCGCGTCGTCGAAGGCGGCGACGGCCACGGCCGCCTTGTCGCGGAAGGCACGGCCCGCGTCCGTGAGGGCGAGGTGGTGGGTGGAACGGTCGACCAGCCGGACACCCACATGCTGCTCGAGCGAGGCGAGGGCGCGGGAGACGCTGGGCTGGGTGAGACCGAGCCGGGCCGCGGCCCTGGTCACGCTCGACTCTTCGGCGACGGCCAGGAAGCAGCGGAGATGGCGCAGCTCGATGCTCATACGCGGGGAGCATAACCGCAGCGAGAAACGCATTTCACGTGCGACGCACGGATCCGTAGCGTGGGGAGGACGAGGCG
Source organism: Streptomyces kurssanovii (assembly GCF_014649695.1). Taxonomy (GTDB): domain Bacteria; phylum Actinomycetota; class Actinomycetes; order Streptomycetales; family Streptomycetaceae; genus Streptomyces; species Streptomyces kurssanovii. The sequence continues at coordinate 219,397 of NZ_BMTN01000004.1, forward strand.
GAGAAGGTACAGGGGAGGCCGGGGTGAAGGACGCGCAGTCCACGGGCACGGGCACAGGGGCGCAGGCCGGTGCCGCGGCGGTGGTGCTGCCGGAGGCGGCGGGTGCCGCGGCGCAGGGCCCCGGCGGGGCGCCGCCGTCCGGTGCCCGGCGTTCCCTCGGGCCCGTCGCGCTCGTCGTCGCGGGCGGGCTCTCCGTGCAGTTCGGGGCCGCCGTCGCCGTGATGCTGATGCCGCGGGCGGGTGCGCTGGGCGTGGTCACACTGCGGCTGGTGCTCGCGGCCCTGGTGCTGTTCGTGGTCTGCCGTCCACGGCTGCGCGGACACTCCCGCGCCGACTGGGCCACCGTGATCACCTTCGGTGCCGCCATGGGCGGGATGAACATGCTCTTCTACCAGGCCGTGGACCGGATCCCGCTCGGTGCGGCGGTCACCCTCGAGGTGCTGGGACCGCTCGCCCTCTCCGTGATCGCGTCCCGGCGGCTGGTGAACCTCCTGTGGGCGGCGCTGGCACTCGCCGGTGTGGTCCTGCTCGGCGGAGGGGGCTTCGACCGGCTCGACCCCGTCGGTGCGGCGTTCGCTCTCGCGGCGGGCGGTATGTGGGCGGCGTACATCATCTTCAGTGCCCGCACGGGGCGGCGCTTCCCGCAGGCGGACGGGCTGGCGCTGGCGATGGGCTTCGGCGCGCTGCTCAGCCTGCCGTTCGGTCTTGCGGAGGCGGGGTCGCGGCTGTTCGTGCCCTCGACGCTGGCGCTCGGACTGGCGGTGGCGCTGATGTCGTCGGTCCTGCCGTACACCCTGGAACTGCTGGCGCTGCGCAGGCTGCCCGCGGCGACGTTCGCGGTGCTGATGAGCCTGGAGCCGGCGATCGCCGCGGCGGCCGGGTTCCTCGTACTGAGCCAGGCGCTCTCGCCGGCGGAGGGGCTGGCGATCGTGCTGGTCATCGTGGCGAGCATGGGCGCGGTACGGACGCAGGCGGCCGGGAGACGGGCGACGGGGGCATGACGCGCCGGGACGGCCCGCCGGCACTGTCGGCGGGCTGTCCCGTTCGCCCACAGGGGTTCACACGGTGAGGGGGCGCCGGTGCCGCCCTTAGTGGGCTACCGGCCGAACCACCCTTGCGGTTCACAAAGAATCAATTCTGCGAAGTCATGCGGTTCGACCTGCGACTTCATCGCATCGTGGGCTGTTGGCCGTGGAACAATCAAAGCAAGCATGCTTGCTTGTTTCCACGAGCGCTGCCATGCTCCGGGTCACAGACCGTCGTCCCACAGGGGAGCGTTCCGTGTCCGACCCGGCCGTCGTACTCGACGACTTGCGCAGCGAAAGCGAAGACCTCGACCAGCTGGTGAGAGAGCTGGAACCCGGGCGGTGGGCGGCCCCGACCCCCGCCCCCGGCTGGAGCGTCGCCCATCAGATCGCCCACCTCGCCTGGACCGACGCGGCCGCGCTGACGGCCGTCACGGACCCCGGCCGCTTCGCCACGGAAGTGGAGAAGGCGCTCGCCGCGCCCCATTCGTTCGTGGACGACGGCGCACAGGCCGGCGCCGCCCTGCCGCCCGGTGAACTGCTCTCCCGATGGCGGTCCGGCCGGGAAACGCTCCTGGAGGCCCTCCGCTCGGCCCCCGCCGGCACGCGCTTCCCCTGGTACGGGCCGCCGATGAGCGCCGCGTCGATGGCGACCGCACGGCTCATGGAGACCTGGGCGCACGGCCAGGACATCGCCGACGCGCTCGGCGTCGTACGGCGGCCCACCGCGCGTCTCGCGCAGGTGGCCCGGCTGGGCGTCCGCACGCGGGACTTCGCGTTCGGCGTGCACGGGCTGACCCCGCCCATCGAGCCGTTCCGCGTCGAACTGACCGGTCCCGGCGGAGAATTGTGGACCTACGGACCCAAGGACGCGGCACAGCGCGTGACCGGACCGGCGATCGACTTCTGCCTGCTGGTGACCCAGCGCGCACACCGCGACGACCTGGCCCTGCGGGCCGAAGGGGCCGACGCCGGACGGTGGCTGGACATCGCCCAGGCCTTCGCCGGCCCGCCCGGCGCGGGACGGGCACCCGGCGCGGGCACGCCGGCCGACGACGCGGCCGAAGGCGGAAAGCCGTGACCGGCCCCGTGACCGGCCCCGGGGCAGCGAACAGCGCCCGGGTGCTCCGCGTCGGCAACGCGTCCGGCTTCTACGGCGACCGCTTCGACGCCGTGCGGGAGATGCTCACCGGCGGGCCGCTGGACGTGCTCACCGGGGACTACCTCGCCGAACTCACCATGCTCATCCTCGGCCGCGACCGGCTCAAGGACCCGGGACTCGGCTACGCCAGGACCTTCCTGCGGCAACTCGAGGAGACCCTCGGCCTCGCCCACGACAAGGGCGTCCGCATCGTCGCCAACGCCGGCGGACTCAATCCCGCCGGCCTCGCCGACGCCGTCCGCGCCCTGGCCGCCCGTCTCGGTGTCCCGGTGAACGTCGCCCACGTCGAGGGCGACGACCTCACCGCCCGTTTCCCCGGGGCGCTCACCGCCAACGCCTACCTCGGCGGGGGCGGGATCACCGCCTGCCTGCGCGCGGGGGCCGACATCGTCGTCACCGGACGCGTCACCGACGCGGCCCTCGTCACCGGCCCCGCCGCCGCCCACTTCGGGTGGGGCCCCGACGACCTGGACGCCCTCGCCGGCGCCGTCGTCGCCGGGCACGTCCTCGAATGCGGCACCCAGGCCACCGGCGGCAACTACGCGTTCTTCGCCGAGGGCGGCCACGACGTCCGCCGGCCCGGCTTCCCCGTCGCCGAGATCCACCCCGACGGCACCTCCGTCATCACCAAACACGACGGCACCGGCGGCCTCGTGGACATCGGCACCGTCACCGCCCAACTGCTGTACGAGACCGGCGGCGCCCGGTACGCCGGCCCGGACGTGACCGCCCGGCTCGACACCGTCCGCCTCGAGCAGGACGGCCCCGACCGGGTGCGGATCTCCGGAGTGCGCGGCGAGGCACCGCCGCCCACGCTCAAGGTCGGACTGAACCGTCTCGGCGGGTGGCGCAACGAGGTCGCGTTCGTGCTGACCGGACTCGACATCGACGCCAAGGCCCGGCTCGTACGGGAGCAGATGGAGGACGCGCTCCGCAAGCAGCCGCCCGCCGAGGTGCGCTGGGAGCTCGCCCGCACCGGGAGCGCCGACCCCGACACCGAGGAGCGCGCCGCCGCGTATCTGCGGCTCGTCGTCCGCGACCCCGACGCGGAACGCGTCGGCCGCGCCGTGAGCAGCGCCGCGATCGAGCTCGCGCTCGGCAGCTACCCCGGCTTCCACGTGACCGCCCCGCCCGGCAAAGGCGCACCGTACGGCGTGTTCGAGGCCGCGTACACCGAGGCGGCCGGCGTCCCCCACACCGCCGTCCTGCACGACGGCGAGCGCCTCGCCGTCCCCCACCCGCGGGTCACCCGCGAGCTCACCGACGCCGCGCCCGACGCCCTGCCCGAGCCGCCGCGGCCCGGTCCGACCCGCCGCGCCCCGCTCGGACGCGTGGCCGGCGCCCGCAGCGGCGACAAGGGCGGCGACGCCAACATCGGCGTATGGGCCCGCACCGACGACGCCTGGCGCTGGCTCGCCCACGAGCTCACCGTCGACCGGCTGCGCGCGCTGCTCCCCGAGACCGCCGAACTGCCCGTCGTACGGCAGGTACTGCCCAACCTGCGCGCCCTCAACTTCACCGTCGCCGGGATCCTCGGCGAAGGAGTCGCCGCGCAGGCCCGCTTCGACCCACAGGGCAAGGCGCTGGGCGAGTGGCTGCGCGCCCGGCACGTCGACATCCCGGAGGCTCTGCTGTGACCGTTCTCGCCTCGGCCGTCGATGTGACCGGCCCCGAACACACCGCCCACCGCGCCGTGATGCTCGGCCGGCTCGCCGAACTGGACGCCGAACACGCGAAGGCGCTCGCCGGCGGCGGCGAGAAATACGTGACCCGGCACCGCGGGCGCGGCAAACTGCTCGCCCGCGAACGCATCGAACTGCTGCTGGACCCGGACACCCCCTTCCTCGAACTGTCCCCGCTCGCCGCGTGGGGCAGCGACTACCCGGTGGGGGCCTCGATCGTGACCGGCATCGGGACGGTGGAGGGCGTCGAGTGCCTGATCACCGCCAACGACCCGACCGTACGCGGCGGCGCCTCCAACCCCTGGACCCTCAAGAAGGCCCTGCGCGCCAACGAGATCGCCCACGCCAACCGGCTGCCGGTGATCTCGCTCGTCGAGTCCGGCGGCGCGGACCTGCCCTCCCAGAAGGAGATCTTCATCCCCGGCGGGGCCCTGTTCCGCGACCTGACACGCCTGTCGGCGGCCGGCATCCCCACGATCGCCGTCGTCTTCGGCAACTCGACCGCCGGCGGCGCCTATGTGCCCGGCATGTCCGACCACACGATCATGATCAAGGACCGGTCGAAGGTCTTCCTGGGCGGTCCGCCGCTGGTGAAGATGGCGACGGGCGAGGAGAGCGACGACGAGTCGCTCGGCGGCGCCGAGATGCACGCCCGCACCTCCGGACTCGCCGACCACTTCGCCCTCGACGAGCCCGACGCGCTGAGCCAGGCCCGGCGGATCGTCGCCCGCCTCAACCACCGCAAGGCCCACCCCGACCCCGGCCCGGCAGAGCCGCCCAAGTACGCGGCAGAGGAACTGCTCGGGATCGTGCCGGAGGACCTGAAGACCCCGTTCGACCCGCGCGAGGTCGTCGCCCGGATCGTCGACGGCTCCGACTTCGACGAGTTCAAGCCGCTGTACGGGCCGAGCCTGGTCACCGGCTGGGCCCGGCTGCACGGCTACCCGGTGGGTGTGCTGGCCAACGCCCAGGGCGTGCTGTTCTCCGCCGAGTCGCAGAAGGCCGCGCAGTTCATCCAGCTCGCCAACCAGCGCGACACACCGCTCGTGTTCCTGCACAACACGACCGGCTACATGGTCGGCAAGGAGTACGAGCAGGGCGGCATCATCAAGCACGGCGCCATGATGATCAACGCCGTGTCCAACAGCCGGGTCCCGCACCTGTCCGTGCTCATCGGCGCGTCCTACGGCGCCGGGCACTACGGCATGTGCGGCCGGGCCTACGACCCGAGGTTCCTGTTCGCCTGGCCCAGCGCCAAGTCCGCGGTCATGGGTCCCCAGCAGCTCGCCGGCGTGCTGTCCATCGTCGCCCGGGCGTCCGCCGCGGCGAAGGGACAGCCCTACGACGACGAGGCCGACGCGGGCCTGCGCGCCATGGTCGAGCAGCAGATCGAGGCGGAGTCGCTGCCGATGTTCCTGTCCGGGCGGCTCTACGACGACGGCGTCATCGACCCGCGCGACACCCGGACGGTGCTCGGTCTGTGCCTGTCCGCCATCCACACGGCACCGGTCGAAGGCGCGCGCGGCGGCTTCGGCGTCTTCCGGATGTGAGGACCCCTCCTGTGATTTCCACTGTCCTTGTCGCCAATCGCGGCGAAATCGCGTGCCGTGTCTTCCGCACCTGCCGCCGGCTGGGCATCACGACGGTGGCCGTCCACTCCGACGCCGACGCCACCGCCCTCCACGTGCGGGAGGCGGACGCGGCGGTGCGGCTGCCCGGCGACACACCCGCACAGACGTATCTGCGGGGCGAGGCGATCGTCAAAGCGGCGCAGGCGGCGGGCGCCGACGCCGTCCACCCCGGATACGGATTCCTCTCGGAGAACGCGGACTTCGCACGGGCCGTTGCGGACGCCGGTCTGATCTGGATCGGCCCCCCGGCCGACGCCATCGAGGCGATGGCGTCCAAGACCCGAGCCAAGCAGCTCATGGGCCTCACCTCCCTGGACCCCGCCTCGGTCACCGACGACGACCTTCCCGTCCTGGTGAAGGCGGCGGCGGGCGGCGGCGGCCGGGGGATGCGCGTGGTCCGCTCGCTCGTCTCGCTCCCGGCGGAGCTGGCGGCGGCCCGCTCGGAGGCCGCATCGGCCTTCGGCGACGGCGAGGTCTTCGTCGAGCCCTACATCGAGGCCGGACGCCACGTCGAGGTCCAGATCCTCGCGGACGCCCACGGCACCGTGTGGGCGCTCGGCACCCGCGACTGCTCGCTGCAGCGCCGCCACCAGAAGGTCATCGAGGAATCCCCGGCGCCGGGCCTCGGCCCCGAACAGGTCGAGGCACTGCACGCACAGGCAGTGGCCGCCGCACGCGCCGTGGACTACCGGGGCGCCGGCACGGTCGAGTTCCTCCTCGCCGAGGACGGCCGCGCACACTTCCTGGAGATGAACACCCGGCTCCAGGTGGAACACCCGGTGACGGAAGCGGTCTTCGGCGTGGACCTGGTGGCCCTGCAGATCGCGGTCGCGGAGGGCGCGGCCCTGCCGCCGCACCCGCCCACCGCCGACGGACACGCCGTGGAGGCACGCCTCTACGCGGAGGACCCGTCCTCCGGCTGGACCCCGCAGGCGGGGCGGCTGCACGAGCTGAGCTTCCCCACGGACACGGCCGCGGGCGGCCCGGACCGCCCCGACGGCACGCCCTGGGTGCGGGTCGACGCCGGATACGCGGACGGAGACGTCATCGGGGTCCACTACGACCCGATGATCGCCAAGGTCATCGCCTGGGCGCCCACCCGCGCCGAAGCGGTGCGCAGGCTCGCGCACAGCCTCCGCCGGGCACGGGTGCACGGCCCCGTCACCAACCGGGAGCTGCTCGTCGCGTCACTGGAGCACCCCGACTTCACCGGCGGGCTGCTCGACACAGGGTTCTACGAGCGGAACCTGGCCGAACTCACCCGGCCGGCCCCCGGTGAGGAGCACGCCGCCGTCGCCGCGGCACTCGCCCACGCGACCGGACGCGCCGGCCGGTTCGGCGGCGCCTGGCGCAACCTCCCCTCCGCCGACCAGGTCAAGGGATACGGCGACCACGAGGTCCGCTACCGGCCCACCAGGGACGGCGGCTTCGAGCTCGTGGACCGCCCCGGCACCCGGGTCGTGCGGGCGCAGCCGCACCGGGTCACCCTCGAGATCGACGGGGTCGTACGGACCTACGACGTCACCGACCGCGGCGACACCGTCCACGTCGACTCGCCCGCCGGGGCGTACACCCTCACCCCCCGGCCCCGCTTCACCGACCCGCAGGACAGGGCCGAACCCGGATCGCTGCTCGCGCCCATGCCCGGGACCGTCGTCCGGGTCGGGGACGGCGTCGTCGAAGGAGCCGAGGTCACCCAGGGCCAGCCGCTGGTCTGGCTGGAGGCCATGAAGATGGAGCACAGGATCGTCTCGCCCGCCTCCGGCACACTCACCGCACTCCACGCCGTCCCCGGCCGCCAGGTCGAGGTCGGCGCCCTGCTCGCCGTCGTCACGGAGACCGCCACGGAAGCCGACGCCCGACCGGTCGCGGAAGCCGCCACGGAAAGCGTCCGCGAAGCCGCCAACGCACAGGAGGACACCGCGCCATGAACGCCATCGAGACCCAGGAGCACAAGGACCTGCGGGAAGCCGTCGCCGCGCTCGGACGCCGGCACGGCCCCGGCTTCGACCGTGCCACCCTGTGGGCCGAGGCCGGCAAGCTCGGCTACCTCGGCGTGAACCTCCCCGAGGAGTACGGCGGCGGAGGCGGCGGCATCAGCGAGCTGTCCATCGTCCTCGAGGAGTCCGGCGCGGCCGGCTGCCCCCTCCTCATGATGATCGTCTCGCCCGCGATCTGCGCCACCGTCATCGCCCGCTTCGGCACCGACGAGCAGAAGCGGCAGTGGCTGCCCGGCCTCGCCGACGGCAGCCTCACCATGGCGTTCGGCATCACCGAGCCCGACGCGGGATCGAACTCCCACCGGATCACCACCACCGCCCGCCGGGACGGTGACGGCTGGACAGTGACCGGCCGCAAGGTCTTCGTCTCCGGCGTCGACATCGCCGACGCGACCCTGATCGTCGGCCGCACGGAGGACGCGAGGACAGGCAGCCTCAAGCCGTGCCTGTTCATCGTGCCCCGCGACGCCGAGGGCTTCGGCCGGTCGGTGATCGACATGGAACTGCAGGCGCAGGAGAAGCAGTTCGAGCTGGTGCTCGACGACGTACGGCTGCCCGCCGACGCGCTCGTCGGCGAAGAGGACGCCGGCCTGCTCCAGCTCTTCGCCGGGCTCAACCCCGAACGCATCATGACCGCCGCGTTCGCCATCGGCATGGGCCGCTACGCCCTTGCGCAGGCCGTCGAATACGCGAAGACCCGCCAGGTCTGGAAGGCGCCCATCGGCGCCCACCAGGCCGTCGCCCACCCCCTCGCGCAGGCGCACATCGAACTCGAGCTCGCGAAGCTGATGATGCAGAAGGCCGCCGCCCTGTACGACGCCGGCGACGACATCGGCGCCGGCGAGGCCGCGAACATGGCCAAGTACGCCGCCGGTGAGGCATGCGTGAAGGCGGTCGACCAGGCGGTCCACACCCTCGGCGGCAACGGACTCACACGCGAGTACGGTCTCGCGAAGCTCATCGCCGCCGCCCGCGTCGCCCGGATCGCCCCGGTCAGCCGCGAAATGATCCTGAACTACGTGTCCCACCAGTCCCTGGGTCTCCCCAAGTCGTACTGAGAGACGACATTCTGGCCGTCCACACACGCCGAGGGAGCGCACACATGGTGTTCCGCAGCAGCTACGCAGACGTCCCCGCAGTCGTCGAGCCCATCCACGAGAGCGTGCTCGGAAAAGCCGCCGAGTACGGGGACACCGTCGCCCTCGTCGACGGAGTGAACGGCACCACCGTCACCTACCGGCAACTCGACCTGTTCCACCGGCGCATCGCCGCCGCGCTCGCCGACGCCGGCCTGCGAAAGGGCGACGTCCTCGCGCTGCACAGCCCCAACACGGTCGCCTACCCGGCCGTGTTCTACGGGGCCACCCGTGCCGGCGCCGCCGTCACCACCGTCCATCCGCTGGTCACGGCGGAGGAGTTCGCCAAGCAGCTGCGCGACTCCTCCGCCCGCTGGATCGTCACCGTCTCACCGCTGCTCGAGGTGGCCCGCAGAGCCGCCGAACTCGCCGCGGGGATCGAGGAGATCTTCGTCTGCGACCGCGCCGACGGGCACGTCAGCGTCCTCGACATGCTCGGCTCCACCGCGCCGGAGCCCGACGTCACCATCGACCCGTCGACCGACGTCGCCGCCCTGCCGTACTCGTCCGGCACGACCGGCGTCCCCAAAGGCGTGATGCTCACGCACCGGTCCATCGCCACCAACCTGGCGCAGCTCGAACCCGTCGCCCCCGCGGGACCCGGGCACCGCATCCTGGCCGTTCTGCCCTTCTTCCACATCTACGGCCTCACCGCCCTGATGAACGCCCCGCTCAAGCAGGGCGCGACCGTCGTCGTCCTGCCCCGCTTCGAGCTCGACACCTTCCTCGGCGCGATCCAGGAACACCGCATCAACGGGCTGTACGTCGCCCCGCCCATCGTCCTCGCCCTCGCCAAGCACCCGGCCGTCGCCACCTACGACCTCTCGTCGCTGGAATACATCCTCAGCGCCGCCGCCCCGCTCGACGCGAGCCTCGCGGAGGCGTGCTCGAAACGGCTCGGGCTGCCGCCGGTACGGCAGGCGTACGGCATGACGGAGCTCTCACCGGGCACCCACGTCGTACCGCTCACCGCGGACAACCCTCCGCCCGGCACCGTGGGCCTCCTGCTGCCCGGCACCGAGATGCGCATCCTCGACCTCGACGGCTCCGGCAGGGAACTCGGCACCGGCGAAGAAGGCGAGATCGCCATCCGCGGCCCGCAGGTCATGAAGGGCTACCTGGGCCGGCCCGACGCCACCGCCGCGATGATCGACGCGGACGGCTGGGTCCACACCGGCGACGTCGGGCGCGTCGACGACGACGGCTGGCTGTTCGTCGTCGACCGGGTCAAGGAACTCATCAAGTACAAGGGCTACCAGGTCGCCCCGGCAGAACTGGAGGCGCTGCTGCTCACCCACGAGGCGATCGCGGACGCGGCCGTCATCGGCGTCGTCGACGACGACGGCAACGAGATCCCGAAGGCGTACGTCGTACGGCAGCCGGGCGCCGAACACCTGAAGGAGGAGGACATCATCGACTTCGTCACCGGCCAGGTGTCCCCGTACAAGAAGATCCGCCGCGTCGAGTTCATCGGCGCCGTCCCCCGCGCCGCGTCCGGGAAGATCCTCCGGCGGGAACTGCGGGTCCGCGAGAACGGTACGAAGGAGCAGTAGCACGTGACCATCGCCACCACGCACGAGCGCGGCATCACCACCCTGACCCTGGACTCGCCGGCCAACCGCAACGCCCTGACGGCGAGGCTCGTCGGCGAACTCACGGAAGCGCTCGGGAAGTGCGCCCACGACGGGGACGTACGCGCCGTCGTGCTCACACACACCGGCTCCACGTTCAGCGCGGGCGCCGACCTCAAGTCACCCCCCAACCCGTACACGTTCGTCGGACTGCTCCGGCAGATCGTGACACTGCCCAAGCCCGTCGTGGCGAGGGTCGCCGGCCATGTGCGGGCCGGCGGCCTCGGGCTCGTCGGCGCGTGCGACATCGCCGCCGCGAGCTCGGACTCCGACTTCGCGTTCACCGAAGTGCGCATCGGCGTCGCGCCCGCCGTCATCTCCCTGCCGCTGCTGCCCCGCATGGACCCCCGGGCCGCCGGACGCTACTACCTCACCGGGGAGCGCTTCGACGCGGCGGAGGCCGCCCGCACCGGGCTGCTGACCCTCACCGCGGACGACGTCGACACGGCCCTCGCACCGCTCCTCGACGGGCTACGCAGGGCCTCCCCCCAGGGGCTGGCGGCATCGAAGGAACTGGTCACGGCTAGGGTGCTGGAAACCTTCGACCGGGACGCGGAGGACCTGGTCCAGCGCTCGGCGTCGCTGTTCGCATCGTCCGAGGCGCGCGAAGGGATGACGGCCTTCCTCGAACGACGGGACCCCGCATGGGTGTTGTGACGCCACCGACCGCCAAGGCCCCCAAGCAGGACCGCAGCCGGGCCACCCGGCAGCGGCTGCTGGAGGCCGCGGTGGCCTGCCTGGCCGAGGTCGGCTGGGCAGGCTCCACGGTCACCGTGGTGGCCGAACGGGCCGGCGTCTCACGCGGGGCGGCACAGCACCACTTCCCGACCCGCGAGGACCTGTTCACGGCCGCCGTCGAATACGTGGCCGAAGAGCGCTCGCAGGCGCTGCGGGAGCTCCCGTCACAGAACCGCGCCGCCGTCGTCGCTGCCCTCGTCGACCTCTACACCGGGCCGCTGTTCCGGGCCGCGCTCCACCTGTGGGTGGCCGCGTCCAACGAGGAACAGCTGCGCCCGCGGGTCACCGAACTCGAGGCGAAGGTCGGCCGCGAGACCCACCGCATCGCGGTCCGCCTGCTGGGCGCGGACGAGTCCCGCCCGGGCGTCCGCGAAACCGTCCAGGGCCTGCTGGACATGGCCCGCGGCCTGGGCCTGGCCAACCTCCTCACGGACGACGCGGCCCGCCGGCAGCGGGTGGTGGCGCAGTGGGCGGCACTGGTGGAGAACGCCCTCGGCTGAGCCACGGGCGGGACGCGCGCACACGAGCGCTCACCCCGCCCGGCGGGCGGTGACCAGCCCGGCTGCCGGGGCCCGTCCGGGGGCCCGCGCCCGGCTCGGGCGCTGCGCCCGGCCGAGGGGCCTGGGGTCGGCCGAGGGGCCTGCGCCCGGTCGAGGGGCCTGGGGTCGGCCGAGGGGCTTGAGGTCGGCCTTGCGCGTCGGTCGAGGCGGCTGCGCCGGCCTGGCGACCTGCGCCCGGCCGAGAGGCCTGGGGATGGCCGAGCCGCCCGCCGCAGGCCGAGCGGCACGCGGTCGGCCCCGCGGGTGGTGACCAGCGTGGCTGCCTGGGACCGTGCGGCGGCGTGCGCCCGGCACGGGGCGGCCGGCGGTCGGCCGAGCGGCCCGCCGCCCGGCGAGAGGCCTGCGCCCGGCCGGGACGTTCGCCGTCAGCCGACGATGTCCTCGTAGCCCGGGATCTCACGCGGGCTGCGGGCAGCCGGGCCCACATAGCGCGCCGAGGGGCGCACCAGCCGGCCCGTGCGCTTCTGCTCGAGGATGTGCGCCGACCAGCCGGCCGTACGGGCACACGTGAACATCGACGTGAACATGTGCGCCGGAACCTCCGCGAAGTCCAGCATGATCGCGGCCCAGAACTCGACGTTGGTCGCCAGCACCCGGTCCGGGCGGCGGTTGTGCAACTCCTCCAGCGCCGCCTTCTCCAGCGCCTCCGCCACCTCGAAGCGCGGCGCGGCCAGCTCCTTCGCCGTGCGGCGCAGCACGCGGGCCCGCGGGTCCTCCGCGCGGTAGACGCGGTGCCCGAAGCCCATCAGCCGCTCGCCCTTGTCCAGGGCACGCTTCACGTACGCCGTCGCGTCACCGGTCCGCTCGATCTCCTCGATCATGCCGAGGACCCGGGACGGCGCGCCGCCGTGCAGCGGACCCGACATCGCGCCCACCGCGCCGGACAGCGCCGCCGCGACGTCCGCGCCGGTGGACGCGATGACACGGGCCGTGAACGTCGAGGCGTTCATGCCGTGCTCCGCGGCCGACGTCCAGTACGCGTCGACGGCCTTGACGTGCCGCGGGTCGGGCTCGCCGCGCCAGCGGATCATGAACCGCTCGACGACGGACTCGGCCTTGTCGATCTCGCTCTGCGGAACCATCGGCAGACCCTGGCCACGGGCACTCTGTGCCACGTACGAGAGCGCCATCACGGCCGCCCGCGCCAGGTCGTCACGGGCCTGCGCCTCATCGATGTCGAGCAGCGGTTTGAGACCCCACACAGGCGCGAGCATCGCCAGTGCCGACTGCACGTCGACCCGGATGTCGCCGGAGTGCACCGGGATCGGAAACGGTTCCGCGGGCGGCAGGCCCGGGTTGAACGCGCCGTCGACGAGCAGGCCCCACACGTTCCCGAAGGACACGTGCCCGACCAGTTCCTCGATGTCGACGCCCCGGTAGCGGAGCGAGCCGCCCTCCTTGTCCGGTTCGGCGATCTCCGTCTCGAACGCGACGACTCCCTCGAGTCCAGGTACGAAGTCGGACATCAGGCGGCTCCTCAAGACGTGTGCGACAAGACGTGTGCGACAAAGGCGGGTGCGGCATACGGCTGCCGACGGGCAGGTCGGTCACTCCGGTGATGCCCCGTGCGGCCGGTGGTCACCCAACCGCCGGGGAGGCAGGCACGATATCCCCTGGTGTATGGAGGCCACAGTGGCCGGACCCAAGATTTTGGCGGGTCCGGCCGATGCGGGGAAGCGTGACATCCGGCACACTGCCCCATTTCGCCCGAGGAGGATTGACGGCACTCCGTGCCGGGCAAACTCGGTCCCTACGGCAGGATGGCGTCGTGACCGACCACGCCGCCGCTCCCGAACCCCGACCCTCGGACGTGACCGTCGCGGGCCTGCCCGTACCCCACCCGGCAGAGACGGAACTCGTCGTCCCGGACCCCGCCGTCATGCGCGAGCAGTACCGCTCGACACCGCTCGACGAGGACGCACTGGCCGCGGGACCCATGGAACAGTTCGCGCAGTGGTTCGCCGAAGCCGCCGCGGCCGCCCTGCTGGAGCCCAACGCGATGATCGTCTCGACGGCGACTCCCGACGGCCGGCCCTCCTCGCGCACGGTGCTGCTGAAGCAGTACGACGCCCGCGGCTTCGTCTTCTTCACCAACTACGACTCGCGGAAGGGCCGCGAGATCGACGCCAACCCGCACGTCTCGCTGCTCTTCCCCTGGCATCCGCTCGAGCGCCAGATCATCGTCACCGGCCGGGCCGCCCGCATCGGCCGCGACGAGACCGCCACCTACTTCCGCACCCGCCCGCACGGCTCCCAGCTCGGGGCCTTGGCGAGCGACCAGTCCCGGGTGATCTCCTCACGCGAGGAACTGCTGCGCCGGTACGAGGAGCTGTCCGCCCGTTACCCCGAGGGCGCCCAAGTTCCCGCGCCGGCCCACTGGGGCGGCATCCGGGTCGTGCCCGATGCGGTGGAGTTCTGGCAGGGCCACGAGAACCGCCTCCACGACCGGCTGCGGTACGTCCGCACGGACGGCGGCTGGACGATCGAACGGCTCGCCCCCTGAGCGGTCCGTCGGCCCGGTGGAAACGCAGACGACCCGTGGGCCTTTGGTCCCTCCGTCCGGACGGAGGGAGCCGGCCGGACTTACCGGCGGCCCACGGGTCGGGTGACTGCTTGGGTTTCGGCAGACGACTGCCGAGGTGCACAGAGTGCGACGGCAGGCGTCAGCCCGCAGTCACCTCACGAGTCCGAAAAGAAATCATGTTTTCGGATCACCTCCTTTCGCGTGTGCCCACACACTAGGAAGCCTCGGCGGCAGGATCAACCTGTTTTTTCCGTGCGTTTTCCAGACCATCTGCGACCTGCGCGTTCCTGGCGAACTCACGCTCGGACGGCGATCGCAGATCCGCTTGGCGGAGCAGTTCCTCCATGACCTCGAGTGGCTGGGCGCCGTCCGTTCCAGGGCAGGGGTGATTTCCGGGAACCGTATGTGTTGTGCGTCACGTTGAAGTTGAATGGTGGTGACGGCATCAGCGCACGTGGACACGTCCTGCAGGGGGTCCCGGGATGAGTGCTTCCAGGAGTGAGATCACCGACGCGCCCGGTGCCGGCGGGCGCGAGCCGGGGCCGCCGGGGGCGGATCTGCTCGCCGCGCTGCTCGACGGCATGGACGCCGCACTCTGTGCCTTCGACGCCGCCGGGGTCGTGACGCACTGGAACCGTGAGGCGGAGCGGATACTCGGCTGGTCGGCGCGGGAGGCCGTCGGGCGGCGGGGCTTCGCCGGATGGGCCGTGCGCAGCGCGGACGCCGCCGAGGTGCAGGGGCGGCTGATGGCCGCGATGGACGCGCCGGGCCGGCAGGTGCACGAGTTCGCGCTGCTGCGGAAGGACGGCGGGCGGGTGCTCGTACGGACCCAGTCCGCGCGGGTGCTGGGCGCGGACGGCGAGCCGGCCGGGGTGTACTGCGCCTTCAGCGAGGTGCACACCCAGATCGACCTGGAGCGGTCCATCGCGCTGAGCGAGGCGCTCTTCGACGAGGCGTCGTGGGGTGTCGTGCTGGTCGACGTGGATCTGCGGCCCGCCGTCGTCAACGTCGAGGCGGCCCGTGCGCTCGGGGCGGGGCGTACGTCCGCGCTGGGGCGGCCGCTCGGCGAGCTGCTGGAGCAGGGCGTGGAGGAGCTCGAGGGCGCGCTGCACCATGTGCTGGCGGAGGGCGCACCGCGGGGTCTGGCGGACCTGTGGGTGGCCGTCGCGTCGACCGACGGGCGGGAGCAGCGGCGCTGCTGGCGCAGCGGGTTCGTACGGCTGGCCTCCCCGCTGGCGGAGGAGCCGGTTCCGCTCGGGGTGGGGTGGCTGTTCCACGACGTGACGGACGCCAAGCTGGCGGAGCAGGAGGCGAACCGGCTGCGGTTCAGGTCGAGTCAGCTGCACCGGGCGGGGCGTGCGGCCTCCGAATGCGAGGACCCGCTGGAGGCGGCGACCGCGTATCTCGACTTCGCGCTGGCAGGCTTCGCCGACCATGCCCTGCTCGACGTGGCCGAGGGCGGTAAGGAGAGCGGCGGTGCGGGCGGCGGTACCGAGGGCGGCGGGGAGCGGTTGGTGCGGGCCGTCGCGTCACCGGCCGGCGCGCCCGGCCCCGCGGCGGGAGTGGCGGGCGGCGGGCTTCCGGTGCGGTACGCGCCCGGGCACCCGGCGCTCCAGGCCGTGGAGCGGCTCGGTTCGGTCCGGGCGAGCGTCGGCGCGGAGGGCACGCCCGGGGAGTGGGCGGAGCGCCGGCAATGGCCCAAGGACGCGGCGCACGCCTTGTGCACGGTGCTGCGCAGCCGTGGCCGGACGGTCGGCGTGCTGACCTTCCTGCGAGGCGCGGCCCGTCCGGCGTTCGAGCGCCCGGACGCCGTATACGCGGAGAGCGTCGCGGTGCTCACCGCCTCGGCACTGGACCTGGCGCAGTCGACGGGCGACTGAGGCCGATGAGCGGGCGGCCCCTGGCCAGGGCTCCGGCGGGCTCAGTGCCGGAAGAAGATGCGGTCCCGGTACTCGGCCATCACGCGGCCGTTCCACTCGTGCCCGCCGTCGACGTTGCCCGAGCGCAGCAGCGGCGGCTCGATGCCCCGGTCGGCGAGCTGCTCCGCCGCGGCGGCCATCGTCGCCTGCATCAGCGCGCTGGTCACGACGGTCGAGGCGGGCGCGAACGGTGCTTCGATGCTCTCGTGGGTCAGCTCCGCGTCGCCGACGGCGATGTGGGAGTCGAGCACGATGTCGCAGTGGTCCTTGAGGAACGTGCCGGACGAGTGGCGGGACTTCGTCTCCGTGGCGTAGGCGACGGAGGTCACACCGATGACCGTGAGGCCGAGGGCACGGGCGTTCATGGCCATCTCGACGGGCAGCGCGTTGCGTCCCGAGAGGGAGATGATCACGAGCAGGTCGCCGGCCCGTGCGGGGCTGGAGTCGAGCACCGCGCCCGCGAGCCCGTCGACGCGCTCGAGCGCGGAGCCGAGGGTGGCCGGCATGACGTCGACGCCGACGACGCCGGGTACGGCGAGCAGGTTCATCACGGCGAGACCGCCGGCCCGGTAGACGACGTCCTGCGCGGCGAGCGAGGAGTGGCCGGCGCCGAACGCGAAGAGCCGGCCGCCCGCTTGGACGGTGTCGGCGACGGCGGAACCGGCGGCCGCGATGTTGCGGGACTCCTCGTCCCGCACGCGCTGCAGCAGACCGATCGCGGCGTCGAAGAACTGACCGGCCAGCTTGCTCTCGCTCATCGCCGAGCCCTTTCCGCAGGGGTGAGGGGAATACCTGGGGTACCCGTGTCGCGGATCACGTTGCGGTCTGGACCATTGCCCTGTCAATACGGCCCTGGCACAGCGCGGCACGGTTGTCGGCGCGATGCGCAAGAATTGACCTGGGGCCAGCGAACGACTGATTTCAAGTCACAGCATCGAGGGGCACGTATGTCCGGACTGATCGACACGACGGAGATGTATCTCCGCACCATCCTCGAGCTCGAGGAGGAAGGTGTGGTGCCCATGCGGGCCCGAATCGCGGAACGGCTCGACCAGAGCGGTCCGACGGTCAGCCAGACCGTGGCGCGCATGGAGCGCGACGGTCTGGTGACGGTGGCCGGGGACCGGCATCTGGAACTGACCGGCGAAGGCCGGCAGCTGGCCACACGCGTGATGCGCAAGCACCGGCTCGCCGAGTGTCTGCTCGTCGACGTGATCGGGCTGGAGTGGGAGCAGGTCCACGCGGAGGCCTGCCGCTGGGAGCACGTGATGAGCGAGGCGGTGGAGCGGCGGGTGCTGGAGCTGCTGCGTCACCCGACGGAGTCGCCGTACGGGAATCCGATCCCGGGCCTCGAGGAGCTGGGGGAGAAGGCCGAGGCCGACCCGTTCCTGGACGACAGCATGGTCTCCCTGGCCGAGCTGGACCCGGGTCCGGACGGCAAGACGGTCGTCGTGCGACGGATCGGCGAGCCGATCCAGACCGACGCCCAGCTGATGTACACGCTGCGGCGTGCGGGCGTGCAGCCCGGTTCCGTGGTGAGCGTGACGGAGTCCGCGGGCGGTGTGCTCGTGGGCAGCAGCGGTGAGGCGGCGGAGCTGGAGGCGGAGGTCGCCTCGCACGTGTTCGTCGCGAAGCGCTGAGGCGCTGAGGCGCGACGTCTGGCATGCAGTGCTGACGTCTTGAGGCGCCGGCGTCTGAGGCGCTGACGTCTTGAGGCGCCGGCGTCCTGTGGCGCCGGCGTCCTGAGACGGGAAGGTCTTGAGGCGGCTGACGTCCTGAGACGGGAACGTCCCGGAGCGCCGACGCCGCGCAGCGCCGGCGTCCTGAGGTGCTGCTGCGGGTCCGGACCGGCCCCGTCCCCTCCCCGGAGGAGGCGGGGCCGGTCCGTTATTTCACATGGATGAAACCGTTTTCCGTCCGGAATGGCAGCGGCCGCGGCAATCGCGTGCCACTCTGAGGCTGAGGCATATGGCCACGGCCGGGGGGTGGGGACTCCCACCGAGGGCAGGGGAGGGATCCGGTGATGCGCCCGTCGTACGCCCCGCGCGGGAACCGGCGCGGACGCCCGCGTGGACTTCCGGGCGACTCCTTGTGCTGCCGCTTCTGCGGGAACCCGCTGACAGGAAGGAGTCCCGGCGCCCGAGGGCGCCGGGACCTGTCCTCCCCCTGTGCTGACCCGGAGCCCCGAGCTCCCAGGGTCAATCCCCACGGACCGTTTTTCCCCGAGCGGCCCGCCTCCCGCAGAAGATCTCCCCTCGACAGCGCGAGTCAATCCCGGCAGGTGGTCACTCGAACGAGCGGTGTTGCGTGGCAGAACCGCTTTTTCGAATACAGGTTCGATAGTCTGACGGAGTTCGACCCGGGGTTCACTCGAGCCCCGACACGGGGCTCATGACGAGCCAGTCCTACTCGGGGGAGAGAAGGGGGTGCCAGGGCCGATGGTGCGGCGCATCGACGTGACCGGAGCAGGTGGCGTAAGCCTGGCTGCCTGGGAGTTCGCGGACCCGCCGAAGGGCCGCGTGGAAGGGGACCACGCCCCGGGGGTCTTATTGCTCCACGGCCTGATGGGCCGGGCATCGCACTGGGCCTCCACGGCCCGGTGGCTCACCGAGCGGCACCGCGCGGTCGCACTCGACCAGCGCGGCCACGGCCGCAGTGACAAACCCGCGGAAGGGCCGTACACCCGCGACGCGTACGTGGCGGACGCCGAGGCCGCGATCGAACAGCTCGGCCTCGCGCCCGTGACCCTGATCGGTCACGCGATGGGCGCCCTCACCGCCTGGCAGCTCGCGGCCAAGCGCCCCGACCTGGTCCAGGCCCTGATCATCTGCGACATGCGGGCGTCCGCGCTCGGCGCCGCGTCGCAGCGCGAGTGGGAGGAGTGGTTCCGCTCCTGGCCCGTCCCGTTCGCGACCCTGGCGGACGTCCGCAAGTGGTTCGGCGAGGACGATCCCCGGGTCGAGCGGCCGAACCCGGCCCGCGGCGAGTTCTTCGCCGAGGTCATGGCGGAGCGGGCCGACGGCTGGCGCCCGGTGTTCTCCCGCCGGCAGATGCTCACGTCGCGGGAGACGTGGGTCCACGACGCCCACTGGGAGGAGCTGGCCCAGGTCCGCTGCCCCACGCTGGTGGTCCGCGGCCTCGACGGCGAACTCGGCCGCGCGGAGGCCCAGGAGATGGTCCGCGTACTGCCCCGCGGGCAGTACGGCGAGGTGTCCGACGCGGGACACCTGGTCCACTACGACTGCCCGTCCGGCTGGCGGACGGCGATCGAGCCGTTCCTGGACGGGGTCCTGACGCCGTGATTCCGGTGACGCGGGGCGAGTTGCACATCATCGGCGTCGAATCGGCGGACACCGGGGCGGCCGTGTGCGTCGTCCGGTGCGTGGGCGGCGTCGCGCGGACGGGACAGGCGTACGAGGCCGGGAGCCTCGTGCTCGACCGGATCGAGAAGTACGGACACGGCCTGGATGCCGTCGACCCTCCCCGCAGCGCCAAGGTGCGTCTCCTGGGGGAGGGCGTGGCCCGCATCCTGGCGAGGACCGTCATATCGACCGACGGGCCCCGCCGCTCCACGTTTGGCGGTCCGCCCGAGCCGTGGCGGGCCGCGGAGGACGCGCCGGGGCGGGGCAGTGTCCGTGCGGCCGGGGAGGTCGCCTTCGGGCGGCCGGCGGCCGCCTGGAAGTGGTCGGGGCAGTAACCGGTCCACCGGCTACTGCCCCGACCCCGACTGCCGGCCGTCCGTCGCCGCCGCCCTCGACCGGGCCGGGATCCCGCGACCCGCGGGGTTCACGCACGCGTTCGTCTTCCGCCACTGCACGGGCCGCACGGCGCTCGACGTCGTGCGGGAGGAACACTTCGTGCGCGTCTTCTGCGGCGAGGACCGGCCGGGGGTGGCGCGGCCGCCTGAACTCAGCTGAGCGGCTTGCGGATCTCCTCGCGTACCTTCGCCGTGGCCTCGGCCGCCGCGTCGAGGTCGATGTCCTGTGGGGACTTCGTCGACGTGGCGGCCGTGACCACGGTCACCGACGCGTTCGTGTTGTCGTCGGCCCAGGCGCAGATGGGCAACGAGCTGGTGCCGCCGCCGTCCTGAGTCATCGTCACGACCTGGCAGGTGATGGTGACCTCCGAGCCGGCCGGGGTGACGTCCTTCGCCGGCACGGCGAGGGTGGCGCCGTCCGCCGTCGCCGCGCCGTCGAGCATCTTCTCGCGGGCCGTGTCGGGGTTCTTGATGCGGCCGTGCATACCGGACAGCACCAGGACCCCGCCCTCCGACGTGGACGTGTACTGGGCCACCGTGGCCTGCGGGTCACGGATGTCGGTCTCGTCGACCGGTGACGACTCGAGCTCCTTCTGCCGCTGGGCGGACTGGTCGTCGGCGAGCTCGTACTTCCCGTCGAGCAGCGTCTGCGGTGCGGTCAGCCGGTACTCGGCGGCCGGGTACGACGTGCCGCCGCCCCCGGCCGGGCGGATGACGTTGGTCGCGACCCAGCCGAAGGCGATGAGCCCGACGATCGACGCCATCACGATGACCACGTTCCTGGCGGTGTGGTCCTTCTTCGGCGGCTGGACCGGGGGAGCGTACGGGTAGGGCGAGGGAGCGCCCCAGCCGCCCGCGGGCGGGTACGGCTGCCCGCCGTGCCCGGGCTGCTGGGGTATGGGCGGGGCTGCATGCCCCGGATACGGCGGCTGCGGCTGCGGCGGCCCGCCGTAGGGATTCGGCTGCTGCCCGTACGGGTTGTGCGGCGTGGTCATGACCATGACGCTACGCCATGGCCGTCCGGCCGTTTCCTGGCACCGGTCCACCTCATGCCTTGCTCAATGTCCGGGTCGGAGGCGCGTGAGCCCCGTACGGTCACATCCGGCCCGCCCGAAGAGGCGGTGAGCCAGGGGGAGATCACATGCGTAAAGCTGGATGGCGTTACCGGGAAGCGAGTTCCATGACCACTCGAACGCGCTTCAGCGTGACCAGTGTGGCGGTGTGCGTCGGTGTCCTGTCGGCCGTCGTGGTCGCCGGGTGTACCGGGCATTCCGGAGGCACGGGGGGACCGACGAAGCGGGCCACCCCGGCGACTGTGCCGTCCGGGCCGAACGGCACGAGCGACAAGAGGCTCGGAGAGCAGGCGGAGGCCGCGCTGGACACGGTGACGATCGACGATCCGGAGTTCGTGGAATCGGGTCTGGCATCCCTCGCTGACGGCATCCACACGGACTCCCCGCTGGCGCGCGGGACGTCGTATCAGCTGGGAGTGGCCTGCGCGGGGAAGGGCAAGGCCGAGCTGTCGGTCCTCGTCAAGGACAGACCGGTCGTCCGGAGCTTCGACTGTGACGGCACCGCGGTCCATCAGCGCATCGCGGACGCGCCGAGCAGGCTTCGGATCGATGTCGACGGCGAACCGGGATCCTCCGGGATGGTCGCCTGGCGTATCAGCGAGACCGGCACGTAGAGCGCATCGCTGGTGAAGGCGGCGGCCGTCGTCCGTCCCCAGCCGGGGGACGGACGACGGCCGCCGTTCAAGCGTCGGGGCTGAGCCGGTCCCTGACGGGCGCGTCAGCCCTTGCTGACCGCCGTGAGGATCTCCGGCAGTCGCCTCGCCGTCTGCGGCGCCGCCACCCGCATGCCCGCCCAGGTGATCAGCGCCCCGTACACGACGCCCACCGGCAGCACCGTCCACTGGGTCTCGCTGCCGGAGCCGGCGGAGGCGTTCAGCATGATCGTGAGGACGATCACCGGTGCGCACAGCAGCGCCGCCATGACCACGCCGCCGAAGATGGAGAGCCAGGCCAGCCCGCCCTGCCCCGGGGCCACGTTCTTGTAGGCGCTGTCCTGCGGGATCGAGTACGGGAAACGGGCCGAGGCCACCGCGCCCGTCGCCAGCATCGCGCCGAGCAGGGCGAAGGACAGGCCCAGCGCCTCCGGCAGATCGTGCCACTCACCGAGCGCCGCCGCCGTGACCACCACGACGAGCACGGTGTACGGGAGGGTGATGACGAGCAGCGCCAGGGTCCGGGCGCGCAGTTCCTCGTACGCGTCGCGTGTGGAGGAGATCGTCAGCGCCACCATCCAGAAGGCGGAGGTGTCCTGGCCGAACTGGTTGTACATCATGATGCCGAGCATCCAGGCGGCGAAGCACGCGAAGTAGATCGAGCCCGTGCCCTGGAGGGCGTTGAAGATGGGCACGATCAGCCCGATGGCCAGCGACGACACCCAGGCGCCCTTGGTCTTCGGGTCGCGCCAGATGTACTTGAGGCTGCGCTGCATCACCGTGCCCGTGCGGCCCTCCGGCAGCAGCCGGTGCAGACCGGACGTGGTGCCCTTGCGGGTCGGCTCGGACGCCGCGGCCAGCGTGGACCCGTCCGGGGCGGTCATCAGCTTCGTCAGGCTGTGCCGCCAGGTCCGCAGCAACAGGACGAGCGCCACCGCGGACAGGGCGAGCTGGGCGAGGGCCTGGCCGTACGCGCCGTCGCTCGCGGAGTCCACCGCGCCGATCGCGGACGCCGGCGGCACCCACCGTACGATCGCCGCCGCCGGGTCCAGTGCCGCGAGGCCGCCCGCATCGCCGAGACGCTGCACGCCGAAGTTCACGAACTGGATGCCCACCGCGATCAACAGGCCGCTGAGCACCGCCAGATCGCGGCCCTTGCGGGAGGTGAGCAGCCGGATGTTCGCCGCCGCGACCGTGCGGGCGAGCGCCAGGCACACGAGCAGGGCGAGCGGGACGGCGACGAGGGACACCAGTGCCGCGACGACGCCGTGGGACAGCGCGAACGCCGACCCCACGACCATGCAGAGTGTGAACAGCGGGCCGATGCCCATCAGGGACGCGACGAGCAGTGCGGCCACCAGCGGCCCCGGCCGGAGCGGCAGCATCACCAGGCGCGTCGGGTCCAGCGTCTCGTCGCCGCTGGGGAAGAACAGCGGCAGCACCGCCCAGCCGAGCGCCAGCAGACCCGTCAGCAGGACGACGAGCGACATGGCGTGCTCGTTGCCGCGCAGCATGATCAGGCCCAGCAGCTGGACGGCGGCGAGCAGCAGCACGAAGACCATCGAGACGACGAACGCGGTCCTGCGGCCCGACGACTGGCGCAGCCCGTTGCGCAGCAGCGACAGCTTCAGACGTACGAAGACTGAGGTCAGGGTCGCCGTACTCAACGCGCACCGCCGCCGAGCCAGTCCAGCGACTCCCCGTTGTCCCTGCCCTGCGCGCCGACCAGTTCGAGGAACGCCGCCTGGAGCGAGGGGGCGTCGCCACGTACCTCGGCCAGCGGGCCCTGTGCGCGGATCGTGCCGGCCGCCATGACCGCCACCCAGTCGCACAGCGACTCGACCAGCTCCATCACATGGCTGGAGAAGACGACGGTCGCGCCGGAGGCGGTGTACCGCTCGAGCACCCCGCGGATCGTCTGCGCGGACACCGGGTCGACGCCCTCGAACGGCTCGTCGAGGAAGAGCACTTCAGGGTTGTGCAGCAGCGCCGCCGCCAGGCCGATCTTCTTGCGCATGCCGGTCGAGTAGTCGACGACCAGTTTGTGCTGCGCGCCCGCCAGGTCGAGCACGTCCAGCAGCTGGCCGGCCCGCTTGTCGACCTCGTCGCCCGGCAGGCCGCGCAACCGGCCGTTGTAGGCGAGCAGTTCACGGCCGGACAGCCGCTCGAACAGCCGCAGGCCCTCCGGCAGGACGCCGATGCGCGACTTGACCTCGACCGGGTCGCGCCACACGTCGTGCCCCGCGACCTGGACCCGCCCCTGGTCCGGGCGGAGCAGGCCGGTGACCATCGACAGGGTCGTGGTCTTGCCCGCGCCGTTCGGCCCGACCAGGCCGATGAAGCTGCCGGCCGGCAGGGTCAGATCGATCCCCGCGACGGCGATCTGCTCGCCGAACCGCTTCCACAGACCTTCGACGTGCACGGCGGGAGGTGCCGTCCGCACCCCGCCCGTCTCCTCAACTGCCTGGTCCGGCATGTGTTCCGCGCCTTTCGGAGTCCCCGTACGTGCCCTGCGGGCACAGGTGTACGGGTCCACCCTACGGACGCCCAGGTGCGACGTGGATGCCCTTTCCCCCGCCCACCCGCTCCCCCCGGGGCATCCGCTCGGCCCCGGCGTACCGCTATCCCTGGCGCACCCGCCCCGCCGCCGCGTCCCTGCCGCACGCGTACGCGAGCGGGCTGATGAGCTCCTCGACGTCCGGGAGCCAGCGGTTGGCCGGAGTGGGGCGGCGCGCCCACTGCACGGCGCCGTGCCCGCCGATCCGGGTCGGCGGGGCGGCGACGTAGTGGCCCTCGCCACGGGTGATGAGGTCGAGGGAGCTGGGGACCCAGCCCAGGTTCCTGATCAGCTCGGGGGCCCTGAGCGCCGCGCCCGGCAGCACGAAGAAGAGCATCCTGCGGTCGGGAGTGCAGGTCACGGGGCCGAGGGGAAGATCCATCCGCTCCATGCGCGCGAGCGCCAGGAAGCCGGCCGAGTCGGAGACCTCGATGGCGTCGAAGGTGCGGCCGGTGGGCAGCAGGATCGCGGCGGTCGGTTGCTTGGTCCACATCCGGCGCGCGGCGGTGGCGCTGCCGGTCGCCTGGTTCGCCCAGTCCGGGCGGGCGGCGTGCGCGCCGGGGAGCGGGCAGCGCAGGTCGCCGCACGAGCAGCGCCGCCCCCCTTCGACGGCCTCGAGCCAGGTGCCGGGGAACACGTCCCAGTGCCTCTCTTCCGCGTACCGCGCAGCGCTGTCCAGCAGTTGCTCGCCTCGCTGCTGGGGGATCCGGGCGGCTTCCGTGACTGCCATGGTCTCTTCCACGACACGCTCAACTACCGCCGTATGTACGGGTTACGGGGTGTGACGCGGTGGGCGGTGGAGCATCGATCCTGCACGTGGGGCGCACGGGTGCACGACCGGGGGCGCGCATGGGCCGGGGGACCTACGGGCGGGTAGGAGTGCGGCGCGTACGTCAGCGGCCGCGACCGGGCCGCGCCACGGCAAAAGCGAACCAACCCGACCAACCCTGCATTCTCCGTATATCAGCCGGGCATTGATCAAGTCATTGATCAACATCAGGGGGTAGTTCATGGCAGCCAGGCCTCTCGTCGTCCGTCAGCCGAACGAACGGCTGCAGGCGCTCATCCAGGAAGCCGGATGCTCGAACGCCGGGCTGGCCCGGCGCGTCAACATGGTCGGCGCCGAGCGTGGCCTCGACCTGCGCTACGACAAGACGTCCGTCGCCCGGTGGCTGCGCGGCCAGCAGCCGCGCGGCCGGGCACCGGGCATCATCGCGGAGGCGCTCGGCCGTAAGCTCGGCCGCACGGTCACGATCGACGAGATCGGCATGGCGAACGGCAAGAACCTCGCCACCGGCGTCGGCCTCCAGTTCGCGCCGACGGTGGTCGGGGCCATCGAGCAGGTCTGCGAGCTGTGGCGGAGCGACGTGGGCCGCCGGGACTTCCTGTCGGGCTCCGCGGTGGCCGCGTCCGCTCTCGTGGAGCCGAGCCGCGACTGGCTGATCACCGGAGCGGACACGCAGGTGGCCCGCACCGCAGGGGCCCGGGTCGGCCCGCCGGACGTCGACGCGGTCCGGGCGATGACCGCCGCGCTGACGGAGATGGACCACCGCTTCGGCAGCGGCCATGTGCGGCCGGTCGTCGTGCACTACCTGAACAGCGTGGTCTCCGGGATGCTGTCCGGTTCCTACCGGGAGACGGTCGGCCGGGACCTGTTCGCCGCGGCGGCGCGGCTGACGGAGCTCGCCGGCTACATGGCCGTGGACACCGGTCAGCCGGGGCTCGCCCAGCGGTACTACATCCAGGCCCTGCGCCTGGCGCAGGCCGCCGGCGACCGGGCGTACGGCGGCTATGTGCTGGCCGCCTCGATGAGCCACCTGGCGGCCGAGCTCGGCAACCCGCGCGAGATCGCCCAGCTCGCCCGTGCCGCGCAGGAAGGGGCGCGGGGCCGGGTCACCCCCCGGGTGCAGGCCATGTTCCACGCGGCGGAGGCACGCGGCCACGCGCTCCTCGGCGACGCCCGCACCTGCCACGAGGCGGCCGGCAGGGCGGTCACCGCGCTGGAGGGGGCCGAGCCGGACAGCGGCGACGACCCGGACTGGATCGCCCACTTCGACGGCGCGTATCTGGCGGACGAGCTGGCGCACTGCCACCGCGACCTCGGTGAGGCGCAGAGCGCGGCGCGCTACGCGTCGCAGGCTCTGGAGGGCCACCCGGAGTCACGGGCCCGCCGCCGGGCGATCGGCCTGGTCCTGCTGGCCTCCGCGCAGGTGCAGCAGCGTGAGGTGGAACAGGCCTGCTACACGGGCACACGGGCGGTGGAACTGCTGGACTCGCTGCGCTCCAGCAGGGGCGCGGAGTACCTGGACGACCTGCAATTGAGGCTCGAGCCGTACGCGGAGGAGCCGTCGGTACGGGAGTTCGTCGCACGGCTGGAACTGCGCGCCGCGGCCTGACGCGGAGCGGGGCGCGGGAGGCGCCTGTGACAGGTGGTGCACAAGGGCTTTCTGTCAGAAAGGGAGGGCGAGTTGTGTCCGCGTCTTGTCACCGCTCCGGCACGTGTGTGCGGACCACTCCGGGCACCCGGTAGCGTGAGCCGACGATCGACGTAGGTCCACACGTAGGAGTCCCGGTGACGCACAGCGGACAGGGTGACGAGCAGCGGCTACCCGCCGCGCGGCCCGCGCACGAAGGCGTCGTGCTGCCCGCCGACGGCAGTGAGCCCCTCATACCGGGCGCGCCAGGAGCACAGACGGCTCCGGCCGGCGGGCAGCCGTGGGGTGAGCCGTGGGGCCCGCAGCAGTCCCCTCCCGCGCCCGGAGCCGCGTACGGATACCCGGGCCCGCCGCCGGCCGGCGGCGACGCGCCTCAGGGGTACGGCTACCCGGCCCCCGCGGAGCCCGGCGGCTACGGCTACCCGGCCCCGGCACAGCCGGGCGGTTACGGCTACCCCGGGGGCCCGGCGCAGAGCGGCCACCCGGGCGGCCCGGCGCAGACCGGCCACCAGAGCCACCCCGGCGGACCCGCTCAGCAGGGCGGTTACGGTGCTCCCGGTACGCCGCCGCAGCAGGCGGCCGCGCACCACGGGCAGGGCGCCCACGCCGCCCCGCCGGCCGCCCCCGCGCCCACCGGGCACGACCCGTACCCGGCTCAGGGCGGGCCCCAGGGGCAGCCGCCGTACGGCGCGCAGGTACCGGCGGTACCGCAGCCGGGTGTGCACCGGCAGCCGCTCCCGCCGCAGGACGCCCCGGCGGCGCAGCCCTCCGCCCCTCAGTGGCCGGACGCCTACGGGCGGTACCCCGAGTCGCCTCAAGGCGCCGGCCGGCCCGGGTTCGGCGGGCCGGGCGCGGGGGCGCAGCCCTTCCGAACGCCTCAGGGCGGGGCCTCTCAGGCGCCGCACGACCCGGACGCGCAAAGCGGTTCCCCGCAGGCCGCCGGCCCGGACGCGCAGAGGGGTTTCCCGCAGGCCGCGCCGCAGCACGCCGCAGGGGGCGACGCCGACGCCACCCAGTACATCGCACCCGTCACGTCCGGTGCGCTGCCGCCCGAGATGCCCGCGGAGTCGACCACGTTCCTCGGCACGGGCCCCCTGGCCTCCGGCGCCGCGCAGGGCGGCGCGCCGCAGGGAGCCGGCCAGGTCTCCGACGCCGACGCCACCCAGTACATCGCCCCGGTGCCCGGCGGGGCCGTGCCGCCCGCTCCCGCCGGGGCGCCGTTCGGCATCCGCCCCGGCGCCCCCGGGGACCGGCAGCCGCCCGCCGAGTTCGACAGCCTGTTCCGTTCCGAGGGACAGGGTCCGCACACGGCCGACGCCACCCAGCAGATGCCCCGCTTCGAGGAACCGCCCGGACACGGTCATCCGCAGGCCCGCCGGCCGGCGGGCCGGCCCGAGCCGTACTACGACCCGGAGCCGGAGCCGCGCCGCCGGTCCCTGGCGCCGGTGGTCGCCGCGCTCGTCGTCGGGTGCGCCGTCCTCGGACTCGGCGTCGGCGCCGTGATGTTCAGCGACGGGGACGAGCCGAAGGACCCGGGCCCGGACAAGAACGTCGCGGCCGACGCCCCGGCGCCCAGCGAGGCGAGCCCCACCACGCAGGCCGCCGACCCCGCGGAGCCGCAGGCCAAGGAGCTCGACAAGCTCCTCGCGGACAGCAACAACAGCCGTGACGCGGTCATCCGTTCCGTGGAGAACATCAAGGTCTGCAAGAACCTGGACCAGGCCACCGCCGACCTGAAGGGCGCGGCGCAGCAGCGCCGGAGCCTGGTGACGCGGCTCGGTGCCCTGTCCGTCGACAAGCTGCCGCGCAACGCCGAGTTGACCGCCTCGCTGACCAAGGCGTGGCAGGCGTCGGCCTCCGCCGACGACCACTACGCGGCTTGGGCGCAGCAGGTCAAGGGCAAGAAGGGCTGCAAGGACGGCAAGGCGCGGGTGACCGGCCGGACCGCCCAGGCCAACGCGGCGAGCGGAGAGGCCACGACGGCGAAGAACGCGGCGTCGCCGCTGTGGAACTCCATCGCCCGCACATACGGCCTGACCGAACGCCGCAGCAGCCAGCTCTGACGGCGTGGTCCCCGGCCCGCTCCCGTGGGGAGCGGGCCGGGGAGCGCCGGACGGGAGGCCGGAATCCTTGTCCGGAACGCCCTACGAGGCGTCCATCAGGGTCCGCCCGACGTCCACGAAGTCCTTCCGCTGCGTCACCAGCCGTCCGTCGCGCACCACTTGGAACGTCACGCTGCTGTTGACGATCCTCGGGTAGCGGGAAGCGCCGAGCATGTCCTCGTAGCTCCACCGCAGGGCCGGTGTCAGGCCGTCGGTCGAGACCTCCACCCCCTGGTCGAGGGCGTGGGAGATCTTGCCGGGGGTGATCCGGTCGCTGTCGATCGAGCGGACGACCTTGTTGAGGACGTTGTACGCGATCCAGGTGGTCTGCACGCCCGCGTCCGCCGGGTCGATCCTGTTGTCGCCGAACGCGTGGGTCCGCACGACGTCGCGCATCCGGTCCCAGCGGGCGTCGCTCGCGTCGGGGTACCAGCCGGTGATGTAGGCGCCCTCGTAGGGGCCGTTGCGGCCGCCGGTGCGGTCGATGAGGGGCTGGCCGACGCTGCCCATCACGGACGAGATCCGGACCTGCCGTCCGTCCTCGGGCAGCCGCCGGTAGGAGTCGAAGAAGGTTTCCGTGCGTTCGCCGAGCGCGGCCGTGACGCAGCCCGGCCGGTCGCCGTCGGACGCGGTCGTGGTCCAGGTCGCCTCCGCCGCCTTCCCGCGGGCCCGCCGCGCCTCGTCGGAGTAGTCGGTGGCGTCGTCGGCGGCGAGGATGTCCGCCGACTCCCGGGCCTTGCCGCGGGCCAGGCCCGCGTTGAGGAGGTCGGGCAGGTCGTCACCGGCGAGGCTGTCCGGCCGTACGAGCGCGACCTTGTCGCAGACGTCCGCGAGCTGCTGGCCGTTTCCGGCGAGCAGGGCGGCCTGCCCGCCGTTGACGGGGTAGGACAGATAGCTGGTGAACTCCTCGTCGGAGATGCCGAATCCGCCGATGAAGGGGATGCCCGCGGCCTCCAGGGGAGCCATGAAGGCGTCGCCGTACTGGCTGTAGGAGCCGACCACCGCGGCCGCGCCTTCCTTGACGGCGCGCCTGGCGCAGGTGGCCGCGCCCTGGGGGGTGTTCTGCTCGTTGCAGGTGATGACACGCAGTTCGTGGCCGTCGATACCGCCCTGCGCCTCTGCCCAGCGGGCGTAGGCCTTGGCCATGGCAGGCATGCCGGGCATATTGGTCGCTTTGGTCTCTTCCGGGGCAAAGGTCATGACGGTGACGGGCTCCCTGGAGCCCCCCGGATCTCCAGGGAGTACGCCACAGCCGGCGATGAGCGACGCCCCGGTCGCCATCACCGCCGTACACGCGGCACGGACTGAGAAGGTTCTGGACGGGCGAGGGGAGGAGGAACGGCGCCTACCGGTCATGACTGTGCACGCTTCCGGTTCCAGGTAACGGCACAGTGAGCATGGCTCAACGGGGGGTGACGTCCAGGTGAATTGCAGGGGGGCGTTCAGGCGGACGGAAAGGGAACGTACGATCGAAGGCGTGCAGCAAGGTTCGGTCAACCCTTCCCGTCGCGGCCGTCGCTCCTCCACCATGGGCGGCATGCCGCTCAACGACATGCCCTGGTGGCGCTGGCGCAGCAACGTGCGCTCGGCGCTGCACATGCTTTCCGACCCCGTCTTCCATCAGGAGTGCTGGCTGGCGGGGCGCGAGGGATACGGCGACGTCACCGACGCCGTCTACCGTCTGGTCGAGGACACCTGGCTGGACAACTGGTCCGCCGAGAAGTACATCGGGACGATCTTCCGCGACTCCGGCGAGGCCGCCCTGGTCGACGTCGCCGTGCTCCGGGTGCTGCGGATCATGCACCAGGTCGGCGCCGACGCCCCGGTCTCCGCGTACATGGAGCACCACGGCTGGCCGGAGGCCGTGCGGGCGGCGCGTGACGCGCACGTCCGGATGGCCACGAGCGACGGCGAGGACCCCGACACCCCGCCGCGTTCCCTCGAGGTGCTGCGGATCATGACGCGGTCCGCCTGACGGACGCGTTCCTGGCCGGACGGCCGGATGTGGCAGGCTACAAGGATGACCGACCAGTACGTCCTGACGCTCTCCTGTCCTGACAAACAGGGCATCGTGCACGCCGTCTCGAGCTACCTGTTCATCACCGGCTGCAACATCGAGGACAGCCAGCAGTTCGGTGACCGGGACACTGGTCTGTTCTTCATGCGGGTCCACTTCTCCGCCGAGGCCCCGGTGACGGTCGACAAGCTGCGCGCCAGCTTCGCCGCCGTCGGCGACGCCTTCCAGATGGACTGGCAGATCCATCTCGCCGACGAGCGCATGCGGATCGTGCTGATGGTCAGCAAGTTCGGGCACTGCCTGAACGACCTGCTGTTCCGCTCGCGTACCGGCGCCCTGCCGGTCGAGATCGCGGCCGTCGTCTCCAACCACACCGACTTCGCCGAGCTCGTCGCCTCCTACGACATCCCGTTCCACCACATTCCGGTCGCCAAGGACAACAAGGCGGCCGCCGAGGCGCAGCTGCTGGACCTGGTGCACGCCGAGCAGGTGGAGCTGGTCGTCCTCGCCCGTTACATGCAGGTGCTCTCCGACGACCTCTGCAAGCAGCTCAGCGGCCGGATCATCAACATCCACCACTCCTTCCTGCCGAGCTTCAAGGGTGCCAAGCCCTACCACCAGGCGCACGCCCGCGGTGTGAAGCTCATCGGCGCGACCGCCCACTATGTGACGGCCGACCTCGACGAGGGCCCGATCATCGAGCAGGAGGTCGAACGTGTCGGCCACGAGGTCACCCCGGAGCAGCTGGTCGCCGTCGGCCGCGACGTGGAGTGCCAGGCGCTGGCCCGCGCGGTGAAGTGGCACGCCGAGCACCGCATCCTGCTCAACGGCCGCAGGACCGTCGTCTTCGCCTGACGCGCATCGGGGACCGGGGCCTACTCGAGGACCGGGGCACCGCACAGGTCGTCCAGGACGAACGCCTTCTCCTCGCTCTGCAACTGACGTTCCGCCTCCAGCTGCCCGAGCAGCCGGTCCAGCAGCGCCTCGTCCCCGGGGCGGACGACGAACTCCAGCACCGCCCGGTAGAACGCGTCGCGCAAGGTCGGCGGCATCGCGTCGGAGGCGTCGAAGCAGATCCGGCCCGCCGAGCGGAACAACCGCTGGACGTCCCTGGTGGCCGACGGTTCCGCGGTGACCACCGCCGCACCGGGGAAGAACGGACGCTCACCCGGGAGCGCCGCGGCCGCCCAGCTCGCGCGGGCCTTCTCGGAGGTGAGCCGGTCGAGCAGGTCCCAGGCGGCCGCACTGCTCCTGAACACCGCGGCCATGTCGCCCGACACCTCGAAGGCGTTCTCGTCGCCCTCGTCGTCCTTCGCGGTCGGCAGCCTGTCCAGATAGCCG
The DNA here is from genome assembly GCF_014649695.1 of Streptomyces kurssanovii. GTDB lineage: Bacteria > Actinomycetota > Actinomycetes > Streptomycetales > Streptomycetaceae > Streptomyces > Streptomyces kurssanovii. The sequence continues at coordinate 251,340 of NZ_BMTN01000004.1, forward strand.
GCCGTCGGCCGGGGCCGTACGTCGTCGCCGTAGTGCCTGCGGATGAAGGAGCCCTGGTGTTCATGGGTGCAGTCGCCGCGGTTCAGGAGCCCGTGGCGGCGGTCGCCGATCAGCGCGAAGTCGTGCAGCCACCGGACGTCCGGGGTGCGCCCGCCCGCGGTGAGCATCCGCGCCCACTCCTCCCAGACCGGGCGGGTGTCCTCCCAGGACATCCTGCCCGTGGCCCATTCCTCGTACTTCGCCGAGCCCCTGCGCTGGAGCATCAGGTCCTCGATCCAGTCGGTGCCCGGCCAGCCGGAGGTGGCCCCGGAGCCGAGTCCCACGCACCACACGGGAGCGGAGTCCGCCGCCTCGCTCCTGCTCCACACCAGCGACTTGAGGTCCACCCGGATGGGAGCCCAGTAGGCGCGGGTCCGCGCCTCGCCGCCCGCGTCCTGGACCGTGACGGTGGGCGCCCACGGGGTGACGGCGGCCCCCGCGACCCGCTCCGGCAGCGGACGGAGATCGCCCGCCCTGGCGTACTCGGCCAGCTCACCGGGGCTGTTGAGGATGGCCATGTCCGGCGGTGCGCCGGCCTGGAGCTGGGCGACGAGGGTCTCGCGCAGTGAGCGGGTGCCCTTGTAGACGTAACGGTGCCCGGTCTGCTCCCCGATGCTCTTCAGCGCTTGGACGAACGGCCTCTCCTCGCCGTCGGTCCACGGCCCCAGCACGACCAGGGTGCGTTCCTCCGGTGGGCCGCCGCACCCGGCCGTGGCCACGGCGAGCAGAACACCCGCGAGCAGCGTTCTCAGGCCCCTGCGTCTCCTCATGAGTTCCTCACGCGTCGGTGGACGTCCGTCGGGTGCGGGCCGCCGGGTACGGCCTGCCGTAGAGGTGGAGCGTGACGCCGCAGGCGACCGCCCCGAGTCCCGCGGCCGGTACGGTGATCCCCGCCGTGAGCGACCAGCCGTCCGGGTCCGCCACGTCCATCCGCGCGTAGGCGGCGTCCGCCGCCGCCTCGATCGCGCGCGGCGCGGCCTCGTCCGCTTCCACGGCCGCCAGCCCGGCGGCCGCCGAGTGCACGTCCTGCTGGGCGCCGTGCTCCTGGGCGCCGCCGAACGCCAGCAGCAGCGGCGTCACCAGTACCGGCAGCGCGCCCGCGGCCAGCTGGAGGCTGACGAGCCGCAGCCGGTCCCGCAGGAACACCGCCGTGCCGACGGTCATGAAGCCGAACAGCGCGGTCGTCAGGACGGCCGCTCCGGCGGCTGTCAGGGTCAGGGGGCTCCAGGCGGCGAGGTCGCCGCTTTCCTGCCGCAGCAGGTCCTCCATCTTCTCGATCCGGTCCAGCACGGTGGTGGGTTCCTGCTGTTCTTCCACGCTCGTGCCCGGGCTGCCGAGCAGGCCCGCCGCGTACTCGACACCGGCTGTGCGCAGCAGCTCGCTGGACCGGTTGCGGTCCGCCCAGGCGATCTTGTCCCCGTAGGCGACGACCAGCCCGGACACCACCCGCAGCTCCTGCTCCTGTCCCCGGCTCAGGGCGCCGGTCCGGGCGACGAGGTTCAGGCTCTGCGCCGCCTCCGTCAGCCGGGAGCGGTACGTCTCGCCGAGCTCGACCCGGCCGGCGTGCCGGGCCTTCAGCAACCGCAGTTCGGCCTGGTCCCGTGCCAGGACCAGCGACGTACGGGCCTGCGCCAGTCCCTCCAGCGCCGGCACCGACCGGTGGCGCAGCCGGTCGGAGCGGTCGTGCACGTCGCTGTACGCGGCGGCGCACAGCGCCAGCGCGACGAGCGCCAGGGCGGGCAGCACCAGCATCCGGCGCCGCAGGAACGCGGCCGTCGCCCGCCGTCCCCCGGGGCCCCGGCCGGTGGCCCGCGCCCACAGTCCCGGCCCGAGGAACCGCCAGGCCCTGATCCACGGGGCGGGCTTCGTCGCCGGCGGCCGCCGCACTGCCGCGACGGGGCGCCGCCACAACGCGGCCACCCTGCGCCGCGCGGACGGCCCCACGCCGCTCCCGCCGGCCTGCCCCTCGGCGGCGTCCGCCGGCGGTCCGGTGCGCGGACGCGTGGTCATGAACGGCCCCCGGGGGTCAGGCGGCGCAGCCAGGGGCCGCGGTCGTGGTGGCGGGCGTGACGCAGACCGAGCGGGCGGGTGCTGTACGCGTTGTCGAGGAGCGCCTCCGCCAGCGCGGCGCCCTCCGCGGTGTCCGTGTCCGGTACCTGTTTCGCCAGTTGGCGGTAGCTCGCCGACAACTGCTCGCGCAGGTCCCGTTCCGTGTGCGGGAGCGGGACGCCGGCCGGCAGCGCGGCGCGCACCTGCTCCAGCACGACGGCGCCCTGTGACCGCACCAGCTCCAGCAGTTGCTCCAGCAGCTCCGCGGTGAGCCGCTCCTGCGCCTGCCGGTCGGTGAGCCCCTCGTGGCCGGCGAGCCGGTGCAGGGCTGCGTGGGCGCGTACCGCGGAGGCGGCCGTGGGCGTGCCGGCGTGGATGCGCACCATCGCCGTCCGCGCCGCCGTGCGGTGCCGCGAGTCGGGCGGGACGCCGTCGAGGGAGGCCAGCGCCCGGTCGGGGCTGTGCCGGGCGAGATGGATACGGGCGAGCCCGAACGCGGCCGCGCCGAGCGCGTGGTTGCGCCGCCACACCGCGTCGTAGAACAGCATGGCCTGCTGCTCGTGCGCCTCACGGGCCGCCGGGGCCTCGGGCGCGGTGGCCCGCTCGTCGGTCCTCCACTCGTCGGCGAGCTTCTCGTGGCAGTAGCCGAGGGCGAGTTTGGGCGCGTACTCGCCGGGGATCGCCGCGTACACGGTGTCGAAGCAGTTCAGTGCCCGGTGCAGCCGGCCATGGGCCAGCTGCGCCAGACCCTGGTGCCAGTCCAGGCGCCAGTCGTAGCGGGCCCGGTCACCGAGCAGTCGCCCGGCCCGCTCCAGCTCCACCGCGGCGGTCACCAGTTCCTTGTCACGGCCGTGACGGCGAACACCGGCCAGCTCCAGATGGAGCCGGCAGCGCAGCAGATGCAGTTCCGGCGAGGGCAGCCACTCGTCGCTGAGCTGGAGCAGACCGGCCGGGTCGTCGTACGAGGTGCGCTGGAGCTCCTTCCAGTTGGGGTCCTGCACGTCGGCCTTCGGCACGGGAAGGGCCACCGCCGCCTCCGCCGGCTCCGGCACGTGGGCGCCCAGCCGGTCGGCCGTGCCATCGGCCCGCCAGCGCTCCAGCGGCGGCGGCTTGCCCAGCCGGCCGTCCAGCGCGATCGCGGCCGAGTGGAACAGTGGGGACGGCTCGAACGTCTCCTCGTCCAGTCGCAGCGACCGCAGTTCGCGCAGCACACCCCGCAGCTGGACGGCCATCTCCTGCGCGGAGGCGTAGCGCCGCCTCGGGTCGGTGGCCGTGGCGCGGGCGAGGGCGCGCCGGAGCGATTCGGTGCCGAGGTCGGACGGCGGCGCCGGGTCCTTGGCGAGCAGCTCGCCGAGGACGGCGCCGACGGTGTACAGGTCGCCCGCGGTGGTCATCCCGCCGCCGGGTCCGCTCTCCGGCGGCCGATGGCTGACGGGTCCGGGGGCGCCCGGTTCGCGTACGCCCGCGACGTCGATGAGTTTGATGCCGGTGCCGCAGTGCAGGACGTTGGTGAGCGACAGGTCGCCGTAGACCAGCTTCTCCTCCTCGTGGAGATGGTCGAAGGCCTCCAGCACGAGCAGCCCGTACACGACGATGAACTCGCGGACCCGCGGACCCGCGAACGGTTCGACGCCCCGGGCGATGCGGGAGCCGACCCACGACAGGGACGCCCCGTCGGCGAACTCCATCACGATGAATTCGGCCGACGTCGGTTCGTGGCGCGCGTAGTTGACCACCCGGATGACGGAGGGGTGGTTGAGGCTGACGAGCCGCAGCCGCTCCTGGTGGGCCTGGAGCACGGCCGCCGGATCGCCGGGGTCGAGGATGCCCTTGAGGGCGACGGGACGGTTCTCCAGGAGCAGATCGCGGGCGAGATACACCTTGCCGTGGCTGCCCTGCCCGATGGGCCCCACCACCTCGTACTGCTGGTGCAGCCGCTCACCGCCCGCGAGACGGTCCCCGGCCTGCTCGGTGACGAGCGCGTCCGGGTCGCGCACGGCGACGGCCGGCAGGTCGGTCAGCCCGTCACCGGGCGGCCCGACCACGAACTCCCGGGGCCCGGCCGGACCGGTGAGCTCCTGCTCGGCCGTCTCCGCGTCGAGCAGCGCCGCCTCGATGTCGACGGCGCAGCGGAACAGGGCGTGCGGCTGTTCCGGAGAACCGTTCAACGGGCCCGCCGGGCCGAGCTGTTCCAGCATCCGGCGCAGCCGCGGGGCCAGGGCGGCGGGCCGCCGGCCGGACAGCTGCCGCAGCCGCTGCTCGGTCTCCGCGAGCCGGCTCACCCGGGTGCCGAGCCGTTCGGTGCGGCGGGCGGCCCAGTCGGGGGCGAGGAGTTCGTCGCGCACCCGGGCGAGGAGCGGTGAGCGGGGGTCGCTGAAGACGAGCAGGAGCCGGCTCTGGCCGCGTTCGAGGAGCGCGGCGAGGAGCCGCAGCATCTCGTCGCCGGTGGAGGCCGACCGGTCGACGGACAGGAAGGCGGCGATCAGCGGCGGACTCTCGGCCGCGATCCGTCCGAGCAGGTCCCCGTCCGTGCCGCCGGTGGACGGCGGCCCGTCCGGGAGGAGGTCGAGGCCGATACGGTCCGCCACGTCCCTGGCCAGGTCCGTCACGGTGCGGTTCGTGGCGTCGACCGCGAGGTCGATGCTGCCCGCCTGCGGCTCGCCCGCGACCTGCCCCGGGCCTGTCGCGCTGCCCTGGCCGGTCGGCGGCTCCGGAGGGCTCTGCTCCCGGTCGGCGAGGGTGAGCACCGATCTGATCGTGTGCAGTACGTCGTGCTCGCCCTCGCCGGCGAACACGGGCTCCACCGGGTCGGTGTCCGGGGCGCCGTCGAGCCAGCGCGTCAGCCGACGGTGCAGCCCCGGGACGCGCCCGGAGGCGGTCCTGTCGTGGGCGACCGCGACGTCGTGCGACACGGCCGGCTTTCCCGTGACCGTCAGCCCCAGCCGTTCCAGCGGCAGGTGCTTCAGCACCGTCTCGGTCGGGATCATGTACGCGTGGTCCCGGCGCACCCGCGCCTGCGGCGTGCCGAACTGGTGCGCCACGATGCCGATGACCCGACGCGATCGGCTGTGCACGACGGCGCATCCGCTGTAACCGCGCCGCACCACGTACGGCGCGTTCAGCGCGTCGAGCTGCACCCACTCCGGCGTCGGCGCGGGACCGCCGCGCCCCATCAGCCGGGCGTCCAGATGCTCCCCGCCGGGCAGGTCCTCGGGATATCCGGTGAAATGCACCATGTCGCCGCGTGCCGGGATCTGCCGGTGCAGGACGGCGTGCGGTACCGCCGGCTCCTGGTCCAGCTTGAGCAGCGCCAGGTCCCCGCCGTACTGGCCCGTCGGCATGACCAGGTACTCCGTCAGCAGCCGGGCCCGCAGCGGCTCCGGGGCGTTTCCGGCCGGGGCGTGGGGTACGTCGACGTAGACCTCCTCCAGCGGGGTACGGATGCCGGAGGAGTCCGGGCGCATCAGGACGACATGCGCGCAGGTGAGCACCAGGCCGCCGGGCAGCAGCACCCCGGCACCGAGCGGCCGGCCCGCCCGATCCGGTCCGCGGAGCAGACGTACCCGCCAACTCTCTTCGTGTGTCGAGGAGTTGGATGTGCGAATCGGCTCGCTCATACTGCTCAACGATAACTACGGGAGACGGGGGGCGCGATGGCTGAGCGTGACGAAACCGCGGTCGTGGGGCTGGCGGAGGTCATCGGGCAGGTCCGTGACGAGCTCGAGCGGGCCCAACGCGCCGGTGAGGGACGCGATCTGCGGTTCAGTGTGGAGAGTGTGCACCTGGAGTTCGCGGTGCAGGTGCGCCGGGAGGGCAGCGGGCGGGCCGAGCTGCGGATCGGGGTGCTGACGGCCGGCGGCGGAGGCTCCGCGGCGCGTGACACCACGCACACCATCCAGGTGGAGCTGAAGCCGCACGGGCCGGACGGCGACCCGAACATCAGCGTCGGCGGGGAGTGACACGGCTGGGACCATCGGCCCCCGTGCGGGGTGACGCGCACCGCCCGTCGGTCAGCCGGTCACCAGCGACTCACCCACGCTCGTACGGGCGTAGAGCACCACGCGACCCGTACGGTGCGCGCTGACCAGACCGGCCGCGCGCATCGCCGTCAGATGCTGCGAGACACCGCCCGCCGACAGACCGGTACGGCGGGCCAGGTCGGTGGTCGACGCCGGGGCCGCGAGCTCGGCCAGCAGCAGTGCCCTGCTGCGGCCCAGCACACCCGCCAGGGCGTCGGACAGCGGCGCCGCCCGCGCTTCCCACAACGTGGCGGTGCCCCGCGGCGGATAGCGCAGAGTGGGCTGCCAGTCCGGGCTGTCCACGTCGGAGAAGATCCGCGGTCCGCCGAACACGGAAGGCACCAGGAGCAGTCCGCGGCCGTCCAGGCGCCGTTCGCCGCGTACGCAGCGGTGCATCACCTGCAAGGTGCCCGAGTCCCAGGTGACCCGTGGATCGAGGTCGTCGAAGAGACGCCGGGCACCGCCTTCGGCGAGGCGCTTGGCGCGGTAGAGGATGTCGCCCTCGACCACGGTGAGGATCCGCGGCCAGTACGGGGCCATGGCCACCTCCCAGTAGGCGGCGATCACGTCCGCGAGCCGCCCGAGACCGCGATCGGGGTCCGCGCGCAGTGCGGCGACCCCCTCCCGCGCGGCGGGCGTCGTCGTACGGAGCAGTTCGTGCGGCATGGAACGCAGCGCCGCCAACTCCACGTCGAGCGAGGGCTGCGGGGTCGTGGGCGGCGCCACCAGGAAGCCGGGGACGCCGGCCGGCGGCGGGCCGATCAGCGAGGACAGCGGGGCGAGATCCAGTTTCGCGGCCGCGAGAGCGGGCCGTACCCGCTCCGCCCACGGCCGGTGCGCACCCGGCGCGGTGTCCCTGAGCACCCGCACGCTCGCGACGACCTCCCACAGCGGGGACACGGCGAAACGTATGCGGGCCACGTCTTCGGCGGAGAAGCCGATCTCCAGTGTGCCGCCCTCGGGACGGCTCTCCAGCACCATTCGGCCGAGGCTAAATCACTGGAGCGGGACGCGGAGTCCGGGCAGCGTACGGACCATGACCGACGACAGTCCCTGGCGGTCCCGTGACTTCCGCACGCTCTTCACGGCCACCGCCTTCAGCCAGCTCGGCACCAACATCGGCTACGTCGCCGTCCCGCTGATCGCCGTGTCCGCGCTCGACGCGAGCGCGGGCGAGGTCGGCCTGCTGGCGACGCTGAGCACGGTCGCGTTCCTCCTCATCGGCCTGCCGGCCGGTGCCTGGGTGGACCGGATGCGCCACCGCCGGGTGCTGATCACCGCGGACCTGGTGCGGGCAGGCCTGTTCGCCTCCGTGCCGTCCGCCTGGGCGCTGGACGCCCTCACCCTGGAACACCTTTACGTGGTCGTCCTGCTGAACGGCTGCGCCACGGTCTTCTTCGACGTCGGCTCGCAGAGCATCCTGCCCCGGCTGGTGGGCCGCGAGGGCCTGGTACGGGCGAACGCCGCCGTGGTGAGCCTCCAGGCGGCGGGCAATGTCGCGGGCCGGGGCGCGGGCGGCGGGATGGTGCAGATGTTCACCGCGCCGGTGGCCGTGATCGGCGTCGGCGTCCTCTACCTGGCCTCGGCCGTCCGTCTCACGCTGCCGGCGACGGGCCGCGCCCGGAGGGAGACGGGCGGCGTCGTGGCGCAGGGGGCGGACGGCGCCGCCGTGCCGCCCGGGTCGGACGGCGGCCGGGACGCGTCGCGCGGGGGACTGGCGGCGCAGATCGCGGAGGGCCTGCGGCACGTCCTGCGCAACGCCGAGCTCCGCGCCCTCGCCCTCACCGCATCCCTCACCAACCTCGGTGCGCAGATCGTCAACACGCTCCTGCCGGTCCTCTTCACCCGCGAACTCGGCCTGTCCGCCGGTGTGCTCGGCCTCTACTGGGCGGCGGGCGGCGCGGGCATCCTCCTGGGCGCGCGCTGCGCCCGCCCCGTTGCCCGGCGACTCGGCCACGGCCGCACCCTGGGCGTCGCGGGACTGGTGATGGCGCCCACCGCGCTGCTCGTGCCGCTCATCGGCCCCGGCCCCTGGCTGTGGCTCGCCGGGGCCGGATGGATGCTGGTGACGTTCAAGATCGGCGTGGACAACGTCCTCGGGGTGAGCCTGCGCCAACGGCTGACTCCGGACCCGCTGCTCGGCCGGATGAACGCCACCTTCCGCTTCATGCTCACCGGCGCGATCGCCGTCGGCTCGGCCGTGGCGGGCCTGATCGGCGAACTCGCGGGGCTGCGCGTCGCGATGTGGGTGGGCGCGGGCTGTCTCACGCTCGCCTTCCTGCCCGTCTTCCTCTCACCGGTGCGCCGCCGGCGGGAACTTCCGCAGCCGTGGGCCCCCGTCCCCCCGGCCGGCAGCCCGGCAAAGGAGCGGACCACCGGCGCCTAGGCTCTTCGGCCCGGTTCGCCCCGAAGTCGCCTGCGGCTGCGGGGCCCCGCGACCGGAACCAGGGCGTCCACCCCAGGGCCACCTCCGCCACCAGGGGATTTCCGCCGAACGCGAGCGCGCGAAGGTGCCGGAAAAAGATTGATGCTCCCGTACATCCCTTGCCCCGCCTTGCACGTCTGTACCGGTGCCATCTTCCTTGCACCGCTGTCTCCACATCCCCCATGGGCGCGCGCCCGCGCGCAGCGCCGCGGAGCGGCCGTGCGAGTGACACCCTCGAGGGGGGACCTTGACTTCCATGGACTCCGGCCGCGCCGCGGCCGGTCCGCGCAGAAGCACCCGCGCCCGCACGCGCGTCGCCGCCTGCACCGCGCTCGCTCTCGCCGCCGGCATGCTGCTGGCGGCCCCGGCCGCACAGGCCGACGAGGCCCCGATGCCCGACCGCGCGGCCGTACGGCCCAAGGACGCTCCCCCGCTGCCGACCCTCGAGCTGCCGCGAGCCGCGAACGGCGGCTCGTTCAGCGCGGAGGACGGCGCGCTGCCGGCGAAGCCGCGCAGCGACGTGGACGGCGACGGGGCGTCCGACATGATCTCCCAGAACGTGGCCGGCCGGGTGCTCGTCGACCCCGTGAACGGGGAAGCGTACGAGTACGGCTTCGAGGACGGCGTCAACGCGTCGCCCGGCGTGTTCTACAAGGACGTCTTCTCTGCGGCCGGGCTCCGGGCGGACTCCACGGTCGTCTTCACGCTGACGCAGACCGGCCGTCTCTCGGCATACACCAACTACGGAACCTACGGGCAGGTGTTCTGGTCCGGCCAGGGCTGGCAGATCTACAACAAGGTCTTCTCGCCCGGCGACCTGAACGGTGACGGTGTCGGCGACGTCCTCGCCCGCACCTTCGCCGGTGAGCTGTACCTGTATCCGGGGACCACCAGCGACATCAGGCCGCTCGCGTCCCGGGTCCTCGTCGGTTCCGGCTGGGCCCAGTACGACCAGCTGGTCGGCATGAACGACGTCGACAACGACGGCATCGCCGACCTGTTCACTCGGAACACCGCCGGTGAGCTGTTCTTCTACAGCGGCACCGGCGAAACCGCCCGGCCCTTCACGGCACGGGTCAAGGCCGGTACCGGCTGGAACATGTTCAACACGCTGTTCAGTCTCGACGATGTCAACAACGACGGCAGCGCCGACCTCTTCGCCCGCACGTACAGCGGCGACCTCTACGGCTATTCCTCGACCGGCACCGGCTCGTTCCTGCCGCGGGTGAAGTACGGCAGCAATTGGAACCCGGCCTTCCAGTTCGCCAACGCGGGCAACATCCCCGCCTGGGGCAAGGACGAGCTCTTCGGACTCGACGGCAACGGCTCCCTCTACTACTACTGGGACCTCAACAACGGGCACTTCGTCCCGCGAGTGAAGATCGGCGACACCGGCGCCTGGAAGGGCGCACGACTCGTCCACGTCTCGTCGCTCGACGACAACGGTTATTCGGAGCTGCTGGAGGTCTACAACGGCACCCTCTACAACCTGAGTCACAAGTCGGACGAGACTCAGGTCATCGGAGGCGGCTGGGGCGTCTACAACACCCTCGTCGGCCCCGGCGACCTCTCGGGTGACGGCAAGGGCGACCTGATCGCCCGCGACGGCTCCGGCGTCCTCCACCTGTACCGGGGCAACGGCAACGGCACCGGCTTCGCCGCCAAGCAGCGGATCGGTTCCGGCTGGGGCCAGTTCAACACCCTGCTCGGCGCCGGTGACATCTCCGGCGACGGCCGCGCGGACCTGGTCGCCCGCGCCAAGGACGGCAAGCTGTACCTGTACGAGGGCACGGGCGTGGCCGCCGCGCCGTTCAAGGCCAAGAAGCTCATCGGCTCCGGCTGGGGCTCCTACACGAAGCTCGCCGCCCCCGGCGACATGACCGGCGACGGCCGCGCCGACATCATCGCGCGCACCAGCGGCGGCACCCTGTACCGCTACGACTCCGACGGCAAGGGCAACTTCAAGCCCAGGGCGTCGATCGGCACCGGTTGGAACACCTACTCGGGCCTCTACTGACGTACGTCCCCGGGGGTGCCGATGCGGCGCCCCCGGGCCGTCCCGCCCATGGGGCGGGTCTCCTAGAGCCGGCTCAGCGCCGCCGCCGCGAACAGCACGTCCCGGATGGCCTGCCGGTCGCCGTCCTGGCCCGCGGCGGCCTCCTCCGGGGAGACGTGCCCGGCCACCAGCTTGCAGAACTCGACGCCGTCCAAAGCCACTTGGGCTACCGATTTGTCCGGTGAGCCGACCGCCGCCGGGGAGTCCAGGGCGATGTACCAGCTGCCGCCGCCCGAACCCTCGACCTCCAGATGGAGCGACCGTCCGGGCGCGCCCGCCGCCACGAGATGCCGCGGCGGTCCCGCCAGCCCCGCGCGCCTGCGCTCCGCGAGGGCCGCGGGCAGCAGCCGGGCCGCGAGGTCGATCATCCGGTTGAGGTGGGCGCCGCTCGGCGGCGGGTACGGGTAGTCCACCGCGCCGGCGATGTCGTCCGCGTGGATCCAGCACTCGAAGGCCCGGTCGAGCAGCGCGTCCCGCAACGACAGTGCGAAGGATCCGTACGAGACGGACATGTCGGCGACGCCGGGTCCGGCGAACGACACGGTGCGGATCAGGTCGTGGCTCTGGTCGCGCCACGGGTCGCGCATCGTGCCGGTGGGCGGCAGGTCCATGTCGTTCCAGAACGCCTCGGTGCGCGCGGCCGGCAGCAGCGGCGCGTGCGGCCCCAGCGGGTCGTCGAGCCCCATCGCGCCGGCCACTATGCCGTCGACGGTCAGCAGATGCCCGATCACTCCGGCCACCGTCGTGCGGCGGCTCATCCGGCGTTCGCCCTCGAACCACTTGAGCCGCACCGGCGCGTGCCACTCGGAGTCCCCGATGTCCCGGAGCAGCGCGTCGAGCCTCGCGGTCTCCGCGTCGTACGGATCGGCCCAGCCGGGCACGGGGATACGGGCGGGTCTGCGGCCCAGGCAGTTCTCCAGCACCCGGAAGCGCAGCAGCGGGTCGAGGTCCAGGTCCCGGTCGGTGTGCAGCAGCCCGACCGCGTCACGCAGCCGCAGGGCCTCCTCCGCGCACGGGGCGCAGTCGCCGAGGTGCTCCTCGACGGCTGCGGTCTCCTCCGCGGAGCACGCGGACAGGGCCCAGGCGCCGAGCAGGGACTTCAGCACGCCGTGCGACGGGGCGGCGGAGGCCTCGGGAGCGGCGGGGGTGTCCCCGGCCGCCGGGTCGCCGGAGGTGGACGCGCCGTTCACCGCGCGGTTCCCGGAGTCGTCGGCCGAGCCGTTCGACCCGCTGTCCGCCGTGTTGGAAGCGCCCGCAGGGGCGGACCTGGTGGCGTCGGCGGGACCGGCGGGTCCGCTGTCGGGAGCCGGCTCCGGGGGGACGGACGGCCCCGGCCGGTACGCGTCCGGACGGAGGTCGTCCGCCGCGGCGCGCGGGGACGGTATGCGCGGCACGCCCCGCACCTCTTCGCCGTCGCCACCGCCGCCCAGGGGCCCGTTCACAGCGCTCGTCCGTACCCAGGCGGTGACGAGCCCTCGAGCGAGCGGGTGTGCGCCGTCGCCAGCAGTTGCAGGCCCAGCCGCAGCCGCCGCCGGGCCTCGTCCTCCGTGACCCCGAGGTCGGCGGCGGTCTGGCGGTAGTCCCTGCGCTGGAAGTACGCCAGTTCCAGCGCGGCGCGCAGCGGGGCGGGCATGGACGTCACGATGTAGTCGGCCCTGGCCGCGACGGCGGCCCTGCGTACTTTCTGCTCCAGTTCCTCCGCCGTGCCCCCGCCGCCCTCCGCGAGCGCCGCCGCCTCGCTCTGCCGCAGCCGGTGCACGGCCTGGCTGTTGGTGAGCCGCGCCACCCAGGACCGCATGGAGCCCTGCTTGGGGTCGTAGGCGTCCGGATTTTCCCAGATGTACCCGAAGACTTCACGGGTGACCTGGTCGGCGGCCTCCTCGTCGTCGAGTACGCGGTGGGCCTGGCTGTGCACGAGCGCGGCGAACTTGTCGTACAGCTCGCCCAGCGCCGCGGGCCAGTCGCTGCTGCATCCTGCGGTCCCAGCGCGGTGGTGCATCCTTCGCCATACCGCCCCCAAGCTCTGCGCTCGCTCCGTGCCTGCTGCCTCTGCCCTCGTGACTGTTGCTCCTTCGAATGTAGTGCGCCCTACGAAATACGCACGTGCCTTTGCGTCAAGTACGCCCCTGCCGTGGTCCGGGATGGTAGGGCCGCGTACGGGGAAGAACTGCCTGGGGGACGAGTGGAAACGCACTCCGTGACGAATGTCGCGTTTCAGCGACGGACAGTCGGGCAGCGGCAGTGGAAGGACAGCTTCCGGTCTTCTGTGACCGGCCTGAGGAGGGGTCCAGACGTGGTGATGCTCAAGGTGGCCGAGTCCCGGCAGGGCGCGTGGACCGTGCTGCACGTATGCGGGGAGCTCGATCTCGTGTCCTCCCCGGTCGTGCGCCAGCGGGTCCACGACGCCGTCGCCGCCGGTCACCACGACGTCGTGCTCGACCTCTCCGAGGTGTTCTTCTGCGATTCCAGCGGCGTCGGCGTGCTGATCGCCGCGCGGCGGCTGATGCGTTCGTGCCGGGGCAGGCTGCGGCTGATCCTGCCGGCGCGCGGCGCGGAGGACGGCTCGCACGTCAACCGGGTGCTGGGCGCCCTCGGTGTGCGCCGTCTCTTCGAGGTCTACGCGGACACCGGCTCGGCGACGGACGACGGGGCGCAGCCGCTGACCGCGTGACGCGGGCCGAGCTGTGAGCAGGCCACCCGAACTCGCGTCGGCCGCAGGCCCGTACGCGCGCCCCGTGCCCCGTGCGCGCGCCCCTGTACGCCCCGTCGCACTCCCGTCACCTGCGCTTTGCCGAGGTGTTGCCGCCGTGCAATCGCCCGGGTGCGTACACACCTCCGCCTCCGGGGCTCTACGCTCCCCGCATGGACAGCGCAGAGTACGAGCGGAAGATCGCTTCCCGCTTCGCCGCCTTCGATCAGGACGGCAACGGCTACATCGACCGCGAGGACTTCAGTTCGGCCGCGGCCAAGCTGCTCGCCGAGTTCTCCGTCACGGCCCGGTCCGACAAGGGCCAGGACCTCTACAGCGGTGCGGAGGCGTTCTGGCAGGGCATGGCCGGGATCGCCGACGTGGACGGCGACCAGCGGGTGACCCGCCAGGAGTTCGTGACCAGCGCGGTCAAGAGACTGCGCGACAACCCGAAACGCTTCGGCGAGATCGCCCGCCCGTTCGTGCACGCCGTGATCAGGGTCGCCGACCAGGACGGCCGCGGCGTCACGCCCGCGGCCGTGGAACGCGTGCTCGGCGCGCTCGGCGTCGACGCCGGAGTCGCGGCGGCGGCGGGATCGGCGCTGGACACGGACGGGGACGGGCGGATCACGGAGGAGGACGTACTGACCGCGTTCGCCGCGTATTACGTCACCCCCGAGCCCAACTGACGTTCCGGGGGCGGCCGCGTCATCCGTTCGCGGCTGCCCCGCCTGGCCACCGCCGCGCCCCGCGCGGCGTCCCGGGGCTCAGCCCTGACCCGTACCGCGCCCCGCGCGGCGTTCAGGGTGCCCCGGACCTGACCCGGACCCGGCCGGCCGGGCTGGACGCGCCTCCAAGGAGCACTTCCCGACCGCGCCGGACCTGGCCAGGAACCGAAAAATAGTCATGCGTACCGTTCGCGCAGTTTGTACTTGAGCACCTTCCGCAGCGTCTCGTTGCGGGGGAGGGCGTCCACCACCTCGAGCCGTTCGGGGAGTTTGTGGGGAGCGAGGCCCGTGCCGCGGAGGAACGCGGTGATGTCCTTCAGTACGGGGTCCGCCACACCCGGCGCCCGTTCCACGACCGCGCACACCCGCTCGCCGCGCTCCTCGTCCGGCAGGCCGACGACGGCCACGTCGCCGACCGCGGGGTGGCCGTGCAGGAGGTCCTCGATCTCCTTGGCCGAGATGTTCTCGCCCTTGCGGATGATGACGTCCTTGGCCCGTCCCGTGAGCACGAGGTGGCCGCTGTCGGTGAGCAGGCCGAGGTCGCCGGTGAGCAGGAAGCCGTCGGCGTCGAAGGCCGCCGCCGTCGCGGCGGGGTCCAGGTACCCCTGGCAGACGGCCTCGCCGCGCAGCCTGACCTCGCCGTCGACGATCCGTATCTCCATGCCGGCCGGCGGTCTGCCCTCGGTCCGCACGAGGTCGTCCTCGCTGTCGTCGGGTGAGCCCATGGTGATCATCGGGACCTCGGTCATGCCGTAGCCGTGGGTGAGTACGCAGCCCATCTCGCGGACGACGGCTCGGTGCAGTTCCGGCGGCTTGGGCGCGCCGCCGCCGGCGAGCAGCCGCAGGGTGGGGATCAGCTTCCGGCCGGGCCGCTTGCGCTGTTCGGCGAGGAACATCGCGTAGAAGGCCGTGGAGCCGCCGGCAACGGTGACGCCGTGCCTGCGGTACTCGTCGAGCGCGTCGGGCAGCGCGAACTTCTCGAAGAGCACCGCGGGGAACCCGTACAGCAGCAGCATCACCAGGTAGTCCGGTCCGCCGATGTGCGCGAACGGGAAGGCGATCGAGCCGATGTCGTCCTCGGACAGGCGCAGCGCGTGCGCCAGGCACGAGCCGCCCGCGATCAGGGAACGGTCGGTGTGCAGCACGCCCTTGGGGTCGGAGGTGGTGCCGGAGGTCCAGTAGATCCAGCGCACGTCCGTGCCGGAGGCCGGCGGTGGCGGCAGCACGGACGGGTCGCCGTCGGGCAGCGACGCGTACGCCTCGAAGACGCCGCGGGCGCCGGTCCGTCGCGCCATGGCCGTGAAGTCGAAGCCGCGCCATTCGCCCGGCACGGCGAAGTACGCGGCCCGTGACTCGCGGAGCGCGAAGCCGACCTCCCGGTCCCGGTAGAAGGGGATGACGGGCGACTGGACGGCGCCGAGGCGGGCCAGCGCCACGGTCAGCAGCACCGTCTCGATCCGGGTGGGCAGCTGCCAGGCGACGACCGTGCCGTGGCGGACACCCTTCGCGTACAGCCCGGCGGCGGTCCGCTCCGCGCGGTCGCGGAGCTCGCCGAAGGTGAGGACGCGTTCGTCCTGCAGCAGGACGGGGCGGTGCGGGGTGAGGGCGGCCCGGCGCGCGACGAGTTCCCAGAGGGTGCGGGCCGATCCCAGTGCGTGCGCGGTCTCTTCCATGCCCGGACACCTCCGCGGAATCTGTCTGACGGTGTGTCAGATCGTAGAGTTGCGCGCCTTGTCGGTCCAGGGGCGCGGGGCTAGCCTGAGCGACGGAACTGACGCACCGTCAGGAGCGGAGGAAGGTCCCGATGGAACAGGAACTGCCCCGGATCGTCAGCGTCGACGACCATGTCATCGAACCGGCGCACCTCTTCGAGACCTGGCTCCCCGCCAAGTACCGCGAGCGCGGGCCCAAGCCGCTGACCGCCGGGATCGGCGAGCTCGCCTACGTCGGCGGCAAGTACCGGATCACGATGGACCCGGAAGGACCGCCCACCGACTGGTGGATCTACGAGGACCTGAAGTTCCCGTACAAGCGCAATATCGCAGCCGTCGGCTTCGACCGCGACGAGATGACCCTCGAAGGCATCACCCGGGCCGAGATGCGGCCCGGCTGCTGGGATCCCGCCGAGCGCCTCAAGGACATGGACCTCAACCACGTCGAGGCGTCGCTCTGCTTCCCGACCTTCCCCCGCTTCTGCGGCCAGACCTTCGCGGAGGCCCATGACAAGGAGGTCGCGCTCGCCTGCGTCCGCGCGTACAACGACTGGATGGTCGAGGAGTGGTGCGGCGACAGCGGTGGCCGGCTCGTCCCGCTGTGCATCGTCCCGCTGTGGGACATCGGCTTGGCCGTCGCCGAGATCCGCAGGAACGCGGCACGCGGCGTACGCGCCGTCACGTTCTCCGAGATCCCCACGTACCTCGGGCTGCCGTCGATCCACTCGGGCTACTGGGACCCGTTCTTCGCCGTGTGCCAGGACACCGGCACCGTCGTCAACATGCACATCGGCTCGTCGTCCCAGATGCCCGCCGCCTCGCCCGACGCGCCGCCCGCCGTGCAGGCCGCGCTCTCCTTCAACAACGCCATGGCCTCGATGACCGACTTCCTCTTCAGCGGCGTCCTCGTGCGCTTCCCACGGCTCAAGCTCGCCTACAGCGAGGGGCAGATGGGATGGATCCCGTACGCCCTGGAACGCGCCGACGACGTGTGGGAGGAGCACCGGGCCTGGGGCGGTGTGCGCGACCTGGTCCCCGAACCGCCCTCCACGTACTACTACCGGCAGATCTTCTGCTGCTTCTTCCGCGACAAGCACGGCGTCGCCTCCCTCGACACCGTGGGCCGCGACAACGCCACCTTCGAGACCGACTACCCGCACGTCGACTCGACCTTCCCGCACACCAAGCAGGTCGCCCTCGACCATGTGAAGGACCTGGACGACGAGACCGTGTACAAGCTGATGCGCGGCAACGCCATCCGCATGCTCGGCCTGGACCTGGACACGTAGTGGATCTGGCGTACACCGCAGCGGAGGAGGAGTTCCGGGCCCGGCTGCGCGACTGGCTGGCGGACGCGCTGCCCACGCTGCCCCCACCGCCGCCGGCCGGCGACTGGCCGGCGCGGCGTGCCTACGACAGCGACTGGCAGCGGAGGCTGTACGACGCCGGCTACGGGAACGTGCACCGGGACGCCTCCCCGACCCTCCGGCTGATCTTCCTCGAGGAGACGGAGAAAGCCGGAGCGCCCTATGTCGGCGCGAACTTCGTCGGACTGCTGCACGCCGGCCCGACCATCGCCGCGGAGGGAACCCCCGAGCAGCGGGAACGCTGGCTCGGGCCCATCCTGCGCGGCGAGGCGATCTGGTGCCAGGGCTTCAGCGAACCGGAGGCGGGGAGCGACCTCGCCTCCCTGCGCACCAAGGCCGTCCGCGACGGCGACGCCTACGTCGTCACCGGCCAGAAGATCTGGACCTCGCACGCCGAGGTGGCCGACTGGTGCGAACTGCTCGTACGCACCGACCCCGGCGCCCCCCGGCACCGCGGCATCACCTGGCTCGCCATGCCGATGGACGCGCCCGGCGTCACCGTACGGCCGCTGCGCACACTGGCCGGGTCCGCCGAGTTCGCCGAGGTGTTCCTCGACGAGGTCCGCGTCCCCGCCGCGAACCGCGTCGGGGAGGAGAACGACGGCTGGCGCGTCACCATGGTCACGCTGTCGTTCGAACGCGGCACCGCCTTCGCCGGCGAGGTCGTCGCCTGCCGCCGCACCCTCGACGAGGTGGCCGCGCGGGCCCGTGCGAACGGACGCTGGGACGATCCGGTGCTGCGCCGCGGACTGGGCAGGCTGCACGCCGAGTTCACGGCACTGTGGAGGCTCGTGCAGTGGAACGTCAGCGAGGCCGCCGCCATCGGCGGGGTGCCCGGAACCGGCGGGTCCGTCTTCAAGCTCCGCTACTCCCAGGCCCGTCAGGAGCTGTACGACGCCGCCGCGGAGGTCCTCGGACCCGGCGCGCTCGACCTGTCGGTGCCCTGGACGCGGGAGCGGCTCTCGTCCCTCTCGTACACCATCGCCGCCGGCACCTCACAGATCCAGCGGAACATCCTCGCCGAGCGCGTCCTCGGCCTGCCGAAGGGGCGCTGATGGACTTCCGGCTCAGCGACGACCAGAGGGCGCTGCGCCGCGGCGTACGGGACCTGCTCGACGGCCGCTTCGGGCGCGAGGCGCTGCGGGCCGCCGTGGACCGCGAGGGCAGGCTCGACCGGAAGCTCTGGCGCGAGCTGGGCGACGCCGGGTTCTTCGCGCTCCGGCTGCCGGAGGACGACGGCGGCGCCGGTCTGGGCCTCTCGGAGGCGGCGCTGGTCTTCGAGGAGGCGGGCCGGGCGCTGCTGCCGGGGCCGCTCGTGGCGACGCATCTGGCGGCGGGGTTCGTGCCGGGAGCGGCCGACGGCACGCTGATCGTCACCGCGGTGTCCGAACTCGACTGCCTCGTACAGCACTTCGACGACGCCGGCACAGTCGTCGCCTTCGCGTCCGACGGCACCCCGCACGCAGTGGACGCCTCGGAGGCGGTCGCCGTGCGGTCCCTGGACCCGCTCACGCCCCTGCACCGCCTTCCGCGCCCTTGCGCGCCCGAGGCGCCCGGTCAGCTGCCGCTGGGGGCCGCCGTTCTGCTCACGGCCGCGGAGCAGCTCGGCAGCGCCGCCCGCAGCACCGAGGAGGCGGTGCGTCACGCGAAGGGACGGGTGCAGTTCGGGCGGCCGATCGGCGGCTTCCAGGCCGTGGGGCACCTGTGCGCGGAGATGCTCGTCCGCACGGAGGTCGCGCGTGCGGCCGTCTACGCGGCGGCCGTCCGCGGCGACCTGACGGAGATCGCCGGCGCCAAACTGCTCGCCGACGAGGCGGCGGTGCGCGGCGCCAAGGACTGCCTCCAGGTGTTCGGCGGCATGGGCTTCACCTGGGAGTCGGAGGTGCACCTCCACCTCAAACGCGCCCTGCTGCGGGCCCGGATGTGGCTGACGACGGCTCAGGCGGAGGAGATCCAGGCGCAGGCGTTGGCCTCGGAATTCTGAACGGTCACCGTGCGTCGATATCGTGTTGTGTCCTTCGGAGGACTCGTCACTGGGTGGAGTCGGGGTGCCACTCCGGTACTCTCCGTGGGATGAGAGTCGCTGCGATGACGGGGTCTCACGGTGTCGCCGATCAGGCGGTCCCGAGCCCGTCGGTGCGCACTGTCCGGGGCGATCTCTCGCAGCCGTCGGGCCGCAGGTGGGAGCCCCTCCGGCGGTGGGCAGGCGGTAGGCGCGCCGGGTTGCGAAAGGGTTCTGCGGCCTGGTGTTCGACTGTCCGCGGCGCGGGTCGCACAGTATGCACCATGCGTACTCCTTCACGCTGGAATATGCCCGAAGCGCTTGTTGCGGTGACTGACAGTCAATCATGCTGTGTCGTAAGGGAATCACATTCCGTTATGGCTGTGAGGCGCGAGGCTATGTGTCCGCCGGTTCGGATGGTGTGAGCGGTGCAGGTGCTTCAGGTGCAGTTGGAGATCGGATCCGACCCTTCGGAGGTGGGGCGGGCCCGTAGATGGGCCCGTTCGCGGCTCCTCAAGTCCGGTATGGGCGACGACGAGCCGCTGGCGGAGACGTTGATCCTGCTGATCTCGGAGCTCGTCACCAACGCCGTGGTGCACACCGGGTGTCCGGCCGTGCTGCGGATGCTGTTCGGCGCGGGCACCTCGGCGGCGGGGACGGTCAGGGTCGAGGTCGCCGACGTCAGCGCCTGCCCGCCGAGACCCCGTCACGCGCAGGGCGAGGACACCGGCGGGCGCGGCCTGGAGCTCGTCGACGGCCTCGCGGACCGCTGGGGCTGGCAGCGGGAGGGCGCCGGCAAGTCCATCTGGTGCGAGGTGGACCGCGACCTGCCGGTGGAGGCCACGCGGCTGGCCGGCCCGCCGGTCGCGGCGCGCGGGGCCTGAATCCCGCCCGCGGGCGCCGGGGCGCGGGTGTCAGAGTACGGCCACCGGTGCGACCGGCGTGCCGGTCCCGCCGACGAACGGCTCCGCCATCGCCGACAGCAGGAACGCGTACTGCCGCTCTTGTGCACAGGCTGTGGACAGTTCTTCCAGATTCCAGTTCTGCCCCTGCAGCATGCCCATCTCCACGAGATCGAGCGCGTGCACCGCGAGCCACAGGTTGTCGATCTCCGGGGGGAAGATCTCGAAGGTGAGAGTGTCGTTCGCGACGGCGGCGACGTCACGGGCGTGGAACCACTCGGGGGTGCGGACCGACAGGCCGGGCGACGGGAACGCGTAACCGTGCCGGTCGCCTTCCAGGCACAGCCGCATCTGCCCCGTCCGTACGAGGACGATGTCGCCCGCGCGGACGGTGACCCGGCCGTACTCCGCCGCCTCCTCCAGGTCCTCCGGCGTGACGGCGTGGTCAGCGGCCAGCCGGTCCAGCCCCTTCGCCCGTGCCACGTCCAGCAGTACGCCCCGTGAGACCACGGGCGGTGCCTTGTCGATGCCGCTGAAGCGGGCCCGGTCGTGCGGCGTGATCGTGCCGGCCGGGCGGCCGTTGTAGATGCGGCCCGAGTGCGAGGCATGGGGCAGGGCGTCCCAGTGGGTGGCCGCCTGGAGCGCCATCGTCACCGTGTCGTCGCTGGTGGCGACGGTCCCGGGCCCGAAGAGCTCCTGGTTGATCTGGACCATCGTGTGCAGCGGGTTCACCCGTCCCGGGATGACGCCGGTCTGCACGCCGTCCTGCCGGAGGGGGAGCGCGAGGGGGACGCGCCTGCCGCTGCGCACCGTGGCGGCGGCGCTCCTGACCACCTCGCGGGTGATCAGGTTCAGGGTGCCGATCTCGTCGTCCTCACCCCAGCGCCCCCAGTTGTTGACGCGTTTCGCGATGTCGTGGAACGCGGCCGGCAGTGACATCTGGCCTCCCGGGGCTTGTGCTTGCGCGGCGGAGTGGGCCTAGAATCTAACGGTCCGTCAGAAACTGCGGGAAGGGGCCGGTCGTGGGGAACTTCTTGGCAGGCAGGGTCGTCGCCGTGACCGGGGCGGGCCGTGGCATCGGGCGGGCGGTGGCGCTCGCCTGCGCGGCCGAGGGGGCGAAGATCGTCGTCAACGACCACGGCGTCTCGATCGACGGCTCGTCGCCCACGTCGGCCGTCGCCGACGGCGTCGTCAAGGAGATCGAGGCCGCCGGCGGTACGGCCGTCGCCGTGGCCGACGACATCGCGACGATGGCGGGCGGGGCACGCGTCGTGGACGTGGCGCTCGCCGAGTACGGACGGCTCGACGGCGTCGTCTGCGTCGCCGGCATCCTGCGCGAACGGATGCTGTTCAACATGTCGGAGGACGAGTGGGACCCGGTCCTCGCCACCCACCTCAAAGGCACCTTCACGGTCTTCCGCGCCGCGTCGGCGGTGATGCGGGCCCAGAGGTCCGGCACCCTGATCGGCTTCACCAGCGGCAGCCACCAGGGCAGCGTGTCGCAGGCGAACTACTCCGCCGCCAAGGGCGGTGTCATCTCGCTGGTCCGCAGCGCGGCCCTCGGCCTCCACAAGTACGGGGTCACGGCCAACGCGGTGGCCCCGGTGGCCCGTACCCGCATGTCGGCCAACGTCCCCATGGAACTCAAGGAGATCGGCGACCCCGAGGACGTCGCCGCCCTCGTCGTCTATCTGCTCTCCGAGCGTGCCCGCGCCGAGCGGATCACCGGGCAGGTCTACACGATCGCCGGCCCCAAGATCGCGGTCTGGGCCCAGCCGAGGGAACTGCGGGCCGCCTACGGGGAAGGGCCCTGGACGCCCGACCGGATAGCCGACTTCCTCCCCGGCACGGTCGGCACCGACCCGATGCCGCTGCTGGAACGGCTGGAGGCGCCCCCTGCGGGCGACACCGCACGCGCGGATACGGCCCAGGCCGGGACCGGCCCCGCCGACACCGGCCGGCGCCCCGGCGCCCGGCCCCCTGCGTGAGCCGCCGCCGTGGACCTCCTCTTCCCCTGGGCCGACACGATCCACCTGCCCCGGGCCGGCACGATCCACGGCGGCTCCGACGAGAGCCGGCGGAACACCGTCGCCGAGCGGGAGCTCGGCCTGCCGAAGGAGCCGCGATGAGAGGTGTCGTGTTCGACGGCGAACAGGCCGAGGTCGTCGCGGACCTGGAGGTACGGGACCCGGGGCCGGGTGAGGTCGCCGTCGACATCGCGGCCGCCGGGCTCTGCCACAGCGACCTGTCGGTGATCGACGGAACGATCCCCTTCCCCGTGCCGGTGGTGCTCGGTCACGAGGGCGCGGGTGTCGTCGCGGCGGTCGGCCACGGGGTCGGCCATGTGGCTCCCGGCGACCATGTCGCGCTGTCCACCCTCGCCAACTGCGGCGCCTGCGCCGACTGCGACCGCGGGCGCCCCACCATGTGCCGCCGGGCGATCGGCCTGCCAGGCCGTCCCTTCTCCCGGACCGGTGAACCGCTGTTCCAGTTCGCGTCCAACTCCGCCTTCGCGGAGCGCACGCTCGTGAAGGCCGTGCAGGCCGTGAGGATCCCCGCGGACATCCCCCTCACCTCGGCCGCGCTGATCGGCTGCGGCGTCCTGACCGGTGTCGGGGCCGTGCTCAACCGGGCCGAGGTGCAGCGCGGTGACACCGTCGTCGTCATCGGCACCGGCGGCATCGGGCTCAACGTCCTCCAGGGCGCCAGGATCGCCGGTGCCTCCGCGATCCTCGCCCTCGACACCAACCCGGCGAAGGAGGGCGTGGCCCGGCAGTTCGGCGCGACGCACTTCCTCGGGTCGGCCGACGGCGTGCGCGACATCCTGCCGACCGGCGCGGACCATGTCTTCGAGTGCGTCGGCAGCGCCGCGCTCGTGCGCCGGGCGATCGAACTGCTCGACCGGCGCGGCCAGGCGATCCTGCTCGGGATGCCCGCGCCGACGGCCGAGGCGTCCTTCCTGCCCGCGTCGATGTTCCTGGACAAGTCGGTGCTCGGCTGCCGTTACGGCTCCTCCCGCCCGCAGCACGACATCGCCCTCTACGCCGATCTGTACCGCCGGGGCGGCCTGCTGCTCGACGAACTGGTCACCGCCACCTACCCCGTCGAGGACTTCGCCAAGGCGGCGGAGGACGCGAGGCAGGGCCGGGTGGCGCGCGGTGTGCTGACCTTCTGAGTCCCAAGGGGGCAGCCCCGGCGTCCCTGAAAGGGGTGGCCACGGCCGTGCCGCCGTCCGTAGGGTGGCGGGACCGGGGTCGCGCGGCCCCGCAGGTCCCGGAGCCGTGGCAGAGCGGCCCATTGCGATCGGCGTGGGGGAGGCCCTTCCCGTGCCGACTGACCGGGGGCAGGGGCGGGCCTGCCCCTCCCCGTCCGCGGGTTCGAATCCCGCCGTCTCCGCGACCGCCCGGCCGTCCCCGCCCCCGAGGCCCGTGCCTCGGGCGTCCGTGCCGCCCTGTGTGCGCGGCCCCGCCGGGCCGTGCCCCGTCGGCCCGCTGTCCGCCGCCCTGAGGCCCTTCCCTCCGTGCCCGACAGCTTCCCCGCCCTGGTGTCAGGCGCCGGCCGCGCCTCCGCGGTACACGCGCGCCGGGCTCGCTCGTCGGTCGCCGGCCCGACCTGCTCCACATCCTGTGCGTCCGGCCCTGTCCCGCCCCCGTGTCAGGCGCCGGCCGCGCTCGCGCGGAAGGTGCGCCGGTACACGGTGGGCGGGACGCCGAGCGCCGCCTGCAGATGCTGGCGCATCGACTGGGCCGTGCCGAAGCCCGCGTCCCGCGCCACCTGGTCCACCGACAGGTCCGTGGTCTCCAGCAGATGCCGGGCCCGTTCCACCCGCTGCTGGGTGAGCCACTGCCCCGGGCTGATGCCGACCTCCTCGCGGAAGCGGCGGGTGAAGGTCCGCACGGACATCGACTCCTGGTCGGCCAGGTCCCTCAGTTGCAGCGGCTCGTGCAGCCGGTCGAGCGCCCAGGCGCGGGCGGCCGTGGTGGTCGCCAACTGCGGTTCCGGGACGGGCCGGTGGATGTACTGGGCCTGTCCGCCGTCACGGTGCGGCGGTACGACGGTCCGGCGCGCCACCTCGTTGGCGACGGCGGCGCCGTGGTCGCGGCGCACGATGTGCAGGCAGAGGTCGAGTCCGGCCGCGACCCCCGCCGAGGTGAGCACGTCGCCGTCGTCGATGAACAGGACGTCCGCGTCGACCTTGACGGACGGGAACATCCGCTGGAAGTGCTCGGCCGCCGACCAGTGGGTGGTGGCGGGCCGGCCGTCGAGATAGCCGGCGGCGGCGAGTACGTACCCGCCGGTGCAGATGGACACCAAGCGGGTGCCGGGCCGGATGTGCGCGAGGGCGGCGGCCAGGTCGTCGGGGAGCCGGCCCTCGTCGTAGACGGGCCCCAGCTCGTACGACGCGGGGACGACGACCGTGTCCGCGGTGGCCAGCGCCTCCGGCCCGTGCTCGACGTGCACGGCGAAGTCGGCGTCCGTCATGACCGGCCCCGGCCTGATCCCGCACGTGAGGATCTCGTAGAGGGTGTTGCCGGCGGCGTCCTTGGCGCGGCCGAAGATCCGGTGCGGGATGCCGAGCTCGAAGGGGAGCAGCCCGTGCAGCGCCAGGACCACGACCCGGTGCCTTCTCGCAGCAGTCATGGCCCGATCCTATCGAATGCTGTCCTCCCGGCCACTCGTTGCGGACGGGCCCCGACCGGAAGCTGGGTGACGTGACCCAGACAACCGCGTCCAGCACCGGCTCCCGGCAGCCGCTTCGCCGCCCGCCCCGTATCCACCGCGCCTGGTTCGTCGCGGCCGTCACCTTCGTGACGATCGTCGGCGCGGCGGCCTTCGCGTCCCTGCCGGGTCTGCTGATCGAGCCGTTGCACGACGACTTCGGATGGTCGCGGGGCACGATCGGCTTCGCCGTCTCGGTGAACCTGGCGCTGTACGGGCTGACCGCCCCGTTCGCCGCGGCCCTGATGGACCGTTTCGGCATCCGCCGGGTCGTCGCCGTCGCGCTGACAGTGATCGCGATCGGGTCGGCGCTGACGGTGACGATGACCGCGGCCTGGCAACTGATCCTGTACTGGGGTGTCCTCGTCGGCCTGGGCTCCGGCTCCATGGCGCTCGCGTTCGCCGCGACCGTCACCAACCGGTGGTTCGTGCGGCGCCGCGGTCTGGTCACCGGCATCCTCACCGCGGCCGGCGCGTCCGGGCAGCTCGTCTTCCTGCCGCTGCTGGCCTGGCTGGTGGAGAACCACCGCTGGGAGCCCGCCTCGATCACCGTCGCGCTCTCCGCGCTGGCCGTCGTCCCCTTCGTCTGGCTGCTGCTGCGCGACCACCCGGCCGACGTGGGCCTCGCCGCGTACGGCGCCGAGGGCTTCACGCCCAAGCCGGAGCCGGTGCCCGGCGCGGCGCGCAGGGCCGTCACCGTCCTCTTCCGTGCCGCCCGGACCGGCCCGTTCTGGCTGCTGGCCGGCACCTTCGCGATCTGCGGTGCCTCGACGAACGGTCTGGTCAAGACGCACTTCGTGCCCGCGGCGCACGACCATGGCATGCCGATCACCGCTGCCGCGTCGCTGCTCGCCGTGATCGGTGTCTTCGACGTCGTGGGCACGATCGCGTCCGGCTGGTTCACCGACCGCTTCGAAGCGCGCCGCCTCCTCGCCGTGTACTACGCGCTGCGCGGCGTCTCGCTGCTTTTCCTGCCCCTGCTGCTGGCGCCGTCGGTCGAGCCGCCGATGATCTTCTTCATCGTCTTCTACGGCCTCGACTGGGTCGCCACCGTGCCTCCGACGATCGCCCTGTGCCGCGAGCACTACGGCGACGACAGCGCGATCGTCTTCGGCTGGGTGCTGGCCTCCCATCAGGTCGGCGCGGCGGTCGTCGCCTTCGCGGGCGGCGTCGCCCGTGATGTCTTCGGCTCGTACGACGTGGTCTGGTACGCCTCCGGAGCCCTGTGCGCGGCGGCGGCCCTGATGGCCCTGGTCATCCGCCGCAAGCCGCTCCCGAAGGCGGTCGCGGCCGCCACGGTCTAGCAGCGACCGGTCCCGGCCGCCACGGTCCAGCGGCGGCGGATCTCCACCATGAAGCAGCCGAACTCCACGGCCCGCACGTGCACCAGCGCCACGGCCGGGTCGGCGAAGACCTCCCGCAGCACGCCGTCGACCTCGGCGGCCCGCTCCCTGGGCAGCTCGACCAGCGTCCCGCCGAGGATGCGCCCGGCGGCGTCGTACGCGCGCAGCACCCTTCGCGGGCCGTGGAGTCCGACCGGGTAGCCGGGTCCGGACGTCTGCCCCGCGCACTCCTCCGCGTGGACGAAGACGGGACCGCACTCGTCGTACGGTCCCGGATCGGCGCCGGTCCCTGCCGCCCAGCGGCGCAGCGGCGCGTACGAGAGGAGAGCGATGCGCTCGCCGGCCTCGCTGTGCCGCAGGCAGCAGCGGAGCGGGGCGCCGCCCTGCGGGTCGACGGCGGGCCGCGGGACGAGTCCCGCGTCGTCGCGTTCCCGCAGCCGCTTCAGCACGGTGGGCGCGATGGCGAGGGCTTCGTAGGTCGTCGTGGTCATGCGACCAGCATCCGCGGCGGTAACGGCGTGTGCTGGCGGCTATCGGACGTCGAAGCGCCCGAACCGCCCGCGGTGGAACAGCAGTGGCGCGCCGTCCTCCTGGGCGTCCAGTGCCACCACCCGGCCGACGACGAGGAGGTGGTCGCCGCCGGTGTGCACGGCCTGGACGGTGCAGTCGATCCAGGCGGGTGCACCGTCCAGCAGCGGCGCGCCGGTGACCGGCGCGGGCCGGTACGCGACCCCGGCGAACTTGTCCGCCCCGCTCACGGCGAAGCCCCGGCACAGCTCCCCCTGGTCCTCGCCGAGGATGTTGACGCAGAACCCTCCGGCGCGGGCGATCCGCGGCCAGGTCGTGGACGTGCGCCCCGCCATGAAGACGACGAGCGGCGGATCGAGCGACAGCGACGCGAACGACTGGCAGGCGAACCCGGCGGGCCCGTCCTCTCCGGCCGCCGTCACGACGGTCACCCCACTGGCGAAGTGCCCCAGCACCCGCCGGAACTCACCGGCGCCGAAGGGCGCCCGCTCGTCCTCCCCGACGGCCCGCAGCACGGGCGCCGGCACGCCGGCCCCCGGCCGGGCCCCGGTCGGTGCCCCGACGGACCTCAGATACCGGACGGCGGTGGCGGCCATGGCCGCGTGTCCCATCACGCCTTCCATTGAAGCTGACGGTACGTCAGAAAGAAACCCTCTGCGCTCCGGTACCGGGCGACCGCGTGGGCCCGGGCGGGTTGGCATGCTCAACTCGGGGGTGTGCCGGGGCATGGGGCGCGGGCTGTGCGCCGCAGGCGTCAACCCGCACGGTCGAGAGGCTCGAACGCGACGCTGAGCCGTGCCCCGAGCGCCGCCGCGAACCGTTCGAGCAGCGGCGGCGTCGGCATGGTGCTTTACGTTCCCCCGATCGTGTTGGTCCCGCCTCGCCCGCTACCGTCCCTCGAAACGGGCCGCCCGGCGCTCCACGAAGCTCGCGACGCCCTCCTGGGCGTCCGTCGTCGCCATGTTCAGCTCCTGGGCGTCGGCCTCCGCCGCGAAGGATGCCGCGCGGTCCGCGTCCAGGGAGGTGTTCACCAGGTGCTTGGTCAGGGCGAGCGCCCGGGTCGGGCCGGCGGCCAGGCGGGCGGCCCACGCGCGGGCCGTCCCGTCCAGATCCGCCGCGGGGACGACCCGGTTGACGAGGCCCATGCGGAACGCCTCCGGCGCGGGGAGGGCGTCGCCGAAGAACATCAGCTCCTTTGCGCGCTGGGGGCCGACCAGACGGGGCAGCAGATAGGCCCCGCCGCCGTCCGGCACCAGCCCGCGCCGTACGAACACCTCGATGAAGCGGGCCTCTTCCGCCGCCAGGACCAGGTCGCAGGCGAGAGCCAGATGCGCGCCGATGCCGGCCGCCGTGCCGTTGACCGCCGCGATCACCGGCTTCTCGCAGTCCAGTACGGCCCCGATCAGCCGTTGCGCGCCGAGCCGGATGGTCCGGGCGACGTCCCCGGGGGCCGGGGCGCTCGCGGGGGTGCCGCGCAGGTCCGCCCCTGCGCAGAAGCCCCGCCCCGTAGCCGTGACGACGACAGCACGCACCGCCGGGTCCGAGGAGGCCGCGGCGAGCAGATCGATGACGCGTTCCCGCTGCTCCGGTGTCAGCGCGTTCATCACCTCGGGGCGGTTGAGCGTGATCCAGGAGACGGACCGGTCGACCTCGTGCAGGACGTCCGCGGTCACCGGCACACCGCCAGCGCGTCCAGCGCCACCGCGCCCTGCCCGCGCGGCAGCACCATCAGCGGGTTGACGTCCAGTTCCGCGAGCTGGTCGTCCAGTTCCAGGGCCATCCGCTGCACCCGCAGGATCACCTCCACCAAGGCGTCCACGTCCACGGGCGGGCCGCCCCGTACGCCCTCCAGCAGTGCGCGCCCCCGGAGTTCACCGAGCATGTCGCGGGCCTGGTCCTCGCCGAAGGGCGGGACGCGCACCGCGGTGTCCTGCAGCACCTCCACCAGCACCCCGCCGAGGCCGACGGTCACGGTGGGGCCGAAGAGGTCGTCCGGCGCGACCCCGACGACCATCTCGACACCCCGCTCCACCATCTGGCACACCAGCACGCCGTCGAGGTCCACGCCCTCGTAGCGGGCGATGTCGGTGAGTTCACGGTAGCTGTCGCGTACCTGGCTCGCCGAGGTGAGGCCGATCTTGACGAGACCCAGTTCCGTCTTGTGCGCGAGCTGCGGCGCCGACGCCTTCATCACGACCGGGTAGCCCACCAGGGCCGCCGCCCGTACCGACGCCGCCGCGCTGGTCACCAGCTGTTCGCGGGGCACGCGGATCCCGTAGGCCCGCAGCAGCTGCTTCGCCGCGTGCTCGCTCAGCTGCTCGCCGGGCCGCATCAGTGCCTGTGCCTTGCGGTACGAGGGGGAGGGGGTGCGCGGCGCCTCGTCGAACGGGGAGCGGTAGCGGGCCGTGAACCGGTGGTGGGACAGATGGGCGCGCACGGCCGTGATGCAGTTGGAGAAGGTGCGGAAGGTGGCGACGCGGGAGGAGCCGAGCAGCGTGGTCCGGTACGCCTCCTCCGTGCCGGCCGGTGACCCCCACACCACGCACACCAGCTTGTCGGTGGTCTCCGCCGCGTCCACCAGGTCCTGGGCGAGCCTGTCGCTCATCGGCGGGAAGGGCCCGGTGATCGGGCAGATCAGCACGTCCACGTCCGGGTCGGCCAGGATCGCGTCGATGATCTTGCGGCCCCGGTGGTCGCCCACCGGGTGCCCGCCGTTGTCGATGGGGTTGGAGACGTTCAGGTAGGGCGGTATCCACTGGTGCAGTTCGGCCTGCCGGGCGTCGCTCAGCCGGGGGATCCGCAGTCCCGCGGCGGTCGCCAGGTCCGCGAAGTGCGCGCCCGTGCCGCCGGAGATCGAGTAGACGGCCACACCGTCGCCGGCCGGGCGCCTCGCCCGCGCCAGCAGCGCCGCGGTGTCCTGGAGTTCGTCGAGCCCGTCGACGCGGATGACGCCGAACTGCCGCATCGCCGCGTCCACGACCTGGTCGCTGCCGGTGAGTTTGCCGGTGTGCGAGGCGGCCGTCCGCGCGCCGGTGTCGGTGCGGCCGACCTTGACGGCGACGACGGGCACCCCGCGCCGGGCCGCCCGGTCGGCGGCGAGCAGGAAGGATCGCCCGTCCTTCAGCCCCTCCACGTAGCAGGCGATGGACCCGACCTCGGGACGTTCGGCGAAGTACGAGATGAAGTCCGCCGTCTCGAGGTCGGCCTCGTTGCCGGTGGGCGCCCAGTGGGAGAGCCGTACGCCGAGCTCCTGCATGGTGAACACGGGCCGGCCCTGGTGACCGGACTGGGTGATGAGCGCGATCGCCGGCCCGTCGAGGTCGTCGCGGAACGTCTCGAAGGCGTTCAGATTGGTGTTGGGGCCGAGGAGCCGTACGCCCGCGCGCTCCACGGCCGCGGCGAGCCGCGCCTGGGCGGCGGCGCCCTGTTCACCGGTCTCCGCGTATCCGGAGGCGAACGCGACGGCGAACGGCACCTTGGCCTCGCCGAGTTGCGGGATCAGCGGGAGCGGGTCGCCGACCAGCAGCACGGCGAGGTCGACGGGGCCCGGCAGATCGGCGACGGAGGGTACGCAGTCGAGGCCGAAGACGGAGGTCCGGGTCGGGTGCACGGGGTGCAGGCGGGCGCCGACGCGGGCGGCCCAGTCGACGAGTCGGCGGGTGATGCCGGTGTGGGGCCTGCCCTCGGTGTCGGAGGCCCCGACGACCGCGACGGAGGAGGGACGGAAGAACCGGTCCAGGTCGGGCACCGGGGCGTACAGGGGCCGGCCGCTCACATCGAGGTCACCTGCGGACGTGGCGGGTCCGGCGACTTCGTGGACGGCGTTTGCGGGGCGGTCGCCGCAGGCGACGACGCGCGCGCGAAGGTCGGAGGTGAGGGTGCCGTGAGTTGATCCGAGCATCGCTGGTCTCCGCTCCTGCTCGATGGCCGAGCTGCCCGGCCGGTTAACTGACGCACAGTCAGGTTAGCGAACTGACTGGTAGTCAGGAACCGTCATGCGGGCGGATAACGCTCGGGCGCCGCGCCGGTACGCGCCGCTGAGCCCGCCGAGCGACGGACCCCCACGGCGGCGCCGAGGCCGGAGCGGCCCCGCACCCGGGCCGGCCCTCCCCGGGGTGGCTCGCTCCCGCGGAGGAGCCCGCTCCACCGCAACGACGGCGCCCGGGGCCCGTCGGAGCGGTCGCCGCGCCCCGCGGACCGGACGCCCGCGTCCGGAGTGGTTCGCGTACGCGGCAGGCCGCCCTCGAGGTGGCTCGCTCCGGCGGAGGAGCCGGCTCCACCGCGTGACGGCGCTCGCGGCCGGCCGCGGCGGGTATCCGCATCCTGGCCGACCGGACCGGGCATCCGGTCCAGAGGGGGTACCCGCAGCCGGGCCGACCGGACAGGCCGCCCGACCGGGCGGTACGCGCACCGGCCCCCGGCCCGCAGGGCCCACCGACCTTGGCCGGCCCGGCCCGGGGGGCCCGCGCTGCTACGCCAGCGCCTTCGCTATCTTGCGCGCGTCGATCGCCATCTCGCGGAGCATGCCGCTGATCGGGTTGGTGAAGCCGGTGAAGTACAGGCCCGGTGCCTGCGCCGGGGTGCGGCCGCCGTGGACGACGGGACGGCCGCGCTCGTCGAGCACGCCCAGGTGGCCCACCATGTCCTCCAGCCCGCGCCGGTAGCCGGTCGCGGCGATCACGGCGTCCGGGGAGATCCGCGTACCGTCGGCCAGCACCGCCTTGCCGTCGTCGAACGACTCGAGGGCCGCGACGGGCTCCACCCTGCCCGTGCGCACGGCGTCGATCAGCCCCACGTCCTGCACGGGGACGGCGCCTTCCTTGACGCGCGAGTACAGGCCTGTGTCCGGGCGCGGCAGCCCCTGCGCGGCGAGGTCGGGTACGGCGATCCTGCACATGACCTCGCCCGCCCGGTCCACCAGCCGCACCGGGAGCCTGCGGACCAGGATGCCGGTGCGCTGGGCGGGCCAGCCCGCGGTGGAGCGGCGCACGATGTGCGGGACGGTGCGCACGGCCAGCCGTACGCGCGCGGCGCCGCCCTCCACGAGGTCGACGGCGATCTCGGCGCCGGTGTTGCCCACGCCGACGACGAGTACGTCCTTGCCCGCGAAGGGCCCCGGGTTGCGGTACTCGCCGGCGTGCAGCAGCCGGCCCTGGTACGTGTCGCGGCCCGGCCAGTCGGGCAGATGCGGGGTGTGGTTGAAGCCCGTGGCCACCACGACCGCCCGCCCGGTCAGCCGGCGACCGCCGGTGGCGTGCAGCACCCAGTCGTTCCCGGCCGGCTCGATGCGGGACACCTCGACGCCGGTGACGATCTCCAGCGCGTGGAACTCCGCGTACTTGTCCAGGTAGCGGACGACGTCGTCCCGCGAGACCCAGCGGCCGAACGAGCGGGGCATCGGCAGGCCGGGCAGCGCGGAGAGCCTGCGGGTGGTGTGCAGATGGAGCCGGTCGTAGTGCCGCCGCCAGGACGCGCCGACCGACTCGGACCTCTCGAGCACCACCGCCCGTACGCCCCGTTCCCGCAGTGCGGCCGCGGCGGCGAGACCGCCCGGGCCGCCGCCGACGACATACACCGGGCGGTCGTTCGTCCGGTCGATGCCCGGGTATCTGTCGGAGTCCTTTTCGTCGGCCATGAGCGTGAGCGTAATGACCCGCCGGATTGATGGGTCTCAGTCAAGACGGAGTTCGGTTGCGAATCGGTCACGGTCGCGGCCCTCTTGCGTCCGCCACCTGGTTCCGCTGAACTGACGTACCGTCAGAAAGCCGTGTGAGGGGAGGCCTGAGCATGCGGACGATACTGCTCACCGGTGCCGAATGGACCGCCGTTCTGCGTATCGGCCTCGGCCTGTGGTGGCTGGAGAGCTGGCGCCACAAGGACCGCAAGGGCTGGCTCGAACGCGGTACGGGCATCACCTGGGCGGCCGGTGTCGCCGCGGAGCACCGCTGGCAGGCGGTCCGCACCGGCTTCGACAAGGTGGTGGCGCCCCGCCCCAAGGTGATGGCGTACCTCGTCGTGCACGCGGAACTCGCCCTCGGGCTCGGCCTGGTCAGCGGATTCCTGACCCCGGTCGCGCTGGCCGGCGGGCTGCTGCTCAATCTGCTCTACCTGGTGCTCATGATCCACGACTGGGCGGAGCAGGGGCAGAACGCCATGATGGCCCTGATCTCCCTCGTCGCCCTTTTCGCCGTGTCCTGGCAGGTGTGGTCGCTCGACGACGCGATCGGACTCTTCTGATGGCCCTGGACCCGTCGACGCCCGGCATCGACGACTTCACCCGCCCCTACTGGGACGCGGCCGCCGCCGGCGAACTGCTGATCCGCCGCTGCGCCGCCTGCGGGCGGCCGCACCACTACCCGCGCGAGTTCTGCCCGCACTGCTGGAGCGACGACGTCGGCTGGGAGCGGGCCGCCGGCCACGCCACGCTGTACACCTGGTCCGTCGTCCACCGCAACGACCTGCCGCCCTTCACGGACCGCGTGCCCTACACGGCGGCGCTGGTCGAACTCGCCGAGGGGGTACGGATGATGACCGAGGTCGTGGAGTGCGAGCCGGGCCGGCTGGCCGTCGGGATGGAGCTGACGGTCGCCTTCCGTACGGGAGAGGACGGCGTCAGTGTCCCGGTCTTCCGGCCTGCCGGACCCCATCAGGGCCAGAGCAGTTCCCGCTCCCACCCCCCGCCGGCGGCCCGCCGGTAGCGCAGCCTCACATGCCGGCGCCGCTCGTCGCCCTGGAAGAACTCCGCCTCGCGCGGCTGGAGCACGTACCGGGTCCATGTCGGCACCGGGGCGTCCGGTTCGGCGCGCGCCTTGTCCCACGCGGCCTGCGAGGTGCGCGCCAACTCCTCCACCGAGCCCAGCACTTCGCTCTGCCGCCCGGTCAGCGCCGCCGCCAGCGCACCCGTCGAGCGGGCGTGCAGATCCGCCGCGCTCTCTTCCGCGGTGGTGGGGACGACCCGGCCCCGGATCCTGACCTGGCGGCCCTGGGCGGCCCAGTAGAAGACGATCGACGCCTCCGGTACGGCCGCCAGCTGCCGGCCCTTCGCGCTGGTGGCGTGCGAGGCGAAGTGCCAGCCGTGTTCGTCGGCGTCGTGGAGCATCACGATCCGCGCGTCCGGACGCCCCTGCGTGTCCACCGTCGCCAGGGTCATGGTGTGCGGCTCCGGCTGGCCGGCCGCCACGGCCTCGCCGAACCACCGGTGGAACAGCGGCAGCGGTTCACCGGGCGCGCCGGCCGGGTCGAACCCGGGCAGCTCGACGTCCCAGACGCGCTGCGCGTGCAGGAGGGCGCGGAAGGCCGCCTGCGGGTCGCGCTCTTCATGGTCCATAAACGCATT
This sequence comes from Streptomyces kurssanovii, assembly GCF_014649695.1. Taxonomy (GTDB): domain Bacteria; phylum Actinomycetota; class Actinomycetes; order Streptomycetales; family Streptomycetaceae; genus Streptomyces; species Streptomyces kurssanovii. The sequence continues at coordinate 285,254 of NZ_BMTN01000004.1, forward strand.
CAACCTCCCCGGCCTCGGCCGGGGGAGATCACCCCCGCCCCAGCACCACCGTCCCCGACGAGCAGAACCAGCCGCCCGTCCCCGACGCCACCGCGAGCGCCGGCAGCCTGCCGCCCGGCCCCCGTACCTGGTGGGCGCCGGCCTCGCCCCGCAGCTGCCGCACGGCCTCCACCAGGAGGAACAGCCCCCGCATGCCCGGGTGGCAGGCGGAGAGGCCGCCTCCGTCGGTGTTGACCGGCAGCTTCCCGTCACGCAGGAGCTGCCCCTGCTCGACGAAAAGGCCGCCCTCGCCCTTGGCGCAGAAGCCGAGATCCTCCAGTGTCACCAGGGTCATATAGGTGAAGGCGTCGTAGATCTCCGCGATGTCGATCTCGTCGGGCCGCACCCCGGCCCGTTCGAAGGCGAGCCGGCCGCTCACGGCCGCGGGGGAGACGGTGAAGTCGTCCCACTCCGACATGGTGGTGTGGGACACGTGCTCGCCGGTGCCGAGGATCCACACCGGGTCCTTCGCCGTGTCCGGTACGTACTCCTCCGCGGCCAGCAGCACCGCGCACCCGCCGTCGCTGCGGATGCAGCAGTGCAGCCTGGTGAACGGGTCGGCGATCACCGGGCCGTCCAGCACGTCGTCCACGGTGATCGGATCACGGAACATGGCGTCCTCGTTGGCGGCGGCGTTCGCCCGCGCCTGGACCGCCACCTGGGCGAGCTGCTCCAGGGTCGTGCCGTACCGGTGCATGTGGCGGCGCGCGGCCATCGCGTACTTGGCTACCAGGGTGTGCCCGTACGGCACCTCGAACTGGAGCGGGCCGCGGGTGCCGAAGGACAGGTCGGAGGTGCGCCGTCCCGCCTTGATGTCGGCGCGGGCGGTGGACCCGTAGACCAGCAGCACCACATTGGCGTGACCGGCGGCGACGGCGTCGGCCGCGTGCGCCGCCATGACCTCCCAGCTCGCCCCGCCGACGGCCGTGGAGTCCACCCAGAGGGGCCGCAGGCCGAGGTACTCGGCGACCTCGGCCGGCGCGAAGGTGCCGAGACCGGCCGAGGCGAGGCCGTCCACGACGGAGCGGTCCAAGCCTGAGTCGGCGAGCGCCCGGCGGGCCGCCTGGGCGTGCAGCGCGTAGGGGGTGAGGCCGTCGACGCGGCCGCAGTCCGAGAGTGCCATGCCGACGACGGCGACCTTGCGCGGTGTGGAGGGCATGTATCTGACGGTACATCAGATAATGGGTGTCGAGGGGCGGGAGACGTCTGTGCATCCGTTCCCGGAAGCCCTAACATGACGGCCCGTCAGAATGTCGTGGGCAGGAGCCGCCGATGGATGCCGCCTTCACCACCGAGCAGCACGGGATACGCCGCAGACTGCGCGAAGCGCTGACGGTCCACGCGGGTCCCGCCAGGTCCGCCGCGGCCGCCCGCACACCCGAGGGGTACGACACCGAGCTGTGGGCCCGCCTCGCGGGGCAGCTCGGCCTGCCCGGCCTCGCACTCCCGGCCCGGCACGGCGGCGCGGACCGCACCCTCACCGAACTCGCGCTCGCCTGCGAGGAGAGCGGCCGGGTCCTGCTGCCGTCGCCCCTGCTCGCCACCGCCGGCCTCGCCGCCCCCCTGATCTCCGCACTCGGCACCCCCGCGCAGCGCGCCGAGCTCCTGCCCCGTATCGCGGACTCCTCCCTGACCTGCACGCTCGCCGTCCCCGGCAATCTCGCCGAGGCCCTGGCACTGACCGGCGACAACACGGACGGCGCATGGGCGGGCGGCGGCCGTGCCGGCGGCATGCAGGCCCGGCGGACCGGCGACGCCTGGACCCTCTACGGCGAGGCCCCGCAGGTGCTCGACGGCCACAGCGCCCGGCTGCTGCTGGTCGCCGCCCACACGGGCGGCTTCCCGCGCAGCCGCCCCCTGCTGTTCCAGGTCGACGCCGGCGCACCCGGCCTGACCCGCACCCGGCTGAGGGCACTCGACGAGACCCGCCCGCAGGCCCGGCTCGAGCTCCGCGACAGCCCCGCCCGGCTCCTCGGCGAGGACGGCGCCGATGTGCCCCGGGCCCTGCGTGCCACCGGCTCCGGCGCGGCGACCCTCCTGGCGGCGGAAGCGGTGGGCGCGGCGGCGGGCGCGCTGTCGAGAACCGTGGAGCACGTCAGGACCCGTGAACAGGCCGGCCGTGCCAACGGCTCCCTCCAGGCCGTCGAACACCGGCTCGCCGATCTGTACGTCCACGTCCAGGCGGCCCGCTCCGCGGCGTACTACGCGGCAGGTGACCCGGCGGCGGGCGCCCTTGCACTCGCGCAGTGCCTCGAGACGCTGCGCACCGTCGCGGGGGAGACGGTCCAGCTGCACGGAGGCATCGGTCTCACCGGGGAACACGAGGCGCATCTGTACGTGAAACGGGCCGCGGCCGACGAACTGCTCTTCGGCCCCGTGCATCGGCTGCGCGACGCCGCCGCCGAACGGGCCGGGCTGTTCGCCTCCTCCAAGGAGGCCGCCGGCCGGCGCTGACGTCTACCTCGTGTGCCGGGGTGGGGGTTCCTCGTCCCCGTAATGGCCGCCCGCGTCGTACCGGCCCTGGCCCTGATAAGGACCGGGGCTGTTCGGGTCCCGGCCGTACGGACCCCAGTCGTCCGCCGCTGCCGGGACATGGCCCGGGGGCTCCTCGTCGTACGGCTCCTCGCGCCTGCGGCGCAGCGCGCGGCGACCGCTCATCAGCGCGGCGGCCAACAGCAGCAGCACGCCTCCGCCGAAGGAGAGGGCGACGCCCAGACCGAGGCCCTCCCCGTCCCCGCCCGCCGTGAGACTGCCGGCGGCCTGCCCCTGCCGGACCATCCACAGGACGGTGAACCCGAGGACGACCACGCCGGCGAGCGCCACCAGCAGGCGCGAACGCAGCAGCAGACCGATCAGGGTCAACAGGGCGGCGAAGGCCATGGGCAGCAGGAGGGACGTGAAGAGCTCGCCCTCGTTCGAGGTGATGCCGGTGAACAGGTCCTGGATGCGGTAGTCGCGCCCGTGACGGCCGTTGTACCAGTCACGGAAGGGGCTCCATACGGCGGCCGTCGCTCCGATGAGAGCGAGGACCGAGCCGATGACATTGCGGATCATCGCCGGCCTCCTTCTGTCGCCGCAGCCGACGGCGACATGCGGCGGGTACCCATCGGATCCGTCCTGAACCGGGGGCATGGCGGGGCCGTGCCGCTGCGCGGGCCGTTCCCCTCCCCGCCCCTTCCCGCTGTACCGATGTGCGGCTCCGCCGCGTGGCGGGGCAAGCCCCGGACCCCCTACCGCGCGGTGCCCTCAATCTCCCCCTACGGCCTGGCGGCCGTGGGAGGTGCCCCCAGGCGGGCTGAAATGCCGCTGCGCGGCATCCAGCCTCGCCGGCGGCGGAGGCCACTCCATCCTCGCTGGGGGTCCCTCCCACGCCCGCCAGGGCGTAGGGGGAGATTGAGGCGCATGGTCCGGTGAGGGTCCCCCCACGCCGTCAGGCGTAGGGGGAGGAGCCCCCGAAACACCGCGCGGAGCGCGGTGCCGGGTCCGGGCGGAGCCCGGTTTCGGGAAGGGGCGGGGAGGGGAACAGGCCCGCCGCAGGCGGGACGCGTCAGCGCGGCGCCGCGCCGCGGCCCGTCGCCGTACCCTTCACCGCGTCCAGCGCGTACACGCACCGGTCCTTGCTGCACGCGTACACGACACCGTTCCGCGCCACCGGCGACCCCGTGATCTCGCCGCCGGTCGCCAGCTTCCAGCGGAGCTGGCCGCCGCTCGCGTCGAGCGTGTAGAGGACGTGGTCGGCGGAGCCGAAGTGGACCCGGCCGTCCGCGACGACCGGTGTGCCGACGACCTCGCCGCCGGCCGCGAAGCGCCACATCGGGGTGCCGGTCACGGCGTCGAGGGTGTAGAGCGCCGAGCCGCTGCCGACGTGGACGTTGCCGGCCGCGACGAGTACCGGCTCGCTGGACTGGCGGGACTCCGTGGCGATGCGCCACCGGTCCTTGCCGGTGGTGGCGTCGAGCGCGTAGACGGTGCCGAGGTAGTCGGCGAGGTACACGCCGCCGCCGGTCACGGCGGGGCCGGGCGCGAACGCGGGCGGCGAGAGGAACACCGCGGGCGCCTCGAAGTGCCAGCGCACCAGTCCGGACGTGATGTCGACGGCGAGCACCCGCGTGCCGGCGGAGACGTACACGTAGCCGTCGGGCGCCGGCTGCACCCGTACGGGCACGTTCCCGCACGAGGCGGCGTCCCCGATCGGGTACGACCAGCGTTCGTCGCCGGTGCGGGCCTCGAGGGCGCGCAGCCGCGCGTCCTTCCACACGTACACCGTGTCGCCGAAGATCGCGGGGCCGGACTCCGGCGTCTCGAAGTCGTTCTGGGCGCCGGTGATCTCCCACAGTTTCTCGCCGTTGGAGGCCTCCCATGCCTGTACGCCGCCGCCGCGGGTGCCGGTGAGGACGGTGCCTCGGTCGACCTTGAGGGAGTACACCCAGGCGTCGGTCTGGAGCCGCCAGCGTTCGTTGCCGGTGGCGGCGTCGAGCGCGTACAGCGTCGGACCGTCGGAGGCGTGGATACGGCCGGCGGCGACGGCCATCGCCCAGGCCACGTCCCGCGTCTTGAACTGGCGGCGACCGGTCCCCACGTCCAGCGCGTGCACCTCGAACGAGGTGACGTACAGCAGGTCGCCGTCGACGACCGGTGTTCCCCACACGTCGTTCGACATGCGGAAACGCCAGGGCCGCCAGTGGGCGGGGCCGGGTTCCGGCGCCTGCGCGGGGGGCGGGACGGGTGCCGGAGGCGCGGCCACCGCGCCGCCGGGGGCGTCCGTACCGCCCAGTCCGGCGGGCGGCCGCACCCAGCCGGTGGCGGGTCCGGCCTCCGCGACCATGGCGCGGCCGGTGTCGGCGACCCGGGGTCCGGGCCCGATGGGCACGTTGGAGCCGGGCAGCCGCACCGGGCCGCCCAGGGACTGCGGGGGCACCGCCTGCGGCTGGGGAGGCGCCGGCGGGACGGGCGGCGGGGTGGGACGCGAGGGCGCGGGGCGCGGGGACGCGGCCTGCGGGCGGCCGCCACCGCGACGGGTCTCGATCATGGCGGTTGCGGACGTCGGCAGCCACGCGGAGGCGGTGCCGCTGTCGTCGCCGCCGGAGGAGAAGAGATGGGGCGCGAGCTGGGCCTGAAGGTCCTCGGGCGTGGGCCGCAGCCCCGCCTCCATCTGCATGCAGGAGTCGATCAGCGGCCGCAGCTCGTCCGGGAGCCCTTCGAGGTCCGGGCCTTCGCGCAGCAGCATGAAGACGGTCTCCACGGGGTTCGCGCCGTGGAACGGCGCGTGTCCGGTGGCTGCGAAGACCAGGGTGGAGCCGAGTGAGAAGACATCGCTGGCACCGGTCACGCTGCGGGAGTCGCGGGCCTGCTCCGGCGACATGTACGCGGGCGTGCCGACGGCGACGTTGGTCATCGTCAGCCGGGTGTTCGAGACGCCGGACGCGATACCGAAGTCGATGACGCGCGGCCCGTCCTCCACCACCAGCACGTTGGACGGCTTGAGGTCGCGGTGCACGAGGCCCGCGCCGTGGATGGACTGCAGCGCCTCCGCGATGCCCGCCGCGAGCCATCGGACGGCCTGGGCGGGCAGGGGCCCGCACTCGTTGATGATCTCCTCGAGTGAGGGCGCGGGGACGTACGCGGTGGCCAGCCACGGCACCGCGGCGCGCGGGTCGGCGTCGACCACGGCCGCGGTGTAGAAGCCGCTGACCGCGCGGGCCGCCTCCACCTCGCGCGTGAAGCGGACACGGAACAGCTGGTCCTCCGCGAGCTCGGTCCGCACGGTCTTGATCGCGACCCGGCGGCCGGACGCCGACCTCGCGAGATAGACCAGTCCCATGCCACCGGCACCGAGCCGGCCCAGCACCTCGAACGGACCGATCCGTCTCGGGTCGTGCTGCGTCAGCTGCTCCATACCTGCGTGCCACCTCCCCGTACGGGCCCCACGAAATGGAGCCCGTCACTTACAGCCCCGTGCAGGGTCTCACCATCGAGCCCCTCAGCGGTGAGCACCCTGATTCTTCCTGTACGGAGCCACGGTTGCGAACCCGGGGGCAGATCGGGGTGTCTCACCGCGTTTCGGGCACCTCTGTGAGCGCTGTCACCGATCCGGGAGCGCTGTCACCGGCCGGGACCCGGCGGGCGCCGGCCGGTGCGGGCGGACCGGCCGCCCCAGGTCGCTCACATCGTCGCTTCAGGCGCTCTTGGCGGCCTCTCCGTCCTCCTCGGAGGGGTCGCGGCCGGGCCTTTGTGCCCCTCCCGTACCGGACTCCGGCCGCGTCCCGCCGCTCGCCGCCTCCCGCGTCCCGCCGGGCGCGTCCGACCGGTCCGGCTCGGCCAGCACAGCGAAGGTCGCCCCTTGGTTGTCGCCGAACACGGCGATGCGCCCGTACGGGGTGTCGGACGGGACGGTGCGGACCCGGCCGCCGAGGCGGACGACGGACTCGGCCGTCGCGTCGCAGTCGGTGACGCAGAAGTAGACGAGGAAGTGGTCGGGCATCTCCGGCGGGAACTCGTCCGTGATCGTGCTGCGTCCGCCGACTGCCGTGTTCTCCCCCGGCTCCGTACCGGCCGGCGACCACATGCGGAAGCCGGCCATCGTGCCGGTGAGGTCCGTGCCCTGGAAGTGGAACACGGACTCGTAGAAGTCGTCCGCGCGCTCGTGGTCCCGGGTGTACACCTCGGTCCAGCAGAACGAGTTCGGTTCGCCCTGTTTCTCGAAGCCCTGCCGGGTGCCCGCCTGCCACAGGCCGAACACCGCGCCGCCGGGGTCCGCGGCGACCGCGGAGGTCCCCGCGGAGTCGACGGGCAGCGGGTCGTTGATCAGCCGGCCGCCGTGGTCGGCGATGCGCCGGCCGAGGGCCGCGGCGTCGGGGGTGGCGAAGTAGACGCCCCAGACGGTGGGCATACGGCCGTCCCGCTTGGGAGTCAGCGCGCCGACCAGCCGTCCGTCGCTGAAGGCGTCGGCGTAACGGCCGCGGACGCCGCCGGGGACGTGGCCGCCGCCCCGTTGGGTGAAGGTCCAGCCGAAGAGCTCGCCGTAGAAGCGCTTGCCCGCCTCCACGTCGGGGAGCGATGCGTCCACCCAGCACGGCGTGCCCTCTGCGAATGCGGCCATGGACCTGATTCCTTCCCTGGGTGTGGTGCCCGTCACCATCAAGCTAACGGCGCATTACGCGGGGCGCGCGGAATCAATTCGAACGTACGAGCGATATGTATGGCTACGGCAAGGAATGAACGGTCGAAAGCGATGCGTGGGGCGCTTCCGGCGGGACCGATTCCGTCGAGTTGTCCACCGAAGTTGTCCACAGGCTGTTGATAACACTATTGCCATCCATGGCCGGCACCCCATTTGCAGTCGGCCGAATCGCGCGCCGATCACCCCTCGGTAAGCTGACGGCATGACAGGACAAGTGCGCACCGTCGACGGCCGGGTAGCCGGCCGACGCGGGCAGGCGACGCGGCAGAAACTGCTCGACTGCCTCAGCGAGATGCTCAGCTCGTCGCCGTACCGGGACGTCAAAGTCATCGATGTGGCCCGGAAGGCGGGCACTTCACCGGCGACGTTCTACCAGTACTTCCCGGATGTCGAGGGCGCCGTTCTCGAAATCGCCGAGGAAATGGCCAAGGAGGGCGCCGAGTTGACCGAGCTGGTCTCCGGCCGCTCCTGGGTCGGCAAGGCGGGCTGGCAGACGGCGGAGGAACTGGTCGAGGGCTTCCTCGACTTCTGGCGCCGCAACGACGCCATTCTCCGCGTGGTCGATCTCGGTGCCGCCGAGGGCGACAAGCGTTTCTACAAGATCCGCATGAAGATCCTCACCTCGGTCACCAATTCCCTCTCGGACGCCGTCAAGGAGCTCCAGGGCAAGGGCAAGGTCGACAAGGACGTCAGCCCGGGAGCGATGGCCGGATCACTGGTGGCGATGCTGGCCGCGGTCGCCTCGCACCAGAAGGGCTTCACGACCTGGGGGGTCAAGCAGGCCGAACTCAAGCCGAATCTCGCCCTGTTGGTGCACCTCGGCATTACGGGCAAGAAGCCGGCGAAGTAGCGGCCCGCGGAACTGCCCGCCCGGTGCCGGGTGCGAGTCCTGTCACGCCGACGGCGGTCCCCTCGCGAGGGTGACCGCCGTCGGCGTTCTCGTGGCCGGAAGTGCGCCGTGACGCTGCTAGGGTGACGTGCGCTCGTCAACCGGGCGCCATTCGCCGACACTTTCAACGGGGGTTGAAACGTGAAGATCCGTCATGTCCGCGCCATTGCCGTCTTCGGGATCGCGCTCGTCGCGCTGACCGGGGCCCGTGGCTCCGGCGGTGGTGGCTGTGACAACTCCAGCAGCTCCAGCAGCTCTTCGAGCAGTGGCGGCAGCCACCGCGACGACGACAGCGCCGGCAGCACCGGCGGCGTCTCCGTCCCCGGTGGGTCCAGCGCCGACAAGGCCGCACGCGACATCACCATCGACGAGTGCAAGTACGACGACGCGACGAAGGCACTCACCGCGAAGATCACCATCAACAACAGTGACTCGCTGGACTACGACTACGACGTCACCATGAAGTTCACCGGTGGCGTCGGCGGCACGGCCGTCCCGGCCACCGCGAGCGAGTCGGCGATCGCCGTCGCCGCGGGCGCCTCGGAGACCACCGTGCTCAGCACCCCGTACACCGGCTCCGGCGACGGCTCCGAGTACACCAAGTGCGAGGTCTCGCGGGCTTCCCGCAGCTGACCGGCGGACGCCGCGGCGCCCGTCGGGCGCTAGCGCAGCCGGAAGCCGCCCTTGTCCCGCCCCTGCTCGAACAGCTCGGCCTGCCGCCCCGGCGGCAGGTTGCCGAGCGTGACCAGGTGCGGGGCGAGGGAGAGCGCCCGGGACCGTGACGCCTCGGTGGCCGACCACACGGCGCGCACCGTCCCCTGGACGGCGTCCGTCGGAAGCGACGCGATCACCGCCGCGGCCCGCAGGGCCGCCGCTGCCGCGTCGCCGGGCTCCGTCAGCTCGGAGACCAGGCCCACCTCGTACGCGCGGCGTGCCGTCAGCCGCTCCGCCGTGCCCATCAGGGCCGTCCGCGCCACCTCGCCGGCCGGCATCCGCTGGGCCATGAGGACGGACTCGTAGGCGCTGACCATCCCGTAGGTGGTGTGCGGGTCGAAGAACGTCGCCTCGTGCGAGGCGATCACGAACTCGCTCTCGCCGAGCAGGTAGAACGCCCCGCCGCAGGCCATGCCCTCGACGGCCGCGATCACCGGCTTCCACAGGTCGTTCGCCTTGGGGCCGATCCCCAGCAGCGGATCGTCGAGGGAGTAGGGCGAGGACGGCTGCGGCACCTCCGCCGAGCGGTCGATGCCCGTGCAGAACGCCCTGGTGCCCGCGCCCGTGACCACCGCTGTCCGGACCGCGTCGTCGCGACGGAACTCCCGCCAGACCGTTCCCAGTTCGGCCGCCGTCTCCAGGTCGATCGCGTTGAGTACGGCGGGCCGGTCGAGGGTGACCAGGGCGACGCCGCTGTCCTTGTCCCTCTCCACGCGCAGGCTCATGCGCGCTCCAGCCGCCAGCGGGGCAGCCCGTCCCGGGTGAAGACCACGCGCACCCCGGCGCCGATGCGCAGCCGGGCCGGGGCGACGGAGTTCAGCGGCGCGTCGGGGGCGGCGACCACGTTGCCGGCGAGCCGGATGCGGGGGGCGTCGAGCAGTTCGACGACGACCGCGTTGTAGGGGGCCTGTTCGGCGTAGCCGGGCAGCAGCGGCGGGTGCGGGAACACGAACGACCAGATACGGCCCCGGCCGCTCATCCGGCGCCACTCGCTGTCGAAGGACCCGCAGCGCGGGCAGCAGGGACGCGGCGGGAAGCGGGGTTCGCCGCAGGCGGGTGCGGCGCAGGCCTGGACGCGCAGTTCGCCGCGCGCCGCGTACTTCCAGAAGGGCGCGCCGTCGTCGTCGATGACCGGTCGCAGCATCTCAGCTCCTCAGCAGAAGGGCCGACGTCGGTACGCCCTCGCCCGCCGTCACCAGGCAGGTCCGCGCGTCCGGCACCTGGGCCGTCGAGGCGCCCCGCAGTTGCTTGACACCTTCGTTGATCAGGTTGAAGCCGTGCACGTAGGCCTCGCTGAGTCCGCCGCCCGCGGTGTTCAGGGGCAGCCGCCCGCCGATCTCCAGCGCTCCGCCCTCGGTGAAGGCCGCGCCCTCGCCCCGCCCGCAGAAGCCGTAGCCCTCCAGTGACAGTGGGATGAGCGGGGTGAACGCGTCGTAGATCTGGGCCACGTGGACGTCGTCCGGCCCGAAGTCGGCCTGCTTCCACAGGTGCCGGGCGGCCGTCCATGCGGGGCCGGTGAGCGGGTCGTCGTTCCAGTAGTTGACCATTCCGTGGTGCTGGGCGGGCAGGCCCTGGGCGGCGGAGTGGACGTAGACGGGTCTGTGCCGGCAGTCGCGGGCGCGTTCGGCGCTCACGATCACGCAGGCGAGCGCGCCGTCCGTCTCGAGGCAGTTGTCGAAGAGGCAGAGCGGCTCGCTGATCCAGCGGGCGGTCATGTACATCTCGCGGGTGAGCGGGCGTTCGTACATCATCGCGGCGGGGTTCTGGTTGGCACGGTTGCGGCAGGCGAGGGCCACGTTGAAGAAGTGGTCGCGGGTCGCGCCGTACTCGTGCATGTAGCGGCGGGCGAGCATGCCGATCTCGTCGACGGGCCGCAGCAGCCCGAAGGGGCGGGTCCACTGGGCCGGGGTCGGCAGCTGTGCCGTGGTGTTCGTCCAGGGGCGCGGGCCCGAGCCGCGTTTGCGCGAGCGCCAGGCCACGCCGACGCTCGCCTGTCCGGTGGCAACGGCTCCGGCCAGGTGGGCGACGGTGGCGCAGGAGCCGCCGCCCCCGTAGCCGACCTTGGAGAAGAAGGTGACGTCGCCCGCGCCGACGGCCTTGGCGAGCTCGACCTCGTCGGTCTCCTCCATGGTGTACGAGGCGAAGCCGTCCACCTCGGAGGGGGCGATGCCGGCGTCCTCGAGAGCGGCGAGGACCGCGCGGCAGGCCAGTGTCTTCTCCGATTCGGGCAGTCGTCCGGCGAAGGCCGTCGAGCCGATCCCGACGATCGCCGCCTTGTCCTTGAGGGTCGCCATGGCCGGAGCGTACAGCTAATCTGACGTACCGTCAGCTACTGCGCGGGGACGTACGGGAGGCATGTGATGCGACGCGGCGACCTGGCATGGGGGACCGTCCCGGGGCTGGTGAGAAGTGCCGCCCTGCGGTACGGGCGGCGCGAGGCCGTCGTCGACGGGCGCACCCGCGTCCCGTACGCCGAGCTCGGCGAACGGGTCGAACGCGCCGCCGCCGCGTGCATCGCCTCCGGCGTCCGCAAGGGGGACCGGGTCGCCGTCTGGGCGCCCAACACCCTCGACTGGATCGTCTGCGCGCTCGGTGCCGTCACCGCGGGGGCCGTACTCGTCCCCCTCAACACCCGGTTCAAGGGTACCGAGGCGGCCGACGTCCTCCGGCGCTCACGCGCCAGACTCCTCTTCGTCACCGGCACCTTCCTCGGCACCTCCTACGTCGCCTCGCTGCGCCGCTGCGGCATGGAGCTCCCCGACCTCGAGCAGGTGGTCGTCCTCGCCGATAGCGCGCCGCAGGAGTACCGCACCTGGAAGGACTTCCTCGCGGGCGGCGACGGAGTCGGCGCACGACAGGTGCGGGAGCGCGCTGCCACCGTCACCGCCGACGACCCCTCCGACCTCGTCTTCACCTCCGGCACCACCGGCCGCCCCAAAGGCGCCGTCATCACCCACGCCCAGACGCTGCGCTGCTACGACCTGTGGAGCGAACTCGCGGGGCTGCGCGAGGGCGACCGCTACCTGATCGTGAACCCGTTCTTCCACACCTTCGGCTACAAGGCGGGCATCATCGCCTGCCTCACCCGCGGCGCCACGATGATCCCGCAGCCCGTCTTCAACGTGGAGACCGTCCTCGCGAACATCGCCGCGGAACGCATCTCCGTGCTCCCCGGCCCGCCGACCCTGCACCGGTCGCTGCTCGACCACCCGGCACGCGCCCGGCACGACCTGAGCTCACTGCGCCTCGTCGTCACCGGCGCCGCGGTCGTCCCCCTCGACCTGGTGGAACGACTCCGCGACGAACTGCGGGTCCCGACGGTCCTGACCGCCTACGGACTCTCGGAGGCGAGCGGCATCGTGACCATGTGCCGCCGGGGAGACGCCCCCGCCACCGTCGCCGCCACCTCCGGCCGTGCGATACCGGGCACGGAGGTCCGCGTCCTCGCGCCGCCGGGGGAGCCGGGGGAGGTACTGGTGCGCGGGCACAACGTCATGCGCGGCTACTTCGAGGACGCGGAGGCCACGGCCCGCGCGATCACGCCCGACGGCTGGCTGCGCACCGGCGACGTCGGCGTCCTGGACGAGGCGGGGAACCTGCGCATCACCGACCGGATCAAGGACATGTTCATCGTCGGCGGCTTCAACGCCTACCCCGCGGAGATCGAGCAACTGCTCGGCCGGCACCCGGACGTCGCGGACGTCGCCGTCGTCGGCGTGCCCGACGAACGGCTCGGCGAGGTGGGCAAGGCGTACGCGGTCCGAAGGCCGGGCTCGACGCTCACCTCCGCCGACCTGATCGCCTGGGCGCGGCGGGAGATGGCGAACTACAAGGTGCCCCGGCACGTGGAGTTCATGGCCGGCCTGCCCCGCAACGCGAGCGGGAAGGTGCTGAAGACCGAGCTGCGCGCCCGGCACGGCGGCTGAGCGCGGCACCGGCCCGGTCCCGCGCTCTCGCGGCACCGGGCCGGGCCCGTCTGTGGTGGTCAGCCGTGGAGGCGGACCGGGATCTCCCGCCACCCGTACGCGATGAACGAGGGCACCTGCTTCAGCTCGTCGGACGTGAACGCGGCGGTGAGGCCCGGGTAGCGGTCGAAGAACGCCGGCAGCGCGGTCATCGCCTCCATACGGGCCAGCGGGGCGCCGATGCAGCGGTGCACACCGATACCGAAGGACAGATGGTCGTCGGCCGCGCGCGTGGCGTCGAAGGCCGCCGCGTCCTCGCCGTAGCGCGCCGGGTCGTTGCCCGCGGCCGCGTACGTCGTCAGGATCGCGTCGCCTGCCGGGACGGTGACCCCGCCGACGGTGATGTCGGACACCGCGAACCGCAGCGGGAGCGAGGCGATCGACGGACGGACCCGCAGGACCTCCTCGATCACCTGCTCCCAGCTGATCGCACCGGCCCTGACGGCGGCCAGCTGCTCGGGGTGCTCGAGCAGCGCGACGACGGCGTTGCCGATCAGATTGACCGTCGTCTCGAAGCCGGCGCCGATGACGAGGAGCAGGGTGTAGAGGAGCTCCTCGTCACTCAGCCGGTCGCCGTCCTCGTCACGGACCCGGATCAGCTCGGTGGTCATGTCGTCGCCGGGGTGCTCGGTCTTGTACCCGATGAGCGAGCCGAGGACCGTGCCGATCCGCTCCTGGACCCAGGCCGCCTGCTCCGGGCTCGGGTCGGACGTGTCCATGAGCGCGGCGATCAGCCGGCCGGTGGCCTCGCGCAGATGCTCGGGCACGCCGAACAGGTCGCAGATCATCCGCATGGGCAGCGGATGAGCGAACGCGGCCTTCACGTCCACCACTTCGCCGTTCGCACCGGCCGCGTCCAGCTCGGTCAGCAGCTCCTCGGTGATGGCCTCCACGCGGTCGCGCATCGCCTCGGTGCGCCGGGCGGTGAAGCTGGGGGCGACGAGCTTGCGCAGCCGGGTGTGATCGCTGCCGTAGGTGGACAGCATGTTGACCACGCCGACCCAGCCGAGGATCCAGCCCCACTCGGGGCGCTCGCCGATCTCGGGGAAGAGCGACCAGTGCTGACGCGGGTCCTTGCTGACACGGGGGTCGAGGATCAGGGCCTTGAGGGTGTCGTAACCGGTCGGCGCCCAGGCGGGTATGCCGCCGGGCAGCTCGACCGGCACCACCGGACCGAGGGAACGCAGCTTCGCGCACTCGGCGATGATGTCGCCACCGAACGGATCGACGGCCACACGGGTGGACACGGTCATGAACGGTCTCCTGCCTGGTCGGGGCTGTGAGGTGTGAATCTGACGGGCAGCGCCGTCAGCGAACGGTGGAACGGGCCCGGTCGCCAGCTGAGCCGCTCACGCGGTACGACCGGCTGAAGATCCGGCAGCCACTGGGTGAGGCGCTCGATGGCCTCCGTGGCGATCAGCAGGGCGGGCTGCTTCACGGGGCAGGCGTGCTCACCCGCGGAGAACGACAGGTGCGAGGCGTCGTGGCGGTGGTGCGTCCCGGCGAAGTCCTGCTCGGCGAAGTGCCCCATGGCTCCGTACGAGACGACGACCGGGACCGCCGCCTGTACCCAGACGCCGTGGAAGGACACGGACTCGCGGGCGAAGTGGATGCCGTAGTTCGACAGCGGGGTCTCGTAACGGAGCACCTCGAGGACCGCGTCCATCACCGGCCGGGAGCCACTGGTGAGGGTGGAGTAGTAGTCGGGGTTGCCGAGGATCCGCGAGAGCGCGTTGGAGACGAGGTTGGCGCTCGGCTCGTGGCCCGCCCCGAGGGTGAGGAAGACCTGCCAGGTGACCTCCTCCGGCGTGAGGCCCAGCGGGTGGTCCAGCAGCCGGCTGGTGATGTCGGGCCCGCGGCGCACCGACTTGGCGGCGATCAGCTCCAGTACGTACCTGCCGTACTCGGCCTCGCCCTCCGCCGCGCGGTCGCCGCCCTCCATCATCGCGCCGAGCGCGGCGTCGAGCCGGCCGGACTCGCTGTCGGGCAGCCCGAAGAGGTTGTTGAAGATCAGCGCCATGAGCGGCCGGGCGAACTCGGTGACGAGGTCCGCGGAGCCGGCGGGGCCGAAGCGGCCGACGAGTACGTCCACCGCGTGATGGACGCGTTCGCGCAGGTCGTGCGGCTCCACCAGGTCGAACGCGTCCGTCAAGCTGCGGCGGTAGCGGACGTGCGCGTCACCGTCCGCGAAGAGGGTGTTGGGCCGCCAGCGCATCATGCCGAGGACGGGGGAGTCCTCCGGGACGGTGGCCTCCCAGGGACGCGGGTCGTGCGACCAGGTCTCCGGGTCGTGCAGCAGGTCGAGGGCGGCACGGCGGTCGGTGACAACGTACGCCGGCACACCGGGGGCGAGTTCCGCCCAGCCGACCGGACCCTGGGCCCGCAGCGCCGCGTAGTAGGCGTGCGGGTCGGCCGCGAAGCCCTCTTCCCACAGTCGTACGGGCGCGGACAGCGAGAACGCGTCGGCGCGGGCAGGATAGGCGTTCAACGGGGCTCCGTCCGGCGGCTGTTGCGGTCGATGAGGTGCTGGACCAGGGCGAGCAGCGCGTCGACGGAGGAGTTGGTGTCGCGGGCGTCGCACATCACCAGCGGGGTGTCGTGCTCGAGGTCGAGGGCGCGGCGCAGCTGCTCCTCGCCGTAGTTCTTCGAGTCGGGGAAGGTGTTCAGGGCGACCGCGTACGGCAGTCCCGACTCCTCGACCATGCCGAGGACGTCGAAGGAGTCGTCGATACGGCGGCTGTCGACCAGCACGAGCGCGCCGAGCGCCCCGTAGGCGATGTCGTTCCACAGGGAGCGGAAACGTTCCTGGCCGGGGGTGCCGAAGAGGTAGAGCACGATCCCGCCGCCCAGCGAGATCCGCCCGAAGTCGATGGCGACGGTCGTCGTCGTCTTGTCGCGCACCCCGGCCAGGTCGTCGACCGCGACCGACGCCTGCGTCAGATGTTCCTCGGTGTGCAGCGGCCGGATCTCGGAGACGGAGTCGATCAGTGTCGTCTTGCCGACGCCGAACGGGCCGGCGACAAGGATCTTGACCAGTTCCCGCGCGGTGTCGGGCAGATACGGACCGGCCTCGGAGCCGCGCTCACGGGAGGACGGGCCGGAGCGCGCGGGCCGGCTAAAGCTTGAGGGCGCGGAGGCCATCGGCCACTCTCTTCAGAAGGTCACGGTCGGGCAGGGCGGCGGAGGGGACCGGTGGGCGTGCGCGCACCAGGCCCTGGTCGATCAGGGCGGCGGCCAGCACGCGGACCGCGGAGACCGGCAGCTTCAGCAGGGCGGCCGTCTCCACCACGGTCAGCGAACCGCCGTCGAGCGCCTCCAGCACGGCGTGCTGGGCGGCGGGCAGACCGGTGGGCGCGGGCCCGCCGGCGCCGGTCAGCACCGACAGGCGCTCCAGGCTGTTGCGACTGGGCCGCGCCACCCCGCCGGTGGACAGGTAGGCGGGCACCAGGGGGCGGCCGCTCCGGCGGCCGGTCATACCGCTGTGCCGCCGTCGGCCACCCGGGGCGCCGCGGCCATGGCCTTCTCACCGAGCCGGGCGACCTGGGAGTGGACCCGGTGGCCCAGCAGGTCGAGGCGTACCTCCGGGCTGCCGTACGCGGCCACGCACGTGCCGTGGTCCGTGGGCGCGACCAGGATGTAGCCGTGGTCGGACTCGATGACCACCTGCCGCAGCCGGGCGGCGTCCTCGTCGGCGAACGCGGCCGCGGCGGTACGGCACGCCCCCTGGACGGTGCTGATGATCGCTGCGACGCGCTCCGCCGAGTCCTGGGAGAGAGCGGCGGAGTAACCGGAGACGAGCCCGTCCCTGGTCAGCAGCGCGGCGGCCCGGACGTGCGGGATTTCGAGGATCGGATCGAGCACCCAGGCGGCTTCACCGGGGTCGCGGCTGGTCATCGGGGGTCGTTCCCTTCGGTCTCTGCGGCGTTGCGCGCCGCGGCTGTTGCGGACTGCAGCGCCCCGAGCGCCGCGGCGGACTCCTCGGGGGTGCGGGCGGGTGCGGCGGGCGCGGCCGGTTCGGGGGCGGGTGCCGCGGAGGACGCTTCGGCGCGGACCCGGCGACGGCGCTGCGGGAGCTGGTCACCGTCCTCCGCGGGATCGGGCACCGGCTCGTGGACGGGCTCGTCGCCGTGCGGCGCAGAGGCCGCGGCCGGAGGCGTGGCACGGGTGGCGGGCGCCGGGAGCCGCGGCTGCGCGGAGAGCGGTTCGGGGGCGGCGTGCGGTCCGGGGACGGCGGGATGCGCCTGCCGGTCGTGCTGCGCCTGCCGGGCCGGCGGCGTCTGCTCCGTAGGGGGCCCCGCCTGCTCGGCCGCGAGATCGGGCTCCGCCGAACTCCGGGTGGATCGGGCGGCGCTGACGGCGGGCGGGTGCAGGACCGGGTCGATCCGGCTCAGCAGATGGCTCTTGACGAGCAGCACGGCCCGTACACCCCCGTAGGGCGACGGCGTGGACAGGTCCACGGAGACGTCGAACTGCCGCGTGAGCCGCCCGATCGCCGCCAGTCCCATCCGGGGCGGGTCGCCGAGGTCGGACAACAGGATCGGGTCGTCCCCGGCCACCAGCCGCTGCGCCGCGGCCCGTTCGTCGCTCGCCATGCCGACGCCCGCGTCGTCGACGGTCACCGAGACGCCGTGGTGGACGCGTTCGAGGTTCACCACCACGGCGGTGTCCGGCGAGGAGTGACGCAGCGCGTTGTCGAGCAGCTCGGCGACGATGATCGCCACCGGCTCGACCGCGTGCGACACGAGCGCGGTGCCCGGCTCGAGGTGGTTGTGCACCTGGACCCGGTGGTAGCCGACGAGCCTGGCCTGTCCGCCCGTGACGGCGTCGACGAGGTGTGACTCCTCGCGGGCGAGCCCCACCCATGCCCCGCACACGACGGCGGCGACCTGGGCGCGACGCAGCGACTGCTCGTTCTCGTGGTCGAGGGCGAAGAGGGTCTGCGCCAGCTCCGGGTCGTCGTAGCGCTGCTGGAGCCCGCGCAGCACGTCCTGGAGCCGGTAGAGCCCGGCCTGGATCTCGCGGGTCGCGCCGCGCATGCCGGCGCGGGCGGCGGCGTCGACGCGTTTGCGTTCCTGGGCCATGGCGGTACGCAGCGCTTCGAGCACGGACTCCGTCCCCGCTCCCGCCGGCCCGAGCGGTCCGGGCACCCGGACGTGCGGGTGGGCGGTCCGGGTGGCCTCCGCGGGCATCCGCGCCGCGGCGAGATGGGCGATCTCGGCGGCGAAGGCCTGTGCGGCGCGGTCCACTTCGTGCCGGGCGGCGTCGAGATGCGACCGGAGCGTGGCGATCTCCGCGCGCTGCCGGGCCCGTTCCCGCCGGGAGCGGACGAGCCCGCCTCCCAGGACGAATGCCGACAACGTCCCGGCGGCCAGGCCGCCGGCGGCCAGGTCCGGTATCTCGATCATCGAATTAGACCTCGGGAGAGCAGGGTGTGGGGGCGCCGTGAGGCGCGCTCGCCAAGTACACACTGCCGCTGAGCGGTTGCGCTCGGTTTCCGTCGAAGATCCTCTGATTTTGTCCGGTCGGTGGCCCATTGTTGTCGAAGTGTCTGAGTCTGGCTCAGGACACAGTCGAGGCCGTCCGATCGGAGACATGCCACGGCCGCGGCGGCCCCCCTCCGCGCCGCCGCGGCCGTTCCCCGTCGTGGTTGGCTTCGTGTCAGCCCTTCGGCGGCGCCGGGGCGTGGTGGTCACCCATGGTCGTGATGGTGGTGTCGGCGGGCGGCGCCGGCGCGTGGTGGTCGCCCAGCGTGGTGATGCCGTCGGCGGGCGGCGCCGGCGCGTGGTGGTCACCCATGGTGGTGATGCCGTCGGCCGGCGGGGCAGGCGCGTGGTGGTCGCCCATCGTGGTGATCTCTTCGCGGTTCTGCTTGCTCGTGCTCATGTCGTCCCCCATGGGATGTCCGATGACCGGAGGGCCTTCCGGCCGGCGACTCCCCCGAGGGTCGCCGGACGGAAGGCCGGTGGACCTGTCACCCGCTGAGGCGCCGGCCCGTGTGATCCGTCTGCCCCCCGACGCGACGGATCGAATGCTTGAAGCATGTCGGACGAGCATAAACATTCGATGAACGCCCTGCCCCCGCCCCTGCCGTGTTCCCGCGTCCCTCTTTCCGGACCCGGCCGGGGCCGGGCGTGCGCGGCGAGCCGTCAGGCGGCACCGCTCAGCGGCTCGAGCAGCGCGCGGACCTCCTCCGCCTCCGCCGCGCCCGTCTGCTCGTGGAGGAACAGCGCGTCACGCCAGCACGCGCGCGCACGGTCCGCCTGACCGAGCGCGTCCAGGGCCAGCCCCAGCGTCGTCAGCACCTTGCCGCGGGTACGGTCGCCGCCGATGCAGCCCATCGCGAGGGCCTGTTCCGCGTGCTGCGCGGCCCGTGCCGGGCGGCGTGCGGACAGATGCGCCTGAGCGATGCGGAAGTGGGCCGTGCCCTCCCACAGGCGCTGCCGGTTCGACTCGAACAGGCGCAGCGCCTCCGACAGTTGCTCCAGGGCGTCCGTGTGGCGGCCGGCCTGGGTCAGCGCCACACCGAGGGCGTAGCGGGCGTTGGCCAGCCGCAGGGTGTGGCCGATCCTGTCGTAGATGGCGATGCCCTGCTCCGCGAGGGAGATCGCCTGGGTGATGCGGCCGGTGGCGACGTGGATGCGGGAGAGGTTGGACAGGGCGCTCGCCTCGCCGGGCAGATTGCCGTCGAGGCGCGAGCCCTCCATGGCGCGGCGCAGGTGCTCCTCGGCCTCCTGGTTGCGCCCCTGTATGAAGGCGATGATGCCCCGGTCGTTGTCCGACCAGTAGACCGGCGCCGGGTCGTTCACCGAGCGGGCGAGGGCCGCCGCCCGGGCGGCCTCCTCGTCCGCCTCGTCGTAACGGCCCGCCGTGAGATGGACGTTGGTCATCGACGTCCGGGCCCGGCCTTCGGTCCGGGTGTCACCGGCGGCCCGCGCGGCCTCGACCGCTCCGCAGGCCACGGACTCGTAGACCTTCGAGTTCGCCCCGGACTCGGCGAGGTTCTGGACCGCCCACAGCAGATCCACCGCCCGTCGCAACTGCGCTCCGGGGGACGCCTGCCGGGCGCAGGCCAGGAGGCAGTGGGCCTCCGCGTAGAGCCAGTCCTGGGCGTCTTCCAGGCGCGCGAACTCGAGCCCGGCGTCACCCGTCGGCTCCAGATGGACCACGAGCCGGTCGCCCGGCCGCTCCATGGCGAAGACCCGGGCCGCCGTCGCCAGATAGAAGTCCAGCAGGTGCGAGACGGCGGCCTCCCGCGCCTCGGGGGACTCGTCCCGCTCCGCGCATGCACGCGCGTAGAGCCGCACCAGGTCGTGGTAGCGGTACCGGCCTGGCGCCGCGGACTCCAGCAGGGACGTGTCGACCAGTGCCTCGAGCAGGTCCTCCGTCTCGTGCGGCGGCAGTTCCAGCACGGCGGCCGCCGCGGCGAGCGAGATGTCGGGGCCGTCCGCCAGGCCCAGCAGGCGAAACGCCCTGGCCTGGGCCGGCTCCAGCTGGCCGTAGCCGAGTTCGAAGGTGGCCTTCACCGCCAGGTCGCCGGCCTGGAGCTCGTCGAGGCGGCGCCGTCCGTCGGCCAGCTTGGCCGCGAGGACCGAGACGGTCCAGGTGCGGCGGGCCGCCAGCCGTGAGGCGGCGATACGGATGGCGAGCGGCAGGAAGCCGCATGCCGCGACCACGTCCAGCGCGGCGTCGCGTTCCGCGCCGACCCTCTCCGCCCCGACGATCCGGGTGAACAACTGGAGGGCCTCCTCGGGGGACATCACGTCCAGGTCGACCAGGTGGGCTCCCGCCAGGTCGACCATCCGCACCCGGCTGGTGATCAGCGCGGCGCAGCCGGCCGTGCCGGGCAGCAGGGGCCGGACCTGGGCGGCGTCGCGGGCGTTGTCGAGCAGCACCAGGATCCGCCGCCCGTCCAGGGCGGAGCGGTAGAGGGCCGCGCGTTCGTCCAGCGTGTCCGGAATCGCCGAGTCGGGCGTGCCCAGGGCTCGCAGGAACGCGCCGAGGACCGTCTCGGGCTCCGCGGACCGGTTGCCGGTGCCCTGGAGGTCGACGTACAGCTGTCCGTCGGGGAAGTGCTTGCGCGCCTGGTGGGCCACATGGACGGCCAGGGTGGTCTTGCCGACGCCGCCGATGCCCGCGAGGGCGGACACCGCCATCACCGAGCCCTCCGCGGTGGCCAGTTGACCACCCAGCTCCTGCACGAAGGACGACCGGCCGGTGAAGTCCGGCACGGTGGCGGGCAGCTGGGCGGGCCGGGTGGTCTGCGGGGCGGGGGCGGTCTCCTCCTGCGGGCGGGCGAGTTCGGCGTCGGCCCGCAGGATGCGCTGCTGGAGGCTGGAGAGTTCGGGACGCGGGTCGACGCCCAGTTCATCGGCGAGCAGCCGGCGGGTGTCGGCGTAGACGGCGAGTGCTTCCGCCTGGCGTCCGCTGCGGTACAGGGCGAGCATCAGCAGCTCACGCAGCCGCTCACGCAGGGGGTGGGTCGCGGTGAGCGCCGTCAGCTCGGAGACGGCCTCGGCGTGCCGGCCGACCTCGAGGTCGATGTCGAGCCGGGTCTCGAGGAGTTGCAGACCCCATTCGACGAGCCGGGTGCGCTGGTTCTCCGCGTACGGTCCGGGCACGTTGGCGAGCGGCTCGCCGTCCCACAGGTTGAGCACCTTGTTGAGCAGCGCCCGGGCCTGGGTGCGGTCACCGGCGGCGTTCGCCTTGTACGCCTCCGCCGCGAGCTCCTGCGCGACGGCGAGGTCGAGGGCGTCCCGGCCGATGCGCAGCGCGTAGCCGCCCGACTCGCTGACCAGGGTGTCCGGGTCGAGTGCCTTGCGCAGCCGGGAGGCGTACGTGCGGACGGCGGCGAGTGCCTGGGACGGGGGTTCCTCGCCCCAGATCGCGTCGATCAGTTCGTGGGCGGTGGCGGTGCGGCCGTCGCGGAGCAACAGCGCGACCAGCAGGGCGCGCTGCTGCGGCGAGCCGGGCGGCAGGGTCTCTCCACCCCGCCGCACCCGTACCGGTCCGAGCACGCTGAAGTACAGCTCGGCGTCCTCGCTCCCGAGCGGAGCGCGCTGGTTCGGTACGCGTGGCCCGCTGTCACGGTCCATAGGTGCCCCCTGCCGGTACTGCCGGAATCGCCCTCGACAGTCTGCCTTGTTGGGGGTGGCCGCGTCAGCAGCGGGGCGGCTGCGTCCGCTGTCCGTCCGCCGGGCCGTCCGTCCCGCTCTGATCAGGGGCGATAGACCGTGCCGGGTTCGGGTGCGGCCGGTGCGAGCAGCTGGGTGACCGTGACGAAGGTGTAACCGCGCTTCTTCAGCTCGGCGATGATCCCGGGCACGGCGGGGACCGTTCCGTCGTAGATGTCGTGCAGAAGGATGATGCCGTCGCGTCCGGCCTGGTCGAGGATGCGCTTCTTGATGAGCTCGCTGTCGGTGGTGGAGTAGTCCTTGGCGGTGGCGCTCCACAGGACCTGGGAGAGGCCGAGCTCCTTGCTGACGGCCTTCACCTCGTCGTCGGTGCGGCCCTGCGGCGGGCGCATCAGCCGCGGCTTCTCGCCGGTGATCTCCTCTATGGCGTCCTGGGTGCGGCCGAGTTCCGCGCGTATCTCTTCCTTGTCGAGCTTGTCGAGCCGCTGGTGGGTCCAGGTGTGGTTGGCGACCTCGTGGCCTTCCGCGGCGAGGCGGCGCACCACGTGGGGGTACTTGAGCACGTGGTTCTTGCCGAGCAGGAAGAAGGTGGCGGGCACCTTCTCCTTCGCGAGGTGGTCGAGCAGCCGGGGGGTGTCCTTGCCGGGACCCGCGTCGAAGGTGAGCGCTATGCACGTGGCCTTCTCGCAGTCGACGGACGGTGAACCGGAGCCCTGGCCCTTCTCGCTCGCGAGCGGCTTCCCGTCGGAGCGCGCGGCGTCGGAGCGGGCGTCCGCGGGAGAGGTGCTGTCGACGGAGCAGCCCGCGAGGGCGAAGGTCAGCGTGAGGGCCGCGGCGAGAGCCGGGACAACCCTGGACCCTTTTTTGTGCGTCTTCGAAGGCATGGCGAATCTCCCCGTTCGTGGTGGTGCGGTGGTGCGGCGGTGTGCCGGTCGTACGGAATGCGGCCGCGAGGCCGGTGGTCGTCCGTACCTGCCGTGACTATACACAGCATGTATACACGGGGTGAATAGTGGCTCTGGCCCGATGGAGGTCGCCCCGATAGCTGACGGGTCGTCAGATCAGCGCTACCTTGAAACGATGGAGACCTTCCCCAAGATCATCTCGGTGGACGATCACACGGTGGAGCCCCCCGGCGTCTGGCGGGACCGGCTCCCGTCGAAGTACGCCGGCACAGGCCCCCGCATCGTCCGCGCCCCACTGAAGGAAATGACCTTCCTGGGCGGCCGGTTCGCCCCCGTCATGGGAGCCCCCGGCGACGAGGGGCCGGTCGGCGACTGGTGGGTCTACGAGGACCTGCACCGCCCGCTCACCCGGCTCGACACCGCCGTCGGCTACGACCGTGACGAGATCAAGCTGGAGATCATCACCTACGAGCAGATGCGCCCGGGCTCCTACAGCGTCCCGGAGCGGCTCGCCGACATGGACGTCAACCATGTCCGGTCCGCGCTCTGCTTCCCCACCTTCCCGCGCTTCTGCGGCCAGACCTTCACGGAGGCGGCCGACCGGGAGCTCGGGCTGCTGTGCGTGCGGGCCTACAACGACTGGATGGTGGAGGAGTGGTGCGGCCCCGAGGCGCAGGGCCGGCTCGTACCGCTGACCCTGATCCCGCTGTGGGACGCGGAACTGGCGGCCGCGGAGGTCCGCCGCAACGCGGCGCGCGGCGTGCGCGCCGTCGCCTTCTCCGAGATACCCCCGCACCTCGGGCTCCCGTCCGTCCACACCGACGCGTGGGACCCGTTCCTCGCGGCGTGCGACGAGACCGGCACGGTCATCGCCATGCACATCGGCTCCTCCAGCCGCATGCCGTCCACCTCCGCGGACGCGCCTCCCGCCGTCGGTTCGACCATCACCTTCGCCAACTGCTGCTTCTCCATGGTCGACTGGCTGATGAGCGGCAAGTTCGAGCGCTTCCCCGGCCTGCGGGTCATGTACGCGGAGGGGCAGATCGGCTGGATCCCGTACATCCTGGAGCGCGCGGACGTCGTATGGGAGGAGAACCGCGCCTGGGGCGGTGTAGCCGACAAGGTCACCCGGCCGCCGTCCGAACTCTTCGCCGAGCACGTCTACGGCTGCTTCTTCGACGACGCCTTCGGCCTCAGGAACCTGGACGCGATCGGAGCCGGGAACGTCCTCTACGAGACGGACTACCCGCACTCCGACTCGACCTGGCCGAAGTCGAAGGAGGTCGGCGAGTCCCAGATGGGCCACTTGCCGCAGGACGTGGTGGAAAGGATCGTCGCGGGCAACGCGATCGACCTGCTGGGGCTGACCGACGACGGGCTGTGGGCGGGCCCGTAGGGATCGCCGGCGGACAATCGCGTTGAGCGCCCCGCCCGCCGCGTGCTACCTGTGTCGTGATCACGCGGAAACGAAGGGGGCGGCGGGCATGGTGCTCGGAGAACTGGTGAAGCTGCGGGCGATGGGCCCGGCGGACGCTGCGGCGCTGTGGCGGTGGAACCACGACCCGGACGTCATGCGCTGGATGGACGACAACCACCCGTCGACCCTGGAGCATGTGCAGAAGTGGCTGGCCGACCGCCCGCGCAACACCTACGGCGACCTGCTGCTCGGCATCGAGGCCCCGAGCGACGGCCGGCTGATCGGGCTCGTCGCCCTGCGCGACGCGGAACCGGAGACCGGCATCGCGGAGCTCGACATCTACCTCGGCGAGAAGGACTACTGGGGCCAGGGCTACGCGACCGACGCCATGCGGACGGTGTGCCGGTACGGCTTCGACACGATGCGCCTGCACAAGATCTCTCTCACGGTGGTCACAGAGAACCTGGCCGCGCAGCAGGTCTACAAGAAGGTCGGCTTCGTCGAGGAGGGCCGCCTGCGCCAGTCCTTCCGCCGCGACGGGAAGTGGTACGACCAGTTCACGATGGGCCTCCTGGAGGGCGAACTCCGCTGACGCCCACCGGTCAGCCCTCGCCGGGCGCCTGGAACCCGGTCGTGTCGACGTGGCAGTCGAACGGGGCAGGGATGTGGATCTTCTCGCCGAAAGGCACGGTGAGGTGGGAGGCATACCCCTTCGAGGTCGGCGACCAGTAGACGGTGGCGCTGTCCTCCTGCATGTCGAGCAGGAGGTAGACAGGAACGCCGGCCTTGCCGTAGCGCTCGACCTTGTCGGTGAGGTCGTCGTCGCGAGTCGAAGGGGAGGTCAACTCGGCGACGAAGGAGAGCCCTTCTCCGTCCAGGTGGCGGCTTGTCGTCTGCCGCGTCCGGCGATGAGCCGCATGGACGTCGGGACCGTAAGCCCGTTCCACGCCAGGGAACACGTAGAGCGCGGGGGCGGAGCTGATCCGGTGGCCCTCCGGGAGGCGGGGGCGCAGCTGCTCGCAGACCAGATCCATGACGTCGAGGTAGTACGCCTTCGACCATGGTGACACGACGATGTTCCCCCTGATGATCTCGGCGTTGAAGCCGTCGGGCACGTTCAGCTCGTCGAGGGCTGCGCACAGCTCCTCGAAGCGGTGGGGGTCGGTGCCGTCTGTCGTCGGGCGTTCCAGCATCACCGTCATGATGCGCCTCCCTCGCGTGGCGGGCCAGTCGATACTCAGCGTAGCGGTCTGGTGTGACACGGGTGGCCGAAGATTCAGGGGGCAGCCGCACGCGGGCCGTCTACCCGGAACGGGTCCCGACCGGCACCATCGGGGCATGACGCTCACCACCGCGGAAGCGGGCAAGATCCTCGCCGACAGCTTCGCCCCCTGGGTCCTCGAACTCGGCCTGTCCGTCGAGGAGACGGGCGACCTGCACGCCGTGCTGCGGCTGCCCTGGTCCGACCGGCTCGCCCGGGAGGGCGGCGGGATGTCCGGCCAGGCGCTGATGGCCGCGGCCGACACGGCGACGGTGATCGCCGTGTCGTCGGCCCGGGGCGGATTCGCCCCCATGACCACGGTCCAGCAGTCGACGAGCTTCATGCGCGCGGTCGTCGGCGCCGACGTCCTGGTCGAGGCCCGGATCACCAAGCTGGGCAAGCGCATGGCCTTCGCCGACATCACCATGACCGCCCAGGGCGCCCCGGAACCGGCCGCCCGCGCCTCGACGGTGTACGCACTGCTCGGCTGAAGGCCCTACGTCACCCTTGCCTGATGGAGCGTCAGCCCTGACGATGGCGGCAGCCGTCGTAGCTGACGGATCGTCAGTTTTGAGGAGTCTCCATGGTGGCGTACGGGATGCAGCTCCCGGTCCAGTCGCAGAGCACCCTCTACGCCGAGCCCTGGGAGACGGAGGCCGGCCCGGACGACCTCGCCGCCGTCGCCGTGGCGGCCGACCGGGCCGGCTTCTCCTACATCGCCGTCTGCGACCACGTCGCCGTCCCCCGCCGCCTCGCGGACGCCATGTCCACGGTCTGGTACGACCCGGTCGCCACGCTGTCCTTCCTCGCCGGGATGACCGAACGGGTACGGCTGCTGAGCCATGTCGCGGTCGTCGGACTCCGCCACCCCCTGGCCTCCGCCAAGCAGTACGCGACCCTCGACCACCTCTCCGGCGGACGGCTGGTCCTCGGCGTCGGGGCCGGGCACGTACGGGAGGAGTTCGAGGCCCTGGGCGTCGACTTCGACGCCCGCGGAGCCGTCCTCGACGAGAGCGTCGACGCGCTGCGCGCCGCGCTCGGCCCCGGCGAGTACCCGGAGTTCAGCGGCGAGCGCTTCCGCTTCAAGGACCTCGGGCAGCGGCCGCGGCCGGCCCAGCCGCGTATCCCCCTCTGGGTCGGCGGCTCGTCGCCGGCGGCCGTACGACGGGCCGCGCTCAAGGGCGACGGCTGGCTGCCCCAGGGCGACCCCCGCGAGAAGCTGCCGGCGCAGATCGCCCGGATCCGGCAGCTGCGGGAGGCGGCGGGGATCGAGGGCCCCTTCGTGATCGGTGCCATCACCGAACCGCTGTACATCGGCGAACCAGGCCGGCACACCGGCCGCCGGACGGTCTCCGGCAAGCCCGCGGCGGTCGCGGAGTCCCTGCGGGCCTACGCCGTGATGGGCGTGGACCAGATCCAGGTGCGGTTCCGCAGCCGGAGCCGCGGTGAACTGACCGACCAGATGGCGGCCTTCGCCGCCGACGTCGCCCCGCACCTCGACTGACCAAGGGAGCAGGCATGGGCAAGCTGGACGGACGCGTCGTACTCGTCACCGGAGCCGCGCGCGGGCAGGGGGAGCAGGAGGCCAGACTCTTCGCCGCGGAGGGCGCGAAGGTCGTCCTCGCCGACGTCCTCGACGAGCTGGGCGAACCGCTCGCCAAGGAGGTCGGCGGTCTCTACGTCCATCTCGACGTGAGCCGCGAGCCCGACTGGACCGCGGCCGTCGCCACCGCGAGGGAGCACTTCGGCAAGATCGACGGACTGGTCAACAACGCGGGCATCCTGCGCTTCAACGAACTGGTCTCGACCCCGCTGGAGGAGTTCCAGCTGATCACGCAGGTCAACCAGGTCGGCACCTTCCTCGGTATCCGCGCCGTCGCGCCGGAGATCGAGGCGGCGGGCGGCGGCACGATCGTGAACACGGCCTCGTACACGGGGCTGACGGGCATGGCCTACGTGGGCGCGTATGCGGCCTCCAAGCACGCGGTCCTCGGCCTGACGAGGGTCGCCGCGCTCGAGCTCGCGGGGAAGGGGATCCGGGTCAACGCCGTGTGCCCCGGCGCCGTGGACACCCCGATGAGCAACCCCGAGGGGACGGACCCGGAGGCGGTCGGCGACCTGTACCGCACGCTGGTGCCGCTCGGCCGGGTCGGGCGGCCGGAGGAGGTCGCGCGGCTCGCCCTCTTCCTGACCGGCGAGGACTCCTCGTACATCACCGGCCAGCCGTTCGTGATCGACGGCGGATGGCTGGCGGGCGTCAGCGTGCTGTGACGAGGCGGCCCCGTCCCGTTGTGGCCCGTGCGGCGGCGGCTCTGCGCCGTCCGGTGCGGGCCCCGGCTCTCTTGACTGCGCAGGCACCCGGTGGAACAGTCGGACCCATCCAGATCTGACGGTGCGTCAGAAACGATAGGCGGTGAACCCCCTTGGAATTCGGCCTCTTTGTTCAGGGATACCTCGGCAAGCGCGCCGAGACCGACCCGCTCGCCGAGCACAAGGCGCTGATGGAGGAGACCGAGTACGTCATCCAGGCGGACAGGTCCGGGTTCAAGTACGCCTGGGCCTCCGAGCACCACTTCCTGGAGGAGTACTCGCACCTGTCGGCCAACGACGTCTTCCTCGGCTACCTCGCCCACGCGACCGAGCGCATCCACCTCGGCTCCGGCATCTTCAACCCCCTGGCCCCGGTCAACCACCCGGTCAAGGTCGCGGAGAAGGTCGCGATGCTCGACCACCTGTCACAGGGCCGCTTCGAATTCGGCTCGGGACGGGGCGCCGGGTCCCACGAGATCCTCGGGTTCATGCCGGGCATCACCGACATGAACCACACCAAGGAGATCTGGGAGGAGACCATCGCCGAGTTCCCCAAGATGTGGCTCCAGGACGAGTACGTGGGCTTCCAGGGCAAGCACTGGTCCCTGCCGCCCCGGAAGGTCCTCCCCAAGCCGTACGGGCCCGCCCACCCGCCGATGTGGTACGCGGCCGGATCGCCGTCCTCGTACGCCATGGCCGGCAAGAAGGGCCTCGGCGTGCTGGGCTTCAGCGTCCAGAAGGTCTCCGACATGGAATGGGTCCTCGACTCGTACAAGTCGGCGGTGAAGGAGGCGAAGGCGGTCGGCGCCTTCGTCAACGACAACGTGATGGTGACGTCGACGGCGATCTGCGCGGAGACACACGAACGCGCGGTCGAGATCGCGGTGTCCGGCGGCCTCAACTACCTTCAGTCGCTGCTGTTCCGCTACCACGACACGTTCCCACGCCCCGACGGTGTCCCCGAGTGGCCGGAACTGCTGCCGGAGTACACGGCGGAGATCATCGAACTGCTGATAGCGGAGGAACTGATGATCTGCGGCGACCCGGGAGAGGTGCTGCGGCAGTGCAAGCGGTGGGAGCAGGCGGGGGCGGACCAGCTGTCGTTCGGCCTGCCGATCGGAGTGTCCTACGAGGACACGATGACGACGATCCGCCTGATCGGGGAGCACGTGATCCCCCAGATCGACACGGACCCGATCCACCGGACGACCCGCTTCCGGGAGTCGGCGGGGAGGTGAGGCGGGGGCGGCGCGGGAGCGGGTGCGTGGCGCCTGCGGCGGGCTTGTTCCCCTCCCCGCCCCTTCCCGTAACCGGGGGCTCCTCCCCCTACGCCTGGCGGCGTGGGGGGACCCCACCGGACCCCCGCGCCTCAAGCTCCCCCTACGGCCTGGCGGCCGTGGGAGGTGCCCCCAGCGAGGCTGATTTCGCGGAGCGAAATCCAGCCCGCCCGGCGCTTGAGGGCACCGCGCGAAGCGCGGTACGGGTCCGGGCGGAGCCCGCCACGCGGCGGAGCCGCACATCGGTACAGCGGGAAGGGGCGGGTAGGGGAACAGGCCCCAGCGCAGCGGCCCCCCTCCCGCCCCACCCCCCACATGCACGGGCGGCGTCTTCCCGGCTCGTCGCCCGTCGCGCCCGGTCGGGGTGGCGTGCGTGGCCGCGGCCGGCTGCCGCACCCCCCGGCCGGGCCACACCGCACCACCCACTCGACCCACCAACGACCCCGTACAGAAGGGGACGCCATGCTCGCCCACCTCATCCGCAACGCGACCGTCGTCGACGGCACCGGCGCCCCCGCCTACGCCGCCGACGTCGGCATCGGCGACGACGGCCGGACAGCCACCATCACGGAGCCCGGCACCGGCACCACCCCCTCGGCCAGGACCGTCGAGGACGCCACCGGCCTCGTCCTGGCCCCCGGCTTCGTCGACCCGCACACCCATTACGACGCCCAGTTGCTCTGGGACCCGTACGCGACCCCCTCCCTCAACCACGGCGTCACGACCGTCGCCGGCGGCAACTGCGGTTTCACGCTCGCGCCGCTCAACCCGGACCGTCCGGAGGACGCCGACTACACGCGGCGGATGATGTCCAAGGTCGAGGGCATGTCCCTCGTCGCACTCGAGCAGGGCGCCCCATGGAGCTGGCACACCTTCGGCGAGTACCTTGACGCCCTCGAAGGCCGCACAGCGGTCAACGCCGGTTTCATGGTGGGCCACTGCGCCCTCCGCCGGCACGTGATGGGCCCGGACGCGATCGGCGGGCAGCCGACCCCGGCGCAGCTCGAGCAGATGCTGGCCCTCCTGCATGACGCCATGGAGGCCGGCGCCTGGGGCCTGTCCACCACGCAGTCGTCGACGCACTCGGACGGTGACGGCAGGCCCGTCGCGTCCCGTCACGCCCTGCCGCACGAACTGCTCGCCCTCTCCAGGGCGGTGGGGGAGCACGAGGGCACCCAACTCGAGGCGATCGTCGCCGGGTGCCTCGACCGGTTCGGGGACGACGAGATCGACCTCCTCGTGGAGATGAGCGCCGCCGCGGGAAGGCCGCTGAACTGGAACGTCCTCACCATCGACGCCTCCGTCCCCGACCGTGTCCCCCGCCAGCTCGTCCCCTCCGAGCGTGCCCGTAAGGCCGGTGGCCGTGTCGTCGCGCTGACCATGCCGATCCTGACGCCGATGAACATGTCGCTGGGGACGTTCTGCGCGCTGAACCTGATCCCCGGCTGGGGCGAGATCCTCTCCCTGCCCGTGCCGCAGCGCATCGTGAAACTGCGTGACCCGGCCGTCCGGGCCGGGATGCTGCGCCGCGCGGACTCCCCGGAGGCCGGTGTCTTCCGCCGGCTGGCCCACTTCGGCCGGTACGTCGTCGGGGACACGTACACCCGGGAGAACGAGGGCCTCACCGGCCGCGTCGTCCGGGACATCGCCGCGGAACGAGGCCAGGACCCTTTCCAGTGCCTGGTCGAGATCTGCGCCAACGACGATCTGCGTACGGTCCTTTGGCCCATGCCCAGCGACAACGACCCGGACTCGTGGGCTCTGCGCGCGGAGACCTGGCAGCACGAGGACGTGCTGCTCGGCGGCTCGGACGCGGGCGCGCACCTGGACCGGATGTGCGGCGCCCCGTACACGACCCGCTTCCTCGGGGACTGTCTGCGGGGCCGGAAGCTGGTCGGGCTGGAGGAGGCGGTGAAGATGCTGACCGACGATCCGGCCCGTCTTTTCGGTCTGCGCGACCGCGGCCGCATCGTCGAGGGTCACCACGCGGACCTCGTCCTGTTCGACCCGGAACGTATCGACGCCGGCCCGGCGACGCTCGTGCACGACCTTCCCGGCGACAGCCCGCGCCTGGACGCGAAGGCCGTCGGGATCGTGTCCGTGCGGGTCAACGGCGTCGAGACGATACGGAACGACGAGGTCACCGGCGCCGTACCGGGCCGGGTGCTCCGTTCCGGCCGTGACACGAGGACGGTGTCGACCCGGTGACGCGGCCGGAGCGGGCCGGGCAGCGGCTGTTCATCGGCGGACAGTGGGTCGAGCCCGACCTGGGGCACTACGAGGTGATCGATCCGGCGACGGAGGAGGTCGTCGGGCTGGCGCCCGAGGCGAGCCGCGCCCAGGTGCACGCCGCGGCCGCCGCCGCCCGCGAGGCCTTCACCACCTGGTCCCGCACGCGGCCCGAGGAGCGCGCCGCGGTCCTGGACAGGGCGGCCGCCCTGGTCCTGCGGGAGCGCGAGGCCCACACGGAGCTGGCCCGTGCCGAGAGCGGCGCGACGACGGCCACGGCACGCGGGATGCAGGTGGCTGTGGCGGCGGCCCGGTTCGCCCGGTACGCCAAGGGCGCGCTGGAGCCGGTCGAGCGGGCCCTGCCGCCGCAGATCAGCGCCGCGGGCCCGATGGGCAAGGGCGGCGTGCTCGGCGCCGTCGCCGTACGCCGCCCGGTCGGCGTGGTCACCTGCGTCACCTCGTACAACAATCCGTGGGCGAACCCGGCCGGCAAGGTCGCGCCGGCGCTCGCCATGGGCAATACGGTCGTGGTGAAGCCCGCTCCGCAGGACCCGCTGTCGGTCTACCGGATGGCGGCGGCCCTCGAGGAGGCGGGCGCCCCGCCCGGCACGGTGAACGTGGTCACCGGTTCCGAGCCGGCCGTCGGCGAGGCGGCCGTCGACTGCGCGGACGTCGACATGGTCAGTTTCACCGGCTCCACGGTGGTCGGGCAGCGCATCGCCGAGGTCTGCGGCCGTGGGATGAAGCGCCAGCTGATGGAGCTGGGCGGCAAGGGCGCGGCCCTCGTCTTCGACGACGCGGACATCGGTTCCGCCGTGCGCGGGATCGGTACGACGTTCTCCTTCTACAGCGGTCAGATATGCACGGCGCCGACGCGGGTGATCGCGCAGCGCGGCGTGTACGACCGGCTGGTGGAGGGGCTGGCCGGTCTGGCGCGTGCCCTGCGCGTCGGCGACCCGCGAGATCCGGCCACGGTCGTCGGACCGGTCATCTCGGCGGCCCACCGCGACCGGGTGGAGTCGTATGTCGACCTGGGCAGGAAGGAGGGCGCGCGTCTGGTGGCGGGCGGCGGGCGGCCCGCTCTCGAGAAGGGCTTCTACGTGGCTCCGACGCTCTTCGCCGACTGCACGAAGGACATGCGCGTCGTGCGTGAGGAGATCTTCGGGCCGGTGGTGGTCGTCGTCCCGTTCGACGACGAGGAGGAGGGGGTCGCGCTCGCAGACGACGGCGAGTACGGCCTGATCGACTACGTCTGGTCGGGCGATGTGGCCCGGGCCTTCCGGGTCGCGGCCCGGTTGCGGGCGGGCGGGGTCGGGGTGAACACCGTCGGCCGGAACATGGAGGCGCCGTTCGGCGGCTTCAAGCGGAGCGGGGTGGGCCGGGACGTCGGCTCGTACGCGCTGTATGCGTACAGCGAGCTCCAGTCGGTGGTGTGGCCGGGCTGACGGCGGGCCACGGGTGGCCGAAATCCCTTGCGCCAACTGGCCCGGCACCGGGCCCGAAAAACGCACGGGAAAATTTGGAACCGGACAAAACGGGTGACGCTGCGGTTCTCGCATCTCGGAAGAGTGGCACTGACACCTTGCGATGTACCGCTGGTAACCGCAATGCGGCTTCCGAATGTCCGAGGGAGGGCGCCTTGACCTTGGAATCAAGCGGCGTAGATCCAAGAGAATCCGGACTTCGATCATCCGGATGTGGAAACCGCAGCACTTAACGTCCTCTCCATGACTCAGCTGGATGCGCGGCCACAGGCCGGAGACACGGTACGGAGCGCCCCCGACGGGGGTGTCCGCACCAAGGGCCTGGGCGGGAACTCCGTCGGCCTCATGGGTGGGGCTGTCATCGGCGTCTCGACGGTTGCCCCCGTCTACTGCCTGACCTCGACACTCGGGCCGACCGTCGGCGAGGTCGGACTCCAGATGCCCGCCATCTTCCTGGCCGGCTTCCTGCCGATGCTGCTCGTCGCCTTCGCGTACCGGGAGCTCAACAAGGCGGTCCCCGACTGCGGCACCTCCTTCACCTGGTCGGTGAAGGCTTTCGGTCCCAAGATCGGCTGGATGTGCGGCTGGGGACTGCTGGTGGCCACCGTCGTGGTCCTCTCCAACCTCGCCGGTGTGGCCACGTCCTTCTTCTGGCTCACCGCCGGAGAGATCACGGGCAGTGCCGACGTGGCCGCCCTCGACGGCAACAAGGCCGTCCACATCCTCACCACGCTGGGCTTCGTCGCCGTCGCGACGGCGATCAGCTACCGGGGCATCACCGCGACCAAATGGGTCCAGTACGCCCTGGTCGGCCTCCAGCTCACCGTCATCGTGATCTTCGCGGCCATGGCGATCGCCAAGTCCGGCGAGGTCGCCGGCTCCCTGGACTTCTCCCTGTCCTGGATGAACCCGTTCGGCGTCGAGTCCTTCTCCGCCTTCACCGCGGGCCTCTCCCTCTCGATCTTCATCTACTGGGGCTGGGACGCCTGTCTGTCCATCAACGAGGAGAGCGTCGGCAGCGCCCGCACCCCGGGCCGCTCCGCCATGCTCGCCATGGTCGTCATCGTCGCCTCGTACCTGATGGTCGCCATCGCCGTGCAGATGTACGCCGGCATCGGTGAGAAGGGCACCGGCCTCGGCAACCCGGAGACCTCGGACAACGTGTTCGCCGTGCTGGCCGACCCGATCATGGGCTCCGGTCTCGGCATCCTGCTCTTCGTCGCGGTCCTCGCATCCGCCGCGGCCAGCCTGCAGACGACCTTCATCCCGGTCGCCCGCACCGCCCTCGCGATGAGCGCGTACGACGCCATGCCGCCGGCGTTCGCGAAGGTCCACCCCCGCTTCAAGACCCCCGGGCTCGCCACGGTCGCCGCGGGCGTCGCGACCGGCGTCTTCTACACGGTGATGAGCCTCGTCAGCGAGAACGTCCTCGTCGACACGATCTACGCGCTCGGCCTCATGATCTGCTTCTACTACTCGATCACGGCCTTCGCCTGCGTCTGGTTCTTCCGCAAGGAACTGACCCGTTCGACCGGCAACCTGCTGGTCAAGGGCATCCTCCCCGGCGTCGGCGGCCTGATGCTCACCGCGGTCTTCGGCAAGACCCTCTACGACATGTGGGACCCGGCCTACGGCTCCGGATCCTCCGTCCTCGGCATGGGCTCGGTCTTCGTCATCGGAGTCGGCCTGCTGGTGCTCGGCTTCTTCCTGATGCTCCTCATGCAGCGCCGCAGCCGGGCCTTCTTCCGCGGCGAGGTCCTCACCAAGGAGACACCGGCGCTGGAACTGGCCGACTGAGCGGCCCTCTGCCGGGCCTGCGGTGCGTGTCTCTCGCGCCGTCGGCCCGGCTTTCGGCTGTCCGGGCCCCGCTGTCCGACCCGGGCCCTACAGTCAGCCGCATGACCGAGCCGCTGATCCGAGCCACCGAAGCGGGCGGGAGGTCCCTCGACGATCCGTCGGAGGTGGCCGTCCACGACCTGCTCGCCGACATGAATCTGTCGCACCCGTTCGTGATCGTCGAGCGGACCGACAGGGAACCGGTGGGCCAGCACTTCATGCAGGTCCATCTGAACGACGACTTCAGCTACCAGGTCGAATACCGCGAGGGCGGTGACCACCTGCACTTCGAGGCGCACGTGCCGTGGCAGGGGGACGTCATCGGACCCCAGCCGGTGGCCAAGGTCATCGGCGACTGGATGCGCGGCGGAGACATATGGCGCACGGCGCTGCCGTGGTCCCCGCTCTTCCCGGCCGGCAAGGACCGCGGGTAGGGCCGGGGCGGCCACGGCTGCCGGTCCCGGGCCTCGCGGCCGTTGACGCCGTTCAGGCCGTGCGTTCGGCGGCCCCGCGCTCGACGCAGAACTCGTTCCCCTCCGGGTCCGCCAGCGTCACCCAACCCCGGCCGTCCGGCACACGGTGATCGGCGACGAGCGTCGCCCCGAGCGCCAGCAGACGCTCCACCTCCTCGTCACGGGTGCCTTCCGCCGGCACGATGTCCAGGTGGACGCGGTTCTTCAGCGTCTTCTTCTCGGGGACGGTGACGAACAGCAGCGCCCCGTTCTTCGACTCGACCAGAGCATCGTCGTCGCCGGGAGCGTCCTCGTCGGAGACCTTCGCATCCAGCACCGCGGCCCAGAAGGTCGCGAGGCGGTAGGCGTCGGAGGAGTCGATGGTGATGTGGCGCACAATTGATCCCATGCCCGGAGCGTAGGCCCCGGGGCCGTACCGCACCCGCCGTTTTCCGATGGGGGGAGGGCGGATAGGGTCGGACGCCGGGCCGCCCGCACCGCCGGCGGCCCGGACATCACTTCGCCGGACCGCGCAGGCTCAGCCGCCCAGGAAAACAGGGTTCGTGAACGCGGCGAGCGCCCCCGGCAGCGGCGGCATCACGGGCGCGTGGCGCACCTCGGCGCGTACGTAGGTGGCGTACCGCGCGGTCGTACGCCACTCCACCGTCCCGATCCCCGAGGCGGACAGCGCCGCCGAGTGCAGCACGCCCTGGTCGGTCACGAACCGAACCGTGCAGCCGGGCGCGCCCTCGACCTCCAGCCGTACCGTCACCGGATCCTTGTCGTCCACGCGGAGCCGCTCGCCGATGCCCGCGTGCCGGCCGCGCCCGCCGGCCGCGGAGAGGCCGAGCGAGACGTCCTTGGACTCGGCGACGTAACTGCGCCCTGCCTTGATCCCGTCGAGGATCGCCTCGCGGGTCAGGTCGTCCGCGAGGACGACGGTCTGCGGTGTGCCGACAAGGTCGGGGTCACGGTGCGCGTCGCTGCTGCCCATGGCGGGTGTCCAGCGCCCGCCGTTGCGGGCGGCGAGCGCGAGGGTGCTGTCCCAGTCGGCGAGCGACACCTCGTCGTCGGGCGTGTAGGGCCCGTTCCAGACCTCCACCGCGTCGGCCTCCCCGAAGCCGAACTTCCAGTTGCAGCCGATGCAGGTGGCATGCGGGTGGGCGGGAACCACCAGCCCGCCGGCCCGGCGGATCTCGCGGGCGTAGTGCCCGAAGCGGTTGTCGCGGGCGCGGTAGCGCCAGTCGACGAACGTGCCCGGATCAGTGCCGAGCGCCACCACGTGCCCGTTGCGGGTCGTGACCTCCTCCCCGAGCAGGATCAGCAGATCGTCCCCGGCCTCCGCCGCCCAGTGGGCGTGCGCGGAGTGGGTGTTGTGCTCGGACGAGTTGATGAAATCCAGCCCGGCGGCGCGGGCGAGGGCGGCGATCTCGGCGGGGGTGCGCCTGCCGTCCGAGTACCACGAGTGGAGATGGCAGTCGCCGCGGTACCAGGCAGGCCCACGGCCCTTGGCCCGCTCGGGCGGGTAGACCGCCTCCGGTGCCGGAGCCTGCTCTCCGTAGGTCAGCGTGACGGTCACCTCGTACGGCAGGCCCTGCGGCGCCACCGTGTACGGCCCCAGCGCGATGTGCCAGGTGCCGGGGCGGACCGGGCCCGGGATGTAGCCGGGGGTCGCCTCGTCCGCCCGGATGAAGAACTCCGTCCGGGCGCCGCCCGACCAGCCGCGGAAGCCGGCACCGCCGAGGGCGGTGCCGCGCTCGTCGAAGATGCCGATGTCGAGCGCGTTGCCCGCCGTCCCGGCCGGCTGGGCCGGCCGCTCGTACCGGTACGAGACGCGGATCTCCCGCACGCCGCGCGGCACTTCGACCGGCAGGTACACGTAGTCGGGGGAGCCCGGCGGCAGCGTGCCGCGTACGACCTCCGTCCGCCGGCCGCCGTCGGGCGGCGCGGCGCTCGCGAAGCTCACGGTCCCGAGCGTAAGCGCGGCGGCGGCCCCCGTCACGAGCAGCCCGCGCCGCGCCATCGCGTGTCCCGCGTGTTCTTCCTCGTTGCACATGCCGTCGGACTCCCCGGGGTGTCGAAGGGCTTCAGTGACGCAGTCGAACGATGTGCACCCTGGTATTGAGCCGTGAACGGGCGACCAAGGGAAGGGGTTCGACGGACGGCGCGGTCATGACCGGAGACGGCGCGGGCCCGTACGGCATACGTTGGGCGCATGCGGATGTCGACCACCATCTTCCTGACCGACGAGACGATCAGCCCGGTGCGGCTGGCCCGCGAGCTGGAGCAGCGGGGCTTCGCCGGCCTCTACATCCCCGAGCACACCCACATTCCGGTGGAACGGACCACCGGCTACCCCGCGGGTGGTGAGCTGCCCCGCGAGTACGGCCGCACGCTCGACCCCTTCGTGGCGCTCGCCCAGGCGGCGGCGGTGACGTCGACGCTCGCCCTCGGCACGGGCATCACCCTGGTCGCGCAGCACGATCCGATCGACCTGGCGAAGCAGATCGCGTCCCTGGACCACGTCTCCGGCGGCCGCTTCACGCTGGGCGTCGGCTTCGGCTGGAACAAGGAGGAGGCGGCGGACCACGGGGTCGAGTGGTCGACGCGCCGCGAACTCGCACTCGACCGGATGCGTCTGATGCGAGCGCTGTGGGCACCGGAACCCACCCCGTACAAGGGCGAGTTCGGATCGGTCCGCCCTTCCTCGGCCTTCCCCAAACCGGCCGGCGGCGCCCCGCGCATCCTGGTCGGCGGCGCGGCCGGTCCGAAGCTCTTCGCCCACATCACTCAGTACGCGGACGGCTGGCTCCCGATCGGCGGCCGGGGCCTCACGGAGACGATGCCGCGGCTGCGTGCCGCCTGGGAATCGGCGGGCCGCGACCCGAAGACCCTCCAGGTCGTCCCGTACGCGGTCCGGCCCTCGGCGGGGAAGCTGGCGCACTACGCGGAGCTGGGCGTGGAGGAGGTCGTCCTCCAACTCCCGCCGGGCGACGAGCCGGAGGTCCTGCGGGCGCTGGACGAGTACGCGCAGTATCTGTAGCGGCCTCGGGAGAGTCGGTCAGACGGTGTACGGATCCCGCACGTCCCGTACTTCGACCTCGTCGACGATGCGCGCGACGGACACGAAGTCGTTGTCGCGATGCAGCACGACCAGGCCGTGGTGGACCGCCGTTGCACACAGCAGGAGGTCCAGCGGGCCGGCGCTGCGATGCTGCCCTTTCTGAGTGAGCTTGTACTGCGCAGTGTCGACCCATGACCATGCACCACCAGGGACCCGGGCGGCCGGGAACATGTCGTGGAGCCTTGTCTCGAGGGCGTCCCGGTGGGCAGGACCGGTCGCCGAGTGGAGAAACTCGGCTTTGGTGGGTTCGCAGATCAGCACGAGCCCGGACTCGACGAACGGCGCCCATGCTGCCCGTGCCTCCGGTATGCGCAGCAACTCCCACAAGGCGGACGTATCGATGAGGAACCGGTGGTTCACTCGCCCCTCCAAGCTCGCTTCCGGGCTTCGTACGCCTTGATGGCCTCGTCGAACTCGCCGCTCTCCGCGCGCTCGGCAAGATCCTGCATAGCTTCCAGCCTCTTGAGGCGCTGCACATAGTCCAGCAGGGCGCCGTTGATCGTGTCCTTCTTGGTCGTCGTACCCATCAGACGCATGGCCTCCGCCAGCACGTCGTCGTCGAGATTGACGTTGGTCATGCTCATCCGGACCTCCATGTTGGTCATGTGGATGACCGGCCCACATTATGTACATCCGCCCCCTCCATAGTACGGCCGAGCATCAGGGCGTCACCAGCAGTCACGACGCCACGAGGGCGACGGCCGGCGCGCAAGCGCTGCACAGCCCCGGCTCGGGCGCGCGGAACGCGAGGTCGCAGGCGTCGCACGTCTGGAACGGGTCCGGGCGGGGCGTGCGGGGCGGCCGGGAGCGGTGGTGGCAGTAGCTCCGTCAGCCGGTGCCGGAGCAGCCCCGCCGGGCGGTGCAGCTCGCCGGCGGGCAGCGCGGCCGTCAGCGTCCGCCGTACCGCGTCGGGCGCGACGCCCCGCTCGAGCCAGACGTCGACGGCCGGGGCCAGGCGGCCGATGTCCCGCTCGGAGAGCAGCAGCCGGGGATCGTGCCGCCGCAGGTCGGCGAGGAGGGTGGCCGGGACGGGCCGCGCCGGCGTCGGCGTGGGGTGCGCGGTTGCCGGC
Source organism: Streptomyces kurssanovii (assembly GCF_014649695.1). Lineage (GTDB taxonomy): Bacteria > Actinomycetota > Actinomycetes > Streptomycetales > Streptomycetaceae > Streptomyces > Streptomyces kurssanovii. The sequence goes on from NZ_BMTN01000004.1 coordinate 324,537, forward strand.
CGGGGCCGTGGGCAGGGCTGCTGCGGCAGAGGTACGGGCTCTGGCCCGACGACCGGGTCCGGCACGGGCGGCTCGACGGCAGGCGGCGGCGCTTCCCGGACGGGCGCGGTGACGGGCACGGCCTGCCCCGGCACACGGATCCGCATCGCGGGCGGGTTGTTGAACGACTCGGTCGTCGTGATCAGCCGCCCGGACGGCAACCGCACCCGCGTGCGCCGCAGATACCCGTACCGCTCCAGCTCGTTGAGCGCGTCCGAGATGCGGTCCTCGCCCTCGGGGAACCGGTCGGCGAGCTTCTTGACCGAGATCCTGGTCCCGGAGCGCAGCGACTGGATGTGCACGGACAGACCGATCGCGGTCAGCGAGAGACGGTCGTGCTGGGCGAGGTGGTTGCCGACCACGACGAAGCGGTCGTTGTGCGGCAGGTTGATGTGCCGGATGCCGACCGTGGGAACGGGCGGCGACGCGCACAGGGGCGCGTTAAGCTGCGATACAGCCATGTGGAAGGTGTCTCTTCCTCGTTGGTGAGGCCCTCGATCGGGATGCCAGTCCCGGCCGGGGGCCGCCGCATTTCTGCGGTCGTGTTCTGTTGTCGAGGCTGAGCTTGCACCGCGTCATGGCATATGCGCCAGTTGAGTTGGGATGCGTCACCCGTCCGAGTGAGCGGGGGTGAGGTTGGGGTGGGGAAGGTTCTTTCCCAGGTTCTTAAAGCCTTTTGAAGCGGGCGGTTCGAGGTCCAGGAGAACCGGGACCGGGGAACCCCCGATCCGGCTGTACCATGACAAATCGCCCCTAGTGCTCCAGCTGTGGATCGTGATCTTCGTGTCTGGGTTGCGGCTTGTCGCCGGTAATGGCTGTTCTGGGCCCGGGCTGGTGACGGCGCCGCCAGTCGGACCAGCCGAGCCGGGTGGGCCGCATCGTGGAGGGGGCCGGACATGGATAGGTCAGGCCTCAGTGAGAGCGGCGGTGACGATCCGGCCCAGTTGCTCGGCCAGGCCGCCCGGGGAGCGGTTTTGGAGGTACACCGTGGCGAAGACCGGGCCGGCCACCAGGGCATGGACGAGGTCGATGTCCAGGGATGACGGGAGCTCGCCGCGGGCGACCGCTCGGCCGAGCAGTTCGGCGAGGCCGGCCTGCTGGACGGTGACGAAGGCGTCGTGGAAGCGAGCGGCGAGCTCCGGCGAACTGCGTACGTCGGCGAGCAGCCCGGGGATCGCGGCGGCGGCCGCCGGGTTGGTGACGTGGTCCACGATCTCCTGGACAAGCACCGTCAGGTCCCCGAGCAGGCTTCCCGTATCGGGGGGCGGGGGCAGGTCCGCGCTGTGCACGGCTGCTGCGAACACCATCTCCTGCTTCGTCGCATAGCGCCGGTAGATCGCCGCCTTGCCGATCCGCGCGCGCTCGGCCACGGCGTCCACCGTCAGCCCGGCGTATCCGCTCTCCGCCAGGAGACTGCGGGTGGCGGTGAGGATCGCTTCGTCGACCCGGCTGTCTCGAGGTCGTCCCATGCGGCCATGTTACGGTACTTGCGGTTCCGAAACTCATGGTTTCGAAAAGAGGGAGCGGTGATGGGACGCTGGGCAGGACGGATCCTGATGATCCTGGGAGCGGTGCACCTCATCGTGCTGGGAGTGCAGAACGTCCAGTACGTCGACGAGTGGCTCACCGGAGCACTGTGGGGGCTGCCGCGTGACGAGTTCATCCACCCCCGTGGCGCGAACGGTGCGTTCTGGATCTCGATCGGCAGCTTCGCCGTGCCGATGATGCTGCTGGGTGCGCTCGTATCCGACCTGGCCCGGCGGAGCATCGCGCTGCCGGCGTCCATCGGCTGGGGGCTGGCGGTGTGGTGCGTGGTGGCGGCGGCGGTTCTGGAGCCGACGCCGGTGTTGCTGGGGCTGATCCCGGCGGCGCTGCTGATCCGAGGCGCGCGAGCTGTTCGTTCGGCGTGAGGTGCCTTCAGTCCGGCCCCGGCAAGCTGGGGGCCGGACTGAAGGCCTGTTGCTGCGCGCCTTGATCTTGCTGGTTGGGCCGGTCCAGGAAACGGGTGCGGCCACCGTTGATCATCGCGAGTTGTGGACTTACGAAGAGACGGTGGCCGCAGGTCACAGCATGGATCCCGGCCGTTGGCGGGAGGCGTTCGAGGTGGTCATGGGCCGTATCGCGGGCCGGTTCGCCCGGGTCGAACCCCGTTTGCGGGCCGGGCGGTTGGTACTGGGTCTGTTGTCGGACCTGCCGCGTAAGAACTGCTGGACGATTGCGGAATGGGCCGGGACTCCGCACGGCATGCAGCACCTGCTGTGCCGAGCGTCCTGGGACGCCGACGCCGTGCGCGATGACGTCCGCGAGTACGTCGTCGAAGATCTCCATGACGAGGCGGCGGTGCTGGTCGTGGACGAGACCGGCGACGTGAAGAAGGGCACCCATACCGTCGGGGTCCAGCGCCAGTACACCGGCACGCCGGACGGATCGAGAACTCCCAGGTCGCGGTCTGTCTCGTCTATGCGGGCGGCCGCGGGCACGCGGCGGTGGACCGGGAGCTGTACGTCCCGCGCTCCTGGACTGCCGACCCCGAGCGATGCCAGGCGGCCGGGCTCGGCGAGGACATTCGATATCCCGCTTCAGTGCGCTGAACCGAGGGGGCTCCCGTCCAGCGTCCAGAACGACGACGTGAAGCTCATCGCCTACCTGGGGAGGGGGAGTTCTCTCGTCCCACCAGGACGGATGTTTTACCTGGTCGATAAAGCCACTCACTCCGCCCGCTTCGACCTTTGCCCCTACCGGGGCCACCGCAGTCACTGTGACATCAAGTTCTTGGTGATCATCAAGTGTCACTTCGCCCCCTCCGTAGACGTCTACCAGCTGCGCCTCTGCGTCAGTTCATTGAACCTGTCCAGTGTTTCCGCAAGTGTCTATGACGGAAGGTCAGCGCGCACCGGCAGCAGGCGACCTTGGCAGCCGCGACCGTCATGGCCCGCACCACTCGATGCCGGTCAACAAGAATGACCGATTGGTCGTCCCCGGACGCACGGATGCGGGGCTTCCGCCGGACCTCGGCCCGGACGAAGTGCGCCCCGGGTCGCGACGAGGCGGCCCGGGGCGGGTGCTGCTTCTCCTGCGGGGCGGCACCGGGCGACGGTCCGTGCCCGGTGCTGCTCGTCATCCGAACTGGCCGGGCCGGTAGCTGCCGGCGGGCTGCTGGACGATCACGTTCGCCCGGTTGTAGGTGTTGATGAGGGCGATGAGGCAGACCAGGGCGGTGAGTTGCTCCTCGTCGTAGAACTTGGCGGCGTTCGCCCATGCCTCGTCGGTGACGCCACCGGCCGCGTCGGCGATGCGGGTGCCCTGCTCGGTCAGCTCCAGGGCGGCACGCTCGGCGTCGGTGAACACGGTGGCCTCGCGCCAGGCCGCGACCAGGTTGAGGCGCACGGAGGTCTCCCCGGCGTGCGCGGCGTCCTTGGAGTGCATGTCGGTGCAGAATCCGCAGCCGTTGATCTGGCTGGCGCGGAGCTTCACCAGCTCCTGCGTCGCGTGGGGCAGCGTCGAGTCGGATACGACCTTGCCCGCGGCGTTGAGGTGCTTGATGAACTGGAGGGCGACCGGGTTGCCGAAGAGGTTCAAGCGAGCATCCATGGTGAGCTCCTGTGCCGTTGCCGATGGTTACACCGACATGACGGAACGACCCGGCGCGGTTGTGACACGGCTGAATGTGACCCGTGTCACTGCCCCGCTGCGGAAACGGCGCCCGTCGATCACGCCGGCAGGGCCTTCGCACCCGGCGGGCGAGACGGTGGTCCCCGCAGATGGTCATGATCCGGGAGGTGCCTGCCGCACGCCGGCACCGGCGATGCCGTGCGTGCCGGGAAGCCGGACCGTGACGATGAGACCGCCGGCGGGCCGGGGGACGAGGTCGAGGGCCCCGCCGTGGGCGCGGACGATGCTGTGCACGATCGCAAGGCCGAGGCCGACGCCGGCGTGCTCGTCGGTGCGTACGCGTTCTGTTCCGCGCTGGAAGGGTTCGGTGAGGGTCGGCACCAGTTCCGGTGGCACTGGATGGCCCGTGTTCTCGACCCGGAGCACGCTCGCGTCGCCCTGCGCTTCGGTGTGGACCGTCACGGTGCCGCCGACGGGGAGGTTGTGGACGATGGCGTTCTGGACGAGGTTCGTCACCATCCGCAGCAGGAGCTCCGCGGAGCCGCTGGCCCGTGTCGCTCCGCCGGTGACGTCGAGCGTGATCCCACGCTGTTCGGCGAGGGAGAGCAGGGTCTCGGCGGCCTCTTCTGCGACGAGTGAGAGGTCGACGCTCTCGCGTGTGAAGGTCCCGCGGTCGCTGCGGCTGAGCAGCAGGAGGGCCTCGGTGAGGCCGATCGCGCGCGTGTTGACAGCCCGCAGGCGTTCGATGAGTTCACCCTGGTCCCGTGTGGGGTCCTTGCGGGCGACGTCGAGCAGCGCCTGCGAGATGGCCAGCGGGGTGCGCAGCTCGTGGGAGGCGTTGGCGGCGAACCTCTGCTGCTCGGCGACGTGCGACTCGAGTTGCTCGAGCATGGTGTCGAACGCGTCGGCGAGTTCCCGGAATTCGTCCTGGCGGCCTTCCATGTGGATCCGGTGGGACAGCGATCCGCTCCCGGCCATCCCCGCCGCATCCGTGATCCGTGTGAGCGGTGCGAGCATCCGTCCGGCGAGGATCCATCCCCCGACGAGGCCGAACACGAGCAGGAAGCCCATCGCCACGGCCGCGGCGGGGAAGAAGGTGCGCACAAGGAGGTAGCGGTTGGGCGCGATCCCGAGAAGGCCCTGAGAATTGTCGGGTACGTAGCGCAGCAGGAACACCCACACCACGGCCAGCAGGAGAGCGCCGGCGACGGCGAGGAACCCGGCGTAGCTGAGGGTGAGTTTCAGGCGGACGCTGAGCCCTGGGCGTCTATGCACGCGTACTGCCGGGGCGGGTGGTGTCGGGGCCGGTGTCGATGCGGTAGCCGACCCCCGGCACCGTGGCGATGATCCATCGCTCGCCGAGCCGTTTGCGCAGTGCGGAGACGGTGATGCGCACGGCGTTGGTGAGGGGGTCGGCGTTCTCGTCCCAGGCCCGTTCCAGCAGCTCCTCGGCGCTGACGACCCCGCCCTCGGCGGCGACGAGGACTTCCAGCACGGCGAACTGCTTGCGGGTGAGCGCGACGTAGCGTCCGTCGCGGAAGACCTCCCGGCGGAAGGGGTCGAGCCGCAGGCCCGCGATCTCGCGGACCGGGGGCCGTGCGTACGCGCGCCTGCGGTCGAGTGCCCGCAGCCGCATGACGAGTTCCCGCAGCTCGAACGGCTTGGTGAGGTAGTCGTCGGCACCGAGCTCGAACCCGGACGCCTTGTCGTCGATCCGGTCGGCGGCGGTCAGCATGAGGATCGGGATGCCGCTGCCGGAGGCGACGATGCGCCGTGCGACCTCGTCGCCGGAGGGGCCGGGGATGTCGCGGTCGAGGACCGCGAGGTCGTAGGAGTTGACGCTCAGCAGTTCCAGGGCGGAGTCGCCGTCGCCGGCGATGTCGGCGGCGATCGCCTCCAGCCGCAGACCGTCACGGACGGCCTCGGCCAGGTAGGGCTCGTCCTCCACGATCAGTACGCGCATGTCCGAAGCCTAAGCATCACGGCGTATCGCCGACGTATGCAGAGATGTGTGCACACCGGACACGCGATTCAGCCCGCCGATGCCGATGCCGATGCCGACGCCGATGCGGGCTCGGGTGTCGGCTCCGGGCGAGGCCGGTCCGAGGGCGCTTCCGTCGCGGTGCGCCACCAGCGGCGCGACGCCAGCGCGGCCAGCACGGCACCGGCGGCGTTGACCAGTACGTCGTCCACGGAGGACACCCGGTCCAGCCGCAGGACGTATTGTGCGGTTTCGACCAGGATCGAACAGCCCGCCCCGAGCGCCAGGACCCGCGGCACGGACGCCAGCGCCGCGAACCGCATCGGCGCGAAGAACCCCAGCGACGCGAAGACCAGCAGGTTGCCGGTGATCCCGAGCGGCCCCATCGTGACCAGGTCCCGCAGCGGTACCAGGCTCACCCGGGCGGGGACGATGCCGGCCCCGCCGCCCGGCATCATCGTCATCCACAGGAACGGCACCGTCCCGTGGACCATGCCCACCTCGGCCAGCGACATCCGCCACGCCGATACGACGCCGGCGGCACGCCGACGACGCGCCAGGGCCCACGCCACCAGCGCGGCCAACGGCAGTGCGACCAACGTCATGAGCACCACACCGTTGAACGTGTCGTAGCAGCCGTGCCACCGCCCGGCCATGCACCTCGGAGCGGCCATCATGAGCGGCCCCCGCACGACGAACACGGCGCTCGCCAGGCCGAGGACCGCCAGGCCGAGAAGCACGATCCTGCGCGTGCGGCGGGGCGGTGCCGACAGGGATGCGTTGTGGCTCATGCCCCCATTGGAGAGGGAGGGCCGTTGCGGCGGCGTATGCGATTTTCGATACGCCCGCGATACACGGCCCGGCATCAAGGGACTGGCGCAAGCCGGATGCGAGATGGTCCCGCCGCCGGTGAGGCCCAACCTCCGGCCGTGGCCGGAGTGCTCCTCACAGCCGCAGGCAGCACTTCACGTCGTCGGTCGATCGGCTCCCGCACATTCTCGCGGACCATCACGACTCGCTGCGCGACGGCGTCAAGGCTGGTGCGATCAGGCCGGCCGTCGCGTCGTCCGGGCTCGCGTACGGGTCCGTCGGCGGGGCCGGGAGGTATGCGCACTCCGCGTGCACGCCCCCGTGGAAGCGGCCGCCGTCCGCGTACCACTCGTAGACCTGGCGGCCGTCGCCGTCGCGTTCCGTGCGCAGCGTCCAATTGTCGCCCGACGGCGTGGAGTCGAACGAGACGACGTCCCAGCCCTCCGCCTTCAGGTGGTCGCGCAGGCGGCGCATGGCCGGCAGCGCGTCCGACTCCGGGACGTCGGTGAGTTGCCACTGGTGGGAGAGGGCGTAGGCGTTGTCGACGTGCTCGTCGGCCACGCTCTCCAGGCCGTCCGGGTAGCAGTAGCCGGACGACAGCGAGTTGAACTCGCCCGGCGGGAGCCGCGTGTCGAAGCCGAGGACGTCGTACGACTCCTGAGAACGGGCGCCGGCCTTGTCCGCCATCGTCTGCGGCGCGGCCTTCGGGTAGTCCTCCGGGGTCGCGCGCTGGACGCCGTACGTCACGAACACGACGAGGACCAGCAGCACGGGGATGCCGACGATCGCGGCCACGATGATCCCCAGCCACTTGGCGGCGGACACGGCGGACGCGGCGGACGTGCTGGTGCTGGGCTGCGCGAGATCTTCGGTCACGAGGACGACGCTACGAGGCGGGCCGGCACGGCCGTACCCGCCGACGCACTCAAGCCGGATGAGCCCGGCTACTCAGCCGACCGGGGACGACGCCCCTGGTCGCATCCCCCAGGACACCGAGCTGGACACCGGCCTGCCCGCCGGGGAACGACGTCAGGCCGGTGGTGCCGGCGCTGTCAGCCGGCACTCATTCCGTGGTCGGGCCATTGCGCCAACTCGTCGTACATGGCGTTGATTTTCCGCGACGCCTTGAGAAACGCGTAGTCGACCTCACCGTCCGCCGGGCGGGATCGGCGGCTCTTCGTATCCATGACGAGAGTGCGAGGCGTTTCCGTCGAATCGAAGCCGAAAACATACTCGACCGAATCACCCGATTCGGAAACCTTGCGGAAGTATACGAGCGAAGCCATTTACCAATTCTCTCGTCGTGAGATGCCCGAGCTCTGCGATCTCGTGCTGGAGCAGCAGGTGGTCCACCAGTCGGCCGACTCCGCGATTCTCGACGGGCGGTCCGGCCTCGATGTGGTGTCGTCCCCGTGGTCACTCACGGGGCAGATGCTGTCACGGCCGCCTTTTCAGAGGCAACGCGGATCAGGGCGCAAAGCGATGCATACGGGACGCATGTCGCCGACGTCATGGACCCGCCCCACCCCGCTCGTATGCTCGACGCATGACCGATCACCAGGGCGGACCCCATCCGGCACGGCCGACAGAGAACGCGATGCGGCGTGCGCTGAAGCGGGCCAGGGACGGGGTCGCGCTCGATGTCGTGGAGGCCGCCGTGCTGTTGCAGGCGCGCGGCGGGGACCTGGAGGACCTGGCGGCGTCCGCCTCGCGCGTGCGGGACGCGGGGCTGGAGGCGGCCGGCCGGGCCGGAGTCATCACGTACTCGAAGAGCGTCTTCATCCCGCTCACCCGCCTGTGCCGCGACAAGTGCCACTACTGCACCTTCGTGACCGTGCCCGGCAAGCTCCGCCGCGCGGGGCACGGGATGTTCATGTCGCCGGACGAGGTGCTGGAGATCGCGCGGCGCGGCGCCGAAATGGGCTGCAAGGAAGCGCTGATCACACTCGGCGACAAGCCGGAGGACCGCTGGCCCGAGGCCCGTGAGTGGCTCGACGCGCACGGGTACGACGACACGATCGCGTACGTGCGGGCCATGGCCATCCGGATCCTCGAGGAGACCGGGCTGCTGCCGCACCTCAACCCCGGGGTGATGTCCTGGACCGACTTCCAGCGGCTGAAGCCGGTCGCGCCGTCGATGGGGATGATGCTGGAGACGACGGCGACCCGGCTGTGGAGCGAGCCGGGCGGGCCGCATTACGGGTCGCCCGACAAGGAGCCCGCCGTCAGGCTCCGCGTGCTGGAGGACGCGGGACGGACGAACGTGCCGTTCACCAGCGGGCTGCTGATCGGCATCGGCGAGACGTACGAGGAGCGGGCCGAGTCGCTGTTCGCGCTGCGCCGCGTCTCGCGGGCGTACCACGGCATCCAGGAGCTGATTCTGCAGAACTTCCGTGCCAAGCCGGACACGGCCATGCGCGGTATGCCGGACGCCGAGCTGGACGAGCTGGTCGCGACCGTCGCGGTCGCGCGCCACATCATGGGGCCCTCCGCCTGTCTGCAGGCACCGCCGAACCTGGTGGACGCGGAGTTCGCGCGGCTGATCCGCGCCGGGATCGACGACTGGGGCGGCGTGTCACCGCTCACCCCCGACCACGTCAATCCCGAGCGGCCCTGGCCCCGGATCGACGAGCTGGCCGAGAAGTCGGCGGCCGAAGGTTTCGAGCTACGGGAACGGCTGTGCGTCTACCCGGAGTTCGTCCAGCGCGGCGAGCCGTGGCTCGACCCGCGGCTGCAGCCGCACGTACGGGCGCTGGCCGACCCGGAGACCGGTCTCGCGAAGAGCGACGCCTTCCCCACGGGGCTGCCCTGGCAGGAGCCCGACGAGGGCTTCACCGCTACCGGGCGCACGGATCTGCACCGGACCATCGACACCGACGGCCGTACGCACGACCGGCGTGACGACTTCGACGCCGTCTACGGCGACTGGGACGCCCTGCGGGAGGCCGCCGCGCCCGGCATGGTGCCGCAGCGCATCGACACGGACGTGAGGGCCGCACTGGCCACGGCCGCCGACGACCCCACCAGACTGACGGACGACGAGGCCCTGGCGCTGCTGCACGCCGACGGTCCCGCACTGGACGCGCTCACCCGCATCGCCGACGAACTCCGCAGGTCGGTCGTCGGCGACGACGTCACGTACATCGTCACGCGGAACATCAACTTCACCAACGTCTGCTACACCGGCTGCCGTTTCTGTGCCTTCGCCCAGCGACGCACCGACGCCGACGCCTACACCCTCTCACTGAGCCAGGTCGCGGACCGGGCGCAGCAGGCGTGGGACGTGGGCGCGGTCGAGGTGTGCATGCAGGGCGGCATCCACCCCGATCTGCCCGGCACCGCGTACTTCGACATCGCTCGGGCAGTCAAGGAACGCGTCCCCGGCATGCACGTGCACGCCTTCTCGCCGATGGAGGTCGTCAACGGGGCCAGCCGCACCAACATGTCCGTCCGTGAGTGGCTGACGGCCGCGAAGGAGGCCGGCCTCGACTCCATCCCCGGCACCGCCGCCGAGATCCTCGACGACGAGGTCCGCTGGGTCCTCACCAAGGGCAAGCTGCCCACGGCGACCTGGATCGAGGTCGTGAAGACGGCGCACGAGCTCGGTATCCGGTCCTCGTCCACGATGATGTACGGGCACGTGGACCAGCCCCGGCACTGGCTCGGCCACTTCCGTACGCTCGCCCGCATCCAGCAGGAGACCGGCGGCTTCACGGAGTTCGTGACGCTGCCGTTCATCCACACCAACGCACCCGTGTACCTGGCTGGCATCGCGAGGCCCGGACCGACCACCCGCGACAACCGCGCCGTCACCGCGATGGCCCGTATCCTCCTGCATCCGCACATCACCAACATCCAGACCAGCTGGGTGAAGCTGGGCGCGGAGGGCGCGGCGGAGATGCTCCGCTCGGGAGCCAACGACCTCGGCGGCACGCTGATGGAGGAGACCATCTCGCGTATGGCGGGCTCCAGTTACGGCTCGTACCGCTCCGTCCGTGACCTGACCGCCATCGCGGAGGCCGCTGGGCGGCCGTCCAGGCCGCGTACGACGCTGTACGGGGAGGTCCCGGCCGAGCGCCGGGAGGCGGCGAGCGCGTCCGACGGGCACCTGCCGGAGCTGCTGCCCCTGCTGCCGGAATGACGGCCGCCTGACTGACGCCGGTGCCCGGCCCGGCCGCCGACCGGTCCGGTCACCGAACGGTCCGGCCGCCGACCGGACCTCCACCGGCCGGCCCGGCCGCCGGCGCGACGCGCGGGACAGGCCGTGGGCCGCGCCCCCGCCGGTGCCCGGCACGGTGGGGCATAAGGGTCGGTACGCCGCGCCTGCCTGCGTGCCGCGACATACCGGTGCGACCCGCGCACGGCCGGGCCGGGACCGGCCCTCGCCCCCTGAGCACGCCGTTCCCGTTCGATTACAGTGCTGGGCCGGGCAGTGTTCGTTCGACGTCGGGGAAGGAGCGCGGTGAGCGCAGCAGCCGCAGGCGTGTGGGGCCGTGCCGAGCAGCAGGACTTCCGCGCGAGGGTGCGCGGCGCGCTGCTCGGCGGTGCCATCGGCGACGCGCTCGGCGCCGGTGTCGGAGGGCTCACCATCGACGAGATCCGCGCCGCCCACGGCCCCGACGGGCTGACCGACCTCGAGCCGGTCAACGGCCGCCGCGGCGCGGTCACCGCCGCCACACAGCTGACGCTCTTCACCGTCGACGGCCTGATACGGGCCCAGGTACGCCGCGACACCGGCGCCTGGCACCCGCCCACCGATGTGCACCGCGCCTATCTGAGATGGGCCGCGACCCAGCGCGACTGGGGCCCCGACGAGCGGCGCAAGGACAACGGCTGGCTCGCCCGCGAGGAGTGGCTCTACAGCCGCCGCAACCCGCCCCGTGACACCGTCACCGGCCTCGGCGACGCGAACATGGGCACCCTGCAGACCCCCAAGAACCCGACCGCCCGTGACGCCGGCGCGCTGGTGCGCTCCGCGCCGTTCGGGCTGCTGGTCGGCTGGGAGCCGCAGCTGGTGTGCCAGCTCGCCGTCGAGTGCGCGGCGCAGACGCACGGGCATCCGACCGCGTACCTGTCGGCCGGCGCGTTCGCCGTCGTCGTGCACGGTCTGGCCCGCGGCGAGACGCTGGACGGCTCGGTGCAGCGGGCGCTGGCGCAGCTGGCGTCCCGGCCGGGTCATCAGCCCGTCACGGACGCGCTCAAGCAGGCGCTCGGCGCCGTGCGACAGGGCATCCCGAGCCCCGCGCGGATCGCGTCCCTCGGCGACGCGAGGCAGGCGGAGGACGCCCTCGCGATCGCCGTCTACTGCGCCCTCGTCGGCGAGGACATCAGGCACGGGCTGCGTCTGGCGGTCAATCACGACGGCCCGTCCGAGGTGACCGGTGCCGTGTGCGGCGCGCTGCTGGGCGCGATGCACGGGGAGACCGCGCTGCCGCCGGCCTGGCTGTGCGAGCTGGAGGGCCGTCCGACGCTGCTGGAGATCGCGGACGACTTCGCGATGGAGATGACCCAGGGTCCGGCGCTGCACAGCCCCACGGTGATCGCGCCGGGCTGGCTCCAGCGGTATCCGCGGGCGGCGGCCGAACTGACCTGATCCGGGCGGCTTTCGCCGGTGGGACGGGCCGGAGGAGGCTCCCCGCCGTGTTCCAGGAGCGGGAGCGTCCGGCCCGGTCCCGTTGCAGGAGCGACGAGGGCCCGGCCCCCTCCTCGGGAGCCGGGCCCTCGCACGGTCGGCAGGGCTGATGGAGAGGCGTGCCTCAGCTGTCGGCGCCCTCGCGGCCGAGGACCTTGACCTCCGCGTCACCGGCCGCGGCCGGCGACGGGATCAGCCGGGCGGTGCCGAGGCCGCCCTCGTCGTCGCCGTTGATCTTGGCGAGGACCGCGTCGCGTTCCGGGGTGTCCTCGGGCTTGATCCAGCCGATCGCGATGTAGAGGACGAGCGAGACGGCCAGCGGCACCGAGATCTGGTACTGCAGCGGCACGCCGCCCTCGACGTTCCAGCTGATCGGGTAGTTGACCAGCCAGAAGGTGAGCAGTCCGACGCCCCAGCTGAGCAGGGCGGCGGTGGGTCCGCTCTTGCGGAACCAGGGGAGCAGGCCCAGCATCAGCGGGATGGCGATCGGGCCCATGAGGCCGGCGACCCACTTGATGACGACGGTGATGATGTCGCCGAAGAAGGGCGAGTTGACCTGCGTCGCGATCGCCATCGACAGACCGAGGAAGAGCAGCGTGGTCCAGCGGGCGGCGAGCAGTCCGGCGCGGGTGTCCCACTCCCGTGCCTTGCGGGAGAGCGCGGGCATGATGTCGCGGGTGACGACCGCGGCGATCGCGTTGGCGTCGGAGGAGCACATGGCCATGGTGTGGGAGAAGAACCCGACGATGACCAGGCCCAGCAGACCGTGCGGCAGCAGCTGTTCGGCCATCAGCGCGTAGCTGTCGGCGGGCACGTCGGTCTTGATGAGCAGCGGGGCGACCCACATGGGGAAGAACAGGACGGCGGGCCAGACGAGCCACAGCACCGCGGACAGGATGCCCGACCGCTGTGCGGACTTCGCGGAGTCGGTGGCCATGTAGCGCTGGGCCTGGTTCCACATGCCGCCGTTGTACTCGAAGGTCTTGATGAAGAGGTAAGCGATCAGGAACACCATCATGTACGGGCCCGCGAGCGGCTCGGCGTGGCCCTTCAGCTCGGGCTCGTCCCACACGGTCCACAGGCTGCTGAAGCCGCCCAGTTCGGCCATGACGGCGACGAGCATCGCGATACCGGCGACGAACTGGATGACGAACTGGCCCAGTTCGGTGAGGGCATCGGCCCACAGGCCGCCGACGGTGCAGTAGACGGCGGTGACCGCACCGGTGATCAGGATGCCCGTGTTGAGGGAGACGCCGGTGAAGACGGAGAGGAGTGTGGCGATGGCCGCCCACTTCGCTCCGACGTCGACGATCTTCAGCAGCACGCCGGACCAGGCCAGCGCCTGCTGCGTCGGCAGGTTGTAGCGGTTCTTGAGGTATTCGAGCGGTGAGGCGACGTGCAGTCGCGACCGCACCCGGTTGAGCCGCGGCGCGAACACCTTGGCGCCGATCGCGATGCCGATCGCGATGGGGAAGGACCAGGTGACGTACGAGGTGACGCCGTAGGTGTAGGCGATGGCCGCGTAGCCGGTGAACATCACCGCGCTGTAGCCCGACATGTGGTGCGAGATGCCGGAGAGCCACCAGGGCATCTTGCCGCCGGCGGTGAAGAAGTCGCTGACGTTGTCCACGCGTTTGTGGGACCAGACGCCGATCGCGACCATCACACCGAAGTAGCCGATGAGCACGGCCCAGTCGAGACTGTTCATGTCCCCTCCAGGGGGTCCGCCTTGTGAACGAGGAGCGCGCTTCGTCTTTGCGTCCGTTGAGCGGCGCCCCCATGCGGGAGTTGGGGACTTCCCGGATTGAACAGGTTGCCGGGGCCGGTGGTCAAGGCCTCTGACGGTCATGAGTGTGAACGAGGATCAGCAAGGCGAACGATTTTTACTCGTTCTTGACCTTGAGGGGCGTTGTCGCGAACGAGACGCGGGCCACACGATGAGCGGGCACTTCGTCGAGTCCGACAGACAGAAGGGACCGCACGGGATGCGGGTCCCGTGCGGCCAGGAAGAGGTGGTCCCCAGTCCTCGAACTACCGCATCAGCTCGCCGGCGTTGACGAGAAGCGACTGGCCGGTGATCGACCGGGCACGGTCGGAGGCGAGGAAGACCGCCGCCTGGGCGACGTCCCGGTCCGTGGCGAGGTCGGGCAGGGCCGTCCGCTCGGTGAGCCGCCCGAGCACCTCGTCCTCCGGCACCCCCTCGACGTCGGCGGTGAACCGGACGTACGCCTGCACCGGCGGCCCCCACATCCAGCCGGGCAGCACCGTGTTCACCCGGATACGGTCCGGGCCGAGCTCCCGGGCCAGGGAGTACATCGCGGACGTCAGTGCCCCCTTGGACGCCGCGTACGCGGCCTGCCGCACCTGTGAGGGTGCGGCGAGCGCCGACTGCGTGCCGATGAACACGACGGAGCCTCCCCGCTCCCGCAGGCCCGGCAGGCACGCGCGCGTCATCCGCAGCGTGCCGAGCAGATTCACGTCCAGCACGCGCTGCCAGGTGGCGAAGTCCGCGTCCTGAAGGCCGCCGAAGAAACTGTCCAGGGCGGCGACGTGCACCACGGCGTCGATGCGCCCGAAGCGCTCCGTCGCGAGCGCGGCCAGCACCTCGCACTGGGCCTCGTCCGTGATGTCGGTGGCCCGGTACGCGGTACGGGCGCCGCCGGGGTCGATCCCGTCGGCCGACTTCGCGAGGTTCGCCTCCGTGCGGGCGCCGAGTACGGCGCGGCCGCCCTCCTCGACGACCGCGGCCGCGACCTGGAGCCCGAGCCCGGCGCCGACGCCCGACACGACGACAGTCTTGTCCCGAAGCAGCATCCCGGTGCCTCCCGAGGCTGGCGGATTATCTGACGGAGCGTCAGAGTAGGTCGGCCCGGCCCAGGAAGGAAGGGGAGCGCCATGAGCGAGGACAGGCACAACGACGGCAGCGGCGACGGCGGCGGCGACGGCACACGCGGCGAGGACACGCGCAGCGAGATGTACGCGGAGCTCGCGTCCGTCGGCCCGTACGGGGTGCGCCCCGGCCACGCGCTGATCACGATGGTCGAGCCGCATCCGGGCCACGAGTACGCGTACAACCGCTGGTACGAGGACGACCACTACTACGCCGGCGCGATGGCGATGCCCTGGATCAGCGCCGGCCGGCGCTGGGTGGCGACCCGGGACCTGCAACTGCTGCGCTACCCGGAGAAGTCGGCCGTGGCGCAGCCGGTGACGGCCGGGTGCTACCTCTCGACGTACTGGATCACCGAGGGCCGCTACGACGACCACATGAGATGGACCGTCGCCATCAACAAGCGCCTGGGCCGCGACGGCCGCGTCCATCAGCGGCGTACGCACGTCTTCACGGCCTTCCAGGACCACGAGGCCACCGTCTACCGCGACGGTGCCGCGGGCCCGCGCGACCAGCACGCGCTGGACCATCCGTACGCCGGTCTGGTGCTGGAGGTCGTCGACGCCGACGGCCCCGCCCGGCGGGCCGAACTGCTGCGATGGCTGCGGGCGAAGCATCTGCCGAGGAGGCTGGCGGGCTCGTGCGCGGCCATGGTGGCGGTCTTCCGTCCCACACCGCTGCCGGGGGACCGGATGACCTATGTGAAGCAGGTGGAGGGCGTGGACAGCCGGCTGACGCTGCTGTGGTTCCTGGAGGAGGACCCGAGGGACCGGTGGGAGGACACGTTCACCGGGCTGGACACGGCGGTGGCGGAGTCGGGGCTGGGGCGGGTGGAGCTGGTGGCGCCTTTCGTGCCGACCGTTCCCGGGACCGACCGCTATGTCGACCAGCTGCGCTGACGCACGCCGCCGACGCGGTCCGGGGAAATGCCGAGCCCCCTCGGCCGGGACGGCGATCCAGTCGAGAGGGCTCTCGGTACTGTCTTGTGCGGGGTGTCTCTCTGTCTTCGCGTTGCTCGTACCGCGGGCGGTGACGCGCTCAGCCGAGATTGAACGCGCCGTCGCCCACTTCATTCACGAACGCGTTCCACGACTCGGGGACGAAGGTGATCGTCGGGCCTGCGGGGACTTTCGAGTCCCGTACGGAGATCGCCTGGACTACAGGGGACTTGACCTCTACGCAGGCGCCGTTCGGCCCGGAGTACGAGGACTTCGTCCAGCTCTCCGTCGCGCCCTGAAGGATTGCCATGTTCGCTCCGCTTCCGGCAAATGGTGTGATCCGAGCCAACGTCTTGCTGGCGTGATCGACGCTACTCGCCGACAGGGGTGCACGAGACGGGCGTTCACTCGACCGGATGGCATACTCCATGCGACTCTTCCGTCACACGGCGCCTCTGGTGTACCGTTCCGCCGCCTTGGTCAGGCGGCGTCTCCCGCGGTGTAGTCCTTGGCGATGGACGCGATGAACTGACGGGTCTGCTCCACGTTCAGGGCCTGCGCGCGCAGGTGCTCGTACATGACGCTGTACTTCTGCACGTCGTTGGCCTTCTCGAGATAAAGGTCGCTCGTCACACCCTCGATGTAGACGACGCTCGAGTCGGAGGTGTCCGGGAACTCCAGGATCGCGTACTGACCGTTGACGCCCGGGTGCGCGCCCATCTCGAACGGCAGCACCTGCACGGTGACGTGGGGCTGCTGCGACAGTTCCACCAGATGCTCGAGCTGTTCGCGCATCAGCTGCCGGCCGCCGACCTGTCGGCGAAGCGCCGCCTCGTCGATCACCGCCCACATCCGCAGCGGGTGCTCCGCGTCCCTGATCCGCTCCTGGCGGCGCAGACGGACACTGACGCGCTTCTCGATGTCGGTCGTGCCGCTCTCCGGCAGCGCACCGGAGATGAGGGCCTCCGCGTACTGCCGCGTCTGCAGCAGACCGGGAACGACCTGCGGCTCGTACACCCGCAGGCTGGCCGCGTCGGTCTCCAGCCCGATGTAGACGCTGTACGGGATGTCGCCGAAGGCGTGCCACCAGCCCTGCTGGCGGGAGTCCTTGGCCATCTGCATCAGCGAGTCGACGATCCGGTGGTCCTCGACCTCGTAGACGCCGCACAGATCGCGGACGTCGCGCTGGCTGATGGAGCGGCGGCCGTTCTCCAGACGGCTGATCTTCGACTGGGAGACGAGGAGGCGCTCCGCGACCTCTTCCGCCGTCATGCCCTTCAGCTCCCGGAGCCGGCGCAGCTCCTGCCCCAATCGGCGTCTCCTGACGGTGGGATTGACGTTGGACGCCACGGGTACTGCACCTCCGACTGCGTAGCTGTGCGTATCTACTGCTGAGCAGATTGCCACCAATGGTGGTCGCTGCGCTGCCAAATGGCTACACGCGCGAACGCCGTGGCTGCACATGCGAACGCGCGGGGCAGCCTTCTGGCTGCCCCGCGCGTTCTTCTTGCGGCTCCCGAACCGGCCGTTGGGGACGACGGTGCGGCGGTCCTGCTGTGCGGCACCGCGGGTCCGTCTACGGCGCTTCAGCGCTCCGGTTCCGCGGTGCTGCTCCGGGGTGTCGGGTGGTGCGGTGGTGCGGTGCCGTGCTCAGTGCGCGACGACACGTGCCGCCATGCTGCTGCGACGTGGCTGCATCGGTACGGGCCCCGGCTGGCGGCCTGCGGGGGCCGTCGGCTGGGCACGGCGCGGCTGGGCGGCCACACCGTTCTGGACGTCCATCACCGCGTGCGCGACGAGGCCGCCCATCGGGTCGTGCCTGATGAGGTCCCGCAGACGGGACCGCGAGGAACGTCCTTCGTTGCCCGGGTACAGGTGCTTGCCGAGTCCGACCGCGTGGGCCAGTGCGGCGAGCGCCGCGGTCCGCGGGTCCGGCGGTACACCGGTGCGGATCGCACTGTCCAGCCGGGCCCTGATGTCCCGGCTGATCGCCGTGTCCGTCGCCTGGTAGCGAGTCGTCGGCAGAACTCCGCACATCTGGCCCGCAACGGCATGGACCATGCCGCACCGCTCCAGATGCGAGAGGTAAATCTGGCGCAGCCCCAGGCGGGGCCCGCCGATCCAGTGGACCGCCCGTACGGGACTGCCGCGTCTGCGCAGCAGTTCCAGTGCGGAGTCCAGGGTCGGATCTCCTGTCGGCCGTGGCATCACCACGGCGATACGATCCCCGTCTGGGGCTATCCGTCCTGCCAGAGCCAGCTCTACTAGCTGTGCCCCGGCCAGGCCGAGGTCGAGCGACTGCGGCTGCGCTGTGGTACCCGTTGCCGGGTCCAGAGCGAGCAGCAGAAGCTCCTCCGGAAGTGTTCTGCGGCTCCTGCCCATCCATGCCTCCCCGCGTGGATGAATGACAGGGTGACCCCTCTCACATTGGTCTGTCGAGGGCGCCTGGGTGCTTTGTTAGGGAACCGATAGGTATGTCGTTCTCGTCTAGCACGGGAGCCAAGCGCTCACACAGGACACTGGTAGATGGTTCGGACACCACGGGCCGTCGGCGGGCCGCCGGTTCCTGGTGTTCGTGAAGACATACGCATGGCGCATGGCACATGACTCATGGAGGAGGCACGGTGGCGGGCGAGTCCCCCGACAAGTCGGAGCAGCGGAAGTCGTCGGGGGAGACGACTCAGGAGGAACGCGATCCGCGTCTCACCGTGTTCCGCCGGCCATCTCCCGGACGCGACGCCGCGCAGGGACAGGGCTCCGGCCATGACACCTCCACGACGACGACGGCGACGGACGGGACGACGGAGAGCCCGGCCCCCGTCGACCAGGCGACGGCCGTCTTCAGGACCACGCCGCCGCCGGAGGAGCCGGACGCGGCCCCTTCGGGCAATGACGCACGCCTGCGCGCCGCGGTTGCGGCGTGGGTGGCGACGGCGGACGAGCCGGAGGACGGCTCGGAGGACCCGGAGGGCGCGGAGGACCCCGAAGGCCCTGAAGACGGGGGCTCCGAGGGAACTGAGGGCTCGAAGGGTGGCGCCGAGGGCTCGGAGGGCGGCTCTGCGCGCTCCGACGGGTCGGAGAGCTCTGTGGGCGGCTCTGCGGGCGTCTCGCACGACGGGGAGGCCGAGGAGGGCACGGAGGCGCCGGATGAGGCGTCGTCCGCCACGGAACCCGCGGCAGAGGCCACCAAGGAGCCCGCTGCGGAGTCGGGCACGCCCGCCGCGCCCGCCGCGCCCGCCAAGGACCCGTCCAGCGACGCCGCTCCCGACGGCGACGCGGTGAGCGACGACGGTTCGGCCGCCGCGGCCGATGCGTCCGACACGTCGGACGGCGCGGAGCCGGCCGAGGCGGCGGCACCTGACGCCGCCACAGCCGCGGCCGCAGGCGATGCGGCGGCGGCAGCGGAAGGGCCGCGGTCCGCCGACGGCTCGTCAGTCGGCGATGGTGATGCCGACGGCGACGGCGACGCCGACGCCGACGCCGACGCCGATCGCGACGGAGCGCCTGGGCGCGGGAGCGCGCCGGTGGCCGCGTCCGCGTCGGCGGACGTCCCGGTGGACGGCGCAGACGGCGAAGCAACAGCTTCGGACAGTGCGGAAGCAAAGGGCGAAGACGACACCCCTGCCGAGACCGGCGGGCAGGGCGTCGACCAGCCGACGACCATGTTCAAGGCGCTGCGGCGCCCGGCCGTCGATCAGCCCACCACCGCCCTCAAGATGCCCCCGCGTGCCGCGCCCGCCGCGAAGCCGGAGTCCCGACCCGAGCCCGCGTCGCGGCCGGAGACGGACGCCGAGCGCACCAGCACCTTCGTGCCGCTGCGCCGTGACGACGTACGTCCCGCGTCCGCCGCACCCAAGACACCCAAGGCCGCCGCACCTTCCGCACCGGCCCCGACGGCCCCCGCGCCGGCCGCCCCCGCCCCCGCACCGGCGCAGCCGCTCCCGGCCGCGTCCGGGACTCCCGCGTCACTCGTCGAGGCCGAGCGGACCAAGCAGCAGCCGATGCCGCCGCTGCCGCCGCTCGACCTGCTCGCCGAGCTGACGAACACGCCCCCGCCGCCGCAGACGCCGGTCCGCACCGTCGTGCGGCGGGTCAAGATCTGGACGCCGCTGGTCCTGCTCCTCCTCGTCGTCTTTGCGGTCGTACAGCTTGTGCGTCCGCTTCCGGACCCCACGCTCACGCTGTCCGCGGAGGAGACGTACACCTTCGAGGGCGGCAAGCTCGAACTCCCGTGGCCGGCGGAGGGCCAGGGCGCGGCCGAGGTCGTCGGCGTCGGCAGTCTCGGTCAGTACGGTGCCCAGAAGCCCGCTCCCATCGCGAGCGTCGCGAAGACGATGACGGCGTACGTGATCCTCAGGGACCACCCGATCACCGGCAAGCAGGTCGGTCCGAAGATCACCGTCGACAAGAAGGCCGAGGAGGAGTCGAAGGCGAAGAGCGAGTCGACGGCTCCCATCAAGGAAGGCCAGCAGTTCACCGAGAAGCAGATGCTCCAGCTGCTGATGATCCCCTCGGGGAACAACGCGGCCCGTCTGCTGGCGCGCTGGGACGCCGGCTCCGAGGAGGCGTTCGTCAAGAAGATGAACGACGCCGCCAAGGAACTCGGCATGACGAACAGCACCTACACCGACCCGAGCGGTCTCAAGGCCACCACCGTCTCCACCCCGCTGGACCAGATCAAGCTCGGCAAGGCGGTCATGGAGAACGACGTGTTCAGGGAGATCGTGAACACGACGCAGGTCGAGATCCCGGGCATCGACGGCAAGATCCGCAACAACAACGACCGCGCCCTGCTCATGGACGGTGTCGGCGGTATCAAGACCGGTTCCTCCACGCCGGCCGGTGGCAACCTGCTCTGGTCCGCGAACGCCGTCGTCGACGGTGAGGTCCGGCGCATCGTCGGGATAGTGATGGGTGCGCAGGACGCTCCTCAGCTGTGGCAGAAGCTGGAGAAGGCGATCGACTACAGCATCGCGCTGATCCCGCCGGCCCAGGAGGCCGTAACCTCCACCACGGTCGTCAAGAAGGGGGACGTCGTCGGACACGTCGACGACGGACTCGGCGGCCGTACGCCCCTCGTGGCCACCAAGGACCTGAAGGCCGTCGGCTGGGCCGGTCTCGAGGTGAAGATCGAGATCGCGGAGAACGGCAGCGCGGTCCCGCACGCGGCGAGGGCCGGAACGGTCGTCGGCCAGGTGTCCGTCGGTGAGGGCGTCGGCAAGGTCAGCGCACCGGTCGCCCTGCAGCGGGACCTCTCCGAGCCGGGCTTCGGCGCCAAGCTCACCCGCATCGGCTGACCGCCGCGCGGGCGTCCCGGGAGACCGGGGCGCCCGCGTGCTAGCGTCCCGGGGCAACTTCGGGCGCCCGGGCGGCGTCTTGAGGAACGACAAGCGAACAGCGAGCATCGAGGCGCGGCCGGCCGGGAGGACGACGGCGGACAGCAGGACAGGACGGGGAGAGCCGAAGTGACCACCGCTGAGCCGACACGGACGGACGGCAGCAGCACTCACGGCACAACCACGGGTGGAACCAGCGGTGACCGGTCCGCCGTCGACGCCACCGCGGCCGCCGACGGCACCACCACCGTCACCGACGGCACCACCATCGGCACCGGTCCGCGAATACCGCTCCGTCTGCGGTCGCGGTTGCCGGAGCCCCGCCTCGCGTCGACCTCCGCCCCCGCCCCCGCCCCCGCTCCCACCCGGTTCGCGCGCGTACGCGACCGCGTCTCACGTCACCCCGTCGCCCTCGCGACGGCCGCGGCCGCCTTCGTGCACCTGCTCTGGTTCTTCTTCTTCGCCAACAGCGGCGGCGACATCGCGGCCCAGGACGCCTGGGCCGAGTTCGTCGGCCGCCACCCCGACTCGGCGTACAACCTCGCCTGGTACGGCGGCATGCACCCCGTCTCGTACAGCGTGGTCTCCCCGTACCTGATGTCGGTCCTCGGCGTGCGGACGACCATGATGCTCGCGGGCACCGTGTCGGCCACCCTGACCGCGCTGATGCTGGTCCGGATGCGTGCCGTGCGCAATCCGGTGGCGTGTTCCCTCGTGGGCGTCTTCGCGTTCCTGTGCAACGCGCTGTCCGGCCGGGTCACCTTCGGCCTCGGCATGATGTTCGCGCTCGGCGCGGTCGGCGCCGTCTTCTGCTGGCCGCACCGTCTGCGTCAGCACCGCTGGGCGAAGGCCGCCGTCGCCGCGCCGCTCGCCGGTCTCGCCACGGCGGCGAGCCCCGTCGCGGGCCTCTTCCTCGGCGTGGTGGCCGCGGCGCTGTTCCTGGGCGGCCGCCGCCCCGGGGCGTACGCGATCGGCCTCACGCCGGTGCTCGTCGTGGCGCTGTCCGCCTGGCTGTTCCCGTTCTCCGGCACGCAGCCCATGTCGATCTGGTCGACGTCGCTCCCGTTCCTCTACGGCGTCCTCGTGCTCCTCCTCGTACCGAAGGAGTGGCGCACCGTCCGCACCGGCGCCGCGGTCTACGCCGTCGGCACGTTGCTGACCTGGGCGATCGACTCGCAGATCGGGTCCAACGTGTCCAGGCTGCCGATGCTCTTCGCGGGCGTGGTGCTGCTCGCCGCCCTGCCGTACACCGTGCCGCGTTCCCGTAAGTGGTACGCCGTCGTCATCGCCGTCATCGGACTGAACACCTGGATCGGCTACAAGGGTGTGGACGACATCGTCCGCACGGCCCCGACGGCTTCCTGGAACCGCGAACTCGCGCCGCTGGTCAACCGGCTCCAGGAGGTGAACGCCGAGCGCGGCCGGGTCGAGGTCGTGCCGGCGAGCAGCCACCGGGAGGCGTCGGCGCTCGCCCCGTACGTCAACCTGGCCCGTGGCTGGAACCGCCAGGCCGACATGAAACGCAACCCGCTCTTCTACGACAAGGAGAACGTCCTCACCTCGGCGAACTACCGCGCGTGGCTCGACCGGTGGGCCGTGCACTACGTGGTGCTTCCGCAGGGGGCGCCGGACTCTAGCGGAGCCGAGCAGGAGGCGGAGCTCGTACGCGAGGGCCAGCCGTACCTGACCCGTATCTGGGGCGACCCCAACTGGCAGCTGTTCGCGGTCGAGAACCCGACGCCGATGGCCGAACCGCCGGCCACCGTGGACCACGCGGGCGCGGGCGAGCTGACCATCCATGTGAAGAACGCGGGCCGGGTGCTGATCCGCGTCCCTTATTCGCCGTGGCTGAGCCTCGTGGACGACGAGGGCAAGGGTGTCGACGGCCCGCAGGAGACGCCGGAGTCACAGGCACGCGAGGACGGGCCCAGGAGTTTCGTCAACACCAACGGCTGTCTGCTGAAGGCGGAGGAGGACATGGAGGGCGACGAGTGGACCGAGCTCCTCGCCCCGCGGCCGGGAACCTACCGGCTCGCCGCCCCGTACCAGCTTCCCCGCGGAACCCCGTGCCCTGACGAACTCCGCTAGATCCTTTCGCCCTTACCCGCGTTAACACCTACCTCACCTTCCGCTGCTCGTGCATAGTGGACGCGCTCGGCATACCGATCGGTCGGTCCACTGATGCAGGTGCGAATACATGGCGTGCGAACAATGCGGTGACGGCACACAGGCACTCCCCGGTATGAACTGCCGGCGGTGCCGGACGGCCGGTGATACGGCCAGGCGCGAGTCGGCCGGGTACCCCGGTCCAGGACGGTCGAAGGGACGGGCCCTGCGGGGACGCCTGCTCCTGCTCTCCCGCAGGAACAAACTCCTGCTGACAGCGGCCGTCGTGGTGGCGGTGGTGGCCCTGACCGTCTCCACGGCGGACCTGTACGGGAACACCTCACAGGCCTCGGAAGCCGGCGACCGCCCCGCCCCCGGCGCGGGCGACGACATCGGAGATCTGGGCGGCGCACCGCAGCGCATCGCCCCCGCGGACCCGCCGAGTGACGCGGCCACCCCGCCGCCCGTGCGCGCCACGCCCAAGCCGCCCGCGAAGGTCCGTCCGCCCGAGGAGGCGCGGGGGCCCGCCTATTCCGCCTGGGCCGGGCCCGGCTGCACAGGAGGGGGCCTCTACGGCGAGGAGAACCGCTTCAGCGACGGCGACGACGGCTGGTACACCGTCAGCTCCGGCGGCCACCGAGGCGACGGCTGCGACGGCCGCTTCACGGCGGTCCCCATGTCCGGCAGGAGCACCAAGGACGGAGGGGGACGGGCGACATGGTCCTGGTACGTCGGCAGCGGCTACGTCACCTGCTCGGTCGCCGTCGTCGTACCCGACAGCGGACGCGACCGGGACGTGGCGGGCCGGCCCACCACGTACAACGTGCTCTCGGACCCCGACGACCCGGGCAGCGTGGTCAAGGTCTTCGAGATCGACCAGACCGAACTGCGGGGCAGCGGCCTGGTCATCGAGAAGGTGCCGGTCCACGACCAGAAGCTGACCGTACAACTCGTCGACAGGGGCGAGGACCAGGGCGACGGCGACCGCGTCGGAGCACACCACGCGGCGGCGCAGATGCGGGCCGAGTGCCGCGCGTGAGCCTCCTCGCGGGACGAAGAGACCCCTTGCCTGCGGGCGGGTACGGCAGTGCTGCATAGTGTCCGTCATGCTTTGTGAGGGATGCAGACCCGACGGACGCGCGTGCGAGGCGTGCGCGGTGCCCGGCGCTCGGACATCAGGCCGTCACCGGGCCCCGTCACGCCCCAAGGTGCTGCTCGGCCTCTGCGCCGTACTCGGGGCGGGCGCGCTGCTCGGCGGCGCGGCGCTGATACTCGGGGACGACGGCGGCGAAGCCGTGGGGGAGCCCGCTCCCGTGGCCGACATCGAGGTCGGCGGGCGCCCCAACCTGATCACCCCGACGGACGCCCCGTCGCCCACCGCGGGCGCCCCGGACCCTTCGTCCGCCGCGGGGGCGCGGCCCGCCTCCTCTCCGGCCTCTTCGCCGGTCTCCTCGGCCCCGGCGACGGGGTCGGCCCTCGTCTCCTCCTCGCCGTCGTCCCGCACCACCACGGCCGCCACGCCGACGCCCACCCCCACCCCGTCCGAGACCTGGCGGGACCGGGACAACTGCCGCGACGACCGCGACCACCCGGGCGGGGGCCGCTGGGACCGCGACGAGTGCGACTGGTGACGGGGCCTTCCGGGTTCCTCGTCCCGGCTTGAGGCGCGGCCGTCGCCCGGGCCCGCGCCTCTCCTACGGCTCCGTCGGCCAGACCACTGCCTGGGCCACGACGACCCTGTCTCCGTCGAACGTGACGGCCGGCCCTTCATGGAGCCGGTACCCAAGGGCGAGGGCCTCACTGACACGACGGCAGAACGCCGCGTCGTCGGGACCGGTCAGAACGCGGTAGACGGGCAGACCGTCGGGAGGTGTGCTCATGGACCCAAGGGTCTCAAAGCCACTGTCCACCCGGCCGCTCGAGGCCGTGAATCTCCCCTCGCAGTTCATGGACTCCACGGCATGAGGTGGGCAGCGGCGGGTTTCCCGGCTGCGGGCATCCTGACGCTGCGCCGGCTGACGCGGAGGGCCCGTTCGCGTACAGGTCCGTCCCGCCTGGGAACGGCGCCAGACAGGATCAGAAGAAGGTCCTGAAGCGGGTGGAGTCGGTGCGCAGGGGCAGCGCGTAGGCCGCTTCGAAGGGCCGGGTCGTGCTGTCGCGGCCGGAGTAGAGCGCGGAGCCGGAGGGTCCGACGGCGTAGATGTCGGCCACGCCCCTGCCGTTCCTGCCCGCCGGGACGACGTGGGTGTACTTCTGCCAGCCGCCGCCGATCTTCTTGCGGGCCTTGAAGGGGGCCGTGGCATCGCCGGTGGAGGCGTAGAACCACAGCACGCCGGAGGTGTCGGTGGCGAGGAGGTCGCCGCGCCCGTCGCCGTTGAGGTCGGACCCGCCGGTGATCTTGTTGTAGACCTGCCAGCCGCCGCCGATCCTCGTACGGGGCAGGAGCTTCTGCTTGCTGCTCCGGTGGAGCCACAGCACACCGTCGCGGTCCCGGCCGACGACGTCGTCCGAGGCCGTACCCGCCGCGTTTCCGGGGGAGGCCATCAGGGTGTACGTGTTCCAGCCGGTGCCCAGCACGTCCGGCTTCGGGTCCCTGACGACCGGCGGGCAGCCCTCTTCGTGGCAGTCGGGGCTGTTGCCCATGGCGCGCAGCTGGCTGAGGTCGTACGCGGAGAGGTTGCCCGAGCTGTCGCGGACGAGCGCGTCCGCGTGGGCGTTGTCGTTGAAGTCGCGCGGCGCGGTGCCACGGTCCACCGTGGTCGTACCGGTCTTCACGCCGTCGGGGCCGACCCCGGACGCCGGGCGGGCGGTCATCTTCCAGGTGTACGCGCCGTTGTAGGCGCCGATCACCTGTTCGAGGTAACCGTCCCAGTCGATGAAGGTGTCGTAGTAGCTCCAGAGCGACACCGTGCGGCCGGTGACCACGTGGGTCATGACCAGCGAGACGCCCAGGTCCGACTCGCTGGTCTTCCAGGTCACGCGACTGTCGGTGCCGTCGAAGCGGTACACGCTCGGAACATCCGCCTGCTCCAGGACGATTCCCAGGGGGCGCTGCTCGTCCGCGATCATGGTGGCCGCCGGGGTGCCGCTCGCGTCGAGCGAGATGCGGAAGAGGCCTCGGCCTTGGGCGAAGGTGCCGCCGGGCACCAGGAGTGTGCCGTCACCGACCGGGCACACGCGACCCGCGAGGTCGAGGAGCGGGACCTTCCGGCCGTCCTTCAGCGACTTGAGGACGACCGGCCTGTTCGGGTACGTGACCCCGTCGACGACGAGCTTGTCGCCGCCCGTGATCGCCAGCCAGTCGCCGCCCAGGGCGATCCGCGCGCGGTAGGGGTGGGTCTCGGCCCGCTTGGTCTCGCGGTCCACGATCGTGGTCCGGCCGTACGGTGACTCCCAGAGCACGCGGTCGGGCGTGACCTGCGCGAAGCCGCTGTGGTTGCCGACGTCGTACGTCTCGACGGCGGCGGCCGTGGCCACTTCGACCAGGGCGATACGGAAGCCGTAGTCCGGCGCCGAGGTCTGCACAGCGACCGCGCCGGGCGTAGAGCCGTAGAACTCCCAGAGGACTCCCGCCGGCATCCCGGTCACCTTGCGGTCGACGACCTCGCCGCCGGGCACCCGGCTGACGAGGTGGAGCTCGTCGGTGGCCGTGTCGACCATCACGAGCGTCGACCCGTTGACCTCCTCCAGCCGGTAGGGGATGTCGATGACGACCGGGTCGCCGCCCTTGGCCATGTCGTGGACGGTGTGGCGGGTTCCTTCGCTCGCCACGACGACGTCGGCTCCGGCGGCGCCTCGGTAGGTGACCGCGGCGTTCTTCGGGAACGTGGTGCCGGAGCCGTCCGCGTACCGCATCCAAACGGCGACGCCGTCCGTCCGAACGCCCAGGAACCCGTTGGGCCCGGCGGAGAGGAAGCTGCCGGTGAACGGGAAGGCCGCGTCTCCGGCCTGCCGCGCGACCTCGGCCGCTCCGGCGGGGGCCGCCGTCGCGGCGGTGGCCGGGTCGGCGAGCGTGCCGGCGGTCGTGGTGGCCAGGGCGACGGCGGCGGCGACGGTCAGCCGGAACCTGGAGGTGCGGACGCGGGCGACTGACATGGGGCGGGGCCTCCTCGGAGAAGGACGTGCGAGTGGCGGAGAACGCCACGCCCACAAGACCTGTGAGACGACCGCACGGTTGTACGCCCGATGCGACGAATGTTCTGGAACGAGGGCTTTGTTCCTCGCGGCTGAAGGTCCTCCGGAACGGAGCCGGCCGGTACGCACCTCGGTACGCACCGGGCCCTCTTCGACACCTGATGCAAACTCAGGGTTGTAGGAGGGCTTGCCTGTTGTTCCCTGGCGGCGGTGGGTCCTGGCCCGAGGGGTGCCGGCTTCGCCATCTGCCGGCCGTGGCACCCGCTGGGCAGGTGCAGGCCTTCCCACGCGTACAACCCTCCGGTTCGAACAGAAGTCTCATGGAACGGCGCCAGCAGGATCACGCGTCGATTCGATTTCCCCAGGAGGAACCTTTGATCTCCGCAAGCGCGACCCGTCGGAGTTTCTCCGCCGCGATCACCACCGTCCTCGCTGTCACGCTCGGTGCGGGCGCCCTGTCCGTCCCGGCCACCGCCGCACCCCTGCCCGCCGCCGTGGCGGCCGAGGCGGGAACGCGGACGGCACCCGTCGCGTACCCGACAGACGCGTACCGGTTCGCCGCGGCCGGAAGGACCGGCTTCCTCATCCAGGGGCGGGGGACCACGGGGCCGGTGCTCAAGTGGACCCGGTTCGCGGACGGGGCGACCACCGTCATCGACGCCCCGGTGGCCGATTCCACCGGGTCGGACGTGATCATGACGGGGCAGGGACAGAGCACGAGCCGTTCGCTGGTCGTGAAGCTCCGCGACATGGCCGACGGCGGCAGGACCGTCACGATCGACCTCCGCCCGCTGAACGGCGTCTATGTGAAGGCCGTTTCCCGGGACACGGTCCTGGCGCAGATGAGGCAGCAGGACGGCTCCGTGGAGCTGCGCCTCGTCACCCGTACCGGCGACACCGTCACGCAGCGGAAGGTCGAAGGCTTCCCGCCCGGGGCTTCGAGCATCGTCTCCGGTTCACCCCGAGACGGCTCGGTCCTGCTCTCCTACGCCCTGCGGACCGAGACGTCGTGGCAGCGCGAGTTCGCCGTGGTGGACCTCGCTGCAGCCAAGGTGGTCTCCACCCACAAGACCGACGCCTACTTCACCAGCTGGAGCTCGCTCTCCGCCACGCACCTGGTCTGGTCGGAGGAGGGGGGCAAGGTCTACACGGTGGACCGTGCCACCGGCGTCGAGACCGTGACCGACTTCAATCTCTACGAGGGCGAGAGCATGGCCGTCGGCCTGCTGGGCTCGTGGTCCATGTACGGGACCCCGGGGACCCTGGAGGGAGACGGCACGGGTGACTCGCGACCGCTCGTGCCCTTCACGGCGAAGTCCCTGACCTCGGGCGAGACGGTCAAGCTCGTCGACTACGTCACCCAGGTCGAGACCGGCCCCGACAACACGCTGTTCGTGCGCGGTGGCACCGTCGAGCACGGCGACGGGCTCTACCGGATCTCCCTCGGCGCGGACGGCAAGCCGGCCGCCGAGCTGGTCGCCTCCACCGGGAAGCCGGTGCAACTCCTCTACCTCGGTGCGCAGATTCCGCACACCTTCGACCTCACCTCCCCGATACCGCTCAAGTGGAAGCTGTCCCGGGAGAACGTCGATGTCGACCTGAAGATCACCCACCGCGGCACCGGCAAGTCCTTCGCGAAGACGCTGCACATCTACAGCGAGTCCGCCGGCAGCCCCTACTGGTACGGCGACGGGTTCTTCGGCATCAGATGGCAGGACATCGCGGCCGAATCCCAGATGGGCAAGGACGCCGAGGCCGGGACGTACGACTGGTCGTTCACGGCCCATCCGCAGAACGGTGTCGGTACGGCCGTGGACGCCTCCGGCAGCTTCACGGCCGCCAAGGGCGTCTCCTCCCCGCACGACCTCAACTGGAACGGCACCCCCGACCTGCTGGCCCGAGATGCCGAGGGCGTGCTGTGGCGGGCCGACACCACGTACGACGCCACCAAGAAGACCCTCGTGGCGTCGACCTACGGGCGTGACCGGGTCGGCGGCGGCTGGCAGGTCTACGACCGGATCGAGACCATCGGCGGCTTCGGCGCCGGTGCCGCCGACTTCGTCGCCCGGGACAGGAGCGGTGTCCTGTGGCTGTACGACGTGACCGGCAACGGCTACGGGGCGTCGTTCTCGGCCCGCAAGCAGATCGGCGGCGGCTGGAACACGTACACCCAGATCACCGGCGGCAGCGACCTGAACGGTGATGGCCGGGCCGACATGGTCGCCACCGACAAGGCCGGTGTCCTGTGGCTCTACAAGAACACCGGCAACCTCAGCGCCCCCTTCGCCAAGCGGCAGAAGATCGGCAACGGCGGCTGGGGCGTCTACAACCAGATCACCGCCACCGGCAACATCGGCGGCGCCGCCGCCGGTGACCTCGTCGCCCGTGACAAGGCCGGTGTGCTCTGGCTCTACCTCGGCAAGGGCGACGGCACGTTCGCCGCCCGCAAGCAGATCGGCGGCGGCTGGAACGCCTACACCGACACCATCGGCATCGGCGACGCCAACAACGACGGCCGCCCCGACCTGTTCGCGTACGGCCCGGGCAACACCGGTTACTTCTACGCCGGAACCGGCAACTACAGCAGCCCCTTCGCCGGCCGGGTCTCGAGCCCGGTCCTGACCGGAGACCCCACGTACAACCACGTCTCCTGACCCACCCGAAGCCCCACACCCCGCCCCGCGGGTCCTCCACCAGGAGAACCCGCGGGGCGGCGGGTCGTCCGGACCTCGGGACGGGTTCTTCAGTAGCCCGGTGGACGTCAAAGGCCACCCCTCAACCTTGAGGGGTGGCCTTTCCTCCTGTGCCCCCGGCAGGATGCGAACCTGCGACACCCGCTTTAGGCGCGTGGTGGGACGGGTTGGGGTCTGACCTGCGTGATGCGGACCTCAGGGCCTGCTGGCCGTCGTCTCCGACAGCAGCCGCAGTTCCCCCGGAGTCCCCGCCCGATCCGGCGCGGTCGTGGCACGAGGACCTCATGATCCGTAGCTCTAGTCGAATCGGTCAGAGACGGCCATTCCGATCGCTGCACGGCCCGGAGCGCTACCGGACGGGTACGGTGCTGCGGTTGTGGGGCGGGACTCCACCCGATCGAGGGTGCGCGGAATCACGCGACACCTCAACGACCATTGTGCCCTTCGGAGGGAGGTTGCTGGACAGTCACGGCGATCATCGTGGGATCACCCGAGATGTCGACGTGGATGGCGGAGGGATTGGTGCACTTGTAATACCATCCGCCGTTCTCCTCGAAGTTGACCTGCCCGATCTCCTGACTCGTGTTCAAGTCGTTGATTACCAGATCAAAGGTGGACGTGACACCAAAGCAGGACCCGCTGTTTTTCGTTTCGATGAATTGCCCGGTGTCACTGGGGTAGGCCACGCCGGGACCGATGTTGGTGTCGTTGAAAGCCGACAGGTTCGAGCCTTCTTGGCCGTTGTCGTACATGCACTCGACGTCGGTGACGAAGGTCTGCAACGCAAGGTTGCTGACGTTCACCACTTTCATGTTGGCGCTGTTTCCCATGGGTGAGGTCCTTCCGGCTGGCCGAGGGACTGAGGGAGCGTGAGGCCATGAGGCGTGGCACCCAAGGCCGCTCCCTCCAACCTCGCGCACCGCTCAAAGTCGCGCACTCTCAACTGCGCCATCCGGCCGGCCACCTAGCGCGACCAGAGGTCGGTGGAGTATCGATGACCCAGGCAAGCGCCTTGCGTGGGCCCTGGAGCACCAGTTTGGAAGACGTCGTATGCGGATGTCCGCTGAGCTGGGAGTTCGTTGACCTGCATGGGAGCCACATGGTGTCCGCGATTCCCCGTGGTTCCCCGCTTGTCTCCCGCTGATCAGGCACGTCTGGGGCACGTACGGCCATCTCGCGCTCGTTGGAGCGTGCAGCCACCTCCCCCACCCAGCCGGTCCAGCGCCTACGGTGTCTGAGTGAACTAACGACCGACGGCTCCGGCGCCTTGTCGTGGGCGACACCACCTGATACTGGACAGTCCGGCAGCGGGTGAACCCTGCCTACAAGGACTGCCGCTTGACGCTTTCCCTCTACTGTGAAGGTAAGCGGGGCCGACTGGTTTTGGTCTTTGGTCCGGACTCGGACCGGCCACGTCTTCCTCGGGCCCCAAGGCGGGCGTCTCTGCCGCAGCAACTTCCGCGATGACTGGACCACAGCGCGGACCAAGGCGGGTATCTCCAGTGAGGTCCACTTTCACGATCCTCGGCACACCGGGAACACCTTGGTCGCCGCCGGGACCAGCACCCGAGAGCTGATGACCCGTATGGGACACGGCACCGCACGGGCCGCGCTGATCTACCAGCACGTGACCGCCGACCGGGACCGTGCCATTGCCGATCGGCTGGGAGTCATGATCCGCCAGAGACAGGGCGGCGCGGAGCCCTAGTGGCACGTGCGTGGCACGGCCGCGAACACGGCGAAGGGCCAGTTCGAGGGAATCGCCCCTGTGAACTGGCCCTTACTACTGTGCCCCCGGCAGGATTCGAACCTGCGACACCCGCTTTAAGGAGTGGGAGCGAATGCTTGCCGGGTGGTGTCGGAGACTGCCGCGTGGGGTTATTCCACCTGGTCAGCGCCACGCGGCCTTGCGCTCAATCCCGCTCGTGGCACGTCGTGCCGGACGGTCCGCTCACGCACCGCTCACGCGTCGGCGTGCCTCATACGGTGGGGCGCCCGCGAGCCCAGCAAGATCTACAAGGGCTGACTAGCCGCGCTGACGCAGCTGTTGTACCACGGGCACCACGGCCAGACAGAGCAGCGCGGTTCCTCCGAACGCTGCACCTGCCGAGAGCAGGGCTCCGGAAACCGGGGCGCCGTCGATGACCTTGAGGAATCCGACGCATACCGCGACGAGGGCAGAGGACAACACCATGACCAGTAGCCAGGGGATCCAGGCACTGTTCGTGGGCTCGGCGGCCAACGTGGGCTGGGTCGTCGGAGCAGACGGTTGGCGCCGGGTGTTCACAGCATCGCTTCTTTCTCGAATCGGTGGCGGGGGGAGGTACCAGGGGCGGGTTCCGAAGACTTGCCCAGAAGCGCACCGGCCAGGGCGATGCGGCTGTGCCGTACTGAGGCAGCGACAGCCAGATGCGCGCGGTCCAGCTCGTCAAGGCCGTTCAGCGCGGCTACGATTTCTTGCTGCTCGACCAGGCCCGGCAGCGGAATCTGCAGCGATCCGAGAGATTCGGACCGAAGAGACGGGGCTGCGGTGGCCGCAGCCCGGTCCCGCATCCAGGCGACGGACTCGTCCAGGCACAGGTAGTGGAACAGGTATTCCGGCAGCACCCGGTCCTCCTGTTCCTCGGGCACACGGAGCCGGATGACATTGGGGCTCATCAGCCAGCCGGCCTGATGCTGCTGCACCAGCGCCGGCGGAACGATCGCACCGGAGCGGACACACACAATGTCCCTGTGCCGCAGCTCGAAGTTCCTCAGGCGACGGGCCGTCTCCTCCGTCACCCGCTCATCCGCCCCGTCGTTGATGCGCCGGTCCTTCAGATGCCGTGGGAACACCACAGGAACCGGCCCGTTGGTGCTGCGCTGCTTCTTGCCGAGCACGGAATAAGACGGTCCCGCCTGAATCTCGCACAGTGAGTCCAGGTTGGCCGTGGATGTCGGCTGGTTCCTCCGGAGCAGCGGTCCATGGTCCCCAACGAACGGCAGCCGGGCGGCAGCATCCTGTATGTCCCGTAGGTGCTCCTCGGCGTTGATCAGTCGCTCCTGGGCGGACACGAACTCGTGCTCGAAGCCGTCCCTTCCGCCACTCTGGCGTTCGACATGGTCAAGTGGGTTGAGCGAGTAGCCGTTGCGCCGCAGTTCTTCCCGAGATACCAAGGCGGCGGGCACGTGTGGTTCCGCAGTCGTCGGACCGGGGAGAGGAGCGGCCGCGCCCATGCTCCTGTGAGCGCGGTAGGCGTCGAGTAGAGATTCGACGTTCAGGGCGCTGAGGACCCGGCGCGAGCCGTTCTTCGATCCCATGTGCCGTGCGTCGAGGAAAAGTGTGTTGTCGCTCGGGTTGTCGGGGTGGCGCAGTATCCATACCGAGACGGGTACGGCGGTGCCGGTGAACAACTGGGCCGGCAGGGCGATGACACAGTCGACTACTCCGCTCTCCACCAGGTTTCGCCGGATGGTCTGCTCGGCCTTGTGACCGGAGTTGCCCGCCTTGTTGGGCATGATGATCCCGGCTCGGCCCCGCTCGCGCAGCGTGGCCAGGCAGTGCTGGACCCAGGCAAGGTTGTCGTTGTCGAGCGGCGGAGCCCCGTACGCCCACTGCCCCTCGCGGCGTTCTTCGCGGCCGGGGTCGCTCATGTTGAACGGGGGGTTGGTGAGCACGATGTCGAACGACTCCAACGGGGCCCGCTCCGGGCCGTCGTGCCAGGGGGCTGTGCGCTTGAGGTCGAGAGCCGGGGAGACACCATGAAGGAGGAGATTCATGGTCGCCAGTCGCCATGTGTCGGCGCGCCGGGTCTCGCCGTACGTCAGCAACGTCTCTTTGCGCGGCAGACCGTCCTTGTCCAATGCGCAGGCGGCCATCGCCTCGATGAGGAACCCGCCGTCGCGGGCGTAGGGATCGTAGACGGACTCCGGTTCCCCGGGACCGAATTCTGAGCAGGCCAGCCGCGTCATCAGCCGGACCACAGGGCGAGGAGTGAAGAATTCGCCGCTGCCCAGCGCGGCTCGTTGCTCGTACTCGTCGAGGATCAGCCCGAATACGTCCTCGGTGAGGCGGCTCATCGCATCCACGACATTGCGAAGGTCACGAGCAGTTCGTGGCTCCAGGCGCCCCAATGCTTCCTGCATGCTCGAATGGACACCGAGGCCACGCATGTCCTCGTCGGCCAGGCGGCCGACGTCCCGGAGCAACTGGGCTGCCTCGTCGAGACTGCTGAGGGCGCGGGCGCGGGCGGCCAATGTGTCGAAGCGGTCCGGAGCAGCGCCGCGGAGATAGTGGAGGCAGAGAAGCAGGTTCAGATAGTCCAGCACGCTGGCCGCCCCCCGTACGCGGTCGACGAGGCTGCCCATCAGATCGGCTACGATCCGCCGGTTCTCGGGGCGGGGCTCATCGACAGCGCCGGTCGGCATGCGGTACGACGACCCGGTGCCAAGACGGTGCCGCGCGGCGTCGGCTCCTTGCCCCTGCCTGGCACGGTCCCCGTAGGTGGTGCCGACGGGCTCCCCTTCGACGAGCCGCCCGGACGGCACCGGCCGTCGGTCCAGCCAGTCCATGACTTCCGACTGCCGGAAGTAGTCCTGTCCGTTGGAGCGCCGAGGAGAGGGAAAGTCGGTCTCCTGTTTTTCCCAGGCCGTTACGGTTGGTCGGCCTACGCCTGCGAGCGTGGCAATCTGCGCTCGTCCGAGCAACGGATCCTCACCGGTCGGCGGGTACGACATGAGCTCGGGGCCCCCTCAACTGCGCCATGAGAAATGGTTGATGAGAGTGAGCCTAGAAGTGCGCGGCCACGCTGAGCAACTGCGCACCTGGAGTGCGCAATCCTCTATAAGGCTGTTAGGGCTACGGGAGTTGGCGGATCACTGGCCCTGTGGCGGTGATCTAGTCGCTATCTCAGAGACCTTGCTCGCCGCTCACCGTTTGAAGAGGGTGTTGGGGCGAGCCTGTTCGCTCACGCGCGCGTGTGCCGCCCTGCCAGGCAAGGCGCTGCCTCGTCCCTGTCGGATGAGCATGGACGCGTCATGCTGCTGCGATGGGATTCGACGGAGCGGTCCAACGGGACGGTGACGCCTTCTGGCTTCAGATCGATCCGCATCTGATCGCCTCCGTCAACAACGCGGAGCCGCCTGCGGTGTAACGGCGGCGCGACCGACTGTCCACTATTCTCGGCGAGGCCGGTGACGGCTGGTTCCGGGCCGGTGTTCTCGTGTCCCCCCGGCTTGTGGAGAGCGCGTGGCTTCTTCGTCCCGGCGGTCGGCTTGACCAACAGGTAACGGAGGATCCCATCGGCGTACGGCCAGTGGTCAGTCGGGGGAGCCGGCGAGTCGTCGGAGTGAGGTGCGGGCGGCGTTTCGTCAGACCTTCTCGACTCGCACGGAGTGTCCCGCGAGGAGTTGAGCCATGTCGTCGGTGTCGGACGTGAAGACGGTTGCCTCAGCTCCTTGCACGGCTTCCCGCCCTGCCACAGCCGCCAGGATGGCGTCGATGGCGTACTTGTGACCATGTAGACCGGCTGCCTTCAGCATGTCGCGCGCCATGGCAATCACCTGGTCGTCCGTGTGCACGACGCGGATCCGGGACAGCGTCCAGTTCCACAGCGCCTGCTTCGACGTTCCGCGAGGGTCCCATGCTTCCAAGGTCGTGAGCGCCGACGTGGTGATCGGGATGTCGAGCCGCGGAGCCGTTTTGATCAGCGCGGCCATCTCCCGATCGCCGTGAACCGCCTTGGAGAGGGCCTCGGAGTCGAACACGAAGACGCGCTGTCGCGGCCGGTGCATTTTCGCTCGGGTGGTGCGGTTCACGCTGCCTCGTCTGAATGCGAGTGCTGCTCGTCGTGCCAGCCGTCAATCTCGGCGATACGGTCCAGCGCCGCTTGCTGCTCGTCGTCCGTCA
The DNA here is from genome assembly GCF_014649695.1 of Streptomyces kurssanovii. Classification (GTDB taxonomy): domain Bacteria; phylum Actinomycetota; class Actinomycetes; order Streptomycetales; family Streptomycetaceae; genus Streptomyces; species Streptomyces kurssanovii. Next base: position 360,595 of record NZ_BMTN01000004.1, read on the forward strand.
CGGCGCCGTGCTCTTCTTCGAGGCGTTCAGCCAGCTCGCGCAGTCGGTCCATGGCGTCCTGATGAGCGGCGGCGGCCGCAATGTAGCTGGACACTCCGCGCGCATCGACACGTTCTTTGATCGATTCCACCAGCTCTTCCGGCACGGTGATAGTGATCTTCCGAGTTGCCATACTTCAAGTATGCCATGTCCTGTGTGTTGCGGGTGGGTGCCTCGGCTGCCGCCATCCTCGGCTGCCGCTTCACGCTTTGCCCGGGAAGGTCGGAGCCAGGGCTTGAGGGGCGTAGAGACTTTGCGGCGCGCGTGGGTCTTGGCGATCCGCCCGCTCACGCAAACGGCCCCGGACGAGGAGTCCGAGGCCGAGTAGAGCGCCTCCCCGGGGGAGAAGCCCTAGGTCAGAGCGGTAACGCGTTGTGCCCCCGGCAGGATTCGAACCTGCGACACCCGCTTTAGGAGTTCGATCCGGGCCCGCTCCAGCAACAGCCGTCGACTGGCGTGACGACCGGGCAGAGACGCTGGTGTACGTCTCCGTCCGACATTGTTGATGTCAGCCGTGGATGTCAGATCAGCGGTGCTCGAGCCACCAAGTTGGACATGAGACCAAGGCGCTCCGGTTGACTGGCTGCTATGTCTCGCACAAGGTCGTGAGCGGCAGTGCGCTTCAACGCACGCATGCGGCCCCGCTTCACTGCGATACTCGGCTGGACACGAGGGCTCCGCAACCTCAGCCTGCCAGCGGCAGGCAGGGCATCATGGGGTGCGATCGTCCCGCGGTCCGGTTCGTGCTTGACGGCCGGGTCATGTTCTCTGCACTCATACGGCACCCCGGTACCTGACCCAACAACTTCTCTGCTCGTGCGCTGCGCCTGGGACTTTGACCCACGTCACTGAGACGTGCTGTCGCCATCCAGGACAGCCCTGGCAGCGGCGAGGAACTCCTTTTGGGCCTCCAGAAGCTGCGCATCGGTCCCTTGCCGCTCTTCGCGAACCAAGTCCGGGTGCCTCAAACTGGCGAAGAGGTAGGTCAATCCCTGCTTGCGAAGAGACTCGGGTATCCGCATCAGCTTCGCATAAGCGACGTCTTGCAGGTCGCGGATCTGTGAAGGCGATGAGCGCACGTGTAGCTCTGCTTCCAGAGCTGCCGGGCCATCCTGGTACACATAGATCTGCGCCCTGACTACGTCCGTGGCTTCGACAAACTCGCTCAGCGGGTCGTCTACGGCGAGGCCAGCGCGTGCAGTCCGGATGCTGTGTCCGGCCTCCTCTTCCTCTGCTCTTAGTTCATGCACGTCGATGAACCGCTGGCAGCGATGAACGAGAGCCTCTGCCTTGATGGCGGGCTGCTCCGGCCCTTCCAGGGTGACGATAAGAGCGGCCTCCTGTATCGCAATCCGTGCTTCGGCAAGAGCGGCGCCCTGTGCCGTAAACACTCCGCGAGACACGCGGTCTTCGACGGAGCCCTCAGTCAGCAGTCGTCCGGCGGTTCTCGCCTGGTGGGCGGCCAAGAGCAGCGCTGTATAGGCGTCTCGCCGTAGCCCGCGCCGCCACTGGGAGTGCGCGTTTACGGCTTCGGCCCGCACAGCATCGAGAGCAGCGCGGTAACTGGCCTCTGCCTGGGCAAATCCAGCGCGACTTGACTCTTCAGCGGCGCGTATGGCTGCCTTCATCTGCCAACGGCCTACAACGAGCGCCGTTGGGATCCCAACGGCAGCAACGACAGCGGCGGCTATGGCCCCAACTCCCTGAAAATCCATCCCCTGATCTTCGCGCACGCGGTGGGTTGGGCGTGCAGGGTTGCGGCGTAACCACCGGGCATCCCGTTTCTCATGGTCTGTCAGGGCCGACCACGCACGCACGGGCTTCGCTGTACTCCCGCTGGCCTCAGCGACGTTGCCAATGCTGTTGACCAGAGCAAGTCGCGCCGGCTGACCCGTGACGACGGCGCCTGAGCTCTCAGCTTGGGAAGCTTGGGTGCTCCGGCGGTAGTTGCTGCGCTGACCTGCGGCGAGCGGTGTTGGAGCTCCGGACGCGCTTGTGACCGTTCGCCGCTGTTCCCCGTGGCTCCCCGCAGGATCTGACACGCGAATGGCACGACCAAGAGGCCGACGCTGATCGCGTACGCCCACGCCTTCCACTCGCCCTGTCCCGCGGTCTCCGTTCGACGGATCTTTCGGGACGGGACCACGTCCGACAAGTGCCAGGCGCGACATAGCCCTGCAGGGCACCGCGCGTCGAGTCCCTAGCACGATCTGCTCCGGTGGCTACACGGCAAGCACTCTGGTGAGTCAGCGTGTTGCAGAAAATTTCACGAAACCACCCTCCCATCTTGCTGCGCTTGCTAGCCTCTCGCCCAGAAGACAGAAGGCCAATAGCGACACGGCTATTTGACAATGCGGGGGGACAGTATGAGTGATCAAACATGTAGCTTCGCTGGCTGTACGAATCGCATCAAGAATGCGCTCCGGCAACTCTGCCACACGCACTACCTGCAGTTCTTGGCCGGGAAGGAACTGACACCGATCAGGAAGCGCATCCGGGCGTCGGGCGGCTGCGCGTTCCCCGACTGCGGGCGACCGGTCCGATCCCGCGGCCTCTGCAAGTCCCACTACGCGCAGCAACTCGAAGGGAAGACGCTTACCGCGCTGGTCGAACGCATCCCAGATGGGGCGGTATGCACGTTCAGTGAATGCGGGAGGCCCCAGTACAGCATCGGGCTTTGCCGAGGCCACTACAGCCAGCACTACGCGGGGAAGGAACTGGCACCCTTGAAAACCGTCCTGAATAAGGACCGCACCTGCGAGTTCTCGGGCTGCATCAACAGAGTCAGGGCTCGCGGCCTCTGCTACACCCATGCCGACCAACGCAATCGGGGCGTCATGCTTACCCCCATCCGATGTAAGCTCCCGCGCCAGCGCGCCCTGGAGCTACGAGCACAAGGGCTGGGTCACTGCACCCTCTGCGACCAGAACAAGGATCTGGTCGAGTTTCCGTGGGACAACGGGAGGGACGTCCCCCACTCCTACTGCAAGCGCTGCAAAGCCATCAAAAGGAAGGCAAGTCAGAACAATTTGACATTCGCGTTTGTCGAGGCTCTCTATGAATACCAGGAGGACCGGTGTGCAATCTGTGGCAGCGCAAACGGGGCGCCAGGGGAGGGTAGCGACTGGCTCCAGATGGACCATTGGGGCGGCTGCTGCGAGCGGAGCAGCAAGGACGACAAGACTTGCGGCAAGTGCGTACGCGGCCTCCTTTGCGGAGCATGCAACTCGCGGCTGCTGTCCTGGTACGAGCAGGCACCTGAGCACCTCCGTACGATCGCCGAGGTAAACGACTACCTCACGAATTGGCCGGCACGAGTTGTCCGCCAGCAAGACTTAGATCTGGATGCCATCTCAGAAAAAACGGCGTTGAACGCTAAAGGCTTCGAATCGTGATCGATCTGGATCCTCTCTCTTTGCGTCCTCGGTAAGATCCGAACTTGTAATACCCGCTTTAAGAGAGAGGCTGGGGGATCTCGCGTCTGAGCTGCGGCTTCACCGGGCAAGGTAGCGGGTGGGTACTCGCCCATGAGGCACTGATGTTGACCGTGGCTGCCCCTTGTATCTGGCACGGTTGTGGCACGAACCTCAGCCGATGACAGTCAGCCACGATGGTTGGTGCGCCGACCGACCAGGCGCGCGTATGCCTCGCTGCACCCCCACCGGCCTCCACCACGCTGACAGTGGCGTCGGCCAGAGCAAGTTACGACGGCCGGCACGCGCTGACGGTGCCTGAGCCCTCAGCTTGGGAAGCTGTGGTCATTTGCGGCTGGTTCGGGCGCTGACCTGGGCGATTGCAGGGCTGGCGCTTCGTCCCGGCGTGGCTGCGTTCACCGTGGTTCCCCGCCCGATCTGGTGCGCTTGTGGCGCACGCCTGAGTCGGCTTCGCTTCGGCGGCACCTACCGCTTCTGTGCTTCATCAGTGCGGTAATCCGTGCATGGTCGGCCAGGCCGTTGAACTCGGCCACGAGATCGTCGGGATACAGCTCGTAGAGATCACCCCACCATCGACGTCCTCGGTTGTCCCAGATCTGGTATCCACCTGGCACACCCCGGGCCACGTAGCGTCTGCCGTGACACCACCGGTCGACGGGCCGAGGACGTCACCGACAGAAGCTGAGTCCGAGAGATCGTGGTCTACGGCAGACCCTTCGAGCTCATGCGTGGGACACTGAGAGGGGAGCCGTTCGGAGGGGCCAGATGCGCGAAGCGGATTACAAGGCAAATTTTGCGAATGCCTATTCGCAAGGAAATGAGCCGAGGCTTGTATCTGTCATATCGGGCGGGCATGACGAGCTTTGGGCTGTTGGTAGTTCTTTGTTTGTCATTCCAGCGGTCCCGGCAGACGCTCCGCCGCTTCTGGAATACGCCATTCGCCTGCGGAGGGAAGCTACCCTTACGGGTAAATGTGCGGAATGTAAGGCCGCTGTAGGTCTAGGAACCTTTGGGCAATTCGTTAATATCCCCTTCGGGGAAGCTGCAATCCCTCACCGGCGTAACTGCCCGGCTGCTGACGAAAACTTGAAAAGTGAGTTGCGGCGGCATCGCCAGAAGAACGGCGACCAGTCCTTGCGTGACGCGATAAAGTCGGCGAGTGACCGGACGCGCGAAAAAGTGTCTGAAGGCGTCGGGAACAAAGTGATGGTGAGTAGTCCCAGATTCAAGAAGTGGGCGGTAGACCTTCTCGATGCAAAGGTCGCGCTTTCTCGATGTGGCCACCTGCAGTCGGATCCCGCCCAGACCTGGAACTCTTACATCGCTGACTCTGAATGGCGCTGTGAGCAGTGTTTCGCTTACCTTCAGGAATCAATTCGGAAGGGCGAAGCGGGATTCGACGAGGACGAAGAGCGTACATGCGACCACTGTCGCCAGCTCAGCGAGGCCCTTGAACCTGTGGTTATCCGCATCGATCATTTCTTTATGATTGGAGGGGTGTGCGCAGGATGCGCAAAGCAGTTCAACCCCGTCGTGCCGCCGAAGAAGGTGAAGAAGCGTGGGAGAAACGGTCGCAAACGTAGATGAGCAAACCCTCAGTGAGGCACAAAAGCTACTTGGCACCAAGAGTAATCCAGATACCGTAAATGCGGCATTGAGGGAAGTCGTGCGTCAAAAGGTAGCCCGAGAGTTTATTGAGGAAATGCGCTCACGGGATCCGGAAGAGCTTGAAGGCCTGAGGGCTGAAGCTTGGCAGTAGACCCGAAGTATATGATCGATAATAGTGCAATGAATCGACTAAAGTTCGATTCTGTCGCCCTCAGGCTGGAGCCGATCATCATCGGTGGGCTGGCGGCCACGTGTGGAATGCTTGAAGTCGAAGCGCTCTATTCGGCCCGCAGTCCTGATGATTATGAGCGCATGAGATCTCAGCGATTGGCCATCTTTTCGTACATGGATACCGAGGAGGAGGATTGGCAGACTGCTCTGGAAGTGCAGCGCGCCATGGCAGCCAAATCGCAACAGCGGGGCCTCAAGATTCCTGATCTGGTAATTGCGGCGGTGGCGCAGCGACTTGACCTGACACTCCTTCACTATGATTCCGATTTTGACAGGATCATTCAGCAGACCGGGCAGAAGGGGGAGTGGGTTGTTCCCCGAGGGTCAATTTAGCTCCCTTTGCACTACTATGGATACTCAAGTCTGCCGCGCGTAGAGGGCCAGGTGGTCGGTCTCGTGCAGCGCAGCGAGTTCCTTCAGGTCGTTCGCGACCATGATGTGAGCGAGGCGCCCGGCTACGGCAACGACCTATGACCAACAGGACGACTGCAGGTATCCTCATCCGTGTCGTTGGGCGCCTGGGCCGCTGCGTAGTTGAGGGCGACGCCTAACTCACGCATGTGAGCGACCTTTTTTCAGTTTTCAGACTGATGCCGAGGTGTCGGTCGGGATCGTCGGCGTTGCAGAAGTTATCGAAGAGCGTGTGGAGGACCTGGTCCAGGTTCTGGAATGCCGCCGGGTCGAGCCAGACATCCCGTTGCCACGGTGGATTGGCCATGGCCAGGACCGCGGGTACGACGTGGACTCGGTGGTTCGCTATGAGGCCGGCGTCTTCGCTCGCGGCGCCGAGCCTATTGACGGCACGCTGGGGATGCGCTGTTATTCCCGAGGAGGGGGCGACTGGCGAGAAACACCCTAATTTGCCCGACCGCCACCCCCCGGGGGAAACCCGTATGGTCCGGGGGCTCTGGCCTGGGGCTACCTGGGCAGCGGCGGCGGCTCAACTGTCACTGTCGGTTGCCGTCGGCCAGCTTCGGGCGACCTCGCACGGCCCAGGGACGGCCCAGCCCTACATGATCAGGAGGGGACAGCCTTGCCCAGCGGGCGACCCAGGGTGCTGATTACCCGCCCCAACCGCTCGTTTGTTTCGTGAGGCGGCGGGATGGTCCCGCCGGCGGCGAGGTGCTCGCCCACCTGCCGAGCCTCTGAGTGTTGCTGTTGTCCGTCGTCGTTGCCGTCACGGCTGCCGTCATTGCCGTCAGCATCGTCAGGCTGCGGGGCGCGCGTCCCTGTGCTTGCGCAGCCACAGGATGAGGGAAAGCCCGCCCGCCCCTCCACTTCCCGTGCGAGTCTGTGGGCATGGACTTGGAAGCACTACTGCGCGCAATGGACCGTACGGCGGCCAACCTGACGAAGTTGGAAAGCGTATGGGAAAGGGCAAAGCCGTTCATCCCCACCGGCCCTCAGCGCGGCTCGGACGTGCAGTATGACAGCCTACGGGCGGCCTGGGCTGACCTGCTTCCTGGGCTCCCGAAGATCGATGGCTGGACCATCACCGAACCTCTTCCGGATATCGATGAAATGGGCCAAGCATTTATCGACTATCTGGACATTGGAGAGCATCCCAGTTCCGTGCATGCTCAAGGAGATAAGCCCGAGGCGGATATTTCCACTTACCGATACCGTCTGGACCGGGCTCGTCGGCGTGCCGCGCGAAGTCGATTGCAGCAACTGGTCTCCACCGTTGACTCGACTCTTCCTCTTGCCTTGGATGGTGTAGCGCGAGACTCCACCGAACTACTGGAGAATGAACATACTGAAGGGATTCAGGAGGCTACTGGAGAAATTGCGAGACTTCTAGGGGAGGGCGCTAAGAGCATTGATCGGTGGTGGGACTTGCACCGCCATATGCGCTTCAGCCAAGGGCACGATTGGCACGATATCTTCGAATTCGACTGGCCCGAGGTGCGTGCTGGCATCGAGGCGCAGTCAGTGGGCGACAGTGACCCCTTGCCCGTCCCGGATATTGACCTTGGGCAGGCGGCCTCAGGCGATCTCACCGGGGCGGCCACTTTGGCGTTGCCCTGGGACCGGTTGAACGACGACGGATTCGAACGACTTCTTTATGATCTGCTCCGAGACATTCCCGAGCATCAAAACGTCGAGTGGCTGATGCAAACCCGCGCCCCTGACCGCGGACGTGACCTCTCCATGGACCGGGTTCTCAGTGACGGCTCCGGCGGGGTCCGCACGGAGCGTGTCATCGTTCAGGCCAAACACTGGCTCAGTCGTTCGGTCAATGCTCCAGCGGTTAACGAGACTGTCGTGGCAGGAAAGCTCTGGGGGCCGCCGTTGGTGCGCGTAATCATCATTGCCACGAGCGGCAGGTTTACTTCCGACGCGGTGGCCTGGGCTGAGCGGCATAACTCGGAGGGCGTAGCACCTTCCATCGAGCTTTGGCCCGACAACAGAATAGAAACCCTTCTGGCGCAGCGGCCGCACATCGCGGCCGCCCACGGTCTCAAGTGAAGGCGTATCGTGGCCAGTTCTCACTGAGACGCATGCCCGAAGAGAGTGTCTTCTGGCTGGATGGGTCCGCGTGGAACGCGGCCTCTACCCACCACTCATCCACGCTCCCATCCCGTCCGCTGTCGACCCACACACCGTGGAGCGGGCGTGGTTCATGGCGTCCAGGTGGAGCGCGCCACTGTACGAACGACCTGGACGCCATGGGCCGCGTCTGCTCGGCTCTGCCTGGGTCGATGGTGGACGGGATGGGAGCTCCCCGCGCACGCCAATACGGACCGAAGCCGGGAACGGCGCCCCCTTCATCCCGGTGCTGGCCGATCCCCCGCCGGAGGCATTGTTCTGACCATTGCCGTTCCCATGCGGTACTCGCTCACGGTCTTCGGCTCCTCCACCCATGCGCGGTGCGAACCCCGGCCGGGCTGGAGCGGGGCGGAGACAGGAGCGCAGGCCCGGCCGGGGGCCGGGCCGCGCGGCGAGCGGAGCGAGCCGACTTGATGAAGTAGGGAAACTCTTACCGCGCTACAGTCCCATCGGCGCTGGTCCCGTTCAGGTGGCTCGGCCGTCAGGCTTCTGGCCGTGCTCCAGGTACACCGGTGCTGACTCGTCCCGGGCCTCTGTCGCCGCGAGGATGCGTCGAGCCAAGCGCGGGATGGTCCGATCGCTGATCTCGGCCGGTGTGACGAACGCGAAGCTCTTCAGCTCGTCTGCCTGCAAGGTGATCTCTGCGAGGCTCTCGGCGGAGAGCTGCCCGCCATCGAAGAGGTAAAGGACCTTGTCGCCCTCCGCCTCGCTCGGCGCCCAGTCGACGGCCAGCAGGCGTCCGAGCGGCGGGGTGATGCCTAGCTCCTCCTCCACCTCTCGGATGGCGGCGTGCAATGGCGACTCGCCGGTCTCGACGTACCCGCCCGGGATCTCCCAGTAGCCCTTGTAGGTCGGCTCCACCATGAGGACCCGTCCGGTGCCATCAAAGAAGAGCGCACCCGCGGCCATGCGCGGATGCGCCATCTTCGCTTCGTGTGCGTTCGCTGCCATGCAGCCGAGCGTACCCAGCTCAGACCACATGCAGCCGGTCGGCCAGGCCCGCCAGAGTGCGGCTCGGCTGGCCACGCTGGTTCCGAACCCAGGTAAGCACAAGTTCACGCGCGAGAAAGTGGCTACGTACCTGTTCCGGCGCCCACTCCTCTGCTTCAAGGACCTTGGCCAGCGCTTCATCCTTGCGATTGTGCGCGCTAAGCGCTCGGGCGATTTCGAGGTTGTGGCGCGTACGGCGCTCGGCTGGCAGACCACTGGTGTCAATCTGGGGGCCCAGGTCTACCGCAACCTGCATGTCTCCCAGTTCCGCAGCTGTGGCGACCCGGTGAATCGCGACGTTGGTCGGACCGAAGGCGGTCCAGACGTGGTTGGCGTCGCGCCCGAGTTGCCGCGCTACCTGGTCGGCCTCACTGAGGAATGTCTGAGTCGTAGCACGATCTTCTGCGCGGGCCGCGGCCATCGATCCCGCGAGGAACAGCGTCCCGTAGATCGACAGGAACTCAGGGGTGGCCTGGGCGAGTCCCGGGCGCAGGTACTCTCCCGCGTCACCGACGAGTTGCACGGCGGCATCGAACCGGCCGTTCGACAGCAAGCAGTGAGCGACGGACCGGAACAGGGAGCCGGTCACGACGCTGTTGCCGGACTGCTGGGCTACTGCCAGGCCTCGGTCGGCCGCGATCCAAGCCAGGTCGGTTTCACCGAGCTTGGTCAGCACCATTGCGGCACCCTGGTAGGTCATCGCCGTCAGCTCGTGCGCCTGCTCGCGCTCATGGCCGACGTATGCCTGGGCAGCGATGAACGCGTCCGCGAGGAGAAGGGGGAGACGCCTGGTGGCGAAGCCGTACCGGGAGTCCTGGTAGGCGTCCCAGACTTCGGCGACGTTGCTGCGCAACTCGTTGAGAGGAGTCGGTTCGCCGTCCGTGGTAACTCCCAACAAGGGAGTGAGCTGGCGATAGTTCATCAGCGCTGAGCGCAGGGCCGGCACAGTCCGGGTGCCGCTGTCGGCCGTCCAGTCCATGAGTGTCGGCTCGGCGAGCAGGTCGCCAAGGGTCACATCCAAGGCGTCGGCGAGCGACTTGATCACAGAGACCCGGTCCAGCTCCAACCGGTTGTTCTCGGCTTTGCTCAGCCAGTCCACGGTTCGGCCGACGAGGCCGGCCAACACTTCCTGGGACATCCCGCGCCTGCGGCGATACCAAGCAACTCGTTCACCGATCGTCAGATTCGTTGTCATTCCTCGCATGGGAAGAAGCGTCCCCCCGTCTCTCGATGCGACCCCGGAGGAATTTTCCGGGGTGCTGCGCCAGTCCGGTCCTAGCGTGGTTGACACTCCGAGTGGCTGTCAGATCGAGCTCACGACGAAGGGGCCACGATGGCGCTGACCCCGGCCGAAGTGGTGGAACTGATCAATGACGTCAGGGCACTTGGAGAGGAGGTGGCTGATCTTGCCAAACGCGCTGACGCGGTGGTCAACCGTCTTGCGGCTGCTTCCGAACCAGCTGCTCAAGCTGATCCATCCGTTCCGCGAGGCGGCGTACGTCCCGACGAACCTCTGCCAGGTACTCGGTGATCTGCTCGAACTCCGGGCTGCGCCTGGCCGGGCGGTCCTCGCCCGGGAGGCTGGCGAAGCTGCCTTTCCCCTGGTGGGAGTACGCGTAGCCATCCTCACGGAGCCGGGAGATCGCTTGCCGGGCCACGGTGCGCGAAACACCGTGCGTGCCCATCAGCTCCGTCTCGGACGGCAGCTTCTCCCCTGGGGCTAGTACCCCGTCGCGGATACGCCGCTTGAAGTCGTCGGCGATCTCCAAGTACTTCGCACGCCCGGTGAAGTCGGCCATAGCCCCTCTCAGTGCTTGTAGCACTAAGTGGAGCACACACGGCAGGCAAGAGTCGAGAGAAGTACTTGACGTACTAAGTGTGTTAGGTGCAGTCTCGTTACAGGTCGACGTACTAAGTACGTCAAGATGATCGAAGGAGCGCACACATGCGTCAAATTCCCGTCGACACCACCGGCGCCGTCGTGATGGTGGCCCAGCCCCCGCAGCCGAAGATCGCCAACCGTCAGACCGGAGAGGTCGCCACCGACCGGGACACCGGTGCACCGCTGATGACGATCGACGTCATGTTCGTGATGAACGGGAACGCCGAGATCCTGACCCTGACCGTTCCGGAGACCGGGTTCACCGGCGAGCTGACCACCGGCACCCCGGTGGGCCTCACTGGTGTAGTGGCCCGGCCGTGGGAGAACGAGTTCAACGGCCAGAAGCGGCACGGCATCAGCTTCCGCGCGATCGCCGTCACCTCCCTGGCGGCGGACGTCGGCAAGCCGAAGGCGGCCTGATCGTGACCGGGGCAGCAATCGGCCTGGTGGCCGTCGTCGGGCTGGCGCTACTGCTCAAGTGGCGGCGCCCTGCCTGGTACTGGCTCGCCTTCGGCATCAGCCTCGCGGCGTTGCGGATCTTGGTCCGCTATGGCTCGGTCATGGAAGCGTGCGGGCTGACCGTTCCGCCGTCGCGCTGGCGGCTCGCCCTCGCGAGGATGGCCGGCCGTCTGGCTCCCGAGTCGCGTGCGCCGCGCATTCTGCGGCTGCGCCCGACCCGCACCGGCCTCGTCTTACGTCTGGGGTTGCGGCCTGGTCAGGACGCCTTCGATGTGGCCGCTGCATGTGACCGGCTGCGGCACTCGTTCGCCATGTACGGCGTCACCTCGCGTGAAGTCCGCTCCGGTGTGGTCGAGCTGCGGATGACCGGCTACGACGTTCTCGCCCGGGTCCAGATGCCCGCCAAGGTCGAGCGTGAGTCGATGCGGGTCCCCGTCGCCCTGCGCGAGGACGGAGCCGTCCACTACCGCGACTACCGCACCACCCCGCACGCCCTCACGGTTGGGGCCACGAAGTCCGGCAAGTCCGTCTATCAGCGCAACCTGGTCGCCGAACTCGCGCCGCAGGATGTGGCGTTGGTGGGGATCGACTGCAAGCAAGGGGTGGAGCTGTTCCCACTGGCCCGCCGGTTCTCCGCGCTGGCTGACAACCCGGACGCCGCCGCTGACCTCCTCGACGCGCTCGTGACGCACATGGAGGGCGTCTACCAACTGATCCGCGCCGACCAGCGCATCACCGCCGACATCCCCGACGCGGAGATCGCCGCCGACATCTGGGACCTCCCAGCTCATCTGCGGCCCGTCCCGATCGTGGTCCTCGTGGACGAGGTCGCCGAACTCGCACTGTCGCCCACCAAGGCGGACGAACCGCGTCGGGACCGCATCATCACCGCGCTCGTGCGCCTCGCCCAGCTCGGCCGCGCTGCCGGCATCTATCTGGAGATCTGCGGGCAGCGCTTCGGCTCCGAACTCGGCAAGGGCATCACCATGCTCCGCGCCCAGCTCACCGCCCGCACCGCCCACCGCGTCAACGACGAAACGTCCGCGAACATGGCCTTCGGTGACATCGCCCCCGACGCCGTCCTGGCCGCCATCTCCCTCCCGACCGACACCCCCGGCCTCGCCGTCTCCGGCGACTCGACCGGCGGATGGGCCCGCGTCCGCACCCCGCACACCTCGATGCGCCAGGCCGTCAACGCCTGCAATCGGCACGCGCACCGCACCCCCGAGCTGCCCGGCTTCGCCGCCTTCCGGCCCGAACTGCCGGCCACGGTGTCGCTCGTCAAGATCCCGGCACCGGCCGAGACACCCGCCTCCGCCTGAGTCCCACCCTGCACCCGGTCGGCGCGACCGCCTTGCGCCAGCTTCCTACCCCCGCCATGCCCAGAACGCCTTGCAAAGGAGGTGATGACATGACCCGCTCGCTGCGCGTCGACGCCGTTCTGGTGCAAGCCGTGATCGCTGGGGCCCTGTCCTTCGCCCATCTGCACGACCTGGCCGCTGCTGCCGGGCAGACCGGATGGAAGGCGTGGGCTTACCCGGTCTCGGTCGACCTGCTCCTGGTCGCCGCCTGGCGTCGGCTGCGCAACGACGGACCGTCCCGGCTGGCCTGGTGCTGGTTCCTGATCGCGCTGGTCGCATCCCTCGGCGCGAACGTCGCCACCGCCGGATTCCTCGACCTCGAGCATCCGCCCGCCTGGCTGCGCTTCGGCATCGCCGGATGGCCCGCCCTCGCCTTCCTCGGCGGCACACTCCTCGCCCACTCACCCGCCGCCACCGACCGGGAGCACGCCACCGGACGGGAGCCGGAGCCAATCGAGGTTGTGCCGGCCGAACCCGAGTCTGCGCCCGAGCCGGTCCCGGCCGCCGAGCCTGAGCCTGCCCCGGCCCTGCCCGCAGCGTCCGAGCCTGCTCCCGTTTCGGGTCCGTCGGTCCCGGCCGCGCTGGTGGATCACGCCCGCAAGGTCGCCGATGCCCACCAGGCCCGTACCGGCTCGCCGATCGACATCGACACCTTGCGCGCCCGACTCGGCGTCCCGGCCCCGATGGCCGACGCCATCGCCGCCCAACTCACCTGACCAGAAAGGACACCGTGATGCCCGCCCGCGACCACTTCCACTCCGTCATGCGGATCGGCCCCGTACAGATCGGCACCCACCGCGACCGGCACGGCCGCACCAAGCACGCCGCCGTCTGCACCACCGACCGCTGCGGCTGGTCCGCCGACTTCTCCAGCTCCTCGGCCGCCCAGCTCGCCGCCCGCACCCACCGCTGCCGCCCCACCGACTGAACGGGAGACCCATCGCCATGGACGTTCCGCTCTGGCTCGCCCTGATCGTCGTCGGCGCTCTCGGCATCAAGTTCATCCGCCCGCCCTGGTGGCTCGTCGCCGTGCTCCTCCTCGGCGGCTTCCTCCTCGCCGACAGCCTCCTGGCCCCCGTCATCGACACCGCCATCAGCAAGTAGCCCACCGCGGAAAGGAGAAGCACGCATGTTCCGACCGAAGATCCCGACCATGCCGAGCCCGACCGGCATCGTCACCCCGCCCGCCGTCGAGCCGACCGCGATCGTCCAGCACACCCCCGGCCCGGCCCCGGCTCCGGTCCCCGTCGCTCCGGTGGCACCTGCCCGGCCCACGGTCCAGCTCACGCCCGGCACCGCGCTCGCCCTCGTCGGTGGCGGCACCGCCGTCGTCCTGGTCGTCGGCGCGGTCCTGGTCTCGATGCTCCTGGCGGTCGCCGTCACCGCGGCCTCGGTCGCCGTGTGCGCGCTCGTCGTCCGCTCGCTGATCGCCTCCGAGCACAAGCGCCGCTGACCGGCCCCCGGGGCGGCCTCAACCGCCAAGTCTTGCCCGCCCCGGGAGCCGCACCCCAACCCATCCCGAAGGACAAGAAGGGACACCCATCATGGCCCAACCCACCACCCCCGCTCTCGCGCGGGTCTGCTCGAACTGCGACGGCTTCCCCAGCGTGCGGATCACCCTCGGCGGCCGCGACCGGCACGGGAACCTGCGCACCATCACCGTCCACTGCCCGGCCTGCCACGGCACCGGCACCAGGCCGACCCGCTCCGTCCGCAGCGTCCAGCTGGTCGGGAGCCGGGCATGAACGACATCACCGTCACCGCATACCTCGCCCCCGACACCCGCACACGCGTCGTCATCTACGCGGACCACGACTTCGTCAGCGTCCGCATCGGCGGCGGCCCCGTCGACGTCGCGCTCATCGCCCCCGCCGGCACCGCCGACGTCCTGCGCGCCATCGCCGCCGCAGCCGACCAGGCCGCCCGCGAACTCGACACCCTGCCGGGCCTCGCGGAGGAGGACGCGTGACCGACACCGCCATTGCGGCGGGGCTGGACCCGGCCACCCTGGACGATGTCCTGAGGGTGGCCGGGTCCCCCGGCTTCGACCGCTGGAAAGACCAAGTGCACCGCACCGGCGGCTGCTCCGACCCCATCCACCTCACCGGCTGGACCCTCGCCAAAGACCGCACCACCGGCGAGACCCTGCGCCGCTACTCCACCGAGAATGAGCCGGATGGACGGCTCCGTGTCGCCTGCGGCAACCGCCGCGCCTCCCGCTGCCCCACCTGCGCCTACACCTACGCCGGAGACACCTACCACCTCATCCGCGCAGGACTCGCCGGAGACGAGTCCAAGGACATCCCCGCCTCCGTCCGGGACCACCCGCGCGTCTTCGCGACGCTCACCGCCCCCTCATTTGGCCCGGTCCACAACCGGCCCGACCGTGGCGTCTGCCGCTGCGGCACCCGCCATCTCGAGGACGACCCCGCGCTGGGCACCGCCCTCGACCCGGCCACCTACGACTACGCGGGCACGGTCCTGTTCAACAACCATGCCGGGCAGCTCTGGCAGCGCTTCACCACCCGCCTGCGCCGCGAGATCGCCGCCCGCGCCGGACTCAGCCAACGCGAACTCAAAGACGTGCTGCGGGTCTCGTACGGCAAGGTCGCCGAGTTCCAGAAGCGCGGCGCGATCCACTTCCACGCTGTGATCCGCCTCGACGGACCCGACGGCCCCGACACCGCCCCGCCGTCATGGGCCACCGTGCAGCTGCTCGACGACTCCATCCGCGCGGCGGTCGCCCACTCCTACACCTCGATCACCGTCCCGGCCGCCGGGGACCAGCCCTGCCGGCCTTTCCGCTGGGGCACCCAGCTCGACATCCGACCGGTCAAAGCCTTCGGTGACGGTACGGACATCACCGAACAGGCCGTCGCCTCCTACGTCGCCAAGTACGCCACCAAAGCCGCCGAGTCGACCGGCAGCCTCGACCGACGCATCGGGAACCGGGAAGTCCTCGACCTCCTCGACGTGCCCGACCACCCCCGCCACCTCATCGAAGCCTGCCTCGACCTGGCCCCGCTCTACCCGGATCGCAAGCTCGGGGCTTGGGCTCACATGCTCGGCTTCCGCGGCCACTTCTCCACCAAATCCCGCCGCTACTCCACCACCCTCGGCGCGCTCCGCCAGATCCGCGCCGACTACCGCGCCGCCCAGGACCAGGACGCCCTCGGCGACCCGGACACCGTCCTCGTCCTCGCCTCCTGGGAGTACGCCGGACACGGCCACACCCCCGGCGAATCCGCGCTCGCCGCCACCATCGCCCGAGACATCCAACTCAACCGCGAAACCGCCCGCGAAGCCCTGCACGACCAACTCGCCCTGGAAGGAGCCGCAGCATGACCACCGCCACCGCCGAATTGCTGACCGTGCCCGAGGTCATGGCACGGCTCAAGCTCGGACGCTCCACGGTCTACGACCTCATCCGCTCGCGCCGCCTGACCTCGATCACCATTGGCCGCGCCCGACGCGTCCCCGCCGACGCCGTACGGGACTTCATCACCCGCGAGATCGAGGAGGCTGGCTGATGGCCTCCCAGCGCAAGCGCAACCCCAACGGCGCGGGCACCATCACCAAGCGCAAGGACGGCCGCTATCAAGCCGCCGTCTACGTCCTGCAGCCGGACGGAACCCGCGCCCGCAAGTTCGCCTATGGCAAGACCTGGGCCGAGTGCGACGCCAAGCGCCGTGAACTCCTCGACAAGGTCGACCAGGGCGTACCCGTGCCGACACGTTCGGCCAAGCTCTCCGAGTGGCTGCCGTACTGGCTGGACAACGTCATCAAGCCGCGCCGCAAGCTCAGCACGTACGACAAATACGAGGCGCACGTCCGGCTGTACCTCGTGCCCATGATCGGCTCGAAGCGGCTCGAATCCCTGGGCACAGCCGATGTCCGGCGCTTCCTCGTCCAGCTGGAGAACAAGACCACCGCGGCCACTGCCAAGGAATCGCACAGGGTGCTGCGCACTGCCCTGACGGCTGCCTGCCGCGACGAGCTGGTGACCCGCAACGTGGCGAGCCTCGTCGAGCCGCCCCGGGCCAAGTCCCGGGAGCTGAGCCCCTGGTCCCTCGACGAGACGCTGGACTTCCTCGCCGCCGCCCGAAAGGACCCGCTGTACGCGGCCTTCGTCCTTGCCATCGCCATGGGACTGAGGCGGGGCGAGATCATCGGTCTCCGCTGGGCCGACGTCGACCTGGACAAGCGCGTGCTCTACGTCCGTCAGCAGACCCAGCGTCGGCGCGGTGTCCTCTACAACGACGACCCCAAGGGCCGCCGTCGCCGGGCCGTGCCGCTCCCAGCGATGTGCATCGCGCCGCTTCGCTGGCACAGGATGCGTCAGACCGCCGCCAAGCTGCGCGCGGGGGAGTCGTGGGATGAGGGCGGCTACGTCTTCGCCACCCGGAACGGGCGCCCGGTCGAGCCGCGCAACGTGTACCGGTCCTTCACGCGGGTCGCCGACTCTGCCGGCCTCCGCGTCATCCGGCTGCACGATGCCCGGCACGGCTGCGCCACCCTCCTCACCGCGGCCGGGGTCGCGCCTCGCGTTGTGATGGAGATCCTTGGGCACAGCCAGATCAGCATCACCATGGACGTCTACACGCACGTCGTCCAGGACACGCAGCGCGAGGCGATCAGCCACATGGACCGGCTGCTCAAGAGGCGGCCCGGTCGTGAGTGACCGCGCGCGTTGATGTCAGAAGTGGATGTCAAAGGCCCCGGACCATGATCGGTCCGGGGCCTTTGCGCTGGTGCCCCCGGCAGGATTCGAACCTGCGACACCCGCTTTAGGAGAGCGGTGCTCTATCCCCTGAGCTACGAAGGCATGGACCTCGGCCGAGATCCGGCGACTAGCCTAGCGGATAAGGGATACGCGCTGGCAACATTCCCGTTTCCGCAGGTCAGCGGCGTACTGGTGTGGCGCGGGAGCATGGCGGGGCCGAGCCCGGGGGAAAGGGCAGTCCGCGCCCCCGCCCGTCCCGGGCCCAGGCGTGAAGCAGTCCGGGCCCCGCCCCACCCCGCTCCCGCGAGCACTTCGGCTCAGGTGGACGAATACAGCTCCTCGATGTCCGCCGCGTACGCCTTCACGATCGCGCCCCGTCGCAGTTTCAGGGACGGCGTCATCAGGCCGTCGTCCATGCTGAACTCGTTCGGGAGGATCCGGAACGCGCGGATCGACTCGGCCCGGGACACCGCGCTGTTCGCCATGGTCACGGCCCGCTGGATCTCCCCGTGCAGTTCCTTGTCGATCGTCGCGCCGTGGGGGAACGGCAACTGCTTGCCGCGCAGTTGGTACCAGTGCTTCGACGCCTCGGGGTCCAGGGTGATCAGGGCCGCGATGAACGGCCGGTTGTCGCCGACCACGAGGCACTGCGAGATCAGCGGGTGCAGGCGCAGCCGGTCCTCCAGGATCCGGGGGCTGACGCTCTTCCCGCCGCTGGTGACGATGATGTCCTTCTTGCGTCCCGTGATCACGAGATAGCCGTCGTCGAGCCAGCCCACGTCGCCCGTCGCGAGCCAGCCGTCGCGCAGGACGGACCCGGTGGCCACCGGGTCGTTGTGGTAGCCGGCGAAGACGACGTCGCCGCGGACCCAGATCTCCCCGTCCTGGGCGATGTGCACGGAGCAGCCCGGCAGCGGCCGGCCCACGGTGCCGAACCGGGGGCGGCCCGGTGGCTGGCTGGTCACCGCGGCGGTGGTCTCCGTGAGCCCGTACCCGTCGTGGACGGTGATCCCGGCGCCGTCGAAGAACAGGCCGAGTTCCCGGTCGAGGGTCGAGCCGCCGGAGGTCGCGTGCCGGACGCGGCCGCCCAGTACTGCCCGCAGCCGCCGGTACACCAGGCGGTCGTAGAGCGCGTGCCTGGCCTTGAGCATCCGTCCCGGCCCGGGCCCCTCACCGGTCTCCCGCCGCTGTACCTCCTCGGCGTAGCGCACCGCCGTGTCGACGGCCTTGTCGAACAGTTCCCCCCGCCCGGCCTGCTCGGCCGCCCGGCGCGCCTTGTCGAAGATCTTCTCGAAGATGTACGGCACGGCGAAGACGTAGGTCGGCCGGAAGGCCGCGAGGGCGGGGAGCAGTGCGTCGGGCGAGAGGTCGGGCTGGTGTCCCAGCCGGACGCCGCCCCGCATGCAGGCCACCTGCACCATCAGCCCGTAGATGTGCGACAACGGCAGGAAGGCGAGGATGCACGGCTGCTCGCCCGGCTCGGCGAGGATGCTTTTCCAGCCCGTGTACAGGGTGTCGCACTCGGCCGCGAGGTTGGCGTGGGTGATCACACAGCCCCTGGGCCGGCCGGTGGTGCCCGACGTGTACGTGATGGCGGCGACCGACTGCGGTCCCACCGCCCGGCGGTGACGGTGCACCACGGTCTCCGGCACATGCCGGCCCCGCTCCGTCAGCCGCTCGACGCAGCCCGAGTCCAGCTGCCACATCGAACGGAGCAGCGACAGTCCGTCGCAGGCCGCCCCCACCGTCATGGCGTGGTCCTCGTGCTCGACCACGATGGCCACCACCTCGGTGTTCGACAGGATCCAACGGACCTGGTCCGCGGAGGAGGTGGGGTAGACGGGGACGACCTGCGCGCCGATCGACCACAGCGCATAGCTGAACAGGGTCCACTCGTAGCGGGTCCGGGACATCACGGCGACCCGCTCACCGAGCCGTATGCCCTCGGCCAGCAGGCCCTTCGCCAACCCCACCACTTCGTCACGGAATTCGGACGCGGTCACCGGGACCCACTCGTCGCCGCCGGGGCCGCTGACGCGCCGGGACAGCTGTAACAGCTTCGGGGTGCGCTCGGCCACGTCGTAGACCGAGTCGGCAAGGCTTCCCGTCGCCAGGGTCTCCACCAGCGGCGGAAGGCTGAAGTCGCGCAAAGTACCCCCTTGATGAGCCACCGCCGCGCCGCGTTTCGCAGCGGGCAGGGGCGCAAAGTACCGGCCATTGACGTGGCTGCCTAGGGTCTTGACGCCTCTCGCTCGCATGCGCGATTAAGACCGGGTTACGACGGTACGTCGGGAGTGGGAATCCGGTCGGCGGCAGGGGGCGAACGGGGTCGGCCACGGGGCGGGCAGGGCCGGCGGCCGGCGCTTGACGGGGTCCGAGGAGCGGCATAGCGTCGCGGACGTACTGAGCATGCGCTTAGGAAGGCCGCCCGTGTCGCACTCGTACCCCGTAGCCGCCCTCACCGCTCCCGGTGCTCCCTTCGAAGTCGTACGGAGCGAGGACGGCGGGCTGATCTACGCGAACGGGCCCCGCACCTTGCCGGAGTTCGTCGAGGCGACGTGGGCGTTCGGGGACCGGCCGTTCCTCGTGGCGGAGAGCGGGACGTACACGTACGGCGAGTTCTTCGCCGCCGCGTCCGCCCTGGCCCGGCGGTTCGTGGACGTCTACGGGCTGCGGCCCGGGGACCGGGCGGCCGTCGCGATGCGCAACCACCCCGAGTGGCAGATCGCCTTCTGGGCGACGCAGCTCGCCGGCCTCGTCGCCGTCCCGCTCAACGCCTGGTGGACCGAGGAAGAGCTGACGTACGCGCTGGACGACTGCACGCCGCGCGTCCTGCTCGTGGACGGTGAGCGGCTGCCGCGCATCGACGAGTGGCGGAAGCGCAACGGCGTGCGCTGCGTCGTCTTCCACCAGGACGGACCCCGCGACGGTCTCGACGACGGGCCCGCCGGCGTAGGTGCCGGTGGTGTCGAGCGGTACGAGGACCTGCCCGCGCCGGACCCGCTCGCCGCGCCGCCCGCCGTCGAGGTCGCCGCTGAGGACGACGCGACGATCATCTACACGTCCGGAACCACCGGCCGCCCCAAGGGCGCCGTCGCCACGCATCTCGCGCAGGCCGGCGCGGCACTGCACCCCCGCTACCACGCGGCGGCCGCATCGCTCGCGCGCGGTGTGCTGCCCGGGCAGGGGCCCGCGCCGGTCGTCCTGATGACGTTCCCGTTCTTCCATGTGGCCGCGTTCACCACGCTGTACTCGATGATGGGCGTCGGCGGCACGCTCGTACTGATGCGGAAGTGGGACGCGGAGAAGGCCCTCGCGTTGATCGAGGAGCACGGCGTCACCCACTACTCGGGCGTGCCGACGACGGCGCTCCAGCTTCTCGACGCCGCCGAGCGCACCGGCTCGGACCTGGCGACGCTCAGCCACCTCAGCACGGGCGGCGCGGCCGCCCCGCCCGATCTGGTCGCCCGGCTGACCGCCCGCTACGGGCACCGGATCGAGCCCCGCAGCGGTTACGGGCTGACCGAGACCTGCGGCGGTGTGCTCGCCAACTCGGGGGACGGCTACCGCGGCGACCCGGGCAGTGTGGGCATGCCCTCGCCCGCGACCGAGGTGCGGATCGCCGGAGCGGACGGCGAGCCGCTCCCGGAGGGGGAGGTCGGCGAGCTGTGGCTGCGCGGGCAGTCGCTCGTCCGCGGCTACTGGCGCGACGAGCCGGCCGGCGCGGCCGCCTTCCAGGACGGCTGGTTCAGGACCGGAGACCTCGCGACGGTGCGGGAGGGCCGCGTCAGCATCGTCGACCGGATCAAGGACATGGTGGTCCGGGGCGGCGAGAACGTGTACTGCGTCGAGGTCGAGGCCGTGCTGCACGACCACCCCGAGGTCGCCGACGCCGCTGTGCTGGGCGTGCCGCATCCGGTGCTGGGGGAGGAGGTCGCGGCCGTGGTCCGGTTGCGTGCCGGCGCCACGGTCACCGCGGAGGAGCTGAGGGCGCACGTCGGCGGGAAGCTGGCCGCCTTCAAGGTGCCCGCCCGCGTCCTGCTGCGGGACGAGCCGATCCCGCGCAACCCGACGGGCAAGATCCTCAAGCGGGTCCTCAGGGAGTCGCTCCGGAGCGGGTGATCCGTACCCGGTAGCCACCGTTCTCGTCCTCGTCGACCACCGAGATGCGTATCCCGTTCTCCCGGTCGGTGAAGGTCTGGCCCGGCCGGTAGGGGGCGTCGGACAGTTCGGCGTGGATGTTGGCGCCCCGGGTGCAGCCGCCGCTGTCGCGGTCGCTGTCGGAGACGGTCACCGGGCCCTGCCCCGTGTCGACGTCGGATTTCACGCGGTAGATGAGCACGCCCGGCTCGCACACGTGGTCGTCGTTCCCGGCCCGTGTGCGTACCTCGGCCGCGTAGCCGCTGCTCTCGTCCAGCGGCACGACCGCCATCTTGGAGCCGCCGCGCGTGGCGAGCGGGGTGAGGGTGTACTCGGTCGTGCCGGGGGTGGCGGCGCACCCGATCTGGCTGTTGTCCAGCCAGCCGAGCTTCCACTTGTGCCAGCCGAGCAGGTCGTTGTTGGCGCCCCAGTCCTCGGACATGATGTCCCAGTGGCCGACCGCGCCGCCGCCGCTCGCGGTGTAGAGGTCGGGCAGCCCGAAGACGTGGCCGTTCTCGTGCGGCAGGACGCGGTAGCCGGTCTCCGAGTACGAGCCGGAACCGTCGTCCTGCCGGCTGTAGACGAAGGACGTGTTGGCGAGCGGCACGCCGTCGGCGACCGGTGCCGCCTCGTTGCCGGAGAAGGTCACCGAGAGCACGGTGTCCAGCGCCGAAGGGCCGGCGTTGGGGGTCACCAGGACGTTGACGAGGTCGTAGTCGGCGAAGTCCACCTTCGGGTCGGCGACGGAGACCAGGTCCTCGACCAGTTGCCGGTACCCCGGTTCGTACGGGGAGCCGCGCTCTATCCCGTAGGCGGCGAACGGCATCGGCATCCGCAGCCAGTCGCTCACGGGGGCGTGCGGCCGGTAGCTGAGCCGGCCGTACGAGCTGGTGGCGAACCACTGCGAGGTCTGCGGGAAGAACTCCGCCAGCCGGTCGAGGGCGGAACCGGCGCCCTCCGCGTCCGGAAAGTCGATCATCAGGTTGAGAGCGCGGACCACGCCGGTGGAGCGGGTGTATCCGGCGGGGGTGGGCAGGCCCTCCGACATCTGGACGCCGATGCCCGTCGGGATGCGGCAGGGTCCGAGGCCCACGGCGTCGGGCGCGGAGCTGGGGCCGGCGTAGACCCGGTGGGGGGCCGGGACCGTCGAGCTCGCCGTGGTGAGGGCGGCCAGCGTCAGGGCCGCGAAGGCGGCGAGTCCGGCGAGCCTGCCGCGTCTGCGTATCCGGTGGCGGGTCTGCTCCATGCGATCGCCTTCGGGGTCCGCGGCAGCAGGCCGGGCCCTGGCTGCGCTCACTTCGAACAGCCTGTGTCGGGGGGTGGCGGGGCGCGCGTCGGGTGGTCCGATCGTGGGGTTTTCCCGACGAAAGGCATATGTGGCTCAGGTCACAGCGCGGAGGGGAAATAACCGGGGATCGTTTCCCCGTTTGAACCCGTGTCTCCGCTGAAACGGGGACACGGTCCCCGGTTGGGGCCCACCGAACGCCACGGGACTTCAGCGCCGAAGTCCCGGACCGCCGGCAGAGGCTGACAGGCCCCGGCCCCGGCACCCGGCAACCCTCCGGCCCCGTAAGCCGCGGACGGAGAACACGGAAGGAAGTGGAGTCGTGAGCATCGCCGCCGAAACGCGCCGCCCGCCGCGCCCCCGGGCGGACGCCCTGCGCAATCGTGAGCGGATCGTGTCGGCCGCGCGCGAGATGTTCGTCGAGTTCGGGCCGGACGTCCCGCTCGACGAGATCGCCCGCCGTGCGGGCATCGGCAACGCGACGCTCTACCGCCACTTCCCCGACCGCGCGGTCCTGATCCGCGAGGTCGTCCTCCTCGTCCTGTCCCGCACCACGGAGCAGGCGGACGCCGCGGCGGCCAAGGAGGCCGACCCCTTCGCGGCGCTGCGCCGCTTCGTCCACGTCGCGGCCGACGAGCGGATCGGGGCCCTGTGCCCCATGCTCTCCGGCGCCTTCGACGCCGACCACCCCGACCTGCACGCCGGCCGCGAGCGACTCGACGAGGCCGTGCGCGGCCTCGTCGAGTCGGCGCAGGCGGCCGGCCGGATGCGCACCGACGTCGCCGTGGGCGACCTGATGGTGGCGCTCTCCCAGCTCACCCGGCCGCTGCCGGGCACCGCGTGCCCGAACATGGACCGGTTCGTCCATCGTCATCTTCAGCTGTTCCTGGACGGACTCGAGGCGCCCGCGCGCTCCGAACTGCCCGGGACGGCCGCGACCCTGGAGGACCTGCGCACCACGTGACGCCGTAAGTCCTTCCGCCCTCCCGCACTCCTGAGCCCTTTACGCGCTCCGTGTGACCTTCGGTCGCCCGGCGGCGCGTCACCTCCCGTTACCCATTAGGTGGCCAGACGCATGCCGAAAACAGCCGACATTTCATCGTCCGAGCCGAGACTGTCCGGCTCGGGACTTCCCGACCCGAGCCGTTGGAAAGCTCTGGTCTTCATAGCCCTCGCCCAGCTGATGGTGGTGCTCGACGCGACGATCGTGAACATCGCGCTTCCCACCGCCCAGCAGGACCTCGGGATCTCCGACGCCAACCGGCAGTGGGTCATCACGGCCTACGCCCTCGCCTTCGGCGGGCTGCTGCTCTTCGGCGGCCGCATCGCCGACCTGTGGGGACGCAGGCGCACCTTCATCGTCGGACTGCTCGGCTTCGCCGCCGCCTCCGCGCTCGGCGGCGCGGCGACCGGCGAGGCGATGATGCTCGGGGCACGTGCCCTGCAGGGCGTGTTCGGCGCGCTGCTCGCACCCGCCGCGCTCTCGCTGCTCGCGGTGATGTTCACCGACGCCAAGGAGCGCGCCAAGGCCTTCGGCATCTACGGTGCGATCGCCGGTGGCGGTGGCGCCGTGGGCCTCATCCTCGGCGGCTTCCTCACCGAGTACCTGAACTGGCGCTGGACGTTCTACGTCAACATCCCCTTCGCGATCGTCGCCGCTGTCGGCGCGTACCTGGTGATCCGTGAGCCGGCGGGTGCGCGCAACCGCTCCCCGCTGGACATCCCCGGCGTCGTGCTGTCCACGCTCGGCCTGGTGGCGCTCGTGTACGGCTTCACCCGCGCCGAGTCCGCCGGCTGGTCCGACGGCCTGACCGTGGGCATGTTCGTGGCCTCCGTCGTGCTGCTCGCCGCGTTCGTCGCCACCGAGGCGAAGGTCAAGTCGCCGCTGCTGCCCCTGCGGGTCCTGACCGAGCGCAACCGCGGCGGTGTCTACCTGTCGCTCGGCCTCGCCATCATCGCGATGTTCGGGCTCTTCCTCTTCCTGACGTTCTATCTGCAGGTCGTTAAGGGCTACTCGCCCGTCATGACGGGCTTCGCCTTCCTGCCGATGATCGCGGGCATGATCACCGGCTCGACCCAGATCGGTGCCCGGCTGATGACGCGGGTGGCGCCGCGCCTGTTGATGGGCCCCGGCTTCGTCATGGCGGCGATCGGCATGCTGCTGCTGACGCAGCTGGAGATCGACAGCTCCTACGCGGGCCTGATCCTGCCGGCCCAGCTGATGCTCGGCCTCGGCATGGGTACGGCGTTCATGCCGGCGATGTCCCTGTCCACGCACGGTGTGAACCCGGCGGACGCCGGTGTCGCCTCCGCGATGGTCAACACCTCTCAGCAGGTGGGCGGCGCGATCGGTACGGCTCTGCTGAACACCATCGCGGCCTCCGCCACGACGTCGTACATCGCCTCGCACGCCGCCGGCGCGAGGGACCCGAAGCTGCTGGAGCTCCAGGGCATGGTGCACGGCTTCTCGTCGGCGATCTGGTGGGCGGTCGGCATCCTGGCGGTTGCCGCGGCGATCGCGTTCACGCTCATCAACAGCGGGCGCCCCGGGGCCGGTCCGGTCGCGGCGGGCTCCGGTGAGGGCGCGGGCGCCGACGACGAGATCAAGGTTCCCGTCATCGCGCACTGAGCCACGGACCCGGGCCGCGGGAGGACCAGGCGGTACGCGCATGAAGAAGGGCCCCGCCCGGGTGCGAATGCACCCGGGCGGGGCCCTGCGCTGTGCGGGGTCACGGGACGGAGAGGAGGACCTGCGCCGTGCGCGTCACCGGCCCGGAGACGGGCGAGGGCGCCGCGTCGGTCACCTGAGCCCGAACGGCCCCCGCGCCGCGTCGGTCACCCGGTCGGCCGGGGCCCTGCGCCGCGTCGGTCACCTCAGCCAGGGCAGGTCCGCTCCGGTGTCCTGGGGCTGCAGTCCCTCCGCCATGACCTGCATGATCTCGCCCAGCTGCGCGACCTGTTCCGGTGTGAGCCGGTCGAACATCGCCTGCCGCACGGCTTCGACATGGCCGGGCGCGGTCCGCCGGAGGACCCCGAAGCCTTCCTCCGTCAGTACCGCGTTCTGCCCGCGCTTGTCGGAGGGGCAGTCCTCCCGCCGGACCCAGCCGTTCTTCTCCAGCCGGGCTATCGCGTGCGAGAGCCGGGACCGGGTGATCTTGGCGTCGATGGCCAGCTGGGTCATCCGCTTGCGGCGGCGAGGCGCCTGGGAGAGCTGGACGAGCAGTCCGTAGTAGATGTGCGGCATGCCCGCGTCGCGCTGCAGCTGGCGGTCGAGGTGGTCCTCGAGGAGGGTGGTGGCGTGGAGGTAGGAGCGCCACACTCGCTGCTCCTCGTCGCTCAGCCAGCGTGGTTCCTGACCGCCCTCACCATTGAGTGCCCTGTTCATGTATCCCACTCTACGACCCTGTTCTTGAAAGTTGAACTAAGTGGGTCTAGGGTGGAATCAGCTTGAAAGTTCAAGCTTCCAGTACGCCGGGTCAGCAGACCGGGAGCCGCCAGTCATGAACGCCACCCCCGCACCCCCCACCCCCGACGCGCCGCGCATGCCCGCGCTCTACCTCTCCCACGGCGCCCCGCCCCTGGCCGACGACCCGCTGTGGCCGGGCCAGCTCGCCGCCTGGTCCGACACACTGCCGCGGCCCAAGGCGATCCTGATGGTCTCCGCCCACTGGGAGGAGGCGCCCCTCGCGCTCGGCGCGACCCGGACCGTGCCCCTTGTCCACGACTTCTGGGGCTTCCCCGAGCACTACTACCGCGTCCGTTACGGCGCGCCCGGAGCCCCCGAACTCGCCGACTCCGTACGAAAACTGCTCCGCCGCGCCGGTACGCCCGTGCAGGACATCCCCGACCGGGGGCTCGACCACGGCGCGTACGTCCCGCTGGTGGAGATGTATCCGGACGCGGACATCCCCGTGCTGCAGATCTCCATGCCCACGCTCGATCCGCAGAAGCTGCTCGAGATCGGGCGCAGGCTCGCCCCGCTGCGGGACGAAGGCGTACTGATCGTCGGCAGCGGTTTCTTCACGCACAACCTGGCGGCGCTGCGGCACGACGGAACGCCCGGCTGGTCCACCGAGTTCGACGACTGGGGGCGGCGAGCGCTGGCGGATGCCGACGTCGACGCACTGCTCGACTTCGAGAACAAGGCCCCCGCCGGGCGGCTCGCCCACCCGCGGACCGAGCACTTCGCGCCACTTTTCGTCACCATCGGGGCGTCGGAGCCGGAGATCGGCAACGGCCGGAGCGTGATCGACGGCTTCTGGATGGGCCTGGCGAAGCGGTCCGTGCAGTTCGGCTGACGCTTGCTCCACGCCGGCCGGCGTACCTGCGCCCCCGCCCCGCCCCGTCCGGCGCGAGTGCAGCGGGGCCGGCCGGCTCGGTCCAGGTGCTTCTCGAACCAGGCCACGTCCCAGTACCGGCCGAACTTCCGCCCGACCTCTCCGTACGTGCCGATGTGGCGGAAGCCGAAACGGGTGTGCAGCCGGACGGACGCGTCGTTCGGCAGGGCGACGCCCGCGTAGGCCCGGTGCACGTCCTCGTCGGCCTGGGCCTCGAAGAGCGCCTTGTAGAGCAGGGTGCCGATACCGCGTCCGGCGGTCTGCGGCCCGCAGTAGACGCTGACCTCGACGGACGTGGAGTAGGCCGCCTTGGGGCGGAAGGGGCTGCTGGTGGCGTAGCCCAGGATCCCGTGGGTCGGGTGGTCCGGGGGATTCGGTCCGGCAAACCGGACATCCTGAGCAACCAGAAGGCGGTGCGGGCCGTCTTCAGGGTGGGAGTGCAGCCATGAGCGGCGCTGCTCAGGGGTGAAAACCGTGGTGTCGAACGTGATCGGGGTCTCACGGGCGTAGTGGTTGTAGATGTCTGTGAGGGCCTCGAGGTCGGCCTCCCCGCCCGCCCTGACCTGCACCTCCGCCTGTTCCGGCAGCATCCGTCCTCCTGGTCGGCCGGACAGGGTACTGCATGATCGCGGAAATCGATGCACCTGATGGGAATTCTGTCCGGATTCCAGTCGTTGTTTCCTTCGGATGCAGGGCACCCGGGAGGGTGTCGCGACCTACTCAGCAAGGGAGCTCGCATGGCAACCCGTGCCGTCGCCCGCCGTCAGTCCGACTCCGGTGGGGCGACCGACAGGGCAGGCAGTGTTCGCGCCGTGGGCGGGGAGATCGCCGATCGCGACCTGGTCGGCATGTACCTCGACGAGATAGCGCGTACGCCGCTGCTCGACGCCGCCAAGGAAGTCGAGCTGTCCCAGACCATCGAGGCGGGTGTCTACGCCCGTCAGATCCTCGACAAGGAAGTAGACAGCGAAGCCGGCGGAGCCACGCGGGAGGAGCTGGAGGCGCTGGCCGAGGCCGGTGAGCGTGCCAAGGACATCTTCATCCGCTCGAATCTGCGTCTCGTCGTGGCCGTCGCCCGGCGTTATCCGCGCAGTGGGCTGCCGCTGCTCGACCTGATCCAGGAGGGGAACGCAGGCCTGGTCCGCGCCGTCGAGAAGTTCGACTACGCCAAGGGGTTCAAGTTCTCCACGTACGCCACGTGGTGGATCCGTCAGGCGATCACCCGGTCCATAGCCGATCAGTCCCGCACCATCCGGCTCCCCGTCCACCTGGTCGAGGAACTGGGCCGCATCCGTCGCGTCCAGCGCGAGTTCAACCGGGAGAACGGCCGGGACCCGGAGCCGTCGGAGATCGCCGAGGAGCTCGGCTCGACGGCCGAGCGGGTCATCGACGTCCTCGACTGGGCCCGTGACCCGGTCAGCCTGAACATGTCGGTGGACGACGCCGGCGAGACCCAGTTCGGCGACCTGCTGGAGGACACGTCCGCCGTGTCGCCGGAGCAGTCGGTGCTCACTCTGCTGCGCAGCGAGGAGCTGGAAGACCTGATCGGCAAGCTGGACAACCGCACCGCGTCGATCATCCGCATGCGGTACGGGATCGAGGACGGCCGGGAGCGCACCCTGACCGAGGTCGGCAAGGAACACGGCCTGACGCGGGAGCGGATCCGCCAGATCGAGAAGCACGCGCTGCTCGAGCTCAAGCGGATGGCCCGCGACACGGGCTTCGAGCCGGCCGCATAGGAGTCCGGGGGCTGAGAGACGGTCCGCCCCCGGGCCGGCCCGTCCATGACCGGTGCGCGCAAGCGGCGCGCCGGCCGTCGGCGGTGTCCCCTCAGCCGGTGGCCCTGGCGAGCCGCGTCGCCAGGTCCGTCATGTACTCGCGCAGCGACGGCGGGCCGTGGACGGTGAACTCGCAGTCCACGAGCGCCAGACGCAGTGCCAGCCACTCGACCGAATCCGCCGACCTGGCCCGGAGCCGGCATGTGCTCTCGCCCGTCGGCGAAGGCGCGCCGAGGTGCTCCGGCAGCCGGGCCGCCACGAACGACGCCGGAGCCTCGAAGCTCACATCGACCTCGTGCTCCTGCTGGTGCCGTGACATCGAGTGGCTCAGCAGCTCCGCCGCGTCCCCGGCCGGCATCTCACGCGGCGTGAACCGGGCCCCTGTCGCGAACGGCTCCGTCACCCGGTCGACGCGGAACGTCCGCCAGTCCTCCCGCCCCACGTCGTACGCCACGAGGTACCACCGCCACCCCGTCGAGACGAGGCGGTACGGCTCCACCTGCCGCCGCGTCTGTGCGCCGTCCCCCGCCCGGTAGCAGAACCGGAGCCGCTCGCGCGCCGTCACTGTGCCCGCGATGACCGTCAAGGTCTGCGGATCGATCGTCGCGCCGTCGCCCCTGGTGAGAGGAAGGGTCGCCGCCTGGAGTGTGGTGACCCGGTGGCGCAGCCGGGACGGCAGCACCTGCTCGAGCTTGGCCAGCGCCCGTACGGACGCTTCCTCGATGCCTTCGATCGCGTGGCCCGCCCCGGCCCGCAGCCCGACCGCGATCGCCACGGCCTCCTCGTCGTCCAGCAGCAACGGCGGCATCGCGGCGCCCGCGACCAACCGGTATCCGCCGACCGCGCCCTTGGTGGCCTCGACCGGGTATCCGAGGTCGCGCAGCCGGTCGATGTCACGCCGGATCGTGCGCGGGCTGACGTCGAGGCGCTCGGCCAGCTCGCTGCCGGGCCATTCCCGGGGCGTCTGGAGGAGCGAGAGCAGATTCAGGAGTCGTGCCGGAGTGTCCGTCATGTTTCTCAGGATGCCCGCCATCTAGGACATGTTCTGTCCTATACCCCGCCTAGATTCCTCGTCATGAGTTCACAGCAGCCCGCCGTAGCCGAAACGGCAGCCGTAACCGATGTGGCGCCGGACGCCCGCCATGACCGCCGCCGCTGGATAGCGCTGGCGATCGTCATGACCGCCGCCTTCATGGACCTGGTCGACGTCACCATCGTCAACATCGCGATCCCCAGCATCGAGCGGGACCTCGGCGCGTCGTTCGGAGCGATCCAGTGGATCACCGCCGGATACGCCCTGGCCTTCGCCGCCGGCCTGATCACGGGCGGCCGGCTCGGTGACATCTACGGCCGCAAGCGGCTGTTCCTCATCGGCATCACCGGCTTCACGCTCGCCTCCGCCCTCTGCGGGTTCGCCGCCAACGAGGAGATGCTCGTCGCCTCCCGGCTGCTGCAGGGCTCGGCCGCCGCGATGATGGTCCCGCAGGTGCTCGCGATCGTGCACGTCACCTTCCCGGCGCACGAACGCGGCAAGGTCTTCGGCCTGTTCGGCGCCATCGTCGGACTGGGCGCCGTGTCCGGCCCGCTGCTCGGCGCGCTGCTCACGCAGTGGAACCTGTTCGGCCTCGAATGGCGGCCGATCTTCCTGATCAACCTGCCCGTCGGCATCGCGGGACTGATCCTCGGGCGGAAGTACATCCTCGAGTCCCGTGCGCCGAAGGCCCTCAAGCTCGACCTCGTCGGCGTCGTGCTGGTCACGCTCGGACTGCTGATGCTGATCTACCCGCTCACGCGGGGCCGTGAGCTCAACTGGCCGCTCTGGGGACACCTTTGCATGGCCGGCAGCCTGCTCGTCTTCGCCGCCTTCCTGGCGTACGAGAAGCACAAGACGCGCAAGGACGGCTCGCCGCTGGTCGAACTGTCGCTGTTCAAGGTGAAGAGCTTCGCCGCCGGTATCGCCGTACAGCTCACCTTCGGCATCGTGATGGGCATCTTCTTCCTCGTCTGGACGCTCTACATGCAGAACGGGCTCGGCTGGAGCCCGCTGAAGGCCGGCCTGACCGGAGTTCCGTTCTCCATCGCCGTCTCCGCGGCGGCCGGTATGTCCGTGCAACTGCTGGTGCCGCGCTTCGGGCGCAAGGTGCTGCAGGCGGGCGCGGCCACCATGGTCGCCGGGCTGCTCGTCTACATCTGGGAGGCCGACCGTTACGGCATGGCCGTCCAGCCCTGGCAGATGATCCTGCCGCTGGTCGTCATGGGTGTGGGCATGGGGCTGATCGTCGCGCCGCTGACCGACGCGGTGCTCTCCGAAGTCCCGCGCGAGCATGCCGGATCGGCGTCCGGACTGATCAACACGACCGGGCAGATGGGCACCGCGCTCGGCCTCGGCCTCGTGTCGCTGGTCTTCTTCGGATCGATCGACGAGGAGCAGCTCGCACCCGATGCCGTCGGCGGCGCCTTCGCCCAGGCCTTCGAGAACTCGCTGTGGTGGGTCGCGGCCGTCCTCGGTGTCATCTTCCTGGTGATGTTCGCCCTGCCGGCCCGGCCGAAGCAGCACATGGAGGGCGGCGCGACGGACGACGTCGTGTCGGAGGACGTCCTGACGGAGGGCGTCGCGGCGGACGACGGGGCCGGAGTTCCGGCGGAAGGTGTGACGGGACCGCTCGCGAAGCCGGAGACCGAACCGGTTCTCTCACGCTGACCGGTCCGCAAGGTGCCCGCGCCGCGCTCACCGCGGCGCGGGCACCCTGCGTTCGCGCGCGGCAGGGCCCGGGCCGTTGAGCACGGGCCGCGAGCTGCAGGCGGCTAGCGGACGCGAGCCCGGAGTTCCATGGCCGCGCGGGCGTCCTGCTCCGCCTCGTAGACCTCACACATGTGGCGCCCGTCCGGCGTCGCCGTGTGCTCGACCTCCCACAGGCTCCGTTCCGTACCGTCGAGCAGCAGGAAGGCGTGCTCGTAGAGCGTGAAGCCCGCGTCCTTGCCGGCGACGCGGAACTGGCGCCCGAAGACCTGGGTGATGTGGTGGGCGAAGGCGCTGCGCAGCAGACGGGCCGTCTCGTCGCCCGGGCGGTCGGCGTTCTCCGCGCGGCGCAGCACCCGGCGGGCGTGGTCGGCCGAATCGTCCGGAGCGTACATCGGAGGCAGCGGGGCAGGCGGCGGCGCCATCAGAGCGGCGAGCAGCTCCAGATCGGCGTCCAGGTCGATGCCGAGCTCCTGCTCGAACGCGCTGCCCAGGCCGGCGGCGCTCCCCGTACCGGCGAAGCCCGGGAAGCCGGCGGGCAGTCGCGACGCCGCCAGCCGGGCCTCGGACTCCTCCGTGTAGAGCTCGTGCTGCTCCGTGCCGTCGCGGCCGGTGTTGTGCACGAGCTCCCACAGCACGAGCGAACTGCCGTCACCGAGCAGATAGGCGTGGCGGTACGTGGCCCGGTGCAGCGACGCGCTGTGGTGAGAGGAATGGAGTGAACTGGCGTGCGCCAGTGCGCAGCCGAGCCGCTCGACCGTTGCGTCGGGCAGGTCGAAGGAGTTGAGCGCCCGACCCAGGAGTCGCTCGAGGTGCGTCTCGGTTGTCTCGTACGGATCGTTCGGATCGTTCAAGAGGGGTCTCCAGGCCGTCGCCACAAGTCACTTGGTGATTGCTAAAAGTAGCGCTTCGGTCCGACAATGCGCTTCAGGGTTGGGTAAAACGAAGGGGCGCGTGGCAGAAGTTCCCGCGCGCCCCCAACTCGGCTGTCCGATACGTCAGTCGATGCCGTACAACTCCCCGTACGAAGGGAAGCTGCCGCCCGGTCCGTCGACGCTCGCGGCGGATCTCACGGCGTGCACGATCGCCCGCGTCACCATGTCGGCGCCCGCGGCGAGAACGTCGTTCAGCGCTAGCGGATTGTCTTCGGCGAGCGCCACCGAGCCCGTGGCCAGTGCGAACACCGTGTCGCCGTCGTTGAGAAGGTGCACCGGCCGCACAGCGCGCGCGATGCCGTCGTGCGCCGTCCCCGCGAGCTTGTGCGCCTGCGCGCGGGTGAGATCGGCGTCGGTGGCCACGACGGCGAGGGTGGTGTTCAGCGGCGGGGGACCGTTCTTCTCGCGTGCCTCGGTCAGGCGCAGCTGCGCCGCGGTGTGCACGGCGGGGGAGGGGAGCGCCGCGCGGTCCACGCCTTCGGTGATCAACTCGCCGTACAGCGCGCCGGTCCCGGGATCGACGGCCGAGCCCACCGCGTTCGCCACGACCAGCGCGGCCACGGTGATGCCGGACTCGAGGACGGCGCTCGCCGTGCCGACACCGCCCTTGAAGTGCCCGATCACCGCACCGGTCCCGGCACCGACCGCACCCGCCTCGACCGGCGCGCCCTCGTCGGTGGCGGCAGCCGCCTCCACCGCCGCCCGGCCTGTGGAGGCGTCCGGCCGCGCGGACCAGTCGCCGCCGCGCCCCAGGTCGAAGACGCATGCCGCCGGCACGACGGGCACGACCTGCGAGGGATCAGGGCCGACCCGTACGCCCCGGCCCTGTTCCTCGAGCCACGCCATCACTCCGGCGGCCGACTCGAGCCCGAACGCGCTGCCGCCGGTCAGGACGACCGCCTCGATGCGCTGGACGACATTGCGCGGATCGAGCGCGTCGGTCTCCCGGGTGCCTGGCCCACCGCCCCTGACGTCGACGGCCGCGACCACGCCGCCCTCCGGCGCGAGGACGACGGTCGTGCCGCTGAGCGCACCGTCCCCGGTGACCTGTGCGTGACCGACCCGCAGACCCGCCACATCCGTGAGGCCGTCGGTCGGCCCGTCAGTCCTCTTCGTAACGACCATGTCCGCCAGGTTAGTTGGACCGGCCGTGCGCGGCGGCGGTCACGCAGACGCGCGGCGCGGTCTCGACCGGTGCTCCAGCAGATCTCGATCCGGCGCCCGGCGTCCGCGCCATTCCGGTGCCGATGAGCGCTGTCCGCAGCGGTGGTCCATGCGCGGCCGTGCCGACCCGATGGGCCATCCGGCCCGCCCCGGCCCGCTCGGCGTGCCGACCCGATGGGCCACCCGGCCCGGCCCGGATCCAGGGGCCGTCGGCAGGGTGACGGAACACAGGTGACGGCAGGGGGGCCCTCGGCCGTACCCTGGAGATATGAGGACCGCCCCCGCCCCCGGACCGCGCGATGCGAAGCAGCCCGGACAGCAACGACCCGAGCCGAGGCTGATCTTCGACGATCCGCTGGACCAGCAATCGGCGGACGATACGGACCGTGGGTGGGGTGAGCGGCCTCCCGCGAGCAGCGACAGCGCCGCCGATCTCGCACGCTTCCTCGACGAGAAGCCGCCCCACCACATCTGAGCCGTACGAGCCCCGAGGGGCCGTCGGCCGCGTCAGCGACCGGCGCCGGGCTCCGGTGCGCCCGCCGGACCGGAGTCGTCACCGGCAGCCGTCGAGCCGGTACGGCGCTGCGCGACCAAGGCGTCGCGGATCTCCTTCAGCACCTCCAGCTCGGTCACCTCGAGCGTCTCCTGAACACCCTCCTTCGCCTTCTGCGCGGCCACGCGGCGGGCGAGGTACTTCGACATGGGCAGCACCATGAGGAAGTAGACGACGGCAGCGGTGATCAGGAACTGGAGCGTCGCGCCGAGCACCGATCCCCACATGATCTGGATGCCCTGCATATCGCCGTCGGGGCCGACCTTGCACGGGTCCTTCAGGCAGGAGCTGTAGGCATCCAGGTCCTTCGTTCCGAACGCCCCGACCAGCGGGTTGATCACGCCTTTCACCACAGCGTTCACGATGTTGGTGAAAGCGGCACCGATGACGACGGCGACCGCGAGGTCGATCACGTTGCCACGGAGCAGGAAGGCTTTGAAGCCTTCGAGGACGCTCGGCTTCTTGTCGCTCACGAATGAGCCTCTCTTCATACATGTAGTAAAGGAGGGGGACGGCTCGGCAACTTACGTCAGCGCCCGGCCTCCTTGTCCAATCCGCAGCCGCTATGGGACTACCCGGGGCTAGGTCAGTACGAGTCAGCACACCGTCACCACCAAGCGGGAGGACGCGCCGGCGCCCGCCAGCTCCGCCGCCGTGGCCCGCGGCACGGACAGCACGACGAGTGCGCCGCCGTCCGCGGAGTCCTCGGTCCCGGCCGGAACCTCGGTCACCCGGACCCCGGACGCCACGACCTTCGCCGGAACCGCCCCCTCGCCTCCGGCCGCGGGATGGTCAGCGGCCGCGATGACGTCGACGCGGTCCCCGGGCCGCAGCAGCCGCACCGTCGCCGCGTCCGCGATGCGCACGGGCGCGGACACCAGCTCGGTGGCAGGACGGGGCTCACGCGCCGGGGGCGCGGCAGCCGGCACACCGGCGCCCGGACCGCCCCGGGCCTCCTGCCCCGGTCCGCCCGCGACGTCGGCTCCCCGGGCCGTCGACGCGGCGAGCGCCGCGGCCGTCACCGCCAGGCCCGCGGCCATGGTTCGCCGCTGCCGCCACAGCGCTCGGCGAAGCCGCTGCGCCCCGCCGCGGACCCGCAGCGGGGCGAACGGCGGTACGCCCAAGGGCTCCGGCGCGGGAGAGGGGGGAGGGGAGGAGTGCACGAAGGACATGTCGCACCGCCTGTCGCGAGGAGTGGCCCGGGCCCTGCGCCCGTGACCGACCGCTCATCACGATCCACGCTCCGGCCCAGGCCCGCCGAAACCTGTGGACAGTGCGATGTATGTGGACAACTCGCTCACCGGGATGGGGGGCCGAGCGGGATCGCCCGCCCCGCGACCGCGCAGCCCCGCCCGCCCGCGACGCGGCCTCACCCCAGACGCGACCTCACTCCAGGACGCGACCTCGCCGCGCTACGGCAGCGTGATGCCCGGGTCCATCCCCGCCAGCGCGTTGCCGCACGTGCAGTCGCGTTCGTCGTTCGACGGCAGACCCGCCACGGCGTCGAACAGGACCGTACGCAGCCGGTCGACATTGGCCGCGAACACCTTCAGCACCTCTTCGTGCGAGACGCCTTCGCCCGCTTCGGCGCCGGCGTCCAGGTCGGTGACCAGTGTGATCGACGTGTAGCAGAGCTCGAGCTCCCGGGCGAGGACGGCCTCGGGGTGCCCGGTCATGCCCACCACCGACCAGCCCATCGCCGCGTGCCACCGGGACTCGGCCCGGGTAGAGAAGCGGGGCCCCTCGACGACCACCAGGGTCCCGCCGTCCACCGGCTCCCAGTCGCGTCCGCGGGCCGCGTCCAGCACGGTCCTGCGCCCCCGCGGGCAGTACGGATCGGCAGGCGACACATGCACCACGTTGGGGACGGTCCGGTCGGGCAGCGGCAGGCCGTCGAAGTAGGTCTGCGCCCGCGCCTTCGTGCGGTCCACGAACTGGTCGGGCACGAGCAGCGTGCCGGGGCCGTACTCGGGCACCAGGCCCCCGACCGCGCACGGGCCGAGGACCTGGCGGACGCCGACGGAGCGCAGCGCCCAGAGGTTGGCGCGGTAGTTGATGCGGTGCGGCGGCAGGTGGTGGCCGCGCCCGTGACGGGGCAGGAAGGCGACCCGCCGTCCGGCGATGTCACCGATGAACAGGGAGTCGCTGGGCGGACCGTAAGGGGTCTCGACCTCGATCTCGGTGACGTCCTCCAGGAAGGAGTAGAAGCCCGAGCCGCCGATCACACCGATCTCCGCCGGTCCGGTCGCTTCGCTTGCGTTCGACTTGGTCGCCATGGCGATCACAGTAGCCGCAGGCGCACATGCCAAGAACCCCGCCGTGGTCATGTGCCGGGCGGGGTCTCGGAAACGTAAGATCAGGCTGCGGAGCCGGACGTGCTCGACGTGCTCGAGGACGAGGAGGAAGCCGTCGAGGAGGCGGCCGGGGACGACGCCTTCGTGTCCGACGAGGACTTCGTGCCCGTCGAGGACGAGGAGGTCGACGCGGGCGAGCTGCTCGACGACGAGCCGCGGCTGTCGTTGCGGTAGAAGCCGGAACCCTTGAAGACGATGCCGACCGCTGAGAACACCTTCTTCAGGCGTCCGTCACAGCTGGGGCATACGGTCAGGGCGTCATCGGTGAACTTCTGCACCGCCTCGAGGCCCTCGCCGCATTCGGTGCACTGGTACTGGTAGGTCGGCACTTGTCTTCCTCCTGGCACTCTCACTCGATGAGTGCTAACGACGATCCATAGTGACGTATTCCGCGGAATCAGTCCACCGTCACCGGCACTCGGTGACCGATCCCACGCGCCGCGACCCGTCCGGAGGTACGCGGCGTGAGGCGCGAACGCAGGGTCACGAGGGTGATCAGCGCGAGCGCGGTGCCCACCAGCGGCACGGCGAATCCGGCGCCGGCGCCGTACTTGTCGGCCAGCTGTCCGGCCACCGTCACGGCGGCGGCCTGGCCCAGCGCCACCGCGCCCGTCAGCCAGGTGAAGGCCTCGGTGCGGGCGGAGGCCGGTACGAGCGAGTCGACGAGGGTGTAGCCGCTGATCAGTGCGGGGGCGATGAAGAGGCCGACGATCAGGCCCAGAGCCCCGAGCAGCACCACGGAATGTGCCGTCCAGAGGACGGACGCGGCCAGGGTGAGGCCCGCGTATCCGAGCACCAGCCTGCGGCGCGGACCGGTCTTCCAAGCGACGGCGCCGACGGCGACGCCGGCCAGCATGTTGCCGGCGGCGAAGAGGCCGTACAGCAGACCGTTCATGCCGGGCTGCCCGATCTCCTCGGTGAACGCGGTCAGCGAGACCTGCATGCCGCCGAAGACGGAGCCGATGCCGAGGAAGGCCACCGCCAGGACCCGCACGCCGGGCACTGACAGCGCGGAGGTGCGCTCACCCGCGGTGTCGGCGAGGGAGTGGCCGTGGGCGGGCTGGGTGCGGCGCTGGGCGGCGAACAGCAGTCCGCCGGCCAGGGTGAGCGTTGACTCGGCGATCAGACCGGCCGCCGGGTGGACCCCGGTGCACAGCGCCGTGGCGAGGACAGGTCCCACCACGAAGGTGAACTCGTCCGTCACGGACTCGAAGGCCGCGGCCGTCGACATCAGCGGCGAGCCCTGGAGGCGCGCGGCCCAGCGGGCCCGCACCATCGGGCCGACCTGGGGAACGGAGGCGCCGGTCGGCACGGCCGCGGCGAACAGCGCCCACAAGGGGGCGCCGGTGAGGGCCAGCACGGTGAGCGCCGCGCCTGAAGCCGTGTGCACGAGCACGCCGGGCACCAGCACGGCGCGCTGGCCGAAGCGGTCGGCGAGCTTGCCGCTCTGCGGTGCGAACAGCGCCATGGACACGCCGGTGACGGCTGCGACGGCGCCTGCGCTGCCGTACGAGCCGGTGGTGTGCTGGACGAGCAGGACGATGCCGATGGTGAGCATCGCGAAGGGCTGCCGGGCGGCGAACCCGGGAAGCAGGAACGTCCAAGCGCCTGCGGTACGGAGCAGCTGCCCGTAACCAGGACGCTTGCCGGACGCGACCGTGGACTCCACGGTCCTTGCCTTTCTGCCGCCTGGTAGCGCTCCCCTGGGTGTCGGGAGCCGCCGAGAGCTGTCCTCTTGCGCGGAACTGCGGTAGATACCGGGGTCCACAGCGAGGGACTCCGCGGCCGCCATACGGTCGCGCCAGCTCTGCGTCAGGCAGAGTTGGTCGATCAGTGTGCCTTCATGGTACAGGGATTTCCCCTGCCGCATCCTGGGAAATGACAGGGATCACGTCACGTATTCCTTGTGATGCACGGAGCGATCACCGGCTGACCCGCTGATCCCCTGATCCGGCCCGCCGGTCACAGGTGCCGGCGGCGTGCGCCGCCCTCTGTGCCCAGCCAGCCCGCGAGCTTTCCGCCCTGGGCGACCGCCCGAAGGCGCCGCTCGGCGGCGTCCCGTACGGGGTCGGTCGCCACCACGAGGAGCTCGTCGCCGTGCCGTAGCACCGTCGAGGGCAGCGGTACGAAGCTCTTGCCGTCGCGGACGACGAGGGTGACGGCGGAGCCCGACGGCAGCCGCAGCTCGGCGACCTCCACGCCGTGCATCTTCGACCCTTCGGGGACCTCGACCGAGAGCAGGTGTCCGCGCAGCCGCTCCAGAGGCGCGGACTCGATCCCGAGGTCGGCGGCCTCCGAGGAGTCGCCGAGCCGCAGCCGCCTTGCGAGCCAGGGCAGGGTCGGCCCCTGCACCAGGGTGTAGACGACCACCAGGACGAAGACGATGTTGAAGATCCGGTCGTTGCCCTCGACGCCGGAGACCATGGGGATCGTCGCGAAAATAATGGGCACCGCGCCGCGGAGGCCGGCCCACGACATCAGCACCTGTTCCTGCCACGGGATACGGAAGGGCAGGAGGCTGATGAAGACTCCCACCGGGCGCGCGACCACGGTCAGCATCAGGCCGACGATCACCGCGGGCCAGAAGTCGCGAAGCAGCTCGTGCGGCGTCACCAGCAGGCCGAGCAGGACGAACATGCCGATCTGGGCCAGCCAGCCGAGCCCCTCGGCGAATCCGCGATTGGCCGGGGAGTGCGGCAGCTTGGCGTTGCCGAGGACCATCGAGGCGAGATAGACGGCGAGGAACCCGCTGCCGTGCGCCATGGCGCCGGCCGCGTACGCCATGACCGCGATCGCCATGACGGCGATCGGGTAGAGGCCGGAGGCGGGCAGGGCCACGTGCCGCAGGGCGTACGCGCCGAGCCAGCCGGTCGCGAGTCCGATGACCGCCCCGATCGCCAGCTCCAGCGCGATCTCGCCGACCAGCATGTACCAGGCGTCGATCGGCCCGGTCGTGGAGAACGCCACCACCAGGATCACGACGGGGGCGTCGTTGAAGCCGGATTCCGCCTCGAGCGCGCCGGTCACCCGGGAAGGCAGCGGCACTTTGCGCAGCACGGAGAAGACCGCGGCGGCGTCGGTCGACGAGACGACCGCGCCGACGATCAGGGCCTGCTGCCACGGGAGTCCCACCAGATAGTGGGCGGCGGCGGCCGTGACGCCGACGCTCACCGCGACACCGACAGTCGCCAGCGCGGCGGCCGCGGGCAGCGCGGGCCTGATCTCCTTCCACTTCGTGCCGAGTCCACCTTCGGCGAGGATCACCACGAGGGCGCCGTAGCCGATCACCTGCGTCAGTTCGGCGTCGTCGAACTGGACGTCGAGCAGCCCGTCCTGGCCGATGGCGATCCCGATGCCGAGATACAGCAGCAGGCTGGGAAGCCCGCTGCGCGAGGAGACGCGCACAGCCGCCACGGCGACGAGCAGGACGAGCGAGCAGATGAGCAGGAGTTCGTTGAGCTGGTGGACAGTCAGTGGCCGATCCTTCCCCTCGCGCCTTGCGGCCGGATCTTCGTACCGGCGGGCGACACTTCGTTACCTTACCTAATCTTTAACGCGTTCTTGACGGTCTGATGATCTGTTTGTCTGTGGACGAGGGTGCCTTGTGGATACCGCGTCCGGGCCGGTCGGGCGCTGCGCCTAGAGTTGCCTCAGCATTCCCAGGACCACCCTGCCCCTCGAAGGACAGCGATGCCCGCCAACACAACCGCCTCTTCCCCCAAGAAGAAGAAGGGGCGACGCGCCCGTCTGCTCGTGCTCGTCCTGGTGCTGGCCCTCGTGGCGGGCGTCGGCTACGGGGCGTACTGGAGCATCAGTACGGTGCGTGCCTCCTTCCCGCAGACCACCGGGTCGATCCAACTCGAAGGGCTCGGCGGCACGGTCGAGGTCAAGCGGGACGACCACGGCATCCCGCAGATCTACGCGGACACCGACGAGGACCTCTTCCGCGCCCAGGGATTCGTCCAGGCGCAGGACCGCTTCTGGGAGATGGACGTCCGCAGGCACATGACCTCCGGCCGGCTCTCGGAGATGTTCGGCTCCGGCCAGGTCGGGACGGACGCGTTCCTCCGCACGCTCGGCTGGCGCCACGTCGCGCAGGAGGAGTACGACACCAAGCTCTCCGCGGAGACGAAGAAGTTCCTCCAGGCCTATTCGGAAGGCGTCAACGCGTACCTCAAGGGGCGCTCCGCCGAAGAGATCTCGGTGGAGTACGCGGCGCTGTCCTTCACCAACAACTACAAGCCCGAGCCGTGGTCGCCGGTCGACTCGGTGGCCTGGCTCAAGGCGATGGCCTGGGACCTGCGCGGGAACATGGAGGACGAGATCGACCGCTCCCTGCTGACCAGCAGGCTCAGCGAGAAGCAGATCAAGGACCTCTACCCGTCCTATCCGTTCGAGCGCAACAAGCCGATCGTGCAGGAGGGCGGCATCAGCCAGGCCACCGGGAAGTTCGACCCGGCGGCCAAGCCGTCCGACCTCGAGGACGGCTCCACCGGCGGAAACACGGGCGACGGCACGGGATCCGGGACCGGCACGGGCACCGGCAGCGCCGGCGGTGACGCGGACGCGGCCTCCGGAGCGAGCTCTCAGCTGGCCGCGCTCTCCGACGCCCTCGACGCGGTCCCCGCTCTCCTGGGCCCCAGCGGCAACGGCATCGGGTCCAACTCCTGGGTGGTCGACGGCGAGTACACGACCACCGGCAAGCCCCTGCTGGCCAACGACCCGCACCTCGCGCCCCAGCTGCCCTCGCTCTGGTACCAGATGGGCCTGCACTGCCGTGCGACCTCCGCGAAGTGCCGCTACGACGTCGCGGGCTACACCTTCTCCGGCATGCCCGGCGTGATAATCGGCCACAACCAGGACATCGCCTGGGGCTTCACCAACCTCGGCGCCGACGTCACCGACCTCTACCTCGAGAAGCTCACCGGCGACAGCTACCTCGTCGGCGACGAGGAGAAGCAGCTGACCACCCGCAAGGAGGTCATCAAGGTCGCGGGCGGCGCCAGCAAGACGATCACGGTCCGCTCCACCGGGCACGGCCCCCTGGTCTCCGACCGCAGCGAAGAGCTGGAGAAGGTCGGCCAGAAGGCGCCCGTGTCCAATGCCGCGCCCGACCGCGCGTCCGGCTACGGAGTCGCCCTGCAGTGGACCGCCCTCCAGCCCGGCAGGACCATGGACGCCGTCTTCGAGCTCAACCGCGCCAAGGACTTCCAGAGCTTCCGAAAGGCCTCGCAGAAGTTCGAGGTCCCCTCGCAGAACCTGGTCTACGCTGACACCAAGGGCAACATCGGCTACCAGGCCCCGGGCCGGATCCCGGTCCGTGCC
Organism: Streptomyces kurssanovii; assembly: GCF_014649695.1. Taxonomy (GTDB): domain Bacteria; phylum Actinomycetota; class Actinomycetes; order Streptomycetales; family Streptomycetaceae; genus Streptomyces; species Streptomyces kurssanovii. Next base: position 402,483 of record NZ_BMTN01000004.1, read on the forward strand.
CAGGGCGACGGCTCCACCCCGGCGCCCGGCTGGGACCCGGCGTACAAGTGGACCGACTACATCCCCTTCGACGAGCTGCCGTACGAGTACAACCCCGACCGCGGCTACATCGTCACCGCCAACCAGGCCGTCATCGACGCGGAGAAGTACCCGTACCTGATCACCACGGACTACGGCTACGGCGCCCGGAGCCAGCGGATCAACGACCTCATCGAGTCGAAGATCCAGGGCGGCGGCAAGATCTCGACCGAAGACATGCGCACCATGCAGACGGACAACAGCAGCGAGATCGCGAAGCTGCTCACGCCCTATCTGCTGAAGATCGACATCTCCGACCCGTACGTCCGCGAGGCGCAGAAGCTGCTCGAGGGCTGGGACTACACCCAGGAGCCGGACTCCGGCGCCGCCGCCTACTTCAACGCCGTGTGGCGGAACGTCCTCAAGCTGGCGTTCGGCAACAAGCTCCCCAAGGAGCTGCGCGTCGAGGGCGAGTGCCTCAGCGTCCGTCCCGCCGACAGCACGGCCCCGGACGACGACCTCGAGGAGCGGGTGCGCGAATGCGGCCGGCGTGACGCCGACTCGGCGCAGCCCGACGGCGGCGACCGCTGGTTCGAGGTGGTGCGACGGCTGCTGAAGGACGAGGACAACGCCTGGTGGCAGTCGCCCAGGACCCGTACGGAGCAGGCGACCGACAGCCGCGACGAACTGCTCGGCCGTGCGATGGCGGACGCCCGATGGGAGCTGACGGCCAGGCTGGGCAAGGACGCCTCCAGCTGGAGCTGGGGCCGCCTGCACCAGCTCACCCTGAAGAACCAGACGCTGGGCACCGACGGCCCGGGCTTCCTGCAGACCATGCTCAACCGCGGCCCGTGGAACCTCGGCGGCGGCGAGGCCGCGGTGAACGCCACAGGCTGGAACGCGGCGGGCGGCTACGAGGTCGTGTGGGTGCCGTCGATGCGGATGGTGGTCAACGTCGGCGAGTGGGACGAGTCCCGGTGGATCAACCTCACCGGCGCCTCGGGCCACGCGTACAACGCGCACTACACCGACCAGACCGACATGTGGGCCGACGGTGAGCTCCTGGACTGGGCCTACAGCAAGGAGGCGGTGACGGCCGGCACCGCCGACACGCTCACCCTCGTTCCTCCGGGCTATTCCGTCCCGTGAACCGGGTGACGCCGCCGGGCGTCACCACCGCGTGAACGGGGTGGTCGTGCGGTTCCACCGGGACCTGCTCGACCACCTCGTTCGCGTGCAGGAGCACCACGAGGGCCGGTTCCGCGCCTGCGGCGGCGAGACGGGCGAGGACACGGTCGTACGAACCGCCGCCACGCCCGAGCCGCATGCCCCGGGCGTCGACGGCCAGTCCGGGAAGCAGTACGGCCTCGGCCGTGAGCACCGCGTCCGGACCGAGCCGTTCCCCCTCCGGCTGCAGGAGCCCGCGTCCCGCCCGCTCCAGGTGATCGGCGCCCCGGTACACCCCCCAGTCCAGGTCGTTGTCGTCCAGCAGGACGGGCAGCAGGACGCGTACTCCTCTGGAGAGCAGCGCGTCGAGCAGCGCGTGGGTGCCGGGCTCGCGCCCGACGGACACGTAGGCGGCGACGGTGCCCGCGTCCGCGAGCTCGGGGAGCAGCAGCGCGTGCCGTGCGAGAACCGCGGCGGTCTCTGCCACGTCCTCCATGGACAGGAGCCGTCGTGCCCCGAGCAGTTCGGCCCGTAGCACGCTCTTTTCCGACATGTCGGCGTTCATTGCCCACCCGTAAATGTGTTGTACACGTCTTTGTGAGGACGAAGTTAACCGGAGTATCATCTTCCGCCCATTCTCACCGGATATGGTGCTGCTCATGACTCAGTCGCACCCCAGGATCAGCAAGGCTGTCATCCCAGCCGCAGGCCTCGGCACCCGGTTCCTGCCTGCCACGAAAGCCACGCCCAAAGAGATGCTGCCTGTGGTCGACAAGCCGGCGATCCAGTACGTGGTCGAGGAGGCCGTCTCGGCCGGCCTCTCCGACGTATTGATGATCACAGGACGCAACAAGCGCCCGCTCGAGGACCACTTCGACCGCAACTACGAACTCGAGGAGGCGCTCTCCCGCAAGGGCGACGCCGGCAGGCTCGCGAAGGTCCAGGAGTCCAGCGACCTCGCGACCATGCACTACGTGCGCCAGGGCGACCCGCGCGGGCTCGGCCACGCCGTGCTGTGCGCCGAGCCGCACGTCGGCGACCAGCCCTTCGCCGTCCTCCTCGGCGACGACCTGATCGACCCGCGCGACCCCCTGCTCGCCCGCATGGTCGAGGTGCAGGAGCGCGAGGGCGGCAGCGTCATCGCGCTGATGGAGGTCGACCCGTCCCAGATCCACCTCTACGGCTGCGCCGCCGTGAAGCCCACCGGCGACAGCGATGTCGTCCAGATCACCAACCTGGTGGAGAAGCCGGAGGCCGCGGACGCGCCGAGCAACCTGGCGATCATCGGCCGCTACGTCCTCGACCCGGCCGTCTTCGGCGTACTGCGGGAGACGGAGCCGGGCCGCGGCGGAGAGATCCAGCTCACCGACGCTCTCCAGAAGCTCACGGAGGCGGACCGGTCGACCGCCGCAACGGAGTCGAACTCCGGCGGCCCGGTCCACGGAGTGATCTTCAAGGGCCGCCGCTACGACACCGGTGACCGGGGCGACTATCTGCGTGCCATTGTCAGACTCGCGTGCGAACGTGAGGACCTGGGCCCGGAGTTCCGGGACTGGCTTCGCAGTTTTGTGAACGAGGAGATGTAGCACCGTGAGCAGCACGACCTGGTCGGTGGACGACCACCTCGAGGACATCCTTGCCGCGATCCGCCCGCTCGACCCGATCGAGCTTCAGCTGCCGGACGCCCAGGGCTGTGTTCTCGTGGAGGACGTCACCGTCCCCGTCGCGCTGCCACCGTTCGACAACAGCTCCATGGACGGGTACGCGGTCCGCGTCGCCGATGTCGCGGGCGCGACGGAGGAGTTCCCCTCCGTCCTCACCGTGATCGGGGACGTGGCCGCCGGCAGCGGCGGGCTGCCCACCGTCGGCCCCGGCCAGGCCGCGCGCATCATGACCGGGGCACCGCTGCCTCCCGGCGCGCAGGCCGTGGTCCCCGTGGAGTGGACCGACGGCGGCACCGGCGGGGGAGCGGCCCACACGATGCGCCCCGCCGGCGAGGACCCGGAGGGGGCGAGCGGCGAGGTCCGCGTCCACCGCCCCGTCGAGGAGCGTGCGCATGTGCGCGCCCGGGGCAGCGACGTGCAGGCCGGCGACCTGGCCCTCGCGGCGGGCACGGTCCTCGGCCCGCCCCAGATCGGCCTGCTCGCCGCGATCGGCCGCGGCACCGTGCGGGTCCGGCCCCGGCCCCGTGTGGTGGTCCTGTCCACCGGCAGCGAACTGGTCCAGCCCGGCGAGGAGTTGACCGAGGGCACGATCTACGACTCCAACAGCTTCGCGCTCGCCGCCGCCGCGCGGGACGCGGGCGCGATCTCCTACCGGGTGGGCGCGGTCACCGACGATGCGGAGACCCTGCGCGCCACCATCGAGGACCAGCTGATCCGCGCCGACCTGCTGGTCACCACCGGCGGCGTCAGCGTCGGAGCGTACGACGTGGTCAAGGAGGCGCTCTCCTCGGTGGGCGACGAGGACGAGGCTGGCAGCGGGATCGACTTCCGTAAGCTCGCTATGCAGCCGGGCAAGCCGCAGGGCTTCGGCTCCATCGGCCCCGAGCACACGCCGCTGTTGGCCCTGCCCGGCAATCCGGTGTCGTCCTACGTCTCCTTCGAGTTGTTCGTCCGGCCCGCGATCCGTGCGCTCATGGGCCTGCCGGACGTGCACCGCCCCACCGCACGGGCGGTGCTGAAGGCGGACAAGGCGATCGGCTCCCCGGCCGGGAAGCGCCAGTTCCTCCGCGGCAGGTACGACGCGGAGGCCGGCAGCGTCACTCCCGTCGGCGGCTCGGGCTCCCATCTGATCGCGGCGCTCGCCCACGCCGACTGCCTGATCGTCGTCCCGGAGTCCGACACCTCGGTGGAGCCCGGCACGGAGGTCGGCGTGGTCCTCCTGGGCTGACCGGCCCCCTGTGGCGGTACCGTGTCTGACCACACAGGCCCTGACGGGACCGGACCGGGAGCACAGGCGCACATGAGTACGCACGGCAGGCTGACGCACATCGACGAGGCGGGGGCGGCCCGCATGGTCGACGTATCCGGGAAGGACGTCACCGCCCGCACCGCGCGCGCCACCGGCCGCGTCCTGGTCTCCCCGTACGTCGTGGAGTTGCTGCGCGGCGAGGGCGTCCCGAAGGGCGACGCGCTCGCCACGGCACGGATCGCCGGGATCATGGGCGCGAAGCGCACGCCCGACCTGATCCCGCTCTGTCACCCCCTCGCCGTCTCCGGCGTGAAGCTCGACCTTCTCGTCGCCGACGACGCGGTCGAGATCGCCGCCACGGTGAAGACGACGGACCGTACGGGGGTGGAGATGGAGGCACTCACGGCGGTCTCCGTCGCCGCCCTCACGGTCGTGGACATGATCAAGGCCGTCGACAAGGCGGCGGTGATCACCGACATCCGCGTCGAGGAGAAGACGGGCGGCAAGTCCGGCGACTGGACCCGCGGGGGACACGAGGGAGCAGAAGGAGCGCACGCATGACCGCCGCCCACGCCACGGCCCCGTACCGCGCGCTCGTGGTCACCGCCTCCAACCGGGCGGCGGCCGGGGTGTACGAGGACACGGGCGGCCCGCTCATCGCCGAGAAGCTCACCGCGATGGGCTTCGCCGTGGACGGCCCCAGGGTCGTCCCTGACGGAGACCCGGTCGGCGAGGCGCTGCGCGACGGAGTGGCCGACCGGTACGACGTCATCGTGACCACCGGCGGTACGGGCGTCTCGCCCACCGACCGCACGCCCGAGGTGACCCGCGCCCTCCTCGATCACGAGGTCCCCGGCATCCCGGAGGCGATCCGCGCGTACGGACGCGAGAAGGTGCCCACCGCCGTGCTCTCGCGCGGAGTCGCCGGAGTCGCCGGCCGCACCCTGATCGTCAACCTCCCCGGCTCCACCGGGGGCGTGCGGGACGGGCTCGCGGTGCTGGAACAGATCCTGCGCCATGCCGTCGACCAGTTGCGCGGCGGCGACCATCCCAGACCGTCATGAGCGTCAGCTGGCCGGTCGTCCTGGTGGACGGTGACATCACCCTCCGCCCCATAAAGCTGCGCGATCAGCGCACCTGGCGTGAGGTCAACCGGCGCAACCGCGACTGGCTGCGTCCCTGGGAGGCGACGATCCCGCCCCCGGCGCCGGGCGGGCCGCTCATCCAGCGGCCGACGTACCGGCAGATGGTCCGCCATCTGCGCGCGGAGGCGAACGCGGGCCGGATGCTGCCGTTCGTGATCGAGTATCAGGGCAGGCTCGTCGGCCAGCTGACCGTGGCCGGGATCACCTGGGGCTCGATGTGCTCCGGTCATGTCGGCTACTGGGTCGACCGGAGCATCGCCGGCCGCGGGGTCATGCCGACGGCTGTCGCCCTGGCCGTGGACCACTGTTTCCGTTCGGTCGGTCTGCACCGCATCGAGGTCTGCATTCGGCCCGAGAACGGACCGAGCCGCCGCGTGGTGGAGAAACTCGGATTCCGCGAAGAGGGTCTGCGGCCCCGCTATCTCCACATCGACGGCGCCTGGCGGGACCACCTGGTGTTCGCGCTGACGGCCGAGGAGGTGCCGGAGGGGCTGCTCAAGCGCTGGCACCAGGCGCGACCCGGAACCGCCCGGGAAATAAAATAAGTGTTCGAAATTGGTCAGCGGTAGCCATGAACCGATCTGAACAATCACAAAAAAAGTCCGTGATATCAGCCAGATCGTGCGACACACCGGGCCAATTGGCGGATGCCCTTGTGCAAATCCCTCTACGGTGTGTTGCGTGAGCAGCAGCGGCCTCATCTACGCAGTCATCGTCGGGGCCTGGGCCGCCTACTTGGTGCCGATGTGGCTCCGCAGGCAGGACGAGCTGAACGAAGCCCGTCCGACGGAACGCTTCTCCACCGCCATCCGGCTGCTGTCCGGACGAGCGGCGATGGAGCGCCGGTACGCCAAGGAGCTGCGGGAACGCACCGCTGAGCAGCCCGAGCACGACGTGGACCCGGACGCTGACACGGACCGTTTGAGTTCCGTGGACGTCCGGGCCTTCGCCGCGCCCCGCACCGAAGTCCGCCGGGACGTGACCGAGGACACCGAGCAGGAGACGGACCGGCCCGCCGGCCGGCCCCCCGCCCCACGTCGCCGGTCCGACCGTGCCGCGGCCGCCGAGCGCGCGCGGCGCAGCAAGGTCCTCGCCCGGCGCAGACGGACGACCATCGTCCTCTTCCTCGCCTTCACCCTCGGCGCGGTGATCGCCGCGGTCGGCGGACTGGGGCTGCTGTGGGCGCCCGCCCTGCCGGCCGTGCTCCTCAGCGCCTACATCGTGCAGATGCGCGCCCAGGAGCGGCGGCGCTTCGCGTTCACCATGGACCGGCGGCGGGCGGAGGCCGCGGCGCAGCGGCTGCGCGAGAACCGCCCGCGCCGCCACCAGCCGGCGCCGGCCGCGGCCGAGCCGGGGGACGGGCCCATGGAGCAGGCCGAGGACGCCGAGCAAGAACCGGCGCCGAAGCTCTCCCCGCAGGAGGCGGGGCGCCGTGCGCTGGTCGAGCAGACCGATCACGCGGAATGGGTGGACCAGCAGCGCCAGCGCGGCCCCGTGACCGGCGACAGTTGGGAGCCGGTGCCGGTCCCGCTGCCCACGTACGTCACCGCTCCGGTCGCGCCGCGCGCGTCGAGCGGCGTCGACGTCAGCGACCCGGAGACCTGGAGCGCGGCCCGCTCCTCGGTGGCCGAGCCGGCGCCCGCCCCGCGCGAGACACCGGGCCCGGAGGCCGGCGCCGCGGGCCGCCGCACTCCCTCCCAGTCCCGCCGTGCCCGCGACCGGGGCCGCACACCGCTCTTCGACCAGTACGCCGACGAGGACCGGCCGCGCGCCGCCAACGAGTGACACCACCGGCGGATCGAGACCGCCGAGGGGGCGCTGCCGACGACCGGCAGCGCCCCCCGTTCGTTGTCCGTGACCAGCAAGAAGACCGGCCGGGTGACCAGCGGCGAACGGATTTCCAAGCACCCCGATCGGGATGCTAGAGTTTCACTCGTTGCAAGGGCCTGTGGCGCAGTCTGGTAGCGCACCTCGTTCGCATCGAGGGGGTCTGGGGTTCAAATCCCCACAGGTCCACCGCAGCTGAGAGCCCCTGTCGGAGTCATCCGGTAGGGGCTCTCTCTCTGTCGTGTCCCAGGTGATGCCGCACGGTTTGGTCCCGGGTGATGCTTGTGGGCCTGGACAACATCGGAAACCTTGTGGGGCTTGTCGGCTTTCACGTTACGGACCGGGACGTCGGTCGTGCGGCGGATGACCCGGATCTGGCCGTCCAGGTCGACGGTGATCGTCGTGTCCGAGACGTGCACGGGCACGGTCTGTCCTGCGTAGGGGCGGCCGAGGGAGACGGCCGCTGTTGTTCACCACCCGGTCCACCTCGAACGCGGCTCCGTCACCGGGTCGACGAGCATGACGCCGCCGACGATGTCCATCTGCCACAGCTGCATCGGCGCATCTCGCTGCCAGCGCTTGTCATCCGACCGCTTCCGGCGCCGAACCCCGGTTCCACCAGCCCATGACGGACCAGGATCCGATAGACAGTCATCCGCGACGGCACCGGCGTGACTCCTGACCGCTCCAGCACGAACGCGATCCGGCCGCGGACCCCACCTCGGGTGCTTGCGCCGCAGCTCACACACCGCTGCCTCCACCTCGGCAGAGGCCTGATGCGGACATGATGCCGACCTGCGCGAACGGTCCGCCGACCCGGCCAGGCCCGAGGCCTCATCCGGGACTTCCACCCGCTGACCGTCTGCCGCGACACCCCCAGCGACGCGGCGACCTCCGTCACGTCGCACCGGCCAACACCGCCAAGACAGCCCGGTATCTCTGCTCGACAACCGACAACTCCACCAGCGCCAATCCCGGCCTCCCCACACGCACCGCAAGGACGCGCACAGAAAAGCCGAACACGGCCGCTGTCAACCATCAGCTGGGACCGAACTGTCAAGCATCTACCGGGACCGGACAGCCGCCGCGGATCAGGGGACCAAGCCCTGCCCGAGTAGCCGGCAAGCGTACGGCCCCCTGATCAGGCCCGACCCCAAACCGGGCAGGACACCTCCAAAGCCCCTCCGCCGACCTTGATGTCCGTCGGGTACGCGCCTCCGGTCGTTTCACCTGGATGGGTAGGCGCGAGTCGCGGACCCGTGCGCTCCACATCAGGCTGACCTGGGGATCGGCTACCTCACATGACACATGGTCAGTGAACCGCCCCCTTGGTCCCACAGGAGCACAGCGTGCGTCACTTCAAGCATGTCGGTCTGAGCGCGGCCACCGGGTTGGCTGCCCTCCTTGTCTGCTCTCACCCGGCGTCGGCTTCCAGTACTACCGGTCACGAACCCAGACCTCCGAAAGAGGAAGTCTTCCAGCTGGTCGCGAAGCAGACTCAGGGCAGCGGTTTCATCGATGTGGACGGGTCGTCCGGTCCCAGCCAAGGGGACGAAATCGTTACCACAGGGGATCTCTTTGCCGACGCCACCGCGGTCGGCGACTACGGCCAGATCTGCACGCTGACCCGAACCGCCCCGGGTGATGAGTTCGACATGCAGTGCGCGGGCTCCCTTGCCCTCGCCGAGGGGCAGATCACCCTGGACGGACGGTTTACCGTCACCAGTGCTGGCCCCGGCGACATCAACTTTGCGATCACCGGAGGCACAGGGGACTACCGCACAGCCCGCGGCTTCGTCCACGCCGTCAACGTCAGTGACACGGAGACGCAGCTCACCGTCCACCTCATCCGCTGACAGGTCTGGTCCGGCATCCACGCCTAATGGCCGCCGTACAGCAGCGAAGTACAGCAACCGGCACGACCTCATCCGGCTGACATCGGCGCCAGGTACCCCGACTGACCAGGCGAGCCATCCTCAGCGACCGTCCCGCCCATAGTTCGCGTCGAGGGGTCTGGGGTTCAAATCCCCACGGGTCCACCGCAGCTGAGAGCCCCTGTCGGAGTCGTCCGACAGGGGCTCTCGCGTGTTGTGCCAAGTGCTCACCCCCGACGACGAGTCCGGTGTCGTCGCCCCGCAGGGTTCAGCCGAGATGTGCGGCGGTGTGCGAGCAGGGCCCCAGAGCCGGAGGCTTGCGGACACCGAACTCGTGGCGCAGCGCCGACAGTGCGGCGAGGTACCCGGACATGCCGTGGACCCCAGGTCCGGGCGGGGTCGAGGCCGAGCAGAGATACACGCCCGGCAGGGGCGTGCGGTACGGATCCCAGCGGGGTGCGGGGCGGAGAACCGACTGCCGGAGGGTCATCGCGCCGCCCCCGATGTCGCCTCCCACGTAGTTGGGGTTGTACACCTCGTAGGACGCGGCGCTGATGCCACGACCGGCGATCACGGTGTCGGTGAATCCGGGCGCGTACCGCTCGATGCGTGACGTGATCAGCTGTGTCGGGTCGCTGCGGTCGCCGTTGGGGACGTGCGCATAGGCCCAGAGGGGGCGCTTCCCGCGCCTGGTCCTGCCGGGGTCGGCGACGGACGGGTCCACCAGGAGAACGAACGGTTCGGGAGCGGGCACGCCGGCGGAGACGGCCGTCTCGGCGGCGAAGATCTCCCGATGTGTCCCTCCCAGATGCACCGTTGCCGCGCCGCCGACGGCGGGGTTCTTCCACGGGACCCGCTCGCTGACGAGGAGATCGACCTTCGCCGCCCCCGGGCCCGTAGCGGTAGCGCTCGAGGCCGCGTCGGTACCGGGGAGAGAGCCGGCCGTTCGACATCCTCAGGAATTCCTTGGGGCTGACATCCAGCAGTACCAGCTTTGCGGAATGCAGCAGCCCTTGGAGATCTGTCACACGATGGCCGGTCCGGAAAACTCCTCCGTGCGCCGCGATGTCCTGCGCCATGGCGTCGGCTATTCGGGCGCTCCCGCCTTGTGGGAGAGGCCACCCGGTTCCGTGGGCGAGATGGCCGAGCAGCATGGCGACCGCCGCGCCGGGGATCGAAGGAAGCGCCCACAGCATGCGCGGCCACCCCCGTGAGAAGGGATCTGGCCGCCTCCGTGGCGAATCGGCCGACGCCGAACCGTGTGCCGTGCGTCAGAACACGGCTCGCCATGAGCAGGGAAGCGGGAACGTCCTCGGGGAGGCGGCGCTGCCCCTTCAATATGAGATCGGCAATCCCTGCGGATCGCTCCAGAAGAGGCTGCATGAGACGGCGCCACCGGGTTCCGTCCTCGCCCAGGTGCTCACAGGTCGAATTGAGGTCACGATATGCGAGTGCGGCAGCTCCCCGGTCGAGCGGGTGAGCATAGCTGACGGCGGGCTGGAGCATTCGCACAAGCTGGCGCCGAGCGACGCGGGTCCCAGGGTGGCGGCCGGGCGCAGCGGGCGCCTGCCCGGCCCGGGGGAGAGCCCCGGCCGGGGAGCGGCCAGGGCTCTCGTCATACCTGGCGGTTCAGCCAGGGGGACGGCTCACGACACCTGCGCCTTGTCGTAGACGGCCTTCGCCTCCGCCCCGAAGTACGGACCGAACATGCGGTTCGGCAGGAACGTGTAGCCGAAGCTGTTCACGGAGACCTGCAGACCCGTCCCGGTGGATTCGTCGAAGGACTCGAACCAGGGGCCGCCGCTGGAGCCGCCCGTCATGTTGCAGCCGAGGCTGTGGTCCTGTGAGAAGAGGAAGTCCTTCGAGCTGTTGCCGCTGCAGTGGATGAGCTTGGAGCCGTCGTACGGGTCGGCGGCCGGGAAGCCGAAGGCGTACATCGCCGTGTTGTAACCGCCGTTGAACTTCAGGCCCTGGGCGCCGACGGCCTGGCTGAGTGTCCTGCCGTTCAGCGGGGCGACGACGGCGGCGCCGACGTCGTAGTTGATGTCCTCGCTCGCCGCCCACTGGTCCGTGGCGAGCGTCTTGGTCGCGCTCCACTGGCCGTACGGCGCCTGGCCGTTGGCGTAGCCGGGGACGAAGACCCAGTTGGTGTGCCAGGAGCCCTGGTACTTCACGCAGTGGCCGGCCGTCATGACCGTGCTGCCGTTGGTGCTGGTGACCGAATTGCCGGAGCAGGAGGCGGTACGGCCCTGGAACGTGAAGAACACGCGGCCGGAGGTCTTCACCACCGAGCCGCCGCCCGTCCACGGGCCGCCGGCCTGCGGGAAGGCCGTGGGCGCCACGACCGTCTCCTCGCCAGCCGGTGACACCGGGGCCCGGAAGGTGCCCGGCGTGGCGCGGATCACGTCGAGCGGGGTGGCGCCGCGCATCCGCTCGGCGGTCCAGAAGCCCTTGGCCGCCTGTTCGGGGGCGAAGGACGCGGGAGTGGGGGAGGGGGACGGGGCGGCGCCGGCGGCGGTGGCGGACAGCGCCCCGGCGAGCAGGGCGCCGACGGCGGTCAGGACCGAGGCCGCTAAGCGGTGGCGTCTCACGCATGTCTCCTTCTGCCGTGCCCGCCCGCGGGATCATCGGGCGGGGTGGGGGACAGGACGGTGCGGATCGACGTGCGTGAGGCAGGGTGCCACGAAACGCGCAACTATGTCAGGGGCGCGTCAAAGATTTCGCCATGCACAGGCTGCTCTCGTACTCCCTGTAGTGGCCGAATTTCGCGCACGGCACGTAGCCGCTGGAGGTGTACAGCGCGATCGCCTCCGGCTGCATGTCGCCGGTCTCCAGCACCATGCGGGTCCGGCCGGCCTCGCGGGCGTCCTGCTCCAGCGCGGCCAGGATGCGGCGGGCCAGGCCCAGGCCGCGTGCCTCCGGGATCACATACATGCGCTTCAGCTCGGCGTCGCCGTCCGAGTACCCCTCCGGGTTCTCGTCCTGGGTGCGCCAGCCGCCGGTCGCCAGCGGGCGGTCCTGGTCGTCGTAGGCGATGAGATACAGGCCACTCGGCGGGACGAACATCGAGGCGTCGAGCGGCGTCGCGTCGCCCTCGTCGTCCCCGTAACGCTCCACGTATTCCAGCTGGACCTGGTCATTGAGCTTCACGGCGTCCGGGTGGTCGAAGCTCACGGTTCTGACATGCATGCCGAGAAGCGTACGTGTATGCGAATGGTGTCGGCCGGTATGGTGCCGGGATGCTCACCGTGACCTCCGTGAATGTGAACGGTCTCCGTGCCGCCGCGAAAAAGGGCTTCGTCGAGTGGCTGGCCGCCACCGCCGCCGACGTGATCTGCCTCCAGGAGGTACGCGCCGAGGCGGATCAGCTGCCCCCGGAGGTCCGCAACCCCGAGGGCTGGTTCACGCTGCACGCCCCCGCGGCCGCGAAGGGCCGTGCCGGTGTCTCCCTCTACACGCGGCGGGAACCGGACGCGGTGCGCATCGGGTTCGGCTCGGGCGAGTTCGACGGCAGTGGGCGGTACGCCGAGGCCGACCTGCCCGGTGTCACGGTGGCGAGCCTGTATCTGCCGTCCGGCGAGGTCGGCACGGAGCGCCAGGACGAGAAGATGCGCTTCATGAGCGAGTTCCTGCCGTACCTGAAGGAACTGCGGGCCCGGTCGGCGGCGGACGGCCGCGAGGTCGTGGTCTGCGGCGACTGGAACATCGCCCACCAGGAGGCCGACCTCAAGAACTGGAAGGCCAACAGGAAGAGCTCCGGCTTCCTCCCCGAGGAGCGGGAGTGGCTCGGCCGGGTCTTCTCCGAGGCGGAGTACGTGGACGTGGTCCGCGGCCTCCACCCGGACCAGGAAGGCCCGTACACCTGGTGGTCCTACCGCGGACGCGCCTTCGACAACGACACGGGCTGGCGCATCGACTACCAGGTGGCGACGGCCTCGCTCGCCGCCCGCGCGGTGAAGGCGCACGTCGAGCGGGCGGCGACGCACGGGGAACGGTGGTCCGACCATGCTCCGGTGACGGTCGTCTACGGCCAGTAGGCCCGGTCCGGCCGGCGCGGACCGTCAGTTCTCGCCCGGGTCGCCCAGGTCACCCTGGTCCCGGCCCAGCAGCCGGGTGCAGAGCGGGCACCGCTGGTGGAGCACCACGCGGCGTCGCCGGCGGCTGCGGACCAGCTCGTCGTCGGCGCCAATCCCGGTTTGGTGCTCTACGACGGGGACCGGCTCACCGCGTACGCCTCGGTCTGGCAGGTCGACTGGTCCCCCTACGGCGCCGGGAACGTCCTCGTCCTGTGGCACCGGGACCGGGTGCACCTCTACGGCTCCGATCCGCGACCGGCGCTGTGGCTGGAGCGGGACTTCGTGCGCCACTTCCCGGAGGCGGAGGGCCTGTTGTGGCCCGAGCCGGTCGTGCACCGGGTGCGGGTGCGGGTGGACCTGGCGCACGGCCTGCGGGCCGACGCGGCCGACGTGCGCATCGCCATGGGCGACGTCCTCGGCCGGCGTGCGTTCGCCACCGACGCGTTCCCGCTCGGCGGCGGGTCGAGCACAGCCTCAGTCTCGTGCTCGGTCCGTGCGGGCACGGCTCTGTCCGAGTCGGCGGACGCGCCCTTGGCGGTCTGCCGCGTGTCGGAGGTACCGCGGCGCGGCCCACGTCGACGGCCTACCTCGCCGTCGCGGAGGTCTGGCAACGCCCGCTGTGCGCCGCTTCGTTGGCGGCGGGCTGAGTCCCGGACCGGTCCGGCGCGGGCCGAACCCGGTGGCCGGGCCGACACCGGTGACGGTGATCCGGGGCCGGTGATCCGGTGCCGGAAGGCCGGGGACCGGAGCCGGCCGGGCGGCCGGGCCGGGCGACACGGGGCGTCCGGTCCGGTGGCCCGGCCCACGCAAGGAAGGGCGCACCCGCCATGGGCGGGTGCGCCCCTGCGCGGCCCGTAGGCCGCAGACCTACGCCGCCTCGTCAGGCGTCGTAGTCCTCGACCCTGTCGCGGCGCTCGCGCATCGCGCTCTCGCCACGCTCCTGCATGGACTCCCGGGACCGGGCGCCCTGCTGCTCACGGCCCTGCCGGGTCCGCTCGGAGACCTCTTCGCGGGCGCGGCGTGCGCGCTCCGACTGGTCTCCCTTGCCGGCCTTCTGCTTCGCCTGGTCCGCGAGCTCCTGCGCCTTGTCCTTGAACTGGTCTGAGATGCCCATGAAATGTCACTCCTAAGAGGGGTGTGGGGGGTCGGGGGCAGTCATGCCCCCGGGGCTGCGACCAGCGTTGCACGCACGGACAAAGCACGCATTTCGATCAGTTACGCTCAGTGGTTCTGCTTCCGGCCCGCCTCGTCGGCCGCCCCGCCGGCCCCCACGAGGCCCGTGGAGACGCCGTCGAGGCGCGGTTCGAACCGGCGCATCTCGCGCTGTCCCACCGTGCCGATGACCGCCGGGAGACAACCGCGGATCGACTGCATCCCCCGCAGCCACCACTGCGCGTACACATGCGCGGAACGGCGTTCGACGCCGGCCACGATCCGGTCCACCGCGGGGCCGAGCGGGTAGGTGCGGTTCGACGGCCACGGCAGCCGCTGCCGGAGCTCGCGCATCACGTCGTCCTGGTCGGCGCCGCGCACCATGTCGGTGTCCGTCCAGGACAGATACCCGACACCGACCCGCACACCGCGGTGGCCGACCTCGGCCCTCAGGCTGTGCGCGAACGCCTCCACACCCGACTTGGACGCGCAGTACGCCGACATCATGGGCGCGGGCGTGATCGCGGCGAGAGACGCGATCTGGAGGAAGTACCCGCGGCTCTCCAGGAGTACTGGCAGGAAGGCCCGCCCCGTCACGGCGCTTCCGATCAGATTGACCTCGATGACCCGCCGCCAGGCGACCGGGTCCGAGTGCAGGAACGGACCGCCGGACGCCACGCCCGCGTTGGCGACGACGATGTCGACCTTGCCGAAACGCTCCTTGACCTCCTGCGCGACCTTGGCCATCGCCTCGTGGTCGGTGACGTCCGCGTGCCAGTGGTCGCTCTCGCTGTGGAGCCGTTCGGAGACCTTCTTCAGTTCGTCCGGCTCGAGGCCGACCAGCGCCACCTTCGCGCCGCGTGCGGACAGTTTGCGTGCCAGCAGCTCGCCGACGCCGCGCGCCGCGCCCGTGACGACCGCGACCTGCCCTTCCAGGCTCACCCTGCTCATGCGGCTTCCTCCTTCGTGTCCAGGTACGCGCCGGTCAGCTCACGGATCTTGGCGGTGACGGCCTCCGGGGCCTCCACCGGCGTCATGTGGCCCATCCCCGCGAGCTCCACCAGCTCGAGACACTGCGGGAGTTCGGCGGCCAGCCGCCTGGCGTGCACCATCGGCGTGAGCCGGTCGGCGGTTCCGCCGACGACGATCGTGGGCACGTCCAGGGCCCGTACGCCCTTGTCGAGGTCGAGTTCGCCGAGGACCCGCGACCAGGCCACCCGGGCGGTCCGCGGGCAGGCGTGCACGATACGCGCGCACTCGTCGACCCGCTCCGGAGAGGAACCGGGGCCCATCGTCCCGTACTTGAGGATGCGCCGGGACAGGGGCGTGACCGGTCCGAGCGGTGCGCGGGCCCCGAGGATCAGATGCGTGAGCCTGGTCCGCAGCCGGCCCGGCCGCATCGGCAGGACGACGGACTCCTCGACCAGCCGGGCGCTGCCGGTGCTGCACAGCAGCACGGCCGCCGCGTGCTCGCGGAAGGCGGCCCGGCCCGCCGCGGCCATCATCGTCATGCCGCCCATGGAGTGCCCGCCGAGCACGGCCTTCTCGCCGGGCGCGAGGACGGCCCCGAGCACCGTCTCCAGGTCGTCGGCCAGCCGCTCGGTTCCCACCGCTCCCGCCGGCGTGCGTCCGTGGCCCCGCTGGTCGTAGACGACGACGCGGTGGTCGGGGACCAGGTCCCGTATCTGGGCGGCCCAGAAGAGGGTGGAGCAGGTCCAGCCGTGGGCGAGCACGACCGTGGGGGCTCCCTCGGGGCCGTGCACCTCGACGTGGATGCGGGCTCCGTCGGCGGAGACCGCGGTCAGTTCACGGTCGGCGACGGGCGGGGCGTCGGTGCGACGCAGGAGCTGGGGGTCCCTCCCAGGCCGGAGGCTCTGGGGGATCACGCGACGACCTCCGCGTCCTTCGTGCCCGTGCCGCCCTGTGCGCGGGCGGCCTCCACCGGCTGCTTGCCGGCGCCGGCCCGGACCACCTCGTACTCGGCGAGGTCCACGTGGCGGGTCGCGCCACGGAACTCGGTGGTGGTGCCGGGCCAGATGGTGGTGTTGCGGCCGTTCTGGTCCAGGTACCAGCTGGTGCAACCGCCGGTGTTCCACACGGTCCGCTTCATCCGCTCCTGCACCCGCCGGTTCCAGGCGTGGACGGCGGAGGGGCGGGCGGCGAGGGCGGAGCCGGCGCCCAGCAGGTTCAACTGCCGCATGTAGTCGGCCATGTAGTTCAGCTGGGACTCGATCATGAGGATCATCGACGAGTTCCCGAGTCCGGTGTTCGGACCGATGATGGTCATCCAGTTGGGGAAGCCGGCGGCGGTCGCGCCGCGCAGCGACTCCATGCCGTCCTTCCACGCCTCGGCGAGCGTGATGCCCTCGGCGCCGACGACCCGTTCGGCGATCGGCATGTCGGTGACATGGAAGCCGGTGCCGAAGACGATCGCGTCGACCTCGGCCTCCGTCCCGTCGGCGGCGACCACGGTCGAGCCGCGCACCTCGGTCAGCCCGGAGGCGACGACGTCCACATTGGGCTGCGCGAGCGCCGGGTAGTAGGTGCTGGAGAGCAGGATGCGCTTGCAGCCGATGCGGTAGTCGGGCGTCAGCTTGGCCCGCAGTGCCGGATCCTTGATCGCCTTGCGCATGTTGGCCTTGGCGAGCTGCTCGACGAGCCCGAGCTCGTTCGGCCGCTTGGTGAACGCCTGGACCTGCAACTCGCGGATGCCCCACAGCAGTCCGCGCCGCGCGGTGCCCGTGAACGGCAGCTGCCGGTGCAGCCAGCGCTCCGCCCCCGAGATCTTGCGGTCGACCCGGGGCATCACCCACGGAGGTGTGCGCTGGAAGAGGGTGAGCTTCGCGACCTCCGGCTGGATCGACGGCACGATCTGGATCGCGGACGCGCCGGTGCCGACCATGGCGACGCGCTTGCCGCGGAGGTCGTAGTCGTGGTCCCAGCGGGCGGAGTGGAAGACCTTGCCGGGGAAGCCGGCGAGGCCGGGGATGTCGGGCGTCTTCGGGTCGGACAGCGGCCCGGTCGCGGAGACGACGACGTCGGCGGTGAGTGTGCCCTGCGAGGTCTCGATCTCCCAGCGCAGCTCGTCGGTGTCCCAGCGCATCATCAGCACTTCGTGCTTCAGTCGCAGGTGCGGACGGAGCCGGAAGGTGTCGGCCACGTGCTCCAGGTAGGCGCGGATGTGCTCCTGGCCCGAGAAGGTCCGCGGCCAGTCGGGGTTGGGGGCGAAGGAGAACGAGTACAGGTGCGACGGGACGTCGCAGGCGCAGCCCGGGTAGTCGTTGTCCCGCCAGGTGCCGCCGACCGAGTCCGCGCGCTCCAGGACGACGAAGTCGGTGATCCCCTCGCGGCGCAGCCGGGCGGCTGCGCCGAGGCCCCCGAATCCGGATCCGATCACCGCCACTCGTACGTGCTCGTGCTGCTGCTGGCTCATGCCGCCGCCTCCCGCTGGAACGGTCCCGTACCGAACACAAAAACGCTGCCAGCAATCACTGGCATGGTTGGGAGGGTAGAGCAGCTCCATACCGAGCGGTAGGGGTAGGACGCCACAAGTTACCGGCGGTACAACATAGGCTTCTGGTGTGAAGGAAGCGCGTGAGTACCGCATGGAGGAATTGGCCGAGAAGGCCGGCATCACGGTGCGCACACTGCGCTTCTACCGCGAGCGGGGGCTGATACCGCCGCCCCGCCGTGAGGGCAGGATCGCCTGGTACGACGAGCACCACCTCGCCAGACTCCGCACGATCGCCGCCCTGCTGGAGCGCGGTCACACCCTCAACGGCATCGCGGACCTGGCCACCGCCTTCGAGAGCGGACGGGACGTGGGCGAGGTCCTGGGCCTCGGCGAACCGACGGAGGAGACCCCGGTACGCCTCACCCCCGAAGCGCTCGCCGACTACTTCGAGGGGCAGGTCACCCCGGAGAACCTGGCCACCGCGCTGGAGCTCGGCTACCTGGCGACGGACGGCGAGGAGATCGTCCACATCAGCCGCCGACTGCTGGACGTCTCCGCCGCGCTGGTGCGCGAAGGTGTGCCGCTGTCGGTGGTGCTGGATGCGGGCCGCCGGGTCCGCGTCCACGCGGAGGCCCTGGCCGGGCTGTTCGTCGACGTACTCACCACCCACAGCGCCGACGGGCAGCTGGACAAGCTCCGTCCGCTCGCGAAGAGCGTGGTGGAGGCCGAGCTGTCCATGGCGATGGACCGCCGACTGCGCCAGGCGCCTCCGGCCTGACCGCACCCCGGACCCGAAGGCCCTGGCCGGCCCGGCCCGGTCCGGAGCCGGACGGGCCCCGGGCCGGAGGCCTGGCCGCGCCCCGCTCCAGAGACATGACCGGGCCCGGTCCCGGGAGCGGTTCAGCGCGGCGGCAGCGGCGGCCTGCGCAGGTCGGGGACCTCGGAGTAGTCCGGGGGCACCGCGGCAGGGGCAGCCTTGAGCATGTCCAGGGCCAGCCGGATGGCGTCGTCGAGGCCCACATGGCGCCCCTCGGCCCAGTCCAGTGGTGTCCGGAGGGCGTACACGTCCGGTTCGACGCCGTGGTTCTCGATCGACCAGCCGTAGGCGTCGAACCATGCCGCGTTCATCGGGACCGTGATCACCGTGCCGTCGCCCAGCCGGTGACGGCCCGTCATGCCGACCACGCCGCCCCAGGTGCGGGTGCCGACCACCGGGCCGCGGCCCAGCAGTTTGAACGCCGCCGTGATCATGTCCCCGTCCGACGAGGTCGCCTCGTCCGCGATCGCGACGACCGGCCCGCGCGGCGCGTTCGAGGTGTACGAGACCGGCTGGGCGTTGCGGGTGAGGTCCCAGCCCAGGATCCTGCGGGTCAGCTTCTCGATGACCAGCTCGCTGATGTGGCCGCCCGCGTTGCCGCGGACGTCCACGATGAGCGCCGGCCGGGAGACCTCCATCCGCACGTCGCGGTTGAACTGCGCCCAGCCGGAGCCGCCCATGTCGGGGATGTGCAGGTAACCGCACTTGCCCCCGCTGGCCTCCCGTACCACCGCGCGCCGTTTGGCCACCCAGTCCTGGTAGCGCAGCGGCCGCTCGTCGATCAGCGGGACGATCGCGACCCTTCGCGGGGGGCCGCCGGTCTCACCCTCCGCGGGGAGGAACGTCAGCTCGACCGTCGTGCCGCCCGCCGCGGACAGCATCGGATAGGGCCCCGCCACCGGGTCGACCGGACGGCCGTCCACGTGGGTCAGGATCGCGCCCTCCCTGATTCCCGTGCCGGCCAGCGGGGAGCGGGCCTTGGAGTCGGAGGAGTCGCCCGGCAGGATGCGTTTGACCACCCATTTCCCGTCCCGGCAGACGAGGTTCGCGCCCAGCAGGCCAATGGCGCGCTGGTAGTGCGGAGGTCCTTCGTTGCGCCGGGCCGCGGTGACGTAGGCGTGGGAGGTGCCCAGTTCCCCGAGGACCTCGCGCATCAGATCGGCGAACTCGTCGGGAGAGGCGACACGTTCGACCAGCGGCCGGTACTGCTCCAGCACCCCGTCCCAGTCGATCCCGCACATGTCCGGTTCCCAGAAGTAGCCGCGGATGATGCGGCCGGCCTCCGCGTACGCCTGGCGCCATTCGGCCACCGGGTCCACCTCGTGCAGGATGCGGCGCAGGTCGAGGAAGACGGTGGAGTCGAGGTCGCCGGTCTCCGTGGCGGGCACGGCGCGCAGGTCGCCCTCGTCGACGACGACGAGCCGGGTGCCGTCGCCGCTCACCGCGAACCAGTCCAGATGGCCGACCAGTTCGGTCTTGCGTGCCTTGGAGATGTCGAAGTGCTCCAGCGTGGGCCTGCCGGAGGTGTCGGCCGGGTTGACGAACGTCTCGCCCAGCGCGCCGGAGATGGGCCAGCGCAGCCAGACGAGGCCGCCGCCGGCGACCGCGTGCAGCGCCGAGTACTTGGACGCGGCGACCGGGAACGGCGTGACCCGGTTCTCCAGGCCCTCGATCTCGACGAGCACCGCGCTGTCGGGCGACTCCTCCAGCGGGTCGAGCCCGCCGGCGGCCGGCCGGCCCTCCGGTGTGAGAGCGAAGGGCGAGGGCGTCGCGGAGGAGAGCGGCACCAGGTAGGGGCGGCAGCCGAGCGGGAAGGACAGGTCGCCGGTGTGCACGTCGTAGACCGGGTCGAAGCCGCGCCAGGAGAGGAAGGCGAGGTAGCGGCCGTCGCGGGTGAAGACCGGATTCTCGTCCTCGAAACGGCCGTTGGTGACGTCGACGATCGTGCGGTCGGCGATCCGGGCCATCCTGATCTGCCGCAGCGAGCGGCCGATGCCGGGCTGCGACCAGGTCAGCCAGTGTCCGTCGGGGGAGAACGACAGGTCGCGCACGGGCCCGTTGAGGGAGCGGACCAGTTCGGTGACCTCGCCCGTGGACTCCTCCGTGGTGTCGATCAGGAGCAGCCGGCCGTCGTGGGAGGCTATGGCGATCCGTTCGCCCTCGCTGTCGGCGGCCACTTCCAGCACCCGCCCCAGCTGTCCCGACGCGAGCCGGCGCGGCTCACGGTCGCCGGTCGCCCGCGGCAGGTACGCGATCTCGACGGCGTCCTCGCCGTCCGCGTCCGTGATGTAGGCGACCTGCCCGCCGCTGCCCAGCATCGCCGGCAGCCGTACCCGCACGCCGGGAGTGTCCGCGATGGTGCGGGCCGGGCCGTCGCGGTGGGTGAGCCAGTACAGGCTGCCGCGCACGTTGACGGCGCTGGCCCGCCCCGTCTCGTCGACCGAGACCGCGCCCACATGGCCGGCGGCCGGCACCTGATACGTGCGGCGGCCGGCGCGCGGCCCGCCGAGCCGTACCTCCAGCTTGCGCGGCACCGAGTCGGGCCTGGTCAGGTCCTCGACGATCCACAGGTCGCCGCCGCACTGGTACACGACCCGGTGGCCGTCGCTCGCGGCGTGCCGGGCGTAGAAGGCGTCGTGGTCGGTGTGGCGCAGCAGTCCCGTTCCGTCGGGGCGGCAGGAGTAGAGGTTGCCCACGCCCTCGTGGTCGGAGAGGAACGCGATCCGGCCGTCGTCCTCCGACCACCGGGCGGTGCCGTTGCCGTGGATGAACATGGGGCAGTCGAGGTGCCCGTTCAGGTCGGGGAGCAGTTGCTCGCCCTGCAGCCACAGCCGGCCGGTCGCGCCGCCGCGGTAGCGCTTCCACGCGGCGGGTTCGTGCGGCGGCTTGCCGGTGAGCAGCAGGGTGCGCCGTTCACAGCCGGTGCCGCCGGGGTGGGAGGGTCCCTCCGACTCGTCGGTGACGGCGATGTCGGAGACCGGTCCCCAGGGCAGCCGGCCGCCGGGGGAGCCGTCGGTCGGGACGCTGTAGGCCCAGGAGAAGTACGAGAAGGGCTGGCCGTGCGAGGAGACGGCGAGGATCTGGCCGTCGGGGGTCCAGCCGCAGACCCGGGTGTCGGTCGAGCCCCAGTAGCTCAGCCGGCGCGCGGGGCCGCCCTCGACGGGCGCGAGATGGATCTCCGGGTCGAGGCTGCGCCAGTTCGTATAGGCGATGTGCCGGCCGTCGGGCGAGAAGCGGGGGTGCCCGACCCTGGTGCGGTCGACGGTCAGCCGCCATGCCCGGTCGGGCTGTTTCCCCTCCGGGACCAGCGGCGCGATCCACAGGTCGTCCTCGGCGGCGAAGCACAGCAGGTCGCCGTACAGATGCGGGTAGCGGAGATACGCGGCGTCGTCACTCACCCCCCAATGCTTTCCGCGCCCAAGGGCCGCGGCAACTTGTGGGGCGGGGTGAATCGCGGGGCGGCCGGATGAGCGGCGCGACCCCGTGTGGCCTGACCGGGAGGAACGGCCGCGGCCCGCAGCGTCCATGACGCGGAACTCGGTGGCCGGGAACGTCCGTGACCGAGGCCACAATCGAAACGGTTTCGTTTCGATGGCGCCCCGGGTACTCTCGAAGTGTACGAAACAGTTTCGTTCGATCACCGCGACCCGGGAGGCAGGCATGACACGCAGCCGGCTCACCCCGGAGCGCGAGGCGCAGCTGTACGAAGCAGTGCTCGACCTGCTCCGCGAGGTCGGTTACGACGCCCTGACCATGGACGCCGTGGCGGCCCGTACGCGCTCCAGCAAGGCCACGCTCTACCGCCAGTGGAAGAGCAAGCCCGAGCTGGTCGCCACGGCGCTCAAGCACGGCAAGCCGGTGCATGTCGGCGACATCGACACCGGCACCCTGCGCGGCGACTTCCACGCCATGATCGGACGCACCGACGACTGTCAGATGGAGAAGGACTCCGCGCTGATGCGGGGTCTGGCCCAGGCGATCCACGCCCATCCCGATCTCCACCAAGCCCTGCGTGAGCTGCTCATCGAGCCGGAGATCACCGGACTCGACGCGCTGCTGCGGCGGGCCGTGGACCGGGGTGAGGTCAGCGCGGACAACCCGGCACTGGGTTACGTACCGCACATGCTGGTCGGCGCTTTCGTCGTCCGGCATCTGATCGAGGACCGCACCCCCGACCAAGCCTTCCTCACCGACTATCTCGACGCCGTGGTCCTCCCCGCCCTCGGCGTCTGACCTCCCCGGGTCGCGACACCCCTCCCCGCTGCACCACAGCACAGCACCTGACGCGCGCCGCTCTCGTCGTCGGGCCGGCTCCCCATGCCCTGTTCACCCTCATTTACGGGAGTAGCCCTCGTGGCCACGTTTCTCTACAAGCTAGGACGGTCGGCCTTCCGGCGCCGCCGTCTCGTCGCCCTGCTGTGGGTGGCGCTGCTCGCCGTCGCCGGGGTCGGCGCGGCCACCGCGTCCACCGCCACGTCCTCTTCCTTCTCCATCCCGGGGACGGAGGCCCAGAAGGCCTTCGACCTGCTGGAGGAGCGCTTCCCCGGCGGCAGCGCCGACGGCGCGACCGCCCGGGTGGTGTTCAAGGCCCCCGACGGCGAGAAGATGACCGACGCCGGTCACCGTGCCGAGGTGGACAAGGCCGTCTCCGAACTCAAGGACGGCTCCGACCAGATCGCGGCGGTCACCGACCCGTACACCGCCAAGGCCGTCTCACGGGACGGCTCCACCGCCTACGTCTCCGTCACCTACGCCGTCAGCTCGATGGAGCTGACCGACGCGACGCGTGAGGCGCTGGAGGAGACCGGCACCGAGGCGCGCGAAGCGGGCCTGACGGTGGAGATCGGCGGTGACGCGCTCCAGGCGATACCGGAGAGCGGGGCGGGCGAGATCATCGGCGTCGTCGTCGCGGGCATCGTCCTCGTCATCACCTTCGGTTCGCTGGTCGCCGCCGGGCTGCCGCTGCTCACCGCGATCATCGGCGTCGGCATCGGCATCTCCACGATCACCGCCCTGGCGAACGTCCTCGACCTCGGCTCGACCACCTCGACCCTCGCGATGATGATCGGCCTGGCGGTCGGCATCGACTACGCGCTGTTCATCGTCTCCCGCTACCGTGCCGAACTGGCCGAGGGCAAGGAGCACGAGGAGGCGGCCGGACGGGCCGTCGGCACCGCGGGCTCCGCGGTCGTCTTCGCCGGCCTGACCGTGGTCATCGCCCTCGTCGGCCTGGCCGTGGTGAACATCCCGATGCTCACCAAGATGGGCTTCGCCGCCGCCGGCACCGTCGTCATCGCCGTCCTGATCGCCCTCACCCTGATCCCGGCGCTGCTCGGCTTCGCGGGCAAGCGTGTGCTGGGCCGCAAGGTGCGCAAGGGCGCGCCCGTCTCCGACAAGCCGAACGCCGGCACCCGCTGGGCGCGCTTCGTGCTGCGCCGCCCGGTCGCCGTGCTGCTCGCCGGCGTCGTGGGCCTCGGGGCCATGGCGATACCGGCCGCCTCGCTGGAGATGGGTCTGCCCGACGACGGCGCGCAGCCCACGAGCACCACCCAGCGCAAGGCGTACGACCTGCTCTCCGACGGCTTCGGGCCCGGCTTCAACGGCCCGCTGATGGTTGTCGTCGACGGCGACAAGAGCGTGGCGGACCGCACGGTCGAGGTCATCAAGGGCCTCGACGGCGCCGCCGCCGTCACCCCGCCGACCCTCAACAAGGCCGGCGACACCGCGATGATCACGGTGATCCCGAAGGACAGGCCCTCCTCGGTCCCGACCGAGGACCTGGTGCACGACATCCGCGACCGGAGCGGTGACGAGGTCCTCGTCACCGGCGCCACCGCGATGAACATCGACTTCTCGCAGAAGATGAACGACGCGCTGCTGCCCTACCTGGCGCTCGTCGTGGGTCTCGCCTTCCTGCTGCTGATGGTGGTCTTCCGGTCGGTGCTGGTGCCGCTCAAGGCGGCCCTCGGATTCCTGCTGTCGGTCGTCGCGGCACTCGGCGCGGTCGTGGCCGTGTTCCAGTGGGGCTGGCTGGGCTCGCTGTTCGGGGTCGAGCAGACCGGCCCGATCATGTCGATGATGCCGATCTTCATGGTGGGCGTCGTCTTCGGTCTCGCCATGGACTACGAGGTCTTCCTGGTCACCCGGATGAGGGAGGCGTACGTCCACGGCGAGCGGCCGGGCGAGGCGATCGTCACCGGCTTCCGCCACGGGACCAGGGTGGTGGCCGCCGCGGCCGTCATCATGATCGCTGTCTTCTCCGGTTTCATCGGCTCCAGCGAGCAGATGGTCAAGATGATCGGCTTCGGTCTCGCGATCGCCGTCTTCTTCGACGCGTTCGTGGTCCGCATGGCGATCGTGCCGGCGGTGCTGGCCCTGCTCGGCCACAAGGCCTGGTGGCTGCCCCGCTGGCTGGACCGGGTGCTGCCGAACGTCGACGTGGAGGGCGAGAAGCTGCACAAGGAGCTCGCCGAGAGCCCCGGCGACCCCGACGGGGACCGCGAGTTGGTCCGCGTCTGACGCTCCCTGCGACCAGGGAGGACATGAACTCCGGAGGTGCCCCGTGGCGCGGCGTCCGCCGCGCCACGGGGAGAGCGGACCTCCGGCGCCGCGACGGCACCGTGGGGACGGGGGCCGTCACGGAAGAGGTGGCCGTATCCGCGCGACGCGGATACGGCCACCTGTTTGCCGTGTGCCCTTGCCGTGTGCCCGCGGGACACCGCCTCAGAGCGCCGGAGCGGCGACCGCGTACGTGTGGCGGAGGAAACGGATCAGCGTCTGAGCGTCGAACTGGACCACCGCGACACCGTCCGAGGTGTGGAACTCGATGATCGCCTGGACGCGTCCGCACGGCCAGATGCCGATGTCCCCGTCCCGGGTGGGCGCCCGCAGCCCCGACTCGAGGAGTTCACGCGGGAACGTCCACTCCTTGCCGCTCGGGAACGCGAAACTGACGGTGGCGGGATCCTCGGCGGGGTCGTAGCTCAGGAAGACGCGCACCGGTCGGTGCTGAGGAGCGTCGGTGACGATCCGGCCACTTGCCTGCTCTTTGACGGCGTGCGACATCGGCAAGCTCCTCACACTCTCGTCCGCTTTGTCTCTAATGTCCCATATTTCGGATGGGATGCTCCGTCTTCCTCCGTGGAACCGTGTTCATTTGTGATCCATGCGCTCTTGCAAGTCATTTGCAGCAGGGCACTATCATTGAGCACTTCCTCATCTGTCCGAAGCGGAGCTCTCCATGCATGTCCCCGACGGATTCATCAACACGCCCGTCTCGGTGGCCGCCGGAGTCGTCGCTGCCGGCGCGGTCGCCGTCAGCCTCCGCGGCGCCCGCCGTGAGCTGGGGGGATCCCCTGCCGAGCTCCCCGGCGCCGACCGCACGGCGCCGCTCGCGGGGCTCGTCGCCGCGTTCGTCTTCGCCGTTCAGATGCTCAACTTCCCTGTCGCGGCCGGCACCAGCGGCCATCTCCTCGGCGGGGCGCTCGCGGCCATCCTCGTCGGACCGTTCACGGGCGTGCTCTGCATAGCCGTCGTACTGCTGATGCAGGGCATCCTCTTCGCCGACGGCGGACTCACCGCGCTCGGCGTCAACATCACCGTCATGGGCGTCGTCACCGTCCTCGTCGCGTACGGACTCTTCCGCGGCCTGGTCAAGATCCTGCCGCGCACCCGCCGCTCCGTGACCGCCGCGTCGTTCGTCGCCGCGCTGGTGTCCGTCCCCGCGGCCGCCGCGGCCTTCACCCTCCTCTACGAGGTCGGCGGCCTAACCGAGGTCCCGATCGGCTCCGTCCTCACCGCGATGGTCGGCGTCCACGTCCTGATCGGCATCGGCGAGGCCGTGATCACCATGCTGACCGTGGGCGCGGTCATCGCCGTACGGCCCGACCTGGTGTACGGCGCCCGCGGCCTGTCGGCACCGCTGAAGCTCCGCGTCGGCGGCGAGCTCGTCGACGCTCCGGCGGCAGCCGGACCGGCGCCCGCCGCCGCCCGCTCACCGCGCCGGCTGTGGCTCGGCGGCCTGGTGACCAGTCTCGTCCTCGCCGGCTTCGTCTCCTTCTACGCCTCCGCCGACCCCGACGGGCTGGAGAAGGTCGCCGCCGACAACGGCATCGACCGGACCGTCGAGGAGCACGCCGCGGCCGACTCGCCGCTCGCCGACTACGGCGTCAAGGACGTCTCGGACGCCCGGCTCTCCGGCGGCCTCGCCGGCGTGATCGGGGTCGGCGCGACGGTGGCCCTCGGCAGTGGTGTCTTCTACGTGGTGCGCCGCCGGCGCAGCGAGGACGCCGGGCCGGAATCCGTCCAGGGATCGGTCTGACATGGGTGCGGGCCACGCCCACAAGCTCTACCGGCACGGCCACTCGCCGGTGCACAGGCTCCCGGCGCACTGCAAGCTGCTCGCCGTCCTCGGTTTCGTGCTGGTCGTGGTCTCCACCCCGCGCGAGGCGGTCTGGGCCTTCGGGCTCTACGCCGTGCTGCTCGGCACGGTCGCGGCGGTGGCCCGGATCCCCGCCGGTTTCCTGCTGAAGCGGCTGCTGATCGAGATCCCGTTCGTGGCCTTCGCCCTGTTGATGCCCTTCGTGGTGCCCGGTGAGCAGACCGAGGTGCTGGGGATCTCGCTCTCCGTCCCCGGCCTGTGGGGCGCCTGGAACATCCTCGCCAAGGGCACGCTGGGCGTCGCCGCCTCCGTGATCCTCGCCTCGACGACCGAACTGCGCTCGCTGCTCCTCGGCCTGCAGCGGCTGCGGCTGCCGTCGCTGCTGGTCCAGATCGCCTCCTTCATGATCCGTTACGGCGATGTCATCGCCGACGAGATGCGCCGGATGTCGATCGCCCGCCGCTCGCGCGGGTTCGAGGCGCGCGGAGTACGCCACTGGGGCGTGCTGGCCAAGTCCGCCGGCGCCCTGTTCATCCGCTCCTACGAGCGCGGCGAACGGGTGCACCTGGCGATGGTCAGCCGGGGCTACACCGGCACGATGCCGGTGCTCCACGACGTGCGGGCGACGCGCGCCCAGTGGTCGTACGCCGCCGCACTGCCCGTGACCGCGCTCGCGGTCTGTCTGCTGGGATGGACGCTATGAACGTGACGCCGCCGCCCTCTCTCGACGTGCGCGGGCTCGCGTACGCCTATCCCGACGGCCACCAGGCGCTGTTCGGCGTCGACCTGACCGTCGGGCGCGGCGAGCGGGTCGCCCTCCTCGGTCCCAACGGCGCGGGCAAGACCACGCTCGTCCTCCACCTCAACGGCATCCTGGCCGGCGGGGTCGGTTCGGTCTCCGTCGCCGGGCTGCCGGTCGGGCGCGAGAACCTCGCGGAGATCCGCCGCCGCGTCGGCATCGTCTTCCAGGACCCGGACGACCAGCTGTTCATGCCGTCGGTCCGGGAGGACGTGGCGTTCGGCCCGGCGTCGGCCGGGATGCGCGGCCCCGAGCTGGAGGCCCAGGTCATGGCCGCGCTGGACCGGGTCGGTATGGCCGGGTTCGCCGACCGGCCGCCGCACCATCTGTCGTTCGGGCAGCGCCGCCGGGTCGCGGTCGCCACCGTGCTCGCGATGGAGCCGGAGATCCTGGTGCTCGACGAGCCCTCGTCCAACCTCGACCCGGCCTCCCGCCGCGAACTGGCGGACATTCTGCGGGCGTTGGACGTCACCGTGCTGATGGTGACGCACGATCTGCCGTACGCGCTGGAGCTGTGCCCGAGGTCGGTGATCCTCAGTGACGGGGTCGTCGTCGCGGACGGAAGCACGCAGGAACTGCTGGGCGACGACGATCTGATGCGCGCGCACCGGCTGGAGCTGCCCTTCGGGTTCGATCCGAGGTCCGTGACAATAGGCGCGTGAACATGGGGCGTGGATACGAGGACCGGAGCGGGGCGGCGGCGTCGCTGCTGCTCGACGACCAGCTGTGCTTCGCGCTGTACGCGGCGCAGCGGGCGGTCACGGCCGCCTACCGGCCGCTGCTCGCCGAACTCGGCCTGACCTACCCGCAGTACCTCACGATGCTGGTGCTGTGGGAGCGCGGCGAGATCCCGGTCAAGGAGCTCGGGGCCGCGCTGCGGCTCGACTACGGCACCGTCTCGCCGCTGCTGAAGCGGCTGGAGGCGGCGGGTCTCGTGCGCCGGGAGCGCTCCGCCGCCGACGAGCGCTCGGTGCGGCTGGTGCTCACCGAGGAGGGCGAGGCGATGCGCGGACGGGCGGAGGCGGTGCCCGCCCAACTGCTGGTGAGCACGGGCCTGGAGGGGTCGGAGATCGCGCGGCTCCGCGCCGATCTTCACCGGCTCGCGGACGCGGCGGCGAAGGCTACCCCCGAGTAAGGCCACGGCTGCCGACTCGGATACATTGTGCGCGATGTAATCGCACCGGTGCACACACTCGGGGACGCAGCATGAGCGAACAGGTCGAGCTGACCGACATGGCCGACACCCGCCCCACCAAGATCATGTACGTGGCGGAGGCCACCGCTCACGGCGGCCGCGACGGCTATGTGACGAGCCACGACGGGCAGATCGAACTCCGCGTCGCCATGCCGCCCGCCCTCGGCGGCGACGGCCGCGGCACCAATCCGGAACAGCTCTTCGCCGCCGGCTACAGCGCCTGCTTCCACAACGCCCTGGTGCTCGTCGGACGCCGCGCGGGCCTCGACCTCACCGGCTCGACCGTCGCCGCCAAGGTCGGCATCGGGCCCAACGCGGCACGCGGGTACGGGCTCGCCGTCGCGCTCAACGTCTCGCTGCCGCTCGTGGACCAGGACCTCGCCGCGCGGCTCGTGGCCGCCGCCCACCAGGTCTGCCCGTACTCCAACGCCACCCGCGACAACATCGACGTCTCCATCGTCCTCAGCTGACCCGCCGGGGGAGACCGCGGGGACCGACCCGCGGTCACAGTGGTCCGGACCACGTTGCACCATGGGGGGATGGATCGCAGCGAAGGAGCAGACGTGGTGGACGTCCGGGGCACGGTGGCGGACGGCTACGAGGCGGTCGCGGACGCCTTCGCGCGCAACTTCGAACAGCGCGGCGAGCGCGGGGCGGCCGTCGCCGTCTACCGCGACGGGCGCAAGGTCGTCGACCTGTGGGCAGGCACCCGCGACGTGGACGGGCCCGAGCCGTGGGCGGTCGACACCGCACAGGTGGTCCGCTCCGCCACCAAGGGCGTCGCCGCGGCCGTCGTCCTCCTGCTCCACCAGCGCGGCCAGATCGACCTGGACGCGCCGGTCGGCACGTACTGGCCGGACTTCAAGGCGGCCGGCAAGGAACGCGTCCTCGTACGCCACCTCCTCGCACACCGCGCGGGCCTGCCCGTGCTGGACCGTCCGCTCACCCCCGCGCAGGCCGCGGACGGCGTCGGCGGACCGGCCGCGGTCGCCGCGCAGGCGCCCGTCTGGGAGCCGGGCACCGAGCACGGCTACCACGCGCAGACCTACAGCTGGCTGCTGGGTGAACTGGTGCGCCGGGTCACCGGACGCGGCATCGGCCGCTGGGTCGCGGAGGAGATCGCCCGCCCCCTCGGCCTCGACCTGTGGATAGGACTGCCCGGCGACGAGGCCCACCGGGTGGGCCGGCTCGGCCCCGTCGCGGAACCCCCGGCCGCGGAGGGCGGCGGCCTCCGGCTGCGCCCCAAGCGCTCCGTGGCGGAGGCGTACCGCGACCCCGCGTCCCTGACCCGCCGCGCCTTCGGGGCCATCGACCCGCTCCCCGACGAGAACGACCCCGCCTACCGCGCCGCCGAACTCCCCGCGTCCAACGGCATATCCACCGCCCGCGCACTCGCCCGTTTCTACGCCGCGACCATCGGCGACGTCGACGGCGGCCGCCGGCTCTTCGCGCCCGCCACGCTCACACTCGCCCGCACCGAGGAGTCCGCCGGACCCGACCGGGTCCTGGTGGTGCCCACCCGCTTCGGGCTCGGCTTCATGCTGCACGGCCCCGCGTCGCCGCTGCTCGGACCGGGGTCCTTCGGCCACCCCGGCCGCGGCGGCTCGCTCGGCTTCGCCGACCCCGAATCGGGCATCGCCCTCGGGTACACGACCAACGGCATGCGCAAGGGCGTTACCGCCGACCCCCGTGCCCAGGCCCTGATCAGGGCGGTACGTTCGGCCCTATGAGACGTTTCGAGGGCTACGGGGCACTGATCACCGGCGGCGCGCGCGGTATCGGCGAGGCCACGGCACGCAGGCTGGCGTCCGAGGGCGCGCGGGTCCTGATCGCCGACATCGACGCGGAAGCCGCGGAGCGGACCGCGGCCGGGATCGAGGGCGCGGCCTTCGTGCGCTGCGACGTCGGTGACCGGGCGTCGGCGGAGGCGGCCGTGGCCCGCGCGGTGGACCACTTCGGTTCCCTGGACGTACTGGTCAACAACGCGTTCTCGGCCTCCCGGCACGTCGGGCCGTTCGAGGAACTGCCGGACGACGGCTGGCAGCAGGACCTGGACGTCACGCTCACCGGCGCGCTGCGATGCGCCCGGGCGGCGTGGCCGCACCTGGCCGCGCGTGGACGCGGCGCGATCGTCAACATCGGCTCCGTCAACGCCGAACAGGACTTCGGCGGCCACGCCTACAGTGCGGCGAAGGCCGGCCTGGCGTCGCTGACCCGCACGCTGGCGGGCGAGGGCGCCGCGCGCGGCATCCGGGTCAACCAGGTCAACCCCGGTACGATCCGCACCCGTTCCTGGGCGGGCCGGGAGAAGAGCCTCGAGGTCCTGAGCGGTGTCTACCCGCTCGGCCGGGTCGGCGAGCCCGAGGACATCGCCGCGGCGGTCGCCTTCCTCGCCTCACCGGACGCGGCGTGGGTCACGGGCACCACACTGCCGGTCGACGGCGGGCTGCTGGCCGTCAACACCGGATTCCGGCAGATGGTCGTGGACGAGCGCACAGCGGACCGGTAGGCGCTCCTGCGCGCCGCGGAGCACCGGCCGCCGGGGGAGCGCCCGCAGGTCGCCGCTGGACCGTCAGCCGGTCGTCAGCATCAGGCCGATGCCCGCCACCATCAGGACCGCCGCCGCGATCCGCGGGCCGCCGAAGCGTTCCTTGAAGAACAGCGCGCCGATCGCCGCGCCCACGATGATCGACGACTCGCGCAGCGCCGCGATGGGCGCGAGCGGCGCACGCGTCTGGGCCCAGAGCACCAGTCCGTACGCGGTGACCGCCATCGCCGCGCCCAGCAGCCCGCGCCCGGCGTACGGCAGCAGTTGGGGCCACAGCGCGGCCCGGCGGACGTATATCGCGTAGAGGACCAGCGGTATGCCCTCCAGGATCATCAGCCAGGCGATGTAACCGGCCGCCGTACCGCCCGCCCGCACGCCCATCCCGTCGATCACGGTGTACGCGGAGATCGACAGGCCCGTCGCGAGCGCGGCGGTCACCGCCGGCCAGTGCGGCCGCGGGGCCTCCCCCGCGCGGCCCGCGCCGGCCCGGCCGCCCAGCGGCAGGACGCCCCACACCGCGAGGCCGACGAGCCCGGCCGAGGCGACCACCACACCGGCCAACTGCCCGCCGCTGACGCGTTCGTCGACGAACAGGGCGGCAGCCGCGGTCACCACCAGCGGGGCGGTGCCCCGGGCGATCGGATACACCTGGCCGAAGTCCCCCAGGCTGAACGACCGCAGCAGCAGCGCGTGGTAGCCGACGTGCAGGACCGCCGACGCGATCAGATACGGCCAGGCGCCGGCGGCCGGTACCGGCACGAACGGCGCCATCAGCCCACCGATGACCGACGCCCCTCCGACGATCAGGGTGAAGACGACCAGCCGGTCCTTGATCCGGTGCGCGAGCGCGTTCCAGCCGGCGTGGGTCAACGCTGCGGCGAGGACCGCCCCGGTGACCAGAGGGGTCACGCGGTGCGCTCGCGGACGTCCACCAGAGAGCCGCCCGCGTGCGCGATCAGGGACTTCGGGTCGAGCGGGAAGACCGTGTGCGGGGTTCCGGCCGCCGCCCACACCACGTCGTGGTCGAGCAGCCCCCGGTCGGCCAGCACCCGGGTGCGGGTGCGGTGGCCGAACGGCGGGACGCCGCCGATCGCGTAGCCCGTCGTCTCGCGCACCAGGTCGGCGTCGGCGCGCTTCACGGACTCGGCACCGAGCTCCTGCCGTACCCGCTCCATGTCCACCCGCGACGAGCCGTCCATCAGTACGAGCACCGGCGCGCCGTCCGCGGTGAAGATCAGCGACTTGACGATCTCGCTGACGTCGCAGCCGATGGCCTCCGCGGCCTGCGCGGCGGTGCGGGTGGCGTCCGGGAAGCGGCGCACCGGCACGTCGAGACCGAGCTCCCGCAGGGCCTCGGCGAAACGGGGGTGGGCGCCGGTGGTGTCGTCATGAGTGCTCATGGCCCGCACGCTAGCGGTAGCTGTACGGGCCATGCGAACGGTTTCGCCGCGTGGCTCAGCGCGCGTTCAGCACCCGGGCGACCGCGCTGCCCGCCGAGTCGCCGCCGTGTCCCCCGGCCTGCACGACCGCGGCGGCGGCCAGGTCGTCGGCGTAGCCGGTGAACCAGCTGTTGGAGTCGCCCTGGCCGTCGACCTCCGCCGAGCCGGTCTTCGCGCCCTTGTCGCCGCCGACGGACGCCATGGCCGCCGTAGCCGTGCCTGAGCCCACGGTGGCCGCGCGCATCATCTGCCGCAGGGACGCCGCCATCGAGGCCGGCAGCCGCTGCGCCGTCGCCAGTTCACGGTCGTCCAGGCTCTGCGGGACGATCACCGGCTGCTTGAAGCCGCCGTTCTTCACGGTCGCGGCGACGGACGCGACATTGAGGGCGTTCATCTGGATCTGGCCCTGGCCGATGTACGAGGCGGCGGTCTCCGAGCCCGTCGACTCCGGGACCCTTCCGTCGACGGTGACGACGCCGGCCTTCCACTCGAGGCCGATGCCGAAGTACTTGGCGGCGGTCTCGCCGAGCGCCGTGCCCGCGGCGGCGCCCAGCGGCTTCACCGGTTTGATGAAGGTGGTGTTGCAGGACCGTGCGAAGGCCTGCTGGAACGTCGCGCCGGGGATCGAGAAGTCCTTGAGGTTGTGGAACTCTCGCTCCCAGGTGACCGTCGACGGGCACTCGACCGGCGAGTTCGGCCCCTTCACCAGCCCCTTGTCCAGCATCATCGCGGCCGTCACGATCTTCATCGTCGATCCGGGCGCCTGCGCTCCCTGGAACGCCGTGTTGAAGCCCTCCGCGGGGGTGTTGGCCACGGCCTTGATCTCACCGGTGCTGGGCTGGACCGCGACGACGGACGCCTTGGCGTAGTCCTTCACGGCCTTCTCCGCCGCCGCCTGCACCCCGGCGTCCAGCGTGGTGCGCAGGGTGCCGGACTTTCCCTCGGTCAGGGTCAGCAGACCGCGGTCGGGCACGCTCGCGTCGGCGGAGGTGATCGCCAGCTCGATGCCCGGCGTGCCGCCGACCTTGTTTCCGTACTCCTTGCGCAGCGCGTCGAGGACGGGACCGAGGGAGGGGAACTTCTGCTCGCTGAGCTCGACACCGTTGTCGTCGAGCGCCTTGATCGGCGGGGCCGACGCCTCCGCCGTCACCAGCGAGGTGCCCGCGGTGAGTTCGGGATGGACGACGGACGGCTGCCAGTCGACCAGCGCCTTGCCCGTCGTGAGGCCGCGCACCACGGTCAGCTTCGAGGCGTACGACCAGGGCTTGCTCTTCCCCTCGTACGCCACCGTCGCCTCCACGGTGAACGGCACCGTCGCGCCCGCCGCCGGGCCGGCCTTGATGACGGCCTTCGAGACGTGTGCCTGCTCCGTGAAGCCCGTCAGCAGTGGCTCGGCCTCGGCCTGATTGTTCGTCAGCTGCGCCGCTTCGGGACCCTTGCCGGCGGCCCAGGCCGCGAGGAACTCCGTCGCGGTCTCCTCGATCTCGTCCGCGCTCGGCGGGCCGCTCCGTTTCTCGCCCGACGCGGCCTTGGTGCTCGTGTCACCGCCCCCGCCGGAGCCGGTGAGCCCGTTGTACAGGTTGTAGCCGCCGTAGCCCACGCCACTCGCGACCACCACGAACGCGCCGGCGATGACGCCGACCTTTGCTCCACTGCGCATGTCCGCAGCCCCCTCCCCAGAGTGCATGCCCTTGAACACGTTCAAGGGCATGAGTCGTTCGCACTCTACGTGACGGGAGTGACACAGGGGCCGGTTAGTTATGGGAACGCGACGCGACCGCGATGTAAGTGGTGGGCGGGCGGTCGCTCGTCCTGGGTCGGTTCTTGGTCCGACCGGTCGGATCTTGCCGGTGGGTCGCGGCGGGACGTCCGGGCATCGGCAGAGCCGAGGTTATGAATGCGTCACCGGATCATCCGTGATCATCGAACTCGGGAGTCACACGATGCGCCCCATCAGAGCAGCCTGTCTCGGCACGGCCACCGCGCTGGTCACCCTTCTCGCCTGCCTCCCTGTCGCGGCCGCCTCCGCGACGGACACCGATTCCGCCCACGCCGAGGGCAAGGACAAGGTCATCACGCTCATCGGCCGGCTCGCGGAGCAGTCGCGCTTCCCCGTCAACCCGGGCGGCGTGCCCGCCCAGGGCGATCGGACCGTCGTCCGCTCGATCCTCTTCGACGAGGCCGGCAATGAGGTCGGCGAGACCGCCGGCACCTGCACCACCACCCGGGTCGAGAACGGCGGAGCGGAGGTGTGCATCGTGACCTACACCCTCCCGGGCGGCCAGCTCTCCGTGCAGGGGATGGTCTTCGGCCATCTCGTCCCGGGCCCTCCCCCTTCGTTCGACAACGGGATCACCGGTGGCACCGGAAAATACGACCGAGCTCGTGGCTCGGTCCACGCCGACACGATCGCTCCGGGCACGAGGCGCTTCACGATCGACCTCAAGCACTGACCGACGCCGCCTCCGCCTGGTGACAAGGCCGGCCCACCCCGGACCTTCTGTGTGTGTGGGGAGCGTCGGAGGGCGGTCGGGTGGCCACCGCCGGTAGCCGGCCACCACGAAGAGGGCGCGGCTTGCGGCCGCGCCCTCTTCGTGTTCCTGCCCGGCTACACCCAGGTGTCCAGCCACATGCGGTTGCGCCACTCGTCGACCGGGATCGGGGTGCCCGTGTAGATCGGCCAGAAGTAGATGAAGCTTCCTCGTCTATGAGGAAATAGGCCTTCACCAGCAGTTTTTCCGTAGCTGAGGCTGCGAACGGCTTCCTGGGGCCGCCTGTGGGCCGTGGTCAGTGCTGCAAGCGCACACCAAGTGTCGTGTGTGCGGTGGAAGCGAAGAAATGCCAAGCAGCGCTTGCGTTCGTTCCGCAGGCCGCAACTTGCTCTTTGGCGGCGCTAACCTCTGCTGTGTCGCCGCTTTGAACTGCCCGGGGCCACCTGAGCGTCGCAACGTGGAGTTGCTCTGCTGCTGAAGACAAGTTGCGTGCCGATGAGACCAGGTTGTCAGGACCCCAGAGCTGAAGCTTGGCAGTGGCAATCGTTAGAGCTATGAACGCTTCGTGTAGCGCGGTGAATTGCTCTTCGGAGAGGTCTTGGTCTCGTGAGATGCGACCTTGGCATGGCACGGATTCGGTAAAGAACTGCATCCACGCGGCCACAGTCTCGTCACACGCCTGCCTCCGATGCTCGCGAGTCCACTGCTCGTGCTCAGCGGAGGCCTGATGCGCGACCTGTGTATGGACTGCCTCAATCGTCTTTTGTGCGCCAACACGCGCCCCGTAGGCGGTCGCTAGGCCGCCGATGCCAGCACCCACCACTCCGGCGATCCCGGCCAACGCTGCTGCTAGTCCTTGGTCCATGCCGTCATTCTGCTACGGACCTCGCGGGCGTCAGTCGGTCACAGAACCGCTTGAGAGGTACAGGGCTTCCACCGCGTTCCGCGTCCGCCCCTCGCTGCTCGGCATGAGGTGCGTGTACGTGCGCAGCGTGAAGCCCGGTCGGCGTGGCCGAGGTACTGGCTCAGGGCCCGGATGTTCTCGCCAGCGTCCAGGAGCACGGAGGCGTAGAAGTGCCTCAGCGCGTGCATGCCGTGCTCCGGAGCGGAGGCATACCGCTCGCCTTCCTCGGGCTCCGGGATGATGCCCGCGGCTGCGAGAGCGGGCTTCCACATGAAGTCATTGAAGTAACTCACCCGGACGTGGTCACCGCCCGAGCCCGTGAAGATGAGCGACTTGGTCATAAGCGGCCCGTCCGGGGTCCGCCAGGGGAGCGTGACCTTGACGGCCGGGCGCATCTCCGAGTGGGCTCTGAGGGTGTCCGCCACCGTGGCGGGCAACGGCACGTCACGCACCTTGCCCCCCTTGGGTAGAGCGAAGACGTACTTCCCCCGGATCCGCCTGAGTTGATGCCCCACAGAGAGCCACCCGCCGTCGTAGTCCAGCTCTTCCTCGGAGAGGCCGAATACCTCGCCCTGGCGCAGCCCGCAGCCGCCGGCCACGTCCACGGTCGCCCGCAGGTGTTCCGGCAGCGCATCACGAACAGCGAACACCTGCTTCACCGTCCAGGGGACGACGCGGGTGGGGCTGGCCTTCGGGATCTGGATCGAGCGAGCCTTGCAGGGATTCTTGGTAATGAGCCCGTCGTCCAGGGCCGCGCTGAACGCGGCTGAGACCGTGCCGAACACGATCCGGCGATGCGAGGCGGAAGGCACGGTGGTCTCCAGCTCACCGAGCCACGTCCGGATGTGTCCCGGCTGGAACGACACGAGCGGTCGAGTCCCGATGTGCGGGTACGCGTGCAGGCGGAGCCGACGCTCTGCCGCCTCACGGCTGTTTACCTCGGTCGTGTGCGTCGCCACCCACTTCTCCGCGAACTGCTGGAACGTGATCCGAGCTGCGCGCGGGTCGACGTACTGGCCGCGGGCCATGTCGGCGGCCGTAGCGGTGAGCCACTGCTCCGCGAGTCGCTTCTGCTTGTCGGGGAACGATTTGCTCTTCTCGGTGCCGTCGGGTCCGACGTAGCGCGCTCGATAGCGCATACCCGTTCCGTGACGGTCGCTCTTGACCTTGCGGACCTGCCGTCCGCGCTGTCCCGCAGTTCCGCCTCACCCGCGGCGAAGTCCCGGTAGCCGTACTCACCACGGCGGTCCCGGCTGCCGTGGTGGGGTTCGTCGCCGAGCAGAGTTCCTGGCAGCGCGGGTGTGGTCGTCGCTGGAGGGACCGCGCGCGTTGTTCGACCGGGCGGTGGTGTGGCTGGTGAACAACCGGTCGCTACTGCCCGGGATCACCACGCTGGCCCGGCTGGTCGCCGCGGTCCGCCAGGAGGAGAACGACCGGCTGCACGCCACACTGTACGAGGCGGTCCAGTACAGCCTGCGCACCGCGATGGTCCGGCTGCTCCAAGTGCCGGAGAAGAAGCGGGTGTCGGAGCTGGAGCGGCTGCGACTGGGCCCGATGCGAGTGTCGGGCAAGGCCATGGAACTGGCCCTGGACCGCGCCCGCGAGGTGCGGGGCCTGGGTGCCGGCGCCGTCGATGTCCGCCGGGTCCCTGCCGCGCGGATGACCGGGCTGGCCCGGTACGGGCTGACCTCGAAGGCGCCGACGCTGAAGCGGCTGGAGGTCACGAGGCAGACTGCCACGCTCCTGGCGGCCGTGCGACACCTGGAGACCGCGACGGTCGACGATGGCATGGGCTTCGAGCCAGTCCTGTCCACTTTCTCGCGAACCCGGACACGGGCCGCAGTCTCCCACCGGCGGCCCATCTGTGTGAGTTCCTCCCGGCCGGTCTGCTCGGTCGTCCGCCGATGACCGGGGGTTCGGTTTCCCGAACCCCCGATTCGGGGGCGGGCACGATCGATCGCCGTCCTCCGCCCGCCGAGGATGAGGGCATGGTTGAGACGGCGACGGATATCGGGACGGGCACAACCGCCCGGGCGGAGGACCTGCACCGTGAGTACGGACGCGGTGCTGCCGCTGTGCGGGCGTTGCGTGGGGTGTCGGTGGCCTTTGCGCCTGGAACGTTCACGGCGGTGATGGGGCCCTCGGGCTCCGGTAAGACCACTTTGCTGCACTGCCTGGCGGGGATGGACCGGCCCACTCGGGGCGCCGTCTGGTGGGGCGGTACTGAGGTGTCCCGGCTGCCCGAGCGGCGGCTGGCGGCACTGCGGCGCAGTCGGGTCGGGTTCGTGTTCCAGGCGTTCAATCTGATGCCCGCGATGACGGTCGCGCAGAATATCGAGCTTCCCGGCCGACTGTCCGGCGAGCGGCCCGACCGGGGCCGGGTGCTCGACGCGCTGGCCCGGGTGGGGTTGGCCGGGCGCGAGCGGCACCGGCCAGGGCAGCTGTCCGGTGGGCAGCAGCAGCGGGTGGCCATCGCCCGGGCATTGGTCTCCCGTCCTCCGTTGCTGTTCGCCGACGAGCCGACCGGCGCGCTCGACCGGGCCACCGGCCACGAGATCCTCGCCCTGCTGCGCGCCGGTGTGGACGAGGACGGCGGGACCTGCGTGATGGTGACCCACGATCCGGTGGCTGCCGGGTACGCGGACCGGGTGCTGCTGCTCGCCGACGGCGTGGTGGTGGACGAGCTCGACCGGCCCACTGCCGCCCAGGTCGGCGAATGCCTGAGCCGGCTGGGTGGGGGAGGGCTGTGACCTTGCTCGCGCTCGGGCAGATGCGCCGTCGTCCGGCTGCCTTCGTCGGGCTGGCAGTCGCGCTCGTCCTCGCCGTCGCCACCCTGACGCTGTTCGGCTCGCTGTTCGCCGCTGACATCACTGCCCCGGCGGCAGCCCGGAAGGCGACCACCGGGCCCAGCCTGATGGTGATCGCCGGCGCCTTCGGTGAGATCGCCGTGCTGGTCGCGTTCTTCGTCGTGGTCAATGCGCTGGGGTTCGCGGTCCGCCAGCAGCACCGGGAGCTGGCCCTGCTGCGCACCATCGCGGCGACACCCCGCCAGGTGCGGCGTCTGGTCCGTGGTCAGGTCGTCGTGACCACACTGTTGGTGACCGTGCCGGGCTGGGCTGTCGGCGCCGCGGCGGCCCAGGGCTTTCTCGCCGAGTTGCAGCGGCGGGGGATGGCGGCGCCGGGCGTGCGGGTGCCGGGGACCGCGATACCGATGCTTGTGGCGCTGGCCGTCGCACTGGCCGTCGGCCTGGCGGCCTCGGCCGTGGCGGCGCGGCGGATCTCCCGGATCGCGCCCGCGGCCGCCCTCACGGCGAGTTCGACCGAGCAGGGGCGGACGGGTGCACTGCGTCTGCTCGCCGCAGTCGGCGTGCTGGTGGGCGGCGGCCTGCTGCTGCGGCTGGCCGC
Organism: Streptomyces kurssanovii; assembly: GCF_014649695.1. GTDB lineage: Bacteria > Actinomycetota > Actinomycetes > Streptomycetales > Streptomycetaceae > Streptomyces > Streptomyces kurssanovii. The sequence goes on from NZ_BMTN01000004.1 coordinate 442,088, forward strand.
GACGCGGCCGGCGGAGCAGGTGGACAAGGCGGGTCAGGCCGCGTTGCTCGGCTCGCTGGTGCTGCTGGTCGCGGTCGCTCTGGCGGGGCCGCTCGCGGCGCGCTTCCTGGCGGCCGCACTGGGCACACCGGTACGGGCGCTGGCACCCGGTGCGGGATGGCTGGCCGACGCCAACCTGCGCGGGTACGCGCGGCGACTGTCGTCCGCCGTGGTGCCGGTCGCACTGCTCGTGGGCCTGTCGGGCACCATGCTGATCATGACAAGTACCGCCGAGCACGCTGCGGGAGCAGCGGCGACCAGCGTCACTTCCGCCACGGATGTCTGGCTGCGTCAGGTCGAGTTGGCGCTGCTCGTCTGCTTCGCCGCCGTCTCCACCGTCAACACCCTGGTCGCCGTGACCGCCGAACGGCGCCGCGAGTTCGCACTGCTGCGACTCGTCGGCGCGACCCGGTCGCAACTGCTGCGCATGCTGACCGCGGAGGCGGTGCTGACCACGGCGGTGGGGGTCCTGCTCGGCGCGGCGGTTGCGGGCGCCGCGTCGGCGGCGTTCAGCACGGCGGTGAGCGGGTCGCCGTTGCCGTCCCTCCCGGTGGCCGGCTGCTGGTGGATCGCCGCGGGCGCGACGGCGCTGACCGTCCCCGGCATCCTGGCCACGGGCCTGCGGGCGGTTCGCGGTCCGGCGGCGGAGCTGGTGGGAGGTAGCCGTGACTGAGCGCAGCGACGGGTCGGCTGCCGAGGGTACGGCCTGCGAACAGACACCCACCCGGAACACGGTGACGGGCGCGCCGCCCGCCTCGGGCGGGCTTACTCAGTCCCCGGAGCCGGCCGTGGCTGAGCAGCGGCGATACCTCTCCGTCCGGGGCGGCGAATGGACCTTCGCCGTCGTCGGGCTGCCGCTCGCCCTGCTCGGCGGAGCCTACGCACTCTCCGTCCTCTACGCGGGAACACTGCTCTCGCTCACCGTGCTCGGCCTGCCGTTCGTGGCCGCCGCGCTGAGGGGCGCGCGTGGTCTCGGCGCGCTGCACCGGCAGCTGGTCGGCCGGTTGCTCGGCGAGCACGTCGAGGCGCCGGCCAAACTGCCCCGCCCAGTGGGCGTGGTCGCCCATGGTCGTGTCGTGCTGACCGACCCGATCGCCTGGCGGTCGCTGCTCTATCTGGTGCTGCGGTTGCCGCTGGGCGTGCTCGGGTTCGCCGCCGCAGTGGCGCTTCCCCTCGGCTGCGGCTGGCTGATCGGCTTCCCGCTCTGGGGACGCCTGCTGGAACCGGGCCCGCGGCCCGCCACCTGGCTGGATGCCGCCTCCATACCGCTGGGCCTGGTGATCCTGTCCGCAGTGCCCGGCGCGGTTCGGGGGCTGAGCGGAGCGAACCGGCGGCTCGCCCGGCTGCTGCTCGGACCGGCCCGTGCCCAGCGGCGCGTCCGGGAGCTGGAGACCGCCCGCGCCACCCTCCTCGCGCAGAACACCGACCAGCTCCGCCGCCTGGAGCGTGACCTGCACGATGGCACTCAAGCTCGGCTGGTCGCCCTGGCCATCACCCTCTCGCTGGCCGAAGACGCGCTCGCTCCCGCCTCCGGCCCGGACCTCGTACGGCTGCGCACCCTGGTGGACCGCGCCCGCAGCCAGACCGACGACACCGTCACTGAACTGCGGCGGCTCACTCGCGGCATTCACCCGGTGGCGCTGGACGGCGGCCTCAGCGAGGCATTGCCAGGGCTCACAGCCACCTCGCCAGTGCCGGTCACCCTCCGCCTGAACCTGCCGGAACGACCGGACCAAGTGGTCGAACGAGCCCTCTACTTCTGCGCCGCCGAGCTGCTCACCAACGTCGCCAAGCACAGTGGTGCCCGCTCGGCCGAACTCGAGGCGAGCGGGAACGACGGCCGGGTCCACCTGTCCGTGCGCGACGACGGCCGCGGCGGTGCGGCGCTCGGCGTCGGCACCGGCTTGACCGGCCTGGCCGAGCGGCTCGCGGCGGTGGACGGCGCTCTGCGCATCGACAGCCCGCCCGGCGGACCGACTGTGGTCACCGCCGAGCTGTCGGCGCGTCTGTGACGGCCGATTGACTCCCGTTCTCCGCCAGGTAGGTGAGGACGGCCTTCACCCGGCGGTTGTCGGTGTCCGTCGCCCGTAGGCCGAATTTGGTGAAGACGGCGGCGACGTGTTTCTCCACCGCCCGCTCCGACACCACCAGCAGCGCGGCGACGGAGCGGTTGGAGTGCCCTTGCGCCATCAGCTCCAGCACCTCGCGCTCGCGAGGCGTCAGGGTGTCCACCCGGCTGCGCTGTCCACCACGCATCAGTTGGGTGACGATCTCCGGGTCGAGTGCCGTGCCCCCGTCGGCGACCCGGTACAGCGCGTCCACGAACTCGGAAGTGCGGGCGACGCGTTCCTTCAGCAGGTACCCGATGCCCGCCGCACCGTCCGCCAGCAGCCGGGAGGCCCAGGTGGTCTCGACGTGCTGGGAAAAGACCACGATGCCGACTTCGGGCGTCCTCGCGCGGATCTCCACGGCAGCGCGGATGCCCTCATCAGTCTGTGTGGGCGGCATCCGGATATCCACCACGGCCACGTCGGGCCGGTGCTCGACCACCGCGGCGAGCAACCCGGGCGCCGTCCCGGCGGTGGCCACCACCTCACACCCACGGGCGCCGAGCAGCTCGACCATGCCGTCACGGAGAACAACGGAGTCCTCGGCCAGTACCACGCGCAAACGCCTGTCGATCACGACGCCCATTATCAGGCCCAGTCGGCGCTCGGCGCGCACGTACAGACGGGATGCCTCTACGTACTCAATGCAGGCGTCTCGAAGAACCTGCCGTCGCCACTGCTCGTGCGCGGCATCGCCTCTGCTACGTCCGAGACTTAATCACCGCAACACACGTCAGCGACGAAGACGCGGTGCGCACCGAGGCCTACGGAGGTGTCTCCGTTGGGTGGACGACACAGAAATGGCGGCTGGAACAACTCGTGGACCTGATCGAGCAGGCTGGACTGCGCCCGGTCGCCGAACTTCGGCTCCCTGCGGATGAGCAAAGCGGGCCGGGTCTGGTGGTCATGGCCAAGCGTGCTGTCTGAGGACCAGGCACCGGAGGCGGCACAGGGCCCCGTGCCGGGACCCATCACCTGACGCCTGCCGCTATTTTCCGTTCGGATACTCCCCAGGGGCCGACCTTGACCTGACTTGGGTCGGCAGTTGCTTCATGATCAGGACGAGAAGCGGACGAGGTCCGGGGCAACCGTTCAGTACTTGCGTAAAGCTGCAGGTGAATCAGGGTCTATTCGCATGATTACGGGAGGACTGTGAAGCCGCTCCTGGCGCGTAACGGCTCAGTCATTCGGGCCGTGGCTGGGCCGTCCAACGGTGGCCATGGTCGACCAATGACAACCGTCAACAACGACGATGGGCTCGACGCCTCTTGATGCCGAGCCCGCCGTCGCCCCTGCTAGACCCAGGTGTCCAGCCACATGCGGTTGCGCCACTCGTCCACCGGGATCGGGGTGCCCGTGTAGATCGGCCAGAAGTAGATGAAGTTCCAGACGATCAGCAGGACCAGCACGCCCGCCCCGATCGCGCCGATCGCGCGGCGGCGTTCGTCGGAGCCGGGTGGGCCGAGGATCGCGCCGATCATCATCGCCACCGCGAGGCACAGGAACGGGACGAACACGACCGCGTAGAAGAGGAAGATCGTGCGTTCCTGGTACATCAGCCACGGGGCCCAGCCCGCGGCGAACGCGCAGAGGATCGCGCCCGCGCGCCAGTCGCGGCGGAAGAGCCAGCGCCACAGGGCGTAGCAGATCGCGAAGCAGGCGGCCCACCAAAGGAGCGGGGTGCCGAGGGCGAGGACCTCCGCGGCGCACTTGTCGACCGCGTCCTTCGGGCAGCCTTCGACACCCGGCTTCGGGTCCTCGTAGTAGTACGAGACCGGGCGGCCGAGGACCAGCCAGCTCCACGGGTTGGACTCGTAGGTGTGGCCGGAGGTCAGGCCGACGTGGAAGTCGTAGACCTGGGTCTCGTAGTGCCAGAAGCTGCGCCACCAGTCGGGGAAGAGCCAGCTCCAGGCGCTGTCCTTGCCGCCGCCGGTGGAGGCCCAGTTCCGGTGGTAGCCCTTGTCCGTGACCAGCCATCCGGTCCACGAGACCATGTACGTCACCAGCGCCACCGGCACGATGGAGGCGAAGGCGGGGACGAGGTCCTTCTTCAGGACGGCGAGGTACGGCTGGACCGCGCCGGCCGTGCGGCGCGAGCCCACGTCCCACAGCACGGTCATCAGGCCGAAGGCGGCCATGATGTACAGCCCGTTCCACTTGGTGCCGGCCGCCAGGCCCAGCATCACTCCGGCCGTCAGCCGCCACGGCCGGAGCCCCAGGGGCAGGGTCTCCGCGACGCGGGCGTCCGGACGCAGCCTGCCGTCGTCGTCCTTTGGCAGCGCCGCCGCGAGCCTGCGCCGCGACCGGTCGCGGTCGAGCACCAGCGCGCCGAACGCCGCCAGCACGAAGAACATCAGCACCAGGTCGAGCAGCGCCGTGCGGCTCATCACGAAGTGCAGGCCGTCCACGGCCAGCAGCAGACCCGCCAGGCAGCCGAGGAACGTCGAGCGGAACAGCCGCCGGCCGATGCGGCAGAGCATCAGCACCGACAGCGTGCCCAGCAGGGCGACCATGAACCGCCAGCCGAAGGGTGAGAAGTCGATCATCTTCTCGCCGAGACCGATGATCCACTTGCCGACCGGCGGGTGGACCACATAACCGGGATCGGTGGGGATCGCGACGGCCGACGGGTCGTTAAGGATCGACTTGTCGACGTTTTTGGGCCAGCTGCCCTCGTACCCCTGGTTGATCAGCGCCCAGGCGTCCTTGGCGTAGTACGTCTCGTCGAATATCACCGCATGGGGCTGCCCCAGGTTCCAGAACCGCAGCAGGCCCGCGACCAGGGCGACCAGCAGCGGCCCGCCCCACGCGGCGATGCGGAGCAGGGGTTCCACCGCCCGCGGCGGGATGCCGAAGACCGCCCACACCTGCCGGGACGGCCGGGTGAACGGCGGCACCAGCCGGTCCCGTAGCCCGATCACTGGCCGGGGCGTGTAGCCGAAGCGGCGCAGCCGGCTCTCCCAGCCGGGCGGCTGCTGTTCGGCGTCGTCCTTGCCCCGCAGGGGCTGTGGCGCGGTACTGGTCACCGCGCCATCGTAGGGAACACGGCTGTGCGATCGGTGCTCGGCAGTGCTGGGAGGATGGCGAGTGTGACTGGAACGCTGGTACTCGCAGGGACGCCCATCGGTGATGTCGCGGACGCGCCGCCCCGGCTCGCCGCCGAACTGGAGGGCGCCGACATCGTCGCCGCCGAGGACACCCGGCGGCTGCGCCGGCTGACCCAGGCCCTCGGTGTGCACACCCGGGGCAGGGTCGTCTCCTACTTCGAGGGCAACGAGGCGGCCCGTACGCCGGAGCTGGTGGAGGCGCTGGCAGGTGGTGCGCGGGTGCTGCTCGTCACCGACGCGGGCATGCCCTCCGTATCCGACCCCGGATACCGCCTGGTCGCCGCCGCGGTGGAGAAGGACATCAAGGTCACCGCCGTCCCCGGCCCGTCCGCCGTGCTGACCGCACTGGCCCTTTCGGGGCTGCCCGTGGACCGCTTCTGCTTCGAGGGTTTCCTGCCCCGGAAGGCGGGTGAACGGCTCGGCAGGCTCCGCGAGGTGCAGGGCGAGCGCCGCACGCTCGTCTACTTCGAGGCCCCGCACCGCCTGGACGACACGCTGGCCGCCATGGCGGAGGTCTTCGGCGAGGGCCGCAGGGCGGCCGTCTGCCGGGAGCTGACCAAGACGTACGAGGAAGTGAAGCGCGGCGGCCTCGGCGAGCTGGCGGCCTGGGCCGCGGAAGGCGTCCGCGGTGAGATCACCGTCGTGGTCGAGGGCGCGCCCGAGTCCGGGCCGCAGGAGCTCGGCTCCGAGGAGCTGGTGCGCAGGGTCCAGGTGCGGGAGGAGGCGGGGGAGCGGCGCAAGGAGGCCATCGCGGCGGTCGCCGCGGAGGCAGGGCTTCCCAAGCGGGAGGTCTTCGACGCGGTCGTCGCGGCGAAGAACGCGGCTCGACCCGCGTAGGCGGAGAATAAAGGTCTATCGTGAAAAGCAAAGCGCAGACCGGGCCCTGACCGCTTTTCCGTATGGAGAATCCCAAGACCGCACAATCGATCGACAGGCGCTGGTGCGCTCCCGCCGGAAAAGGCGTCCACTGGATCGGGTGGAGAGGAGCTGGCATGAGTGAGACCACACCCGCGAAGGTGCACGAGGAGTATTCCTTCGCGTGCATGCGTTGCGGGCACGGCTGGGAGCAGTCCTACGACATCGAGCACCACGTCGATCCGTCGGGCCAGGAATTCGTCGTCTACAAGTCGGACGGGCGGCGGGTCCCGTCGCCGCTGTCCAGCCCGACCTGCGTCAACTGCGGCGGCCACGTCGTACGGATCATGCGTGCGGGGCGGGTCTCCACGGTGCAGAGCCTGATGGGATGGAGCGAGACCGGTTCCACGACCGCGGGCGCCGTGCCGCAGGTGTCCCCGACGGGGCCGCTGCCGGGCGAGGAAGTGCGTGATCCGCGCGCGGACCGGCCCGCCGGCCGGCCCACCGCTTCCGCGCCTCCGCCGTCCGGGTCGACGGTGGAGGAGGCCGCCGCCGACGGCGGGGCGGGTGGGGAGACCGCGTCCGAGGAGCGGCACTGGCACCTCTCCGACCTGCTGCACCCGTTCCACCACCGCAAGTGAGCGACCGTGGGCGGGTTCCGTAGGATCGCGCCCATGAGTTCGAAATCCGCACCGCCGCCGCTGCCCGAACCGCTCGGTGTCGCGGTCGCCGATTCGCACACCCACCTGGACATGCAGGAAGGCACCGTCGAGGAGGCCCTCGCCAGGGCGGCCGCGGTCGGTGTGACGACCGTCGTCCAGGTGGGCTGCGACATCAAGGGCTCCCAGTGGGCCGCGGAGACCGCCGCCGCGCACCGCGAGGTGCACGCCGCCGTCGCCCTGCACCCCAACGAGGCGCCCCGGATCGTCCTCGGTGATCCTGACGGCTGGTCGCGGCAGGGAGTACGGGACGCGGGCGGATACGCGGCGCTCGACGACGCCCTCGCCGAGATCGACCGGCTCGCCGCCCTCGACGTGGTTAAGGCCGTCGGCGAGACCGGACTGGACCGCTTCCGCACCGGCCCCGAGGGAATGGCCGCGCAGGAAAGGTCGTTCCGGGCGCATATCGAGATCGCCAAACGGCACGGCAAGGCGCTCGTCATCCACGATCGCGAGGCGCACGCGGATGTGCTGCGCATTCTCGCGGAGGAAGGCGCGCCGGAGCGCACGATCTTCCACTGCTATTCGGGCGACGCGGAAATGGCCGAAGTCTGCGCGACCGCCGGTTACTTCATGTCCTTCGCCGGCAATGTGACCTTCAAGAACGCGCAGCCGCTGCGCGACGCGCTCGCCGTCGCGCCCGCCGATCTCGTACTGGTCGAGACGGACGCGCCGTTCCTCACCCCCGTGCCGTACCGCGGACGGCCCAACGCCCCGTATCTGATTCCCGTCACGCTCCGGGCCATGGCGCAGGTCAAGGGCACGGACGAGGACACGCTGGCGGCGGCGATCGCGGCCAATACCGCGCGGGCGTTCGGCTACTGACCCGATCCGGGCGACCTCGCACGTCGCAACGCTGAGTGTCCGCGTCGCTTTGGAGAGTGACGGTCGCTCCGCTACTGTCCGGTGCCACGTGGCTGACCGGACCTTACGGAGCGTCGTGAGCGTGAGTAATTCGCAGGGCAGTCATCGTGCGGCGCGCGGCTCACGCCGTGCCGGCGGCCGGTCCCAGGCGGAGGCCGGTGCCGACCGTGCCACCGTGCCGGCACCCGCCCTCTCCTCCGCGGCGCCGTACCGGAGCGCGCCGCAGCCGACGGTCGTGGACGCCCGGGCCGCGGCGCCTCGCACCGCGGCGTACGCGCCGACCCTGCCGTACCTGGACCGCGGGGCGCTTTCCCTCGTGGACCCGGACGCGGTCCCCTCGGGCGTGGTCCCGCCGCGTCACCGTGCGGCCGTGGCGCAGGCGCTCACCCTGCCGTACGTGGACCTCCGGGCCGCGGACCGTGCCGTCGGGGAGGAGCCGGGACGGCGCGCGCAGGCGCGACGCGGCGGCTCCCGGCGGCGCAGGCCCGCGGAGCGGCCGGACACGCTGCGGCGGCTCGTCCCGCAGGCCCTCGTCGTCGCCTTCCTCGCCGGCGGGACGTCCGCGTTCGTGGCCGACGACAAGGCGGTCCGGCTCACCGTCGACGGCGTGCCGCGGACCCTGCACACCTTCGCCGACGACGTGAGCGAACTCCTCGAGGACGAGGGCCTCGACCTGCGCGCCCACGACAGCGTCGCCCCCGGCCCCGAGGCGGACCTCGACAGCGGCGACGAGATCACCGTCCGCCACGGCAGGCCGCTGAGACTCACCCTCGACGGCCGCTCCGGCGAGGTGTGGACCACGGCCACCACCGTCGAGGCGGCCCTGCGGGAACTCGGCGTGCGCGCGGAGGGCGCCTACCTCTCCGTGCCGCGTTCCACTCCGATCCCGAGGTCCGGCCTGGTGCTGGACGTGCGGACCGAGAGGGCCGTCACGTTCCTGGCCGACGGGCGCGAACGCACCATCCGCACCAACGCCGCCACCGTGGGCGAGGCGCTCGGCGAGGCGGGGATCGTGCTGCGCGGCCAGGACACCACCTCCGTGCCGACCGGCGGCTTCCCCGGCGACGGCCAGACCGTCACGGTCACACGGATCACCCGCGGCCGTGAGGTACGCGAGGAACCGATCGACTTCACCGTCGAGAAGACCCTGGACCCCGAGCTCTTCACGGGCACCGAGGTCGTCGTACGGCAGGGACGGCCGGGCGTGCGACGGGTCACGTACGCCCTGCGGACCGTCGACGGCGTCCGCCAGAAGCCGCGGCGGACCGCCACGGACGTCGTGCGCGAACCCGTCACCGAGCAGGTGAAGGTCGGCACCCGGCAGCCGCCGTCGTCGGTGAGCGGGGCAGACGGCCTGAACTGGGCGGCGCTCGCCCAATGCGAGTCGGGCGGGCGGCCGGACGCCGTCGACCCCTCCGGCACCTACGGCGGGCTGTACCAGTTCGACACCGCGACCTGGCAATCGCTCGGCGGCACCGGGCGTCCGCAGGACGCGACCGCCGAGGAACAGACGTACCGGGCGAAGAAGCTCTATGTGCAGCGGGGGGCGAGTCCGTGGCCGCACTGCGGCCGTAGGCTGTATCGGTGAGCACCACTGATCCCGACGCACTCCTCGGCCCCGCCGACATCCGCGAACTGGCCGCCGCGCTGGGCGTACGCCCCACCAAACAGCGCGGCCAGAACTTCGTCATCGACGCCAACACGGTCCGCAGGATCGTGCGCACGGCCGAGGTGAAGCCCGACGACGTGGTCGTCGAGATCGGCCCCGGGCTCGGCTCGCTGACCCTCGGGCTGCTGGAGGCCGCCGACCGGGTCGTGGCCGTGGAGATCGACGACGTGCTCGCCGGCGCGCTGCCGGCGACGGTCGCCGCGCGACTTCCCGACCGGGCCTCGCGTTTCTCGCTGGTGCACTCGGACGCGATGCACGTGCAGGAGCTCCCCGGGCCGCCGCCGACCGCGCTCGTCGCGAACCTGCCGTACAACGTCGCCGTGCCGGTGCTGCTGCACATGCTCGACCGCTTCCCGTCGATCGAGCGGACGCTCGTCATGGTCCAGGCCGAGGTCGCCGACCGGCTGGCCGCCGGCCCCGGCAACAAGGTGTACGGCGTGCCCTCGGTGAAGGCCAACTGGTACACCGAGGTCAAGCGGGCCGGATCGATCGGCCGCAACGTCTTCTGGCCCGCGCCGAACGTGGACTCCGGCCTCGTCTCCCTGGTGCGGCGGACCTCGCCGGTGGCGACGACCGCCACCAAGGCGGAGGTCTTCGCGGTCGTCGACGCCGCCTTCGCCCAGCGCCGCAAGACGCTGCGCGCCGCGCTCGCCGGCTGGGCCGGATCACCGGCCGCGGCGGAGGAGGCGCTCGTCGCGGCGGGTGTGTCGCCGCAGGCGCGCGGCGAGTCGCTGACGGTGGAGGAGTTCGCGCGGATCGCGGAGGCGAAGAAGTGAGCGTCACGGTACGGGTGCCGGCCAAGGTCAACGTCCAGCTGGCGGTCGGCGGGGTGCGCCCCGACGGCTTCCACGACCTGGCCAACGTCTTCCTGGCGGTCGGCCTCCACGACGAGGTGACGGTGCGGCCGGCCCCGTCCCTGAGCATCACCTGCTCCGGCCCCGACGCGGGGCAGGTTCCCCTGGACCGTACGAACCTGGCCGCGCGGGCCGCGGAACTGCTGGCGGCCCGGCACGGCATCTCGCCCGACGTCCACATCCACATCGACAAGGACATTCCCGTCGCCGGCGGCATGGCGGGCGGCAGCGCGGACGGCGCGGGGGCGCTGCTCGCGTGCGACGCGCTCTGGGGCCTCGGCTCCTCACGTGACGAACTGCTCGCCATCTGCGCCGAGTTGGGCAGCGACGTGCCGTTCAGTCTGGTGGGCGGGGCGGCGCTCGGCACCGGCCGCGGCGAGCGGCTGACCGAACTGGAGGTGGGCGGGTCGTTCCACTGGGTGTTCGCGGTGGCGGACGGCGGGCTCTCCACGCCCGCCGTGTACGGGGAGTTCGACCGGCTGAACGAGGGCCGCGCGGTTCCGGAGCCGGTGGCCTCGGCCGCGCTCCTCGACGCGCTGCGCACGGGCGACGTCCTCGCGCTGGCGGACGCCGTCTCCAACGACCTCCAGCCGGCGGCCCTGTCGCTGCGTCCGTCGCTCGCGGACACCCTCGCGGTCGGTGTCTCCGCGGGCGCACTGGCTTCCCTGGTCTCCGGCTCCGGCCCGACGACGGCGTTCCTCGTCAAGGACGAGGACGCTGCGGAGGCGGTGGCGTCGTCGCTGCTCGCGTCGGGCACGTGCCGGGCCGCGCGGGTCGCGGGAGCGCCGGCGGCGGGGGCGAGGGTCGTCGCGGGCGGGTAGGGGAGACGGCCCCGCGCAGCGGCCCACGGGCCGCACGCGGCCCCCGCCCCCGCCCCCGCCCCCGCCCACATACTCACCGCCCACCTGAGTACGAGCGCTCTCCCGCCCGCCCCGCCGCCCCGGCACGGTAATCCGCATGGGAACCAGCGTTCGTGAGCTCGCCGCCGCCACCCCCGGCAGCAGGGACCGGTACATCGATCTGTTGAGGGTCGCTTCGCTCGGGACCGTCGTCGCCGGGCACTGGCTCATGGCGGCGGTCACCGACGACGGCATCGGCAACCTTCTCGCCGTCGTGCCGGAGCTGCAGCTGCTCACCTGGGCCCTTCAGGTGATGCCCGTGTTCTTCTTCGTCGGCGGGTTCTCGCACGCCCTGTCCTACCGGTCGCTGCGGCGTCGGCATCCGGACCGCTCCGTGTACTCGGTGTTCCTGCGCGGCCGGCTCCAGCGGCTCCTGCGGCCCACGATGGCGTTCGTCCTCGTCTGGGGCGCCGCCGCGCTCGTCGTGCAGCTGCTCGGCGGGGGCGGAGGGATGACCGGGGTCGCGCTGCGGCTCGTGACGCAGCCGCTGTGGTTCATCGGGATCTACCTCGCCATGGTCGCCTTCACCCCGCCGCTGCTGAAGCTGCACGAGCGGTTCGGCTGGGGCGCGTTCGGCGCGCTCCTCGGCGCGGCGGCGGCCGTGGACGTGCTCCGGTTCGCCGCCCATGTGCCCTTCGTCGAGTTCCTGAACTTCGCCTTCGTATGGCTGGCTGTCCACCAGCTCGGTTTCCTCCGCGCCGACGGGCGCATCCGGATGCCCGCCGCCCTGGCGGCGACGGGTCTCGCCGGGGCCGCCGCGCTCGTCGCGCTCGGACCGTATCCGCTGTCCATGGTCGGGATGCCCGGCGAGAAGATCTCGAACATGGCCCCGCCGACCCTCGCCCTGCTTCTTCACGGGCTGTGGCTGGTCGGCGCGGTCGAGCTGCTCAAGGGGCCGGGCGGACTGTTCGTGCGACGTGCCCGCGTCTGGCGGGGTGTGGTGGCCGCCAACGGGGTCGCCATGACCGCCTTCCTGTGGCACCTCACCGCCATGCTGGGCGTCTACGGGGCGATGATCGCGGCCGGGCTTCCGCTGCGTGCCCCGGCGTCGGCGGCCTGGTGGGCCCAGACGCCGCTGCGCATCGCCGCCGCGGCCGGGCTGACCGGGCTGCTCGTCGCCGCGTTCCGCAGGTTCGAACGTCCCGTGCGGAGCGCCGTCACGCCGGTGCCGGGCACCGGGCCGATCGCCGCCGTGGGGATCACGCTCTGCCTGTTCGGCATCCTGGGCCTCTCCATGGTGGGCTTCGGCGGGCTGCTCGAAGGCAGGACGGCGCTGCTGATCGCGGTGCACGTCAGCGCCCCCGCCGCCGTCGCGATGGCGCTCGGCGGCTGGCTGCTGGTGGAACGCGCCGGGCGCCCGTCCCTGCCCGTCGACGGCGCCGCGGGTCGGCGCGCCTAGGAGGCCTGGGGCTTCTGGCAGCCGTGGCGCTTCGCTGACGCCTCCGCGAAGCGCTGCAGTGCCGCGGGCAGCCCGTCGTGGTCGACATCGGGAGCGACGTCGTCACGCGCCGAGGACACCGGGCTCACCGCGTAGAGAGCGTCGGCTTCCTCGCCCGGGCAGCGGGCCTCCAGCCAGTGATGTCCGTCCGGTGAGACGCCGGTCCCCGTCGTGTCGGACGTCTCCGACGTGTCGAACGTGCTCCGGCGGAATCGCGCGTCGGCCGCGAACGGGCCGTAGTCGGCGGTGAGTTCGTACAGGGGTGAGCCGTCGAGTCCGCCGAGGGTGCAGGCCTCGGACGGGGCACGCCCGGCCGCGGTCTCGATGACCGTGCGCACGCCCCAGCGGCGCGCGGTCGGCCCGTCCAGCACGCCCGCGCACGTGCCGTCGGCACCGGCGAACGGCTCGTGGTCCCACGGGGTGGTCGAAAAGCCGACGTCGTCCACCGGCTGCCCGGGACGGACGTCGCAGCCGGCCCGCTCGGCGAACGAGGTCGCCGTGCCGGTGAGCACGGCCGTGAGCTCCTTGCGGGCAGCCGGGTCGGAGAAGTCACCCTTGGCGAGGCGGGCGTCCACCGTGGCGATCACCCGGTCGCCGGAGCGCTCGGCCGACCGTCCGCCGCAGTCCAGCAGCACGACGGCCGTCGCCTGGTCGTGACGGTCGGCGTCGGCGTCCGGGTCGAAGGCGAAGGAGCCGGTCCAGCCGTGACCGAGAGGTGCCGACCAGGGCTCGGCGTCGAGGCCGTACCGGATGTCGCTCGCCCACCGCAGCCCGACGGTCAGCGCCGCTCGGCCGTCCTCGTTCTCATCGGCCACGCGGAGCCGGCACCGAGCCCCGCCGTTGTCCTGGTGCGACTCGAATTCGGTGTCCGGGAACAGGGCGCGTACCTCGGCAGCGGCCAGATCACCGTCGCAGGCCTCGTCCAGGGCACGGTCGAGGCGCCAGCTGTCGTAGCCGCCCGACAGCCAGAAGAACCCGGCCGCCACCGTCACGCCGACCGCCGTCCAGCCGGCGGTCGCGCGCACTCGGCGACGCCACGTCGGACGCTCGTTGCTCACACCCACACCTTTCCGAGGATCTTCGTGTCGCGGCAGGACGCGGATTCGAGGTACTGGCCGAGGACCCGGTCGGCGGTCGTGGCGGCTGTCCGGGCGTCGGTGCTCGTCACGGAAGCCCGGTGGAGAGTCGTCCGTCCGAAGCAGCGCGCCTCCGCCCATACGGCGAGTTCGTGCCTCCGGGCACCGGCGTCGGGGGTGCCGCCGTCGATGCTCACCGACGCGAGTTCCCGGCCGTACTCGGTTCGCGCCTCGGCCAGCAGCCCGCCGTACCAGGTCGCGGCGATGGCGGTCGCGATGTCCGCCGGCTTCTCGGGGATCTTGCCGCGCTGGACGGTGAAGGAGCAGGCGTGGGCCGGAATCGGGGCGGCGCCGTGCTCCTGGTCCGCGAGGACCCAGCCCTTGCCGAACATCCCGGGCCGCAGCCAGTCGCAGTCGAGGGCATCGGTGCCGGCATCGGCGCCGTAGTCGGGGCCCGAGCCGGAAGCGTCCTCCCCCGCGCCGTCCCCGGAGCAGCCCGCCTTCCGGCGGATGTGATCGGCCACGGCGTCGACGGTCTCACCGGCCACCGGCCCGTCCACCAGATGCCCGTCCTCCGTCCGGAGCGACGCGTGCACGCGGAACGCGGTCACGTGCCGCGCATGGCCCGGCAGCCCCTCCGGGCACCCGACCGTCAGGTGCGCCCCTGCCCGCTGGTACTCGACGGCCCACTCGGGCTCGTCCTCGTACATCCTCCCCAGCAGGTGCTCCACCCGGACACCTCGCAGCGGTGCGGCCATCACGGGTACCGCGGTGACCGTCAGCCCCGCGGTGTCCCCGGCCTCGACGGAGCAGGTCATCAGCTGTCGTGCACGGGGAGCCCCCACGGTCTCTCTGTCCGCCCGGGGCACCCAGCGTTCGTCTTCGGGCAACAGCTCCGCGATGCTCCGGTCCGGCAGCACCCCGGCGCAGACGGTGGACAACAGCTCGGCGTTGTCGCTCGCGCGCCGGTCGGCACGCCAGGCCAGTACCGCCGCCAGGACCGCCACGAGCACCGCGACGGCGGTCAGCCCGGGCAGCCAGGGATGCCGCTGAAAGCGGCTCCACCACGTGTCGGCCATCGCGTCCCCCGTTCGGTCGACCGCTGCACGCTACCGCAGGCCCCTGCCCGGGCCGACGGGGACCGGCGCGGGGGGCACTAGGCTGGGAGGTCGATCGTTCCCCCTGTCAGGAGAGAAATGGCCGTCAACCTGGTCAATGTCGAGGCAGTCAGCAAGGTGTACGGAACACGCGCCCTGCTCGACGGGGTCTCCCTCGGCGTCTCGGAGGGAGACCGTATCGGCGTCGTCGGCCGTAACGGGGACGGGAAGACCACCCTCATCCGGTTGCTCGCCAAGCTCGAGGAGCCCGACACCGGCCGGGTCACCCAGAGCGGCGGACTGCGGCTCGGCGTGCTGACGCAGCACGACTCGCTCGACCCGGAGGCGACCATCCGGCACGAGGTCATCGGAGACCTCGCGGACCACGAGTGGGCGGGCAACGCCAAGATCAGGGACGTGCTGACGGGGCTGTTCGACGGGCTCGACCTGTCCGGCTTCCCGCAGGGGCTCGACACCGTCATCGGACCGCTGTCCGGCGGCGAGCGCCGCCGTATCGCGCTCGCCAAGCTGCTGATCGCCGAGCAGGACCTGATCGTCCTCGACGAGCCGACCAACCACCTCGACGTCGAGGGCATCGCCTGGCTCGCCCGGCATCTTCAGACGCGCCGCTCCGCGCTCGTCTGCGTCACCCACGACCGCTGGTTCCTCGACCAGGTCTGCACCCGCATGTGGGACGTGCAGCGCGGTGACGTGTACGAGTACGAGGGCGGCTACTCCGACTACGTCTTCGCACGCGCCGAGCGGGAGCGGATCGCCGCGACGGAGGAGAGCAAGCGGCAGAACCTGATGCGCAAGGAGCTGGCCTGGCTACGGCGCGGCGCCCCCGCCCGTACGTCCAAGCCCCGCTACCGCATCGAGGCCGCGAACGAGCTGATCGCCGACGTGCCGCCGCCGCGTGACACGTCCGAGCTGATGAAGTTCGCGTCCGCACGGCTCGGCAAGACGGTGTTCGACCTCGAGGACGTCACGGTCCAGGCCGGGCCGAAGGTGCTGCTGAAGCATCTGACCTGGCAGCTCGGCCCCGGCGACCGCATCGGCCTGGTCGGTGTCAACGGCGCGGGCAAGACGTCACTGCTGCGCACGCTCGCCGCGGCGGCCGAATCCGGCGGCGAGGAGCAGCCGGTGGCGGGCCGGGTCACCGTCGGCAGGACCGTACGGCTCGCCTACCTCTCGCAGGACGTCACCGAACTGCCGCCCGCGTTGCGTGTGCTCGAGGCGGTCCAGCAGATCCGCGACCGGGTCGACCTCGGCAAGGGCCGGGAGATGACGGCGGGTCAGCTGTGCGAGCAGTTCGGATTCGGCAAGGAGAAGCAGTGGACGCCCGTCGGCGACCTGTCGGGCGGTGAGCGGCGCCGGCTCCAGCTGCTGCGCCTGCTGATGGACGAACCGAACGTCCTCTTCCTCGACGAGCCCACCAACGACCTCGACATCGAGACCCTGACCCAGCTCGAGGACGTTCTCGACGGCTGGCCCGGCTCGATGGTGGTCATCTCGCACGACCGGTTCTTCCTCGAGCGGACCACGGACCGTACGTTCGCGCTGCTCGGCGACGGCACACTGCGGATGCTGCCGCGTGGCATCGACGAGTACCTGGAGCGCAGGGCGCGGATGGTCGAGGCCGCCGTGCCGACGCCGCCGCCCGCCCCGTCCGGAGCCGTCAAGGAGAAGTCGGCGGCCGACGCCCGCGCGGCGAAGAAGGAACTCCAGCGGATCGAGCGGCAGCTCGACAAGGTCTCCGACAAGGAGACCAAGCTGCACGCACAGATCGCCGATAACGCCACAGACTTCGAAAAGGTCGCCAAACTGGACGCGGAGCTCCGTGAACTCGCCGCCGAGCGCGAAGAGTTGGAGATGCGCTGGCTCGAACTGGCGGAAGACGCCTGACCGGCGGCCCCCCGCCGCCCGTAGAGAAGCCGTGCAGAGCGCGTAACAACCCCATCACGGCCCGGTCCTCCCTTGGGAACAGGGGAGGACCGAGCCCGCTCTCCGCTCGTCACGGGTGATACAAAGAAGGCCGCTCGACTGATGCAGCACAACGGGGTTCGTGTCCGAATCACTCCTTCCGGTCGATGCGCTTGCCGGAGGAGCGGGGGAGTTCGTCCGGGCAGCAGACCGTACGAAGGGGGAAGCGCAGATGGGGCAGCCGCCGCCGTCCGGTCAGGCACGGCCCGCGGGCCGGTGGCGCGCGGTTCCGCGCCCGCCCGCGTGTCCGCCGGCCGCACCCGTGCACCGCAGCCGTCCGTCATGCACGCCGGCCCACGCGCTCCCGGCGGCGGCGTCGTCATCGCACCGGACCCTCGCCCTGTGCGGGAGGCGCCGTCTCGGTGACCGCGCCCCCGGGCGGTGAGCGGAGGATGCCGCTGAACACCGTGACGGCTTCCGGCAGATGAACGCGGTCCGGGGCTTCCGGACATCCCCCACTCCTACTCGCATCTCCCACCCATGAGGTAGTACGCCATGACGCAGCCCCCGAACCAGCCCCCGCAGGGAGGCTTCGGAGCCCCCCAGGATCCTCAGCAGGGAGCCCCGCAGCAGCCCCAGCCGCCTGCGCAGCCGCCGCAGATGCCGCCCGCCCCGCAGGGACCGCCGCCGGCGGCGCCTCCCGGTGCGCCCGCGCCCGGTTACGGCTACCCGCACCAGCCTCCCGGCCAGCCGGGCTACGGCCATCCCCAGCAGCCGGGGCCGTACGCGCAGCAGCCGGGCCCGTACAACCAGCAGCCCGGCGCGTACCAGCAGCCGGGTCCGTACGGCGGGTACCCGACGCAGCCGCAGTACCCGGGTGCGCCGGCACCGGGCGGCGGCGGGGGTTTCTTCAAGGGGAAGACGGGCATCATCGTGGCCGCGTCGGCCGCCGCGCTGCTCCTTGTCGGCGGTGGTACCTGGTACGTCGTCAGCAGCGGTGACGACAAGGAGGACAAGCCGGCCGTCAGCAAGTCCAGCGACGACCCGAAGCCGACCGGCTCCGGCTCCGTCGACCAGGGCGACGGCAGCGGCACCGGACGCGAGGGCGACGAGGACCTGAACGCCGGCCGCAAGGACGGCGAGGCCAAGGTCCTGTTCCTGACGAAGAACGACGTCGACCTGCCCCGCAACGGCGCCGAGGTGTTCGGCCCGTGGGTGGCCGGCGACACGGTCGTCAAGGCCATGTACCGGGAGGTCGCCGGCTACTCGGTGACCGACGGCAGCAAGAAGTGGAGCGTGCCGCTGTCCGCCGAGGTGTGCTCGGCCCCGGCGCAGACCTCCGCGGACGGCAAGATCGTCATCGGTGTCAAGGACGGCCTCACCGAGAAGGCCAAGTGCAACGACCTCCAGATGATCGACCTGAAGACGGGCAAGGCCGGCTGGAAGAAGGCGATCCCGAAGGCGTCCGGCGCGTTCGCCTCCCTCTCCGACTTCACCCTGGCCATCAGCGGCACCACGCTCGCGGTGGGCGGCAGCGGCAACTCCTACGGCTTCTCGATGGCCGACGGCAAGCAGCTCTTCGGCAAGCCGGGCAGCGGCTGCAAGCCGTTCGCCTTCGCCGGCGGCCCCAAGCTGCTGGCCGGTGCGAGCTGCCCCACGGACGACTACGACAAGCCGAAGCAGCAGCTCCAGGAGATCGACCCCGCCAGCGGCAAGCCCAGGTGGACGTACAACACCCCCGAGGGCTGGGAGATCGACAAGGTCTACTCGGCGAGCCCGCTGGTCATCTCCATCACCCAGCGTGAGCCGGAGAAGAAGTGGTCGATCATCGCGCTGACCGACAACGGCAAGCTGCGCTCGCAGATCTCGGGCGGCAAGAACGACAAGTTCCAGCCGCGCTGCGGCGGGGCGTTCGTCATCTTCGGCCAGAACCTCGAGGGCTGCACCGGTGTCGCCGCGGACGCGAAGCACTTCTACATGGCGACGGAGACCGAGTACGGCAAGGCCAACGAGCTCGTCGCCTTCAGCCTCGACAGCGGCAAGGAAGCCTGGCGCGCGCCGGCCGGCGCTGAGCGCAAGATGACGCCGCTGCGCATCGAGGGCGGCAACGTCCTCGTCTACATGCAGCCCTCGTACGACACGGGCGGCGGTGTCGCCACCGTCGCGCCGACCGGTGGGGCGCCGAAGATGCTGCTCCAGCACCCGGCCTCGACCGCCGAGATCGAGAACTCTTTCTACTCCCCGAAGATGGCGTACGCGGACGGCCGGTTCTTCATCGCCAGCGGTCGTGTGAGCGCGCCCAACGACAAGGCCGAGAAGGAGACGAAGACCATGATGGGCTTCGGCCAGTGACCGATTCCGCCGTCGTAGGACCCACCTTCCGTCCCCCAGAGGTAAGCAAGCCATGACGCAGCCGCCGCCACCGCCCAGTCAGCCGCCCGGCCCGCCGCCGAACCAGCCGCCCGGCCCGCCGAACCAGCCCCCGAGCCAGCCGCCCGGTCCGCCTTCGGGTGGTGGCCACGGTCTGGCGAAGGAGCCCCAGCAGCCGGCCGGCGGGTACGGCACCCCCGCGCCGCAGCCGCAGAGCCCCGCGCCGGGAGCGCCCTACGGCTATCCGCAGACGCCGCCTCCCGCCGAGCCGGGCTACGGCTATCCCCAGACGCAGCCGCAGAGCCCCGCGCCGGGAGCGCACTACGGCCACCCGCAGCACGGCGCCCCGGGGCAGCCCGCCTACAGCGCGCCGACGCAGCCGATGATGCCGCAGCCGGCCGTGCCCTCCGGGGGCGGCGGACTGCTGAACAAGACGCAGCTCCAGATCGTCATCGCCGCGTTCGTCGCCATCGTGCTGATCATCGGCGGCGGCTTCCTGTACTCGTCCAGCAAGGACGACGGCGGCAAGCAGGACGAGGCGAAGAACAGCTCGGGCGGCACCGAGGGCGGCACGGGTGGCAAGGGCGACGACGCCCCGGCCGCCCCCGACGGCCCCGGCAAGGAGAAGGCCCCGGCCGACACGGCCTCCAAGGTCGCCTTCCAGCTGCCGATCCCCGATCGCTTCGACGTGACGGGTGTGCCGGGCTCCTGGGTCACCGACAAGGCGTTCGTCAAGACGAGCGTCAACTCGATCGTGGCCCACGACGTGGCCAAGGGCGCCGTGCTGTGGACCCTCGACCTGCCCGGCCAGGTGTGTGCCGCCTCGCGTCACACGACCGAGGACAACAAGACCGCGGTCGTCTTCGAGGCCACGAAGCGGGCCAAGGGCGACAAGGGCTACCCGCCGTGCTCCGAGGTCGGCGTCGTCGACCTCACCGCCGGCAAGCTGCTGTGGAGCAAGTCCGTCACCGGCGGCTCGAGCGGTGACCAGAAGGCCCGCTTCGACCAGGTCACGCTCAGCGGCAACACGGTGGCGGCCGGATACCTCGGCGGCAGCGCCGCGTTCGACCTGACGACCGGCGCCATCCGCTGGAAGCCCACCGTCGACGCGCAGGAGTGCCGGGACATCGGCTACGGCGGCGGCAAGGCGCTCGTCGCGGTACGCCGCTGCGGCTCGTACGACAACGCCCAGGTGACCATCCAGCCGCTCAACCCGGAGAACGGCACTCCGCTCTCGTCCTTCAAGATGCCTGCCGGTGTCGAGGACGCGCGGATCGTCTCCTCCGACCCGCTGGTCGTCGCCGCCGACGTCGGTGACACGGGAACGTTCGGCATCTCGGACTTCTTCTCGATCGACGGCAAGACCGGGAAGCTGCTCGCCAGGATCGCGGCGCCGGGCGACAAGTACCTCGCGAGGTGCTCCGCCAGTGACGGCGTCGAAGGCTGCCAGTTCGTGGTCGTCGGCAACGGCAAGATCTACCTGCCGACGGAGGAGCACGAGGGAACGGGCGAGTCCTACTCCCGCACCAACGAGATCATCGCCTTCGACCTGGCGACCGGAAAGGCCGTCAGCGGCCGGGCGGACGCCGGTGAGGGGTACCACTCGCTGCCGCTGCGCATGGACGGCGGCAACATCATCGCCTACAAGTGGCCCCCCTACGACAAGGGCGGTCAGGTCGTCAGCATCAACGGCGCCACCCTGAAGGAGACCGTCCTGCTGGTGAACCCGGCGGACAAGACGGTGCGGGACGCCGAGACGAGCTTCGTGGAGTCCGGCTCGGAGTACCACTTCAAGAACGGGCGGCTGTTCATCGCGGACGACACCTTGAGCGAGCCCGACACGGGCAGTTCGAGCTCGTCGAAGTTCATGGCGATCTCCTTCGGCCCGAAGAGCTGATCCGCTCCACCGCATCACCGCTCCACCGCATCACCGCACGCGGCCCGGTCCCTCGCAGACGCGAGGGACCGGGCCGCGGTCGTATTCCTGACCGTCTTCCTGACGCCTGCTCTCAAGTGGCCCTGTTTGGTGAAGAATTCGGCATTCCGGGGGGCTTCTGCCGAGTTAGGGGCGCGCAATGTCGAACAAGCGTGTACCTTGCCGGGACTGGCGGGCTAGCCGTGGAGGGCCGGGGGGCCGACACCAGCGGGACGGGGGTTGCTCGATGGGCGTTCGGCTCATGGTGGTCGACGACCACAGGCTGCTCGCGGAGGCGCTCGCCTCCGCGCTGAAGCTGCGCGGGCACCGGGTGCTCGCGGCGGCGGCGCCCGCGGCCGGAGCAGCGGACCTGGTGATAGCCAGGGCCCCGGAGGTATGCCTGCTGGGCACGGCGACACCGGCGGAGCCGGGCGCCTTCGACCCGGTCGTCCGCATCAAACGGGAACGGCCGCAGGTGGCGGTCGTGGTCCTCGGACCGGTACCCAGTCCGCGCGGGATAGCGGCCGCGTTCGCCGCCGGGGCGTCCGGGTACGTGCGCCACGACGAGCGCATAGAGGGCGTGGAGCGGGCGCTCGTGAAGGCGCGGTCGGGAGAGGCCGTGGTGGCGCCGCTGCTGCTCCAGGGCGCGTTCACCGAGCTGCTCAATCCGGCCGCGCAGCCGGACGACGAGGGCCAGCGGCTGCTCCAGCTGCTGACGCCGCGCGAGGTGGAGGTGCTGATGCGGGTCGCGGAGGGCGAGGACACCAGGCTGATCGCCGTCGGCATGGGCATCGCGCCGAGCACGGCCCGCACCCATGTGCAGCGGGTGCTGATGAAGCTGGGCGTGGGGTCCCGGCTGGAGGCGGCGGCGCTCGCCGCCCGTACCGGCCTGCTGGACCGCGCGGCGTACGCGACACCTCCCGGACCCGGGGCGGCCCACTAGGGCCCGGCGGGCCCGTCGTGCTCACTTGCGAAGTCACGTCCCGGACCGTGGACGCCCCTTGATGCCTTTTGTTCGTTTGCCCGCAGGGGCCCGATCGGGGCCGGCCCTGCGCTCACCCATTGACCGGGCTGTTGAGTTGTGGTTTCTTATGTTCGATTCTGTTGGATGGGAGTGGTGAGGGAGCTCCGTGTGAAGAAGACGTCGACCCGGCTCGCCGACGGTCGTGAGCTGCTCTACTACGACTCGCGCGACGACGCCGTCCGTGACGCCGTCGACCTCCGGCCTCTCGAAGCCGTCTCCACCACGGCCGAGATCCGGCACGACGAGCTGCTCGGCGACCGGGTCGCCATCGCCTCGCACCGTCAGGGCCGCATCTACCACCCGCCCGCCGACGAATGCCCGCTGTGCCCCTCGCGCGACGGCCGCCTCAGCGAGATCCCGGCAGCCGACTACGACGTCGCCGTCTTCGAGAACCGCTTCCCCTCACTCGCCGGCGACTCGGGCCGCTGCGAGGTCGTCTGCTTCACCTCGGACCACGACGCGTCCTTCGCCGATCTCACCGAGGAGCAGGCGGGTCTGGTCCTCGAGGCATGGACGGACCGGACGGCTGAGCTCGCCGAACTGCCCCAGGTCAAGCAGGTCTTCTGCTTCGAGAACCGCGGCGCCGAGATCGGCGTCACGCTCGGCCACCCGCACGGGCAGATCTACGGCTACCCCTTCGTGACCCCGCGCACCGAGCTGATGCTCCGCTCGCTGGCCGCCCACCGGGCGGCGACCGGCCGCAACCTCTTCGACGACCTCGTCCGGCGGGAGCGCGAGGAAGGGGCGCGGGTGGTGCTGGAGGGCGAGCACTGGATCGCCTTCGTGCCGTACGCGGCGCACTGGCCGTACGAGGTGCACCTCCATCCGAAGCGGCGGGTGCCGGACCTGCGGGCGCTGGACGACGCGGCGCGCACAGAATTTCCACGGATCCATCTGGAACTCTTGAGGCGCTTCGACCGGATCTTCGGGCCCGGCGAACCGCCCACGCCGTACATCGCGGCCTGGCACCAGGCGCCGTTCGAGGGCGAGGGAAGGGACGCCTTCGGTCTCCATCTCGAGCTTTTCACCATCCGCCGCACTTCCGGCAAGCTGAAGTTCCTCGCCGGTTCCGAATCCGGTATGAGCGTGTTCATCAACGATGTGCCGCCGGAGGCCGCGGCGATGCGACTGCGAGAGGTAGCGAGCGAGTGAGCAAGAAGTACCTGGTCACAGGTGGTGCGGGATACGTCGGCAGCGTCGTGGCGCAGCACCTTCTGGAGGCCGGTCACCAGGTGACCGTGCTCGACGACCTCTCCACCGGATTCCGCGAAGGGGTCCCCGAAGGAGCCGGGTTCATCGAGGGCCGCATCCAGGACGCCGCCCGCCATCTGGACGCCTCGTACGACGGAGTGCTGCACTTCGCGGCCTTCTCGCAGGTCGGCGAGTCCGTCGCCCGGCCGGAGAAGTACTGGGCGAACAACGTCGGCGGCACGATGGAACTGCTCGCGGCCATGCGCTCCGCGGGCGTGCGCACCCTGGTCTTCTCCTCCACCGCCGCCACCTACGGCGAGCCGGTCTCCACCCCCATCACCGAGTCCGACCCGACCGCGCCCACCAGCCCCTACGGCGCCACCAAGCTCGCGGTCGACCACATGATCACCGGTGAGGCGGCTGCCCACGGCCTCGCTGCGGTCTCGCTGCGGTACTTCAACGTCGCCGGGGCCTACGGCGCGTACGGCGAACGCCACGACCCCGAGTCGCACCTGATCCCGCTGGTGCTCCAGGTCGCCCTCGGCCGGCGCGAGTCGATCTCCGTCTACGGCGACGACTACCCGACCCCGGACGGCACCTGCGTCCGCGACTACATCCACGTCGCGGACCTGGCGGAGGCCCATCTCCTCGCGCTCGACGCGGCCACCGCCGGTGAGCATCTGATCTGCAACCTCGGCAACGGCAACGGCTTCTCGGTGCGCGAGGTCATCGAGACCGTACGCGAGGTCACCGGCCACCCGGTGCCCGAGGTGGTCGCGGAGCGACGGGGCGGCGACCCCGCCGTCCTGGTCGCCTCCGCCGCGAGGGCCCAGGAGCGCCTGGGCTGGAAGCCGAGCCGTGCCGACCTGGCCGGCATCGTGTCCGACGCCTGGGCATTCGCCCGCGGGAGGGAGAACGGGTCATGAGTTCCACGGGCGAGGGTGTGTGGGCGGCACCCGGCAGGGTGAACCTGATCCTTCGTGATGCCCTTCGCGCTGCCGCACACCACGGTGGCGACCGTCTCGCGCCGCGACGACGGCGTGCTGCGGCTGACCTCCACGGACATGGACGGCGGTCCGGTCGAGCTGCGCGTCGACGACCTGGCACCCGGCGGTCCCGGCGGCTGGACCGACTATCCGGCGGGCGTCGTCTGGGCGCTACGCGACGCCGGCCACCAGGTCGGCGGCGCCGACATCCACTACGAGTCGACCGTGCCCACCGGCGCCGGTCTCTCCTCGTCCGCGGCGATCGAGGTCGTCACCGCCCTCGCCCTGAACGACCTGTACGAACTCGGCCTGGAGCGCCGGCGCACGGCCCGCCTGTGCCAGCGCGCGGAGAACGTCTACGTCGGCGCCCCGACCGGCATCATGGACCAGACGGCCTCCGCCTGCTGCACCGAGGGCCACGCCCTGTACCTGGACACCAGGGACCTCTCGCAGCGGCAGATCCCCTTCGACCTGGCCGCCCACGGGCTCGAACTCCTGGTCGTGGACACCCGGGTGAAGCACGCCCACAGCGACGGTGAGTACGGCAAGCGGCGCGCCGGCTGCGAGGCGGGAGCGGCGGCGCTGGGGGTGAACGCCCTTCGGGACGTCCCGTACGACTCGCTGGACGAGGCCCTCGGCCGTCTCGACGACCCGGAAGTGCGCTCACTGGTCCGGCACATCGTCACCGAGAACCACCGGGTTGAGCGGGTGATCGCCCACCTGGAGGCCGGTGACGTCAGGGCCATCGGCCCGGTGCTGACCGAGGGGCACGCCTCGCTGCGTGACGACTTCCGGGTCTCCTGCCCGGAGTTGGACCTGGTCGTGGACACCGCACTGGCGGCCGGCGCGCTGGGCGCACGGATGACGGGCGGCGGTTTCGGGGGCTCGGCGATCGTCCTGACGGAGACGTCCGCCTCGCCGCTGGTGGGGAAGTCGGTCGAGGAGGCCTTCGCGGCGTCCTCGCTGGAGCAGCCGCGCGTCTTCACCGCCGTCCCGTCGGCGGGGGCCCGCCGCCTGTCCTGACGGAGGCGCTCCGAGGGGAGTGGGCCGGGAGTAACCCGGGGCGGGCCGGGCGGCCAGGGTGCGCCCGGCCCGCCCCGCGTCGTTTTCTGTTCGCCGGCCGGGCAGAAACCGTCGCCGCTCGGCCACTCAGGTGTCGATTCGGAACATCGGTCACACCCTCGACAACGCCGCCGATCAGTTCTGGGAATTCCCTTCCGCCACCGTCGCCCGTCCGTACTCTGAACCACAGCACCGGTGGGGGCCGGTGTCGATCAGGGGGCGAGACAGCCGGGTACGGCGCCCGGGGCGGGGTATCAGTCACAGCACGGCGGCGGCCGGGCGACGCGCTGTACCCTCCGTCCCCGGGCGGCGTACCCGTGCCGGTCCGTCCTCCGACACTGGGGGTGTCCTGTGGTTCGTATCCGGGTCCTGGTCGTGGACGACCACCGAATCTTCGCCGAGTCGCTCGCCGCGGCCTTGGCGGCGGAGCCCGATGTGGAGGTCGCCGCGGCAGGCAGCGGCCCCGCGGCGCTGCGCTGTCTGGAACGCGCCGCGGCGGAAGGCCGCAGGTTCGACGTGATGCTCGTGGACGCCGACCTGGGGGCGTCGTCCGCGGTGCCGCCGCCGAGAGCCGCCCCGGTCACCCCTGCGGTGCCGGAGACCGGCGCGACTCCCGTCGTCGACGGGATCTCCCTGGTCGTGGGCGTCCGCTCGCTCCAGCCCGCGCTGCGCTCCGTCGTCCTCGCCCAGAAGGACGACGCCCGGCGCGCGGCCCTGGCCCTCCAGGCGGGCGCCTCGGGCTGGATCGCCAAGGACTGCTCGCTGCAACGTCTGCTGGCGGTGATCCGCGGGGTGCTGCGGGACGAGACGCACCTGGCGCCGGCGCTGCTCACCGGCGTACTGCGAGAGATGACCGCGGCCCGCAAGCACCGCACGGAGAGCGAGCGGCTGGTGGAGTCGCTGACCCCGCGCGAGCAGGAGGTACTGCGCTGCATGGTCGCGGGCCTGGGGCGCAAAGCCGTCGCCGAGCGCCTCTTCCTGTCGCCGCACACCGTCCGTACGCATATGCAGAACGTGTTGGGGAAGCTGGGCGTGCACTCCACGCTCGCCGCCGTGGCGCTGGCCCGCAGGGCCGGGGTGGGGCCCGCCGATCTGGGCCCAGGACCGGCCCTAGCCGGGGATGTTGTCGAACGGGGCGGTCAACTGGCGTAGCAGCGCGGCCAGTTCCGCGCGCTGGGCGCCCGAGAGCTCGGAGAGGATCGCCCGCTCCTGGGCGAGCAGTCCGGCCAGTGCCTGGTCCGCGCGGTCACGGCCCTCCGGCGTCAGCCGCACCAGGACGCCGCGCCGGTCGCTGGGGTCCGGCAGCCTCTCGACCAGGTTCTTCTTGGCGAGGCGGTCGATGCGGTTGGTCATCGTCCCGGAGGTCACAAGTGTCTGGGTGAGCAGCTGGCCGGGCGAGAGCTGGTACGGGGCACCGGCCCGCCGCAGCGAGGTGAGCACGTCGAACTCCCACGGCTCGAGCTGATGCTCCGAGAACGCGATACGACGGGCCCGGTCGAGGTGGCGGGCGAGCCGGGAGACGCGGCTGAGCACCTCGAGCGGTTCCACGTCGAGGTCCGGGCGCTCACGACGCCATGCTGCGACCAGTCGATCGACCTCGTCCTCCATGTCGATCAGTGTAGAGGGTCTGTCGACATGAAGTCTCTTGACATCAAGATATATTCTTGTTGACTATTGGGCATGGTCGGGCCGGACCCAGCTTCCGTTTCGGCATTCCGTTCCTGCGAGGGGGAACTTCACCATGCATTCCGCGCCCACTTGGGACCCAGAGCAGTATCTCCGCCACGCCGGGCACCGCACCCGTCCGTTCCTGGACATGCTCGCCCGCATACCCATGCTGCCCGCCGTCGGCCGGCCCGCCCGGATCGCCGATCTCGGCTGCGGGCCCGGCAATGTCACCGCACTGCTCGCCGACCGGTGGCCCGACGCGCACATCACCGGATTCGACCTCTCCCCGGAGATGCTCGCCCTGGCCGAGAAGGAGCACGCGGGCACCACGGCGGGCGGAGGCTGGCTGGACTTCCGGCCCGCCGACGCCGCGCACTGGACCCCGGACGAGACCTACGACCTCATCGTCTCCAACGCGGCCCTCCAGTGGGTGCCCAACCACCCCGAGTCGTTCGCGCTCTGGCTGGACGGTCTCGCCCCCGGCGGCACCCTCGCCTTCCAGGTCCCCGGCAACTTCACCTCGCCCAGCCACGCCCTGCTCGGCGAGCTCTGCGAGACCCCGCAGTGGCGCGCCCGCCTCGGCGACCACGGCCGGCGCTACGTCCACATCCTGGAGCCCGCCGACTACCTCACCCGCCTCGCCGACCTCGGCTGCGACGCGGACGCCTGGGAGACCACGTACCTGCAGCTCCTCGGCGGCGAGGACCCGGTGCTGGACTGGGTCAAGGGCACCGCCCTGCGACCGGTGCTCACCGAGCTCGCGGACGACCCGGCGGCGCAGGAGGAGTTCTTGGCCCAGTACCGGGACCTGCTCCGCAAGGCGTACCCGCCGGGCCCCCACGGCACGGTGTTCCCCTTCCGGCGGATCTTCGCCGTCGCACGCAAGGTGTCATGACGGCGGCGCCCCGCGGGGCGGACACGCACGAGCGCCCCGCCGCGGTACTCACCGCGAGCGGGGCGCCCTCGTCCGCCGGACGGGATCAGAACAGACCGTTGTAGGTGTTCCAGCCGCTGCCGATCAGGACCTTGGCGTTGAAGCCGCCCTTGCCGTTGGCGTCGTAGCGGTACAGATTGCCGTCGGAGTTGCGGGCCACCAGGTCGCCGCGGCCGTCGCCGTTCATGTCACCCGGCGCCACCAGCTTGTTGTAGGTGTTCCAGCCGCTGCCGATGAGCTTCTTCGCCTTGAACGGCGCGGAGGCGAGGCCGGTACCCGAGTACAGGTACAGCTTGCCGTCCGTGGCGCGCGCGATCAGGTCGGCGCGGCCGTCACCGTCGACGTCACCGGAGCCGGTCAGAACGCTGAACTGGCCCCAGCCGCTGCCGATCTTCGTGCGGGAGGCGAAGCCGGAGCCGGTGCCGTTGCCGCGGTACAGCCACAGCACGCCGGCGCTGTCCCGGGCGATCAGGTCGCCCTTGCCGTCGCCGGACAGGTCACCCGGGCCGACCAGGGAGTTGTAGACGCCCCAGCCGCTGCCGATGACCCCGTCGCCCGTCATGTCGTTGTAGTTGTACAGCGTGCCCTCGTACACCTCGAGCAGGTCGGCGAAGCCGTCGTCGTCGAAGGACGACGTCAGGGCCAGCCTGGAACCGCCCCAGCCCTCGCTGATCCGGGCCCGCGAGGAGAAGGTGCCGTCGTTCTCCACGACGTAGTCGTAGAGGACGCCGCTCTTGTCGACGCCGATCAGCTCACCCTTGCCCCACGACGGGTTGTTGCCGGCGCCGGCGAACTGGGAGACGTAGTTCCAGCCCGAGCCGCCCTGCTCCTTGGGCTTCAGGGCGCCGGTGCCGGCGGAGACGTACAGGTAGAGCACGCCGGACTGGGTGCGGCCGACCAGGTCGCCGAGGCCGTCGCCGTCGATGTCGTCCCAGCTGAACAGCTGGTTGTACACGTTCCAGCCGGTGCCGACCTTGACCCGCTCCTTGAACGGGCGGGTCGGCTCGCCGGTGCCGGAGTAGAAGTACAGCTCACCGGCCGTGTTACGGGCGAACAGGTCGGCGATGGCGTCGCCGTTGGAGTCGTTCACGCCGACGATCTGGTCGTACTGGCCCCAGCCGGAGCCGACATTGACCTTGGCCGCGAACGGCTCGACGGCCGTCCCGCCCTTGGCCCGGTACAGGAACAGCTCACCGGCGGGATTGCGGGCCAGCACGTCGCCGACGCCGTCACCGGTCAGGTCGCCCGGCGAGAACACCTTGTTGAACTGCTGCCAGCCGGTGCCCGACCACACCTGGTCGCCGCCGTACATGGTGCTGCTGTACGACGAGAGCCTGCCGGTCTCGGACAGGGTGAAGTGCGTCGGGGTGTCCGGGGCCGCCGGGTCGAGGCCGGCGACGGAGAACGCGTCCTTGTACATCTCGGAGCTGTTGCCGAGCGGGTACGGGTACGTGTCCGGGCTGCCGCTGGCGGAAACCCAGTACTGGCCGTCCCACGCGCGGTGCAGCAGATCGCTGGACCCGTCCCCGTCGACGTCGCTGCGGGGTCGGGCGACGGCGATCTCCGCGCCGAAGGAAGGTTTGTCGGCGGCGGGCTCGTCCGAGCGGAGCCGCGGAAGCGTCGGCTTCCGCAGGTCCTCCACGCTCGGGGCGACACGCTCGACCGGCGCGTGCGGCGCCGGGCTGTCGTCCGCGTGCGCCGGCACGGCGGCGAGCAGCATGCCCGCCGACAGGGCCAGCGCGGTGCACGTCGCGACACGCCGTCCGCGGCGTGCGACTGCGGGACGGCGGGATTCCACTGAAGTCAAAGTCCCCCCCTGGGGAAATGTCGTGAGTTCAACCTCGTGACGAGGGACAAGCACTCATCAAGACCAACAGGAGGGGGCCATGGATGTACGGAAAACGCGATCAGTTCTTGCGGTGACCTATCAGCCTCGGCTTCTGCTCCAGACCGTCGAGCCCGTGCCACGCCAGATTCACCAGATGTGCGGCGACCTCCGCCTTCTCGGGGCGGCGGGCGTCGAGCCACCACTGGCCCGTCAGGGCCACCATGCCGACGAGCGCCTGCGCGTACAGCGGGGCCAGCTTGGGGTCGAAGCCGCGGTTCTTGAACTCCATGCCCAGGATGTCCTCGACCTGAGTGGCGATGTCGCTGATGAGCGACGCGAACGTGCCCGTCGACTGGGCGACGGGCGAATCCCGCACCAGGATGCGGAAACCGTCCGTGTACGTCTCGATGTAGTCCAGCAGCGCGAAGGCCGCCTGCTCCAGCAGCTCACGCGGATGCCCGGCCGTCAGCGCCCCCGTCACCATGTCGAGCAGCTGGCGCATCTCGCGGTCCACGACGACCGCGTAGAGCCCCTCCTTGCCGCCGAAGTGCTCGTACACGACCGGCTTCGACACCCCCGCCTTGGCCGCGATCTCCTCGACGGACGTGCCCTCGAAGCCCTTCTCCGCGAAAAGGGTGCGGCCGATGTCCAGCAACTGCTCACGGCGCTCCGCGCCGGTCATGCGCACCCGCCGGGCGCGCCTGCCGCCCGACGCCCTGGTCTTGTCCGGACTGCCGATACTTCCGTCACTCGCCACGATGTCAATCATGCCGCGTTGACGGCGTCGTCCTTGCCGCGGGTTTCGCCGCGGCCGGAGTCGTCGCGCCGGGCGTCGAGACGGGACTGCTGCGGCCAGCGCACGTCGTACGCCCAGCCTGCCTTCTCGAACCAGCGGATCAGCCGCGCGCTGGAGTCGACCTGGCCGCGGAGCACACCGTGCCGGGCGCTCGTCGGGTCGGCGTGGTGCAGGTTGTGCCACGACTCACCGCAGGAGAGCACCGCCAGCCACCACACGTTCCCCGAGCGGTCACGGGACTTGAACGGGCGCTTGCCCACGGCGTGGCAGATCGAGTTGATCGACCAGGTCACATGGTGCAGCAGCGCCACACGGACCAGCGAGCCCCAGAAGAAGGCGGTGAACGCGCCCCACCACGACATCGTCACCAGACCGCCGACCAGGGGCGGGATCGCCAGCGACAGGATCGTCCAGTAGATGAAGTGGCGCGAGATCCGGCGGAGCGCCGGGTCCTTGATCAGGTCCGGTGCGTACTTGTGCTGCGGCGTCTGCTCCTCGTCGAACATCCAGCCGATGTGCGCCCACCACAGGCCCTTCATCAGCGCCGGGACGGTCTCGCCGAACCGCCACGGGGAGTGCGGGTCGCCCTCGGCGTCGGAGAACTTGTGGTGCTTGCGGTGGTCGGCCACCCAGCGCACCAGCGGTCCCTCGACCGCCAGCGAACCCATGATCGCCAAGGCGATGCGGAGCGGCCGCTTCGCCTTGAACGAGCCGTGGGTGAAGTAGCGGTGGAAGCCGATCGTGATGCCGTGGCAGCCGATGTAGTACATGGCCACCAGCAGGCCCATGTCGAGCCAGCTCACGCCCCATCCCCAGGCCAGCGGCACCGCCGCCAGGAGCGCGAGGAAGGGGACCGCGATGAAGAGGAGCAGAGTGATCTGCTCGATCGACCGCTTGCTGTCGCCGCCGAGGGTGGCGGTGGGGAGCGGGGAGTCCGGAGTGCCGGCTACGTCGTCCAGCAGATCAGGGCTTGTGGTCATGAGGGTTCCCTGGGGGTGGGGAGAGAGGGGACGGACGCCTGGCTACGGATCCGTAACCTACGGCGACGTAAGTATGGCAGTGCGGGGCGGCACGGCAAGAGACCTGCGGACAACGCCGGGAAAACGGCCACCTATCCTGGGTGGCGTCGGACAGCGCGGTCCGCAAGCCTCCAGTACCCCTCCAGACGTGCTCAAACACTGCAAGGAGCCGCACCTGTGAGCAGTGCCGACCAGACCCCCACCGCCAGTGCAGAACTGCGTGCCGACATCCGCCGACTGGGCGATCTTCTCGGCGAGACCCTCGTCCGCCAGGAGGGTCCGGAGCTTCTCGACCTCGTCGAGCGGGTCCGCGCCCTGACACGCACCGACGGTGAGGCCGCCGCCGAGCTGCTGGGCGACACCGACCTGGAGACCGCGGCCAAGCTGGTCCGCGCCTTCTCCACGTACTTCCACCTCGCCAATGTCACCGAGCAGGTGCACCGCGGCCACGAGATGCGCGAGCGCCGCGCCGCGGAGGGCGGGCTGCTGGCCCGCACCGCCGACATGCTCAAGGACGGCGACCCCGAGCACGTACGCGAGACCGTCAGGAACCTCAACGTACGGCCGGTCTTCACCGCGCACCCGACCGAGGCCGCCCGGCGCTCCGTGCTCAACAAGCTCCGCCGCATCGCCGAGCTGCTGGAAACCCCGGTCATCGCCTCCGACCGGCGCCGCCACGACCTGCGCCTGGCCGAGAGCATCGACCTGATCTGGCAGACCGACGAGCTGCGCGTCGTCCGACCCGAGCCCGCCGACGAGGCCCGCAACGCCATCTACTACCTCGACGAGCTGCACGCGGGCGCCGTCGGCGACGTCCTCGAGGACCTCGCCGCCGAGCTGGAGCGCGTCGGCGTCGAACTGCCGCCCGGCACCCGGCCGCTCACCTTCGGCACCTGGATCGGCGGCGACCGCGACGGCAACCCGAACGTCACGCCCGCCGTCACCTGGGACGTGCTGATCCTCCAGCACGAGCACGGCATCACCGACGCCATCGAGGTCATCGACTACCTGCGCGGACTGCTGTCCAACTCCATCCGCTACGCCGGGGCCACCGAGGAACTGCTCGCCTCGCTGCAGACCGATCTCGAGCGGCTGCCCGAGATCAGCCCCCGCTACAAGCGCCTCAACGCGGAGGAGCCCTACCGGCTCAAGGCCACCTGCGTCCGCCAGAAGCTCGTCAACACCCGCGAGCGCCTCGCCAAGGGCACCCCGCACGAGGAGGGCCGCGACTACCTCGGCACCGCCGAGCTGATCAGCGACCTCACCCTCATCCAGACCTCGCTGCGCGCGCACCGCGGCGCTCTCTTCGCCGACGGCCGCATGGACCGGGTCATCCGTACCCTGTCCGCGTTCGGCCTCCAGCTCGCCACCATGGACGTCCGCGAGCACGCCGACGCCCACCACCACGCCCTCGGCCAGCTCTTCGACCGGCTCGGCGAGGAGTCGTGGCGGTACGCGGACATGCCGCGCGACTACCGGCAGAAGCTGCTCGCCAAGGAGCTCCGCTCACGGCGGCCCCTCGCGCCCACCCCGGCACCGCTGGACGCCGCGGGACAGAAGACCCTCGGCGTCTTCCACACGGTCAAGGAGGCCTTCGAGCGGTTCGGCCCCGAGGTCATCGAGTCGTACATCATCTCGATGTGCCAGGGGGCGGACGACGTGTTCGCCGCCGCGGTCCTCGCCCGTGAGGCCGGCCTGATCGACCTGCACGCGGGCTGGGCCAAGATCGGCATCGTGCCGCTGCTGGAGACCACCGACGAGCTGAAGGCCGCGGACGTCATCCTCGAGGGCATGCTCGCCGACCCCTCCTACCGCCGGCTCGTCTCGCTGCGCGGCGACGTCCAGGAGGTCATGCTCGGCTACTCCGACTCGTCCAAGTTCGGCGGCATCACCACCAGCCAGTGGGAGATCCACCGCGCCCAGCGCAGGCTGCGCGACGTCGCCCACCGCCACGGCGTGCGGCTGCGTCTCTTCCACGGCCGCGGCGGCACCGTGGGCCGTGGTGGCGGCCCCTCCCACGACGCGATCCTCGCGCAGCCCTGGGGCACGCTCGAGGGCGAGATCAAGGTGACCGAGCAGGGCGAGGTCATCTCCGACAAGTATCTGATCCCGTCCCTGGCCAGGGAGAACCTCGAGCTGACGGTCGCCGCCACGCTCCAGGCCTCCGCCCTGCACACGGCGCCCCGCCAGTCCGACGAGGCACTGTCGCGCTGGGACGCGGCCATGGACACCGTCTCCGACGCCGCGCACGCCGCCTACCGCAGGCTCGTCGAGGACCCGGACCTGCCGGCGTACTTCTTCGCCGCCACCCCCGTGGACCAGCTCGCCGAACTGCACCTCGGCTCGCGGCCCTCGCGCCGTCCCGACTCCGGCGCCGGCCTCGACGGACTGCGGGCCATCCCGTGGGTGTTCGGCTGGACGCAGTCGCGGCAGATCGTGCCGGGCTGGTTCGGTGTCGGCTCCGGCCTCAAGGCGCTGCGCGAGGCCGGTCTGGACACCGTGCTCGCGGAGATGCACGGCAACTGGCACTTCTTCCGCAACTTCATCGCCAACGTGGAGATGACGCTGGCCAAGACGGACCTGCGGATCGCCCGCCACTACGTCGACACGCTGGTGCCGGAGAACCTGAAGCACGTCTTCGAGACCATCGAGGCGGAGCACGCGCTCACCGTCAGCGAGGTGCTGAAGGTGACGGGCAACGACGAACTGCTCGGCTCCAACCCGGTGCTCCAGCAGACGTTCGCCATCAGGGACGCCTACCTGGACCCGATCTCCTACCTCCAGGTGGCGCTGCTCAAGCGGCAGCGCGACGCGGCCGAACGCGGCGAGGAGGCGGACCCGTTGCTGGCCCGCGCCCTGCTGCTGACGGTCAACGGCGTCGCGGCCGGCCTGCGCAACACCGGCTGACGCCGGGTGCGTGCA
Source organism: Streptomyces kurssanovii (assembly GCF_014649695.1). GTDB lineage: Bacteria > Actinomycetota > Actinomycetes > Streptomycetales > Streptomycetaceae > Streptomyces > Streptomyces kurssanovii. Next base: position 476,451 of record NZ_BMTN01000004.1, read on the forward strand.
TGAAGGTGCCCCCGCCGACCGCTGACATGCAGCGGACGGCGGGGGCACCGTCGTTCAGGCACCGCGTTCAGGCACCCTCGTTCACGTGCTGTCGTTCATGCACCGTCGTTCACGGTGCCGTCCGTTCAGTGCTGACGGCCGGCCGTGCGGCGTCGCGCCAGCAGGTAGCCGCCGGTGGCGACGAGGGCCGCGGCAGTGGCCGCGAGGACGCCGATGGGGGCGCCGTTGCCGGTCTCCGCCAGGTCACCGGCCGCGTCGTCGGCGGAGGGCGAGGAACCGTCGCTTCCGGCGGGCGCGGAGGCGGCCGGGCTCGAGGCGTCGGGCGCGCCCGGGGTGCTGCCCGGCTCCTCGCCGGGCTTGTCGGACGGCGTCGCGGACGGCGTCGCGGAGGGGCTGGAGCCCTCGTCCTCGCAGTCGGTCTTGAAGACCTTGTGCTTGGCGCTGCCGTTCTCGCCCTCGAAGTTCCAGAACAGCTTGTACTGCCCGTCGGGCAGGGTCATGTCGGCGGTCCGCTCGTGACCGTCGGCGTCGAGGGTGATGGAACCGGACTTGACGGTCGTTCCCTTGTCGGCCTCGTTGTTCGCCCAGGCCTCGATGTGCCAGTCGACCTGCTGTCCGGCGTCGAAGCCGAATGCGTCGAGGTAGAAGGTGCAGACCTTCGGCTCGTTCTTGCGGAGTTCCTCGCCGGTCTTCGCATCGTGGATCTTCACGGTGCCGTTGTCGCCGGGCGGGGTGGCGAGCGCGGCCGGGGCCGCCGTCAGGGAGAGCGCTGCGGCGGCCAGCAGGGCGCCGGTGGCAGTGAGCGTGCGCATGGGCAGTCCATCGGTGAGAGGGGAAGGCCGTGGGGGGGCGGCTCAGCGTCCTGTGAACCGGGGAATCAGTCAAGAGATGAAGTGCCGCATCCGCACCAAGAGTTCATGCTCGTCCCGATAGTCCTGATAACGATCGGGTGAATGCGTCGTTCCGCTGCCGGGCCGGAACCGGGCCCGGGACCGTCAGAGCGCCAGGAACGACGCCAGCAGCATCGCCCCGCCGACACCCGCCGCACCCCACGCCAGCCGTGTCAGCCGCAGCCCGCCGCCGATCACCAGGGCCGCGAGCAGCAGCGCCCCGCCCAGGGGCACCCACGCGTACAGACCGCCCGCCGGACCGGTGCGTACCGCCTCGACCGTGCCGGGCTTCAGGACGACGGCCAGCGTGACGCCCTTCTTCACCGCGACGGACTTCTCGATCGTCACGTCCGCGCGGTCGGGCGCCGGGTCCCGGGGCGTGTAGGCGCCGGTGCAGGCGTCGTCGTCGCAGCGGGAGACGGTGAGCGTGCCGTGCTCCCTGCCCTTGGAGAGCAGGATGTGCTGGGCAGTGCCCCAGGACGACCAGAAACCTGCGACCAGCAGCAGGAGGGCGACGAGCGCCATCGCCGCGTTGCGCGCGTGGACCACTATCCGGCCGGAGGAGTTCCGCTTCATGGGCCGCGATCCTTGGCCATGGGGCTACCCCGGGTCAACTCCGGCTGGTCGGTACGCGCCGCGTGGCCCGGGCGGGCTGGACGCTCGGCCCACCTCCGGCTCACGCGTACGGGCGCCCGATCGGTGTACGCGGGCGACGTCTCCGCTGCTCGCGGCTACTCCTCGGCGAAGACGGCCTCGGTGGATGCTGCGGTGACTGCCCGGCTGAGCCACGTGCGCATCAACTGCATGTCGTCGCAGGTGGTGATCCGCTCGCGGGCCTGGTCAGGAACGTCGATTCCTCGCTGCTGGAGGACAAGCAGGATGGCGTCCGCGAGGCCCTCCGCGCGGCCTTCGTCCCGGAGCTCCTCCGAGAGAGGCGACGTGTAGAAAGAAAGATCCACGGCCACCAGGTTCCTCCACTGATCTGCGGCCGGGCGGTTGCCCAGGCCCTGTGCGGTGAGTTCGACGATGGGGTCGGCGACGGCTTCCGGCCCCCGACCCGGCTTCGCCGCGGAGGCGTGGACGGACTTCGTGACGTACGCGTCCGACGGCTGACCGGTCGCCGTACCCGGCCGCCTGGTCGTCAGGAGTTGTACGTCCCCTGCGCCCGCTCCAGGCCGTCGATCACCAGGCACTCCACCGCGTCGGCCGCGCGGTCCACGAAGTAGTCCAGTTCCTTGCGCTCCGCCGAGGAGAAGTCCTTCAGGACGAAGTCCGCCACCTGCATCCGGCCCGGCGGTCGGCCGATGCCGAAGCGCACCCGGTGGTAGTCCGGGCCCATCGCCTTGGTCATGGACTTCAGGCCGTTGTGCCCGTTGTCCCCGCCGCCCAGCTTCAGCCGCAGCGTGCCGTAGTCGATGTCCAGCTCGTCGTGGACGGCGACGATGTTCGCCGTCGGCACCTTGTAGAAGTCGCGCAGCGCCGTCACCGGGCCGCCGGACAGGTTCATGTACGACATCGGCTTGGCCAGGATCACCCGCCGGTTCGACGGCCCCGGAGCACCGATCCGGCCCTCGAGCACCTGCGCCTGGGTCTTCTGGGCACGCTTGAACGAGCCGCCGACGCGCTCCGCCAGCAGGTCCGCGACCATGAAGCCGACGTTGTGGCGGTTCGCCGCGTACCCGGGCCCGGGATTGCCGAGCCCGACGATCAGCCAGGGCGCGTTCGTGTCGGACATCTGTGCTGCGTCTCCTCGTAGAGATGGCCGTGAACAGGGGAACGGGGTGGCGGGCCGCAGCCCGCCACCCCGTCGACAGTCGTCAAGCTCGAGAAGAGCTTACGGCTCAGGCCTCCGCGGCCTCTTCGCCCGCGCCCTCGGCGCCCTCGGCGGCCGGCTCCTCGGCCTGCGCGGCCAGGATCTGCAGGACGACGGTGTCGTCCTCGACGGCCAGCGTGGTGCCGCTCGGAAGGGTGATGTCCTTGGCGAGGACGGAGTCACCGGCCGAGAGGCCCTCGATGGAGACCGAGACGGACTCGGGGATGTGCGTGGCCTCGGCCTCGACCGGCAGGGCGTTCAGCACGTGCTCGAGCAGGAACGCGCCGGGGGCCAGGTCGCCCTCGGTGTGGACCGGGATCTCGACGTTGACCTTCTCGCCGCGCTTCACGAGGAGCAGGTCGACGTGCTCGATGAAGCCCTTCAGCGGGTCGCGCTGCACGGCCTTCGGGATGGCCAGCTCGCTCGTGCCGCCGAGGTCCAGGGAGATCAGGACGTTCGGGGTACGCAGGGCGAGCAGCAGCTCGTGGCCCGGCAGCGTGACGTGGACCGGGTCGGTGCCGTGACCGTACAGAACGCCGGGGACCTTGCTGTCGCGGCGGATACGGCGGGCAGCGCCCTTGCCGAACTCGGAACGGCGCTCGGCGGTGAGCTTCACCTCGGACATGTGCACTCCTCGTATTGAGCAGAAATCTGGTGGCGGTCACCCGGCCACGACAGGCCTGCTACGAAGAGCGCGTCGATAACGGACCGCCGCACGAAAGTGCGGCCTCCCTCGCCGAGCAACTTCGACAGTCTACCCAGCACGCTCCCTCAAGCCCAAAGTGGATCACTCCGGCATGCGCAAGGGCCGCCCCGCGCACTGCGGGGCGGCCCTTGAGGAACGTCACGCCGGGCCGTTACGCCCGGCCGTCGCGTCCGTCCGTCACGCCTGCTCCTCGAAGAGGCTCGTCACGGAGCCGTCCTCGAAGACCTCACGCACGGCACGGGCGATCGTCGGCGCGATCGACAGCACCTTGATCTTGTCGAGCTCCAGCTCGCCGGGGGTGGGCAGCGTGTTCGTCAGGACGAACTCGCTCACCTTCGAGTTCTTCAGGCGGTCCGCCGCGGGCCCGGACAGGATGCCGTGCGTCGCCGTCACGATCACGTCCTCCGCGCCGTGCGCGAAGAGCGCGTCCGCCGCGGCGCAGATCGTGCCGCCCGTGTCGATCATGTCGTCGACCAGGACGCAGACGCGGCCCTTGACCTCGCCGACGACCTCGTGGACGGTCACCTGGTTGGCTACGTCCTTGTCGCGGCGCTTGTGGACGATCGCCAGCGGCGCGTCCAGCCGGTCGCACCAGCGGTCGGCCACGCGCACACGGCCGGCGTCCGGGGAGACGATCGTCAGCTTGGCGCGGTCGACCTTGGCGCCCACGTAGTCGGCGAGCACCGGCAGGGCCGACAGGTGGTCCACGGGGCCGTCGAAGAAGCCCTGGATCTGGTCCGTGTGGAGATCCACCGTGAGGATGCGGTGGGCACCCGCGCACTTCAGCATGTCCGCGATCAGACGGGCCGAGATCGGCTCACGGCCGCGGTGCTTCTTGTCCTGGCGGGCGTAGCCGTAGGACGGGATGATCACGGTGATGCTCCGGGCGGAGGCCCGCTTCAGAGCGTCGATCATGATCAACTGCTCCATGATCCACTTGTTGATCGGCGCCGTGTGGCTCTGGATCAGGAAGCAGTCCGCACCACGGGCGGACTCCTGGAAGCGGACGTAGATCTCGCCGTTGGCGAAGTCGAAAGCCTTCGTCGGGACGAGGCCGACACCCAACTGGTGTGCAACCTCCTCGGCCAGCTCGGGGTGGGCGCGGCCGGAGAAGAGCATCAGCTTCTTCTCGCCGGTCGTCTTGATCCCGGTCACAGCACTGTCTCCTCAGACGTGTTCTCTGGTCGCGGAGTCAGGGCACCAGGGTCCTGGACGCGAGCCAGCCGAATTTTGTGTGCACGTATCACGGTACGCCGAGTTCGACGCAGCCGTTTTTGGTCAGTTCTCCTCGGCGACCTGTTCCGTTGCCGCCGCGGCAGCCTGGGCGGCCGCGCTTCCGGGGCGCTTGCGAGCCACCCAACCCTCGATATTCCGCTGCTGGCCGCGGGCGACGGCCAGCGAACCGGCCGGCACATCCTTCGTGATCACGGAGCCCGCGGCGGTGTATGCACCGTCCCCGACCGTGACAGGAGCCACAAACATGTTGTCCGAGCCCGTCTTGCAGTGCGACCCGATCGTCGTGTGGTGCTTCGACTCCCCGTCGTAGTTCACGAAGACGCTCGCGGCGCCGATGTTCGTGTACTCGCCGATCGTCGCGTCGCCCACGTACGACAGGTGCGGCACCTTCGTGCCCTCACCGATCGACGAGTTCTTCATCTCGACGAACGTGCCCGCCTTGGCCTTCGCGCCGAGGCGCGTACCGGGCCGCAGATAGGCGAACGGGCCCACCGAGGCGCCCTCGCCCACGGTGGCCGAATCCGCCACCGTGTTGTCCACCCGGGCGCCCGCGCGCACGGTCGTGTTCGTCAGGCGCGAGTTCGGACCGACCTCCGCGCCCTCCGCGATGTGCGTGGCGCCCAGCAGCTGCGTACCCGGGTGCACCACCGAGTCCGGCTCGAAGGTCACCGTCACGTCGATGATCACGGAAGCCGGGTCCACGACGGTGACGCCGGCCATCATGGCCTGCTCCAGCAGCCGCTCGTTCATCAGCTTGCGGGCCTCCGCCAGTTGCACCCGGTTGTTGATGCCGAGGATCTCGCGGTGGTCGCCGGCCACGGACGCGCCGACCCGGTGGCCCGCCTCGCGCAGGATGCCCAGCACGTCGGTCAGGTACTCCTCGCCCTGGCTGTTGTCCGTCCGCACCTTCGTCAGGGCGTCGGCGAGGAGCTGCCCGTCGAACGCGAACACACCGGAGTTGATCTCGCGGATCGCGCGCTGCTCGTCGGTGGCGTCCTTGTGCTCGACGATCGCGGTCACGGCGCCGGTGGCGGCGTCCCGCACGATGCGCCCGTAGCCGGTGGAGTCCGGCACCTCGGCGGTCAGCACGGTCACGGCGTTGCCGTCGGCCGAGTGCGTCGCGGCCAGCGCGGAGAGGGTGGCGCCGGAGAGCAGCGGGGTGTCGCCGCACACGACGACGACGGTGCCGTCAGGCCGGCCACCGAGCTCCTCGAGCCCCATGCGCACGGCGTGCCCGGTGCCGTTCTGCTCGGCCTGGAAGGCGGTACGGGTGCCCGCGTAGTGCTCGCCGAGGTGCGCCTCGACCTGCTCCCGCGCGTGCCCGACGACCACCACGAGCTGCTCGGGGCCGAGCTCGCGTGCCGCGGACACGACGTGTCCGACGAGCGAACGTCCGGCGATTTCGTGCAGGACCTTGGGAGTCTTCGACTTCATGCGGGTGCCCTCACCCGCTGCGAGGACGACGACGGCTGCCGGGCGATTGGCGCTCACGGGTATGCCCTTCGGCTTCGGGTGGTGGGACAACCGAAGGATACCGGGGGGTTTCGGGCCGGAAACGAGTGCGGGTCCCGACCGGAGGTCAGGACCCGAAGAGGCGCGACCCGGAGGCCGGAGAGCTCCCCCGTCAGGACTCGAACCCGAACAGATGGCACCAAAAGCCACAGTGCTGCCAATTACACCACGGGGGATGGAACGCGCCGGAACCGGACATACTGTTCGGCTGCCGGACCGGCACCACACACTATGCCAGGTGGCCTCGGCGCGACGGTAGGAAAATGACTCGCGCCCGCCCGTAGGCTGGAACACATGACCACAACGGGGGCACAGCAGGAGGCCTCGGGTTCGACCGCCCGGGGTCCGCTGTGGTGGAGACGGCGGCGTAGTGCCGCGCTGGACGTGGGACTTGCCGTCGCCTCCGCCGTCGAGTGCGCGCTACAAGGTGTCGGGTTCGCGGATCAGGCCGCGCTGCCCGTGCCGTTGGGCGTGCTGTTCGGGCTGGCGGTCGGATCGGTGCTGGTGCTGAGACGTCGGTGGCCGATCGCCGTCGTCCTGGTGTCCATCGCGACCACGCCGGCCGAGATGGGCTTTGTGATGGGGCTCGTCGGGCTGTACACGCTCGCCGCCTCCGACGTGCCGCGACGGATCACGGCGACGCTGGCGGGGATGGCCCTGTCCGCGACGTTCATCGTGACGTTCGTGCGCGTACGGCAGGACGTGGAGGCGGGCGACTACAGCGCACCGTACGTGCCGCTGATGGCCGTCGTCATGTCCCTCGGACTGACGGCCCCTCCGGTGCTGCTCGGCCTCTACATAGGGGCCCGCCGGCGGCTCATGGAGAGCCTGCGGGAGCGGGCGGACAGCCTGGAGCAGGAGCTGTCGCTGCTGGCGGACCGGGCGGAGCAGCGGGCGCAATGGGCGCGCCAGGAGGAGCGGACCCGTATCGCGCGGGAGATGCACGACGTGGTGGCCCATCGGGTGAGCCTGATGGTGGTGCACGCGGCGGCGTTGCAGGCGGTGGCGCTGAAGGACCCGCAGAAGGCCGTGAAGAACGCGGCGCTGGTGGGGGACATGGGCCGCCAGGCGCTGACGGAGCTGAGGGAGATGCTCGGGGTGCTGCGCTCCGGCGAGAACCGGGTGAGGGCGCGGGCGGACGCGCCGCCGCTGGCGGCGGTGGGCGCGGCGGCCGCCGCCGCCGCTGCCGCCGCCGCGGAGGACGGGCCGTGCATCGCGGACATCGAGGTGCTCGTGGGTCAGTCGCGGCAGGCGGGCATGGTGGTGGAGCTCGCCGTGCAGGGGGACGTACGGGCGTATCCGCCCGAGGTGGAGCAGACGGCGTACCGGGTGATCCAGGAGGCGCTGACCAACGTCCACAAGCATGCGGCCGGCGCCAAGGTGATGGTGCGGCTGGCACATCGCGACGAGGAGGTCGCGATGCAGGTGGAGAACGGCTCCCCGGACGCGGCGGGAGGCGCGGCGGACGCCGGACTGCCCAGCGGCGGCAACGGACTGGTCGGTATGCGGGAGCGGGTGACCGCGCTGGGCGGGGTCTTCGTGTCGGGGCCGACGGACGCGGGGGGCTTCCGGGTGTCCGCGGTGCTGCCCGACCGCGCCGAGGTCAGCCTGCGCTGAGCGCGGCCCCGGCCGCCCGGACCGGGCCGGGTGCTCAGCCCGGGGTGAGCCGGGTCGGCCGGACGCCGGTGACGAGGGTGGTCAGGGCCTGGTCGATGTCGGCGCCGAGATACCAGTCGCCGGTGTGGTCGATGCTGTAGACCCGGCCTTCCATGTCCATGGCCAGCACCGCCTGCTGGTCGCCCTCCATGCCGAGCGGTGAGATCTCCGTGTCGAGGGCCCGGCCGAGATCGGCCAGGGTGCGTGCCAGATGCAGGCCTTCGAGCGGGTCGAACCGCAGGGGCGCGGGCGCGTGCTGCCGTCCCGGCCCGGGCGCGACGACGGTGAGCCCGCCGAACTCCGCCCACGCCTCCACGGCGGCCGGGAAGACCGTGTGCTGATGGCCCGCCGGCGAGACGTGCGCGCGCAGGGTGTCCGCCCAGTGCTCGGCCTGCTTGATGTCCCAGCGGCCTGGCTGCCAACCCGCATCGCGCAGCGCGGCGTCGACGGCGACGGGGAAGCGGGTGGTGCTGAGGTGGTCGGGCATCGGTCGCGGGTCAGCCGTTCTCGGGTGTCGGGGCGACGGGGCGTACGCCGAAGTGGTCGAGCATCGCGGTGCACGACCGGCAGGGCGGGGCGTAGCTGCCGTGCAGGGGGTCGCCGTCCTCGCGGATGCGGCGTGCGGTGAGCTTGGCATGCTTGAGCGCGCGCCGGGCCTCGCCATGGGTGAGGGGTTTGCGCTGGGCGCGCTTGGAGCGCTGGGTCTCCGCGGCGGTCAGATGGCGGGAGAGCAGGATCGCCTCCGGGCAGCGCCCGGTGAAGCGCTCGCGCTGGCCACTCGTGAGGGTGTCGAGGAAATCCTGTACGAGTGGGTGGAGGACCGGCGGCTGGTCGCCCTTCCCGGCCGTGCACGTGAGCGTCTCGCCGCGTACGGAGAGTGCGGCCGCCACGGCGGGCAGGATTCCGTCACGGCGGTGCCGCAGTCCGGGCGCCCGCCCGGACCCGTCGGCGCTCCAGCTGAGGCGTGGATCACCCGATGTGCTTGGTTGCGCTGTGTGCATGGTGTTGCCGTCCCTCCCGCGCACTCCCCCGTGGTGCGGTAGACAGCCTGCCAAATGGGGTGGCTGGTAAGGAAGCTGGGTAGCTGAAACGTGTCGCCGTGGTGTCGTCCCATGGCCTTTGGGTCACTCGAAAGTGACTCTTCGTTACGGAACCGGAGGCCAGGCAGCCACTATTGCCGCACCGCTTAGGCTGTGCTGAACCAGCCAGAAGCCAGCAGGGGGCAGAACGCCATGACGACAGGTCGGCAAGGCCTGGGGGCAGCTACGGGCCCCGGGGCCGGTGCGGGTACCGCGCCACCGAATGCGGCCTACGCCGGGCAGGTCGTGCACTTCCCGGACCCGGTCCGTGCCTCCCGTCACCCCAGAGGGGTGCGGGTCGACGACGGGGGACACCCGGACTTCTCGCCGTACGCCCGCGCGGCCGCGGAGATCGCCGAGCCTCCCGAGGGCTTCGGCGTGGACGAGTTGCGCCTCACGGACTTCGTCTCCGCGAACGCCGCTCTGGCCGCGCACGGCCACCCCCTGTGGGACACCGTCCCCGCGGTGGCGACGCCCCACGGCTGGACGTGGCACCACGTACCGAACTCGCGGCGGCTGGAGCTCGTACCCGTCGAGGTGAAGGCGCTGCTGCGGCATCACGGCGGTCTGACGACGGCGGCCGTGGACCACTCCAAGCGGGGCACGCGCCCGCTCCAGGAGACCCGGCCCGCTCATTTCGGCCTGCCGAAGGGCGCCGTCTCGGTGACCGAGCAGCAGCTGCGGCACGTCGAGGAGGATCTCGGCTACCGCCTGCCCGGCGCGTACCGCTCCTTCCTCAAGGCCGCGGGCGGCTCCGCCCCGGTCGGCGCGGCGCTCGACGCGGAGCTGGGTCTGCTGGTGGACCAGCCGTTCTTCACGGTGCGCGAAGAGGCCGCGGTCAACGACCTGGTGTACGTCAACAAGTGCCTGCGGGACCACCTGACCAAGGACTACCTGGGCGTCGCGTTCGTCCAGGGCGGGATCCTCGCGCTGAAGGTGCGGGGCACGGACATCGGTTCGGTGTGGTTCTGCGCGTACGACGACGCCCGCGACCAGGACGGGTGGAACGTGCAGGAGCGCGTGGAGAGACTGCTGCTGCCCTGCGGCGAGGACTTCGACGCCTTCCTGCAGCGGCTCGCGGGCAATCCGCCGGAGCTGGAGACCGTGGCCAATCTGATGGTGGACGGCGGCTTCGCGCGTGCCGTTCCCGTTTCGGGCGAGGGGTGATCGACCGGTGGTGACTTTCGCGCAGGCGCAGGAGCGCGCCGAGGAGTGGGTCAACGGCGACGTGCCCGCGTACCAGCACCGTGAGGTGCGGGTCCGGGAGTTCGACCTCGGATTCGTCGTGTGGGCGGAGGACCGCGAGCAGGGGGCCCGTTCCGACGGCGGCCGCCAGCGGCTGGTGATCGCCAGGGACAGCGGTGAGGCGACGCTGTGGCCGGGGCTGCCGGTCGGTGAGGTGATCCGCCGGTACGAGGAGGAGTACGGGGGCACCCAGGACGCCTCCCAGGCTCCGGCGCCGGAAGCGCCGCAGCGGATAGACCTGAACCAGACGTCCTTCCTGTTGAGTCCGCCCGAGTGGCTCCAGGACGCGGCGGACAGGATGGGTATCCCCGACCGGCGTTCGTCGTCGGATTCCCCGGCTCCGGCCGGGACTTCGGCGCCGGCCGGACCCGCGGCTCCCGCTGCCGCCGCCGCTTCCGCCTCCGGCGTGGACGAATCGCCGGCCCCCGCCGCCGCGGCGTCCGACGGCCCGGGTTCGATCGGGGGCAACGCGTCGCAGGCGACCGGCAGTTCGGCCGCCTCCTCGCTGTCCTCGTCGCCCTCGGCCGCCTCCTCGTCCTCTTCTTCTTCCGCGGCTTCCGCGTCGTCCTCGGCGGGGTCCGGCTGGCCGGAGGCGGGTTCGTCGCCGGGCGCGGACGCGTCGCGGGGCGGATCCGCGTGGCCGAGCGCCGGGGCGGCGGACCACGAGCCGACGGCGTCCGACGGGGTGCCCGCCACGCCGTCCGGCGGCACCGGCTGGACGGACACCAGTTCCGCGGGTCCTGACGACGCGTCCGTGCCGCTGCCGGCCACCGTGTTCGCGCCGCCGGTCTCGCTGGACGACAGCAGCACACCACCGCCCGTGGGCGCCGACGCGCCCACGGCGCTGATGTCGGGCGGCAGCCGGCTGCCGAGGACCGCGATCGTGCCGGGGCTGGGCGTGCAGCAGCAGTCGGAGCCGCCGCGGTCGCCGCAGCAGCAGACGCCGCCACCCGCCCCGGGCGCCGGTGCGGCCGACATCGCGGACGCGGCGACGAGCAAGGCCGTCCTGCCGCCGCGCGGAGCGCGCGGCGGTACGGGGTCGACGACCCCGCCGCCGCCCGGCGCTCCCGGCACCCCCGGTGCCCGGCCGGGCACCGGCGCGACGCCGCCGCCGTCGGGTCCGGGCGCGCCCGGTGCCCCGGCGGGCGGCTATCTGCCCACCCAGCTCGTCTCGCAGCTCGGCCCGGAAGGTCCGCGGCCTCCCGGTCCGCCCGGTCCGCCGGCGCCCCCTGGTTCGACGCCGCCGCCCGTTGGCGGGGTGCATCACGCGGCGACGATGCTCGCCGGTCCCGCGCAGATGGGTCCGGGGGCTCCGCAGCCTCCCGGCCCGCCCGGTCCGCCGAGGCCGCCGGGTTCGACGCCGCCGCCTCCCGGTCCACCCGCGGCTCCCGGTTCGACGCCGCCTCCTGGTTCGACGCCGCCGCCCGGTGGCGGGGTGCATCACGCGGCGACGATGCTCGCCGGTCCCGCGCAGATGGGTCCGGGGGCTCCGCAGCCTCCGGGCCCGCCCGGCTCGCCGCCGCCCCCCGGTTCGACGCCGCCTCCTGGTTCGACGCCGCCGCCCGGTGGCGGGGTGCATCAGGCCGCGACGATGCTCGCCGGTCCCGCGCAGATGGGTCCGGGGGCTCCGCAACCTCCCGGCCCGCCCGGCGCCCCCGGTCCGGTGCCGAACGCGCCGCAGCCTCCGATGGGCGGCGGCCGTCCGCCGTACGGTTACCCGCAGCAGCCCACCGGCGTGCCGACGGTCGGCCCCGGCTATCAGGCCGTCCTGCGCTACCGCGCGCCCGACGGGTCCGAGGCCCAGCTGATCCGCCGCTCCGCGCCGGGCACGCCGCACCCGGAGTGGCAGATCCTGCACGAGCTGCGCGCGATGAACGTGCCGCCGCAGCAGGTGCTGGAACTGCACACGGAGCTGGAATCGTGCGAGCTGCCGGGTGCGTACTGTGCCCGGATGATCCGCGAGACATGGCCGCAGGCGCGGATCACGTCGATCGCCCCGTACGGCAGGGACCATGCCTCTCGTCAGCAGGGCATGCAGCAACTGCTCGCCCACCAGGGCGAGTTGCACCAGGTTGCGGACGGGCCGGCCCGTCCCGCGCCGGTGCGTGCCCCGCTGCCGCAGGTGCCTTTGGCTCCGCCGATCCCGCCGGAGGGCGTGGCGCAGGAGCTGGCGGGCGCGTTCGGGCCGCAGGGTCTGTGCCGGTTCGACCAGCGGGCCGTGTCGCGTCAGGGTGTGCCGGAGGTCGTGGCGGCGACCCTGGTGTGGGCGGGTCTGCCGGGCGACTTCAACCCGTTCTTCTGGGCGCAGCCGGCCCAGCCGGTGGTGCCGACGCTGGCGGAGCTCGCCGCCCAGCGCCAGGTCCAGCCGGCGTCCGACGCCGGTTCGTACCTGGTGATCGGCAGCGACTTCGGCCGTGCGATCTGCGTCCAGTACGGCACGGCGCACATCGTGGCGGTGCCGGTGGAGTCGGGTCCGGGCGGTCAGCCCGTGGCGCCGCAGTTCGTGAACACGGGCCTGCCCGAGTTCGTACGCTGCCTGGCACTGCTCGGCCGCATGTGGCGGCTGCGCTTCGGCCTCACCCCGGAGCAGGCGGGCCGCTGGACGGTCGACTTCCAGGCCCAACTGGCGGCCCTGGACCCGGCGGCGCTGTCGTCGCCGGAGAGCTGGTGGTCGGTACTCCTCGAGCAGATGTGGGACGGCCTGCTGTAGGCCGCGCCGTACGACACGCGAGTGCGCCCGGTCCGTGACCCACGGACCGGGCGCACTCGTTCGTGCGGTCGGGTCAGGAGTTCGTCGGCGCCCCCGCCAGGATCGTCGGTTCCAGGTCCTCGTAGCGGCGGCGCTGGACCGTCGCGTCGTTGTCGTAGAGGACGGTCGCGAGCCAGCCGGCGAGGAAGCCGAGCGGGACGGAGACCAGGCCGGCCGTCGTGTACGGGAACCAGTTGAAGTCCTGGTCGGGGAAGACGGACTGCGGGGATCCGGACACCAGGTTGCTCCCGCTCGTCAGGACGAGCGCGGAGACGGTTCCCACGATGAGCGTGGCGAGCAGCCCGGTACGGGTGTAGCGGCGCCAGAAGAGGGTGTAGACGAGCGCGGGCGCCACGGCGGACGCGCCGATGCAGAAGGACAGGGTCAGCAGCGCCTGAAGGTTCAGGTGCCTGGCGCCGGCGGCGATCGCGAGGGCGAAGAGGCCGACGCCCGCCGCGGCGGACCTGGCGATGGCCATCTCGGCGCGGTCGGTGAGCCTGGAGTCGCGCAGCCCGTGCGCGATCAGGTCGTGCGCCAGGGTGTTGGCGCAGGCCAGGGTGATTCCGGCGACCGAGGCGAGCAGTGTGAGGAAGATCGCGGTGGCCACGGCGGTGAACACCAAGGTCTCGACGGTGTTCGGGTCGGGGCCCATGACGGCCTGGGTGACCATCAGGAACGCGGTCTTGCCCTGCGGGTCCCCGGCGGCGAGCTCCTTGTGCCCGACGAGCGCGGCGGCGCCGAAGCCGATCACGGCGAGCAGCAGGCAGGTGACGACGACGATCGACACGGCCCAGGACATGGAGCGCCGTACGGCCTTCGCGCTGCGGGCGGTGAACATGCGCATCGTGATGTGGGGCAGTACCGCCGCTCCGAGCACGACGGTCAACTGGGTGCTGATCATGTCGATCTCGTCGCCGGCGAACTGGAGCCCGGGCGTGAGGTACGCGTCCTTCAGTCCGCTGCCTTCCTTGGCGGCGTCGAGCAGCGCGGGCGGGCTGAAGTCGAAGCGGTCGAGGATCAGTACGGCGATGACGGTGGCCGCGCCGAGCAGCACGACGGTCTTGACGATCTGGATGAAGGCGGTGCCCTTCATGCCGCCGATCGCCGCGTACGTGATCATCAGCAGTCCGAGGAAAACGATCGCCCCGGTCTTGAACCCGTCGGCGTGGAAGCCGAGGACGACGGCGAGCAGGTCGCCCGCGCCCGCCAGCTGGAAGATGACCAGCGGCAGCAGCGCGGCGAGGGTGACGGCCGCCACGGTGATCCGCACGACGGGGCCCGGGGAGCGGCGGCCGAAGACGTCGCCCATGGTGAACCGGCCCGCGTTGCGCAGGGGTTCGGCGAGCAGGAACATCATCAGGACCAGCGACAGCACGGTGCTCAGGGTGAGCGTCATGCCGTCGTATCCGAGGAGCGCGATGATGCCGATGGTGCCGAGGACGGTTCCGGCGGAGATGTAGTCGCCCGCGATGGCGAGTCCGCTCTGCATGGGGGAGAGGGAGCGGTAGCCGGTGTAGAACTCGCCGAGGTCGTCCCGGTCGGGTCCGGTCATCACGCACAGCAGCAGCGTCACGGTGATGACGGCGATGAACGCCATGAGGGACATGGTCTGGGCCTCGGAGCTGAACCCGTTCATGCGCGCGCACCTCCCATCGGCCGCCGTCCGCCGTGCGGGGCCGGCCGCTCGGAGCGTTCGCCGACCGAGACGACCAGCGGGTCGACGCGCGTGCGTGCGATCCGCTCGTAGACGGCGATCGCGGCGAGCGCCACGGGCAGTTGGACGAGGCCCAGCACCAGTCCGGTCGTGAGACCGCCGCTGACCTCGCCGGTCATCATCGAGGGGGCGTAGGCGGACAGGAGCAGGAAGAGGACGAAGTAGCCGAGGGCGGTGAACGTCGAGACCCGCCGCAGCCTGCGGTAGGCCGAGCCGAGGCTTTGCAGTTCGCGGCTGTGCCCGTCGTCGGCCTGGGGGTGCTGTGCGCCCTGCGGCCTGTCCCAGGGCTGCGGTTCGAAGCCCCATGCCGGGTCCGCCGCCTCCTGGCGGTGCCGCCCTGGGATGCGCGGCTGCGGCGGCGGATCAGGGAAGAGCTGGTGGTGGTACGACATCGTCTTGCTCCTTGCCGCCCAGAGGGTGGGCGGGTGGCGCTGGTGGTCCGCGTACGTTACTCACGGGTATGGCGATGGCGTAAGACCTTCCCGACCAACTGGTATGTCAGTTCGGTGACGATCCTGTGCAGGAGCGAACGGACCGGCGGTAACACCGGCCGAAAGATTCACCCTTGCGCCGGATGGCCGGAAATCGCCCTGCGCCGTAACGGCGGGGCGCTCTACGCCGTGACCGCCACACCGACGCGCACGCAAGGCAGGTGCCGGGCGTCGCGAACGCGAGAACGCCGGGCGCGCGGCACGCCGGTCAGTCCGCGTCCGCTCGCACCGGGAACCGCTTGGGCGCCATGAGGACCAGGACCAGCAGCGCGGCCCCCGCCGCTGCCGCCGCCCCCAGGTAGACGTGGTCGACCGCCGCGTCCACCGCCCGCCGCAGGCCGTCGGCGGCGTCGGTCGTCAGTGTGGCCGGGTTCTCCAGGGCGTGGGACACCGAGTCGAGGCTGCCGCCGCCGAGGCGGGAGAGCAGGACCGCGTTGGCGACCGCGCCGAAGAGGGCGGCGCCCATGGACTGGCCGACCTGGCGGCAGAAGAGGACGGACGCGGTCGTGGTGCCGCGCTCCGACCAGCCGACGGTCGACTGCACGCCGACGATCAGGGGGAGTTGGAAGAGGCCGAGGGCCGCGCCGAGCAGCAGCATGGCCAGTGCCGGCTGCCACGGCTCGCCGGGGAACGGCAGCAGCGGGAAGGACAGCAGGACGAGCATGGCCGCGGCGATGCCGAGGATCGCCGTCAGCCGGAACCCGATGCGGTTGTAGACCCGGTCGGACAGGGCGGCGCTGACCGGCCAGCTCAGGGTCATCACCGACAGGACGAAGCCCGCGGCGATCGGGCCGAGGCCGAGCACGGACTGGGCGTAGGTGGGGAGGAAGACGGTCGGCGCGACCATCAGCAGGCCCAGTGCGCCGAGCGCCAGGTTGACCGCGGCGATGGTGCGGCGACGCCAGACCCAGCCCGGGATGATCGGTTCCGCCGCGTGGCGTTCGACGACGACGGTGACCGCGACGAGGACGGCGCCCCCACCGAACAGCGCCAGCGAGGGGGCGGAGAGCCAGGGCCACGCGGTGCCGCCCTGGACGAGGGCCGTGAGGAGCAGCGTGCCCGTCGCGAAGACGCACATCGCCCCCGCCCAGTCGACGCGGGGACGGGCCGCCGGAGCGGGACGGGCCGGCTCCACGAAGTAGCGGGCGACGAGGAAGAGCGCGACCGCCCCGACCGGCAGATTGACCAGGAAGATCCAGCGCCAGTCCGCGTAACCGGCGAGCAGCCCGCCGACCGCGGGACCCGCCACCGCCGCCGTCGCCCAGACCGTCGACAGCCTGGCCTGGATCCTGGGGCGTTCCTTCAGCGGGTAGAGGTCGGCGGCGATGGTCTGCACCGTTCCCTGGAGCGCCCCGCCGCCGAGGCCCTGGACGACGCGGAAGGCGATGAGCGCGGCCATGTTCCAGGCGACGGCGCAGAGCAGGGAGCCCAGCAGGAACAGGATGATGCCGGCGATGAGGACGGGCTTGCGGCCGAAGGTGTCGGAGAGCTTGCCGTACACGGGAAGGGTGACGGTGACGGCGAGGAGGTAGCCGGAGAAGAGCCAGGAGAAGACGGCGAAGCCGCCCAGGTCGCCGACGATCTGGGGCACGGCGGTCGAGACGACCGTCCCGTCGAGCGCGGCCAGCGCCATGCCCAGCATGAGCGCCGCGACGACCGGGGCCCGCCCGCGGGGTGCGGCCGCGCCCGCCTCGGCTCCGGACAGGCGTTCCGTGCGGCCGGTGCTCCCCATCGCTGCCCCAAGTCCTTTCCGCATGCATCTATTTCCGGGGACACCTTCTCACTTGAGGCTGACGTAGGGGGAGGGTGCAGTCTCGTCGTACGCCGGGTCCACCCGTGGGTGGAGTCCCCCTAGGGGCGACTCCTTACTTCTGCCGGGGGGACGTTCGTCCCGGCGGACGACGTGAAGGCCCGCTCCCGTTCCTTAACTTGTTCTTACGGCCGCAGCTGAGGCCCGCAGTCCAAGCGGTTCCGGCCGGGGGTGGGGAAAACCCCCGCACGAAGACTGCGCTGCGCACCAGCGCGCCGGACCGCTTCCGTCGGAAGACTCGACACGTACCCGCGGCGACGCCGTTCGCCGGAACCAGACCGCAGATTTCCCCAGAGCTAGGAGACCTACCGTGACTACGGCTGTAACCACCCCCGCACCCGGGGAGACCGGAGGGCGCACGGCCGTCGCCGCACGGGGGCGGCAGGTCGTCAAGGCGTACGGCAGCGGGGAGACCCGGGTCGTCGCGCTCGATCACGTCGACGTGGACATCGCCCGCGGGCAGTTCACCGCCATCATGGGCCCGTCCGGCTCCGGCAAGTCGACCCTCATGCACTGCCTGGCCGGTCTCGACACCGTCACCTCGGGTCAGATCTTCCTCGACGACACCGAGATCACCGGCCTGAAGGACAAGAAGCTCACGCAGCTGCGCCGGGACCGGATCGGCTTCATCTTCCAGGCGTTCAACCTGCTGCCGACGCTGACCGCGATGGAGAACATCACGCTCCCCATGGACATCGCCGGCCGTAAGCCGGACGCCGCCTGGCTGAACCGGGTCGTGGAGACGGTCGGACTGGGCGAGCGCCTCAAGCACCGGCCCACCCAGCTCTCCGGCGGCCAGCAGCAGCGCGTCGCCGTCGCCCGCGCCCTCGCCGCCCGGCCCGAGATCATCTTCGGCGACGAGCCCACCGGGAACCTGGACTCGCGGGCGGGCGCCGAGGTGCTCGGCTTCCTCCGCACGTCGGTCGACGAGCTGGGCCAGACCATCGTGATGGTCACGCACGACCCGGTCGCCGCGTCCTACGCGGACCGCGTCCTGTACCTCGCCGACGGCCGCATCGTCGACGAGATGCTCCGGCCGACCGCGGAAGCCGTCCTCGACCGCATGAAGGACTTCGACGCGCGCGGGCGGACGTCATGACCGTCTTCAAGACCTCGCTGCGCAACTTCTTCGCGCACAAAGGGCGCATGGCCCTCTCGGCCGTCGCGGTGCTGCTCTCGGTGGCCTTCGTGTCGGGCACGCTCGTGTTCACCGACACCATGAACACCACCTTCGACAAGCTCTTCGCCGTCTCCTCCGCGGACGTGACCGTCAGCCCCAAGGGCGCCGAGAACACGGAGGCCCCGGCGACCGGCAGGCCGGAGACGCTGCCCGCTTCCCTCGTCGACCAGGTCGGCAAGGTCGAGGGCGTGAAGTCCGCCGAGGGCGCCGTGTCCAGCATGAGCGTCACCGTCGTCGACTCCGAGAACAAGAACATGGGTTCCACGACCGGCGCCCCGACGATCGCGGCCAACTGGACCAGGAACGACCTCAAGTCGATGGAGATCGCCTCGGGCCACGCCCCCCGCGGCCCCACCGAGGTCATGGTCGACGCCGACACGGCCGACAAGCACAAGCTGAAGCTGGGCGACGAGCTGCGGACCATCGCCGTCACCGGCGACTTCACCGCGAAGATCACCGGCATCGCCTCCTTCAAGGTCACCAACCCCGGTGCCGCCGTCGTCTTCTACGACACCGCCACCGCGCAGCGTGAACTCCTCGGCGAAGAGGGCCTGTTCACCAACGTCATGGTCGTCGCCGACGACGGCGTCAGCGACGAGGCGCTGAAGAAGAACCTGGCCTCCGCGCTGGAGCAGCCGTACAAGCTGGAGACCGCGAAGGAAGCGGCGGACGCCGGCCGTGAGGAGGTCGGCTCCTTCCTCGACGTGATGAAGTACGCGATGCTCGGCTTCGCCGGAATCGCCTTCCTCGTCGGCATCTTCCTGATCGTCAACACCTTTTCGATGCTCGTCGCCCAGCGCACCCGGGAGATTGGGCTGATGCGCGCCATCGGGTCGAGCCGCAAGCAGGTCAACCGCTCCGTGCTCATCGAGGCGCTGCTGCTGGGCCTGGTCGGCTCGGTCGCCGGTGTGGCCGCCGGCGTGGGGCTGGCCGTCGGGCTGATGAAGATGATGTCCGCGGTCGGCATGAACCTCTCCACCGACGACCTGACCGTGAAGTGGACGACCCCGGTGGTCGGCATGGTGCTCGGCATCGTCGTCACCGTCCTCGCCGCCTACATCCCGGCGCGCCGCGCCGGGAAGGTCTCGCCCATGGCGGCACTGCGCGACTCGGGCATGCCGGCCGACGGCAGGGCCGGATGGATCCGTGGCGGCATCGGTCTCGTCCTCACCGGCGCCGGCGCCGCGGCTCTGCTGGTCGCCACGCAGGCGGAGAAGGCGAGCGAGGGGTCGATGTTCCTCGGCCTCGGCGTGGTGCTGTCCCTGATCGGCTTCGTCGTGGTCGGCCCGCTCCTGGCGGGCGGTGTGGTGCGGGTGATCAGCGTCCTCGTGCTGCGGATGTTCGGCCCCGTCGGCCGGATGGCCGAGCGCAACGCGCTGCGCAACCCGCGCCGGACGGGAGCGACCGGCGCCGCTCTGATGATCGGCCTCGCCCTGGTGGCGTGCCTGTCGGTGGTCGGCTCCTCGATGGTGGCCTCCGCGACGGAGGAGCTCGACAAGTCGGTCGGCGCCGACTTCATCGTGCAGTCGGCGGGCAACGACGGCCGCCCGATCGTCCCGCAGGCTCAGGAGGCGCTGGAGCAGGCCCCGGGCATCGAGCACGTCACCGGGTACAAGGGCGTCGACGCGAAGATCACCGCCCCTGACGGCACGGCGGAGGACCTGCAACTGGTCGCCGCGGACCCGACGTACGCGGAGGACCTGCGCCGCGAGACGGTGGCGGGTGACCTCTCCGCCGCGTACGGCAAGGACGCGATGTCCGTCGGCAGCGACTACGCGGAGAAGCGCGGTGTGAAGGTCGGCGACACGATCAAGGTCGACTTCAAGAACGGCAGCCCCGCCGATCTGAAGGTCGCCGCGATCACCTCCGACGACACCAACGTCGACAAGGGCGCGATGTACCTCAACATCACGACCGCCGCGCAGTACGTCCCGGCCGAGAAGATGCCCGAGAACATGATCATGTTCGCCAAGGCGGTCGACGGCCAGGAGAAGGAGGCGTACACCGCGCTGAAGAAGTCCCTCGCCGAGTACCCGCAGTACAAGGTGCAGAACCAGACCGACTTCAAGCAGGACCTGAAGGACCAGATCGGGCAGCTGCTCAACATCGTCTACGGCCTGCTGGCGCTCGCGATCATCGTCGCGATCCTCGGTGTGGTGAACACCCTGGCCCTGTCGGTGGTCGAGCGGACCAGGGAGATCGGTCTGATGCGGGCCATCGGCCTCTCGCGCCGCCAGCTGCGCCGGATGATCCGCCTCGAGTCGGTCGTCATCGCCCTCTTCGGAGCGCTGCTCGGTCTCGGCCTGGGCATGGGCTGGGGCACCTCCGCCCAGCAGCTGCTGGCGCTGGAGGGACTGGGCGTCCTGGAGATCCCGTGGCCGACGATCATCACGGTCTTCGTGGGCTCGGCGTTCGTGGGCCTGTTCGCGGCCCTGGTGCCGGCCTTCCGGGCGGGCCGGATGAACGTCCTGAACGCGATCGCGACGGAGTAGCGCCCACCGGTGGGCCCGGTACGGGGGTCCGGTCCCACCCGCACTCCGAACGGCCCCGGGCGTCCGCCAAGGACGCCCGGGGCCGTCGCTCTGCCGGGGCCGTTCCGCTGCCGGGAGCGCCGGACGCCGGAGGGAAACCTTTCGCTCGCGCGAGTGACATCGGCAGGACGTAGTCTGGAGACCCCCGGCCCGTACGACGTGTCGGGCGCATCGCGTTGTCCACCCCCCTTGCTCCCCCTGGACGGAACCCCTTCATGAGCCTGCACGGTCTGCTCGATGCCGTCGTACGTGACCCGGCGCTCGCCGAAGCGGTCAAGGCGGCCGGCGACGGCCGCCGTACGCACGTGGACCTGGTGGGGCCGCCCGCGGCGCGGCCCTTCGCCGTGGCCGCCCTGGCCCGTGACGCCGGCCGCACCGTGCTGGCCGTCACCGCCACCGGCCGGGAGGCCGAGGACCTGGCCGCCGCCCTGCGGTCGCTGCTGCCGGGCGAGGGCGTCGTCGAGTACCCGGCGTGGGAGACGCTGCCGCACGAGCGGCTCTCGCCCCGATCCGACACCGTCGGCCGCCGCCTCGCCGTGCTGCGCCGCCTGGCCCACCCGTCGTCCGACGACCCGGCGGCAGGCCCCGTGCAGGTCGTGGTCGCACCCGTACGGTCCGTGCTCCAGCCGCAGGTCAAGGGGCTGGGCGACCTCGAGCCCGTGGCGCTGCGCACCGGGCAGCAGGCCGATCTGAACGAGGTCGTGGAAGGGCTCGCGGCAGCCGCCTACTCGCGGGTGGAACTGGTCGAGAAGCGTGGCGAGTTCGCCGTGCGCGGCGGCATCCTGGACGTCTTCCCGCCCACCGAGGAACACCCCCTTCGGGTGGAGTTCTGGGGCGACGACGTCGAGGAGATCCGTTACTTCAAGGTGGCCGACCAGCGCTCCTTGGAGGTCGCGGAGCACGGACTGTGGGCCCCGCCCTGCCGCGAGCTGCTGCTGACCACCGAGGTGCGGCGGCGGGCCGCCGCCCTCGCGGAGGCCCACCCGGAGCTGGGTGAACTGCTCGGCAAGATCGCCGAGGGCATCGCCGTGGAGGGCATGGAATCCCTCGCGCCGGTCCTGGTCGACGACATGGAGCTGCTGCTGGACGTGCTGCCGCAGGGCTCGATGGCCGTCGTGTGCGACCCGGAGCGGGTGCGGACACGGGCGGCGGACCTGGTGGCGACGTCGCAGGAGTTCCTCCAGGCGTCCTGGGCCGCCACCGCGGGCGGCGGCGAGGCCCCGATCGACGTCGGCGCGGCCTCGCTGTGGGGCATCGCTGACGTACGGGACCGGGCGCGTGAGCTCGGGATGATGTGGTGGTCCGTGTCCCCGTTCGCCGCGGACGCCTCCGACCAGGAGGACGACACCGTCAAGCTCGGCATGCACGCCCCGGACGCGTACCGCGGTGACACCGCCCGCGCCCTCGCCGACACCAAGGGCTGGCTCGCCGACGGCTGGCGAACCGTGTTCGTGACCGAGGCGCACGGCCCCGCCTCCCGCACGGTGGAGGTGCTGGGCGGCGAGGGCATCGCGGCACGGCTGGACGGTGACCTGGCCGAGATCACACCGTCGGTCGTCCACGTCGCCTGCGGTTCCATCGACTACGGCTTCGTCGACCCGGGACTCAAGCTCGCGGTCCTCACCGAGACCGACCTGACCGGCCAGAAGGCGGCCGGCAAGGACGGCCAGCGGATGCCGACCAGACGCCGCAAGACGATCGACCCGCTGACCCTCGAGGCCGGCGACTACATCGTCCACGAGCAGCACGGCGTGGGCCGCTACCTGGAGATGGTGCAGCGCACGGTCCAGGGCGCGACCCGGGAGTACCTGCTCGTCGAGTACGCCCCCGCCAAGCGCGGCCAGCCCGGTGACCGCCTCTACATCCCCACCGACCAGCTGGAGCAGGTCACCAAGTACGTGGGCGGTGAGGCCCCGACGCTGCACCGGCTGGGCGGCGCGGACTGGACGAAGACCAAGGCGCGCGCGAAGAAGGCGGTCAAGGAGATCGCCGCGGACCTGATCAAGCTGTACTCGGCGCGGATGGCCGCCCCCGGCCATGCCTTCGGCCCGGACACGCCGTGGCAGCGGGAGTTGGAGGACGCCTTCCCCTACGTGGAGACCCCCGACCAGCTCTCCACGATCGCCGAGGTCAAGGAGGACATGGAGAAGACGGTCCCGATGGACCGGCTGATCTGCGGCGACGTCGGCTACGGCAAGACGGAGATCGCGGTCAGGGCGGCCTTCAAGGCGGTCCAGGACGGCAAGCAGGTCGCCGTCCTCGTCCCCACGACCCTCCTCGTCCAGCAGCACTTCGGCACGTTCTCCGAGAGGTACTCCCAGTTCCCCGTGGTCACCCGGGCGTTGTCGCGTTTCCAGTCGGACGCCGACGCGAAGGCGACGCTCGAGGGGCTGAGGGACGGCTCGGTCGACATCGTGATCGGCACGCACCGCCTCTTCTCCTCCGAGACCAAGTTCAAGGATCTGGGCCTCGTCATCGTCGACGAGGAGCAGCGCTTCGGTGTCGAGCACAAGGAGCAGCTGAAGAAGCTGCGGGCCGACGTGGACGTCCTGACCATGTCCGCCACACCCATCCCCCGGACGCTGGAGATGGCGGTGACCGGCATCCGCGAGATGTCGACGATCACCACCCCGCCGGAGGAGCGGCACCCGGTGCTCACCTTCGTCGGCCCGTACGAGGAGAAGCAGATCGGCGCCGCCGTGCGGCGTGAACTGCTGCGCGAGGGCCAGGTCTTCTACATCCACAACCGCGTCGAGTCGATCGACCGGGCCGCGGCCCGGCTGCGCGAGATCGTCCCCGAGGCGCGCATCGCCACCGCGCACGGTCAGATGTCGGAGTCGGCGCTGGAGCAGGTCGTCGTGGACTTCTGGGAGAAGAAATTCGACGTGCTGGTCTCCACGACGATCGTCGAGTCCGGTATCGACATCGCCAACGCCAACACCCTCATCGTGGAGCGCGGCGACAACTTCGGCCTCTCGCAGCTGCACCAGCTGCGCGGCCGTGTCGGCCGGAGCCGCGAGCGGGGGTACGCCTACTTCCTCTACCCGCCGGAGAAGCCGCTCACGGAGACCGCGCACGAGCGTCTCGCCACGATCGCCCAGCACACCGAGATGGGCGCGGGCATGTACGTCGCGATGAAGGACCTCGAGATCCGCGGCGCGGGCAACCTGCTCGGCGGCGAACAGTCCGGCCACATCGCGGGCGTCGGTTTCGACCTGTACGTCCGCATGGTCGGCGAGGCGGTCGCCGACTACCGCGCCTCGCTGGAGGGCGGCGTGGAGGAGGAGCCCCCGCTCGAGGTCAAGATCGAGCTGCCCGTCGACGCGCATGTCCCGCACGACTACGCCCCCGGCGAGCGGCTGCGGCTCCAGGCGTACCGGGCGATCGCCTCCGCCACCACGGAGGAGGACATCAAGGCGGTCCGCGAGGAACTCACCGACCGCTACGGCAAGCTGCCGGAGCCCGTGGAGAACCTCCTGCTGGTCGCCGGTCTGCGGATGCTCGCCCGTGCGTGCGGCGTCGGCGAGATCGTGCTCCAGGGCTCCAACATCCGCTTCGCGCCGGTGGAGTTGCGCGAGTCCCAGGAACTGCGCCTCAAGCGGCTCCATCCGCGCACGGTCATCAAGCCGGCCGTCCACCAGATCCTGGTGCCGCGGCCGACGACCGGCAAGATCGGCGGCAAGCCGGTGGTGGGCCGTGAACTGCTGGCGTGGACGGGCGAGTTCCTGACGACGATCCTCGGCTCGTAGCGGACGCGGCACCGGACCCGCCGGGACACGGCACCGGCCGTGCCCGGGGGGGCACGGCCGGCCGGTGGACCGCGGTCAGAACGCGTCGAGGTCCAGCGCCTGCGCCATCGCGCGGTACCCCGCGTCGCCCGGGTGCAGATGGTCGCCCGAGTCGTAGGCGGGGAGGATGCGGTCCGGGTCGGCGGGGTCGGCGAGCGCGCGGTCGAAGTCGACCACGGCGTCGTACTCGCCGGACGTACGGAGCCAGTGGTTGAACGCCTCGCGCTTGGCCTCGTTGACCGGGGTGTAGTACGAGGATCCCTTGACCGGCGTCAGCGTCGCGCCGATCACCTTGATGCCCTTGGCGTGCGCCTGGCGGATCAGTGAGCGGTGCCCCTCGATCAGCCGGTCGACCGACACCTCGGGGGTCGGCCCGCCGGGGAAGCCCTCCCAGCCGCTGCCGCCGATGTCGTTGATGCCCTCGAGGACGACGACCGTGCCCACGTTCGGCTCGCTCAGCGCGTCGAGCTTGAAACGGGTGACGCCCTTCTCGCCGGCCCAGACCGTGTCGTTGGTGGCCTGGTTGCCGCCGATGCCGTGGTTGAGCACGCCGCGTGGCTCGCCTGCGGCCGCGAAACGCTCGGCCAGCTCGTCCGGGTAGCGGTTGTCGGCGTCGAGGCCGGAACCGACGCCGTCGGTGATGGAGTCGCCGAAGGTGACGACGGCGTCCTCGCGGGCAGCGGCCCCACCGCTCACCTCGACGCCGGAGAGGAAGTACCAGGAGTCGCTGGTCTCCTTGAACGCCGCTCCGCTCCGGTCGTAGCGGTGGTCCCCGTCCGCCCGGTAGCTGGTGGCGGAGGCGAACGAGTGGAAGGTGGCCGGTCCGGTCGGCTCCGCCAGGTAGAGGGTGACGGTCACCGACTCCAGCGCCGCGACCGTGAGCGGCACGCTGTCGCTGTGGACCGTACCGCCGGCCGGGATCGTCACGGATCCACCCTTGCCGAAGGTCAGCCTGCGGACCGAGCCGGGCTCGACGGTGGCGCCTTCGCCGGTGCGGGCGACCGTCGCGCCGGTGATCCGCAGCGGGGTCTTCCCGTACCGGTTCGACAGCTCGATGCGGGCCTTGGTGCCGCCGGTGCTCACCCGGACGACCTGCCGGACCGTGTGGTCGGAGAAGCCCTGCTCCGACCAGTTGGGAGCGAACGCGGTCGGCGGCTGTGGAGAGGCCGCCCAGCCGCCGTACCAGGTACGGCTGCCGCTCTCCGCTGCCGCGGCGGCGGGGCCGGCACCGCCTTGTGTGCCGACGACCGGAAGAACGACCAGGGTCGCCGCTGCCAGCAGCGCGATGCCGCTGCGCCGTAAGGAGTTCGTCGGTGTCATACGGCCTGTCATCTGGCCCCGCCCCTTGTCCCGTTCCGATGCGCGATGTGATGAACGCGCGCTCACGCACGCTTCAAGCTGTGATCGACTTCCGCTATTCCCCGGGCGGTTGACCGACGCGGACCGGGGCACGGGCCACGTGGGCGGTAGCCGGCGGGTACGGATCGCGGTGATCGGCCGGGCCGGCCGCCCCCGCGGTGGCACCCTGACTGTCGGCAAGACCCGGGCGCGGCAGTACCGTACGGACGGTGAACAGACACCGAGTGGTCGGGCGAGGGACGACGGTACTGCTCGCGGCACTGCTCCTCACCGGCTGCGACGGCATCGGCATCGACGGGGGCAGCGCCGAGGGCGGCGGGGGCCCATCGCGGGGCGGACCGGCCGCCGGCGGCACCAGCCCGCTCGCCAACCCGCGCGGCACGGAGCCGGGCCTCGGCGCCCTCGTCACCGAGGAGGAGCGGGCAGCCGCCCGCGAGCTGATCGGCGAGGTGACCACCAAGGGCCGCGGCCCGAAGACCGGTTACGACCGCGACGAGTACGGCTACGCCTGGATGGACACGGCCGACGGGGTGCCGCTCGCGAGGAACGGGTGTGACACCAGGAACGACCTCCTCGCCCGCGACGGGAAGGAACTGGCCTTCCGCGACGGCTCCGACTGCGTCGTCGTGGCGATGACCATCCACGACCCGTACACCGGCAGGACCATCGAGTGGCGCAAGCAGGACGCCGCCGAGGTGCAGATAGACCATGTCGTTCCGCTGTCGTACAGCTGGCAGATGGGCGCGGCCCGCTGGGACGAGGCCAAGCGGCGCCGACTGGCCAACGACCCGCTGAACCTGCTGCCCGTCGAAGGCCGTGCCAACAGCGCCAAGAGCGACTCGGGCCCCGCCTCCTGGCTGCCGCCCAGCAAGCCCGTCCGCTGCTCCTACGCGGTGCGCTTCGCGCAGGTCGCGGTCAAGTACGAGCTGCCGGTGACCGGCGCGGACAAGCGGATCATGCTCGCCCAGTGCGGCGGATGACCCCGGCGGCTCGGGGGCGGTGGCCGGGCGGAACGGCGGCGGTCGTTTAACCACTGGGGGCACGGCGCGGGCATCGCTAGCCTGGCGCCATGGATCTTGAGATCACGACACTGGCCGAGCGGCCGGAACTGCAGGGCCCCATGTGGCAGATGATCGACACCTGGGCGGAGTTCATCGTCAACGACCCGGTCGGCTGGGCCTACATCGGGCGCATCGTCGGCGAACTGCCCGAGTACGTGCTCGTCGCGACGGACGCAGAGGGCGAGGTCGTCGGGCGGGCGTTCAGCGTGCCGGTGGCCATGGACGCCGACGGGCGCGGGGAGCTGCCGGCGGGCGGCTGGGACCAGGTGATGCTCTGGGCCTTCTCGGACCTGCGGCACGGCAGGAAGCCGGACACGATGAGCGCCATCGAGATCACGGTCGCCAAGGAGAGGCAGGGCCAGGGCATATCGGGCCTGCTCCTCGAGGCGATGCGGGACAACGCACGCCGACGGGGCTTCGGGGAGCTGATCGCGCCGGTGCGGCCGAGCGCCAAGAGCGCCGAACCGTCGGCGCTGATGAGCGAGTACGCGTACCGCACCCGCGAGGCGGACGGGCTGCCGCACGACCCGTGGCTGCGCGTCCACGTCCGGGCCGGCGGCGTCATCGAGAAGGTGGCCCCGACGTCGATGACGGTCAGCGGATCGCTGGAGCAGTGGCGCAGGTGGACGGGGCTCCCGTTCGACACTACGGGCCAGGTCGAGGTCCCGGGCGCGCTGGTGCCCGTGCACTGTGAGGCGGAACGGGGTTACGCGGTGTACGTCGAGCCGAACGTGTGGGTACGCCACCAGGCGTGATGCGCAGGCGACCGCGCGAGCGGGGCCGTCCGGCCGGACCGCCCCGCTCGCGCGGTCATGACGAGGCCACGACGTACGGAGCCTCGAACACCGAGTTGTCGATGACGACGTCCGTCCGCGACAGCGGGTCGGCCTCGTCCAGATAGACGCGCTCCGCCACCAGGTAACGGTTCCGGTGGATCGACTCCGCTTCGGAGCCGGCCCAGTCCTGGTCGCGTTCGCCGCCACGGCGCACGGACAGTTCCTCGTCCACGTGCAGCCAGATGCGGAAGTCCCAGTAGTCGTCGATCTCGGGCCGGAAGGCGAAGACGCCGTCCACCATCAGGATCGAGTCGGGTGCCAGGGGCGCCCGCTCGCCGGAGTGGTCGATCTGCGTCAGCGGATCGATGCCGCACAGCGCGCAGGACGCCGCGTGAGGCGACCGGCAGGGTTCGAGCAGCAGCCGCCGTGCCGACGCGTAGTCGTAGGCGTTGCGGTAGTAGCCCTCGCCCGATTCCCGGTCGTACAGATGACGGTCCCGCCACGGGTTCTTGAAGTCGTCGAGCGTCGCACGGAGGACGGGGCGGCCGGAGGCGGCGACGAACTCGGCCAGTTCATGACCGAAGCTCGTCTTCCCCGCGGCGGTCAGGCCGTCGATGCCGACAAGGAGGCGGCCGTCCCCCAGGGCGAGTATGCGCTTCGCGGTCTCCGCGACGAGCGCGCCGCGTTGTGCCGAGGCCGGCGCGGGGCAGTCCTGCCGCCAGGTCGAGGGGGAATGGTGGATGTCCGCTCTACGAGATCCCATGAGGGGAACGTACCGGGGAGCCCCGTGGGCGGGACGGTGGAAGCCGGGGGCGGCCCGCCTCTTCGGCGGGCCGCCCCCGGCTCCTGGATCCGTGCCGCGTCCGCCGCGGGTGTCAGAGCTTCAGCTCCCACTGGGAGGCGTCGTAGTCGAAGCCCGGGGAGACCTCGACCGTCAGGTCCTTCGCGTCGGCGGGGGCGTCGAAGGCGAACGTGACCGTGGCCTTCTTGCCGGGCAGGATCGTCCCCTCGAAGCCGGTGCCCGCCTTGTCGTCGAAGATCTCCTCGGCGGTCACACCGTCCTGGCCGGCGCGGGCGGCGGCGGTGACGAGGCTCGTGTCGAACTTCTCCTTGCCGGCGTTCTCGATGGTGATCGTGACCTGGTAGGCCTTGTTGCCCTTGGTGTGGCCGATCGCGAACTCGCCCGGCGTGTACGGCTTGGGCGCGGAGACGGTGACCTGAAGGTCGTCGTCGTAGATCGAGGTCTCGTCCGCGGCGAGGGACTTGCCCTCGGCCGGCGCGTCACCCTCCGCCGCACCGTCGGTGCCCCCGGCGGAGGTGTCCTTGGGCGCGGTGTTCTCGACGGCCTTGTTGATCTCGTCGACCGCGTCGTCCACCGCCATCACCGTGACGATTCCGATGATCACGCTGACGACGATCCCGATCAGGCCCAGCACGGTGCCGGCGAGGGCCACGCCCTTGTTCGTGGCCTCGCCGCGCTTGGCGCGGCCCCGGCCGACGATGCCGAGGATCAGCGCGATCAGGCAGAGGATGGTGCCGATCCAGAACAGGAACGGGATGACCGCGAAGACGAGGCCGATGATTCCGAGCACCAGGGCGGCCGTACCGAGGCCGTTGCGCGCCGGGCCGGGCGCTGCGGACTGGCCGGGCTGCGGCTGGGTGTACTGCGACATGGGTCCCCCCCATTGTTTGTGGCGGGCCCGATCTTCCGTGGCCCGTTCTGCATAGGTCAATAAGAGCAGAGCCTGTGAACCGAGTCAACAAGGAAGTGGTCCGTTCTTCAATCTCTTCGTGTGAAGCGCCCTGTGGCCGTGAACCCGAGTACAGTGCCGGACACAGCAAGCCGAACTGTGACGGGGGAGACAGCCGGGTGCCGGACAACGCAGCAGAGGTGACCGCAGCAGACGGGACGGCCGCAGATGTGACTGCGGCCGAGGTGACGGCGGCCGAGATCGCCAGACTCGCCGGCGTCGGTCGTGCCGCCGTGAGCAACTGGCGCCGCCGGCACGCCGATTTCCCCAAGCCCGTCGGAGGGACGGAGACCAGCCCCTCCTTCGCCCTCGCCGACGTCGAAAGCTGGCTGCGTGACCAGGGGAAACTGGCCGAGGTGCCGCTCCGCGAACGGGTCTGGCAGCAGCTGTCCGCCCACCCGGCCGGAGCCGTCACCGCCTTGGTCCACGCCGGCTGCGCACTCCTCCTCGTCCATCACCGGCCGTCCGGCTGGCCCGCCCTCGCGGCCGTCTCCGACGCCCGCCTGGCGGCGGTGCTGCCCGGCGCGCTGGAGGAGGTGCTGACCTTCCGCTTCGGCGCCCCGCGGGTCGTACGGACACCGCTGCCCGACGAGCTCACGCCGTCCGTGCCGCTGCTGCGCGGCGCCGCCGCGCTCGCCGCCGAGACCGGTGCCCGTCAGGCCTTCGACTTCCTGCTCGGGCGGCACCTCGACGCCAACCCCCGCCAGTACACGCTCACGCCGGCCGAACCGGCCGCGCTGATGGCCGCGCTGGTCGGGCCCGGGGGGACCGTCCTCGACCCCGCCTCCGGGACCGGCACCCTGCTGCGCGCCGTCGACCGCCCCGGCGCGCTCCACGCCCAGGAGACCGACCCCGACCTGGCCGCGCTCACCGCCCTGCGTCTCGCCCTGCACACGGACGCCGACGTGCGGGCAGCGGCGGGCGACGCGCTGCGCGCGGACGCGTTCCCGGAGCTCGCCGCGGACGCCGTCCTGTGCCATCCGCCCTTCAACGAGCGCAACTGGGGCCACGACGAACTGGCCTACGACCCGCGCTGGGAGTACGGCCTGCCCGCCCGCACGGAGTCCGAGCTGGCCTGGGTGCAGCACGCGCTCGCCCGCCTGCGCCCCGGCGGCACCGCCGTACTGCTGATGCCCCCGGCTGCCGCGTCCCGCCGGTCCGGGCGCCGTGTCCGCGCCGGACTGCTGCGCCGCGGCGCGCTGAGGGCCGTCGTCGCCCTCCCGGCCGGGGCCGCGCCCCCCTACGGCATCCCGCTCCACCTGTGGGTGCTGCGCAGGCCCGGCCCCGCCGAACGCCCGTCCCCGGAGCTGCTTCTGGTCGACACCGCCACGGCGGAACCCGCCGCGGCGGGCCGCGACCGGCTCGACTGGCAGGCCATCCGCGCCGCGGTGCTCGATGCCTGGCAGCCGTTCGAGCGGCAGGGAACCGTGCCGGAGACCCCAGGTGTGAGCCGGTGCGTCCCGGTCATCGAACTGCTCGACGACGACGTGGACCTGGCCCCGGCCCGCCATCTGCCGCCCCCGGCCGCCGGTGGCGGTGCCGCCGGACTGGACGCCGTACGCGAACGCCTGACACAGACGCTGCGCCGCACCGGTGAGCTCACGCCCCCGCCGTCCCCGGTGGCGTCGCCCGCCGCCGCGCCCGTCCACAGGCCGGCCACCACCGTGGGCGAACTGGCGCGGGCCGGCGCACTCGTCATGCACGCCGGAGGCACCGGCGGCGGCGCACCGGGGGAGGACGTGCCTGTCCTCACCGAGCAGGACGTCCTGTCGGGCAAGGCCCCCACGGGCACGCTGCCCGACGGACCGGACGAGGAGCCGGTGCGCCTCGAGGCGGGCGACGTCGTCGTTCCCGTGCTCGGTGCCGGCACGTTCGTCCGCGTTGTCGACGAGGCCACCGCGGGCGCGGCCCTCGGCCGCAACCTCCAGCTGCTGCGCCCCGACCCGGACACGCTCGACCCCTGGTTCCTCGCGGGCTTCCTGCGCGGCAGCGCCAACCAGCGCCAGGCCAGCAGCTACGCCTCCACCGCGACCCGCCTCGACGTCCGCCGCCTCCAACTCCCGCGCCTGCCGCTCGCGGAGCAGCGGCGCTACGGGGAGCGGTTCCGCACCCTCGCCGAGTTCGAGGAGGCGCTCCGCCTCGCGGGCCGCCTCGGCGAGCGGCTCGTCCAGGGCATGTACGACGGGTTGACGGACGGCAGCCTCCGGCCGGAGTGACGAAGAGGACGGCCGTTCCGTACAACCCGTAACCCCTTGTCGGTGTCGGTGTATACGCTCGGTCCCCTACGCCTCGTCCCCAGGCATCAGGAGCACAAGAATGCACGGCCACGGCTATGCGCCGCCGCAGCCCACGCGCCCACCGACAGCGGTGCTCGTGGTCCTGCGCATCGTCTTCGTCGCGCTCGCGCTGCTGAGCGTCGGGTTCCTCGCCTGGGCGGCGATGCTCCGGCTCGCCGTGGTGCGCCGGCGCCGCTCGGACTGGGTGCTCTTCTGGCTGTCGCTGGCCGTCACCGTCACGGTCTTCGTGGTCATCGGGGAGTTCAGCACCACGGGCACCGCGCCCGTCGCCGAGGAGGACCCGACGGCGCTCGACTTCGTCTGCGTGGGCGCGCTGTTCGGGCTCGCCATCGGGGTGCCGACGCACTATCTGGTCGCCGAGATACGGCACTACCAGGAGCCGCGCCCCGGCTGGTCGCCCGCCGTCGCCGGCTCGCCGTACGGCCCGCCGGTCGCGGGTGCGCGCCCGGGGCCCTACGGGGCGCGGCCGCCGGCCCCGGCGTACGGATACCCGCCCGCGCCGGGCGCGCCGGCCACTCCGGCCCCGGCGTACGGTTATCCGCCCGCGCAGGCGGCACCTGCCGCACCCGTGTCGCCGCCCGCGGTCCCGTCCACGCCCCCTCCGGTGTTCCCGCCCGCGGCCCCGTCCGTCGCCGCCGGACAACCGGCGGCCCCCGCGAGCGGAGGATCGGCCACGCCCCGCATCGACCAGGTCCGTGCCGAGCTCGACGAGCTCAGCGACCTGCTCCGCAAGGAAGAAGGCAAGTGAACGGACGGGTCGTCGGTGGCCGTTACGAACTGTCCGCACTCGTCGGCCAGGGCGGCATGGGCCAGGTGTGGACGGCCTACGACGGGCGTCTCGACCGCCGCGTCGCCGTCAAGCTGCTGCGCCCCGACCACATGGCCGCGGCGACCGCCGCCGACGAGATGCGCCGGCGTTTCGTGCGCGAGTGCCGGGTAACGGCCCAGGTGTGCCACCCCGGCCTGGTCACCGTGCACGACGCCGGCAGCGAAGGCGACGACCTGTACCTCGTGATGCAGTACGTCGAGGGCGCCGACCTGGCCGACCACCTCGCGGAGCACGACCCCTATCCGTGGGAGTGGGCCGTCGGCGTCGCCGCGCAGCTGTGCGCGGTGCTCGGCGCGGTGCACGCCGTGCCGATCGTCCACCGCGACCTCAAGCCCCGCAATGTGATGGTGAAGCCCGACGGCACGCTCACCGTGCTCGACCTCGGCGTGGCCTCCGTCATCGACACGGACACCACCCGGCTCACCCACACCGGCTCGCCCATCGGCAGCCCCGCCTACATGGCCCCCGAGCAGGCGATGGGCGGCGCCGTCGGCCCGTACACGGACCTGTACGCGCTGGGCGTCCTGCTGCACGAACTCCTCAGCGGTAACGTCCCCTTCGCCGGCTCCACGGCCCTCGGCGTGCTGCACCGGCACCTCCACGAGCCGCCGCTGCCGGTCCGGCAGCTGCGCCCGGAGGTCCCCGAGCCGCTGGAGGCCCTCGTCCTGCGCCTTCTCGCCAAGGACCCGCAGCACCGCCCTTCCGGGGCGCAGGAGGTGTACGAGGCGCTGGTACCGCTGCTGCCGCAGCGCGGCGAGCCCCGTGGACCGCTCGACCCGACGCGCCCGTTCCTGCGCCCGCACGCCCCCTGGCCGGACCGCGCGGGTGTCGCGCCGGCCCCCGCCGCGCCGCCGGTGGCGCCCACGCCGAAGGCCGATGTCGCGGGCGCCGTCGACGAGGTCAAGCGTCTCCTCGGCGAGGGCGGTATCACCCAGGCCGTCGACATCCTCGGCGGCATCCTCCCGGCCGCGGCGGCCGAGCACGGCGAGCACTCACCCGTCGTCCGCATCCTGCGCAAGCAGTACGCGGCGACCCTGATGGACGACGGCCAGTACCGCCGGGCCCTGCCCGAGCTGCGCCGCCTCGCCGACGACAGGACGGCGGAGGCAGGCCCGTCGGACACCCAGACGCTGCAGTACCGCTACGACGCGGCCCACTGCCTGGAGCAGCTCGGCGAGGCGGCAGCCGCGGTGGCCGAGTACCGCGCGGTCCTGCCGTACTACGAGAGCTCCGAGCCGGACCGCGCGCTCCAGGTGCGCCACCGCATCGGCCATCTGCTGCTCGCGGTGGGCGACCACACGGCGGCGCAGCAGCAGTTCCGGTCGCTGCTGTACGACGCGGAGCGCGCGTACGGCCCCTACCATCCCCTCCCGGCGGAAGTGCGGCGGGCGCTGGAGCGCCAGCAGCAGTTCCGCATGGGCTGACGGGCGGCGCAGGGAAGGATCTTGAGACCGACGCCCGGCTCAGTCCGCCCGCAGGAACGCCGAGGTGGACACCCTCCCCAGCATCCGC
The DNA here is from genome assembly GCF_014649695.1 of Streptomyces kurssanovii. Lineage (GTDB taxonomy): Bacteria > Actinomycetota > Actinomycetes > Streptomycetales > Streptomycetaceae > Streptomyces > Streptomyces kurssanovii. The sequence goes on from NZ_BMTN01000004.1 coordinate 510,436, forward strand.
AGCCGGGACGTGCCGCCGGCCAGGTGCTTGTCCAGGGCCTCCTGGACACCCGGCCAGGCCTGGTCGCCGTAGTCGTCGAGGACCACGATCCCGCCCGGCGCGATGATCTTCTCGACCCATTCGAGGTCGGCCGCGACACCCTCCATGGAGTGGTCGCCGTCCACGACGATCACCCCGTACTCCCGGTCGGAGACGGCCTCACGGACCGCCGGGTCGGACGAGAAGCCCTGCTGGATACGGGCCTCGAGGGCCGAACGGCTGCCGCCCAGCGCCAGGTTGGCACGTACGACGTCCTCGCGCACCGGGGTGCCGGTCGGGTCGGCGGGCTGCGAGGTCCCCGGCTGGAGCTGTGAGCCGGCCAGCGGGTCGACGATCGTCAGGTCCGGCTCGATGCCCGCCCGGTGCACCATGCGCACCAGGGCGGAGGCGAAGAGCCCGTACAGGGTGCCGATCTCGAGGATGCTGCCGTTCGGCGGCGAGAGCAGCGGAACGGTCGCGAGCTTGCCGCAGATGTTGGACGTGGAGCCCGCCAGCCGCCCCACCCCGAGCGCCTCCAGCGCGACCACCGTGCGGAAGGCGACGACGACACTGCGGCGGGCGTGCTCCCCGCGGTCGCTGACGTCCCCCACCTCGCGCACCAGCCGGTCGATCTCCGCCGCGGGCGGGATGCGATGCGCGCCTCTGCCCGTGCCGTCGAGGAGCAGTCCGACCGCGTACTGCTGCCGCCGCATCTCGGCCACCTCCCGCCGCAAGGTGTCGAGGTCGGGCTGCACGCCACGTCTCACGCGCCGGTCGAGCAGGGTGAGGGCGGGACGCAGGGCGCGCTTCGTCAGACGGTTGCGGAGAATGGGCATGCCCGGGAACGTACGCGTGAACAACCCCCGGGCCCACCAAGCTCCAGTGCTAGGCAGATGAAGTCTTGGTGTCCCCCCGGCGACGCGCGCGGGAAAGCATCGGGTGGCCGGGGCCGACGACGATCAGCCCGATCAGACCGGCCACCGCCGCGAACGCGCCCGCGCGCAGCCCCGGTGGCCGGAACGCGCACTCCACGGACGTCTGCCCGGCGGCCACGGGTGTCGCCACCAGGCCCAGGTACGAGTCCGCCGGCCGGCCACCGCAGCTCCAGCCCGCGATCCGGGGCGCCGCGAGCACGGCCGTTCCCCCCGGACCGGCGGGAAGTTCGGCGCGGACACCGCTGCCGCCGACGTCGACGGACACCGCACCGGTGCTCCGCAGCCGCTCCACCGCGGCCGCCAGCCGTTGCCGGTCGAGACAGCCGAGCGACTCGTGGGGCAGGGTCCCGGCCCGCGCGGCGCGCAGCGACACGGTCACCTGCCCGTCGCCGCTCCGTCCGAGGCCCGCCATCGCGGCGCGCCGGCCCGGGAGTTCGCCGCGGAAGTCGACCAGCTCGCCCTCGCCGGCACGGGCCGTGCCGAACAGGTCCGGCGCCCAGAGGAAGACCTCGCTGCCGGCGGGGCAGCGGGCCGTCAGGGTGTAGCGGCCGGGTGCCAGTCGGTGGTCGAAGCGGTCCTGGTCGGGGACGGCCGCCCCGGCCTCGGTGCGCAGCCGGGTCGCGGGGACCGTGTAGACGGCCGAGCCGAGCAGCTTCTCCTGGTTGCGGTAGGGGGAGCGGCCGAGGCGCAGGCCGTCCGGGAGGACCGGCCGCACGGTCACCAGCGGCGGGACGTCCTGCCGGGTCACCGTCGTGGGCCTGTCGTCGGGCCTGGTCCAGCCCTGGTGCGGGTCGCGTGGCACGTGCACGCGGGCGCCGACGGAGAAGACCGCGTCGGTGACGGGGTTGTCGAGGCTGTGCATCGCCCGGCCGTTGGACGTCCAGCCGCTCCCGAGAGCGAGGAACGTGCGCGTCAGCACGGCGGGCGTGTGGCTGCTGTAGTAGGCGGCGCCCTGACCGCCGACGGTCATCGGGTCGTTGGCGGTGGTCTGCTCGCGGCCGGGGTCCGTGCGGTAGCGGGGCCATCCGTCGGCGTCTTCGACGGCGTCCGCCTGCACCTGCTGGCGCGTTCCCCAGGGCGCGTAGTCGTCGAGGCGGTTCAGGCGCTGCCGGTCCGCGTAGGCGGTGGTCGCCGCGGCCTGCCCCGCCAGGGCGCCGATCAGCAGGACGGCGGCGAGCGGTGCCGTACGCCCGCCGCGGCGGGCGAGCAGCAGCCCGCCCACGACGGCGAGCAGCCCGGCGGCGAACAGCGGGTACGTCCACGGGGTGACCAGGGGGCTGTAGGACGCGGCGGCGGTGACCGCCAGGAGCACGGCACCGCCGCCGAGCAGGGCCCGACGGCCCGGCCAGGCACGGGCGACGGTGGTCCACGCCGCGATGACGATCACACCGGCGAGAACGAAGGTCTGCCGGTACGGGCTGCCGTTGGGCGTCGCGAAGGCGTGCCACAGCAGATGCGTGGGGCCCCATTGCAGCGACAGGGCCACCGCCGCCACCAGGCCGGCCCAGGCCAGCCGCTCGCGACCCGGCACCGCGCGGTGGAAGGCCAGCGCGCAGGCCAGCAGCAGCGCGCCCGTGCCGAGGAAGAGCGCCGGGGTGAAGAAGCTGTAGGTGGCCGGCAGCAGGCGTGCCGACACGTCCGCCCAGGTGGCCGCCGCGAACTCACCCTTCCATCCGGGATAGGCGTGCCGGGTGCCGAGGAAGACGGGGACGAGCACGGGCGCCGCGAGCGCCGTGCCGAGCAGCACGGTCCGCACCGCGCGGAGCAGGGCCCGCAGCCGCTCCCGGCGCTCCGGCTCCTCCAGGAGCAGCCGCACGAGGAGGACCAGTGCGGCGCCCAGGGTGGCCATGTAGGCGGTGTAGAAGTTCGCGGTCCACGCCAGCGCGACGATCACGGGACCCAGCACGGGCCGCCTGCCCTTGCGGGCCCATTCGCCGACGAGACACAGCAGCGGGAAGGCGATCAGCCCGTCCAGCCACATCGGGTTGTACGAGGCCTCGACGACCGACCAGCCGCACAGGGCGTACGAGGCGCCAAGGACCGCGGCCGCCCATCGTCGGTCCGTGCCCCGGTGGAGCGCCGTGAGCAGCCAGGTCATGGCGGCCGCGGCCGCCGCCATCTTGACGAGGGTGACCACGTAGACGGCGAGGTCGATCTCGTCACGCGGGAAGAGCCCGACGAGCACCGAGAACGGGCTCGCGAGGTAGGTGCCGAGGTCGGGCAGGAAGCTGGTGCCGTACCCGGACTGCCAGTTGAGCAGCACTCCGCCGTCGGCCCGCCCGTGCAGCAGGTCCCACAGCCGGGTGTGGAACGGGACGAACTGGTTGCCGAGGTCGTTCACGCTGCGGGTGTGCGGCCCGAAGGGGAAGCTGCGGGCGACGGCGTCGCCGGCGCACACGGTGCCGGCGGTGATGAGCGCGGCGAGACCGGCGGCACGGCCGCGCGCGGGGGGCAGAGTCCACATGATGTGTCGAATATGCCAGTAGTGATCGTGAAATCACCCTGGGGGAAGACCAGTTCACCGAAAGGTCGCCTGTACGCCATGTCGTGACCCCGTCTGCGACATTCTGGGCGGATGTTGTTCTCTGGTGCTGATCTCGATAGTTGTCCCGTGCTTCAACGAAGAGGAGATCATCGGCCGCTTCCACGACCATGTGACCGCCGAACTGGACCTGCTCGGGCAGGAATTCGAGCTGGTCTATGTGGACGACGGAAGCCAGGACCGGACGCTCGATCTCCTCCAGGAGATCGCCGAGGCCGACTCCCGTACCCGTTACGTCTCCTTCAGCCGCAACTTCGGCAAGGAGGCGGCGATGCTCGCCGGCCTCCGGCACGCGAAGGGGGACGCGGTCGTCATCATGGACGCCGACCTCCAGCATCCGCCGGAACTCGTGCGCCGCATGCTCCAGCTGTACGAGGAGGGCTTCGACCAGGTCATCGCCAAGCGCACCCGTAAGGGCGACCGGGTCTCCCGCACGGTGACGGCGCGCGCCTACTACTGGCTGATCAACCGGCTGGTCGACGTGCAACTCGTGGACGGCGTCGGCGATTTCCGGCTGCTCTCACGGCGTACCGTCGACGCGGTGCTGGAACTGACCGAGTACAACCGTTTCTCCAAGGGTATTTTCGCCTGGGTCGGATTCCGTACGACGACATTCGAGTACGAGAATGCGGTGCGCGAGCAGGGCCGGTCCAAATGGAGCTTCGGAAAGCTCCTCAACTACGGCCTCGACGGGCTGCTGTCCTTCAACAACAAACCGCTGCGGGCCGCGATCTATCTGGGAATGCTGCTGCTGGCAGTCGCGATGGGGTACGCCGCCTGGATCGTCGGTGTCGCCCTCGCGAACGGCGTGGACACCCCGGGATATGTCACCCTGCTCGTGGCGGTCATCGCGCTCGCCGGCGTACAGATGCTGATGCTGGGTGTGGTCGGCGAGTACGTCGGCCGCATCTACTACGAGGTGAAGCGGCGGCCGCACTTCCTGGTGAAGGCGACCAACGCCGGCCTTCCGCGACAGGAGGACGGCCGACGGGACAGTGACGGGAACAGGCGCGCGGGGGAACTGGTAGGGAAATGACGGTACGGGGCCAGATCGTCAGGTTCGGCCTGGTGGGGCTGGTGAACACCGGGACGTACTACGGCCTGTACCTGGCCCTGCTCACGGTCCTGCCGTACGTGGCGGCCCACGTCGTCGCCTTCCTGCTGTCCATGGTCGGGTCGTTCTTCCTGACCTCGTACTTCACGTACCGCACCCGGCCGACGTGGCGGAAGTTCCTGCTGTTCCCGCTCACCAACGCGGCGAACTTCGTGGTGACGACCAGCGGGGTGTACCTGCTCGTCGACGTGCTGCACTTCGGCAGCACCTGTGCGCCGCTGCTCGCGGCGGCCGCGGCCATCCCGCTGACGTTCGTCCTGTCGCGGTTCATCATGCTCGGCCCGGACCGCTCACCGGTCCGGCCGGACACGGAACCGGAGCAGGCCGCCGTCCGCTGACGGGCGCCGTACAGGTCCGTGCCCCCGCCGATCCACGATCGGCGGGGGCACGGACCTGTACGGCTCGGGCGGCTCAGCGCATCCGGCGCGCCACCTTGCGCAGCACCGGATTCCGACGCAGCGCCTCGGCCCGCACGGGCGGCGTGGCCCCCGGCAGGCCCAGGCTGGTCAGCCTGCGCCGCTTGAAGTAGCGGGTCAGCCTCTCCTCGGGGAGCGCGGAGAGGACTGACGCCGCCTCCTCCCGCAGACCCGGGTGGGACGCGGACTGCATGCAGTACCCGACCGCGCGCACCAGGCCGCCGACATCGGCGGTGAGGTCCACCGGCCTGCCCGCCCGTCCGGTGTCGGTCAGGTCGGGGACGAGGGCGTCGACGATGGTCAGCGGGACGCGGTTGCTGTTCTGGTAGGGGGCGATGCGCTCCAGCAGCAGTTCGGTGCCCACCCGGGCGGCGGGGATGTCGTAGAAGGCCGCAGCCGTGATCATCGCGGTGGAGAAGCACCCCACGACCAGTTCCGGGCGGGCCCGTTCGTAGAGCGTCTCCGCCAGCACGGGCGTCCGCAGGACGTGCAGCTCGATGCCGAGATCGGACCCGAGCTCCTCCAGGGCGCGCGTGGAGTCCGCGGGGGCGCTGGGATGCGGTTTGAACGTGATGACGCGGTGTCCGAGGGCCGCCGCCCCGCGGATCATGCCGAGGTGCAGCTCCTCCTCCTCGTCCCGGCTGATCAGCTCCAGCGCGGAGAGGTACTGGCCGAGGAGCAGCGCCGTGGGACGCTCAGGACCGGTCTCCGCGGCCGATCCGATCCCGGCGAGCACGGCGCGGAACTCCGCGTCGGGCACGGCGACCGGCTGGACGCCGTACTCGGACAGCAGCAGCGGCCGCAGGCCGGGCACCAGGTCGAGATGGATCAGCCGGCCGATGCGGCTGCTCATCGGCAGCGGGATCTGGTTGCGGGTGGGCCCGTAGCTCATCAGCCCGTCCGCGTACACATGGAGCGGACTGTCCGCGAAGATCGCCGCGATGGCCCGGGAGGGGTTGGCCTGGATGGACTCGCAGGCGATCTCGACCTTGTCGTCGCCCAGCTCCCAGGCGAGCCGCAGACTCTTCTCCCACAGCAGGACGTCCTGGGCCCGGGGGGACCAGCCGGCCGGGTGGTGCGGGCTGATCGTGGCGTTCCAGGAGCGGACCTCGTCGAACTCGGGGCGCAGCGCCTCGAAACCGGACATCCGGTCCAGCGGTGTGCCCAGCTCGGGAACGGCCGAGGTGTCACTGACCACCAGGATCCGGCGGTGCTCGGACCGCGGACCGAACAGGCCGGAACGGATCGCCGCCGTGACGGTGGCCGCCGCGTACTGGGTGGCGGCGCAGAAGATCTGGACGGTCATGCGGCGGCCTTTCTGATGATGGTGCGCCGTTCGTCGTCGAGCCCGGCGAGTGCCCGCTCCAGCTCGGCACCCGGAATGCGTCGCAGGGCCCCGCTGGTGAGGGCCTTGAGCTCGCGGGCGACGGAACGGCTGAAGCGCCGCCGGTCGCGGAGCTGATGGGCGATGACCACGCAGTAGCCGCGGATCGCCTTCGGCATCAGGAGGTCCGCCTGCGGGTCGTCGGCGAGCTCGGCCAGTACCTGGTCGAACGCCTTCACGAAGTCCAGCTGCCGCACGTCGCCGATCTGGGTGAGCGAGCTCGCGACGCCCCGCCGGTAGAAGATCTGGTGCAGCGAGGTCACGGCGTAGGACTCGGCGCTCCGATGCAGTTGCCAGATCCAGGGCCGGTCCTCCGCGGTGCGCAGCCCGTCCGTGAACCGCAGCATGCCCCGGTCGAGGAGGGAGGCGTCGTAGACGCCGGCCCAGGCGTACGGGTAGTCGACCATGCTCGAGTCGCCGACCGGCAGGATCGACGAGCGCGGGTCCAGCGGCGTGTCCCGCCGTCCCTCCGGAGCTCGCTGGAGGGTCCGCTGAGAGCCGGTCACCTGCACATGGTCGGTGCGTACGAAGTCCACGCCGAGCCGGTCGATCGCGTCGACGAGAGCCGCCAGATGACCCCGCCCGAGCCAGTCGTCGCCGTCGAGGAAGGTGATCAGACGGCCGTCGGCCCGGTCGATGCCGGTGTTGCGCGCCGACGCGAGTCCCCGGTTCTCCTCGTGGCGGACGACGGCGCTGTTCGGCAGGCGCCGGGTGAGCGCGGTGAGGGCTTCGAAGGTGTCGTCCGTCGAGCGGTCCTCGACGAAGACGAACTCGAAGTCGTCCCGGGCGTTGTTCACCAGGCCGGCCACCGTATCGGCTATGTACGCGGAGACGTTGTAGCAGGGGACGATGACAGAGAGCGTGGTCACCGGGCGAGGGTACGCGCGGCCGATGGAGCGGCCTCTGACGCCGGCGTGAGCGGAAGGTGAACGCCGGATGAGCGTCGGGGGAGGCGGACAGGTGGCATCGAGCGCGGTTTCCGGACAGTCGCCGGCGTCCCTGCTCCGGTCCGTCAGGGAAGGCGTTCCGCCGGGCCGGTCCCCTCACGGGAGGAGGCGGAGTCCGCCCCCGCATCCCGGGCTCTCGCCGAATCGTTTGGCGAATCAGTGGCCCACGCCACTCCCAGTGCCTAACATCGATCACCGCAAGGCCTTGTGCACCGAAGCACAATCATGCCGGGAGGCCCCTTTGCACCGCCGTCGTCGCACCGCGCTCACCGTCTCCGCCGCGCTCATCGCCGCCGCGCCGCTCCTCGCCGCCTGCGGCAACGACGCGCACCCCGGGACCGCCGCCGTCGTCGGCGGGCAGCGGATCGAGGTGTCCACCGTCCAGGCCAAGGTCCAGGACGTACGCGACGCGCAGCAGACCTCGCCGCAGTCCACTCAGCTGATCAAGGACAGCGGGCAGCTCGGCCGGGCCAAGCTGTACGACCTGATCGTCGACCGGGTGGTCGCGAAGGCCGCGGAGGACGCCGGGGTGAGCGTCAGCCGCAAGGAGATCCAGGACGGGCGTGACGAGCTCGCAGAGCAGTCCGGCGGTGAGGAGCAGCTCGCCGCCATGTACCTCCAGCAGCGCGGCGTCGCTCCCGACCAGGTCGAGAACGCGGTGCGCCGCGACATCCTGGTCGGCAAGATCGCCACCGCGATCGGCGCGGCGAACAGCCCTGAGGGCCAGCAGAAGCTGAACGAGGCCTTCACCGCCGCCGCGAAGGACCTCGACATCGATGTGAACCCCCGCTACGGGGCCTGGGACGACGCGAAGCTGGAGCTCGGGACCTACAAGGCGCCCTGGATCACGCAGGTCTCGCAGGAGGCACAGCCCGTCGAGGCGGGTGCGTAGCGGCGGGAGGTAGGTTCGGGGTGTGACCACCGAAGCACCCGCCGTCGGCCGTATCGTCCTGCTCACCGCCAGCCACCGCGTCGCGCCCGGACTGCTGTCCTGGCCCGCGTGGCGGACGCTGCACGCCGCGGACCGGGTGCTGTGCGCGGATCCGCACCACCGGCAGCTGTCGTACCTGCGTGACGCCGGTGTGACCGTCGAGCACGCCGCGCCGAGCGCGCAGGAGCTCGTGGACGCCTGCGCGGGAGGCCGCACGATCGTCGTCCTGGCCTCCGGCGAGGGCGAGCCGGCCCTCACCGACGGTCTGGCCCGTCTCGGCGGGTCCGGCCGGGTGGCGATGCCGGACCTGGAACTGCTGCCCGGCGCGTACGACCTGCCCGGTGCTCGGCTGCTGGACCTCGTCGATGTCATGGACCGCATCCGCCGCGAGTGCCCCTGGTCCTCGCAGCAGACCCACAAGGGCCTGGCCAAGTACGGCATCGAGGAGGCGTACGAGCTCGTCGAGGCCATCGAGGACGGTGACCGGGACGAGCTGCGCGAGGAACTGGGGGACGTACTCCTCCAGGTCGTCTTCCACGCGCGCATCGCAGAGGAGGGCGGCCCCGGGGAAGAGGACGAGCCGTTCTCGATCGACGACGTCGCGGGCACGATCGTCGAGAAACTGATCCACCGCCATCCCCATGTCTTCGGTGAGGAGACCGCCTCGACACCCGAGGAGGTCAAGGCGCACTGGCTGCGTACCAAGGCGATCGAGAAGCGGCGCGAGTCGGTGACCGATGGGGTCCCGCTCGGCCAGCCGGGTCTCGCGCTGGCCGCGAAGCTCGCGTCCCGGGTCCGTACGGCCGGCCTCGACGTCCCGCTCCCCGCCGGACAGGGCGTCGGCTACGAGCTGCTCGCCCTCGCCGCACGCGCGGAGGCGGCGGGCGTCGACCCCGAGGCCGCGCTGCGTGCCGCGGCCCGCGCGTACCGGGACGCGATCCGCGCGGCGGAGGGCCACCCCGGTAACGTCGAGGGGTGAACGACCCGACCGACCGGAACGCCGCTCCCGAACTCTTCACCTGGGAGTTCGCGACCGACCCCTACCCCGCCTACGCCTGGCTGCGCGAGCACTCGCCGGTGCACCGGACCCGGCTGCCCAGCGGCGTGGAGGCATGGCTGGTCACCCGGTACGTCGACGCCCGACAGGCCCTCGCCGACCAGCGGCTCTCCAAGAACCCCGCGCATCACGACGAACCGGCGCACGCCAAGGGGAAGACGGGCATCCCGGGCGAGCGCAAGGCGGAGCTGATGACGCATCTGCTGAACATCGACCCGCCGGACCACACCCGGCTGCGCCGGCTGGTCTCCAAGGCGTTCACCCCGCGCCGTGTGGCCGAGTTCGCGCCGCGGGTGCAGGAGCTGACGGACCGGCTCATCGACTCCTTCGCTCAGAAGGGAGAGGCGGACCTGATCCACGAGTTCGCGTTCCCGCTGCCCATCTACGCCATCTGCGACATGCTCGGCGTCCCGCGCGAGGACCAGGACGACTTCCGTGACTGGGCGGGGATGATGATCCGCCACGGGGGCGGCCCCCGCGGCGGCGTCGCCCGCTCGGTGAAGAAGATGCGCGGATACCTCGCGGAGTTGATCCACCGTAAGCGCGAGGAGCCGGGGGACGACCTCATCTCGGGACTCATCAAGGCGTCCGACCACGGCGAGCACCTCACCGAGAACGAGGCCGCGGCGATGGCCTTCATCCTTCTCTTCGCCGGTTTCGAGACCACCGTGAACCTCATCGGCAACGGGGTGTACGCCCTGCTGCGCAACCCCGGCCAGCGCGAGCGCCTCCAGGCCTCGCTCGCCTTGGGCGAAAGCGAACTGCTCGCCACCGGTGTCGAGGAACTGCTGCGCTATGACGGGCCGGTGGAGCTCGCGACATGGCGGTTCGCCACGGAACCGCTCACCGTCGGCGGGCAGAGGATCGCGGCCGGCGACCCCGTACTCGTCGTGCTCGCGGCCGCCGACCGCGACCCCGAACGCTTCGACGCGCCGGACACGCTCGACCTGTCCCGGCGTGACAACCAGCATCTGGGGTACGGGCACGGCATCCATTACTGCCTCGGCGCGCCGCTCGCCCGGCTCGAGGGGCAGACCGCGCTCGGCACGCTGCTCCGCAGGATGCCTGACTTGCGGCTTGCGGGAGATCCGGCCGATTTGCGGTGGCGTGGGGGACTCATCATGCGTGGATTGCGCACTCTGCCCGTTGAGTTCACACCGCAAACAAACTGACGCAGCGTCAATTCTGTGACTTTCACGTGATCTCCGCTGCATCGACTTGTGACTCGCGTTCGAATACGGCTACGTTCACCGTCGACTCGGCATGCAACAGCAGGCCGCAGGTTTTCAGCCGTCACGCGAAAGGCAACCGCATGCTCTCCGGGAACGGACGACACCGCCGACCCCGCCAGGCTCCGGCCCTCATCGTCGCGGCAGGGGTGACCGGTTCGGCCATCGCCATTCCGCTGCTCGGCGCGGGCTCGGCCTCCGCCGCGGACGCGAGCACGTGGGACCGCGTCGCGGAGTGCGAGAGCGGCGGCGCCTGGAGCGCCGACTTCGGCAACGGCTTCTACGGCGGCCTCCAGTTCTCCGAGGAGACCTGGGCCGCGTACGGCGGCACCGTGTACGCGCCGAGCGCCGACCTCGCCAGCCGTTCGCAGCAGATAGCGGTCGCCGAGAAGGTGCTCGCCGCCGAGGGTCCGCAGGCGTGGCCGGCCTGTGGTCCGCTCGCGGGGCTCGTCGACGACGGCACGGACACCGGTGTCGACCCCGGCATCCTGCCGCTGCCGCAGCAGAGCGAAGCACCGGCCGCCGAGCCGTCCGAGGACGCCTCCGGCGAGGACGCGCCGACCGGCGCCACGGACAGCGGGACCCGTGAGGGCTCGTCCGACGGTTCCGGCAGGACCGGAGGAGCGCCGGAGGGTACGGACACCTCCGAGCCGTCCGGTGACGCCGGTGGCGCGCCGGATTCCGCGGACGGGGCCACCACCGCTCCGGACGCTTCCGGCCCGGCCGACGGGGCTGCGGGTTCGGATCCCGCCGACGACGCGACGAGCGGCGGCGGCAAGCACCGCGGTGCCCCCGCCGACAACGAGGCGGAAACGGGCAATACGGAAGAGGGTCGCGAAAGTGGCCGTCATGCCTCACGCGGTGACAGTTCCGGCCGTAACGGTGTCGATGGGGCAACGGGCCCTGACGCCTACACCGTTCAGCCCGGCGACAGCCTGTGTGACATCGCCGCCGAGAAGGACGTACCCGGCGGATGGCCGGCGCTCTACGAGGCGAACGAAGGCACCGTCGGGGCCGACCCGGACCTCATCCTGCCCGGCCAGAGCCTTGATCTGGGCCTGAATCGAGGCTAGTTCGCGTGGCGTTTCGCGGACTTATGTCCGTTGTGTGCGAGTGAGACAAGCATCTCTTTGCTGCAACTGGAGCAAATCCTCCCGCGAATTCGCCCACTCCGCCCCTCACCTGCGAAAACGGACACGTGCAGGTGGCCGGTTCGGGCGATTTCTCCCCGATGTTCGACTTTGAACATCGGGGAGTCGTGTGTCTACCGTCTGAACCGTTCGCCATCGCGGGCACCGTCGACCGATACGCCGAATCCTGCCGTCGGTCGGGGGGAACAGTCGTCGCTCAGAGCGCCGAAGGCAGGAGCGGGGGACCCAAGGTAAGTGCCGGGCCCGTGAGCCGGGATCGCGAGAGGCCGACCGTACGTCGAGGTCGGCCGGACCGTGGAGACCGGCGGAACGGAACCGGCTGGGGGTGAAGACCGCGCGTCAGTGACGTGCGGCCGGGCAACTCACAGGCCCGAACCCGACAGCTCACCTCGCAGGCGTCGGTGAGGAGATAGCTCCATGCTGCGTTCTTCCGGCAACGCCAAGCACCGCCGCGCTTCCAGGGCGACCCGTATCGCCGCCTTCGTCGGCATCACCGGTGCGGCCGTCGCCGCCCCGCTGCTCGGCGCGGGCACCGCCTCCGCCGCCACCGCTTCCGAGTGGGACGCCGTCGCCCAGTGCGAGTCCGGCGGCAACTGGTCCATCAACACCGGTAACGGCTTCTACGGCGGCCTGCAGTTCTCCGCCTCGACCTGGGCCGCGTACGGCGGCACCGCGTACGCCGCGACCGCCGACCAGGCGTCCAAGTCCCAGCAGATCGAGATAGCCGAGAAGGTCCTGGCCGGCCAGGGCAAGGGTGCCTGGCCGAGCTGCGGCGTCGGCCTGTCCAGCGCCTCCTACGACGGCGGCTCCGCCGAGGCCGAGCCCACGCAGCCGGCCCAGGAGCGCGCCGAGGCCCCCACCACGCGCTCCGAGCGCGCCGAGGCCCCGGCCAAGAAGGCCGAGAAGCCCGCAGCCGCTCCCGAGGCCAAGGCCTTCAAGAAGGGCGACGGCGAGTACAAGGTCAAGGCCGGCGACACCCTGAGCAAGATCGCCGAGGCCGAGAAGGTCAAGGGCGGCTGGGAGAAGCTCTTCGAGCTGAACAAGGACATCGTCGAGGACGCCGACGTGATCCACCCGGGTCAGCAGCTCCACCTGAGCTGACCTTCCTCCTCCCACGGTCCGGCGGTCGCGGGAGGCCACCCGTTCTTGGACGGGACCCGAGCACCCCGGTCCGGCGCGCCTTCCCCCGTACGCGCCGGGCCGGGGTCCGGTCCGTTCAGGGGCCGGGGCTCGAACGCCGGTTACCCGCAGGTAGATACCGCCCTGTTTGTCCGGCCTCAAGGGTCTTGATGCCCTTTTTCGTCCCAGGGGGCGGGCATCGGCCCGGCCTTTGCCCCCGAGGCGGTTAGGCTCTTGCCGCAAGGCCAAGCAGACCTCTGCACTTTTTCTCGCGTCACATCCCAGAAGGAGATGCTCGTGCCGTCCATCGACGTCGTCGTAGCCCGGGAAATCCTGGACTCCCGAGGTAACCCCACGGTCGAGGTCGAGGTTGGCCTCGACGACGGCAGCACGGGTCGTGCTGCAGTTCCGTCCGGCGCCTCCACCGGTGCGTTCGAGGCTCTCGAGCTTCGCGACGGTGACCAGAACCGCTACCAGGGCAAGGGTGTCGAGAAGGCCGTCCTCGCCGTCATCGAGCAGATCGGCCCGGAGCTCGTCGGCTACGACGCCACCGAGCAGCGGCTGATCGACCAGGCGATGTTCGACCTGGACGCCACCCCGGACAAGTCCTCCCTCGGCGCCAACGCCATCCTCGGCGTCTCCCTCGCCGTGGCCCACGCCGCCTCCGAGGCCTCGGACCTGCCGCTCTTCCGCTACCTGGGCGGTCCGAACGCGCACCTGCTGCCCGTTCCGATGATGAACATCCTGAACGGCGGCTCGCACGCCGACTCCAACGTGGACATCCAGGAGTTCATGATCGCGCCGATCGGCGCCGAGTCCTTCTCCGAGGCCCTCCGCTGGGGCACCGAGGTCTACCACACCCTCAAGAAGGTCCTGAAGCAGAAGGGCCTGTCCACCGGTCTCGGCGACGAGGGCGGCTTCGCCCCGAACCTCGACTCCAACCGCGCCGCCCTCGACCTCATCCTCGAGGCCATCAAGGAGGCCGGTTACGCCCCGGGCAAGGACATCGCGCTCGCGCTCGACGTCGCCGCGTCCGAGTTCTACAAGGACGGCTCGTACGAGTTCGAGGGCAAGTCCCGCTCGGCCGCCGAGATGACCGAGTACTACGCGGAGCTCGTCGACTCCTACCCGCTGGTCTCCATCGAGGACCCGCTGTTCGAGGACGACTGGGCCGGCTGGCAGACCATCACCGAGAAGCTCGGCGCCAAGGTGCAGCTCGTCGGCGACGACCTGTTCGTCACCAACCCCGAGCGCCTGGCCCGCGGCATCGAGGAGAACGCCGCGAACGCCCTGCTCGTGAAGGTCAACCAGATCGGTTCGCTGACCGAGACCCTCGACGCCGTCGAGCTCGCCCAGCGCAACGGCTTCAAGTGCATGATGTCCCACCGCTCCGGCGAGACCGAGGACGTCACCATCGCCGACCTGGCCGTCGCCACCAACTGCGGTCAGATCAAGACCGGTGCCCCGGCCCGCTCCGAGCGCGTCGCCAAGTACAACCAGCTGCTGCGCATCGAGGAGATCCTCGACGACGCGGCGGTGTACGCCGGCCGCAGCGCGTTCCCGCGGTTCCGCCTCGCGGACCAGTAAGCGCGGCAGCTACGAAGGCTGATCGTCCCGACGATCAGCGGCTGACGCCCTGTCGTACGTACGTCCCCGGCCGCGGTCCCGTACCGTGTCCGGGGACGTACGTGTGTGAAGGGGAGGTGAGAGGCATGGCACGCACGCCGGAGGCGGACCGGTTCTCCACCGCGACCAGGCTGCGGCTGCTCGGCGAGCAGACGGCCGCCCGTGTCTACCGGTCCCAGAACCGCCGCCAGGCCCGCCGCTCCCGCCTCACCGGACGCGCGGCCTTCCTCGCCCTCGTCGTCTGCTCGCTCGTCGTCGCACTCGCCTACCCGATGCGCCAGTACGTCTCGCAACGGGCCGAGATCGCCGAGCAGGAACGGCTGATGGACGAGGCCCGTACGAGCGTCGAGCAGCTCAAGGACGAGAAGGCGCGTCTGAAGGACGACATGTACATCCGGCGCCTGGCCCGCGAGCATCTGCACTACGTCCTGCCAGGGGAGACCGGATACACCATGATCGACCCGGAGGCAGCCGAGCAGCATCACGAAGAGGGCGGTGCGGCCGACCGGCCCTGGTACTCGAACGTATGGAACGGCGTGGACAGCGCCGACGGCCCGCAGCACAGGTAAGCCCCCGCAGCACAGGCAAGTCAGCGAACAAGGCAGGCATGGAAACCCCTCCTCCCACCACCGAACCCACCGAGCCCACCGACGCGGACATCGCCGCGTTCAAGGACCAGCTCGGCCGGCCCCCGCGCGGTCTGCGCGCGATCGCGCACCGCTGCCCCTGCGGGCAGCCCGATGTCGTCGAGACCGCCCCGCGGCTCCCCGACGGCACCCCGTTCCCGACGCTGTACTACCTGACGTGCCCGCGGGCCGCCTCCGCGATCGGCACGCTCGAGGCGAACGGCGTCATGAAGGAGATGACCGAGCGCCTGGCGACCGATCCCGAACTCGCAGCCGCCTACCGGGCGGCCCACGAGGACTACATCCGGCGCCGTGACGCCATCGAGGTGCTTGAGGGCTTCCCCAGCGCCGGCGGCATGCCGGACCGGGTGAAGTGCCTGCACGTGCTGGTCGGCCACTCGCTGGCGGCCGGCCCCGGCGTGAACCCGCTGGGCGACGAGGCGATCGCGATGCTGCCGGAGTGGTGGGCCAAGGGGCCGTGCGTGTCGCCCTGTGTGACGCCCGAAGCCTGATCACCGAGGAGACCGCCGACATGACCCGCGTCGCCGCAATCGACTGCGGCACCAACTCCATCCGGCTCCTGGTCGCGGACGTCGACCCGGCCACCGGGAAGCTCGTCGACCTCGACCGCCGGATGACCATCGTCCGGCTGGGCCAGGACGTCGACCGCACGGGCAGGCTCGCCCCGGAAGCGCTGAAGCGGACGTTCGACGCCTGCCGTGAGTACGCCGCCGTCATCGAGGAACTCGGTGCCCGCCGCGTCCGCTTCGTCGCCACGTCCGCGTCGCGCGACGCGGAGAACCGCGACGAGTTCGTCGCCGGCGTGCTCGACATCCTGGGCGTGGAGCCGGAGGTGATCACCGGTGACGAGGAGGCCGAGTTCTCCTTCACCGGCGCCACCAACTCGCTCCACGGCCGCTCCGACGTCGAGCGCCCCTATCTGGTCGTCGACATCGGCGGCGGCTCCACCGAGTTCGTGGTGGGCGAGGAGCACGCCCGCGCCGCCCGTTCCGTCGACATCGGCTGCGTACGGATGACCGAGCGGCACGCGCCGAGCAGTCCGGCGACGCCGGAGCAGATCGCCGCGATCACCGCGGACATCGAGGCGGCGCTCGACGACGTCGAGAAGACCGTGCCCATCCGGCAGACCCACACCCTGGTCGGGCTCGCCGGCTCCGTGACCACGGTCGCGGGCATCGCGCTCGGCCTCCAGGAGTACGACTCCGAGGCCATCCACCACTCGCGGATCTCCTACGAGCAGGTCGAGGAGGTCACCACGATGCTGCTGAACTCGACGCACGACGAGCGCGCGGCGATCGGCGTGATGCACCCCGGCCGCGTCGACGTGATCGCGGCCGGGGCGCTCGTCCTGCTCACGGTCATGCGGCGGACCGGGGCCCGCGAGGTGGTCGTCAGCGAGCACGACATCCTCGACGGCATCGCGTACAGCGTCGCCGCCGGGACGAACGACTGAGTCAGGGGCGGGACGCGCCGCCGGGACGACGGACCGAGTCCGCGTCAGGACGTCGGGGCCGGGGACGGGGTGAGCACGACGAACTCCGCCCCGGCCGGGTCGTCGCACACCGCCAGCCGGCCCACGCCCTCCGCGTCCTCGGGGCCCATCGAGACCGAGCCGCCCTTCTCCCGCACGAGGGCGACCGTGGCGTCGCAGTCCGCGGTGCCGAAGACGGGGTGCCAGTACGGCCGGTTCTCGCCCGACGAGAACATCTGGGGGACGGCCATGATGCCGCCGAACATCCGCTCGGCCGGCTGGTCCTTCGGTGTGACCATCGTGTACGTGCCGCCGTCGCCGGGGAGTTCCATGTCCTGTCCGGACCAGCCGAAGATGGTGCCGTAGAAGGTCTGCGCGGCGGTCGAGTCGGTGGTGTAGAGCTCCACCCAGCCGAGGCTGCCCGGGGCGTCGGCCAGTTGGATGCCCGGGTACGAGCCCGGCTGCCAGACCGCGAACTGGGCGCCTTGCGGGTCGGTGAGCTGCGCGAACCGTCCTTCGTCGGACACCTCGGAGGGCGGGGTGCGCACCGAGCCGCCGGCCTGCTCGACCGCCTTGACGGTGGAGTCGATGTCCGGCGTGTGGAAGTAGACCGTCCAGGCCGGGCGGGCGCCTTCCTCGGTGAGCTGCCCGACCGCTCCGACCACCTTGCCGTCGAGCTGGAACGACTTGTAGCTGCTCGTCTCCTGGTCGAACGCCCTGGCCTGCCAGCCGAACACGGCGCCGTAGAAGGCGGCCGCCGCGTCGATGTCGGGGGCGCCGAGGTCGAGCCAGCAGGGGGAGCCGGGCACGAAGTCAGTGGTGATCACGCAATTCCCTTTCTCCGGGGCTTCCCCGGTCTCTCCCGGGGCCTGCGCTTCAGACTGGCACCGGGTGTGGGCCCCCGCTCGGCGACGCTCCGGCCGCCGTCCGAAGGGCCCGCCGGACCGACCTGGAGGGGTGCCCGCGAGAAAGTTCGTGAAGTTCTTCACAAGGAAAAGCGTCCCGACGGGCCCGTGAAGGCTCCTAGAAGCCCTTTGTGCGCACCTGTTGGGCCCGGACGGGCACATTCGAAGGCGGTCGGCCGACCGCGCCCCCAGAGGGCAAGGGAGGGCGGTCCAGCGGCCCCGCAGCCCTAGGGGCCAGCTCAGAGGGGTGATCAACGTCCCCCGGCGCCCTGTGGTTCCCCCCGGGAACCATGACCTGGATCACGTGGGCGGCGGAGTGTAGCAGAGTGGCGGCAACACCTTGTGAAGGGGCTCACGAGCGCCCCCTCCGAGGGGGGTGGATACTCGATGGCATGAGCACCACGGAGCGTCCCAGGATCCTCGTTGTAGGCGGTGGGTACGTAGGCCTGTACGCAGCTCGGCGCATTCTCAAGAAGATGCGCTACGGCGAGGCGACCGTCACGGTCGTCGACCCGCGGTCGTACATGACGTACCAGCCCTTCCTCCCCGAAGCTGCTGCCGGCAGCATCTCGCCTCGGCATGTCGTCGTCCCGCTGCGACGCGTGCTGCCCAAGGCAGAGGTTCTCACCGGTCGGGTCACGACCATCGACCAGGACCGCAAGGTCGCGACGGTCTCGCCGCTCGTCGGCGAGGCGTACGAGCTGCCCTTCGACTACCTGGTGATCGCCCTCGGCGCGATCTCCCGTACCTTCCCGATCCCCGGCCTCGCCGAGCAGGGCATCGGCATGAAGGGCATCGAAGAGGCCATCGGCCTGCGCAACCACGTGCTCGAGCAGCTGGACAAGGCCGACTCGACGACCGACGAGGACGTCCGCCGCAAGGCGCTGACCTTCGTCTTCGTCGGCGGCGGCTTCGCCGGCGCCGAGACCATAGGCGAGGTCGAGGACCTGGCCCGTGACGCGGCGAAGTACTACAGCAACGTCAAGCGCGAGGACATGCGTTTCATCCTCGTCGACGCCGCTGACAAGATCCTCCCCGAGGTCGGCCCGAAGCTGGGCAAGTACGGCAAGGAGCACCTCGAGGGCCGTGGGGTCGAGATCTACCTCTCCACCTCCATGGACTCGTGCGTCGACGGCCACGTGGTGCTGAAGAACGGCCTCGAGGTCGACTCCAACACGATCGTCTGGACCGCCGGTGTGAAGCCGAACCCGGCGCTGGCCCGCTACGGCCTGCCGCTCGGCCCCCGCGGCCACGTGGACTGCAGCGAGAAGCTCCAGGTCCAGGGCACCGACTACATCTGGGCCGCCGGCGACAACGCCCAGGTCCCGGACATGGCCGCCCGCAAGGCCGGTGTCGAGAACGCCTGGTGCCCGCCGAACGCCCAGCACGCGCTGCGCCAGGCCAGGGTCCTCGGCGACAACGTCATCTCCGGGATGCGCGGCTTCCCGCAGAAGGACTACGAGCACGCGAACAAGGGTGCGGTCGCCGGTCTCGGCCTGCACAAGGGCGTCGCGATGATCGTCATGGGCAAGATGAAGATCAAGCTCAAGGGCCGGCTCGCCTGGTACATGCACCGTGGCTACCACGGCATGGCCATGCCGACCTGGAACCGCAAGATCCGCGTGTTCGCCGACTGGACGCTCGCGATGTTCCTCAAGCGCGAGGTCGTCTCCCTCGGTGCGATGGAGTCCCCGCGCGAGGAGTTCTACGAGGCGGCCAAGCCGGCTCCGGTCGTCGCCAAGCCGGAGTCCGAGAAGGCCAAGGCCTCCTAGCGGTACCGCTCGCCCTGCGAAGGGGCCGCCCGCCATCCGTGGTGCGGGCGGCCCCTTCGGCGTTCCCGGAGACCTCCGCGTGCGCTCCGCCTGCCCGCCGCCCCGTGTGGCCGCGGGCGGCTGACTCCGACCAGGTACCGTTTCCCGCCTTTTTGCCTGTGCGTTGCGTAGTGCGGGGAAGCACACACGGTGGTCATGTTGTTGAGGAAAGGGAACCGTGCAGTCCCGCGGCGCGGGACTGCCGGGGCGTTCGTGGGAACCACCGTCACGGAGGTGTGCGCCATGGCCGACGCCGCACTGCGGCTGACCACTCTCGCCGAGGAACTGCTGGGGGCACCGCTCCCGGTCCGCATCCGCGCCTGGGACGGTAGCGAAGCCGGGCCGCCGGGCGTGCCCACCCTCGTCGTACGCCACCGGCGCGCCCTGCGGCGGCTGTTGTGGCGACCGGGCGAGCTGGGGCTCGCACGGGCCTGGGTCGCCGGGGAGGTCGACGTCGACGGCGACCTGTACGAGGCCCTGGACCTGCTCGCCGGGATCTTCTGGGAGCGCGGCGGCGAGCGGCAGAGCGCCGTACGTGCCGTACGCGCCGCGCGCGACCCGAGGCTGCGGGCGGCCGCCCTCGGTCTGCTGAAGCTCGGTGGGCCGCTGCCCCCGCCGCCCCCGCCCGCCGAGGAGGTGCGCCGCCGTACCGGCCCGCTGCACACCAAGCGGCGCGACAAGGAGGCCATCAGCCACCACTACGACGTGAGCAACGACTTCTACGAGCTCGTGCTCGGGCCGTCCATGGTCTACTCGTGCGCCTACTGGGACGAGGCGGGCACCCTGCAGGAGGCCCAGCGCGACAAGCTCGACCTGGTGTGCCGCAAGCTCGGGCTCAAGGAGGGCGACCGGCTCCTCGACGTGGGCTGCGGCTGGGGTTCCATGGCCGTCCACGCCGCCCGCGAGTACGGCGCCAGGGTCACCGGAGTGACCCTCTCCCGCGAGCAGGCCGTCTACGCGCGCAAGCGCATCGCCGACGAGGGTCTCACGGACCGGATCGAGATCCGGGTCCAGGACTACCGGGACGTCAGGGACGGTCCGTACGACGCCATTTCGTCCATCGGCATGGCGGAACACGTCGGCCGGGTGCGCTACCGCGAGTACGCCGACCAGCTGTTCTCGCTCCTCGTGCCGGGTGGCCGGCTGCTCAACCACCAGATCGCCCGCCGCCCGGAGGAGAACGAATCGGCCTACCGGGTCGACGAGTTCATCGACCGCTACGTCTTCCCGGACGGCGAGCTCGCGCCCCTGGGTCGTACCGTCGCCACCCTGGAGGAGGCGGGCTTCGAGGTCAGGGACGTCCACGCCATCCGCGAGCACTACGCCCGCACCCTGCGCGCCTGGGTCGCCAACCTGGAGAAGGCGTGGCCCGAGGCCGCGCGGTCCACGTCCGCCGGCCGGGCCCGGGTGTGGCGGCTCTACATGGCCGCCTCCGCCGTCTCGTTCGAGCGCAACAGGATCGGCGTCAATCAGATCCTCGCCGTGCGGACCCCCGGCACCGGCGGCTCGGGAGTGCCGCTGCGGAGCCGCGACTGGCGCTGAGGGACCGGCGCCGGGCGTACAACGAAGCGGGGCCCCGTGGGCGTGTGCACAGCACACGCCCACGGGGCCCCGCCCCTGGGAACCTCTACTCGGTCTTGATCGCCGTCAGCATGTTCAGCTTCGCCGCGCTCCGGGCCGGCCA
The DNA here is from genome assembly GCF_014649695.1 of Streptomyces kurssanovii. Lineage (GTDB taxonomy): Bacteria > Actinomycetota > Actinomycetes > Streptomycetales > Streptomycetaceae > Streptomyces > Streptomyces kurssanovii. The sequence goes on from NZ_BMTN01000004.1 coordinate 531,423, forward strand.
CAGCGCCGCCAGCACACCGACCACACCGGCCAGCAGCAGGAAGATCCCGATCCGGTCCCACGGCATGACGAGCACGTAGCCGGGGATCTCCTTGCGGATCGTCTCGCCGATCGCCCAGGCGAGGAACGAGCCGAGACCGATGCCGACCACCGCGCCGAAGACCGAGATCACCACGGCCTCCAGCCGGATCATCCGCTTCACCTTGCCGCGGTCGAGGCCGATCGCCCGCAGCATGCCGATCTCCTGCTGACGCTCGAAGACGGACATCGCCAGGGTGTTGATGACACCGAGCACCGCGATGATCAGGGCCATCGCCAGCAGTCCGTACATGATGTTCAGCGCCGTGTTGATGAACCCGCCGAACATGTTCCGGATGTCCTGCTGGTCCATCACGCTCATCGCCGGGTTGTCGCCCAGCGCGTCGACCAGCGCCTGCTCGTTCGCCGCACTCGCGCCGCCGTCCATCGTCACCCAGATCTCGGGGATGTACGGCTTCGGCTCGTAAGGGGCGACGACGTCGGTGGCGACCAGGATCGGGGACAGGAACTCGTTGCCCTTGTAGACGGCGCCGACCGTCAGGTTCCTGGTCTCCTTCCTGCCCTCCTGGCCGAACTCGGCGGGCAGGGTGTCACCGGTCTTCCAGCCGTTCGACTTCGCGGTGTCGTCGTCGACCGCGATCTGTCCCTTGCCGAGCGTGGCGAGCGAGCCGGAGACCGTCTCCAGGTCGAAGACCTTCTCCACGTCACCCGGGGTGACCGCGGAGGCGGAGTGCCACTTGCCCTTGATCTCCATCGAGGACGCCTGCTGCGGGGAGACGGCGCCGACGCCCTCGGCCTTCTCGATCGCGTCGAGCGCCGACTTGTCCAGCGCGCCGCCGCCGGCCATCGAGACCATGTAGTCGGCCCTGATGTTGTCCGTGGTCATCTGGTCGACGGCGCGGCCCATCGTGGCGCCGAGCACCGAGATCCCGGTGACCAGGGTGAGACCGATCGCCAGCGCGGAGGCGGTGGCGCCCGTACGGCGCGGGTTGCGCACCGCGTTCTGCCCGGCGAGCTTGCCCGACACCCCGAACAGACGGTGCAGCAGCGGCCGCACCAGCGCGATCACCGGGCGGGACAGCAGCGGGATCAGGACGATGATGCCGACCAGCGCCAGGAACGCACCGCCGCCGATGATCATCCGGCCGTCGGAGCCGGCCGCCGCACCGGCGACGATCGCGGCCGCGCCGAGCAGGGTGAGCCCACCGCCGATGGTGTTCCGCAGCACCAGCGACTTGGTGGTCGCCACCGCGTGCACGCTGCTCATCGCCGCCACCGGCGGGATCTTCGCGGCCCGGCGGGCGGGCAGCCATGCCGCCAGCACCGTGATCAGCACACCGACGCCCAGGGCGGCGGTCACCGCGGTGGGCGAGACGACCAGCGGTCCCGCGGGCACCTTGGCACCGAAGGTGCTCATCGCCGACCGCAGACCGGTCGCCAGACCGAGGCCCAGCACGAAGCCGACCACCGAGGCGACGGCCCCGACGACCAGCGCCTCGAGGATGACCGAGCGCTTGACCTGCCGGCGGGAGGCGCCGACGGCACGCAGCAGAGCCAGCTCCTTGGTGCGCTGGGCGACCAGCATGGTGAAGGTGTTGGCGATCAGGAAGACGCCGACGAACAGGGCGATGGCCGCGAACGCGAGCAGCATCGTGTTCATGTTCGACAGACCGCTCTCGATCTGCTTCGCCTGCTCGTCGGCCAGCTCCTTGCCTGTCCGCGCCTCGGAGTCCTCGGGCAGCAGCGGCTTCACGGCCGCGAGGATCTTGGTGTCGGAGGCGCCGGCCTCGGAGGTCACGGTGACGTCCGAGAAGTGACCGGGCCGAAGGTAGAGCTGCTGGGCCACGGCGGTGTCGAAGAGGACCAGGCTGCCGCCCGCGTTGACCGCGCCGTCCTCGGTGGTGAAGACACCGGCGAGGGTGTACTCCTTCACCGGGCCGTTGGTGGCCACCCGTACGGTGTCGCCGACCTTGTACCCGCCCTTGGCGGCGGAGTCCTTGTCGAGGGCGATCTCGCCGTCCTCGCGCGGCCCCTCACCGGTGGTGAAGGCGTACGCGGCGTCCTTGCCGTCCTTGCCGGGGGCGAAGTTCGCGCCGGTGTTGGACCAGCCGTTGCCGATGAGCTTGCCGTCCTGGTCGGCGACGCCGGCGAAGCCGGAGACCCGGCCGGAGGCGGAGGCGACGCCGTCGACGCCCCGGATCTTCTCCAGGGTCTTCTCGTCGATGCCGGCGTCCTTCGCGGCCTCGCTCGGGTCGATGTAGGTCGTCACGGCGACCGCGACCTTGTCGTAGCTCTTGGCGGACTGGTTGCGGTAGGCGTTGCCGAGGGTGTCGGTGAAGACCAGGGTGCCGGAGACGAAGGCCACGCCGAGCATCACGGCGAGCACGGTCATCAGCAGCCTGGCCTTGTGCGCGAGCACATTGCGCAGGGCGGTACGGAACATGTGGGTGTCCTGGGAACGGGCACCGGCGTCCTCGCGGGCGGCCCGGCGGGGGGCCAGCCGCGGGCCGGGCGGTGACAGGTGAGGTCTTGAGGGGGCGCGCGGGGCAGGGGCGCGTGCTGCGCGGCCGCAGGGGCGTGCCGCGGGAGCGCCCGGGGCGGGCGCGCCGGCCCTGGGCGGGGAGCGGGCCGGGAGCGGCCCGGAGACGTCAGCTCGTGCGGCCCTTGGCGTCGAAGGCCTTCATCCGGTCGAGCACGCCGTCCGCGGACGGGCTGTGCATCTCGTCGACGATCGCGCCGTCCGCCAGGAAGATCACCCGGTCGGCGTAGGAGGCGGCCACCGGGTCGTGCGTCACCATGACCACGGTCTGGCCGAGCTCGCGCACCGAGTTGCGCAGGAAGCCGAGCACCTCGGCGCCGGACCGCGAGTCGAGGTTTCCGGTCGGCTCGTCACCGAAGATGATCTCCGGCCGGGAGGCGAGGGCGCGGGCGACGGCGACGCGCTGCTGCTGGCCGCCCGAGAGCTGGGTCGGCCGGTGACCGAGCCTGTCACGCAGGCCCACCATGTCGATGACCCGCTCCAGCCACTCCCGGTCGGGCTTACGGCCCGCGATGTCCATGGGCAGCGTGATGTTCTCCATCGCGGTCAGCGTCGGCAGCAGGTTGAACGCCTGGAAGATGAAGCCGATCTTGTCGCGGCGCAGCTGCGTCAGCTGCTTGTCCTTCAGGCTGCCGAGCTCCGTCTCGCCGATGCGCACGGAGCCGGAGCTGAAGGAGTCCAGACCGGCGACGCAGTGCATCAGCGTCGACTTGCCGGAGCCGGACGGGCCCATGATCGCGGTGAACTCGGCCTGCCGGAAGTCGACGCTCACATGGTTCAGCGCGACCACCTGGGTCTCGCCCTGTCCGTACACCTTGGACAGGTCCGTGGCGCGGGCGGCCACTGCGGTGGCGCGGTGAGCGATGGGGGTGGTGGTCACGAGGGGAGCTCCTGTCGGGGGTGTGCCGTGCTGACCCCACCATCCTGTCCGCGCCGGCGCCGGGAATCGTCAGTCCCGGTGCCCGTTCCCGGGGCCCTCTCCGGTCGGACCGGGCGGCCCGCTCCTCCTCCTTGGGTATGACGGCGCCCCTGAGAGCAGAGGGGGACCACGGAGGGCGCTTTTACGTCATTCCCGGGGGCCCGGGGCAGCGGCCGCAGGCGGTACGAGGGGGGTGGGAACACACCGCGACCTGGCCTGACGCTCCCTCAGGAGCCAATGGAACAAGACAAGATCGGGCCATCGCCCCGATGTCGAGTCGATCTGCACCGATAGGCTCGGGTGCCAACGCGGAGCCCTCGCGCCACGCCCGGGTGGTGGAATGCAGACACGGCGAGCTTAAACCTCGCTGCCCCTCGGGGCGTGCCGGTTCAAGTCCGGCTCCGGGCACCTCGACGCCCCGTCGCCCGGCACATGGTCATCCTCTGCGGGAGCCCGGTGCCGTGCTCCACTGTCACGATCCCGGAAAGATCCTCCCCGAGCACTAGAGTGTTCGCTTTGCTTCCGCATTACTCTTGACTTCTAGGCCGCGCACGGTGGCCAAGGAGGAGTGAGATGAGGAGCAGCAACCCGGTCTTCTCGCGACGGGGGTTCAGCCGCGACAACGGCTACGCCGGCTTCAACGCGCAGCAGCAGCCGCAGGCCGGGGGCCCCGCCGTAGGAACCAACCCCTACGCACAGGGCGCCGGCAACCCTTACGCGACCAACCCCTACGCCCCGGCGGACACCCAGTACGGCGCCCCCGCGCCCGTCCGCACGGACGCCATGACGATGGACGACGTCGTCACGCGCACCGGCATGACGCTGGGCACCGTGGTCATCGGTGCGGTCCTCGCCTGGGCCGTCCTGCCGGTTTCCCCCAGCAGCTACGGCATCGCCATCGGCTCGGCCCTCGTGGCCTTCGTCCTGGCGATCGTGCAGTCCTTCAAGCGCACTCCGTCTCCCGCGCTGATCCTGAGCTACGCGGCCTTCGAGGGCATCTTCCTCGGCGTGATCAGCGAGATGTACAACAGCCGCTGGGACGGCGCGCCCTTCCAGGCGGTGCTCGGCACCATGGCCGTCACCGGCGCCATGCTGGTCGTGTACAAGCAGCGCTGGATCCGGGTCACCGCGCGGTACGCCCGCATCGGCATGACCATCGCGATCGCCTTCATCGCCGTGATGGCGGTGAACCTGCTGCTCGTGGTCTTCGGCGTCGCCGAGGACGGCGGTCTGCGCAGCTTCGGGCCGCTCGGCGCGGTCGTGGGCATCCTGGCCATCCTGATCGGCTGTTTCTTCCTCACCCTGAACTTCAAGGAGATCGAGGACGGCATCACCTACGGCGCGCCGCGCCAGGAGTCCTGGCTGGCCGCCTTCGGCCTGACCGTGACGCTGGTGTGGATCTACCTGGAGATGCTGCGTCTGGTGGCGATCTTCAGCGGCGACGACTAGTCGGCGCGGCGGCCGGGGCCACCGGTCGCACGAAGGGCCCGCAGGCACTGCCTGCGGGCCCTTCCTCGTGTGCGGCACCTGAGGCCACTAGAGCAGCTTGCGCGCGGCCCGCCTCAGGTCGTACTCGTGGATGATCGCTTTCGCATGTCCGTACGCGAGGTTGTGTTCGCCCCGGAGCCAGCTGACCTTCTCCTCGAAATTGAAGAGAGAGGGTCCTTCGTCGACGGTGCGGAGCCAGTCGGAGATGTCACGACCGGTGCACTCGGGGATTCGGGAGAGCAGATTTCGGTGGGTCTGTTCGGAGAAGACTTGGGACATCGGCGCCTCCGGACGCAGTGCGCGTGTGCTCTTCACGCCACCGTGCCTGAGCGTGCGCGTATTGGCAACAGTCCCGGGAGGGCGCGTAGGGTCGCGGCGTGCTTGATACGACGGGATTCATCGCCGCGGCGGACCGCTTCGCGGACCGTCTGCGGGCCGCGCCGCAGAGCCGGCTCCAGCGGGGCGCCGCGGCGGAGGCACTGGCTCTGGCCAGGGAACTGGCGAAAAGGGCGCAGCGGATCGAGGAGCCCGGGCGCGAGCCGAGGATCATGCCCGACGTGGGGGTGTTCGCGGTCGCGGACCAGCTGATGGTGGCCGCTCACGATCTGGCCGAAGCGCTTCGGCCGGCGCCGGACGCGTCAAAGGAAATGGACGAGGCGACCGCGCTGGTGCGGTCCGCCGCCGACCGCTCGGGGCTGTAGCCGACCGGGCGGCGCCCCCGGAACACGGGGGCGGGCAGGCGGGACGGCCGGGCTCAGTGGGAGGCGATCACGCGGTCGGCGAGGATGTACACGCTCTCGTCGCCGCAGGAGAACGTCAGGGCGTACGCGCCCGACACACCGGAACCGCCCAGCAGCACCGGCGCGGTGCCCGCGCGCAGCGCGTCAGCGAGGCGCTCCGCCGTCTCCCGGTGGCCCGGGGTCATGCACAGGGTCGTGCCGTCGGCGAAGACGTACACGTCCAGGGTGCCCAGCGGGCCGGGGCGGACGTCTGCCAGCTCGGTGCCGGTCTCCGCCAGCTCCTCGAGCTTCGACACGGTGCGCTCATGGTCGGTGACGACAGGCGTCTGGACCGGCACGAAGTCGGGGTGGGAGGGGTGCCGGCGGCGGGCGGCGGCCAGCTCGGGGGAGTCCTCCGCGAACTCGGTGACTTCGGGGAGGTCGGCCATCTCGTCGAACCCGTCGACGCCGTCCAGATCCAGCGACTCCAGGTCCGTCGACTCGAGGCCCATGGACTCCAGGCCCACGAAGTCGGCCTGGCGCGGGACGTAGAACGGCGGGAGCTCGTCGCCGATGCCCGACAGGCCGCCGAGCGCGGACCCTGACGCTGAGCCGGAGCCGTCACCGGAGTAGCGGGCGGAGGCGTCCGCCGCGTCACGCGCCTCCTGCGCGGCCCAGAAGGCCCGCGCCTCGGCCAGCTCACGCTCCCGCTCCTCGGCGAGCGCCTCGGCGACGGCCGCGCGTATCTCGGCGGCATCGCTGGTGCGGGCCTGGGGCACGGAGGCGGTGCGGGCTGGCCCGGACGCCTCGGCGAGCTCGCTGCGCAGGGCGGCCACCTGCTTACGGAGCCCGTGGGCGGCGTGCAGGGCAGCGGCGCCCACGGCCGTGGCGGCGGCCGTGGTCAGCAGCAGGGCAAGAGACATGGCGCTCACTGACTTACTCCCGGTTTCAATCGGATCCCCCGACTTCTACATCAGCTTGCGATGAACCCGCGCACTCTGTCAGTGCATTACGTCACCAATTGGACAGAACTTTGAGCCCGACGTTTACCGGCGGAGCGGCCCTGACCTGCAAAAAGGGGTCTCCCCCAGGAGATAGGTCACATCCTGGGGGAGATTCAGTCACGAACTGAGATCCACGGTGGGCCCGGGACCGTGCCCGGACCACCGCTGAGGGCAGGTGCCGCCCTCGTTCCTCGGGCGACCCCTGCCCTCCGCGCCGGCTCAGCTCAGCCGCTCGCGTTGTCGGTCGCGTTCGCTTCGCCACCGCTGCGGGCAGGTGCCGCCCTCGTTCCTCGGACGACCCCTACCCTCCGCTCCGGCTCAGCTCAGCCGCTCGCGTTGTCGGTCGCGTTCGCTTCGCCACCGCTGCGGGCAGGTGCCGCCCTCGTTCCTCGGACGACCCCTACCCTCCGCTCCGGCTCAGCTCAGCCGCTCGCGTTGTCGGTCGCGTTCGCTTCGCCACCGCTGCGGGCAGGTGCCGCCCTCGTTCCTCGGACGACCCCTACCCTCCGCTCCGGCTCAGCTCAGCCGCTCGATGACCATCGCCATGCCCTGGCCGCCGCCCACGCACATCGTCTCGAGGCCGAACTGCTTGTCGTGGAACTGGAGGCTGTTGATCAGCGTGCCCGTGATCCGCGCGCCGGTCATGCCGAAGGGGTGGCCGACCGCGATCGCGCCGCCGTTGACGTTGACCTTGTCCAGGTCGAAGCCGAGGTCGCGGTACGACGGGATGACCTGCGCGGCGAACGCCTCGTTGATCTCGACCAGGTCGATGTCGGAGGTGGTCAGGCCGGCGCGCCGCAGCGCCTGCTTCGACGCCTCGACCGGGCCGAGGCCCATGATCTCGGGGGAGAGGCCGGAGACGCCGGTGGAGACGATCCGGGCGAGCGGCGTGAGGCCGAGCTCGCGGGCCTTGGTGTCGCTCATGATGACGAGCGCGGCGGCGCCGTCGTTCAGCGGGCAGCAGTTGGCGGCGGTGACCAGACCGTCGGGGCGGAAGACGGGCTTGAGGCCCTGGACGCCCTCGACGGTGACTCCGGCACGCGGACCGTCGTCCTTGCTGACGACCGTGCCGTCGGGGGTGGTCACCGGGGTGATCTCGCGCTCCCAGAAGCCGTTCTTGATGGCTTCCTCCGCGAGGTTCTGGGAGCGGACGCCGAACTCGTCCATGTCCTCGCGCGTGATGCCCTTGAGACGGGCGAGGTTCTCCGCGGTCTGCCCCATCGCGATGTACGCGTCCGGCACAAGGCCGTCCTCGCGCGGGTCGTGCCATGTCGAGCCCTCGGTCTCGGCGACGGCGGCCGTGCGGGCCTCTGCCTCGGCGAAGAACGGGTTGTGCGTGTCCGGCAGGCTGTCGGAGTTCCCCTTCACGAAGCGGGACACCATCTCGACACCCGCCGAGATGAAGACGTCGCCCTCGCCGGCCTTGATGGCGTGCAGCGCCATCCGGGAGGTCTGGAGCGAGGAGGAGCAGTAGCGGGTGACGGTGCAGCCGGGGAGGTGGTCCATCCCCATCTGCACGGCCACGATGCGGCCCAGGTTGTTGCCCTGCTCGCCGCCGGGGAGGCCGCAGCCGAGCATCAGGTCGTCGATGTCACGCGGGTCGAGCTCCGGCACCTTGGCGAGCGCGGCCTTGATGATCTCGGCGGTCAGGTCGTCGGGGCGGACGTCCTTGAGCGAGCCCTTGAAGGCCCGGCCGATCGGGGAACGGGCGGCAGAGACGATCACGGCTTCGGGCATCACGGCTCCATGAGGGGAAGACGGAAGGGCTGGTTGGGAAGTTACCCGTACGTACCGCGCGGGTCACTGCACGAATGGTGTGATGCGGGCCTCTTTTCTAAGCGGGCGCTTGCTTATGCCCCCTCCCGGCTTGCCCATCCCCACCCAGGACGGCCCTGAAACCGATGCTTCGCCCTGATTCCGTCCCCGGCCTTTCCGCCCCGCCGGCCGGCCCTCGCGGAGCCCTGCCGGCAGGCGGCAAGCGCGCGTACGCCGGGACCTGCCGTACCTCGCTGAAGCAGCGCGTACGGCAGGTCCTGGTGGCGGCCGGTCCCTCAGTGCGTGGGGCCCGCGTGGCCCCTGGCGGGTTCCGCGTGGGTAGTGGCGGGGGACGCGGTATCCGCGGCAGGAGGCAGGCGACGGCGACGGCGGTGCTTGAGCAGGGCCCAGGGCGCGCGGGCGCCCGTGACCTCCGTGCCCGCCTCGGACGCGGCCGTCGCGGCCGCCCGGGCCACCGGCAGCATGTCCTCGTCCCGGTCCGCGTCCAGCACGTCGGTCTCGGGCCACAGGCCGAGCACCGCGCACAGCGTCGGCAGCATCGCCATGGCCGCCGTCGCGTAGCCCTCCGCCGACGGGTGGTAGCTGTCCACGCCGAACATCTCCCGAGGGTTCGCCGCGAACTCGGGGCCGAGCAGATCGCCCAGCGAGACCGTCCGCCCGCCCTGTTCGACCACCACGATCGTCTGGGCCGCGGCCAGCTGCCGGCTCACACGGCGGGCCATCCAGCGCAGCGGCTGGTAGACCGGCTCGATCGTCCCGAGGTCGGGGCAGGTGCCGACGACCACCTCCGCGCCCGCCGTCCGCAGTCTGCGGACGGCGGCGGCCAGGTAGCGCACGGACTCCGTCGGCGGCATCCGGTGGGTGACGTCGTTGGCGCCGATCATGATCACGCACACGTCCGGGGTCCGTGACCGGTCCGCGAGCAGTTGCGTCACCTGTCGCTCGAGGTCGTCGGACCGTGCCCCCGGCAGCGCGATGTTGCGGACCTCCACCGGCCGCTCCGCCACCGCCGCCAGCCCGGACGCCAGCAGCGCCCCCGGGGTCTGGCCCGCCCTGCGCACACCCTGGCCGGCCGCGGTCGAGTCGCCGAGGACGCAAAGATGCAGCGGGTTCTCCCGGCCGAAGGCCAGCCCGTAGAGACCGTCGCCGCGCGGAGGGATGGGTGCCCGGCCCCCGCCGACCGTGCGTTTGGCCAGCTGGACCTCGGCCAGCACGAGGCCCACCGCCGCCGCCCCGAGCAGCCCGATGCTGCCCCCGCCGTATGCCGCGCCGGCCGCGATGCGCCGCGCCACCCTCGCTCTCGACACAGTCCGTGCCACCTCCTCGCAACCCACCGGGGCCGCAGCCTCGTGTGCTGCGGCCCTCGCAGGCGTCGTCGCCGTACATGAGCTAACTGCCCCGTAGCGACCGTCGCCCAATCCCGCTGCCGCCCGCTTACGCTGGGCGAACCATCACGGAGACCCCGGAGAACATTGTGCGTATCCACAATTCGATGATCAGCCTTGTCGGCGACACCCCGCTGGTGAAGCTGAACAGCGTGACCGCAGGCATTTCGGCGACCGTCCTGGCCAAGGTCGAGTACTTCAACCCCGGCGGGTCGGTGAAGGACCGGATCGCGCTGCGGATGATCGAGGCGGCGGAGGAGAGCGGCGCGCTCGAGCCCGGCGGCACGATCGTCGAGCCGACGAGCGGCAACACCGGCGTCGGACTTGCCATCGTGGCCCAGCAGAAGGGCTACAAGTGCATCTTCGTCTGCCCCGACAAGGTGTCCACGGACAAGATCAATGTGCTGCGCGCCTACGGTGCCGAGGTCGTCGTCTGCCCCACGGCCGTCGACCCCGAGCACCCGGACTCGTACTACAACGTCTCCGACCGGCTGGTGCGTGAGACGCCCGGCGCCTGGAAGCCGGACCAGTACTCCAACCCCAACAACCCGCGCTCCCACTACGAGACCACCGGGCCCGAGCTGTGGGACCAGACGGACGGGCGGATCACGCACTTCGTCGCGGGCGTCGGCACCGGCGGCACGATCTCCGGCACCGGGCGGTACCTGAAGGAGGTCAGCGACGGCAAGGTCAAGATCGTCGGCGCGGACCCCGAGGGTTCCGTCTACTCCGGCGGCTCCGGCCGTCCGTATCTCGTCGAGGGCGTCGGCGAGGACTTCTGGCCCTCCGCGTACGACCGGACCGTGACCGACGAGATCGTCGCCGTGTCCGACAAGGACTCCTTCCAGATGACGCGCCGGCTCGCCAAGGAGGAGGGCCTCCTGGTGGGCGGCTCCTGCGGCATGGCGGTCGTCGCCGCACTGCGCGTCGCGGAGCGGCTCGGTCCGGACGATGTCGTCGTCGTCCTGCTGCCGGACAGCGGCCGCGGCTACCTGAGCAAGATCTTCAACGACGAGTGGATGGCCGACTACGGCTTCCTGGAGGGCGAGGGCGTCGCGAACGTCGGAGACGTCCTGCGCGACAAGGAGCACGGCGGCATCCCCAGCCTGGTGCACATGCACCCGGAGGAGACCGTCGGCCAGGCCATCGAGGTGCTGCGCGAGTACGGCGTCTCCCAGATGCCGATCGTCAAGCCCGGCGCAGGCCACCCGGACGTGATGGCCGCGGAGGTCATCGGGTCCGTCGTCGAACGTGAGCTGCTGGACGCCCTGTTCACCCAGCGCGCGTCGCTCGGCGACCCGCTGGAGAAGCACATGTCCGCACCGTTGCCGCAGGTCGGCTCCGGCGAACCGGTCGGCGACCTGATGTCGGTGCTCGGGACGGCGGACGCGGCGATCGTGCTGGTCGAGGGCAAGCCCACCGGCGTGGTGAGCCGTCAGGACCTGCTGGCGTTCCTCGCCAAGGGCGCCAAGTAGCAGGCCGGGAAAGGCCTTTGCGGACGACTGTCGCGCAATCGGTACGAGCGCGTCACGTACGCGCAGCACCCGCTTAACACGCGTACGGCACATTGGTGGATGTCGGCAGGGAGACCGGGCAGGTAACCCGGCCGGCACCACTGGCGGCGTCACAGGACTTCCGGAGCGGCTCCCGGACTCCCAGGACGCCCCGGACACGGAACCCGGTCCTGACCCGGCCCGTGTCCCTCGCGGGGACCGCCGTCGTCCCGCCCCCCGGCCCTCGGGCAGGGGGTGCGGCGGTCCCCGCGCACAGTCCTCGCGCCTTGTGCGCAGGCCGCCCGATCGCTGCGGTGCCGTGACGGTGACGGCCGCTCAGTCCTCCCAGTCGGAGCGGGTGCTCCGTGCCCGGCGCTGCCACGGCATCCCGTGGGCGGCGTGGGCCACGTTCACTCCGACGATGCCGAGCCAGGTGACGACCAGACCGGGCAGGTCGGCGTTGGCGACGCCGATCGCGGAAAGCGGGATGGCGAGGACCATCGTGATGATGCCGAAGCCGAAACGCTCCCCGAAGCTGTCCGCGGAGCGCTGCCGGCCGGGGCTGCGGGCGGCGCTCGTCCGCTGCTCGGCCAGCTGCCGCCTGACACGGCGGTCGACCGTGGTGTCGAGCCGCTCCTCGACCTTCTCCAGGAAGGATTCGACGAGCGCGGAGTCGTACTCCTCGCCCAGTTCGCGCCGGGCGTGGAGGGTGGCGTCGAGCTCCTTCTTGAGCTCAGGGTCATGGGCTTCCATGGGAGCGAAGCTACGGCCGGGCGGGCCACCGGGTCATTGGGGACAGCCCCCCTCTTCACCCCGGGGACAACGGGAGACGGCCGTCGCGCTGTGACACCATCTGCGGTCGGACTGCCGTCGGACGCAGGCCGGTTCGCAGGGGGAGACGACCATGAGCACAGGGAGCACCGCACCGGCCGCCGAGTACGCCCTCGGCGGCCTGCACCACGTCCAGCTGGCCGTCCCGCCGGGGTCGGAGGACCTCTGCCGCCGGTTCTGGGGCGACGTGCTGGGCATGACCGAGCTGGAGAAGCCCCCGGTGCTGGCCGCCCGCGGCGGCTGCTGGTTCCGCGGCGGCGGTCTCGAGGTCCACCTCGGTGTCGAGCAGGACTTCGCACCCGCCCGCAAGGCGCACCCCGGCATCCTCGTCCGTTCGCTGCGTGCCCTCGCCGAGCGGCTCGAGGAGTGCGGACACGAGGTGACGTGGGACGGCGAATTCCCCGGGCACGACCGCTTCTACGCCCACGACAACGTCGGCAACCGGCTGGAGTTCATGGAGCCGCGGGCCGCGTCCTGAACGGCTCCCGTGCGCCTCGCCTTGCCCGGCCTGCATATCGTCATGCAGAGTTCATTGTGAGTGAATAGGACGACCGATGAGCGGGCCGGACGAGGGGGATGGCATGAGCGACAGCCCTGCCGCACGACTGCAGCAGCTGTTCGAGGGGCACCGGCTCACCCCCACCCAGCGTCGCATCGCGCACTGCATGGTCCGCCGCGCCGCGGACGTGCCGTTCCTGTCCAGCGTGGAGCTCGCGGAGCTGGCCGGCGTCAGTCAGCCGTCCGTCACCCGGTTCGCCGTCGCGCTCGGTTTCGACGGCTACCCCGCGCTGAGAAGGCATCTGCGCGAGGTCGTCCCGCCCGAGACACCCGACGCCGGCGACGCGTACAACGAGTACCAGCAGGCCGTGCAGGCCGAGATAGAGAATCTGCGGCACCTGGCCGCCGTGCTCGCGGAGCCGGCGCCCGTGGAGCGGGCCGGCCGGCTGCTGGCGGCGTCGCGGCCACTGCCGGTGCTGGGCCTGCGCGCCGCGTCGTCGCAGGCCAGGGGCTTCGCCTACTTCGCGGCCAAGGTGCACCCGGACGTACGGCTCCTCGACGAGGGCGGTTCGATGCTCCTCGACCGGATCGACGCGGCGCGGCGGGCGGGCGCGAGCGCGCTGCTCTGCTTCGCCTTGCCGCGCCACCCCAAGGAGGTCGTGGAGGCTCTGGCGTACGCCCGCTCCGCGGGTCTGACGGTGGTGACGGTCGCCGACTCGGCGTTCGCTCCGGTCGCCGCCCACAGCGACCTGCTGATCCCGGCCGCCGTAGGCACCGGACTGGCCTTCGACACCGCGTGTGCGCCGATGCTGCTCGGAAGGGTCCTGCTGGAGGCCATGTGCGACGGTCTGCCGGACGCGCAGGCACGCCTGGAGGACTTCGACGTGCAGGCGGCGGAACGCGGTCTGTTCGCGGAGTGAGCCGTACCTGACCGCTTTCGGGCCCTGCCGGACCACTTTCCGACGCTGTTTCTCAGACGACACTCATGTACGGCCGCTAACCTCCGCGCCCACGGATCGGATCTGCCGGAGGGAGCACGGACGTGGGGCGCGGGACGCAGTCGCTGGCGCGGGTGGCGGTGGTCGTGAGAGCCGGGGCGGCGCCCCTGTGGTGGCTGGGGGCCCTGGCCGCCGGGACCGGGCTGCTGCTGCCCGGACTCACCGGACGCCGCATCGGGGTTCTGGCCGGGGCGGCGCTGTTCCTGGTCACCGCCGCCGTGGTCGCTCTCGTACGCCGCCGCCGGTACACGCATCTCGCGGACTGCGCGACCCGTGCCGGCCGGCACGACGTCCTCCAGGACCGCCGGGTGACGCTGCGGGTGGTGCGGCGGGAACGGCGCTGGTGGCTGCTGCTCGCCTTCGTGGCCGCCGTGGCGAGTTCCCTGGTGCTGCCCGCCGCGGGCGGTGCGGTGCTCGCCGGTGCGGGAGCCGGCCTGTGGCTCAAGGCCGTGTGGCTGGGGCGGCGCGAACGTGCGGCGGAGACGCTGCTGTGGCTCCGTACGGACCGGCTGGCGGACGGACCGGTCGGCAAGCACGCCAAGGGCTTCCGTACCACGGGCATCGCCGCCGGCGACGCCGCGCCCGGAGGGGCGCGGCGCCGGCGCTGAGGGACGGCTCAGACGTCCAGTTCGGCCTCGATCTTCTTCAGCTGGTGGCGGGCCATCGCCAGGTTCGCGCGGTCCTTGTCCAGCGCCAGGTAGAGGAAGAGACCGTTGGAGCCACGGCCCTTCATCAGGCGGATCAGGTGGTACTGCGTGCCGAGGGTGATGAGGATGTCCTCGATCTCGTCCTTGAGGCCGAGGTGTTCCATCGTGCGCACCTTGGAACGGACCACGTCCGTGTTCCCGGCGGCGGCGACGGTGAGGTCGAATTCCTTGCCGCCGCCGATGGTGCCCAGCGCCATGCCGCTGGTGTAGTCGACGAGTGCGGCGCCGATGGCGCCCTCGATGGTGATGGCTTCCTTCAGCGCTGTTTCGGTGTTGGCCATGGCAGGCGCACTTTCCTTCCGTCGGTTGGTTGTTCTCGCGGTGGTGCGGGTGGATCGGGTGGTGCGGGGGGCTCGTGCGGGTGCCGGTTCTTCGGGGGTGGCGGCCATGTGTCAGACGTTCTCCGGTCGTTCGAGGGCGGCGTCCACCAGCGCCCCGATACGGGCGCCGGCACGACGGGCCTCGAGATGGAGCCGGCCCACGTTGATGCGTGGCTCGGCCAGGACGGTGAGCACGGCCGACGAGCCGGCCGCGTAGGTGGCGACGTAGCCCGCGTCGCCCCGGACGAGCAGCTCCTTGAAGCCGCCCTGCCCGGTGGCCTCGGTCAGCCGCAGCGCGACACCGAGCGCGGCGGCGGTGAGCGCGGCGACGCTCTCCGCCTCCGCCGTGTCCGCCGCCAGCACCAGGCCGTCGACGCTCGCGGCGAGCCCGCCGGTCAGCTGCGGCACACGTGCGCGCAGCCTCTTGAGTTCACCGAGCACCTCGGTCTCGGCCGTCATGAGCTGTCTCCTCTCGGCGCGCAGCCTCAGGGCGCGCCTCATGACGGTGTGCGCAGGGCCCGGTGGGTCGTGCGGTATGTCACAGGCTTGCCTCCAGAGCGTCGCGGAGCCGGCGTAGCAGGGCGATGTCCGGGTCGACGGCGAAATCGGCGACCCAGGCGGGCAACGGGGCCGGATCGGGTACCGCAGGGTCCGACGGTGTCTCGACGAGCCCCGCGGCGGCCATCCGCCGTACTTCGAGCAGGGTGTTGAAGGCGGGCCGCCCGACCGCCCGGGCGATCGCGGACGGGGTGCGTACACCGTCGGCGAGCTCCAGCAGCGTCCGCTGCCGGGGGGTGGCCGTCGCGCCGTGGCCGGACGGGCGGCACCGCAGGGGCGCGGTGTCCACCTCGGAGTGCGGCCACACGGAGTCGAGGAGCCCGCGTCGCCGGCGTGCCTCCCGGGCGACCGCCACGGCGGGCACGGGACGCACGGCGCCGATCCAGTGGGCGACGCCGTAGCGGAAGCGGGTCGGCCCGCTGCCGGGAGCCAGGGCGAAGAACGCCGCGTCGTGGAGGGCGCCGAGGTGGCAGATCTCCATCTCCCCGTCGGCGACCTGGCCGCTGTCGACGAGGAAGCGGGCCACCTCGCGGCGGGCGCCGGCCCTTGTCACGGCCTCCTGCCAGCCCTCGGGGGCCAGCCGGCCACCGGCGGTCAGCAGCACCTCGATGCCGGGTGCGGCCGGGCTCTCCGCGTGCACGACCTGCCCGTCCGCGAGGTAGAGGGCGCCGTGGTCACGGACGAGGACGCCGGTGGCCCGCTCCTCCGCCAGCCTGAGGAGCATGGGGGAGACGGCCGTGGGCGCTGCGGTCATCCGAGGACCAGCCGCTCTGCGAGGTCCGCGAGGCGCAGCCGGGCGAGCGCCAGGTTCCCGGTCTCCCGGTCGAGCCAGAGATGCAGGAACACACTGCTGTCGAACGTGGTCTCCACGAAGCGCACCACGTGGTACCCGGTGCGTGTGGTGACGATGAGGTCCTCGACGGGTAAGCCCTTGGCGCCGTCAGGTGCCGTTTCCTCCTCGGGCGCGAAGGTCGGGTACTCGGCGGCCATCCTGGCCAGTTCGGCGGTCTCCGCCGCGGTCGCCTCGTGGTCACCGCCGGGGGTCTCCCCGATGCTGCCGAGGGCCAGACCGCTGGTCCAGTCCACGATCGCGGCCCCCCGGGCCCCGGGCACCACCATGGCCTGCAGCAGACACTCGTCGATTCCGGGCACGCGGACTCCCCTCCCCGCCTCGGTGTGCCGCGCACGAGCGCGGCAGTGACGGAGAGGTTACGCAACGTGCCACCTGTTGGGGTGACTTCTGGCATTTTCCAGCGGAACATGCGTGTGCCCGATAGAGTCCGCTCTCTCCCTGCCCGTCGCCGCACTGCGCGTCGTGCGGGGCGTTCCAGGACGGCGCGGCCCGCGTCATGACGGTCGGTCCGGTGAACGTCATGACGGTGAGGCGGCGGGCGGAATGTGCTGCCCCGTCAGCGGGCGCGGTGCTCCACCGCGGCGGCGACGTCGTCGAGATCCCTCGCGATCGCCTTGCGGACGGCCCTGGCGCCGAGCTTGCCGAAGGCCTTGGCGAGCAGTCCCGTGAAGCCGCCGGACGGCTCGGCGCGGAACGTCAGCCGGACGGTCGTCGTCTCCGGGCCCGCGGTGAGCAGTCTGAACTCGGAGACGTAGTGCGTGCCTGGGGAGTCGGCCTCCACCACATAGCGCTCGGGCGGCTCGCTGGCCGTCACGTACATCTCCTCCGTGGCCTCCTTGCCCAGCATCCGCCGGGTCTCCCGCCACCGGGTGCCCACCCCGAAGTCACCCTCGCTCAGCACCTCGATCCGCTCCACGCCGCTGAGCGTGGCCTCCCACCCCCGGATGTCGGTCAGGGCCTCCCACACGGGGCCGGGCGGGGCGAGGATCAGACGCTCGACGACGACGCTGCTGGTAGCCATGGGTCCATGGAACCACCGGGGTCCGACAGCCGCCCCCGCTGCACGGTCATCGGCAGAGCAGCGCGCCCCGCTCCGCCCCGCCGGCCTCCGCGACGATGGATTCGACGGTCTGGGCGGTCCGCACGGTGGCGAACCGCACCTCACCGTCCGCTCCGGTGCTGAAGCCATGCACGGCGGTCCTGGGCAGGCTGTTGTAGCCGTAGTGGCTGGAGAAGTAGTAGGCGCCCGTGTCCAGGGCGGCGATCACGTCGCCCGACTCCAGCAGCGGCAGCGCCCGCTTCTCGGCGAGCAGGTCCCCCGCGAAGCACGCCGGCCCGGCGATGTCCTGCTCGACACCGGGCCCCGCCTTGGGCAGCCCTTTGGCGTCGTACGCGGCGATCCGCAGCGGCCAGGACAGCGGGTCGTAGACGGTACGGGTGGCGACCTGGACGCCCGCGTGGGTGACGGCGATGGGCCGGGAACCGGCGGACTTGGCGTACTCGACCCGGGCGAGGACGGTGCCGTGCTTGGCGAGCAGGGAGCGGCCGAACTCGGTGACCAGGCCGTACCGGCCGTCGAGCAGCCCGGGGACGCGCTCCCGCAGCAGCGCGGTGTAGTCGGCGAAGGCGGGGGTGTGCTCCTCGGACGCGAAGTTGACCGGCAGGCCGCCGCCGACGTCGATGGTGTCGATCTGCCGCCGGCCCGCCGCCGCGTTGATCTCCTCGGCGAGCTCGTACACCGCGAGGACGCCCTCCGTCATCCGGGTCAGGGCCATGCCCTGGGAGCCGGAGTGGGTGTGCAGCCGGGTCAGCCAGGGCCGCTCGAGGCAGGCGCGGACGACCCGCTCCCGCGCGCCCTCGTCGCGCAGGGTCACGCCGAACTTGGACGTCGGTGTCGCCGTCGACAGGGCGCCGATGGTGCCGCCGCCGACCTGCGCGTTCACCCGCAGGCCCACCGGCGAGGCGGTGGGCCCGGCGGCGACGAGGTCGTCGATGCGGGCCAGTTCCTGCCAGTTGTCGGCGTTGACGGCGATGCCCAGGCCGAGGGCCTCCCGCAGCTCCGCGACGGTCTTGGCCGGGGAGTCGAGCACGATCGAGCCGGCCGGCAGTCCGGCGGCCCGCGCCAGTGCCAGCTCGCCCGGGCTCGCGACCTCCGCGCCCATGCCCTCGGCGTGCAGCAGCGCGAGGACCGGCACCAGCGGAGCGGCCTTGACGGCGAAGGCGTGCAGCACCGGCGCGTCGGTGACGGCGGCGAAGGCGGCCCTCAGCTCCGCCACCGACGAGCGGATACCCGCCACGTCGATCAGGGCGGTCACGGGCTGGTCCTCGGTGAGAAGTCCCTGTTCCACGGCCGCTCGTACGGCCCGGTCCCGGCGGTCGACAGTCATGTGCGCCAGCCAATCACCCGGCGGTTCGCCCCGCAGCTGTTGACTACATCTATTCAGGAAGCAAGTATGTGAATAGAAAATCCACACATCTTCGCGAGGAGGCAACGCCATGTCAGGACCCCGCCCCGTACGGGCACCGCGCGGCAGTGAACTGAGCGCCCTGGGATGGCAGCAGGAAGCCGCGCTGCGGATGCTGCAGAACAACCTCGACCCCGAGGTCGCCGAGCACCCCGACAAGCTCGTCGTCTACGGCGGCACGGGGAAGGCCGCGCGCGACTGGCGTTCCTTCGACGCGATGGTCCGCACGCTGCGGACGCTGAAGCAGGACGAGACGATGCTCGTCCAGTCCGGCCGCCCGGTCGGCGTCATGCAGACCCACGAGTGGGCGCCGCGCGTGCTCATCGCCAACTCCAACCTGGTCGGCGACTGGGCGAACTGGGAGGAGTTCCGGCGCCTCGAGCAGCTCGGCCTCACCATGTACGGCCAGATGACCGCCGGTTCCTGGATCTACATCGGCACCCAGGGCATCCTCCAGGGCACGTACGAGACGTTCGCGGCCGTCGCCGCGAAGAAGTTCGGCGGCACCCTCGCCGGGACGATCACGCTTACCGCCGGCCTCGGTGGCATGGGCGGCGCCCAGCCGCTCGCCGTCACCATGAACGACGGCGTCGCGATCTGTATCGACTGCGACCCGCGCGCCATCGAGCGGCGTATCGAGCACCGCTACCTGGACGTCAAGGCCGACTCCCTGGAGCACGCCCTCCAGCTCGCCGTCGAGGCCCGGGACGCCCGCCGCCCGCTGTCCATCGGCCTTCTCGGCAACGCCGCCGACCTGCTGCCGCGGATGCTCGCGGAGGGTGCGCCGATCGACATCGTCACCGACCAGACCTCCGCCCACGACCCGCTGTCCTACCTGCCCGTCGGTGTCGACTTCGACGACATGGCCTCGTACGCGGCGAAGGACCCGGCCGGCTTCACCACCCGCGCCCGGGAGTCGATGGCCACCCACGTCGAGGCCATGGTCGGCTTCATGGACGCGGGCGCCGAGGTCTTCGACTACGGCAACTCGATCAGGGGCGAGGCCCGGCTCGCCGGCTACGACCGGGCGTTCGCCTTCCCCGGCTTCGTGCCCGCGTACATCCGGCCGCTGTTCTGCGAGGGCAAGGGACCGTTCCGCTGGGCGGCGCTCTCCGGCGAGGCGTCCGACATCGCCAAGACCGACAGGGCGATCCTCGACCTGTTCCCCGAGAACGAGTCCCTGCACCGCTGGATCAAGATGGCCGGCGAGCGGGTCCACTTCCAGGGCCTGCCGGCGCGCATCTGCTGGCTCGGCTACGGCGAGCGCGACCGGGCGGGCGAGCGGTTCAACGACATGGTCGCGAGCGGCGAGCTGGCCGCCCCGCTGGCGATCGGCCGGGACCACCTCGACTGCGGTTCCGTCGCCTCCCCGTACCGCGAGACCGAGGCGATGCTCGACGGTTCCGACGCGATCGCGGACTGGCCGCTGCTGAACGCGATGGTGAACGTCGCGTCGGGAGCGTCGTGGGTGTCCCTCCACCACGGTGGCGGGGTCGGCATGGGCCGTTCCATCCACGCCGGCCAGGTGTCGGTGGCGGACGGCACGAAGCTGGCGGGCGAGAAGATCCGCCGCGTGCTCACCAACGACCCGGGTATGGGCGTGATCCGCCATGTGGACGCGGGCTACGAGAGCGCCGAGTCGGTCGCCGACGCCAAGGGCGTCCGCGTGCCGATGCGGGAGGACTCGTGACGACCGAGGACCGCCGCGCCGAGGCCGGGGCCGGCGCCGGTGCCGGTCCCGCCGCCGGGTCGGGCACCGGGTCTGTCGCGGGGTCCTGCTCCGGGTCAGGCGCCGGCGCCGCGGGGGCGTCGTTCCACGAGATGTGGCGCGAGCTGCGCCCCATCGGCCGCGACGCGTCCACCGGCGGGTACCGCAGGTACGCCTGGACCGAAGCCGACGCCGACTGCCGGTCGTGGTTCAGGGCGCAGGCCGAGTCCCGTGGCCTCGCCTACGAGACCGACCGCAACGGCAACCAGTGGGCCTGGCTCGGCGACCCCGACCAGGGCGACGCCGTCGTCACCGGTTCGCACCTCGACTCCGTACCGGACGGCGGAGCCTTCGACGGCCCCCTCGGCGTGGTGACCTCCTTCGCCGCTCTTGACGAACTCCGCCGCAGGGCAGTGGAGTTCACCCGGCCCCTCGCCATCACCAACTTCGGTGACGAGGAGGGCGCCCGGTTCGGCCTCGCCTGCGTCGGGTCCCGGCTGAGTGCCGGGCAGCTGACACGGGAGAAGGCGTACGAACTCCGTGACGCGGACGGCATCAGCCTTCCGCGGGCCATGGAGGCGGCCGGGTACGACCCGGCCGCCATCGGCCCGGACCCCGAACGCCTCGCCCGGGTCGGCGCGTTCGTGGAACTGCACGTCGAGCAGGGCCGTGCCCTGGACCTGTCCGGCGACGCCGTCGGCATCGCGTCCGCCATCTGGCCGCACGGCCGCTGGCGGTTCGACTTCGCCGGTGAGGCCAACCACGCCGGCACCACCCGACTCGCCGACCGGCGCGACCCGATGCTGACGTACGCGCAGACCGTTCTCGCCGCGCGCCAGGAGGCGGAACTCGCGGGCGCGGTCGCCACGTTCGGCAAGATCTCCGTCGAGCCGAACGGCGTCAACGCCATCCCGTCCCTGGTGCGCGGCTGGCTGGACTCCCGCGCGCCCGACCAGGCCACCCTCGACACGGTCGTCGCCGCCGTCGAGCAGGCGGCGCGGGAGCGCGCAGAGCGCGACGGCGTGGACCTCACGGTCGTACGGGAGTCCTTCACGCCGGTGATCGAGTTCGAGCACGCCCTGCGCGACGAGCTGAACAAGATCCTCGGGGGCGCCGTCCCCGTGCTCGGCACAGGCGCGGGACACGACGCCGGGATCCTCTCCACGTCCGTCCCGACCGCCATGCTGTTCGTACGCAACCCCACCGGTGTCTCGCACTCCCCGGCCGAGTCGGCGGACGAGGACGACTGCGTGGCCGGGGTTCTCGCACTCGCCGACGTACTGGAGGGCCTGGCGTGCAGGTGACCACGTACTGGCTGGAGCACGCCTGGCTCGGCGCCCACGCCGAGCCGGGGGTGGCCCTTGATGTGACGGACGGCCGGATCACCGCCGTACGGCAGGGGGTCGAGACGCCGCCGCCGGGTGCGGAGGTGCTGCGGGGCTTCACGCTTCCCGGTCTGGCGAACGCCCACTCGCACGCCTTCCACCGCGCGCTGCGCGGCACGGTGCAGGTCGGCTCCGGGACCTTCTGGACCTGGCGGGAGGTGATGTACGACGTGGCCGTCCGCCTCACCCCCGACTCGTACTTCACGCTGGCCCGCGCGGTCTACGCCGAGATGGCGCTGGCCGGCATCACCGCGGTGGGTGAGTTCCACTATCTGCACCACGCGCCGGGCGGTGTCCCGTACGCCGATCCCAACGCGATGGGCGAGGCGCTGATCGCGGCGGCCGGTGAGGCCGGCATCCGGATCACCCTGCTGGACACCGCCTACCTGTCCGCCGGTTTCGGGGAGCCCCCCACCAGCCACCAGTTGCGCTTCTCCGACGGCACGGCGGACGCGTGGGCCCAGCGGGCCGACTCGCTGAAGGACGGCGGACATGCACGGATCGGCGCCGCGATCCACTCGGTGCGGGCCGTGCCCGCCGAGCAGCTGCCGACGGTCGCGTCCTGGGCCGCCGCCCGCAACGCGCCCCTGCACATACACCTCTCGGAGCAGACGGCGGAGAACGACGCCTGCCTCGCCGCCCACGGCCGCACCCCGACCCGGCTGCTGGCCGACCACGGTGTGCTCGGCGCCCGCACCACCGGCGTCCACAACACCCACCTCACCGACGACGACATCGCGCTGCTCGGCGGCACGACGACCGGCACCTGCATGTGCCCGACGACGGAACGCGACCTCGCGGACGGCATCGGCCCCGCCCCCGCCCTCCAGGCGGCCGGCTCGCCCCTCTCCCTCGGCAGCGACAGCCACGCGGTGATCGACCTGTTCGAGGAGGCCCGCGCCATGGAGCTGAACGAGCGCCTGCGCTCGCGCACACGAGGCCACTGGACGGCGGCGGCGCTGCTGCGGGCCGCCACCGCCGACGGACACGCCGCGCTGGGCTGGCACGAGGCGGGCCGCCTCGAGCCGGGCGCGCTCGCGGACTTCACGACCGTCGCGCTCGACACCGTCAGGACAGCGGGGCCGCCACCGCGTCTGGCAGCTGAGACAGCGGTATTCGCCGCGTCGGCAGCGGATGTGCGCCATACGGTCGTGGGCGGCCGCCATGTCGTACGGGACGGGGTCCATGCCGCCGTCCCCGACGCGGCACGAGCTCTGACGGACGCGATCGCCGCACTGCACGGCTGAAGGAGGCACCCCGCACCATGAACAGCGGCCACGAGACCACGAACAACGCCCCGGCGACGCCCGCCCCCGCGACGACGAACAGCGCCGTCGCGGCGACGGCCACCGTCATCACCAACATCGCCAGTCTGGTCACCAACGACCCCTCCCTCGGTGACGGATCCCCCCTCGGACTGATCCAGGACGCGGCCGTCGTCATCGACGGCGACCGCATCGCCTGGATCGGTGAGAAGAGCAAAGCACCCGCCACTGACAACCGGCTCGACGCCGGCGGCCGGGCGGTCGTCCCCGGCTTCGTCGACTCGCACTCGCACCTGGTCTTCGCCGGTGACCGCACCGCCGAGTTCAACGCCCGGATGTCCGGGCAGGCGTACGCGGCGGGCGGCATCCGGACCACCGTCGCCGCGACCCGCGCCGCGAGCGACGCCCAGCTGGACGCCAACGTCGCCCGCTATCTCGCGGAGGCCCTCCGGCAGGGGACCACCGTCATGGAGACCAAGTCCGGTTACGGGCTCACCGTGGAGGACGAGGCGCGGGCCCTGCGGATCGCCGCCGCGCACACCGACGAGGTCACCTACCTCGGGGCGCACATCGTGTCCCCGGACTACGCCGACGACCCGGCGGCCTACGTCGCCCTGGTGACCGGCGAGATGCTCGATGCCTGCGCCCCGTACGCCCGCTGGGTGGACGTCTTCTGCGAGAAGGGCGCGTTCGACGCGGACCAGGCGCGGGCCGTCCTCACCGCGGGCAAGGCGCGGGGACTGACGCCTCGTGTGCACGCCAACCAGCTCACCTACGGTCCCGGCGTCCAGCTCGCCGTCGAGCTGGACGCCGCGTCCGCCGACCACTGCACCCACCTCACCGACGCGGACGTGGACGCGCTCGCCAACAGCGCGACGGTCGCGACGCTGCTGCCCGGCGCCGAGTTCTCGACCCGAGCCGAGTGGCCGGACGCCCGCCGGCTCATCGACGCCGGCGCGACGGTCGCGCTGTCGACGGACTGCAATCCGGGCTCGTCGTTCACCTCGTCGATGGCGTTCTGCGTCGCGCTCGCTGTACGCGACATGGGGATGACGCCCGACGATGCGCTCTGGTCGGCGACGGCCGGCGGTGCGGCGGCCCTGCGCCGCACGGACGTCGGGCGCCTCGGCGTCGGCGCCCGCGCCGATCTCGTGCTGCTGGACGCACCGAGCCATGTGCACCTGGCGTACCGTCCGGGCGTTCCGCTGGTGACCGAGGTGTGGCGGGCCGGCCGTCGCGCCGTGTAGGCCGCCGCGACCGGACCGCCCCGCGCGTGGGGGCCGGTGCGGCGGAGGCCGCCCGGCTCAGGGCGTCCCGGGCAGCAGGTGCCGCCAGCTGCCCGGGTGCGTCACCAGGTAGTCGTGCAGCCCCTGTGCCGGGTGGCCCGTTAGCCGGGGCACCGCGTCGGAGACGGTGGCCATCTCGCCCCGCGCGATCGCCTCGTACGAGCTGACCCAGCCCGTCACCTCCCAGTCCTCCGCGCCGTACCCGGCCCTGGAGGCGTACGCCTCGTCGTGGGACTCGAGGTGGTAGCGGACGGTGCGGCCGGTGACGTCGCTCAGCGTCTTCGCCGCCTCCGCGAGGGTGAAGGCCTTGGGGCCGGTGAGGTCGTACACGACCCTGTCGTGCGTGCGGGTCCCGTCCAGCAGCACGGCCGCCGCCGCGTCGGCGATGTCGTCGTGGGCGACGGCGGCCACCCGGCCCTGGCCGCCCGGACCGCGCAGCACCCCGTCCTTGCCGGTCATCGCGGGGAACGCGGCCAGATAGAAGTTGTCCCGCAGGAAGGTGTGGCGCACCCCGCAGGAGCGGATGTACTGCTCGGTGTGCCAGTGGTCGCGGGCGAACGTGAACGTCGCGTCCGGCGCCGCGCCGACGAACGACACGTACACGATCCGCTCGACGCCCGCGGCGACCGCCGCGTCCACCGCCGTGCAGTGCGCCTTCACCCGGTCCGGAGCCTCGTGCGCGGAGACCAAGAACAGTGTCCGCGCCCCGTCGAGGGCGCGCCGCATCGCCTCGCCGTCGCCGTAGGAGGCGGGGCGGGCCACGGTCGCGCCCGGCAGTTCGGGCAGCCGGGTGGGGTCGCGGCCGATCAGCCGCGTCGCGGCGTCCGCACCGGAGAGCCGGCGTGCCACCCGGCCGCCGACGCGGCCGCTCGCTCCGGTGACTGCGATGACTGGGGCCATGACGGTGTCCTCTCCTGCTGGGTTGCGCGGTCCTCTCCTGCCGGGACGCGCGGTCCGGCCGGTGTGCGCACCAGTCTCGCGGGCGCCGGCGGCCCCGTTGTGCGCGACATGCGACAGTGGGCGGATGCGAACCATCGGGCTGATCGGCGGCATGAGCTGGGAATCCAGCGCGGAGTACTACCGGCTTCTCAATGAGCTCGTACGGGACCGGCTCGGCGGGCTCCACTCGGCGCGATGTGTGCTCCACTCCGTCGACTTCGCGGAGATCGAGCAGCTCCAGGCGGCCGGTGAGTGGGAGCGTGCCGGGGAGATCCTCGCGGCGGCCGCCCGAGGTCTCGAGGCCGCCGGCGCCGATCTGCTGCTGATCTGCACCAACACCATGCACAAGGTCGCCGGCCAGGTCGAGGCCGCGGTCCGGGTGCCGCTGCTGCACCTGGCGGACGCCACCGCGGACGCCGTCAAGGCCCGTGGCCTCACCCGCGTCGGCCTGCTGGGCACCGCCTTCACGATGGAGCAGGACTTCTACCGCGAACGCCTCGCCGGTCATGGGCTCGAGGTCCTCACCCCGGACACCGAGGGGCGCGCGCTGGTCCACCGGGTGATCTACGACGAGTTGTGCCTCGGCGTCGTGCGGGACGAGTCCCGTGCCCGCTACCAGGACGTCATCGGCGAGCTGATCGGTGCCGGAGCGGAGGGCGTCGTCCTCGGCTGCACCGAGATCGAGCTGCTGATCGGGCCCGGCGACAGCCCTGTGCCGGTGTTCCCGACGACGACACTGCACGCGCGGGCGGCCGTCGAGGCCGCGCTGGCCTGAGCCCGGACGGGCGCCAGGCGGACCGGCCGGTCCGGGCGACGGACCGCGGGGGCGCGCGGGCGAACCGGCACGCGTCAGAAGAAGCGTGACGCTCCCTACCGTGTCGGTATTTCGGCCGGTACCGTCGCTCTCCTGGGGGCGAGCTTGTTGAAAGCTCAAAGGCAAGGCCGGGGGGTCGAGTTGAGCGATGTGCGGATCAGGGTCGTGACGCCGGGGGAGCTGGGCGCGAGCCAGACGGAGGCGTGGCGTGAGATGCGCGCGGGTGCGGAAGCACCCGCGAACCCGTTCATGGAACCAGAGTTCACCCTCGCGGTCGGCCGGGTGCGTGCCCAGGCGAGAGTCGCCGTGCTCTGGGAGGGCGGGGAACCGGCCGGCTTCTTCCCGTACGAACGGGGGCCGTTGGGGCGGGGCCGGGCCATCGGTCTCGGCGTGTCCGACTGCCAGGGCGCGGTCCTGCGGCCGGGTCTGGGCATCGACCCGCGCGAACTGCTGCGGGCGTGCTCGCTGGCGGCCTGGGAGTTCGACAACCTCGAGGCGGGCCAGAAACTGTTCGAGCCGGACGCGGCCGGCGCGTTCGGCTCGCCCGTCATCGACGTCGCCGCGGGGTACGCCGCCTACGAGGAGCAGCTCCGGGAGCGGTCGCCCAAATTTCTGCGTACCACGCTCGCGAAGGAGCGCAGGCTCGGCCGGCAGGCCGGCGGCCTCCGGTTCGTCCTGGACGAGCGGGACCCGGGGGCGCTGCGGACGCTGATGTCCTGGAAGTCCGCCCAGTACCGCAGGACCGGCCGCAGGGACCGCTTCTCCCAGCGGTGGATCAGCACCCTGGTGAGGCAGCTGCACGAGTCGAGGGCGGCAGGCTGCCGGGGGACGCTCTCCGTGCTGTACGCCGGTGACCGGCCGGTCGCCGCGCACTTCGGGCTGCGTTCGCGCACCGTGCTGTCCTGCTGGTTCCCGGCGTACGAGCCCGAGTTCGCCAAGTTCTCACCCGGTCTGATCCTGCATCTGAGGATGGCGGAGGCGGCGGCCGGCGAGGGCGTCGCGCTGCTGGACCTCGGCCGTGGGACCGCCGAGTACAAGGACGCCCTCAAGACCGGCGAGCTGCGCGTCCACGAGGGCGCGACCCTGCGGCCGGGCCCGGGGGCCGCGCTGTACTGGCTCGGCCGCGAACCGGTGCGCCGGGCCCATGGATTCGTCCGCGACCACCCGCGGCTCGCCGCGCAGGCCCGACGGACGCTGGACCGGGTGGGCCGGCTGCGGGGGACCCGCTGACGCCGGACGCGGCCCTCAGGGGCACGGCCCGGCGGCGCACCGTACGCACACCAGGGGGACACGCATGCTGAGCAGATCACTACGGCCCGCTCCGCCCGGCCTGCCGCGCCCGCCGGCGCCGATGCGGGTGGCGGAACTGGACCTCGACGGCCCCGACGGGCGGGTACTCGCCTTCGGTCCGGCGCCGCCGGGGCAGGCCGGCCCACTGCCGGGCACCCCGCTCGCTGCGGAGCCGGCGCCCGGTGCGGCGGGCGACGTCTTCGCGCTGGTCCGGGTGCGGGGCAGGCCCGTCGCCACCGTGGTGTGCCGCGTACCGCCCGGGCGCAGGGCCGTCGACGCCGTGGCCGTGGCAGCCCGGGCGCGGCTCGCCGGCCGGGAGCCCCCGGCCGCGCCGCCGCACGGCGACCTGCCGCGTACCAGCGTCGTCGTCGCCACTCGCGAGGGCGCCGGGCGGCTCGCCCGCGCCCTCGACTCGCTGCTCGCCCAGGACCACCCGGAGTACGAGATCGTCGTCGTCGACAACGCCCCCGTCTCGACCGCCACCCGCGATCTCGTCGAGAACACGTACGGCGGCCTGCGGACCGTACGCGTCCGGTACGTCGGCGAACCCGTGCCGGGCCTCGCCGTCGCCCACAACAGGGGCGTCGCCGTCGCCGACGGCGCGGTGCTCGCGTTCACGGACGACGACGTGGTCGCGGACCCGCACTGGCTCACGTCGCTCACCGCGCCGTTCGCCGACGATCCGCGGCTCGGCTGCACGACCGGCCTGATCCTGCCCGCCCGGCTGGGCACTCCGGCGCAGATCCTGCTGGAGAGCCACGGCGGCTTCGCCAAGGGATTCACGCCGCGCACGTACGACCCGCTGCGCCCGCCCGCCGACCAGCCGCTGTTCCCATTCACGGCGGGCAGCTTCGGCTCCGGGGCCAACATGGCCTTCCGGGCCGCCGTGCTGCGCGGGATGGGTGGCTTCGACCCGGCCACCGGCACGGGCACGCCCGCACGCGGCGGCGACGACCTGTACGCGTTCGTCTCCGTCCTCGCCGCGGGACACCGCCTGCGCTACACGCCGCAGGCGCTGGTGTGGCACCACCACCGTGAGACATGGCGGGACCTGACCGGGCAGGCGTACGGGTACGGCGCCGGCCTCACCGCCGCCCTGACCGCCCTGCTGGTCCGCCGCCCGGCGCTGCTGCCCGCACTGCTGCGCAGGCTGCCGGCCGGCCTCGCCCATGCCCGTGCGATCACCGCGTCCCGGGAGGCCGGCGCTGCCGGGGTGCCGGGGACGCACGGGGCCGGGGAGCATCCGTGGCCGCGCCATCTGTCCCGGCTGGAACGCCGCGGGATGCTCGCCGGCCCGCTCGGATACCTGCGGGCACGGCTGCGGCTGCGCGGCTTCGAACTGCCCGACGTCGCGGCGGGGAGGCACTGACATGCCGGACGCCGTCCCGGTGCTGCTCTACCACGCCGTCATGGAGGAACCGCCCGCCTGGATCGCCGAATTCACCGTCACCCCGGCGCAGTTCCGAGCGCATCTCGACGCCGTCGCGGCGAGCGGACGCACCCCGGTCACCGTCGGCACACTCGTGGACGCGCTCACCGGCGGCCCCCTGCCCCCGCGGCCCGTCGTCCTCACCTTCGACGACGGATTCGCCGATCTGCCCGGGCCGACCGCGGAAGCGCTCGCCGGCCGTCGCATGCCGGCCACCGCGTATCTCACCACCGGCGCGCTCACGCCCGGCCGGACCAGCCTGCTGCCGCCGGCGCCGATGATGACCCTGTCCCGGGCGCCGCTGCTGGCGCAGTACGGCATGGAAGTGGGCGCGCACACCGTCACCCATCCGCAGCTCGACACCCTGCCGCCCGCCGAACTGGACCGGGAACTACGCGAGGCGAAGGCCGAGTTGGAGGACGTGCTGGGCCACGAGGTGACGCATCTCGCCTATCCGCACGGCTACAACAGCCGAGCCGTCCGCAGGGCGGCGGCCGCGGCGGGCTACGCGTCGACCGCCGCGGTGCGGCACGCGCTGAGCTCACCGGCCGACGAGGCGTACCGCATCGCCCGCCTCATCGTGCGCCGCACGCACACGGTGGCGGACGTCGAGGCGTGGATGGACGCGGGGGGCGGTGTGCCCGTCGCGCCGTTCCCCGACGGCCTGCCGACCGTGGGCTGGCGGCTGTACCGGCGTGCCCGCGCGGTGGTGCGGGGGCGGCAGTTCGCGGGCTGACCCGAGGGCCCGGCCCAGCCCCGGGGCACACGCTGGCCGAAGTACGGGTCGGACAGGGCGCGGCGCAGGCCCTGCCACGAGGACTCCCGCGCGAGCGACAGGTCGCAGCCGGGCCCGGGATCGCGGTGGTTCCACTGGAGCGCGGCCCGCACCCCGTCCAGTTCCTTCACCACGCCCGGGACCTCGGCGTACCACTCGGCCTGCGCGCCGGGGCGGGCCGGATCGTCGGCCGTGCCGAACTCGGACAGCATCAGGGGCTTGTCGCGGGAGATGTGTTCCCTGATCCACCGGTGGGACGCGGTCTGCGTCTCCTCGAAGCTCTTCCAGGAGCTCCGGTGGCAGCGGAAGTAGTTGCGAGGGTGAGGGCGAGCACCCCGCAGAGCAGCACCGCGGCCACCGCCACCCAGGGACGGCGGTGGGGTCCCGGCACTGCGGCGGTGCGGGTCACGTGACGGACCCCTTCCGCGGCGGGGAGGCGGAACGGGCGGTCGGCGCCCGGCCGGTGACCTGCGGGCAGCATGCCGCGAGCGTGGTCGCCGCGGCCAGCAGGACCAGGAGCCGCAGTCCGCTGAAGGCGCCGGCGGCGAGCAGCGCGGTCGCGCAGAGGACCGCCGCGCTCACACTCAGGAAGAGTGCAAGCACGAGTTGCTCCAGCCGGTCGGAGTCGCGGGTGAAACCGTCGTCCTGGGCGGCCGCGCCGTAACGGCGCAGGACGGGCGCGCAGACGCGGACGACGGCGGCGCCGGGGCCCGCGAGGAGGAACGCGACGACGGGCAGTGTGCGCAGCGGCGAGGCGGCGGGCAGCGCGGTGGCGGCCACCGCGCACCACCCCACCAGCGGCGGCAGCAGCCGGAATGTGAGCGACCCGGGTCTCATGGTGTGCTCCCTGTCGTGGGCCTGAGTGCGTAGACGACGCCGGCGCTGTTGCCGCCGACCCGCTCGAACAAGGGCGAGTCGGCGACGGACCGTTCGATGCGCCACAGCTCCGAGGCGCTGAGCATGCCGTTCATCTCGGAGCCCGCGATCTGGCCCCTGGTGAGCAGGAAGTACGCCCGGCCCGGCGGTGCCACGCCCGCCATGTCGCGGGCGAGGGTGCCGGCCGAGGAGCGGCACGGCCGTCGCCGTGTCCGCGCCCTCGCCCGTGCCGGGAGCGTCAGGCACCGGCATCGCCCCGGCGGGAAGGCCGCCGCGGGGCCGCCAGGGAGGGGCCGGGGCGGCCCAGGACATGGGGCGGGACACGGGCCGGCGCCCGGGTGGGGGCCGTCCGAGGCGGCCTGGCCGGACGTGTGCCGGCGCGGTCCAGGACGGCCGCGGCCTGTTCGGCCCGCAGCGGATCGACCGGAAGGGCGTGGCGTGCGAACCACGATGCCGCGGCGGGGGCGGGCGACGGGTCCGTGAAGCGGTCGCCCGCGTACCGGTCGAGCGGCGGGTCGTACAGGTAGCCCACGGTGATCCGGTGCCGGGCCAGCGCCGCCGTCGCGGCCGCCCGGTCCTCCACCAGCAGCGGCACCCGGAACAGCGGCTGCGCGGGGCCCGGCCGGGGAGCGGCCCACGGAGTGTCCAAGAGCCGCTGCGTGCCCGCGAGATGGGCCGCGAGCCGCTCGTCGAGTCGCGCGAGCAGCCGCTCCGTGCGCCGTAACCTCAGCCGGCCCGGCGCGAGTCGGTAGCTGTGCATGTCCACCCGCGCCCAGGAGTCGAACGCGTCGAGCGACGGGGACCGCCGCAGCGCACGCGCCAGTTCGTCCGGGCGCAGCGCCATCCTGATCTCCGTACGCTCCTCGAGTCCGAGGAGCCGCAGCGCCGTGCGTGCCGCTCCGGTCAGCCGCAGGCCCCGCAGCCCGGCCTCCGCGTACGGCCGCAGCCCGTAGGCGAGCTCCGCCGGCAGCCGCCCCGGTGCGAGCAGCGCGTCCCTGGCCTGTGCCATCTCCTTCCGCAGCGCGGGGTCGGCGAGGGCGAGGAACCCGCCCGTGCCGGCGCCGGTGTGCTTGGAGAGGCTGAAGACGGCGGCGTCGCCGAAGCCGCCGACGGGACGCCCGGCCAGCACGGTGCCGATGGCGTGCGCCGCGTCCTCCAGCAGCGGGATGCCCGACGCGTCGCAGCGTGCGCGCAGTTCGGGGGCCGGGTCCGGGTTCCCGTACAGGTTGGTGGTGAGGACGGCGGAAAGGCCCCGCCACAGGGACTCGGGGACGGCGTCGGTGTCGATGGTGCCGTCGTCCGCCCGCAGCGGCGCCTGCACGGGGCGCAGACCGGCCGCGAGCACCACGAAGAAGATCACGTCGTCGTTGACCGGCGACATCAGTATCCGGCCGCCCGGCCGGCACCAGTGGCGCAGCGCCACATAGAGGCCGAGACGGCATGACGGCACGTACAGGCACTCCCTGCCCAGACGGCGGCGCATCAGCTCTTCGAGCGGTGCGTACGCCTGCGGGCAGCCCTCCCCAAGAGCCATGTGCTTCCCCCCACTTGCCCCTGGGTCAATGTGGACCAATCAGGACTGCCCCGTCAATGACGAGGAAGGGCCCATTCCTTGACGGAATGGGCCCTTCCGAGGGCAGGTGAGATGGTCCGCTCACTCCTCCAGCGTCAGGCCCTTGCGGAGCCTGCGGAGGGTCCGGGACAGCAGCCTGGACACGTGCATCTGCGAGATGCCGAGCTCTTCACCGATCTCCGACTGCGTCATGTTGGCGACGAAACGCAGGGAGAGGATCTGGCGGTCCCGCGGCGGAAGGCTCGCGATCATCGGCTTGAGCGACTCGACGTACTCGATGCCTTCGAGCCCGTGGTCCTCGTAGCCGATGCGGTGGGCGAGAGCGCCCTCGCTGTCGTCCTCCTCCGGCTGGGCGTCCAGCGAGCTCGCGGTGTACGCGTTGCTCGCGGCCATGCCTTCCACGACCTCGTCCCGGCCGATGTCGAGCCGCTGCGCGAGCTCGTCGACGGTGGGGGCGCGGTCGAGCTGCTGGGAGAGCTCGTCACCCGCCTTCGCGAGGTCCAGCCGCAGCTCCTGCAGCCGGCGCGGTACACGCACCGACCAACTGGTGTCGCGGAAGAAGCGCTTGATCTCGCCGATGATGGTCGGCATCGCGAAGGTGGGGAACTCGACGCCACGGCTGAGTTCGAAGCGGTCGATCGCCTTGATCAGGCCGATCGTGCCGACCTGGATGATGTCCTCCATCGGTTCGCTGCGGGTGCGGAACCGTGAGGCGGCGAACTTGACCAGGGCGAGGTTCAGTTCGACCAGGGTGTTACGGACGTACGCGTACTCGTGCGTGCCCTCCTCGAGGGACGCGAGGCGTGCGAAGAGCGTCTTGGACAGTTCTCGCGCGTCCAACGCTCCCACCTGTTCGAACGGCGGGATCTCCGGAAGACCCTCGAGGGCTTCGAGGCCCGTGGCCTGTTCGTCGGTGGGGGTGGACAGTGTCGACGGCGCGCTGGGGGTTCGCGATGCGTCGAGCCGGGGTGACATGGTCTCCTCCATCGTTCTCGGCATATGGCTGCCGAAGCCCATACATGCTGCTGCGGTGAGCGGCGCCTCCAAAGCCGGCCGTGTTGGTTGTGTCCCTACTAGCCCTACCCGGTCTGCCACGACGATCGCAAGTGGCATATCTGTAGGATGTCCGTATTGTCGGTTAGTTCGGCTACCGGTGTGCGCGTGGAGGGCGTAGGGTTCGACGGACGTCAGCGCTGTCCGTCGACGGTTCTGACGTGATGTACGACACGGTGGGCGACACACTGAACGACACGGCGAAAAGGGACGGCATGGACCGCGAGACGGTCGGCAGCGTCAATCGGGGCCGACTTCAGGTCGAGGTTCGGACCGAGGGCCGCAGCGAAATCGTGAAGCCGGTGGGTGAGCTCGATCACCACACGGCGGACCTGCTGCGCGTGCCCTTGGAAGAGGCGATCGAACGGGGTCGCGCACGTCTGGTCATCGACTGCTCGCAGCTCGAGTTCTGTGATTCCACCGGACTCAACGTGCTGC
The DNA here is from genome assembly GCF_014649695.1 of Streptomyces kurssanovii. Taxonomy (GTDB): domain Bacteria; phylum Actinomycetota; class Actinomycetes; order Streptomycetales; family Streptomycetaceae; genus Streptomyces; species Streptomyces kurssanovii. The sequence goes on from NZ_BMTN01000004.1 coordinate 564,845, forward strand.
TCGGGGCCCGGCTGAAGGCCGAGGCCGACGGCGGAGGGGTCCACCTGGCCGGGATGCTGCCGGTGGTGGCGAGGGTCTTCGAGATCACCGGGGCCGAGGCGGTCTTCACCGTGCACGACTCCGTCGAGGCGGCCTTGGTCCACTGACGGACCGCACTGTTGCCCGCGTCACGCGGGCCGGATCCGCTCAGTGGGTGTTGTCACGGGCCGGTCGGGCAGGAGAACCCCCGCAGAACGTTGAACGCCCAGCACTCTGCGTACTTGAGACCATGGCGAACTGGTGAATCGGTGAATCGGTGAGGTGAAGCGCTGATGAGCACCACCCGGCAACAGCAGCCGGGCGACGCCGGCCCTGAGCCGGGTGGCGCCGGCGCGGCGCCGGCCGTCCCCGCACCCGGGGCATCCGGCGGCGCCGTGCGCAGCCTTCCCCTGCGCGCGGCCAGTGGCATCGTTCCCCTCGCCCGGGACTTCACGCGGCAGGCGCTCTACGACTGGGGCTGGCTGCCCGCCGCGACGGCCGACCGCAGGGCCGCCGCGGAGGACGTGCTCCTGGTGGTCTCCGAGCTGGTCACCAATGCCTGTCTGCACGCGGAGGGGCCGGAGGAGCTGCGCGTCGGCTGCGACGGCAAAGTGCTGCGCCTGGAGGTCACCGACCGTGGCGCCGGGCAGCCGGCGCCCCGTACCCCGCACCGGGCCGGGCGGCCCGGCGGGCACGGCATGTTCATCGTCCAGCGGCTCTGCATGGACTGGGGAGTCGTCAGAACGCCCGGCTCGCCGGGCAAGACGGTGTGGGCGGAGCTCGCCGCACCCGCGTGACGCCGCCCCGGATCCGTTGAGAGAGCACGCCGATACGGCGTGCTCTTCGTCTTCCCTCCCCAAGGCCCCGGGCGTACCTTGAGCGCCCGACCTGACGTGTCGTCAGTTGATTGCGGCCGAGGGGACCCGACGTGTCGTACCGGAAACGAACAGCTCTCGCCCTGGCGGCGGCGGTGGCGGCCCCGGCGGTGCTGCTGACCGCCCCCGCCGCGCACGCCGCCGTCGTGGACGTCGACTACGACTGCAGAACTCCGATCGGACCGAAGGGCGCGGTGTCGCCGATCGACATCAAAGCGGTCAGGAACGGCGGAGCGTACACGCTCACGATGTCCTTCCAGAAGGGTGTCTCCTCCAGCCCGGTCGAACTGGGCAAGGGCGCCATGAATCCGAGCGCGGTCATCGAACTGGGCGGCGCGGAGACGGGTGAGGTGCGGGTGTCCGGCCCGCCCAACGCCGCGGCCGTGCCCGCAGAGACCCCGATCAAGATCAACGACCTGTCCGGTACGTACACCCCCAGGAAGAGCGGCAAGGTCACCTTCACGGCCGGGGTGCTGACCATCAAGGCCCTCGGCACGACCACGACCTGCACGCCGAAGAACAGCCCCCGGCCCTCGCTCGAGCTCGACGTCACCGCGGCGGGCGGCGCCAAGGGCGGCGGGTCGTCCGAACTGCCCAGGACCGGCCCCCTGGACTCGGCGACCGCACTCGGCACCCTTGGCGGCACCGTACTGCTGACCGGGGCGGCGGGCGTCCTCTGGCTGACCCGGCGCGGCGGCCGGACCGCGGGCTGACCCGTGCGGGCCGCTCTCGCGCTCGTACTCGCCCTGGCCGCGCCGCCACCCGGCGCCGACTGGGAGCCGGGGCGTGAGTACGTGTACCTGGAGGGCGGCCCCGGCATGGTGCTCGAGGACCGGGTGTCCCTGACCAACCGGGGCACCGAGGCCCTCACGGTCGAGGTGAGGACACCGCCCGCCCCGGCGCCGTGGATCGCTCTCGCCGCCGGCGAGGTGACGATCCCGGCCCGCACCCGGGCGGAGATCCCCTTCACGGTGACCGTCCCCGCGAACACGCCCCCGGGCGAACGGACCGCGACGATCACGGCGTCGGCCGGCGGCCGCACGGAGCCGGTCCGCGTCCACCTGCGGGTGAGCGGCCCGAAGGTCCCCGCCCTCACCGTCGAGGACGTGTCCTTCTCCGGCGGTCTCGTCCACTACACCGTCGTCAACCGCGGCAACACGCCCCTGTCGCCGCTCGTCTCACTGCGCGCCGACGGCCTCTTCGGTCCTCCGATGACCCGCCGCGCCCACGAGGGCCGACCACTGCCGCCGGCGCAACGGATCGCGCTGACCGAGAGATGGGACCCACCGGCGCTGGACCGCGTCGAACTGCGCCTGGACGTCACCGCGGCGGGCGGCGTGCACGCCGGCGCTACGGTGACCAAGACCTTCCTTCCCTGGCCGGCCCTGCTGCTGACGCTGTTGCTGCCCGCGTCCTTGTGGGTCCGTCTGCGCCGTCGGCCCAGAAGAGCAGGAGGCTGACGATGCCCTCCGCCCGCCGCGCCCTCGCGGTCGTACTCGCAGCGTTACTCCTGCTTTCCGCCGTTCCCGCGGCGGTCGCGGCGGTCGCGGACGCGTCCCCGCCCCGCGTGGAACTGTCCGCCCCACAGGCAGGCAAGGGCAGGGACATCACCGTCAGCGGCAGCGGCTGGCGGCCCCGTGCCCTCCTCATGCTGCTCGTCTGCGGCAAGGCCACCCCCGCCAGGGGCGTGATCGGCGGCACCAACTCCTGCGCCAACGCGGACGGCCGCGCGGTCACCACCGACTCCACCGGGTCGTTCACCAAGAAGGTGCCGGTCGCGGAACCGCCCGTACCCTGCCCCTGCGTCGTCCATGTGGCCACCGTCATGGGGGAACGGCAGGCTGTCGATGCCGTGTTCGTCGTGGCCGGTCACCCCACGGCCCCGCTTCCCGAGCAGACCGGCGGCGGCAGGCTCGCGGTGCTCACGGCGACCCGGCTCGAGGGTGATTCGGGCCTCCTCGTCTTCTTCGGCGCCCCGCCCGCCCGCACCCTCGAGTTCACGGTCGGCAACCTCGGCACGGACCCCGTCCAGGACCCGGTCTTCCAGATCGGCACGGCGCACGGGCTGTTCGCCCCGCAATGGGAGGAACAGCAGTGGCGCGGGACGGTGAGGCCCGGCGAGAAGGCCCGGATCACGCTGCCGGTGCAGCTCCCGGCCGGGGCGCACGGTGACTACTCGATCTCGGTCAAGTACGGCACGAAGGTTCTCGCCGAGCAGCCTTGGGGCGTGCCCAGGCCATGGGGCGTGACGGTGTTCTGGGTGCTGCTGGCACTGGTCGTGCCGGCCGCCGTGTTCCGTATCGGTATGGCGGTCGTCGACAAGGTCCGGCCGCCGGACCCCCGCCATGCCCGCCCGTCCCGTCGGCGAGGCGCCACTGCCACGGCCACCGCCGACGCCACCGCGAGCGACACGGCGGCGGCGCTGCCGTGGCTCATGCCCGACGCCGCGCCCTCCGCACCCTCGGGGTCCTGCGGGTCCGGCGCACCGTCCACGACGTCCGCACCTTCCGCACCGTCAGAGAACCGGCCCACGACGAAGGGACATTCGTGAGTACGCAACGGAGGATGAGCGCGGCCGGAGTCGCACTGATGCTCGGCGGAGCGGGGATGCTGCTGGCCGCGAGCCCGGTACAGGCCGCAGAGGTCTCGTACGCGACGGAGTGCGTTCCGCCGCCCATTTCCGGGCTGCCGCCCGTACAGGGCACCACCAAGGTGCAGATCACCGCGCCCTCGGAGGCGAAGGTCGGCGACGAGGTCGAGGTGGTGTGGAGGACCGTCCAGGCGGCGTCGAAGAACCCGGACGTCCTGGACCTGGAGAAGGACACGGTCAAACCGACCGGCACGATCACCCTGGGAGGCGCCGCGAGCGGCGAACTCAAGGCGGAGGGCCCGCGCCAGAACCCGCCGATCCCGAAGAACAGCCCGATGGTGCTCCCCGACATGAAGGCCACGCTGAAACTGGAGAAGGCGGGAGAGATCACGCTCACGCCCGGCGCGTACAGGATCAACGTGTCGAAGCCGATCTCGACGGACACCAGGTGCTCGGCGAAGGAGACGGTCCGGCCCGGCGCGACGATCAAGGTGACGGACGGCCAGGGCGGCACCTCCGGTGGCACGAGTTCGGGCGGCACCACCTCCGGTGGCACCAGTTCGGGAGGAACGACCAACGGCGGCTCCGACGCAGGCGGCACCACCTCCGGGGGCAGCAGCTCCGGCGGAACGACGTCGGGAGGAACCAGCTCCGGAGGAAGCAGCTCCGGCGGCACCGACCCGGGCCCCACCGACTTCGAAGGCAAGGAGATCGAGGTCGCCTACGCCTGCAAGACCCCGATCGGCGACAAGAACGCCGTCTCCCCGGTCCGGATCAACGCCAAGAAGAGCGGCGGTGGTTACGGCCTGACCGTGAAGTTCTCCAAGTCCGTCATGGACAGCCCCGCCGACATCCCGGCGGACTCCGTCAAGCCCTCCATGGAGGTCCGGCTCGGCGGAGCCGACAAGGGCTTCGTCCACGTCGAGGGCCCGACCAACAAGGAGCCCATCAAGTCCGGCGAGCCCATCGAGATCCCGGACCTGACGGGCACGTACAAGCCGGGCGCCACCGGCAAGGCGACGCTCAGCCCCGGCGTGCTGACGGTCAAGGCGCTCGGGACGACCACGACCTGCACCCCGCCGGCCGGCGTCCCGTTCTCCCTGGAGCTGGACACCTCGGCCCAGCCCGGCGGTGCGTCAGGGGGCACCACCACCGGCGGCACAGCCGGCGGCGGAACGGGGTCGTCCGGCGGCAGTTCCGGCGGCCTCGCCCAGACCGGCGCGGAGGACACCGGCGCGCTGCGCGCCCTCGCCCTGGTCGCCGGCACGGTGATCCTGCTCGGTGGCGCGGTGTTCACCTTCACCCCGTGGCAGCGCCTGCGCGGCCCGCGCTGAACCCCGGCCCCTTCCGGCGCGCTTGCCCGGTGAGGGCGATGCGCGAACAGCAGGAGGGCCGGCACGAAGTCTCCTTCGTGCCGGCCCTCCGCCGTTGCGCCGGGCCGGTCGCCGGACCGGCCGGTGGTGCTACTTCACATCGCCCATGAGCGCGCGGATCTTGCGGCCCGCCATCATGAACGTCAGTCCCGCGGCGACCGCGATGACCGCCCACAGCGAGTAGTACAAGGCGTCGCCCAGCGGCTTGTTGAGCTTCGTGGTCCAGCCGTTCAGCGCGTTGCCCGTCGCCGTGGCCAGGAACCACAGACCCATGATCTGGCCGACGAACTGCTTCGGCGCCAGCTTGGTCGACAGCGACAGGCCGACCGGGGACAGGCACATCTCACCGATGGTCTGGACGAGGTAGACGCTCAGCAACCAGAAGACGGTGACCTTGCCGGTGTCGCTGTTGGCGGCCGCGGCGCCCGCCAGGCCCATGATCGCGAAGGAGCCGCCGATGAGGAGCATCGCGAGCGCGAACTTCATCGGGGTGCTGGGCTCACGGTTGCGCTGGGCGAGCTTGACCCACAGCGCGGCGAAGACGGGCGCCAGCACGATGACCATGGCCGGGTTGACCGACTGGTACCACGACGCGGGGAACTCCCAGCCGCCGATCATGCGGTCGGTCTTGCCGTCCGCGAAGAGCGTCAGCAGCGAGCCGGACTGGTCGTAGATCATCCAGAACAGGACGGCCGTGGCGAAGAACCACACGAACGCCTGGATCTTCGGCCTGTCCTGAGCGGTCAGGGCCGGGTTGCGGAACATCGAGATGAAGTAGATGACCGGAACGGCGATGCCGAGCACCGCGAGCACGTTCACGATGTGCTCGACGTCGTACGTGCCGAGCACGATGTCGGCCAGCAGGGCGGCCACGGCGATGCCGGTCCACAGCAGGACCTTGCGCAGGACCGTGCGCTTCTCCTCCGGCGTCGCCGGGGTGCCCGGCTGCTTGCCGATGTCGCCGAGGTGGCGGCCGCCCAGCACGTACTGCACGACGGCCAGGGTCATGCCGATACCGGCGACGGCGAAGCCGAGGTGCCAGTCGACGTTCTCACCGAGGTAGCCGACGACCAGCGGGGCGGCCATGCCGCCGATGTTGATCGCCATGTAGAAGAGCGTGAATCCGGCGTCGCGGCGGGCGCTGGACTGGCCCTCGTAGAGGCCACCGACCATGGCCGAGATGTTCGGCTTCAGCAGGCCCGTACCGGCGGCGATGAGCGCGAGACCGGCGAAGAACGCCGCGTCCGACGGGATCGCGAGGGTGTAGTGGCCCAGGGCGATGACGATGCCACCGACGAGCACCGCCTTGCGCGCGCCCCAGAGCCGGTCGGCGATCCAGCCACCGGGCATGGCGGCCATGTAGACGACGGCGTTGTAGACGCCGTAGATGGACGCGGCGAGGGCCTCACGGCCGGCCAGCGGCCCGTCGAGGACACCAGCGACCAGGTAGAGGACGAGGATGCCGCGCATCCCGTACCAGGAGAAGCGCTCCCACATCTCCGTCATGAAGAGAGTGGCCATACCGCGGGGGTGGCCGAAGAAGGTCTTCTCGCCGCCAGGAGTGCTGGCCGAGTCCTTCGTCAGGCTGGACGCCATGGTCGATCCTTGCTCGCTCGGGACGCGGCGCTTCGTGAGCGGTACGCGCCCGGTGGGGGGAGGCCGGTACCGGTACGGTCCGGCCCACGCCCGCGAAGACAGGGGCCGGAAACGGTCCGTACCGGGATCCGCGCCCCGGGCGCGTGGTGGCGCCGGGGCCCGGCCAACAGGTCATTCACTGCGTCGGGTCGGGGCTCGAAACGACCGGAACGGTATCGGGCCGACCTTCAGACAGAAAAGAGACCCTTGGTGCGCATGGCAGCCAAAGGTCCCCGAGTTGTACTACGGGCGTCTCGCCACCATACGCCACGACAGTGCGGCATATGGAAGGACTTGAGACATGGATCACAGGTGAACATGGAACTCTCTGCCCTGAATCGAAGGTCGTAATCAGAATTGCCCCCCATGGTCGCAGGCATTGTGGATCAAGCCCCGAGGCCCGTGGTGCGCGGACTACCATCACTCCATGACCCGTGTACTGCTCGCCGAGGACGACGCATCCATCTCGGAACCGCTGGCCCGAGCGCTGCGCCGCGAGGGATACGAGGTGGAGGTACGCGAGGACGGCCCGACCGCGCTCGACGCGGGACTCGCGGGCGGCGTGGACCTCGTGGTGCTCGATCTCGGCCTGCCCGGCATGGACGGCCTGGAGGTCGCCCGCCGGCTGCGTGCGGAGGGCCACACGATCCCGATCCTGGTGCTCACCGCTCGCGCCGACGAGGTGGACACCGTCGTCGGCCTCGACGCGGGCGCCGACGACTACGTCACCAAGCCGTTCCGTCTCGCCGAACTGCTCGCCCGGGTCCGGGCCCTGCTGCGGCGCGGTGCCACCGAGCCCGCCCCCGCTCCCGCCACCCACGGCGTCCGGATCGACGTCGAGTCGCACCGCGCCTGGATGGGCGACGAGGAACTCCAGCTGACGGCCAAGGAGTTCGACCTGCTCCGGGTCCTGGTCCGGGACGCCGGCCGGGTCGTCACCCGGGACCAGCTGATGCGCGAGGTCTGGGACACCACCTGGTGGTCGTCCACCAAGACCCTCGACATGCACATCTCCTGGCTGCGCAAGAAGCTCGGCGACGACGCCGCGAACCCGCGTTACATCGCCACCGTGCGCGGCGTCGGCTTCCGCTTCGAGAAGTCCTGATACTCAAAGCACCATGCGCCGCCGTCTGATCACCTCCACGCTCGCCGTGGTGCTCGTCGTCATCGCCGTCTTCGGCGTCTCCCTGGTGCTCGTCGAGACGCGCACCATCACCAGCAGCGCCCAGGAGAGCGTCGACTCCGACGCGCTGCGCCTCGTCAGCATCGTGGAGAGCCGGCTGGTGGGCGGCGAGCCCGTCAATCCGGACATTCTCGCCGAGCAGGGTGACATCACCCGCTACGCGCTGATCGACATCCCCGGCCGGGGCCCCATCGAGATCGGCGAGCCGCCCACCGGAAGTGTCATCCGCGGCACCGCGGAGGGGGAACGGAGCACGACGGTCACCGTCGAGGAGTCCCGCTCCTCCGTGACCCGTGAGGTCGGTCGCTCCCTGATGATCATCGCCGCGGTGGCGCTGCTCGCCGTCGTCGCCGCCGTGCTGCTCGCCGTACGCCAGGCCAACCGCCTCGGCTCACCGCTCACGGACCTCGCGGAGACCGCGGAGCGTCTCGGCTCCGGCGACCCCCGCCCCCGCCACCGGCGCTACGGGGTGCCCGAGCTGGACCGGGTCGCCGATGTGCTCGACGCCAGCGCCGAGCGGATCGCCCGGATGCTCACCGCGGAACGGCGGCTCGCCGCGGACGCCTCGCACCAGCTCCGTACACCGCTGACAGCGCTGTCGATGCGGCTGGAGGAGATCACGGTCACCGACGACCTCGAGACCGTGAAGGAGGAGGCCAGCATCGCCCTGACCCAGGTGGAGCGCCTCACCGACGTGGTCCAGCGACTGCTCACGAACTCCCGCGATCCGCGCACCGGCTCCGCCGTGGTCTTCGACCTCGACGAGGTGGTCAAGCAGCAGCTCGAGGAGTGGCGCCCGGTCTACCGCAGCGCCGGCCGGGCCATCGTCTGCTCGGGCCGGCAGGGCATGCGCGCCGTCGGCACGCCCGGCGCCGTGGCGCAGGTGCTCGCCGCCCTGATCGAGAACTCGCTGATGCACGGCGGGGGAACCGTCGCGGTGCGCACCAGGGTGACCGGCAATCAGGCGGTGGTCGAGGTGACGGACGAGGGGCCCGGTGTACCGGCGGACCTCGGGGCCCGGATCTTCGAGCGGACCATCAGCGGCCGCAACTCGACCGGCATCGGTCTGGCCGTCGCCCGGGACCTCGCGGAGGCCGACGGCGGCCGGCTGGAGCTGCTCCAGCAGCACCCGCCGGTCTTCGCGATCTTCCTGAGCAGGGTGGCGAAGAAACGCAAGGACGACGGACCGACGATCCGATAGCCCCCGGCCCGACCCCTGCGCCCGCAGGCTCAGCGGCCGACGCGGTGCCGCACCGGCTCGGGCGCGGGCCGTCGCTGCTCGAGGAACGATTCGGCGCCCGGCACGGCGTCCCGCACGGGTAGCGCCCGGAAGACCCAGCTGCGGTACGACCAGAACCGGAACAGCGTCGCGACACCGATGCCGAGGAACTTGAAGACGTTGCTCTGCAGCGGGGTGTCCCAGCCGAAGCCGTACGTGGCGGTGTACAGAATGCCGTTCTCGATCACCAGGCCCACCGCGCTGAACAGCAGGAACAGCGTCAGTTCCTTGGTCCGCCGGCTCTTGTCGCGGTCCCGGTAGGTGAAGTAGCGGAACCCCACGTAGTTGAACGCGATGGCGACGACGGTGGCCAATATGGACGCCCGGACCACCGGGACCTCGGTGACGTGCCGTACGAGGTTGAAGACCGCGAGATTGACGAGCAGCCCCGCCCCGCCGACCGCGCCGAATTTGGCGATCTCCCGGACGAGCTGGTGCAGCTGCCCCCGCAGCCTTCCGCCTCGTTCACTCATAGTGAGAGTCCAGCCTCATCAGATCGGCATGTGTGGTCACCGTCATGCTAACCAGCGGCTCAGTGTGGTGCCTGTGGGTCTTGAGGATGATGTGACGCCCGCTACAGAGCCCTGTCGGAACATACGGAAGTCGGGGCCCGCCGACTGGGCGGATACCCTAGGAGAGTGACGTTCCCGGTAGTCGGCATGGTCGGCGGCGGTCAGCTCGCCCGCATGACCCATGAGGCGGGTATCCCCCTCGGCCTGAAGTTCAAGCTCCTCAGTGACACCCCTCAGGATTCAGCGGCCCAGGTGGTGAGCGATGTCGTCATCGGCGACTACCGCGACCTGGACACGCTGCGTGAGTTCGCGCGCGGCTGTGACGTGATCACTTTCGACCACGAGCATGTCCCGATCGAGCACCTGCGGGCCCTCGAGGCGGACGGCGTCGCCGTCCGGCCGGGGCCCGACGCGCTCGTGCACGCCCAGGACAAGGGCGTGATGCGCGCGCGGCTCACGGAGATCGGCGTGCCCTGCCCCCGCCACCGCATCGTGGCCGACCCGGCCGATGTGACGGCCTTCGCCGAGGAGACCGGGGGCTTCCCGGTGATCCTCAAGACCGTGCGCGGCGGGTACGACGGCAAGGGCGTCTGGCTGGTCCGCGCGGAGCGGGACGCCGAGGCCCCGTTCAAGGCGGGTGTGCCGGTCCTCGCCGAGGAGAAGGTCGACTTCCGACGCGAACTCGCCGCGAACATCGTCCGTTCCCCGCACGGCCAGGCCGTCGCCTACCCGGTCGTCGAGTCGCAGCAGGTCGACGGGGTCTGCGACACCGTGATCGCGCCGGCGCCGGACCTCGACGCGGAGCTGGCCGGCCAGGCGCAGGAGCTCGCCCTGCGGATCGCGAAGAAGCTCGGCGTCGTCGGCCACCTCGCCGTCGAGCTGTTCGAGACCGCCGACGGACGCATCCTCGTCAACGAGCTCGCCATGCGCCCCCACAACTCCGGCCACTGGACCCAGGACGGCGCGATCACCTCGCAGTTCGCCAACCACGTCCGTGCCGTACTGGACCTGCCGCTGGGCGATCCCCGTCCCCGTGCCCCGTGGACGGTCATGTGCAATGTCCTGGGCGGTGACTACCCGGACATGTACGCGGCCTATCTGCACTGCATGGCCCGCGACCCCCAGCTCAAGATCCATATGTATGGCAAGGACGTGAAGCCCGGCCGCAAGGTGGGGCACGTCAACACGTACGGCGACGACCTGGCCGACGCACTGGAGCGCGCCCGCCACGCCGCCGGCTACCTGAGAGGGACGATCGCCGAGTGAACAGCAAGAGCCCGGTCGTTGGCATTGTCATGGGGTCCGACTCGGACTGGCCCGTCATGGAGGCGGCGGCGCAGGCGCTCGACGAGTTCGAGATCCGCTACGAGGTCGACGTCGTCTCCGCGCACCGCATGCCGCGCGAGATGATCACGTACGGCGAGGAGGCGGCCGGCCGCGGACTCAAGGCGATCATCGCCGGGGCGGGGGGAGCGGCACACCTGCCGGGCATGCTGGCCTCCGTCACCCCGCTGCCGGTCATCGGCGTCCCCGTCCCCCTGAAGTACCTCGACGGCATGGACTCGCTGCTGTCCATCGTGCAGATGCCGGCCGGCGTGCCCGTTGCCACCGTCTCGGTCGGCGGCGCGCGGAACGCCGGGCTGCTCGCCGCCCGCATCCTCGCCACCCAGGACGCCGAACTGCTGGCCCGTATGCGGGAGTTCCAGCAGGAGCTCAACGACCAGGCCACCGACAAGGGCAAGCGGCTGCGCGCCAAGGTCGCGGGCGCGGAGTCCTTCGGCTTCGGAAAGTAGGAGGCGGGGAAGCAACAGGCAATGGACACCCCCACGGAACTCCTCCAGCAGGCCCGCGAACTGCTCGCCGCCCACCCCGTCGTCGACGGTCACAACGACCTTCCCTGGGCGCTGCGGGAACACGTCCGCTACGACCTCGACCGCCTGGACATCGCGGCCGACCAGCGGGGCCGGCTCCACACCGACATCCCCCGGCTGCGCGCCGGCGGGGTCGGCGCGCAGTTCTGGTCCGTCTACGTGCGCAGCGACATGGCGGGCGACACGGCCGTCAGCGCGACCCTGGAGCAGATCGACGTCGTCGACCAACTCCTCGAGCGCTACCCCGCGGACCTCGCCCGCGCGCTGAGCGCCGAGGACATGGAGATCGCCCGCGACGAGGGCAGGATCGCCTCGCTCATGGGCGCCGAGGGTGGCCACTCCATCAACAACTCGCTCGCGACGTTGCGCGCGCTCTACGCGCTGGGCGTGCGCTACATGACGCTCACGCACAACGACAACATCGCCTGGGCCGACTCCGCGACCGACGAACCCGCTGTCGGCGGCCTGTCGGCCTTCGGCCACGAGGTCGTGCGCGAGATGAACCGCCTCGGTATGCTCGTGGACCTCTCGCACGTCGCGGAGACGACGATGCGCCACGCGCTCGCCACGTCCGTCGCGCCGGTGATCTTCTCCCACTCGTCGGCCCGCGCCGTGTGCGACCACCCCCGCAACATCCCCGACGAGGTGCTGGCCCTGCTGGCGGCCAACGGGGGCGTGGCGATGGCAACGTTCGTACCGAAGTTCATCCTCCCCGCCGCCGTCGAGTGGACCCGGGCGGCCGACGAGAACATGCGGGCGCACGGGCTGCACCACCTGGACACCACGCCCCAGGCGATGAAGATCCACGAGGCGTTCGAGGCGGCGAACCCGCGGCCGGTGGCGACCGCCGCCACGGTCGCCGACCACCTCGACCACATGCGCGACGTCGCCGGCATCGACCACATCGGCATCGGCGGCGACTTCGACGGCACGGCCTTCACGCCGGCCGGCCTGGACGATGTCGCCGGCTACCCGAACCTGGTCGCGGAGCTGCTGCGCCGCGGCTGGTCGGACGCCGATCTGGCGAAGCTCACCTGGCAGAACGCCGTCCGCGTGCTGCGGGCGGCCGAGGACGTGGCCGCCGACCTGCAGGCGACCAGGGGCCCGTCGATCGCGACGATCACCGAGCTCGACGCGCTCTGAGCGGTTCGGGGTGCGCGGCCGCGGGCCGCGTACCCCGAACGCACCACTCGCCGCGACCCCTTACCGCTCCCGTGCCACGGTTGGCGTAACGGCATACGGCCGGCGACCCCGGAGCAGCACATGGCAGATCTGCACGACTCCTCGTCCCTCACCACCGTCGACTCCGTCGGTCTGGAGGACCTCGACGAGCTGAACGATCTCGACGGCCTCGACGTTCTCGGAGGACGGGGAGCACCGGTGTCCGCGCCGCCGGACCACGGCCCGTCCCCCGGGCCGCCCGGCGATCCGCTCGTACGCGCTGCGGGACTCCTGCGCACCCACCCCGTGATCGACGGGTACAGCGGTCTGGCCCCGGTGCTCCGGAGCATGCACTGGTACGACCTCGAAGCCGGCGAGAGCCTGCTGGAGACCGATGTGCCCCGGCTGCGGAGCGGCGGTGTGTGCGCCCAGTTCTGGTCCCTCCAGGAACCGGCCGGCAGCGCCGGAAGCCCCTCCCTCGGCGCCACGATCGAACTGATCGACGTGGTACGGGCCACGGTGTCCCAGTGCCCGGAGGGCCTGCGCCTCGCGCTCAGCGCCGACGAACTCGCCGACTCCCGCAACTGCGGGCGGGTCGCCGCCCTCCTCGGCCCGATGGCCGGTGAGGCCCTCGGCGACTCGCTCGCCGTGCTGCGCGCCGTGTACGCGCTCGGCGTCCGCAGCGTCACTCTCGCCGGCGCCCGCTGGACGCAGGGCGGCCTGACGCCGTTCGGTCACGAGATGGTCCGTGAGATGAACCGGCTCGGTGTCCTCGTCGACCTCTCCGGCTGCACGACCGACACGATGCGGCGCACGCTCAGGATCACCAGGGCACCCGTCGTCTTCTCGCACCAGGCAGAGCCCCTGCCCGACGACGTGCTGCACGCGCTGCGCGGCAACCACGGGGTGTGCATGGTGCCGTGCACCGCGGGGACGCTGCCCGCGACCGCGGATCTGCTCGAACACGTCCGGGAGACCGCCGGTCCCGAGGCCGTCGCGATCAGCGGCGCGTACGACACGGGACTGCCGCACGCGGCCGGCCTGAACGACGTCTCCTGCCTGCCGAGGCTGCTCGCGGAACTGCTCGAGCGGGGCTGGCCCGAATCGGAGGTCATGGGCCTGACGTGGTCGAACATGGCCCGGGTGCTGCGTGGCGCCGAGTTCGCCGCCCGCGCGGCCCAGCCGCGCCGGGCCCCCTCACGGGCGGCGATCGGCGCGCTGGACCTCTGACCCCGCGCGGCTCAGCAGGCGCAGAGGCAGAACGGATGCCCCGCCGGGTCGGCGTACACGCGGAACGACCGCTTGCGGTCCTCCGCGTCGAGCGTGGTGGCGCCGAGCGCGAGCACCCGCTTCTCGGCGGCGTCCATGTCCTCGACCATCACGTCGATGTGGAACTGCTGCGAGTCCTTGGCGGACGGCCACTTCGGCGGTACGTGCCCGGGGGCGGCCTGGAACGCGAGCTGCGCACCGTCGGCCCCCTTGAGGTCCACCCATCCGTCGCCGTCGTCCTCGACCGTCCCGCCGACGAGCTCGGCGTAGAAGCGGGCGAGGGCGAGGGGATCGGGACAGTCCAGTACGACGGCTCCGACCTTGCCAATGCTCATGCTTCCTCCTCGGTGGTTACCGCTATACGACTTCAACCGGTAACGGTTACCGCATGCTCCCGCATAACGGGTAACGTCGCAAGCATGAATGAAAGGGCGCCCGCACCCGGCGGCCTCGCGCTGATCGAAGCGCTGGTGAACACGCTGGACATCGAGACCGGCGCGGACCGCCTCGACACGCCGGACGGCCGTGCCCGGTTCGACCTCGCCCCGGACGACCTGCCCGCCGCACGCGAACTCCGCGAGGCGCTGCGCGCCGCCTGCCTGGCCCACGCCGGCCACGGCGCCATCGGCCCGAGCGCCCTCGACGCCCTCCTCGCCGGCGCCCCGCTGCGCGTGGCGATCTCCCCGTCGGGTGAGGCCGCCCTGTGCCCCATGGGTCCGCCGACCCTCCTCACCCGCGTCGCGGAGGCCATTGCCGCCGCCACGGCCGACAACACCTGGCTCCGGCTCAAGGCATGCGAGGCGGAGGACTGCCAGTGGGCCTACTACGACCGCAGCCCGGCGTGCCGCAGCCGCTGGTGTTCGATGTCCGTCTGCGGCGCCCGTGCCAAGATGCGCAGCTACCGCGCCCGCCGGGCCGACTCCGCCTGAAGCGGCGTCGCGATCCCCGGCATCCGCTGCTCGGGGTACGCGCCTTCGGCCTGCCGCCCGCGCCCACGGCAGGGGTTCGGTCCGGGATTCGGCGTCAGGGAGTTCCGGCGGACGTGCGGGTCACGCCCGCGGGCGGCCCATCGCCCGGTACGTCCAGCCCGCCTCGCGCCACGCCACCGGGTCGAGGGCGTTGCGGCCGTCGAGGATGATCGGGGAGGTCACGACCGCCGCCAGTTCCGCCGGGTCCAGCTCGCGGAACTCGCGCCACTCCGTGAGGTGCAGCACCACGTCCGCGCCGCGCACCGCCTCCCGCGCCGTGTCCGCGTAACCCAGCGTCGGGAACAGGCGGCGGGCGTTGTCCATGCCCTTGGGGTCGTAGACGGTGACCTGTCCGCCCTGGAGGTGGATCTGGCCGGCGACGTTCAGCGCCGGCGAGTCACGGACGTCGTCCGAGTCCGGCTTGAACGTCGCGCCGAGCACCGCGACCCGCTTGCCGAGGAAGGACGTGCCGCCGACCGTCTCACGTGCCAGTTCCACCATGTGGCCACGGCGGCGCATGTTGACCGAGTCGACCTCGCGCAGGAACGTCAGCGCCTGGTCCGCGCCCAGCTCACCGGCGCGCGCCATGAAGGCGCGGATGTCCTTCGGCAGGCAGCCTCCGCCGAAACCGACACCGGCCCGCAGGAACTTCTTGCCGATCCGCTCGTCGTAGCCGATCGCCTCCGCCAGCTTGACCACGTCGCCGCCGGCCGCTTCGCACACCTCGGCCATCGCGTTGATGAAGGAGATCTTCGTCGCCAGGAACGAGTTCGCCGCGGTCTTCACCAGCTCCGCCGTCGGGAAGTCGGTCACCACGAACGGCGAGCCTTCGCCGACCGGCGTCGCGTAGACCTCCCGCAGCAGCTTCTCAGCGCTCTCGCTCTCCACGCCGACCACGATCCGGTCCGGGTGCAGCGTGTCGTCGACGGCGAAGCCCTCACGCAGGAACTCCGGGTTCCACGCGAGCTCCACGTCCGGGCCCGCCGGCGCCTTCTCGGCGAGCAGCCGACCGAGTCGTTCCGCGGAGCCGACCGGCACGGTCGACTTGCCGACGACGAGCGCCGGGCGCTTCAGGTGCGGCGCCAGTGATGCGAAGGCGGAGTCGACGTAGCTCATGTCGCACGCGTACTCGCCGTGCTTCTGCGGGGTGTTCACACACACGAAGTGGACGTCGCCGAACTCAGCGGCCTCCTCGTAGGAGGTCGTGAAGCGCAGCCGTCCGCTGGAGCCCTCGATCCCGGTGACGTGCCGCCGCAGCAGTTCCTCGAGACCGGGCTCGTACATCGGCACCCGGCCGGCGGAGAGCATGTCGATCTTCTCCGGGACCACGTCCAGTCCGAGGACCTCGAAGCCCAGTTCCGCCATGGCCGCGGCGTGGGTGGCGCCGAGGTATCCGGTGCCGATCACGGTGATCTTGAGGGCCATGGGGTGCTCCAGTACTGACGCGGGCAAGGGCGGTGCGGGGCCGAGCATATCCGGGGGCGCGCGGCACTCCCCAAAGCGCTCTTCGCGCGCTGTGGCCGAGCTGTCACCAAGCTCACGTATGCCTGCCGGGGGAGCGGCGTCTAAAATTGAAATACTTAACGGTAGTTAACACCTTGGGGAGTGAGAGTCTTGGCAGGATCGGCCGACTTCGATCTGTATCGCCCGTCGGAGGAGCACGACATGCTCCGTGAGACGGTCCGCTCCCTCGCCGAGGCGAAGATCGCGCCGTTCGCCGCTGCGGTGGACGAGGAGGCCCGCTTCCCGCAGGAGGCCCTCGACGCGCTCGTCGCCTCCGACCTCCAGGCCGTGCACGTCCCGGAGAGCTACGGCGGCGCCGGCGCCGACGCCCTCGCCACGGTCATCGTGATCGAGGAGGTGGCCCGTGTCTGCGCCTCGTCCTCCCTCATCCCGGCCGTGAACAAGCTCGGTTCGCTCCCGGTGATCCTCTCCGGCTCCGAGGAGCTGAAGAAGAAGTACCTGGGCCCGCTCGCCAAGGGCGACGCGATGTTCTCGTACTGCCTCTCCGAGCCCGACGCGGGCTCCGACGCGGCGGGCATGAAGACGAAGGCGGTCCGCGACGGCGACTTCTACGTCCTCAACGGCGTGAAGCGCTGGATCACCAACGCCGGCGTCTCCGAGTACTACACGGTGATGGCGGTCACCGACCCGGAGAAGCGCTCCAAGGGCATCTCGGCCTTCGTCGTCGAGAAGGGCGACGAGGGCGTCTCCTTCGGCGCCCCGGAGAAGAAGCTCGGCATCAAGGGCTCGCCGACCCGCGAGGTCTACCTCGACAACGTCCGCATCCCCGCCGACCGCATGATCGGCGCGGAGGGCACGGGCTTCGCCACGGCGATGAAGACCCTGGACCACACCCGCATCACCATCGCGGCCCAGGCGCTCGGCATCGCGCAGGGCGCCCTCGACTACGCCAAGGGCTACGTCAAGGAGCGCAAGCAGTTCGGCAAGCCGATCGCCGAGTTCCAGGGTGTTCAGTTCATGCTCGCGGACATGGCCATGAAGATCGAGGCCGCCCGCCAGCTGACGTACGCGGCCGCCGCGAAGTCCGAGCGCGGCGATGCCGACCTCACCTTCCAGGGTGCGGCGGCCAAGTGCTTCGCCTCCGACGTGGCCATGGAGGTCACCACGGACGCGGTCCAGCTCCTCGGCGGTTACGGCTACACCCGTGACTACCCGGTCGAGCGCATGATGCGCGACGCCAAGATCACGCAGATCTACGAGGGCACCAACCAGGTCCAGCGGATCGTGATGGCCCGCAACCTGCCGTAAGTCAAGCCGCTCCACGGACGACGAACGCCCCCGCCGGGACCGGCGGGGGCGTTCGTGATCCATCGCCCTCGCTGTCCGGGGCCGTCAGGAACCGTGGTGTCCCGTGGCCGCGCCACCACGATGGGCCCTGGAGGCATCGCCTCCAGGGCCATGGGGATCACCGCTGTGAGTGGTCCGGCCTCGTGAGCGTGAACCGGGCCATGTTCTCCTCGGCGGCCCGACGCTGGAAGCCGGCCTTCTCCAGTACGCGGACCGAGGGCGGGTTGGACAGTTCCACGTTGGCGGACACGGTGTGGACCTCGGGCACGGTGAGGGCGAACTCAGCCAGCGACCTGGTGGCCTCCGGGGCATAGCCCCGGCCGCGGCGAGAGGCCACGATGCCGTACCCGATCTCGAGGACGCCCTCACTGGGCGGCCAGAACAGGCCGATCGAGCCCACCACCAAGCCACTCCCGCGCTCGATGATCAGACGGTGGCCGTATGCGTCGAGCCAGGCGGGGTGCTGGTCGAAGAGGCCCGCGACCACGCGGTCGCCTTCGGCGGGAAAGTCGTCTGCCCAGTGCGTGGAGTGGGCGTCGTCGAGGACTGCGGCGGCTTCGCTCGTGGTCCAGGAGCGAAGGATCAGGCGCTCGGTGACCACGTCGGCGTGGGCGGGTGAGGAAGTGGAAGACACGTGTCTCTCCTGGTCGTTGGAACGACCCGGCCGCGCTGCTGTCGCGCGGGCCGGACGAGGGCATGCTGATGAGGGCCCACGGCAGCCATATTCATCAACCTCCCCATCCCGAGAGCACGCGTCTGTCGCGCCTGCGTGACGGTAGTAGCCGCTCCTCAGCCTGGGCAACGCATTTTTTCGGGCCGCCCGTCGGACATGTCGGCCGCTGAAGGCCGCGGCTGCTGCCCAAGAGCACCAACGAGTGCGGCCGGTGGCGGATCGCCGTGTCGACGCGGCCGCAGGCCAGAGCGCACCCGACCGGCTGCTCGCCGCTCCCGGCGAAGAACGTGGTGGCACCGAAGGTCGTGCACGGGACCCGCCGGAATGATCCACTCCGCCGCGGTTTACGCTGCGCTGCCGCCACCGGGCGGCCGGGGGATTCGCACGTATGGGGTGGGAGAAGAACATGGGCGCTTCCGACAGACGGATCGCGTCGCTGCTGCGGCAGATCGCCACGCAGGACGTCGTCGTGCTGCGACAGGAGATGGCCGTCGCCAAGCGGGTGGCCGCGCAGGCGCACGTCGTCGAGCAGTACGGCTTCGAGTACGGGGAGGCCCGGCGCGAGGGCCACAACAAGCAGGTCCTGGCCGTGTACCTGTACCGCGACCCGCGGCCCGAGGCGCGAGCCCGCGAGGCGGCGACGATCGCGGCCTACCCGGACGCCGGGATGGGCGGCGCCGTGCCAGGGCTGCGGCCCGGCACGCTGAGCCCGGTCCCCGAGGCCGAGGCGGCGGTCGCCCTGCTGAAGGACCGCATCGGGTACGACGTGATGGCGAAGGCCGCCGACAAGGGCCAGAAACGGTTCGCCTATGCGATGACCGGCGTCGCCGCCGCCGTCCTCCTGCTCATGGGCAAGTGGGTGGAGGGCATAGCCGTGGGCGCCGTCCTCGCCGCCTTCCTGGTCGGCGCGTTCCGGCTGAGCGACGTCCGGCGGCAGCGCGTCGCCGATCGTCTGACGGCCGGCGGTTTCACCGCCGTCACCGACGAGCACGGCCGCCGGCGCTTCCTGCGGTCGGGGCAGCAACTCCCGGGGCACGCCAACCCGTTCGCGTAGTGACCGGGACGCCGGAAGGGGCCCGCACCGCGCGTACGCGGTGCGGGCCCCTTCGACGTGCGAGGGTCACTTGTCGCTGACGGTGACCTTCTCGTCGTTCTGGATCTGCTTCACCAGCTGCTGCACCTTCGCCTTGTCCCAGACGAGGTTGCCGCCCTGGCTTCCCGACGTCGGCATGTTCATCGACGTACCGTCGCCGCCGCTGATGCCCTTCATCGCGAAGAACATCTCGCCCAGGTCGAACAGGGACATCTCCTTGTCGACGATGAGCGTGTCGAGGCCGGCGCCCAGGGTCGGGTACAGCTTGAACGGGTTGAGGATCGTGCCGGGGGTCGCCGCCTGGCTCGCCAGCGCGGAGAGGAACTTCTGCTGGTTCTTGGTGCGCGCGAGGTCCGACTCCGCGAAGGCGTAGCGGGCCAGCGCGAAGTCGGCGTTCGGTCCACCCGAACCGGCGGCGACGATCTTGCCGTCGGACTGCAGCACCACCCCGCGAGCCCGATTGCTGCCGCCGAAGTCGGTGGTCACGAGGCCGTCGCCGCCGAAGCTGGCGTCCAGACTGCCGTCGGGGTTGTGACGCAGGACAGCGAAGTCGCCGGCTGCCGTGTCGGCGACTGTCGAGCCGACGGCGACGAGCCGGCCGTCGGGTGCCAATGCCACGTCTTAGCCCTCATCGGCATCGCTGCCGAACCCGGTGAGCACCCTGCCATCGCCGCCGAAGGCCGGGTCCAGGTCGCCCGGGGCGGCCAGCGGGTTTCCGGGCAGGGACAGTACGAGCGCCAGGTTCGAGACTGCCACGGCCGCGGCCCGGCCGGCTCGTGACCGCCTGCGTCGGGCCACGAGCCGGCACACCAACGTCGAGCGGGCAGCGGTCACAGCCTCCCGCCGGACATACGGCGCACCGTCCGCGGCGGGCCGTACTGCGCTCACTGCGGGCCTCGATCCACCCCCGCGAGTGACGTCCTGAGCACGTGACCAGCCCCCGCCCGGACTCGGGAAGGGGCTTTGACCAGCGGGTTCGCCACGGCACGGTCGGCTGGGACAGAGCGGGACGACCCGCCGTGTGCTCCGCGGGCGTCCCGCCGCGCAGGGCCGGACCCTTCAGCGCGGTCACCGCCGGGACGAGATCGCTGGAGCACGGCCTCCACACGTGCCGGCCCGGGATCTTCGAGCCGCTGACGTCAGCGCCGCGTCAGTCAGTGGCAGTCGGCCGCGCCGGTGGCCGGCAGAGGCCGGCCCGACCTGCCGCCGGCGGCCTCGTCGGAACCCGTTACGCCTTCTGCGCGTCCTCAACCCACGGACACCAGAAGTCGCCCAGGAGGGGGAAGTGGCCGTGGAGCAGCCGAGGACCGCGCTGGCCGAGCGGATCGCCGAACGGAGAAGGGGGGTCGGTGACCCGCGGGCCCTGGTCGGTGAGATGCGGCGTTCGGTGCTTCTGGTGCCGACGGCCGGTGGTGGTCTCTGGTCGGCGCGGTCGGGCGGGGTGCGATGGGTGTGCGGGTTCACCGACGAGGCGGCGCTGGCCCGGTTCGCGCTGCTTCAGTCGTCCGGTGACCGGCCCATGGACTACGCGGCGCTGCTGGGTGCGCGCATCGTTGACGAGGTCGTGCCGTTCCTGGAGGAGCCCGCCGGCCTCGCGGTCGACATCGCGACGGAGGGCGGGTCGATCTTCTTCCCGCCGGTGGCCGGCATCGTTGCGGACGGCGTCGCGGTCGACTCCGGTGAGGCGGAGAGGGGGCGCGGTCATGGGTGGTGACGGGGCGGATCTCAGCTTCGACAAGGCGTCCGTCGTGAAGTTCACGAAGGGCGTGGGGGCGACCATCGATCAGCTCGGTGAGCTGGGGGGCGCCACCGGTTCGGTGATGGGCAAGGGTTTCTCGGAGCTGTCGATGACCGGGATGGAGGCCGGGCATCACGGTCTTTCCGTCGACTTCGAGGACTTCTGCGAGCGCTGGGAGTGGGGTGTGCGGGCCTTGGTCCACGATGCCAGTGCGCTCGCGAACCGTCTGGGCCTGGCGGCGGGTACGCAGTGGGAACACGACCAGTACGTGGAGGGCGCGATCAAGGTGGGCGTCAACTCGGTGATGGGCGGCAACCCGCATGCCACCGAGGAGGAGATCACGAAGCAGGGCTGGGGTGAGGTGTTCACGCCGGACTATCTGGACCCGGACTGGAGCGCCGAGTCGTGGGACAAGGCCGGTCAGGACATCGAGCAGACCTGGAAGGACACCGGCCGCGCCGTGCTCACCGAGGGGCAGGGCGGCCAGAGGTCGGAGATGCTCAACGACGCGCTCGGCATCTCCGACGAGCAGTGGAGCCGGGCGCTGGACGACACCTTCGGCCCGTCGCCCGAGGAGCGTGCCCGGCAGGCCCAGCAACAGGGTGACCGGGGCGCGGGCGGGGGGAACTGAGCGTGGGTATCGGTGACTTTGTCAGTGACATCACGCCCGACTCGGTCGAGAAGGTGGTCGAGGACGGTGTCGAGTGGGCGGGTAACCGGGTCGAGGACGCCGGGAACTGGACCGCCGACCGGCTGGACGACGTCGGCTGGGAGTCCGGTGCGGACTGGGTGCGCGAGCAGTCGCGCTCGGTCGCGAACCGGATGGGTGCCGAGGTCGATGAGATGGACCTGGGGCAGACCGAGGACAAGACCAAGCTGATCTACGGCAGCCCGGAGAAGATCCGCTCCACCGCCAAGCAACTCCGCGGCTTCCAGACGGCGTTCGACACCGCCGGTGAAGGCCTCAAAGGACTCAAATCCACCGAGCTCAAGGGCGAGGCGGCCGACGCGCTGCGGACCGCGGTGAGCACCCAGCCCCCCAAGTGGTTCACCGGCGCCGACGCCTTTGAGAAGGCGGCCGGGGCGATGGAGAACTTCGCCGGCACGGTCACCTGGGCACAGGGCCGGGCGCAGACGGCGATCGACAAGTGGAAGGAGGGCACCAAGGCATCCCAGGACGCCGCCGATGCCCACCGCAAGAGGGTCGACGACTACAACAATGCGGTCGACCGCTACAACGCCCAGCCCGCCGACGAGCGCAACCCGTCCACGCTCCCGCCGTGCCCCGCACCGACGTTCTCAGACCCCGGCAAGCAGCTGATGCAGGAGGCACAGGACATCCTCGCCGAGGCCCGCAAGCAGCGGAACACTGCCGCCGAGACGGCGCGCACCGCGGTCCGCGCCGCCCGCGACAAGGCCCCTGAGAAGCCTTCGTACGCCGAGCAGTTGGGCGACGGTCTGCAGGAGCTGCAGATCATGGGTGACCACGTCGGCGGCGGCATCGTCAAGGGCTCGGCGGGGCTGCTGAACTTCGTCCGCGGGATCAACCCGCTGGACCTGTACAACATCACGCACCCGGCCGAATACGTGACCAACCTCAACAGCCTCGCCTCTGGCCTCGTCCTGGCTGCCAACGACCCGGTCGGCACGGGCAAGCAGATGATCAACGACTTCATGAAGGACCCCTACGAGGGATTCGGCCGTCTGCTGCCCGACGCCGCGCTGACCGTGGCGACCGGCGGCGGAGGCGCAGCCGTCAAGGCCATACGCATCGCCGAGAACGCCGCCGACGCAGCGAAGACGCGCAAGCTGGTCGACGACAACCCCGACGGCACCCACAACACCACGGACGGCGACCGCAAAAAGGGCGGCGACCCCGTGGACCTCGCCACGGGCAGGATGTTCCTGCCCCAGACCGACGTCGCCCTGCCAGGCATCCTGCCGCTGGTCTTCACCCGCCGCACGGAATCCGGTTGTGCGGTGGGCCGCTTCCTGGGCCCTGCCTGGACGTCCACGGTCGACGAGCGGCTGGAGATCGACGCGGTCGGCGTCGTCCACGTCACCGCCGAGGGGCTGCTGATCACCTACCCGCACCCGGTACCCGGTGCTACCACGCAGCCGGAGACGGGCAGCGCCAGTACCTTGCTGGCCCGTGACGCTGACGGCCACTACACGGTCAACGACCCCGACAGCGGCCTGACCTTCCACTTCACCGCCCCGTCCGACAGCGAACCGGGGGGAGACGGCCGCGCCTGGTTGTCCGGCATCACCGACCGCAACGGCCACTCCGTCACCGTCGACCGTACCGAGGACGGCGTGCCGACGGACCTGATCCACTCGGCGGGCCACCACATGAAGCTGTCCGTGACCGACGGCCTGATCACCGGCCTGTCCTTGGCCGGCGCCGGTGAGAACGGCTCAGACCTTCCGCTGATGAGCTACGGCTACGAGGACGGAAACCTCACCGCGGTCACCAGGCCTTCCGGGGCCACCACCGCCTTCGTCTACGACGACCGCCGCCGCGTGACCGCCTGGATCGACTCCAACAACAGCCGCTACGACTACATCTACGACGACCGCGACCGCGTCGTCGCCGAAGGCGGCGAGGCCGGCCACGTACAGATCACCCTGGCCTACACCGAACCGGACCCCGAGACCGGCCACCGCACCACCACGCTCACCACCGCCGACGGGCACGCCACCCGCCATCTGTTCGACCACCGTTGCCGTCTGCTGGCGCTCACCGACCCGCTGGGCCACACCACCCGGTTCACCTACGACCCGCGCGGCAACCTGCTGACCCGCACCGACCCGCTGGGCCTCACCACCTCCTTCTCCTACGACGAGGACGGCCGGCTCGTCTCCGCCACCCGCCCCGACGGCAGCGAACTGCACACCGTACGCGGCCCGTTCGGCCTACCGGTGGAGATCGTCGGGCCGGACGGCACCCGCATGCTCCACGAGTACGACGAACGCGGCAACCGCACGGCGGTCACCGACCAGGCCGGCACCACCACCCGCTACACCTACGACCACGCCGGCCGGCTCACCTCGCTCACCGACGCCCTCGGAGCCACGACACGCGTGGTGTGCGACGCGGCGGGGTTGCCCGTGGAGGTGACCGGACCGTCTGGCGACGTCACCCGCACGGAGCGCGACGCCCTCGGCCGTCCGCTCCGGGCGACCGACCCGGTGGGAGGGGTTACGTACTTCGAGTGGGACGCCGACGGGCAGCTCGCCCGGCGCACCGGCCCCGACGGCGCCACTCAGTCATGGACCTACGACGGCGAGGGCAACTGCCTCACCCACACCGATGCGTCCGGTGGCGTCTCCCGCTTCGAGTACACCCACTTCGACCTGCCGGTCGCGCGCACACGGCCCGACGGCGCCCGCTACGAGTTCGAGCACGACGCCGAGCTGCGCCTCACCCGCGTCACCAACCCGCAAGGGCTGTCCTGGACCTACGAGTACGACGCCGCCGGCGACGTCGTCTCCGAGACCGACTTCGACGGCCGCACCCTCACCTACCGGGTGGACGCCGCAGGCCGGCTCGCCGCCCGCACCGACGCGCTCGGCGGGACCATCTCGTTCGAGCGCGACCAACTCGGCCAGGTGGTCCGCAAGGACGTCGACGGCCAGGTGACGACCTACGCCTACGACAGGGCAGGACGCCTGCTGGAGGCGGCCGGACCGGACAGCGAACTCCGCTACCAGTACGACCGACGCGGACTCACCAAGACGGAACTGGTCGACGGCCGCCCCATCTTGTACTCCTACGACGTCTTGGGCCGCCGTACGCGCCGCACCACGCCCACCAGTCACGTCACCTCCTACTCCTACCGCGCCGACGGACTACCCCACCGCCTGACCAGCGGCGGTCACCGGATCGACTTCACGCACGACGCCGCCGGCCGAGAACTCGCCCGCGTGTTCGGCGACGCGATCACCGTGACCTCCGCCTGGGACGAGGCCGGACGGCTGGCCGAGCAGCACATCACCGCCGGAACGCGCACCGTCAACAGCCGGGCCTACACCTACCGTGCCGACGGTCACCTGACCTCCCTCACGGACCGGCTGTCGGGCAACCGCACCTTCGATCTCGACCAAGTGGGCCGGATCACCGCCGTCCGCGCCCGGGACTGGACGGAGGGGTACGCCTACGACGCCGTCGGCAACCAGACCTCGGCATCCTGGCCGTCCCGGCACCCGGGCAACGAGGCCACCGGAGAACGCGCCTACACCGGCACCACGATCACCCGCGCCGGAGGCGTGCGCTTCGAACACGACGCCCTCGGCCGGGTCACCCTCCGGCAGAAGACCCGTCTCTCCCGCAAGCCCGACACCTGGCGCTACGAGTGGGACACGGAGAACCGCCTCACCTCCGTGACCACCCCCGACGGCACACGCTGGCGGTACCGCTACGACCCCCTGGGCCGCCGCACCGCCAAGCAGCGAATCGCCGAGGACGGCGAGAGCGTGGTCGAGGAGACCCGGTTCACCTGGGACGGTCTCACCCTGTGCGAACAGACCATCCACCGGCCCGATCAGGCGAACACGGTCGCCCTCACGTGGGACCACCGGGACGTCGTCCCCCTGACCCAGACCGAGCGCATCCTCAGCGCCGACAGTCGACAGGAGGAGATCGACCGCCGGTTCTTCGCCATCGCCACGGACCTCACCGGCACGCCCACCGACCTGATCGACGAGTCCGGCGACATCGCATGGCGGTCCCGTTCCACCCTGTGGGGAACCACCGCCTGGGCCCGCGACAGCAGCACGTACACGCCTCTGCGTTTTCCCGGCCAGTACTACGACCCCGAGACGGGCCTCCACTACAACTACTTCCGCCACTACGACGCCGAGACGGGCCGCTACACCTCCCCCGACCCCCTCGGCCTCGCTCCAGCCCCGAACCCCGTCGCGTACGTAGACAACCCGCACAGCGGGTGCGACCCGCTGGGCCTCATGCCCAAGTACACGAAGGAGGAACGGGCCCAGAAGCGGATCAACAAGGTCGTGGACGACATCGTCGAGAGAGCACATGACGGCGGGTTCAGGAAGCGCCACGACTACCACGGGGACACCCGGCACGCCTTCAGCGACGAACGGGTCGTCGAGATCCTCAAGAACCCGGACGCCGTGTACCACTCGGCGGGCACGGCCGGGACGTTCACCTTCCGACAGGGTGACGACATCGTGGTGATCGACGGCCCCGGTAACACCCAGGGCCAGGCCATCACGGCGTACGGTCCCTCGGGCATCAAGGGCGACTCCGGGGCCACGGCGCTCGGCGGGAAACCAACGGACCCCGGCGCCCCGGTGACGCACGAGGACATCGTGAACGGCAGGATTCCCGCCAAGGACGGCCGCTTCCAGCCTCCGGCGGTACAGATCAGATGAGGCAGTGATGACGACGAAACTGAAGTTCGACGGCGGCTGGTCCGCGACGGTGACGGACGAACCGCTCAAGCTCGTTCCCCGTCTCCTCGGTACTTTCCTGATCGTTTCCCCCTATGCGGACCGGGTGGAACGGGAGAAGTTCCTCACGGACACCTTCGGCAGCCAGGACTGGCTGTGGGACCTCCCTGACATTTTCCGCTTTGACCCGAGCGGCCGACGATTGGTCGGGGCTGAATTCCGGATTCCGGAAGCGTCCGCCCCAGCCGAGGACTCGGCCCGCCTTCCTGGCATGCCCGAAGTACGCCCGGGCGGGCTCCGCGCGGACAAGGTCGAAGACTTCCGGCATGAGATGTGCACGGTGCTGTGCCGCGCTCCCGGCGATGCCGTGCTGACCTGCCTGCGCGACCTCGACGTCCTCGACGAACCACTGGATGCCCGCATCGGCATCGCCCCCGACGTGGCGCTCCTCGTCCAGCACGGCAACGTCGTCGGCTGGAGCCTCACCGACCCCGCGCGCTATCTCACCACCGCGTACGCCGCCCCCGACCCCAACCCGCCCTCACCCTCGACCCGCCGCCTCCTCACCGAATGCCTGGACCTCATCACCACGCCGGGGGTCGACGACGTGGTGGACGGTGAACCGGCCGCCCTGGCCCGCCTCCGGGCCGCCGACGAGACCCTGCGCGCCCAGCGCGAGGACCGGCACCGGGCCGACACCCTGCTCGAGCTGATCGCCACCTACGTGGAGGACTACGCGAGCTGATGACCGCCGACGGTGCACGCCATGGGTCTCGACCGCCGGCCTGGGTTCCACCCCGACGATGTCGCCCCGACCAGTGCGGCAGCGCGGCAACTGGCGTTGCTGAACGCCTTTACTGCCGGGCTCTGCAGCGCCCCTGACTGCGCTCATGGCTGGTGGCAGGCACGACGCACGTCCCAGGCGAACGGCGAACGAGTTCGGGGCGCACTAGGCGACCTCTTCGACCAGGTGTTCATGATCTTCGAGGACTACTCGATCGAGCCCGATCTCGCAGAACCCGGCGATCTCGACGATGACGAACTTCGAACCGCCGTGCACGGGGCCTGGGAGGCGTTTCGTCGCTCGGGAACCGACCGAAACCGGTAGCCGTCGCCCGGCACATCGCTCGTACAAGGGCTTTCGCCATCGCATCCGCGGAGGGTATTCGCCATGAGACTCACTCTCGACGGCGACTGGATGGCGACGGTGACGGGCGATCCGCTGCACTGCACCCCGCTTCGGCCGATGCCGACGACGTCGCCCGTGTTCCCGCCACACCCCCCGTCCGCCCGGGCGGTCTTCGCGCGGACGAGGTCGGTGACTTCCGCCTGGAGGTGACCACTGAGCTGTTCCGCACCCCTCGCGACCGTGCTCACCTGCCTCCGCGACCTCGAAGTCCTCGACGAGCCGTTGGAGGCCCGTATCGGCATCGCCACCGATGTGGCGCTCCTCGTCGAGCACGGCACCGTCGTCGGCTGGAGCCTGACCGACCCGGTTCGGTACCTGACCACCGGCTTCGCCGCCCCCGACCCGGCTCCCGCCGTCCCGGCCACCCGGCTGCTGTTCACCCAATGCCTTGACTTGATCACCACGCCGCTGCTCGACGAGGTGAGGGAGCGGGACCCGGCAGCCCTGGCCACTCTCCTGGCACTCGACGAGGCCCTGCGCAACCAGCGTGAGGACCCCCACCGAGCCGCTCCACGCGCTCATCGGCGACCTGGTCGAGGACCACGGCAGCTCGTGACCGCGGCCTCGGGGCCGTTCACACGGCGGGCGTTACTCGTATCGAGGGAGGTCGGTGGTCGGGATCGTCCACTTGCCAATCGTGATGTCCTCGCCGTACACGAACTCCTTGCGCATGGCGTAGCGAGGACCGGAGGGCGTGCTGTGGATGTCGCTGAGCACGGCACCGGAGGCGGTACGCGGGTCGAAGACGGCGTAGACGGGGATGCCGAGGAGCGGGTAGTCGCGCATCTTGCTCACCCAGTCGTTGTCCGGGTTCGAGGTTGAAACGACTTCGATCGCGGCGAGAAGGGTGCGGGGATCGAACGGTCCCTCGCCCTCCATGTCTGCTTCGGCGATCACCATCACGTCGGGGTGCCGCATGATGCCCTCCGGCACGTACTCGACATCCGGGGTGCCGGTGTGGGCGACCAGGTCGTCCGGAAGGATCTTTTCGAGGCGCTTGCGCAGCCGCAGCACGGTGAGCTCGTGCGGTCTGGCGGGCGACATCATGTCGTGGACGATCCCTTCCTTGGTGACCTCGAACTTGCCGGGAAGGGTGTCCTCCATGGACGACACGAACTCGCGCATGACCTGGTACTGGCGGGCGTCGTGCTGTGCGTCGTCCGGGGCGATGGTCATGGGGCTCGCTCCTTGTCGTCCGTACCCGGCGGCAGGGGTCGTCCCCTTCATGCTAGGCGGCCTGCACGAGGTCGGCGGTTCTGCAGTCGCGGCATTCGCCCGGGGCCGGGGCGCGGAAGGCGCGGTCGCATTTGTCGCAGTTCTGGAGCGGGTGCCGGCCCGGGGGTGGTGGGGCCAGGGCCGGGAGCGGTGGCGGCAGGCGCGCGGTGAGGCGGTGGGCGAGCAGGGCAGCGGGCTGCGTCACGCGGTCGGGCAGCCCTGTCGTGAGCGCGTGGCGTACGGCGTCCGGGGCGGCGTCGCGTTCCAGCCAGGCGGCGACGGCCGGGGCCAGGCGGCGGACGTCCCGCTCGGCGAGGAGCAGTCGGGGCTCGTCGCGGCGCCGGCCGGCCCGAGGAGGTCGGTGGTGACGCGGTGGCGCTCCAAGTCGCGCGCCTGCGGCTGGGGGAGCGGCGGGGGTGTGGGCGTGGGGGCCGGTTCCGGTACGGGCTCAGGTCCGGCTCGGGCACGGGCAGCGGGGCCGGACGCTCGGGCTCCGGAGCCCGAGGAGGGCCGGTGGTCGCCGCGTCCGGGTGGTTGTACGAGATCGTGCGCGTCACCAGCTTCATCTGCTGGGTATCCATCGGGAAGCTCCGAACTTCCTCAGTGGTCAGGCCCTCGATCGGGATTGCACTCCCGGCCGGGGCCGTCGCATGTCTCGTGTTGTCGCGGCGAGCGTATGCCCGCCAACCCGCCCGAAATCCAGTCCGATTGGTCAATGTCACCCGCGCGAGTGACAGCACCGGGGTCGGGTGGGGTTGGGTGGTTCTACCCGTTTCTTTCAAGCGTTCTTTAGAGCTTTTACATCATGCGAACCCGCGTCGCAGACAACCGGGTCGCGTGTCCCCGCGACCCGCCCCACCAGTCACAACGCGAGATCCAGCTCCGCCCAGACGGTCTTGCGGGGTACGGGCCCGAGCGCCACACGCCCCACCGGTCGGCCAGCGCCTCCACGATCAACAGCCCGCGCCCGGACTCGGAGTCGGCGGCATGAGCGGAGGCGCGGGGAGCCGGTCGCCACGGGTGTCGCCAACCGCGATCCGTAGCCGCTTGCCGCCGTCCTCGACGGCGAGTTCCAGCCGTAAGTCCCTGCCCGGCACGCTCCCGTGCACCGCCGCGTTGGTCGCCGGCTCGGCGACGATCTGCGGCCTCTGCGCTTGAGTGGTTCAAGAGCAGCTACAGCAGCAACGACGGCCCGAGTGCGTCGAAGCAGCCGTCGCCCCCGCCACGGTCCACGTCCGCGACTCCAAGAACGTGCCCGGTCCGGAGCTGGGCTTCACGCCCACCGCGTGGACGGACTTCGTGACGTACACGTCAGGGAGCTGACCTACGCGCGCCCCGGCAACCCGGAGCGCGCGTACCGCCGGACGTCCGTCAATTCCCCGTGACGGTGACCTTCTCGTCGTTCTGGATCTGCTTCACCAGCTGCTGCACCTTCGCCTTGTCCCAGACGAGGTTGCCGCCCTGGCTTCCCGACGTCGGCATGTTCATCGACGTACCGTCGCCGCCGCTGATGCCCTTCATCGCGAAGAACATCTCGCCCAGGTCGAACAGGGACATCTCCTTGTCGACGATGAGCGTGTCGAGGCCGGCGCCCAGGGTCGGGTACAGCTTGAACGGGTTGAGGATCGTGCCGGGGGTCGCCGCCTGGCTCGCCAGCGCGGAGAGGAACTTCTGCTGGTTCTTGGTGCGCGCGAGGTCCGACTCCGCGAAGGCGTAGCGGGTGCGGACGAAGGCGAGGGCCTGCTCGCCGTCGAGGGTCTGCTTGCCCGCCTCGAAGTCGGCGCCGGACTTCTTGTCCTTGAAGCCCTTCTCGATGTTCATCTCGACACCGCCGAGCGCGTCCACGATGTTGGCGAAGCCGGCGAAGCCGATCTCCGCGTAATGGTCGATGCGCAGGCCGGTGTTGTGCTCGACGGTGCGGACCAGCAGCTCGGGCCCGTCCTCCGCGTAGGCGGCGTTCAGCTTGGTGCGCCGGCCCTGGTTGGGGAACTTCTTGCCCGACTCGGAGCCGATGAAGGACGGTATCTCGACGTCCGAGTCACGCGGCAGGGACACCATCGTGTTCCCGCTGCCGCAGGCCGCGAGGATCATCATCGAGTCGGTGCGCTTGCCCGCGGCGTCACCGGTGTGGAGCTTCTTCTTCTCCTCTGCCGTCATGCCCTCACGGCTGTCGGAGCCGACGATCAGATAGGTGGTGCAGTCGCCCTCCGCGGGCCGCTCGATCACCTTGGCGAGGTCGACCTCGCGCCGCACCTTGGAGTCCGCCCAGAAGTACGTGCCGATGGTGGTGCCCAGCACGGCCACCAGCACCACGATCGAGCCGATCTTCAGCCGGCGCCGCCAGTCGGGCGCCGGGCCGGGCTGCCGGGAGGGTCTGCCCTGAGGGGGCACACCGCCGCCGCCCGCGCCGCGGTAGACCTGGCCCGTGTTGTAGCCGCTGTCGTACCCCGGCTCGGCGTAGCCCTGGTCGTAACCGCGGGGCTGCTGAGGGGGGACCCCGCCGTGCTGCGGGGCGGCCGGTCGCTGGACATGGCGCATGACGCGCGCGCCCTCGGGCCGGTCCCCGGCGCTGCCGCGCCCGTAGCCGCGTGCGTTGCCGTTGCCGCCGTTGTCGGTCCATCCATCGGGCCAGTCATTCATGCGGAACAGTGTGCAGGGCAGGGTGGCCGCCCAGACAGGGTGGGTGAGGAATCGCACCAGGGCTGTAGCGAACCTGATGCATTCCGGGCCCGGCATATGGTGGACGGCATGACAGATCAGGCCCAGCGCCCGGAGGATGAAATTCCGGGCAAGCCCACTTCGGCGTCCCGCACCACGCTCAGCCACATCATGACCGGCAGTGACACGAATCTCCTCGGCACCGTGCACGGCGGCGTGATCATGAAGCTGGTGGACGACGCGGCCGGAGCCGTCGCGGGCCGGCACTCCGGCGGACCCGCGGTCACCGCCTCCATGGACGAGATGGTGTTCCTGGAGCCGGTCAGGGTGGGCGACCTGGTCCATGTGAAGGCACAGGTCAACTGGACCGGCCGGTCCTCCATGGAGGTCGGCGTACGGGTCCTGGCCGAGCGCTGGAACGAGTCGACGCCCGCCACCCAGGTCGGCAGCGCCTACCTCGTCTTCGCCGCGGTGGACGCGGACGGCAAGCCGCGCCCGGTGCCGCCGGTCGTCCCGGAGACGGAGCGGGACCAGCGCCGCTACCAGGAGGCGCAGATCCGGCGCACGCACCGGCTGGCCCGGCGCCGGGCGATCCGGGAGCTGCGCGAGAAGCGCGCCGCGGAGGGCATGGAGGACTGAGCCCGGCCGCCCGGCGAGGGCCTACGGGCAGACGACCTGGTCGCCCGTCACCGCGCCGAACTCACCGCGGTGGGGCTCCTGCGTCTGTACGGGGGTGACGCCCTTGAAGTCGGTCCCCGCCGTCACCTTCATCGTGGGGCCCTGTCCCTTCGCCGGACGCAGTTCGGCACCGGGCAGCGCGGCCTGGAGCGACTTCGCCGAGCGGTCCCACCGCGGGTCGTACGTCACATAGGTGCGCCCGACCTCACCGCCGCCGCCGTTGAGGGGGGCGCGTGTGGTGTCGAAGCCGAGGCCGTTCAGGGCCTTGTCGACCTTCTCGCCGAGGCCGGCGAGGTGGGTCCCGTTGTAGACCTGGACCTTGATCTGCTTGGGGTCGACGTCGACGACGGTGGCCTTGGCGCGCTTCGGGCGGTGCGGTGCGAGCGGCCTGTCCTCCCGCAGCAGCCGGAACAGCCGCTGTGCCCGCGCGTCGTCCCACTTCACGGTGGACCCGATGCCCTTGACCGGGAAGGCGACATCGCCGATGGGCACGGAGGTGAACTCCGAGGAGGACGGCGTGAAGCCCCGCATCGCCCGGCCGAGGGCGAGCATCTGCCGGGTGCCGAACTGCCGGTCGGCGCGGACCGAGCCGAGCATCGTCGAGGTGACCTTCCGGAGCTTCACCGGGTTGAGCAGCACACCACCGCTGGTCGCCCGGTCGACGAGCGCCGCCAGGAAACGCTGCTGGCGTTGCATCCTCCCCAGGTCGGCGGCGCCGTCGATATGGCGGGAGCGCACGTACTGCAGCGCCTGGCCGCCGCTCAGCTTGTGGGTGCCGACCGGCAGATCGAGACCGGTGTAGGTGTCCTTCATCGGCCGGGCGGTGCAGACCTCCACCCCGCCCACCACGTCCACCGTCTTCATGAAGCTGGTGAAGTCGACCTCGAGATAGTGGTCGATCTTGACCTTGGTCACGTGCTCGACCGTGCGCACGGTCAGTCCGGGGCCGCCCTCGGCGTAGGCCGCGTTGAGCTTCACCGGGTGCGGCTTGTGATGCTTGCCCGTGGTGCTGTCGGTGTGCTCAGGGATCTCCGCGTAACTGTCCCTGGGCAGGCTGACCACACTGGCGCGATCACGGTCCTCGGCGATGTGCACCAGCATGATCGTGTCGGTGCAGTTGCAGGGCGCCCCGCCGAGCCGGTACTTCTTCTTCTCCTCCGGCGTGATCTTGTCCCGGCCGTCGGTGCCGACGACGAGGATGTTCGTGCCCCGGCCGCCCTCGGGCCGGTTCTTCATGTCACGGAACGGGTCGACCCGGTCGATCTCCGTGTCGAGCCCGGTGAACAGGGCGTGTCCGATGCCGCCCACGCCCAGGACCAGTACCGAAAGAGAGGTGACGATCCGCATGCCCCAGCGCGGCCGTGCCGCGCGCCCGTCCCGGCGCACCGGCGGCGATCCGCCGCCCGTCCGCCGTGCGGGGTGCCCGCCCCGCCCTGCCGGCCGCGCCGGCTGTCGCGCGGCGGGCCGCCCCGCGGCGCCGCGCTGCGGGGCCGGACGGGGGCGGGGACGTGGGCGGGGCGGTGGGGGCAAGGGGACACCTCCGCGGACGACAGGGGATTCCCCGCACCGTAGGCCCATACGATCTGCGACACCGGCCGCCGCGCCTGGGAGTCCCCCGTTCGCGGTAACGTGGCGGGCGATGAACGCCACGCCCGCTGTCTCCGTGATCATGCCGGTCCTCAACGAGGAACGGCATCTGCGCAACTCCGTCCGCCACATCCTCGAGCAGGAGTACGACGGAGAGATGGAGGTGGTGATCGCGCTCGGGCCGTCCACGGACCGCACCGACGAGATCGCCGCCGAGCTCGTACGGGAGGACCCGAGGGTCCGCACCGTGCCGAATCCGACGGGCCGCACCCCGGCCGCGCTGAACGCCGCCATCAAGGCGTCCCGCCACCCCGTCGTGGTGCGCGTCGACGGCCACGGCATGCTGTCGCCGAACTACATCGCGACCGCGGTCCGCCTGCTGGCGGAGACCGGTGCGCAGAACGTCGGCGGCATCATGCACGCGGAGGGCGAGAACGCCTGGGAGGACGCCGTCGCCGCCGCGATGACCTCGAAGGTGGGCGTCGGCAACGCCGCGTTCCACACGGGCGGCAAGGCGGGCCCCGCGGAGACGGTGTACCTGGGTGTCTTCCGGCGCGAGGCGCTGGAGCAGCAGGGCGGCTACAACGAGGAGTTCATCCGCGCCCAGGACTGGGAGCTGAACTTCCGCATCCGCGAGGCGGGCGGCCTGATCTGGTTCTCCCCGGAGCTGCGGGTCCAGTACCGTCCCCGGCCGTCCGTGCGGGCGCTCGCCAAGCAGTACAAGGACTACGGGCGTTGGCGTCATGTCGTGGCCCGCTACCACCAGGGCTCGATCAACCTGCGCTACCTGGCGCCGCCGACGGCGCTCTGCGCGATCGCCGCGGGCATCGTGGCGGGTGCCGCGCTGACGCCGTGGGCGTTCGCCGTCCCTGCCGGCTACCTGGCGGCGATCACCGCGGGCTCCGTCCCCGCCGGCAAGGGCCTTTCCCTCAAGGCCCGGCTCCAGATCCCGGTGGCGCTGGCCACGATGCACATGTGCTGGGGTTACGGCTTCCTGACGAGCCCCCGCTCGCTGGCGAAGAAGGTCATCGCGAGCCGGCGGCCCTCCGTCAGGGCCGCTGCCTGAGTACGGCCCCCAAGTACGACGACAGCGCCGGTCCGCCCCGTGGAGGGCGGACCGGCGCTGTCGTGCAAGGACGGCCGGTGTGCCGGGTCAGATCCGGTACGGCGCGTAGATGTCCATGCAGGCGCCCTTGTCGTCGCCCATGACCGTCTCCGTGTTCTTCGGCGGGCCCGCGGCCGGCTCCGGCTTCGGGAACGTGTCCCCGGTCCGCCAGTCCGCGCCGACGATCAGCGTCACGCCGGACACCTCGGACGACTTGCGCACGGCGCTCGCCGGGATGCCGAGGGCCGTGGCGACGGCGTGCGCGTCACCGCCCAGGTCGACGCTCGGGAACAGGACCTGTGTGCGGCTCTCCGCCTCCGGGGTCCCGTCCGCCTTGGCGCCCGTGAAGCCCTGGCCGGTGAGCAGTCCGGCCACCGCGGCCGCTCTGCGGGGAGTGGGGTCCTGGTTCACGCCGGTGCCGTTGCGGACCATGATCCCGATCTCGGCGGGGTCGGCGGCCGGATCCTTGGGCGCGGTGGAAGGCTTGGGCTTCGACGTCGATGCCTTGCCGTCCACCGGAGCGTCCTCGCGCAGCATCTGCCACAGACGGTCCGCCTCACCGGGCGCGGGCAGCACATGCGCCTTCGGGTTCTTCGGGTCCGGTACGCGCGGCATGGTGAGCATCGCGATCCGGCTGGTGGGCACGTCCTTGAGGGTCATCCCGAGGTCGAACAGCTTCTTGACCGTGCCGATCTCCTCGGAGACCTGGAGCGACTTGGTCGCGGTCTCCGCGAGGTCCATGAGCCGGCCGGTGTCGGTGAAGGCGTTCTGGTCCTTCAGATTGCGGATCACCGAATTCATGTACATGTGCTGCGCCTTGGAGCGTCCGAAGTCGCTCTCGAAGGCATGGCGGGTACGCAGCCACTGGAGCGCCTGCTCGCCCTTGATCGGCCAGGTGCCCGCCTCGAGCCGCAGACCGGAGCCACCGGGCACGTTCGGTTTGGGGCCGTCGTACACGCCGTGCCTCACGCAGACCTCGGCGCCGCCGATCGCGTCGGCCATCGCGACCACGCCCGCGAAGTCGACCATCATCCAGTGGTCGATGTAGACGCCGGTGAGCTCCTGCCAGGTGGCGAGGGTGCAGCCGGGACCGCCGCGGCCCAGCGTGGCGTTGATGAGGTCACGCGTCGCCGGGAATTCGTCCCCGGTCTTGGGATCGGTGCACTTCGGGATGTCGACCTTGGTGTCGCGCGGGATGGAGACGACCGAGGCGTTCTTGCGGTCGGCGGACACGTGCAACAGCATCTGCACGTCCGCGAGGGGCTTGGCGCCCACACTCTTCTTGGAGCCGCCGAGCTTGAGGTTGGCCGCGGTGTTCCTGCTGTCGGAGCCGATGAGAAGGACGTTCAGCGGGGTCTGACCGGCGGCGTTCGGGGCGCTCTTCCTCACGTCCGAGTCGGCCGAACTGCGTTCCCCCTTACGGATGTTGCTGTTCAGGTGCTCGTAGTACAGATATCCGGCCCCCGCCGTGCCGAGGACGAGCACCGAGACCGTGATCGCGACGCCGCGCAGTATCCGGCGTTTGCCGCGTTTCGTGCGACGCCGGGGACCGCCGCGCCGGTGCCCGCCGCCGCTGCCGTTCTCCGCCTGCGCGGCGTGCGGGCTCCGTTCGTCGTCGAGGGCCGTACGGCTGCCGGGGACACGGGTCCGCTCGCCGTACAGCCCTTCGTCCCAGCCGAGATCGCCGGGTTCCGCCACGTGCTCCCGGGTCCCCTCCCCACGCACGCTGTTTCTTCCCACCCCTGGGTCCCCCCTGGTTTCAGGCTCGTGTCACGAGCCGTTCCTCCGGCGTCATCCGGCACAGACCTTCTTGTCGGCTTCGACCTTCTGGATGTCGTCCGGCACCTTCGCCGGACCGGTGATGGGCACCCCTGCGCCCTTGAAATCGGGACCGAGGGTCAGCGTCATCGCCGTCAGACCCTCCGCGTCCTGTGTGCCCGGCTTCAACGCCGCGGCGGGCAGGCCCATCAGGTCCGCGAGTGCGCGGGCCTGGTCGGCCTGGTTCGGTGCGTACTCGAGGGTCGTCCTGGTCACGTCCGCCGGGGCGTTGCCCTTGTTGGCGGACTTGAGGACGCCCTCGGTGTTCTGGAGCCAGTCGAGGGTCTTCTGCGCGGCGCCCGTCGGTCCGCCGCCGTTGAAGACATCGACGCGGACGTCGGACGCCTCGGCCCTGGTGCCTTCGAGAAGGGCGTTCTGCTTGTCCTTGGCCTGCTTCTTCTTCTGCTCGACCTCGGTGAGGGACACGTCCTCGCGGACCATCGAGAACAGCGACTCGGCCTTGCTCTCGTCGAGCACGACCGTGGCCTTGACCGTCTCCGCCGGGTTGTCCCGCACGGGCACGGTCGCGAAGGTCAGGTTCTTCATGTCGAACTTGCCGAGCTCCAGCCCGAGGTCACGGAGCTTCATGATGTCGTTTATCTGGGAGTCGACGGTCAGCGCCTTGGTGCCGGCCTCCGCCAGCTTCACCAGCTTCGTCGGGCTGGTGAGCGTGTCGTTGGACTTCAGCTTGCGCATCAGCGAGCTCAGGAACTGCTGCTGCAGCTTGATGCGGTCGAGGTCGCCGCCGAAGCCCACGGCGTGCCGGGTACGGACGAACGCCAGGGCTTCCTCACCTTCGATCTCGTGCTCGCCCGCGGGCAGGTCGAGCTTGGAGTCGGGGTCCTTTATGTCCTTGGCGAGGCAGATCGGCACACCGCCGACCGCCGAGGTCAGCGTCTTGACCGCGTTGAAGTCGGCCACCATGAAGTGGTCGGGCTTGATGCCGGTGAGCTCGGTGACCGTACGCATGGTGCAGCTCGGCGTACGGCCCGACTGGCCGAGGCTCACGTTGAAGCGTGTGTTCGGCGATCCCGGGATGGTCTTGGTCGACCCGTCCTCCTGCGTGGTCGGGCAGTCCGGGATGTCCGTGATCAGGTCACGCGGGATGCTCAGCGCCGTCGCGTTGGTGCGGTCCTTGGACACGTGCAGCAGCACGGTCGTGTCGGCGTGGCCGGCGCTGTTCCTGTCACCGTAGCCCTCGTTGCCGTCGCCGGTGCGCTTGTCCGTGCCGATGACCAGGATGTTGATCGCCCGGTCCTTGCTGAAGCCGCCGGTGCCGGCGCCGTCGTCGGGGACCGAGGTGATGTTCGAGTTGAGGTGCTCGTAATAGAGGTATCCGGCCGTGGCCGTGCCCACCATCACCAGCGCGAGCGTGCCGCCCGTCCACAGCAGCGCCTTCTTCTTGCGCGACCTGCCCTGCTTGCGCTTGCGCCGGCCGGTCTGGGCCTGTGCCGCCCGGCCGCCGGACGCGTCAGCCGTGCGACGCCTGCGCTGCTCGGGGACCTCGGTGCCCGGGGCGGTCGTACCGCGCCGGGCACCATTTCCGGCCGCCGGGTTCCGTGGGGCGGCACCGCGGTCGCCGGCCGCGCCGGATCTTGTGCTGCTGCGGCCGGAGCCTCTGGCGGAGGGGACCGACTGCGGTGCGGATTGATCCAGTCGCAGTTCGTAGTTGCCGGTCTGCGGGTTGAGTACCCACTGGTCGGCGGGGTCGATCTCGTCCGCCCGCCCACGGCTTTGCGCATCCACGGTTGCTTGAGTCCTCCGTCGGGTGCCACGCGACGCGCCTCCCCCGGCAGGCGCTCGGTCCTTCGATCCAGCAGTGCGCGACACAGGGTCGGAAGCACCGGATCGCGTCACACTATCCGTCCAGTTCAGCGTCGAGCGACGTCCGTGACAAATTCCACGCCCCTTACAACCGGGCAATTCGCCCAATCCGTCAGCACTCTCTGCTTCCGTTTGGCCATTGCTTTACTCACACATCCCTTCGGCGGCATTGGTACCGGGAAATGTCGGTGTCGCACTGGGTGCGGTGGTCCCGCCGGTGTCCGGTTCTCCGGTGGTCCCCTCGCCCTCG
Source organism: Streptomyces kurssanovii (assembly GCF_014649695.1). Taxonomy (GTDB): domain Bacteria; phylum Actinomycetota; class Actinomycetes; order Streptomycetales; family Streptomycetaceae; genus Streptomyces; species Streptomyces kurssanovii. The sequence goes on from NZ_BMTN01000004.1 coordinate 603,636, forward strand.
CGTTCGCCGTGCGGTACGACCGTGACCGGATCGTCCTCGCGCAGACTCTTGAAGAGTTCGTTCGCGTCCGGCTGCACGAGCTCGTCCCGGTTGGGATTCGCGGCGTGCGGCTGCCGGGGAACGGTGAGGAATTGGACCTTTTCCGTAGGAATGCTCCGAAGCGAGCGGGTCAGGTCGTAGAGGTCCTTCAGCGAGTCGAGGCCCGGATCGGTGGTGATGGACTTCGTCGCCGCGTCGAGCACCGGATAGAGCCTCGTCGGATTGAGCAGTACGCCGTTGCTCTGCACCTTCTTGACCAACGCGCCGAGGAACTGCTGCTGCCGCTCCATGCGCTCGGTGTCGCTGCCGTTGCCCAGCGTCTTGCGCGCCCGGACGAACCCGAGTGCCTCCTCGCCGCGCAGCGTCTGCGGCCCGGCCGGCAGCTTGAGCCGCGCGTCCTTGTCGTCGATCGGCTCCTTCAGGCACACCTCGACGCCGTCCACGGCGTCCACCATGTCCTCGAAGCCGCGGAAATCGATCACCATGTGGTGGTCGATGCGGACCCCGGTGAACTTCTCGACGGTACGGATGGTGCAGGCCGCCCCACCGAACTGGAAGGCCCAGTTGAACTGGGCCGTCTGCTCCTTGGAGCGGCTGCCGTCCGGCTTCCCGCAGCTCGGGACGGTGACCAGCAGGTCGCGCGGGATCGACATCGCCGTCGCGCTCTTACGGTCGGCCGCGATGTGCAGCAGGATCGTGGTGTCGGAGCGCTGGCTGCCGCCGTTCTCGTCCCGGCCGTACTTGCTGTTGCCCTCCCCGGCCCTGGTGTCGGAGCCGAGCAGCAGGATGTTCTGCGCGTCGACGGCGACGGGCGTGGGGCGTTCCTTCTCGTACGTCTCCAGTTCGGCGGCGGCGGTGGTGTCCGTGGTGATGTTGGAGTCGAGCTTGCGGTAGAACCACCAGCCGGCGCCGGCGGCGGCGAGCACGACGAGCGAGGTGCCGAGGGCGGCCCAGCGCATCCAGTGCCGTGGCGGCCTGCCTCCGGCCGGGCCGTCGCCGCCGTCCCCGCCCTGACCGTCCCCGTCTCCGCCGCCCGGTCCGCCGCCGCCCGAGGGGGGCGGGCCGTCGGCGTGGGCGCTGTCCGCGTCACCCGTACGGGCACCGCCCGGCGAGGAGGACGGATTGTCCCGCGCCTCGGGGGCATCGCCGCCGGAGGTGACGTCCGTGACGGCCGTGGGGTCCGCCGTGGCCTCGGGGGCGTCGCCGCCGGGCTCGGCGTCCGTCCTGACCACGGGCCCAGGCGTGTTCCCCGCGTCGTCGGGCGGCGCGCCTGCTGCGTTCCCGGCCGTGTCGTCGGCCGTAGGGCCTGCTGTGTGAGCGGCCTTGTCGCCTGCCGCTGAGGCTGCTGTGTTCCCCGCCCGCGTGTCGGGGGTGGCGTCCGCCGCGTTCTCGGGGGCCCTGCCGGCAGTGGAGGCGGCCGTGTCGTCGGCCGTCGAACCCGCCGCGGTCTCGGCGCGTGTGTCAGCGGCGGCGTCGCCCGCTCTCCCGGAGTCGGCCGGGCCGCCGGGCGTGGCGGAGTCGTCCGCGACCGCGGATCCCGCCTTCTCGTCCGCGTCGGTGGACCCCGAGGGGTCCACCGGCGTGCCGGCCTTGTCCGTCACGTGTGCGTCCATCCTTCATGGCGTCGGCGGCACGCTGGGCTGCCGATCGCTGGTCTAGACGGCTGAACCCGGCGCTAGGTTGTGCGTTGAAGCACGCTTGTCGCCGATCATCCACCGGGGCCGCTGCCGGACGGGGAGGGCTCGGCCCGAGTGTGCGCCACACGGGTGGACGCCCCGCGCTTGTCATACCGCCGTGACGGTGACCCGCTCGCTCTCGACGCGCTTCGCCAGGGCGTCTTGCGGCAAGTCGCCGAGATTCCGGCACAGAACGACGGAGGCCCCGGCCGCCAGGGGCGCGTACAAGCCCGCGGACAGCCCTTCCCAGGAGTCGTACGACTTCCCTGACAGGAGCCGCGACCCCGGCGCGAGACCCAGCCGCTCCGCGTCCTCCCGTGCCCGCCCGACCAGTTGGGCACCGGTCAGTTCAAGGTCCCCGACGGTCAGTGCCGGCTCGTCCGGGTCCACCGGCGCGTAGGCCGCGAACCTGTCGCCCTGGCCGGGCACCTCCACCGCGTAGTCGGCGTAGCCCACCGGCGGGGTGGGGAAGCGGCGTCCCAGCGGCGCGAGGGACAGTGCGATCCGGTCGCCGCCGCAGGCGAGCCCGTCGTCGAAGCGGCCCGGCCCCGCCACGACATGGTCCGCGCGCGCCGCGTCGCCGCCGACGTCCGCGATCACGCCCACGGAGGAGCAGGCCAGCAGCCAGACAGCGCTCTGCCAGTGCGCCGGCAGCAGCAGCGCGAGCCGATCGCCCGGCTCCGCGGAGAGGTCGCCCTGGAGCAGATTCGCCGTCTTCGCCACCCAATTGGCGAAGGTGGCGACGGACAATTCGACCCGCTCACCGGTGGCGTCGTCGTAGAAGGTGACCAAGGGGCGCGCGGGGTCCGCGGCGAGCGCGGATCGCAGCAGGTCGGCGGGGGTGCGGTCGCTGGCGTTCATCCGCGCAAGCGTACGCCGCCGCCCGGCGCGGAGGCGGCCGCTCGGGTGACGGTGTCCTCCGGTCGGACCGAAGGGGCGTCGGTGCGCGGGTGGTTTGCCGCCTAGCGAGGCCCGCCGCACCGGCCCAGGATCCTTGCCATGCGTGGATACCTGGCTTCTTCCGTCGGAGTGGCGTGCGCGACCGCGCTCGTCATTCCGCTCTCGCTCGCTTCCGGCGCGTTCGCCGCGCCCCTGCCGGCCGCCGCGGTCCCACAAGCACCGGACGTGCCCGGCTCGACCCAGTCCCTGCCACTGAAGGCCATCGGCCAAACCCCCTCGGACCGTTCCGCCGGCACCTCCGAACTGGGCCTTCCCGAGCAGGACGTCGACCCGTTCTCGCTCGTCGGCCTGGTCTGGGAGGACGCGTTCACCGAACTCCACGGCACCGTCGAGGTGCGCACCCGGGCGGCCGGGTCCGGCGTCTGGTCCGACTGGCAGCAGGTCGAGACGCACAACTCGGAGCACGCGGCCGACCCTGGCACCGCCGAGAGCGAGTCGCGCTCGGTGCGCGGCTCCACCGCCCCGCTGTGGGTGGGCGCCTCGGACGGCGTGGAGGTACGCGTGCGGGCCGAGGACGGCACTTCGAGCGGACTGCCCGAGGGCATGCGCCTCGAACTCGTCGACCCCGGCGACGATCCGGCCGCCGCGGACCCCGACACCGACACCGACCCCGACACCGACACCGACACCGACCCCGACACCGACACCGACCTCGACACCGACACCGACCCCGACACCGACCTCGACACCGACACCGACACCGACACCGACACCGACACCGACCCCGACACCGACCAGGTCGCGGCAGGCCCCGACACGGAGCCCACCGTCGGCCGTTCCCCGGTCGGCGGCCTGGTGATCCCGGCCCTCAACCAGGACGACACCGAGGGCGAGGCGGCCGCGGCGGGTGACTTGCTCGCGGGCGATCTCGCGGCCGGCGCCAAGCCGTACATCGGCCCGAGGCCGCGCATCGTCACCCGCAAGGGATGGGGCGCCGACGAGTCGTGGCGGGAGAAGGCGTTCGTCTACACGGGCTCGGTGAAGGCCGCGTTCGTCCACCACAGCGCCACCGGCAACAACTACACCTGCAAGGAGGCCCCCTCCGTTATTCGCAGTATCTACCGCTACCACGTCAAGAGCAGCGGCTGGCGCGACATCGGCTACAACTTCGCCGTCGACAAGTGCGGAAACATCTACGAAGGCCGGGCAGGAGGCGTGGCCAAGCCGGTGCTCGGCGCGCACACCCTGGGTTTCAACACGAACAGCACGGGCATCGCCGTGCTCGGCACGTACAGTTCCTCCAATCCGCCGCAGGCCGCGGTGACCGCCGTGGCCAAGCTGACCGCGTGGAAGCTCGGCCTGCACGGGATCAACCCCGCGGGCAAGGTGACGCTCACCTCGACCGGCAGCGGGAAATACGCGAAGGGCGTCAAGGTCCGGCTCAACGCCATCTCCGGACACCGCGACGGCTACGTCACGGACTGCCCCGGAGGCCGTCTCTACAGCCAACTCGGAACCGCCAGAGCGGCTTCGGCCAAGCTTCAGGGCCGCTGACGGAGGACGCGGCCGGGCCGCGGCGGACGCACCTCGGGCCGCCGTGGACACGACTCATAAACTGGCCGGTCAAAACCGTGACCGAGCCCGTCCCCAGCAGGAAGCAGAGAACGCATTGAACCTGGCCCCAGAAGCGATCCTCCTGGTCGGAGGCAAGGGCACCCGGCTGCGTCCGCTCACCGTCCGCACCCCGAAGCCGATGGTCCCGGCGGCGGGCGTGCCGTTCCTCACCCATCAGCTGGCGCGGGCGCGGGCGGCGGGCGTCGAGCACATCGTGCTCGCCACCTCCTACCTGGCGGAGGTCTTCGAGCCGTACTTCGGCGACGGCTCCGCGCTGGGGCTGCACCTCGAATACGTGACGGAGGAGGAGCCCCTCGGCACCGGCGGGGCCATCCGCAACGTCGCGTCCCGGCTGCGGTCGGGCCCCGACGATCCGGTCCTCGTCTTCAACGGGGACATCCTCACGGGACTCGACATCGAGGCCCTCGTCGGCACCCACCGTTCGTCCGGGGCCGACGTCTCCCTGCACCTGACCCGGGTCGAGGACCCGCGCGCCTTCGGCCTGGTGCCGACGGACGCGACCGGGCGCGTCACCGCGTTCCTGGAGAAGCCCCAGACGCCCGAGGAGATCGTCACCGACCAGATCAACGCGGGGGCCTACGTCTTCCGGCGTTCCGTCATCGACTCCATCCCGGCGGGCAGGCCCGTCTCCGTCGAGCGCGAGACCTTCCCGGAGCTGCTGAGCGCCGGAGCCCACCTCCAGGGCATGGTCGACTCCACGTACTGGCTGGACCTCGGCACGCCGCACGCCTTCGTCCGCGGCTCCGCCGATCTGGTCCTGGGCCGTGCTCCCTCACCCGCGGTGCCGGGCAGACGCGGCGACCGGCTGGTGCTGCCGACCGCGCGGGTGGCGCCCGGCGCGAAGCTGACCGGCGGCACCGTGGTCTGCGCGGGGGCGATCGTCGGCGAGGACGCCAGGATCGACGGCAGCACGGTCCTGGCCGGCGCGGTCGTGGAAGCGGGCGCCCTGATCTGCGACTCACTCGTCGGCGCGGGCGCGCGCATCGGGGCACGCACGGTGCTGTCCGGCGTGGTCGTCGGGGACGGCGCTGTCGTGGGTGAGGACAACGAACTCAGGGACGGCGCTCGGGTGTGGTGCGACGCGGTGCTCCCGGCGGGCGCTGTCCGCTTCTCCTCCGACCAGTAGCCTGGCCGCATGGCAGGGCGCTTCCGACCGGACACGAGCCGCGCCACCGTGCGCGGTGGCGCGAGCGGCGTACCCGCGGCGATACCGAGGCAGGTCCCCGCCGCGCCCGCCGCCGCCCGGACCCGGCGGTGGACCCCGCCGTGGCCGCTGGACCTCCAACTGGTCCTCGGCCCGTTGCGCCGGGGTCCCGCCGATCCCACCTTCCGTACGACGCCGGACGGCTCGGCCTGGCGGGCCAGCCGCACCCCGGCCGGGCCCGGGACGCTGCACGTCGCGATGCGGGCCGGCACTGTCGAGGCCGAGGCATGGGGGCCGGGCGCGGAGTGGCTGCTCGACCGGCTCCCCGAGCTCCTCGGGGCCTCCGACGAGCCGGAGGCCTTCACTCCGCGGCACCGGCTGGTCGCCGCCGCGCAGCACCGGCGACCGGGACTGCGGCTGCTGCGCACGGGACTCGTCATGGAGTCCCTGATCCCCTCGATCCTGGAACAGAAGATCACCACGGACGAGGCCTACCGGGCCTGGCGGCTGCTGGTCCGCACGTACGGCGAACCGGCACCGGGCCCGGACCAGCGCCTGTACGTCATGCCGGAGCCGCGCACCTGGGCGCTCGTCCCGTCCTGGGAATGGCACCGCGCGGGCGTCGACGACAAGCGCGCGTCGACGATCCTGCGCGCGGTGCGGGTGGCCCGCCGGATGGAGGAAGCGGCGGTGATGGAGCCCGAACAGGCCATGGCGCGGCTGGAGTTGATCCCCGGCATCGGCCCGTGGACCTCGGCGGAGGTGATCCAGCGCAGCAACGGCGCGCCCGACGCGGTCACGGTCGGCGACCTGCACCTGCCGCGGATCGTCGGCTATTCCCTGGCCGGTGAACGCAACACGGACGACGCGGCGATGCTGGAGCTGCTCGCCCCCTACGAGGGCCAGCGCCACCGCGCGGCCCGCTTGATCCTTCTGGCGGGCCGCGTCCCGCCGCGCCGCGAGCCGAAGATGCGCAGGGTCGACATCGCCGCGTGGTGACCGGCAACCCGGCTGTGTCCCGGGCTGCCGGTGGTCGTCCTAGCGGACCTCGATGAAAGCGGAAGCCTCCCGCGCCGGGCGGGCCTTGGGCGCGACGGCGGCGTGGCCGATCGCCACGGCACCCATCGGGTCCCATGTCGCCGGCAGCGACAGCACCTCCCGCACCACATCGCGGCAGAACATCGTCGACGAGACCCATGCCGATCCCAGCCGCTCGCCCGCGAGCGCCACCAGGAAGTTCTGCACACCGGCGCCCGCCGCGACGACGAACATCTCGCGCTCGGCGGCGTCCCGGCGCTCGTCGCCGTAGGTGTGCGCGCCGTCCGCCACCAGGCACGGCACCGCCAGGTACGGGGCGTTGCGCAGGACGTCCCCGCGCCGGACCCGCTTGGCGACGGACTCCTCAGACTTTCCGTCACGGCGCAGGTCCGCGATCCAGGCGTCGCGCATCGCGTCCAGCAGGCGGCGGCGCGAACCGGCCGATTCGAGCAGGACGAAGCGCCACGGCGTCGTGTGATGGGGGGCGGGCGCCGTCACCGCGGCCGCGACCGCGCGCCGCACCGCGCCGCCGTCCACCGGCTCGTCGGTGAACTCGCGGACCGTGCGACGCTGTGTCACCGCCTCCCGTATCGCCTCCGAGGTGCCCAGCCGGAACATGTCGTCGGCGGCGATCCGGACCAGCGCTCTCGCGCCCTCGTCGGCGTCGCCCACGATGTGCGGCAGGCCGCGGACGACGGCGACCGGCAGCCCTTCGGCCTTGCCCTTCACCAGGTCGCCCGCGGCGGCGAGTTCGTCGGCGGTGGCCACGACGGTGGCGCTGAGGGGATTGCCGTGGGCGTCGGTGCCGCCGCGCAGGTCGTCCAGGACCCGCACGCCCGCCGCGCCGATCGCGATGTCGGTCAGTCCGGTCCGCCAGGGCCGGCCGGAGGTGTCGGTGACGATGACGCCGAGGTCGACGCCGAGCTCGTCGCGCAGCCCCTCGCGGATCGCGCGGGCGGAGGCGTCCGGGTCCTCCGGCAGCAACAGCACCGTGCCCGCAGGGGTGTTGGACGCGTCGACGCCCGCCGCGGCCATCACCAGGCCCTGCCGGTTCTCGACGATGCGCAGGGCGCCGCGCCGGGCGACCACCCGTACCGTCTCCGCGTCGATGGCGGCCTCACGGTCCGCCGCCTGGACGATCCGCCCCTCCGCCTTGCTGACGATCTTGGAGGTGACGAGCAGTACGTCCCCGTCGGCCAGTCCCGGGGAGGTGGCGGCGATCAGCTTGGCGATGTTGTCGCCGGGCCGGACCTCGCCGAGTCCGGGCAGCGCCCAGACCCGGTACGACGCCGGGCTCACGCCTGTACCTCCTCGGCCAGCGCCAGTGCCGCCCGGGCCATGTCGGCGGCCGCGTCCACGTCGGTCATCATCAGCGGCACCGCCCGGCAGCGGATGCCCGCCGCCTCGACGGCGCCGACCGCCGGCTCGTCGACCGTGTCGACGAGCCAGCCGTCGAGCAGCCCGGAGCCGTAGTGCTGTGCGACCGCCGCCGCGGTCGCCTCCACGCCCACCGCGGCGAGGACCTTGTCGGCCATGCCGCGCACGGGCGCGTCACCGACGATGGGGGAGAGGCCGACGACCGGTACGCCCGCCTCCGCGATGGCCTCCCGGATGCCGGGCACGGCGAGGATCGTGCCGACGCTGACGACGGGGTTCGACGGCGGGAAGAGGATGACGTCCGCGGAGGCGATGGCCTCCAGCACTCCGGGCGCGGGCTTGGCCTGCTCGGCGCCGACCGGGACGACCGCCTCGGCGGCCACGGAGGCCCGCAGCCGTACCCAGTACTCCTGGAAGTGGATGACCTTGCGTTCGCCGTCGAGCGTCACGGCGACATGGGTCTCCACCCGGTCGTCGGACATCGGCAGCAGTCGTACGCCCGGGTTCCACCGGTCGCACAGGGCCTCGGTGACGGCGCTGAGCGGGTAGCCGGCGCTCAGCATCTGCGTACGGACGATGTGGGTGGCGAAGTCGCGGTCCCCGAGACCGAACCACTCGGGGCCGACCCCGTACGCCGCGAGTTCGCTCTTGACCTGGAAGGTCTCGTCCTCGCGGCCCCAGCCCTGCTCCTCGTTGATGCCACCGCCGAGGGTGTACATCACGGTGTCGAGGTCGGGGCAGACCTTCAGGCCGAACAGATGGATGTCGTCACCGGTGTTGCCGATCACCGTGACGTCCGCTTCGGGCGCGGCCTGCTTGAGACCGCGGAGGAAACGGGCGCCGCCGATGCCGCCGGCCAGAACCACAATGCGCATGCCGACATCCTCGCAGGTGCCGCCGGGTCGTCAGGCGGGAACCGTCTCCGTCGTGCAGCGCGCTGCCATGTGCATGGGCATCTCGGTCAGACCCGGGTAGTAGACGTGCAGGCTCACGGCGGGTTCGAGGGAGTCGTTGACGACCTCGTGCGCGTAGCCGGGTGCGAAGACCCGCTGCGCACCGGCCGCGAGCGAGCGCTCGCCGCGGGCGGTGCGTTCGGTCAGCTCGCCCTCGAGGACGGTGAGCACACCGGAGGACGGACCGTGGTCGTGGAGCCCGCTGCCCTGGCCGGGGACCCAGCTGAGCAGCCAGACCTCGTACCCGGGGCCGGTGCCGAGCCGGTGGTACCAGCGGGTGGTGGCGTCGTACTCGACGAGGTGCGCCCACTGCGCGCGGTCGGCGGCGATGGACCGGGCGAGGCCGGCGAACTCGGCCACGGTGGCCGGGTGCTCACGGGCGGGCTGGAGCAGGTGCTGTACGGCGAGGATGTCGCCGGCGATCTGGAGGTCGCTGTCGCTGTTCATGGGTGCGGGGGGTCCTCAGCAGAAGTGCGGGGATGTCGCAGAGCAGGAAGGAGACGCGGAAGCTGGAGCGCGAGGGCATCAACAGCTGGAACAGCAACAGCAACAGCGCGCCTGGACAGCGCTGCGGAACCCGCGGAGGCGGGTCGCGAGGGGCGCTGTGGTCGCTGGCATGGAATCAAAGGTGACGGTTGCGCTCGTCGACTGTCAACCCAATGACCGATTTGGCGGCAATGTTTCACCTTTTCCGGTTACGGAGAACGGAGAAAGGTTTGTGCAGCGGAAGGCGGGGACACATGCGGCAGCAACCCTGCTTGCAAACGTCATTCGGCCTGAAGTGATCGGACTGTGATCCGGATCGCTTCGCCGGCTCGATCGAAACAAGATCGATGTCTCCGGCGTCTTCCTTCTCGAGGAGGGGCGGGGTGCGGAGCAGGCCGCTGGCATGTGTCACGTTTTTTGGTGATTTGAACACTTTCCGCATAGCCTTGGTTCCGCAGAGTGAATACCGGGCCCAATAGCAGACCTCGGCTTGACTGGCCCGGAGCCACACACTTGTAATTTCACTCGTGTCGTTCGGCCGAAAAGGATCGCGGCAACATCACGGGGACGCAAAGACAGACGAGGGGCGCACATGACCGAGCTGTTCGAACAACTGCTGGTCGAGGACGCGGACGAGGAACTCGGCTGGCAGGAGCGCGCGTTGTGCGCCCAGACCGATCCCGAGTCCTTCTTCCCCGAGAAGGGTGGCTCCACCCGCGAGGCCAAGAAGGTCTGCCTCGCCTGCGAGGTCCGCTCCGAATGTCTCGAATACGCCCTGAACAACGACGAGAGATTCGGAATCTGGGGCGGCCTCTCGGAGCGGGAACGCCGGCGCCTGAAGAAGGCCGCCGTCTGAATCACCGTCCCTCCCGCCGCCCGGCCGCGTCCGGCTCGAGCCGCCCCATCACGTCCGGCTCAAACGGTACAACCGCGTCAACTGTGCACGTAACGAACGGTCCGCCGTCTGTGGGTTGTCCACAGGCTGCGGACCGTCCACATGTCAGCCGTTAGTGTGGGGCCCCGTCCGTGACGCACCAGAGCCCCTACGGGGTGACCCCGGCCGGAGGGCCCGTACCTCAATGTCCGCCACCACAGCCGCGTTTGTTCCGGCAGCCGCGCCAGAGTTCCCGCGGCACGTAGTCACCGCCGTGCTCGTCTCCCACGACGGCGCGCGCTGGCTCCCCGATGCCCTCGCCGGACTGATCGGCCAGGAACGCCCCGTGCAGAACGTCGTCGCGGCCGACACCGGCAGCGCCGACGACTCGGCCCGACTGCTCACCGACGCCCTCGGCGCCGACCGGGTACTGCACCTCGCACGCCGCACCGGCTTCGGCACCGCCGTCGACGAGGCGGCCCGCACCGCCGGGGTCCTGACCCCCGAGGAACTGCCGTATCTGAAGCGGCCGAGCGGCTGGGACCCCGTCACCAGGACCTGGCGCGACGAGGCCTACGACATGCCCGAGCTGCCGCACGGCGAGCCCGTCCAGTGGCTGTGGCTCCTGCACGACGACTGCGCGCCCGAGCCCGACGCCCTCGCCGAACTGCTGCGCGTCGCCGACTCGGACGAACACGCGGCGATCGTCGGCCCCAAACTTCGCGGCTGGTACGACCGCAAGCAGCTCCTCGAGACCGGTGTCTCCATCGCCAACAGCGGACGGCGCTGGACCGGACTCGACCGCCGCGAGCAGGACCAGGGCCAGCACGACCAGGTGCGCTCCGTCCTCTCCGTCTCCTCCGCCGGCATGCTCGTACGGCGCGACGTGTTCGAGGAACTCGGCGGCTTCGACCGGCGACTGCCGCTCATGCGCGACGACGTCGACCTGTGCTGGCGCGCCCACTCCGCGGGGCACCGCGTCCTGATCGCCCCCGACGCCGTACTGCGGCACGCCGAGGCCGCCGCCCGCGAGCGCCGCACCGTCGACTGCGCCGGCCGGTCCGTGGCCAGCCCGCACCGCGTCGACAAGGCGGGCGCCGTCTACACACTGCTCACCAACACCCGCGGCGTCGCGCTGCCTTATGTACTGCTGCGCATCGTCCTCGGCACACTGCTGCGCACCCTCGCCTACCTCGTCGGCAAGGTGCCCGGGCAGGCCGTCGACGAGGTCATGGGACTCTTCGGCGTCCTGCTGCGCCCCGAACGCATCCTGGCCGGCCGCCGCAGACGGTCCCGGCGGACCGTCGAGGCGAGTGAACTGCGGCCGCTGTTCCCGCCACCCGGCGCGACCGTCCGCGCCACCGTGGAGCAGGTCGTCTCCGGCTTCGGCGGCTCGGACGCCGACTCCGGCGGCTCCCGGCACGGCGCCGTGGAATCGGGCCCGGGCGGGGACGACGCGGACTTCCTGGAGATCGAGCAGTTCGCCAGGCTCAAGAAGATCGCCCGCAAGCCCGGGCCGCTCCTCTTCGCCCTGCTCCTCGTCGCCTCGCTCGTCGCCTGCCGCGGACTGTTCGCGGGCGGCGCGCTGGCCGGCGGCGCCCTGCTGCCCGCCCCGCCCGACGTCTTCGACCTCTGGAGCCGTTACGCCGACAGCTGGCATCCCATCGGCACCGGCGGCACCCAGACCGCGCCGCCCTACCTGGCCGTCCTCGCGGTGCTCTCCGCTCTCTTCCTCGGCTCCACGGGCCTCGCCCTGACCGTGCTGCTCGTCTGCTCGGTCCCGCTCGCCGGCCTCACCGCGTACTTCGCCTCCCGCTCCATCGTCGGCTCACGGCTGCTGAGGGCGTGGGCGAGCGTCGCCTACGCCTTCCTGCCCGCCGCCACCGGCGCGCTGGCCACCGGACGGCTCGGCACGGCGGTGCTCGCGATCGTGCTGCCGCTCATCGCCCGTGCCGCTGTCGCCGCCCACGGGCTGCGCGTCCAGGGCGGCGGCCGCGGCAGCTGGCGGGCCACCTGGGCGTACGCCCTCCTGCTGACCTTCGCGACGGCCTTCACCCCCGTCGTATGGCCGATCGCCGTCGTCATCGGCATCGCCGTCCTGGTGCTGCGCCGCGACGACATCACTGCCTACGCCCTGCGCTTCGTCGCGTCCGTCGGCACGCCGATGCTGGTCCTCGCCCCCTGGTCGCTGTCGCTGCTCACCAGCCCTGCCGGATTCTTCCGCGAGGCCGGGCTGGAGTACGACGGCGGCACCGCCGGCGCCACCGACCTGCTGGGCATCAGCCCCGGCGGCCCGGGGACCGTCGGCGGGCTCCTGATGATCGGCATCCTGCTCGCGGCCCTCGGGGCCCTGCTGCGCGAGGAGCGGCAGTTCGCCATCCGCGGCGCCTGGGCGGTCGCACTCGTCGCCCTGGTCTTCGCGGCACTCGTCAACGGCTCCGGCGACAGCGGCGCCGGCTGGGCCGGACCCGCCACCCTCGTCTACGGCATCGCCCTGCTGGCCGCCGCCGTACTCGGCGGCGAGGGCGGCCGCACCCGGGTCGCCGCCCAGAGCTTCGGCTGGCGGCAGCCCGTCGCCGCCCTCGTCGCGCTGGCGGCCGGGCTCGCCCCGGTCATCGCCGCCGCGAACTGGATGCTGAGCGGCGCCGGCGGCCCCCTCGAGCGGCGCGACCCGGTGCAGGTGCCGGCGTTCGTCGCGGAGGAGAGCGACACCCAGGACCAGCCGCGCACGCTGGTCCTCGGCGGCGCCTCCGCCGCGAAGGTCTCCTACACCCTCGTACGCGGTTCCGGTGCCCGCCTCGGCGACGCCGAGCTCACCGAGACCGCCGGTGGCGACACCCGGCTCGACAAGATCGTCGCCAACCTGGTCGCGGGCTCCGGCGCCGACCAGACCAGCCAGCTCAGCGGCTTCGCGATCCGCTACGTGCTGGTGCGCGACGGAGCCCCCCGGCAGACCGGCCGCGTCCTCGACGCCACCCCGGGCCTCAGCCGGCTCAGCCAGCTCGACGGCAGCGCGCTGTGGCGGGTCGACCGCCAGGTCGCCAGGGCCACCATCGTCACCGGCAAGGACGAACCGCTGCCCGTGGCCTCCGACGCCGTGGAGGCGCACGCGAAGATCCCTGTCGGCGGCTCCGGCCGCGTCCTGCGCATCGCGGACCGTGCCGCGGAGGGCTGGCAGGCGACGCTCGACGGACGCCCGCTGAAGAAGACCACGGTGGACGGCTGGGCGCAGGGCTTCGAGCTGCCCGCGGAGGGCGGCCGCCTCGACCTGACGTACGAGGACCCCGCCAAGCACACGGCCTGGATCTGGATCCAGGCGTTCCTCGCCCTCGTGCTGCTGGTGCTTGCCCTGCCGGGCCGGCGCCGGGAGATCGACGACGATCTGCCCGAGGAGCCCGTGGCCGTGCCGGAGCAGCCGGTCGCGGGCGAGGGCCGGCGGGCGCGCAGGCTGCGGGCCCAGGCCGAGGCGGAGGCCGAGGAGGCGGAGCCGACGGCCATGGACGGGCCGCAGACGCCGGAGCCGGACCAGGAGGCGGCGCAGCCCGCCGCGTACCCGGCGGCGGTGCCGCAGCAGCAGTACGGCGAGTGGGACACGCAGACCCACGCGGACGCGCCCTACGGGACCTCGTACGACCAGCAGCAGTACCAGGACGGGCGGTACGGCGAGAGCGCGGGCCAGGGCCAGGGTTACGGCGGCGAGCAGCAGTACGCGGACGGTCAGCAGTACGGCGGGGACCAGGCGTACGGCGACCCCCGTTACCAGCAGCCGTACGAGGCGGACCCCTACCAGGCCGCTTCCTACGGCGACGGCCAGTACGGGTCCGACGGGCAGTACCAGCCCGGTCAGTACCAGCAGGACGGTCAGTACCAGCAGCAGGACGGGCAGTACGACCCGTACGGCTACGGCGACGCGAACGGCGGCCCGTACCCCCAGCCCCCGGCGCAAGCCCCCGGCACGACGCGAGGCGAGTCAGAGTGAAGCGCACGACCATCTCCCTGATCGCCGTCGCCACGGCTCTGGCCGCCGTGACCGGCTTCGCCTCGCTCACCGCACCGGACGGGGAGACGACCACGGAAGCCGCGGCTGCGGCCCGGTTGCCCGTCGAACGTTCCAGCCTGCTCTGCCCGGCCCCCAGCAGCTCGGACCTCGCGGAGACGCGCTACAACTCCTTCACCCCGGTCATGAAGGACGGCGCCGGGGGAGGCGCCAAGGACGGGGCCGCGGCGGACGAGGCGGCGGGCGCCGGCGCGGACACGGCCGAGCTGCGGCCGTCCGCGGCCACGCTGGCCGATCCCGACGACGCGCCGGCGGACAAGGACGGCGAGGCCGACAAGGACGACAAGGGCACGGCGGACGAGGACGGCGAGGCCCGGAAGCCCGCGTCCGGCAAGCCCTTCCTCGCCCTCAAGGAGCCCGGCAAGCCCGTCTCGGCCGAGGAGAGCGGCGGCCAGGCCCCGGCACTGGTCGGGACGGCCACCGGCCGTCTCGCCCCCGGGTGGACCGCGCAGCAGACCACCACCGTCTCCGCGGGCAGCGGCCGGGGCCTCCTCGGCGTCAGCTGCACCGCACCGGACACGGACTTCTGGTTCCCCGGCGCCTCGCTGGCCGACAAGCGCCAGGACTACGTGCACCTCACCAACCCGGACGACACCGCCGCCGTCGTCGACGTCGAGCTCTACGGCAAGGGCGGCGCGCTCAAGAGCACCGTGGCCGAGGGCATCCCGGTTCCGGGCGGGGCCGGCCTGCCGGTCCTGCTGTCGACGCTGACGGCGGACCCGGCGGAGGACGTGACCGTTCACGTCACCACCCGTACCGGCCGGGTCGGCGCCGTCGTGCGGTCCGCGGAGGAGGACAGCGGCAGCGACTGGCTTGCCGCCTCCGCCGATCCGGCAGGAACGGCCGTGCTGCCCGGCATCCCGGCGGACGCGACCTCCGTGCAGCTGGTGGCGTTCGCCCCCGGTGACGACGACGCGGAGCTCCAGGTGCGGCTGGCGGGTGCGACGGGCACCATCACCCCGGCCGGGGCGGAGACGCTCCATGTGAAGTCCGGGATGACGGCGAGCCTCGACCTGAAGGACGTCACCCGTGGTGAGGCCGGGTCCCTCGTCCTCGGCCCGGCCGAGGGCCGCCGGGCCGCCCCGGTGGTGGCCGCGCTGCGTGTCGTGCGGGGCGAGGGCGACAAGAAGGAGGTCGCGTTCATCCCGGCCGCCGCGGCGGTGGGGGAGCGTGCCACGGTCGCCGACAACCGGGCCAAGGGCTCCCAGCTGTCGCTCGTGGCGGCGGGCGAGGCCGCCGAGGTCAAGGTCACCGCGTCGGCGGGGACCGAGGGCGGTACGCAGGTCGTCAAGACGTACTCGGTGAAGGCCGGCACGACGCTGGCCGTGCCCGCCCCGGTGCCTGCCGGGCTCAAGGGTTCCTACGCGCTCACGGTCGAGACGGTGTCCGGCGGGCCGGTGCACGCGTCACGGTCGCTGGAGATCGCCGAGGACGGCATCCCGATGTTCACCGTGCAGACGCTGCCGGACGACCGAGGGATGGTGGCCGTGCCGGAGGCGGCACAGGATCTTTCCGTGCTGGGCGACTGAGGCGTTCGGGTGGCCGGCGCAGGCCGGCCACCGCGCGTCTCCGCCGGTTCCTTCCGGACCTTCCGTCAGTCCTGCCCGTAGCGGGGATCGACCGACTCCGGGGCCAGTCCGAGCAACTCGGCGACCTGCTCGACGACCACTTCGTGCACAAGGAGTGCCCGTTCGTCGCGGTTCTTTGTCCGGATCTCGACAGGGCGCCGGTAGATCATGATCCGCGCGGGCCGGTCCTTGGCGGCCGGGACGGCACTGCCGAGGGGCACCGACTCGTCGGGCGAACCAGGGACCTCGAGGACCAGGAAGTCGACATCGGCCAACTGCGGCCAGTGCCGCTCCAGCCTCTCCACCGAGTCCTGGACCAGGTCACGGAACGTCTCGGCACGGCTGACCGAGAGCGGCACCTGCGGGGGAGCGACCGGGCCGCGCATGCCTCTTCCATGGCGGTCACGGCGGCGGGGCCTCGGCTCTGCCGGTCGGGGGGGTACTGGACTGTCCATCACTGACGCAGGGTAGCTCTCCAAGGACCACGGCGATCGCCTCCCGGCCGGGGGCGGCCTGCCTGTCGCCGATTGAGCATTTCGGCCAACGTTGAGCCCGATTCCACGACTCGCGCGATCGTCCCTCTCGCCGCAATTGATCTGATTCACTCCACCTCGTGACCGCGCGGTGCCCGGCTGTCTCCGGTGCGGTTCTCTCTCCGTGCAGGTCAGGCCAGTTGCCCGAACAGCCGATATGTCCGATGTCACACCACGACACGGGGGAGTGACCTGGTGGAGAGTCGTCGCAGCCCGCTCAAGAGTGCGGTACCGTCCAACGTCGTGAGCCCTGTACGTCGCTGTTCGCGCACCGCGTGCGGCCGCCCTGCCGTCGCGACACTGACGTACGTCTATGCCGATTCGACTGCGGTCCTCGGTCCGCTCGCCACCTACGCCGAGCCCCACTGCTACGACCTGTGCGCCGAGCACAGTGAGCGGCTGACGGCGCCACGCGGCTGGGAGGTCGTCCGGCTCACCGACGGCTCCGCACCGGCCCGCCCCAGCGGCGACGATCTCGAAGCGCTCGCGAACGCGGTGCGCGAGGCGGCACGGCCCCAGGGGCGTACGGCGGAAGCGGGCGGTCAGGGCGGCCGGCGTTCGGCGGATCCCATGGAGGTCGCGCGCCGCGGTCACCTGCGGGTGCTGCGTTCCCCCGACTCCTGACCTCGCCGTCCACGCCCCACGCCACGGCCCCGTAAGGGTAGTTTGAGGTGACCGCATGGACTTCAGAAGGGGTTGGGCCGTGGCTGCTGATCTGTCGCAGATCGTGAAGGCGTACGACGTCCGCGGGGTGGTGCCGGATCAGTGGGACGAGTCGCTCGCCGAACTGTTCGGCGCCGCCTTCGTCGAGGTGACGGGCGCGGACGCGATCGTCGTCGGCCACGACATGCGGCCGTCGTCGCCCGGCCTGTCGGGCGCCTTCGCGCGCGGCGCCGCGGCCCGCGGCGCCGACGTCACCCTCATCGGACTGTGCTCGACCGACCAGCTCTACTTCGCCTCCGGACACATGGGGCTGCCGGGCGCCATGTTCACCGCCTCGCACAACCCCGCGCAGTACAACGGCATCAAGATGTGCCGCGCGGGTGCCGCGCCCGTCGGCCAGGACACCGGCCTGGCCGACATCCGCCGGCTCGTCGAGACCTGGTCCGAGCAGGGCGCCCCCGCCGCCGCGGGGACCCCTGGCACGGTGACCGAGCGCGACACGCTCACCGACTACGCCGAGCACCTGCTCTCGCTCGTCGACCTGTCGGCCGTGCGCCCCCTGAAGGTCGTCGTGGACGCGGGGAACGGCATGGGCGGCCACACGGTCCCCACCGTCTTCGGCCCGCTGCCGCTCACGCTCGTCCCGATGTACTTCGAGCTGGACGGCACGTTCCCCAACCACGAGGCCAACCCGCTCGACCCGGCCAACATCGTCGACCTCCAGGCCCGCGTGCGCGAGGAGGGCGCGGACCTGGGTCTGGCCTTCGACGGCGACGCGGACCGCTGCTTCGTCGTCGACGAGCGGGGCGAGGGTGTCTCACCGTCGGCGATCACCGCCCTGGTGGCCTCCAGGGAGCTGGCCAAGCACCCCGGCGGCACGGTCATCCACAACCTGATCACCTCGTGGTCCGTGCCGGAGGTGGTTCGCGAGAACGGCGGCACACCGGTGCGCACCAGAGTCGGGCACTCCTTCATCAAGGAGGAGATGGCCCGCACGGGGGCGATCTTCGGCGGCGAGCACTCGGCGCACTACTACTTCCGCGACTTCTGGAACGCCGACACGGGCATGCTCGCCGCGCTCCACGTCCTCGCGGCGCTGGGCTCCCAGGACGGCACGCTGTCCGACCTGGTCGCGCAGTACGACCGGTACGCGGCCTCCGGCGAGATCAACTCCAAGGTCGACGACCAGGCCGCCCGGGCGGCGGCGGTGAAGGCCGCCTTCGCCGCCCGCGAGGACGCCACGGCCGACGAGCTCGACGGGCTGACGGTGACCACCGCGGACTGGTGGTTCAACCTGCGCGCCTCGAACACGGAGCCGCTGCTGCGGCTCAACGTGGAGGCACGCGACGAGGCGACCATGGCCAAGATCCGGGACGAGGTGCTCGCGCTCGTACGGGCCTGAGCCCGCCGGTACGGGTGGGGGCAGGCCGTCCCCGCCCGTACCGCCCGCCCACGCCGCCCCAGAACGAGCCGCACCCCGCCCCCCGGCGGTAGGCTGACGAGGCCTGATCCGCCACACCGTGACCGCACGTCCGACGCGAGCGCGAGCGCTCCGTCCGATGTGCGACATGCCCGAAGGGACACCGCTGTCATGCCGCTCGAAGCCGGCCTCCTGGAGATCCTCGCCTGCCCGGCCTGCCACGCCCCGCTCGACGACCGCACGGCAGCCGACACGCCCGAGCTGATCTGCACCGGCAAGGACTGCGGCCTCGCTTACCCGGTCAGGGACGGCATCCCCGTCCTCCTCGTCGACGAGGCGCGCCGCCCCGCATAAGGCGGCACCGACGGACGGTGGTGCGACGGACAGCGGGCACGGTACGACGGCGCCCGACAGGACGTGGCCCCACCGTCAGGACCGCGTCCCGACAACCGCACAACACCCCCCGCACGCGTACGGCGATCGGAGGCCCACCCCCATGCTCGACGAGTCGCTCCTCGACGACCCGGACGCCTTGGCCCGTGCCGACCGCCGCGGCCTGCTCCGCGGCGCGGCAGAGGCCGGGGCCCGGGTGCGCACCGCCGCCAGGCACGCCGACGAAGCCGGCATCGCGCGGCTCAGCCCCGAGGGCCGGCCGCGGGCCGTCCTCGTCGCGGGCCCCGGCACCGCGGCCCTGGGCGTCGCGGACCTGATCGGCGCCCTCGCCGGCGCCTCCGCCCCCGTCATTCCGCTCCGACCCACCGGCGTCGCCCACGCGGCAGGCGCCCTGCGCTGGGCCCTCCCGGGCTGGGCGGGCTCGCTCGACCTGCTGCTGCTCACGACCACGGACGGCAGCGAACCCGGCCTCGCCCTGCTCGCCGAGCAGGCCTACCGGCGCGGCTGCACGGTCGTCGCCGTCGCTCCCCAGACCGCGCCGCTCTCCGAGGCTGTCGACGCGATCCACGGCTTGGTCGTTCCCATGGCCACCGCCCCCTACGAGGCGGAAGAGACCTCCCAGGCCGCCGCCCCCGGCGCGCTCTGGGCGCTGTTCACGCCCCTCCTCGCGCTCCTCGACCGCCTCGCGCTGGTCGACGCGCCCCCGGAGACCCTCGCGAAGGTCGCGGACCGTCTCGACCGCACCGCTGAGCGGTGCGGCCCCGCCATCGCCACACACAGCAACCCGGCCAAGACTCTGGCCGCCGACCTCGCCGACCGGTTGCCGCTCATCTGGACGGAGGGCGCCGGTGCCGGCCCTGCGGGCCGCCGCTTCGCCGCCGTCCTGGCCGAACTCGCGGGCCGCCCCGCCCTCGCGGCCGAGCTGCCGGAGGCACTGCCGGCACACGGAGTGCTCCTTACCGGCGACTTCACGGCGGGCGCCGACCAGGACGACTTCTTCCGCGACCGGGTCGACGAGCAACAGGCGCTGCGGGCCCGTGTCGTACTGCTGCGCGACCGGCCTGCCGGCGGCCTCACGGCGGCGCCCGCCGCCCGCGAGCTGGCGCTCGGACACGACACGGCCGTCAGCGAGCTCGAACCGGAGGACGGCTCGCAGCTCGAGTCGATCGCCGAACTGCTCGCCGTCACCGACTTCGCCGCCGTGTACCTGGCCCTCGCGGCCTCCGGCAACCACCACGAGTAGACGTACAACGGCCGCACCCGCACCACGACGTACCGACGAAGGACCAGGGAAGACCATGGATCGCCTCGCCAACACCGTGCGCCCCTACGCCTGGGGGTCCACGACCGCCATCCCGGAGCTGCTCGGCGTCGCTCCCACCGGCGAGCCGCAGGCCGAGATGTGGATGGGAGCACACCCGGGCGCACCGTCCCGCGTCACCCGCGGCGGCGAGGCGGACCAGCCCCTGTCCGACGTGATCACCGCCGCCCCCGAACGCGAGCTCGGCGACGCGGCCGTCGCCAAGTTCGGTCCCCGGCTGCCCTTCCTCCTGAAGCTCCTTGCCGCCGCCGCGCCCCTGTCCCTCCAGGTCCACCCGGACCTCGCCCAGGCCAGGGACGGATACGGCGCGGAGGAGAACGCGGGGATCCCCGTCGACGCGCCGCACCGCAACTACAAGGACGCCAACCACAAGCCGGAACTGATCTGCGCGCTCACGCCGTTCGACGGCCTCTGCGGTTTCCGCGCACCCGCCGCCGCGGCCGAGCTGCTCGCCGGACTCGAGATCGACTCCCTCAAACCGTACGTCGACCTCCTGCACGCCCACCCCGAGGACGCCGCCCTCCGCGAGGTGCTCACCGCCGTACTGACCGCGGACCCGCAGGAGATGGCGGCCACCGTCGCGGAGGCCGCTGCCGCCGCCGAACGGCTCGGCGGGGCATACGCCCCGTACGCCGCGATCGCCCGCCACTACCCGGGTGACCCCGGCGTCATCGCGGCGATGCTGCTCAACCACATCCAACTGCAGCCGGGAGAGGCGCTGTTCCTCGGCGCCGGTGTGCCGCACGCCTACCTCGACGGGCTCGGGGTCGAGATCATGGCCAACTCCGACAACGTGCTGCGCTGCGGGCTCACCCCCAAGCACGTGGACGTGCCCGAACTCCTGCGCATCGTCCGGTTCGAGGCCACCGAACCCGCCGTGCTGCGCCCCGAGGCGTCACCCTCCGGGGAAGAGGTCTACGACACCCCCATCGACGAGTTCCGGCTGTCCCGCTACGTGCTCGCGCCCGACGCGGAGCCGCGCGACGTGACCGCGTCCACGCCGCAGATCCTGCTCTGCACCGCGGGCGGCGTCACGGCCGGTGAACTGAGGCTGGGGCCGGGCGAGTCGGCGTTCGTGCCGGCCGGGGAGAAGGTGGAGATCTCGGGTACGGACGGCGGTCCCGGCACGGTCTTCCGCGCGACTGTGGTGGCCTGAGTCGGCACCGCGGACGGCTGCTGCGACAATGGCGCACCGCCGAGACCGTGCGCAGGACCGGTCGGCGTACGTACGAAGGGACATCGGGCAAGCATGAGCGCGTCAGGCGGTACCAAGGCGATCGTGGCAGCACTCGCCGCGAACCTCGCAATCGCGGTGGCCAAATTCGTGGCGTTCCTCTTCAGTGGTTCGTCGTCGATGCTCGCCGAAAGCGTCCACTCGCTCGCCGACTCGGGGAACCAGGGCCTGCTGCTGCTCGGCGGCAAGAAGGCCCAGCGGGAGGCGACGCCCCAACATCCCTTCGGATACGGGCGCGAGCGCTACATCTACGCCTTCCTCGTCTCCATCGTGCTCTTCTCCGTCGGTGGCATGTTCGCCATCTACGAGGGCTACGAGAAGATCAAGCACCCGCACGAGATCGAGGCCTGGTACTGGCCGGTCGGCGTGCTGGTCTTCGCGATCATCGCCGAGACGTTCTCGTTCCGCACCGCCATCAAGGAATCCAACGTGGTGCGCGGCAAGCTCAGCTGGACGCAGTTCGTGCGCCGGGCCAAGGCGCCCGAGCTCCCCGTGGTGCTGCTCGAGGACCTGGGCGCCCTGGTCGGCCTGATCCTGGCCCTCGGCGGCGTCAGCCTCGCGCTGGCCACGGGCGACGGTGTGTGGGACGGCATCGGCACCCTGTGCATCGGTGTCCTGCTCATCCTGATCGCCATCGTGCTCGCCGCGGAGACCAAGTCGCTGCTGCTGGGTGAGGCCGCGGGCACGGACGACATCGAGAAGATCAAGGCCGCCACGGTCGACGGCCGGACCGTCACCCGCATCATCCACATGCGCACGCTCCACCTCGGTCCCGAGGAACTGCTTGTCGCAGCGAAGATCGCCGTCGAGCAGCACGAGACCGCCGACGAGGTGGCGGAGGCCATCAACGCTGCCGAGGAGCGCATCCGGGCGGCCGTGCCGATCGCGCGCGTGATCTACCTCGAGCCGGACATCTACAACGAGTCGAGGGCCGCGGCAGGCCCCGACCCGGCCAAGTCGCCGGGCGGCTCCGGCGACTGAGCGGATCCTGCTCAGTCCAACGGGGAAGGCCCCCGGACCGCGTGCCGCCGGCGATGCCGGCGGCCCTGGGCCGGGGGCCTTCCCCGTTCGCTGTTCCTGACCGTTCGCGTGACTTGCCCTTGTGCGTGTGCGTGCGTGTCGAGCGTGTGGCCTTGCCCGTGGGGGTGCATCCGTGTGCGTGGGCGTCGGCGTGTCCGTCGGCGTGGACGTGTCCGTGGGCGTCGGCGTGGACGGGCACTTGAGCGTGGCTCTTGCCGTCGACCCGGCCGGTCCGCTAGCGGACCTCGCGCAGCACGGCGACGATCGCGGCCTCGTCCGGTGCCGCCGTCAGGCGCTCACGGAAGTCCGCGTCCATGAGCTTGCGGGACAGCATGGCCAGGATGCGCAGGTGCTCGTCGCCCGCGGCGGCCTCCGGCACCGTGATCATGAAGGCCGCGTTCCGGCCCCTGGAGACTGGCCGGAACCCGTACCCGGGCGGGCTGGGGGCGCCTAGGCCGATCGGTGTAGATTCGTAACCAGTCAGACGTCGCTGCTGATGGCGGTCGGGCGGTCCCGCGCGGACCGGCCGAGGGAGAGAGGGCCTCCGACGGACTGTCCTGCGGACTCCCGGGCATTCGTATGCCCCGGCCGCCGCAGAGCCAGCCGTATCCACCCTCGACCCGAACCACGAGGAGCAGCTCGCATGTCGACTGTCGCCAATGGCCAGGACTTCAAGGTCGCCGACCTTTCCCTCGCCGTCTTCGGCCGCAAGGAGATCACGCTCGCCGAGCACGAGATGCCCGGCCTGATGTCGATCCGCAAGGAGTACGCCGCCGCCCAGCCGCTCGCCGGCGCGCGGATCACCGGCTCCCTGCACATGACCGTGCAGACCGCGGTCCTCATCGAGACCCTTGCCGCACTGGGCGCCGAGGTCCGCTGGGCCTCCTGCAACATCTTCTCCACCCAGGACCACGCCGCCGCCGCCATCGCGGTCGGTCCGAACGGCACCCCCGAGAACCCGCAGGGCATCCCCGTCTTCGCCTGGAAGGGCGAGACGCTCGAGGAGTACTGGTGGTGCACCGAGCAGGCACTGACCTGGCCGAACACGCCCACCGGCGGCCCGAACATGATCCTGGACGACGGCGGTGACGCGACCCTCCTGGTCCACAAGGGCGTCGAGTTCGAGAAGGCGGGCGCCGCTCCCGACCCGTCCACCGCGGACAGCGAGGAGTACAGCCACATCCTGCGCCTGCTGAACCGCACTCTCACCGAGAACCCGCAGAAGTGGACGCAGCTGGCGTCCGAGATCCGCGGTGTGACGGAGGAGACCACGACCGGTGTGCACCGTCTCTACGA
>NZ_BMTN01000005.1 GCF_014649695.1 Streptomyces kurssanovii
CTTCAAGACCAGAACCAGGTCTTGAAGGCCGACGTCACGCACGACCCCGGATTAACCAACAGCGTCCCCGATGCGGAGGGCCGGGGCACGGTGCTGTGGGCGTCCCGCTCAGAGCGTGCCGAAGGAGTGCACGGTCGAGGACCGGTAGGTCCGTCCCGGGCGGAGCACGGTGGTGGGGAACGAGGGCCGGTTGGGCGAGTCGGGGAAGTGCTGGGTCTCCAGGCAGAACCCGTCGCCCTGCCGGTACACCCGGCCCGAGGTGCCCTTCAGGGTGCCGTCGAGGAAGTTGCCGCTGTAGAACTGCAGGCCCGGTTCCGTGGTGGCGATGGTCATGACCCGCCCCGACGTGGGCTCGGTGACCGTGACGGCCCTCTGCGGCCGCTCGGTGATCCCCTTGTCGAGCACGAAGTTGTGGTCGTACCCCTGCCCCAGGAGGATCTGCTCGTGCCCTTGGCGGAGGTCCTCGCCGATGGGCTTGCCCAGCCGGAAGTCGAAGGGGGTCCGGGCGACGCGGGCCAGGGCGCCCGTCGGAATGAGGGTGGCGTCCACCGGCGTGTAGCGGGAGGCGTCGATACGCAGCCGGTGGTCGTGGACGGTGCCGCTTCCCTCGCCCGCGAGGTTGAAGTACGTGTGGTTGGTGAGGTTCACGACGGTGGCGCGGTCCGTCGTCGCCTCGTAGTCGACCCGGAACTCCCCCCGCGCGGTGAGGGTGTAGTCGACCCGGACGGTGAGGGTGCCGGGGTACCCCATCTCGCCGTCGGGGCTGACGCGCCGCAGGGTGAGGCCGGTGTCGGCGCCCCGCCGGAACGGTTCGACGGCCCAGACCCGCTTGTCGAAGCCCTGGTCCCCGCCGTGCAGGCTGTTGGGGCCGTCGTTCACCGGGA
The DNA here is from genome assembly GCF_014649695.1 of Streptomyces kurssanovii. GTDB lineage: Bacteria > Actinomycetota > Actinomycetes > Streptomycetales > Streptomycetaceae > Streptomyces > Streptomyces kurssanovii. The sequence goes on from NZ_BMTN01000005.1 coordinate 885, forward strand.
GCCGGTAGGTGGTCCCGTCCAGGGTGAACGTGCCGCCAGCGACGCGGTTGCCGTAACGGCCGATCACCGCACCGAAGTACGGGCTCTTCGCCACGTAGTCGTCCAGGTTGTCGAAGCCGAGGGACACGTTCGCCCACCTTCCCCGGCGGTCGGGCACCTCCAGCCCCTGGACGATGCCGCCGTAGGACAGGACGCGCAGCCGGATGCCGTCGTTCTCCAGCGTCCACAGGTCGACGCCGGTGCCGTCGGCCAGGGACCCGAACCGCTGCCGGACCGGGCCGCGGGTGCCGCTGGTCCCCCGCGGAGCCGTCGTCGCGCCGGCGGCCGCGGCAGGGGTCGTCACCGCTGTCGCCGCGGCTGCCGCCGCCGCTGTCAGCACGGCGCGTCTGCTGGTCGTCATGGTCGTCTCGCTCTCGTGGTAGGCCGCACGACGGCGGCTCGTTCGGTATGTCGGTCTTCGTTCGGACCGGTCGGCGCGGAAACGGTGGACGTGCTCGCGCACCCGTGTCAGCCGCGGGCCGGGAGGGTGAGGGGGCGTGCGGGGTGCGCGCGCCGGGCGCGCACCCCGCACGCGTTCCTCACTCGGTCCTGATCCTCATGAAGGTCACGGAATGGGCCGGGAAGGTGTACGAGAAGGTGCTGCCGACTCCCTCGAAGGTCGAGGACCGCGGCTGGACCGGCCGCTCGTCGGCCGTGTTCTGCGCGGCCGGGTCGGCCGCCAGGGTGGTGACCCGGGCGGTCGGCGCCACCTCGGTCCCCGCTCCGAGGTCGATCGCCGTCCGGGCCGGTGTGGCCTGCGCGTTGACGACCTTGACGATGAGGTCGCCGGTGGTCGCGTCACGGGTGACGACCTGACGGAAGGGCTCGGCGACCTTGTCGTCGGTGAACCCGCCCCACTTCTGTCCGTCGACGTACAGCGCCACCTGCCGTCCGCGCACCTCGACATGAAGGTCGTAGGTGCGGCCGGTCTCGATGGTCGTGGCGTTCTCCGTCATGGTCTGTCTGGCCCCACCGGCGGTCTTCTCGACAGCGGAGCGGGTGTTGTTCCAGCCGCCCAGGTTCCACCAGTAGTAGTTGCCGGTGTCCTTGACGCCGAAGGCGACGAGGAAGCCCTCCCTGCCGGACTTCTTGGTGGCCTTCACCCTGAGGTCGTAGTTCTGCCAGGCCGTGTCGCCGGCGGTCACGAGGGTGTTCTCCGCCGCCTCGTCGCTCTGGACGTACGCGCCGTCCTGGACGGCCCAGGACCCGGTGCCGGTGGCCTTCGTCCACCGGCCGTCACCGGCCGAGAAGTCGTCGGACAGCAGGGGCGTGCCGTCGGAGCCGGTGACCCTGACGTCGTCGTACGCGGCGCTGGTCGCCCACGTCGACAGGCCGACGGCGCCGGCGATGGGCCCCGAGGTGGTCGGTGTGGCGGACGCTATGGAGGGGACGACCTCGTCACCCACGTTGGTCATGAAGAGCTTCTGCGTCTCGTAGTTGGCCGATCCCCAGGACCTCGCGTTGTCGAACCAGATCATGTCCGGCTGCCACTGCACGTAGTCCTTGTTCGCCAGCAGCGGCGCGTACGAGGCGAGCTTCACGATGTCGGCGTTGCGTTCCAGGCCGGTCATGAAGGCCGCTTCCGCGAGGGCGTTGCCGAAGGTGTTGCCCTGGGAGGCGTACTCGCCGAGGAAGACCTCGGGGCCGCTCCGGTCGTAGCCGTCGTAGCGCTCGTTGTTCTCGAGGAACCACTGGGGGCTGTTGTAGTAGTGCTCGTCGACCATGTCCACACCGGACTCGCGGCTGTGCCGCCAGGCCTCGTCGAAGGTCGTCCCGGCGTCGTCGGGGCCGGAGTTGGCGATCACTGTGATGCCCGGGTGGGCGGCCTCGATCGCGGTGCGGAACTGCTGGAAGCGGGCGAAGAACTCCTTGGGCAGGTTCTCCTCGTTGCCCACGCCGATGTGGGTGAGGCGGAACGGCTCCGGGTGCCCCATTTCCGCGCGCAAGGCGCCCCACTCCGAGCTCACCGGCCCGTTGGCGAACTCGATGAGGTCCAGGGTGTCCTGGATGTGCCGGCGCAGCAGGGCGGGGTCGTCGGTGGCCCGGTTCTGACCGCACCCGGTGACCAGGGCGGGGACGACGGGCAGCGGCATCGCGCCGATGTCCTCGGCGAACTGGAAGTACTCGTAATAACCGAGGCCGTAACTCTGGTTGTAGCCCCAGAAGTTGCTGTTGGTCGCCCGCTCCTCGACCGGGCCGATGGTGTCCTTCCACTGGTACGAGCGGCGGCGCTCCCAGCCGGACGCTTCGTCGTACCCCTCATGGCTGCCGGTGTTGACCAGGCAGCCGCCGGGGAAGCGGAGGAAGCCCGGACGGAGGGCCTCGATCTTCTCCGCGAGGTCCTTGCGGAGGCCGTTCTCGCGGCCCTTGTAGGTGTCCCGGGGGAAGAGGGAGACCATGTCGAGCGCCGCCGGCCGTGCGGCGGCGACGGTGAGGCGGCCCGTGGTGGAGGTGCGGCGTGCGGTGAACGTCGCCGTGTACTTCGCCCAGCCGCCGCGCGCGACGACCCGGCGGCCTTCGGCGAGCTCGCCACCCGCGTCGTGCAGGGTGACGGTCAGCGGCGCCGCCCTGCCCGCCCGGGCCCAGACGGAGAAGTCGTACCGCTTCCCCTTCTCCACCGCGATGCCTGTGTTGTAGCCGGCGTTCGTGATCGAGGCGCCGCCGTCCATCGACAGGTAGGTGCGGTTGCGCTCGCCCAGGCGCCCGTCGTCCTCGGCGGCTCTCGCCTTGCCGGCGACGGTCCACGAGGTCAGTGGTGTGTACGCGGCGTTGTCCGCGGGCCGGTACTCGAAGGAGCGGTTCTGCACGAGCTCGGCGTAGAGCCCGCCGTCGGCGGCGCGGTTGATGTCCTCGTAGAAGACGCCGTACATCGTGTCGTCGATCTTCGCCCTGGTACCGGCGGCGTCGACGGAGATCGTGTAGGCCGCCGGTTCGGCCGCCGCGCCGGGTCCTGCGCCGAGAGTCCCGGCGAGCAGGGCTCCCAGGGTGAGCCCGAGCCGCCATCGTCTGCGTGCCATACGCACATCCTCGAAATCGTTCGATATACCGGACAGTGCCCAGAACTTCGAACGGAACCCTAGGAACCGCGACAGTGGCCGTCAACGCTTTGCGCACAACCCGGCACGGTTGGTCGACCAGCGTTCGCCATGCCGAACGAATCGAGGCCGGAGCGTCGACCCGTCGAACCGGGCGCGCTTTCGGCCGCGCACGCGGAACAGAGCTTGTCGCGCACCCGGCGGCGACCATAGGCTGACGGTCAGCGAGCGCTTTCTACGCATGTTCGCTCGAGGAGTTCCTCTTCATGACACGTCCCCGCGGCCCTCTGCGTGCCGCCGTCGTCGGCACCGGAGCCATCGCCCACGGCAGCCACCTCCCCGCCCTGGCCGACCACGCCGGTGAGGTGGAACTGGTCGCCGCCGTCGACGTGAACACCGCGTGGCTCGACGCCTTCCGCGCCGCCGCCGGGGACGGGGTCGACGGATTCACCCGTCTCGACGAGATGCTCGCCACCACCCGCCCCGACCTGGTGCTGCTCGGCTCTCCACCCGCCTTCCACCGCGACCAGACCGTCGAGGCCCTGCGGACGGGCGCCTGGGTACTGTGCGCGAAGCCGCTGTGCCTGTCGCTCGCCGAGTACGACGCCATCGCGGCGGCCGAGGGCCCCGACGGCTCCCCCGGGCCCTACGCGTCCGTGATCTTCCAGCACTGCTACGGCTCCGGGGCCGCGCACGCCCGCGAACTGCTCACCACCGGACGGCTGGGCACGCCGCTCGTCGCGCACTGCCAGACGACCTGGTTCCGCGACAGCGCCTACTACGCCGTTCCCTGGCGGGGCCGCTGGGCCACGGAGGGCGGTGGGCCCGCCACGCCGGCCGAGTGCGGGCTGCCCGCCGACGACCTGCTGATCGCCACGGGCGACTACAGCAGGAATCCGACAGCCGTGGGACCGGATCAGCAAGGAGATGGTGCGGATGCTGCTCGCCCGGATCGGCGGGGAGGAACCGGCCGCGCTCATCCTGCCGACGGAAACTGGTACGCCGGGACTCCGCCTGACCTGCCCGCCCCGCCTCCCCGGCGCCGACACACATCCCGCGTCGCCCGTGTCACGCGCGGCGGACCAGGGCAACCGGGAGTGAACGGGCGCGCGGCACGGCGCGCCGGTACGGGGCCTGATGGGTTGTCCGGGAGGGTTTCGCCATGGTGGACGTCAACGGATTCACTGACCTGCTGGACCCTCCGGTGTACCTCGTCACGGCGGCCGCGGAGGGGCGGCGGGCCGGCTGCCTGGTCGGATTCGCCTCCCAGTCCTCACTGAACCCGGTGCGGTTCGTGGTGTGGCTGTCCAAGGTGAACCACACCTACCGCGTGGCGTGCCGGGCCACGTACCTGGGCGTGCATCTGCTCGGCCGCGAGCAGCACGGGCTGGCCCGGCTCTTCGGCGGCGAGAGCGGCGACCGCGTCGACAAGTTCGGACCTATCCACTGGGAGCCGGGGGCGCACGGCGTTCCCGTACTGGTGGACGCCTGCGCCTGGTTCATCGGCAGGGTGGAGGAGCGGGCCGACTGGGGGGACCATGTGGGGTTCTGTCTCACCCCCGTGGACAGTTCAGCGGAACGGCTGCCCCGGGGCGAGGTGTTGCGCCTGAGCGATGTCATCGATCTGAGCCCCGGGCACCCGGCGCCCTGATCACGGAGGCACCGCCCGGCCACCGGGGCGCCGCCGGCGTCACGGCACGGTGCTGTGCGGGAGCGCCCCGTCGGCCTGCGTCGGAACGAAGGGCCGGACGAAGTCCGGGTCCGGGCCGACCGCGCCGTAGCTGCTCTCGGGGAACTCGGTCCACACCCCGGGCAGTCCGCTCAGCGGCTCCGACACCACAAGGCGGGTGTCCTCGGAGAGCCCTCTCAGGAACTTCATGTCGGGGTGCAGCGCGCGCAGGGTCTCGACCTCTCCGCTGTAGTACAGGGAGCGTGAGCGGTGCTCGCTGGAGTAGCGGAAGGCCCACAGCCGCTCCCCGTCGGCCACGGCGACGGTCATCTGGAGCGGGAAGTCCACGCCGTGCCGGCGGCCCAGCGACTCCACATGGCCCGCCATACGGGCGACGGCCGTCGGCGGGTCCTGGTCCAGACCGAAGGTGAGCGCCAGGAAGAACATCACCTCCGAGTCCGTCGAGCCCTCGATGTCGGCGAACAGCGACGGGTCGATGACCATGCAGAGGTCCCTGCGCAAGCGGTGGAAGTCGGCGATGGCGCCGTTGTGCATCCACAGCCACCGCCCGTGCCGGAACGGATGGCAGTTCGTCTGCTGGATGGCCGAGCCGGTCGACGCCCGGATGTGGGCGAAGAAGAGGCGGGAGCGGATGTGCGCCGAGATCTCCCGCAGATTGCGGTTGTTCCACGCGGGTCCGGTGTCCCGGATCACCGCCGGAGTGCCGCCCTCGGGCGTGTACCAGCCGATGCCGAACCCGTCACCGTTGGTGGTCTCGACGCCCATCCGGGAGTGCAGGCTCTGGTCGATCAGGGAGTGTGCGGGGCGGTAGAGCAGCGAGTCGAGGAGGACCGGCGTTCCCGTATAGGCCACCCATCGGCACATATGAACCCTCTCCCCTGCTCGAGGCGCGCGGGCTTTTCCATCATCACGCGCCGTTTCCCTTGATCGCCACGTGGGACGGCGGGGGCCCGGCGCCGGAAGCGTGAACACCGTGCCTCGGGGCACCCGGGGGGCGTCGCGCACGGCGCCCCCCGCCCTTGAGACCGACCCGCAGCCTTGAGATCGACCCGCAACCGCTGGGATCGGCACGGATCTCTGCCTCCTTGCCGTCGGCTCAGGCGCGCTTGATCCAGTCCGCGTCCAGGCGGTCGGCCAGGCCGGCGGCGGCGAACGCGGCTTCCAACTCGTCGCGCCCCTCCGTGAAGTGGGCCCAGCTGTCGTGGTGGACGGGGACGACGCGGCGTGCGCCGAGAATCTCGGTCGCCTGCGCGGCCTGGGCGCTGTCCAGGACGAGCAGCCCGCCGTCGAAGAGCACGGGGAAGCGAGGGGCTCCGGCGAAGAGGACGGCGGTGTCCATCGGGGCGAAGCGCGCGGCTGTCTCCTTGACCGCGTCCAGCGAGGCGTTGTCGCCGCTGACGTAGACGGTGGGCAGGCCCTCTCCGGTCAGCACGAAGCCGACGACCTGGCCGGTTATCGGCTCGACCTCCTCGCGCGGCCCGGGGCCGTGCACGGCGGGGACGCCGGTGACGGTGATCGTGCCGCCGTCGGGGCGGTTCAGCTCGACGGACTCCCAGTCGGCCAGGCCCTTGGCCGTTTCCCCGAGACGCTCTCCAGCGCCGGGGGTGGTGAGGGTGAGGGGGACGTCGGCGAGCAGGGCCCGGCCGGAAGTGTCGAGGTTGTCGGCGTGCTCGTCGTGCGAGAGCAGGACCACGTCGATGGGGCCGAGGTCGGCGGGGACGGTGGCCGAGGGGGCGGTCTTGGTCAGGCCGTGCGAGGGGTAGTCGCCCGGGCCGTCGAAGGTCGGGTCGGTCAGGAAACGCAGGCCGCCGTACTCGAAGAGGGCGGTCGGGCCGCCGAGAACACGCACCGGGAACTGGTCGGTCGTTCCGGAGAAAGCAGACACGGGGAAACACCTCACGGATGGATGCGGATTAACCGTGAGATGACGTTAGCCGCTTCTCACGGATGAGCGCAAGCCGTACCATGAGGAACATGAGGGAGTCCGAGATCGCAGAAACCGTTGTGCCGCCCGCACAGGGCGAGGAAGAGCACCTTTCCCTTGCCCTCGCCAACAGCGCGATGGCGCTGCCCGGCGGGCACACGATCGATCTCCTGGGGACTCCCGCGCAGGCGAACCATTGGCTGACGGCACATGGCCTTGCCCCCGTCGAGGTCGGCATGCGGGAGATGTGCGCGACGCAGGTGCGCTCCCTGCGCGAACAGATCAGGTCGCTGTTCGCCTCCCGCGCCGCCGGGCTTCCCGCCATCCCGGCCGCCGTCACCGCCGTCAATGACGCGATGACCCGCGTCCCCACCGCGCCGCTGCTGCAGTGGGACGACAAGAACGGCCCCTACCGAGCCACCCCTCACCCCACCACCGCGATCGTCGACCACGCTCTGGCGACCCTCGCCGCGGACGCTGCCGACCTTCTCACCGGCCCTGACGCAGAACGCCTCACCGCCTGCGGCTCCTCCCCCTGCAACCGCTACCTGCTCCGCCACGGCCGCCGCCACTGGTGCTCCACCCGCTGCGGCGACCGCGCCCGCGCCGCCCGCGCCTACGCCCGCCGCACCCGGGCCCGGACGGAATGACGCATCCCCCGGGTCCGATCCCGGGCCCGGACGCCTCGCGGCGTCCAAGGGCGTGGAAAGGCCCGGCCGCCCGCGGTCCCGTACGGGGGGACGGAGACCGCGGGCGCCCGGGCCGGTCAGGGGCGGGCCGATGGGGAGGGAGCGAAACGGCAGCCGGCGTCAGAGGCTGGTCTCGCCGGCGAGTCCGAAGAACTCGTGCCACCTGCGGCCGTCGACGAAGCCGGAGGTGCCGTCGGACACCGACACGTACACGTCGGCCTCGGAGTCGTGCGTGAAGGTCACGATGTCGGCCTTGCCGTCGCCGTTGTGGTCACCCACGTACGGGAATTCGCCGTCCAGGGCGAAGAAGTCGTTCCACTTCTGTCCGCCGCCGAAGGCCGTGCCGTCGGAGAGCGCCACATGGACGTCCGACGCCTCACCACCGGTGAAGGTCACGATGTCGTCCTTGCCGTCGCCGTCCACGTCACCGACGCGCGGCCGCTCGCCCTCGGGGGCGAAGTGGGCGTGCGCCTTGCGTGGAGCGCCGAACCGGCCGCCTTCGTTGAGAGCCACGTACACATCGGCGTCCGCGCCCTGGGTGAAGGCGATCAGATCGTCCCTGCCGTCACCGTCGACATCACCGACCGCCGGGAAGCAGCCCCAGGCGGCGAAGTCGTCGTGCCACTTCTGCCCGGGACCGAAGGAGCCGCCGCCCGAGAGCGCGACGTAGACATCCGCCGCGTCGTCGTGGGTGAACGTCACGATGTCGTCCTTGCCGTCGCCGTCGAAGTCGCCGACGCCGGGCACCTCCCGGCCCGGCGCGAAGTGGTCGTGCCACTTCTGTCCCGTGCCGAAGGCGTTGCCGTCGGACGGCGAGACGTACACATCGGCCCGCGTCCCGTGGGTGAAGGTGACGACGTCGTCCTTGCCCTCGCCGGTGAAGTCGCCGGTCAGCGGCGTCTCACCACCGGGCGCGACGTGGTCGCTCCACTTCACCGACCGGCCCGAGAACCCGGTGCCGGTGGACTTCGCGGCGTACACGTCCGCCGAGTCGTCCTGGGTGAACGTGGCGATGTCGTCCCTCCCGTCACCGTCGAAGTCGGCAGCGGAGCCGCCGAATACACCACCGCCGGTGAGCCGCACCCGCATCAGATAGACGTTGTACGGATCCCACTGCGACATCGTGAAGTACAGGTACGGGCTGTTGGAGTCCGCCGACCAGGGGTGGATGAACGCCCCGTACAGCTTGGGGAAGTCGGCGCCCGCGGCGACCGGCTGCTTGCCGCTCCACGGACCGGTGGGCGTCGGCGACGTCCGCATGACGACGGACGCCATGTGCTCGTCGAGATACATCATCACGAACCTGCCGAGATACCTGCTGTACTGCACCGACACCTCGCTGACCGGAGCGGCGGCGACGGCGGCCGCCGCGTTCTGGTCGGTACCCCAGGAACCGCCGTTCCAGTAGCGGTATTCGGCGGGCTCCAGCAGACGGCCCAGATGCACATCGCCGAACCGGCCGTTGGGCGTGCCGTACATGTAGACGTGGCCGCCGTGCCGGACCATGGCCGCCATCTGGAACTTGTTGTCCCAGGCGGGGGTGTTCTGCCAGCGGGCGTCGGCGTCCCTGACCCAGTTCTCGCCGTTGTCGTCGGACCAGGCGATCCCCGAGTAGTTGGTGAACCACTCGCCGGCCCCGCCCCAGTGGTTCACCGACATGTAGTGCATGTACTGCCGGCCGCCCACGGAGATACCGGCCGTGGGGATCGTGGTCAGCTCGTCGTTGTTGACGCGCTTGCAGGGCAGCAGTTGCTTGGCGTGGTTCGCGCGGTCGCTGGGCATGCTGGACAGGCTCATACCGTCGGCGAGGTCACGGTCACCGCTCCGGCCGAGCACGTTGCAGCGCCAGTCGATGGTGGCCTGGTCGCCGACCGCGGCGCCGGGCCCCGTCCAGCCGTTGCCGTAGGTGTCGCCGAAGGCCGTCAGGATCTCGCCGGAACCGTTGTCCCACATGATGCCGAGATCAGTGGCCTTGACCTGCCAACGGGCGTCGGTGGCACTGGTGGACCCGGGGCCGGTCACCTTGGCGACACGCTCGGCGCGCGACAGCACGCCGGCCGCTCCGGCGGCGGAACTCGCGGCGGCCGGTGCCTGGGCCGCCGCATGGGACGCCGTTCCGTGGTCGGTGCCGGACCGCGCGGCGGCGGTGGCCGTGGCGGTAGCGGACGCAGCGCCGGCGAACAGGGAAGCGATGACGAGCGAGGCAAGCGGCAGTGCTGCCGGGATCAGTCTCCCGGGATTGCGTTTCACCGCGTGCTCCTTCCCTTCTCCCTGTCTGGTGGGAATGCGGATGCGGGAGGCATCAGAGGGTGGTCTCGCCGGGCAGACCGAAGAAGTCGTTCCACTTCTGCCGCGCGCCGAAGGCCGTGCCGGTCGAGAGGGCGACGTGCACATCGGCCCCGGGGGTGTGGGAGAACGAGACGACGTCGTCCCGGCCGTCGCCGTCGTAGTCACCGACGTACGGGTACTCGCCGGCACCGGAAAGCGCGTCGTGCCAGACGCCCTTGGCCTCGAAGGTGCTTCCGTTGGACAGGGCGACGCGGACGTCGCCGGCCGGGTCCGCGGTGAAGGCGGCGATGTCGTCCTTGCCGTCGCCGTCGAAGTCACCGACGCGCGGGAGTTCCGCGCCGGGCGCGAATCCGCTGAGGACCTTGCGGGCCGGGGCGAAGGCGTCGCCGGTGGAGAAGGCGACGTAGACGGCGGCTTCGGTGCCCTTGGTGAAAGTGATGATGTCGTCCTTCCCGTCGCCGTTCACGTCGCCGACGGCCGGGAACTCTCCGGACGGGGCGAAGTGGTCGTGCCACTTGCGGCCCGCGCCGAAGGAGGTGCCGGAGGACAGGGCGACGTAGACGTCCGCCGTGCCGTCCTGGGTGAAGGTGACGATGTCGTCCTTGCCGTCCCCGTCGAAGTCGCCGACGGCGGGCGCCTCCGCGCCGGGTGCGAAGCCGTCGTGCCATTTCTGTCCGGCGCCGAAGGCGGCGCCGTCGGACGGCGCGACATGGACGTCGGCGGCTGTGCCGTGGGTGAAGGTGACGGCGTCGTCCCTGCCGTCGCCGGTGAAGTCCCCGGTCAGCGGGGTCTCCCCGGCGGGCGCGAAGTGGTCGTGCCACTTGCCGCCGCCCGCGAAGGAACTGCCGGTGGATGCGGCCGCGTACACGTCGGCGGTGGCGTTGCGGGTGAAGGTGACGATGTCGTCCTTGCCGTCACCGGTCACATCGGTCGGGGAGCCGCCGAGCATGACGCCGCCCGCGTCGCCGTAATAGACCTCGAGCTCCGCGACGGACGTGAACGTCTTCTCACCGCCGGGCCGTCCGATGACGCGCACACCGTCGCCCGCCGTGGGATCGAAGGAGAAGGTGTAGGTGCGGTTGGCGCCGGCGGTGCTGTCGTACGGGTACGCGGGTGCGGTGCGCCCGCCGGAGACGTCGACCCACTGGTTGTCGCGCCGGACCTGCACCCGCAGATCGCCGCCGAACCAGCCGCCGTCGGCGAACATGTCGCCGGTCGTGTAGACGACCTTGTTCATCATGTACTGGCGCGGCCAGGTGTATCCCCACCAGCTCGCGCTCTTGCGCTCGTCGTTCCAGTCGTCCTCGTTCTGGGTCTTGTCGCCGTCGCTGTAGTACGCGTCCTTGCCGAAGTGCGTGGCACGCTGGACGGGCACGGTCCCGGGCTCGCGGCCGAGGTTGCGTGCGGGATCGGCGGCGTTGCCGGGGGCGGTGTCCTGACGCGGTTCCAGGCGCAGCTGCCGGAGCGAGAAGGTGTACGCCCAGTGGTCGCCGTGCGGATAACCGCCGCCGCAGGGGCAGACGTTGGACTGGAGCCACATGGATCTGCCGTCGGCGCTGATGTACTTCGACGGGATGGTGGTCGCGTAGCCGCCGTGCTTGGAGTGGGTCCACGGGTAGCCGCCGAAGTCCTTGGTGGCGAAGTGCTTCCAGGGGCCCCAGGGGCTGGTGGCCTCGTAGAACTCGAAGGTGTACTCGGTCCACGAGGTGTAGATGTAGCGGTTCAGCGGTTTGTTGTAGACGATGCCGCCCTGGCCGAGGACGGTCGTGTTCCGCACCCGGTTCGCCGTGAAGACGTCCTGGTAGATGTGGCGGTCGTCGTGGAGGACGGGCTGCCGCCTGCTGATGTCCGTGGACCAGACCGGGTTCCCCGACGCGTCGAAACCCGAGGCGTACTGCCAGGCGTTCTCGTCCATCACGGAGCTCTTGTGGACGCGGGCGAGATGCAGGTCGACGGGGTCGGGCACGCTGTCGTCGAAGGAGTCCCGCCAGTTGTGGTCCAGGCCGTACGCGTAGACGTAGTCGTCCGGGGCGTCGGCGTAGTCCTTGCCGTAGTCCAGGAACATCACCGTGGTGAAGACCCCGCCGCCGAACATCGGCCGGGTACGGTCCCAGGTCCAGGTGCGGCCCTTGTCGGTGGACTTGGCGATGGTCGCGGCGGGCGCGTCGTTGAAGTCGGTCGCCAGGTCCTGGACCGCGAGGTAGAGCGCGCCGTCGACGCACGCCATGCCGGTGGGCTTGCGGTTGTGGTCGGCGGTCCAGATCTGGCTGACGTCGGTGGCGAGCTGGGTGCCGGAGAGACCGCCGGGCATGCCGGAGATCTTCGCGACACCGATGTCGCTGTAGTCGCCGCCGAATCCGAGGCCGTCGCCGTAGGCGGTGTAGACGCTGTCGTCGTCGGCCCAGCAGTTGGGCCACAGATCACCGTGGCTCTTGTTGTCGCCGATCGCGGGGGCGCCTACGGAGGCGGCGGGTTCCACGTCGACCGTGGCGAAGAAGTCGCTCGCGGGCGGGGATCCGGCGGCTGCCGCACCGGATCCGGCGGACGCCACGGCGCCGGACTCCCCGTCGTCGGCCGTGCTCTGCGGCGCGGCGGTCAGCGCTGTGCACACGACCAGGAACGCGGTGGCCATGGCACGGCCGACGGTACGTCGTCCCGGTATGGATGCTCGGGTGGCTCTGTGCATGGCTCAGCTCCCGGTGGGGGTCGATCAATGCGAGAAATCGATTTCAGCCGGGACGGTACAAGCACGGCAAGGTCACGTCAACGGTTCTGACAGGGTGGGTGGCTCCACGCCTGACGGACCCTCACATCGGAGCAAATGGGAGCTTCTACGCCTGATCAACCAAGACTTCCAAGGAATCCGCCGAGAAAACGATTGCGGGAATCTCCTGTCGGGAGGACACGAACGATCGGTCGGCATACCTCCAGGGGGTATACACTGAACCGGACGACGTCCCCGTTCCCGGAGGGAGCACCGTGATGGTCAAGGATGTGTACGAGGTCAAGGGCATGACGTGCGGCCACTGCGTCAGCGCCGTGACGGCGGAAGTGGGAGCACTGGCCGGAGTGGAGAGCGTGCAGGTCGACCTCACGTCCGGCGAGGTGACCGTCGTCGCCGAGCGGGAGCTCGCGTACGACGACGTCGCGGCGGCCGTCGACGAGGCGGGCTACGAGCTCACCGGCCGCCACGAGCGGTGAACGCCCCGCCGTTGGACGCGCTGCGCAGAGCGGCGGCGCATCCTCTGGTCCGCGCCGTCGCCGTCGCGCTGCTGCAGGCCGCCGCGGCGAGACTGGCCGAATCGCCTCCGCCGGCCTCGCGCGCACACCGTTCCGGTGACGGAATCTGCCGCGGCCGGGCGGGAGGCGCCGAGGACCCGCGGTAGCGGATGTGGAAGGGGGCGCGCCCGCAGCCCCCTTCCACATCCCCGAGGAGGACCGGCAGCCACGGCCCGCGCTGTCGTCGGCGACAGCGACGCGCACACCGACGCGGCGTTCCCCGCTCCCCCACGCGGAAAGCCGGGTACCGTCAAGATCGCGGGGGCTATGCGCCGTCCGGCCACCGGCTGCTCACATGGCGGCGGCCGTCTCGTCGTCCGACGCGAGGATCGACTCCTCCAGTTTGCGCAGCAGCCTCGCGACCTGCCGGCGCTCGGACGGCGACAGCCCCGCGAGCATCCGGCGTTCATTGTCTAGGTGCTCCTCGAAGACGGTGTCCACCGTCGCCAGACCCTTGTCGGTGAGCCGCGAGTAGACGACGCGGCGGTCGTCCGCGTCCCGCTCGCGCACGATGAGGCCGTCCTTCTCCAGTCGGTCGATCCGCAGGGTCACTCCGGCCGACGACACCAGCCCGGTGTGGGCCAGCTGACCTGCCGTCAGCCGGTACGGCGCCCCTGCCCGCCGCAGAGCGGTCAGCACGTCGAAGCCGGCGACGGACAGACCGTGCCGCTCGATAGAAGCGGTGAGCCTGGTGCTGTACCGCAGGAAGGAACGGTGCAGCCGCGCCAGGACCTCCAGCGGGCTCGTGTCGAGCTCCGGGCGTTCCCGCGCCCAGTCCTCGATCACCTGCGCGACGGCGTCCCGGTCCGCCGGCCTCGATGCAGCCATCGTCATCCCCTCGTACAGCTCCGCCGGACAACCGTACGGCTTGTCACGGCCCTGAGAATCTTGGCGCTGAGGTGATCGGCCCGGGTCGGGCGAGGGGACGCCACGGTGGACCGGCCGCAGGCCCTCACGGCCGCGGCGGCGGGCCGGGTCGCGGTCGGGCTCGGGAGCGGCGGGGCGGCATCCGCAGAACCACGAGCGCGACAAGCGCGTCCGCCGGACCGCTGCGGCCCTCTTGCATGTTCTATGGCATACCCCATAAGTTACCGACAGGTAGCCCGCCTGGCGGGCCGCCTTACCGTGAGGAAGGTGGTGGGCGGGTGAGTCCGCGCAAGAGCGACAGCCGTGAGCGGATGATCCTCAGTGCCGCTGCTCTGCTGCGTGAGTACGGGGCGAGCGCGACCAGCGTGGACCGGGTACTCGCACACAGCGGCGCTCCCCGGGGCTCGGTGTACCACCATTTCCCCGGCGGGCGGGCGCAGCTCATCGACGAGGCGGTGGCGCTGGCGGGGGACTTCATCGCGGGCCTGATCGATGCCGCCATGCAGGCGGACGATCCGGTGGAGGCCGTCGACGCGTTCTTCCTGCTGTGGCGTGACCGGCTGGTCGAGAGCGGCTTTCGGGCCGGCTGTCCGATCGTGGCGGTCGCTGTCGAGACCAACGACGACGCGCCGCAGCTTGCCCGCTCCGCGGCCGCCGTGTTCGCCCGCTGGCAGGAGGCCCTCGCGGCGCTCTTCCTGCGGCACGGCCTGACCGAGGAACGCAGCCGTCGGCTCGGCGCCTTCGTCATCGCCGCGGTCGAAGGTGCGGTGATCATGTGCCGGGCCGAGCAGAGCACCGCCCCGATCGAGGCGGCCGCCGCCGAGATCCACGACGTGCTCGTCCACGCCCTTCGTGACCGCGCGGGTGCCGAATCCGGGCCCCGCCCGTAGTTCTCAGTCCTTTGCCACGTCAGCTCAGCCCGAAGGAGTCGCCATGCCCTCGCTCGACCGTCAGGACAACGTCTTCGTCCTCGACCTCGGGGACGGAGAGAACCGTTTCCACCCCGACTGGATCACCACCGTCGGTGCGGCGCTCGACGAGGTGGAGAAGGCGGAAGGGCCCCGCGCCCTGGTCACCGCCGCCACCGGGAAGTTCTACTCCAACGGGCTCGACCTGGAGTGGCTGTTCGCCCACGCCGACCGGCACCAGGACTACGTCGCCTCCGTCCACGAGCTGTTCGCGCGGATGCTGTCGCTGCCGGTCGTCACGGTGGCCGCGCTGCAGGGGCACACCTTCGCCGCAGGCGCGATGTTCTCCCTGGCCCACGACTTCCGCGTGATGCGCGCCGACCGCGGCTACTGGTGCCTGCCCGAAGCGGACATCAACATCCCCTTCACGCCCGGCATGGCGGCGCTCATCCAGTCCCGGCTGGCGCCGCAGACCGCGCACGAGGCCATGCTCACCGCCCGCCGCTACGGCGGCGCCGACGCCGCGGCCACCGGCATCGTCGACCAGGCGGTCAGCGAGGACGCAGTGCGCTCCGCCGCGATCGAGATCGCCCAGGCGCAGGTGAACAAGGCCGGCGACACCCTGGGCACCATCAAGGCCCGCATGTACGCCCCGGCTCTGGCCACCTTGCGCGACACCACCGACCCGCTCGGCTGAGCCGGCACCTCACCGACCGCACCACACGCCCCCGGGACCTTCCCCGGGGGCGGGCCGCCGCACGGCGCCGGCACCACCGGCGCCCGCAAGGAGAACCGGATCGCGGGCCGGGGACCCGGGCGGTGATCACCGCCCGGGTCCCCGGCCCGCACCGGACCCGCCGTTGTCAGGAGTTGAGCTCCTCCAACGTCCGTCCCTTGGTCTCGACCGCGAACCAGGCGATCACGGCGCCCACCGCGGCCACGACCGGCTGCGCGAACACAACTCGGTCGCTCACCACAAGTCGTCGGCCATGAACGGGGACCTCACCAAGATCAAGGATGTCGTTCCGTGGGTGCGGCACCTGCTCACCGACGGCTGGTGGGCGAACGGCCAGACGATCTTCCTCAACGGCGGGTACACCACGCGCTGAACCTTCCGCCGGCAGGTGGTGGGCCGCGGCGCGGCCCACCACCTCGTCCGCAGCCTGTGTGGTACTCACTAAGGGCCGGCTCCACCCGGAGACAAGCGCAGCCCGTGGCCCCTGACCGACCGCTTCGACAGCGGACCGGGTCCGAACCTTCCCGTCCCCTCACTGCCGAGACGCGCACCCATGAGCCAGTCACACTCCGCCGCCGGTGCATGGCACCGGCCGATGGTCGCCCGCCTCGCGAGCGAACACCATCGCACCGCCACCGCGCTGGAGCTGTTCTTCGACCTGTGTTTCGTCGTGGCCGTCGCCCAGGCATCCGTGGCGTTCGAGCACGAGCTCGCCGAGGGACACGTCGGCCACGGCGTCCTCGGATACGCGCTGGTGTTCTTCGCGATCTGGTGGGCCTGGATGAACTTCACCTGGTTCGCCTCCGCCTACGACACGGACGACGTCCCGTACCGGCTCCTCACCCTCGTCCAGATCACCGGCGCGCTGGTCCTGGCCGCCGGAGTCGCGGAGGCCCTCGAGCACGACGACTTCGCCGTCATCACGTGGGGCTACGTCATCATGCGGCTCGCCATGGTCACCCAGTGGCTGCGCGCCGCGCACTCCGATCCCGAACGGCGGCGTGCCTGCCTGCGCTACGCGGTGGGCATCCTTGTCGTGCAGGTCGGCTGGGTGGGCCGGCTGGCGCTGCCCGACGACGGCGGGCTGCCCAGCTTCCTGGTCCTGGTCGCTGCCGAACTCGCCGTCCCCGCCTGGGCCGAGAGCGCGGTCACCACCACCTGGCACCCCCATCACATCGCCGAGCGGTACGGACTGTTCACCATCATCGTCCTCGGCGAGACCATCACGGCCTCCACCATCGCCGTCCGCGCGGCCCTCGACACCGATGCCGCACTCGGCGACATCGCGACCCTCGTCGTCGGCGGGGTGCTGACCGTGTTCGCCCTGTGGTGGCTCTACTTCTCGCAGAACGCCCCGCGCCGCCTTACGAGCCTCAGGACCGCGCTGCTCTGGGGCTACGGCCACTACGCCGTCTTCGCCTCCGCGGCCGCCGTCGGCGCCGGTCTCGCCCTGAACGTCGCCCATGCCACCGGCCACGGCCATCTCACCGACCGTGCCGCCGCCTTGGCGTACACCGTCCCCGTCGCCGTCTTCATCACCATGGTGTGGCTGCTGCACCACCGGGCCGCCGAGCTCCGCAGCCGGACGGATCTGGTCCATCCGGTGGCCGTGCTCGCGGTCCTGGCGTCGGTCTTCACCCCCGCCCCGGTCCTCGTCACGGGCATCCTCACCGCCGCTCTGGTGGCCGCGACCCTGGTGCTGACCTGGCGCGCGGCGAAGGCCGCCGCGGCGGCGTGATCGTGTCGGGGGGACCGCCGTCAAGATCGAAAAGGCAGGGGGCTAGCATATGAGCGCCACCTAGCTCGAAAGATAAACCTGTGACTGTCAACGAAGACGCGTTCACCAACTGGAAGACCCGCGAGGAGATCGCGGAGTCGATGATCCCGATCATCGGGAAGCTGCACCGGGAGCGGGACGTCACGGTCCTGCTTCACAGCCGCTCCCTGGTGAACAAGTCGGTGGTCAGCCTCCTCAAGATCCACCGATTCGCCCGGCAGATAGCCGGCGAGGAGCTCTCGGTCACCGAGACGCTGCCCTTCCTCCAGGCGCTCACCACCCTCGACCTCGGTCCCTCCCAGATCGACCTCGCCCTGCTCGCGGAGGCCTACAACGCCGACGACCGCGGACTGACGGTCGAGGAGTTCACAGCCGAGGCCATGGCGGGCGCCACCGGCGCCAACAAGATCGAGCGCGGCGACGGCCGGGACGTCGTCCTGTACGGGTTCGGCCGGATCGGCCGCCTCGTCGCCCGCCTCCTCATCGAGAAGTCCGGCTCCGGCAACGGCCTGCGGCTGCGCGCGATCGTGGTGCGCGGCGGCGGTGAGCAGGACCTCGTGAAGCGCGCCTCGCTGCTGCGCCGCGACTCGATCCACGGCCAGTTCCAGGGCACGATCACCGTCGACGAGGCGAACAGCACGATCGTCGCGAACGGCAACGAGATCAAGGTCATCTACGCCGACGACCCGTCCGAGGTCGACTACACGGCGCACGGCATCGACAACGCCATCCTGATCGACAACACGGGCAAGTGGCGCGACCGCGAGGGCCTGTCGAAGCACCTGCGTCCCGGCATCGACAAGGTCGTCCTGACCGCTCCGGGCAAGGGCGACGTCCCCAACATCGTGCACGGCGTCAACCACGACACGATCAAGCCGGACGAGCGGATCCTGTCCTGCGCGTCCTGCACCACCAATGCGATCGTCCCGCCGCTGAAGGCGATGGCGGACGAGTACGGCGTCCTCCGCGGCCACGTGGAGACCGTCCACTCGTTCACCAACGACCAGAATCTGCTGGACAACTACCACAAGGCCGACCGCCGCGGCCGCTCCGCGCCGCTCAACATGGTCATCACCGAGACCGGTGCCGCCTCCGCCGTCGCCAAGGCACTGCCCGACCTCAAGGCGCCGATCACCGGCAGCTCGATCCGCGTTCCGGTGCCTGACGTCTCGATCGCCATCCTCAGCCTGCGCCTGGGCCGCGAGACCACCCGCGACGAGGTCCTCGACCACCTGCGCGACGTCTCGCTGCACTCGCCGCTCAAGCGCCAGATCGACTTCACCACGGCTCCCGACGCGGTCTCCATGGACTTCGTCGGCTCGCGCCACGCCTCGATCGTCGACGCCGGAGCCACCAAGGTCGACGGCGACAACGCGATCCTCTACCTCTGGTACGACAACGAGTTCGGCTACTCCTGCCAGGTCGTCCGCGTCGTCCAGTACATCTCCGGGGTGGAGTACCCGACCTACCCGGTCCCGGCGGCCTGACGCCGGCGCTGCCCGTGAAGCCGTGTCCCCATCCCCTGCGAGGCAGGGAGTGGGGACACGGCCTTACCAGGCGCTGTACAGGAGTCGGGTCAGCGCCTCGGTCTCCGGCGGCCGGGGATTCGGATACGGCCGGTCCACGACCCGCTCGGCCACCGCGCGCAGGGCGTCGCGCGGAACACCCAACGCCCCGAGCGTGGTCGGGCCGTCGTGACCGCCGGCGAGCCTGCCGACGACCTCGACCGGGTCACCGCCGGCGATCCGCTCCAGGCGGGCGGCGGCCTTCGGCGCCCACGGGAGATTGAACGCCATGACGTGCGCCAACAGCAGCGCGTGGAGCTCCGCGTGCGGCAGGTCGAACATCCCGCCGAGGACGTGCGCCAGCTGGTGGTGCAGTCCCGTCCGGGTCCGGCCCAGACACAGGCCGGCGAGCCAGGCCGACTCCTGGAGCCGTTCGCGTCCTTGGAGCGCCGACAGATCGGCGAGGACGTGCGGGAGCACCGTCAGGATGCCGTCGGCCGCCTCTGTCGCGAGGGCGTCGCTCAGTGCCGTCGCGTCCGGTGCCCAGAGCGCCTCGACCGCGTGGGCCAGGGCGTTCAGGGAGCTCGTCAGCGTGAGGCCGGCGGGCATCGTCAGCGTCAGCTCCGGGTCGTAGACCACCGTCCCCGGCGTGATGGCCGGGTCGCGTCGCGTGGTCTTCACTCCGTTCTCCGTCTCGCCCAGGACGGGTGTCACCTCCGAGCCCGCGTACGTGGTCGGAACGGCGACCTGCGGCATCCCCGTCCGCACCGACAGCGCCTTGGCAAGGCCGACGGCGGAGCCGCCGCCGATCGCCACCACGGCGTCCGCCGACGTCTCCCCCACGACCTCCATCGCCTCGCCGGTCACGGCCACCGGGGTGTGCACGACGGCTCCGTCGAAGCGGGCCGCCAGCCGGGGGCCGAGCGCCCCGGCGAGCTCACCGGCCGCTGCCCTGGCCGACCCGGTGGCGACCAGCAGCACCCGCCGGGCACCGAGCCGTTCGATCTCCCCGGGGATGCGGTGGCGTGCGCCTGGGCCTACGAGGACGCGGGAGGGCAGCGTCTCGTGGACGGTGACGGGAGCGACGGGGTTCTCGTACATCGGTCGGTGCCTCCCGAATCGGGCCACGCCCGCGTATCTGCGCTAGACGGAAGCCACGACGTGGCCGGCCATGACCTCGGGAGGGTCGGGGAGCAGCGACGCAAGGTGGTCCCGCACGAAGTCCGCCGCCTTGCGGATCGATTCCTCCGCCCCCGCCTCGTCCTCGAAGACACTTGTCGAAACCATGACCCCGTTGCCGGCGTCGACCCAGTAGTAGGCCACAAGGCCCGAAATCTCCCGCATGAGCGGCACGAACACCTCGTTCACACGACGACCTGCCTCGGCCGGGTCGGTCACTCCTGAGTACCTTCTGACGGCTGCGTACACGACTGATCTCCCTCACGGGTCCGGGGCTTGTACTCCCCACGCCGTACCCCCGCGCCCTGGGCATCGCTCGGAAGTCGTGCGGCAATCACCGGAAGGTACCGGCCGGTGGACCGAATGGCGGCCGCCTGGCCGCGCCCTGTGCCTCGTACCGCACCGTCGGCCGTCCAAGAGACACGTTCGCGTTCTCCTGGGTCGGCGCGGCACGGGAAACGGCCACCATCGCGGCGTCGTCGCCCAGGGTCCCGCCCGCCGCGTGGGCGAGCAGGTCCTGGCGGAGGCGGTCGAGAAGCGCGTGCGGCGTCCGGCCCGCGCAGCCGGCGAGACGGTCCGTGAGCGGGAAGAACGTACCGGCCTGGTCGCGGGCCTCGATGACGCCGTCCGTGTACAGCAGGAGGGTGTCGCCGGGCTCGAAGGCGAACGTCTCCGCGGTGAAGGCCGACCCCATGAACTCGGTGAGCCCGAGCGGCGGGGCCGGACGGCGCACCTCCAGAGCGACGACCTCGCCGTCCCGCAGCAGCAGGGGCGGCGGATGACCGCAGTTGACCAGGTCGACGGCCGGCACGTCGTCGGGGACGTCGAGCACGGCCGCGGTGATGAACGCCTCGGTGGGCGTGCCGCCGGGCGCGGCCGCACCGGGGTCGTCCAGGTCGGAGGAGACGGTTCCCTCCAGATAGGCGACCAGCGCGGGAAGGTCGGCCTGCCGGTGGGCGGCGCCCCGGAAGGCACCGAGGAGAAGGGCGGCGTCCCCGACGGCCTCGAGGCCCTTGCCACGGACGTCACCGATGAGGAGCCGGGTCCCGTCGGCGGTGCGGGCGGCCGCGTACAGGTCGCCGCCGATCTGAGCCTCTGCCTCGGCGGCCAGGTAGACGGAGGCGATGCGCAGGGGGCCGACCCGGTGCGGCAGTGGTCTGAGCACGACCTGCTGCGCGGCCTCGGCCACGGAACGCAGCTGGACCAGTTCCTTCTCGTGCCGTTCCCGCAGATGGGCGAAGAAGGTGACGAACACGGAGATCAGTATCAGTGCGATGAGCTGGAAGCTGTGGTTGAGATCGATGAGGCTGGTGCGGACAATCGCGACCACAGCTTGGGCCAGGACGGCGACCGCGCCGATGCAGGCGGTGATCCGCGGGCCGGCGAACGAGGCCGTGACAGCGGGGGCGGCTGCCAGGAAGGGGCCGAGGTGGACCTCGGGCGGCGCGAGGATGTCCACCACCGTGACCGTCATGATCAGCGCGAGGACCACGGCCAGCAGCGTGTGGCCGGTCTTCCATGGCCGGGGGTGAATCCCGCGCGGCGGCCGATGACCCATGCCTCCTGGATACACCCGCACAGGGCCGCGCACCTCCGCGCCCCCGAACCTCCGCGCCGCGCGCACCCGCGCCGCGCCCCTCCAAGCCTTCTCACTCCGCGCCTTCGCGTGGCCAGGGGCGCGTCCGGGCACGAGGGCGCCCCCGGCACATGGTGCCGGGGGCGCCTTTTCCGCGCGAGTGCCGTCAGATCAGACCGGACGGACGTTCTCGGCCTGCGGGCCCTTCGGGCCCTGCGTGATGTCGAACTCCACCTGCTGGTTCTCCTCGAGGGAACGGAACCCGGAGGCGTTGATCGCGGAGTAGTGGACGAAGACGTCGGGGCCGCCACCGTCCTGGGCGATGAAGCCGAAGCCCTTTTCCGCGTTGAACCACTTCACGGTGCCTGAAGCCATGCTGCTCTCCAATTTCGGACGCGGGGCATCGGCTGTCCGATGCCCTCTGGGTGAGGTGATCGCCCTGGTCCTCGGACTGCTGAACAGCAAATGCGCCCACGGGAACTCCCCGTGAGCGCACGAGACTTCGGAACCACGACTGCTGGACCTGAAACTACCCCATGAGTGACCGCCCGGCCACAGAACGCGGCTGCGGAAATCTTCACGGCGCCCAGGTTGTCCTTCATCGGGCCTACGACCTTCCCGGCACGGGCGGCACTTCCTCCCCCGGTGCGACCGCCCCCGGCGGCATGCCGTCGCCGAACGGCCGCCCGCCCAGCGCCGCACGGCCGTGCGGCTCGAGCCAGCCCGACAGATCCGGGCCGACGGGCACGATCCCGGTCGGATTGATGTCGCTGTGCACCAGGTAGTAGTGCTTCTTGATGTGGTCGAAGTCGACCGTGTCACCGAAGCCGGGCGTCTGGAACAGGTCGCGCGCGTACGCCCAGAGCACCGGCATCTCGGACAGCTTCTGCCGGTTGCACTTGAAGTGACCGTGGTAGACGGCGTCGAAGCGCACCAGCGTGGTGAACAACCGTACGTCCGCCTCGGTGATCGTGTCGCCGACGAGGTAGCGGGACCCTTGGAGCCGCTCGGAGAGCAGGTCGAGTCGCGCGAACAGGCGTTCGTACGCTTCGGCGTACGCCTCCTGCGACCCGGCGAAACCGGCCCGGTAGACGCCGTTGTTCACATCCTTGTAGACGACCTCGTTGACGGCGTCGATCTCCGGCCGCAGCTCGGGAGGGTAGAGCTCCGGCGCCCCGTCGCGGTGGTACGCCGTCCATTCCAGCGACATGTCGATCGTGATCTGCCGGAAGTCGTTGGTCACGACCTTGCCGGTCGGCACGTCGACGACGGCCGGCACCGTGACGCCCCGGTCGTAGCCGGGATCGCGGGCGAGGAACGCCTCCTGGAGCCGCTCGATGCCGAGCACCGGGTCGCGGCCGCCCGGGTCGAGGTCGAAGGTCCAGCTGCGCTCGTCGTGCGTGGGCCCGGCGATGCCCATCGACAGCACGCCCTCCAGTCCGAGCAGCCGCCGGACGATGACCGCCCGGCTTGCCCACGGACAGGCCCGGCTGACGACCAGGCGGTAGCGGCCGGGTTCCACGGGGAAGCCGTCGCGCCCGTCCGCCGTGACGCGGGTGGTGACGTACCGGCTGTCGCGCGAATACTCCCCGCCAGGGTTCACATGACTCACGTCCTCCCCCTACCCCGGTCCGACAGCGGCGAACGCGGCGATCGGACGGGAATGACGGGATCCCGTCGCACCGGGACCGGCCGTCGCCAAAAGCGCTGTGTACCGATGTCCGCCCTGTGTGATCACCGCGGGGCGCCGCACCTCGTGGCGCACCCGATGCGCCCCGGAGGCCTTGTGCTCGTCCGCTCCATCGCTGCCGCAGAATCCGAACGCGTCGCCACGTTCCTCGCGGAACCGCCGCTCGACTGGATCAGCGCGGACCGCTTCCGCGAAGACTGGCAGACACGGCAGTACCGGCCTGAATGGACGTGGACGGCCGAGGACACGGGCGGCGAGCTGCTCGGGCGGGCCCTGTGGTGGGGCCGCACGGACGGAGAGCTCCCGGTGGCTCTGGACTGCCTCCACGTCCGCGAGGACGTGCCGGACCGCGCGCGGGTGGCCGTGGCGCTCCTCGATGCCGGCCACCGCGCGTTCCGGGAGCGTGGTGCCGAGCGGGATCCGCTCTACAACCTCGCGCTTCCCCGGGGCTGGCGCGGCGACGCCGGCACGGTGGCCGCGGTCGAGTGGCGGCGCCTCGCAGCCCACCGCGCCGGGCTGACCGAGGAGGTCGAGAGGCTGCGTTACGAGTGGACGCCGCAGGCGGGCCTGCCCGAGGCCGGCACCAGGCTGACGTTCGCATCGGGTGACGACGCCGCGTTCCTCGACGCCTTCCGGCGCCTCGCCCAGGGCAGCCTCGATGTCCGGACCGGGCGCGAACTGGCCGCCAAGGACGCGGACGTCCAGGCCCGGGAGGACATGCGGTTCTATCTCGACGCGCCCGGTGAACGGGGCTGGTGGCGGCTCGCGTACACGGCCGACGGCACGCTCGCGGGCCTTGCCATACCGTCCAGCACCGGCGGCGACAACCGGAACGTCGGATATCTGGGCGTGGTCCCGGAGCTCCGCGGCCGCGGGCTGATCGACGAGATCCTCTCCCACATCACCCGCTTCCAGGCGGCGGCCGGCGCGGAGCGGATCACCGCCACCACGGACACCGTGAACCTGCCGATGGCCGCCGCGTTCGACCGCGCCGGCTACGAGGTCACGGAGATCCGCCTGGTCCTGGAGCAGCCGCCGACGCCGTGAGCCGTCACGACTCCGCGGGGTCATGACCCCGTGGGACCGCCGGGGAACCGGGACCGGCGCACGCGTCGGAGTCGGGTCCCGCCAGGAGCCGTGGCAGTCCGGCCTGATCGCAACCGGCCTTCAGGTATATGTCGGACAGCAGTCTGGTCACCACCGGGTCCGCGGCACCCAGCGCCTCCGCGATGCGGGCGTTGGACCAGCCGCGGGAGGCCCATTCGGCCACGGTGCGCTCCTGCACGGTGAGCGAGTCGGCGGCCGCGGTACGCGGCTGGGGCGGCCACATGCCCGTCGCGTCCAGTTCCTCCCGGGCCCGCGACACCAAGGCGTCGGCCCCGCACTGCACGGCCCCCTCCAGCCCCCGGTGCAGCTGCTCGGCCGCGTCCTGCGGGAGCCCGCTGCGGCGCAGTGCCACGCCGTGGTCGATCAGCGCGCTCGCCAGGTCGTGGCCGGAGGGAGAGCGCTCGAGGTGCGACACGGCCTCGGCGAGGACCCCGGCCCGCTCGGGGCCGGGCGTCACCGCGGCCATGGCGTGCAGCGCCTGTCCGACGGCGGACCGAGTGCCGAAACGGCGCGCCCTGCGGACGCCTTCGGCGGCGAGTTCCCGGGCCTGTTCCGGGTCGGTGGCGGCCTTGGCCCGGGCCAGGTGGAGCTGCCAGGGGCACCATGCCGGGTTGCGCATACCGCGGGGCTCGAGGCGCTCGCCGACGCGGACGAGCTGCTGTTCGGCCTCGCGGCGCCTGCCGAGGGCGAGCAGCAGTTCGCTGTGGACGGTCTGGGCGTCCGGGTACACCACCGCGCTGGGCACGATGTCACCGTAGTGGTAGGTGGTGGCGAGCTCCTCGGCCTCCTCTGTACGGCCGCGGGCGAGGAGGATCTCGATGAGGATGCCGATGGCGAAGTACTGCGCCGGCACCCGGTGCCCGACCCTGTCCGCGATCCGCAGGCCGTCGCGGACCAGCGTCTCCGCGGAGTCGAGGCGTCCACGGCGGTAGCGGATGTAGCCCAGGAGCGTGTAGCCGAAGGACAGGTGCGCGCCGCGCCAGCCTTTGTCCTGGCACTCCGCGATGCCCTTCTGGAACAGTTCCTCGGCACGGCCGGGCTGGTCGCAGTACATGAAGGTGAGGGCCACCAGGACCGGGACCTCGAAGCCCCACTGGTCGTCCGTCCACGGCAGTCCGTCGCCGAGGGCCTTCTCCGCCCACTCGAGCGCCGTCGCCGCCGGTTCGCCGCGCACCATCGCGTCCCAGGCCCGCAGGCCCATGACATAGCGCTCCGCGGTGCCGTGACCGGTGAGGTGCTCGGCGAGCCGGGCGAGCTTGCGTGAACGGGCGGGCGAGTCCTGCTCGTCGGCCCGGAAGGCGTTCCACATGAACTGCTCCGCCTGCATGTGCAGCCGGGTCCTGGCGTCGGTGGCCCATCGGGCCGCGTCGGCGACCGTGCGGGCGGCCTCCGCCATCCGGTCGGAGTGGCCGAGGGCCTGCGCCAGCCGGTAGACGATCGCCTCCCGCAGGGCCGGGTCGAGGACGGGTTCGTCCAGTGCGGCCCGCAGGTGGTTGACCGTGATCGCGGGTTCCGTGAGCAGCGCGGAGCAGCCGAGGTCGAACAGGACCTGGGCGCGGTCCTCCATGGCCGGTGGTTCGCGCAGGGCCCGGGTGAGGCAGCGCCGGGCGGCGTCGGGAGCGCCTGCCCGGAGGTAGTCGCGGGCGGCTTCCGACAGTTGCTGCACCACCCACGGGTCGCTCTCGGGGTGCGTCTCCAGCAGGTGCCGTGCGGCGGCCGTGGCGCCGAGACCCGCTCGCGAGATGACCGCGGCGGCCTGGCCGTGCATGGCGACGCGGAACGCGGCCGGTATCCCCCGGTAGACGGCTGTGGAGACGAGGGGGTGGAAGAACTCGAGGCGGTCGTCGTCCTCGTCGTTCCCGTCGCGGGCCGGGTCGGCGAGGATGCGGGCCTCGCGCAGTCTGGCGACGGCGTCCAGGGACTCGGCGTCCCCCAGTCCGCCGACGCTCGCGGCCCGGCTGCGGGACGCCTCCGCGCCCAGCACGGCGGCGCCCCAGGCGAACCGGACGGCGGAGGTGCCGAGCCGCTCCAGCCGCTCGATGAGGCCGCCGCCCTTCACCGCCGAGGCCAGTTCCCTCAGTTCGGGCAGGTGGGCGACCTGCGGCTTGAGCCCGCGGTCGGCGACCCTGGCGGCGAGCTCGACCGCCTCGAACGGGTTCCCTCCGGTGACCGCCCAGGTCTCCCGGCAGAACGCGTCGTCGGCGTCCTCCCCCAGGGCGTCCCTGACGATGCGGCTGATCGCGCCGGGCGTGAGCGGCGCGAGGTCGAAGGGGCGCGACCCGTGGCGCTCGGCCAGCTTGCCGAACGCCAGCGCGTCGGCGGGGAGTTCGTCGGGGCGGTAGGCCACGACGAGGAGCATCGGCAGCTCGGTGACCCGCGGCGCGAAGCCAGTCAGCCAGGTCAGTGACTCGGCGTCCGCCCAGTGGGCGTCGTCGAGCATGACCACCAGCGGCGCGTGCTGGACGGCGAACCGTGTGGCGACCCAGTCCAGACCGTCCCGTACTCCCTGGGGATCGGGAGAGCTGTTGCCGGCGCCCGCCACCAGGCCCACCGCCGGAGCGACGATGTCGTACCAACTTCCCAGCGTCCTGCGGTGTTCGGCCTCACTGCCGGCCGCGAGCACGGGCTGCACGAGGTGGCGTACGACGTGGAACGCGACGCTCTGCTCCTGTTCCCCGCCCCGTGCGGAGAGCACCGTGCAGCCGCGGGCGAGGGCTCTTCTGCGCACCTCGTTGAGGAGGGTGGTCTTACCGAGCCCGGCCGGCCCGGCGAAGACCAGCAGCCCGCCGGAGCCTGCCGCCGTCAGTCCCTGGGACGGCCCGCTCAGCTCGGTCAACAGGCTCTCCAGAGCCGCTGTTTCCGTCTCGCGCTCCAGCAGCAGCCGCTGCGGCCGCCCCGGCCGGTCTCCCATGTAAGCCATGTCCGTTCCCTCGACCGCGTGTCGTCCCGAGTCCGGGTCTTCTGTCCCGGAAACCCCAACTCCCGGGTGCGCACAGCGTACGCACGCGAGAACGATATGTAGTGCTCCGCACGGCTTTTTCTCTCGGATGATCTGATCGCGGCAACAGCGTGGCCGAATCCGGGTAGTCTCGCCCCTCACCAAAAGGGGGCGCGCCCAGGGGGCGCACAAGGTGCCGTGTGCGCTGGGCGCGCACCCCGTCCCATCCGCCGACCACGGTCTTTCCACCGGCACAACGCCTAATCTCGGAACGGCACCCGGCCGCGTCGGACGCGCACCACTGACCGGGCGACGCGCCGCGACACCCAGGGGGGCGTATGGCACACGAGACGGATTCCGGCCGCCGGCCCCCGGGTCCCGCGAGCCCCTCGGACCCTACACGGCGCACCGCGGCCGTCAGGATCCCGTTCCCGGCGCGACTGAGCCCGTACGCGGAACGCGCCCGGCAGCACACGCTCCAGTGGGTGCAGGAGACAGGTCTGCTCACGGGCGACGTGGCGACGGCCGAGTACGACGCGCTGCGGCTGGAGCGGCTGATGGCCTACTTCTACCCCGATGCCACGGCCGGGGACCTGGAACTGGCCGCTGACTTCAACGCCTGGTTCTTCATCTTCGACGACCAGTTCGACGGTGGTCTGGGCACCCGGCCCCACGAGATCCGCGGCGTGGTGGAAGCCCTCGTCGCGACGATGACGACGGACGGCGCGCCGCGGGCGCCCGACGGCGGGGACACGCCGCTCGTCCGGGGATTCCGGGACATCTGGCTGCGGTCCACCGCAGGCGCCCCGTACGAATGGCGGCTCCGCTTCCGTGACCACTGGCAGGCGTACCTCGCCGCGCATGTGGGGGAAGCACACCATCGCACTGCGGACCGCCTGCCGTCGCTCGAGCAGTTCCTCGAGGTACGGCGGCACTCCATAGGGGTGCAGCCGTGCCTCGACTTCACGGAGCGGTGCGGGGGTTACGCCCTGCCCGAGGACCTGCACCGGTCCTTCCCGCTGCGGGAGATGCGCGAGATCACCGGCGATGTGGTCATCTTCGTCAACGACATCGTCTCGCTGGTCAAGGAGCTGGCGTCCGGAGACGTCAACAACAGCGTGGTCATAGAGCGTGAGCACAAGGGGTGCACGCTCGAGGAGTCGGTCGAGCACATCACCGCGCTCGCCAACGCCCGGACGGCCCGCTTCACCCGGCTCGCCGCCTCCCTCCCCGGGACGCTCTCCGAGCAGGGCGTACCGGCCGGGACACGCGAACACGTCAGCCACTACGTGGACGGCATGCGCCATGCGATGGCGGGCAACCTGACCTGGTCGCTGGCGACGTCCCGCTACGACGAGACCGGTGTCGCCGCGGTGAGCGGCGGACGCCGGCGCCCCTGGGACGGTCTCACCACGGCGCCGGAAACGGCCTCGGCCCGGCACCGCCGCAAGGCCTGACGCCCGTTGCGCAGCGCCAAGGCCTGACGCCCGCCGCACCGCGCCGTGGACCGGGGCCCGGGGGCCCGGATCCCGCCTGATCCGAACGGGAGGCCCTAGGCGGGCACACTGACCTCGTCGTGCCGCGGGCCGCCGAGCACGACCTTGAGGGCCCCGGTGTCCTTGGCACGGGCGAAGACGTCGTACGCCTCCTCCATCTGTCCCAGTTCGAAGCGGTGCGTGACCATCGCCGACGCCGCCGGGAGCCGCCCGGCCGCCATCATGCGCAGCAGCATCGGCGTGGAGTGCGTGTCGACGAGACCGGTCGTGATCGTCACGTCCTTGATCCACAGTTCTTCGAGATGGAGCGCCGCGGGCTTGCCGTGCACGCCCACGTTGGCGACATGGCCTCCTGGGCGCACCATCCGCGTGCACTGCTCGAACGCCGCGGGCACGCCGACCGCCTCGATCACGACCTCGGCCCCGAGTCCTTCCGTGAGGTCCTCGACCAGCGCCTCGGGGCCTTCGTCGGCACCGACGGTGGCGTCGGCGCCCATGTCGCGTGCCGCCTGGAGCCGCGATTCCGCCAGGTCGACGGCGATGATCCGCCCCGGGCTGTAGAGCTGGGCGGTGGCGATGGTGGCGAGCCCGACCGGCCCGGCGCCGACCACGACGACGGTGTCGCCGGGCCGCACCCGCCCGTTGAGGACGCCCACCTCGTACCCGGTGGGGAAGATGTCGGCCAGCAGGACCGCGTCCTCACTGCTGACAGCGCCGGGGAGCGGGTGCACCGTCAGGTCCGCGAAGGGCACACGGACGTACTCGGCCTGGGTTCCGTCGATCAGATGCCCGAGCACCCAGCCGCCGCCCCCGCGGCACTGTCCGTAGCGGTTCTCCCGGCAGAAGACGCAGCGGCCGCACGCCGCGATACAGGACACCAGCACACGGTCACCGGGACGGACCGTGCGCACCTCACTGCCGACCTCCACCACCTCACCGACCGCTTCGTGACCCAGGACCGTGCCGGGCGCCACTTCGGGGACGTCACCCTTGACGATGTGCAGGTCCGTGCCGCAGATGGTGACGGCGTCGACGCGAATCACCGCGTCGGCGGCGTCCTTGAGGTCGGGGTCCGCAACGTCCTGCCAGGACGTCTGTCCCGGGCCTTGGAACACCAGTGCCTTCATGACGTCGTCCTTTCCGGTCCCGCTCCACCGGCGGCCGCACAGCGTGCGTCCGGGCGGTCGCCCCCGGTCCCTTCCAGGGTCCCGCCACCCCGCGACACCGCAAGTCCTGTTACCGGCCTCGCCGCTGCCCGGAGGGAACGCCCCGGCCGGTGCGCCGCCGGTGCGCTGTCCGGGCCGGGACACCAGCATCTTCCCGGTGTTCTCGCCCCGCAGCATGCCGAGGAACGCCTCCACGATGTTCTCGAGCCCCATGACCACGGTCTGGTCCGGCGCGATCCGGCCGCTGCGCAGATGCGGCACCAGGAAGTCCTCGAACTCCTCCTGGAGATGGGCGTGGTCACGGACGAGCACGCCCTCCAGGCGCAGGCTCTTGCCGACGATGCCGAAGAGATTGCGCGGCGCTGCCGGCGGCCGTGCGTGGTGGTACTGGGCGACCGCCCCGACCCAGGCGATCCGGCCGTGATCACGCAGGATCTCGATGGCGCCCTCCAGAGGTCTCCGCCGACGTTGTCCACGTAGGCGTCGATCCCGTCCGACGCGGCCTCTCCGAGCAGTTCGCCGACCGGACCGTCGTGGTAGTCGAAGGCGGCGTCGAAGCCCAGCTCCGCGGTGAGGTGCGCGACCTTGGCGGCGGAACCCGCGCTGCCGACGATCCGCCCCGCGCCCAGGATCCGGGCGATCCGGCCGGCCGCCGTCCCCACTCCGCCCGCGGCCGCCGAGATGAACAGATCCTCCCCGTCCTGCAGCCGCAGCGTGCGGGTGAGTGCCACGTAGGCGGTCAGGCCGGTACCGCCGAGGATGCTCAGGTGGGCGGAGAGCGGGGCGGCATCGGCCGCCGTCCGGGCCTTGATCCGAGAGGTGCGATCGCCGGGGCCGTCGGACTTCTCCGGCTCGTCCGGCTCCTGGAGCGGGGCCGGGCGGGGCCGCACCGAGTGACCTACGCGGCGCCGGGTCCGTCGAGGAAACCGAGCAGCACGGCGGCTTCCGAGCGGAGCCGCGCGGCCCGGTCCGCGTGCGCCGGCGCGGTCAGTTCCGCCGCCGCCTCCAGCCGTTCGGCGATCTCGGCGCGCACGATGTCCGCGGTGGCCTGTTCGCTCAGCTCTCGCCGCGCCACCTCGGTCGCACCGGCGCCGACCGGCGACTCCTCGAGGGAGGCCGCCGCACGGATGCCGGCTGAACCGACGGACACCGCCTCGGCGTTGTCCAGCGCCGCGAGCGTCGCGCGGAGCGCACTCACCGCGACCTTGTCGCGGGCGCGCATGGCTCCGGGCAGGGATTCACGCATACGTACACGCAGAGACATGCGTGTGACCCTATGTCCGTGCGCTCGGCCCTACAACGGGATATCCGCCCTCCTTCGGGCCTGTCGGACAAGCGCGCGTGAAGGCGCCTCGAGGTTGCCCTCGACGCGCGGGCGCGGCCGGCACGGCCGGGCCGGCGCCTGGCCGCGCAAGTGAGGTGCCGCCCCCGCACCGCAGGCCATAACCTCCCGGGGATGAGCAGCTTCGACACGCACCGCACAAGGGTCCACGACGAGCGCTTGCCGGTGCGCGTCCGGCACACGCATCTGCGGTCGTGCCTCGTGCACTTCTCCCCCTACGGCTTTCGCGCCACGTATCACCACCTGTGCCTCAGCGCGAGGATCCCGAAGCCTCTGGACCGGGATCCCGACGCGCTCGTGCGCGCGGTCGAGGAGTTGCGGCACGCGCGGCGGTTGTGGCTCGAGGGCGAGCGGGCCTTCGCCGCGAGGCGCCGGGCGGAAAAGGCGAGGGGCTGTCGGCAGGTGGCAGCCCATGAGTCCTGGCGGCACTGTCGACACGGCTGGCAGAACATCGCCTACTGCCCCGATCCACGGTTCCATCCCACCGAGCCGCTCCCCGTGGTGGTCGAGCGGGTGCTGCGGTCCCCGGTCCCGCCAGCGGGGAGTCCTGTGGCGCCGACGTGCCGGGTGTGCGGCGGTGGGGACGGCACCAGGGCCTGGCACGACGGCGCTCACCGGATCCATCAGCTGTGCGGGCGCTGCGGTGTCGGCCTGGCGGTGCGGCGGCCCGTGTGACCGCTCACCTGGACCGTTCGTCGTCGCCGTGGAGACACTGCGTGGGCCCGTCCGGAACCGAGGTCCGACGGCCGACTCCGCTGTGCCGGTACACCAGGGCGGACGTATTGTCCATATATGGTCGATGAACGGTGTGATCGAAGCGGTGCTCGGCCACCGGATCCGGCCGGTCCGGTGGCTCGGTCGGCGGTCGCCGCGCACCGGCGGGCGGGAGCCTGCCGGTCCGTGGCTGTCACCCGACCGGCCGTGCCCGGCGAGGCGGCCCGCAACCGCCCCCGACGCCGCGGCGACGTGACTTCACACACCGTGGCCGGGTGAAGAAGCATGCAGCCCGCCGACACGGACACGTCCTCCGGTCCGGGGCTCGAGCAGCTCGTCCCCGTCATGGGCGACGTCGTGCGTGACACCGGGGCATCGGTCGGGATGGTCTACCTGTTGGAGCCGGACGAGCGCATGCTGCGTCTGGCGCTGGTTTCCGGGGTGGCCCAGCGGATCGCCGCGCCGTGGTCCCGCATCCCCCTGGACACGTCGATCCCGGTGGCCGACGCGATGCGCAGCAGGCAGCTGGTGTGGCTGGGCAGCCAGGAGGAGATCGCCCGCCGTTATCCGCGTCTGGGGATCGTGCTCCCGTACGACTTCATGCTCGGCGCCGCGCCTGTGGTCGGCGGGGATCACGTGTGGGGCGGGATCGTGCTCCTGTGGCCGATCTGGCACCCACCGGAGCTCAGCGCCCACGAACGGGAGGCCGTCGACGGCTTCTGCCGCCGCACGGAGGACATCCTGCGGCACGCGGCCGACAGCGGTCACCGGTTGCTGCCCGAAGGCGAACCACGGATCGTGACACCGCCGCGCCCCCGGGAGGCCGACCCGGCGCAGGCCAGGGCCGCGCACAGATTCGCCGAGCGCCTGCCGGTGGGCTGCTGCGCGCTGGACCTGGAGGGCCGGATCACGTACATCAATTCGGCCGGCTCAGAGCTGGTCGGCGCCGGAGCGGCCGCTCTGCTCGGCAAACGTCCGTGGGAGATCCTGCTGTGGCTGCAGGACCCCGCGTTCGAAGAACGCTACCGGGCCTCGGTCGTCTCCCGACAGCCGACGTCCTTCGTCGCGTTCCGCTCGCCGGACACGCGGTTGTTCTTCGAGCTGTACCCGGACGAGACCGGCCTCAGCGTCCACATCACGCCCGCCGCGGAGACCGAGGGCGTGCCTGCGGCGGCACAGCGCCCGTCGCGTCCGGCGGAGGCCGTCAACGTCATGGCGTTGTACCAACTGACGCATCTGGCGGCCGCCCTCTCGGAGGCGGTGAGCGTCCAGGACGTGGTCGACCTGGCCGCCGACCAGATCGTTCCCGCGCTCGGTCCGCAGGGCCTGGTCCTCATGACGGTGGACGAGGGGCGGCTGCGGGTCGTCGGCCACCGCGGCTACAGCGGCGATTTCCTTGAACGGATCGACGGCATGCCGCTGAACTCGGACGTCGCCGGCGTGCACGTGGTGACGACGGGAGCGGCCGAGTTCTTCCCGAGCTTCGACGATTTCCGGCTCGCCCATCCCCACGCCCCTCGCTACGGGGACAGGAAGGCGTGGGCGTTCCTGCCTCTGACCGCCTCCGGCCGCCCGGTGGGGTCCCTCGCCCTCTCCTACGACCGGCCGCGCTCCTTTCCTCCGGCGGAACGATCCCTGCTGACCTCACTGGCCGGACTGATCGCCCAGGCCTTGGACCGCGCCCAGCTCTACGACGCCAAGCACACCCTCGCCCACACCCTGCAGACAGCGTTGCTGCCCCACACCTTGCCTCCCGTCGCCGGCCTGGACGTCGCCGCCCGCTACCGTCCCGCCGGCCACGGCATGGACATCGGCGGCGACTTCTACGACCTGATCCGCTGCACGCCGACCACGGCGGTCGCCGCCATCGGCGACGTCCAGGGGCACAACACCACCGCCGCGGCCCTCATGGGCCAGGTCCGCACCGCCGTCCACGCCCATGCCACCGCGGGCGCGTCACCCGGCGACATCCTCACCCGGACCAACCGCCTGCTGACCGATCTGGACCCCGGTCTGTTCACCAGTTGCCTCATCGCCAAGCTCGACCTCGCCCGCCACCGGGCTCACCTCGCCACCGCCGGACATCCGCCGCCGCTGCTCCGCCATCCGGACCGGCGCACCGAGGTTCTCGACATTCCCCCGGGCCTGCTCCTCGGTATCGACGAGAACGCCGAATACCCCACAACGGAGATCGCTCTCCCGTCGGGCGCCGTTCTCGCCCTGTACACCGACGGACTGGTGGAGGTCCCCGGCGCCGACATCATCGACACCACGGACGGTCTCGCACGGCGCCTCGCGGACTGCGAAGATCACCACCTGGACGACATCACCGACTGCCTCGTCCACCACGCCGACGGCTCTGCCGCCCGCACCGACGACATCGCTCTGATCGTCGTCCGGCCGCAGCTCTGATCAGCCGCGGTCCTGATCGGCCGACGTGCGATTCGAGCGCGCCGCGTCGCCGGACGTCGACCTCGCGCGACGCTACGGCGGCCCGGAACCGTGCAGCCAGAAGGCGCCGTAAACAGCCGCCGCCAGGGCGGCCGTTCCGACGATGACCCACGCCTGCGTTCCTCTGGTGCGGCTCAACATGTTCGCGACAGGGAGGAGAAGCGGAAAGGCAGGAATCAGCAGTCGGGGCTTGGACCCGAAATACCCGGAGGCACAGACCGCCAGGACCACCACCACCCCGCAGTACACGGTCAGTGCCACAGGCTGCTTCTCGGTGATGGTTCTCCTGTAGAGCCAGCCGATCGCGAACACGCCGACGAGGAGGGCCAGTCCTGCGGGGAAGGCCGAACTGAAAAGGAGGCCGGCGATGAATTTCGAGAAGGCGAGCCCGCCGTCGAATCCGTTGCCCCACGCGGCCTGCACGTCGAGGTAGC
This sequence comes from Streptomyces kurssanovii, assembly GCF_014649695.1. GTDB lineage: Bacteria > Actinomycetota > Actinomycetes > Streptomycetales > Streptomycetaceae > Streptomyces > Streptomyces kurssanovii. Next base: position 35,716 of record NZ_BMTN01000005.1, read on the forward strand.
CCCAGGGTGAGCCCACCCGATGACCGACCCACAGTATGTAGCCGACGGCTCCGAGAGGCGCGACGAGCAGGCCCGCGATCATCCGGCCCGTCGGCCGGGCCCCGGCCGGACTGCCGGATGTCGCCCTCATATGGACGATCGCTGCGGCCCATACCGCCGCGGTGACCGCCAGTCCGACCGGGCGAGTCAGGCCGGCCAGCGACGCGAAGACGCCGGCGCGCATCCAGTCCCCGTTGAGGGACCACCGCAACGACCACACGGCCAGAGCCACGAACAGCGATTCGCTGTAGGCCATCGACTGGACGATGCCGACCGGCAGCGCCGCCCAGAGGACAACGGCGAAGAGACCGCTCCTGGGTCCGTACAGCTGCTCCGTGACCGTGAATATCCCGAAAGCCGCCACGAGGGACGCGACCGCGCTGATGAGGAGACCCGCATGTGCGGGACTCAGAGACGTGACCGTCGACACCAGCGATTCCAGCCACGGCAGAAGTGGGAAGAAGGCCATGTCCGAAAGGACTCTGCCGTCCGGCGCCTGGAGAGTGAACCCGTAGCCTTCTTCAACGACCCGTACATACCAAAGCGAATCCCAGCGCCGCGCGAGCAGATCGGTCGCGTCGCGACCTGTGGCACAGGACCACAGAAAGAGCACAGCAAGGCAGAGAACGCGAATTGCAGAATAAGCGAGCAGCGCAGGAACGGCTGCCCTGAGCGCCCTGACACCTGAATGTCCCCGTACACCGGAAGCGGTCGGCTCTTCCGGCCGGACAATCACCATAGGTGCTTCTGTTTTCTCTTCACACGAAGAGATTCGCTGGGGGACGGCTTCCGCTCGGCCTCTTCCCGCTCGCCGGCGGGCCGGCATGTGGCGGCCGCTCGCGCTCGACGCCCCTCCGGGGCGAACCACCACGTCACACTGCCGGCGAACCCGGGTCGGCCCCCGACGCCGCCCATGATCGTGCGGCCGGTAGGCACCCGTCGGCCGGCGGCAACCGTCGGGACCGCTTCCGCGAGCACGGGAGCAGCGCCGAGTACGACGGTCGACGACTCAAGCGGAATCACCTTTCCCCCTTTTCTCCTCTTCCCACACTCGGTCAGCAGCACTTCGCCCCGATCTTCACACCACGGTCACACCATCGTAATCACCTCCGCCGTCACCCAAGGACATTCAATGCTTATCAATACGGACACGCCGCCCCTTCCTTGACCTCCATGAGAATGCACTCAAGGGGTGGAGTCGGCATGAAACTGCACAAAAGGGGCGATCGGTAATCGTCAGCCGTGTCGCGCGAGGACGCTTCCCGTCGCCAGGACAGCGCGTGGAATCTCAACTCGCCGGATCATGCGTATGGTTGCGCCCAAGGCCCCCGGTTCGTTACGCACCATATCGATCGCTGGGGGCTGCCCTCTTTTCAGCAAGAAAAGCCCGCAGCGGGCCGCGGAAGCCGAGCAGGGCCGTCGGATACGCGGCGGCCGTGGGCCTATGCGGGCGCGGGCAGCCTGTCGAGGCGGTCGCGGTGGGCGGGCGACAGCTGGAGACGTTCGGCGGCGAGGTTCTCTTCCAGGTGGTCGATCCGCGTGGTGCCGGGGATCGGCAGCACGACCGGCGAGTGCCCGAGGAGCCACGCGAGCACGACCTGCGTAGGTGTGGCGTCGAGCTCGGCCGCCACGGCGGCGATCCCGGCCGTCGCCCCGGACTTCCCCCATGCGACCGGCCGCCACGGCAGAAAAGCGATCCCGGCCGCTTCGCACGCCGCGAGCACGGGCTCGTGCTCACGGTCGAGCAGGCTGTAGCGGTTCTGCACGCTCGCGATGTCGACGATCCCTCTCGCCTGCTCGAGCTCGGCGACCGTGACCTCGGACAGTCCGATCCGGCCGATCTTGCCCTCGGTCCGCAGATCCCGCAGGGTGCCGACCTGGTCGGCGAGCGGGGTCTCCGGGTCGATACGGTGCAGTTGGAGCAGCTCGACCCGCTCGACGCGCAGTCGGCGCAGTGCTTCCTCGACCTGATCGCGCAGGACGCTCGGCCGGCCGTCGAGCCGCCACTCCCCCGAGATGCCCGATCGCGCGGCGCCCACCTTGGTGGTGATGACCAGCCCCTCCGGGTAGGGGTGCAGGGCCTCGGCGAGAAGTTCCTCGTTGGCTCCCCCGCCGTACAGGTATGCGGTGTCGATCAGGGTGACGCCCAGTTCGACGGCCCGCCGGGCAACGGCGAGAGATGATTCCCTGGTCGGACCCGGCTCGGTCGGCAGGTGCATGGCCCCGAAACCCAGCCGTCGTACGCTCAGATCGCCCCCGATGCGGAACGCGCTCGATGTCATCTGCTGCCTTCGCCCCCTTGTCAACAGGCAACGCTAACAGGGGAGTCGACCACGGCCGGCCGCCATGGGCCACGTCGCGGGCCGTTGGGTCCCGCCCGGCGGGGGGCCGGGCAGCGGTCCCCTCAGGGGACCGGGCGTTCCGGTTGCTGGGACGGGAGCCAGTGGTCGAGGTAGGCGACGAGGCCGGTCAGGTCCGTGCCTGCCGCGAGGTGGCCGATGTAGCCGTCGGGCCGCACCAGGCAGTGGGCGGTGCCGGGCCAGGGAGCTCTCGTTCCGAGTCTGTGCACGTGGAGGAGACCGGCGCGTGCCGCGTCGAGCGCGGCGGGACCGGGGACGCTGTTCCAGCTCTCCGGCGGACCGCACAGCAGCAGGTGGTAGCCGGCCGGGGCCGTCAGGGCCTGCAGGCCGTGCGGGGTGTCCGGCAGCCGGTCGCCGGCCTCGGGACCGCGGCCGGGTGGCCGGGAGCCGGCGGTGGTGGCGGGGCTGCGCCGGTAGTTGACGGCGAGCTGGCCCAGCCGCCGGAAGGCGGCGGCGCGCAGCGGCGCGGGGCGCAGGACGAGCGGTGCGATGCGGGGCGCGAGGTGGATGCGGGCCGACCGGATCAGGGGGTGGGCACTCGTCGCGATCTTGAAGGCGAGGTCGGTGAAGCGCAGGACGCTGCGGCCGACCGGTGCGCGTTCCGCTTCGTAGGTGTCCAGCAAGGCTGCCGGTGCGGTGCCCCGGCAGACGTGCGCGAGCTTCCAGCCGAGGTTGAGGGCGTCCTGGATACCGGTGTTCATGCCTTGGGCGCCGGCCGGGCTGTGGATGTGGGCCGCGTCGCCGGCCAGGAAGACGGGCCCCGCCCGGTAGCGGCCGGCGCCGCGGTTGTGGATGCGGAAGTCGGTCATCCACACCGGGTCGCGCAACCGCAGCGGCAGGTCCACGTAACGATCGACGAGGGACTGGAGCATCGCCAGGCTCACATCCGGGTCAGCGGCACCCGGTGCGTCCGGGGGCCGCATCGCGAGCATCCGCCAGCTCGCGGGCGACACGAGCGGGAAGAAGAACACCATCCCGGCGTCGGTCATGAAGGCGTGCGCGGCTCCCGGTTCGAGACCGTCGGCCTCCAGGTCGGCGAGCAGGAACGTCTGCGGGTAGGAATGGCCCTCGAAACCGATACGTGCCTGTCGGCGCACTGTGCTGCGGGCCCCGTCACAACCGGCCACGTAGCGCGCGCTCACGCGTTCCTCCGTCCCGTCGCCCCTCCTCAGCCGGCAGGCCACCTGCTCGCCCGTGCGGGCCAGTTCCAGCAGCTCGACACCCCGCTCGAGGGGGGTCCCGCTGTCGGCCAGGAAACGGCCGAGGACGCTCTCCGTCTCGGCCTGCGACAGGAACAGCAGGAACGGGTACGGAGTATCGGCGACGCCCAGGTCGAACAGCGGCACCCGCACCGTCCGGCCCGGCAGATGCAACGTCAGCCGCACCGCCGGATTGCCACGCCGCACCAGCTCCTCGCTGACCCCGAAGGGGGCGAGGGCCTCCAGGGTCCGCGGCTGAACGGCCAGGGCACGGGACTCGCGGGCGCGGTCAAGGTGCCGGTCGATGATCCGGAACCGGGTGCCGCACGCGTGCAGTTGAGCCGCCAGGGCCAAGCCGGTCGGCCCCGCACCCACGATCAGCACATCCAGCGGCGGCTCCGTCATGCCTGCAGTGTCGCCCGTCGGCCCGCCTGGTCCAAGCAGCGGCAGCGGCCGGTCGGCGTCGGGCTACCGATGTTTCGGGCTGCGGGGCCTTCGTCGAGGGCGCGGCGGCCGGGCGGCGCACCGCCGTGGTCCCGCCCGCACCGCCGTGCCGTCCGACGGCAACACACCGTGGACGAGCGTCGATGGTGGCCCCTCCTCACAGACCCGGACGGTCGGTGATCTCGATCGCCCCGTCGCCGTCGCGTGTCTTCGTGTCCTTCCCGGTGAGGCCCTTGAGGAGCTCTGCGAGGTCCACGCCGGTGGTCGAGCCCAGCAGTTCGAGCCCTTGGGCGACGTTGTCGGCGACGGCGCGGGGCAGCTTGCCCGCACCGTCGGTGGAGATGACGGTCAGCTTGTCGATGGCGGACAGCGGCTCTGCCGCCTTGGCGACGACCTGCGGCAGCACCTCGACGAGCATCTGCAGCACGGCCGCGTCCCCGTACTGGGCGAAGGCGTCGGCCTTCTTCTGCATCGCACCGGCCTCTGCGGCGCCCTTGGCGGCGATGGCGGCCGCCTGCGCCTCACCCTCGATGCGTACGGCGTCGGCGAGTGCGGCCCGGTGGGCCTTCTCGCCCTCACCGGTCAGCCTGGCGCGCTGCGCCTCTGCCTCGGCCTCCTTGACCTGCGCGATACGGCGGGCCTCTGCCTCCTGCTCCGCCTGGTAGCGGGCGGCATCGGCGGGCTTGCGTACCCTCGTGTCGAGCTCGCGGTCGGTCAGCGCGGCCTGGCGTTCCGCGACCTTCTCCTGCTGGCTGAGGATCTCCTGCTGCCGGTCGGCCTCGGCGAGCGGCCCCGCGGCTGCGGCCTTCGCGGCGGCCTCGTCGGTCTCGGCCTTGATCTCGGCCTGCTTGAGCGCGAACGTCCGCTGTGCGACGGCGATCTCTTCCTCCGCCTTCAGCCGGGCCTGCTCGGACGCCCGGCGGGCGACGGCCTCGGCGATGTCCGCCTCCTGCTTGGCGCGCGCCGCCTCGGGCCGGCCGAGGTCCTCGAGGTACGAGCCCTCTGTGGTGATGTCCTGGATCTGGAAGGCGTCCAGCACCAGTCCCTGCCCGGACAGGCTCGCCTCCGCCTCCTCGGCGACCTGCCCCGCGAACGCCGCCCGGTCCCGGATGATGTCCTCCACCGACATACGGCCGACGATGGAACGCAGCGCGCCCGACAGCACTTCCTGGGTGAAGCCGACGATGCCGTCCTGCTGCATCAGGAACCGCTGAGCGGCCGCCCGGATGGAGTCCTCGGCGCCACCGACCTTGACGATCGCCACGCCCTCGAGGTTGGCCTTGACGCCGCGCAGGGTGACCGCGCCGCGTACGGCGACGGGGATGTGCCGGCTGGACAGGTCGAGCGTGAACTTCTGCTGCACGAACGGGACGACGAAGACGCCACCGCCGACCACGACCTTCTGACCGCTGTTGTCGGTGGACACCCGGCCGGTGTCCGGGTCGGTGGACGTCTTGCCGCGTCGCCCGGTGATGATGAACGCCTCGCTCGGCCCGGCGACCTTGTAGCGCGTGATGACGACGAGGGCGAGCAGGACGACGAGAACGATGATGCCGACCACTGCGGTGAGTACAGGGCTCATGGCAATCCCCCTTGGGTGGACCGTAATCAGGACAGGCACAGCACATCGACACGGCCGGACGAGACAGACCGGCCGGACATCGGATCGACCAGGCCGAACGGGCTCCGGACCCGGCAGCCCGAACAGCCCGAACGGGGCGGGTCAGCGTTCGACGGGGCGCACCGCGACGGACGTGGCGCTGAGGAGGGACTCGACCCAGACCTCGGCACCACGCGGGACCGAAGTGGTGCTCTTCGCCGCGTACTTCGAGGGCTGTCCCGCGGGATACAGCATCACCTCGCCGTAGCCCTCCGGCGGAATCGCGGTGACGACGATCCCGGCGATACCCACCAGGTCCTCACGACGCAGGGCCGCCGAACCGGAACCCCGCATCAGGACGCGACCGGCCTTCCAGGTCAGCGTGCCGGCCCCGAGACCGGCCACCACCCCGGCACCGGTGGCCGCGCCGGCACCGAGCCCGGTCGTTCCCAGGACGATCGCCCCGACGAAACCGAGCATCGACACGAAGCCGGCGACGACCGGGAGCGAAAGGAATCCGTCCACGCCGCCGCCCAAACCGTCGAGGGCGCCCTCCAGCAGCCCGTCGAAGACCAGGGACAGGACGAGAAGCACCAGACCTGCAATGCCGAGACCGAGAAACCAGCCCATGTGCGCCCCCGTCCCGAACACCGATCGCCGAGCCCCGTCGCCGACGACGCGGTGATGCTCCCATCCTTCGGGCTCCAATACATTGCCGGGATCCGGCAGTCTTTACGCTTCTTTGATGCCGTGATGTGCTCGCCTCCCGTCCGGACGGCATGAGCCACCATGTGCAGACATGCTGACTTACCCAGGCGTCAACAGCCGCATGCCCGACGGGCACTGGCGGGACGGCCAGGCCTGCCGGAACGCGGCAGGAATCTGCCGCATGACGGTCGGCCACGACCCGCAGGCAAGGCAGCCCAAGAACGTCACCGGCCGCGGTCGGCCGAACGGAACGGCGGACCGGACGTCCTAGCGCGGCGCGGCCGCCCGCATGCGGCGCTGCCCGTAGCGCGTCGCCCCCCGGGGCTTGAAGACCGACAGTGCGACCGCGACGAGCAGCACGAGGAGCGCCGCACCGGCGTCGGCGGCCAACTGGAGTCGCAGGCCACTGAGTTCGCCGTCCGCCGGGGTCGCCTGCCTGACGGCGTCGGCCATGTGGCCGATGGGCCGCATATGGACCAGCAACAGCGCGGTGGCCAGGGCGCCTATCAGGAGTTTGACCAGAACCCAGTAGTGGCGGAACAGCCCCCAGACCGTGCCGAGCGACTGGATGAGCCCGGTGACAAGACAGGCGAGCGCGAGCGGCACGATGACCAGCCGTGCGGTCAACTCCATGGAGAGGTACGCGGCCCGCACGGTCTGAGGGTCCTGGCTGGTCAAACCCGTGACGGCGAGAACGAGGAAGACGGCGACCGCGCCGATCCAGCCGACGGACGACGTGACGTGCGCGGTGAGTGCGATCTTGCGTGTCCGGGGCGTCATGGGCGTCATGGCGTGTGCCCTCCCATGCCGCCGCCGGCGAGATGCACGACCACGATCAGTACGACGAGCAGGAGCGCGATACCGCCGAGCACCTTCACCCAGCGCGGCGCACCGCCCTCGTCCGGAGGTTCGGGGGCGGCAAGCGGGTCTGTCATGACGGTCCTCATCTGTGGCGGTCATCCACGGCCGGAACCCCGTGCCGCGCTTTTACGAGACAGAGTGTCTTCACTATAGCCATGCCGTTTCGCACGGGGCGGGCAGCATACTGAGGGGGTGCCCAAGCTGTGGAACGAGACGGTCGAGGAACACCGCCGCGCGGTGCGTGACGCGATCCTGGACGCGACCGCGCGACTGGTCGCCACGGAGGGTCTGCGGTCGGTGACGATGTCGCAGGTCGCCACGGAGACCGGCATCGGTCGGGCGACGCTCTACAAGTACTTCCCCGACGTCGAATCGGTGTTGCTGGCGTGGCACGAACGCCAGGTGCACGCGCACGTGGCGCAGCTGGCGGAGGTCAGGGACCGGGAAGGCGCTCCGGTCGAACGGCTCCGGGCGGTACTGGAGGCGTACGCGTCGATCGCGCACGAGCGTCACGGTGACGAACTGGCGGGCCTGCTCCACCGCGGGGAGCACGTCGCCCGGGCCCACGGGCATCTTCACGGCATCATCCGCGACCTGCTCGACGAGGGGGCCCGCAGCGGCGGGATCCGCCGCGATGTCGCGACGGACGAGCTGGCGAGCTACTGCCTCCACGCGCTCACCGCGGCCGGCGGTCTGCGGAGCAAGGCCGCGGTCCGCCGCCTCGTCGCCGTCACTCTGACGGGACTGCGCCCCGAGCACTGACCGCTTGCGGCGATCGCCGGCACCGACCTTGGGGACCGATGCCCCACCCATGGAGTGATCCGCCCCACACGCCGTCACAGCGACCGGCCGCCCGGTGTCTTGAGGCCGAATCCCCTCGGCACCGACGCGAAGGAGACACCATGGCCGCGAGCACCGATGTGGTCGTGACCGGCGGCTGCCCCGGCGTCACGGCCGCCGGGCGGGGCGCGACGCCGGCCACCGCCGAATCGGTGGCCCAGGCGACGCATCGCCGGGCGGTCCGGTCGAATACCGCTGTGGATGCACGCTCGAAGGCCGTCGGCGATCAGGCCCGGCCGCGAAGGAAAGGGGTCGACAGATGAGCGACCAGCACGCGGACCCGGCGACCGACACCTTCGTCGCCCACCGCAACCTGCTTTTCACCGTCGCTTACGAGATGCTCGGATCGGCCGCCGACGCCGAGGACGTCCTCCAGGAAACCTGGCTGCGGTGGACCAAGGTCGACCTGGAACAGGTCCGTGACCACCGCGCCTACCTGGTCCGGATCACGACCCGGCAGGCACTGAACCGGCTGCGCACCATGAAACGCCGCAAAGAGGCCTACGTCGGCCCCTGGCTGCCGGAACCCCTGCTCACCGCACCCGACGTGGCCGAGGACGTCGAACTCGCCGAGAGCGTGTCGATGGCGATGATGCTCGTCCTGGAAACGCTGTCGCCGACAGAGCGCGCCGTCTTCGTGCTGCGCGAGGCGTTCGACGTCGGCTACGACGAGATCGCGGCCGCCGTCGACAAGAGCCCCGCAGCCGTCCGCCAGATCGCCCACCGGGCCCGTCGCCACGTCGACGCCCGCCGCCCCCGGCAGGCGGTCACCCCCGGACAGACCCGGGCCGCCCTGGAGTCCTTCCGGCGCGCGCTGGAATCCGGCGACACCCAGGAACTCCTCGACGTTCTCGCCCCCGACATCGTCCTGATGAGCGACGGTGGCGGCATCAAGCAGGCCGCGCTGCGGCCGATCATCGGCGCCGACAAGGTGGCCCGCTTCATGATGGGTGGTCTCGGCAAGAACAAGCGCGTGATCACCGTCTCTCCCACGGTCGTCAACGGCAGCCCGGCACTCCTCGTCCACCTGGACGGCGAGATCGACGGCATCATGGCGATCAGCGTCGAGGACGCCCTGGTCACGGGCCTCTACTTCGTCCGCAACCCCGAGAAACTGAACCGCGTGGAATCCGAGACGCCGCTCACCCTGCGCTGAACACCGCGGCCGAGCCTTGCCGTCGAAGCGGCGGCCGCCCCGGCCGGCGCCGGACCCGGCCGGGGCAGCCGGTGCCGTCGGCCCCGGTCCCCTCGGCCGGGGAACAGCGGGGGCGGCAGCGCCGCCCCCGCTCCGGGGAGCCTCCGCCGTCAGTTCTTGCCGAGCAGCTCGTTCATGCGCGTGATCTCGGCACTCTGGGAGGTGACGATGTCGCCGGCCATGTCCTTGGCCGCCCGGTAGGAGCCGTCGGCCTGTTCGGTCCTCGCCATGTCGACGGCACCTTCGTGGTGCTTGACCATCATCTCGAGGAACGCGGTGTCGAAGGCCTCCCCCGACGCCTTCTCCAGCTCCGCCATCTCCTGGGGCGTCATCATCCCGGACATGGAGTGACCGGCGTGCTCGCCGCTCTCGTCCTCCTTGGGAACGTCCTCGCCCCACGAGGTGAGCCACCCGGACAGGGTCTTGATCTCCGGGTCCTGCGCCTTCTTGATCTCGGCGGCCAGCGCCTTGACGTCCGCGGAACCCGCGCGGGTCGCCGCCAGGTCCGCCATCTCCACGGCCTGCCGGTGGTGCGGGATCATCCCCTGCGCGAAGGCCACATCGGCGGCGTTGTGCTCGCCGTCCCGGGCGGAGGCCGACGCCGCGGTGCCGGGCGCCGAGGGCGCGTGGCCGCCGTGGCCGGAGGAGCTGTCGTCTCCGCCGCCGCAAGCGGCGAGCAGGACGGCGGCGGTGGCCGCGGCTGCGACAGCGGCGGCACGACGGATCATGGAACGGTGTGCGGTCATGGTGGTGCTACTCCTGTGAAGGTGCTTCGATCGGGCATCGCTCGCACGGCGGCACCGGCCGGGAAGACCGGCGCGCCGAGGGTTGCCCTATATGCGCAGGAGTTGCAGTTCACTCAGTGACGGCGGGGCGCGGACGCCTGGAGCCGCATCGAACGCAGCTGCCGGATGATCCGCGGCGGGCGCCGTACAGACCGCTGACGGCACGAGGGCGGGAAGTGCGGGGGCCGCGCTCGTGCCGCTCGCGGCGCAGGTCTCGTCGGCGTGCGAGAGATGCCCGCTCCCACCGTTGTGGTCGTCCCCGTGTACGCAGTCACAACCGGCCGAGTCGTCGTGCACCTCGGCGGGAGCCGTCGGAGCGGCGGTGATCGACACCGTGCCGGTGGCAGCGAAGGCGGTACCCGGCGCCAGTCCGTGCATGGCCACTACACCGAGAAGGACGGCCAGCACCAGCATCACGTAGGCGCGGGCCCTGGAGGGGCCGACCTCGCGGCGGGTGTGCTGACTCATGCCCGCATCCTAACCAGCCACGCTCCGCCACGCGTCGAGCACGGCAGCGCCGAGCACCGCACCACCGGGCCGCGGAGCACCACACCTCCGAGCACCGCACAGCACCGCCGGCGTCGTTCTGCGCCGAAGCGCCCGGCGGTCACCCCGGCGGCCTCGGACGCCGGTTCCGGGACACCGGAGATCAGGCCGGTGGTCAGCGGGCAGAAGCCCAGGACCTTCTGGGGGCATACGCCGCCGCGGTTCGGTGTGCCCGGGTCGCTCACCGAGCCGCAGCGGCAGTGACTCCGTTTCCGTGGCCGGGCCGACCGCCGGAACCTGCCGCCCCACAGCTCACCGACGCCCGGCCGGCCTTCGGCCGGAGGAACGGCGGCCCGGAGCGCTAGCGCGTATCCCGCTCCGCTTCCTCCGCCGCCTCGGCGACGCGCTTGATGTTCGCCAGGCGCCGATCCCAGTCGGCAGCGAGCGCGGCCATCCATCGCGCCGTCGCGTCCAGCGCCGTGGGCCGCACCGCGTACCGCACCTCGCGCCCCACCCGGGTCCCGGAGACCAGCCCGGCGGCGTCCAGCACGGCGAGGTGTTTGACCACCGCCTGCCGCGACACGGGAAGTTGCTCGGCGAGCGTCGTCGCGGTGGCCTCACCCTTCGCGGCGAGCAGTTCCAGCAGTTGACGTCGCGTCGGGTCGGCCAGCGCGACGAGCACGCTGTCGACGGCCTCCCCGGTGCCACGAGCTCCGTCCGTCACGCGGACGGCTGCTCGGCGCGCGTCTTGAGCGCGTCGAGCTCCAGGGGCCAGCCCTCGCTGTGGTCCTTCCTGTTCTGGCTGCGCAGTTCCTGGGACCCGGCCAGCGCCGCGAACCCGCTCTCGACGACGTGCAGCCGCGTCTGCCCGCCCTCCTGGGTCAACGTGAACTCCACGAGGGTGCTGTTGTCCTCGCGCAGTTCCTCGCCGGGGAACGCGCTGGTCCAGCGGTACGCCAGGTACGTGGGCGGCTCGACCTTCTCGACCCGCACCGGGAAGTCACCGTGCTCGGCGTTCTTGGCCACCATCGACTCACCTTCCCTGGCCACGGTGCCGGGCAGGCTCGCCTTGTCGGCCACCCAGAACCCGGGCTGCGCCACCAGCGACCAGACCCGCTCCAGCGGTGCCGCGATGAGGGTCTCGCTTTCGATCCTGTCCTCGCTCATGAGGGGGCTCCTTGTTCGCTTCCGCCATCAGATGCAACCCCAGAGTTGCACATCAGAATATGAGGCGCAACCCACAGGTTGCGCCATGCGCGGTGCTCGCCCGCCCCGCGCCGAGCCGGAGGAGGAAGCCAAGCCACCCCGTGACAGGCCGACACCGAGGAGCCTCGGGGTGTCCTCGCCGAGCGATATGAGGTCGAGCTACGCGCGGCGTGTCACGGCGACGGCCGCCCCCACGGCGAGACGACGGCGAGTGGCACCACATCGGGCAGGGTGCGCCCGTAGGTCGAGCCGGACAGCCTTCGGCGACCGGCCGGCTCCGCTGTGCGAGTGGCTGCCGCACCCACGAGACGGCAGTCTTGATGTGTGGGTAGGGCGTCGATCGTCGTGCACCGGCCGTCACCGTCGGGCGGCCGGCGGGTGACGGTGCACCTGTCCGGCAGGGACGAGATCCTGGGCACCGCCTACTCCGATCACGACCTGGTGGTCTTCCTCGAGGCCGCCGGAATCGACGACCCGGACGCGGTGATCGACGACCCGGGCATGGTGGAGTGGCGCGGCGGCCGGGCCCACGAGTGGACCGCCGCCTGACCCACACCGCGCTGACCTGGAACTGCGAGGCGGATACGGCTCCGAGGGATTCGGACACGGCCCCGACTCGCAGGGACACCTGTGAAGGAGGACGGCTGTGCGTGCGCGGGATCTTGCGGAGGCGTATCCGTTCGTGACCACCGACGACGGGGCGATGGACGCGGCCAGGATGCTGGCCGAGCGGTCGCTGCCGGCCCTTCTCGTCCTCGACGCCGACGGGCATCCCTACGCCATCGTGCCGGGTTCCCAGCTCGTGCGGCAGCTCGTGCCGCACTACGTCCTCGATGATCCGCGGCTCGCGGCTGTCGTCGACGAGCGGCCCGACGCCGATGTGACCGAGCGGCTGGCAGGGCTCACCGCCGCGGAATGGGCGCCCCGGAGTGCTTTCCCGCCGCCGGTCGTAGGACCTGACGCCCGTCCGATGGAGGTCGCCGCACTGATGGCCCGCACGCGGAGTCCGCTGGTCGCGGTGATCGAGCGCGACGCCGACGGTGTGCGCCTGCTGGGCACGGTCACGGCCGCCCGTCTCATGGCGCACTTCATCGGGGGTACGTGAAGCAGGCGGACGGGTCTCGTCGCGCACCAAGGGCAGCGGTCCATCCGCCCGTTGCACGATCCGGGCACGCCCAGCCCGCTCGACGTGCTGCAGCGGGCCGGCGGCCGGAGCCAGGTCGGGACACTTGACCTCAAGCGTGGCTGAGGTTTCAGGATCGAGTCATGACAGGACAGGACGACGACATCCTTCTCTTCCGCAACACGATGCGCATCACTGACGGCCACCTGGAGAGCTTCCGCAGCGCCGTCACCAGAGCCGTGGACTTCGCACAGCGGCACGGGCCGCAGCTGATGGTGCAGACGTTCGTGGACGAGGGACGGATGCTCGCGCACAGCTTCCAGCTCTACCGTGACTCCGACGCCGTCCGCCTGCACTGGAAGCTCGCGGACCCGTACATCCAGGAGGTCATGGAGCACTGCCGGGTGGAGCACTTCGAGGTGTTCGGCGAGCCGGACGCCGACGTGGCGGCCGGACTGCGCTCGGCGCTCGGCGAGCACGGCGAGCTCAGGTTCTCCCCCCGCCTTGCGGGCTTCGACCGCTTCACCCCGGCGCCTCCGGCGTAGTCGGCATAGTCGGCGTAGTCGGCGTCTCTGGACGGGCCGGGGCGCGACGCTGCCCACCGTGAGGGCTCCCCCGTCGGCCGCTGCGGCCTTGTTCAGCCGCCCGCTTCCACCGATGTGCGGGCACGCCGTGGCGGCCGGCTGGAACCGCGGACGACCAGGCGCGTGGGGACGGTGACAGTACGGGCCCGGGACCGGTCGCCGTCCAGGCGGGCGAGGGCGGTCCGGGCCGCCGCTTCGCCGATGGCGGCCGGATCCTGCGCCACGACGGTCAACGCCGGTTCGAGCACCTCGGCCAGCGGAAGGTCGTCGAAGGCGACCAGGGCGACGTCCTTCCGGCCGGCGCGCGTCAGTTGGGCGACCACACCCATGGCCACGATGTTGTTGCCGGCGAACAGGGCGGTGGGCGGATCGGCGAGGCCCAGCAGTCGGGTGGTCGCGGCAGCCGCGGTCTCCTGGCCGTGGGCGCCGGTCACCAGAGTGCGGTCGTAGGGCAGTCCCGCTTCCTCCAGCGCCGAGGTGTAACCGGCGAGCCGCTCACGCCGGGTGTAGAGCTTCGCGGGCAGGTCACCGATGAAGCCGATGCGCCGGTGGCCTTGCGCGACGAGATGGGAGACGCCCTCGTGGACGCCGGTCCGGTTGGAGCTGACGACGCAGTCGGTGGACAGGCCGACCCCGGGGCGGTCGAGGAACACGATCGGCAGGCCGGCCGCGCGGGGCACCTTGAGGTGGCGGTGGTCGGCGCCGAACGCCGGGACCACCATCAGGATGCTGACACGACGGGCCAGGAAGGTCTCGGTCAGCACCCGTTCCCGTTCGGGATCCTCGGCGGACGAGCCCATGAGCAACGTCAGCCCGCGGCTGCGCACCGCGTCCTCCATCCCGCCGGCGACCGTTCCGAAGAACGGGTTGCCCAGGTCCGGCACGACCAGGCCCACGGTGGTGTCGGGGCCTCCTACGCGGATGTTCCGGGCCATCAGGTTGGGCTGGAAGCCGAGTTTCGCCACCGCCGCGTGGACGCGCTCCCGGGTCTGCGGGGAACTCGGTCCGTCCTCGTTGAGCACCCGGGAGACCGTCTTGGCGCTGACACCCACTTCCCGGGCGACGTCGGCCAGTGTGGGGCGGCGGGTCGCGGCCATGTACCACCGTTCCTGTGCGTTCGCCGGGCCCGGCCCGTCCCGGCCGGGCCCGCTGTCTTCTCTGAGTGCTGACTCAGTGGGCTGACACGCCTGCCGCCCTGGCGGCGTCGGCGTCGGTGACGACGGTACCTCCGTCGCTCTTCACCGTGAGCGCCCCGGTCATGATGGCGACCACCTCGGCCATGGAGTGGTCGGAGGGCTTGATCAGTGCCTCGCGCCGCCCGAGCCGGTGGACATGAATCCGGTCGGCGATCTCGAACACGTGGGGCATGTTGTGACTGATCAGGACGACGGGCATGCCCTTGTCGCGGACCCGGCGGATGAGGTCGAGCACCTGTCCCGACTCCCTGACGCCCAGCGCCGCCGTGGGCTCGTCCATCACGACGACGCTCCTGGCCCAGGCCACGGCGCGGGCGACGGCCACGGCCTGGCGCTGGCCGCCGGAGAGGGTCTCCACCGCCTGGGTGAGCGACCGCAGCCCGATCTTCAGATCGGCCATGTGGGCGGCGGCCTCCTCCCTCATCCGCTTCTTGTCGAGCAGGCGGAACGCGCTGCCGAGGACGCCGGGGCGGCGCAGTTCCCGCCCGAGGAACATGTTGGAGGCGATGTCCATGGAGGCCGCGACGGCAAGGTCCTGGTACACGGTTTCGATGCCGTGCTCGCGTGCGCTCTGCGGGCCGCTGAACCGGATGGGCTTCCCGCCCAGTCTGATCTCGCCCTCGTCGGGGACGATCGCACCGGTCAGCGCCTTGATCAGACTGGTCTTGCCGGCTCCGTTGTCGCCGATGACAGCGAGGACCTCACCGGGCATGAGGTCGAAGTCGGCACCGTCGATGGCGGTCACATGGCCGTACTTCTTGACCAGGCCGCGGGCCTGGAGGACGGGGGTCGCGGACGTGTCGGTGCTCATCGCGCCTTCTTCCGGGAGATCTGGTCGACGGTCACGGCGAGGATGACGAGGATGCCGGTGATCAGCGTCTGGTAGATCGACGCGACGCCCATCAACTGGAGCCCGTTGCGGAAGACACCGACGATCAGAACGCCGATGAAGGTGCCGAGGACGGCGCCGCGGCCGCCGAACAGGCTTGTCCCGCCGAGGACGACAGCGGTGATGCTGTCGAGGTTGTCGGTCTGTCCGGCCTGCGGATCGCCCACGCCGGTACGGGAGACGAGCAGCAGGGCCGCGACGCCGTACACGAGCCCGGCGAGCGTGTAGACGCCGATGGTCAGCCGGGAGGTGCGGATGCCGTTGAGCCGCGCGCTTTCCGGGCTGTTGCCCAGGGCGTAGACGTGGCGGCCCCATGAGGTGCTGCTGAGTGCGTAGGCGAAGGCCAGGAACAGGGCGATGGTGACGAGAGAGCCGTAGGTGATGTCGGTCCGGCCCAGCGGGAAGGTCTCGCCGAGGGCGGTGAGCGGTGCCGGCAGATCGGTGACCGTCTGCTCGGCGGAGTAGATGTGCGTCAGTGCGAACGCCACGTTGAGCATGCCCAGCGTCACGATGAAGGGCGGCAGCGGGATCATCTGCACGAGCAGGCCGTTGAGGAGCCCGAAGCCGCCGCAGACCACGAGTCCGAGGGCGATCGCGGCGAGCGGGGGAAGCGTTCCCTGAGCTGCCATCTTGGCGATGACGATGCTGCCGAAC
This sequence comes from Streptomyces kurssanovii, assembly GCF_014649695.1. Classification (GTDB taxonomy): domain Bacteria; phylum Actinomycetota; class Actinomycetes; order Streptomycetales; family Streptomycetaceae; genus Streptomyces; species Streptomyces kurssanovii. The sequence goes on from NZ_BMTN01000005.1 coordinate 51,885, forward strand.
GCCATGACGGCACCGCAGGAGAGGTCGATGCCGGCGGTCAGGATGATGAGGGTCTGGCCGATGGCGAGGGTGCCCACGACCATGACCTGCTGGACGATCAGGGAGAAGTTGCCGCCGGACAGGAACTGCTCGGTCGTCAGCGAGAAGAAGACACAGGCGAGCAGGAGCGCGGCCAGTGGGCCCGCGGTGGGTGTGGCGATCAGCCGGCGGACCGCGGTCGGTCCTTTCAGCTGGTCGTAGGGCGTGGTCGTGGTCGTGGTCGTGGTCGTGGCAGTCATGGTGGTCCTTGCCGGTGATGGATGCCGGAGGTGCGTGCCGGAAGCGGATACGCGGGGCTGGTGCCGGCAGTCGTCGCCGGTGCGTCGTGGCCCCACTGCGGGGCTCAGCCCCAGCAGTTCTCCAGGCCGTACGTGGTGTCCTTGGCGTCGGCGCCCGTCTGCTCCCGGTCGGTGATCAAGGTGACGCCGGTGTCGGTGTATCCGGAGGTCTTCTTGCCGGTCTCGGCGAAGTCCGCGACGGCCTTGACGCCGAGGGACGCCATCTTGAGCGGGTACTGCTGCGAAGTGGCGGCGATCTTGCCGTCCTTGACGGCCTTCGCGCCGGTGCAGCCCCCGTCGACGGAGACGACGAGCACCTTCTTCTCCAGGCCCTTGGCCTTCAGCGCCGTGTAGGCGCCGAGCGCGGCCGGTTCGTTGATCGTGTAGACGACGTTGATGCCGGGGGCCTTCTGGAGGCAGTTCTCCATGGCGGTCTGGCCCTTGGCCTGGTCGCCGCCGGTGTCCTGGCTGCACACGATGGACGGGTCTCCCTCGGGGACGCCGAAGCCCTTGAGGAAGCCCTCGTGCCGCTGCACGCCCACGGCCACTCCGGGGGCCAGGTCGAGAGTGGCGATCTTCGCCTCCTTGCCCGCCATGGCCGCCTTCGCGTACCGGCCGATGAGTTCGCCGGCCTTGACGTTGTCGGTGGCGAACAGGGCGTCGGTGGCGTCCTGGGGCTCGGTGGGGCTGTCCAGGGCGATGACCAGTACGCCCTTGGCACGGGCCTTCTCGAGCGCCGGCACGATCGCCTTCGAGTCGTTGGGCGTGATGAGGATGCCCTTCACGCCGGAGTTGACCATGTTCTCGATCGCGGTGACCTGACCGGCGTTGTCCCCGTCGAACTTGCCGGCCGCGCTGACCAGTTCGACTCCGCTCTCCTTCGCGGCCTGCTCCGCGCCCTCCTTCATCTTCACGAAGAACGGGTTGGTGTCCGTCTTGGTGATCAGGCCGACCTTCACCGGGCCACCGTCGGAGCCGCCCTGCGCGCCGGAGCCGCAGGCCGTCAGTGCGAGGGTCGCGGCGGTGGTGGCGGCCGCGACCCTGGCCAGGGCGGTAACGGCACGGTTGTTTCTGGGCATGACTGACTCCTGCTGGTTTCGGGCGGGGCGGCCGCGTGGTCCAACGGTTCTGCGGCGTGAGGAGATTGCTGCTCGAGCGGTGTCATCGTTGACCTATGTCATCGTTGACACCGCTTGCGGAGGATGATGGACTCCGGCTCCCGGCAACGTCAATGCCTTGACGCCGTCACAAATCCGCAACGCCACCACAGCCGCGGCACGTAGGCGGCGCCGGCCCTCTGGCTCCCCCTCAGCGGCACGCCGCCCTACCCGGAGAGAAACAGTCATGCGCCTGCCCCAGATCACCGTCCTCGGTGAGTGCGTCGCCGACGCCTTCACCGTCCCCGCACCGGCACCGGCACCGGCACCGGACGAACTCGCCCTGCGGGTCCTGCCGGGCGGCGGTCCCGCGAACACGGCCGTGGCACTCGCCCGGCTGGGCACGCCCGCCCGCTTGCTGGCCCGGCTGTCCGACGACGTGTTCGGCCGGCTCTTCCGTGCCCGCCTGGAGTCCTCGGGCGTCGATCTGTCGCAGACCGTACGCGCCGGGGAGCCGAGCACCTTGGCCGTCGCCGAGCTCGACGCGGCGGGACAGGCGGCGTACTCCTTCCACGCGCAGGGCACCGCGGACTGGCAGTGGACGGCGGACGAACTGGCCGCGACGGACCTCGCGTCCACGACCTGCCTGCACTCCGGCTCACTGGCCCTCGTCCGCGAACCCGGCGGCCGGGCCGTCGAGGAGTTCCTGGCCCGCGCCTCGGCCACCGCCACGATCTCCCTCGACCCCAACGTCCGGCCGCTGCTCGTGGCGCCGGAGGTCTACCGGGAACGCCTGCCGCGCTGGTGCGCGCTCACCGACGTCCTGCGCGTGAGCGAGGACGACCTGGAGCTGCTGCTGCCCGGTCACCCGATCGACCGGGCATGCGACGTCTGGCACTCCGCGGGCGCCCGGCTCGTCGTCGTCACCCTCGGGGGACGCGGCGCCGTCGCCTCGCTGGACGGGGAGCGGGTCACGGTCCCGGCGCCGCCCACCGCCGTCGTCGACACCGTCGGAGCCGGCGACTCCTTCACCGCGGGGCTTCTCCACCACCTCGGGACCAAGGGGCTGCTCGGCGGCCGGCTGACGGATCTGCGCGTCGACGACGTCATGGAGGCGTGTGCGTTCGCGGTCAGGGTGGCGGCTCTGACCTGCTCGGTCAGCGGGCCGAACCCGCCGTGGGAGCGCGAGTTGCGGCAGCCGGCGACCTCGGTGGGGAGGTAGCGCGGCGATCCGGCCCGTCCCGGCGGCTCTGCCGGAACCATTGACGAACCGCCTCCGGCGCGCTCATCATCACTGCCCAGCAGATGTCATCGCTGACATGTGTCATCGATGACACCGCTGTTTCCGGGCCGTCCCCACCGCCCGGCACCGCGATTTCCCCCGGCGTGCCACCGCAGCGGACGCGGGCAGGACGCCGCCGCCCACAGTGCAGGAGAACCATGAGCCCAGGCCCCGTGTACCGACGTGCCCGGCTGCGCCTTGTCGCCGCGGCAGCCGCGACATGCGCCCTCGCCGTCACCGCCGTAGTCCCCCAGGCGGCGGCGACCGGCACAGCGCCCCACACCGAGACCTACCGGCCCCAGTTCCACTTCTCCCCGGAGAAGAACTGGATGAACGACCCCAACGGGCTGGTGTACTTCAAGGGCGAGTACCACCTCTTCTACCAGTACAACCCGAGCGGCAACACCTGGGGCAACATGTCCTGGGGCCATGCCGTCAGCAAGGACCTCGTGCACTGGGAGGAGCTGCCGCTCGCCATTCCGCACGACGACGAGGAGATGGTCTTCTCCGGCAGCGCGGTCGTCGACCACCAGAACACCAGCGGCTTCGGTACCGAGGACGACCCGGCGATGGTGGCCGTCTACACCAGCGCCTACAAGAAGGACGGCAGGCAGGCCCAGTCGCTGGCGTACAGCACGGACCGCGGCCGCACCTGGACCAAGTACGCGGGCAACCCGGTCCTCGACATCGGCTCGAAGGAGTTCCGCGACCCGAAGGTGCAGTGGTACGCGCCGACGAAGAGCTGGCTGATGACGGTGTCCCTGTCCACCGAGCACAAGGTCCGCTTCTACTCCTCGAAGGACCTCAAGAGCTGGACGCACCTGAGCGACTTCGGCCCGGCCGGCGCCGTCGGGGGCGTATGGGAGTGCCCCGACCTGTTCCCGCTGCCCGTCGACGGCGACAGCGGGCGCACCAAGTGGGTCCTGGTCGTGAACATCAACCCCGGTGGCATCGCGGGCGGTTCGGCCGCCCAGTACTTCGTCGGCGACTTCGACGGTACCCGCTTCACCCCGGACGACGACGGCTCGTACACGCCTCCGCCCGGCCTGGTCGTCCAGGACTTCGAGGGGAGCGGCTACGGAAGCTGGACCACGACCGGCACGGCCTTCGGCGGCGGACCGGTGGCCGCGCCGGCGCCCGGCTCGTCGGGCACAAGCGGCGTCGAGGGCCAGGGGTTCGTCGACAGCTTCCACGGCGACGACGCCGAGACCGGCACGCTCACGTCCCAGCCGTTCACCGTGGACAGCGCGTACCTCAACTTCAAGGTGGCCGGCGGCCGTCACCCGCATGTCCCCGGCTCGGTCCTGGGTGACGCACCGGCGCCGGAGGGCACGGTCCTCGCCGACTTCGAGCAGGACGGCTACGGATCCTGGGCCGCCACCGGCACCGCCTTCGGCGACGGCCCCGCCGCGGGAACACTCCCCGGCCAGCAGCAGGTGTCCGGGTACACCGGCGACCGGCTGGTGAACAGCTTCCGCAGCGGTGACTCGACCACGGGCACCCTCACCTCGCCCGAGTTCACGGTCACGGCGAAGCACATCAACTTCCTCATCGGCGGCGGCCGGCATCCCTCCGGAGCCGAAGCGCCCACCGCCGTACGCCTCGTCGTCGACGGCCGGACCGTACGCAGCGCCACCGGGGCCGACTCGGAGGCCCTCAACTGGGCCTCCTGGGACGTCGGCGACCTCGCCGGACGCAGGGCGCACATCGAGGTCGTCGACGAGAACACCGGCGGCTGGGGTCACATCCTGCTCGACCAGGTCATGCTCTCCGACACCCCGGCACGGCCGCGTTCGACCGAGACGGCGGTCAATCTCCTCATCGACGGCAAGGTCGTCCAGAGCGTGTCCGGCGCGGACAGCGGAAGCCTGGACTGGGCGTCCTTCGATCTCCGCGCCCACCAGGGCAGGCAGGCCGCCGTCCAGCTCGTCGACATGAACAAGGGCGGCTGGGGCCACATCATGGCCGACCACTTCGTCGCCGCCGACGAACCCGCGACCTCCAGCGTCCAGCGGGCCCACTGGGTCGACCACGGCAAGGACTACTACGCCGCCGTCTCCTGGGAGGACGCGCCGGACGGCAAGCGCCGCATGATCGGCTGGATGAACAACTGGCAGTACGGCAACAGCATCCCCACCTCCCCCTGGCGCAGCGCACAGAGCATCCCGCGCGAGATGGCGCTGCGCACCGTGGACGGCCGGATCCGCCTGACGCAGCAGCCGGTGACGTCCGTGCGGTCGCTCCGAACCGGGCAGGCGGTCGGTGTCCGCGACCTCACGGTCACCGACGGCTCCACACCGCTGGCCGGGGGACGTGCCGACGGAAAGGCGCTCGATCTCGAGGCCACCTTCTCCCTCGGCGACGCCGAGCGGTTCGGGCTCAAGGTCCGTACCGGCGAAGGGCAAGAGACCGTCATCGGGTACGACGCGAAGACCCAGGAGCTGTACGTCGACCGCACGAAGTCGGGCGCGGTGGACTTCCACCATGACTTCCCCGGCGTCCAGCGCGCACCGCTTGCGGCAGAGGACGGCAAGGTCAGGCTGCGGATCCTGGTCGACTGGTCGTCGGTGGAGGTGTTCGGCGGCGACGGACAGGCCGTGATCACCGACCAGGTCTTCCCCGACCCGGACAGCGACGGCATCCAGGTCTTCGCGGAAGGCGGCTCCGTCGGCGTGGACAAGATCAAGGTCTGGCAGCTGCGGTCCTACCGCGACTGACCCGCTCACGGCGAAGCGGTGGGGGCGACGACCGCTCACGGCGAAGCCGGCGGGGCGGCGACCGCCCCGCTACTTCTGTCGTGGTGGGTGCTGGTTCCTGTGTCGGCGCAGCATGATCACAGAGGCCAGCACCCCGAGGCCCCAGGCGATCAACAGGGCACCCCACAGCGGCATGGTCACCTCCGGGACGAGCAGGCGGATCTTCACGTCCTCGCGGTTCTCGAAGATGAAGACCATCGCGACCGCGGTGACCAGAGCGAATGGCGCGAGGCGACGGACACCGGGGCGGGAAAGGAACGGTGTATGCGGCTGCTGGTGGTCTGTTCTGCTGCTCCGAGCCATGAGATGCCTCTCCCTCAGGTGGCTCCTGCGCCGACGTCCCCGTCCGGCACGTTGCGCGCCGGACGGGAGGGCGCGACGCGTGCCACGGCACATCGGGCAACGCGCTCCCCTGCACCCTCACAGGTTCCCCCCGTAGGACGTTGCCGACCTCACCCGCGCAGGGTGATTCCGCCGCCGGGTAGCCGCGCACTCGCAGATCGACTACAGGCTCTCCCGTGACGAGCACCTTGCGCACGACAGGCTCGCACTTTCGACCGGAGCTCGCCCGGTATCGACATCTTCTCGCTCCTCGGCGGCTGATCAGCCCGGGCCGGACTCACATGTGATGGACGCTGCGTCCGCCGGTGCCCTCTGTCGGGGCGAAGTCGTCCTTGCGGACCGTGCACAGGCCCCAGATGACCAAGGCGTACAGGGCGATGGCCACGATCGACCAGACCGGGTAGTACGGCAGCGACAGGAAGTTGGCGATGATGAGGAGCCCTGCCAGCGCCACGCCGAGGACACGCGCCCAGACGGCGGCCTTGAACAGGCCGATACTGACGATGATCGCCAGTGCACCGATGACCAGGTGCAGCCAGCCCCACGTGGTGAGGTCGAACTCGAAGACGTAGTTCGGGGTGTTGACGAAGACCTCGTCCTCGGCGACGGCCATGATGCCGCGCAGGACATCGAGGATGCCGGCGACCAGCAGCAGGACGGCGGCGAACACCATCAACCCGCTCGCCACCGCTGCCGACCTGTGGGTGTCCCGCTGAAGAGTGGTGGTCATGGTGCCTCGATTCGCGTTCTCGCGGGCGATCTGTGCTGAGCACACGCCCGGCGTGACGGCGACCGGGAGTCAGCGCCGGATCGCCTTCCTGACGGTGGACCCGTCCGGGATCCACCGCGCGAGCCGATGCCGGCTCACGTCCAGTCATCCTGGTTCGTGATGCGCGGAGGCACTTCACCCGCAAGGGGTGAGCGATGGAACAGCACGTCATGCGCCGATGAACCGGCGCAGGCTGCGGCAGCCTCCCTGACGGCCGGCCGGGGAGCGGCAGGCAGTGAATCACCCTTCGCGGGTGATGGCATCGTCCGTGCGCGTGCCGAAGCTGGGGCCAGTAACGGTGCCGCACTCCGGCAGGCACCGTGGAAGGCCACGAGGAGTGACGATGGACAGCCATCTGTTCCTGGCGTACGACTACCCGGTGCTCGGCGCGTTCTGGACCGTGATGTGGATCTTTCTGTGGGTGATGTGGCTGCTGCTGCTGTTCCGCATCATCGTCGATGTCTTCCGCGACGACAGGATGAACGGGTGGCTGAAGGCGGCATGGTTGATCTTCGTGCTGGTCGTTCCGTTCCTCGGCGCGCTGGCCTATGTGATCGTGCGAGGCAGGGGCATGGGCGAGCGGGAGCTGCGGCACACCCGGGAGCAGAAGGCCGCCGTCGACGCCTACATCCGGGACGCCGTCGGGGCCGGCAGCAGCACGGACGAGCTGGCCAGGCTGTCCGAGCTCAAGGCGAAGGGAGACATCACCGAAGCGGAGTTCCAGAAGGCCAAGGAGAAGATCCTGCACTGAGGCGTGACGGTCGCGACCGTCATCGCGCAGAGGCACCTCTGGATCCTGCGACCGCCGTGCGACGGCATACCGGCCGAGGCCGCTCACGCGGGCCCTCCCCCGAGGTGCGCGTCGCACCCGGGCGGTCGAAGGCGATTCCCCGTCGTCCCTCCTGAGACGCCCCGGCCTCCGACGGCGCAGGCCGCGGCCGTAGGGTCGGGGGCATGGTGGGTAGGGAGCCGGGCGACACGCTATGAGGGCGGAGGCCCAGGTCGCCGCCCATCGCGGAACCTGCCGGCCGTCGAGCACCCCGTGGTCGTCCGCCACCCGCGCGCCGGTAGCAGGCTGCTCTACGTCAACGAGCCCTCCGGTCCGGCGTCACCATCCTGGAGGGATACGGCCTCTCGGAGACCGGACCTTGTGGCCAAGGACCGGACTCCGGTCCAGGGCCCCGACGCGATCGGCGAGATCGTCATCCGCGGGCACAACGTGATGAAGGGCTACCACCACCGGCCCGACGCGGCCGCCGAGGTGGTGCGCGACGGCTGGTTCCGCACCGGCGACCTGGCCCGCCGGGACGCGGACGGATGGTTCTACATCGTCGCCCGCGTCAAGGACATGATCATCCGCGGAGGCTTCAGCGTGTATCCGCGGGAGGTCGAGGAGGTCCTCCTCACGCATCCCGCCGTGAGCATGGCGGGATGCGCATCGGCCTGCCGGACGAGCGACACGGTGAGGAGATCAAGGCCTGCGTGGTCCTGGCCCGCTACAAGTACCCCCGCCTGGCGGAATTCTCCGACGTCCTGCCCACCAACGCCACCGGCAAGATCCTCAAGCGCGAGCTCCGTAAGGCCGGTGCGGCCGCCCGCACCGCCGCCCACGGATAACGGGCAGCAGGACCGGCGGAGGCCGACCGGATCGGCGGGTGGGTTCATCCGGGCGGCCGAGCCCTGCCGGCCGCTCCGGTAGCGGGACCCGGAAGGAGCGCTTTTGCTGGACTGGCGGCGGGTCTCCGCTGCTCGCGAACCACCCGCGGAGTGCTCTCTCAGGAGATCCGTATGGAACCCCAGCCGAGCCGGCCGGATCGATCCCACGGCATCCCCTCTCCGGCAGGGGAACGGACGGGGGTACCGGACTTCGAGCGCCGTATCGCGGAGTCGGAGAGGGGTGGGAGGCCGCGCCGTCACCGGTGTCGCTCGGTCCTGTCGGCCGTGACGCTCTTCCTCGCCGCGTTGCCGTCCGTTCTGTCGGCCGTCGCGGTGCGGGCCGACAGCGTGGTGGAGGGCACCGACGGCTTTCGCCGTGCGCGAGTCCTCGACGATCCCGGCGCGGAGGGCGGGATCGGCCGGTGGTACGGCGAGAGAGAGCCACGCCCCTCATGAGGACGCCGCAGCAGAGTGACCGGGTCCGGTGGCTGCGCCCGGACCGTCTGCGTCTGCTGCTGTCACTCCTGCGTTCAGTCGTCGTGGTGGCCGTGACCACCACGGCGTACTACCTGCTCCCCCTCGACCGTGATCTCGACCGGAACACCACCGTGGTTCTCGTCCTGGGTCTGCTGGGAATCGGCGTACTGCTCGCCCTGCAAGCTGTCGGCATCGCCGCCTCGCCGTACCCCCGTTTGCGTGCCGTCGAGGCGCTGACCACAGCCGTGCCCCTCTTCCTGCTGCTGTTCTCGGCCACTTATCTCCTGTACGCACAGGAGCAGGGAGCGCACTCCTTCTCCGAACCGCTCGACAAGACCGACGCCTTGTACTTCACGGTGACCGTCTTCGCCACCGTCGGCTTCGGTGACATCGTGCCCGTCTCGGGGACCGCGCGGGTGCTGACGACACTTCAGATGGTCGCCGACCTCATTCTGGTGGGCGTGATCGCGAAGGTCATGGTCGGTGCGGTACGGCTCGGGCTCGAGCGGCGCCGGTCCTCCTCCGCTCCGGAGCGGCGTGAACCATGACTCCTTCGTCCCGCGTCCGGAAGGACTGACCCATGACGGCGCCGAAGGCCCCCTCCCCACAGCCCGCGGAGTCCGACGAGGCCGACCGGCTGCGGGATCTCCTGCGTACGCCCGCGTACCGCAAGGTCCTGGTCTTCAGCGCGCTGATCGGCATCCCGATCTCACTGGCGGCGTTCTTCTTCCTCGTCGCCCTGCACGAGCTGGAGCACGTGATGTGGGCGGACCTGCCGGAGGCATGGGGCTGGGACGTCCCCCCGGCCTGGTGGCCGCTGCCCCTGCTCGCCGTCGCCGGAGTCGTCGTGGGGCTGGTCGTGACCCGTCTGCCCGGCGCCGGCGGTCACGTTCCCGCGTACGGCCTGCAGGCCGGAGGCGCCTCCGTAGCCGCCCTTCCCGGGGTGCTCATCGCCGCGGCCGCGAGCCTGCCGCTCGGTGCGGCCCTCGGCCCGGAGGCGCCACTGATCGCGGTCGGCGGTGGGCTGGCCCTGCTCTTCCGGCATCTCGTCCGCGCCCCCGCCACCCCGGAGAGCACCACACTGCTGGGTGCGGCCGGCGCTGCGGCGGCCATCGCCGCGATCTTCGGCAATCCGCTCATCGCCGCGGTGCTGTTGATCGAAGTGGCGGGCGTGGGCGGACCTCAACTGTTCATCGTCCTCCTGCCCGCGCTGCTCTCGAGTGGCGTCGGAGGGATCGTGTTCACGGGCTTCGGACGCTGGACGGGGCTCGACACCGCCAGTCTCACCGTCCACTTCCCGACATCGTCCCCGCGTCTCGACACCGGGGACGTGGTGTGGTCGATGGTGCTGGCGGTAGGCATCGGTGTGCTGGTCCATCTGGTGATCGCCGGGGGGCGCATGACAGCCGGCTTCGTGGCGGGGGCCCCCTTCGTCCGGACGGTGGTCTGCGCCGTCGCCGCCGGCGGCTGCGCGGCCCTCTACGCGGTCGCCACGGGCCGCAGCCCGGTGGAGGTCGCCTCGTCCGGCCAGGCCACACTGGCCGCGTTGGCTGCCGATCCGCATTCCTGGAGTGCCGGCGCGCTGCTGGCCGTCCTGGTGTTCAAATCCGCCGCGTACGCCCTGTGCCTCGGCAGCCTGCGCGGTGGCCTGGTGTTCCCGGTCCTCTTCCTGGGCGCGGCGGCCGGTGCACTGCTCGCTCCGCTCCCTGGGCTCGGGGTGATCCCCGGTGTCGCCGCCGGGATGGCAGCGGCATCCGCGGCCGCACTGCGGCTTCCGGTCAGCAGCGTGGCCCTGGTCGTCCTCGTACTCGGTAACTCGGAGACGATCCCGGTGGTGATCCTGGCGGCCGTGACGGCCTTCGTCACCTCGGAACTGCTTCCGCAGGCCCCGCCGGTCACGCCGCCGCCCCCGCGCCAGAAGGCTGCGGGCGGCGGCAGTGCGAGGGCGTGACCGGACAGGGAGGAGCGTCGTCCTGTACACCGGCGCCGTGGGGTAGGAGTCACCGAGGCTCATGTTGACGACGTCCGCACCGGACTCGGCGGCCCACTGCATGCCGGCCATGACCCAGGAGTCCTGGCCGTAGCCCTCCGCGCCGCCGAGCACCTTGCCGACGTACAGGTCGGCGTCGGGGGCGACACCCTTGTTGTCGCCACCCGAGGCGGCGCCCGAACCGACGATCGTGCCGGCCCCATGCGTGCCGTGGCCGTTGACGTCGGTCACGGCCTCACCCGGCACGAAGCTCGCCGTGCCGTCGATGAGGCCGGCGAAGTCGGGGTGGTCGGCGTCGATGCCGGTGTCGAGCACGGCGACCTTGACGCCCTTGCCGGTGTAGCGGGCCGCCCATGCCTCGGGCGCTCCGATCAGCGGCACGCGCTCCTTCAGGCCGGCCTTCACGCGGCCGTCGAGCCACAGTTTCGCCACTCCCGCACCCAGCGTGGCGCTGCCCTGCGGCGCGACGGTGGTCCAGAAGGTGCGGGTCTGCCGCTTGTCCGTGGTGAGCGCGGCACCGTGGATGCCGTTGAGCTTGCGGGTCAGCTTGCTGCCCCGGGGGGCCGTCGGCTCGACAGCCGCGCGGGACTTCGGCCGGGTGTACGTCGCGATCAGCGGTACGGCGGCCGACTTCGCGTCGTCGTACCCCATCTCGATCAGGTCGGTGACGTTGAACAGCCGCCGGTCCAGCTTGTCCGTTCCCAGCAGCGACACCGCCTCGTCCGGGATGACGAACAAGTCGCCCTTGATCTCATGGAGTTTCACGCCGCCGACGGCGCTGTCCGGTCGACCTCGACCTCGGCCATCTGCCGGCCGTCGGCCGTCATGGTGACCTGACGACGTCGCCGGTGACAAGAGTGACCTTGTGGGTCCCCGAGGGCTTGGCGGTGACGGTGGGCTTGCTGGGAGCGGCTCGTGCGGGTCCCTGCAGAACTGCGAGACACGAGGCCAACAGCGGCACCGCGTGGCTGCTGCGAACAGCTGCCGGCGTCTGCGCCGGAGGGCGGAATCTTGGGAGGGGGAGTGCATGCCATGGGTCTATCGACCGGTGACTGCCGGCGTGAAGGCCCCATGGTGGCAAGTCCTCGCCATGGCAGATGCTTGTCAGCCATGAACCGCTCATTCCGGCCGGAAAGACGTCGTACGGACGCGGGTTGGGTGGCCACTCTCCCCCCTCGTCACGGTCCTCGGTCCACGACGAACCGGTGAGCGTGGCGCGGCGCCGATCGCGTGCCACCGGCGGGCGGAGGTGGCCGGCAGCACAAACGGGAGGCCGCCGCAACACGGGCCGTCCGGTCTCGTCGACGTGCGGCCGGGAGCGAGGGGGGCCAGATTGGACATATCCGACCCATCGGACGGAGGCGTCCCGATGGAGAGGCAGGACAACACGGAGGAGCCTGGCATGACGACCCACGCGAGTGCGCCTGGCCGGCGCAACGAAACGCACAGCAGTGGTTGGCTGGTGTTCGCCGCCGTCATCATGATCTTCAGCGGCATCATGACGCTGCTCGGGGGTATCTCGGCCATCGCCAAGGACGACGTGTTCGTGGCCACGAGTAACTACGTCTACAAGCTCAACCTCACCGGCTGGGGCTGGATCCACCTCATCCTGGGCATTCTGATCGCGCTCACCGGCGCCGCCCTGTTCTCAGGGGCCACGTGGGCCAGGGTCGTCGGCGTGGGGCTGGCCGGTCTCAGCATGATCGCCAACTTCATGTGGCTCCCGTACACACCGTGGTGGGCGCTGTTGTTCATCGCGATCGACGCCCTCGTCATCTGGGGGTTGTGCGTCGCGCCCCGGCCGATGAGGGACTGACGTCCGTAGCCCGGGGCACATGGAACGATTCTCCAGCCCGACGGGGGTCGTGTCGGTTGGTCCATGGAGAACGGAGCGCGGTGATGGTCCAGTTGGGGTCGCCGGCACGGATCTCACCGCCCTGGAGCCGGGCGCGACGCATGTGCTCCGGTGGGGCCTGAGCCCTTGGGGGTACTCGTGACACCGTGCCTGGAGCCTTCGGCGCCACCCGATATGGCAGCGCACGAATTCCGGGCGCTCTACGAACGGCTACGGAGCCAGGCGGCGGAACAGCCCGCGGTCGACGGCCGGTGCGGTGCGCTCCGCCACCTGACCCCTGAGCGGGTGGCGGCGGCCGCCGCCGAAGTCCGCCTCGGACACACCGTGTCGCTGGCAGCTCAGATCGAGACCGAGCCGGGGCCCGACTCCCCCGAGCCGGCGACGCACCGGATGACCGGGGCGGGGCCGCGCGACCTCGGCTCGGACGGACTCCACTTCGCCACCGACCGCTTCGCCATGAACGTGCACGGGGACGCGGACAGTCATCTCGACGCCCTCTGCCACGTGGTGTTCGACGGGGAGTTGTACGGCGGAGTGCCGGCGAGCACCGTGACGGCCGAGGGTGCCCGTTCGCTCTCCGTCGACGTTCTCGAGAACGGCATCGTCGGTCGGGGTGTACTGCTGGACATCCCCCGGCTCCGCGGGGTGCCCTGGCTGGAGCCGGGCGACCATGTGACCTCGGGTGATCTGACGGGCGCCGAGGCCGCCCAAGGGGTGCATGTCGGCCCTGGTGACCTGCTGTTCGTCAGGGTGGGACATCGCCTTCGTCGTACCGGACTCGGGCCGTGGAACGCGGCCACGGCGCGGGCGGGCCTTCACCCGACCGCCCTGGAATTCCTGGCAGAGCGCAAAGTCGCGGTCCTGGGCGGAGACGGCAACAACGACACCGCTCCCAGTGCGGTGGAGCACATCGCCTTCCCCGTACACGTCCTGGCGATCCATGCCATGGGCATCCACCTCATGGACTACCTGCGCTTCGAGGACCTCGCCCCGGTCTGCGCGCAGCAAGGGCGATGGCATTTCCTGTGCGTCGTCGCGCCCCTGAGGTTGCCCGGAGCCACTGGCTCGCCCGTGAACCCGATCGCGGTGCTGTGACCGAGGTGCCCGGCGGGCGCCCACCCTCCGGTCGCCGCTCACGGGAGGGGCGGATACGTTCGAAGGAAGTGGACCGCGCAGCGGGAGACACAGCGCCTGACGCCAGGTCGGGGCCATGATCACAAGGACGGTGGTCGCCGTGGGCGACACCCCTCACTACGACGTCGTCATCATCGGCACCGGAGCCGGCGGAGGCACTCTCGCCCACCGGCTCGCCCCGTCCGGAAAGCGCGTCCTGCTGATCGAACGCGGCGGTTACCTGCCGCGCGAGCGGGACAACTGGGACTCGACCGCCGTATTCGTCAAGGCCAAGTACCGGGCCCCGGAGTTCTGGCTGGACAGACAGGGCAGCGAGTTCCCGCCCGAGGTCAATTACTACGTCGGCGGAAACACCAAGTTCTACGGCGCCGCCCTCTTCCGGCTCCGTCCCGAGGACTTCGGCGAGATCCGCCACCACGGCGGAGTGTCGCCCGCCTGGCCGATCCGGTACGAGGATCTGGAGCCGTACTACACACAGGCCGAGCACCTCTATCTCGTCCACGGACGGCACGGCGAAGATCCCGGTGAGGGGCCGGTCAGTGCGCAGTACGCGCATCCGCCGGTGGAACACGAACCGCGCATCCAGCAGCTGAACGACGACCTCGAGAAGCGGGGCCTGCACCCGTTCCATCTGCCGATCGGCGTCAATCTCCGTCAGGAGAACGGCGGGCGGCCCGGTCACGCCAGTGTGTGCATCCGGTGCGACCGGGTCGACGGCTTTCCCTGTCTGGTGCGCGCCAAGTCAGACGCCGAGGTGATCTGTGTCGAGCCGGCTCTGGAGCACCCCAACGTCGAGATGGTCACGGACACTCAGGTGGTCCGTCTGGAGACCGATGCCCGAGGACGCAGTGTCAGCGCGGTCGTCGGCCGTCTTACGGACGGTTCGGAGGTCCGGTACACGGCGGACGTGGTGGTCGTCTCCTGCGGGGCGGTCAACTCGGCGGCACTGCTGCTGGCCTCGGCGAACGAGTACCACCCCCGTGGCCTCGCGAACAGCTCCGACGTCGTCGGCCGCTTCTACATGCGGCACAACAACCTGGCGCTGATGGCGGTGTCCAAGGAACCCAATGACACCCGGTTCCAGAAGACCCTCGCGCTCAACGACTGGTACTTCGGCGCGGACGACTGGGAGTTCCCGCTGGGTGGCATCCAGATGCTGGGCAAGTCGGATGCGGAACAGATCCACGGCGAGGCCCCGCGGTGGGCCGGTGCGGTCGCACCGGACATGCCGTTCGAGGTACTGGCCCATCACGCCGTCGACTTCTGGCTGTGCGGGGAGGACCTGCCACTGGCGGACAACCGGGTCACCATCGACAGTGACGCGCGGATCCGGCTCACTCTCGACGAGAAGAACAACGTCGAAGGCCTGAAGCGCCTGAGGCACAAACTGCAAAGCATGCTCGGCCACTTGGGCATGCACGAGCACCATCTGCTGTCACGCAGCATCTACCTGCACAAGGGCATGCCGATCGGTGCGACGGCGCACCAGGCGGGTACCGTGCGCTTCGGTGCCGATCCCGCCGACTCCGCGCTGGATGTGAACTGCAAGGCCCACGACCTCGACAACCTGTACGTCGTCGACACGAGCTTCTTCCCGAGCATCGGCGCGGTGAATCCCTCCCTCACCGCGATCGCCAATGCCATGCGCGTCGGCGACCACCTCTTGGCCCGGCTGGGTTGACGATCGGCCAGTGGTCCGACTGGACGAAGCTGCTCGACCCAATGGTCTAACGGACGGGATCGGGACACGCCGTGCGCCGCGTCCGGTGATTGTCTGGCCCGTGCCCGGCCGAGCCACCGCCGGACGGAGCGCCACCGCGCGGCGAGGGGACAGGACAGCATGGATTCCACCGTGGAAGCACCGCAGGATGTGATCCCGGCTCGTTTGCTGCAGGGACAGAAGGCCCTGGTCACCGGTGCCAACTCGGGCATCGGCAAGGCCACGGCCATCGCGTTGGGCGGGGCCGGGGCCGACGTGGTCGTGAACTACGTGACGGGTCGTGAGGTTGCTGAAAAGGTGGTCGAGGAGATCGCCTCGTTCGGAGTACGCGCGGCTGCCTACGAGGCGGACGTGTCCCAGGAGGACCAGGTCGTCGCCATGATGGACCGGATGGTCCAGGAGTTCGGGACCATCGATGTCCTGGTTGCCAACGCGGGGATGCAACGTGACGCCCGGTTCACGGAGATGACGCTCGCTCAATGGCAGAAAGTGCTCGATGTCAATCTCACCGGTCAGTTCCTGTGTGCCCAAGAGGCGACCAAGGAGTTCCGGCGCCGGGGCGTGGTCCCTGAGGTCTCCCGCTCCGCCGGGAAGATCATCTGTATGAGTTCGGTGCACCAGCTCATCCCTTGGGCGGGCCACGTGAACTACGCGTCGTCCAAGGGCGGTGTGCAGATGATGATGCAGACCCTGGCCCAGGAACTCGCGCCGGAGAAGATCCGCGTGAACGCCGTCGCCCCGGGGGCGATCAAGACGCCGATCAACCGTGAGGCCTGGGAGACGCCCGAGGCACAGAAGGATCTCCTGAAGCTCATCCCGTACGGCCGGATCGGGGACCCCGACGACATCGCCAACGCCGTCGTCGCGCTCGCCTCCGACCTCATGGACTACGTGGTGGGAACCACCCTGTACGTCGACGGCGGCATGACCCTCTTCCCCGGCTTCGCCACCGGCGGATGACCTTCTCCCAGCCCTTCACATCCTCGAACGGCGAAGGCCCGTATGCCCACCTCGCTCCACCTGCTGGCGGATGCGCCGGCCCAACTCCTGCCGGCCCGGGAACTCATGGCCTTCACTCTGGCCTCCCACATCATCCTGGTACCCCTCGGCGTGGCCTTCCCCTTCATCACCCTGGTCATGCACTACCGCGGTCTGCGCCGCAAGGACGCCACGGCACTACTCCTGGCACGGCGCTGGTCTGCCGTCATGGCGGTGCAGTTCGCACTCGGCATCGTCACCGGCACGGTGCTGTCGTTCGAGTTCGGTCTGCTGTGGCCCGGCCTGATGGGCAGGTGGGGTGATGTCTTCGGCATCGGATTCGGCGTCGAGGCATGGGCCTTCTTCCTGGAAGCCGTGCTCATCGCCATCTACCTTTACGGATGGCGGCGGTTGAAGCCCCGGACACACTTCCTCCTCGGGCTGCCGCTGCCGTTCGCCGCACTGCTGGGAGCGTTCGGCATCCTGGCCGCCAACTCCTGGATGAACACGCCGCAGGGCTTCTCGCTCGACTCCGCGGGCAACCCGGTCGACGTGAACGTCTGGAAGGCGATCTTCACACCGATGTTCGGGCCGCAGTACTGGCACTTCGTCGTGGCGATGATCATCACCGCGGGCTTCATGGTGTCCGGTGTCTACGCCGTGGGCTGGCTGCGCGGCCGCCGGGACCACTACCACCGGCTCGGCTTCGCCGTTCCCTTCACCATCGCCGCTGTCGCCGCTCCCGTGCAGTTCGTGCTGGGCGACTCCATCGCCCGGTCGGTGTTCCACAAGCAGCCGGTGAAGTTCGCCGCGATGGAGATCGTCTGGAAGACCGACACCCGTGTGCCGGAGTACCTCTTCGGACGTCTGCAGGAGGACGGGACCGTCTCGGGCGGCATCAAGATCCCACTGCTCGACTCCGTCCTGGCAGGATTCAGCCCGGACACCGAGGTGGTGGGGCTGACCTCCGTCCCAGCGGACCAGCGTCCCACGGCCACGCAGGCGACCATCGCCCACTGGGCCTTCGACATCATGGTCCTGATCGGATCCGCCCTGGTGCTGCTCGCCCTCGTGTACGGACTGATCTGGCTACGGCACCGCCGCCCGCCCGCCTCGAAGTGGTTCTACCGCTCCGCGGCCTGTGCGGGCGTCGCCTCCGTCGTGGCCGTCGAGTGCGGCTGGATCGCCACTGAGGTAGGACGTCAGCCCTGGATCGTCTACCAGAACATGCGGGTCGCCGAGGCGGTGACGTCGACCCGCTCCACCACTCTGTGGATCATGCTCGGTGTGGTGATCGTGGTGTACATGTGCCTCTTCGGCTCGTTCCTCGTCGTCCTGCTGAAAATGCGGACGCGCTGGCGGCTCGCCGACGAGCAGCAAGCTGCAGGAGGTACGGGCCACGCGCCGGAGGCGGACACCCCCTACGGGCCGCGAGCACCCCTCCCCGCGGCCGTCTCCTCCGCCGCCGGAGGCGCAGCCGCCCGGCCCGGGGACGGCCGCCCATGACGGCCGACCTCATCGCCGTGGTGATGCTCCTGGCCGTGGTCGCGTACGCCTGCGCGGGCGGCACCGATTACGGGGCCGGCTTCTGGGACCTGACGGCCGGGGGAACGGAACGCGGCCGGCGTCCCCGGTGGCTCATCGATCACGCCATGGCTCCCGTCTGGGAGGTGAACAACGTCTGGCTGATCTTCGTGCTCGTCATCATGTGGACCGGCTTCCCGGTCCTGTTCCAGACCGTGTTCTCCGCGATGTGGCTCCCGCTGGCGTTGGCCGTCATGGGCATGGTCCTGCGCGGCGCCGGCTTCGCGTTCCGCAAGCCCTCCCGGCGGCTCGCCGACCGGCGGCTGTACGGTGCCGTGTTCGCCGTGGCTTCTGTCGTCACACCGTTCTTCCTCGGTGCCGCCGTCGGCGGGGTCGCATCAGGACGGGTGGCGCCCGGTACCGAGGCATCGGCGGATGCCTGGGCCAACCCGACCTCCCTGTTGTTCGGGCTGGTCGCCATCGCCACCACGGCCTTCCTCGGCGCGGTGTTCCTCACCGGGGACGCCCGCCGCTTCGAGGCACCCGATCTGATCGGCTACTTCCGGCGGCGGGCGCTGGGCAGTCTCGCCGTGCTCACCGCCCTCGCGGTGATCACTGGATTCGTCACCCACGAGGACTCCCCCCACGTGTGGCACGGGCTCACCCACGGCTTGGGGCTGCTCTTCGTCGTCCTGGCCGGGGCGGCCTCGGTCGCGACAGTGTGGTTGCTCCGGCGGAAGCCGGGCACATGGGTGCGTGTCACGGCGGTCGGGGTAGTCGCCGCCGCCGTCATCGCCTGGGGGATGGCGCAGCGCCCGTACCTCGTCCCCACGTCGCTGACCGTGGCCGATGCGGCGGGGGCGCAGGCCACGCTGACATGGCTGGCGATCGTCACCCTGGTGGCCTTGGTGCTCGTTCTGCCCGCTGTGGTCCTCCTGTACTGGCTGGACACCCACGGGGAGTTGGAAGAGCTCACCGACTCCGAATTGCGAAGGCAAGGCGGCGGCACCGCCGGTGACGGTGCGGCACACGACAGCTGATCCCCTGCTCGCACCCGAACACCACATACTCCTCGCGCCCGGGCCACGACGAAGGAAGCCGCTGTGACCGACGACGAGATCCTTCTCGGGCTCGCCCTGACGGTGGTGCTCGCCACCGGCTCACAGATCCTGGCGAACAAGCTGCGTGTCCCCGCCCTGATCCTCCTGCTTCCCGTCGGGTTCGCCGCCGGTGCGATGACGGACGTCATCCACCCGGACAAGCTTCTGGGACCTGCCTTCTCGCCCCTGGTGTCGCTGTCCGTCGCGGTGATCCTCTACGACGCCGGTCTGGGACTCGACCTGCGCAAACTCGCCCGCCAAACGCGCGGAATCGTGGGCAGACTGCTCGTGTACGGCGTGCTGCTCACCTTCCTCGTCACCGGGGCTGTGGCACCGGCGATGTTCGACATGCCTTTACGCGTGGCAGCGATGCTCGGCATGATCCTCGTCGTCTCGGGGCCCACGGTCGTGGGGCCGTTGCTCGACTTCGTGCGGCCGAGCGACAAGGTGCGGCGCGTCCTGATGTGGGAGGGCACGCTGACCGACCCGATCGGCGCCATCCTCGGCGCGCTCACCTTCCACGCGGTGGCCTCGTCGCACCAGATCGACATCGGCCGGGGATACCAGCTGGGCCAGTTCGCCCTCAGCCTGGCCTTCGGGCTGGTCGGCGGTGCCGTGGGAACGGCGCTGCTGTGGTTCACTCTGCGCACCCTTCGGCTCGGCGAGACGCTGGGGACGCTGGCGCAACTCGCCATCGTGATCGGCGTATCGGCGGTCTGCGACATCGTGCGGGACGACACGGGGCTCATCGCCGCGATCGTGGCGGGACTGGCCGTCGCCAACATCCGCGGCTTCGACATGCCCGCCCGCCGGCCTTTCTTCGAGACCCTGGTCCAACTGATCATCGGGCTGCTGTTCATCTCCATCTCCTCCACGGTCACCCCTGCGTCCCTGGTGCCGGTGCTCCTTCCCGCGCTCGGCCTGATCGCGATCCTCGTCCTGGTGGTCCGACCGATCGTGGCCTTCGCCGCCGCGGCGCGGACGGACCTCTCACGGGGCGAGCGCGCCTTCCTCGGATGGATGGACCCACGCGGCATCGTCGCGGCGGCAACGGCGTCGGCCTTCTCTGCCGGCCTCGTCGAACGGGGAGTGACCGGGGCGGCGAAAATCCTTCCGATCACCTTCATGGTGATCGTGGGAACCGTGCTCCTGTACGCACTGACGGCAGCACCCGTGGCCAGACGGCTGGGCGTCGTCAAGACAGCGGGCACGCGCGTTCTTCTGGTGGGCGGCGAGCCGTGGGTGGTCGATCTGGGAAGGACCCTGAGGTCCGCAGGCCTGGACGTACTGATGTGGGCGGGACGCGAGGAGTCGCGAGAAAGGATCAAGGGAGCGGGCCTCGAGCTGGCCAAGGGCGATCTGCTGGCCACGGCCATCAACCCCGGGGCGCGTCTGGAGGGCGTGACGGCCGTCTTCCTGGCCACCGACGACGACGACTTCAATGCGCTCGGCTCGATCGTGATGCAGGACAACGTCGAGGGTCCCGTCTACCGGGTGGGGCCACCGCACGACAGCCACGGCGTGGGCGCCCCGTACACCGGCGGCGACATCCTCTTCGGCCGCTCCCTCGTCCGACACGTCCTCGCGGAGCGCTACGAACGCGGCGCCCGGTTCGTTGTGCGGCCAGCCACTGCCCCGCTGCCCCAAGAGCACGACGTGCTCTTCGTGGTGCGGGCGGACCGCCGGCTGGAGCCGGTCACAGAGACGCAGAAGACCACTCCGCAGGAAGGGGACACCGTCATCCTCCTGGGGCCCGCAACGGACACGGCCCTGCGCTGAGGACTCGCGCGGCCGGCCCCGGGGCTCACACTCCCTTTGCTTCCCTAGAGCATGGCGTCCAAGGTGATCGCCGCGTCGATCAGGGCCAAGTGCGTGAAGGCCTGGGGGAAGTTCCCCAGCTGTCGGCCTGTCAGGTCGATCTCCTCGGAGTACAGGCCCAGGTGGTTGGCGTACGTGAGCATCTTCTCCAGCACCAGCCTGGCCATGTCGGTGCGTCCGGCGCGGGCGAGGGCGTCGACGTACATGAACGTGCACAGGGAGAAGGTTCCCTCGGAGCCACGCAACCCGTCGGGGGACGCCTCGGGGTTGTAGCGGTAGACGAGGCTGTCGCTGACCAGTTCCTGATCCATCGCGTCCAGGGTCGACTTCCACATCGGATCGTCCGGTGTGATGAAGCCGACCGTCGGCATGCGCAGCAGGGAGGAGTCGAGCACATCCTCTCCGTAGTGCTGCACGAATGCCTGCTTGTTCGGGTCCCAGCCCTTGCCGAGCACCTGCTCGTAGATCTCGTCCCGTGCGTCGACCCAGCGTCCACGCGCCGCGGGACGGCCGTCGTCGTCGGCGATCCGCAGGGCACGATCGAAGGCCACCCACGACATCACGCGACCGTAGGTGAAGTCCTTCCGGCCGCCGCGGGTCTCCCACAGCCCTTCACCCGGCTGGTCCCAGTGGTCGACGAGCCAGTCCAGCAGCGTGTGCAGCGCCTTCCAGCCTCCGTGGTCGAGGTGCATGCCGTGCTGGTGCGCGAAGTAGATGCTGTCGAGGGCCTCGCCGTAGATGTCCAGCTGAAGCTGGCTCGCCGCTCCGTTGCCGATGCGGACCGGGGCGGAACCGCAGTACCCCTCCCAGTGCTCCAGGGTCTCCTCGACCAGGTCGGCGGAGCCGTCGACCCGGTACATGATGTTCAACGGCCCGGTACCGTTTCCGGCGCCGGCCTCTTCCTTCACCCGGTCGTGCAGCCATCCGATGAACGCGGCCGCCTCTTCCTTGAAACCCATGCCCAGCAGGGCGTACACGGAGAACGAAGCGTCACGGATCCAGGTGAACCGGTAGTCCCAGTTACGCTCTCCACCCAGTTGCTCGGGCAGTCCCGCCGTCGGAGCGGCGACCAGCGCCCCGGTCGGCGCGTAGGTCATGAGCTTCAGCGTCACGGCCGAACGTTCCAACGCCTCCCGCCAGCGGCCGGAGTAGGTGGACTGCCTCAGCCAGGAACGCCAGAAGCTGACCGTCTCGTCGAAGAGCTGCTCGAACTCCTCCACGCGAACCTCGTGCGGAGGTCCTCCGGGGGACGACTCCATGACCAGGCCGCGCTGCTGTCCCGCCCGCAGAGTCAGCGAGAAGCGCAGGTCCTTGTCACCCGAGAGGGCGTTCAACAGCCGCTCGTCGTGCGGCTCGCGGACGGGGTGGACAGCCAGGTGCATGTCCTCCGAGGTGAACAGGGCCCCGTGCTCCGAGATGTGCAGTTCGTGTGGCTTGCGGCCGTAGTCGAAGCGTGGAGCGATCTCCCCCTCGAACGTCATGCTGCCGCGGACACAGCGCAGCATGCGGACGAGACGGTGCCGGTCAGTGGCGGTCGTTCCGGTCACCGGCATGAAGTCGACGACCTCCCCCGCCCCGGTCTCGGTCATGAAGCGCGTCACGAGAACGGCGGTGTCAGGGTGGTAGAGCTGCTTGGTCGTGTAGGTGCCCGCAGCCGGCCGCACGGTGAAGTGGCCGCCCTTCCGCCGGTCCAGCAGGGCTCCGAAAATGCTCGGCGAGTCGAACCGCGGACAGCAGAACCAGTCGATCGTCGCATCGGTCGTCACCAGAGCCGCGGTCTGCAGATCACCGATCAGCCCGTGGTCCTCGATCAGGGGGTAGTCGTCCATCGTGCACCCCTTTCAGCCCGGTCGATCAGGAACGGGCACCATGACGCGGTGGACGCGGAGCACCGGGACGCCACGGAGTCAGCTTAGGCCGACGATGTCGGCCCGTCCTGGCGAGAAAGCCGCACAAGGCGGCGGTGGCGGTTCCCCTGCTGCTGCGCCGGTCACGCTGTCGCTTTACCGTGAGATGACGCCGGTCCCGCCAAGGAGTCCGCCGTCCCGTGTGCCTCAAGAACACGTGACTCCTCCGGGTGAAGGGGCGTGACATGGGTGCCATGACGTCCTGGGCGGCCCGGTTCAGATTGCGGCAATACGCCAAGGCGAGCCTGTGGATCGTGCCGATGCTCGGTCTCGGGGCGGCGACATCGTGTGGGCCGTGGCGGGTCGTCGAGGAGCTCGTCCCGATCAGAGCTCAAGGATGCGGCTCTTCTGTGCCGCGAACTCGGCCTCGGAGAGCACCCCTTGCTCCTTGAGCTGAGCGAGCTCCTTCAACTGCGAAATCTTCGTGTCCATCGACACAGCGGGTGCGGGTGCGGGTGCCGGAGTGCTGTAGGCCTCGCGCGGCGCCGCGGCGCTCTGTCCGTAGTCCTGTTGCGCCCATCGGCCGGCCTGCCGGCGCGAGACCCGGTTGGAGACGGCGGTGGCGGTACCGGAGACGACCGCGGTGCGGGCGACTCCGCGAAGCAGACCAGGCATGACAGGTTCCTTGTCGTCGGGCGGGCGTCGACCGTCAAGAGGCGGATCCCGCCTCGACGGCCTCCAGAACCGCCATGAGATCCTCGGGCGGGATCCTTCCGTTGGCGACCATCCGTGCTCCGCTGCGGCGCAGGGCCGCTGCCAGCGGCGCGGCCCACAGGTTCTCGTACACGATGACGCCCGCGGAGTTGCCGGGTTCGAGGACGGTGGCGGCCTCTTGGAGGTCGTCCTCGCCGAGCAGGCCCGAGGAGGCACCCTCGAACACGGCCAGGTCGAGTTCCCCGTCGCCGTCCATGTCGGTGAGCTTGAGCGCTCTGACCGAACCGTCTGCCTCTTTACGGACGAAGGACAGGTCGAGGATGCGGATGATGCGCCGCTCGACGAGTTCGAGCAGCAGGGGCAGGCCTTCGCCGGTCATGCGATTGCCCGGGAACTCCAGGATCAGGTAATCGACAGGGCCCATCTCGGAGAGTTCGTCGACGCTCATACCGACTCCTCGTCTGGCGGCTTTCCACCTCCGACGGTGCGGCAGCCGCGCCCCGACCGCACTCATTGCCGCCTTCCATTCCAACACCGCAGTACCTCGCAGGCATCTTCGGGCAATCGGAGCCACTGCTGTCCTTGCGGCGAGGCGGACACCGTCCTGCTGGAACGCCTTTACCTCGCCGGCCGTACGGGGGTGAGGTCCGACGTGGGTTCGCCGCCGATGAATCGGGCCGGGGGAAGCCAGGCTGTGCGCAGCAGTGTGTGGCGAGGTCGATCAGTGTCGGGTCCTGGCCGGCTGGTGCGGCTGATGCTTGTGGGGGTTGCATCTCATCGATGCGGGCCTGCTGAGGAGGGGCAGCAACTGCCTGCCGCGCCATGACGTCCTTGGGGACATGACGGACCCCAGTCCTGCTTCGGCCCTGACCTCGCCGCCGTGGCCGCACTGCGGTCACGGCGCTGCCTCTGAGACCGATCCGGTCGGCTGCCGCGGTGTCCACGTCACCGGCCATACCTCATGCCTGGTCCACCTCAGCAGTAGTGACCGCGCTTCCTACTTCGCCGGTCTGCAGCCTGGTGCCGACCTTGACCACCGGGGCACCCCCTTCACCGAGGATCTGCTGGCTCAGCTGCTTCATGCCCTGCTCGAACCCGCCACTGGCCGGCCACGTATCGGCACCGCCCGGTTCGAGGGGGCGAGCTTCACCGGTGTCGCCCGGTTCGACGAAGTGAGCGTCAGCGGCGTCGCCGACTTCAGCAACGCCGGCTTCACCGATACCGCCGTGTTCAGCGGGGCGACCTTCAGCCACGTCGTCTCTTTCGGTGGGGCGCGGTTCAACGGCGCCGCCCGGTTCCGCGGGACGCGGTTCAACGGTGACTTCCTCTCCGGCGCCGCCCGGTTCGGCGGGGCGCGATTCGACGGCACCGCCGAGTTCACCAGTGCACGGTTCACGTGCGACGCCCGGTTCGAAAGGGCCACCTTCACCGGCCCGGTTCGGTTCACCATGGTGAGTTTCGGCAGCTCTGCCCGCTTCGACGAAGCGACTTTCACCAGCCACGCCTATTTCGGTGGGGCGACCTTCTTCCTCGACGCCGACTTCCGCAGGGTGACCTTTCCCGCCCGCGCCGCCTTCAGCGAGGTGACCTTCACCTACGACGTTGTGTTCAGCGAGGCGAGGTTCGAGGTGGAACAGCATGTGGGACCACTGGTGTGCGGCGGAACAGTGGACCTGGACGGTGCGGTGTTCAGGGCACCGATGACAGTGGAGATCGCCGCGACGAAGGTCTCGCTGCGGCGGGCGCGTTGGGAGTCCACGGCAGCCCTGCGGCTGCGCTACGCCGTGGTGGACCTCGCCGGCGCGCTGCTGGAGTACCCGCTTGCCCTTGCCGTCGAACCGGCGCCCTTCACCCACAGCATGCAGCGCTTCATGGCGGAGGATGTGCTGGCGGAGCAGAGCCCCGGGGTACGGATCTCCTCTGTGGCAGGGGTGGACGCCGCGCACCTGTCGCTGACTGACGTGGACCTGTCCGGGTGCCTGTTCGCGGGCGCGGTCCATCTCGACCAGATCCGCCTGGACGGCCGGATCCGTTTCGCCCGCCCACCCGTCGGCTGGGACCGCCGCAGGCTCTTCCTGACGCGCTGGTCACGGCCCCGCACGCTGGCTGAGGAGCATCACTGGCGCGCCGCTGTCTGCGGCCAGACAGCCAACGAGGGGCCCTTGTCCGACCGGTTCTGGCGGACCGGAGAGCACCATCCCGACGTGGAGCGCACCCCCGGGCCGGAGATGCTGGCAGCGTTGTACCGGCAGCTCCGCAAGGCGCTGGAGGACAGCAAGAACGAGCCGGGAGCCGCCGACTTCTACTACGGCGAATCCGAGATGCGTCGCCGTGACCGCGATCCCGACGGCAGCACCCCGCTGCCCGAGCGTCTGCTGCTCCACCTGTGCTGGGCGGTCTCCGGTTATGGGCTGCGCGCCTCCCGCGCCCTGGCCTGGCTGGGCAGTGCCATGGCCGCCACCGTGGTGGTGATGATGCTGTGGGGCCTCCCTCTCGACGGCTCGAAGCCGACCAGTACCGGCCGCCAGGTCGAGCCCGGTCAGCAGCTCGTTCTGACCACACCGTCGGAGGCCCACTCGAGGAGTCTCACGGTCAGCTCCTGGCCGGCGTACCGGTGATCGAGGAAGCGCATCGGCATACAACCTCTTGCCGTGTCACACGCCGCTCGGCCAGGTCTCCTCCTCGCCCGCGTCGGCGGGGGCCGTGTGCAGGGGGGTCAGAGCGGTGGTGCGGTCGATGTAGCAGAAGGCGTCGTAGCGTTCTCCGACGACGGTGGCCACGTAGTTCCCCCACTTCTCCCGCTCCGGCCGGTAGACCACGCCGATCGCTCGGTGGTCGCACACGTCGTCGAGCCAGGGCGGCCGGGTGGTGCCCCCTGCGTCGGAGTGTGTCCCCGTCGGCGGGAAGACGAAGAGCCCGGAATCACCAGGCAGCGCCCGGTGCATCGAGTCCTCCAGACTGCCGTCACGGGCCGGCGGCACCTGCATCGCGCGGACGCGCCCGCCCCAGCGGTCGGACGCGATCACGGTGCCTTGGTAGGAGCCGAAGCCGACCAGCACGACGCCGTCGTCCTCGTGGCGCTCCCTGACCAGCTGACCGACGTTGACCAGGCCGGCTGCCGCCATGTCGGTGGCACGGGCATCGCCCACATGGGTGTTGTGCTCCCAGACCACCGCTTTGGACCGCGGCCCGTGGTAGTCCATGAGCCGGTCGAGGGTGTCCGCCATGTGGTGGTCCCGGATGTTCCACGATTCCGGACCGCCCCGGAGCATCGCCCGGTAGTAGCGTTCCGCACCGGACAGCACCTCGGCGTTCTGCCGGGCGGCGAAGCCGGCCGGCCCGCCGTCCGCGGCTGCCGCCTGCTCCGCGCTGTGCCGCAGGTGTACCAACAGCTCACGTACCTCCGGCTCACAGCCGGACGGCACCAGCTCGGTGGCCATCGCATAGGACTGCGGGTCCTCCGCGTACGGCTCGAAGCACCGGTAGGCGTCCAAAGCCCGGTCGACCGCGTCGGGTACGTGCTCGCTCAGGTAGTCGCGCACCGCTTGCAGCGACTCCCACAGGCTGTACACGTCCAGGCCGAAGAACCCGGCGCGCCGGTCCTGCGGCAGCGGGGCGTTGTGTTCGCGGAGCCACCGGCAGAAACGGGCGACGTCGGTGTTCGCCCACATCCATGTCGGCCATCGGTCGAAGTCCTCCAGCACGCCCACGGGGTCCTCGGGCGCTCCCGGTGCGCCCGTCACAGAGCAGTGCACAGCGTGGCAGTCGGGCCAGTCGCCCTCCACGGCGACGAAGGAGAAGCCCTTCTCCTCGATCAGCCGCCGGGTCAGCAGGTCGCGCCACCGGTAGTACTCGGACGTACCGTGCGACGCCTCTCCCAGCAGCACGTACCTCGCGTCACCGATCCGCGTCAGCAGCGGATCCAGCGACTCGGGCCCGGCCAGGGGCAGCGCATCCTGGCGGATCCGGAACGGATGCCCAACGGTGGCGGGAGTCATGGAGCCTCCTCACATCGGAACCGCTTGAGGCCACCGGATGCCCCACTGCGTCTCTTCGCACGTCGCGGTCTGCCGGGCGGGTAGCCCTCCTGACCCGGGGGCATGCGCCTGCCGGAGCCGGAATTCGCCAGAGGGAGGGGCACTGCCACAGGCTCGCGCGGGTACAGGACCCGGACTCCCTCGGGAGATGACAGGCGCCGGCACGCATGAAGGGGGCGCTGTCTGCCTACTCGGGAATCATGGTTCGGTCCAACGACGAGGTGGCCGCGCTGTTCCACGAATATGCGGACCTGATCTCGATCACCGGAGGAGACGCGTACAAGTCACGCGTCTACGAGAAGGCTGCCCGGTCCGTGGGCGGCTACCACGCCGACGTGTCCACCCTCGACGTCAAGGGTCTCCAGGAGATCCCCAACGTCGGCAAGTCAATCGCCGAGAAGATCCTCGAGTACGCGCGCAGCGGCAGCGTGTCCGCCGTCGAGGAGCTGCGGGCGAAGATCCCCGCCGGCGTCCGGCGGTTGACCGCCATCCCCACGCTCGGCCCGAAGAAGGCCTGCGTCCTGTACGAGGAACTGGGCATCTCCTCCATCGAGGAACTGGCCGACGCCATCCACGAGGAACGGCTGCGCGATCTGAAGGGCTTCGGGCCGAAGACGGAGGAGAACATCCTCCACGGCATGGAACTCCTGCAGTCCTCCGGAGAGCGCGTCCTGCTCGATGCGGCCATGGACCTCGCCGACGACATCGTCGCCGAGCTTTCCGGAGTGGCCGGCTGCCGGCGCTGCACCTACGCGGGCTCCCTGCGCCGCTTCCGCGAGACCGTCGGCGACATCGACGTGCTTGCCGCGGCCGCCAGGTCCGCGCCCGTGATGCGGGCGTTCACCGAATTGCCGTATGTCGCGGAGGTCATCGCGCACGGCGAGAAGAAGACGTCCATCCGCACCACCAAGGGCCTTTCCGTCGACCTGCGCGTCGTACCGCCGGACTCCTGGGGCGCGGCCCTGCAGTACTTCACCGGGTCCAAGGCGCACAATATCCGCACCCGGGAGCGGGCCGTCCATCACAAGCTCAAGCTCTCCGAGTACGGCCTCTTCGATGCCGAGAGCGGCAAGAAGATAGTCTCCAAGACCGAGGAGGACGTGTACGCCCGCCTCGGCCTGCCCTGGATCCCGCCCACGCTGCGCGAGGACCGCGGCGAGATCGAGGCCGGGCTGAACGGCGAGCTGCCCGACCTGGTCCAGGAACAGGACATCCGGGGCGATCTGCACACGCACACCGACCTCACCGACGGTCTCGCCCCGCTGGAGGAGATGGTCGCGGCGGCCGCCGAGCGCGGCTACGCCTACTACGCGATCACCGATCACGGCCCGGACCTGTACATGCAGCGGATGACCGACGAACGCATCCTGGCCCAGCGCGAACGCGTCCGGGAACTCGACGGGAAGTACGCAAAGCATGGCAAGCGGAGTGGTATGCGGCTGCTGCACGGCGTGGAGCTGAACATCGATCCGGACGGCGGCGTGGACTGGCCGGAGGAGTTCCTGGCCGGCTTCGATCTGTGCGTGGCGTCGGTGCATTCGCACTTCAACCAGGGGCGCGAGGCGCTGACCCGGCGGATCGTCCGGGCCTGCGAGAACCCGCACGTCGACATCATCGGCCACCCCACCACCCGGATCATCGGCAAGCGTCCGCCCATAGATGCCGACCTCGACGCGATCTTCGCCGCGTGTGCGCGCACCGGCACCGCGCTGGAGATCAACGCCCACCCCGACCGGCTGGATCTGCGCGACGAGGACATCCTGCGGGCCAAGAGGCACGGCGTGAGGTTCGCCGTCGACAGCGACGCCCACGCCACCCTCCACCTGGCCAACATGCGCTACGGCGTAGGCACGGCACAGCGCGGCTGGCTCACCAAGAACGACGTGATCAACACCTGGCCGGAGAGCCGCCTGCGGCACCTCTTGCGCGAGGGAAGGACCGGCCACCGGTCCCGCGGTTGAATCACCGCAACCGGCCGGTACGGCAGCGCGGGTAGTGCTCGGCCGGCTTGACCGCGCCGAGGCCGGGGGCGAGACGAGGACGGCCTCGCCGGGCAGGCTCATGGCTGGGCTCGGCGGATCAGGTGGGTTCCCCGGAGGGAGCGGGGAGGCGTTGGAAGGTGCGCCGGTATGCGGTGGGTGTGGTCTGGGCCTCACGGGCGAGGTGGAAGCGGAGATTCGTTGCGGTTCCCAGGCCGGTTCGGCGGGCGATCTCCTCGACGCTGAGGTGAGTGGTTTCCAGGAGGCGCCGGGCCTGTTGGAGCCGCTGGGTATTGACCCAGCGCAGGGGTGTGGTGCCGGTTTCCGCCGTGAAGCGGCGGGCGAAACTGCGGGGGGAGAGCGAGGTGCGGCGGGCAAGGTCTGCCACCGTCAGTGGGTGGTCGAGGTGCTGGAGGGCCCAAGCGCAGACGTCGGCCATGCCGGTGCCGTCGGTGGGCAGCGGCTGGGAGATGTATTGGGCCTGGTTGGCCTCACGGTGGGCGGGGACGACCAGACGGCGGGCGAGCTCAGCGGCGGTGTCCGCGCCCAAGTCCTCGCGGACCAGGTGCAGGCACAGGTCGATGCCCGCGGTGAATCCGGCGCTGGTCAGGACCGAGTCGGAGGCGATGTACAGGGGTGCGGGGTCGACGTCGACCATGCGGTAGCGGTGGGCAAGATCGGGTGCGTCCATCCAGTGGGTGGTGGCGCGGCGCCCGTCCAGGAGACCGGCTGCCGCCAGTGCGAACGCTCCGGTACACACGGAGACCAGGCGGGCGCCACGTGCTGCTGCGGCCTGCAGGGCTTCGGTCACCTCGGGTACGGGTGGATCGTGAGGTGCATAGCCGGGCACGATGACCGTGTCGGCCTCGGTCAGGGCCTCCAGTCCTCGGGGGGCGACGAGATCGAACCCGGTGGACGTGGCCACTGGCCCGGCTTCGGCAGCGCAGAGGCTGAACCGGTAGAGGTCGGGGGATCCGGGGGCGCCGAAGACCTGTGCGGGGATGGCG
Source organism: Streptomyces kurssanovii (assembly GCF_014649695.1). Lineage (GTDB taxonomy): Bacteria > Actinomycetota > Actinomycetes > Streptomycetales > Streptomycetaceae > Streptomyces > Streptomyces kurssanovii. The sequence continues at coordinate 82,284 of NZ_BMTN01000005.1, forward strand.
AGATCGAGGGCGACGATCCCGGGAAGTGCCAGGGCGACGACGTGATGCATGGCAGAAATCTTATGCCTCACGTCATTTCTGCCTCTCGCGGTGATCGCGACCGTCTTGCACGATGGACGGACCGGATGCCCTTAAGGCCCTTGACCAGGGGGAACTCTGATGCGATTCGTCGACGCCGCCTCATTCACCGCAGAACGCCCGTGGGGTGCGACGGATCTCGCGGGTGTCGATGATGCGACGGTTCGTCTGCACTGGACCGACCAGCCGTACAAGTGGCACGTCAATGACGGCCCCGAAGTGTTCGTTGTCCTGGACGGGGCAGTCGACATGCACTACCGGGTGGACGGCATCGAGCGGGTCGAGCACCTGACGCCGGGCCGGGTGTGTTGCGTCGAACCTGGCGATGCCCATGTCGCCCACCCTGCGCCGGAGGCCCGCATCCTCGTCGTCGAAAGGCGCGGCAGCGTCTGATCCTGGCCATGGGGCAGTCGCGCACCCGGGGGCCGGTGAGCGGACGTGCTGCACGCCCTCGGCTGTGAGCCCGGCACACGGGGCCGTTTGGCTGCATGGTCTGGGTCACTCGTCCTGTACACGGATTCAGCGCACGCCGCGCGGCTCGAGGATCAAGATCCGGGCCGGCGGCTCGGAGAAAGGAGCCGGCCTCATGGTGCGGAAGAAGATGGAGGGGGACGAAGAACAGCGGCGCGCGGCCGCGCGTGACGCGGAGAGGGCGGGCGAGCAGCCCTCGGACCGGGGCACGACGACGGGTGCGTCGAAACAGCGTGCGCACATGAGGACCTCTACGCCCCACGAGGAGAAGACGGCGTCCGTGCACCGCGGCAAGCAGCAGACCGCCACGGGCGGCACTCAGGGCAGCCCGCGGGCCGATGCGTCGTCTCCGGCCCGGTCCTTCGCCGGCCGGGGCCGCCAGGACTACTCCGAGGCGCACGAGCGGGTCTTCGAGGCCCTGGTCACCGCCCAGGAGAAGCACGGGGGCGAGGGCGTGCATGCCGAAGAGATCGCCCGAAGCGCCGGGCTGCCCGCCGAGGAGACCCGTGCCGTGTTGCACGACCTGTCCGTCACGCATGGGGTGGTCAGCGAGTTGCAGGGTGCCGACACACCCGACCTCGGCCCCCGGTACGAGACGAAGCCCGGGCTCTGACCAGGGAAGAACCGGTCCGCCCGGGCACGCCGCTGTCGAACCGAGGGGAGAGATCGATGAGGCATGACGAATTCCTGGCCCGGGTACGGGAGCGCGGTGAGTACGCGGACCAGGCGGAAGCCGCCAAGATCACGACCGCGGTGCTGGAGACTCTGGCACACCGCATCACGCCCGGGGAGGCCAAGGACCTGTCGGCCCAGCTGCCCGCCGCGCTGAAGGGAGGCTCTCAGGGTCGACGGGGAGCAGCGGGCCGAGTCGTACGGTGTCGAGGAATTCTGCCGTCGGGTGGGAGAACGCACAGGCGCCCGTCCGCAAACCGCCCAGTGGGACGCCAGTGCCGTACTCAGCACGCTGGCCGACGCCGTCTCCCCCGGCGAGCTCAACCAGGTCATCAGCCAGCTCCCTTCCGGCTACGCCGTCCTCTTCGGCAAGCCCGATCTGAGCGACTGACCGTGTCCGCGGCGCCGGAGGGCGAGCGGTGAGCAGCTGCCGTCGGAGCGCACCTCGCGCCGGTCGGCGCCGCTCTCGGACGCCGCCCTCGGCCGCCGGAGGCGACGCACTGGGCGACCAGTGCCGTACGGGCCCCGACCGTCGTGGGGCTCGGGGACGCGGCATCCCCTTCAGCGCGCTGCCAGGGGCCCTTTGCTCGTGGCCGTCCGGTGTCCGCGTGCGCCGGGGATCCTCGACAGTAGGGGCACATCGGTGGTTCTCCCCGTCCGCGGCAAGGGATGTGCTCCACTTTATGAACGGCTCACTTCAGGAGTGTGGCAGCGCATTCAGCATGTGAGACAGGTCCGTTTCCCGCGTTGACGTGGCTGATCCCCGCTGACAGCCTCGTCGGTGTGAGCCAGTCAGCGAACTTCACCGCGCGGTTGCACGTCGATCTTGGACGGCACGCCGGCGCCCTGTGTGCGACCCCCTGCCGCGGCTGCTAGACGACCCCCTCGGCGGCCTCACCCCCCAGCCGCCCGGACCTTCCCGGCATCGGGCGCGAACTGGTCTGCGCCCTGAAACACGTTCACCGTCCTTGCGCAGTACGCAGGTTCGGTCGACGGGCGTGTTCGACAGAGGCGAAGACGGCGTCCCGCTGATCGCCCGGCGGTCCGCCTGCCGGACCTGCTTCCGGTGAAGTCCGCCTGCCCTGTTGACGCCTGTACGTGGCCCGTATGTCCCGCTCCTCCTGGGCGACTCCGGCATCCGTGACGAGGGCCGCCTCGAACGCGCCGGGCCGCTCGGCACCTACCGCAGGGGCATCGGCCGGGGCAAGCGCTGGACGCCCCGTGCCACTTCGTCGTCGACGTGCGGCCCCCGGAACGACAACGACAACCGACCGCGCCCATCACCTCATTGAGCCTCCTGAAGGGAATCACCCGACATGACCACCACACCCGCGGCACCCCACGTGTCCGGCGCAGCAGTCGACTTGGAGATCAGCCGGATCGGCGGGCGCATCGGCGCCGAGGTCCACGGCCTGGACCTGGCGGCCGAAGGCACCCTCGTCCCCGAGGTCGTCGCCGGCGTCAACAACGCCCTCCTTGAGCACAAGGCCCTCGTCTTCCGCGACCAGCGCCTCGACGACGCCGGCCAGCTCCGCTTCGCGTCCCTCTTCGGCGAGCTGACCACCGCCCATCCCACCGTGCCGTCGGTCTTCGGGCAGCCGCGGATCCTGCCGGTGGACGGCGACGAGGGCATCCGCGCCAACCATTGGCACACCGACGTCACCTTCGTGCGCACGCCTCCCAAGGCGTCCACCCTGCGCGCACTCGTCGTCCCCCCGTACGGCGGGAACACCCTCATCGCCAATACGGCCGCCGCCTACCGGGACCTGCCCGAGCCGCTGCGGGAGCTCGCCGACCGGCTGTGGGCGGTCCACACCAACGCGTACGACTACGCCGAGCCGAAGAACGAGACGGCCGCCGAACATCGCAGGCGGTTCGTCTCCCGCCGCTACCGCACCGCCCACCCGGTGGTGCGCGTCCACCCGGAGAGCGGCGAACGAGGGCTGTTCATCGGTGGGTTCGCACACAGCCTCGTGGGCTTCGGCGCGTCCGAGTCGCGGGACCTGCTGCGGCTCCTCCAGTCGTACGTCGTCCGGCCGGAAAACCTGGTACGGATCTCCTGGAACCCGGGCGACCTGGTGCTGTTCGACAACCGCATCACCCAGCACTACGCCCCCGACGACTACGGCGACCAGCCGCGGCTGCTGCACCGCGTGACCGTCGCCGGAGACGCTCCCGTCGGAGTGGACGGCGGACACAGCTACGTCGTCGAGGGCGACGACGCCGCCCACTACACGCCCGCGGCCGCCTGACCGGCCACGTCCGGGCAGCCGCAAGGCCCCGGTCCGCCACCAGGACCGGGGCCGACGGCGCCTCGATCGACGGACCGTGCCCCCGCGAGCCGGGGGCACGGTCCGTGCGTGCCACGTGACAGGTGCGGGCGCCGGGCACGCCGGGGCCCTGCGGCGGCCGGGCCGACCGGGAGCGATGCCGCACCGTACGGGATAATGCCCGTATGCGGATCTCAGCCAGGGCGGACTACGCGGTACGCGCCGCCCTCCTCCTCGCCGGCGCCAGGGACACCGGACCCCTCAACGCGGAGGCCATCGCCGAGGCCCAGGAGATCCCGCACAAGTACCTGGAGAGCATCCTCAACGACATGCGGCGCGGCGGACTGGTCGTCAGCCAACGCGGCGCCGGCGGCGGATACCGGCTGGCGAAAGCCCCGGAGGACATCTCGGTCGCCGACGTGGTGCGCGCGGTGGACGGTCCGCTCGTCTCCGTGCGCGGCGTGCGGCCGCCGGAGCTGACGTACCCCGGCCCCGCCGAGGCGCTGCTGCCGCTGTGGATCGCCGTGCGGGCGAATGTCCGCATGATCCTCGAAGGCGTCTCCCTGGCGGACATCGCGTCGGGCCGACTACCCGAGTTCGTCCACGCCTTGGCGGACGACCCCGCCGCCTGGTCCAACCCCTGAGCGCCGGCGGGCAGCGTCAAGCTGCGCGGTCTCGCATCGTGAGGCCGGGTAGTCCGCCATGTGACCACCTTCTTGCCGCTCCGGCCCTCACCGAGCAATATTCCTACTAATCCAGTAGGGATAGCAGGGAATACGTCGCGGGCACCGGTTTCGCCGCGGCCGCTCCAGGGCGAAGAGCACCAGGCCCGCGCACCGCACCAGCCACGCCGTCACACAACGACCGTTCGGAGTACCGCACATGACGACCACTCACCGCGGCCCGGCCACCTCCCGCGCCGCGGCCGCACCCAGGCCCGCGGCCCCTCGGCACAGGAGCCTGTCGGTGACGGCATGCCGATGACACCGACCGCTCCACACACCCCGCGCACCCCTCGCCTCACCGCACCGTCCGCCGACGCGCGGCGGCACACCCTCCTGCGCACCGCCCGTGACGTGGCGGACGACCTGGCCGCCGACGCCGACGCCCGGGACCAGGCCGGGGAACCGCCTGCCGACGAGACGGCCCGACTGCGCGAGGCCGGCGTCCTGGCAGCTCTCACCCCGCCAGGACCGGACCGCGGGACGGACTGGAGCACGGCCTGCGCCGTCGTCCAGGAGATCGCCACGGCCGACAGCTCCGTCGGAGAGATACTCGCCCGCCACTACGTCCATACCTGGAGCAGCCGGTTCTACGGCACGAGCACGGCGCGCACCGCCGCCCTCGAAGGGGAATCGGTGCGCGCCCAGTGGCTCTGGACCGGTGCCGTCCGCGCATCCGGATCCTCCGACGACGATGAAGAAGGCGACCTGACTCTGACGCCGCTCGACACCGGCTACGTCCTGAACGGGCGCCGCGCGTTGGACACGGCGACCACTGTGGCGGACCAACTCGTCGTGGACGCGCGCTGTGCCGTGACCGGCGACATCCTGGTCGTCCGCCTCCCGCGCGACCACCAGGGGCTCACCGCCGAGACCGGCGGCGGCCGCCTGGGCCAGCGGGTCGCCGGCGCGGGCACCCTGGTGCCGGAACGGGTCGTCGTCGCCCCGAACCAGGTCATGGGCGTCCGGCCGCACGACGAGGAATCGACTGCGCTCTTCACCGCGCTCGCCACACCCGCGCTCCGCCTCGCCCTGTGCCACGTCGGCCTCGGCATCGTCGAAGGCTCCCTCGCGGAGGCCCGCGACCTCAGCAGGAGCGCCTCCCGCACCTCGCGACTCCCCGCGAAGGACCCCGACCTCCTCCTCGCCTACGGCGAGCTGGCGTCCACCGCGCAGACCGCCTCGGCCGTGGTCGGGCGGGCCACGGACGCGATGGCGCGGGCTCTGGACCTGGGACCGCTCCTGGACGTCGAGGAACCCGCGGCGGTCGCCGCCCTCGTCGCCACGGCCGAGACGGTGACAACGAGGGCCGCGCTGAGGGTCACCACCCGGGCGTTGGAGCTCGCCGACGCCCCCGGCCTGGACCGGTTCTGGCGCAACGCCCGCGTCCTCACCGCCCACCGCTCCGCCGCACGCCGGCTGCGTGCCATCGGGGACCACTACCTCAACGGCCCGCACCGCACGGTGCCCGCGACCTGCCCCTGAGGCGGCTCACTCAGGCACTTCGACCGGGCCACCGGCAGCTCGGCCGCACGCCGCCCTGAACTCCCGGCCGGATCCGTGGAGCCCGGCACAGAGCCGCGCCCCGCGCGGACAGCGATGCCCGCCGCGCCGGCCCGGCGGCCGGGTGGGGGGCGCCACGTCGCGCGTCCCCTGACACGCCGGACCCCGACCGCCCATCCCAAGGGGCGAGATGAGTGAATCCACTATCTGGACACCCTCTTGGGGCGGGCGCCGGCTTCTGCCACTATCCCTACCAACCAGCTGGGAAAAGTAGGGATTGGGGGGTGGCCATGAAAACGCTCGACCGCACGGCCCTTCTCACCTCGCGTCGCCACATCGACCTCGGCCGCACGTCCAGCGCCGTCTGTCGGCCCGTCTGAGACCGTCCTCGGCACCCGGCGTCCAAGGACACCGCCGGGCACCCTGACGCCCCGCTTCCTTCGGTGGACCGGACGCTCTTGGGTCCCTGGCGCCCTCCCCAAGTCGCCATGACCGCATGCCTTCGGGCGCGGCACGGGCGTGACCGAGGCGCGCACCACGCGTTCCCGCGACGGCCGTCACGATCCTCGCCGCACCCGCGCACGGAGCGCTTGCGCGTGCCGTCCCCGCCGGCTTCGTCCCCGTATTCCCCGTAACTCCCGATCACCTCACCCTTGAGAGGACACCCCGTGTCTGCCGCAAGACCGCTCACCACCCTGCGCACCCTCGCCGTCACCGTCACACTTCCCCTCCTGCTGACCGCCTGCGGCTACGGATCCGCGTCCAGCGACGACGGCGAGCGGACCGAGGTCGCGGCGGACGGCAAGAAGCTCTCCACCGATGAGGTGCGCATCGGCTACTTCCCCAACCTCACTCACGCCACCGCCCTGGTGGGCGACCAGCAGGGCATCTTCCAGAAGGAGCTGGGCGGAACGCGACTGAAGGTGTCCACCTTCAACGCGGGCCCCTCCGAGATCGAAGCGCTCAACGCCGACGCGATCGACATCGGCTGGATCGGCCCCTCCCCCGCGATCAACGGTTACACCAAGTCCAAGGGCTCCAACCTGCGCATCATCAGCGGTTCTGCCTCCGGTGGCGTGAAACTGGTCGTCGACCCGGAGAAGATCAAGACGCTGGACGACCTCAAGGGCAAGAGGATCGCCACCCCGCAGCTCGGCAACACCCAGGACGTGGCCTTCCTCAACTGGATCGCGGAGAAGGGCTGGAAGGTCGACACGGAGAGCGGCAAGGGCGATGTCTCCGTGGTCCGCACGGACAACAAGGTGACTCCCGACGCCTACAAGTCCGGTTCCATCGACGGGGCCTGGGTCCCCGAGCCGACCGCCTCCAAATTGGTGAGCGAAGGCGCGAAGGTGCTGCTCGACGAGTCGGACCTGTGGCCGGACAAGAAGTTCGTGATCACGAACATCATCGTGTCGCAGAAGTTCCTCAAGGAGCACCCGGACGTCGTCGAGGCCGTGCTTCGCGGCTCGGTGAAGACGAACGCGTGGATCAACGCCGATCCCGACAGGGCGAAGGCGTCCGCGAACACCAAGCTCCAGGAGCTCACCGGCAAGCCCCTCGGTGACGCCGTGATCGACAGCGCCTGGCCGTCCATCTCCTTCCTCGACGACCCGCTGGCCGCCACCCTGAACGTGCAGGCGCAGCACGCGGTGAAGGCCGGCCTGCTGAAGAAGCCGGAACTGAAGGGCATTTACGACCTCACCACGCTCAACAAGGTCCTCAAGGCCGAGGGCAGAGGCGAGGTCGACGACGCCGGACTCGGTGCCGAGTAACGGCGGCAACGGGACTCGACGAGTTCCCAGGAGGTGACGAGCACGGCCGCCACGATCGCGTCACGCCGGGCGAGTCCGTCACCCTCCTGGGAGCCTCCGACCGCGGTCCGACGAGTGTGCCGGTCAGGGAGCGGGCACGGGGCCGCCGGACCGGAACCGCTCGACGCCGACGATGTGCCGCACCTTGACCGGGCGCACTATCACCGCGACCCGCTGTTCCCCCGGCATGATCCACTCGAAGCGCTCGCTACCCAGGTACTTGCGGGCCAGCCGGTCCATCCGAACGTGCGCCTCCTCGCCCTCGATGAAGCGGGCCACCACACCACTGATCTGCACCCGGTCGAAGGGATCGGTGGCGTCCGCGTGCGAGAGGTAGACGCGGGGGTCGCGGCGCAGGTTCTCCTCCTTCACCCGGCCCACCGAGGTGTTGAACGTCAGCTCACCCTCCCCCTCCAGATCCACCCACATCGGGCTGACCTGCGGTGCTCCGTCGGCGAACACGGTGCCGACGTACCAGACGTTGGGGGCTTGCAGCCGGGCACGAACGGCTTCGTCGAATGTCGCAGTCATCCCCGGAGGCTACCCATCGTGCTCGGCGGGACAGTCCGGGGAAGGTAAAGCCGATGCCGGTGATTCACTCCGCGCACCGGTCCCTGGCCGAGACTCGGCGGCGGTTCGGCACCGGCGCTCATGCTGCGCGAGGCATGTCAGAAAGAAACATCGAAGTAGTCGATGTCCGTGAATTCCACTTCGAGGTTGTCCGCGCGGCGTCCGCCGTCCTTGAAATAGATTTCCTGGAGTCCTTCGGCGACGATCGCGCGGAGCTGCTGGTCGCCGAGGCCTTGCTGCTGGGCGTCGAACAGGCGGTTGGCGTACTCGGGGGGCAGGTGGACGGTCAGCCGGCGCATCCGGCCGTCGTCGGTGCTGCCGATGGGAGCGGTGTAGCCGAACCGTGCGCGGGTTTCCACGGTGATACCGGTGGCCCCTGCAGCCTGCCGACGGCGCCGCTTGCGGACCAGGGGCTGCCAGCGGGCGCGTACGGCGGTGTCGATGCGTTCGGCGATGTCCTTGGGCGGCTTCTTGCGTGCGCCCGTGCGGTAGCGCTCCACGGAGCGCTGACTGACCCCGATCTCCTGCGCGACGGCCCGGGTGCTCTTCAACTGCCGCACCAGGTAGTTGATCCGGGCCTGAAGGCTCTTGGGCGGTTCGCGGGTGAAGGCTTCCTGGTCCGCGCGCTCAAGGGCGTCGTCGATGTCCCCCACCGGTCTACTCCCCGTCCTCGAGGACGGCGTCGCCGCCCTTGATGTGGCGGGCCGGGTTCAGGCCCTTCTCCATGAGGTCGACCGCCCAGGCCATCTCCTGTACGCCCTCCATCTTGGCCAGGCCCGGCGTGGGGCCGAGGCGGAACGAGCCGGGCAGCGGCTTGCCGTCCGGCGTGCGGGGCAGGAAGTCGAGCGGCGACGGGCCCCGGCTGGCGTAGACGACGCAGTCCGAGAGGACCGCGAGCGGGTACTGGCCGGTCGCCTTGGCGGTGTTGAGCATCTTGCGGTGCATGTTCACCCGCGCCTTGGAGATGACCGCGGCGCGGATGTCCGGCCGCCAGGTCGGACGCTCGAGCGCCGGCCACCGTTCACCGTCGCGGTAGTGGCGGCCCTGGGGGCGTTCGCGCAGCTTGCCGATGCCGCCCTTCACCGTCGCCTTGATCGCCGCCAGCACGGCCGCCATGCCGGGATCGGCCTGCTTGTGCTGCTCCATCGCGGCGAGGAACGCGGCCTCGTCGAGGTCTTTGGTGACGCCGAGGTCGGCCATCGTGTCGACGTAGGCGGTTTTGAGCCGGTCGTGCCACGGGTCCAGGAACGCGCCCGTCTCGCGCCGCAGGAAGGCCTCGACCGGGGCGACGTCGGACCCGAGCTCGGCCGCGTAGGCGACGGTGTGGGTCTGGTACCAGGCCGGTCCGGCGGGGCGCCGGCCGGACGGGGTGAACGGCGACGGCAGACGCGGGTCCAGATCGACGTGGGAGAGGTCGACCAGCCACGAGCCGGGGATCTTCTTGTCGAACACCGGCCGCCGGACGTACTCGGGGCCGGACAGCCCGACCACCAGCCGTGCGGCGGCGGAGAGGAAGGCGGTGTTGATGTCCAGGCCGACCGCGCACGGCCACAGGCACTCCTCGTCCGCCAGCAACTGCGGGTCACGCACCCACTGGTAGGCCTCCTCATCGAGGAAGCCACCCTGCCAGCCGCGGGCGACCGGATGCTCGGGGGTCGCCTCCGGAGGTGCCGGGTCGACCGGCTGCGTGCCGAGCGAGCCGGGGTTGTGCCCGGACATCCACTCGCCCGTGTGCTCGTTCCTCACGGCGCGGGTCGGTGGCCGCAGCGCGGTCATCAGCTCCAGGCCGGAGACGGCGGTGGACCCACGCGGCGTGATCACCCGCTGGGCATATACACCGAGGACACGGGCGACGTCGGCCGGCTCGAGACCGGCGACGCCGGGCCAGGCGCGGGAGTCGAGGGCGTCCCACGGCAAGATGGCCAACTGCACGCACTGCCGTTGCCCGGCCTTCGCGGGACGGTAGATCCGCGGCCAAGGGCCGAACCCGCGCTGCGTCAGCTTCCACTTCGCCCGGGCGAGCTGCTTGACGACCGGATGGTCCTCCGGCAGCCGCAGCGAGCGGCGGGCCTCCGCGCCCTCCAGCCGCTCGGGCAGTCCGAACCTCACGGCAGCGGATGCCGTGAGCACGATCAGCGGATCGCTGTCCTTGCCGTTGCGGTGCAACCGCGCAGCGCCGATCCCGGACTCGGTGAGGGTCCAGTCGACCAGCTGCGCGATCGTGGTCGCCGGGCAGTCCAGGACGATCCCGCCGGCGCAGTACGCCTGGCCGTCGCCGTCCAGCACGGCGAGCGGGCCGTGCGGGAACCGGGGATCGGCGGCGACGGGTTTCGTGACGGTCTTCTTCGCCGCCGGACGCCGCGACATCGACGGCCCGGCCGCGGGAGCGGCCTCCACCACGGGAGCAGGGTGTACGGCGGGTGCGGAGGTGACCGGTGCGGGGGCAGCCGGCGCGGGGACGGCCGCTGTGGGGGCGGCCGGTTCGGTCGGCGGGTGGATTGCGTGGTCGGCCGGCGCCGGCTCCGGTGCGGGAGGGTACTTCGCGGCCCAGCCCTCCAACAGCCGCAGATACGCCTGCAGACGCGGCGGTCGGGGCTCCGAGCGACCGTTCTCCCAGTTCTTCACCGTCTGCGTCGTCGACTTGAGGGCAGCGGCCAGGCGGGCCTGTGTAATGCCGGCGGCCTCACGCAGCCGGGCCCGCTCCGCGGGCGGCGGCAGCTCCGGCTGATCCTCCAGCAGCGAATCGACCGCCGCGAACAGCTCTTCCTCGGTCGGCATGCTCCACCTCCGACCCAGACACTAGCAGCAATTTACCCCTATTTTTATCCTTGAATTGAATGCGGATCTCAATGCCGACGCTCCCAGGCGGGGACCAACCGCGCACTGCAGCACGGTCCTTGCCCACTGCCGAAGTTGACCGCCTTTCAGCGAAGTCGGCCGTGCTGGCCGGGCCCCACCCCGGCGCCGGACCGGTTGCTCGCGCCGACGTCGGTGGAATGCGCCGAACTCGGGGCGTGCCCGGACAGTGCTTTGGGTTTGTCGCGGGGGGCTTGTTCGCCTGCTTATGACAACGGACGGACGACGAGCCACCTCACCGGCCGAAGCCGTAGTAGCCCCGGCCCGCGGTGAGTGCGATGCCGAGGGCGTCCTGTTCGAAGGTGACGGTGTCCAAGGCTGAGACGCCGCTGGGGGAGCCGGGCAGGACCCAGACGATAGGGTCGCTGCCGCCCGCTGCCCCGGCGCTGCCGATCGCCAGTTCCGCCGCATGGTCCCGGTCGGTGTCCATCAGGGCGGTCTCGTTGCCGAAGTCGGCCTCGATGCCGTCGGATCCTCGGATGCCGGGGGTGAGCCGGCTGAAGAGGCGGGCGCCTTGCGTGGTCAGCCCCTTGGCGCTGCCGAGCAGCAGGATGACGGTGGGGCGCCCCATGGCGTCCGTTCCTGCCCGGCCGCTGAAGGCGACGTCGGCGTAACCGTCGCCGTTGGTGTCGCCGGCGGACACGGCGTGGCCGAAGGTGCAGTAGGTGAATCTCGGCGAGCCCGGCAGTGCGGCCTGCTCGGTGATACGGACCGGCTCGAGCCTGCTGCTCTGCCCCTTGAGGCCGCCGTAGGAGACCTCGATCCGGCTGCCACCCTTCGGCGGCACGGGATCGCCGAGCATTTCACAGGCGAGGCCCATGACGATGTCCGCGTAGCCGTCCTTGTCGATGTCGGCGGTGACGGGCTCCTGACCGTAAAGGTCCTTGCCCTGGGCGTCCTTCAGGCGCGGGCCCTTGGTGAGCCGACCGTCGGCGGCACCCCGGTACAGGACGGTGGCGCGGGGGGTGTGGTTCCCGTCGCCGTACATCGACCAGGTGACGACAAGGTCGTCGCGGCCGTCGCCCGTGACGTCCCCGGCGGCGGAGGGTGTGGCGATGTGGTCCCCGGACGTGAAGGGCTCGCCCTCCGGGGCGAGGTCGAGCCGGACGGTTCGCTCCGCCTTGCCCGCGCGGGTGAAGGGGCCGAGGGCGAGGGTGCCGATGTCCGTTTCGGTGTCCGTGGAGACGAGATCGGCGTAGCCGTCACCGTTGAAGTCACCGGCCACGGGGAACGTGCCGGTCAGCCGGGCAGCGCCGGCCCCGGACAGGCCGCGCTCGCCGCCCCGGACGACGAAGAGAGTGTTCCTGCCAGCTGTCGCGACGAGGTCCGCGTAGCCGTCGCTGTCGAGGTCCGCGCTGAGTGAGTGGGCGCCGAAGCGGCCCCCCTGCCCGGCCTTGCCCAGTCCCAGGCCGTTCTGGTCGACGACCTGGGACCGGGCGGTGGCGGGGCCCTTCTCGGAGCCGTAGACCACGACCACTTGGCCGGCGTCGTGGACACCTTGGACCGTGGCGCCGGAGTCGGTCACGACCAGATCGCTGTAGCCGTCGCCGTTGAAGTCGGAGGCGGAGGAGGCGACGGCCGGGCGTTGCTCCGGCTTGTCGGTGCCGCTGCTGCCGGAGCATGCGGTCGTGACGGCCAGGAGGATGCCGAGGCAGGCAAAGGCACGTTTCCGCATGATGGTTGGACTCCCCGTCCGCCCAAAGGTTGCACGGCTCCCAGCCGATCCCCCCTGACCTCCCCAGCGAAGGACGGCGACCGGCCCCACTGCCGCCCGAACGCCTCGCACACTGTGTGGGCGGTAGCGTCGTCGGCCGCTGCGGCTGAGATCGAGAAGCTGTTCTCCGAGAAGCCGAGAGCCGGGCCGGTGCCATCGGCCTTGCCGGCAGCGGTCCACCAGGCGATCACTCGGGTAGCCATCGCTTCGGGTCGCAGGCCCAGAGGATCGAGTCCGAAGTGATCCTCCAGCTCACGTCGTAGGAACTCTCCGACCTCGGTCCGGTTGGCGCCGCCACGTAGCCGCTGGAGCAAGGGGGCGAGCATGCAGTCGTACTCGTCCTGCGCGTCGTCGGCCACGCCGATCGGATCCCACTCATTGAGCAGACGCCGCAGGTCGTTCTCGACGGATGGGGCCCATGGCTGCATCGCCCAAGAGTGCCACCGGACGGCCGCCGCCTGCCTGACTTCTCGCACGTGATCCCTGGCAGGCGGTGGGGGACGTTCGGGGTGCGTCGTTGGGTCTTGTCGTGAGTGAGGAGGGTGGGTAACAAGGGGCAGGTTTTGATCACCGGCGGGTAGGTTCTGGTCATGACCGGTGACTGGCGGACGGATCGGATCGGGGCTTGTCTGCGAGGGGAGAACCCGACCGTGCTGCGGCGGCTTGAGGCCGGCTTCGCGGTGATCGGCGACGTTCAATTCTTGCCGGGCTACTCGGTCCTCCTCGTGGACGAGCGGGGTGTGCAACGGCTGTCTGACCTGCCGAGGGCCAAGCGGCTGTCGTTTCTGTCCGACATGGACCGACTCGGAGAAGCGGTTGAGCGGGCCTGTCGGCAGCTGGACCCTGATTTCCGCCGGGTCAACCTGGAAATCCTGGGGAACACTGATCCGTACTTGCACGCCCATGTCTGGCCGCGCTTCGAGTGGGAACCGACCGAGCTGGTGGGCAAGCCGGTGTGGCTGTATCCGCGTGAGTGGTGGAGTGATGAGCGGTTCAGGCTCGGTCGGCAGCATGACGTGCTGCGGAATGCGATCGGCAGCGCAGTGGACCGCTTGGGTTCGATGGACTGACGGCTCGGGTCGGCCCGGAGATCAGTGAGCCCCTGCCGGCGTGGCCGGCTGTGCACGACGCGGTCATCCAGTCCGGCATGCAGGAGCAGTTGGGGCGCTGGAGAAGCTGGCAGCCTCGCGGTCGGCGTGCTTCCTCCCCCCAAGTGGCCATCTTTGCCTCGGAGTACGGCTGCTCCGCCTGGGGGCCTTCGCGCAGGACGACTACGGCGAGGGTGGCCGCGCGAGCGGGCAGCTCGCGGTGGACACCAGATACTGAGGCAGCGTCACCCCACATGCGGTATCCCCCGGGGCAGCGGTCCCCGCACCGGTCTCAAACCCGCAAGGCAGTGAACCCCGGCTCCTGAGATCGGCCCTCTGCCGGCAACAGCCCACCAGCGCCCGGCTGTCTCTCACCCCGCTGCCTCGAGAACGAGAGATCGCAGCCAGGGTGCGTCCGGGGTCGCCACCGTGCCGCACCGTTCAGCAACTGGGGATCACGGTCCGGCGTCCTAGGATGCAGAACTGCGCACGACAGCTATCAGGGGGGCCGGGTTGGTGACGAAGCTGCTTGCGGAGGACCGGGAGAAACTGGGGGTACTGGCTGGCGGCCCGGCTCGGCTCGGGGGGCCAAGGGGTGGTGTACGAGGCGTACGGTCCGCAGGGGGACGGGTGGCTCTCAAGACGCTGCATCGCGATGCCCAGCAGGTCGCACGGTCGCGTTTCATGAAGGAGGCGGAGGCCGCACGCCGGGTCGCCCCCTTCTGCACTGCCAAGGTTCTCGAGGCTGGCCTCGACGGCGACACTCCGTACATCGTGACCGAATACGTCGAGGGGCGGATGCTCGACGAGAGTATCCGTCAAGGCGGCCCGCTCCTCGAGGACTCCCTCATCAGGCTCGCCATCGGCGTCGCGACGGCGCTCTCCGCGATCCACCACAGTGGCGTACTGCACCGGGACCTGAAACCCGGCAACGTGCTGCTCAGCGGCGAGGGCCAACGCGTCACCGACTTCGGCATCGCACGGGCTCCCGGCATGTCGCTCACCCGCACCGGCGCCGTGACGGGGACCTTCGGCTACATGGCGCCCGAGGTGCTGTCCGGGAGCCGGGCCGCCCAGGCCGCGGACGTCTTCGCATGGGGTGCGTTGATCATCTTCGCGGCGAGCGGAGTAGAGCCGTTCCGCGGGGCGAACATCGGTGAGGTGGCGCACCGGACGGCGTTCGTGGAGCCCGACCTGTCCCTGCTGCCACCCAGGGTCCGCCCGCTCGTTGCCGCCGCGGTGGCGAAGGATCCGCAGCTGCGGCCATCCTCACTGGAGTTGCTGACCGGGCTGGTCGGCGATATGCCCGGGTCGGCCGATCCCCGGCGGACCTCATCGTGCAGCATCCCCTGGAAGTCCCGGTGGGCTTCGCGCCGGGCGGCGGACCGTGCGGCCTCGGCACGGGCCGCCGCGGCCCGGCGCTCGGAGCGGTCGGCGCCGTCGCCTGCGGCGCGCATGAGCGGGGCGAGGACCGTACCGGCCACCGCCGTCGCCGGCGGCGGCCAGATGCCCTCCACGGCTGCGGCCGGACCGTCAGCGGGCCGGCTGGTGCCGAGTTGGGCGGCGAGGGCGACGAGGCAGGCCCACCGTCCGGCGTTCCGCGGTAGGAACCCGGTGGCGAGGAGCACGGCGGGCACGGTCAGCATGCAGCGCTGCCCGATCATGACGAACGGGCGTCACATCCTGTTCTTCCATCCCGGATTGCCGCGTCGTCCCCTCCGCGGAGGAAGCACCGCGACACCACCCGGCGGGCCCCGACGCTGACCCATAGCTGGTCAACAGCGCCCAGGCATCAGAACACACACTGAGCGGCAGGCACAGGATCAGCGAGCGGAAGACCGCGTCAGGGCGGACGGTTCGCAAGGAGATCAACTCGGTCCGGCCGGGAGCGACCGGTCAGAAGCGTCATCAGAGCAGGACGCGTGCTGGAGTCAAGGGGCCGGCATCCAGATGAGCTGCGATGCGCGCGATCGCCCCGGTGTTGTCTTGGAACAGATGCGCCTGCATGCCCGCCGCCTGGGCGGCCTCAACGTTGGCTGCGGCGTCGTCCACGAAGAGACAGCTCTCCGGCTGCACCTCCAAGCCGGCGCAAACAACTTCGAAGGCACGCAGGTCAGGCTTCTCAATGCCGATCTCATGCGAGTAGACGATCTGCTCCACCAGTTCGTCGAAGTGGTACAGCGCCGACTCCCGCTCCCTGGCCCCGACGAAGCTGTTGCTCAGGATGCCCAGCCTGCATCGTCCCTGCAGCCCCCGCACATACTCGATGAGCTCCTCGTTCGGCGTCCCCAGATATTCCGCCCAAAGATCAGCCATGAAGGCTTCAACCTGGGACGTGTCAAGGCCAAGGTGGGCCGCCACCTGCTTGTGCACCTCTCGTTCGCTGATGCTCCCGACACTTCCGGCACGCCACACGTCACGCATCCGCTCATGCACGGTGCCCAGCGGCAGCTCCAGCCGCTCTTCCCACCGTTGCACCCATCCGGTTTCCGGTGTGATCTCCAGTACGCCACCGATATCGAGAATGACGCAGGTCGCGCTCACGCGAACTCCCCTTCTTCGTCTTGCCTGGCCAGCGAGCACACTCCTGTGATCTACGGAGACACTGTTGTCCGTCCCGCGGGGTCACGGTCAAGAAATCTTGGAACCTTGTGACAGCCCTGTCGCGAGCCGCTGACCGTCGGCCGCAGAGTAGATGCGACCGAAGCCACGCCAGGGATCAGAAACACGCACTGAAAGAGCGTTTCATCCCGGCGGGAGTGTTTGGTGATGTTTTAGGGGCTCGATCGGTGTGGGGCTGCCGGGGCAGACGTGGTTGAAGTGCGCCAATGCGGCAGGTGGCAGTGTGAACCAGTCTGCTTTGAACAGTTCACTCCCGTCTGATCCCAAGGCGCCCCCACTTGGCGCCGTTTGCGCCCTGGGGAAGCGCTGCACCCGACGGTAGTAACGGAACATGATGCGACAGCGCCCCTATCCCAGTGACCTGTCCGATGCCCGCTGGGAACTGCTGGAACCCACTTTGTCAGCCTGGCGGGCCGAGCGACGAGGCAAGGGCCTGGACATCGGACGCCCACCCGAACACGACCTTCGCCGCATCATGGACGCCATCCTGTACGTCGACCGTACCGGGATCCCCTGGCGCTACCTCCCGCACGACTTCGCCCCGTGGGAAACGGTCTACGGCTACTTCGCCGCCTGGCAGAAGGGAGGCATCTTCGACCAGCTCAACGGCCTCCTGCGTCGCCTGGTGCGTCAAGCCGAAGGCCGAAGCGCCGAACCGAGTGCCTGCGTGCTCGATGCCCAGAGCGTCAAGACATCCGCCAACGTGCCCGCGACCGGCCAAGGCATCGACGCCGGCAAGAAGATCGCAGGCCGCAAGCGCCATCTCGGTGTCGACGCCCTCGGTCTCCTGCTGGCCGTCTGGGTGACCGCGGCAAGCGTTTCCGACAACGCCGGCGGCATCCACCTGCTCTCCCACATCGCCGCCGAGAACCCTCGCGTGACGAAAGCCTGGGCCGACACCGGCTATCGAACCAAGGTCATCGACCACGGCGCACGCCTCGGCATCGACGTGGAGGTCGTCCAACGCAACCCCGGCGTCAAGGGATTCAAGGTCATCCCCCGACGCTGGGTCGTCGAGCGGACCTTCGGCTGGCTCATGCACCACCGCCGCCTCACCCGCGACTACGAAACCCACTCCCACCGCTCCGAAGCCATAATCCACGTCGCGATGATCGACCTCATAAGCCGCAGGCTCACCCGAGAATCCACCCCGAACTGGCGCGACTCCTGAGGTTCGAACCAAACACTCCCGCCGGGACGAAACGCTCTTTGAGCTTGTCTTTTATCGTCCGGCCTCACAGGTGTTTCACACGTGAGTGGGGTTTGCCCAGTTCAGGGCACATGGGAACGGCCTTCCCGCTGATGCTGTGCTCCGTCACAGATACATCGTTCAGCAGGAAGGCCGTGGGGGATGAGTCTGCCGGGTGCGAGTGCCTCGCAGGATCTGATCGGCAAACTGTCCTGCTTCCGGAGGGAGTTGTACGCGTGCCTGACCACGCGGGGTGACGCGCTGTTCGAGCTGGCGGACTCGGTGCTGTGCACGGACGGACCGGTCAGGACCCTGGTCGACCTCGCGCTCGCGCCGGAACACCGCCGTGGCCACGGGGGTCTCTACGGCGGATTGAACCAAGGCCGGATCGACTTCGCACGACTGCGCCGGGCTCTGGCCTCGCTGCCCCTACCGAGGGCTGGGGACGGTCGGCTCGTCCTGGCGGTGGACGTCTCGCCATGGCTGCGGCCCGACGCCGCGACCTGCCCGGACCGTTCGTTCTGCCACACCTACGGCCGCGGCGAGGCCAAGCACCAGATGATGCCGGGCTGGCCATACTCGTTCGTAGCCGCGCTGGAGACGGGCAGTACCTCCTGGACCGCCATCCTCGACACAGTCCGTCTTGCGCCCGGCGCCGATGTCGCCGCCCTCACCATCGCCCAGCTGCGCGACGTCGTTGAACGCCTCATCGCCGCAGGCCAGTGGCACGATGATGATCCGGAAATCCTGGTCGTGCTCGACTCCGGATACGACACGCCCCGCATCGCCCACTTCCTGTCGGACCTACCTGTGCAGATCCTGGGCCGGCTCCGCTCGGACCGCGTCATGCGGCGGCCGACTCCGCCACACGTCTACGACCCCAAGGGCGGTCGGCCACCCAAGCACGGCGGCGAGTTCGTCTTCGGCGACGCCGCCACCTGGGGCCCGGAGCATGCCCTGACCGTCACCGAGACTCGCCACTACGGCACCGCGACCGCCCAAGCGTGGGACCGGCTCCACCCCCGGCTCACCAGGCGGGCAGCCTGGCTCGACCACGACGGCCCTCTGCCCATCATCGAAGGCACCGTCATCCGCCTGGTCGTCGAGAAGCTGCCCAGCGGTGGCGTGAACCGGCCCCTCTGGCTGTGGTGGTCCGGCACCGGCGCCACCGCCGCAGACGTCGACCGCTGCTGGCAATCGTTCCTACGGCGCTTCGACATCGAGCACACATTCCGCCTGCTCAAGCAGACCCTCGGATGGAACCGACCCCGCTTGCGCAACTCGCAAGCGGCTGACCGCTGGACATGGCTCGTCATCGCCGCCTACACCCAGCTCCGTCTCGCCCGCCCCTGGCCACTGATTTGCGGCGCCCATGGGAGAAACCTGTCCCCTCGAACAAACTCACCCCGGCCCGAGTCCGGCGCGGGTTCAGGAACCTCCGCACGAAACTCGCGTCACCAGCCCGTGCACCCAAACCCACTCGACCCGGCCCAGGCCGTCCGCTCGGCTCGAAGAACCGGCATCCCGCCGCCCGTCACGAGGTGGGTCGTGTCCTCGCCACAGGCAAAGCCTTCAGCCGACCCGCCCACCACAAGGTGGGCACCAAACCCCGTCGGACAGCTGACAGGCAACGGCAGTGACATCCACACTGAGCCCATGCGAGTCGAGGAGACGCTCAAACTGGCCCTGGCCAGGGTGTTTACCCCCATAGCGATCATTATTGTCTCGCCAGTACTGCTGGTGGCCGGAGCTCCGATTCGCCGCCGCTATCTGCGACACATCTACCGGGAAGAAGCCCCCGACATCCTCGACAAGGCCAACGGGCATGTGAGCATCCACTACTTCGCCCTGAACAGCCAGCTCCTGCACTGGCTCTGCATAGCTACCGAAGCACTGACACGGCGAACCGGCGGCGGACGATAAAAGACAAGCTAAGAGGTTGTCTCAGGTGGCAAGTATCGCGAGCTTCTTGTAGCAGGTCGCGGCGGCGGCCATGGCCAGACCTCGCCTCTGCCAGCCGTTGCGGACCACGTACGGGATCTTGAGACCACCAGCAGCCTATGGCAGGCTCATGCCGCATGATCGATGATTTCGCGAAACGCAATCTGCACGGGAGACTGCGGCGGGACCGCGAGGCGCTGCTCTGGAAACTCGACGGTTTGTCCGAGTACGACGCCCGCCGACCTTTGACAGCGACCGGGACCAACCTCCTCGGCCTGGTCAAACACGTGGCCACCGTCGAGGCCAGGTACTTCGGCGAGGTCTTCGACCGCCCTTCCCCGGAACCGCTGTCCCGGTGGCAGGACTCCGACGGCAGCGATCAGTGGGCGACCGAGGACGAGACCCGCGATCAGATCATCGGGTTCTACCGGCGCACGTGGGAACACTCGGACGCGACGATCAACGAGCTTCCCCTCGACGCCCCCGGCCACGTGCCGTGGTGGCCGGAGCCTCACCCCAACACGAACCTGTTCGCCGTCATGGTCCACGTCCTCGGCGAGTCCATCCGGCATGCCGGGCACGCCGATATCCTGCGCGAGAGCCTCGACGGCCGGACCGGGTTGCGCGCCGAACACGAGAAGCAGATCGACGAGCAAGCCCGTGCCGCCTATCGCGCGAAGATCGAGCAGGCCGCCAGGTCGGCCGCACCGATCAAGGCTTAGAGGTTGTCTCACGTGACTTGATGTTCGTGCGGCATGAGGCCGGTCGTGGGCGCTGACCTGTCGAAGCGTCTGGTTTCTGATGAACTCCGGGAGCCTGCGGCCCCATCGCTGCCGTCGTTCGCTGCTCGCCCGCAAGGTGGTGGGACCGTTCCGTGTGACGAGCGGGCCGTGTTCATGGCAGTGGTGTATGACGTCAAGATGCCCGATGTCACCGTCCGGTCCCCGAAGCAGGTGTGCGCTATTAGGGTCCGTCTTCAAACGGATCTTGCCCACAGCAGGAATGACGCGAGACTGACCGCTGCTTCGAACGAAGTGGCGGTCTTGTCGTATCTGGTGGCGATTCCGCGGAAGCCTTTGAGTCGGTTGAAGCAGCGCTCAACGATGTTGCGCCGACGGTAGATCTGCCGGTCGAATGCCGGTGGACGGCCTCCGCGCCGGCCTCGGTTGTGCCGGTGTCTTCGCTGGTCGGTCTTCTCCGGGATGGTGTGCGCGATGCCGCGTCGGCGCAGGTAGGCGCGGAAGCCTCGGGAGCTGTAGGCCTTGTCGGCGATGACCTGGTCGGGCCTGCAGCGTGGGCGGCCCTGACCGGTGCGTGGGAAGCGGATGCGTTCCAGCAGGGGGCGTGCGCAGATGCTGTCGTGGCGTTGGCCGGGTGTCAGCAGGATCGCGAGGGGCCGGCCACGGCCGTCGCAGGCCAGGTGGACTTTGGTGGTCAGTCCTCCTCGGGATCGGCCGAGGGTGTGATCGTCCGGTTCGTCCGGCCGGTGGGTCCCCCTTTTCGGCCGGTGGCGGCGGCGTGCTGGTGGGCGCGGACGATCGTGGAGTCGATCTGCACCAGCCAGTCGATGTCGCCGGCCGCGTCGGCGTGAGCTTGGATCTGCTGGAGAGCTCGGGTGAACACGCCGTCCAGCGCGTAGCGGCGGAAGCGGGTGTAGACCGTCTTCCACGGCCCGTAGCGTTCCGGCAGGTCACGCCAGGAGATCCCGGTCCGGATCTTGTAGACCATCCCGTTGATGACCTGCCGGTCCGATACACGCGGCCGGCCCGTTGCAGCAGGCGGTATCAGCGGAGCCAGCAACTCCCACTCACGATCGGTGAGTTCATGACGGCGTATCACCCCACCATGATCCACCATCCGATGATCTTTGAAGACGGACCCTAGTGCCCGGGGCAGCAGGGGGCCCGCAGACTCCCCTCCGGACGCCGAGTGGGCAGCGCGCGTCTGCGTCCTTCCTGGTACCGCTTCTACAGTGCTCCCTATGCCGACATCTGTTCACGCCCTCGCCCACCGGCCGTTGACCGCAGCGGCGGTCGCCGAACTTGTCGCTCTGCCAACGGTGCCGACACCCCCCGACGACGAAGCACTCGACGCCGAGATGCTCCAGCGAGGGTGGAGCTGGGAGCACGAGCTGGTCTGCGACTCCATCCGCACCAGTCGCGCACACGTCCTGTGCACCGACACGTACGTCCCGTTCGGCTATCCCGACGCCCGGCACTTCCTCGTCTTCGGTGAGCTCTACCCGGTGGACGCCGAAGACGAGAACATGACCAACGGTCCATGGCTGTACCGCCTCATGGACCGCTGGCAGCAGTTGCCCGGCTGGAACGGCCGCCGACCTTGCACCACCGAGGAATGCGAGGCCATCCTGGCTCAGGCGACGCATGCGGTGACCGAACACGTCGGCACAGCCCCCGAGCGGACGAGTCTGTCAGCCGCGGCCGTGCTGCAGTCCGCGCCCGCACTCACACACCGCGTCTGGCGAACACCCACCCACGCTCTCGTTCTGGGGCCGGCGTCCGACAATGGGCCCTACGGCTACCTCACCCACCTCCAGCTGTCCTACACCCCTCTGACCTGCGCGTCCGAGCTGCCCTCCGAAGGGGACGACGAAGGCTTGGCCAAATGGATCAGCGCGCACGTCGACTGGTAGGAGCCCGAGAGGAGAGGGGCAGCGCCTGACCTACGGCCAGGCCAACTCCTGCCGCCTGTGCCGCATGCCTGGCCCGCTCGGCGTGCGGCGTTGAAGGCGTTCGTTTCGCATCACCGTGCTGTCCGCTCTCCGCGAGGCCGTCATTGCCGTCATGCCGTCATCGCGGGCCGATTGAGGGGGGCGCCCGGCAACGGGGCAAGGTCTGTTCGCAACCCCCTCGCTTCACAGCAGGGGTGCCGTCCGTTGCTCGTGGAGATTGGCAGCGAAATCGGATTCCACGGTGCCCACAAGAGTGGCCTTCGTGGCGGGACAGCAACTGCCGCCTCACACCGGTGAGTAGCATCCGGCAGCAACACACCATGCAAGCAAGCAACACACCATGTACGAGGAGCGTGCAGTCGTGGCTGACCAGCCCGAGAAGACCCCCATCCAGAACGTGTACGCGCAGCGCTACGCGGAAGACCTCGCGGCCAACCGCAAGGAGCAGGCCGATCTCCAGGAGCGGCTCGAGCAACTTTGCGTGGAGGAAGCGTGGTTGTCCGAGGCGCAGGGCACCCTGCCCACAACGGTCATCGCGAACTCAGTAGCGGAAACCGCCGCCGGGGCGGGCGAGACATCGCCGGCGGCCACGAGCGAACAGAGGGAGCGTGAGCCGGGCGCCCCCGCATCGGCCGAGGCCGTTGCCGATGCTGCCCGGACCGTTCCGAAGCCGCGACAAGGCAAGCAGGTGAAGGCGGCGCAGTCCAAGCCGGCCGCGAAGAAGGCGTCTGCCGCCAAGGGCAGGAGCACCGCCAAGAAGGCGACGGCGAAGAAGACGGCCACCGCGAATTCTCCGGTGAAGAAGACCGCCGCCGCAAAGGCTCCGGCCGAGAAGGCGCCGGCCAAGGAGAAGGCGGTGCCACCGCTGCACGAGCTCATCCTGGGCATCCTCCTCACGTCCCCCGGCGAACCGCGTGTTGCGCGGGAGGTCACCGACCAGCTCGCGCAGGACCATCCGGAGCGGGCGACGTCCGTCCAGACGGTACGCAACACCCTGGAGGCCCTCGTCAAGAAGAAGTCCGTCGAGAAGTCGAACCAGCAGGGGTCGGCGATGTACACGGCGTTCGCCCCTCCCGCTGTGGGCGACGTTGTCGAGGAGGCTGCCGAGAAGGCGGCTGAGAAGGTTCCGGCTGAGGTTTAGCGTTCACTGCGGTCCGCCCGGACGACGTGGCCCTCGTCGGCTCCGACGACTCGGCGGTGGCCCGGCGCCCGGGCGCCTGCGGCGGACTGGCGGGCCGAGCCCCGGCCCGGTACCGGCAGCAGCACGCCAAGGGCGCGACGTTCCCCTCCCACCATCCGGTCGTGGCCTGCAACATCCCGCCATGGGCGGCGAGGCTGCAGGGGCTTGCCGCCGGCTTCAGGTACCCGCGCTTCGACATCATCGACGACGGCGAGCATGACCACTACATGCAAGTTCACTGCGAACTCCGCTACGAGCCCGAACCAGACCTGGATGCCTTGGGAAGATTCAAAGATCGTCCCATGACACGTTGACCTGCCAGATTTGGAGGTGCGGTCACGACTTTGCCACCACGAGATCACCCGAACTGCCGCCCGGGGTACGGTCTGCACGTGATCTACCTGATAGGCGGCCCGCCACGGGTGGGCAAGAGCACCCTCGCTTGGATGCTGTTGGAACGGGACGGCATCCCGGGATGCCCGACCGACGCTCTGGTTTCGATGCTGCAGCGCGACGCACCCCAGCACGGTGTGCGCCACGGCACGCACCCGGACAAGGCCGTACCGGCGCAGCCCTTCCTCGTTGAGTTCGTCCGTGCCACCGCGGAGAGCCTCGACGACTCCGATCCCCTGGACGGCTATGTGGTCGAGGGCGACATCGTCACGCCGGCGGCAGCCACCGCCGCCGCTGGTCTCGGGATGCCACTGAGCTGCGTCTTCCTTGGAAACACGGAGCTGGCCACCGAACACTTGAGGGCCGCCCCGGATTGGCTCGACGGAGCCGATGACACCACCTATCGGGAGATTGCCGTGTGGGTCAGGGAACAGAGCACTGCCCTACGTGAAGCCTGTGCGTCCAGCGGGCACGTCTACGTCGAGTTGGGGGCCGGCTACGCCCAAGGCCTTGAGAGGGCCTACTCGACGCTGATGGAGAGGCGCTGACCGCCCACCGTCAGCACCCGCGAAGGTCCGCGAAGAATTACGGGACAAGCTTGAGGGCTTGTACTCGTCGAGGGCAGAGGTGACGAGGGCCCGCCGCCCTCACCGGCGGCGGGCCCTCATGGTGGGACTCGCACTGAACAGATGTGGGTCGTCAATCCGTATGTGGTTTTCGCTCGAAGGCGACCAGGTGTTCGGAGGAGATATTCCCTGAGGCGTCTTCCCATTCCTCCCCAGGTGCCTTGGCGGGGACATCCTGGACCGACCTACGGGTCTGGCGGCGAAGGACGCCGGTGCGTTCCTTCTACTTCACTTCTCCGTGGACGCCGGTTCCGAGTCCAGACCTCCACGGCCACTTGGTCCTCACGCAGGCGGGGCAGCTCGAGTTCGACCGCGTACGTGTAGGCAAGGCCCGGGGCCGACAGCACCGGGGATGCAGGCATGTCCGGGCGGCACGGCGAGCGGGACGGGCGCCGCGCCGTGCGCCGGAGCGCTGCGGCTGTGCGACCGGGCTGAGAGATGAGCGGGCGCGATGCCACGCGGTCGCCGCTTCCTCCTGCGCCTGACGGCGGCGTTCGGATTCCGCGGCCTCCCGTGCAGGCACTTCCCGAGATGGTTTGCCGTGGTGCGGGGTGTGGTTCCGGGCCGGCGCTCGCCTCGCCGGTCCGGAACCACACGTCAAAGGGCAGGCGGTACACGACCCGGGTCGGCCGCTCCCTGTTCAGGCGTGGCTCCGCCTGTATGCGTCACCCGCATTCACTGGGCGCGGTGGCGGCGGACGATCAGGAAGGCTCCTGTGCAGGCGGCCAGTGCCGCCATGGCACCGCCCGCGGCGGTCACTGCGGTGCCGGAGATCTGGCTGCCGCCGAGACCGCCCCGTGCCGGGGTGCCGGCCAGCACGGTGAACGAGGCGTTCGCGGTCCGGCTGCCGCACCGCACCGTCACCGTGTGGGCGCCGGGCGTGGCCGTGTCGGTCACCCGTGCGGTGGCCGTCGTAGTTGTTCCGGCGGGCAACTGCACGGCGGGGAATGCCGCGGAGGTGACCGTGCCGCCGCTGGTGCAGCCCGAGGCGGTGACCTTCAGCGTCGCGCCCTGATGGACCTGCGACGGGCTCACGCTCACATTCGAGGGCCCCGCGCCCGCGGGCATGCCATCCGCCCACGCTGCGGACGAGGACCACACCAGCACAACGGCGGCTCCGGCCAGGACGGTCCGGGCCCGTGACAATCTGCGCATGACACTCCTCCCATGGAAGACCCGCACCCGGCATGGCTCCGGTGGTGTTCGCGCCTCCCGTACACCACCCTCGGCACAAACCCGGACAATGGCACGCCCACCCCTCCCCCATCAGGCTTGAAAAGGGGGTGAACGTACAGGTCACCAGCACAATGCTCGCCGGCGGGCAGGGGGACCGGATTGCTGCAAACAGCCCATCCCGGCTGTCCGGCGGGGATGTGAGGGCCTGCCGCCGCGCCGGGTTCCTCGACGAGGCTCGTGGACGCGTGAAGTGCACCCCTGTCACACGCAGAGACGCGGCCTTGTGCGAGGGCTCTGGAACACGCCCCGGCCAGACGCCCGCCCGTGTCGGCCGACATCCCGGGCCAGATTGCAGGCGCCGCCGTCGGGCCACCGGACGCCCGCACGCGCACCGGAGAAACCACGGCGCGCGCCGGCAGCGTATGAGCGGCGCTGCTTCGCGAGCACTTCCTGATTTCCATGCCACGCAGCGGGTCCAGCCCAGGGTTCCCCTGTGTCTCGCTCCTCAACCGGCATTGCCTGCTCCATGCGTTCCGCGGACCCGAACGCATCCAGCCCGGAGGAGCCCGTCGGAGTCGGCTGCACCGTGGGTGCCGGGGGCACTGTCGGGTCGGTGGGCCGGACGGGAGGCAGCGGCACGGATGTGGGCGCCGTTGACGGTACGGACGATGGCGTCGGCAGGGCCGGTGATCGCGTCGGAATGCGACGACGGAACAACCGATGGGATGCCGGTCCCACCCGGCGTCGGCGCCGGGGGGCCGACACCCCGACGATCAGGCACCAGTCCGAGCCGGTCGTGACGCGGGTGGAGTCTCCCGCGTTGTCGATCAGCCACACATCCATCGGCCCGGACGGGTCCTCGGCACCGTACAAGTGCCAGGACGCAAGCACCTGTTCAAGACGCCGCCCGACCAGATACTCAGGGCTCACACGGGCCCCGTGCAGCGGGCACTCGTCCAGCTTTTTCGACTCCACCTCGCGACCGTATCGGCAGGGAGCGCCTCAGCTCACCACTCTGGGGTTTCGGTGCGCTCGCGGACAGGCGCATCGTGTATCTGTGGCGCGGCCCGAACGAGGGGACGATGACTCGGCCAAGTCTCTGATGGAAGTGGGTCCGACGGGCGCGCCAGGCCCGCGAGGTCGAACTGACCGAGGACCGAACCGCCCTGCGCAGTGGCCCTTGACGACTGCCGTTCAACCCGCCGGTCGTGGACCTGGTGCACATCTCCGAGGTCGAACTGGCTGTCCTGGATTCCCTCACCTGGCCCGCGCGTGAGCGAGGGAAGTCCGAACGCTGCGAGACCGTCGTCCAAGCCGTGGAAATGTCCGCCTCCTGGGCACATTCGAGACAGACGGGTCTCGAAGGAGGGCCCAGCGGCCTATCGTTGCCGACATGGTCTCCCTTCCGTCGACGGAACCCACGGTCTTCCACGCAGCGCTCCGCGAGCAGTTCGAGACGTTCCTCGATGAGCATCGATCCGCGCTCCATGACAGCTTGAACGGGCTGACCGAGGAACAGGCCCGCCTGTCGCTGGTCACGTCCAAGACCACGCTTCTGGGCCTGGTCAAGCACGCTACGTTCGTCGAGAAGGTCTGGTTCGACGAGGCGGTCACATGCCGTTCCCGCGCCGAGATCGGCATCCCCGAAACACCCGACGAGTCGTTCGATCTCGACGACAACGACACGATCGCATCCGTCCAACGAGCCCATCAGCGGGCGTGCGCGGCGTCCCGCCGGGCCACCGGGGAGCTGACACTCGACGACCTCGTACTGGGCAATCGGCGAGGCCCGCTGCCCCTGCGCTGGGTCTACCTCCACGTGCTGCGTGAACTGGCCCAGCACTGCGGCCACGCGGACATCCTCCGCGAGCAGGTCCTCGGCGGAAAACGCGACGGTTGAGGCGGCCGTCGCAGGTGCGGCGGGAGCGGCCCTAACCACCCCACCGAGGGCCGTGCCGGCGCCCCGGTCATCGCGGGTGCGGCCCGAACGCTGCCATCCATTCCACACCACGGACGAACGTGCTCGCGCAATGCCGACGCGAGCACCACGCCGGCGACGGCGAACAGACCGCATGACCCTCGTGGACGGTGGTCGCGATGGGTCACGCCTCGGTCATTGAACTACCGTGTCCGGGCATGAACTCCCAGGACCGGTTGGCTGACCGACAAACCGCCCGGCATCATGCGCTGGTACTTCCCGGTCCTGAACAAGGTCCGCGCAGCCGGCTGAAGGACCACGTTCCGGTGGTGGACGTGGCACGCCCAGAAGTGGACGGACCCTTTCGTCAGCTTCCCTCTTGGAGGTCGGCGAGCAGTTCGGCCTGGCCCGCCAGTACTCCGGACAGGATCGTGCGCGCAACCCGGAGCAGTTCGGCCACGTGCGGGCTGGTGAGCGAGTAGTACACGGCCGAGCCTTCTCGGCGGTTGGTGACGAGGTTGGCGCGGCGCAGCACGGCCAGCTGCTGAGAGAGGTGTGCGGGTTCGACGCCCACGATCGGCAGCATCTCGGAGACAGCGTGCTCGCGCTCGCTCAGCATCTCGAGTACCCGGATCCGGACCGGGTGCCCGAGTGTCTTGAAGAACTCAGCCTTCAATTGGTACAGGGGCGCGCTCACCGGACCTGCCTCGTGCCGGGGTGTGCGGCCGGAGGGCCGCCGGAGGGTCGTTTCCGACCCTTCGCCGTGTATCGGGTCCATCCGCGTCTCTCTGCCATGGGGCAATCTTTACGCCACCACGCCGATCTGACGAACTTGGGAATTGCCGACGTGAGCAATTGACGAAGACGGATGCCCGGGTGGTCGGGGTCGTCCTCCGCGGCCAGGGGCCCGCCGTCTCCCAGTTGCTGAGCCGATGCGCCCTGGTGACAGGCGCGGCAGTCGGAGAACAGCGGGCCCCGGCCCGAGGGTTGCCACGTGTTCCTCGAGTCCGGCTGCCGGCCGTGTCTTCCGTCCCGCAGTCGGGCCCCGGGGGAAGACGCCAGTCTGCCGCTCATGGCAAGGCGACAGGGCCCGCCTCAACAGGAGACAGAGCCGCGGCTTCGGTTATGCCTTCTTGAGGAACTGGGTCTTGAGGACCAGTCCCTTGACCTTCTTGGTGTTGCACTCGACTTCGTCCGGCTTGCCCGTGAGGCGGATGTTCTTCACCAGGGTGCCCCGCTTGAGGGTTTCTGAGGTGCCCTTGACCTTCAGGTCCTTGGTCAGGGTGACGGAGTCGCCGTCCTCCAGGACTGTGCCGTTGCTGTCCTTCACCACGGTGTCGCTCATGTTCTTTCCTTGCTTCCGGTGTTGTGCTGCTCTGATGTCCGGCCTGCGTGGTCGCCTGCCAGGGGCCAGTCGGTGGTGTGCCATTCCCGGACGTGTCCGGGAACGTTCTTGTGCGCTGCGAGGGCGGTGGCGAGGTCGCTGTGCACGGGGATGGGCGGATGGCCGCCGTCGGGAACGAGCAAGCCGTCCGCGGGGACGGCGGCCAGTTCCAGGCTCCGTCCCCCTGCGGCGAGTTGCCGAGCGGCCCGGGCGACCGCGAGCCGGCCGCCGACGGACCACCCGCGCAGCTCGGTGAGGTCGAGGATGACGGGTCCGGTGCCGCGCGCCAAGGCCCAGCCGACCGCGCCGGTGAACCGGTTCGCAGCGTCGGCGCCGAGGAATCCGGCCAGCGACAGGACACCGAGGTGTTCCTGGGCCGTGTAGTGCCATTCAATGGTCATCGCTGTTCTTTCGGTGTCACAGGGGGAGGGTGATCCAGATGCTCTTGCCCTGGCCGTCCGCGTCCGCGCGGAGGACGGCGGTTCCGCCGCGGCCGAGGGTGAGTTCGACGACGGTGGCCGGCCCGCTGCCCCCGCCCGTAACCGTCGCGTACAGGGCGGGCCGATGCGGGTGGCGGTCGTGGACACCGAACGCCAAGGTGTCAGGGCCGGCGGCGTAGATCACGGTGAGGCTCGGGGAGAGCGCGGCGGCGTGACGCACGCTGTTGGTGACCAGCTCGGACAGGATGAGCAGGGCCGGGTCGACGGTGGGGTGGCGACGGCTGATCCCGCACTCGAGGAACACCCGTTCGGTCGTCTCCCGGTCAGGCGCACCGCGGATCCCGTGGCCGGCACGGTCAGCACATGCCGGAAGGGCAGGGACTCGAGCGGCAACGCCATCACGACCCCCCGTGCGCGAGGCGGAAACCCGTCACCGTCTGCGGCCGTATTCGCACGAGGGTGTCGTGGGGACCGTGGGCCCAGCCGGGCAGCGCGCGGCGGTAGTGGGCGGCCTCGTCCGGGTCGGTGACGGCTTCGGGCGGGCCGGTGACGGTCACCGTCCACCCGGTGCCGCCGGCTACGCGGATGTCGTCGGCGTGGTAGGTGACTGCGGTCCTGCCGGAGAGGGCTTCGGCCTGGGCGGGAGTGCGCACGATCAGGCGTCCGTACTGCAGCAGGTGCACCGCGGGCCGGATGACGGCACGCTCGCGTTGCACATACACCAGCCGTCCCTGGGCGGCGCCTTCGAGAAGCCACAGGGCCTCCGTGCCGGAGACCTCGACCATGCGGCGGGTGACGGGGACGGTCATCGGGACGCCTCCTCGGGGACGGCAGGGCGCGCGGGAACGGCGGGCAGCACTCCGGCCACCTGCAGGTGGGCACGGGCCCCGGCGATCGCCTCCGGGGTCGTCGAGTACACCCTGCCTTCCCGCCGCAGCGGCTCCAACAGACCGGTCGATTCGAGAACTCGCACCTGCCCGGGTCGCATTCCGGAGATCATGACGGCGATGCCGCGCCGGTCGAGCTTGCCGATCGCGTCCTTGAGGACCAGTGCGCCGGTGGCGTCCATCGTCGTGATGCGCGACATGCGCAAGATCACCACTCGTACGTCCGCGACCTCGCTCAGCTCGAGCAGGAAGCGGTGCGCGCCGGCGAAGAACAGTGGCCCGTCGATGCGGTAGGCGACGATGTGCTCGGCCAGCAGCGCGTGTTCCTCATCGCTGTGTTCGCCGGGCAGGTCGGCCCGGATGTCGACCTGGTCCAAACGGGCCTGGCGGGCCACCGCCCGCAGCGCGAGCGTGCCGGCCGCCAGGAGGCCGATGACGACCGCCTGGACCAGGTCGAGCGCGAGCGTGGTGACAGCGGTCAGCACCAGGACGACGGCGTCCGAGCGGGTCGCTCCGGCCATCGCCCGCAGCGATCCTGCCTCCACCATGCGGATCGCGGTGGCCACCAGCACCCCGGCCAGCGCTGCCAACGGGATCTTCGACACCAGTGGGGCAGCCGCGAACACGATCAGGGCCAGGACGGCGGCGTGGCTGAGCGCGGCAAGCCGCGAGGAGGCGCCGGAGCGGACGTTGACCGCGGTCCGGGCGATCGCCGCAGTCGCCGGAACGCCGCCGAACAGCGGCGCGGCCAGGTTCGCGATCCCCTGCCCGAACAACTCCTTGTCCGGATCGTGCTGCTGCCCCACTGTCATGCCGTCCGCGACGGTGGCCGACAGCAGCGACTCCAGCGCCGCGAGCGCAGCCACCGCAAACGCCGGGGCCATCAGGGACCCCAGCGTCGACGCGCCGAGGAAACCGAACGAAGGGGCGGGCAACCCGGACGGCAGTTCACCGATCGGAGCGGCGGCATCCAGATGGAACAGCTGCGCCACCAGGGTCGCGGCGCTCACCGCGACGATGGAGAACGGGACCGTCGGCCGCCACCGCGCGCCGGCCAGCATGATGATCGCCACGCCGGCGGCAAGCGCGAGGGCAGACCAGTTCGGAGACGCGGCGAACTCTTCGACCGCGTGCCAGGCCACGATCAGGACCCGCTCACCTTCGGGCTCGGCCACACCGAGGGCGTTCGGGATCTGCTGCAGCCCGATCACGCAGGCGATGCCCAGGGCGAAGCCCTCCACCACCGGAGCCGGGATGTAGCGCATGTACTTCCCGGCCCGCGCGAGGGCCAGTGCGATCAGGATCAGTCCGGCCAGCAGGCCGACGGTCAGCACCCCGCCCGGACCGTGCTCGGCGACGATCGGCACCAGCACGACCGTCATCGCCCCGGTCGGGCCGGACACCTGCAGATTCGAGCCGCCGAACACGGCGGCGAGTGCTCCGGCGACCACCGCGGTGGCCAGCCCTGCCTCGGCGCCGAGCCCGGAGGAGACCCCGAACCCCAGGGCGAGCGGCAGCGCGACAACGGCGACGGTCAGCCCCGCCAGCAGGTCCCTGCGCGGATTGCGGCTCATGACCACGATGTCGGCGCGGGCAGGCAGCAGCGGACGGACCCGGCTACGGGCCTGCGTCAGGAATGTACTCACGGCGCCGTGACCTCGGCGTCCCGCAGCTCGGCCAGCAGTTCGTTCTGCCCGGCCAGCACCTCGGTCAGGATCCGCCGGGCGGCGCGCATCAGATCAGCGACGTCCCCACCCGCGAGCTCATACACGACGGTCGCGCCCTCGCGCCGCGAGGACACGATCCCCGACCGGCGCAGTACGGCCAGTTGCTGGGACAGGGCGGACGGCTCCACCTCGATCGCCGCCAGCAGCTCACGCACCGGCATCGGCCCGACCTGCAACAGCTCCAGCACCCTTATCCGCACCGGGTGCCCCAGCATCCGGAAGAACTCGGCCTTGGCCTGATACAGCGGAACCGGCACGGCGACGGACACTCCTCACGAAGCTCGAGCACGAGCACGAGCACGGACAGGGACAGGGACAGGGAGAGGACAGGCACGGCTTGCGCTGTGCCCGCGGCTACCTACGGACACAGCCGTATCAGCATGTAGTGAATTGCTAAATTTTGCAATTCAGCTAGTCATTAGGTGAGCAGGTCACGAGTCCTCCAGGCGCGAGGCGAGTCATGCGGGGTCTGCTCGCTGGGCTTGGTCAGCTCGCGGTCACCGACGTCAGCTGGTCGTGGACGGCTCGCTATGCGTGCCGGCTTCCTGTGTGGCGATCCACGAGGCGAGCAGGCGCAGGCCCTCTTCGGAGGGGGAACCGGGTTCGGCCGTGTAGACGGTGAGGGTGAGGCCCGGTTCGGCGGCCATCTCCAGACCCTCGAAGGCGAGCGTGAGCTCTCCGACGGCCGAGTGGTGGAACCGTTTGGTGCCGGTGCCGTGGAGGCGGACATCGTGGGCGCCCCAGCGGGTGCGGAATTCCTCGCTGCGGGTGGACAACTCGCCGACGAGGTCGTGGAGGTCCTTGTCGTAAGGGTTGCGGCCGGCTTCGGTGCGCAGGATGGCCACGGCGACGTCGGCGAAGAGGTCCCAGTCCGGGTAGAACCGACGGGAGGCGGGGTCGAGGAAGTTGAAACGGGCGAGGTTCGCCTGGTTCCCGGGCGCGGCGTAGACGTCGGCATAGAACGCGCGGGCCAGCTGGTTGGCGGCAAGCAGGTCCAAGCGCCCGTTGCGGACGAAGGCGGGCCCGGCGGTGATCGCGTCCAGGGTCCATTGCAGGCTGCGGTGCGGCGTCCACTTCCGCGTCGCACGGCGGCGTGGGCGGGTCAGGGCGTCGGAGCCGTCGGCGGTCTGGGCCAGATGAAGCAGGTGGGCGCGTTCGGCGTCGTCCAGCTGGAGGGCACGAGCGACGGCTTCGAGGACGGCCGGGGAGACGCCTGCGAGGTTGCCGCGCTCGAGTTTCGCGTAGTACTCGACGCTGACGTCGGCCAGGGCCGCGACCTCGCTCCTGCGCAGCCCCGGCACGCGGCGGCGGGTGCCGGCGGGAAGCCCGGCCTGTTCAGGGGCGATCTTCGCTCGCCGCGAGGTGAGGAACTCGCGGACCTCTTCACGGTTGTCCACACCTCGACGGTACGGCCTGCGCGCCGCAGGAGGGGTGCACTGCCGGTACACCCCTCGCTGGTGCCTCGCTACACGCGCGGAACGGCGGTTACCTGGTGGCGTGGCTCTTCCGGCCGCGGTGTTACGGCGTGGCGGGCCGGATGTGCCCGTCCGGAACGTGCGCCTCTGACCGCGGTGTCGATGCGCCGTCCGGAACGCACCTGCCACACGGGCAGGAGCGGCCCCGCGGGCCCGCGGGGCCGTATCAGGCGGCCCCCGATCAGGCGGCCCCGCCCCCAGCACGTAAGGAATCCTTCATGCGCGGAGCAGTGATCCACTCCCCCGGCGACATCCGCTTCGAGACCCTGGAGGACCCCAAGATCCTCCGCCCGACCGACGCGATCATCCGCACGACGGTCACCTGCGTGTGCGGCTCGGACCTGTGGCCCTACCGCGGCCTGGAGCCGATCGGTGAGCCTCACCCGATGGGGCACGAGTACGTCGGTGTCGTCGAGGAGGTCGGCAGCGAGGTCACCGCGGTCAAGCCGGGCCAGTTCGTCATCGGCTCCTTCGCCACCTCCGACAACACCTGTGCGAACTGCCGTAACGGCTTCCAGTCCAGCTGCCTGCACCGCGAGTTCATGAGCACCTGCCAAGCCGATCATGTCCGTGTCCCCAACGCCCAGGGCACCCTGGTCGCCACGCCCGAGCAGCCCGCCGAAGAGTTCTGGCCCGGCCTGCTGGCCCTCTCCGACGTCATGGGCACGGGCTGGTGGGCCGCCGACGCGGCCGAGGTCAGACCCGGATCCACCGCCGTCGTCGTCGGTGACGGCGCGGTCGGCCTGTGCGGTGTGATCGCGGCCAAGGAGATGGGAGCGGAGCGGATCATCGCGATGAGCCGCCATGAGACCCGCCAGAAGCTCGCCCGGGAGTTCGGCGCCACCGACATCGTCACCGAGCGCGGCGAGGACGGCGTGGCCCGGATCAAGGACCTCACCGACGGGATCGGCGCGGACAGCGTGCTGGAGTGCGTCGGCACCCCCGAGGCCATGCGACAGGCCCTCCACTCGGCCCGGCCGGGAGGCAACGTGGGCTTCGTCGGCGTCCCCCACGACGTGGCGATCGACGGCGAGGAACTGTTCTACTCGCACGCCGGCCTGCGCGGCGGCCCCGCACCCGTGCGCCGCTACCTGCCCGACCTCGTCGACCGGGTCCTGGAGGGCCGCATCGCCCCTGGCAAGGTCTTCGACCTGACGCTGCCCCTGGAGCAGGTCGCCGAGGGCTACAAGGCGATGGACGAACGCCGCGCCATCAAGGTCCTCCTCACGCCCTGACGGCCCCCCGCGTCCTCCGCCCCGGGCCTGGCGCACGCTGCCCGGCCCGGCACACCCACTCATGTGACGCCCCGCACACCGAGCGCACCGGTTTCCGGCACTACGCCGAACCGATGCCCCACTGACCCCGGGATCACGCCATGCAACTGTCCGCCCGCAGTGTCCTCGCCCGCGCCGTCCCGGCCGCCGCCCTCCTGCTCGCCGTGACGGCCTGTGCCGACTCCTCGCCTGCCCTCCCGTCTCCGGCGTCCGCCGCCGGGCGGCAGCAGACGGCCACGGCCGAGGCACCCCCCACACCGTCCGACAGGGACACCGCCGTGAACATCCGGCTCACCATCGACGGCCACCGGGTCGACGCCACCTTGAACGACAGCCCCGCCGCGCGCGACCTCGCCGGCCTGCTCCCGCTCACCCTGGAACTGGAGGACTTCCACGGGACGGAGCGCGTCGGATACCCGCCCGGCAAGCTGGACACCTCCGGCGCACCGGCCCCGGCCGCACCGAAGGCCGGCGACCTGGCCTACTACGCGCCCTGGGGCAACCTGGCCCTCTTCTACCGCGACGGCCCCTCCGCCTCCGGCGACCTGCTCGTCCTCGGCCGCCTCGACGACAGCGGCGACATCGACCGGCTCGCCACGGCCGGCCGCGTCCGCATCGAAGCCGCCCCCTGACCACCACCCGTAAGGAGAGAAGTAGCCGTATGCCTTCCGCGGCAGGGACCGCCCCCGGCAAGCTGCCCCTCGTCGTCCGGGTGCTCGCCGCCGGTACGTTCCTGATGGGAACGAGCGAGTTCGTCATCGCCGGACTGCTCCCGGACATGGCCGGCGACCTCGGCGTCAGCGTCTCCGACGCCGGCCTGCTGATCACCGCCTTCGCCATCGGCGTGATCATCGGCGGGCCGGCCATGGCCCGTCTCACCCTGCTGCCGCTGATCGCGCTCGCCGTGGGCGGCACCGGTCGGACCACCCGGATCGTGGCCGAGCGCCCTCAGGTCCCACCGCCCGTCCGCGGATGTCTCCCACCCGGATCGCTTGAGAGCGCTGAGCGCCTGAGGCGATGATCGTCGGCCAGGGCGGCGCTGCCTGGCCGTTGCCGGCTCGCTGAGGAGCAAGCGCAGAGGTCCGGCCAGTCCGTCGGAAGCGGTCACCCGGCCTGCTGCTCGTGCCGGCTGAACCGGCACGAGCAGCGGGGGCGGCGAGGTCGCATCACGCGACGGCGGTCCCCTCGAGCTCGACCATCAAAGTAGGGATCGCCAGCCGTGTCACCCCGAGCATCGTGGTGGTGGGGGCCGCCCCGGCGGCGCCCAGCCGCGACGCCAGCACGCCGTAGTGCCGGAAAAGCAGGTCGACGTCGGTGGCGTAGACGTTGAGCCGTACGAGGTTCGCGAAGGACATGCCGGCCTCGCTGAGTACGGCCTCCAGGTTGTCGAGGCTCAGCGCCAACTGCGCTGCCATGTCACCCTCATGCTGGGGCTTGCCGTCGCCGCTCATCGCGGTCTGCCCGGCGCAGTACAGGGTCCGGGTGTGCCCGGAGACGATCTCACCCTGGTTGTAGCCCATCTCCACCGACCAGGTCCAC
The DNA here is from genome assembly GCF_014649695.1 of Streptomyces kurssanovii. Lineage (GTDB taxonomy): Bacteria > Actinomycetota > Actinomycetes > Streptomycetales > Streptomycetaceae > Streptomyces > Streptomyces kurssanovii. The sequence continues at coordinate 118,505 of NZ_BMTN01000005.1, forward strand.
GGGTTGACCGTCGTTCGCTCCACAGCCACATCAGCTCCATTCGGTTCAGCGACGATACGTACGTCCATCGGCTCGGTAACTGCCGCTCCTCGACGTCGTGTTGAGAGCCTGCCAACGCATCACGACATCCTGTGTCATGTATTCCGCTAGGGTTTTCGTATGCGCGCCGACCGGTTGGTCTCGCTGGTGCTGTTGCTGCGCCGGCACGGTCGGCTGTCCGCGGCCACGCTCGCCCGCGAGCTGGAGGTATCCACGCGTACCGTGCTGCGCGACATTGAGGCGCTGTCGGCAGCCGGCGTCCCGGTCTACGCCGAACGCGGCCGGCACGGCGGTTTCGAGTTGCTGCCCGGTTTCCAGACAGAGCTCACCGGACTGAACCACGACGAGGCGCTCGCCCTCCTGGTCGCCGGATCACGTCGCGGCGCGCAGGTGTTCGGCCTCGGCTCGGCGCTCGCTTCAGCCATGCTCAAGGTGGTCGACGCGCTCCCCGAAAGCTATCGGGACACCGCGGCCGGCGCGGCGCAGCGCTTGCTCATCGACCCGGCGACCGACCTCCTCTCACGCCGCGTGGTCGCCGAGGAAGTGCCCGACACCATAGTGGCCGAGGTCCGGCGCGCAGTGTTGGCCGGACACAAGCTGCGCATCCGCTACGCGGCTGTGGACCGTACCCCGAAGTGGCGCACGGTGGACCCGATCGGCCTGGTCACCGTGCGCGACCAGGGCTACTTGCTGGCCACGCGGTCCGGCGAGGACCGTACCTACCGGCTGTCCCGGGTGTTGGCCGCCGAGGAACTCGACGAACCCGCGCAGCGACCCGACCGGGTCGATCTGGACCGGACCTGGCAGGAACGCAGCACGACGTTCCGGACCGGCGGCGACCAAGTCGCCGTGCTGGTACGGGTGGACCCGGCGCGGCGGGAGGAGTTGGTCGGCACCGCGCTGGCCGTCCGCGCCGAAGAAGCCGACGCGGACGGCCGGCTGCGGCTGGAGTTGACCTTCCAGGATTCACGGCACGCCGAGTGGGCCCTGTGGCAGCTCGCCACGGACGCGGAAGCCCTGGCCCCGCAGTGGTTGCGCACCTCCCTGCGCAACCGCGCCGCGGCGATCGCCGCCTGCTACGGAGCACCGTCCTGAGAATGTCGGTGCTTCAGTGGTGGCGCGCCGCCGGCAGCCCCCGCCGTTCCACGACGTCGGCATGGCCAACATCCGCTGGACGAAGATCGTCCAGGCCGGCTGGATCGTCGTGGCCTTCGTCCATCTGCCGATCACCGCCGTCTTCGCGGCGTACGGCGTCCTGGACGCCGTCGAACTCGTCCTGCCGGTGCTCGCGCAGCGCTCCGCAGGCGGCACGCCCTGGCACCCGCACCACGTCGCCGAACGGTACGGACTCTTCGCGATCATCACGCTCGGCGAGGGCGTCGTCGGCACCGTCGCCTCCTCCGGCGACCTCCTCGGCGGCGACGGCACGCACTGGACCTGGAACGCGATCGCCGTCGTCATCGCCGGCGTGGGCCTGACCTTCGGCATGTGGTGGACGTACTTCATGACGCCGTTCGGCGACATCCTGGCGCATCGCCGCGGCCGCGGGTACCTCTTCGGCTACGGCCACATCCCCGTGTTCATCGGCATGTGTCTGCTCGTGGTCGTGCTCGCGCCGTTCGTCACCGTGATCGGCTACGAGACGATCGGCCACCGGCATCAACAGCACATGCTGGAAGAACTCGATACGCGGTAAGCCGGGCTCCGTCTGCGTCAGCCAGACCACCATCGGCACTTGCACCGAGATGGCCTCGCGGCTCCCGAAACCGGTCCTGCTCGGTCTCGCCGCCCTCGCCGCCCTCGCCGTCCGCGGGCGCGTCAAGCGGTGGCCGAACGGAACCGGAGACGTCTTCTGCACGCGGCCGAGGGGCGGGTTCGGCTGGCGAGCGGATCTCGTCCCAGGCCAGTGCATCGAGTGCGGCACCAGTGCGTCGCCTCTGACCGGCCGGGGCCGAGGAGCTCGCGGCTGTGGAGGGCGCTCTTCGCCGCTGCGGGAATGTCATGGTGGGCGCACGCACCCCCGATCGCTGAACTATGGTGTCCCACCACATACGCCCCTGACCTGGCCCTTCCTACGGTGTGGCGACACGGAAACGTCCCCGCCAACTGTCCGGAAGTGGTGTCCATGGCCGCCCCCGCAACCGCCCCGCCCGAACCCAGCTCGCTCAAGCGCATCGTCGCCGCCAGCCTCATCGGGACCACCATCGAGTGGTACGACTTCTTCCTCTACGGGTCGGCCGCCGCGCTGGTCTTCAACGAGCTGTTCTTCCCGGATTCCGACCCGCTGGTCGGAACCCTCCTCTCGTTCCTCACCTACGCCGTCGGCTTCGCCGCGCGTCCGCTCGGCGCCCTCGTCTTCGGGCACTACGGGGACCGGCTCGGGCGTAAGAAGCTGCTGGTGCTCAGCCTGCTCATGATGGGCGGTGCGACGTTCGCGATCGGACTCATGCCCACCCACGCGACGATCGGCTCCGCCGCTCCGGTCCTGCTGACCGTGCTGCGGCTCGTGCAGGGATTCGCCCTCGGCGGCGAGTGGGGCGGCGCGGTGCTGCTGGTTTCTGAGCACGGCGACGCCAAGCGGCGCGGATTCTGGGCGTCGTGGCCCCAGACGGGCGCGCCGGCCGGGCAGTTGCTCGCCACCGGTGTGCTGTCCGCGCTCACCGCGCTGCTCTCGGACGCCGCCTTCTCCTCATGGGGCTGGCGCATACCGTTCCTGCTCTCCGGTGTGCTGGTGATCGTCGGCCTGTGGATTCGTCTCTCTGTCGACGAATCGCCGGTCTTCAAGGCCGCCTTGGCCCAGGCCGAGCAGCGCAAGGCGGAGGCCGGTCAGGTGGAGAAGATGCCCGTGGTCGCCGTGCTGCGTCACCACTGGCGCGATGTCCTGATCGCCATGGGCGCGCGCATGGCGGAGAACATCAGCTACTACGTGATCACCGCGTTCATTCTCGTCTACGCGACCACTGCCGTGGACATGAGCAAGCAGACCGCGCTCAACGCCGTCCTCATCGCCTCCGCCGTGCACTTCGCGGTGATCCCGCTGTGGGGTGCGCTGTCCGACCGCATCGGGCGCCGGCCGGTGTATCTGATCGGCGCGATCGGCGTCGGAGCCTGGATGTTCCCGTTCTTCGCACTGATCGACACGGCGGGGTTCGGCGCCCTGCTGCTCGCCGTCACGGTGGGTCTCGTGCTGCACGGTGCGATGTACGCACCCCAGGCGGCGTTCTTCTCCGAGATGTTCGCGACGCGGATGCGCTACTCGGGCGCCTCGATCGGCGCGCAGTTCTCGTCCGTCGCGGCCGGTGCGCCGGCACCGCTGATCGCCACTGCTCTGCTGGCCGACTACGACTCGTCGACGCCCATCGCCCTGTACGTGATCGCCGCGGCCCTGCTCACCGTCGTGGCCATCGCCTGCGCACGGGAGACGAGGGAGCGGGACCTGACCGCGCTGGACAACGGAGCCGACGGGGTCGAGGACACTCCGGCCACGGCCACGGCGGACGCCCGAACCGCCTGACCCGGTGGGGCCGGCCGGTCGGCCGGCCCCACCTCGTACGCGAACCGCGCGGACTCACCGGAGTCCGCGCGGTTCTACGTTTGCGGAGGAGGCGGGGATCTCGTGGACGCCTGGAGAACGGTGGCCGCATGTCCCGAAGAACCCGTGTACCCCGAGAACTCCGCGTGCCCGAAGAACGGGGACTCGTGTGCCCACATATCTCGCGTGCCCGCGTACAGGCAGGGGCGGGGTTCTCAGGAGCCGGTCGACGACGACATCGCGTGCAGCCTCAGCGCCAGCTGGATCTCGAGGGACCGCGCCGGCGACTGCCAGCCGGGGCCGAGCAACCGGCCTATGCGCTCGAGCCGTTGGGCCACGGTGTTCACATGGACGTGCAGGTCGTCCTTGGTGCGGGCCGGGCTCATGCCACTGGCGAAATAGGCGTCCAGGGTGCCGACCAGGTCGGTACCTCGCCGCCGGTCGTAGTCGACGATCTCCCCGATGGTGCGGTGCACGAAGCCGTCGATGTCACCGGGGTCGGCCAGCAGCAGGCCGAGGAACCCGAGGTCCTGCGCCGCGGCGCCCTCCCCGGAGCGGCCGAGGAGGCGCAGGGCGTCGAGGCAGCGCCGGGCCTGGGCATAGGCCTCGGCCACCGGCGCCGGGTCCCCCGCCGGTGAGTCGACCGGCGAAGAGGCGCCGACGGTCACCGGCTCGCGGAGCGCGCCACCCAACTGCCGGGCGATCTGGCGGGCGAGGTCCGCCGCCGTGTCACCGGGGCCGAGAGGCAGCAGCAGGACCGTGCCGCCGTCGCGGGCGGCGGCGAGACCGGAACGGGTGGCGGCCAGGTGCGAGGCGGCGGACCAGAGGCGCTGGCGGTCCGCCGTCTCGCGCGCGGAGACGGCGGCGCCGTCGAGGGAGCCCGCACGGGCGTGGGCGCCTGCACGGGTCCAGGAACCGGGGCGCGCGGCCTGCTTCCTGCCGGCGGCGGGCTCGGCGCGGGTGGCGTCCGCCCGGGTGGCGGTCTCGTCCGCCGTGCCGTCGATGCGGGCGGCGAGCACCACATGTGGGACGTCCAGGTCCGCGCGCAGCCGGGCGGCCCGCTCGCGCAGCAGCCGCGGATCGCGGTCCGGGGCGTCGAGCAGGTCGTCGAGCAGCTCGCCCCTGACGCGCTGTTCGGCGTCGTGCGCCGAACGCCTGGCCAGCAGGAGCAGTGACGTGACCATCGCGGCGCGCTCGAGGGTGCGCCGGTCGACGGGGTCGAGTGCGGGGTGTCCGCGCAGCACCAGCGAGCCGAAGACCTCGCCGCCCGCTGCGACGGCCGCGACCCAGTCGTCGCCGTGCCGTGTCGCGTGGCCGCCCGCGCCGGTGGTGTCCGGGCCGGGTTCGGTGAACTCGACGGTGCCGTCGAGTACTTCGGAGAGCGCGGCGGCCACGTCCTGGACTCCCCCGCCGCGCAGGACCAGCTCGGTGAGGCGGTCGTGGACGTCCGAGGCCCGCTCCAGGACTCCGCTGTGGTCCTGGATGATGGCGTTCGCACGCTCGAGGTCGGCGAGCGCGGAGCGGGTCTCCGCGAGGAGGTTGGCGGTGTCGATGGCGACGGCCGCGTGGGCGGCGAAGGAGGCGAGCAGCGCGACCTGTTCGCGCTCGAAGACCCTGGCGCGCCGGTCTGCCGCGAACAGGACGCCGATGACCTGACTGCCGAGCATGAGCGGCACGCCGAGGATGGCGACGAGGCCCTCGTCCTTGACCGCGGCGTCGATGGTCCCGGTGTGCTCGAACCGGGCGTCGTCGAAGTAGCTGTCCGTCACATAGGGCCGGGCGGTCTGGGCGACGAGTCCGCCGAGCCCCTCCCCCATGCCGAGCCGCACCTGCTGGAAGCGGGCCGACACCGAGCCCTCGGTGACGCGCATGTAGGTGTCGCCGGCCGCGAGGTCGTTGAGGCTGAGGTAGGCGACCTCCGTGCCCAGCAGCGATCGGGCCCGCTGCACGATCGCCCGGAGCACCGCGTCGAGATCGCGCAGACCTGCCAGGTCGTGCGCGGTCTCGAAAAGGGCGGACAGCTCCGCCTCGCGGCGCCGCCGCCCCTCCAGCTCCGCCCGCACCCGCAGGGCCAGCTGCTTGGCGTGTTCGAGTGCGGCCAGCTGCTCGGGCCCGGCGCCGTCCGCGCGGGCGAGGAGCAACGGCCTGTCGTACGCCTCCGCGGCCGCGCCGCGTGCGAGGAGCTCCAGGTAGGGGGCTTGATCGTGGGACATGGACACAGGATTCCTGCCGTACGGGCGGTCGCACCAGCCCTGTGGACAACGATGCGGTCCCAGGCCCGACGACAGGGCCTGGATCCGCCCGTGCTCCATGGACCTGCCGTGTCACGTCTCGTGACACCTCGGTGACACCTGTCGGATCGCCATGCCTAGTGCGCCGTCCAGCCGCCGTCGAGGGTCAGCGACGTGCCGGTGATGAAGGACGCCTGGGGCGAGCAGAGGTACAGGGCGGCCTCCGCCACCTCCTCCGGCTCGACGAGCCGCTTGATCGCGGAGTCCTTGAGCAGGACCTCGGTGAGCACACGGTCCTCCGGCAGGTCGTGCGCGGCGGCCTGGTCGGCGATCTGCTTCTCGACGAGGGGTGTGCGCACATAGCCGGGGTTGACGCAGACGGACGTCACACCGTGCGCTGCGCCCTCGAGGGCGGCCGTCTTGGAGAGTCCTTCGAGGCCATGTTTGGCGGCCACATAGGCGGACTTGTAGGCGGAGGCGCGCAGTCCGTGCACGGACGAGATGTTGACGACCCTGCCCCAGCCCTGTGCGTACATGTGCGGCAGCGCGCCCCTGATCAGCCGGAACGGGGCTTCGAGCATCACCGTGAGCACTGTGTGGAAGACGTCCGGCGGGAAGTCCTCGATGGGCCGTACCAGTTGCAGGCCCGCGTTGTTGACGAGGATGTCCGTGCCGGCGGCCGCCGCCTCCGCGGCGTCCAGGTCGGTGAGGTCGAGCAGGTACGGTTCCACGGCCCCGGCGAGGCCTTCGCTGTCCGCGGCGAGCGCCGCCAGCCCTTCGGCGTCCCGGTCGACGGCTCTCACCTTGGCCCCGGCGGCCGCGAGCCGGAGGGTGCAGGCGCGGCCGATGCCGCCCGCGGCACCGGTGACGAGGGCGGTACGGCCGCAGAGGTCGACGGACAGGGGGGACGCCGCGGCTGCGGGGACGGGGGTGCCGGGCGGTGTGGTGGGCGCGGTCATGTCCGGCACATTAGGCAGCGATCATCCGTCGACCGATGTGGTCACAACCCATACTTCGCTACGCCTTGGTGGGTTCGAACCATGCTGGTCCTTCGGACAGCGCATGTTTGATCCGGAAGATCGCGAAGTCCTGGAGCTCCGGCAGCGCGTCGACGGGGAACCAGCCCACCTCGAGGGACTCCTCGTCGTTGACACGCGCCTCGGCGGCGCCGCTCACGGCCCGGCAGCGCATGGTGATGTCCATGTACTGGCACACGTCGCCGTTGGGATAGGTGACGGGCCTCGGCAGCGCATGGACGAGCACGACCCGTTCGGCTACGCAGCGCACGGCGGTCTCCTCGTACACCTCGCGTGCCGCCGTCATGGCCGGCTGCTCGCCGGGCTCCGGGATGCCGCCGATGATCGACCAGTTGCCCGTGTCGGCGCGCCTGCCCAGCAGCACCCGACCCGCGTCGTCGAAGACGACGGCGCTCACACCCGGCAGGAACAACAGCTGGTGGCCGGCGGTCGCCCGGATGGCGCGGATGAATTCGGGAGTTGCCATGCCCGGACCCTACCTGTGGCCTGGCCGGGACCGGCCGAACGCCTCAGCCACCCGGCACGGCACCCGCCCGGCCGGGATCCCGGCGCCGCACACCGGCCGGACGCCCGGCGGCTCGTGCCGTGTCCACTCCACCGGCCGGACGCCCGGCGGACTCAGGCCGTGTCCGCTCCCGTGGCCGCCTCGTCCGTCGCGCGACGCCGCGTCCGCACGGCGCCGACGGCGACCGCGGCCAGGCCGCCGGCCGCGAGCAGCAGCAGCGCCAGTTCGGGCGCGCTGCCGAGCCGGGTCGCGGGCGTGAGCGAGGAGCGCAGCGGCACCTCGGCGACCAGGGCGTCGGGCGTGAACATCGCCGTCTCTTCGACGATCTCCCCGTCGGGCATGATGACGGCGCTGACGCCGCTGGTGACGGGGACGACGACAGACCGGCTGTGTTCGACGGCCCGTACGCGGGACATCGCCAGCTGCTGGTACGTCATCTCGCTCCGGCCGAAGGTGGCGTTGTTGCTCGGCACGGAGATGAGCTGCGCCCCGTGCGTGACGGTGTCGCGGGCGGCGTCGTCGAAGGCCGCCTCGAAGCAGGTGACAAGGCCGACCTTGGTGCCGGCGAGATCGAAGACCCCCACCTCGTGACCGGGCCCGAAGTCGCGGCGGACACGGTCCACGTCGGAGTTGAAGACCCGTACGACGGACCGCATGGGGATGTACTCGCCGAACGGCTGCACATGGCGCTTGTCGTAGGTGTCGACCGGCCCGCGGGCGGGGTCCCACTCGATGAGGGTGTTGCGGAGCTTGCCCGTCTCCGGGGTCAGCACGGCGCCCACGACGGTCGGCACACCGATGGCCTTGACCGCCCGGTCGATGACCAGGCGGGCGTCGGCGTTGCGGTACGGGTCGAGGTCGGAGGAGTTCTCCGGCCACAGGACGAAGTCCGGCCGGGGTTCCTTGCCGGCCGCCACGTCCGCCGCGAGCTGTTCCGTCCGGCGGGCGTGGTTGTCGAGGACGGCCCGGCGCTGGGCGTTGAAGTCGAGACCGAGCCGGGGGACGTTGCCCTGGATCGCGGCGACCGTGGCGGTGCCGTCCTCGGCGGAGTCGTCGACCAGCGGCCGGGAGCCGAGGGCCGCGGCGACGGGCACGAGGAGGGCGAACAGCGCCGCCACGGCGGCGATGCGCGGAACGGTCCCGCCGCGGCGGTGCGCGAGGGCCTGGCGCGCACACTCGTAGAGGCCGAAGCCGCAGAGTACGACGGCGAAGCTCAGTACCGGGGTGCCGCCGAGTGCCGCGAGCGGCAGGAAGAAGCCGTCGGCCTGACCGAAGGCGATCTTGCCCCACGGGAAGCCGCCGAACGGCATGCGGGCGCGTGCTGCCTCGCCGGCGATCCAGACGGCGGCGGCCCATACGGGCCATGCCGGCAGCCGTGAGACGAGTGCGATGCCCATACAGGCGAACGCCACGAACAGCGCCTCCGCCGCGACCAGCGCCAGCCAGGGCACCGGGCCGACCTCCTCGCCCGTCCAGAACAGCAGGGGGAGCAGGAAGCCCAGGCCGGCGAGGTAGCCGAGTCCGAACGCGGACCGCGGACGGCGTCCGTGCAGCGTCAGGCCGAGCAGGGCGAACGCCGGCACGGCGAGCCACCACAGCGGACGCGGCGGGAAACTCGCGAACAGCAGCAGGCCGGAGAGCGCGGCGGCGCCCGGGCGCGCGAACCGGCGCAGCAGCGGCCGGCCCTCGGCGGAGGCGGATCCGGGGGTGTCGACGGAGGTCATGATGGCGCTCACCTGGCGGAGTCTACGGCGGAGGCCTGTGAGCGGCGCAGTCACGTCCAGCTCATCCAGCAGCAACGTTTCTTCGCAATCACTCCACACATGTCCGGTGCTCCCGTTAGCGTGTTCGCCGGTCCCGCGCACACCACGAGCCGTTCAGGTCGGTTCCGGCTGTCGCGCATCGGGCGCCCGTCGGCGTCCGGCCCGTTCCGGCCGCGCGGGGCCCGTCACAGTCGGGGGGCGACGGTATGGGTTCAACGGGCGGTCCGCCCACGGGCCGGGAAGGCCGAAGCGATCCGGGGAGGGCCCGTGAACGCCGGAGCGATCCGGGGCCCGCCCCCGGAGGCGGTGACGGTGCGCCCTCGGACCGGGAACGCGCCGACGGTGCGCACTCGCGCCCTGGACGAGGCTCGCACCCGGAACGCGGGGACGGTGCCGACTCGCGCCCGGGACGCGGGCACGGTGCGGACGTCGGTCGCGAACGCCGCAGCGGTACGGACGCGGCGGGGGTCGTCGTCCTTGTCGGCTGCGCCGTGTGGTCGCTGGTCAGCGCCGCCGGACGGGAGGGGCGGCCGGAAGGCGTGCTGCTCGCCGTGTTCGCCGTCACCGCGGGGTACGCGTGCGGACGGATCTCGGGCTCGCTCCTTCCGGTCGGCGGCTTCGCCATGACCGCTGCGGGAGCCGCCGCTGTCGCGGTCGCGTCCCACGACGGGGTGGTACCGGGAGCCGCCGCCGGTGCCGTCACGCCCATGGGACAGACGGGCGCCGTCGCCGCCCTCCTGGTCCTCGGCACGGGTGCGGCCTGCTGCGCGGCGTCCGCCGCCCGGACGGCGGGCGGCAGGACGGCGTCGCGCCTGTTCGCGTCGGTCGTTGCCTGTTCCGCGCTCGTGCTGGCGTCCGTGCCCGCGTTCGCGGCCTGCCTGACCGTGCTGCTCTGTTCGCTCGCCGCGGCCCGGATCCGCCGGCGCACCGCTGTTCTCGCGGCACTCGCGCTGGCGACGGGGCTCGTCGCGGGAACCACCTGGGCCGTCGCGGAGGACGCCCTCCCCTCCGGCCTCGCCGCCTCGGTGGAGGCGCCCCTCACCGAGCACCGGGTCGCTCTGTGGCGGGACGCCGTCACCCTGGCGGAACAGGAGCCTGTCCTGGGTGTCGGTCCCGCTCGCTTCGGCCGGCTGAGTCCCGCCTCGGTCCGGTCGCCGGCCTCGGGGAGCAAGCCCCATTCGGCACCGCTCCAGCAGGCGGCGGAGCAGGGAGTGGTCGGCGTCGCGCTGCTCGCGGCGGTCTTCGGCTGGATCCTGATGGGGCTCGGACGTTCGCCCCGCCCGGCACCGGTGGCGCTGAGCGCCGCCGCCGCGCTCACGGCAGTGGCGGTACTCGCCTGTGTCGGCAACGTGCTGAGTTTCGCCCCCGTCACGACCGGGGCCGCGCTGCTGGCGGGACTGGCCACGGCACGCGCGCCCCGCGAAGGCCACGACCTGTAGGCCACGGCACAGCGCGCGCACGCCCAACGCGGAGTCCCCGGAGCCACCAGGGCCGCGCGAAGAGGCACGGGGCCGGTCGCGGAGGCGCAGGGTGACGCGGGAGGCCGCACTCGGGCGGGGTCACGCCCCTGGCGCCGGGCTCGCCCCCGTCGCGCCCGGCGCCCCGGTCGCCTTGAGGTGATTGATCCTGGCGCGGATGACCCGTACCGCCATGGCCGCGTCGTCGACCGTCACCGTGAACCTGCCGCCGTCGTAAAGGGTGACCGCCAGTCCCTCGCCGCGCCGGACGACCACCGCGGTGCCCTTCTCGGGACGCCAGCGGCAGCCCCAGCCGCCCCACTGCCGGGGCGTCACCCGGTGGACGAATTCAGCGCTCTCCACGTGCGACAGGGGGATGTGCCGGCGGGGCACGCCGATGTGGCCGCAGCGCACGTCCAGCGCATAGCTGTCGATCTTGACCGCCACATGCACGAAGGCGAGGGTCCCGTAAAGGATCATGAGGCCCGCCGCGAGGCAGCCGATGACCGCCATCAGCAACGCGGCGATGCCCGTGGTCCACGTGGCCCCGACGGCCAGCTTGATGCCGAGGGCAAGGCAGGCCACGCCCGCCACAGCGAGCAGCCACTGCATGCGGTTGGTCGCCCGGCCGGTCCAGACCTCTGGAAGGGGCTCCGAGCCGCGCCCCTCGTGGCGGAAGTGGTGCCTCATGCCTAGGACCCTACCCAGCATCCCGACAACCAGCACTGATGCGGCGAAACGGCCGTAAGGGCGGGAAAGGCACCTGCTCGGCGCCTCTTGGCGTCAGCGGCGCGGGCGCCGGCGGGCCGACGGAAAGCCGTCCGACGCCCGGCGTCGTCACAGGTCGCGGGCGTCGTCCGACGCCCGGCGTCGTCCGAGCTCGCGGACGGCGTCCGCCGCCCGCGAATGGACTGCCACCCGGTTCAGTGCGCGGGAGTCACCGCAGGCAGCAGGCGGGCTTCGGCATAGCCGAGCGCCTCCGCCGGAAGAGTGGCTTCCGTCCCGCTGAGCAGGACCGTGAGCCGGCCGCTCGGCGGCGCGTCGGGCGCGGGCTCCGCACCGATCCGGCGCAGGGCCTGCGCGGCGACGGGTCCTGCGGAACCGTGCAGGACGAGCGGCGGCAGGCCGGGCCGCTGGACCGCTGCCCGGATGCGCTCGGAGACCAGTTCGTAATGGGTGCAGCCGAGGACGACGGCCCGGACGTCGCGGGGGGTGAGCGCGGCCGCCGCGGCCACGGCCCGGTCGATCGCGTCCTCGTCCGCCCGCTCCACCGCGTCGGCGAGACCGGGACAGGGAACCTCGGTCACCTCGACCGAGCCGGCGAACTCCTTGATCAGTCCGCGCTGGTACGGGCTGCCCGTGGTCGCCGGGGTCGCCCAGATCGCGACGGGACCGCCCCCGGCCGCGGCGGGCTTGATCGCGGGGACCGTACCGATGACCGGGATCGACGGCTCGAGCTCCGCCCGGAGGGCGGGCAGGGCGTGCACGGAAGCCGTGTTGCAGGCGACGATGAGCGCGTCGGGCCGGTGCGCGGCGGCCGCCCGCGCCACGGTCAGGGCGCGCCCGGCGACATCGTCCGGCGTACGGGGGCCCCAGGGCATGCTGCCGGGGTCGGAGGACAGCACCAGATCGGCGTCGGGGCGCAGCGTACGCACCACGGCCGCCGCCGCCAGCAGGCCGATACCGGAGTCCATGAGCGCGATCTTCACCCGGTCACCATAGTCGACCACCGTCACGGCGGGCCTTGCGTGGGGCAGACTGCGGCGGATGAGCGCTCTTGCCTGGACCGCCGTCGGATCGCTGGCCGCCTGGGGGTGGCTGCTGCTCGGCCAGGGCTTCTTCTGGCGGACCGACCAGCGGCTGCCGGACCGTGAGGATCCCGCGCAATGGCCGGATGTCGCCGTCGTGGTACCGGCGCGGGACGAGGCGGACGTCCTTCCCGTGAGTCTGCCGACGCTGCTCGCCCAGGACTACCCGGGCCGGGCCGAGATCGTGCTCGTCGACGACAACAGCGGTGACGGTACGGGGGACGTGGCACGCTCCCTGGCGGCGCGGCACGGTGGCCTGCCGCTGCGGTTGGTGACGCCGGGCGAGCCCGGGCACGGCTGGACCGGGAAGCTGTGGGCACTGCGGCACGGCATCGCCGCCGCGGAGGAGCGCGACCCGGAGTTCCTGCTGCTCACCGACGCCGACATCGCCCACGCTCCGGACAGTCTGCGGGAGTTGGTCGCCGCGGCGCGGACCGGCGGGCTGGACCTGGTGTCGCAGATGGCGCGGCTACGGGTGGCGAGCGGCTGGGAGCGGCTGGTGGTACCGGCGTTCGTGTACTTCTTCTCGCAGCTGTATCCGTTCCGGTGGATCAACAGGGCAGGGGCGCGGACATCGGCCGCGGCGGGCGGCTGTGTGCTGCTGCGGACGGAGGCCGCGACGCGGGCCGGTGTCCCCGAGTCGATCCGCCAGGCGGTGATCGACGATGTCTCCCTGGCGCGTGCCGTGCGGCGCTCGGGCGGCAGGATCTGGCTCGGTCTGGCCGACCGGGTCGACAGCGTGCGCCCGTACCCGCGGCTCGCGGACCTGTGGCGGATGGTGTCGCGCAGCGCCTACGCCCAACTGCGCCACAGCCCGCCGGTGCTGGCGGGGACGGTCGCGGGGCTGGTGCTCGTGTATCTCGCCCCGCCGGCGGCGCTGTCGGTCGGACTGCTCGGCGGGGACACGGTGGCCGCGTGGGCGGGGGCGGCGGCGTGGGCGGTGATGGCGGGCACGTACCTGCCGATGCTGCGCTACTACCGTCAGCCGCCGCTCCTCGCGCTGACCCTGCCGTTCACCGCCGCGCTCTATCTCCTGATGACGGTCGACTCCGCGGTGCAGCACTACCGGGGCCGGGGTGCCGCGTGGAAGGGACGCACCTACGCGCGGCCCGAGGCCGCCGGCGACGCCTGAGCACACCACGGTGCCGGGTTCCGCGTAAAACGGCTCCCGCCCGCCGGGTGACGGCGGGGCGGGAGCACGCAGGCGCGCTACTTGCGGCCGGGGGTCCAGTTCATGCCCCAGCCGTAGGCGTGGTCGATCGTGCGCTGCGGGCTCACACCGCGTTCCGGGACCAGGAAGCGGGCCTCCCGCTGGACGACGAGGTCGGAGCCGGTGTTGGTGATCAGGGCCAGGGCGCAGACCGTGGAGGGGACGGTGCACTCGCCGAGGGAGAAATCGATCGCGGCTCCGTGCTGCGGCTGCAGCGTCACCGTCGCGTCGAGGTCGGCGAAGCTCCGGGCCCCTTGGTAGACGGTCACGAAGATGACGACACGGCGGATGTCCTGCCGGCGGTCGAGGTTGATGGTGAGGTTCTCGCCCGGGGTCCCACCCGTGCGGTCGTCCCCGTCGAGGTGGATGAACGGGGGCTGGTTCAGCGCCCCGAAGGCGTTGCCGAGAGCCTGGACGACGCCCTTGCGGCCGTCGGAGAGTTCGTAGAGGGCGCACAGGTCCAGGTCGAGGTCGCCGTGCATGGCGATGGCTCGGCCGAGCTTGGCGCCCCAGCCCTGGAACTGCTTGCGGACCTGCCAGCTGAGGTTGACCCGCATCGCCCCGGAGGTGCCGCCCTGCTTGGTGAGGGAGACGCTCGGCGACTCCTTGGTCAGCGTCACCTTCGTGAGGCGTACCGGGGTCGGGGGCGCGGGCGGCGCGGCGTGGGTGACCGGAGCCGGCGGCGCCGCCGGCGGGGGCGGCGGGGTGGCCACGGGCGGCGTGACCGCCGGCAGGGTGGCCTGGGTGACGGAGGCCTCGGTGACGGCGGCCTGCTGCGGTTCGTCGACGGTGATGCCGAAGTCCGTGGCGAGTCCCTCGAGGCCGGTGCCGTAGCCCTGACCGACGGCCCGGAACTTCCATGCGCCCTGGCGCCGGTAGAGCTCGCCGAGCACGAAGGCCGTCTCGACCGTGGCGTCCTGGCTGTCGTAGCGGGCGATCTCGGCGCCGGAACCGGCGTCGAGCACCCTGATGTGGAGGCCGGGCACCTGCCCGAAAGTGCCACCGTCGGCGGAGGCGGCCAGCACGACACGCTCGATCGAGCTCTCGACGCGGTCGAGGTCGACGGCGACGGAATCGGTCGTGGCGCCGGTCGCCGGCTGCTTGCCCTCGTGCCGTACGGCCCCCGAGGCGTGTGCCGGCTGGTTGTAGAAGACGAAGTCGCTGTCGGAACGGACCTTCCCCGACGACTGCAGGAGGAGGGCCGACGCGTCGACGTCGGGCACCCCCGGTCCGGAGTGCCAGCCCAGCTCGACGCGGACACTCCGCACCGACACCGGAGTGTTCGCTCCCTTAAGCATGGACATGCTCTCCCCCATCTCGATTCGTTGCGCCCGGAAGATCATTCATCGTCAACCTATTCCGCATACATCCCCCACAGGGGGGCCGACCCGTGGGTAACCCTCTCTCAGCTTGCGCTTTACACGATCAGGAGACGTCAGGAAGCCCGTTTCCCCCAACTTCGCCCACATTAGTGAACCGTGGTCACTCACAGCTGATGAAACAACCCTCTTATCGGGCTCCCCAACCAGCACATCGTGGGCTTAACTTATGTGCCATGACCTCCCCCCGCGCCACCTACGGCGGCGGTTACTACTCCGCGCCGGCGTTTCCCGACACCCCGATCTACGACTCCCTGGTCGCGGAGCGGGGCACCCCTCAGATCGCCCCGATCCGAGTGCCTGCCGCATACGACACCGGCAACAGCTACCTGCCGGCGCTCCCCGCGGCCCTGCCCGCCCTCCCGGCGGCACCCTCCCATCCCGCCCCTTCCTACGGTTACCCGCAGCAGATGCACCAGCCGGTCCCGCTACAGCAGGCGCCCGCCCCGTACATCCCGCAGCAGGCGGGCCCTCCCCGCGGCTATCCGGGACCGCAGTACCAGTCCCAGCCGCAGCGGCCGGTGTCCACCGGCTACGAGGCCATGCGGCCCGCGGCGGCGCGGCCCGCTCCGGCGCCCGCTCCCTACGAGGATCCGTACAACCGCCCGTACCAGGGCCGGGGGTACTGAGCGACGGCGAGGGCGGCCCGTCCGGACAGTGCTCCGGCGCGGAGGCAGGGCGGGCCGCCGCTCGACGAGCAGGGCACACCGGAGATCTGCCCCGCGCACTGATGAATCGCCTCGCCGCGCGCTCATCCGCCCACGTTCGCCCCGTACATGAGGCCGTCACCGGCTCGCTCCTTGCCGATCACGCAGAGCGACCGGAACCGTTCCCTCTGCCCGCGCGTGACCGACCATGCCCGGCACCCGCCACCGACGTCGTCCGCCGGACGGGAACCGATCGCGGTGGCAGGCTCGTTGGACAGTGCGCGGCACGGCTCGCGGGGGTGACGTTCCTCTCTCTTCGCACCACCCGCGCTTGTGCCGTGCCCTGCCGGGCTATCACGGACAAGGGAAGGGGGTGCGGAAAGTGCGGGCTGCCGTCGGCATCTGGCGCTGGCGCCGCAATCCCCTGCGGCGTGCCACCGATCTGTACGAGGCGTGGCTCGCGCTGGTCGCCGCCCTGCTCATCGTCACGGCCGCCCCGGCGGTCGGCTGGGTCACCGGCGCGCTGACCGAGGAGTCGCTGCGCCAGTCGATCCGGGTCCAGCGCCTCCAGCGGCACGCCACGACGGCCACCGTGCTCGGGCCTGCCGAATTCCCGCGGCCCGCCGCCTTCGACCCCGAGACCGCCGCGGCCGACGAACGCCGCAGGGCGGTCGCCGCGAAATGGACGGCCCCGGACGGCAGTCGGCACACCGGCACGGTCCCCACCACGCTGCCCGCACCCCGCCCGGGTGACACGTTCCCGCTGTGGACGGACGGTTCCGGCCGCATGGTGCCCCGCCCGATGGACGCGGCCACCGCCGAGGTGCACGCCGCGCTCGCCGGCGTCGGCGCCGCTCTGGCCTGGGGTGTGCTCGTCGAATGCGCCCGGAGGCTGGTCCTTTGGCGGCTGGTGCGCCGCAGACACGCCACGCTCGACCGGGCCTGGGCAGCGGTCGGGCCCGACTGGGGGCGGACCGGCGCAGGAAGCTGACCTGCCACATCCCGTCAACTCCCGCGGGCCGCGCGCGCTACGGTGGTGCGACGCCCTTCGGGGTTCGGGAGGCGTTCCCCTCAGAGACGCGGCGTTGCACGGAACACGAGGTGGGGGCAGAGCAGCACGATGGCACAGGGCACGGTCCAGGTGACGCACACCGGCACCTCGCGGTGGCGGCGCCGCACAGGCGAGTACCCCTCCCTCGCCGCTGCCCTGGAGGCCGCGGGCGACGGGGACATCCTCACCGTCGCCCCCGGCACCTACCGCGAGAATCTGGTCGTCCGCCGCGCGGTCACGCTGCGCGGCCCCGAAGGCTCCGCCGGGTCGGTGCGCATCGCCCCGGCCGACGGTGTGCCGCTGACCGTCCGGGCCTCCGCCACCGTGCAGGACCTACATGTGGAGGGCCAGGACTCCGCCGCCCCGGCCCTGCTGGTGGAGGACGGCACACCCGAGCTGATGGACCTGCGGATCGTCACCAGGTCCGCCGTCGGTCTCGAGGTCCGCGGCGCAGCACGTCCCACGGTGCGCCGCTGCACCATCGACAACCCGGCGGGCGTCGGGATCGGCGTACTGGAGGGCGCGGGCGGTGTGTTCGAGGAGTGCGAGGTGGTGGCGGCCGGCCAGTCGGGCGTGTCGGTGCACGGCGGGGCGCATCCACGGCTCGAGCGCTGCCGCGTGCACCACACCTCCGGCGCGGGCCTGAGCGTCTCCGGCGAGGGCAGCGGACTGGAGGCGATCGGCTGCGAGGTGTACGAGATCAAGGGCACCGGCGTACAGATCGCGTCCCGCGCCGGCGCCCACCTGACCGACTCCTCCGTGCACCGCACGTCGGCCGACGGCGTCACCCTCGACACGGACGCGGTGCTCACCCTCTCCGACTGCGACATCCACGACATCCCGGAGAACGCGATCGATCTGCGCTCCCGGTCCGTGCTGACGCTCACCCGCTCCACGGTGCGCCGCTTCGGCCGCAACGGCCTGTCCGTGTGGGATCCGGGGACACGCGTGGACGCCAACCAGTGCGAGATCCACGACAGTACGGGCGACTACCCGGCGGTCTGGGTCAGTGACGGCGCGACGGCGGTGCTCGACTCCTGCCGCGTCCACGACGTGCCCGACGCGCTGTTCGTCCTCGACCGCGGCTCCCGTGTCGACGTCGTCGACAGCGACCTCTCGCAGGTCCGCAACACGGCGGTCTCGGTGAGCGACGGCGCGACGGCACAGCTCGACGACTGCCGCATCCGCGAGGTCTCGACGGGCGCCTGGTTCCGTGACCACGGCAGCGGCGGCACCCTGAACGGCTGCACCATCGACGCCGCCCAGACGGGCGTGATCGTCACCAAGGGCGCCGACCCGGTGATCGAGCGCTGCACCGTCACCTCCCCGGCCGAGGCCGGTTTCTATGTGTCCGCGGAGGGCCGCGGCACGTTCCGCGGCTGCCGGGTCACGGGCAGCGGGGGCTACGGCTTCCATGTGATGGACGGCTGCCGTACGACGCTGGACCGCTGCCGCACGGAGCGCTGTGCGCGCGGCGGTTACGAGTTCGGCGAGGAGTCGGGCCCTGTCGTCGAGGACTGCACCAGCGACGAGAGCGGGATCGCCCGCCCCGGCGCGGAGCCCGCCACGGCCACCCTGACCGCGACCAGGACACCCGGTCTGCTGTCCGCCGTCCCCGCCCGGAGCACGCAGTCCGCCCCCGCGCCCGCCCCGCCGGAGGAGCCGGTGCGCAGTTCCGTCGCGGTGCTCGGCGAACTGGACGCCCTGGTGGGCCTGCACAGCGTCAAGCGCGAGGTCCGTACGCTCACCAACATGATCGAAGTGGGCCGCCGCCGTCAGGAGGCCGGTCTCAAGGCGGCGTCCGTGCGACGCCACTTGGTCTTCACCGGCTCCCCGGGAACAGGCAAGACGACCGTCGCCCGGCTGTACGGCGAGATCCTCGCCTCCCTCGGGGTGCTGGAGCGCGGCCATCTGGTCGAGGTGTCCCGGGTGGACCTGGTGGGCGAGCACATCGGCTCCACCGCGATCCGCACCCAGGAGGCGTTCGACCGGGCGCGCGGCGGTGTGCTGTTCATCGACGAGGCGTACGCGCTGTCTCCCGAGGACTCCGGCCGGGACTTCGGCAAGGAGGCCATCGACACCCTGGTGAAGCTGATGGAGGACCACCGGGACGCCGTCGTGGTCATCGTCGCCGGCTACACGGCGGAGATGGAGCGCTTCCTCGCCGTCAACCCGGGTGTGGCGTCCCGCTTCTCACGGACCATCACCTTCAGCGACTACGACCCGGAGGAACTGCTGCGGATCGTCGAACAGCAGGCGGAGGAACACGAGTACCGGCTGGCCGAGGGCACGTCGGAGGCGCTGCTGAAGTACTTCACGGCGCTGCCCAAGGGGCCGGCCTTCGGCAACGGTCGTACCGCGCGCCAGACGTTCGAGTCGATGGTCGAGCGGCACGCGGGACGGGTCGCCGAGCTCGCGGAGACGAACACCGACGACCTCACCCTGCTCTACGCCGAGGATCTGCCCGAACTGCCCTGAGACTGCCGGGGCACGGCCGGCGTGAGCCGGTCGAGCAGGGCGGCCCGCTCCGTGGCGAAGTCCGGGTGGGCCTGGTAGTCGGAGTGCCCGAGGATCGGCTCGGGCAGCGGATGGCGTTCCGAACGGCCGTAGACGACCGGGTCCTTGAGCGCTTGTCGGTCGACATCGGCCGGATCGTCGCAGCCGTCACCGGCGGCGTCCGTCTCCGCGGCGATCAGCATCGGCCCGCCGATCGGGTCGGTACGCCGCCACAGGTTGCGCCAGCAGTCGACCTCGCTGCTCAGTTCCAGCAGCGCCTTGGGCCCGAAATAGGCGGGGAACCAGCGGCCGTACAGACGCTCCAGCGGCGATCCGTAAGTCAGCAGCGCCACCCGTTTGCGGGTGGCGGCGGGCAGTTGCCACACGGCGGCCGCGGCGAGAACGCTGCCCTGGGAGTGTCCCGAGATCACCAGCCGGCCGCCGGTCCGCCCGGTCCAGGTGCACATGCGCCACGTCAGGTCGGGGACGGCCCGCTCGGCGTAGCACGGCGGCGCGAAGGGATGCGCGGCGCGCGGCCAGAAGGTGCCCACGTCCCACAGGATGCCGATGGTGCGCCGGGCGGAGGCGTCGCGGTAGGCACGGCGGCCCATGGTCACGAACAGTATGAAGCCGAAGCCGACGAGCCAGGACCCCAGTGCCTGCGCGGTCTCGGCCGCGGACTCCGCGGGACCTTCGCCGAAGGAGTGGCCCGGCACCTCGCCGCTGAGCCACGCTCCGCCGACGGCCGCGGCGCCGAGCAGCAGGGTCGCGCCGGAGACGACGCCGACGATCAGCGGGGCGACGTCGGTGAGTGCCGCGCGGGCGCGGGTGCCCGCTATCCGTCGGGTGCGGACACGGTCGCGGCGGCCTTCGCCGGGATCGCCGTCGAAGTACTCGGCCTCGATCTGCGGTACGAGGCGGCGTGCGGTGAGCCATGTCCGTACGACGAGCAGCACGGCCGGTACGAGAAGCACCGCCAGGAGGACGGGGATGACGGACGCCTGCCAGCTCAGCAGCACCGGCGGCCCCGGGATGGTGCCCTCCCCGTCCATGCCGGGGGTGCCGGGTCCGTCGAGCCAGTCGGCGACGCGCTGGGCGACACCGCCGGTCATCACCCCGCCGAGCGCGCAGGCCAGCATGGCGACGGCGGGCCCGCCGAGTCCGTGCAGCACGGTGCGGGGGTGCCGGGCGCGGCGGTGCAGCCGCCGGGCGGCCACGGCCAGGGCGACGACGAGGGCGCCCTGGGCGAGGACGATCACCCGGAACGTCACGTCACCGGGCAGAGTGCCGCCGGACGTCCATCCGGGACGTGACCAGGAGGCGTAGAGCAGCGACAGGGCGAGCAGGCCCAGGGCGGCGCCCGGCAGGAAGCGTACGGCGGCCCGGTCGATGCCCGCGTCGACGCGCCGCTCGCTGCGGCCCCGGCGGGCCACCACCCACAGAACGGCGGCCGCGCCGGCGACGAGCGCGCCTTCCAGGAAGATGCCGCAGATCTTCAGCAGGGTGTCCTCGCCGCCCCGGTCGTGCCGGGCGGCGGCTCCGGCGACCGCGGCGGCGACGGTGAGTAATCCGGCGGCGGTGTGGGCGGCGCGCAGCCGTGCGACGAGCCGCCGGCCGTACCAGAAACCGGGCCTTCCCAGCGCGGGCCGGACCAGCGGCTTCCGCTGCCCCCCGGCCTCACCCGTACCGCGGCCGTCGTGATCGCCGCCCCCACCGCGGCCGTCGTGATCGCCGCCGGCCTCCGGAGCGTCCTCGTCGCCCTCGTCGTCCCCGTATCCGGCGGCCGCGTCTCCGGCGCCGGTCGGCGGGCGCTGGGACTCGTAGGCGCTCCAGGTCCGGTTGGACAGGTACCAGAGCAGCGCGACCAGCGCGGCGGGCACCACCGCGGCGAGCGTCAGACGACGCCCCGGCTGGGACCACCAGCCTTCCCTGGCGGCGGACATGAAGCCGAGCCAGGACCTGTCGTCGCTGCACGTGTCGGACCCGGCGCACTGCCAGGCCAGCAGGTCGAGCGCGACCTCACAGGCGGCCGCGGTGAGCAGTACGGTGAGGCTGAGGGCGACCAGGCGGACCAGGGCGCCGTAGAGGCGGGTGGTGCCGCGTCTCCCCTTGGCTCTGGGCCGCATCCAGTGCGCGAGGTTGACGACCATGAACGGGAGCAGCAGCAGCCACAGTGCCCGAGCGCCGTTGCCGGACGTGAGGTTGGACCAGCAGTACGCCTCGGGGATGGGCCGGTCACGGTACTCGCCGGGGTTGTTCTCCGCCTCCGCGTCGTCGGTGCGGCGGTACACGGCGGCCTTCTCGTCGCCCGTTATCCGTACGGTACGGGGGTCGCCGAGCATGTCCTGCGGGGTCGCTCCGCCGACGCCGTGGACGAGCAGCTCGAGCGCGGGACCGCCGCTTCGCGGTGCCTGGGTGGCAGGGGACACTGCGGTGACTCCCTCATCTCGGGACGAGCCGGAACGGAACACAACGGGACGGAACGGGTGGAACGCGAGGGGCCGGTACGGGCACGGCCCGGTCCGGTGTGCCCCCGGCAACGATGGCGACAGAATCGCGGATCACGGCAGCCCGCCGCACCGCTCTCACGGAATCTCCCCGAGCCCGACGGGCAATACGCGTGCGAGGATGAGAAGCCTTGGCCACAGCCCCGTGGGAGGGCGTGGACGGCGTACGGCAACAAGGAAGGACCGGCCCCGGCGGTGAGCGACAACCAGAACCTCCTCGCGGAGCAGCGGCGTGCTCTGATCCTCGACGAGGTGCGCAGGCGCGGCGGGGTCCGGGTCAACGAACTGACCCGCAAGCTCAATGTCTCCGACATGACGGTGCGGCGCGATCTGGACGCTCTGGCGCGGCAGGGCGTCGTGGAGAAGGTGCACGGCGGCGCCGTCCCGGTGGTCGAGGCGAGCACCCACGAGCCCGGGTTCGAGGCGAAGTCGGCCCTCGAGCTGAGCGCGAAGGAGGACATCGCGCGGGCCGCGGCTGCCCTGGTGGCGCCCGGCAGCGCGATCGCCCTGTCCGGCGGGACGACGACGTACGCGCTGGCGCACCATCTGCTGGACGTGCCGGACCTGACGGTCGTCACCAACTCGGTGCGGGTGGCCGACGTCTTCCATACGGCACAGCGGTCGGGGGGCGCGGGCGGCCAGCGGCCGGGCGCCGCGACGGTGGTGCTCACCGGAGGGGTGCGCACGCCGTCGGACTCGCTGGTCGGGCCGGTGGCCGACCAGGCGATCCGCTCGCTGCACTTCGATGTGCTGTTCCTCGGCGTGCACGGCATTTCGGTGGAGGCCGGTCTGTCGACGCCTAATCTCGCGGAGGCGGAGACGAACCGCCACCTCGTTCAGGCGGCCCGCCGGGTGGTGGTCGTCGCGGACCACACCAAGTGGGGGACCGTGGGCCTCAGTTCGTTCGCCGGGCTCGCCGAGGTGGACAGCCTCGTCACCGACGCGGGGCTGCCCGCGGCGGTCCGCGAGGAGATCGCCGAGCATCTGCCCTCGCTTGTCGTGGCGGGCGAACAGGCCGACGCGCAGGACGGTTGAGCGGTGTGAGCACCTTCCGTATCGGACGGGTCACCGCTCTGCCGGCCGCCGAGTGCTGGCTGAGGGTCACCGACTGGCCGGCGCACGGGGCCGCGGTGCCGCTGACGGCCGTCACGGTGTCGGGCCCCCGGCCGGCCGGCGTGGGGACCACGGTCGTCGCGCGCAGTGGCGTGGGCCGGTTCTGCTTCGACGATCCGATGGAGATCGTCGAGTGGGAGCCGCCGTCGGCGGGCCGGCGGGGCCGCTGCCGGCTGGAGAAGCGCGGCCGGGTCGTCGTCGGCTGGGCCGAGATCGAGGTCCATGCCACGGACTCGGGTTCGGTGGTCCTGTGGGTGGAGGAGCTGCGCCTCGCGCTGCTGCCGCGGCTGCTGGAGCGGCTGGTGGTCCGAGTGGGAAGACTGATGTTCGCTCGCGCGCTCGACGCACTCCTGGGCGGCCGGGCGGGGCGCTGAGGGCGGACATCGGAGCGAGCTGCGGCTATGGTGTGCGGTCCCGTCGTCCGCCGCTGGAGATAGGACCACCCCCATGGCACGTCAACTCCGTCCAATAGACCTGGAGTTCGTGGAGAACGCACCACTGCGCCTGGTCTTCTCCGCGCACCTCACGGCGTCGCCGCAGGCGTTGTACGCGGCACTCGCCGACGATGTCGCCGGCTGGCCCGAATGGTTCACCGCGGTGACCGCTGCCCGGCCCGTGGACGACGGCGCGGGCCGTGAGATCAGGCTCAAGGGCGGGACGGTGTTCACGGAGACGGTCCTCGCGCGGGAGCCGGACACCCGCTACGCCTACCGCGTCGACCAGACCAACGCCCCTGGCCTGCGTGCCCTGTTGGAGGAGTGGCGGATCACCCCGACGCCGACCGGCTCCAGAGTGCAGTGGACGTTCGCGGCCGACGGCCCCGCGCCGCTGCGGATCGTGCTGCGCCTGGGCCGTCCCGGGCTGGGGCGCGCCTTCAAGGACGCGGTGCGCAATCTGGACCGCCGGCTGGGCCGTTCCAGCGGCTGACCGTCGAGCCCTGCCGGTCAGCAGGGCCAGACGCCGCCGGCGAGGAACTCCTCGATGGCGACCGTGTACGGGTGGATGTCCAGCCCTTGTTCGGCGAGCCAGCCGTCCGAGTAGTACTTGTCGAGATAGCGGTCGCCCGGATCGCAGATGAGGGTGACGACACTCCCCTTCTCCCCTGCGGCCACCATCTCAGAGACGATCTTGAAGGCGCTCCACAGCCCGGTGCCGGTCGAACCGCCCGCTTTGCGCCCGATGGCCTGTTCCAGGGCCCGTACGGCGGCGACGCTGGCCGCGTCCGGCACCTTCATCATCCGGTCGATGGCTCCCGGCACGAAGCTGGGCTCCATTCGGGGCCGGCCGATGCCTTCGATCCGCGAGCCGCAGTCGCTGCTGGCCCGGGGGTCGCCGTGGGTCCAGCCGTCGAAGAAACAGGAGTTCTCCGGGTCGGGGACGCAGATACGCGTGTCGTGCTGCATGTAGTGCACGTAGCGGGCGATGGTCGCCGAGGTGCCCCCGGTGCCGGCGGTCGCGACGATCCAGGCCGGCTCCGGGTACCGCTCCAGGCGCAGCTGCTGGTAGATCGACTCGGCGATGTTGTTGTTGCCGCGCCAGTCGGTGGCCCGCTCGGCATAGGTGAACTGGTCCATGTAGTGGCCGCCGGTGCGCTCGGCGAGCGCGGCGGACTCCTCGTACATCCTGCGCGGATCGTCGACGAAGTGGCACTGCCCGCCGTGGAACTGGATCAGGCGGATCTTCTCGGCGCTCGTGGTGCGCGGCATGACGGCGACGAAGGGCACCCCGATCAGCTTGGCGAAGTACGCCTCCGACACGGCGGTCGAGCCGCTGGACGCCTCGATGACGGGCTTGCCGGGTCTGATCCAGCCGTTGCAGAGCCCGTACAGGAACAGCGAGCGGGCCAGCCGGTGCTTGAGGCTGCCGGTGGGGTGGGTCGACTCGTCCTTGAGGTAGAGGTCGATCCCCCACTGCTCGGGGAGCGGGAAGCGCAGCAGGTGGGTGTCGGCGGACCGGTTGGCGTCGGCCTGGACCTTGCGTACGGCCTCTTTGAGCCAAGCCCGGTAGCGGGGATCGCTGCGGTCGACATCGACGGTCACGGCCGGCGCGCCCGGTGCCTGCTGCTGCCCGGTGCTGTTCATAACGTCGCCCTCCGTCTGCGGTCGTCGGTGCCGTCATCCGGCCACACCGGCAACAGTAAGCCCGCCACCTGCGTAAACGTTCGCTTTGGGTATCCATAGGCGCAGCTTGTGGCGTGACTGCGCCGGGCGTACTGGTGTGCACGGCGCGAGTTGTGCACACTTCCAGGAGAGTCGCTGCAAAGGGGGCGGACGCAATGGCCATGGCAGAACCGGAATTCAGCGCCACGGGGGTGCGTATCGAGCGCTGGCCACGCTCGCTCACCCGGGCCGGACAGGTGCTGATCAAGGACGGCAGGCTGGCGCTGATGACCAGTTACGGCCGGGTGATCGAGAGCGCGCCCGTGCGTGCGGTCACCGCGGGACGGCCGTGGTTCGCGAGTGACGACAGTACGGTGGCGACGCTCAACGGCAAGCGGTACCGCCTGACCATGGGGCAGCGCAGCCGGCGGCCCGAGGCCCGTGCCCTGGCAGGGCGTTTCCTGGAAGCGGTGCGGGGGGCAGGCGGTTCCGAGCGCTGAGACGCACGGAAGTCCTGTGAGTTGCGGGCCCCTCAGCGATGGTCCACGCTGGTTCCACATCACTCAGGGTGCACCGGCGGTTACGCTGTGATCCAGCCCCGCCGGTCTGATCAGCAGGTCGGCCACCTGCTGGATCGCTTTTCTCGTCTTCTTCCGGACTATTTCGGGGAGTCGCAGCCGTGATCAGCCAGCCAAGCAGGCACTGCACGGTGGAGCTCCAGGCCCTGCCGTCGCGGATCGGTCAGGTCCGCAGAATCATCTCGGCGCAACTGCGCTACTGGCATCTCGATCCTCTGATCGACCAGGCGGCGCTGGGCGTCACCGAGCTGTTGACCAATGTCCACCGGCATGCTCAGCCGGACAAGATGTGCACCGTGGACGTCGAGCTGCTGCTCGACCGGCTCACGGTGTCCGTCCACGACCACGATCCCCGGATGCCGACCGTGCGCAGGTTCGGCACGTCCGCCACCTCGGGACGGGGCCTGGCTCTGGTGGCCGCCATGAGCGAGAGCTGGGGCGTGAGACCGCAGGGCGACAGCGGCAAGGTCGTCTGGTTCACCCTTCCGGCCTCCTCCCCCGCCGTGACCATGCCGCCCGGTGCGGCGGTCTACGGGGCGACGACCATCGGCCCGTTCACCGGGGCACCGGAGGCCGAGATCCTTCCGGTCGTTCCGGAGACGGAGACGGCTGCCGCCCGGTCGGCCGTTGCCGGCTGACCGGGCGGGCAAGGGGCCGCGTCTCATTCGGCGGCGATGGCGCGCAGCACGTCGACGCGTGCGGCGCGGCGTGCGGGCCGCCGTCCCGCGAGCGCCCCCGCCACCAGGCCGACCGCCGCCACGGCGGCGAGCTGCAGCGGCGGGACCGCGAAGGCGAACGGCGTCCCGCCCGACCCCTCCGACGCCTCGACGAGCACCCGGCCCAGCAGCGCGCCGAGTGCCAGACCGCCGGCCGTACCGAACGCCGCGACCAGCACCGACTCCCAGCGCACCATCGACCGGAGCTGTGACCTGGTCTGCCCGACCGCACGCAACAGCCCCAGTTCCCGGGTGCGTTCGTGCACGGCGAGCGTGAGGGCGTTGGCGATGCCGAGCAGCGCGATCACGACGGCGAGGGCGAGCAGCGCGTAGACGAGGGTGAGCATCATGTCGATGCCCCCGGCAGCGCTCTGCGCGTACTCGTCACGGGTCTGCACCTCCGGATTGCCGAAGTCCGCCGCGGTCCTCTCGACCGCTGCCGTGCCGTCCGCGGTGCTCACGCCGTCCGCGAAGGTGACGGAGACCAGCGTGTCGGAGTCCTGGCCGCGGTGCGGCGCCCACGCCGCTCGAGTGATGACGTAGTCGCCGGTGAGCTCCGACTCCTCGTAGACGGCCCGGACGGTGAAGGTCTGCCGGGTGCCGTCGGTGAACGTCAGCTCGGCGGTGGAGCCGGGCCGCCAGCGTGCTCGTCGGCCTCGGTGTCCGCCACTGCGAGACCGGTCTTTCCGAGCGCGGAGAGCGAGCCCCGCACCTCGCCGAGTTCGAACGCCTCCGCGAGCGCGGCGGGGTCGGTGACGGTCAGCCGGCGTCCCACGCCGTCCACCTCCGCGACACCCTGACCGAGTCCGACCGCGGTGCGCACCTCGCGCTGCGCCTCGATCGCGGGGGCCAGCTTCGGGCTCAGGCCGCTCCCGCCGGCACCGAACGCCGGTGCGCTCACCGCGACATCGCCCGCGAAGGACCGGGAGACCGTCTGGTCCATGGTCGCCTTGAGCGAGGCTCCGAAGACGGTGAACAGCGAGACGACGGCGACGCCGATCATGAGGGCGGCGGCGGTGGCCGCGGTGCGCCTGGGGCTGCGCAGGGCGTTGCGCTTCGCGAAGCGGCCCGACACTCCCGGCAGCCGGTCCAGCGGACGGCCCATGACGCGTACCGCACGGCCGGCCGCGACGGGACCGAGCGTCACGAACGCGGCGATGGCGAACGCCGCACCGGTCGCGGCGAGCGTCACCGACGGGACGGCGAGCACGCCGGTGAGGATGGCGGCGATCCCGGTGAGCGCCAGGGCGCCGCCCGCGAACGCCCGCTTCCGTGAGGCCGCCGAGTCCTCCACGGTGCTCTCGCGCAACGCGGCCAGCGGCGCCGTGCGTCCGGCGCGGACCGCGGGCATCAGGGCGGAGCCGAGACAGACCAGCAGGCCGACGGCGAGCGGCAGCAGCATCGAGACGCCGCTGACCTTCAAGGCACCGTCGGGGAAGGGGAATCCGATGGCCGGGAACAGCGCCTGGAGTCCGGCGGCGATTCCGATGCCGGCGAGCAGGCCCGCGGCGGAGGCCGCGACGGCCACGACGGCGGCTTCGACGAGGGTGGCGCCGACGATCTGCCGGCGGGACGCGCCGAGCGCCCGCAGCAGCGCGTTCTCGCGGGTGCGCTGGGCGATGACGATGGCGAAGGTGTTGTAGATCGAGAAGGTGGCGACGAACAGGACGATGCCGGAGAAGACCAGCAGCAAGGTGGTGAACAGGCTCAGGAACTGACCGGAGATCATCTCCTGGTTCTCCCGCGCGGACTGCTCCCCGGTGATCGCCTCGACGTCGTCGGGCAGTACGGCTCCGAGCGCGTCGACGAGCTCCTGCCGGCTGGTTCCGGGGCCGGCCCGCACCTGGATGGACGCCGCCTCGCCGGGCCTCGGGGTGAGGTACTTCTCGGCGTCGGCCCGGGTCATCGCGGTGAACGTGGTCCGGCCCATGCCGTCCTCGCCGCCGAAGGCGGCGAGGCCCACGATGGTGACCGGCAGCGGGTCGGGGGTGCGCAGCACGGTGGTGTCACCGATCCTCAGCCCGCCGGCTTCGGCGGCGCCGCGGTTGATCACCACTTCGCCGCTCGCGGCCGGTGGGCGTCCTTCCGCGAGCCGGTACGGGTTGAGTTCCGGGTCGGGGATCCAGTTGCCGGCGACGGTGGGCGGACCCTGCCCGCCGACCGGTTCACCGTCGGATCCGATGAGCTGGCCGGCGCCCCGGATGTCGGGTTCCGCCGCGGCGACGCCGGGGATCCCCTCTATCCGGGCGACGAGGTCGGTCTTCAACGGCTGCCGGGTGCCCTGGGCGTCGCCGGAGACGGTGACGACAGCGGAGCTGCGTACGACGGCGTCCGTGCCGCCGGTGGCTCCGGCGAAAAGGCTGTCGAAACTCGACCGCAGCGTGTCGCCCATGACGAGCGTGCCGGTCAGGAAGGCCACCCCGAGCAGCACAGCGGTGAAGGTGCCCGCGAAGCGGCGCTTGTGGGCCCGCAGGGACGTCCGGCTGAGGCGCAGGGAGGCGCCGCCGGCGGTCATGGCGACACCTCCGGGTCTCCGTGCCGAGTGCCGTCGAAGGCCTTGAGGCGGTCGATGACCCGTTCTGCCGTGGGAGCCTCCATGCGGTCGACGAGACGTCCGTCCGCGAGGAAGACGACCTCGTCGGCGTGGGCCGCGGCGACGGGGTCGTGGGTGACCATGACCACCGTGCGGTCGGTGCGGCGGACCGTGCCGGCGAGGAGCCGGAGCACTTCCTCGCCGGAGCGGGAGTCGAGGTTTCCGGTCGGCTCGTCGGCGAAGACCACCTGGGGCCGGCCCGCGAAGGCGCGGGCCACGGCCACGCGCTGCTGCTGGCCTCCGGAAAGCTCGCTCGGCCGGTGGTGCAGCCGGTCGCGCAGTCCGACGGTGTCGATGAGCGCGTCCAGCCACCGGCTGTCGGGCCGCTCCCCGGCGAGGTCCATGGGCAGGGTGATGTTCTCCGCCACGGTGAGCGTGGGCAGGAGGTTGAAGGCCTGGAAGACGAAGCCGACGTGCCTGCGGCGCAGCAGGGTGAGCCGGTGGTCGTCGAGGCCACTGAGGTCGGTGCCGCCGATGAACGCCGAGCCCGACGTGAGGGTGTCGAGCCCGGCGGCGCAGTGCATGAGCGTGGACTTGCCCGAGCCCGAGGGCCCCATGATCGCGGTGAAGCGGCCGGCCGTGAAGGCGACGCTCACCCCGTCCAGGGCCCTCACCTCGGTGTCGCCGCTGCCGTAGACCTTCACGGCGTCGACGACCCGGGCGGCGGTCCGGGTGTCCGTCCCGGTGGTGACGGTACCGGTCATGCCGCACCGTCCTTGGAGACGCGGCCGAACTGCTCCTCCAGGACCGACAGGCGCAGCCAGTACTCCTCCTCGTCGATCTCGCCCGCGGCGAAGCGGCGGCCGAGGACGGTGATGGGCGAACTCTCGGCGACGGGCGGGCGCGTGCCCTGCCACCGCGCGGGACGGCCGCGCCAGATGCCCGTGCGGCGCAGGACGGTGACGGCTCCGACGACGACGGCAGCCCAGATCAGCGGGACGAACAGGATCCACGGGCCGGGC
The DNA here is from genome assembly GCF_014649695.1 of Streptomyces kurssanovii. Classification (GTDB taxonomy): domain Bacteria; phylum Actinomycetota; class Actinomycetes; order Streptomycetales; family Streptomycetaceae; genus Streptomyces; species Streptomyces kurssanovii. Next base: position 148,228 of record NZ_BMTN01000005.1, read on the forward strand.
CCGTCGTAGGCGAGCGCGTTCATCTCGATCAGCTCCTCGGTGGCGATGGGGTGCGTTTCCTTGTTCGCTTCGAGGCTCCCGCCGGCAGGGGTGCGGGTCGTCGTACGGCCAGCGGCAGTGTGCGTACCACCCGTGGAGTACGCGGGCCGCGCGCGGCTGCTTCCCCTCTGCGCGCGACTTCTGTACCTACTGGTATGTACAGTGGTCTCATGAGCACTTCCGAGCGGCTGATCGAGGCCACTCGCGAACTGCTGTGGGAACGCGGTTACGTGGGCACCAGCCCCAAGGCGATCCAGCAGCTCGCGGGTGCCGGCCAGGGCAGCATGTACCACCACTTCGCGGGCAAGCCGGACCTCGCGCTGGCGGCCGTCCGGCGCACGGCCCACGAGCTGCGGGCGGCAGCCGCGGCCTCGCTCGACGGACCGGGCACCGCGTACGAGCGCCTCGCCGGCTACCTGCTGCGCGAGCGGGACGTGCTGCGCGGGTGTCCCGTCGGCCGGCTGACCATGGACCCGGACGTCATCGCGGACGACCGGCTGCGGGCACCGGTCGACGAGACGATCGACTGGCTGCGCGGGCGGCTGGCGTCGATCGTCGAGGAGGGCCGGGAACGTGGCGAGCTGAGCTCGGCACTCGTCCCGGCCGACATCGCCGCGACGATCGTCGCCACCGTGCAGGGCGGCTATGTACTGGCCCGCGCCTCCGGCTCTCCTGCCGCCTTCGACGCCGGAGTGAGGGGACTGCTCGCCCTGCTGAAGCCCTCCGCCGCGGACAGGAGGTGAGTGCGGCATGCAGGTGATGCAGTACGAGATCACACTTCCCGCCGATTACGACATGGGGATCATCCGCGAGCGGGTCGCGACACGAGGGCATCTGCTCGACGACTTCCCCGGCCTCGGGCTCAAGGCCTACCTGGTGCGGCAACGCGGAGCGGACTCGCCGGTGAACCAGTACGCGCCGGTGTACCTCTGGGCGGCGCCGGAGGGGATGAACCGCTTCCTGTGGGGCCCCGGCTTCCAGGGCATCGTCGACGATTTCGGGCGGCCCGAGGTGCGGCACTTCACCGGACTCGCCTACCACGAGGGTCCCGCCGCGGGACGCCGCCCGCGCACCGCCGTCCGGCGGCGCCTCGCACTGACACCGGGCGCCGCGCCCGCCGCGCCGGTGGACGAGGCCGTACGGGAGACGGAGCGGCTCGCCGCGCTGGACGGGGTCGTCTGCGCCGCGCTCGCCGTCGACCCGCGCCAGTGGGAGCTCCTCCACGTCACGCTCTGGGCCGACGACCGGCCCGGGGCCGACGGCGATCGCTACCAGGTGCTGCACCTCTCGCAGCCGCAGCGCGCGGCGCTGCCGCGCGGCCGGCACTGGTGATCACCGATGCGGCGGGCCCTGCCGGCCCGGCGGGCCCCCGCCCTTCCGCGCCAGATGCCACCTCGCCCACATCTCATGGCCGACGCGCCCCGCGATCGCGCCGCCGTAGACGACCACTCCGACGCCCACGAGCCAGGACTGGACCACCAGAACCGTGCCGAACGGGCCGTAGGTCACGGCGTTCGACGCGATCAGCGGCGAGAAGACCAGCTGGGAGAAGACCCGCAGCCCGAGCAGGGCGATGGCGGTCGCGACGGCCCCCGGCAGCAGTGCCCGCCAGCGGACCCGCCCGCAGAGCAGCACCCGCTGGGACGCCCAGAAGAACAGCACCGTGCCCGCCAGGTCCCCGATCGCCCCGATGGCCGCCGAGAGCAGCGACTCCCCCGGCAGCGGCGTGCTCACGAAGATCATCAGGTAGACGATCAGCATCCCAAGCCACACGACATGCCGCCACATCGTGTGCCAGCGGGCGGCGGGCAGGTCCCAGACCTTCTCGTACGTGGTCTGCACCGCGGAGCCGAACGTGAGCCCGAAGACGGCGAGCGCGGCGAGACCGAAGGCGGTGGTCCGCTGCAGCGCCTGGCGCGGCAGACCGAACAGCCGCTCCACCTCGTCCTGCGAGGACTCCGCCAGCCCCAGCGCCTGGCTCATCCACCGGGCGAAGCCCTGGCCGCTCGCCGGGTCGGTGGCCGCGACGACGATGAGCAGCGGCACGAGCGTCAGGAAGCCGAGTGCGGCGAAGCCCATGGCACGGTGCATCAGTTCGAGTCGGCGGCCACGGCTCCAGCCGACCCCGAGAGGCGACTCGGCCAGCTTGCGCCACAGACGCAGCAGACGGTGCGGACGGGCGGGGTCGTAGCTCACATGTCGTGGCCTACCCGAAACCGCCGGCGAACCGGCCCGCGTGCCTCCGGACGAGTGGCCCGCGCCCGCGGCTGCCCGGTGCTCCTGGCGTACCGGGGCCGCGGAGCGGCGTCCGCCGGCCGGGCGACGCGGCCCGGTGACGAGGCCGGAACGCGGCCTGGCGACGAGTTCGGGCGATGGGACCGGGCGGCGCGGCCGGAACGGAGCACCGGGCCGGACCGGCGGAGGTGCGCGTGTCGGACAGAACCGGCGGGCGTCGTCGGACCGTGCCGTCAGGCGAGCGCGCCCAACGGGTCGTCGAGGACCGGCTGCCAGGCGAGTTCCGCCGCGCCGACGAGGCTGTTGTGGTCGAGGGTGCAGGCCAGGATGGGGACGCCGCCGCTTCTGCCCCACAGGCTGCGGTCGGCGACCACGGCCCGCAGCCGGTCGGGGTCGGCGTCCAGCAGTTCCCGGTGCAGACCGCCCAGGATGATGCGGTCCGGGTTGAGGATGTTGACGAGGCCGGCCAGCCCCAGCCCCAGCCGGTCGATGAGCTCCTCCGCCGCGGCGCGCACGGACGGGTCGCCGTACTCCTCGCGGAGCAGATCCCTGGCCCGTTGCAGCAGGGACACCTCAGGGCCGGGGTTGCGGCCCGCCGCGGTGAGGAAGGCGAGCGGGTCCGTCTCGACGTCGAGGCAGCCCCGGCTGCCGCAGTGGCAGGGGCGGCCCTCCGGGTTCACCGTGAGGTGCCCGACCTCGAGCGCCAGTCCGGAACTTCCGCTGTGCAGGCGTCCGTCGAGCACCAGCGCACCGCCGACGCCGCGGTGGCCGGTGGCGACGCACAGCAGGTGCTGTGCGCCCCGGCCGGCGCCGTGCCGGTGTTCTGCTAGGGCCGCGAGGTTGACGTCGTTGCCGGTGAAGGCGGGTCCCGCGATGCCCGCCGCACTCACCCGCCCGGCGAAGATCTCCCGCACGGGAGCCCCGGCCGGCCAGGCCAGGTGCAGCGGGTTCAGTGCGGTTCCCTCCGGTTCCGCGACCGCGGACGGCACGGCGAGTCCGGCGCCGACGCAGCGGCGGCCGCTGCGGCGCAGCAGTTCGGCGCCGGCGTCGACGACCTCGCCGAGCACCTGGGCGGGATCGGCCTGGACGGTGACGCAGCCGGGTGCGGTGGCGACGATCCGGCCGCCGAGACCGACGAGTGCCGCGCGGAACCCGTCGGCGTGCACCTGTGCGGCGAGGACGACCGGGCCGGTGTCGTTGACGGACAACCGGTGGGAGGGGCGGCCCTGCGAGCCGGCCGCCGCGCCGGGCCGGGAGTCGACGCGGATCAGGCCGAGGGCTTCCAGTTCCGCCGCGACGGCCCCGGCGGTGGCGCGGGTGACACCGAGCTCGGCCGTGAGCACGGCACGCGTGGGCGCACGTCCGGTGTGGACCAGCTCCAGGGCGGGGCCGAGTGCACTGCGGCCCCTCTCGAGTCTCGTCCTGGTGGTCGTCGCCTTGCCGTTCATGGAGGCGAGTCTCCCATGATCCCGGAGGTGCGAGCGCTGCCGTGCGGGGAATCCGGCCGCCTTGAAAGGAACCGGCCGTACCCCCTATCCTCACTTTGTGCCGCTACTAAACAAACTCCGGACAGTCGTACCGGGCGGACCCGGCGGAGACCCCGCCCCCGTCTCCCTGTCCCACCTCCGCGTCGCCCTCACCGTCTTCTTCGCACTCGACGGCTTCCTCTTCGCCGGCTGGGTCGTCCGCATCCCGGCGATCAAGCAGCAGACCGGCTCGTCCGCGAGCGACCTCGGTCTCGCCCTCCTCGGGGTCTCGGCCGGCGCCGTCGTCACGATGACCCTCACCGGCCGGCTCTGCCGCCGCTTCGGCAGCCACTCCGTCACCGTCACCAGTGCCGTGCTGCTGTCCTTGAGCATGGCACTGCCGCCGCTCACGCACTCCGCACCGGCGCTCGGCCTGGTACTCCTCGTCTTCGGCGCCGCATACGGCGGAATCAACGTCGCCATGAACAGCGCCGCCGTCGACCTCGTCAGGACGATGCGACGGCCCGTCATGCCCGGCTTCCACGCGGCGTTCAGCCTCGGCGGCATGCTCGGCGCGGGCCTCGGCGGCCTCGTCGCGGGGGGCCTGTCCCCCACCACCCACCTGCTCGCCCTCACCGGCATCGGGCTCCTGGTCACCGCCGTTGCCGGGCCCGTACTGCTCCGCCACCCCGCGCCCACGGCCAGGACGCCGACAGCGTCCCCCGCACCGCGCCGCCTCGAGGGCCGCACCCGCCGGCTCGTGGTGCTCTTCGGCGTGATCGCGCTGTGCACCGCGTACGGAGAGGGTGCGATGGCCGACTGGAGCGCGCTGCACCTCGAGCAGGACCTGAACGCCCGCCCGGGTCTCGCCGCCGCGGGCTACTCCCTGTTCGCGCTGACCATGACCGTCGGGCGGCTGAGCGGCACGGCGATGCTCGAACGGTTCGGCCAGACCCGCACGCTCGTCCTCGGCGGGGCGACCGCCGCCGCCGGCATGCTGATCGGCGCCCTCGGGAACTCGGTGTGGGTGGCCCTGGCCGGTTTCGCCGTCGCGGGGCTGGGCCTGGCGAACATCTTCCCCGTGGCCGTCGGACGGGCCGGCGAGCTCGCGGGTTCCGGCGGTGTCGCCGCCGCGTCGACCCTCGGATACGGCGGCATGCTGCTCGGCCCGCCCGCGATCGGCTTCCTCGCCGACTGGTTCTCGCTGCCCGTGGCGCTGACGACGGTGGCCGTGCTCGCTGCCTGCGCCGCGGCGATCGCGTACGGCGCTCGTGGCGCCGCCGTTCACAAGGCGGTCGAGTAGCGCTGCTCAGGCTGCCCGGTCCGGCCGTCGCAGCATGGAAACACGATCACACGGGAGAAGCCATGCACGCACGACGGACCGCCCTCGGCCCCTTCACCCGGCTGCTCAGGAGCGCAACGGGCGCGATCCGCCCGCGCGCTGTCTGACGGCGCCCCCTCGAGAGCAGGGCGGTCCGCTGGCACAATCGGCGTCATGGAGACCTCTGCCCTGATCAAGTCGCTCGTCCAGGAGGGCCAGTTGATGGCCCTCGCCGCCGAGGAGGCGGGTCCGGACGCCGCGGTGCCCACCTGCCCGGCGTGGCAGGTTCGCCACCTGCTGCGGCACACGGGGATGGTGCACCGCTGGGCAACGGTCTTCGTCGCGGAGGGCTGCACCGAGTACCGCCCGGGCGCCGGTGAACCGGATCTTGACGGCGACGAGCTGCTCGAATGGTTCCGCGAGGGGCACGGGCTGCTGGTGGGCGCACTCAGCGAGGCCGCGCCGGACGTGGACTGCTGGTCGTTCCTGCCCGCGCCGTCGCCGCTCCACTTCTGGGCACGGCGGCAGGCCCATGAGACGGCCGTCCATCGTGCGGACGCCCGGTCCGCGGCCGGCGGCGACCTGGGTGATGTCGCGCCCGACTTCGCCGTGGACGGCATCGACGAACTGCTGTCGGCGTTCCACGCCCGGGGCAAGAGCCGGGTGCGCACCGAGACGCCCAAGGTGCTGCGCGTCAGGACCACGGACACGGGCGACGTGTGGACCGTACGGCTGTCCCCGGAGCCGCCGCGTACCGGACACACGGAGGAAGGCCCCGCCGACTGCGAGGTCAGCGGCACCGCGGAGCGCCTCTATCTGACGCTGTGGAACCGGCTTCCCCTCGACGCCGTGTCCGTCACCGGTGACGCCGGGCTGGCGCGCCTGTGGCGGGAGCAGTCGGGCATCACCTGGTCGTAGTCCCGGCGCTCACTCCTAGGCGGTCGCGGTCAGCGATGGCTGCCGCCCCGGCGCTCCTGGTCAGGAACGGTGGCCGGGGCGAGGGGTGCGTTCGGCCGGGATGCCGCGGCGGCGCATTGCATGGCCGTGAGCCTGTGGACGAACCGGATCGCGAGCGCGGCGGCGATGATGTCCAAGGCCTCGGCGGCGACGAGCAGTTCGGTGGCGGACACGATGTCCACCGGCGCCTCTGCCGCCACGTATCGGCGTTCGGCCACCTTCATGGCGAGCCAGGCCCCGACGTAGGCGGCCCACCACAGGTTCACCGGGGTACGAGGCTGGTGCTCGTCGCCTGCGTGCGGCCGGGAACGGCTCGCCGTCCAGACCTGCGCGGCGATGCTTCGGGGGATCCACAGGTTGGCGATCGGAATGAACCATGCGCCGATCGCCCAGCCCGTGCCGCGCGTGAGCACATCGGGCGCCAGGAGGGCCGCGTTCTTCGTGACGCGGTGGAACCAGATGATGAAGACCACCGCGGTGGCGAGGAAGGCCATCATCTGGAAAGAGGTGGTGTAGTACATGAGCTGGTCCGCTTGTTCGCCCTCCTCCACCGTGTACGTGGCGAACGGCTTGAACTCGGTGTCCGCGAACAGCGCGCGCATATTGAGGAGGGCACCGATCGACGCGATGTCGGTGAGCGCCGCGAGACCCAGCAGGACCATCACTGCCCGCCCCAGCCCGAGCGGCGAGCGCGGAAGCGCGGCGGCCGGCACCGGCGTAGGCGTCAAGGACGAGGCGACTGCCGCCGTTCCCGCGGCCGCCTTGGTGAACAGGCAGTCGGCACAGCGACCGTCCTCGGTCGTCGCCGTCTGTCTACGGCAGTTGGAACACAGCAGCATGGCGGAGCAGCCCCCCAGAAAGCGAATGGACCGGAACCCCTCCCCAGAGGCCCCTCGCGTGGACGCGAGCGGACGCACACACGGGCGGCCGCCTGCGGACGGTACGCCCGTACGGCTCCTGCCGTCCAGTGCGAATCCCCAGCTCAGGACGGGGGGCGGCGCGCGCGGATACGGATCCGTCCGTATCGCCGTCGCGCCCGCCGGCGGGTCACCGTTCCGGAGAACGCCACTACGGCGTGACCGGAGAGGCCCCTCCTCCGGCGCGGCCATGTCCGGTCCCGAACTCACGGCGTCCCGGCTGTCGACACCGAGGTGTCCGATGTACGCCCAGAGGTCGCGGTGCTGGCGCGCCCCTCCCGGGCGGCATTCGCGGAGACCCGCGGCGGGCCGTGTCTCAGCCGAGCCAGCCGGGCCGCACCAAGCCCGATTCGTAGGCGAGGACGACGAGTTGGGCCCGGTCGCGGGCACCGAGCTTCACCATGGTGCGGCTGACGTGCGTCTTGGCGGTGAGCGGGCTGACGACCAGGCGACGGGCGATCTCCTCGTTGGACAGGCCGATGCCGACCAGGGCCATGACCTCCCGTTCGCGTTCCGTGAGTTCGCCGAGTCCCTGGGCCTCGGCGGGGCCCTTGGAGCGGGCGGCGAACTCGGCGATCAGACGGCGTGTCACGCCGGGCGACAGCAGCGCGTCCCCTTCCACCACCGCCCTTACCGCGCGGAGCAGTTCCTCCGGTTCGGTGTCCTTCACCAGGAAGCCGGAGGCGCCCGAGCGGATGGCCTCGAAGACGTACTCGTCGAGCTCGAAAGTGGTGAGCATGACCACCTTCACGTCCGCCAGGCGCTCGTCGCCCGTGATCCGGCGGGTGGCGGCCAGGCCGTCCATGAGCGGCATCCTGATGTCCATCAGCACTACGTCCGGGCGCAGTTCGCCCACCAGGCGCACCGCTTCCTCGCCGTCGGACGCCTCGCCCACGACCTCGATGTCGGTCTGGGCGTCCAGCAGCGCCCGGAAACCGGCCCTGACCAGCATCTGATCGTCGGCGAGCACGACACGGATCACGGCGACTCCTTGGCCTGCGCGGGAAGGTCGGCGAGGACCCGGAAACCGCCGTCCGGCCGGGGACCCGCCTTGATGGTGCCACCGAGCGCGCCGGCCCGCTCCCGCATACCGATCAGACCGTTGCCGCTGCCGCCGGCGTCGGCGTCGGACCCGGTCGCGGGCCCCTCGTCGTCGACCTGGAGGGCGAGCCTGCCGGGCGAGTACGTGATCCGCACGCGGGCGGTACGTGAGCCCGAGTGCCGCACGACGTTGGTCAGGGCCTCCTGGACGATGCGGAAGGCCGCCAGGTCGGTGCCGGGCGCGAGCGCCGCCGGTTCCCCGACCCGCTCGACGTCGACGGTGAGGCCGGCGCCGGCGGCCTGTTCGACCAGTTCCGGCAGACGGTCGAGGCCCGGGGCGGGGGCGCGGGGCGCGTCGCCGGGGGTTCGGAGCGTGTCGAGGACCTGGCGTACTTCGCCCAGGGCCTCCTTGCTCGCCGCCTTGATGGTGGTCAGGGCGCTGCGGGCCTGCTCCGGGTCGGAGTCGAGCAGCGCGAGGCCGACCCCCGCCTGAACGTTGATGACGGAGATCGAGTGCGCGAGGACGTCGTGGAGTTCGCGGGCGATGCGCAGCCGTTCCTCGTCCGCCCGGCGTCGTTCCGCGGCGGCGCGCTCGGCACGTTCCCGTGCCCAGACCTCGCGCCGCACCCGCACCAGCTCGGACGCGGCGACGATCGCGATCACCCAGGCGGTGATGAACACCTCCTGGCCCCAGGGTGCGGCGTCGTCACCGCCCGGGGGCAGGTACCGGTACAGCCAGTGCGCGATCAGCAGGTGCCCGGCCCAGAGCAGGCCGATGGCCCACCAGGCGGCGCGCCGGTGCCCCGCGACGATCGCGGCGAAGCAGGCGACGGCGATGGTGAGGAAGACCGGCCCGTACGGATAGCCGGCGGCGAAGTACACGAACGCGACGGCGCAGACGCCGAAGACGGTGACGACGGGATACCGCTTCCGCAGCAGAAGCAGCGCCGGTCCGGCGAGGAGGAGGACCCGCGCGAACACGTCGAGCGGCTCGCGGGTGTCCTGCTGTCCCTCGGCGGCGAAGCCCGTGCCGACCATGACGAAGACGGCGAGCGCGAGGGTCGACAGCCACGGGACGCGTGCGCTGTCGTGCCGGTCCTCGAAGGCCCGCCTCCAGGGCGGACCACCCCGGGACCACGGCGGCCCACCGCGTGACCAGGGCGGACCTCCGTGGTTTCCGGTGTGCTGCTGTTCCATACGGCCACGCTAGACCGGCGCGGTCCCCACGGGCGTCAGCCGGGCGTGGCGGTCACGCGTACTCCCGGGGGAGTACGCCGCCGCGTGGCCGACGGCCTCCAAGAGACCGGCCTCGGTGCGTAGTCGGTGCGTAGTCGGGGCACTGGGCGCGGCGGGCCGGATCGCGCGGCGGGCGCGGGACGGCACGGCATGCTGGATCGTGGCGGGCACCGGCTCGATGGCCGGCCGGATCGCGCGGCGCGCTGGATCGCGGGGCGGGCGCGGGACGGCACGGCGGGCCGGAACGCGCGGCGGGTGCCGGATCGCGGGGCGGGTGCGGACCGCGCCGCGGGCTGGATCGCGGGACGGCGCGGCGGGCGCCGGGATCCCGGGGTGCCTGTGCACGTGTCCCGGTCCACGGGCGCGCGGATCCTGGTCCGGCACCGGTCCCGAGGCCCCCGGGGGCGCGGAGCCGGTCCGGCACGGGTTCCAAGGCCCACCGGCGCGGAACCCGGCGTCCACGCGCATATCGGTCCGGCACCGGTCCCGGGGCGCACCGGCGCGGACCCTGATCCGGCGCCGACGCCCCGCACGGGCGGGTACCGCGTCAGGATCCGGGGCTGCTGCCCCGCGGCGTGCCGGCGGACTCAGCCCGCAGTCCCACCTCGTGGGCGATCCGGCTGACGGTGTGCTCGAAGAAGGCCTTCCGGTCGGCGACCACGTTGTTGAAGTGGCCGAAGAGCTCGAAGGAGATCGTCCCGAAGACGTGCGACCATGCGGCGACCATCGCGGCGACGACGGCCGGCGGCAGGTCGGGGGCGATGTCCGCGGCCATGCGCTCCGCCTCCGCGCGCAGCCCGGCGGACAGCGGCGGCAGCGCGAGACCGTCCGTGCGGTGGGCGTCGCGGACGACGGAGACGAGCGCGAGGGGGACGCGGGAGGCCGCGGCGATGGTGTCCTCGGGTGCGCTGTAACCGGGGACGGGTGAGCCGTAGACGAGGGCGTACTCGTGCGGGTGGTCGAGGGCCCAGGCGCGTACGGCGGAACAGGCCGCGGTCCAGCGGGCGCGGTGGCCGGCCGAGGGCGGGGCCGCGGCGAGGGCGGACTCCGCGGCGGCGCCCGCGGAGTCGTAGGCGTCGACGATCAGGGCGGTGAGCAGGTCGTCGCGACTCGGGAAGTAGCGGTAGAGGGCGGAGGAGGCCATGCCGAGTTCGCGGGCGACGGCGCGGAGGGAGAGCTTGGCCGCGCCTTCTGCGGCGAGTTGCGCGCGGGCCTCGTCCTTGATGGCGGCGGTGATCTCGGTGCGGGCCCGTTCCCTGGCCCCTCGGATGGTGCTCATGGTGGAACACTCTGTCAGGTTCCAGAGCAGTAGCCAACAACGAGAGCAGTGCTCTTGCTTTGCTGCCACGAAGCGTGCACACTGATCTCAAGCGAGAGCGGTGCTCTCGAAATGAAGCACCGGTCAGGGATCAAGTCACCGGACGAACCGGTCCAGCACAGGGAGAACGCCATGCCGCAGGCGCACTACATCAAGCCCAACCGGTTCGACACGATCCTGAACAACGCCGTCGGCTGGCTCGCCCGCCGGGGCATCAGCCTCATGGGCACGGCGGAGCTCTCCGTCCGCGGCCGGACCAGCGGGGAGTGGCGCGCCATCCCCGTCAACCCGCTTCCCTACGACGGGGGCCCGTACCTGATCTCCGCCCGTGGCCACTCCCAGTGGGTACGCAACCTCCGCGCCGCCGGTGGCGGGCAGCTCAAGGTCGGCCGCAGAACGCAGCAGTTCACGGCCGTGGAGCTCCCCGACGACCAGAAGCCGGACCTGCTGCGCACCTACCTCGAGCGCTGGGGGTGGGAGGTCGGCCGCTTCTTCGGCGAGGTCGACGCCCGGTCCACGGACGAGGAGCTGCTCGCGGCGGCCCACCGGCACCCCGTCTTCCGGATCACCGTCACGGGGTAGCGCCCGTGCGAACGCCTGCGTCGGCGGCACCGGTAGGCGCACCAAGACGGGCGGCCCGGACCGGAAGTGCGCCGGGGCCCGACGGTGCACCGGGCCTGGCCGGGGCCGCGTGCTGCGACCAAGGCGTGCCGCGACCGGGGTGTGCGCCCGGCCGTGCCGGATGCCGGGCCGTGCGACAGCCGGCGCCGCACCGGCGGGCCGGACTGCCGGCCACGCGCAGCCGCGGACCGCTCGGTGTCCGTGAGCCGGGGCAGGGCACGCCCGCCGCGACCGGCCCGCCGCGCCTGGGGCAGAACCGCACGCCGCAGGCGGCCGCGGCGGACCTCGGCCCGGCCGGGAGGGTTCACGGCGTGGGCTGTGACGCCGCCCGCTTGTCCAGGACGTCCAGCGCACGCCGCGCCAGCGGGTGCGTGCGCACCAGGCCGGCCAGCGTCGTCGAGCCACGGGTGATGTCCGCGAACGCCTTCCATGCGGGCCGGAACCCGGTCAGGACCGCGTGCAGCAGTCCCGGCCGCCGTTCGAAGACGGTGAGCATCCGCCGCCCGACCGCCATCTCGACCCCGAGCCCGGACTTGACGGCGAACGCGTAGTTCAGCGCCTGCCTGCGCGCGTCGACGGCGTCGTGGGCCTCGGCGATCCGTACGGCCCACTCCCCCGCGAGCCGTCCGGAGCGCAGCGCGAACGAGATGCCTTCCCTGGTCCACGGCTCGAGCAGCCCGGCCGCGTCGCCGCAGACCAGGACCCGGCCGCGGGAGAGCGGCGAGTCGTCGCTGCGGCAGCGGGTCAGGTGACCGGAGGAGATGGCGGGCTCGAAGCCGGCAAGCCCCAGCCGGGCGATGAAGTCCTCCAGATACCGCTTGGTGGCAGCCCCTTCGCCGCGCGCCGAGACCACACCGACCGTCAGCGTCCGGCCCTTGGGGAACACCCAGCCGTAACTGCCGGGCATCGGACCCCAGTCGATGAGGACCCGCCCCTCCCAGTCCTCCGCGACCGTCACCGGGACCGGGATCTCCGCCTCGAGCCCGAGATCGACCTGGTCGAGCTTCACACCGACGTGTGCGCCTATCCGGCCGGCACTGCCGTCGGCGCCGACGACCGCGCGCGCCAGGACCGTCTCCCCGTCCGACAGCACCACGGCGACCGTGCGCCGGTCCGGCACGGCGGGTCCGTGCTGTTCGACGCGGGACACCGTCGCGCCGGTGCGCAGCACCGCTCCGGCCTTCTGCGCCTGCTCGACCAGACCGGCGTCGAACTCAGGGCGGTTGATGAGGCCGAAGAGCATCCGCTTGGAGCGGCGGGTGCGGGCCAGCCTGCCGTTGAGCGAGAAGGTCACCGCGTGCACCCGGTCACGCAGCGGCAGTTCGAAGCCGGGCGGCAGGCTGTCACGGGACGGTCCGATGATCCCCCCGCCGCAGGTCTTGTAGCGGGGCAGTTCGGCCTTCTCCAGCAGAAGCACCCTGCGGCCGGTCACCGCCGCCGCGTAGGCCGCCGACGCCCCCGCGGGCCCTCCGCCGACCACGACGACGTCCCACACGGGGTCGCCAAGCTCATTTGCCGCCTCTGCTCCGGTGGCATCGTTCTCGCTGCTCACGATGTACTTCTGCTCCCGATCCGACCTGTGGCCCAAGCTCTCGACGGCATCCTACGGCGCGGTCGCCTCCCACCCCTTGTGGGAGGATCGACCACACATTCGCCGTACACACATCGCACAACGTCGTGCCCTCGAGGAGCGTGCCCATGACCGCCGTACCGATCGCAGAAACCGTCGCGTCGCTGCTTCCCCGCGCCAAGGCGGAGCTCGCGGAACTGGTGGCGTTCCAGTCGGTCGCGGACCCGGCGCAGTTCCCGAAGAGCGAGTGCGAGGCTGCGGCCGCATGGGTGGCGGGGGCCCTGACCGCGGAGGGCTTCACGGACGTGGCCGTCCTCGACACCCCCGACGGCACCCAGTCCGTCTACGGCTTCCTGCCCGGCCCGGCCGGAGCCCCGACCGTGCTCCTGTACGCGCACTACGACGTGCAGCCGCCACTGGACGAGGCGGCGTGGATCTCGCCGCCGTTCGAGCTGACGGAACGGGACGGCCGCTGGTACGGGCGGGGGGCCGCGGACTGCAAGGGCGGCTTCATCATGCACCTGCTCGCGCTGCGCGCCCTCAAGGCGAACGGCGGCGTGCCGGTGAGCGTCAAGGTCATCGTGGAAGGCTCGGAGGAGCAAGGCACAGGCGGTCTGGAGCAGTACGCCGAGGCACACCCGGAGTTGCTGGCCGCGGACGCCGTCGTCATCGGCGACACGGGCAACTTCCGTGTCGGTCTGCCCACGGTCACGGCGAGCCTGCGGGGCATGACGCTGTTGCGCGTGCAGATCGACACTCTCGGGGGCAATCTGCACTCCGGGCAGTTCGGCGGCGCGGCCCCGGACGCGCTGGCCGCACTCATCCGGGTGCTCGACTCGCTGCGGGACGAGGACGGCTCCACGACCGTGGACGGGCTCGCGGCGGACGCGACGTGGGACGGGCTCGCCTACCCGGAGGAGGACTTCCGCAGGGACGCCAAGGTGCTCGACGGGGTGGGTCTGATCGGCGAGGGCACGGTCGCCGACCGGATCTGGGCCCGGCCCGCCGTGACCGTGCTGGGCATCGACTGCCCGCCCGTGGTCGGCGCGACGCCGTCGGTACAGGCGTCCGCGCGGGCGCTGATCAGCCTGCGGGTGCCGCCGGGCCAGGACGCGGCGGAGGCGCACAAGCTGCTGGCCGCGCACCTGGAGGCGCACACGCCGTGGGGCGCGCGGGTGGCGGTCGAGCAGATCGGCCAGGGCCAGGCCTTCCGGGCGGATATGACGAGCCCCGCGTACGCGTCGATGGCCGAGGCGATGAAGGTGGCGCACCCGGGTGAGGAGATGCAGGCGTCGGGCATGGGCGGCTCGATCCCGCTGTGCAACACGCTCGCCGCCCTGTACCCGGACGCGGAGATCCTGCTGATCGGCCTGAGCGAGCCGGAGGCGCAGATCCACGCCGTCAACGAGAGCGTGTCGCCCTCGGAGCTCGAGCGGATGTCGGTCACGGAGGCACTGTTCCTGGGCAACTACGCCCGGTCGAAGCGGAGCTGACCTCCGGGATCTGCCGAGAGCAGAGACCCGTGCGGCGGGCCGGTGCGCCTGCGTAGGTTCGCCGCATGGACTTCATCGAGGTGTCGCCCCGGCTGTACATGTTCCGCTTCCCGATCGGTCAGGCGTACGTGTGGCGCGACGGCGACGATCTCACGCTGGTCGATGCCGGACACGCGGGCAGCGCACCGCTGATGGAGGAGGCGCTGCGTGGCGCCGGGCTGGACCCCGCGCGCATCCGGCGGATCGTCCTCACGCACTGCCACCGCGACCATGTGGGCGCCGCCGGGGAGTTGGCGGAGCGGTACGGCGCGGAGGTGCTCGCGCACCGGCTGGACGCCCCGGTGGTGCGGGGCGAGCGGCCGGTGCCGGAACCGGTCCTGCTGGACTGGGAGGTTCCGTTGTACGAGCACGGTCTGACCGTGCCGCCGGCGCCGCCGACCCGGGTGGACAGCGAGCTGGAGGACGGCGACGTGCTGGACTTCGGTGACGGCGCGCGGGTGGTGCACTCCCCCGGGCACACCGACGGCTCGATCGGCCTCCATCTGCCTGCCCACGGGGTGCTGTTCACGGGTGACTGCGTCGCCGGTGTCGGCGAGGTGATGCTGGGCGTGTTCAACGTGGACCGGGCGACGGCGCTGGCGTCGATGCGCCGCCTCGCGTCGCTCGCGCCGTCCACGGTCTGCTTCGGGCACGGGGAGCCGCTCACCGAGGACTCCGCCGCGGTGCTGCTGGCCGCGGCGGAGGCGGCCACCGGCTGAGGGCCGCCGGCCGGCGGCACGATGGTCGTGCGACGCGCCGGCCGAGGTCGCCTCACGCCGGTCCTCCCGGCCGCGGGGCCCCGGCGGGCACACCGGCACCGTCGCCGGCGGTGAACCAACGGGCGTCCACCGTCAGGGGACGTGGATCGTCAGGAGCCGCCGACCGGGACGCCCGCCTCCAGGTTGAGGACCGTTCCCCGCTCGCGGGCCCGCAGGGACCAGCGCAGCCGCTGGTACCGGTTGGGCGGCAGCATGGCGGCCGCTTCGTGTTCGGTGGCGAACTTCCAGCCGCGCAGTTCGGAGCCGGGGAGCAGTACGCGTCCGGCGTCGCCCTCGGGGAGCCTGCCGCCGTCGAACAGCAGCCGCAGTCCGCCGAAGCCGGGCGGCTCTGGCGGCTCCCAGTCGACAAGCAGCAGCCTGGGCACGTCGGCCAGTTCGATGCCGAGTTCCTCCGCGACCTCCCGCATGCCCGCGCGGGCGGGCGCCTCGCCGCGCTCCACGACGCCGCCGGGGAACTCCCAGCCGGGCTTGTAGGTCGGGTCGACGAGGAGCACCCGGTCGTGTGCGTCGAAGAGCAGCACACCGGCGGCGAGGGTCTCGGCCGCCGGTTCGGGTGTCTGGACGATGTCGCTGACCGGTGCCGCGCCCGTGCGTACGGCTTCGGCGACGGCCGCGGCGACCGCCCGGGGGTCGAGGCGGCTGGTGTCTATCACGTGCGCGTCACCCGCCAGCCAGCCGAGCGCTGCCTGATAGCGCTCGATGTTCCCGATGGCCCACCGGCGGACGCGTTCGCTCTCCTCCGCGTCGCCCGGGAACGCTTCGCGGGCGGCTATCCGCTCCCGCAAAATCGTTTCAGCAGGTGCCAGCAGCACATGCCGCACCGCTATCCGGCGCGAGGCGAGGCCGCCGAAGATCTCGTCACGGTAGTCCTGGCGCAGCAGGGTCATGGGCGCCACCAGCACACCGCCGAGCTCCGCCAGCAGGGCCGCCGCCGTGTCCACCACGAGCCGCCGCCAGATGGGCAGGTCCTGGTAGTCGCCGACCTCGGCCAGCCGCTTGGCCGGCAGCAGGTGGCGCATGCCCGCGCCGATCAGTTCGGGGTCGAACAGTGTGCTGTTCGGGATCAGGTCGATCAGTTCGCTTGCGGTACTGCTCTTGCCCGCTCCGAACGCACCGTTGATCCAGACGATCACGGGTCCCCCTCTTCCGTAGCCCACAGTGGATTGCCCGCAACACCCTGCCACGCAAACCCGGTACCGGAACCGGTTGGCCGGTCAGGCACTCCAACTGTGGCCGGGCCGTGACACCTGCCGGGGACCGTCGTTGGAGCGGGAGAGACGAGGGAGTGCGTCATGCGCCGCACAGTGTTGGAGAAGTTCCCGGCGGGTGATCCGCGGGGTAGTCGGCAGGCGGAGGAGTACGCCCGCCACCGCAGGGACGAGGGTCTCGCGGCGGAGGTCGTGATGGACCTGGACGCGGACGCGTTCCTGGTCGTGGTGCCGCAGCAGCAGAGCTCGGAGCGGGACTGGTGACGGCTTCGAGGCTCAGCCCTTGATGGAGCCCAGCGTGAGTCCGGCGATGAAGTGGCGCTGGAGCAGCAGGAAGACGACGAGCGTGGGGAGCGCCACGATCACGGATCCCGCCGCCAGCAGGTTGTAGTCCGTGAAGAACTGGCCACGCAGGTTGTTCAGCGCCGAGGTGACGGGCGGCTTGTCGCCGTCGGAGATGAAGACCAGCGCCCACAGGAAGTCGTTGTACATCCAGGTGAACTGCAGCGTGCCCAGCGCCGCGAGCGCGGGCCGGCACAGCGGCAGCGTGACCCGCCAGTACTGGGTCCACACGCCAGCGCCGTCCACGATCGCCGCCTCGAGGATCTCCTGCGGCAGGGTGCGCATGAAGTTGGCGCGAACGAAGACGCAGAACCCGGTCTGGAAGCCGGTCTGCACCAGCACCACGGCCCAGTACGAGTCGGACATCCAGTACGGCAGCGGGATGCGGTTGAAGAACAAAGCGCCAGCAGCACCCCGGGGACGGCGATGATCAGGGTGTTGACGAAGTATTTCGTCATCCCCGAGTCGGTGAAGGCCTGTTGGTAGTAGTCCAGGGACAGGGTGTCCGGCCAGGAGAAGTAGCCGCGCCGGCGGTCTCCTCGTACGGCCTCAGGGAGGCGTACACCGCGAGGATCAGCGGGGCGAGGAAGGCCAGCGACACGGCCATCAGGAAGGCGTGCACCCCGCACCGGCCGGGCCCGCGACGGCGGCGGCTCCGTGCCGGGGCCACCGCTCGGGTGCGGCTGGGCGGCGGAGCGGTGTCGAGGGTCATCGACGATGATGTTGACGGGGGCGCAGGGTCGGCAGGACGACGCGGAAGAAGGTCTGCGTCCCGCTCGCGCCGTCGATGGCTGCCGCTTCTTTGAGGGACGGATCGACGGCCTTCAGCCCGGCGAGGTAGAGGATCATCACATATCCGGTGTGACGCCAGGCCGCTGCCAGCAGGATGATCCAGATGTTCAGGTCGGAGTCGCCGAGCCGGTCGGTGGGGTTGCCGCCGCCGCCGAGAACGGCGTTGAGTGCGCCATGGTCACGCGAGAAGACGAGCTGGGCGATGAATCCGACGACGGCCAGGGACAGGACGACGGGCATGTACAGGGCCGACTGGTCCCCATCACGTTCTGCGACAAGGACGGCTGGCCCGCGATGGGCACCCAACAAGCCCTACCGCAAACGCCCGTCCCCCGGCTGCTGTCACATCGGCACGCTCCACGGGGTCTACTTCCATGACGCCCGGAGGAAGGAACGAGACCCAGTGGACGAGCACGCATGGTCGAAGCAGCATTTCGAGGAGCACCGGCCTCGCCTGCACGCCGTGGCCTACCGGATGCTCGGCTCCGCGAGCGAGGCCGAGGACGCCGTGCAGGAGGCCTGGTTGCGCGTCGACCGCGCGGAGACGAGTGACATCGAGAACCCCGGCGGATGGCTGACCACGATCGTGGCACGAGTGTGCCTGAACATGCTCCGCACCCGCGAAAGGCGTCGGGAGGAACCGCTCGAGCCCTCGGCCGCCGACACGTCGGAGGGACCCGACCCGGAGCAGGAGGCACTGCTGGCCGACTCGGTCGGGCTGGCGCTGCTGGTGGTGCTCGACATGCTGTCTCCGGCCGAACGGCTCGCGTTCGTGCTCCACGACATGTTCGCCGTGCCCTTCGACGAGATCGCCCCCATGATCGAGCGCTCCCCGACCGCGACCAGGCAACTGGCGAGCCGCGCCCGCCGCCGGGTCAGGGGTACGGCCCCGGAGCCGGAGGCCGACCGGGCCCGGCAACGCCGGGTCGTCGAGGCATTCCTCGCCGCGGCCCGCGGCGGGGACTTCGACGCGCTGGTCGCCGTGCTCCATCCGGATGTCGTCTTCCGCGCGGACCGGGCCGTCGGCCCGACCCCGGAACCGCTCGAGTTCCGCGGTGCCGAGGCCGTGGCCAGGGGTGCGTCCGCCGCGTCCGAACGGGTCCGCTTCAGCGGACCGGCCCTGGTGAACGGCTCGGTCGGCCTGGTGATGGCACCGCGCGGCCGGCTCTTCCTGGTTCTGGAGTTCACGATCGAGGACGGCAGGATCACCGAGATCGACGTGATCGCGGAGCCGGACCGCCTCCGCGAGGTGCACCTGGCCCTCCTCGACGGCCCGGCGTGACGCGGCGGGTTCGGCGAGTACGAGCCGTGCAGCCGGGCCCGGGCCACGTAGGACCGGACGGCCCCCGGGGCCCCGTGCGGGGACCTCGCGCCCCCGCACCGGCCACGCCCAGGACCCCCTCAGCCCCGCCCCGCCGGTACCGCCGCATCCCCCTGACCCAGCGTCGCCGCGGCCGCCGCGCCCACCAGTCCGGCGTCCGTGCCGGTCACCGCGGGCGCGACGGTCAGCCGCTGGACGAAGGAGAGCGTGGCGTAGTCGCGCAGCGCACGCCGCAGCGGGCCGAACAGAACCTCACCCGCCCCGGCCACTCCCCCGCCGACCACGGCGATCTCGATCTCGACGAGCGTGGCGGTGGCGGCGATCCCCGCGGCGAGCGCCTGGGCGGCGCGCTCGTACGAGGCGGTGGCGACGGCGTCGCCGGCGCGCGCCGCTTCCGCGACGGCCGCGGCGGACGTGTCCCCGCCGGGCCCGGGCCGCCAGCCGTTCTCGAGCGCCCGGCGGGCGATGTTGGGTCCGCTCGCGATGCGTTCCACGCAGCCGCGCCCGCCGCAGGGGCACAGGTCGCCGTCGAGGTCGACACTGATGTGGCCGATGTGACCGGCGTTGCCCGTCGGTCCGGCGTGCGGCTTGCCGCCGAGCACCAGGCCGCCGCCGACGCCGGTGGAGACGACCATGCACAGCGCGTTGTCGTAGCCGCGGGCGGCGCCCTGCCAGTGTTCGGCGGCGGTCATGGCGACGCCGTCGCCGACGAGCGTGATCGGCAGGTGGCGGCCGATGGCGTGCGACACCCGCTCGACGAGCGGGAACCCGCGCCACCCGGGCACGTTCACCGGGCTGACGGTGCCGGCTGAGGCGTCGACCGGGCCGGCGCTGCCGATGCCGAGCGCCGTGGCCCGGACCCACAGCGGTGACGCCGTCAGCTCGGCGAGGACGTTCTCGACCGCGTGCATCACCGTCTCGCCGTCGTCGTGGGCGGGTGTAGGGCGCTGGGCGCGGTGGAGAATCGCGCCGTTGCCGTCCACCAGCGCGCCGGCGATCTTGGTGCCGCCGATGTCGAGAGCGGCGACGAGGCTGTTATGCATCGGTACGGGATCCCCCGGGAGCTGTCGGACCTGCGGTTTCCATAACAGTCTCCATTCCCCTGACAACGTTGTCCAGGGCCTATGCTCGACGCCACACGCTACAAATACGAAGAACGTGACCGCCCAGACCCAGAAGGACAGCGCACTGTGGCCGATTCGACCCGTCCCCCGACGCCTCCGGGCGGCCCTCGCGGCCCCGAGCCCCGCTACGGGAACCGGCCCACGATGAAGGACGTGGCGGCACGGGCGGGCGTGGGGCTGAAGACGGTGTCGCGCGTGGTGAACGGCGAGCCGGGTGTCACGCCGGACACGGAGCGCCGGGTGCAGGAAGCGATCGAGTCCCTGGGGTTCCGCCGCAACGACAGCGCGCGCGTGCTGCGCAAGGGCCGCACCGCGTCCATCGGTCTCGTTCTCGAGGATCTCGCCGACCCGTTCTACGGTCCGCTGAGCCGCGCGGTCGAGGAGGTCGCGCGGGCCCACGGCGCGCTGCTCATCAACGGCTCCAGCGCCGAGGACCCGGAGCGGGAGCAGGAGCTGGCGCTGGCGCTGTGCGCCCGCCGGGTGGACGGCCTGATCGTGATTCCGGCGGGAGACGACCACCGCTATCTGGAGCCGGAGATGAAGGCGGGCGTGGCCACCGTGTTCGTCGACCGCCCGCCGGGCCGGATCGACGCGGACGTGGTGCTCTCCGACAGTTTCGGCGGCGCGCGGGCCGGTGTGGCGCATCTGATCGCGCACGGCCACCGCCGTATCGCCTTCATCGGCGACCAGCCGCGCATCCACACCGCCGTGGAGCGGCTGCGCGGCTACCGGGCCGCCATGGAGGACGCGGGTCTGGTGATCGACGACTCGTGGGTCGCCCTCGGCTCGACGGCCCCGGAGCGGGTGCAGGAGGCCGTGAAGTCGGTGCTGGCGGGCCCCGAGCCGGTCACCGCGATCTTCGCGGGCAACAACCGGGTGACGGTGACCGCCGTACGGGTCCTCGCAGGGCACGACCAGCGCGTCGCGCTCGTCGGGTTCGACGACATCGAGCTGGCGGACCTGCTCGGCATCACCGTCATAGCCCAGGACGCCGCGGCGCTGGGGCGCACCGCGGCGGAGCGGCTGTTCCGCAGGCTCGACGGGGTGAACGACGAGCCGGCCCAGGTGGCGCTGGAGACGGTGCTCGTGCCGCGCGGCTCCGGCGAGATCCCGCCGCCGTCCTGACCGGGCGGGGACGGCGGGCAGGTCAGCAGACGGGGAGGCCCGGCACCGGCTCGTCGTCGGCGCCGCCCTGGACGTAGACGTCGCTCACCCAGACGTTGCGGTTGCCGCTGTCGTCGTCCGTCTTGGCCCACCAGACGTTGGTCCACTCGCCGGAGGTCTCGCGGCGGCCGAGGTTCGCCTGGCAGTAGAAGTAGTTGGTGCCCGCGTTGAGGACACCGACCTGGGCGCCGCCGTCGTCGTAGGAGTGCGCGGTCTTCCATACCTGGCAGTTGTACTTGCCGGCGCCGATCGCGTGGCACGCCGGCGTGGGCTCCGCGTCGCCGGCGCCCGTCGTACCGCCTTCGCCGGTCGCTCCGCCGCTGGTCGAGCTCCCGCCTGTGGAACCGCCCGTGGAGCCGCCGGAGGCGCCGCCGTCGGAGCCACCGCCCGAGCCGCTCCCGCTTCCGCCTGTCGGACCGCCGGAGTCCGATCCGGCCGCTGTGTCGCCCGGCGCGGGCGCTTTCGAGGACGGCGACGGGGACTTCTTCCCGTCCGTGGCCTTGTCGTCGGACCCGGTACCGGTGCTCGGGAACTGCTCGCCCGTCGGGCTGGTGCCCGGCGTGTCACCGGAAGGGCTCTCACCGGCGGAGGGACCTGCGGCCTCGCCGCCCGCGAGTTCGCCGCCGGTGCCGCTGCCGTCCTTGCCGACGAGCGCGTACGTCACGCCGCCTCCGGCGAGCAGGACCGCGGCGACCGCGGCGGCGATCATCGCCTTGCCCCGACCGCGCCGGACCGGCCGGCCGTCGGAACGGCCGAAGGGTTCCGCGGGACCGGCGGCGCCTGCGCCTGGGGGGCCTGCTGCCTGCGGCGGGTACGGCGACGCCGGGCCCGGCGTCGCACCGCCGCCCACGGATCCGGGCGCCTGCGGCGCGTACGACGCCCCCGGAGTGGGCACCGCACTTCCCACGGCGGGTCCGGACTCCGCGGGACCGAAGCCCTGCGGCTGGTACGGCGCCGCGTCGAGCACGGTCGGCACCCTGGGCTGCGCCTGTTCCCGGGACCCGTCCGGCGGCGGCCCGAGCGGCGCCGTGTGTCCGGCGGGATCCTCTCCCGCGGCGACGGCCGACAGCATTCGCGCCGCCGCCTCTGCGTCGGGCCGCTGCGCCGGATCCTTGTGCATCAGCTGCCGCAGTACCGGCCCGAGCGGACCGGCGCGCCGGGGCTCCGGCAGCGGCTCGACGACGATCGCGGTGAGCGTCGACCAGGTGGAGGTGCGGCGGAACGGCGAGGAACCTTCGACGGCCGCGTACAGGGTGGCGCCGAGCGCCCACACGTCGGAGGCCGGGCCCGGGTCGTTGCCCTGGGCGCGCTCGGGTGCCAGGTAGTCGAGGGAGCCGACGATCTCACCGCTGCGGGTGAGATGGGACGTGGAGCCGTCGCCGGGATCGTCCATGGCCGCGATGCCGAAGTCGGTGAGCACGACACGGCCGGAGCGGTCCAGCAGGACGTTGCCCGGCTTGACGTCCCGGTGCAGCACACCCGCGCGGTGCGCGGCGCCCAGCGCCTCGAGCACGCTCACGCCGATGCGGGCGGCCTCACGCGGGTCCATCACGCCGCTTGTGTTCAGCATGTCGTCGAGCGAGGGGCCGTCGACGAGTTCCATCACGATGACCGGCCGACCCTCGTGCTCCGCGACGTCGTGGACGGCGACGACCCCGGGGTGCCGGACGCGGGCGGCGGCCCGTGCCTCTCGCTGCATCCGCACGGTCAGGTCGGCCAGTTCGGGCGCCGACGAGTCGGTGTACGTGCGCAGTTCCTTGACGGCGACCTCGCGGCCGAGCACCTCGTCGACCGCCCGCCAGACGACGCCCATGCCGCCGCGGCCCAGCTGTTCGACCAGCCGGTAGCGCCCGGCCAGCCGCTCGTTCTCCCCCGTTGACACCGCTGCCCCGCTCCTCGGATCCGAAAGTGACGGATCACAGACTAGGCCCCGGACGGGGCCCGGAGGGGGCAGCGCACTCCCGACGGCGGGGGGTTACCCGGCCGTGGCGGTCAGGTCGCCGCGCCGCGGCCGGGCGAAGCTGTCGAGACCGGCGCGGTCGAGGCCGGTCAGGCCGGTGACCTCCGCCTCGTCGAGGGCACCGCAGTCGATGCCGCGCAGCAGGTAGGAGCTGAGCGCCTTGGCGGTGGCGGGCTCGTCCATGACGTCGCCGCCGACGTGGCCGGCGTAGGCGGCGAGGCGTGCCGCCGCCTGCTCGAAGCCCTCGCGGTAGAACGCGAACACGGCGGCGTACCGGGTGGGGAGGTGGCCGGGGTGCATGTCCCAGCCCTGGTAGTAGGCGCGGGCGAGGGCGCGGCGGGTGAGGCCGTAGTGGAGCCGCCAGGCGTCGTGGACCTTCTCGGTGGGCCCGACGGGCAGCACGTTGGTGGATCCGTCGCACACGCGTACTCCGGTGCCGGCGGCGGCCACCTGCATGACGGCCTTGGCGTGGTCGGCGGCGGGGTGGTCGCTGGACTGGTAGGCCGCGCTGACGCCGAGGCAGGCGCTGTAGTCGAAGGTGCCGTAGTGGAGTCCGGTGGCCCGGCCCTCGGCCGCGTCGATCATGCGGGCGACGGTGGCGGTGCCGTCGGCGGCGAGGATCGACTGGCTGGTCTCGATCTGGATCTCGAAGCCGATACGGCCGGGCTCGAGGCCGCGGGCCTTCTCGAACTCCTCGACGAGGCGCACCATTGCGGTGACCTGCTCGGTGTAGGTGACCTTGGGGAGGGTCAGGACGAGTCCGTCGGGCAGCCCTCCGCGCTCCATGAGGCCGGTGAGGAAGACGTCGAGGGTGCGGATGCCGCGGTCGCGTACGGCGGCCTCCATGCACTTCATCCGGATGCCCATGTACGGGGCGGCGTTGCCCTGTTCGTACGCCTCGGAGATCAGCCGCGCGGCGCGTGCGGCATCGGCATCCTCGTCGCCGCCCGCGTAGCCGTCCTCGAAGTCGACGCGCAGGTCCTCGATCGGCTCGCGCTCCAGCTTGGCGCGAACGCGGTTGTACACGGGCTCCGCGAGTTCGTCGGCGAGGCCGAGGACGCGGGCGAACGTGCGGGCGTCTGGCGCGTGCTCGTCGAGCGCGGCGAGTGCCTGGTCGCCCCACGAGCGGATCGTGCCGGCGGCGAAGTCGTTGCCGGGGACGTAGACGGTGTGGACGGGCTGGCGGGTGCCGGGATCCCCGGGGTAGCGGCGGGCGAGTTCGGCGTCCACCGTCGCCAGGGAGGCGCTGATGCCCTCGCTGACCGCGCCCGCGAGGCTCGTCGCCACCTTCTCCTGCTGACCCATTCCCACACCCTCCGCACACTTCGGGATCCGTGGTTTCCGCATCACGGATTCAACATTCTGTTGAATGAAGTTAATGGGCGGCCGTGATCTGCGTCAATGGTCCCCCGGAACGACCCGGGGCCGCGCGGTGGAGAACCACCACGCGGCCCCGGGCCGAAAGAGAACCCTCAGATCAGCCCTTGCGGGTCTTGACCTCTTCGGTCAGCTGCGGGACGACCTCGAAGAGGTCGCCGACCACGCCGTAGTCGACCAGGTCGAAGATCGGGGCCTCGGCGTCCTTGTTGATGGCCACGATGGTCTTCGAGGTCTGCATGCCGGCGCGGTGCTGGATCGCGCCGGAGATGCCGGAGGCGATGTACAGCTGCGGCGACACGGACTTGCCGGTCTGGCCGACCTGGTTGGTGTGCGGGTACCAGCCGGCGTCGACGGCGGCGCGCGAGGCACCCACGGCGGCACCGAGGGAGTCGGCGAGCGCCTCGATGATCGCGAAGTTCTCGGCTCCGTTGACGCCACGGCCGCCGGAGACGACGATCGCGGCCTCGGTCAGCTCGGGGCGGCCGGTCGACTCACGCGGGGTGCGCGAGACGACCTTGGTGCCCGTGGCCTTCTCGGAGAAGGAGACGGACAGCGCCTCGACGGTGCCGGCGGCCGGGGCGGCCTCCACGGCGGCCGAGTTCGGCTTGACCGTGATGACCGGGGTGCCCTTGGTGATGCGGGACTTGGTGGTGAAGGACGCGGCGAACGCGGACTGCGTCGCGACCGGGCCCTCGTCGCCGGCCTCGAGGTCGACGGCGTCGGTGATGATGCCGGAGCCGATACGGACCGCGAGGCGGGCCGCGATCTCCTTGCCCTCGGCGGAGGACGGGACGAGCACGGCGGCCGGGGAGACGGCCTCGTACGCGGCCTGCAGCGCGTCCACCTTCGGGACGACCAGGTACTCGGCGAACTCGGGGGCGTCGGCCGTGAGGACCTTCACCGCGCCGTGCTCGGCGAGCGCGGCGGCGGTGTTCTCGGCACCGGAGCCGAGAGCGACGGCGACGGGCTCGCCGATGCGGCGGGCCAGCGTCAGCAGCTCCAGGGTGGGCTTGCGGACGGCGCCGTCCACGTGGTCGACGTAGACGAGAACTTCAGCCATGGGACTTCTTCTCTCCTGCTTGCGAAGTATGAAGGGGGCGGTAAAGGGCCGAAGCCTCTAGATGAACTTCTGGCTCGCGAGGAACTCCGCGAGCTGCTTGCCGCCCTCGCCCTCGTCCTTGACGATCGTGCCGGCGGTGCGGGCCGGGCGCTCCGCGGCCGAGTCGACCTTGGTCCAGGCGCCCTCGAGGCCGACCTCTTCCGCGTCGATCTCGAGGTCCTCGAGGTCCAGGGACTCCACCGGCTTCTTCTTGGCGGCCATGATGCCCTTGAAGGACGGGTAGCGCGCCTCGCCCGACTGGTCCGTCACCGACACGACGGCCGGCAGGGACGCCTCGAGCTGCTCGCTGGCGGTGTCGCCGTCGCGGCGGCCCTTCACGGTGCCGTCCTCGACGGAGACCTCGGAGAGCAGGGTGACCTGCGGGACGCCCAGACGCTCGGCGAGGATCGCCGGCAGCACGCCCATGGTGCCGTCGGTGGAGGCCATGCCGGCGATGACCAGGTCGTAACCGGTCTTCTCGATCGCCTTCGCGAGCACCAGCGAGGTGCCCATGACGTCGGAGCCGTGCAGGTCGTCGTCCTCGACGTGGACTGCCTTGTCGGCGCCCATGGACAGCGCCTTGCGCAGCGCGTCCTTGGCGTCCTCGGGGCCGACGGTCAGCACGGTGACCTCGGCATCGTCCGCCTCGTCCGCGATCTGCAGCGCCTGCTCGACCGCGTACTCATCCAGCTCCGACAGCAGGCCGTCGACGTCGTCGCGGTCGACGGTCAGGTCATCGGCGAAGTGCCGGTCGCCGGTGGCGTCGGGCACGTACTTCACACAGACAACGATCCTCAGGCTCACGCCGGCTCTCCTACTGCATCGTCTCTACTGGACTGCCTCGTGAACGCAGCATAGGCGTCCGATGGGGCGGATCCCGGTCGGGGCGGGCCGCGCTCCGAACGAAATATTACTCGTCAGTACACCCAGTATGTTCCCGCTAAGCAAGCGCTTTGCACTGTGACCTTGACAACGGACTGTCCGCCGCCTCCGCACAGTTCACTCCCGCAGAGCGGTGAAGCGCCCCTGGTGGTAGAGCAGTGGCCGTCCGCCGCCCGCCGGATCCCCGACGACCGCCTCGGCGATCACGATGCGATGGTCACCCGCGGGCACCCGGGCCACGACCCGGCACACCATCCAGGCAAGCACACCGTCCAGCACGGGGACGCCCTCCGGCCCGGCGCGCCAGCGCGTCGGCGGCGCGAAGCGGTCTGCGCCACTGCGGGCGAAGGTGGCTGCCAGCTCACGCTGGTGCTCGGCGAGTATGTGCACGCCGACATGTCCGGCCTCCGCGACGACGGGCCAGCTGGACGAGCCGGTGCCCACACCGAACGAGATCAGCGGCGGCTCGGCCGCTACGGAGGTGAGCGACGTCGCGGTGAATCCGACCGGACGCGGTCCCGCCGCGGTGATCACCGCGACACCGGCGGCGTGCTGCCGGAAGACCGAGCGCAGGAGGTCGGGAGAGGCGAGCTGGGCGGCGCCGAGACCGGGCGATGCCGTCATCGAGTGTTCCTTCTTGGGGAGCGGACTATGCGACTGCGGCTGCACGGGCAGCCTGACAGCGAGCGCTCGCGTCACGGGAGAGATCGGCATGAACCCGCCCGTCGAGAAGGAGTTCTGGAAGCACGGAAGCCAGCCTGGCGATACATGGCGTACACAGTCAAGTGCGCACCGGAAGGTGCGACCAGGGTCACGGACGTCATATCGCCCGCCCCAGCGCGGCGATGACATCGGCCTTGCGGGGCGTGCCGGCGGCTTTGGTGACGATCCGTCCGGCGGCGTCGAGGACCAGCACGGTCGGCGTGCTCTCGACGCCGAGTTCGCGTACAAGGGCGAGGTGGTCCTCGGCGTCGATCTCGACATGGACGACTCCGTCGACCATCGCGGCGATGTCGGCGAGGATCCGCCGGGTGGCCCGGCAGGGCTGGCAGAAGGCGGTGGAGAACTGGACGAGGGTGGCGCGCTCGCCCGGCCGTCGGCCCAGCTCCGGCGCACCCAGCCGTCGTTCCGCGTCCTGTCCGCGCACCTTCTCCACCTTCCGCCGTGCTCCGCGTGTTCACTTCTTCGAGCTGCAGCGTTCCCGGCGCGGCAGGGATTCCCGCAGGCCGCGCCGATGGGCGGGTTCCCGTCCGTGAAGTGACGAGAATCTCGCGCCCGCGGGCGTCCAGGACTGGTCAGCACGGCGCACATGGGGCACGATCGGCCCAAAGCCGAAAACCTACGGCTGCGTAACTTCCAACCGGGCGAACCCTCCCCGGGCTTGACGAAAGGGTCCTCCCCCCATGGCAGAGCTCGTCTATCGGCCGGTCATCGGCGCCGCTCTCACGATGTTCAAGGCGCTCGACCTGAAGATCGACACTCAGGGGTCGGAGAACATTCCGCGCACCGGCGGAGCGGTGCTGGTCAGCAATCACATCAGCTATCTGGACTTCATCTTCACCGGCCTCGGCGCCCTGCCGCAGAAGCGCCTGGTGCGTTTCATGGCGAAGGACTCGGTCTTCCGCCACAAGATCTCGGGCCCGCTGATGCGAGGTATGAAGCACATCCCCGTGGACCGCAAGCAGGGCGAGGCGGCGTACGCGCACGCGCTGGACTCCCTGCGCTCGGGCGAGATCGTGGGTGTCTTCCCCGAGGCGACGATCTCCCAGTCGTTCACGCTCAAGTCGTTCAAGTCGGGTGCGGCGCGGCTCGCGCAGGAGGCGGGCGTCCCGCTGATCCCGATGGCGCTGTGGGGTACGCAGCGGCTGTGGACCAAGGGCCGGCCGCGCAACTTCAAGCGCTCCCACATCCCTGTGACCATCCGCGTCGGCGAGCCCCTCGAGGCGCCCACCGACCAGTACGCGGGCGCGATCACCCGGCGGCTGCGCGAGCGTGTCCAGGAACTGCTCGAGGCGGCGCAGCGCGCCTACCCCGTGCGCCCCCGGGACGCGGCCGACACCTGGTGGGTGCCCGCCCACCTCGGCGGCACGGCCCCCACGCCCGCCGAGGTCCGCGAGGCTCACTGAGCCGGCCCCCTCCGGCAATCCCTGGTACTCCAGTGAGACTTCGTTGCCTTCACTGCTTCTTCGTTGGTAGTGGCAGCGGCGGGCCGCCGCCTGGTGTCCTCCGCGCCGGTGCGACCAGCTCGGTGTGCGAGTGATGCGGTCTCATGGCTCTGGGTGGGGATGCGGAGCCGCCATGAGCCCTCTGAACCTCTGCCGCGGACGCCGCAGGTACACCCGCCCGATCCGGCCCGCGACAGCACACGAGATCTCACCGCGGTACTAGCTGTTGACCGTCTCCCGCGTCTGGGCGTAGACGGTGCTGTCCGTCGTGACGGCGTTGTGGGCCAGGCATGCCGTCCTGGTGTTGGCCGCTCCGGACAGGGACACACTGCTGTCAGGGTTGATGATCGTGTCGCACGGGGACCACCAGGTGGCGTAGCGGGGGGTGCCCGGCGTCTCGTCCGCCAAGTTGAGGTCGGCCAGGAAAGAGGAACCGATGCGCATCTCGATACAGGACGCGTCGATGCAGGAATTCGCCCAGTCCGTGCCGTGGTTGGGGCCCGCGAGGGACACCCAGGCGTCGATCTTCGAGCTGCCACCGAGGTTCTTCGCGTAGTAGCGGGAGGAAAGGCCACCCATGGAGTGCGTGATGACGTCGACCTGGGAGGCTCCGGTGGCGGCGAGAAGGCTGTCGATTTCGCCGGCGAGCCGGTGCGCCGTGGTCGCGTTGGACTGACGCCAGTCGTAACTCCACTGTTTCACATGACTGACAGGCCACCCGTCGTTCCGGAAACGGTCGGCCATGGTGTTCCAGATGGAACCGCTGGAGTTGTAGCCGTGGACGAAGATGATCGGATTGCTCGACGGGCGGTAGCCGGACGGAGCGGCCGCGTCGGCCGGCGCCTGCCCGAGCACAAGGAGCAGAGCGGCAGCCGGCACGGCGGCGCCCAAGATCTTGTTCATGAGACCTCACGTCGGGTGGGGGACGAACGAATGGGAGTACCTGCCGCCGGGGACGGCATGGCGTGAAATGGGGGAGAGGTCCGTCGACGCACGAGAATCGGCTCCCGGATTGCGGGAGCGACTGAGCAGCGGATGAGCGGGTTTCCGCAGGCCGCGGGGCACTGGTGTGCCGCCGGGTGCCCGCATATTACTGGCGGGTTTTGGTCAGCCGTCAAGAACTCTGCATGGCCGAATCCGATCAGTTGCCGCCGACACCGAACGACACGGCGGTTCCTCGTCCAGCGCTTCGGCCGCAGGTTGACCGCACATCCGGGGCATTCCTGGTCCTGCCGGCCCACGCACGACTCCGGGCTCTTGGGCGATGTGACATGAACCATGACGCGTGCCGCTCCAACGATGCCCGTTAGCAGCAGTTCCCGAGCACGGATCTGGACAATAACCCCGAAGCGGACACGCCTTGCGGGTGGCGACGCGGCATTCGACCCGCTCGGTATTCCGCCGCCCAGCATGCGATAAAGGCACTTCGGCAGCGACACGGATTCCTTGCGCGAACTCCTGGGACCGGCCAGCACGCCAAAGGTCCGTAGGCAAGGCCTCCTTCTACTACGAAGTCACTTAGTAGCGATCTTTTGTTGCCCTGCGCGTCCGGCTCTCCTAAGAATGACGGGGCCGCGGGACGGCCCC
This sequence comes from Streptomyces kurssanovii, assembly GCF_014649695.1. Lineage (GTDB taxonomy): Bacteria > Actinomycetota > Actinomycetes > Streptomycetales > Streptomycetaceae > Streptomyces > Streptomyces kurssanovii. Next base: position 178,284 of record NZ_BMTN01000005.1, read on the forward strand.
GGTGACTCAGGCGTAACGCAGCGCAGGAAGCCTGGTCGGTAGGTCGGTGAGTGAGTAAGGAAGGCCAAGAATGAAGCGAAGGCTGGCGACGACAGTGGCCATGGCGGCGACTACCCTTTCGCTCATGGCAGTGCCGTCCGAGGGTGTCACCACCTCCTCACACCTGGGTGTCTATGTCGGCCCGGGGAAAACCGATGACCTGAACAACTTCCGGACCTGGCTCAGCCGGTCACAGGTTCACGCGACCGACTACGCGGACCCGTCCGAGAACACCAAGTGGAACCAGTACGCGTTCAACTACTGGGGTGACTGGAAGAAGGCGGAAGCCGATCGACAGTTCGTACTTGGGCTGCACATGCTGCCGAAGGGCGGCAATTTCGCCGACGGGCTCGCCGGTAAGTACGACAGCCAGTTTCAGGGCCTCGCTGACCTGATGGTCAAGAACGGCTTGGGCGACTCGGTCGTACGCCTCGGGTACGAGGGTAATAACAAGATCATCGGACCATGGCAGGGCACTGACGATCCAGCGGCTTATCGGGCGATGTTCCGACGCGTGGTCTCTCTCATGCGTGCTCGTACCGGAGCGGCCTTCAAATTCGACTACAACATGGCCGTCGGCCCCTCGGGCAAGGTCACGTCATTCGAGACGCTGTACCCCGGCGACTCCTACGTCGACATAGTTGGATTGAACATCTACGACGTGTGGTGGCAGCACCCGGGCGCTACGCCGGCTCAGCGGTGGAACCACACCCTCACCACGGCCATGGGAGTGAACGAGTTCAAGGCATTTGCTGCCGCCCACAACAAGCCCAAGTCCTACCCGGAATGGGGCCTGTACCTGAAGGGTGACGTCTATGCGGGGGGCGGCGACTCGCCCTACTTCATTGACCGGATGGCCGAGCTGGTCCAGGACTCGAAGTATCAGGCGTATTTCAACCATGACTGGGGCGGCGGGACGCTGGACGACTTCCCGAACGGCAAGGCGCAGTACAAGCTCCGCTTCGGAGGCTAGTACTCCCAGTAGTGTTTCCCTATCCGTCCTGGTCAGTCAGTGCACCTACTGGACTACCGGTGCGGGTCATGGACGGTGATCCGCGCGCCCGGGCTCAGCTTCTCCAGTGACTCGGCGAGTTCGGCGGCTGCGGCCGCCGCATCGCCGCCCGCCGCGGGGCCCATGCCCTCGAGCAGGAACAGGGCGTTCACCGAGTCCTCCGTCAGCCGGGTGCGCACCCCCTGGCGCCAGTTCCATCGCCGGCAGGTGACGCCTTCGTCGTCGCACCAGACGACCTCGCCGGGCTCCGGGTGTTCGACCATCTCCTCGCCGCCCGCCACGGTGACGAACGGTTCCTGCCCTGTGGCCCTGACGAGCCTCATGCCGCCCTTGATCCGGTCGGTGTCCTCGCCGCCGACGGGGATCAGGTGCGCCACGCTGATGGCGTTGTAGATGTCGACCAGGACGTTGATCCGGGGCAGCCCGCCCTCCGTGAGCGCCCTCCTGGCGAGCGCCTCCGCCGAGTTGCGGGTACGGGACGGCTTGGCGCCGAACGCCGCGTACGCCTCGCGCCACGCGGCCATGCCGGGGTCCTCGTGGGGCGCGCGCCCGCCGAGCCGGCCCGCGAGCCGACGGGCAGCCTCGTCGAGGAGCGCCGAACTTTCCTCGTTGCTGGGACCGTTGCTGAGCCCGTGCGCCTCGACGGCGACATGGGTGAAGCCGGGCGCGATGGCGCGTACGTCGTCGGACACGGTGAGCCGGAGAGTCATCGACTGTTGCCTCGAAACTTCTCAGAGGGAGGTCGGGAGCGTCTTCCACAGACGCGCCCGGTCCGGAGCCTTGCGGAGGGCTTCCAGGACCACGGGGTGCGGTACAGCATAGAGTACTGAATAGTCCATGTCACTGGACTCCGGTCGCGGCGTGAACGGCAGCCGCTCCCCCGCCAGGGAGAACGGCACGGACCCGCCGAACCGGCCACCCCTGGGGTCCTGACGGTGCCAGGCTCCATGGAAGCGCACCGCCACCAGTCCGTGCACCACCCCTTCCAGCCGCTGGTAGCACAGGGCCGCCGGGATGTCCTCGGCGCGCAGCAGGGCGGCAAGGCCGTGGGCCTTGGCGTAGCAGATGCCCGTGCGCTGCCGCAGCACGTCGGAGGCGCGCCAGGTGACCCGCGGGTCGCCCGTGTCGTGCGAGTGCGGCACGCGTCACGGACGTACTCGTACGCGGCCTCGGCGTACATGTATGAATCGGCCGCTTGACGCGCCAGGTCGGCGGGCGACCTCCCGAACGACCGCATGGTCATGGTCAAGGACGTCGTCAGCAGCCAAATAGGCCGAAAGCTCCGGGTCTTGCTGGATGAACTCCATGGCCGGTGAACATAGAAAGACGGCCGACCGAAAGTCAATGACTTATCGGTCGGCCGTATACCTATGCACCTGGAGCCTTGTTAGGGTCGCCGCGCCATCTCTTCCTTCAGCGCCTGGAGGAAGGAGTCCACGTCGTCCTCCGTGGTGTCGAACGAGCACATCCAGCGCACGTCGCCGGCCGCCTCGTCCCAGAAGTAGAACCTGAAGCGCTTCTGCAGCCGCTCGCTGACGTCGTGCGGCAACCGCGCGAAGACGGCGTTCGCCTGCACCGGGTAGAGGATCTCCACGCCGTCCACCGCGCGCACACCGTCAGCGAGCCGCTGGGCCATGGCGTTGGAGTGCCGGGCGTTGCGCAACCACAGGTCCTTGGCGAGCAGCGCCTCCAGCTGCACGGAGACGAAGCGCATCTTCGAGGCGAGCTGCATGGACAGCTTGCGCAGATGCTTCATGTGGCTGACCGCGTCCGGGTTCAGGACGACGACCGCCTCGCCGAAGAGCATGCCGTTCTTGGTGCCGCCGAAGGACAGGACATCGACCCCGACGGCGTTGGTGAAGGCCTGCATGGGCACGTTCAGCGAAGCCGCAGCGTTGGCTATCCGGGCCCCGTCGAGATGGACCTTCATGCCGTGGCCGTGGGCGTGGGCCACGATCGCGCGGATCTCGTCCACGGTGTAGACGGTTCCCAGCTCGGTGTTCTGGGTGATCGACACCACCTGCGGCATGGCCCGGTGCTCGTCGTCCCACCCCCACGCCTGCCGGTCGATGAGTTCGGGCGTGAGCTTGCCATCCGGCGTGGGCACGGTCAGCAGCTTCAGCCCTCCCATACGCTCCGGCGCGCCGCCCTCGTCGACGTTGATGTGGGCCGACTCGGCGCAGATCACGGCGCCCCAGCGATCGGTGAGCGCCTGGAGCGCGGTCACATTGGCGCCGGTGCCGTTGAAGACCGGGAAGGCCTCGGCCGTCGAGCCGAAGTGGCTGTGGACGACACGCTGGAGATGGTCGGTGTACTCGTCCTCGCCGTAGGCGACCTGGTGGCCGCCGTTGGCGAGGGCGAGCGCGGCGAGGATCTCCGGGTGGGCACCCGCATAGTTGTCGCTGGCGAACCCGCGCACGGACGGGTCGTGGTGGCGCCGTGCGTCGGTCTTTACGGTTCGGGGGTCAGCCACAGACGTTGTCCATTCACTTCCTGAGCGGGGCGGCCCCAGAGTCCGGCGATGGCGTCGGCCAGCTCCGTGACGTCGGTGAAGCCCGCGAACTTCGCATTGGGACGCTCGGCGCGCATGGCGTCGTGCACCAGTGCCTTGACGACCAGGATGGCAGCAGCGGCCTTCGGGCCCTGCTCGCCCCCCGCCTTGCGGAACGAGTCGGCGAGGGCCAGCGTCCACGCCTCCGCGGCCGCCTTGGACGCCGCGTACGCCGCGTTGCCCGCCGTGGGCCTGCTCGCTCCGGCAGCGCTGATCAGCAGGTAGCGGCCCTTGTCGCTGCGCAGCAGACCGTCGTGGAAGGCGAGCGACGTGTTCTGGACGGTACGGATCAGCAGCTTCTCCAGCAGCTCCCAGTCGGCGGGGTTGGTCTCGGTGAACGAGGCGCCGCCGCGCCAGCCGCCCACCAGGTGGACCAGCCCGTCGATCCGGCCGAACTCCTTCTCGGTCTTGTCGGCCCACTCGCGGGCGGCGCCCAGGTCGAGCAGGTCGACGGTGTCGCCGGTGACGGTGGCTCCGCCGTGGGCGTACCTGGCCTCGTCCACGGCCTCGGCGAGCCGCTCGGCATCGGCGTCGGAGGCGACGACGACGGCGCCCGCCTCGGCGAGCCGGAGCAGAGTGGCCCGGCCGGCGGGACCGGCCGCGCCGGCCACCGCGATCACCGCGCCTTCCAGGGCCCCACGGCCGTTGGTGTCCATGCTGGTCGCCTCCTCGGTTCGAGAGCTCACGCGGCAGCCCCCGGAGCGGAAGCGGCGGTGATCCCCTTGGTCGAGGCGATCACGTTCTTCAGCTTCTTGGAGAGCGCCTCATAGAACATGCTCAGCGGAAACTCGTCCGGAAGCACGTCATCCACGAGCTTACGAGGCGGCAGCGTCAGGTCGAGGGCGTCGGGACCCTTGGCCCAGCGCGACCCGGGGTGCGGGGCGAGGTAGGTGGAGACCAGGTCGTACGCGGCGAACCAGTGGACCAGCTTCGGGCGGTCGATGCCTTCGCGGTAGAGCTTCTCGATCTCGTCGCAGAGCTGGTTGGTGACCTGCGGGGCACGCTCCCAGTCGATCTTCAGGGTGTTGTCGGTCCAGCGGACGACGTCGTGCTTGTGCAGGTAGGCGAAGAGCAGCTGGCCGCCGAGGCCGTCGTAGTTGCGCACCCGGTCGCCGGTCACGGGAAAGCGGAACATGCGGTCGAAGAGCACCGCGTACTGCACGTCACGGCCGTGCGGGTTGCCCTCGGCCTCCAGCTTCACGGCCTCCTTGAAGGCGGTGAGGTCGCAGCGCAGTTCCTCCAGGCCGTACATCCAGAACGGCTGGCGTTGCTTGATCATGAACGGGTCGAAGGGCAGGTCACCGTGGCTGTGGGTGCGGTCGTGGACCATGTCCCAGAGCACGAAGGCCTGCTCGCACCGCTTCTGGTCGGCGACCATCTCCCGGATGTCGTCGGGCAGTTCAAGACCGAGGACCCGCACGGCCTCCTGCGTGACGGCGCGGAAGCGTGCTGCCTCGCGGTCGCAGAAGATGCCGCCCCAGGTGAAGCGCTCGGGCGCCTCGCGCACGGCGATGGTCTCGGGGAAGAGCACCGCGGAGTTGGTGTCGTAACCGGCGGTGAAGTCCTCGAACGTGATGCCGCAGAACAGCGGGTTGTCGTAGCGGGTGCGCTCGAGCTCGGCGAGCCACTCGGGCCACACCATCGTGAGGACGACCGCCTCGAGGTTGCGGTCGGGGTTGCCGTTCTGCGTGTACATCGGGAAGACGACCAGGTGCCGCAGTCCGTCCTCGCGGGAGGCGGCCGGCTGGAAGGCGAGCAGCGAGTCCAGGAAGTCCGGCACCGTGAAGCCCGCGTCGGCCCACTTGCGCAGGTCGGCGACGAGGGCACGGTGGTACGCCGCGTCGTGCGGGAGCAGCGGGGAGAGGTCCTCCACCGCGCCGATCACACGCTTCACGGCTGCCTCCGCGTCCGTGCGGGAGGGCGCGTCGTCAGCGTCGAAGTCGATCGAGCCGTCCTTGGACTGCCAGGGGCGGATCTCTTCGACGGCATTCTTGAGCAACGTCCAGCTCGGATGGCCGACCACCGGGCCGGCGTGGGATATGCCCCCTGCAGCCACGTCCTGCACAAGAATTTCCGTCATGTCACTTCCTCCACAGGAGAACCTCGCGTCAAGACACCGTATCCGTGCGCGGTTCTCCCCCACAAGTGCGGGAGGGGGAAATTATCCTGTGCCACCCCCATGATCGCCGCAGTTTTTGCGGTGACAGGCGCTCATCGCGGCCACATCGGTGCCCTGCCAGGGCTGACGGGGTACGTCCGCGTCAAGCTCCCGGAGGACGCGCCCACGCGCGGGTGAAGGGGTCCTGGGCCCCGGCGGTCCGCAGGCCGCTGACGCCGTCGGTGTGCGGCTTCCGGACACCCCGCGCGCGAGCGGTTCCGTCTCCGGGAGGGGCCGTTAGGCTGCCTCGGTACCGCCGGGCGCCGGGCTGCGTCCCGCGGGAGCCGCCGTCGACGGAAGCGAGAGAATCTTGACTTTCCTCACCATCGGTCATCGCGGGGTCATGGGCGTCGAGCCGGAGAACACCCTGCGTTCCTTCGTCCGCGCCGAGCAGGCCGGCATGGACGCCATCGAACTCGATCTGCATCTGAGCAAGGACGGCGCGCTCGCCGTCATGCACGACGCCGACGTGGACCGCACGACCGACGGCAGCGGCTCCATCGCCGAGATGACGCTCGCCGAACTGCGCCAACTCGACGCGGGCGGCGGCCAGCGGGTGCCGGTTTTCGAAGAGGTTCTCGACGCCGTGCGGTGCCCGCTCCAGGCGGAGATCAAGGACGTGGCAGCGGCGCGTGCGCTGGCCGAGGTGATGCACAGGCGCGATCTGGTGCCCCGGGTCGAGGTCTCCTCGTTCCACGACGACGCGATCGCCGAGATCTCGGCCCTGGTGCCCGGGGTGCGCACGGCGCTGATCGCCAGCCGCTGGGGCGCCGACATCACCGACCGGGCGAAGGCCGTCGGCGCCCACGCCCTGGCGCTGAACATCCGCAGGCTGACGCTGGAGACCGTCGAGACGGCTCACGCCGAGGGGCTGCGGGTGATCGGCTGGGTGGTCAACACACAGGAGCATCTGCGGCTGGTGCGCGCCCTCGAGCTCGACGGCGCGACCACGGACTTCCCCGAGATCCGGCGCACCGGCCGTTTCACGGCCTGACGGCCACCCGCTCCCGCGCTCGCCGGCCCCGCCGTGGAGCCGGCGGGCGCCCCCGGGTCCGGCCGCTCAGGCGAGGGCCTTCACCAGGAGCTCGAAGGCGAGATCGTCGCGCCGCGGGATGCCGAACCGCTCGTCGCCGTACGGGAAAGGGGTCATCCGGCCCGTACGGCGGTAGCCGCGGCGCTCGTACCAGGCGATCAGGTCCTCACGTACGGAGATCACCGTCATGTGCATCTCCGCCACGCCCCAGGTCTCGCGTGCGCTGCGCTCCGCCTCCGCGATGATCCTGCGGCCCAGACCGGCGCCCTGGAGGTCGGGGCGGACCGCGAACATGCCGAAGTAGGTGGCCTCGCCGCGGTGCTCGAGCTGGCAGCAGGCGACCGGCTCCCCGTCCGCTTCGACGATCATCAGTCGGCTACCGGGGGCGGTGATGACCTCACGCACTCCCTGCGGATCGGTGCGCTGCCCGCCGAGGATGTCGGCCTCCGAGGTCCAGCCCGCGCGGCTCGATTCCCCGCGGTACGCCGACTCGATCAGCGCGACGAGAGCCGGTACGTCGGCCTCGGCCGCGTCACGGTAGGTGAGCTCGGCAGAGTCCCTGGGCGGGGCGGTGTCCATGGAGTGGCTCCGTTCCAACGGGGTGCGATCGGCACGAGAGTAACCCGGTCCGCGCGGACGCCCCGAGCCGGTCCGTCGTGTGCTCTCGTGCGCTCGCCGCACTCCCCTCGCACCTCCGTGTACTCCCCCGCCACCCCCGTGCGCTCGCGTACGCGGACGGGAGGTGGGGCATCGACTCCTCGACCGCCGCCGAGGCCGGCAGAAGGGGGAGGGACGCCGTGCACGGACCCGCGATGTCCGGCTGGCTGCTCATGGTGCTGTGCACCGCGACCGGCTTGTACTGCCTGATCCGGATGCGCAGTTGCCGAGGGCCGGACAGAAGGGCCGCGGGCGGCGAGGCGCTGATGGGACTGGGCATGGCGGCGATGGCCGTGCCCGCCACCGCGCTTACGCTGCCGAGCTGGCACTGGGTGGTGTACGCCGTGGTGTTCGGAGCGGCGGCGGTGCACGCGGTGCGGCCGGTCGGGAACGGCGGACGCCATCTCCACCATGCCGTCGGCTGCCTCGCGATGGTCTACATGGCTGCCGCGATGGCCGGCGCGGGCGCTCACGGGGCGCACACGGCCGGCGGCGTCCCGCTCCTCACCGGCGTGCTTCTCCTCTACTTCGCCGGATACGTGCTGCGCTCCGGCCCCCGGCTCGTACCGCTCGCCCCGGTGGGCGGCGGCACGGTCCCGGTGGCGGACCCGGCCGGTTCGCGGCCCGAGTTGGTGCCTGCCTGCCGGGTCTCGATGGCGACGGCCATGCTGGTGATGCTGCTGGCCCTGTGACGGGCGCTGCCGTGCGGGCGGTGACCCGACCGGGCCGCCGCATCCCCGCCGTGGCGTGCGTCACTTGACGCGCACGGGCATACCCGCAAGTAGCTCCGCGCTCATAGGCTGCCCCCATGATGGTCTCGCTCGCGCTGCTGCTGCTCGGCGCACTGGCCGCCGTCGTCGCCCCGCGCCTCGTGTCGCGTGCCGACTGGCCGGAGCGCGAGCCCGTCGTCGCCCTGTGGGTGTGGCAGTGCGTGGTCGGCGCCGTGCTGCTGTCGTTCGCCCTCTCCATGACGTTCAGCGCTGCCGCCGCCTGGCAGCTGGTGCGGGGCCACGTCTTCGCGTCCGCGCCGCACGGTGTGGCCGAGGCATACGCGCTCGGTGCGAACGAGACATGGTCCGCCGCCCTCGCCGTGATCCTGGCATGCGGCGGTGTGTGGACCGGGGCCATGCTGGCGCGGGAGATCCACCGGGCGCACACCCGGCGCAAGCGCCAGTGCGCCGAGCTGCTCGTGCGCTCCCCCTTGATGCCGGACGAGGTCCCCGGCAGTGAGCCCCTGGTCGTCCTGGAGGCCGAACGGCCGGACGCCTGGTGGCTGCCGGGCGCGGCGCCCCAGCTGGTCATCACCACCGCGGCGCTGCGACGGCTGAAGGGCCGCCAGCTAGACGCGGTACTGGCGCACGAGCAGGGCCACGCACGGGCCAGGCACGACTGGCTGCTGCACTGCTCGGCCGCGCTGGCCAACGGCTTTCCGCAGATCCCGGTCTTCGCCGCGTTCCGTGACGAGATGCACCGGCTGGTCGAGCTGGCGGCCGACGACGTCGCCTCACGGCGCTTCGGCCGGCTGACGATCGCGCTGGCCCTGGTCGAACTGAACGAGGAACGCGGCGTGTTCGGCCCCTGCCCCACCCCGGGGGCGCAGCTGCCGCAGCGCGTGAACAGGCTGCTGACCCCGGTGCCCCGCCTCACTCCCGCCCGCCGGCTGCGGCTGACGGCGGCCGCCGCCCTGGTCCCCGTGGTTCCGCTGCTCGTGGCCTTCGTACCGGGACTGCGCGCGCTGGGATAGCCGTACGGCCGCGAAGAAGACAGGATTTGTTCATGTCTTCCCCCCGCCCCACGGACTCCGCTGCCCCCCACCGCGCCAAGGACACCCACCGCACCGCGCAGCCGGAACGGGCGCCCAGGGCGAGCGTCCTGTGCGTGCGCACCTGCGCGGTGACCGCCGCGCTGAGCGCCCTGCTGCTGGCGGCGGTCGCCGTCACCTGGTCACCGCTGATCTCCTTCGACCGGGCGGTGGTGGACGCGCTGCACACCTCCGCGGTCCAGGAGCCGACGTTCACGCACGTCAACCGCGTACTGTCCGACTGGGTGTGGGACCCGTGGACCATGCGGCTGCTGTCCGCCGCGGCGGCCGTGTGGCTGTGGCTGCGCGGGGAACGCCTCCTCGCGGTGTGGGTGGCGCTCGCCAGCGCCCTCGGGACGGGCCTCCAGCAGGGCATGAAGGCCCTCGTCGGACGGGAGCGGCCCCTCTGGCCCGACCCGGTCGACTCGGCGCACTACGCGGCGTTTCCGTCCGGGCACGCGATGACCGCCGTGGTCACCTGCGGGCTGCTGCTCTGGCTCTGCAGGCGGCGGGGCATGGCCACCGGCGCCTGGATGTGGTGCGTCGCCGTCGCGGGCGTCTCCGTCGTCGGCGTCGGCTTCACCCGGCTCTATCTAGGGGTGCACTGGCCCTCCGACGTGGTCGGCGGCTGGCTCCTCGGGGCGTGCGTCGTCGCTCTCGCCGTGGCCTCCTACGGGCGGGTGGCCTTGTCCCGCGGTCACTGAGCGGCCGAGGATCCAGGGCATGACGATCAGGACTGTTCTCTTCGACTTCTCCGGGACGCTCTTCCGCATCGAGTCGGCCCGCAGCTGGCTCCGCGCGGTGCTGCGGGACCACGGGGCCTCCCTGCCCGGGGAGGAACTCGACCGGTACGCCCGGCGGTTGGAGGCGGCCGGCGCGCTGCCGGGCGGCGCCCACCCGGAACGGATCCCCGGCCACCTGGCCGAGCTGTGGGCGGCGCGGGACACGGACATGGACCGGCACCGGGCGGCGTACACGGGGCTGGCCCGCGAGGTGCCCCTGCCGGACGAGGCCCTGTACGACGCCCTCTACGACCGTCATATGACGCCAGGGGCCTGGAGCCCCTACCCGGACGCCGCCGAGGTGCTGCGCGGGCTGCGCGAGCGGGGCATCGGCGTCGGCGTGGTCAGCAACATCGGCTGGGACCTGCGTCCGGTCTTCAGGGCCCACGGCCTCGCGGAGCTGGTCGACACGTACACCCTGTCGTTCGAGCACGGCGTGCAGAAACCCGATGCCCGGCTGTTCCGGACGGCATGCGAGGGGCTCGGCGGCGATCCGCGGGAGGTGCTGATGGTGGGCGACGACCGCCGCGCTGACGGCGGTGCCGCGGAGCTGGGCTGTGCGGTCCACTTCGTGGACCACCTACCGGTGGACGAACGGCCCGGGGGGCTGCTTCCGGTGCTCCGACTCGTCGACCGACGGCCCGCGCCGTAGGAGACTGGAAACAGAACAAAGCCACCCGAACCGGACGATCCCCCGCGTCGCCCGGTTCGGGCAGCACCACCCGCCGGCCCCGGCCCCGAGGGCCGGACGACGGGACGCGCTGAGTATATTGGCTGTGAGCCAGTCAACGCAGGAGCCAAGCATGTCCCCGCGAAGCGCATCGGTCAATGAAGAGCTTCGTCGACGTTCTCGCCAGCGGCTTCTGCAGGCGGCGGTGGAGCTGGTCGACGAGCGCGGTTACGAGGCCACGACCCTCGGCGACATCGCCGACCGGGCCGGTTCCGCCCGGGGTCTCGTCTCGTACTACTTCCCGGGCAAACGGCAGCTGCTGCAGTCGGCGGTGCACCGGCTGATGCACCTCACGCTCGAGGCGGCGCTGGAGAGGGAACCGCGCACCGACGACGGCCGCGAGCGGCTGGCCAGGGCCATCGACGCGATCCTCGGTATCGCGACCGAGCACCCCGTGCTGATGCGCACACACATGGCGGGACTCCTGCAGGCCGACGGCTTCGTCCAGTGCCCGGAGCAGCAGCGGCTCGCCGCCCTGCTGCGGGACACGGTTCAGCGCTACGGATCACGGGACGTCGACACGGACTATCCCCTGCTGCGCGGGCTGCTGATGGGGGCGGTCTTCGCCCTGCTGCTGCCCGGCGTACCGATGCCCCGCGCGCGGCTGCGCGCGGAGCTGTTCCAGCGGTACGGGCTGGACTGGGAACTGGGTGCCCCGCCGGACGGTCTCCCGCCCGGCGGAGCACCGAATCACATCGCGGATCAGTCGTCGAAGTCGTCGAAGTAGTCCGGCTGCGTCTGCACGTTGAGCTCGTGCATCCGCACCTTCGCGCCGGCGTCGGTGCGCCGGTCGCTGATCTTCAGGACGTCGAAGCCCTTGGCCATGTCGTTGGAGTAGATGTAGCCGTTGTAGTAGTACGCGGACCAGGAACCGCCACCGGACAGCCTGTCGGTGGTCAGCGGGCCGCGCTCGAAGTAGGCGATCTCCTTCGGCTTCGAGGAGTCGGTGAAGTCCCACACGGAGACGCCGCCCTGGTACCAGGCCTGGACCATGATGTCGCGGCCCTTGACCGGGATCAGGGAGCCGTTGTGGGCCACGCAGTTCTCGGTCGCGGCCTGGTGGCGCGGGATCTTGAAGTAGCTGCGGAAGACCAGCTTGCGCTTGTCGCCCTTGCCCGCGATGTCGTAGATGCCGTCCGCGCCGCGGTTCGGGCCGATCTCGGCGTTGCAGGTGGCGGCGCCGCCGCCGCCGAGCTCGTCGGTGAAGACGACCTTGTTCGCCTTCTGGTTGAAGCTGGCGGAGTGCCAGAACGCGAAGTTGACGTTGTCCTGGACCCGGTCGATGACGCGCGGGTGCTCCGGGTCCTCGATGTCGAACAGGATGCCGTCACCCATGCAGGCGCCGGCGGCCAGGTCCTTGGAGGGCAGCACGGTGATGTCGTGGCAGCCCGTGGTCTTGGAGACGCCCGGGTTGGTGGGTGCGCCCGGGTTGCCGCCGCCGTCGGGACCCTCGCCCGGGAAGAGCACCGGGAAGTTCACGATCGCCGACTTCTCCGGGGCCTTGCGCGGCACCTTGATGACGGAGATCCCGTCGTGCGGGGGCTGGCAGTCGGGGAACGCGGCGTTCGGCGAGTACGAGGAGACGTACACGTAGACGTTCCTGCGCTCGGGCACCAGCGTGTGGGTGTGCGAACCGCACGCCGTCTCGACCGCGGCGACGTACTTCGGGTTCTTCTTGTCGCTGATGTCGAAGATCTTCATGCCCTCCCAGGACGACTTCTCGGTCGCCGGCTGGGACGTGCTGTTGCAGGAGTTGTCGCTCCGCGAGGAGTCGGTGGACAGGAACAGCAGGTCGCCGGAGACGGTGATGTCGTTCTGCGATCCCGGACACAGGACCTGCGAAACGGTCTTCGGACGCTCAGGGTCGCTGATGTCGTAGATGACGAAGCCGTCGTAGTTGCCGGCGAACGCGTACCTGCCCTGGAAGGCCAGGTCCGAGTTGGTGCCGGTGAGCGCGGCCTTGGGGATGTTCGTCACGTGCTCGATGTTGTCGCTGTGGACGACCTCGTCCACGCCGGGTATCTCGCCGTCGCGGATCGCCGACCTGGTCTCCGCCGACTCGCTCGCCGAGATGCTCTCGCGGACGGTGGCGTCTCCCGGATCGGGAACCGCCGCCGCCGGGCCCGCCGCCAGCATGGTGGCGAGCAGTCCGGCCGCCGCCGCGGCAACACCCAGTCGTCTGCGTCGCACTCGGGTGGTGTGCAACAGGATCACTGCGGTCCTCCCCTGGTATCCGTTCGTGGTTGAACGGTTCACGGACCCCGGCAGTATCTTCCCTAGCATGCACATCTCAACAGATGGCAACACGGACGTAATCAAGGTTTCTGACCGGTGACACGTGCGCAGTAAGTGAAGGCGGCCGTCCAAAGAGGCCCGAGTTCCCAGGAGGTCACCCGTGCTGAACCGCCCCCGTACCGCGCGTCCGCGCAGATCGGCCGTGGCCGTGGCGGTCGCCGTGGCCGTACTGGCCCTGGGCGCCTGCGAGTCGGAGTCCGACGGCCCGAAAAAGGTGGCGGGCGACGGCGGACCCTCGGTGGTGGCGCCGGGGAAGCCCGGAGAGCCGGCCAAGACGCTCTCCGCGGAGGAGGCCGCCGCCGCACTGCCCGACGACAGCCCCAACTCCGCCGACTTCGGCTATGCGCAGATGATGATCGAACACCATGAGCAGGCGCTGCGGATGACGGCGCTCGCTCCGCAGCGGGCCGAGTCGGCGCAGGTGAAGCGGCTCGCGGAGCGGATATCCGCGGCCCAGAAGCCCGAGATCGACGCGATGCGCGGCTGGCTCACGAACAATGGCGGCCCCAAGAAGGACGGCGCGCACGGGCACGACCACGGGGCGATGCCCGGGATGGCGACGCAAGCCCAGTTGAAGCAGCTGCGCGAGTCCGACGGCAGCGCCTTCGACGAGCTCTTCCTGAAACTCATGATCACCCACCATCAGGGCGCTGTGACGATGGCCGCCGAGGTGCTGTCCGACGGGAACAACGTCCTGGTCGAGGAGATGGCCAACGACGTGATCGCGCAGCAGACCGCCGAGATCGGCCGGATGAAGAACATGTGACACGGCCCCGGGCCCGCCTCTCCGCCGCGGCGGAGAGGCGGGCCCGGGCGGACCGTGCGCCCTCACGGCGCGCCGGGAAGGACGCGGGGCGCAAGCCTCCCCAGGGACGCGCTCCGGTGCGATGCTGGAGATCCCCCTGCGGGAAGGAGCGCCACGTGCTTCGCGTCGCCGTCGTCGGATCGGGTCCCAGCGGGGTCTACACCGCGCAGGCCCTCGTCGGCCAGACCGCTGTGCCCGATGTCCGGGTGCACATCCTGGACCGCCTCCCCTGCCCGTACGGGCTCGTGCGCTACGGCGTGGCTCCCGACCACGAAAAGATCAAGTCGCTGCAGAACAGCCTGCGGGCGGTCCTCGAGGACGACCGGATCGATTTCCTGGGGAACGTCGAGGTCGGCAGGGCGGGCCTCGGCCCGGCGGAACTGCTGGAGCTCTACCACGCGGTCGTGTACTGCGTGGGCGCGGCCAGGGACCGCAAGCTCGGGATCCCGGGCGAGGACCTGCCGGGCAGCCACTCGGCCACCGACTTCGTCTCCTGGTACAGCGCCCACCCCGACGCGGCCCCGGACGCCTTCGCCCTCGGGGCGCGGGCAGCGGTCGTCATCGGCGTGGGCAATGTGGCGGTCGACGTGGCACGCATCCTCGCCCGGGGCGCGGACGAACTGCGCGGGACGGACGTCCCGGAGCGGGCGCTGGCGGCACTGGCGGCCAGCCAGGTGCGCGACGTCCACATGGTGGGCAGGCGCGGCCCGTCGGGCGCCAAGTTCACCACCAAGGAGCTGCGGGAGCTGGGCGCGCTGCCCTCGGCGGACGTCCTGGTGGACTCCGCGGATCTCGCGCTGGAGACGGCGTACGCGGATCCGGCCGCCGTGCCCGCGATCGTGCGGCGCAACCTCACCGTCGTACGGGAGTGGGCCGCCAGGCCGCCGCAGGGCCGGCCGCGCCGCATCCACGTGCGGTTCTTCCTGCGGCCGGTGGAACTGCTGGAACGTGACGGACGGGTGGGCGGTGTCCGCTTCGAGCGGACCGAGCCGGACGGCACGGGCGGCGTGCGCGGGACCGGCGCGTACCAGGACATCGAGGCACAGTTGGTGCTGCGCGCGGTGGGCTACCGGGGCGTGCCGACGGAGGGGCTGCCGTTCGACGCCGATCGCGGAGTGGTGCCGAACGCCGCGGGACGGGTGCTGCGCGACGGCCGCTTCTCGCCCGGCGAGTACGTGGCGGGATGGATCAAGCGCGGACCCAACGGCGTGATCGGCACCAACCGCCCGTGCGCGAAGGAGACCGTCAACTCCCTGCTCGAGGACGCGGCGGCGCTGGTGGGACGGCCGGTCGTCGCGGATCCGGAAGCCGGGCTCCGGGCCCTGGGGCAACAGCCGGTGCGGTGGCGCGGGTGGCTGGCGATCGAGGAGGCGGAAGCGGCGCTGGGACGCGCTCTGGGCAGGCCGCCGGTCAAGATCCCGGACTGGGCGGGGCTGCTCGGGGCGGCGCGAGGCGCCGGCTCCGGCGAGGGCGGGCGCTGACGGCTGTCGCCAGGGCGTCCAGGGCCTTCGACGGCGCCCAGGGCACCGGTCCCGTCCGGTGCCTCGCGCAGGCGGGTCAGGCGTGGGCGAGGCGGCGGTCCTGGGCCTCCGCCGCCTCGAGCACCCGGTCGAGCAAGCCCGGGAACAGCGCTTCGAGGTCGTCCCGCCGCAGGCCGTTCATCTTCGCCGTGCCCTGATAGGTCTGGCGGATCACGCCGTTCTCGCGCAGCACGCGGAAGTGGTGGGTGGTCGTCGACTTGGTGACCGGCAGCTCGATGTCGGAACAGGTCAGGTCGGCCTCGCCGGCCGCGAGTTCACGCACGACACGCAGTCGCATCGGGTCGGCGAGGGCATGGAGCACGTTCTCCAGCCGGATCTCGTCGCGGCCGGGGTGGGCGAGCACTCGGGGGCTGGTCACGGTGGTCACGACGGCTCCGCTTCGTCCGGGGAGGTCCATGGTACGAGGCCCTTCGTAGTTCGACGCCTCTCATGGTTCCCCTCTCGGGCCGGGTTCCCGCTCGGCATTCGGCGACTCTCGTAGTTCGATATCCCTCGTAGTTTGACTTCCATCGTACTACGGTGTCTATCGTACGAGCAGTACACCGGTCCCTCTCCCGAACGGAGCCCGCCGTGAGCGCGTTGTTCGAGCCCTTCACCCTGCGGTCACTGACCATCCCCAACCGCGCCTGGATGGCGCCGATGTGCCAGTACAGCGCCGAGATCTTCGGCCCGAACGCGGGTGTCGCCGGCGACTGGCACTTCGCCCACTACGCCGCCCGTGCCGCCGGCGGCACGGGACTCGTCCTCGTCGAGGCGACCGCGGTAAGCCCCGAGGGGCGCATCAGCCCCGCCGACCTCGGCATCTGGAACGACACCCAGGTCGCGGCCTTCCGCCGGATCACGGCGTTCCTCGAGAGCCAGGGCACGGTGCCCGGCATCCAGATCGCCCACGCCGGACGCAAGGCGTCGACCGACCGGCCGTGGAACGGCGGCGAGCCGGTCGGCCCCGAGCAGCACGGCTGGCAGCCCCTGGCGCCGAGCGCGATCCCGTTCGCCGAGGGGCATCCCGTACCGGACGAGCTGACCGGCGCGCAGATCGCCGAGATCGTCGGGCAGTTCGCCGACGCGGCCCGCCGCGCCCTGGCCGCCGGGTTCAAGATCGCCGAGATCCACGGCGCACACGGCTACCTGATCGGCGAATTCCTCTCGCCGCACAGCAACCACCGCACCGACGAGTACGGGGGCTCCTTCGACAACCGGGTGCGCTTCGCGCTGGAGGTCGTCGACGCGGTACGCGCCGTCTGGCCCGGGGAACTGCCGCTGTTCTTCCGGATCTCCGCCACCGACTGGCTGGAGGAAGGGGGCTGGACGCCGGACGACACGGTCCGCTTCGCCTCTCTGCTCAAGGAGCACGGGGTGGACCTCCTGGACGTCTCCAGCGGCGGCAACGCAGCCGGCGTGCGCATCCCCACAGGCCCCGGCTACCAGGTTCCGTTCGCGGCCCGGGTCAAGGCGGAGACCGGCCTGCCGGTGGCCGCGGTCGGCCTGATCACCGAAGCGGAGCAGGCGGAGAAGATCCTCGCGAACGGTGAGGCCGACGCGGTGCTGCTCGGCCGCGAGCTGCTCCGCAACCCCTCCTGGGCCCGCCACGCGGCGCGCGAACTCGGCGGCGAGGTGCACGTGCCGCAGCAGTACCACCGCTCGGTCTGAGCGGGGGCGCGGTCACTGGCCGCCGCTCGCGGCGCCGCTCGGGCTGAGCGGGGGGGTCCCGCGCCGCTGCCGCTCCGTCCGAGCCGGAGGCGGTCCGCGCCGCCGACACGGTCGGTGGACGACTGCGCGCGGACGACGGTCCGCGGCAGCACGGCCGGCGTGGACGCCCTTGCCGCCGTGGCCGCGCGCGCCACCGGCCTCCCGCCGGGGCGCGGCGCGGGCCCGGCGGATGTGCGCGGGTTTCCGCCCCACCGATGAGTTCCGGTCCGGCCGGCGGTCTGCACTTCCATTGCCGGGCCGGCCTGGGTGACGGGCGCCCACCTGCGCCGAGAGCGTCCTGCGGGCCACTGTCGGTGGTCGGGTGCAGACTGGCCCACAACCGAGACAAAGGCGTCCTGGAGGTAGCAGGTCATGACCGATGTTCTTCTCACCGTGGGCACACGCAAAGGGCTCTTCATCGGCCGCAGGAGCGGCGGCACCTGGGAGTTCAGCGGCCCGCACTTCAACGCGCAGGCCGTGTACTCGATCGGCATCGACACCCGCCGGGCCGTCCCACGGCTGCTGGTCGGCGGCGACAGCGCCCACTGGGGCCCCTCGGTGTTCCATTCCGACGACCTGGGGAAGACCTGGATCGAGCCGGAGAAGCCGGCGGTCAAGTTCCCCCAGGACACGGGTGCGTCGCTGGAGCGAGTCTGGCAGCTGCACCCCGCCACCGACGCCGACCCGGACGTGGTCTACGCCGGCACCGAGCCCGCGGCGCTCTTCCGCTCGGAGAACGGCGGCGACAGTTTCGAGCTGGTCCGGCCGCTGTGGGAGCACCCGACACGTTCGCAGTGGGTGCCCGGTGGCGGCGGCGAGGCCGTCCACACCGTGATCACCGACCCGAGGGACCCGCTGGCCGTGACCGTCGCCGTGTCCACGGCGGGGGTCTTCCGCTCCCGTGACGGCGGGGAGAGCTGGGCCCCGTCGAACCAGGGCGTGTCGGCCGTCTTCCTGCCCGACCCCAACCCGGAGTTCGGCCAGTGCGTCCACAAGATCGCGCAGGACGCCGTCGACCCCGACCGTCTGTATCTGCAGAACCACTGGGGCGTGTTCCGCAGTGACGACGCGGGGGCGAAGTGGACCGACATCGGCGCGGGGCTGCCGTCCGACTTCGGTTTCGCCATGGCGGCCCATCCGCACCGCGCGAACACCGCGTACGTCTTCCCGATCACCGCCGACGCGGACCGTGTTCCCGCCGAGCGCCGCTGCCGCGTCTACCGCACCCGTGACGCGGGCGAGACCTGGCAGGCGCTGTCGGCCGGCCTGCCCGAGGGCGACCACTTCGGCACGGTGCTCCGGGACGCCCTGTGCACGGACGACGCCGACCCGGCGGGCGTCTACTTCGGCAACCGCAACGGCGAGGTCTACGCGAGCGCGGACGACGGCGAGAGCTGGCAACTGCTCGCGTCACATCTGCCGGACGTGCTGTGCGTACGGGCGGCCGTCATGAATTGACGGCCACGCTCACGGCAGTCCCAAGGCTTCTCGACCGCCGGCGCCGGGGTGCGGCGGAGGGAGCAGACGCCCGGCGCGACCGGTGAGGAGCATGAGAAGCGCCGAGACGGGCGCGCGGACCTCCTCCCCCGCGCCGCGGGCGGCGACGAGCCGGGCCTTGGGGAGCGGCCAGGGCCGGGGCGGGAAGCGCAGGGTCCATACCCGGTCCGCCGCGTCGGCCGCGGCGGAAACCGGCATCGTGCGCTCTCGGCCCGGCGCCAGGGCGATGTCCTGGCCGTGCACCAGGATGTCCACGGCAAGCAACCGGATGACGCAACCGCGCCAGGCGCTGACGCCGGTGCGGGAGATCACCGAGCCGTACGCGTGTCGCCCGCCCCGTTCAACTGCTTACGCCCGCCAAGTGCGGGCAGCACCCGCCCTCCGGGTGGGAGTCTCGGCAGGCGAGCGCCCGAGGCCGGCGGGCGGGGCCCTCAGCGGGCGCACGGGCGCCCGGTCAGGAAGCCCGTGGCCGCGAAGCGCCTCCCTACGGGAGCCGCCAGTCGACGGGCTGGGCCCCCTGGCGGAGCAGGAGTTCGTTGGTGCGGCTGAAGGGCCGTGAGCCGAAGAAGCCCCGGTCCGCCGACATGGGCGAGGGGTGCGCGGACTCGATGGCCGGCAGGTCGCCCAGCAGAGGGCGGGCATTGCGGGCGTCACGCCCCCACAGCACGGACACCAGCGGCTTGCCCCGGGCGGCGAGCGCCCTGATGGCCTGCTCCGTCACTTCTTCCCAGCCCTTGCCGCGATGCGCCCCGGGCTTGCGAGGGGCCGTGGTCAGCGCCCTGTTGAGCAGCAGCACGCCCTGACGGGTCCAGGGAGTGAGGTCGCCGTTCGACGGGCGGTCCACGCCGAGGTCCGTGTGCAGCTCCCGGAAGATGTTCTCCAGACTTCCCGGCAGCGATCGGACCTCCGGGGCGACCGCGAAGCTGTGTCCGATCGCCATTCCCGGTGTGGGGTACGGGTCCTGTCCCACTATCAGCACGCGCACCTCGTCGAAGGGCTGCTGAAAGGCGCGCAGAACATGCTGCCCTGCCGGCAGATAGGTGCGGCCAGCCGCGATCTCCGCGCGCAGGAAGTCACCCATCGCCCCGATGCGCCCGGCCACGGGACGCAGCGCCTCGGCCCATCCGGGCTCCACAAGTTCACTCAACGGTCGTGCTGCCACGGCCCGTCACTCTACCGGCCCACAGGGTGCCCTCCGACCGGTGGCGGAGTGCCTGCGCGGCGGAGACACGTCGACGCCCACCCCCTCGACCGTGTTCCGGCGTCCGCCCTCGACCGTGTTCCGGCGTCCGCCCGCCGGCGAGGCCGCCGTGGCGTGGCGGGACCGGCACTCCACCGGTCCCGCGCCCGCACCGCGACGTCCCCAACCGCCGCCGTCGCGCCCCGACATGCCAGCCCTGCGGATAGGCTGCCGCCGTCGTTGCCGGTCCGCTTCGTCCTGGAGTCGCGTGAACGAGCTGTTGCTGCGTCAAGGCGCCCGTCCTTTCAGCCGGCGGCTGCCGTGACCTGGGTGCTGGGTGTGGACTCCGGCGGCTCCGGACTGCGCGCGGCGCTCGCGGAGGCCGCGCGGCCGGAACAGGCGCGGACCGCGTTCTCCGGCGAGCCGGTGCGCACCGGCGGCGCGGGGATCGACGCCGGGCACATGCGGGAGCAGTTGGTCCCCATGGTGCGGGAGCTGATGGAGCAGGCCGGGGCCGGCCGGCTGTCCGCCGTGGTGATCGGCGCGGCGGGAATGGCCACACTCGGCGACCGGCTGCGGGCCGAACTGCCCGCCGCGCTGGGCAGCCAGCTCGGCGTACATCGCCTGGGGCTGGCCGCCGACGCGGTCACCGCGTACGCGGGCGCGCTGGGCGACAGGTCCGGGGCCGTGGTCGCCGCCGGCACCGGGATGATCGCTCTCGGCACCGATCTGACCTCCTGGCGCCGTGCCGACGGCTGGGGTCACCTGCTCGGCGACTGCGGCAGCGGCGCCTGGATCGGAAGGGCGGGCCTCGAGGCGGCGCTGCGCGCCCACGACGGCCGGCGGGGCGGCTCGGCCGCGCTCCTGGAGCGGATGGAGTCGACGCTCGGCCCGGCCTCGGAGCTGCCGGGGATGGTCTACCCCCGCACGGACCGGCCCGCGGTGCTCGCCTCCTTCGCACCGGAGGTCGGCCGGTGCGCCGGGCACGACCGGGTGGCCGCCGGCATCCTCGAGCGGGCCGCGGCGCACATCGCGGAGGCCGCCGCCGCTGTCTGCCCTCCGGCGGACGAGGTGCCGGAGGGCTGCGAGGTCGCTCTGACCGGGGGGCTGCTGAAGCTCGGGGAACCGCTGCTCGGCCCGCTGCGGGCCGAGCTGGCCGAGCAACTGCCGCACGCCCGCCAGGTGCCGGCGGACGGCGACCCGCTCTTCGGGGCGCTGCGCCTCGCGGCTTCTCTCGCGGCCGGTGAGCTGCGGCTTCCGGCGCATCCGACCATGCTCTACGTAGCAGGTGGGACGGGGTTGCGGGCCGACCACGAGAACCCCACCGGATAAACCGGGACAGATGACGCTCGTCCGCCCCCTCCCCGAACAGCCGCTCAGGCAAAACCAGTAGCATGCGGCGCCATGAGCTCCTCCACTGGGCCTGCACCCGGCCTGCCTGTACGAATGCCGCGACCCCGCCAGTCCGGGCGACACCGTCGCCCGGAGCCCGTGGCGGCTCCCGAGGGCGCGCCCGCCCTTGTGCTCGCCGTGCCCGGCGCCCCGTCGCCGACCACGCGCAGCCTGGCCGAAGAGGTCATAAGCATCGCCCGGTCCGAGCTGCCCGGTCTCGACGTCGCCATCGGCTACCTCGACGGTGACGACGCCGAGTACCCCAGGCTGCAGAGCGTGCTCGCGCACACCGCCGCCCGGCGTGCCGAGCGCTACGAGATCGCCAAGGCCGCCGGCCGTGAGGTGGCGGCTCCCGAGGGACCCGCCGCTGTCGTGGTGCCGCTGCTGGCGGGCCCGGACAACGCGCTGATGCGCCGCGTCCGCCAGGCGGTCATGGAAAGCCGCGCCGCCGCGGAGCTGACCGACGTCCTCGGCCCGCACCCGCTGCTGGCGGAGGCCGTGCACGTACGCCTCTCCGAGGCCGGGCTGGCCCGCGCCGACCGCGCCCGTCTGTTCACGGTGGCCACCGCCGCCGACGGCATCATCCTGGCCACCGTGGGCGGCGAGGAAGCGGTGCAGGCCGCGGGGATCACCGGCATGCTGCTCGCCGCGCGCCTGGCCGTGCCGGTGATGGCCGCCGCGCTCGACGAGGAGGGCTCTGTCGCCGCGATCGCGGAGCAGCTGCGTGGCTCCGGGTCGGTGCAGTTGGCCCTCGCCCCGTACCTGGTGGGCCCGGAGCTGCCCGAGGGTCTGCTCGACGCCGCCGCGAAGGACGCGGGCTGCGCGGCCGCGGAGGCGCTCGGCGCGTACCCGGCGATCGGCAAGCTGGTCCTGTCGCAGTACACGACCGCGCTGGGCATCGCGCCGCAGCCCGGGACGCCGCCCCACTGACGCCACCGGGCGGCGGTCAGGGCCGACGAGGAGCTTCCGCAGCGCGCAGGGCCCGTGCCGGGCGACTCATGTCGCCCGGCACGGGCCCTGTGCGCTGCGTCGGGCGAGCGCGCCGAGGCGTGACCGGTGCGCATGCCGCGGCCTGCACACGATCCCGGAGCCCGGTTGCGCGGGGCCGCCCATCGGCAAGTCGGTGCTACGCCCGCGCTTGAGCCACCGGCATCGGCGTGCCTGTGCCGCGCGGCCTACCGGCAAGCCGGTGTCGCCCCCGCGCAACAGCAACCGGCATCCGCGTCCCCCGGCCACACGGCCGAACGGCATGCCGGTGGCACGCCCTCCGACCGCCGGCGTAGGCGGCCCTGGCGCACGCCACGTACGCCGCAGCCGGGCGCTTGCCGGGCCGTCGGCGTCGGCGGCCATGGCGTACGCCTCCGGCGCCGCCCGGCGTGCGTCCCCAGAGTCAGGCGAAGACCACGCAGGACGCCGCCGGAACGGCGAGCGACCCCTTGCGGTGGGGGATGCCCGTCGCCGGGTCCACGGTGAACCAGGTCACGTCGCCCGAGCGCTCGTTCGCCGCGTAGAGCCGGCGGCCCGTCGGGTCGAGTGCCAGGTCCCGTGGCCAGTTCCCGCCGCACGGCACGTTGGTGACGAGCGTCGCCCGCTCCCCTGTCGCGTCGAGAGCGAGCACGGCGATGCTGTCGTGTCCGCGAACCGCGGCCCACAGGTGCCGGCCGTCGTGCGAGACGACGGGCACGGAGGGGTAGGCGGGGCCGGTCGTGCCGTCCGGGACCACCGGTGTCTCGCCGACCGGTTCCAGCAGGCCGGCGGCCGGGTCCCAGCGGCACAGGGTGACGGTCGGCTCGAGTTCACCGAGTACGTAGGCGTGCCGCCCGTCCGGATGAAAGGCGAGGTGGCGCGGCCCCATGCCCGGGCGCAGCGGCGTCTCACGGTGGGGCGTCAGGGCGCCCGCTGCGGTGTCGAGCGCGCAGATCCGTACCGAATCGGTCCCGAGGTCGACGCTGAGCACCCAGCGCCCGGTCGGGTCCGGAAGCACCTGGTGGGCGTGCGGCGCGCGCTGGCGCTGGGGTACGGGGCCGTCTCCCTCGTGCCGCATGACGCCGCCGAGGGGTCCGGGCGCGCCGTCGGTGCCCACGGGCAGGACGCTGACACTGCCGGAGCCGTAGTTGGCGGTCATCAGGTGCCCCTGCGAGACCGCGATGTGCGTCGGGGCCCCGCCGCCCACCGGCACCTGTCGACCGATGGGCCGCGGTGCCCCTTCGGTGGCGGCGAGGGCCGCCACCGCCCCGTCCGCCGTCTCGGAGACCGTGTAGAGGACTGTGCCGGCCGGTGTCGTCACGGCGGCCAGGTACGAGGGATCGGCGACGGCGTCGCTCGCCCCTGTCTCGGTGAGTGCTCCGGTTCCCGGATCCACGGCCGCGGCGACGATGCCGCGTCCGCCCGCCGAGGTGTACGAGCCGATGAAGGCCCGTCCCGCGCTGTTGTCCGCCACTGTGCCGCCCCTCTTCGGCCCGTCGGCCGTCCGTCACGGATCACTGCTGCCGCCAAGAAGGTAGCAGGTTGGTCCAGACCAATCGGGTGATTGGCGTGACGGACGTGCCGCCGCCCCGCAGGGGACGGATTCAGGCCGCTACGAGCGGCGCGCGCGGCGACGTACGTACGGGAGCGGCCAGCTCCGCGAGCGCGCGCTCCAGGCCGTGCAGATGCGCGAGTGCGCCTTCGGCCCCCAGGTGGTGCCCGGGCAGGGGAGCGACCGCCACGGCCGTCGGGGCGGCAGGCGGCGCCACCAGTGCGTGGACCGCCGCCTCCACGCGCCGGCAGGCCGCCGCGAGGCGGGCGTCGTGCGACGCCTTGGGGTCCGCCGCGACCGCTGCCAGCCCTCGCACCTCGCGGGCGCAGTCGTCGAGGAGCGCCAGCACCCGGCGGGCGCGCGCCTTGCGGGCGCGAAGCGGCGAAAGGGGATGCGTCAGCGGCGAGAGCGACAGCCGGACCCTGGCGAGCAGCCCTTCCAGCTCGGTGACGTGCGGGGCCGGGTCGGCGTCCACCGCCCCGGCCAGACGTGCGGCGGCCTCCGCGGTGCAGCGGTGCACACTGCGCACGGCCTGCTCGATCCAGGCGTGGGTGGTGGCGTGCGTGGTGACGGGAAGGACGAGCAGCACGGCGAGCATCGCGCCCGCCGCGCCCACGGCCGTCTCCGCGAGGCGGAGCAGCAGCAGGGCCGGCTCGAGGAAGCCGAGGAGCCCGTACAGGAGGCTGACCAGGACCGTCACGGCGAACATCATCCAGCTGTACGAGACAGCGGCGGTGTAGAAGATGCCGAAGACGCACGCCGCGGTGAGCACCGCCGTGGGAACGGTCGCCCCGTGCAGCGGGACGGCGACGAGAACACCGGCGCCGATCCCGAGGAACGTACCGAGGACCCGGCGGAAGCCGCGGACCAGGGTCTCCCCGCGCGAGGAGGTGTTGACGAACACCCACCAGGAAGCGCCGACGGCCCAGTACCAGCGGTCGCCGGAGACGAGCTGGCCGACGACGAGCGCGAAGGCACCGCCCGCCACCGCCTGGACGGCCTGCCGTGTGGTGATCCGGGCAAGACCCGAGCCGCCGGGCAGCGCCGGGACGACCGGCGCCGGCAGCCGCCGTTCGTAGCACCAGAGCCCGAAGCGGACGGCCGAAGAGGCGAGCACGGCCAGGATCACGGCGGCGTACACCTCGGGCAGCTGCCGGGGCGCGGTGTGCAGGAACTGGGCCACGAAGAACGTCATGAAGGCGAAGGTGCCGAGCGCGTGACCGCGCGGCCCCCACCGCCGGGCGTACACCCCGGCGCCGGCCACGGCGAGGAACGCCAGGTCGCGGGGCACGATGTGATCGTGCAGGCCGGCGGCGAGAGCCAGTACGGGAAGGCCGACGGCGGGCAGCAGCGCGGTGGTGACGGCCTGGCCGCGGACCGTGCGGTCCGTGACGGTGAACAGGGCGAGGAGCGCGGAGAGCCCGCCGGTGACGACCGCGGGCAGAGCGAGACCGGCGAGAGCGCAGACCGCGACCGCCAGGCTGGTGCCGAGCACGGCCCGGACGGCGCCGCGCAGGCGCAGCCGTCCAGGATCCGCGGCGACGAACATCCTCTTCAGCACTGCTTACCGTCCCCTTTTCGTTCGGGCATGAAAAAGGCGCCGCGGATTCCCGCAGCGCCATCGACACACCTATGACACCATCCTCCGGCCCGCTGGCTCAACCCGTCCCGATTCGACTGGACCATTGGCTCAATCGAGCGCGCCCCGTGGGTCGCCGGGCCGGCCATTGGCCCACAGTCACGGCCTCGGCCTATCGACGGGGCCGGGGGCGGGGTGCGCGCACCGTCCGTCCGCAACACTCGCGCGGCCCGCCCCTCCGCGAACCGGCCCCTCCGTGGCCCGCGCCCCGCCGCGGGCCCGCTCACCCACGGTGGGTCTGGTCTGCGCCGTCCATGGGTACCCGCCGACATCCGGACGGCGGCGGCGGCACGGGCCGAGGCGGCACCGGCAGAGGAGCGGTCGGCGTTCCGGGCGAGAGGCACAGGAGGTGCGGTCCCATGGCAACGGCAACGGAGACGGTCGCCATCGACGCCGGTGACGTCACCCTGACGGGCGATCTGGTGCTGCCGGAGGCGGCTCCCGGCATCGTGTGCTTCGCCCACGGGAGCGGCAGCTCGCGTCACAGTCCGCGCAACCGGCAGGTGGCGGAGACGCTGCAGCGGGCCGGTCTCGGCACGCTGCTCATGGACCTTCTCAGTGAGGAGGAGGAACGCGTGGACCGGGTGACCGCCGAGCTGCGCTTCGACATCCCGCTGCTCGGCCGGCGGGTCACGGCGGCCGTCGACCGGCTCGCCGAACGGCCGGACACCGGGTCACTGCCGGTGGGTCTCTTCGGTGCGAGCACGGGCGCCGCCGCCGCACTCGTCGCGGCGGCGGCCAGAGCGGACCGGGTGAGTGCCGTGGTGTCCCGGGGCGGCCGTCCGGATCTGGCGGGCACGGCGCTCGGCCGGGTGCGGGCTCCGGTGCTGCTGATCGTGGGCGGGGAGGACCGCGAGGTGCTCGAGCTGAACGAGCAGGCCGCCGAGCGGCTGACCGCCGAATACCGGGTCCATGTGATCCCCGGGGCGACCCATCTCTTCGAGGAAGCGGGGACGTTGGAGGCGGCGGCGGACGCCGCCCGGGACTGGTTCCTGCGTATGGGCGGCGCCGGAGGGCGGTGAGCCGGGCGCGTCCACCGGGATACTGGTCGTGCTCGATCGACTCGCTGACCACGAGAGGCATACGCATGGTGGACGACGCGCAGGGGAACGGCAGTTGGGGGCGGCCGGGAGCGGACGGGCGGCACGCTGTCGTCGTCGGCGGGAGCCTCGCCGGGCTGCTGGCCGCGCACGTGCTCGCGGATCACGCCGACACGGTGACGCTCGTCGAGCGGGACCGCTTGCCCGAGGACGCCGCACCGCGCCCCGGTGTTCCGCAGGGGCGGCACCCCCATGTGCTCCTGGAGGGCGGTCAGCTCGCACTGGAGGACCTGCTGCCGGGTTTCATGGCCGAGTTGAGGGCGTCGGGTGCGCCGCGGATCGGTATGCCGTCGGACATGGTCCAGTGGCAGGGCGGCCGTTGGTTCAGCCGTACGGAGGCCACGACGCACCTCTACACCGGCTCACGCGGCCAGGTGGAGCATCTGGTGCGCGGTCGTGTCCTGGCCCGGCCCGCGATCAGGGTCCTCGCCTCGACCGAAGCGGTCGGTCTGCTCGGCGACGCCACGCGCGTACGGGGCGTCCTGGTGCGCGAGCGCGGCGCGGGGCCCGGACAGGAGCCGCGGCCGCTCGAGGCGCACCTGGTGGTGGACGCGTCGGGACGGGCGTCGCGCGCGCCCCGGTGGCTGTCGGCGATCGGGGCGGATCCGGCGCAGGAGGAGACCATCGACACGGGCCTCGCCTACGCCTCCCGCGTCTATCACAACAGGAGCGACAATCTCGGCTCCCGGTCGCTCGGTTACTACGTCCTCCCCGGTCCGGCGCAGGTGCACGGGGGCGGGGTGCTGCCGCTGGAGGACGGCCGCTATCTGGTGACCCTCTCGGGACTGCGGGGTGACGAACCCCCCACGGACGAGGAGGGGTTCACCGCGTACGCGGCCCGCCTCCCGCATCCCTTCATCCACGACTGGCTGCGCGAGGCGGAGCCCGAGGCGCCGGCGTTCGGCTTCCGCGGCACGTCGAACCTGCGCCGCCGCTACGACCGGCCGGGCCGCCGCCCGGCCGGTTTCCTCGCCACAGGTGACGCGCTGTGCACGTTCAACCCCATCTACGGGCAGGGCATGGCGGTGGCCGCGATGAGCGCGGTGGCGCTGCGGGACGCGATGGCCGACCCCCGCCGTACGCCCACGACGCGCCGGGTCCAGCGTGCGCTGCTGGAGGCGTCACGGCAGGCGTGGGACATCTCTGCGGGGGCGGACAAGAAGATGCCGGGGGCGGTGGGCAGCGCCGTCACCGCCAGGCCGGCCGACCGGGCGGCCGGCTGGTACCTGTCCCGCGTCCAGCACCGCTACCCGGGGGACCCGGTCGTCGGACAGGCGTTCCGCTCCGTGCTGACGCTGACCACTCCGCTCAGCGCCCTGTTCGCGCCGAAGGTGCTCCGGGCGGTGCTCCTCGGCCCACCGCCCCGGACACCCGCAGAGCCCCCGATGACACGGGAGGCCGCGCTGCGCTGAGCGTGACGCGCCGCCGACGCCCGGAAAGCACATCAAGTGCTAGAAAAGAGACACGGCCGGGCCGACCGCTCGGCCCGGAGTGCGGTACGTGGCCTCTCGCCGGTGCGTCAGCCCCGGCGTCGGCGCCCATCTCCGGGAAGTGGAGCGCTATGAACGGGCACAGGCCCGACACATCGAGGCGCCCGCTGTGGGGACCGCGGGAGTCCCTGCTGGGCGCGCGCAGCGTCGCCGGGCAGGTACTCCTCCTGCAGATCGCGGTCGCTGTTCTGCTGATCATCGCCGCGGTGGCCACGCTGGTGCTCCAGACGCGGAACAACAGCGAGCAGGCCGCGGAGAACCGCTCACTGGCGGCGGCCGCGGCCTTCGCCCGCGCTCCCGGCATGGCGGCCGCACTCAGGTCACCGGACCCCACTGCCGCGCTCCAACCGCTCGTCTACAGTGCGAGCCAGGAGGCGGGCGTCGACTTCATCACCGTGATGTCGAAGAACGGGACCCGGTACGCGGACACCGACCCCCGCCTGGTCGGCGCGCGGAACATGGGCGTCGAGCGGGCCGCCGCCGGCGAGTCCTTCACCGAGATCTATGAAGGCGCTCCCAGCGACGCGGCGCGGGCGGTCGTCCCCGTCGTCGACACACAGGGCAACGTCATCGGCCTGATCGGGGCGGGCGTCCAGATCGAGACCGTGGGCAACGCGGTGGACCGGCAACTCCCGATGCTCCTGTTCTCCGCCGCCGGGGCGCTGGCGCTGGCCACGGGCAGCGCTCTCCTGGTGAGCCGCCGGCTGCGCCGTCAGACGCACGGCATCGGTCCCGCCGAGATGACCCGGATGTACGAGCACCACGACGCGGTCCTGCACGCGGTGCGCGAAGGCGTCCTGATCGTCCGGGGCGACGGGCGGCTGATGCTGGCCAACGACGAGGCGCGCAGGCTCCTCGGACTGGCGCCTGACGCGGACGGCCGCCTCGTCACCGGACTGGGTCTCGACACCGGCATCGCCGCTCTGCTGGCCTCCGACCGCACGGTGACCGACGAGGTGCACCCGGCCGGGGACCGGCTGCTCGCGGTGAGCACCCGCCCCACGGCTCCCTACGGTGGGCACTCCGGCAAGGTGGCGACCCTGCGGGACACCACGGAACTGCGGGCCCTGTCCGGCACGGTCGAGACCGCCCGGCAGCGCCTGAAGATCCTCTACGACGCCGGCGGCCGGATCGGCACCACGCTGGACGTGGTGCGGACCGCGGAGGAGCTGTCCCGGGTGGCGGTCCCGCGGTTCGCCGACTTCGTCACGGTCGAGCTGCTGAACCCGGTGCTGCACGGTGACGAGCCGTCGGGCGCTCCCACGGAGATGCGCCGCGCCGCGCTGACCGGCATCCGCGCGGACCACCCGTTCCAGCCGGTGGGTGACGTGATCCGCTTCCTTTCCCCGGCCACGCCGATGGCCGCGGCCCTGTCGGGCGGGCACGCGGTGCTCGAGCCCGATCTGACCGTCGCGGACGGCTGGCGCGCCCAGGACCCGGAAGGAGCGGACAACGCGCTCGCGTACGGCGTCCACTCGCTGATCAGCGCTCCCCTTCAGGCCCGTGGCGTGGTGCTGGGCATGGTCAACTTCTGGCGTTCGGAGCGCGCGGAGCGCTTCGGCGAGGAGGACCTGTCCTTCGCCGAGGAACTGGCGACGCGGGCCGCCGTCGCCATCGACAACGCGCGCCGCTTCACGCGCGAGCACACGATGGCCGAGACCCTCCAGCGCAGTCTGCTGCCCCATGGCCTCCCCGGTCAGTCCGCCGTCGACATCGCCTACCGGTATCTGCCGGCGCAGGCCAGGGTCGGCGGCGACTGGTTCGACGTCATCCCGCTGCCGGGGGCGCGGGTCGCCCTCGTCGTCGGGGACGTGGTGGGCCACGGACTGCACGCCGCCGCGACGATGGGCCGGCTGCGCACCGCGGTCCACAACTTCTCCACCCTGGATCTGCCGCCGGACGAACTCCTCGCGCGTCTCGACGAATTGGTCGGCCGTATCGACCAGGACGAGCCGGGCGGGGGCACCGAGGGGATCACCGGCGCCACCTGCCTCTACGCCATCTACGATCCGGTCTCCGGTCTGTGCACGCTGGCGACGGCCGGGCATCTGCCCCCGGCGCTCGTGCGTCCGGACGGCAGCGTGGAGTTCGTGCCGCTGCCCGTGTCCCCGCCGCTGGGCCTGGGCGGCATGCCGTTCGAGTCCGCGGAGGTGCGGCTGCCCGAGGGGAGCCGTCTCGTCCTGTACACAGACGGCCTCGTGGAGCATCGCCACCGCGATCTGGACGCCGGCTTCCAGGCGCTGAGCACGGTGCTGGCGGGCGGCGGCGAGCAGACCCCGGAGGAGACCTGCGAAGCCGTGTTCGACGCCATGGTGCCGGCGACCCGGCGGGACGACATCGCCCTGCTGGTGGCCCGCACCCGGCTGATCGACCGGAGCCGGATCGCCACCTGGGACGTCCCGCGCGACCCCGCGGCGGTGGCGCCCGTACGCAGCGCGTGCAGCCGGAAGCTGGACGAGTGGGGGCTCGAGGAGGCCGGATTCACCACCGAGCTGGTCCTCAGTGAACTGATCACCAACGCCATCCGGTACGGGAGCGAGCCGATCCGCGTGCGGCTGCTCTACGAGCGGACCCTGATCTGCGAGGTGTCCGACGGCAGCAGCACCTCTCCGCACCTGAAGCGGGCGGCCACCACCGACGAGGGCGGCCGCGGCCTGTTCCTGGTGGCACAGCTGTCCGCGCGGTGGGGAACGAGGTACACGGCGACCGGGAAGGTGATCTGGACGGAACAGCCCCTGACCGACGGGCAGGTGCCGCCCGCCGGCATGCTGCTGGACGACTTCGAGTGGTGACGCCGGGCGCACCGGCCGGGCCCCGGCCCGTTCCACTGGGCCATTGGTACGGTGGAAGTCCGGAGAACGCGCCGCGAAAGGGCCCGACGGACCATGGCGGTGGACGAACTCGACACCCGCATCCTGCGTCTGCTGATCGAGCAGCCGCGCACCAGCGTGCGTGAGTACGCCCGCATCCTCGGCATCGCCCGCGGCACGCTGCAGGCCAGGATCGACCGCCTCGAGCGCGACGGCGTGATCACCGGGACGGGCCCTCACCTCTCCCCCGGCGCGCTGGGCCATCCGGTGCTGGCCTTCGTGCACATCGAGGTCACTCAGGGACATCTGGACGAGGTGGGCGATGCTCTGGCGGCCGTGCCGGAGATCATCGAGGCGTTCTCGATCACCGGCGGCGGCGACCTGCTGACCCGGGTCGCCGCACGGGACAACGGGCATCTCGAGGACGTCATCCAGCGGCTGATCAATCTGCCCGGCGTGGTGCGGACCCGCACCGAGATGGCCCTGCGCGAGCGGGTGCCCTACCGGCTGCTGCCGCTGGTCGAGGCCGTCGGCCGGTCGGCCGGTGCGCCGCGCTGAACCGGTGCTTGGCATGCTGGACGGCATGAGCACTGCGCGTACCCCTTCGGTCATCTTCGATCTCGACGGCACACTCGTGGACAGCGAGCCGAACTATTTCGAAGCGGGACGCCGGGTCCTCGCGGCGCACGGAGTGCTCGATTTCGACTGGGAGCAGCACAAGCGGTTCATCGGCATCGGCACGCGCGAGACGCTGGAGATCCTGCGCGCCCGGTACGCCCTCGACGCGCCGCTCGACGAACTGCTCGCCGCGAAGAACCGCGCCTACCTGGAGCTGGCGAGCGCCTCGACGGACGTCTTTCCGCAGATGCGCGTGTTCGTGGAGCGCCTGTCGGCCCGGGGCGTGCCGATGGCGGTGGCCTCCGGGTCGTCACGGGCCGCCATCGAGGCCGTGCTCGCCGGCACCGGTCTCGCCGCGCACATCGCCGTGACCGTCTCCGCGGAGGAGGTCGGCCGCGGCAAGCCGGAGCCCGACGTCTTCCTGGAAGCGGCCCGGCGCCTGGCCGCGGCGCCGGGCGACTGCGTGGTCGTGGAGGACGCGCCGCCGGGGGCGGCGGCCGCCCGCGCGGCGGGTATGCGGTGCATCGCCGTGCCGTACGTCGAGGACACGGCCGAGGACACCGCGTTCCTCGCGGCGGACCTGCTGTTCAAGGGCGGTCAGCGGGAGTTCACGGCGGAGGCCGCGTACGGGTGGGTCATGGGCGGGGCGTGACGCGCGTACACGTCGATCACGCGCGAGGCGTGAGGGCCGGGCTCACGCTCAGACGCCGCCCTCCCCCAGTTGCCCGCGCAGCCGCTGGGCGCGCAGTACGAGGAGCATCTCGAAGCGACGGTCGGGGTCGTCGATCACGTCGCCCCACAGTTCGCGGATCTGCCGCAGCCGGTAGCGGGCCGTCTGGGGGTGGATGCCGAGGCGGTACGCCACCTCTGGTGCTCCGCCCGCGGTCTCCATCCAGGCGAGCAGGGTCTCCGCCAGGCGGCGGGCCTGGGTGGGGGCCGCGTCGCGCAGGGGCGCGAGGCAGCGGCGGGCCGCCGCGTCGATCAGTTCCCCCGAGGGCAGTAACACCAGCTCCTCCGTGCGCTCCGTGCAGTGCAGCACCTCGCCGTCCGGCAGCAGCCCGCTCTTGATGAGACGGACCGCCGTCTCCGCCCAGCGCAGCGACCTGGCGGCCGCCGAGAGCGGCACCGGCGGGCCGATCGCGCCCGACCATCCGGCCGTTGCGCGGCGCAGGGTCTCGGAGCGCCCGGCGGTGGACGGTTCCGGCACGACGATGCGCGGCTGTTCGCTCTCCATGTCGAGCAGGATCCCCTGTTCGACGGCTGGTGCCACGGCTTCCCTGGCGGGGCGGACCAGGACGCCGACGGCGACGGTGGCGGGCAGTTCCCAGCTGATGCGGGCCGCCCGTTCGGCGAGTGTCCCGGCCGCGTCGCCGCGGTGTTCGACGAGCAGCAGGTCGATCAACTGGCGTTGCAGGCGCAGCCGTTCGCCCGCTCGGCGGGCCGCGGCCTCGGCGTAGCCGCGTACCGACTGTTCCACGAGGCCGTCCAGGTACTCGAAGCCGGATTCGGCGAGTTCGTACATGGCGGGCGCGGCGATGTCGACCTGCTGCCCGATCTCGGCGAACCGCCGCCAGGCCAGTCTGACGCCGAGCCGGTAGGTGGCCTGGAGGAAGTCGAGGCTGCGGCCACCGCGGCCTTCTCCGCGGCCGAGCTCCTGGAAGACGTCCGGCGGTACGCGGGGGCACCCTCTGCCGGACGCCAGGTTGTGTACGAAGCCTTCGATGGCGCGGTGGATGCCGACGAGCGCCATCGGCTCACCGGACTCGTCCTCCACGAGCTTCAGCTGGGGGTACTCACGCCGTATCTCGTCGAGGATCTCCTGGGCGAGCTCCTGTGCCCCGGCCAGGGCGATGGCGGCGAAACGGTCGAGCTGCGCCTTGGGCACCTCGCTCCACGCGGGACGGGTCATCGGGCGGGCCGGCCGGTGTCGTAGCTGATCAGTGGGGTGTTCGGCTGTTCCGGGGTGGTCTGCAACGCGGTCACGATGCCCAGGGCCGTGCCCACGGCGAGCACCGCGGCCAACGCCGCGGTGACGGCGGCGGCAAGAAGTCTGCGCATGTCGGGTCAGCTCCTAGCTGGAGGCGATCCCCACCCGTCCGCCGGCCCCCACCGGCTGAACGCACAGTGTTGACAGTACATTGACATTCCGTCAAGTGGCTGCCTACTGTCTGAGCCCTTGAGGGCTGACCGGCCCGGGGTCCGTGCACCTCCCTGCGAATTCTTTCGATCCAGGAGTGCCGGATGCGCCGTACTGCTTCACCGACCTCGCTTCTGCTCTTCGGGGCAGGGGTCTTCCTGCTCGTGCTGGCTCCCCTTCTCGCCTGGTACGTGGCACCCCAGGCCAAGCGCACGCCTGTCGACGTCGACACCACGACCGTGTTCACCGGCACCGGCAGCTACTTCGACACCTCCAAGGTGAGAACCGTGCACGGGCAGCGCATCACGGTGACCCGGCAGGTACGGGGCGACGTGGCCGACAGCGAGAAGAGCGGCAACGCCGTCTGGGACGTCTCCACCTCTGTCGACAGCGACGCCACACTGCCGGCCGCCGACACCCGGGACTCCTTGCAGTGGACACTGGAGCGCTGGGTGACCGACCGTGCCACCAACGAGCCGGTGCACTGCTGCGACGAGTCCCCCGTCTTCGACGGCGAGGCCTACCTGAAGTTCCCCTTCGACGTCGAGAAGCGCTCCTACCGCTGGTGGGACGGCACTCTTGGGGGCGTGATCCGGCTCCGCTACAGCGGCACGGCGAAGGTCCAGGGGTACGAGGGGCTGCGGTTCACCGGCAGCGTGCCGCCGACCAGGACCGGGGTGCGCCAGGTGCCGGGGCGGCTGGTCGGCAAGGCAAGGACCCCGCAGGTGCTGGCCGAGGAGTGGTACTCCAACAGCGGCGTCGAGCTGGTCGTGGACCGGCGAACGGGGCGGATCGTGCACGCCGCCATCGGTCCCCGTAAGACGCTGCGCGCGCCGGGGTCGGACAAGGACGCGGTGGTGCTGCTGGAGAGCGAGCGGCTCGCGTTCACCACGGAGACACAGCGGCAGC
The DNA here is from genome assembly GCF_014649695.1 of Streptomyces kurssanovii. Lineage (GTDB taxonomy): Bacteria > Actinomycetota > Actinomycetes > Streptomycetales > Streptomycetaceae > Streptomyces > Streptomyces kurssanovii. The sequence goes on from NZ_BMTN01000005.1 coordinate 212,667, forward strand.
AGGTCGCGCTGGCCTCGCGCGACAGCGGGAAGCTCGCCGTCATCAGCTCGACCGCTCCCGTGGGCGCGGCGGCACTGGGCGCCCTGCTCGCGGTGATCGGCGCCTTGCTGGTGGCACGCGGTCGCCGTCCGGCTCCGGACCGCGCGAATGCTCACCTGATGACGAGTCCGCCCGCCTGAGAGCGGCAGAAGTTGTCATACCGGTGAGTAGCCGCGCGCCGACGGCGTATCCAAACTGGCTGTCCCCACCACAGCACGGCCCCCCGGTCACCCCCCACCGTCCCCGACCCGGCACCGCCATCCCCCCTTTCCCCTCCGCACCCCGAAACGAGTTGGAGCACCCATGCCCCAGCACGTACCTCCCCCACTGCTCGAGGCGCCGCAGCAGCCGCCGGCCCGCGCGCACCACCGCCAGACCGTGTTGCCGGAGTTGTCCGAGAGCCCCCGGCACATCGTCTTCCTCGCCCACCGTGACCTCGGCAACTCCGCCGCCGGCGGTTCCGAACTGCTCGTCGACCAGCTCGCGCAGGGCCTCACCGCGCGGGGCCACCGGATCACCCTGCTCTGCGGCGGACCCGCCGTGCACCGGTCGTACCGGGTGGTGTCCGCCGGCGGCACGCTCGGGCACTACGCCGGCGCACGGTCGGCGTTCGCCCGGCAGGTCGGCGCGTGCGATCTGCTGGTCGAGGTCTGCAACGGCATGCCCTACCTGACCCCCCTCTGGCACCGCGGGCCCACCGTCTGCCTGGTCAACCACGTCCACACCGAGCTCTGGGACATGCGCTTCCCGCCGCCCGTCGCCCGTGCCGGCCGGCTGCTCGAACACTGGGCGCTCGCCCGCGCGCACCGCGGCAACCTCATGGTGGCCGTCTCTCCGTCAACGGCCGGCGCCCTGCGCGCGATCGGCGTGCCCGACCGGCAGATCCGCGTGGTCCACAACGGCGTCGACGAACCGGACGTGCGCAGCCCGCGCTCGCGAACGCCGATGTTCCTGGCGCTCGGCCGGCTGGTCGACTACAAGCGCATCGATCTGCTGCTGCACCTGTGGGAACGGGTCCGGCCGGTCACCGGCGGCCGGCTCGTCATCGTCGGCGACGGGCCCGAGCGGGCCCGTCTGGAGCGACTCGCCGGTGAGGGCGTCGAGTTCACCGGCCATGTGGCCGAGGAGGAGAAGCACCGCCTGCTCTGCGAGTCGTGGCTGCTGCTGCATCCCGCCGCCGTCGAGGGCTGGGGGCTCGTGGTGACGGAGGCGGGGGCACGCGGCACGCCCACGCTGGGCTTCGACGTACCCGGCCTGCGTGATTCCGTCCAGGACGGTGTCACGGGCCTGCTGTGCCGGGGGGAGTCGTCGTTCGCCGCGGCCTGGTGCACGCTGGCGCTCGACTGCGACCGGCGGGAGGACATGGGGAAGGCCGCGGCCGAACGGGCCGCCGCGTTCCGCTGGAGCAGCACGGTGCGGCAGTTCGAGGCCGTGGCCGCGGAAGCGGTGCACCGCTCACGTGCTCCGCGGGGCGGCGCACCCGCCGGAACGAACGGCGCGCGGACGTGAAGGACCCCTCGTTCCGGCGTTCCCTCACCCTCTTCCGGGCGTTCATGCGCGAACAGGCCGACCCTGCCTCCGCGTACGGGCTGCTCGCCCGCGACGCGGCCGACCAGGTGGAGCGCTATGTGAAGCTGGACGGCCGGGTCGTCGTCGATGTCGGCGGCGGCAGCGGTCACTTCACCCGCGAGTTCAGACGGCGCGGCGCCCACAGCTACCTCTTCGAGCCGGACGCCGCCGAACTGGCGGCCGAGCCGGCCGAGGGAACGGTCGTCGCCGACGGATACCTCCTCCCCCTCGCCGAGGGCGCGGCCGACGTCTGCTTCTCGTCGAACGTGCTGGAACACGTCGCCGACCCGCGGACCTTCCTGAGCGAGATGGTCCGCGTCACCCGCCCCGGCGGTCTGATCTACGTCTCGTTCACCAACTGGCTCTCGCCCTGGGGCGGTCACGAGTGGGCGCCCTGGCACTATCTGGGCGCGGAGCGGGCCCGTGCCCGGTTCGAGCGCCGCAGCGGACGTGCCGCGAAGCACCGGCTCGGCGAGAACCTCTTCGAGATCGGTGTCGGCTCGACACTGCGCCATGTCAAGGGCCGTGGCGATGTGGACCTCGTCTGCGCGCGCTCCCGGTACTGGCCGGTCCTGCCGGAACTCGTTCCGCGCTTGCCGGGCCTGCGTGAGTTCGCCACCTGGAACCTCCTCCTCATCCTCCGGCGGTGTTCATGACCAGCGCTGTCCACACCCGACCGCCCGCCCGTCCCTCGGCCGGGGGCCCGCCCCCCGACCGGTCGCCGGGGCCCCGGTCGCGCCGGTGGCTGCTGGGCTTCTGGGCAGCGGTGTTCGTGGCCTTCCTGGCGGTGTCTCCGGGCCGCATGACGTTCGAGACGAAGCTCGGTGTCGTCGCCGACCCGTGGCAGTTCCTCAGCGACCTGAGCGGTCTGTGGCACGACCGGTCCGGCTTCGGCGGCATCGCCGACCAGTACATCGGCTACGTCGTCCCCATGCTGCCGTTCCACGCCCTGGCCGATCTGGTGCAGTTGCCCGTCTGGCTCGCGGAGCGGCTGTGGCTCTCGATCGTGGTGACCACGGCCTTCTGGGGCGCGCTGCGGCTGGCTGAGCGGCTGGGGGCCGGATCGCCGGGCAGCAGGCTCCTCGGCGCGGCCGTCTACGCCCTGTGGCCCACGTACACGATCGTCGTCGGCTCGACCTCCGCGGCCGCGCTGCCGGGCGCGATGCTGCCGTGGGTGCTGCTGCCGCTGACGAACCCGCACACCCCGCCGCGGATCGCGGCCGCCCGATCCGCGTTGCTGATTCCGCTCATGGGCGGTGTGAACGCCGCGTCGACACTGGCCTCGCTGCTGCCCGTCGGGCTCTATCTGCTGTGCCGGCCCGGCGGGCCGCGCAAGCGGGCGCTCATCGCCTGGTGGACCCCGTCGGTGGTCCTCGCCACCGCCTGGTGGATCGTTCCGCTGCTGCTCCTCGGCACGTACGGCGAGAACTTCATGCCGTACGTGGAGTCCTCGCAGACCACCACCGCCACGATGTCGGCGACCGAGGTGCTGCGCGGCGCGGGCAACTGGGTCGGCTATCTCAACTTCGGCGAGGCGTGGCTCCCGGCCGGCTGGACGGTCGTCACCTCGGCCGTGGCCGTCCTGTGCTCGGCGCTCGCCGCGGCACTGGGGCTCGCCGGTCTCGCCCGGCGCGACGTGCCCGAACGCCGCTGGCTCGTGGTGACCGTGCTGACCGTCTGCCTCGTCACGCTGGCCGGGTACGGCGGCGCGCTCGGCGGCCCCTTCCACGGGACCGTGCAGGACTGGCTGGACGGCCCGCTGGTGCCGTTCCGCAACGTCTACAAGTTCCAGACGGGAGCCGCGCTGGCACTGGCGCTGGGCCTCATGCACCTGACCGCCGTCGTCTCCCCCGCCCCGCGGGTCCGCGGCCGCGGGCTCGTCCCGGCGGCGGCCTTCCTCGTACTGCCGGGCCTGTGCTGGCCGTACGTCAACGGCTCGGTCCTCCAGCCCGGTTCGTTCCAGCGGCTGCCCGCGTACTGGGAGACGACCGCCGACTGGCTGGCGGACAACGCGGCGCAGGACCGGGCGCTCGTCGTGCCGGCGACCGCGCACGGCATCTACACCTGGGGTTCGCCCATCGACCAGCCGCTGGACGTCCTCGCACGCTCACCGTGGGCGCAGCGGGACTACGTGCCCTTCGGCACACCGGGCAACCGCCGTGCGATGGACGCCGTCGAGCAGGCGCTCACCTCCGGCGGCGAGGTACCGGGCCTGAGCGCCTATCTGCACCGGGCCGGGCTGCACCACATCGTGGTACGCAACGACCTCGACCCCCGCCAGCTGGGTCACGTCCCGACCACCACAGTGAAACGGACCCTGGAGGCCTCCGGCTACAAGCGCGTGGCCGGATTCGGCCCGGTGCTGACCGGCGGGCGGATCGCCGACGACACACCGGTCCAGGTCGAGGGCCTGTTCCCGCGGCAGCGGGCCGTGGAGATCTACGAACCGCCGGCGGGCACCGCGCGCCCCGGCAAGGCCCGGCTGACGCCGGCGTCGGCGGCGGCCGTCGTCAGCGGCGGCCCCGAGTCCCTGCTGCCCCTGTCCGCCGGCGGCCGGCTCGACGGCCGGCCTGCCGTCCTCGCGGGTGACGAACTCCCGGGCGTGGACCGGCCGTCGCTGTACGCGGCGGGGGACGGGATGCGCCGCGCCGACACCCGCTTCGGGCTGGTCAACTCGAACACGTCCCACACCTACACCCGCGAGGAACGCAACGCCCCGGAGGCGGTGCAGGACCCCGGGGCCGAGCCCCGGCAGATCCTGCCCCTGCCGGGCACCGGGCACCAGACGACCGCCGTACTGCGGGGCGCCGCGTCGGTGACCGCGTCGTCCGCCGGGAACTGGCTCTTCCACCTGCCGCAGTACGACCCGGTCAACGCCTTCGACGGCAACCCCGGCACCGGCTGGGCGGAGGGCTCGCCCGGATCACCGGCGGGCGAATGGATCAGGATCGACTTCAACGGCCCGACGGACGTTCCTGCCACACTCCGGCTGACCCCGCTGCCGAGCGGCGACGTCCGGGCCGCGCCGACCGCCGTCCGCGTCGAGACCGACCTCGGCAGCCGTACGAGCACGCTGCGGCCCGACGGCTCCGTGCAGGACGTCGACGCCCCTGCGGGGGCCGCGAGCTGGCTGAAGATCACCGTCCTGGAGTCGCAGCAGGGCCGTCCCGGGCTGACCGGCGCCGGGTTCGCCGAGATCGCCGTGCCCGGCGTCCAGGTCACGCGCATGCTCCAGCTTCCCGAGGACGCCCCGAAGGAGACCGGCGACTCCGTCGTCTACTCGCTCCAGCGCGGCAGCGACCCGGGCGGACTGTCCGCGGTGGCCGCCGAGGTGGGGCTGCACCGGCAGTTCACCACGGCCCGCTCCGGCCCGTACACCGTCCGTGCCACCGCGCTGCCCGTGCCGGGCGAAGCGCTGGACAAGCTGCTGTTCGACCTCACCGGGCAGCGCGACAAGATCGTCGCGAGCGCCGACTCGACGGCGGCCCTGGGGACGAACCTCAGCCCCCGCAACCTCACGGACGGCGACCTCACCACGGCGTGGATCGCCGGTGAACGGCCTGTGCTCCATCTGTCCTGGCCGAAGAAGACCTCGGTCGGCGAGATGGTCTTCGCGGCGGCCGGCGGGCTCTCCACCCGGCCGGAGCAGGTGCAGATCAGCTCGCCCGACGGGACAGCCGTCGCCGCGGTGGACGAGAACGGCATGGCCCGGTTCCCGCCCATCAGCACCGACAGGATGGACATCACCGTCTCGCGGACCGCGCCGCTGACCCTGCACAACCCGGTCGCCGACGACCAGTTGCAGCTTCCGGTCGGCCTGAGCGAGATCCACATACCGGCACTGAAGGAGTTCCGCGCACCGCAGCCCGACCCGGAGCGGACGTTCACGCTGCCGTGCGGCAAGGGTCCGGTCCTCTCCGTCGACGGGCAGTTCCTCGAGACCCGTGCCGAAGGACGGGTACGGGACCTGACCGGGCACCGGCCCGTCGAGGTCTCGCTCTGCACGGACGGGAGCCGCGTGGATCTCGACGAGCGGACCCACACGGTCGAGGCCGGAGACGCGGGCCCCCTCGCCGTCACCGGTGTCACGCTCACGACCGGTACGCCGGCGTCCGCCGCGGGCGCGGGGACCGGACGCGCCCTGGATGTCCGGGAAGGCACGGGCGACCACCGGTCCGTGCGGGTCGGGCCGGGAGACGCCTCGTACCTCCAGCTCCACGAGAACCACAACCCTGGCTGGAAGGCCACGCTGGACGGCGAGGAGCTGACACCCCTGAGGATCGACGGCTGGCAGCAGGCCTGGCTGGTTCCCGCGGGAGAGGGCGGCACGGTGACGCTCGAGTACGAGCCGTCTTGGATGTACCGCGCCGGGCTTGCGGGCGCCGGGCTGCTGCTCTCCGTGCTGGTGTGCCTCGCGCTCCTCGGTCGACGCGGCCGGGCCGCGGACCACATCTCGGCCGTCCCTCCGGCGCCCGGGCCGCTGCTCGGCACCGTGGCCCTGACCCTGGTGGCCGTGGTGGTCGCCGGACCGGTGGCGGTGGTGGTGCCCGTGCTGGCGGTCGTGGCATGGCTGCGACCGGCGTGGCTCGTACCGCTGGCCTTCACGGCGATGGCCGGAGCCGGCGCCGTGGCCGCGCTGGGCGCCGGTGACGGGCTCTCGCCGGACCGGGGCGCGTTCGGGCCGCCGGCCCAACTCCTCGCTCTCACCGCCCTGTGCGCCGCCCTGGTGAGCGTGGGGCGGGAACGCGGCGGCCCTACCGGCGCCCACCGGTCCGGCGGAGGGGCCGCCGTGCCGGGCCCTGACGGCCGTCCACCAGGTGCCCGCACACCGGAGCCGGGTCCGCCCGGGCCGCCCGGTGTGCCCGCGCCGCCGGCCACCGGCAGCGGCGGACCGCCGCACCAGTACCCCGGAGGGAGTCTCTGATGGCGACGGTCGAGCGCCCCACGTCCCCCGACGCGGCGGACCGGGAGCTGCCGCGGGTGCCGTTCCCCGTCGTCGACGAGGTCGCACGGCACTGTGCGCAGGACACGGAACCCAACACGGTGCACATCGAGATCCATCTCCCCGGCGTCGTCGAACCGGACCGGCTGCGCACGGCGTTCGGCCAGGCCCTGTGCCGGTATCCGCGCGCGCTGATGCGTGAGCGGGCGCGCGGCCCGTTCGCGCGCCGTTACGAGTGGGAGCTGACGCGCGGGCCCGACACGGAGGTGGTGACGTTCCCGCCGCGCGCGGCCGGCGCCCTCGGCCGGGCACGGGAACGCGCCCTCGCCGAGGCGCCTCCGCTGACGTCCTCGCCGCCCCTGCGGCTCGAGGTCGTCGAGGAGCCCGGCAGACCCGGCTGTGTGCTGGTGTTCACGCTCAACCACACGGCCCTCGACGGCCCCGCGTGCCTGCGGCTGGCGGCGACGGCCGCGGAGGTCTACAGCGGTACGCCCGCCCCTGCCGTACCCCCGCCGGCCCGGCCGGCGCCCGCCGGGGGCCCGCGCCGGGCGGGCGGCCTCTCTCTGCCGGGCAGACCCGCACACGTCGCGGCGGGCACCCCGGGACCGGTGCCCGGCAACGCGATGCTCGTCACCGAACTGCCCGTGCCCCGGAGGGAGAAGGGGGCTCCCTACACCGTCAACGACCAGCTGATGGTCGCCACCGCGCTGACCGTCGCCGACTGGAACCGGGCCCATGACGCCCCACGGAGGCCGCTGCGCATCACCATGCCCGTGGACGACCGCAGCCGGGGTCCCGAGATGCCCATCGGCAACGGCACCCGGCTGGTCGAAGTCGGCTTCACGGCCGCCGAGACCGACGGCCTCGACCTCGCGCTGCTGCTGCGCCGCACCGCGGAGCGGACCCGGGCCCTCAAGGCCGCACCCCGCCCTCAACTGGGTCACGGCGCGGCCCTGTTGACGCTCCCCGTGCTGCCGGTCGCGGCGCGGGCGGGGCTCACCCGCGGTCTGCGGCTGCTGGCCGCGCCGTGGACGTCGACGACGCTGCTGAGCAACATCGGGCGCATCCCGTATCCGCTGGACTTCGGAGACGCCGGGCGGGCCTTCGCCGTCTGGTTCTCCGCGCCGGCCAGGATGCCGCGCGGGCTGACCGTCACCACCGCCGCCACGGGAGGCCGGCTCCATCTGGTGCTGCGGTGGTCGCGTTCGCTGCTCGGCGACGAGGACGGCGTACGGCTGCACGAGCTGTTCGCCCACCATCTGAAGGCGACGGAGGCCCTGTGACCAGCACCGGCTCACCGGCCCTGCGGGACTTCTACGAGGATCCCGACGTCCCCGTCGCCTCCGGCGACGCCCGCAGCAGACGCCAGGCACGGCTGCTGGCCGAGGCCCTCGGCACGGCGCCGGGGCAGCTCGTCGTCGATGTCGGATGCGGCGACGGCAGCGCGGCGCTGGCCGCGGCGCCGTACCTCGGCGGCCATCGGCTCGTCGGTGTCGACTGGTCGCACGACGCCCTGCGCCGCGCCCGGCCTCACCTCGGGAACGTGGTGCGCGGCGAGCTCGACCACGGGCTGCCGTTGGCCGACGGGTGCGCGGACGCGGTGCTGTTCAGCGAGGTCATCGAGCATCTCGTCGACCCGGACCACGCCCTGGACGAGCTGCGGCGGATCCTGCGGCCGGCGGGCCATCTGATGCTCTCCACGCCGAACCTAGCGGCCTGGTACAACCGCGCCCTGCTGCTGGCCGGGGTGCAGCCGGTGTTCTCCGAGGTGAGCTTGCGCGCAATCCACGGCCGGCCCGGCTCGCAGGTGGTGGGTCACCTGCGGCTTTACACGGCCCGTGCCCTGCGTTCGTACCTCACGGCCGCCGGATTCCGCGACGTACGGATCACCGGCGCGCCGTTCCACGGGGTGCCGCGCGGGCTGCGGCTGCTGGACCGGGCGGCGTGCGCGGTGCCCGGCGCCGCGTCCATCCTCCTCGCGCACGCCCGGCGGGGGTAGCGGCCGTGTGGTGGGGCGTGGGCGCGGCGCTGGTGGCCAACCTGCTGTACAGCGTGGGATTCGTCCTGGAGAAGAAGGCCCTCGGCCGGCTGCCCGCGCTCTCCGCGGGCAGGCCCGTGCACGTCGTCCTGGTGCTGCTGACCAGTCCGGCGTGGATCGCCGGATCGCTGGCACTGGCCGCCGGGTTCGCGGCCCAGCTGATCGTCTACCGGGCGCTGCCGATCGCGGCCGCCCAGGGAATCTTCGTGTCGGGCCTCGTCCTGCTCCTGCTGCTCTCGTCGGCGGTACTCGGCGAACAGCCGTCGGGCCGCGAGCGCTACGCCCTCGGCGCGGTGCTCGTGGCGCTGCTGATGGTCGTCGCCTCCGTCCGGGAGGGCGAGGACAAGGTGAGCGGCGGAGCTCCGTGGACGCTGGTGCTGCTGGTGAGCGTGCCGACCCTCGCCGCGGGCGTGTGGCTGTACGGCAGGGTCGAGCAGCGCTCCCGCAAGCGCCACCGGCTGCCGACCAACGGCATCGGCTACGGCGTGGCGGTGGGCCTGCTGTACGGGGTCAGCTCGCTGGCGATCAAGGGCGCGTCGAGCCGGCTGACCACGGCCGACATCGGCGACGCGGCCCACTCGCTGTTCACCTCGCCCTACCCGTACCTGCTGATGTTCACGGCGGCGGCCGGCCTCGTCATGTCGCAGGCGGCGCTGCAGCGTTGCCGCGCCTCCCTCATCGTGCCCGTCTGCACCACGGTGACCTGTCTGTTCACGGCGGTGCTCGGGACGGTCACGTTCGGGGAGCGGCTGCCGGAGGATCCGCTCCTGCTGACACTGCGGGTGGCCGGCACGGCGCTGGCGCTGTCCGTGCTGCTCGCCCTGCCCCGACACGATCCGGCCCCGCGTACGCAGGGACCACCGCCAGTCGCCTGAACCGACCGGACGACCGAACCGACCGAACCCACCGAACCGCCGGAACCGTAAGGACGTTGCCATGGACGCCGACGACCCGCTGCTGCGCATCCTCGCCTGCCCGCTCGACAAGGGACCCCTGACGCTGCTCTCCGGACAGAACATCCTCTACAACCCGAGGCTGCAGCTGAGTTATCCCATCGTGGACGGCATCCCCCAGCTGCTTCCGTCCTCGGGAAGCAGGGTCACGGAGGACGACCACACCCGGTACCTGCGGGCGGCCGCCGAGTGACCACTGTCGCGGCAGCGGTCGCTTCCCGCCTGCCCACCCGCTGGGTCGGCTCCGCCGCCTGCGCCCTCTACCCGCGCTTCGAGCCGGAACTGGGACGGCTGGCCGACTTCTGCCCGCGAGGAGGCACGGCGATCGACATCGGCGGCTGGTACGGCCCCTGGTCCCGCCGGCTGGCCGCCCGCTGCGAGCGGGTCGTGACCATCGAACCCGTGCCCCACCTGGCCCGGCATCTCCGGTCGACGCTGCCCGGCAACGCCCGGGTGGTACAGGCGGCCGCCAGCGACCACGAGAGCACCGCCCGGCTGTGGCTGCCGGCGGGCGACCGCGGGGACCGGGGGGTCTCCTCGCTCGCCCGCCGGGACATCCACTCCCACAGCGTGGCCGTGCCGGCGGTCACGGTCGACAGCCTCGGCCTGCACGACGTGCGGTTCGTGAAGGTGGACGTGGACGGCGAGGAACTTCCGGCGCTGCTCGGCGCCGCGGGCCTGCTGCAGCGGGATCGCCCCGTGCTCCTCGTCGAGCTGGAGACCCGTATCCGGCCCATCACCCCGGTGATCGCCCTGCTGACCGGCCAGGGCTACCGGGGCTGGGTGCTTGCCGCCCGCTCGTGGATGCCGCTGGCCGACTTCGACCTGGCCGGCCACCAGTCGCGGACCGAGCACCTCGTGCACCGGGGGCTGCTGCGCCGGGCCCTGGCGCGCCGGGAAGGCCGGTACATCAATTCGGTGCTCTTCCTGCCGGCGGGACGCGTCCCCGGGGGCGCGTCGGCCCCCGAGCGACCACCCGGACGATCCTTACATGATGGAATGAAGTAATTTGCCGTGTTGATGCGAAAATGTCCTCATGGATGTACGGAACAGGAACCGCGTCACGGTGAGCGGGAGGGCCGACGGTCCGGTGGTGATGCTGGCGCACGGGTTCGGGTGCGACCAGAACATGTGGCGTCTGGTGGTGCCGGCGCTGGAACGTGACTTCAGGGTCGTGCTCTTCGACCATGTGGGGGCGGGCCGGTCGGACCTGTCGGCGTGGAACGAGGAGCGGTACAGCTCGCTGGACGGCTACGCGGACGACGTGCTGGAGATCTGCCACGAGCTGGACGTGCGTCCGGTGTTCGTCGGGCATTCGGTGAGCGCGTCGGTCGGTGTGCTGGCGGCCTCGCGGGAACCGGAGCGCTTCTCGGGACTGGTCCTGCTCACCCCGTCGCCGTGCTACATCGACGATCCCGCGACCGGCTACCGGGGCGGATTCAGCGCCGAGGACATCGACGAGCTGCTGGAGTCGCTGGAATCGAACTATCTGGGCTGGTCGGCGGCGATGGCGCCGGTCATCATGGGCCATCCGGAGCGTCCCGAACTGGGTGAGGAGCTGACCAACAGCTTCTGCCGCACCGACCCGAAGATCGCCCGCGTCTTCGCCCGCGCGACCTTCCTGTCCGACAACCGGGACGACCTCGCCGGGGTGCGTGTTCCGACGCTGATCGCGCAGTGCTCCCAGGACGCGATCGCCCCGCGCGAGGTCGGGGAGTTCGTCCACGCGCAGATCGACGGGAGCGAGCTGGTCACGCTCTCCGCTACCGGGCACTGCCCGCAGCTCAGCGCGCCGGAGGCGACCGCCTCGGCGATCGCTTCCTTCGCCGCCGGAGCGGTCCGGTGACGTCAGGGGACGTCCCCCACCGCACACCCGGCCACCCGGGGGACCGCGGCCCGGTCCCCGGTGGCGGAGAGGCCGTCGGCCAGGTCTCCGCGCTGCTGGAGGACAGCGCCGAGGACCTGTACGAGAACGCGCCGTGCGGCTACCTCTCCACCTTGCTGGACGGGCAGATCGCCAAGATCAACCGCACCCTGCTGGACTGGCTGGGTCACCGGCGCGAGGACCTGGTGGGCCGCAAGCGGTTCGCCGACCTGCTCACCGTCGGCGGGAAGCTCTACCACGAGACCCATTTCGCGCCGCTCCTTCGACTGCAGGGAGAGGTCAGCGGTATCGCGCTGGAGCTGAAGGCCGCCGACGGCGGCCGGCTGCCGGTCCTGGTGACCTCCGCCCTCAAGAGGGACAGCGACGGCCGGCCCCTGCTGATCCGCACCACTGTCTTCGACGCCCGTGACCGCCGCGCCTACGAGACGGAGCTGCTGCGCGCCCGGCAGGAGGCCGACCGGGAACGGGAACGCCTCCAGCGCCTTGCCACCACACTGCAGAGGACGCTGCTGCCTCCCGCGCTGGAGAACGTTCCCGGCCTGGACGTCGCCGCGCACTACCACATCGCCTCGGCCGACGAGGTCGGCGGCGACTTCTACGACCTGTTCCCCCTGACCGCGGGCACGTGGGGACTGTTCCTGGGCGATGTGCGCGGAAAGGGGGCCGCCGCCGCAGCCGTCACCTCGCTGGCCCGGTACACACTCCGCGCCGCCGCGGTCTACCACCCCGACCCGGCGGCCGTGCTCGGCAACCTCAACACCGTGCTGAACCACGAGTCCCACGGCGACGACCCCCGTTTCTGCACCGTCCTCTACGGCCTGCTCATCCCCGCCGACCGCGGCGGTTTCCACATCACCCTCGCCAGCGGGGGGCATCCGCCGGCGGTCCTGATGCGCGCCGACGGCAGCGCCGACTACGTGCACACCCCCGGCGGGCAGTTGCTGGGTGTCGTGCCCGACGCGGACATCGCCACCGCCACCGTCCACCTGGGGCCCGGCGACACGATGCTCCTCTACACCGACGGCCTCACCGAAGCCCACACCACCATGGCCGGCGGTCGCTACAGCGACGAGGCGCTCCTGGACTTCGCCCGGTCCCTCGCCCCGACCACCGCGCAGGCGGCCATCGCGGCAGTCCGGGACCTGCTCGGCTCCTTCGACACGGTGGACGACGACACCGCCCTCCTGGCCATCACCGCTCCCCGCCCCGGCGGTGAGGAGGCTCGGGGAGCCGGCTGACGAGCACGCCGAACCGCGCGTGCCCGAGCCGTGAGGAGCCGGCGTTCCCCCGTGACAGCGGCGTCATGACGCTGTGCCATACTCAGCGCGCTCACTGCCCGTCCCGAAGTCGTGGGGAACACCGTTGAAGCCCGACCTCGCCGCCCTCGGCGCCGGACCCGTCGCCGTCCTCCCCACCCGGGCCGGCGCGCGGACACAGAGCCCCGTCCCGGCGGTCGCCGGCGTCCGTGCGGGCAGCGACACGTGAGCGGTATAGAACTGACGACCCCGTATCTGGACACGGACGCGGACCAGCTCTCCTTCACCCTCGGCCGGCCCGCGCGCGAGGCACTGGCCGTACGCGACGTCACCGTCGGCGGTCTCGACGTCCAGCTCAGGCTCCTCGGCGCGTCCCATCAGGTGTTCGCGGGTCCGGTCCGGGAGACCGTGGCCTGCCTGCCCGGCGTCGCCGGGGGTCTGCCAGGGTCCGCGGTGCACGAGTTCGACGAGTGGCACTACCGATTCACCGCCCGCGTCCGGCACTTCACCGCCGCCGGGTTCAGCGAAGAGGTGCACCGGATCCGCGAGCGGTCCGACGACGCCGCCGAGTCGCTGCACGGCATCTTCCCCGGCTCCCCGGAGGCGGTCACCGCGCTGACCGTCGAGCGGCTCAGCACCGGGCTGGGCTGGCGCACTTGGCACACCTACCCGCAGAGCCGCCAGATCGTGGCGACGTACACCCGGCTGGAGGCCCGATGAAGACAGCCCGACTCATCAGCGTGACGATGCTCGCCACGATCGCGCTCACCGCCTGTTCCAGTGAGCCGGACGACGGCAACGACGTGCCGTCCACCTGGATCCGCCAGCAGTACACCAGCAGCGGCGTGGGCTATGTCGACAGCAGCGACACGACGTCCAAGGTCGCGAAGGAGATCGACGGCCACGCCTCGGCCCGTGACCGTATCGACGACTCCGGCAAGGTCTTCCTGCGCTACCGGGACGACATCGTCTCGATCGTCCCGCACAAGAGCGGCAGCCGGATCGAGATAGACGACTACCGCACCGGCTACCACCGCTGGAAGTCCAACATCCGGTCCGTGTGGCCGGACCCGGACAGCAACGAATTCCGCGGCGGCGGCCCCGGATCCGGCAAGTGACCGCCCGCCGCACCCACCCGCACTCTCGACGACGTCCCCGAAAGGCAACCCCGTGGCAGAGATCTTCGAGTCGGCAGGCGTCGCCCTGCTCTACGGTCTGGTCGGCTTCATCGTCATGGCCGTCGGTTTCATCGCCCTCGACCTGGTGACCCCCGGCAAGCTCGTCCATGTGGTGTGGACCGAGCGCAACCGCGGCGCGGCGGTGCTGCTCGCCGGCCAGACGATCGCCATCGGTCTCGTCATCGACCAGTCCATCCGGGCCAGCGAGTCCGAGCAGGGCCTCGGCCTGGGGCTTCTCAGCACTCTGCTGTACGGCCTGTCCGGCGTCGTCGTGATGACGTTCATCGCCGTCGTCGTCGGTCTCCTCACGCCCGGCCGGCTGGGTCACGCCGTGCTCGACGACAACGGCGACCGCCCCCACCCCGCCGCCTGGGTCCAGGCCGCGATGTACATCGGCACGGCCTTCATGGTCGGCGCCGCGGTCTCCTGAACCGGACCATGGGCACCACCACGTCGGACGACGCAGCCGCTGCGGAAGCGGCCTCGGCCCCGACCGAGGCGGGGACCGCCGCTGCGGGCGGCCCCCCTGCCGCGGCCGTCACGGAGACCCCGCCCACCGCCTACTCGCGGGGGTCGCGCCTCCTGCTGCTGTTCGCGGTGTTCCTCTGCGCGGCCTGCGGTCTGGTGTACGAACTGGCGCTGACGGCGCTGGGCAGTTACCTCATCGGCAACTCGGTGATGCAGACCTCCGTGGTCATCTCCGTCATGGTCTTCGCCATGGGCGTCGGCTCACTGGCGGCCAAGCCGCTGCAACGGCGGGCGGTCGGCGCCTTCGCCCTGGTGGAAGGGCTGCTCGCGCTCGTCGGCGGGCTCTCGGTGCTCGTCCTTTACGTGTCGTTCGCCTGGCTGCGGATCTACATGCCGTCGATGGTGGTGGTCACCTTCGCCGTCGGCCTCCTCATCGGGGCCGAGATCCCGCTGCTGATGACGCTGCTCCAGCGGATCAGGCGACAGGAGGCGGGCAGCGCCGTCGCCGACATGTTCGCCGTCGACTACATCGGAGCGCTGGTCGGCGGGCTGTGCTTCCCGCTGCTGTTGCTTCCCGCGTTCGGGCAGCTCAAGGGCGCGCTGGTGGTGGGCGCCGTCAACGCCGTGGCCGGGGTCGTCGTCGTCCTGTGGATCTTCCGCCGGCAGACGCGCCGTGTCGTACGCGTGTCGCTGCTGACCGGCATGGCGGCCGTCCTCGCCGTGCTCGGCACGGTGTACGCGCTGGCGGACGACATCGAGGTGACGGCACGGCAGCAGCTGTACCGCGACCCGATCGTGCACGCCGAGACCACGCCGTACCAGGACATCGTCGTCACCCGGTCCACCGCCTTCACCGGGGACCCCGACATGCGGCTGTTCCTCAACGGCGATCTGCAGTTCTCCTCCGTCGACGAGTACCGCTACCACGAGGCCCTCGTCCACCCGGCGCTGTCGGGCAGGCGTTCCTCGGTGCTGATCCTCGGCGGCGGCGACGCGCTCGCCCTGCGCGAGGTCCTGCGCTACGACGACGTCGAGGACGTCACGCTGGTCGACCTCGATCCGGCGATGACCAGGCTCGCCCGCACCTTCGAGCCGCTGCGTGAGCTGAACCGGGACGCGCTGCGCGACCGCCGGGTCACCGCCGTCAACGCCGACGCCTTCAACTGGCTGCGGGACGCCACGCGGCGGTTCGACACGGTCGTCATCGACTTTCCCGATCCCGACAACGCGGCGCTCGCCAAGCTGTACTCGGTCGAGTTCTACCACCTGCTCAAGCAGGTCCTGAAGCCCGAGAGCCAGGTCATGGTGCAGGGCGGTTCCCCGTTCTTCGCCCCCAAGTCGTTCTGGTCCATCGCCGCGACGATCGGCGAGGCCGGATACCGCACCACCGAGTACCAGGTGGACGTCCCGAGCTTCGGCAACTGGGGCTTCATCCTGGCCACTCCCGGCATCGACGGCCCACCGCCGTCACTGCGCCTGGCGGAACAGGCGCCGCCCCTGCGGTTCCTGGACGACGCCGTCCTCGAGGCCGCCGCCGTCTTCCCGCTGGACCGTCGCCGCCTGGACGTCCGGGCGAGCACGCTGATGAACCCGGTGGTGCTGGAGTACACGCTCAACGAGTGGCAGAACTACTGAGTCCTGCGGCACGCGGGGCGGGGCGGGGCGGGGCACAACAGCCGTCCCGCCCCCTTTTTTCACGGCACTTCATCTGATTCCCGGCGCTGGACCGAAGCTCGCGCCGGTGACGTCCGCCCGGACCTCTCAGCGATTTCGTACTCAGGGGTAGGCCCGTGCCCGCTCTTGCTATACGGTCCGTCTAAAAGCTTGCTAGACGCCGCGTCTAACAAGCTGCGGCGGCATCTCTGCGGCGAGGACGGCCGACGGTGCCTGCCGGCCCGCACCCGACAGCGGAACAAGGACCATCACACCACTCGTTGCGAGGAGCCGCACCATGTCCAGCAGCACCCTCCGGCCCAAGGCGCAGGAACGGCCCCACGAGCAGGATGTCGCCCGGCGGTTGCTCGACTCGGCCGCCGTGCTCGCGTACGACCCCGCCACAGAGGTGGACTGGGAGACGCCGCTGGACAAGGACTTCCACGGCGCGAGCCCCGAGTGGAGCACCCTCTACGGCACCGCGTACTGGAACGAACTGACGGACGCCCGGCGCAAGGAGCTGACGCGGCAGGAGGCCGCGTCCGTGGCCAGTACCGGCATCTGGTTCGAGATGATCCTTCAGCAGATGGTCCTCCGCGACATCTACGCCAAGGACCCGACCGACGCCACGTTCCAGTGGGCGCTCACCGAGATCGCCGAGGAGTGCCGACACTCGATCATGTTCGCCCGTGGCGCCCAGAAGCTCGGTGCCCCCGCGTACCGGCCGCACCGCTTCGCGGTCGAACTCGGCCGGCTCTTCAAGACCGTCGCGTTCGGCGAGGCGGCGTACGCCGCGATCCTCGTCGCCGAGGAGGTCCTCGACGTCATGCAGCGCGACTGGATGCGCGACGAGCGGGTGGTGCCGTTCGTCCGGACCATCAACAACATCCATGTCGTCGAGGAGTCCCGGCACATGAAGTTCGCCCGTGACGAGACGCGCAAGCGCCTCCGCGGAGCAGGCCGGCTGCGGCGGCAGATCAACGCCTTCGTCGTCGCCATCGCCTCGTACGTCATCGTCACCAGCATGGTGAACAAGAGCGTCTACGCGAACGCCGGGCTCGACAAGGAGCGCGCCATCGGCGAGGCCAAGGCCAACGAGCACCACAAGTCCATGATGCGGTCGAGCTGTTCGGGTCTCATGGAGTTCCTGGCCTCGGCCGGTCTGCTGACCAGGCCCGCCCTGTTCTTCTACAAGCGCGCCCACCTGATCTGACACCACGAGCGACCCGACCCGACGACCCGACCGAACCTGAGCCGAGCCGAGCCGAGTTGACGACATGACCTATGCCATCACGCAGACCTGCTGCAGCGACGCCACCTGCGTCGCCGTGTGCCCGGTCAACTGCATCCACCCCACCCCGGAGGAACGGGCCTTCGGCAGCACGGAGATGCTGTACATCGACCCGAGATCCTGTATCGACTGCGGCGCCTGCGCGGACGCCTGCCCGGTGGACGCGGTCTTCCCCGTGGACAGCCTGTCCGGGTCGCAGCAGGAGTACGCGGCCATCAACGCGGCCTACTTCGAGGACGAGGCGCCCGAACCGGCGGGCGACAGCCCGAACTTCCACGTCTGGGGCGAGCCGGAGTTCAAGCGGGTCCTGCCGGCCGACTTCGCACCGATCCGGGTCGCGGTCGTCGGCACCGGCCCGGCCGGCATGTACGCGGCTCAGGACCTGCTGCTGCACACCAGCGCCGAGGTGACGCTGGTCGACCGGCTGCCGGTGGCCGGTGGTCTGGTGCGTTACGGCGTGGCACCGGACCACCCCACGACCAAGAAGGTCGGTGACACCTTCGGGCGCTTCCACGCGCATCCGCGCGTGCGGATGCACCTGGGCGTCGATGTCGGCAAGGACATCACGGCGGAGGAACTCGCCGCGCACCACGACGCGGTGATCTACGCGGTCGGCGCTTCGTCCGACCGCCGGCTCGGGATCCCGGGAGAGGACCTGTCCGGGAGCATCTCCGCGACGGCGTTCGTCGCCTGGTACAACGCCCACCCGGAGGTCGCGGCGGACGCCGTCGACCTGTCGGCCGAGCGCGTCGTCGTGGTCGGCAACGGCAACGTGGCCCTCGACGTCGCGCGGATCCTGGTCAGTGACCCGGAGACGCTGGCCGGCACCGACATCGCCGACCACGCGCTTGCCGCCCTGCGCGCCGGGAAGGTGCGCGAGGTGGTGCTCCTCGGCCGCCGCGGCCCCTCGGACGCTGCGTACACCAGATCGGAACTGCTCGCTCTCAAGCACCTGCCCGGCGTGGAACTGGTCGTGGACGACCACGATCCCCGGATCGGCGCGGACATCGAGAGCGCCGGGGCCAGGGACAAGGCGGCCGATCTGAGGGGCGTCACCCGCCGCGAGACGGACTGGTCCCTTCCGCCCGCCCCGGGGCGGCGGATCGTGTTCCGCTTCCACTCGGCACCGTCGGAGGTGCTCGGCGAGGACACCGTGCGTGCCGTACGCACCACGGGGACGCCGGAAGCGCGGGAGATACCCGCGGGCATGCTGCTGCGGGCCGTCGGCTACCGGGGCGCGCCGATCGCCGGCCTGCCCTTCGACGAGGCCACCGGCACCGTGCCGCACGAGAACGGCCGCGTGACGGGGATGCCGGGGACGTACGTCGTGGGCTGGATCAAGCGCGGGCCGTCCGGCGGCATCGGCGCGAACCGTTCGTGTGCCGCCGAGACGGTCGGCACGCTCCTCGCCGACGCCGTCGCCGGTGCGCTGCCCGCGCCCTCGTCGCCGGCGAAGGCGTTCCAGCGGCTGGTGCGCGGTCGCAACCGCCAGGTCGTCGACGCGTCGGGGCTGGCGGCGATCGAACGGGCCGAGGTCGCCCGCGGCCTGCGGGAAGGCAGACCGCGGGTCAAGCTGACCACGGTCGCGGAACTGGTGAGGTCGGCGAAGTCCGGCCGTCGGCTGATGCCGCGCTGACCGGGCGCGACGCTGCCGGCTGCTGCCGCGCCGACCCGCGCCTCCCCGGAGGCCGGAGGCCGGGCGCGCCACGCGCCGATGCCCCGAGGAGGGGGCCGCGCCCCTCGGAGGATCGGCCGTGCGCCAGGGATCCGCGCACCCGGGGGACGGCCGTGCGGCCCCGGGCCGGCGCGACGGCGGACGGCTCCCGTGGCGGGCGCTGGGCGACGGCGGACCGCTCCCCGAGGCGGGCGCCCGGGGCCGGCCGGGTCAGCCCAGGAAGCTGAGCCTGACCCGGCGGTCCGGGTTGTCCTTGTTGGTGTCGACGAGGCACACGGACTGCCACGTGCCGAGTTCCAGCCGGCCGCCGACCACGGGAAGCGTCGCATGCGGCGGGACCAGGGCGGGGAGCACATGGTCCCTGCCGTGGCCTCGGCTGCCGTGCCGGTGCTGCCATCGGTCGTCGGCAGGGAGCAGGGTGTGCAGCGTGGTCAGCAGGTCGTCGTCGCTGCCCGCCCCGGTCTCGATCAGGGCGATCCCGGCGGTGGCGTGCGGGACGAAGATGTTGAGCAGGCCGTCGGCGCCGTCCGCGTTCTCGCTGAGGAAGCGCTCACACTCCCCCGTCAGGTCGGTGACCGCCTCGTCGGAGCCGGTGCTGATGGTCACGGTCGTGGTGGTGAAGGTTCCGGGCATGACCCCATCTTCTCGTCCGCCGGCCGGTGTGGCCCCGCGGGAAGATCCGCGCCGTCCGCCCTGTTGGTAGAAATGTGAACGACTTGGTGGCTCGTGAAGTGGACGTGGTGGTCGTCGGCGCGGGGCAAGCGGGCCTGTCCGCCGCGTATCACCTGCGGCGCGCCGGCCTGCTGCCGGACCGCGACTTCGTCGTGCTCGACCAGGCCCCGCGCCCCGGTGGCGCCTGGCAGTTCCGCTGGCCCTCCCTCACCTACCGCAAGGTGCACGGTATGCACGCGCTGCCGGGCATGGAGCTGACCGGCGTGGACGACGACCGGCCCTCCGCGGAGGTGATCGGCACGTACTTCGCCGACTACGAGCGGCGTTTCGACCTAGGGGTGCACCGGCCCGTCGCGGTCGCGGCCGTCCGCGAGGGGGACGGCGGACGGCTGTCGGTGGAGACCTCCGAAGGCGTCTGGCCCACGCGCGCGCTCATCAACGCGACCGGAACCTGGGACCGCCCGTTCTGGCCGCGCTACCCGGGACAGGAGACCTTCCGCGGGCGGCAGTTGCACACCGCGGACTACCGCGGCCCCGACGAGTTCGCGGGGAAGCGGGTGATCGTCGTCGGCGGCGGAGCGTCCGGGACCCAGCATCTGATGGAGCTGGCCGAGGTGGCGGCGGGGACGACATGGGTGACACGGCGGCCACCGGTGTTCCGGGACGGCCCGTTCGACGAGGACGCGGGACGGGCGGCCGTCGCGATGGTCGAGGAGCGCGTACGGCGCGGACTGCCGCCGCGGAGTGTCGTCTCCGTCACCGGTCTGCCGCTGACGGACGCCGTCCGGCAGGCCCGGCGCAGCGGGGTGCTCGACCGGTTGCCGATGTTCCAGCGGATCACACCGTCCGGAGTCGCCTGGGACGACGGCCGGAGCGTCGAAGCCGATGTGATCCTCTGGGCCACCGGCTTCCGGGCGGCGATCGACCATCTCGCGCCGCTGCGCCTGCGCGAGCCGGGCGGCGGAATCCGGGTGGAGAGCACCCGCGCGGTGCGTGACGCCCGCGTGCACCTCGTCGGCTACGGCCCCTCCGCCTCCACGATCGGCGCGAACCGCGCCGGGCGGGCCGCCGTACGGGAGATCACCCGGCTGCTGGAGAAGGACCCGGCGCCCGTCTGACGTACGTACACCTGGTGACGGACGTGCTCATGACCAGCGAGCCGCCCACGTCCCCGTGACCCGCGCCCTGTGAACCTGAGCCCGTACGGTCCTCGCCGTGACGAGAGCCCGACGTCTCAGCCGTCCGTGGCACGCGCCTGTGCCCGTGCGGCGTTGAACTCCGCCACATGCCGCTGATGTTCCTCGTAGCTGCTGGTGAAGCGGGTGTCGCCGGGCTTCACCGTCACGAAGTACAGCCAGTCACCCGGCGGCGGGGCGACCGCCGCGTGCATCGCCACCTCGCCCGGATTGCCGATGGGCGAGGGCGGCAGCCCCTGGTTCTCATAGGTGTTGTACGGGCTGCGCAGTCGGGTGTCCGCGGTCGTGGTGTCCACGGTGCTGCGGCCCAGCGCATAGTTGATGGTCGAGTCCATCTGCAGCGGCATGCCCTGGGCGAGCCGGTTGTGGATGACGCGGGCCACCTTGCCCATGTCGTCGGCGGTGTCGGCCTCGGACTGCACGATGCTGGCGATGTTCACCGCCTGATGGAGGGTCAGGCCGTTGCGGCTGACCCCATCGGCGATGCGCCGGCTGCCGAAGCGCTGGTCGGCGGTGTTGACCATGAAGCTGAGCAGGCCTGCCGGGGTGCTGGTGGCGTCATAGGGATAGGTGGCCGGGAAGAGGTAGCCCTCCGGGTTGCCCCGGGCGTCGGCCGGGAGCTTCAGCTTCATCGTGGCGGCCGCCTTTCCGGTGGTTCCCGGCGCGACCTCGAGGGCCTGGTCGACGGCGGCGTACACCTGGGTGGCACGCCGACCCTCGGGGATGACGAGCTTCTGTTGCGGGGGCGGCGGCGGGCGGTGCGGCTTCTCCGGCTCCGGGGTGAGCAGCGGCACCAGGACCGCGGCCGCCGTCACCGCCACGGCGCCCGCCACCAGCACCAGTCGACCGCGGCGCGTCAGGCGGGGCCGGCGCCCGGGCCGTCCCGGCGATGCGCACTCGTTCATCATATCGGCACGCTAATCGGGACATGTACACCGATCCAGGAGCCGCGCGGCGGCGACATGGGCATTCCGAACCCCACGCTCTCACGCGTACCGACGACCGTTCGCACGGTCGTTCGCCGAAACATGGGGCTCGTACCCGCGCATGGTGCGACGGGTCTCCGTGTCGATGAGCAACAAAGCGGGTTGCTGTGGATATTGTGCGTGCGCCGACACACGCCTGCGGACGGTTACGGAATGCATCGAAGAGGTGGAACAGGCGGGACCGGACGACATCCATGGGCAATCGGTCCGGCAAACGGCAGGTGACGAGCGTTGTCTGTTCGCCCGCCCGATGACGGTGGACCACGGGGAACAACTTCCGTACACCGCGGGGTGAGCAGCGCATTCCACGCCTCCTCAAGAGCACCGCGCCGTCAACCGGCCCGAGGCCATGAGGTTTCGCTGCCCCTTCGTCGCAGCCCTTCGAGAACACGTGAGGTCGGCGCGAGGAAGGAGGAACCTGTGGCCGGATCGTGGGTCGGCGACGGGGTGCGACGCGAGTCCCCCCAGTGGGGTGAGATCCCGAACCGTGAGCAGGCGCATCCGCGGCGGCGATCGATCCCCTGTGGAGGTCCCCCTGGCCTAGGGCGGGCCCCGGAGGCAGTCGAGATGTTTCACCAAGGACCTGGATGAGGATCCTCCACGCTGCTGGAGGGGCCAGTCGAGTGCGTCTGCTGACGCCGCTGGCCCACCGCGACTTCCGGCTTCTCTGGATCGGGATGAGTGTCTCGCTGCTGGGTGACGGAGTGCTGCTCGTCACGCTCGCATGGCAGGTCTACACCCTGTCCGGCTCCCCCAGCGCCATGTCAGTAGTCGGTGTGGCCCTGGCCGTTCCGCAGATTGCGCTGGTGCTGGTCGGCGGTGTCGTCAGTGACCGCTTCGACCGTCGCAAGGTGATGCTCGCCAGTGATTTGGTCCGTGGTGCCTGCCTGGCAACGCTGGCAATCCTCGCGCTGACCGGCACTTTGCGACTGTGGCACGTGGTCTGCGTGGTCGCGGTGTACGGCGCGGCATCCGGATTCTTCCCGCCCGCGTTCGACGCCACCGTGCCCACTCTCGTCCCCCAGTCGGAACTGGTGGGGGCCAACGCACTTGATCAATTCGTCAGACCGGCAGCCGTACAGATCGGTGGAACCGCCCTCGGCGGCGTGCTCGTCGCCGGAGTGGGGCCAGGCTGGGCCTTCGGGTTCGACGCTCTCACCTTCGCCTTCTCCGCCGTGTGCCTGGCCCGTCTTCGGCCCTTGCCGCCCGACGCTGCCCAGGAGCGGGAGTCTCTGTGGAAGGACCTGCGCACCGGCCTCAGCTATGTCAGGGCCAACACCTGGCTGTGGGGCACCTTCGTGTCGGCCACCTTCGCTTACCTGCTCTTCCTCGGCCCGACCGAGGTTCTGCTGCCCTACATGGTCAAACACGTGCTGCACGGGTCGGCGACGGAGCTGGGACTGGTGCTGGCCGGCGGCGGTGTGAGCGCCATTCTTGCGGCGGTGATCGTAGGGCAGGCCGGGCTGCCCCGCCGGTTCATCACTTTCATGTACTGGACCTGGACGTTCGCCACGCTGGGGGTCGCCGGATACGGCCTCGCCAACAGCAGCTGGCAACTCGCCCTCACCTGCGCCGGGGTCAACGGACTGGAGACAGCCGGGATCATCGCCTGGGCTACGGCGAAGCAGCGGCTGGTACCCGCCGAGTTGCTGGGGCGGGTGTCCAGCGTCGACTGGTTCGTCTCACTCGCGCTCCTGCCGCTCTCGTATGCCCTCGCGGCTCCCGTCGCCGCAGCTGTGGGAGTACGCCGGACATTCATCGCCGCAGGCGTCATCGGCGCAGTGGTCACCCTCGCCTTCCTCTATCTGCCCGGCGTACGTGCCGTGGAGCGGGCCCGCGGCAGCGGCCAGGAAAGGGACACCGCATGAAGTCGGGAGTGTCTCCAGCTCGGCTTGTCAGGTCCGCGGCCACTGCTGAGCGCTCCGACGATGCGCACGACGCTCCGGGCTGCGGCCGGCTGCGGCGGCAGGCGTCCGGGTGCGACCTACCAGCGCCGATCCTACAATTGTCACCGTGACGTCAAGAGGATACGGCGATGTCCCCTCATGGTCAGGCTGATCGAGGACTACGCCATCATCAGTGACCTGGAGACCGCTGCCCTTGTGGGCCGGGACGGGTCGGTGGACTGGTTGTGCCTGCCCCGTTTCGACTCTCCCGCCTGCTTCGCGGCACTGCTCGGTACGCAGGACAACGGGTACTGGCGGGTCTCGCCCGCAGGTGCGGAAAACTGCAACCGCAGGGCGTACCGGGGGGAAACCCTGGTGCTGGACACCTTCTGGGAAACCGTCTCAGGTGCCGTGAAGGTCACGGACTTCATGCCGCCGCGTGCCGGTCCGCCTTGCCTGGTGCGCCGGATCGAAGGCCTCGCGGGAACGGTCGACATGCGAGGAGAGCTGAGACTGCGTTTCCACCATGGGCGCGTGGTCCCGTGGATGCGTTCCAGCGAGACGTACACCTTCGCGGTGGCGGGCCCGGACTCCGTGTGGCTGGGCGCGGATCAGCGGGTGCGCGTCCACACGGCCGACGACCGCACGTTCTTCGACTTCCGGGTCTCGGCGGGCGAACATCTTGCCCTGACGCTCATCTGGTCGCCTTCCCATCTGTCCGTCCCTGGCTGCGGCGACCCTCATGCCGCGCTTCGCAGCACCGTCGACTTCTGGGAGGACTGGACGGCGAAGTGCCGGTATCGGGGGCCCTGGCGCGAGGCGGTGGTGCGCTCGCTGATCACGCTCAAAGCGCTCACCTACGCGCCCACGGGCGGCATCGTCGCGGCGGCGACGACATCCCTGCCGGAATGCATCGGAGGGGAACGCAACTGGGACTACCGGTTCTGCTGGCTCCGCGACTCCACCCTCACGTTGTCCTGTCTGCTGCGCAGCGGGTTCCGTGACGAAGCGGAGGCATGGCTGGAGTGGCTGCTGCGGGCCATCGCGGGCGATCCTGCGGATCTGCAGGCGCTCTACGGCGTGTCAGGACAGCGCAGGGTCCAGGAGTCACTGGCCCTTTGGCTGCCCGGGTACCAAGGCTCCCAGCCCGTGCGCTTCGGCAACGCGGCAGTGACGCAGTTCCAGTTGGACGTCTACGGCGAAGTGCTGGACACCCTCTGTCTCGCGCTGCGTGCGGGTATCCCCATCCGGCACCACATGTGGAGCCTGGTGAACTCGCTGATGGGCTACCTCGCTGAGCACTGGCGTGAGCCCGACGAGGGGCTGTGGGAGGTGCGCGGGCCCAGGCGCCATTTCGTCCATTCCAAGGTGATGACCTGGGTCGCCGCCGACCGCGCGCTGCGCATGGCGCACATGCTGGGAGTGAACGGTTCGGTGGGGCGATGGCGGGAGATGCGCCGTGAGGTGCACCAAGAGGTGTGCCGGGAAGGCTGGGACGACCGGCAGAACTCGTTCGTCCAGTCCTACGGCTCCCAGGCGCTGGACGCCTCGGCCTTGCTGATCCCGAAGGTCGGGTTTCTTCCCGCTCATGACGAGCGCGTGCTGAGCACCGTCGAGGCGATCAGGTCGCTGGACGATCACGGATTCCTCCGCCGTTATGCGCACATCCGGCATGGCGTGCATGGCGTGGACGGCTTGCACGGGCCGGAAGGGACTTTCGTCGCGTGTTCGCTGTGGTTCGCCGACGCGCTCGCCGCGACCGGTCATCCGGGCGAGGCATGTGAGACCTTCGAGCGGGTCCTGGACATCCGCAACGATGTGGGTCTGCTGTCCGAACAGTGGGATCCGGAGCGGCGCCAGCAGCTCGGGAACACTCCTCAGGCATTCAGTCATATCGCCCTGGTAGACACGGCATTCACCCTGAGGAAGGCGTTGGACTCTCCAAGTGGCGCATCGGTGAACGCGCGGTACCGGGACCCGCGGGAGATGACCGGCGAGTTCTGACGCCTCTCATCAGCACCATGCCGGTGTCCCCGTAGTCGGGCAGGGTGGTGTCCGCGTCGATGCGAGTGACCGTGAGCCGCTCGGTGCAGGGAGCGAAGGCCCTGTATACGGCCGCTCGGTCCACCGGACAACCCGGCCAGTGCGATGCCTTGCCTATCCGATAACTCGGCATGTTCTCCATGAAGGAGGCGACGAGGTGGCCGCCCGGGCACACGGACGCGGCGAAGGACTGGCAGAACTCGGTGAACTCGTCCAGGTCCTCGGTGACGCTCTCGGCCACGAAGTTCATGGAGGCGAGACTGTATGTGCCGCGTGCAACCGATCGTGCATCGCTGTGTACAACCTGCACGCGTGACAGTGCGTCGGTCAGGGCGGGGGGCAGAGCGGGGTCCAGCCGACGGCACAACGCGTAGAACGCCTGCCAGCTCTCGTCCGGTCCCTCGCGGAGCTGGCGGGTCAGATAGGCGACGTTGCCTGCGCCGAGCTCGACGGCTTCGATACGGCGGCTGGCGGCGGCGGCCAACATCAGGGGGTACAGGTTGGGCCCGGCACCGAATTCGAGGGAGCGTTGGATGGACCCGGGCGCGAACTGCCGGTAGAAGCTCGAGTGGTGTCTGATCACCGCGGCGTCACAGGGATGGAGCACACGGTAGTTCTCGGCCAGGTAGTCCTGTACCGGCCATTCGTCCCAGTCCATGTCCTGGTTGCGGGTCGGTCGGGGACGCCCGGCGGAAGGGCCGCTCATACGGGCCTCACAGCCTGGGCTGGAACTCGAACCGCTCGGTCAGGGCGGTCAGCGTGTCATTGAGCCCGTCGATGTCCTCGTCGGTGTTCAGCGCCGTCACCTGGACGCGGAATCCGACACGGTCACGGGGAACGAGGGGATAGGCCGCCAGCGTGACGTAGATGCCCCTGTCCCAGAGGAACCGTGCGAGCGCGTCGATGTCGGAGGCGTCGGCGAGCGGGAGCTCGATGATGGGCAGTCCGTGGAGGTTGGGGGTACCGATGCCGAGCCGGCGCACATGGTTCAGGACATTGGCTGTCTTGCGCTGGAGGTCGGCGCGAATGGCGTCCCCGCGCCGCTCGTTGACGTCGAGGCCGGCCAGCACCGTGGCGAGAGAGGCGGTCGGTGAAGGTCCGGAGTAGAGGTAGGGTGCCGCGGCGACCTTGAGATGCTCCTTGAGCCAGGTGGGCAGGGCGATGAAGGCGAGGAGCGAGGAGTAGGCCTTGGAGAAGCCGCCGACGAGGATGACGTCGTCGTAGGTCTCGCCGAGATGGCGCACGATGCCGTTGCCGCGGGATCCGTAGGGGGATGTCTCGTCCGGGCCGCGTTCACCGATGATTCCGAAGCCGTGCGCGTCATCGATGTACAGTGTGGCGTCCAGGTCCCGGCACAGCCCGGCGAGCTCGCCCAGGTCGGGCATGTTCCCCGTCATGCTGTTGACGCCGTCGAGGCACACCAACCGGGCGGCCCCCGGCGGAACTGCCCGCAGTAGATCCGCGAGTTGCTCGGGACGGTCGGCGTGGAACCGTCGCACGGTCGCGCCCTGTCCGCGGGCGACCAGGCAGCCGTCGTACACCGTCCGGTGTGCCTCTGCCTCGACGAAGACATGCCCGCTCTCCCCGGCGAGGGCCGGGATCACCGAGGCGTGGATCAGGGTGATGGTGGGAAGGACCAACGTGTCCGGTGCGCCGAGGAGTTCGGTGAGCCTTTCCTCGATCTGCGGGTAGAGCTTCGGGTTGCCGATCATTCGTGACCAACTGGGATGGGTGCCCCACTTCCGCACCAGCGGCTCGATCGACGCCATGATCTCCGGGTCGAAATCGAAGCCGAGATAGTTGCATGATGCGAAGTCGGTCAGCCAGTGGTCACCGCAGCGGATGCGTCGTCCGTCGACCTCGTCCAGGACGGCGTCGCTCATGGGACTGGTCTGACGGAGGCGTTCGAGGTCCCCCCACCTCGGGTCGTGCCGGATGCCTCGTGCTTGCGGTGGCGCTTTGCGCATCGTGTCCTCGTTTCCGATACCGGTGGTGGGGGCGGCCTGGGGAGACATCTGGCCGACTGTCCGGGACTCGGGCAGCGGGCTGCTCGGCCGCTGCGGTGCCGTTCCGCCCCTCCTGCCGGTCAGACCGGCGGTCCGGTTCTGTCGCTCGCCGCGCAGCAGTGCCTCCGCCTGGTCCGTCGTCATCGGGCGGGCGAACAGGTAGCCCTGCCCGAAACGGCAGCCCAGGGCGGTCAGCAACTCACGCTGCTTCAGGTCCTCGATGCCTTCGGCGATGACCTGGAGGCCGAGCGTGTCGGCGATGCGGACGATCCCGTCGACGAGTGCCACCTGCTGGGTGTCCACGCATATGTCGTCGATAAAAGATTTGTCGACCTTGAGGACATCGATCGGAAATTCCCTGAGATAACTCAATGACGAGAATCCCGTACCGAAGTCGTCGATCGCAATACTCACGCCGAGGTCTTTCAGAATCCTCATCACGCCCTGGACCTGATCGTCACGGCGCATCAGGACGCTTTCGGTCAGCTCCAGCACCAGTGACCCCGGCGCCAGCCCGGCCGACTCCAGTACGCGACGCACCTGGTCCAGGAACCCTGGGTCCCGGAACTGGCGTGCCGAAACATTGACGTTGACGCGTAGCGGGACCGGCCGTGGGACGGTCTGCTGCCAACGTGTGATGTCAGCCGTGGCTCGTTCCAGTACCCAGGCGCCGAGCGGCATGATGTGCCCTGTTTCCTCGGCGAGCGTGATGAACTCGTCCGGTGGCACCAGGCCCCGCCGCGGATGCGGCCAACGGACCAGCGCCTCGAAGCCGATGATCTGGCCGTTGCCGAGTTCGACGATGGGCTGGTAGCGGAGGGTGAAACCCTCCTGCGAGACCGCGGCGTCCAGGCCGGCCTGGAGTTCGTGGCGGTCCAGCATGTCGGCGTGGAGGGCGGGCTGGTATCTGCGCCACTGCCGCTTCCCCGCAGCCTTGGCCGCGTAGAGGGCAAGGTCGGCGTGACCGAGCAGTTCCTCGGCGTCCGCGCTGTCGAGTGCGGTGGCTATGCCCACGCTGGCCGACACGCTGACGATGCCCTCCGACAGCCGGAACGACTGGTTGAGACTCTGAATGACCTGGCTGGCCAGTACCTCCGCGTCGAGCGGTACCTTCGCCCCCTCCATCAGCACCGCGAACTCGTCGCCGCCCAGTCGGGCCGCGGTGTCGCTGCGCCGCAGCGTCGACGAGAGCCGTGCTCCGACCGTCGCGAGGAGCTCGTCCCCCACCGTGTGGCCCATCGTGTCGTTGACGACCTTGAAGTCGTCCAGGTCGATGAAGAGCACGCAGGCGATGGTCGACTCCCGGCGATCACGTGCCAGTGCCCGCTCGATGCGCTCCAGGAGAAGCATGCGATTGGGAAGGCCGGTCAGTGAGTCGTGGAACGCATGGCGCGTGAGTTCCCGCTCCAGCTGACGCTGCTCGGTCACGTCCCGCAGGGTGAGGACGAGTCCATGGACCGTCTGGTCGTCGCGCAGATTGCTGCAGCGGGCCTCGACGTCGGTGCGCCGCCCCTCGGGACTCAGCATCCGCCAGTCCTCATGCATGTCGTGGTCACCCGTGACCCGCATTTCCGCCAGCGCCCGGCATGCCCGCTCCCGGTCCTGCGGATCAACCAGCGCGGTGAACATCATGCCGATGAGGCTGTCGTTGCCGAACATGCCGTCGGCCGACGGGCTCGCATACCGGACGGTATTGTCGTCGTCCAGGATGAGGATGACGTCCGAGGCGTTGTGCACCAGCGTACGGAAGTACGCCTCGCTGTTGCGGCGGTTGACCTCCTGGCTGAGTCCGACCCGCTCCATCGCCAGCGCTGCCTGGGAGGCCAGGATCTCGAGCGAACTCCACAGCTCCATCAGACTGTGCTCGGGGCCTGCCACGATCAGCGCACCGACGAGCGGTTCCCCGGTCGGCCGGTCCTGCAGTGCCAGGGGACACAGCAGCGCGCTTTGTGCGTCGTTCAAACCGTCGACCACGCGTCGGTCGAGCTCCCCGAGCGGGACCAGTCGGACCTCGTGGCTGTCGAGCGCGGAGACCAGATTCGGCCCGGTGCCGTCAACCCTGTTGATCCTCCAGCTCCAGGCGTGAGACTCGGTGCTCACGGCGTACAGGCCCGTCTCTCCCTCCACGGCCAGCAGGACGGTCCTGTGGGGTACTCCTGGCCCGAACAGCGCGCTCACCGCCCTCTCCACGGAGTTGGCGACATCGCGCGGTCTGACCGCTGTCAGAAGTGAGGCGGCGGCCACGCGGAGACTGCGTTCCCTGGCCACGGCCTGCCGGTGGACTCCCATCGCGCCTGCGAGCCGCAGCATGACGAGGAGGAACAGTGCCGTGGAGAACACGGCGATGACGCCCGCGTCACTGACCCTGCCGCGCTGGGCCTGGTAGAGCAGAATGCCGGGCGCGACGAGCGAGGCGGCCGCCAGCAGTGCGAGCCTGTATCTGGGCGGGAAGGCGGGGGTACTGCGCTGGGGCACCTCCTCGGTCAAGTCCCGCATGGTCGGATGGAGGGCGGCGAGACCCCATGCGGTGAAGAACACCACCCAACCCAGGTCCATGGGGGTGCCGACCTGCCAGGTGCCGTTCAACTGCAGGAGCCCGTACAGCACGTCGGACGCGAGGATACCCACGGTGCCGAGGGTGAGCAACTGCATACTGCGCGTGATCGCAGTGCCCGAGGCGAGCAGGCGGGTGAGCATCGTCAGCATCACTACGTCACCGAGCGGATAGGCGATCGAGATCGCCCGCTGTATCCAGGTCATTCCCTCCACGTGGCTCAGTGGACCGATCAGGTAGACCCAGAGGAGAACCGCCAGACCGGCAGTGATGATCAGAGCGTCGAGCAGGCTCGGCAAGTCTCTTCCCGGCCAGCGGTAGTGGATGAACCCGATGAGCCCCGCGGCGAACAGAGGGTAGGTCGACAGGTAGAAGCCGTCCGCCACCGAGGGGAACGGATTGTCCTGACCGAAGAAGCTGTTGAGAACGTTGTAGGCGGTGTCGCCCGCGGTGAAGGCCAGGTTCGCGGCGGCGAGTGCCAGCCAAGGCCAGCGATGGGTCGGCCGGTTGATGCGGATTCCCACCAGGATCGTGGCGACGCCGGCGAGCCCGATGACGGCCCACATGGTGGTACGCCGGTCCGGATAGGCCAGATACAGAACCGTGAACGGGACCACGAAGGCGAGGTAGCAAGCCATCAACCGGTGGATCCGCGTCAAGGAAACCGCCTCCTCACGCGGGAGGGAACCCGCAGATGGGCATCCCTGCCACTGGCCAGTGGAACTGCCGACGGCAGACGCGACGCTCAATGAGAACTACCCATGTCGCCCCTGTAGTTGCAGGGCGGTCTCCGTTTCGAGAGTAGGCGCGGACGGGGCACGGTGCATCTCGGGAGCGGCACCTCCTCGGGAGTCGTCAGTGCCGGTCCCGCACCGCCCGGCAGGGCGGTCATGGGGCCCGACCGTCGGCGCGGCTCGGTCCGTTCCTCTCGGTCAGGGCGGCTCCGACCGGCAAAGTCCGCTCCAGCGTCTCGCCGAAGTAGTCCTGCCCGCCGGCATCGGTCCCGAACAGAGAGCGCAGGTCGAGGCCCTTGTCCGCCAAGGTGTTGCACACGGGCGCCAGCAGTGCGGCGTCGCTCGCCTTCGTGACGACCGGCGCCTTCCCTCCTCCGAAGCACGGGTCGGCCTCGAAGCCTGTCCTCCGGCCGTCCGTCATCTCCTGACCGGTGGCGGACCGCCACTCCGCGAGACCGGAGTAGGTCTTGCCACCCCACTGCAGGGTCCCGCGGCCGTCGGCGCTGTAGTAGTCGTTCCCCTGCCACAGGGCCTGTCCGGTCGGGAACGCCTTGTCCGCCACAACCAGCGGTGGGCCGTCCGTGACGAGGATGTTGTTACGGAAAGTCATGTTCCGCCCGTCGACGGTCAGTCGTACCGCGGGGCCGGGCCGCACCGTATCCGTCATCACCACGGTGTTGTTGTACACCTGAAGGCTGTGCATCAGGGTTCCGTGCACATGGATTCCGCCCTTCTCCGGCCATTTGCGTCCGTCATTGCTGCTGATGTTGAAACGGAACACATTGCCGGTGTGGGCGTCATTCTTCTTGCTGGTGTAAGCATGGAATCCCGGACCGTCGTTGCTGAATGCCAGGTTGTACTGAACGGTCGAATGTGAAACGTTCGAGTCGAGCCCGAAGCCCGCTCCGTCGACCCGTGATCCGGTGTGATTGCGGTAACTGCGGTTGTGTTCGAAGAGAAGGCCGGTGGAGTCGTAGCTCCAGATGCCGATCGGTCCCTCCCCGGCTTCGGCCGAGGATCGGGTCCCGTTGTCGTGAGCACTGGAGTTCTGTATTCGACCGCCCCGGACGCTGCCGAGGACGATGCCGTTCCCGGTGTGCCGATCGTCGGCGTCGGGGTCCCCCGCATTGTGGTGTGCCTGGACTTCCGAAACCACCACATTCTCGTGGGAATATCCGACGGGGGCCTCTTCAGGGCTGGCCGGGCCGTATGTCAGGAGCCCGATATCCTTGTTGTTCCGCGTGACGGAGTCCTCGATCCGCACGTCACGGAAACCGGTCGACAAACTCGCACTGCCGATCTGAATCCCGATGCTGAATCCGGAAACTTCCACGTCGGCAACCGATATGCGCCGCAGCTCCTTGTCGTCGGGCCTGTCGCTGTAGACATGGATGCCGCCCTGACCGGCATAGGCGCCGTGCCCACCGACGATCGCCAAATCCCGGATTTCCACACCCGCGGTGTTGTGGATGCTGATGCCCGGGGTGTTGTCCGCAACGATCGTGGCCCTCCCGCCGCCGTAACTGCCCACGACCACGGGCTCGTCCGCCCGTCCCGCCTCGCCCTCACCCAGTTTGAGCGAGCCCGGGAAACGGCCACCCCCCTGAAGCAGCAGCCGGTCGCCGGGCTCGAAGGCTCTGACGTCTGCGCGCCCGAGCGACCGCCACGCCTGATCCGGGGACCGGCCGTCGTTGTCGTCGTCGCCTTCCGGACTCACGTAGTAGGTGCGCGCGGGTACGTAGTGCGGAGTTGCGGCGCAGCCTGCGACGAGAACGCCCGTGAGCACCGCCGGCACGGCGGCGAGGACGCACGTGCGGCAGCGCCGCAGGCGGCGTGCGGAGCGGTCCGGCGTCCCGATCAGCATTTCACGGACTCCTGGGCCGTCCGACCCACCAGGGAGGGGTTGCGCGTGGACATGAACCAGTCGACGGTGTGCCGCAGCCCATCCTCGATCGTCACCTGGGGGAACCAGCCGAGCTCATGCTGCGCCCGCGTGATCACGGGACGCCGCCGGGCAGGGTCGTCCACGGGCAGCGGACGGAACTCCAGTCCCGATGACGACCCGGTCGTCTCCCGCACCAGTTCCGCGAGTTCCCGTACCGTCCGCTCGCTGGGATTGCCCAGGTTGAAGGGCCCGGTGAGATCCGAGTCGATCATGGCGACGATGCCCCGGACCAGGTCGTCCACGTAGCAGAAACTCCGTGTCTGACTTCCGTCCCCGTAAATGGTGAGCAGTTCGCCGTCCAGAGCCTGCCTGATGAAGGTGGACACCACCCGGCCGTCGTGGGGGCGCATTCTCGGTCCGTACGTGTTGAAGATCCGCACTATGCCGACGTTCGCGGCCAGGCTGCGCCGGTACGCCATGGACAGTGCTTCGGCGAACCGCTTGGCCTCGTCGTACACACTGCGTGGCCCCACCGGATTGACATTCCCCCAATAGTCCTCCTGTTGGGGGTGGACCACCGGGTCGCCGTACACCTCACTGGTCGAGGCGAGGACGAAACGTGCCCGGTGGCTGACCGCCAGCCGCAAAGCGTTTTCCGTTCCCCTGCTCCCTACGGCCAGTGTCTCCAGGGGGCGGCGGTGGTAGTCGGGGGGCGAGGCGGGGCTGGCGAGATGCGCTACGGCATCCACCGGGCCCGGAACGTCGAAGGGGGCGGAGACGTCGGCGCGGACGAACGTGAAAGCGGGGTGTTCGGCCAGATGCGCCGTGTTCTCCGGTTCGCCGGTCGAGAAGTCGTCCACGCACAGGACGCGGTCTCCTCTGCACAGCAGGGCGTCGCACAGGTGCGACCCTAGAAAGCCGCCCCCACCAGTGACGAGTACATGCATGATTCCTCCACAGTTCGTGTGTTCAGGCGGCGTACGCGCCGTTGATCCGGGGACGGCCGAGTGCGCTCAGCGTCCAGCCCGCCGACTGCCAGGAGGCGGCGTCCAGGGTGTCCCGCGCGTCGAGGATCTGCCGGCTGCGCACCAGGGGGCCGAGCTCGGCGGGAGAGATCTCCCGGTACTCGGGCCACGCCGTCAGGTGCAGGACGAGATCCGCGTCTTCGCAGGCCTTGGACACTTCGAGGGTGTACTGCAGTCCGGGGAACCTGTGCCGGGCGTTGTCGATGGCTTCCGGGTCGTGCATCCGGACCTCGGCGCCCTCGCGTCGGATCGCCGAAGCGACGTCCAGGGCGGGCGAGTCCCGCACGTCGTCGCTCTCGGGTTTGAAGGCCGCCCCGAGGCCCGCGATGCGCCGGCCGGCGAAGGAGCCGCCCACCAGTTGCCGTGCGAGGTCGACCGTGCGGCGCCGTTGCCGCGAATTGATCTCGTCGACCTGGTGGAGGAAGGCGATCGCCTCGCCGGCCCCCAGTTCTTCGGCGCGCGCCGCGAAGGCACGGATGTCCTTGGGGAAGCAACTGCCACCGAAGCCCAGGCCGGGTTGCAGGAACCGGTGGCCGATGCGCGAGTCCTCGCCGACGGCATCCGCCAGCGTCACCACGTCGGCGCCTGCGGCGTCGCACACCTCCGCCATGGCGTTGATGAACGAGATCTTGGTGGCGAGGAAGGCGTTCGACGCCACCTTGACGAGTTCGGCGGTGGCGGGGTCGGTGCTGAAGAAGGGGACCCCGCTGATCAGCATGGGCTCGTAGATCTCGCGCAGGACCGCCTCGGCGTGCCGTGACTCGACGCCCACGACGATCCGTTCCGGGCGCCTGGTGTCGGCCACGGCGAAACCCTCGCGCAGGAACTCGGGGTTCCAGGCAATCTCACTGTGCGGTGCGACGGCCCGCAGACGTGCGCCCAGGCGGGCCGTCGTGCCGACAGGCACCGTGGACTTGCCGACGATCAGGCTGCCGGGCTGCAAATGCGGTGCCATGGTGTCGACGACGGCGTCGACATGGCTGACGTCGGCCGCTACACCGCCGGGCACCTGCGGGGTTCCCACGCACACGAAGTGCAGACGCGCGAACCGGGCGGCCTCGGTTATGGAGGTGGAGAAGCGCAGCCGTCCCGACTTGACGGTACGGGCGAGGAGTTCGTTCAGGCCGCACTCGTAGATCGGCGCCTTCCCCTCGCTCAGGGCCGCGATCCGCTCTTCGTCGATGTCCACGCCGAGGACCTCGTGACCGATGTCCGCCATGCACGCGGCATGGACCACTCCGACGTATCCGGTTCCTATGACTGTCATCCGCATTGTCGTTCTCCTTAACTGAGGGCGCGGACGGATCACTCCGCGTAGCCGAGGGGGTTCAGTTGCCGGAACCGCCAAGCGTCCCGGCACATCGCGGCGAGATCGCGGGTGGGGCGCCAGCCCCACTCGTGTGTGATCACGCGGGGATCGGCGACGAGTTCGCTCACGTCGCCCGGGCGGCGGTCCTCGACGGTGTACGGCATCTGCCTGCCGGAGGCCTCACCGAAGGCGGCCAGCAGTTCCAGGACCGAAGTGCCCGATCCGACGCCGAGGTTGAACACCCGCATTCCGGGTGCGTCGTCGAGATGCTCCAGCGCCACCCGATGGGCCTCGGCGACATCCATGACATGGATGTAGTCACGGACCCCGGTGCCGTCCCTGGTGGCGTAGTCGCCGCCGTACACCGTCACGCTCATGCGCTCGCCGTCGGCGACCTGGGCCAGGCGAGGCATCAGGTTGACGTCACCGCCACGGGGGGACTCGCCGAGCAGGCCGCTGGGATGTGCGCCCACCGGGTTGAAATAGCGCAGGGACAGCACACGGAACTCCGGACGGAGCCGGCACACGTCGGCGAGTATCTGCTCACACGCCCACTTCGACGCGGCGTACGGATTCGTGGGCCGGGCCGGGGCGTGCTCGCTCAGCGGTACCTTGTCACCCTCGCCGTAGATGGAGCAGGACGAGGAGAACACCAGCTGGTGGATGCCGTGTTCGTCCATCGCTCGCAGTAGGGAGGTCGTACCGCCGATATTGGTGTCGTAGTACTCGATCGGCTTCCGCATCGACTCGCCGACGGCCTTCTTCCCGGCGAAGTGCACCACCGCGTCCACGGAATGGTGGTCGAACACGTCCGAGAGGGCGTGCCTGTCGCGCAGATCCAGCCGGTAGACGGCGCTCAGATAGCGATCGGCGACCTTCTGCACGCGGGAGAAGACCTGGGGTGAGCTGTTGGAGTAGTTGTCGACGACCACCAGCGCGTAGCCGTGATCGAGCAGTTCGACACAGGTGTGGCTGCCGATGAAGCCGGCTCCACCGGTGATCAGGATGGTTGACGGTGCTGGCACGGGCTTCTCCTTCGCAAGTTCGTGGGGATGGTCGGACGCGGGCACCGGGGCTCACCAGCCGAGAACAGTGGCCGCGTAGGCGGGGAAGAACGTGATGGCCAGGAGGGGTGGGACGTTTGAGGCGACACCGACGAGCAGCGAGGTCCTCGCTGTGGCCAGGGCGGCACGGAAGCTTGTGCCCGCCGCACGGGACGTCTCCCGTACGTGCAGTAGGGGCACGGCCAGGGCGACCACACCGTAGGTCACGGCGCCGACCAGGGAGAGGAAGACGTAGCCCACCGCGGGACGCGTCAGCTCTCCGAACAGGCTGACACCGGCCAGGGACACCGCCAGGACGGCGAACGGCAGCACCAGGCGGGTCAGCAGGGGTTCCGGGCCGCTGCGTTGCTTGGGCGTGACCTTGAAGACCACCGGCCGGGGGCGCATCCGCTGGCGCGCCGCTCCCAGGACCCCCCACACGATGTAGGGCCAGCGGGCGAGGGCGAACAGCCAGACCTCCCAGCTGATGACCGGGGCGGAGGGCGGACGCAGCAGTCCGCACCGCCGCATGAGGAACAGCGCCAGGAGGACCCAGAGGGGCATGAACAAGAAATGGAGCAGGAAGTCGAAGTAGTTGACGTTCATCCATGGCAGCCCGGTGAGCACCGCGATCGGCGGCAGTGACATGCCGGCCAGAACGGTCAGCGCGAGCAGCGGGTAGTAGCCCAGCGCGTAGGCGAAACGCAGACGGCACAGGATGGGCATACGGCCTATGTGGTGCCAGATCAGGCTGAACAGCATCGTCGTGAGGCTGCGTGACCACTGGTATTCCTGCGTGACCATGTCGGCGAAGGTGAGCGGCCCGTCACCGTGTGCCTCAGCGTCTATTGCGAACGCCCCTTGCCATCCTGCGGAGTTGAGAAGCATCGTCGTGGAGAAATCCTCTGCGAGCTCCGGTCCGAGCCCCCCGATGTCGCGCAGCGCGGCGGTACGGACCGCGTAGTGCGAGCCGATGCACATCGGTGCGAGTCCGTTGCTGTGGCCGAGCTGTACGGCCCCGTGCCAGACGGCCTCCCGGTACAGCCGGCCCCGCGCGGACCACGACTGGGCGGCGTTGACGTCGCAGACGCTCGGAGCGGCCACGTACCCGATGGCCGGGTCGGCGAACGGCCTCACCATTTCGGCCAGGTAGGTGGGGGACGGGACATGGTCGCAGTCGAGCTGGGAGACGACCGCGTAGTCGCGGTAACCCCAGCAGTCGTAGAAATAGGCGAGGTTGCCTTCCTTGCAGCGGGTGCGCCGGGGCCAGGTGGTCCGGTGGTACGCCGGGACGCCCCGGCGGCACGACACATGGACGCCGTGGCGACGGCACCACTGGAAGATCTCCTCGGTCGGGTCCTCGTCGCACAGCCAGACGTCGTACGGGTGGGGGAAGACCTGAGCCGTCATGGCTTCGAGCGTTTTGCGGACCGTGCACCACTGCTCCGAGGGCGCCCGGGTCACCGCGAAGGCGACGGGCAGCGAGGGGACCTCGAGCGAGGGGTTCACCCGCTTCAGCCTGCTGACGGTGAACAGGAAGTAGAAGGGGAGTGCCGTCAGGTACAGCAGCAGGATGCTGTTGATGATCAGTCCGGCCCATCCGACCCGGTGCTCCGGACTCAGCCACCACATCCAGAACCAGGCGAAGGCCAGCGTCCAGCTGACGGCCAGACCGATGACGACGGCCTGGTCCCCGCCGGACAGCACGCGCACGAAGGTGTCGCGGTGTACGGACCGGGCGGGCGGGCGCCACCTGAAGACGGGGCCCTCCGCCGTGATCCGCGCGACACGTCCGCCGGACATCTTCCGGATCTGGGCCTCCAGCGGCGTCCCACTCCCCGCATCGGACGGGGCACTGCCGTCAAGGGTGTCGTGGGAGACCGCGAGGCGCCTGGAAGCCATGGCAACGCTCCGTAGTGGTATGCGTACTGAGGTGAAGGCCCGCGCTGGACTCACGGCCGCACACTGCGGGGATCCGCGCGTTTTCAGACCTTGTATCCGTAAGCCGTATATTTACGGCGTATACGTACACATTCCA
Organism: Streptomyces kurssanovii; assembly: GCF_014649695.1. Lineage (GTDB taxonomy): Bacteria > Actinomycetota > Actinomycetes > Streptomycetales > Streptomycetaceae > Streptomyces > Streptomyces kurssanovii. The sequence continues at coordinate 250,991 of NZ_BMTN01000005.1, forward strand.
CCCATTGGGGCATATGGTCAAGAGGGGGAAGGCCGGAAGGCTTGTTCCGCCACTGGAGGCGACGTATGACCAGGGAGACCGGGCAGGGCGCGGGCCGTCGCGCCGGTGATCGGGGCCGCTACGGGCGACTGAGCCGGGAACGAGTCCTTGCCACCGCTCTGCAAGTGGTCGATCGTGAGGGGCTCGGGGCGCTCAGCATGCGGCGACTGGGCGCCGAGTTGGGCGTCGAGGCCATGGCTCTGTACCGATACGCGGCGGGCAAGGAAGCCCTGCTGGACGGCCTGGTCGAGGCTCTGTATCTGGAGCTGGAGGACACGCTGGCCGCTGAGCCCCGCGACGCGGGAACGCCGCCTGCGAACGCCTCGCGGCCGTTTCCCGCGTGGCGCACGGAACTCCACCACGTCGCACGACAGACCTACTTGGTCGCCCTGCGTCACCCCCACGCAGTACCACTGCTGGCGACCCGGATGCTGGCCGTCCCCCTCGCACGCCGTTCCCCGGCCGTACTCCGGGACCACGAGCGGGTCCTGACCCTGCTGCAACAGGCGGGCCTGGATGACGCCTCCGCGGCAAGAACCCACCGGGCGTACACCGCGTGGCTGCTCGGCTATGTCTTCGTCGAGCTCCGGGCCATGGTGGACGCTCCCGACGAGCCCGATCCGGCGTTCCGACTCGGCCTGCACCTGATGCCGGCGCAAGAACTTCCCCGGCTTCGCGCGGCCACCGCCCACCTCGCCGAGCGCGAGGGACCGGAGGGACTCGCCGCGGGGCTGGATGCTCTGCTCGACGGCCGTGTTCCGGACGGCGGCGACCCGCCTGCCAACGGCGGGGCCGGGAATGGGCCGCCGCGGTGATCAGGACCGACGAGCGGTACCGAGGGCTCGCCCATCACGTCGGTGACCCGGCGTCGGCCGCGGCTGTCCGAGCGCCTCAGCGTAGGGCGCGGTCTGCCCGCGTGGTGCGATCTTCTGCTTCTCGGGCGATGTCGGCGTAGAGGCGAAAGAAGGCCCGGCGGGCTTCGCCGCGTTCTCGTTCGTGCGGGGCTGCCCCGCACCGGGCGACGAGGTCCCGGGCCTGGACACCGGGGCCGGCGCTGCGGCAGAAGCGGAAGCGGCGGCAGGAGCGGGTCGGCTTCCGTGGCGCGGGGTGAGTTCGGCAGCCGGGTCGACCGCCATGGCGAGCAATCCGGAGGAAATTCCGGCAGGGGCGGTGAGCCGGTGGAGGCGGCTGGACAATGCGCCGCCGTCCGGGCGCCGCCCGCTCGGACGCTTGCGGCCCCGGCGGCACGAGCGCGCCCGCGCTCAAGGGGCAGCAGGGGTCAGCTGGGCGTCGCGGTGCACCAGCGCGGCATAGCGGCCGCCCTGTTCGAGGAGTTGCTGATGGGTTCCGCACTCGGCCGCGCGGCCGGCGTCGAGCACGACGATCTGGTCCGCGTCCCTGACCGTGGAGAGCCGGTGGGCGATGGTGATGGTGGTCCGGCCACGGGACAAGGACTCGATGGCCTGTTGCACCGCGTGCTCGGTACGGGTGTCGAGGGCGCTGGTCGCCTCGTCGAGGATCAGGACCGGCGGGTCGCGCAGGATGGTGCGGGCGAGGGCGAGCCGCTGCTTCTCGCCGCCGGAGAAGCGGTAGCCCCGCTCGCCGACCAGGGTGTCGTAGCCGTCGGGCAGTGAGGCGATGTGGTCGTGGATCTGCGCGGCGCGGGCGGCGGCCTCGAGTTCCTCGTCCGTGGCGTCCGGCTTGGCGAAGCGCAGATTGTCGGCGACGGAGGCATGGAAGAGGTACGTCTCCTGGGAGACGACTCCGACGGCCCGTGCGAGCGTGTCGAAGGCCAGGTCCCGTACGTCGACGCCGTCGATGGTGACCCGGCCGCCGGTGACGTCGTACAGCCGGGGAACCAGATAGCTGAGCGTGGACTTGCCGGAGCCGGTCGGGCCGACCACCGCGAGCGAGCCGCCGGCGGGGACGGTGAGGTCGATGCCGTCGAGGGTGGGCCGCTCCTGCGCGGGGTCGTAGGAGAAGCCGACCTTCTCGAAGCACACTTCGCCACGGACCTTGTCGAGCGCGACGGGCTCCGCCGGCTCGGTGATGTCGACGCGCAGGTCGAGATATTCGAAGATCCGCTGGAACAGGGCGAGCGACGTCTGCATCTGCACCCCGGTGGAGAGCAGGCTCACGGCCGGCCGGAACAGGCCCTGCTGGAGCGAGACGAAGGCGACGAGCGTGCCGATGGAGATCGCGGGCCCGCCGGTCCGCAGTGCGAAGCCCGCGGCCCAGTAGATGAGGGCCGGCATGGCCGCCATGACGATGCCTATGGTCGACATCCGCCAGCGGCCGGCCATGCTCGAGCGCACCTCGAGGTCGACCAGGCGCTCCGACTCCTCGGCGAAGGACCTGGTGAGGGAGTCGGCCCTGCCCATGGTGCGGCCGAGCAGAATGCCGCTGACGGACAGTGACTCGGTGACGGTCGCGGCCATCGCGGCCATCTGCTTCTGCCGTTGGGTGGTGATCTTCTTGCGCTCGCGGCCGACCCGGCGGCTGATCCAGACGAACAGCGGCAGCAGGACGAGGGAGACGACGGTGAGCCGCCAGTCCAGGGCCAGCATGGCGACGACGCTGGCGACGACCGCGGTGAGGTTGGAGACCAGGGAGGTGGCCGTCGAGGTCACGGTGGCCTGCATGCCGCCGATGTCGTTGGCGATGCGCGACTGGACCTCACCGGTGCGGGTCCTCGTGAAGAAGGCGAGCGGCATCCGCTGCAACTGCGCGTAGACCCCGGTGCGCAGATCGTGCATCACCTGCTGGCCCACCGTGGTGGAGATCAGCGTCTGGAGCACACCGAAGACGCTGGTCATCACGGCGGTGGCGATCATGCCGAGGGCGAGCAGGCTGAGGAGCCCGGTGCGGCCCTGCGGGATCGCGGTGTCGAGGATCTCGCGCAGCAGGAACGGCGAGGCGACCGAGACCAGCGACGAGGCGCCGACGAGCAGGCCCACGACGGCGAGCCGGCCGCGGTAGGGCCGGAAGAGCCGCAGGATCCGCCGCACCTCTGCGGGCGGTTGGTCCGGGTCCTTGGGCGGTGGTGTCCAGGAGGTGTGTTCGAGCCGCAATGGTCTCCTCAGGAAGGGATGCGATGTGAGAGCCTAGCCCATTGTTACCTATGCTCACAATGAACAAGGTCCTGATATTGTTCCCGGCATGAGCACCCCCGACGCCGACGGCCTGCTCGCCGAACAGCTGCTCCGGCTCACCCGCCGGCTCCACCGCAGCCAGAAGCGCCAGCTCCAGTCGGCGGACATAGCGATCACCCCCGCCCAGTCCCGGCTGCTGCGCACCGTGGCGCATTACGAAGAGCCGCCCCGTATGGCGGATCTGGCGGAGCGTCTCGAGGTGGTCCCCCGTGCCGTCACGAGCCTGGTCGACGGCCTGGAGGCAGGCGGCCGGGTCCGCCGGGTGCCCGACCCGGCCAACCGCCGGGTGACCCGCATCGAGTTGACCGACACGGGTCGCGCCACGCTGCGCGCCCTGCGCGACGCGCGCCGCGCGGCGGCGGAGGACGTGCTCGCCCCCCTCACCACGGAGCAGCGCGAGACCCTCGCCGGCCTGCTGTCCGCCCTGGTCGACAGCCCGGGACCGCACTGCTGACGGACCAGGACCGGAGCCCGGAGCGCCGGGAATAAATCGTTTGCTGCCGCCCGTCCCGCGGCGGGAGGCTGGCAGATCTGTGCCGACCTTCCGAACGATCTGGGACATCATGCAGATTCGCGACCTTCCGTATGTCGATCCTGGTCTCCCGGACGTCCGGTCGGGGCCGGGATTCCTCCTCTGGCTCGGACGCCGGCAACTGCGTGGCCAACTCCGTTCGCTGTCTTGGGGAATGCTGCACTTCGTGTCCGTCATGGCGCTTCCCTACGGGGTCGGCAGGGCTGTCCAGGCGGTCGTGGAGAAGTCCGGCAGTGCCCTCGCCATGGCGGGCGCGCTGCTCACCGCCTCCGCCGTCTGCATCGCCGTCGGCGACACCATGCTGCACCGCACGGCCGTCACCAACTGGATCACCGCCGCGGCGCGCGTCCAGCAGCTCCTGATCCGCAAGACCTCCGAACTGGGCTCCGCGCTCACCCGGAGGGTCGCGGCCGGCGAAGTGGTCGCCGTGTCCACCGGCGACGTCGAGAAGATCGGCTGGTTCGTCGAAGCGGTCTCCCGTTTCCTCGCCGCCGCCCTCACCGTCGTGCTGGTCTGTGTCGGCCTGCTGATCTACCAGCCGGCCCTCGGCGTCCTCGTGGCCGTCGGCGTACCGGTGCTCGCCCTCGGCGTCCTGCCGCTGCTCCCCCGGGCCACCCGTCTCGCGGACGTGCAGCGGGAGAAGGCGGGCCGTGCCACGGAGCTCGCCTCCGACACGGTCGCCGGCCTGCGGGTCCTCCGAGGCATCGGCGGCGAGGAGCTCTTCCTGAAGCGCTACCGGCACGCCTCCCAGGAGGTCCGCGCCGCCGCCGTCCGCAGCGCCCGGATGTGGTCGGCCATCTCCGCGGTACAGGTGCTGCTTCCGGGCCTGCTGCTGATCTCGGTCGTCTGGCACGGCCTCGGGCTCGTCGGCGACGGCCGGATCACCGTGGGCGAACTGGTCACCGTGTACAGCGCGGTGATGCTGCTGAGCTACCCGCTCCGCCACTTCGAGGAGATCGCCATGGCGTACTCCTTCTCCCGGCCCTCCGCGCGCCGCGCGGCCCGGGTGCTGTCACTCGAGCGGAGCACCCGGCAGGGCACCCGCGCGGACGACGCACGCCAGCTGACCGGCGATCTGTACGACCCGGCCACCGGCCTGCTCGTCCCGGCCGGAACCCTCACCGCCGTCGTCTGCGGCGACCCGGACGCGGCGGGACAGCTCGCCGAACGGCTCGGCGGCCACCCGGCGGAACCGGACGGCCTGCCCTCGGTGCTCCTCGGCGGCGTCGCCCTGGACGGCCGGCCGCTCGAAGAGGCCCGCGGCGCGGTGCTCGTCCAGGACAAGGATCCGGTGCTGCTCTCCGGCACCCTCACGGAACTGCTCGACGTACCGGCGTCCGGGGAGGTCGCCGCGGAGCGGGCGCTGACCGCGGCGGAGTGCGGTGACGTGCTCGACGCACTGGCGCAGGCGTCCCTCGACAACGACCCCATGAACGCGCCCATCACCGAACGCGGGCGCTCACTGTCCGGCGGCCAGCGGCAGCGGCTCGCGCTGGCGCGTTCGCTGGTCACCGACCCCGAGGTGCTGGTGCTCGACGAGCCGACGTCGGCCGTCGACTCGCACACGGAGGCGCGGATCGCGGACGGCGTGCGCAAGCTCCGCGCGGGCCGCACGACGGTCCTGTTCACGTCCTCACCGCTGCTGCTCGACCGCGCCGAGCGGGTCGTCCTGGTCCACGACGGCGAGGTCGTGGCGGTCGGCGCGCACCGCGAACTGCTGCGCACGGAGCCCCGCTACCGCGCGGTCGTGACCCGGGAGACCGACACGGAGCAGCGCCTCGTCGCGGCCCCGCGCGGCCCGGTCGCGGCACAGCTCACCAAGGCCGGCACCGAAGACATCGAGGAGACAGCATGATCGGCCTGGCGCCCCCGGAGTACGATCCGGCGGCCCTCCGCACGGCCACCACCCTGCCGGTGGGCACGCCGGCCACCGTGCGCGCGTACGTCAGCGAGCTGCTGCGGCGGCACCGCGGCGCCTTCGCGCTCCTCGTCACTGTCAACACGGTCGCCGTCGTCGCCTCGATGGCGGGTCCGTGGCTCCTCGGTTCGCTCGTGGAGAAGGCGGCGGACGGGGCGCGCGACCTGCACCTGGAACGCACGGCCGCCCTGTTCGCGGCCGCCCTCGTCCTCCAGGCGGTGTTCGTGCGGCTGGTGCGGCTGCGCGGGGCGATGCTGGGCGAACGGATGCTCGCCGACCTGCGCGAGGACTTCCTCGTCCGCTCGGTCGGTCTCCCCCCGGGCGTGCTCGAGCGCGCCGGGACGGGTGACCTGCTGTCCCGTATCACCACCGACGTCGACCGCCTGGCCAACGCCATGCGTGAGGCCGTGCCGCAGCTGACGATCGGCGTCTTCTGGATCGTGCTGCTCCTCGGCGGGCTCACCGTGACCGCTCCGCCGCTCGCGCCCGCCGTGCTGGTGGCGGTGCCGTTGCTGGTCGTCGGCTGTCGCTGGTACTTCAGGCGCGCGCCGTCCGCGTACCGCTCGGAGGCCGCCGGATACGCGGCCGTCGCGGCCGTGCTGGCGGAGACCGTCGACGCCGGCCGCACCGTGGAGTCGCACCGGCTCGGGGCGCGCCGGGTGGCGCTCTCCGACCGGCGGATCAAGGAGTGGACGTCCTGGGAGCGGTACACCCTCTACCTGCGGTCCGTCCTCTTCCCCGTCATCAACCTCACTCACGCGACCGTGCTCACCTCCGTGCTGATGATCGGCGGTGTGTTCGTACTGCACGGGTGGATCGGGATCGGCCAGCTGACCACCGGAGCGCTGATCGCCCAGATGATGGTCGACCCGGTGAACCTGATCCTGCGCTGGTACGACGAGCTCCAGGTGGCGCAGGTGTCCTTGGCGCGGCTGGTGGGCGTGCGGGAGATCGAACCGGAGGCGGGCGACGACCGGTTGCGGCCCGACGGCCGGGACGTGCGCGCCGACAGGGTGCACTTCGGTTACCGCGAGGGCGTCGACGTGCTGCACAAGATCTCGATGAAGGTGCCGCCCGGCACCCGGATGGCGCTGGTCGGCCCGTCCGGCGCCGGCAAGTCGACCCTGGGCCGGCTGCTCGCGGGCATCTACGCGCCGCGCAGCGGCCATGTCACGCTCGGCGCGGCCGAGTTGTCCGGCATGCCGGCCGAGCGGGTGCGGGAGCACGTGGCGCTCGTCAACCAGGAGCACCACGTCTTCGTCGGCTCGTTGCGGGACAACCTGCTCCTCGCCCGCTCGTCCGCCGGGGACGCGGAGCTGTGGGCCGCGCTGGGCGCGGTGGACGCGGACGGCTGGGCGCGGGCGCTGGACGACGGTCTGGACACCGAGGTCGGCTCCGGCGGCCTCTCGCTGACCCCGGCACAGGCGCAGCAGATCGCGCTGGCCCGCCTTGTCCTCGCGGACCCGCACACGCTGGTGCTGGACGAGGCCACCTCGCTGCTGGACCCGCGGGCGGCCCGCCACCTGGAGCGCTCGCTGTCCCGAGTCCTGGACGGCCGCACGGTCGTCGCCATCGCGCACCGGCTGCACACCGCGCACGACGCGGACGTGATCGCGGTGGTCGAGGAGGGCCGGATCAGCGAGCTCGGCAGTCACGACGAGCTCGTGTCGGCGAACGGCGCGTACGCGGCGCTCTGGCGCTCCTGGCACGGGTAGCCCCGGTCCCGGCCCCCGCCCGTCACCGCGCGGGGGCCGGCCGGAGGGCCCGTCAGATGAAGTTCAGCGCGGCCGCCCCGCCCACTCCGCCCAGCAGCATGAACGCCGGCATCAGCACCTTCAGCTCGACCCAGCTCCCGGCCCGGAAGCGCATCGGCTTCGGTGGGCCCACCGCGTACCAGCGCTTGTTGCCGATCGGGATCGGCCACAGGATCGGGCAGCCGGAGACGGTGAGGGCGTCGCCGATGTCGTGGACGAGGGCGCCGAGGACGATCGGCAGGCCCAGCCACAGGTATTCCTGGCCGGGGGCGGTGAACAGCCAGTCCGCGCCGTTGCCGGGCTTGTCCAGGACGCCCGCGAGGATCCAGGCGCTGGTGGCGCCCAGCAGCCAGACCAGGATGTCGCTGGAGACCCGGGCGGCCCGCCACAGCAGACCCTCCACGGCCAGCACCATGTGGACGAACAAGATCGCGAGGACGGCCCACCGGCCGCCGAAGAGCGCCAGCGCGGAGGCACCCGCGCCGATGAGGACCGCCCACAGCCAGGTGTGCGTCAGCGTCCGGTGCCCGCCGGTCCTGCGCTTGTCTCCCTGCTTCCGTGTCGCCTTGTAGACGGCGTACGACAGCTTGTCGACGATCTCGCACAGCCCGCGTGACACGGGCCCGAAGGCCCGCGAGATCGTCGCCGCCTTATGGTCCAGATCAGGCGCCAGCGCCGCGCCCGCGCAGATCAGCGCTCCGACGACGAGGACGGGCCACGGCATCGGGTGGCCCGCGGCGGCCGTCGCCGCTCCCACCCCCAGCCAGGCGGCCGCCCCGGACAGAGAGTGCGCCGGTCCCATCATGTGCGTTCCCGCCCCATCGTCGCCCCATCGCTCTTGTGCGTGACCCCAGTTGACAGGGCAGCGTATCGGTCATGATCTTGCCGCTCACGGCCGGTTCCCTGATCCGGCTCGGGGACAGGCAAGATGGGGGTGTGACCCTTATCGATCAGCTGCCTTCAGACGCCGACCCCGATGCCCTGTACGAAGCCTTCTCCTCCTGGGCGGAGGGCCAGGGCATCACGCTCTATCCGGCTCAGGAGGAGGCGCTGATCGAGGTGGTCTCCGGGGCGAACGTGATCCTCTCGACCCCTACCGGCTCCGGGAAGAGCCTGGTCGCCGCGGCCGCGCACTTCGCGGCACTGGCGAAGGACCAGGTCACGTTCTACACCGCGCCCATCAAGGCCCTCGTCTCGGAGAAGTTCTTCGACCTGTGCAAGCTGTTCGGCACGGAGAACGTGGGCATGCTGACCGGCGACGCGTCCGTGAACGCCGACGCGCCGGTCATCTGCTGCACCGCGGAGGTGCTGGCCTCGATCGCCCTGCGCGACGGAAAGCACGCCGACGTCGGCCAGGTCGTGATGGACGAGTTCCATTTCTATGCCGAGCCGGACCGCGGCTGGGCCTGGCAGATCCCGATCCTGGAGCTGCCGCAGGCGCAGTTCGTCCTGATGTCGGCGACCCTCGGTGACGTCTCGATGTTCGAGAAGGACCTGACCCGCCGCACCGGCCGCCCCACCGCCGTCGTCCGGTCGGCGACCCGGCCGGTGCCGCTCTCGTACGAGTACCGGCTGACGCCGATCACGGAGACGCTGACCGAGCTGCTCGAGACGAAGCAGGCGCCCGTCTACATCGTGCACTTCACCCAGGCTCAGGCCGTGGAGCGCGCCCAGTCGCTGATGAGCATCAACATGTGCTCGCGCGAGGAGAAGGACAAGATCGCCGACCTGATCGGCAGTTTCCGGTTCACCACCAAGTTCGGAAAGAACCTTTCCCGTTATGTCCGGCACGGCATCGGTGTGCATCACGCGGGAATGCTGCCCAAGTACCGGCGGCTGGTGGAGAAGCTGGCCCAGGCCGGCCTGCTGAAGGTCATCTGCGGCACCGACACGCTCGGCGTCGGTGTCAACGTCCCCATCCGCACGGTGCTGTTCACGGCGCTCACCAAGTACGACGGCAGCCGGGTGCGGACACTGCGGGCGCGTGAGTTCCACCAGATCGCCGGGCGGGCGGGCCGGGCCGGCTTCGACACCGCGGGCCTGGTCGTCGCGCAGGCGCCCGAGCACGTCATCGAGAACGAGAAGGCGCTCGCGAAGGCCGGCGACGACCCCAAGAAGCGCCGCAAGGTCGTCAGGAAGAAGGCTCCGGAGGGCTTCGTCGCCTGGTCGGACAGCACGTTCGAGAAGCTGATCGCGTCCGAGCCCGAGCCGCTGACATCCCGCTTCCGGGTCACCAACATCATGCTTCTGTCGGTGATCGCCCGGCCGGGCAACGCGTTCGAGGCCATGCGCCGGCTGCTCGAGGACAACCACGAACCCCGCAAGGCCCAGCTGCGTCACATCCGCAGGGCCATCGCCATCTACCGCTCGCTGCTCGACGGCGGAGTGGTGGAACGGCTGGACACCCCCGACGCGGAGGGCCGCACCGTCCGGCTCACCGTCGACCTCCAGCAGGACTTCGCGCTGAACCAGCCGCTGTCGACGTTCGCCCTCGCCGCCTTCGACCTGCTCGACCCCCAGTCCCCTTCCTACGCACTGGACATGGTCTCCGTCGTCGAGTCGACGCTGGACGATCCTCGTCAGATCCTCGCCGCCATGCAGAACAAGGCGCGCGGTGAGGCCGTCGGCAAGATGAAGGCGGACGGCATCGAGTACGAGGAGCGCATGGAGCGGCTCCAGGAGATCTCGTACCCGAAGCCGCTGGAGGAGCTCCTGTGGCACGCCTACAACGTCTACAAGAAGTCGCACCCGTGGGTCGGCGACCACCCGGTGTCGCCGAAGTCCGTCATCCGTGACATGTACGAACGGGCGCTGACGTTCACCGAGTTCACCTCCTGGTACGAGCTGGCCCGCACCGAGGGCATCGTGCTTCGCTATCTGGCGAGCGCGTACAAGGCGCTCGACCACACCATCCCGGACGATCTGAAGACGGAGGACCTCGAGGACCTCATCGCCTGGCTCGGCGAGATGGTCCGCCAGGTCGACTCCAGCCTGCTCGACGAGTGGGAGCAGCTGGCGAATCCCGAGGTGGAGACTGCCGAGGAGGCGCAGGAGAAGGCCGACCAGGTCAAGCCGGTCACGGCCAACGCCCGCGCGTTCCGGGTGCTCGTGCGCAACGCGATGTTCCGCCGGGTGGAGCTGGCCGCCCTGGACCGGGTCGGTGAACTGGGCGAGATGGACGCCGAGTCGGGCTGGGACGCGGACGCCTGGGGCGAGGCGATGGACGGGTACTGGGACGAGTACGACGACCTGGGCACCGGCCCCGACGCACGCGGTCCGAAGCTCCTGGCCATCGAGGAGGACGCGGCGCACGGCCTGTGGCGCGTACGGCAGACCTTCGCCGACCCGAACGGCGACCATGACTGGGGTATCAGCGCGGAGGTCGATCTGGCGGCCTCCGACGAAGAGGGCCGGGCGGTCGTGCGGGTCACGTCCGTCGGCCGGCTCTGACAGGGAGAACCGAGGATGACGAATCCGGCCGAGCGTCTGGTCGATCTGCTCGATCTGGAAAGGATCGAGGTCAACATCTTCCGGGGACTCAGCCCGAACGAGTCCCTGCAGCGCGTCTTCGGCGGTCAGGTGGCCGGTCAGGCCCTGGTCGCCGCGGGCAGGACCACGGACGGCGAGCGTCCGGTCCATTCGCTGCACGCCTACTTCCTGCGGCCGGGACGCCCCGGAGTGCCGATCGTGTACCAGGTCGAACGGGTCCGGGACGGCCGCTCGTTCACCACCCGCCGGGTCACGGCCGTGCAGGAGGGGCGCACCATCTTCAACCTGACGGCGTCCTTCCACCGCCCCGAGCCGGGCAGCATCGAGCACCAGCTGCCGCCGCGTCTCGACTTCCCGGATCCCGAGTCGCTGCCGACGGTGACGACCGAGATCCGGGAGCATCTGGGCGAGCTGCCGGAGGCGCTGGAGCGGATGGCCAGGCGCCAGCCGTTCGACATCCGCTATGTCGACCGGCTCCGCTGGACGGCGGACGAGATCAAGGACGCCGACCCGCGCAGCGCGGTCTGGATGCGCGCGGTGGGCCCGCTGGGCGACGATCCGCTGGTGCACACCTGCGCGCTGACGTACGCGAGCGACATGACGCTGCTGGACGCGGTACGGATCCCGGTGGAGCCTCTGTGGGGCCCCCGCGGCTTCGACATGGCGTCGCTGGACCACGCGATGTGGTTCCACCGTCCGTTCCGCGCGGACGAGTGGTTCCTCTACGACCAGGAGTCGCCGATCTCGACGGGCGGCCGTGGGCTCGCCCGTGGCCGGATCTACGACCGCGAGGGCCGGCTGCTGGTGTCGGTGGTGCAGGAGGGGCTGTTCCGGCCGGTGTAGCCGGCTGTCCGGCGGCGGTCCTCCCGGTACGGGGAAGATCGCCGTACCCGGCGGCGTTGCCCCATTGACGCCCGTGCTCCGTCGCGGGCGCACCCGTGTTTTCATCGGTCGTCCACCGGTGCGGCCGTCCGGCCGCCCGCCGGCGACCCTGTGAGGAGCTTCGATGACTCTGTACGACATCCCGCTGCGCACCCTGTCCGGCGAGGCGACCTCGCTCGGCGACTACCGGGGCCAGGCCGTCCTGGTGGTCAATGTGGCCTCCAAGTGCGGGCTGACCCCGCAGTACGCGGGCCTGGAGCGGCTGCAGAAGGAATACGGCGACCGGGGCTTCACGGTGCTGGGCGTGCCGTGCAACCAGTTCGGCGGCCAGGAGCCGGGCAGCCCGGAGGAGATCGCCACGTTCTGTTCGGCGACGTACGGCGTGTCCTTCCCCATGCTGGAGAAGACGGACGTGAACGGCGAGGGTCGTCACCCCCTCTACGCGGAGCTGACGCAGGTCGCGGACGCCGACGGCGAGGCCGGCGACGTCCAGTGGAACTTCGAGAAGTTCCTGATCTCCCCGAAGGGCGAGGTCACCCGTTTCCGTCCCGGTACCGAGCCGGAGTCCCCCGAGGTGCTGGCGGCCGTCGAGGCAGTACTGTCTGCCTGACGTCGCGGGGTGCGACGCTTCCAACTGCCTTTCCCGGGGGGGGGGGGGGGGTCCGGGGGGGAACAAACGCAGGGACGACGATGCCACGTGGCCGCTCGGCGTCGGCTTCGTCGGCGGGGTGCTCGGTCTGGCACTGGGCGTCTGGGCCGCCTACGAGGCGTTCGTGGGTGGCACACTGCCGCTGATCGGCTATGAGATGCCGCACGAGTCCTTCGTGCTCGGGATCGTCCTGGGGGTGGTGGTCTCGCCCGTGCTGTTCAAGCTCGGTTTCGTGGTGCTGCTGCTGCCCTCGCTGCTGATCGAGAAGCTCACACGGCGCTGAGGGCTGGAGACACACAGAAACCCGGCACGCGGAAGGCTCCGGCGCCCCGTAGGGGAGCCGGAGCCTTCGTCGTGTGCGCCCGGGTCAGCGGATCGGCATGCCCGACAGGGTGCGGGCGATCACCAGTCGCTGGATCTCGCTGGTGCCCTCGAAGATCGTGTAGATCGCCGCGTCGCGGTGCATGCGCTCCACCGGGTACTCGCGGGTGAAGCCGTTGCCGCCGAGGATCTGGATCGCCTGGGCGGTGACCTTCTTGGCGGTCTCGCTGGCGAACAGCTTCGACATGGAGCCCTCCGCCGAGGTGAACGGCTTGCCGGTGGTCGCCATCCACGAGGCACGCCACACGAGCAGGCGGGCGGCGTCGATCCGGGTGCGCATGTCGGCCAGTTGGAAGGCGATGCCCTGGTTGTCGATGATCGGGCGGCCGAACTGCTCGCGGGTCTTCGCGTAGTCGAGCGCGACCTCGTACGCGGCGCGGGCGGTGCCGACGGCCATGGCCCCGACGGCGGGACGGGAGGCCTCGAAGGTGGCCATCGCCGCGTTCTTCACCCGCTCGCCGGCGCCGCCTGCCGTACGGGCCTTCTCCCGGGCCCGGGCGAGCCGCTCGTCCAGCTTCTCCTTGCCGCCGAGCAGGCAGCCGCCGGGAACGCGGACGTCCTCGAGCACGACCTCCGCGGTGTGCGAGGCGCGGATGCCGTGCTTCTTGAACTTCTGCCCCTGGGACAGGCCGGGAGTGTTCGGCGGCACGATGAACGAGGCGTGGCCCTTCGAGCCGAGCTCGGGATCGACCACGGCGACGACGACATGGACGTTGGCGATACCGCCGTTGGTCGCCCAGGTCTTGGTGCCGTTGAGCACCCACTCGTCCTTCGCCTCGTCGTACACGGCGCGGGTGCGCATGGAGGCGACGTCGGAGCCGGCGTCCGGCTCCGAGGAGCAGAAGGCGGCGACCTTCACATCGTTCGCGTCGCCGTACATCTGCGGGATCCAGGTGCCGATCTGCTCCTCCGTACCATTGGCGAGGACGCCCACGGCGGCGAGCCCGGTGCCGACGATGGAGAGCGCGATGCCCGCGTCGCCCCAGAACAGCTCCTCCATCGCCATCGGGATGCCGAGGCCGGTGGGGTCGAAGAACTGCTGGGCGTAGAAGTCGAGGGAGTAGATTCCGAGCTTGGCCGCCTCCTGGATGACGGGCCAGGGGGTCTCCTCACGCTCGTCCCACTCGGCGGCGGCGGGTCGCATGACGTCCTTGGCGAAGCCGTTGAGCCAGTCCCGGACCTGCTTCTGATCCTCGTTGAGGTCGAGCGTGAACTCGGTCATGTCCCCTCCAGAACACTTACGACAACCCGCATGTTACCAGCGGTAACGGCAGTCTGTTACCGACGGGTAGCCCCTGTCAACCAGCCATGGCCCGATCATGTGACCATTGCGGCAGGGTGTTACTTTGCGCAAGCGTCACGCAATCGTCCGGGCGGGGAGAACACATGGAGACCACACAACACCAGCGGTCGGCCGACCAGCGGCGCCGCGAACTCCTCGAGGCCGCCGACCGGGTGGTGCTCAGGGACGGGCCCCACGCCTCCATGAACGCCATCGCCGCCGAGGCGGGCATCACCAAGCCCATCCTCTACCGGCACTTCGGCGACAAGGGCGGCCTCTACCGGGCGCTGGCCAAGCGCCACACCGACGCGCTGCTGAGAGCGCTTCAGGTGGCCGTGGACGCGGACGTCGACCGCAGGGAGCGGGTCGCCGGCACGCTCGACACGTATCTCGCCGCCATCGAGGCCCGGCCGCAGGTGTACCGCTTCCTGATGCACCCGGCGGAGGACAGCCAGCCCTCGGAAGCCGGCTTCGACGTGGGCCGCCACTCGGCGCCGCTGCTACGGCGCCTCGGCGAGGAGCTCGGCACGGTCATCGCCGACCGCGTCGACCTGGGCCCCGGCGGAGACCTGGTGGCCCGCGTGTGGGGCCACGGCATCGTCGGCATGATGCACGCGGCGGGCGACTGGTGGCTCGGCGAACGGCCGTGCTCACGGGCGGAGTTGGTCGCCAGCCTGACGGACCTTCTGTGCGGCCGCCTCTTCCAGGTCCAGGACCGCGCGGACGGCCCTGGCTTCTGAATCGACCGCTGCGCGGGGCTGATTTCGCAGAGCGAAAGCCGGCCCGCCTGGGGGCACCTCCTCCCACGGCCGCCAGGCCGTAGGGGGAGTTTGAGGGCACCGCGCGCAGCGCGGTACGGGTCCGGGCGGAGCCCGGTTCGGGAAGGAGCGGGTAGGGGAACAAGCCCGCCGCAGGCGCAACGCCCCCGCGCACCCGCCCCGCAGGCGCTACGCCCCCCGCACCAACCCCACCCGCTCCGGCGTCCCCCAGGACGCCTTCCGTACCGCCCTCGCCAGCCTCGCCCGTCGCCACGGCGAGAGCCGGTCCGCGTACACCAGCCCCTCCAGGTGGTCGCACTCGTGCTGCAGGCAGCGCGCGAAGAACCCGGTCCCCTCCACCCGTACCGGCTCGCCCTCCCACGTCACGCCCTCGACCACCGCACGGTCGAAGCGTTCCGTGCCCGCCTCCAGGCCGGGCAGCGAGAGACAGCCTTCCGGGCCGCGGACCGTGACGCCGTCCGCCTCCACGAGGCGGGGGTTGACGATGTGTCCGAGGTGGCGGACGTCCTCGTCGTCGGGGCAGTCGTACACGAAGACCCTCGACGCGACGCCGACCTGATTCGCGGCGAGGCCGACCCCCTGGGCCGCGTACATCGTCGCGAAGAGGTCCTCGACGAGTTCCTTCAGGCCCGGGCCGAAGTCGGTCACGGTCTCGCAGGGCTTGTGCAGGACCGGATCCGCGAGCAGGCTCATCGACCTGACGCGTCCGGTACTGCCGGGGATCGGCCGGTTTCGCATGGCGCCCAGCGTACGTGCCCACCCGTTCACCCGTGACCTCCACCTTTCCGACGGTGCCGCGGTGCGGGCGGCCGACCGGAGCTGGATAGGCTGAGTCCCGACCGATGCAAGGAGGATCAAGGACGATGTCAGGCAACTCGGAGCCCCTGACGCCGCGAGCCAAGCTGGCCGTGACGGCGGGCAAGGCCGCAGCAGCGGTGTCCCGCGCCGCCGGACGCGGCAGCGGATCGGTGATCGGCGGCCGGGTGGCGCTCAAGCTCGACCCCGATCTGCTGGGGAGGCTGGCGCAGCACCTGGACGTGGTCCTCGTTTCTGCGACCAACGGCAAGACCACGACCACGAGGCTGATCGCGGAGGCGCTCCGGGCCAGTGGCCCGGTGGTCTCCAACGCGCTCGGCGCCAACATGCCGGCGGGTATCACCTCCGCCCTGGCGGGCGGCTCGGACGCCCGCTTCGGTGTGATCGAGGTCGACGAGAAGTACCTCGCCGGTGTGGCGAGGGATGTGACGCCCAAGGCCATCGCACTGCTGAACCTGTCGCGTGACCAGCTGGACCGCGCGGCGGAGACCAGGATGCTGGCCGAGAAGTGGCGTGAGGGCCTTGCCGGTTCGAAGGCGATGGTCATCGCCAACGCGGACGACCCGCTGGTCGTGTGGGCGGCCTCCTCCTCCCCCAACGTCGTGTGGGTCGCCGCCGGCCAGGAGTGGAAGGACGACGCCTGGTCGTGCCCGTCCTGCGGCGGTGTGATGCAGCGCCCTGGCGACGACTGGTTCTGCGGCGAGTGCGGTTTCCGCCGTCCGGCGCCGAGCTGGGTGCTCAGCGGCGACCATGTCATCGACCCGCACGGCTCCGCCTGGCCGATCCACCTCCAGCTGCCCGGCCGCGCGAACAAGGCCAACGCCGCCACCTCCGCCGCCGTCGCGGCCTGTTTCGGTGTGCCGCCACAGGTGGCCCTGGAGCGCATGTACCAGGTGCAGGCCGTGGCCGGCCGGTACGACGTCGTCTCCTTCCTCGGCCGTGACGTCCGGCTGCTGCTGGCGAAGAACCCGGCCGGCTGGCTCGAGACGTTTTCGCTGATCGACCCGCCGCCGACGCCGGTGATCCTCTCCGTCAACGCCCGCGGCGCGGACGGCACGGACACCTCCTGGCTGTGGGACGTCGACTACACCCGTCTCGCCGGCCACCCGATCTTCGTGATCGGCGACCGCAGGCTGGACCTCGCGGTGCGGCTGGAAGTGGCGGGCCTGGACTTCCGTGTGTGCGAGTCGGTCGACGAGGCGGTGCAGAGCGCCCCGCCCGGCAGGATCGAGCTGATCGCCAACTACACAGCTTTCCAGGACGTACGCCGTCGTGTCGGCAACTGACCGGTGGACGGACGGAGAGGACGTATGAGAATGAGTGACAGCAGCCTGCGTCTGGTGTGGGTCTACCCGGATCTGCTCAGCACCTACGGCGACCAGGGCAACGCCCTCGTGGTGGAGCGCCGGGCCCGGCAGCGCGGTCTCGACGTGATGCGTATCGACGTGCGCAGCGACCAGCCGGTGCCCACCTCCGGCGACATCTACCTGATTGGCGGCGGTGAGGACCGTCCGCAGCGGCTGGCGGCCGAGCGGCTGCGCCGCGACGGCGGCCTGAGCCGGGCGGCGTCGAACGGCGCCATCATCTTCTCGGTCTGCGCCGGCTACCAGATCCTCGGCCACGAGTTCATCAACGACCTCGGTGAGCGCGAGCCGGGCCTCGGGCTGATCGACGTGGTGTCCACCCGCGGCGAGGGCGAGCGCTGCGTCGGCGACGTACTGGCGGACATCGATCCGCAGTTGGGCCTGCCGCAGCTGACCGGCTTCGAGAACCACCAGGGCATCACGCATCTCGGCCCGACGGCGCGCCCGTTCGCCCGGACCGTGCTCGGCCGGGGCAACGGCACCGGCGACGGCACCGAGGGGGCGTACAACGACACCGTCTTCGGCACGTACATGCACGGCCCGGTGATGGCCCGGAACCCGCAGATCGCGGACCTGCTGCTGAAGCTGGCCCTCGATGTGAACGCGCTTCCGCCCACGGACGACCGGTGGTACGAGGCGCTGCGCGCGGAGCGGATCGCGGCCGCGACACAGCCCGCCTGACGGTCCCTCCGCTCACCCGAGCACCCATTCTGCGGCCCCTTCGCTCAGCTGAGCGGAGGGGTCGTGGGCGCGGTCCCACCAGGCGGACGCCCGTTTCAGAACCCCCGCCCCGCGCCGGTAGGGTGGCACGGAACCAACCGGACGACGTGGTCCGGGAGTCCGCCCACGTTGTAAAGGTTTTCGGGCAATGCGCATTGGTGTGCTCACTTCCGGCGGCGACTGCCCCGGTCTGAACGCCGTCATCCGTTCCGTCGTGCACCGCGCCGTAGTCGACCACGGTGACGAGGTCATCGGCTTCCACGACGGCTGGAAGGGCCTCCTGGAGTGCGACTACCGCAAGCTCGACCTGGACGCGGTGGGCGGCATCCTGGCCCGTGGCGGCACGATCCTCGGCTCCTCCCGGGTCCAGCCCGCGCATCTGCGTGACGGCGTGGAGCGGGCCAAGGGGCATGTGGCCGATCTGGGCCTCGACGCGATCATCCCGATCGGCGGTGAGGGCACCCTGAAGGCGGCCCGTCTGCTGTCCGAGGGCGGTCTGCCGATCGTGGGCGTGCCCAAGACGATCGACAACGACATCTCCTCCACCGACGTCACCTTCGGCTTCGACACGGCCGTCGGCGTCGCCACGGAGGCGCTCGACCGCCTGAAGACGACCGCCGAGTCGCACCAGCGCGTCCTGATCGTCGAGGTCATGGGCCGGCACACCGGCTGGATCGCGCTGCACTCCGGCATGGCGGCCGGTGCGCACGCGATCGTGGTGCCGGAGCGCCCCTTCGACATCGAGGAGCTGACCAAGCGGGTCGGTGCGCGCTTCGAGGCGGGCAAGCGGTTCGCCATCGTGGTGGTCGCGGAGGGCGCCAAGCCCCGCGAGGGCTCGATGCAGTGGGACGAGGGCGGCAAGGACATCTACGGCCACCAGCGGTTCGCGGGCGTGGCCCGTCAGCTCTCCGTCGAGCTGGAGGAGCGGCTCGGCAAGGAAGCCCGTCCGGTGATCCTCGGCCACGTACAGCGCGGCGGCACGCCCACCGCCTACGACCGCGTCCTCGCGACCCGGTTCGGCTGGCACGCGGTGGAGGCGGCGCACCGCGGCGAATTCGGCATGATGACGGCCCTGCGCGGCACGGACATCACGATGGTGCCCCTCGCGGAGGCCACCGAGACCCTGAAGACGGTGCCCGAGCAGCGGTACGAAGAGGCCGAGACGGTCCTCTGACCCGTCCCGGGAGCCGCACGGAAGTCCCACGGACCGCCCCCGGTCGCAGCCGCGACCGGGGGCGGTTCTACTCTGGTGCGAGCAAGCGGACATCCCGTACGAATCACCGGTACGGATCAGGAAGCCCTCCGGGAGTGCACAGATGGATCACAGCGGGCACGGCACGACGATGGATCTGCCGCCGTTCACGCTGGGGCGGGGCCTCGAGTTCTCACCGGACGTGTTCTTCCTCGTCGGCTGCCTCCTCGCGCTCGGCCTGTACGGCTGGGGTGTCGCACGGCTGCGGAAGCGGGGCGACAGCTGGCCGGTGAGCCGGACGGTCTGGTTCACCGTCGGTGTGCTGAGCATCGCGCTGATGATGTGCACCAAGCTGAACGACTACGGCATGGTCATGTTCAGCGTGCACATGGTGCAGCACATGGTGATCAGCATGCTGTCGCCGATCGTCCTGCTGCTCGGCGCGCCGATCACGCTGGCGCTGCGGGCGCTGCCCGTCGCCGGCCGTGGCCGCAAGGGGCCGCGCGAGGTACTGCTGATGCTGCTGCACAGCCGCTACATGCGGATCGTCACCCACCCGGTCTTCACGATCCCGCTCTTCATCGCCAGCCTGTACGGGCTGTACTTCACTCCGCTGTTCGACTTCCTGATGGGGTCGAAGACCGGCCACATCGCGATGATGGTGCACTTCCTCGCGGTCGGCCTGGTGTTCTTCTGGCCGATCATGGGCGTGGACCCGGGGCCGCACCGGCCCGGTTATGTGATGCGGATGCTGGAGCTCTTCGCTGGTATGCCCTTCCACGCCTTCTTCGGCATCGCGCTGATGATGGCGACGGAGCCGATGATCGGGGCGTACCGCAATCCGCCGGCGTCGCTCGGCATCGACGCGCTCTCCGACCAGAACGCGGCGGGCGGGATCGCCTGGGCGTTCAGCGAGATCCCGTCCGTGGTGGTGCTGCTCGCCCTGGTCTTCCAGTGGTACCGCTCCGACCAGCGGCTGGCCAAGCGCCGGGACCGGGCGGCGGACCGCGACGGGGACCAGGAGCTCGTGGCGTACAACGCCTATCTCGCCTCGCTCCAGGCACGCGGCAACTGAAGCCTGCGAGTCGTCACCGGCCGGTAGCGCAGTGCCCTCCTCAGGGGCGACGATTGTCCTCGACGGCCCCCGCCGTCGAAGGAGGGCACACATGTCCGGTTCGACGAAAGCGATGGGAGTGCTGACCGTCGGGGCCCTGGTGGTCGTGACGGCGTACACGGCGGCTCTCGGCAGCAACGGCTGGCTCTGGTTCGCCTGGGTGGTGCTCGGGACGGTGACGATCGGAGTGGTGGCCTCGAAGGGCACCTGAGCCGGTCACGCCCCACCCGGCTGTCGCGGGTCCGGTCAGAAGCGGAAGACGGCCCCGGTCGCCACCGCGAGCTCGCAGGCGTTGGCGAAGGTCTTGTGCCAGGCGGTGGGTCTGCCGCGCCAGGCGCCGGTGGCACTGACCGTCACCGGGTCGTACTGCTTGGTGCACGGGTGCCGCTCCCCCGACAGCCGGTCCAGGTCACCGCGTGCGGCATCCAGTGCGGCGCACGCGGCCGCCGCCTCCGGATGGGGGCCGGCGGGCACGGGGCTGCAGTGCAGCAGCACGCCGCGGATCCAGGTGTTCTCCGATCCCGACAGGGTCAGGAACAGCCCGCGCGCCGGCTTGGCGGCCGGGGTCGCGTCGGGGATCACCTCGGGCAGTTCCGCGGCAGCGACCGTGCCGGGCCGGTCCGGCACGGGGGAAGCGGACGAGGCAGCGGCGGGAACGGCCGCGGCGGCGGTGAGTAGGGCGGCTGCGGCGAGGGCGGCGCTGCGGTGCATCCGGTGCTCCTGGCGGGGAAGCCGGCTCTCGGCCGGCGCTGTCTGGGCGAGCCATAGAGCACTCCGCGGACACGGTCGGTGGCAACGCGCCACGCCGCGCCTGGCGCGTACGAGTGTTCCAGGTTGCTCCGTACGGCGCCGCCGCACCCGGCGAGCACATTGTCGTACTTCCGTGCCGCCCCGTCGGCCATGCGCGCCACCGCCCCGGACGTCGTCCCGATCACCATGATGGACGGCATCCGCCATCACCGGATGATCCTTGTTTGTCCGGATACGACAGGGGCATTCGGCCCTTTGTCAGGTACCGCGCCGTAGTGCGGCGGACGACCCGGCCGCGGACCGCAGGAGGATGTCATGGCCGAGCAGGACAGCCATCGCGTACACGCTGAACACGACAGGGACAAGGCGGAGCGGCTGTTCCAGCAGGCCGGCCGCACCGACGACCCCGAGCAGTCGGAACGGCTCCGCTACCGCGCCGAGCGCCTGCGGGCGCGCAGTGAGGCGGAGCTGCGCCGGGAGCCCGGCGCGCAGTTCGACGACCCGGACGAGGAGGGCCCGCAGTGACCCGCGGGCCCTGCGGGGCGCCGACTGCCCGCAGGGCCGCGCCCGGTCACATGTGACGGCTGGCGTAATGGCGCTCGATCAGCTCGATGTAGTCGGCGTCGTTCTCGTGCTTGCCGCTCTCGAAGTCGGGCGAATCCTTGACCTCGGCCCTGGTGCATCCCAACCGTACGGTCTCGCTCCCGGTGTCGATCTGCGAGACCAGCCCGGCGGGCACCAGGACCCGCCTGCCGAGGATCCACGGCCCGGTGTCGACGACAAGGTAGGAGCGGCCCACTTCCTCTGTGTGCTTGTCGACCTTGCCGATCGCCCCGTCGGACGCCTCGACCGAGTATCCGACGAGCTGGGCCCCTGGTACATACTGCGCGGTCTCGGGGTAGCCCCACATGTCGCCTGTCATCGTCGCCTCCTCCTCTGCGCGGGCCGACCCCGCACAGCGGCGCGGGTACCCGTGCGCTCCTGCCTGACACCGTCGCCCCCGGGGACGGGGGCCGCGCCGCGTGCGCCGTCAAGCCTTCCGCGAGGAGACCATGTGGGCGAAGACGACCACGTTCTCCTTGTAGTCCTTCGCCTTCTTGTCGTACTCGCCCCCACAGGTGATCAGCCGCAGCTGCGGGTCGGGGGTGTCCGCGTAGACCCGGTCGTTGGGGAAGTCCGACTTGCTGAAGCTCTCGATCTCGTCGACCGAGAAGGTGACGGTCGTACCGTCCTTGCGCACCACGTCCACCAGGCTTCCCGGCTTGAGCGAACTGAGACTCATGAACACCCCGGGCCCGGTCTTCGTGTCGAGGTGCCCGGCGACGATCGCCGTACCGGCTTCCCCTGGTGTCACCCCCTCACGGAACCAGCCGACGAGGTTGCTGTCGTCCGGCGGCGGCGCGTCGAGCTGACCGGACGGACCGATGGACAAGGGCATGAACGGCGCGTCCACAGCGATCGGAAGGATCTTCAAGCGCGTCGGTTCGGCACGTGGTAGCCCCGGCCGGGTACTGGCCGAGGCGCTGGGGGCTGCACTGGGAGAGGCGCCGGGTTTCGCACCGGGGGCGGCGGACACGGAGATCAGCGGTGCCGCGGCGGGGTCGGCGTCCTCCCCGGTGCCGACCGAGTTGAAGATCAACAGGATGCCGAGCGCTGCAGCGGCCACGGGCCAGAGCACGGAGCGCCCGCGAGGACGCTTGGCGGCCGGCTCCTTCGGATTCTGTTGCAGGGCCATGAGGGCACACCTTTCACGGGAGGGGTCGTGAACTGCTGCTGTTTGACTTCGTGTGAGTGAGTTCTGCCGTGTGCGGGTGAGTTGTTGTGGGCTGTGGTGTGCGAGGTCTCGCGGGGCGGATGGGGGTTCGTTTGTCGAATGGGTGACCTTTGCGGGTCGTGGTCGTTGGGGTGGTGGCGGGTGTGTGTGGTCCGGTGCGGAGGGGGCGGACACTGTGGGTGGTCTGCGGGAGTTGGTGGTGCCGTTCGTGGTCACCGGACCTTCGGGTGTGGCAGTGCGTACCCGGCTGAAGGGCCTTACTCCGGGGGATGAGGGGGTGCTGCGGCTGGTGGGTGCGCATCTGGGGTCGCTGGCCTCGCGTGATCTCAAGGCGCGGTGCATGGACGGGCTGGAGCACTCCGCCGGGTCGTGGGCGGCCCGGAAGCGGGAGTTGACGGGCGGATCGTCGTCGCGGTGGGCGGGGTCGATCACGAAGGCCACGCACGATCAGTGGGCGCTGGCCCGGCGTGGGCAGGCCGCACACGTGAAATCTCTCGAGGCCGGTGTCGCGACGATCCGGCACCGGCTGTCGCTGCCAGTCGGAGCGAAGGGCACGAAGGCGGCCCCGGGCGGCTACCGCTCGCGGCGTGAGTGGCATGCCAAGGCCCGGCGCCTGCGGGTGCTTGAGGACCGGCTCGAGAAGGTGCGGGCCGATCATGCGGCCGGTGTTGTGCGCGTGGTGCGGGGCGGCAAGCGGCTGGCCCGGGCAAGGCACAACCTCGCCGACGCCGGGCTGACCGCAGCCGAGTGGCGCCGACGCTGGGAAACCGAGCGCTGGTTCCTTACGGCGGACGGCGAGTCGGGGAAGAGGTTCGGCAACGAGACGATCCGCATCACCCCCGAAGGTGAGGTGTCGATCAAGCTCCCGGCACCGCTGGCGTATCTGGCGAACGCTGCACACGGCCGGTACGTACTCGTCGCGCAGGTCTCCTTCGCGCACCGGGGCTCCGAGTGGGCGGACCGGGTGGCAGCGAACCGGGCCGTGGCCTACCGCATCCACCACGACACCGGGCGCGACCGCTGGTACGTGACCGCCTCGTGGCAGATCGCGGCCGCGCCGACCGTTCCGCTCGAAGCCGCCCTCGCCCACGGTGTGATCGGCGTCGACATGAATGCCGACCACCTCGCCGCCTGGCGCCTGGACACCCACGGCAACCCCATCGGCAACCCGCGCCGGCTCTTCTACATCCTCACCGGCAGCGCCCCCCACCGCGACGCCCAAGTACGGCACGCCCTCACCCGACTCCTGCACTGGGCCCGGTCCTGCGGCGTGAAAGCGATCGCGGTCGAGGACCTCGACTTCCAGGCCGAGAAGACCAGGGAGAAGCACGGCCGCAGGCGCCGGTTCCGGCAGCTCATCTCCGGCATGCCCACCGGCCGGCTCCGCGCCCGCCTGACCTCCATGGCCGACGCCACCGGCATCACCATCATCGCCGTCGACCCCGCCTACACCAGCAGATGGGGCGCCCAGCACTGGCAGAAACCCCTCACCCACACCACCCGAAAGACCAGCCGGCACGATGCCGCGAGCATCGCGATCGGCAGACGCGCCCAAGGGCACCCGATCCGGCGACGGACGACACCGCCCCGTGCACACCAGAGCGATGTGCACGGGCATCGGACCGTCCAGGCCGACCCGGGCACCCTCGGGCGCGAGGAAACCCGCCCCCGCATCCCCGGACCACGCACACGATGCGCGCCCCCGGACGCGGAGCGAACGCGGGCAACCAGTGCGTCCAAAACCGTTCGGGACGCGCCAGTCGCACAGGTCTGGGTCCAAAACTCACTCCTGCTCACTGAATAGGAACGGTAGTGGCGACGTCATTCACGGTCGGCCCGTTCGCGCCACCCCACCACCTGAAGCAGCGGCATCCGGGGGATGCTGTGGCCCCGACGAGTGACCCGGGCGGAGTGTCGAGCCTTGGCACGACAGGCGGTGCCCCGACCCTCCCTGTCTGATCGTCAGGTTCCGGCCGCTGTGGACGGTCACGGCACGCGCCGGCCGAGTGTCTCGACCGCCGCGATCACCCGGTCCCAGAACTTCTCCACGTCCAGGTCGACCGCGACGAGTGCGTTGACGGGCCGGTCGAGGTACTTGTGCAGGTCCACGACGGTCGCACCACGCGTGTACCGCCCGTGCAGCTCGACGGCCACGTTCGCCTCGACGCACCGCACGATGTCCGGGTCGATGACGCGGGCCACGGCGACCGGATCGTGCAACGGAGGCGCGGCGAACCCCCACAGCCGACGGTAGGCCGAGCCGAAGAACGTCATCAACTCCACGCAGAGGCGGGCCAGTGGGGTGTCGAGACGCTCCAGCCGGGCCAGCACCTCCGCCGTGGCGAGCGCCTGGTGCGTGACGTCGAGACCGCACATGGTGACCGGAAGACCGCTGCCGAAGACGATGTCGGCTGCTTCGGGGTCGACAAGAATGTTGAACTCGGCCGCCGGCGTGGTGTTCCCGAGCCCGATGGAGCCGCCCATCAGCACGATCTCCCGGATGTGCCGGGCACTGTCCGGATGACGGGTCAGCAAGAGCGCCACGTTGGTCAGCGGACCGGTCGGGACGAGGGTGACCGGCTCGGGATGCGCGGAGAGGACCTTGTGCATGAGGTCGACCGCGTGTTCCGGCACCACTTCCACCGCCGGTGCCGGGAACCGCGGCCCGTCCAGCCCCGACTCGCCGTGGACGTCTCCCCCGACCCTGAGGGGCTGGACGAGCGGGCGCGCGCAGCCGGCCGCGACGGGGACACCGGTGATCCCTGCGACGGTGCAGACCCGGCGGGCGTTGAGGGTCGTCTTCTCCAGAGTCTGGTTCCCGGCGACCGTGGTGATCGCCAGCAGTTCGACCGCGGGGTCGCCGGCGGCCAGCATGAGGGCCAGGGCGTCGTCATGTCCGGGATCGCAGTCGATGATGACGGGCACGGGCACGGCTCCACCTTGCTGTCGAAAAGGCGGCCGCTGCCCCGACGGGGGCAGCGGCCGCACATGTCACCGCGAGCGGATCCGGTCAGGCCGCGGGCGCACCGGCCTTGCGGCGCCGCAGCATGTAGGCACCGGCGCCGAGGCCGCCCAGCAGGAGCAGGCTGCCCGCCGCCATGCCGCTGCCGGAGGAGGCCAGGCCACCGCCGCCGGTGTGCATGCCGCCGTTGGGCTTCTCGCCCTTCCAGCTCTCGGACTTCTCGTGGTCACCCTTCTCGGACTTTTCCTTGTCCTTGTCCCACTCGTCGTTGGTCAGAGTGGCGAGGGCGCCACCGCCGGTGTGCACACCACCGTGCGGCTTGTCGCCCTTGTCGTAGCCCTTGTCGCCCTTGTCGCCCTTGTCGTAGTCTTTCTCCCCCTTGTCGCCCTTGTCGTAGTCCTTCTCCTCGGACTTGTCCTCGCCCTCGTCCTTGGACTTGTCCTCGTCCTTGCCCTCGGACTTGTCCCACTCGTCGTTGGTGAGGGTCGCGAGGGCGCCACCGCCGGTGTGCACACCACCGTGCGGCTTGTCGCCCTTGTCGTGGTCCTTGTCCTTGTCCTTGTCCCAGTGGTCGTTCCCGACCGAGGCGAGGGCACCGCCGCCGGCGTGCACACCACCGTGCGGCTTGTCGCCCTTGTCGTAGTCCTTGTCGTCCTTGTCGCCCTTGTCGTAGTCCTTCTCCTCGGACTTGTCCTTGTCCTCGTCCTTGTCGGACTTCCAGCTGTGCTCGCTGCTGTACGACGAGTCGTCCTTGTCCGAGTCGGCGACGGCCAGGGCGTAGGCCCCGGGCCCGGCGATGGCGAGAGCGGCCGTGGCTGTGGCCGAGGCAATGAGAATGCGGGCAGAGCGCATTGCGAGGTCCTTTCGTCGCGGCTGCGTCAGCTGACAGTCCGTCGGCTCGTCGGTCCACAGCGGCGACATGCACAACCGTCAAGGCGATGCGTCGTCCTCACCACTCGGGTTGGTGCTTGCGTGTACGGGTGTCGCTCGTTCGGTTCTATGACCGGCCGGACGCGCGGACGCCGGCGGCGGGCAGCCGGCCGTATCGCGGGGGCGGCGGAGGAGGTCCCGCGGACAGCCGTCCACACCGGCTCAAGGCAGGTCCGCGGCGGCCGGTCGGCTGCCGTCCGCGGTTTGCGCCCAGGGACGCATACCCACTGATCAGGGGGTACTCGGCGGTGAGGAGGTGACTGCGATGCCCGAGCCAGGCAGCAAGAAGTACGACAAGCGGCGTGCCCGTCTGAGGAAGGACGCCGAGAGTCAAGGCCTCTCCGGCCAAGAGGCCAACGAGGACGCCAACGCCACTCTCCAGCAGGATCCGGAGTACCGGTCCCGCGGTCCGCGCACCGAGCGGGGCCAGGGCCCGATGGGCGAACGCCACGAGCGGTGACGGCTCGCACGGGCTTTCCACCGTGCCACGGAAGGAGCAGGGCCGGCCGGCATCACCCGGGCCGGCTCTGCTCGCGTGCGGCCGCCCTGCCGGACCTTCGGACGAGGCGACGCCCGCGTTTGTCACCCAGCGAAATCGGCTACCCGGCCGATCAGGAAGAGCCGAGGAGGATGTCATGGCAGTGTCCGAGGTCAGCACCGAGCTGTGGGACGAGTTCCACACGGTGGTCAACATGACCTCCCGCGAACTCCAGGAGTGGCTGAGCGTCGAAGCAGCGGGTGAGCAGACAGAAGAGCTCCCCGATCAGGCCGGCCCGCCCACGGGCCGCAAGGTCCTCGAGATCCTGGGCAAGCGCCGCACCGACCTCACCGCGGACGACGCACGCGTCATGCAGAGGGTCTGTGACGTCGTCCGGGCGCAGCGCAATGCCGAGATGGACCCGAAGGCGGGTGACGCCAACTGGCGGCACAGTCTGATGAACATCGGCCACGATCCGCTCAAGCCCGAGTGAGGCGTGGCCCGAGTGGGACGTGGTTGCTGACGCGGTCGCAGCTCAGACCGGAGAACCGCGCGCCGTACGGCCCCTCGGCCCTGCGGCGCGCCTGCCGTCTGTCGTTCGTCGCCGCGACCGGCGGCTCACTCGTTCGTGGTCGCCGTGTTCGTGCCGGCAGTGGTGGCGGAACCGGTGCCTGCGGACTCCCCCACCGACGGCGTGCCATACGACGGCCTTCATGGGGGCTCCTCGGTGCGGGGTCGGATCGCACGTGATCGGACGGACCACCGGCCGGGTGCCCGGGCGCCCATCGGCGAAACGGGGCAGCACAGGCGTGCTGCGGGGGGGCCGGGCGGCCGGGCGACATGTCTGTGTGGGCGGCGAACATCCGGGAACCCGTCACGGCGCACGGTCCTGGCCGGGCAGCCCGCCGGACGGGTCCGGCCGGCCCACGTGACCTTCCGGGGGCGTGGGTGGCGTCGGCGCCGTCACACGCTGTTCCGGCGGGCCGGGCGGCGACGGGCACCGGAGAACGCCCGCACGGAACCGAGAACCCGACGATCCGCAGGAGCCTCTGATGGCCGACGAGAAGAAGTCCGACACGCAGACACCACGGCATGACGCGCTGCCCCTCCCCGACTACGACCATCTGCCGACGGAGGCCCTTCAGCAGCGCATCCGCACACTGGGGCGAGAGGACCTCCAGCAGGTGCTGGCCTACGAGGAGGCCCACGCGAACCGGCTTCCCATCGTGCGGGCGATGCGGGTCCGGCTGCAGGAACTGGACGCCGGCGCCACGCCGTCGGGCGGCGCTCCGGGCGGCATCGCGCCGGAGCAGGCACCGGGGGCGGCCGGCGGTTCGGCGGTCTCCCCGCAGACCGCGGGGCCGCCTGTGAACCCTCCGTCGCACGGCACCCCGCAGAACCCGGCGCAGCCCCGCTGAGACGGCCGGACCGGGGGACCTCGTCACCGGACGAGGTCCCCCGGTCCGTGCTCCCCTGTCCGTGCCTCCGGCACGTGGCGTCGCCGTGTGCGCGGCGCGACGCTCAGCCGGAGCGGGCGCGACGCGTGCTCGAACGATTCGCCTTCTGAACCGCCTCGAGCAGCTCGGACTTCGTCATGTGGGAACGCCCCCCGATGTCGAGCCGCTTGGCGAGGTCGTACAGGTGCTGCTTCGAGGCCTGCTCGTCGACGCCTTCGCCGCTGGGGGCCGGCTGCTGCCTGGGCGTGGCGGCCCGTGGGTCCGAGGGGCCCTTGCGCCCCTTCTCCTTGCGTTCCCAGTGGTCGGCGACCTTCTCGTACTTGTGCTTCAGGGCGCTGAACGCGACGCGGTGCGCCCGCTCCCCTTCGCCGTACTGCTCGACCGCTGAATCATGTGCCTTGATCCAGGTGCGCTGAGCGTCCTTGGGAGAGCGTTCCAACGTGGACGGAAGCTCTTCGCGTCCTGGCATGGCCATCACCTCCTGGTGCCGTGTACGACGCGTTCCCAGCTCTTACGGGACGAAACGGTCGCGCGTCGGCGCGGCATGGCCGCTGCACGTCAGATCGGCGCAAGTACGCGCCCCTGAACGGGACTTCGGCGCGGCAGGGAACCGGTCTGTGGCTCCCTGCCGGCGGACGCGGTGTCAGTGGAGCTCGCCGTCGAGCCACTGAAGCACCTCGGGCGTCACGGGGTCGGAGATGTCCGCGAACCCGTCGTGCTTCTCCAGGTACTTCTTGACGTATGGGCAGACAGGCACGATGCGCTTGCGCGCGGCCCGGACGTCGTTCAGCGCGTCGTGCACGAGCCGGGAGGCCAGCCCCTGTCCGGAGAACGCTTCGTCGATCTTGGTGTGGTAGAAGACCCGCTGGTCGCCGCGGTCGCGGTAGGCCGTGAAACCGGCGATGCCGCCGTCGACCTGGATCTCGTAGCGGTGCTCCGCCGGAACATGGCGGACGGTGGGCGCGGCGGTTTGATCTGTCATGGTGTTTCCTTCGGCCGGCGGGGCGGGGTTCTTCCGGGGGGAGATGATCGCGTTGGGGAGTGCGGGGGCCGGGAGGCGGTGTCCGTCGTAGCCCTCGACCCGGCCGAAGCGGCCCGACTCGTTCTGCCACTCCTCGCGGGCCCGGACGATGTCGTCGTGGGTGCGGCCGATGAAGTTCCACCACATGACGATCTCCTCGGGGAACGGCGGCCCGCCCAGCAGCATCAGCCGCGCCGGCCCGGATGCCTCGTTCGTGAGGGTGAGCGTGCTCTGGCCAGGGCCGGCGTAGCCGAGCTCGGTGGGCCGCAGAGTCGTCCCTTCCATGCGGACGTCGCCGGCGTCGACGAGAACGCCGTGCTCGAAGTCCGGGTCGATGCCGAGGGTCACGGTGGCGCCCGGTGCCACGGACAGTTCGGCCCCGAGCAGGGGCGTGAAGGTGGGCACCGGGGACGTGACGCCGGCGAGCGACCCCAGGAAGACGCGGGCCTCGCCGCCGTCGAGCGGAACGGGGTCCGGGACGTGGTGCCGGAAGTCCCGCTCGGCGTCCCGGTGCCGCTCGGGCAGTGCCACCCACAGCTGGACGCCGTGCAACCGCGTGGTCCCGGGCGTCGACACCTCCGAGTGGCTGATCCCGTATCCGCCTGTCATGAGGTTCAGCTCGCCCGGCCGTACGAAGGCGTGACTGCCCAGGCTGTCGCGGTGCTCGATCTCACCGGTGAAGAGCCAGCTCACCGTCTGGAGACCGGTGTGCGGATGTGGAGCGACGTCCATGCCGCCGGTCTCGGCGACGTCGTCAGGGCCGTAGTGGTCGGCGAAGCACCACGCACCGATGAGCGTGCGGGCCCGCTGGGGCAGGGTGCGCCGTACCGTCATCGCGCGTGGGCCGCCGAGCGGGACACTCCGCGCGGTGAGGACGTCGATGTCAGGTCGGGACGCGCTGTCCGCCCGGGCTCCACAGGCCAACTCGGCAGGGCGCACTTCCGTATTGCTCACCGCGAGTCTCCCTAGAAAGTTTCGTTTTCAACATCCATCATGATAGGACGGCCGGCGAGAGATCGCTCGACCAAGGAGTGCACGTGGCAGAGACGTCAGCAGCGGAGACCGGCGGACGGATCTTCATCGACAGACAGAGCCCGGACGCCTACCGCGCGCTGACCGCCACGGCCGAGGCGGTCAGGAACGTCGCGGCCGCGTCGGGGCTGGACCGGATCCTCGTCGAGCTGATCAACATCAGGGTCTCCCAGATCAACGCCTGCGCGTACTGCCTCAGCCTGCACACGAGGAAGGCCCTGCGCGCCGGCGAGACCGCACAGCGGCTGGGTGTGCTGGCGGCCTGGCGCGACACCGCCCTGTTCAGCGCCCGGGAGCGGGCGGCGCTCGCCCTGTCGGAGGCCACCACCCGTCCGGCGGACCTCGGCGCGCAGGAGGCGGCGTACGCCGAGGCGCGGGCTGCCCTGTCGGACGACGAGATCTCCGCCGCGATCTGGGTGGCGATCACCATGAACGCGTTCAACCGCGTCTCCGTCATGAGCAAGCACCCGGTGCGCAGCGATCCGGCGTCGCCGCCTCGGGAGTGACGCGAGTCAGGGTGGTGACCCCCCTGAGCCGTCGGGCCGGTCGGCGAACACGCCCGTCAGCATGCCGGTCGCCTGCCCCACCTCGATGAGGTAGCCGTCAGGGTCACGCAGGTAGCAGCGCAGCTCGGCCTTGCGGTCGAGGGGGTGGGTGAGGAAGCGGGCGCCCTTGGCCTGTGCATCGGCGTAGAAGGAGGCGATGTCCGCGACGCGGACGTTCAGGAAGGCGGAGACCGTCCCGTCCTCCTCCGGCGGCACCAGAGTGATGCCGGGTTTGTCGGGGGTGGGGCCGCCTCCCGGATTCATGATGATCCAGCTGTTGGCCACCTTCACGATCGCCGGGTTCTCCTCCAGCACGATGTCGCCACCGAAGATCTCCGCGTAGAAACGCCGGGAGAGCGCGACGTCGCGCACGGTCAGGAAGTGGGTGAGGAGAAGGCCCTGCTGCGGGGCGGGCAGGTCACCAGGGGTTGCCATCGCTCGGCTCCTTTCTGGACCGGCCCACCGGGCCCGCACCCGGCTGCGCCCGGCCCGGAAGGGGCGGGTACCCCGACCCGGCCGCGCCAGACAGCACCCGGTCCGCGGTCCGGCCCCACCCGGTCGCCGGCAGGGCCGGCGGGCCACCTCGTGGGCGTACGCGACCGGAAGCGACGCATGTCCGTCCTGGAACGTGGGGTATCGGGCTACGATCGATCGCCGGAGGCGGGCAGGCCGATCCCCCATCAGCCGCCCAGCGATCTGACGCCCCATGACGCACGGGAGCAAGGAGTCGGAATGAGTCCGATCGGACCCGATCACGGTCGACCTCGCCCTCAGTGCGACTGAGGCCGCGAGTGCGGGCTGTGACCTGGCAGAACACGGCCTCAGGGCCGATCCGGGGAGAGTTGGGAGAGACGCCGTGTTCTATTACGTGCTGAAATACGTGCTCATCGGGCCGCTGCTGCGGTTGCTCTTCCGGCCACGGATCGAAGGGCTGGAGCACATCCCGGCCGAGGGCGCGGCCATCGTCGCGGGCAATCATCTGTCGTTCTCCGACCACTTTCTGATGCCTGCGATCATCAAACGGCGCATCACGTTCCTCGCCAAGGCCGAGTACTTCACCGGGCCCGGCCTCAAGGGGCGGCTGACCGCCGCCTTCTTCCGCAGCGCCGGGCAGATCCCGGTCGACCGGTCCGGCAAGGAGGCCGGGCAGGCCGCCATCCGGGAAGGGCTCGGGGTGCTGAACAAGGGCGAGTTGCTCGGCATCTACCCCGAGGGTACGCGCTCGCACGACGGCCGGCTCTACAAGGGCAAGGTCGGTGTCGCCGTCATGGCGCTCAAGGCCGGGGTGCCCGTGGTGCCTTGCGCGATGGTGGGGACGTTCGAGATCCAGCCGCCCGGCCAGGTGATCCCGAAGGTCAAGCGGGTCACGGTCCGGTTCGGCGAAGCGCTGGACTTCTCGCGGTACGCCGGCATGGAGAACGAGAAGGCGGCGATCCGCGCGGTCACCGACGAGATCATGTACGCGATCCTCGAGCTCTCCGGACAGGAGTACGTCGACCGCTACGCCGCCGAGGTCAAGGCCGAACAGCAGGAACAGCAGGAACAGGAGCAGCGCGGCGGCAAGCCGAAGAGGCTTCCCCGCCGCCGCTCCTGAGCCGTTCCCGCGGATCGCGGCTCGCGCCGCCGTGGGCCGCTGCACCCCGGCTGCCCACCGTCGGCCGCTGAACCCGGCCGCGCACCGTGGATGCCCGGCCGACCGTGACCGCGAACCGCGGATCTGCGCTCCGCTAATTTCGCGGCCGCCCCGCCGCCTGCGCCCCTAGCGTGCCTGTCATGAGCAGAGGAATCGCGTTCGTGCTGGGCGCTTCAGGACAGATGGGACGGGCGGCGGTGGCCGCCCTGGTCGAGGACGGGTGGGAGGTCCGGGCGGCCTCCAGGGGCGGTGCCGTGGACGAGGTGTGGCCCGGCACGGTGCGGGCGGTACGGGTGGACCGGGAGGACGACGCGGCCCTCGCCGAGGCCGTCGGAGAGGGCTGTGACGTCCTCGTCGACATGGTCGCCTTCGGCCGTGGGCACGCCCGCCAACTGAGGTCGATGTCGGACCGGATCGGGTCCGCCGTGGTCATCTCGAGCGGCGCGGTCTACCAGGACGACCGTGGTCGCAGTTTCGACACCCAGGGCAGGCCCGACGGGTTTCCGCGTTACCCGGTGCCGATTCCGGAGGCTCAGACCACCGTGGCCGCCGGGGAGTCGACGTACGGCACCCGAAAGGTGGCCCTGGAGCGGGAGTTGCTGGCCGCCGGTGACGAGCTGCCCGTGACGCTGCTACGTGCGGGCGCCGTCCACGGGCCGCACTGCCGCACCCCGCGTGAACTGTACTTCGTCAAGCGGGCGCTGGACGGCCGCCAGGTGCGTGTGCTGGCGTACGGCGGCCTCAGCAGATTCCATCCCGTTCATGTGTCCAATGTGGCGGAACTGGTCCGGCTGTCGGCCCGCCGGCCCGGTACGCGGGTGCTGAACGCGGGTGACCCGGAGGCGCCCACCGTGGCCGAGATCGGCGACGCGATCGACGCGGTGCTCGGCCGGCGGACCGAGACCGTCCTCGTCGACGGGCCGCCGCCGTCGCCGTCGGTTGGCGAGACACCGTGGTCCGGTGCGCATCCGGTCGTGTACGACATGAGCGCCGCGGAGGACGAGTTGGGCTACCGGGCGGTGACCGGGTACACCCGGTCCCTGCCGGCGACCGTGGAGTGGCTCGCGGCCCGCCTGCACGGCAAGGAGTGGACCGAGGCGTTCCCCAAGATGGCCGCGAACTACGGGAAGGACGCCTTGTTCGACTACGCGGCGGAGGACGCCTGGCTGGCGGAGCACCGGGCCGGCTGACCAGGACGCGAGGGGCCCGCGTCACGGGCCGCGTCACGGCCTGATGTCACGGGCCGCCGAGCAGGTGCCGCAGAGCGCCGTCGAGCACGCGCCGCAGAGCGAGGGCGTCCACCGCGAGCGCGGTGACCAGTACGGCCGGTCCGGCGAGCGGGGTGAGCGCCGCGGTGGGGCCCAGGGACACCGGCTCCGGCGGCTCGTCCTCGTACGCCGGGTCCACGACGAGGAGTTGGCCGGCCGCCCGGTGGCCGGCCAGCACGGCGGGCCCGTCCCAGCCGCCCGGAGCGCCTGGGCCGCAGGAGAACCCGGTGTCCAGCAGGGGGCGGCCTGCGCGGTGGACCGTGAGCCGGGTGGTGAGGGTGCCCGGCTGCTCGCCGTACCGGCCGAGGATCTGTTCCTCCCGCAGCACCAGCCGCGCCGTGGCGGCGAGCCGGACGCGGGTGCGCATCCGCAGGTCACTCCCGTGCGCGGAGATCAGCTGCTGTGGCAGCCAGTGGAGTTCGGCCTCGTCTTCGACCTCCAGCGTGGTGTCGTACCGGGCGTGCCGCCGTTCGGCGCCGGGGAGGGCGATGGTCGCGGCGGCCGAGTCGACGGTGAGGCGGGCGCCGTCGCGCACCTCGGCCCCGACGGCGAGCCGGTCGCCGCCGAGGGGTGCGCTCATGGCGCCGACGAGGGTGACCCGCAGACGCGGGCCGGTGGAGCGGGTGCGGCGCAGCGCCAGCGGTCCGTCGCTCGTGAGGACGGGCAGACCCGTGCGGTCGGCGACGATCCGGGCCGTCGCGTGGACGCTCATCAGGGAGTCATCCGGTCCACGCGGCGAGCTGCGCGCGCACCCAGTCGGCTACCGGCGCGATGCCGTCCGTCTCACGCAGCGAGGTGAAGACGACGGGAAGTTCGCCGCGCTGCTCCTCGGCGTCGCGCGCCATACGGCCGAGGTCCGAGCCGACGTACGGGGCGAGGTCGGTCTTGTTGACGACGAGGAGGTCGGCCGTGGTCACGCCCGGGCCGCCCTTGCGCGGGATGTCGTCGCCGCCTGCGACGTCGATGACGAAGACCTGGGCGTCGACGAGGCCCTTGGAGAACGTGGCGGTGAGGTTGTCGCCGCCCGATTCGACGAGGATCAGGTCGAGGGGGCCGACGCTGTCCTCGAGGTCCTCCACGGCCTCCAGGTTGGCGGAGATGTCGTCGCGGATCGCCGTGTGGGGGCAGGCTCCGGTCTCCACGGCCTGGATGCGCTCCGGGGGCAGCACCGCGTTGCGGAGCAGGAACTCGGCGTCCTCACGGGTGTAGATGTCGTTGGTGACGACCGCGATGGACAGTCTGTCGCGGAGCGCGGCGCACAAGGCGGCGACCGTGGCGGTCTTCCCGGAACCGACGGGTCCGCCGAGGCCGATCCGCAGCGCTCGGCGGCTGCCGTCGGGGCGGGCGACGTCCGCGCCGACGGCGGCCGGCGACTCGTGCTGATGGCCGATGTGCATGACTGCGGCTCCTTGGTGCGTGCGGGAATCCGGAAGGCGGAGTGGGTCAGGAGGCGAAGAGACGGACGGGCCAGGCCGCGTGCTGCTCCGCCCAGATGTCGAGCAGCGGCGCGGAGGCGGCGGGCAGGTCGTCGATGCTCCGGCGGGCCAGGCCGGCGGCGCGGGCGGCGACCTGGTCCATCTCGGGGGCGAGACGGGCGAGGACGGCGGTCGCGCGGAACGGGTCGAGGGACAGCAGCCTGACGGCGGCGGTCGCGGCACCGCCGACCGCCTCGTAGGCGGCGCAGTGGGCGGCGTCCTCGGGTCCGAGACCCGCCGCGCGGGCGGCGGTGCCGAGGACCACGGGCTGGTGCGCGCCGCGCGGGAACGCCGAGGCCAGCGCGTCGAGTCCGGGTGCCGGCCACGCGGCCCGCGCGGCGCGCATCAGCTGGCGACCGAGCTTGCGTGAGGTGGCGCGCAGCGCGGGAGACGGCGTGCGGGCGTCCGCCGCCGCGTCGAGCGCGACGGGGTCATGGCCGAGCGCCGCCGCGGCGGCGAGCCCAGCGGCGGTGAGCCCTGTGGTGTGCAGCCGTCCCCGGCAGAACGCGGCGAGGTCGTCGGCGTCACGGACGCGTCCCGCCTTCACCGCCGCCTCGACCCCGCCGGAGTGCGCGTGCCCTCCTGCGGGGAACCGCCCGTCACAGAGCACGAGCAGCGCGGCACGGACGGCGGCGGGCGCCTCCCGGGCAGCGCCGGTGTCCGCCTGGTGGCGGTCACCGGTGGCGGGCTCCGCCTGGCCGATGCCGGCGGCCGGCTCGCCGTGGCCGATGTCCGTATCGGTGTCGAAGGGGCGCATCAGAACAGGAAGTAACGCTGTGCCATGGGCAGTTCCGCGGCCGGTGCCGGCTCGACCGCTTCCCCGTCGATCGTCACCGTGAAGGTGTCGGCGTCGACCTCCACCCGGGGCAGGGCGTCGTTCTCGCGCATGTCCGCCTTCGTCACCCGCCGGGTGCTCCTGATCGGCACGAACTTCTTGGCCAGGCCGAGCCGTTCGGGCAGGTCGTCCTCGATCGCCGCCTGTGCGACGAAGTTGAGGGATCCCCTGGGCGCCGCGCGCCCGATCGCCCCGAACATCGGTCGTGGCATCACCGGTTGCGGCGTCGGGATCGAGGCGTTCGCGTCTCCCATCTGCGCGTACGCGATCTGGCCGCCCTTGATCACCAGTTGCGGCTTGACCCCGAAGAAGGCCGGGTCCCACAGCACGAGGTCGGCCAGTTTACCGGTCTCGACCGAGCCGATCTCCCCGTCGAGGCCTTGGGCGACCGCGGGGTTGATCGTGTATTTGGCGACATAGCGACGCGCTCGGTGGTTGTCCGCGCGACCGTCGCCGGGGAGCGCGCCGCGGCGCTTCTTCATGACGTGCGCGGTCTGCCACGTACGCATCACCACTTCCCCGATGCGCCCCATCGCCTGTGAGTCGGAGGAGATGATCGAGATCGCTCCGAGGTCGTGCAGGATGTCCTCCGCCGCGATGGTGGACGGCCGGATCCGGGACTCGGCGAAGGCCAGGTCCTCCGGAACGGCGGGGTTGAGATGGTGGCAGACCATCAGCATGTCGAGATGCTCGTCGATGGTGTTGACGGTGTGCGGCCGGGTCGGGTTGGTCGAGCTGGGCAGCACATGGGGCTCGGAGACGACGGTGATGATGTCCGGCGCGTGCCCGCCGCCCGCGCCCTCCGTGTGGTACGCGTGGACGGTGCGGCCCGCGATGGCCGCGAGGGTGTCGCCGACGAACCCGGCCTCGTTCAACGTGTCCGTGTGGAGGGCGAGTTGCACGCCCGTCTCGTCGCAGACACGCAGGCACGCGTCGATGACCGACGGGGTCGCGCCCCAGTCCTCATGGATCTTGAATCCGAGCGCGCCGCCACGCAGCTGGGAATACATGGCGTCACGGGAGACGGTGTTGCCCTTGCCGAGCAGGCCGATGTTGACCGGGAAGGCTTCCAGCGCCTCGAACATCCGGCCGAGGTGCCAGGGGCCTGGTGTGACCGTGGTGGCCTTGGTCCCCTCCGCCGGCCCGGTGCCGCCGCCGACGAGGGTGGTCACCCCGGTGGCGAGCGCCTGCTCGACGACGGTCGGCGAGATGAAGTG
The DNA here is from genome assembly GCF_014649695.1 of Streptomyces kurssanovii. GTDB lineage: Bacteria > Actinomycetota > Actinomycetes > Streptomycetales > Streptomycetaceae > Streptomyces > Streptomyces kurssanovii. The sequence goes on from NZ_BMTN01000005.1 coordinate 288,431, forward strand.
GACATGCGCGTCGATGGCTCCGGCGGTGACGATCTTCCCGTTGCCCGCGATGATCTCCGTCTCGGGACCGATGACGAGGTCGGGGTGGACGCCGTCCATGGTGTCGGGGTTGCCGGCCTTGCCCACGCCGCTGATCCGGCCGTCCCGGATCCCGATGTCCGCCTTGACGACGCCCCAGTGGTCGAGAACGACCGCTCCGGTGATCACGGTGTCGGGCGCGCCGTCGGCGCGTGTCGTACGGGCCTGCCCCATGGACTCGCGGATGACCTTGCCGCCGCCGAACACCGCCTCGTCACCGGCACGGCCCGGGCCGCCACAGCGGTCGTCCTCGATCTCGACGAGCAGGTCGGTGTCGGCGAGCCGGACACGGTCGCCGGTGGTGGGGCCGAACAGGTCGGCGTACACGGCGCGGTGGAGTTCAGCCATCGAGAGGTCCTCCGGTCTCCCCGCGCAGCCCGGCGACGATCCGCCGGCCGGTGATCGGCACGAGTGCGACGTCGACCGGGATTCCGGGCTCGAAGCGCACCGCGGTGCCGGCGGCGACGTCGAGCCGCTTGCCGCGGGCGGCGGCGCGGTCGAACTCGAGGCCGGGGTTCGCCTCGGCGAAGTGGTAGTGGGAGCCGACCTGGACGGGGCGGTCCGCGGCGTTGACGACGGTGAGGCGGCTGACCTCACGGCCCTGGTTGAGGAGGATCGGGCCGTCGCCGTGCAGGATCTCTCCGGGAATCATCGCTGCCGCCCCTCAGACGATCGGGTCGTGGACGGTGACGAGCTTGGTCCCGTCGGGGAAGGTGGCCTCCACCTGGACGTCGTGGATCATCTCGGGGATGCCGTCCATGACGTCGTCACGGGTGAGCACCTTGCGCCCGGACGCCATGAGCTCCGCGACGGTGCGGCCGTCGCGGGCGCCCTCGAGGATGTGCGAGGCGATGAGGGCGACGGATTCGGGGTGGTTGAGCTTCACCCCGCGCGCCCTGCGCTTCTCCGCCACGTCGGCGGCCACGTGGATGAGAAGCCGTTCCTGCTCGTGCGGGGAGAGTTGCACGCGTCCACCTCACTGTCGTCCTGCCCGGAAGCTCCCTGGGCGTGAGGACCGTAACGCGCTGCGACACCGTGTTGACCTGTACGCGGGCATCTCACGACCAGAGGTTGAACGTTAGGACGCGGATTTTTCCGGCGCGTTAACTGATCTTGGGATCCCGCATGGACATCAGAGCCCGCAGGCCGTCCTCGAGGACCTCGACACGCACGTCGCCGAACAGCGCCTGCTGCGCGATGAACCCCTGGGCGGTGGCGATCAGGGTCCGCGCCACATGGTCGGCGTCGACGTCCGCCTCCATCTGCCCGTTCGCCCGATAGGCGTGCACGAGCTCGGCCCACGCCTGGCGCATGCCGTTGTAACCGGTGGCGAGGATCCCGGCGAGACGCTCGTCGCGCAGGGTCTCGGTCCACGTCTGGACGACCAGCCGGGCGAAGGCCTGGCGGTCGCCGCCGGGCACCTTCTCGACGAGCATGCGGCGCAGCACCCGCCCGAGGAGCACATCGGGTGTGGGCGGCGGCGTGGTCGCCGCGGCCTCCTGGAACGCGTCTCGGATGCTGCTGAACGCCTCGTCGGCGATGGCGGCGATCAACTCGTCCTTGCCGCGGAAGTAGCGGTACACGGCACCGGCCGACAGGCCGCACTCGCTCAGGATGTCCTGCATCGATGTGGCGTGGAAGCCGTTGCGGGAGACGCAGCGGGCGGCGCCGTCCAGGATCTGGCGACGGCGGGCGTCGAGGTGCTGCTGGGATACGCGTGCCATGACCCAAAAGTAAAACGAACATTCCTTCTTGACAAGGACCGGACCCGGCGGGACAGTGGCCAAGAGATAAAACGAACGATCCTTCTCTATAAGGAGTTCCTCATGTCCGCTGTGCCGGCCCGCCGCATGATCGCGGTGATGGTCCTGGTCCCGGTCGTGGTGGCGCTGGCCCTGTGGGCCTTCGCCTGGCCGGCCGCCAGGACCGCCCCGCGCGACCTGCCCGTCGGCGTCGCGGGGCCCGCGGCGGCGCTCACCCAGCTGGAGCGGGGATTCGAGCGGCGCGAAGGCGCCTTCGACGTCCACCGCTACGACGACGAGTCCTCGGCCAGGGCCGCTGTCCAAGACCGGGTCGTATACGGCGCCGTCGTCGCCGGACCGGAAGGCACGAGACTGCTGACCGCTTCCGGAGCAGGCCCCGTCGTCGCCCAGCTCCTCAAGGAGGCCGTCACCGCTCAGGCGCCCGTCGGCACCCAGGTGCAGGTGACGGACGTGGCCCCGCTGCCGTCCGGGGACCCGCGGGGTACCGCGCTGGCGGCGAGCGCCCTGCCACTGGCCCTCGCGGGGGTCGCCGCGGGAGCACTGGTGACGATGTCCGGACTGCGCGGGACGCGGGCCGCCGCCCCGCTCGTCGGCGCCTCCGTGGTGGTAGGGCTCACCGCCACGGCGATCACCCACAGCTGGCTCGGTGTACTGCAGGGCGACTGGTGGGCCGAGGCGGCCGCGCTGAGCCTGACGGTCGCCGCCCCGGGCGCGACCGTGGCCGGGTTGGCGGCGCTGGTGGGAACGCCGGGCATCGGCCTCGGCGCGCTGCTGATGGTGCTGCTCGGCAATCCGTTCTCCGGCGCCGCTTCCGCGCCGGAGCTGCTTCCGGAGCCCGTGGGCGCGATCGGCCAGTGGCTGCCCCCCGGCGCCGGGGCGACACTGCTGCGCTCGGTGGCGTACTTCGACGGGCACGGCGCCGCGGCACCGCTCGTGACGCTGTCGATGTGGGCGGCGCTGGGCCTGGCCGCCATGTTCCTGGGCGGCAGGCGCCGGGCCGCGGCCCTCGCGGAAGCGGAGCGGCCCGCCCCCGTACCGGTCGCCTGAGCCGGCGTACCGGTCGCACGACCGGCCGCGTGTCCCCGCCGTAGCGGACGGGGGCGCGCGGCCTTCGCCTGTCCCGGCACGCCGGAGCGCCGACCAGTCTTCGGACGTACGTGATCAGGCCGGCCCTCGGAGCGGACCGGCGTCCTGGCGTCCCAGGCCGGGCCGGGCCGGGCCGGGCGCTAAGGGTGGTCCCTCGGAGGGCGGTGCTCGGCCGCCAGTCCGAAGCGTCCGCGGTCCGGGGAGGCGGAGGACGCCGTCCCGAAGGACGACACGGAGCTGATGATCTGCTCCTCCGCCGCCTCCGGGGCCTCCGACTGCCGCTCCAGCCGTTCCAGGTCCGCCGCGGAGACCAGCGCGACGAGCGGCTTCCCGTGCCTGGTCACCACCACTCGCTCGCCGCCGTAGACGACACGGTTGATCAGATCGGCGAGCTCGGCGCGAGCTTGCGTCACCGGAATTTCGTAGGCCATGGTCCCATTCTAGCGGTCTGTACATCCTGTACATTCTTTACAAGGCCTGGAGGCAGCTCCACCGCCGTGACGACGAGAGGTGTGCCATGAACCGTCCGTCCGCCCGCTACGTCCTGCCGGAGTTCACGGAGCGGACGTCCTTCGGGACCCGCACGCTCGATCCGTACTCGAAGCTGATGGCCGAGCGGATCGTCTTCCTGGGGACCGTCGTCGACGACACGGCGGCGAACGACGTCATCGCGCAGCTCCTGCACCTCGAGTACGAGGCTCCTGACCAGGACATCTGTCTGTACATCAACTCCCCCGGCGGATCGCTGAGCGCCATGTCCGCCATCTACGACACGATGCAGGTCGTCATGTGCGACGTGGCGACCACCTGCCTGGGTCAGGCCGCCTCGACGGCGGTAGCCCTGCTCGCCGCGGGCGCTCCAGGCAAGCGCATGGCCCTGCCCGGCGCGCGGATCGTGATGCAGCAGCCCGCGTACGAGGAGCCGTTGCGCGGGCAGCCGTCCGATCTGGAGATCCACGCCGCCGAGTTGTTGCGACTGCGCGAGCAACTCGCCTCGATGCTGGTGCGCCACACCGGCAACGACCCGGACCGCATCGCGGGCGACCTGGAGCGGGACAAGATCTTCGACGCCGCCGAGGCGCAGGGGTACGGCCTGATCGACCATGTCGTCACGAGCCGCAAGCTCTCGGCCGTGCCACGCACGGGGAGGTGAGCGCGGGATGCTGCCGCCCGAACTGCCGCCGCTGCCGGCACTGACCCGCGCCGAGGCCGAGTTCGTCGACGCCTACCTCGAAGTCGTCGACCTGCTCGGCAGGATCAACCCCGCCCGCACCACCCACACCTACGGAGCCCTGCGCGCCGCGCAGGCGCTCGTCGGGCGAGCCGCCGCGCTCAAGGACGCCCTGACGCTCATGCACATCCGGGGCGAGAGCGAGGTGTACACGCACACGCTGACGGAGGCACTGCGCGTCCTCGACGGCGAGCGCAGGACCGATCGGCTGACCATGCCGCCGCTTTCCACGAGTTGACGGACGTTCCGGTGCCGCCCGCCGACACGGCGCGGCGGCTCCCGTACCCCGTTCGGTGGAGTTCGGCCCCCGTTGTCGCACTGCCCCCCACTTGCGTCGGCGGGACCACCGATCTGGCGCAATCGGGCGCTTCAACTGCTGGTACGGGACGGGTCCGGAGCAAGGAAGAAGGGGCCCGACAGGCCTGCCCACCCGAAAGGTCCAGTCGTGATCAGCTTCACAAAAGCCGTTTCAGCTCGGAAATCGGACATCGGTGGGTAACGATCCGTGGGACGACAAGCCCCCGCCACCTCGACGGGGCGGTCCGGGCGGACGCTGAATCCTGCCGCCGCGCCGGATGTCTGGTCGACGGAATTGCATCGGCAGGAGTGGAGGACCCAGCAGTACGGCGTGACCGGCGATCCCGGCCATGCCTTGGGGTGAAGCCGCCGCGGCGGCCGGGCGTCTTCGCCGTCCGAACCCGACAGGTCACCCTTCACAGGCGGCTGACGAAGGGTTGCGCATGACCGCGCAGATGCATCTCCCCCACCTGTTCTCACGGGCGGGCGCCGTATCGGCACTCACGATCGCCGCCGTCGGCGGAACACTTCTGGCCCCCGGCAGCACTGCCGAAGCGCATGCGATCAGCAGCCACGCGAGCAAGGCGCTCAAGGTGGCCGCCTCGAAGAAGGGCTCGCCGTACCGGTACGGCGGCACGGGTCCGTCCCGCTTCGACTGTTCGGGGCTGACGCTCTATTCGTACAAGAAGGCGGGCAAGAAGCTGCCCCGCACCGCCCAGCAGCAGTACAACCGGACCCGCCACATCTCCGCTTCCCACCGGAAACGCGGTGACCTGGTCTTCTTCCATGCCGGCGGTGTCGTCTACCACGTGGGGCTCTACGCCGGGAACGGGAAGATCTGGCACTCGCCCAAGACAGGTGACGTGGTCCGGCTGGTCAAGATCTGGACGAAGAGCGTCAAGTACGGCCGCGTGCGCTGACGTACCGCCAGGTCGGGGCCTGGATGGGTGTCAGTGCGCTGTCGATCGGATCAGCAGGGCCGTGCCGAGCGCGGTCAGCGCTCCTCCCGAGACGCCTTCGACGGCCCGGGCGCTCCGCCGCCGGCGCAGCCACCGGCCAAGCCGGTCGACCAGCAGCGCCACGGCCGGGAACCACAGCAGCGCCAGCAGCACGACCGTGCCGGCGAGCAGCAGCGTACGCGGCAGTGCGGCCGCGCCGTCGGGAAAGAACTGCGGGAGCAGACTCAGGAAGAGCACCGGTGCCTTCGGGTGGCGGACGTCGGTGAGGAAGCCCTGCCCGCGTCCGACGCCGTGCGGGGCCGCGTTCCGTGGACCCGCCGGGTCCGGCTGTGGGCGCAGCGCGGCGTGCAGCGACCGGACCCCGAGATAGAGCACATAGGCACCGCCCGCTGCCTGCAGGGTCCGGTAGAGAACGGGCACCGTGGCGAGAGCGGCGGCGAGTCCCGCCACGGCCGGCGCCGTGCGGACGAGCAGCCCGCCGCCGCTCCCACCGCGCAGGCGACACCGGCGCGGCGTGAGGCGACCGCGTTGCGTACTGGCGGCTCGCGTCGCCGTGGCGGACGCCGGTTCCATCACCCGGGCCGCCGCCCGCCTCGGATACACGGCACCGGCGCTCTCGCAGCACATCGCCAAGCTGGAGCGGGAGGCCGGGGCCGTTCTTCTCGTGCGCTCGCACCGCGGCACACGGCCGGCGGCGGCCGGCGAGCGACTCGCGGAACGCGCCCGCCGGGTGCTGGACGAGATGGACCGGGCGCGCCATGAGCCGGCGGGGCTCACCGGCCTGGTCGGCGACCGCCTTCGGGTCGGCACGTTCACGACGGTCGGGATCCGTCTGCTGCCACCCGTGCTGAGCACCTTCCGCCGCGCGCATCCGGACGTGGAACTCACCGTCGCGGAGTACGAGCCGCCCGGCGGCGTCACGTCCGTGGCCACGGACGAGGTCGATATGGCCCTGGCCCATGCCTATGAACCGGCCGAGCCGGCCGCCACGCCGCAGGGGGGTGGTGGAACCCCTCCTGGTGGAGGAGTTGGTGCTCGTGACCGCTCCGGGGCATGTGCTCGCGGGCGGTTCCGGCCGGCGGCCCGTGGGCGAGCCGGCGGGCCGGCCGCTGATCAGCAGCGCGTCGTCGCATCCGCCGCGCAAAGGGGTGGAACGCGCACTCGCGAGCGCCGGCGCCCGCACCGGCCGTGGTCTGCGAGTCACCGGGGTACGCCCTGGTGTGCGCCCTCGTCAGCGCGGGACCGGGGGTGGCCGTCGTGCCGGACATGGTCGCCGCGATGGCTCCGACACCTTTGCGGGTACGGCGGTCGGAACCTGCGGCGTTCCGCAGGACGATCTCGGTGGCGCACCGGGGCGAGGAGTCGGGTCCGGCCCGCGCGGTCGCTGCGGGCGCTGATGCGGGGCGCGTTCGCAAGGCGGGCAGCAGGTCAAACCCGGTCCGTCCACGAGGCAGGGACTCTGTGAGACGGGGGCTGTGAAGCAGGGGCTCTTCGAGCCAAGTGCTCGGATTCCGGGTGGGGCGGAGCGGTCAGCTCTGCACGGGGACCGACCAGGGCAGTGCGATCCAGACGGTCTTTCCGCCCTCCTCCGTGGGCGTGACGGTCAGCCGGCCGCCGTACTCCGCGGTGAGCGTACGGATGATGACCATGCCGCGCCCGTTGTCCTGCCGGACGGCGGCGGGCAGCCGCTGAGGCCAGCGCGGATGGCTGTCGGTGACGCCGATGCACAACTGCTCGTCGCGCTCGAGGCGCAGATCCACCGTGAACGTCGGGGACTGGCCGAACGTGTGCTGTACGGAGTTGGTGGCGAGCTCGGAGACGATCAGCTTGACGGTGTCGACGGTCTCGGCGTCCGGCTCCAGTCCCCATTCGCACAGGACGTCCGTGACATATCTCCGGGCGTCGGAAACCGACGCCGGATCGCTCGGCAGAGTGGCGGATGCTTCTTGGTGGTCTGCCATGGCGGCGCTGTCCCTTTCCCACCGCGGCCGGGCTCCGACTCGTAGCGGATGAAACGCGGGAACGGCCACGGATTACGCTTCCGCGTCAGAGTGCCACTTATCGTCCGTGAAGGGCGCCGATCCACCGAGATACGTACATTTCTGTCGCTCGATGCGGTGAACTCTGCTACGACAGACCGTATTTACGGCCACCGCCCGCGGCCCGGCGGCTCAACTGCCGGGTGCGGTCCGGATGATCGTGGAGAGCGCCGTGCCGATCTGCCGGTCGGTGAGATCCGCCCTGGCGGTCAGCCGGATCCTGGAGATCCCGTCGGGTACGGACGGGGGCCGGAAGCAGCCGACGACGAGTCCGGCGGCCCGGCAGTCCGCCGCCCAGCGCAGCGCCGCGTCCGGGGACGGGGCCTGCACGGAGACGACCGCCGCGTCCGGGCGGGCCGAGGTCAGCCCGGCGTCGGTCAGCCCGCGGTGCAGCGTCGCCGCGACCTCGCGTGCCCGTCCGGCGAGCCCGGGTTCGCCGCGCAGCACCCGCACGCCCGCGAGTGCCGCCCCGGCCGCCGCCGGGGCGAGGCCGGTGTCGAAGATGAAGGTGCGCGCGGTGTTGATCAGGTGGTCGATGACGCGGGCGGGTCCGAGGACCGCACCGCCCTGGCTGCCCAGCGACTTGGAGAGTGTCAGCGTGGCGACGGTCCCGGCCTCGCCCGCGAGCCCGGCGGCGTCCAGGGCACCGCGGCCGCCGGCACCGAGGACGCCGAGCCCGTGGGCGTCGTCGACGAGGAGCCCGGCGCCGTGCTCACGGCAGACGTCAGCGAGGCCCCGCAGGGGTGCTGCGTCGCCGTCGACGGAAAAGACCGAGTCGGTGACCGCGAGGGCGCGCCGGCCCGGGTGGGCCTCGAGCGTCTTGCGTACGGCCTCGACGTCGGTGTGCGGGACGACCGCCGTCTCCGCACGGGAGAGCCGGCAGCCGTCCACGATGGAGGCGTGGTTGCCCGCGTCGGAGACGACGAGGGCGTCACGGCCGCTGAGCGCGGTGACCGCGGCGAGGTTCGCCGCGTAGCCGGAGGACAGGACGAGGGCGGCCTCGAAGCCGCAGAAGTCGGCGAGCTCACGCTCCAGTTCGGCGTGCAGTTCGGTGCTGCCGGTGACGAGCCGGGAACCGGTGGCCCCGGCGCCCCACCGGCGGGCGGCCCGTACGGCGCCTTCGGTGACCTCGGCGCGGCGGGTGAGGCCGAGATAGTCGTTGCTCGCCAGGTCGAGGAGGGCACTGTCGGCGGGGCGCGGCCGGAGGGTGCGGACCAGGCCCGCCCGCTCGCGACGGCGCGACTCCTCGTCGATCCAGTCGAAAGGATTCCTCGGCATGGCGGTCCGGTCCTTTTGTAGGCAGCGGACAGACCCTAGCCGGACGGGCCCGCGTATCGGGTGTGGCCATGCACACACCTCAAATCGTGGGTGTTGTGGGCTTCCTCCTTGGCCGGGACGTGTGCGGTAGGCCAGGATCGGCGCCATGGACCTGCTGAACACACTGGTGGAGAAGGGGCTGCGGCGCGAGCTGCCGACCCGCGAAGAAGCGCTCGCCGTGCTGGCGACCTCCGACGACGATGTGCTCGATGTGGTGGCCGCTGCCGGCAAGGTGCGCCGTCAGTGGTTCGGGCGGCGGGTGAAGCTCAACTATCTGGTCAACCTCAAGTCCGGCCTGTGCCCGGAGGACTGCTCGTACTGCTCCCAGCGGCTCGGGTCGAAGGCGGAGATCCTCAAGTACACCTGGCTGAAGCCCGAGGAGGCCTCGGAGGCCGCGGCGGCCGGTGTGGCCGGCGGCGCCAAGCGGGTGTGCCTGGTCGCGAGCGGGCGCGGCCCGACCGACCGTGACGTGGACCGGGTGTCCAGGACCATCGAGGCGATCAAGGAGCAGAACGAGGGCGTCGAGGTGTGCGCGTGCCTGGGCCTGCTCTCCGACGGCCAGGCCGAGCGGCTGCGCGACGCGGGCGCCGACGCGTACAACCACAACCTGAACACGTCCGAGGGGACGTACGGGGACATCACCACCACGCACACCTACGCGGACCGCGTCGACACGGTCAACAAGGCGCACGCCGCCGGCCTGTCGGCCTGCTCCGGCCTGATCGCCGGCATGGGTGAGAGCGACGAGGACCTGGTGGACGTCGTCTTCGCGCTGCGGGAGCTCGACCCGGACTCGGTGCCGGTGAACTTCCTGATCCCCTTCGAGGGGACGCCGCTCGCCAAGGAGTGGCACCTCACGCCGCAGCGGTGTCTGCGCATCCTCGCGATGACCCGGTTCGTCTGCCCGGACGTCGAGGTGCGGCTGGCGGGCGGGCGCGAGGTGCATCTGCGGTCGATGCAGCCGCTCGCGCTGCACCTGGTCAATTCGATCTTCCTCGGCGACTACCTCACCAGTGAGGGCCAGGCGGGCAAGACCGACCTCGAGATGATCGCGGACGCCGGTTTCGAGGTGGAGGGCTCGGACACGACGACGCTGCCCGAGCACCGTGCGGCCGGGGGCGGCTGCGGCTCGGTGTGCGGCGACGGCGACTCGGGAGGGTGCGCCTCCGAGGCGGCGGAGGCGCGGACGACCGCGGCCCCGGCGGGTGAGGCGTCCGCGGCGCGCACGGATCTGGTGGCGGTGCGCCGCCGGGGAGCCGGGACGGACCTCGCGCCCAATGCCTGAGTTCGGCCCCGACGAGCTTCGCGCGCTGGACCGGGCGCACGTCTGGCACCCGTACGGCCCGATGCCGGGCCGCAGCGACCCGCTGGTCGTCGAGTCCGCGTCCGGCGTACGGCTGCGGCTCGCCGAAGAGGTGCACGGGCAGCGCGAGTTGGTCGACGGCATGTCCTCGTGGTGGTCGGCCGTCCACGGGTACAACCACCCGGTGCTGAACGAGGCGGCGACCGCGCAGCTGGGCCGGATGAGCCATGTGATGTTCGGCGGGCTCACCCATGAGCCCGCCGTGCGGCTCGCGGCCCGGCTGGTGGAGATCACCCCGGAGCCGCTGCGGCACGTCTTCCTCTGCGACTCGGGCTCCGTGTCCGTGGAGGTCGCGGTGAAGATGTGCCTCCAGTACTGGCGTTCGCTGGGCCGCCCCGCCAAGCAGCGGCTGCTGACCTGGCGCGGCGGCTACCACGGCGACACCTGGCAGCCGATGTCGGTGTGCGATCCCGAGGGCGGGATGCACGAGCTGTGGCAGGGGGTGCTGCCCCGGCAGCTCTTCGCCGACGCGCCTCCCGCCGACTACGAGGAGGCGTACGCGCGGGGTCTGCGGGACCTGATCGCCCGGCACGCGGACGAGCTGGCGGCGGTGATCGTCGAGCCGGTCGTGCAGGGCGCGGGCGGCATGCGGTTCCACTCCCCCGAGTATCTGCGCGTCCTGCGAAAGGCCTGCGACGAGTACGGCGTGCTGCTCGTGTTCGACGAGATCGCGACCGGGTTCGGGCGGACGGGCACGCTGTTCGCGGCCGGGCACGCGGGCGTCGCACCGGACGTGATGTGCCTGGGCAAGGCGCTGACCGGCGGCTATCTGACGATGGCCGCGACGCTGTGCACCTCGCAGGTGGCCGAGGGCATCTCGCGGGGCGAGGTCCCGGTGCTCGCCCATGGCCCCACGTTCATGGGCAACCCGCTGGCCTCCGCCGTCGCCTGCGCCTCGATCGACCTGCTGCTCGGGCAGGACTGGCAGCGGGAGGTCAGCCGCCTGGAGACGGGGCTGCGCGACGGTCTCGCGGAGGCCGCGGACCTGCCCGGGGTGAAGGACCTCCGGGTGCTCGGCGGTATCGGCGTCGTACAGCTGGACCACGACGTCGACATGGCCGCCGCCACGGCGGCGGCCGTCCGGGAAGGGGTCTGGCTGCGGCCCTTCCGTGACCTCGTCTACACGATGCCGCCCTACGTGACGGACGACGAGGACCTCGCCCGCGTGTGCCGCGCGGTGCGTGCGGCGGCAGCGGCGGGCTGAGCCGCTCCGGCCGGGGACGTCGCAGCGGACACGGACGAACGAAGGACACACAAGCACATGGCAGTGATCGTGGTGACCGGCACCGGCACCGAGATCGGCAAGACCGTCGTCACGGCGGCGGTCGCCGCGGCGGCTCTGGCCCGGGGGCTGTCCGTGGCCGTGCTGAAGCCCGCGCAGACGGGGCTGACGGCGGGCGAGGACGGCGACGTCGATGTGGTGCGGCGGCTCGCCGGTGAGGTGACCTGTGCCGAACTGGCCCGGTTCCCGGAGCCGTTGGCACCGGCCACCGCCGCCCGGCGGGCAGGGCTCGCACCCGTGCGGCCCAAGGACGTGGCGGAGGCCGCCGAGAAGCTGGCGGCCGAGCACGACCTGGTGCTGGTGGAGGGCGCGGGCGGCCTGCTCGTACGGCTCGACGACGACGGCGCCACGCTGGCGGACGCGGCCGCCGAGCTCGCCGCGCCCGTGCTCGTGGTCGCCCCGGCCGGCCTGGGCACGCTCAACATGACGGCGCTCACGGCGGAGGCTCTGCGCGCACGCGGGCTGGAGCAGTTGGGCGTGGTGGTCGGGAGCTGGCCGCAGACGCCCGATCTGGCGGCGCGCTGCAATCTGGCGGACCTTCCGGAGGCCGCGGGCGCACCGCTGCTCGGGGCCGTACCGGAGGGCGCCGGCGCGCTCGCACCCGCCGATTTCAGGGCGCGGGCGGCGACCTGGCTGACGCCACGCCTCGGCGGCCGGTGGGATGCGGGGGCGTTCACCGCCGCCGTAGGGTGACGCGCATGCGCGCAAAGATCGACGAGATCGTCTTCGACTGCCACGACCCCGCCCGGCTGGTGCGCTTCTGGGCCGGGCTCCTCGGCGGCGACCCGGTGGACCGCTCCGACGACTGGTCGTACATCGATCCGCCGGAGTTCGCGCGTGTCGCCTTCCAGCGGGTGCCGGAGGGCAAGACCGTCAAGAACCGCCTTCACCTGGACCTGGACGCCGGTGACATCGACGCTGCCGCGGACGAGGCGGCCGGGCTGGGGGCGGAGCGGGTCGGGGCGATCGTGACCGACGACCACGGCCGTTTCCTCGTCATGCGCGACCCGGAGGGGAACGAATTCTGCTTCGTGGCGGGCACGGACGGCTGAGCGGCGCGCAGCGGGGGAGAATGACGGAGACCGGCCCGTCTCCGAAGGAGGCCCCTATGGTCCCGCTTCAGCGCGGTACGAACGTCCCGCGGGACGCCGTCCACCATCCGCTCTTCGCCCGCTTCTACGCGAAGATGAGCGTGACGGCCGACCTGAAGGCCGGCATCGCCGCCCACCGGGCGGAGCTGCTGCGAGGACTGTCCGGCCGGGTGATCGAGATCGGCGCGGGCAACGGTCTCAACTTCTCGCACTATCCCTCCACCGTCTCCGAAGTGGTGGCCATCGAACCGGAGCGCTCGCTGCGGAAGCTGGCCACGGAGGCCGCCCTGCGCGCCGAGGTCCCGGTGGACGTGGCACCCGGCGCGGCCGAGGCCCTGCCGGTCAAGAGCGAGGGCTTCGACGCGGCGGTCGCGTCGCTGGTGCTGTGCACCGTACGGGACCTGCCGAGGGCGCTGGCGGAGATCAAGCGGGTCCTGCGGCCCGGCGCCGAGCTGCGGTTCTTCGAGCACGGGCGGGCGGAGGGCCGCGGTCTGGCGACCACCCAGCGGGTCCTGGACCGCACGGTGTGGCCACTGCTGTTCGGCGGGTGCCACACGGCGCGGGACACGATCGCCGCGATCGAGGAGGCGGGCTTCGAGCTCGGCCCCTACCGGCGGTTCCGGGTGCCGGACCACGGACCGCAGCTGCCGACGTCGCCGTGCGTGCTGGGCGTCGCCCGCCGGCCGGTCACGGACGGCTGAGGACACGTTCTTCAAGGCTCGTGCCGCGGGGTGGCCCGATGGGGCAACTGACCGGTCCCGTGATCGACAGGATGCTGACGGGACAGTTCGAGAGCATGCCCGCCGCCGTCGACGAGGCCGCCCGCGAGCCGGGCCGACGGAACGGATCAACGCCTGTCGGGGATCGGAGGGTCACTCGCTCCAGCTGCGCAGTTCCTCCGCGATGCGTGCGATGTCGGCGCTGCCGTCCTTCACCAGACGGGCCAGGTCGCGTACCTGTTCGGGCGAGGTGACGACCTTCAGTCCGCAGGCGACGAGGTAGCCGTAGGCGACGGCCGAGGCGAACATGGCGTTGGAACGCTCCAGCGCCGGAACGTGCAGCAGCAGTTGCAGCAGCGCGGCGGCCCTGGAGGCCGGGTCGCTGTAGACGGGGACGCCGAATATCTCCGCCTCGTGACGGGCGACGGCGGCGACGAGCGCGCCCCAGTCGGTGACCTGGGGGTCACCGGGCATCTTGTGCTCGGCGACCATGAGCAGCCAGGCGAGGTCGATCCGCAGGCTCAACGCTTGTCGCCGAACTCCTCGGCGAAGACCGACTCGTACTGCTTCATGAAGTCGGCCGCCGCGTCGACGAAGGTGCGTCCCGCTTCGCCGGCGTCCTGTTTGACCAGCTCCTCGATGTAGCGGTTCACGCTCACGCCGCGTTGCATCGCCCGCTGCCGGGCGGTCTCCGCGGTGGACTCGTCCACGCGTACGTTCAACTGTGTCTTCGCCACACCTAGAAGCTAGCGCGAAGCTGCTAGCAGTGGCAAGGGCCGCCCTGCCGCATCGGCGGGAATGCCGGGCCGTGGAGAACCACCGGCACCGTCAGGCCCAGCAGCCCCCGGCCGGTCGCGGACAGGCGGCGCCATGACCGGGCGGCCTACGCCCGTCGCCGTCCCACAGTGCGGAAAGGCGGTGGCGGGGCGGGTCGCGGGCGTGCTTGGCTCGCCGCCATGACCGACCTGCGCATACGCAACGCCGCCCCCGAAGAGGCCGAGGCCGTGCTGGCCTTCTGGAAGGAAGCCGCCGAGGGCACCAGCATCACGGACGACGTGGACGGCGTCACGCGACTCATCTCCAGGGACCCCGAGGCGCTCCTCCTCGCCGAGGCGGACGGCGTGCTCGTGGGCTCCGTGATCGCCGGCTACGACGGCTGGCGCTGCTCCCTGTACCGGCTGGCCGTGCTGCCCTCCCACCGCCGGCGCGGCATCTCGACGGCCCTGCTCGACGCGGCGGAGAAGCGGTTCGCCGCGGTGGGCGGCCGCCGCGGGGACGCGATGGTCCTCGAGGCGAACGAGCAGGCGCACCTGGCGTGGACGTCCGCCGGCTACGTACGCGAGGATCACTGGCGCCGCTGGGTCAAGCGTTTCACCTGACCTCCACCGCCCACTCGGCCCCTTTGCCCGTCCTTTACCATGGGAGCACTGTCCACTCCCGTACGAAAGGTGTGAGCGTCCGTCCATGGGCGAGCCTCCTAGTAGCCGACATCGCGCAAACCTTCTCCCCCTGCCGGATCATGGGATGGAGGTGAACCGATGACCGAAGTGCTTCTGCTCGCCGTGGCGGTACTGCTCTCCGTCGCGTGCGGAGCCTTCGTCGCGGCCGAGTTCTCCCTCACGACGGTCGAGCGCAGCGATCTCGAACGAGCGGCGGAGCGCGGTGAACGAGGCGCGGCCGGCGCGCTCAAGGCCGTCCGCAGCCTCACGTTCCAGCTCTCCGGCGCGCAGCTCGGCATCACCGTCACCAACCTGGTCGTCGGCATGCTCGCCGAGCCGTCCATCGCCGCCATCATCCGCGGACCGATCGAGGACCTCGGCCTCTCCCCTTCCGTGGCGTCGTCCGCCGCGCTGGTCATCGGCACGGCCCTGTCGACCGTCGTCCTGATGGTCGTCGGCGAGCTCGTCCCGAAGAACTGGGCCATCTCCTCCCCCCTCGCCGTCGCCAAGGTGGTCGCCACGCCGCAGCGGATCTTCACCGCCGCGTTCCGGCCATTCATCTCCCATCTCAACAACACCGCCAACCGCATGGTGATGCGACTGGGCATGGAGCCGACGGAGGAACTCGCCTCCGCCCGCAGCCCCAAGGAGCTCATCGCGCTGGCCCGCCACTCGGCCAAGGAGGGCGCGCTCGAGGCGGACACCGCGGAGCTGTTCGTCCGCACCCTCGGCCTCGGCGAACTCACCGCGGAGAACGTGATGACCCCCCGGGTGCAGGTCACGGCCCTCGAGGTGCAGGCCACGGCCGAGGACGTCGCCAACGCGACCCGGGCCACCGGTCTGTCCCGCTTCCCCGTCTACCGGGGCAACCTCGACACCGTCGTCGGCATCGCCCACATCAAGGACGTCCTGGCCGTGCCCGCGGAACAACGCCGGCGGCTGCGCATCTCCGACCTGCTGCGCGAACCGGTCCTCGTGCCCGAGTCACTGACGGTCGACCGGCTGCTCGACCGGCTCCAGGGCAGGTCCACCATGGCCGTCGTCATCGACGAGTACGGCGGCACGGCCGGTGTCGTGACGATGGAGGACATCGTGGAGGAGGTCGTCGGCGAGGTCCGCGACGAGCACGACCCGCACGAGACGCCCGACCTGGCGCCCGCGGGCGAGGACGCCGACGGACGGCTCCTCTGGTCCGCCGACGGGGCCGCGCGCACCGACCAGCTGGCGGCCATCGGCCTCCGGGTGCCCGACGGTCCGTACGAGACGCTCGCCGGAGTCGTCGCCACCGAGCTGGGACGCATCCCGGCCGAAGGCGACCGCATCGACATGGACGGATGGCGGCTCGATGTCGTCGACGCTTCCGGACGACGCGCGGCACGCGTGCTGATGCACGCGCCGCCGACGGCCGCGGATGTGGCCGGCGAGATCCAGGAGGCGGGACGATGATCGCGATCCAGCTCTTCATCGGCTTCCTGACCCTGGTCGTCAACGCCTTCTTCGTCGGCGCGGAGTTCGCGCTGATCTCCGTCCGCCGCAGTCAGATCGAACCGGAGGCGCAGGCGGGCAACCGCCGGGCCCGCAGCGTCCTGTGGGGTCTCCAGCACGTCTCGGACCTGATGGCCGCCGCCCAGTTGGGCATCACGCTGTGCACGCTGGTCCTCGGCATCGTCGCCGAGCCGGCCATCGCGCACCTGCTCGAGCCGATTTTCGACGCGGTGGGCGTGCCGCACGGCGCGGTCCACCCGATCTCGTTCGTCATCGCCCTGTCGCTCGCGACGTACCTCCACATGCTGCTGGGCGAGATGGTGCCGAAGAACATCGCGCTGGCGGAGCCGGTGCGCAGCGCGCTGTGGCTGGGCCCGCCGCTGGTGGCGCTCGCGCGCGGCCTGCATCCGGTCATCGTCATGGTCAACGCCTTCGCGAACGGTCTGCTCAAGCTGCTGCGGGTGAAGACGAAGAACGAGGTGACCGCCACGTTCTCCGACGACGAGCTGGCGAACCTGGTGCAGGACGCGGGCGAGGCCGGTCTGCTCGACGACCGCTCCGCGGAGCGTCTGCGCGACGCGCTCGAACTCGGCCGCCGGCCGGTGCGCGACGTGGTGATGCCCATCGAGCGCGTGGTGTACGCGCAGGCCGGTACGACGCCTGAGCAGCTGGAGCGGCTCTCCGCCGAGTCGGGCTTCTCCCGCTTCCCGGTCGTGGACGCGGGACGGCGCATCCTTGGCTACCTCCACGTGAAGGACGCCTTGGACGCGGCACCTCGGAACGTGGCGTTCCCCGTGTCGGCGATGCGGCCGATCGCCCGGGTCCGGGCGACGACCCCGCTCGACGACGTCCTCACGGCGATGCGCCGCAGCCGCACCCACCTGGCGGCCGTCCTCGACGAGAACGGCCGGCCGGAGGGCCTGGTCACGATGGAGGACATCCTGCGGGAGCTGGTGGGCAAGCCGGTGTGACGGGCGGGAGCGGCCGCGCGGATGGCGCCTGCGGCGGGCCGTTCCCTTACCCGTCTTTTCCCGAACCGGGGGCTCCTCCCCCTACGCGTGGCGGCGTGGGGGGACCCCACCGGACCCCCGCGCCTCAAACGCCGGTGAGGCTGAAGTGGCCTCCGCCCGGGCCGGCTTTCGCGGAGCGAAAGCCGGCCCGCCTGGGGGTACCTCCCACGGCCGCCAGGCCGTAGGGGAGATCGAGGGCACCGCGCGAAGCGCGGTACGCCGCCCGCAGGGCGGCACGGGGCCCGGGCGGAGCCCGGTTTCGGGAAGGGGCGGGGTGGGGGCAGGCCCGCGCAGCGGCTACATCGACGTGGAGCCCAGCCACTCGTCCAGCACCGCGCCCTCGCCCCGGACCGTGAAACGGTCCTCGTCCGGCCGGCGGCGGCCGTAGAGGAGGAGCAGGAGGTCCGCCACGTCGGCGGTCACCGTGACGTCGGCCGCCTCAGAGGTCGCGGTCCACGAGAAGCCCGCAGCGCCGAACGTGATCGTCCAGGCCGCGCCGGTGTCCCGGGCGATCAGCAGGACCGAGCCGCCGGACAGCGGCGACAGCCGCTCCGTGATCCACGTGCAGCAGGGCAGGTTCTCGAGGAACTCCGCGATGCCGTCCGCCGCAGTGCCCGGCTCGACACGGGGTTCCTGTCCGAGGGCCAGTTGCGCGTCGGCGCAGTGGATCACCGCCTCGAAGAGCAGCCGCCGTGGGTAGAAGGCGACCCGCTGGTCCGCGCCGTAGGACCACATCGGCAGGTCAGGGTCCACCGTGCGCAGGGTGCGCAGGGACGTCTCGGCGCCGCGGGCCATCCACTGCGGATACGCCGACGGCTCGTCCGGCAGGTCGAGGGGCACCTCACGCGCCTGGACGCGCTCGGTGGCCCGGGTCCCAACGACGTGCTCCGCCCAGCGGTGCGTCGTGCCGTGGTGCGTGACCAGATCGGCCAGGGTCCAGCCGGGGCAGGTGGGGACGGGCGTCGCCGGCTCCGCGTCCCGTACCACCGCTGTGAACTCGGCCACGACGTGCGCGATGGACTCGCAGTACCGCTCGTGCTGGTCGTCGTCGAGGCCGAAGCTGTCGGGCACCCGGAGCAGGCTGTCGCGCCAGCCGCCCTCCGGGTGGCGGCCGGCCGCCGCGCGGACGCGTTCCGCGAGCTCACGGCGGTCCCCGGGAGGAAGCCTGTCCAGCAGGAACGCGGTGGATTCGAGCCACTTCACCGCGGTGTCCGGGTCGAGCACGTCGTCGTCGCAGGTGTCGATCAGGGTCACCACTTCGGCCAGCGCTTCGGCCAGCGCGTTCAGCAGCGCTTCACTCACGAAAGCTCCCCTCCGGTACGGAACCGACGGACCCTACCGCACGGTAGGATCGCTGCGCCATGGAGATAAGTGCCAACTACACCAGCTTTGTCGCGGTCGGTGACTCGTTCACCGAGGGCATGTCGGATCTGCTCCCCGACGGCTCCTACCGCGGCTGGGCGGACGTCCTCGCGGGCCGGCTTGCGGCCCGTACCCCCGGCTTCCGCTACGCGAACCTCGCGGTGCGCGGCAAGCTGATGGGACAGATCGTCGCCGAGCAGGTCGACGTCGCCGCCTCGATGAGCGCCGATGTGATCACCCTCGTCGGCGGGCTCAACGACACCCTGCGGCCCAAGTGCGACATGGTGCGGGTGCGCGATCTCCTGGAGGAGGCCGTGGAGAAGCTCGCGCCGTCGTGCAGGCAGCTGGTGCTGATGCGCAGCCCCGGCCGCCAGGGCCCGGTGATGGAGCGGTTCCGCCCGCGGATGGAGGAGCTGTTCGCCCATGTCGACGCGCTCGCGGCACGGCACGGCGCGCTCGTCGTCGACCTCTACGGTTCCGCCGCCCTCGGCGATCAGCGGATGTGGGACGTGGACCGGCTGCATCTGACGGCCGAGGGGCACCGCCGGGTCGCGGAAGCCGTCTGGCAGACGCTCGGCCTGGAGGCCGAGGACGACTGGCAGGCACCGCTGCCGCCGGCGCTCCGGTCGAGCTGGGCGGCGCGGCGGGTCGCCGACGCGCAGTTCGCCCGCCGGCACCTGGGGCCGTGGATCGGACGGCGGCTGACCGGGCGGTCCTCCGGCGACGGCAGGCCCGCGAAGCGGCCCGACCTGCTGCCTTACGAGCCCTACCGGCCGCCGTCGGCCGGCGCGTGACGCCCTCGTAGCAAGCTACAAGCACGGGCGGGGCGCTGAGCTGCGCAAACCCACAGTAGAATCTGCACACGTGACTGCTGTGTCTGCGAAGCCTCGCATCCCCAATGTTCTTGCCGGCCGCTACGCCTCCGCGCAGCTCGCCGTGCTCTGGTCCCCCGAGCAGAAGGTGAAGCTGGAGCGTCAGCTCTGGCTGGCCGTGCTGCGCGCACAGAAGGACCTCGGGATCGAGGTACCGGACGCCGCGCTGGCCGACTACGAGCGGGTGCTCGACCAGGTCGACCTGGCGTCGATCGCCGAGCGCGAGAAGGTGACCCGCCACGACGTGAAGGCCCGGATCGAGGAGTTCAACGCCCTCGCCGGCCACGAGCACGTCCACAAGGGCATGACCTCCCGTGACCTCACGGAGAACGTCGAGCAGCTGCAGGTCCGGCTCTCGCTGGAGCTGATGCGTGACCGTACGGTCGCGGTGCTCGCGCGGCTGGGCAAGCTCTCCGGTGAGTACGCGGAGCTGGTCATGGCTGGCCGCTCCCACAATGTCGCCGCCCAGGCCACCACGCTCGGCAAGCGGTTCGCGACGGCCGCCGACGAGCTGCTCGTCGCCTACGGGCGTCTCGAGGACCTGCTGGGCCGCTACCCGCTGCGCGGCATCAAGGGCCCCGTCGGCACCGCGCAGGACATGCTCGACCTGCTGGGCGGAGACGCGGCGAAGCTGGCCGAGCTGGAGCAGCGCATCGCCGCCCACCTGGGCTTCGGCCACGCGTTCACCTCGGTGGGCCAGGTCTACCCCCGTTCGCTGGACTATGACGTCGTGTCCGCCCTGGTGCAGCTGGCGGCGGCGCCTTCGTCGGTGGCCAAGACCATCCGCCTGATGGCCGGCCACGAGCTGGTCACCGAAGGTTTCAAGCCGGGCCAGGTCGGCTCGTCCGCGATGCCGCACAAGATGAACACCCGCTCCTGCGAGCGTGTCAACGGCCTGATGGTCATCCTGCGGGGTTACGCCTCGATGACCGGCGAGCTCGCCGGCGACCAGTGGAACGAGGGCGACGTGTCCTGCTCCGTGGTCCGCAGGGTGGCGCTGCCCGACGCGTTCTTCGCCCTCGACGGGCTGCTGGAGACGTTCCTGACGGTGCTCGACGAGTTCGGCGCGTTCCCGGCGGTCGTCGCCCGTGAGCTGGACCGCTACCTTCCCTTCCTCGCCACCACGAAGGTCCTCATGGGCGCGGTCCGTGCCGGTGTCGGCCGCGAGGTGGCGCACGAGGCGATCAAGGAGAACGCGGTCGCCTCCGCGCTCGCCATGCGGGAGCAGGGCGCGGAGCGCAACGAGCTGCTGGACAAGCTCGCGGCCGACGAGCGGATCCCGCTGGACCGCGCGCAGCTGGACGAACTGATGGCGGACAAGCTGTCGTTCACCGGTGCCGCAGGCGACCAGGTGACCGCCGTGGTCTCCCGGATCGAGGAGATCGCCAAGCAGCACCCGGAGGCCGCCGCCTACACCCCGGGCGCGATCCTCTGACCCGCCCCACCCCGGCAGAGCTGGAGGCCGCCCGCGACCGTGTCGTCGAAGACGTGGTCGCGGACGGCCTTTCCGTGCTCTTCTGCGGCATCAACCCGGGCCTGATGTCCGGCGCCACCGGACACCACTTCGCCCGCCCCGGCAACCGGTTCTGGCCGGTGCTGCACCTGTCCGGGTTCACGCCCCGACGGCTGCTGCCGTCGGAGCAGCGTGAACTCCTCGACTACGGGCTCGGCATCACCAACGTCGTGGCACGCACGACCGCACGGGCCGACGAGGTGAGCGACGAGGAGTTCCGCGAGGGCGGCCGGCTGCTGGCCGCGAAGGTGGAGCGGCTGGAGCCGCGGTGGCTGGCCGTGGTGGGCGTGACCGCGTACCGCACGGCGTTCGGGGAGCGGACCGCCCGGATCGGTCCGCAGGAACGGACGATCGGCGGCGCGCGGGTGTGGGTGCTTCCCAACCCCAGCGGGCTCAACGCCCATTGGACGGCGCAGACGATGGCCGAGGAGTTCGCCGAGCTCAGGAAGGCCGCCGGCCGGCCCCGGGGGCCGTCCTCGCCCTGAAAGCCACGACCCGGCCCTGCGGCCGGGACCGGCACCGCCCGGCCTGCGGCGTGCCCGGGCACAACACCGCCCGGCCAGCGCCACTTTCGCGCCACGCGGCGCGAGAGTGGCGCCTTCAGACGTTGCCGCTCCGCTTGACGAGGCGCAGCTTGTCACGTATGGGAGCGCTCTCGCAATGCCGCACGGCGACCTGCCCACCGACCGGAACAAGCACGCTCGCCACTGGAGCCGACATGCCAAGACGCCGCTGGGCAGGGTCCCTTCTGCTCGCCCTCCTGCCGACCGCCCTCACGCTGTTGCCCGCCGCCACGCCCCCGTCCTTCGCGGCGCTTCCCTCCACGCCGGCGGACACCGCCACACCCAGGACGGCCGGGCCGACGGACACCGCGCTCGTCCCCCTGCCGGCGCTCAGCACGACCACCACCCAGGTGGCCTCCGGGCCGCGACGGCCCACCGCCCTCGCCGCCCCCGACGACGGCACGGGCAGGCTGTTCATCTGACCCAGGGAAGCAACACGGTCACGGCGACCGACGCCTCACACAACGCCGCCATCGCCCCGGGTGCGAGCATCACCCTGGGCTACCTCGCAAGCCACACCGGTGACGCGTCGCCGCCACCTCGGTTCACGCTGAACGGGGACGCCTGCGCCGTCGGCCGCTGAACCGCCGCCGTCCTCGCCCCGCTCCCGATGCGGGCATGGCCCGTGAAGGCCGCCCCTAGGGCGGGTCGACGTCGGTGACGACGGCGATCAGCCGGTGCTCGTCCTCGCCCTCGGAGCGTGAGACGCCCACGGCTATCCAGTGGCCCTCGACCCGCCAGAGGTGCAGGTCCTCGACGCGGTGGCTCAGCTCACCCCACGGCTGAGGGATCGCCTCTCCGCAGATCGTCCCGATGAACACCGACCACAGAGCGAACCACTGGCCCTCCCCCCAACGGCTGCTCAACGCGCCCACCAGCGCCTCGCACTCCGCCTCGTACGGCTCGCGCGACCCGCCCTCCGTACGCTCGGCCGCGTCCAGCCCGTCCGCCGGCGTGCGCAGCTCCGCCAGGTGGTAGCCGGGCCCGCTGTCGCCGAACTCCGACCTGCCGCGCTGTGCCGGGAACGCCCGGCCGCGCAGCAGGTCGATCGCAGCGAGGTGCTGTGCCGTGGTCATGAGTCCATTGAACCGGTAGGCACCGACAGTTGGCACACCGTCAGCCGCCGCGCGGCCCCGGGTGCTCGGCCCGTGGCGCGACGCCCGCCGGCAGCGAGTACGATCCGGCCAACACGGGGCACGAACTGGGAGGACACACGTGGGGCGGCTGACCGGCGGGGACCCGTCGTTGCTGCGGCGCATCAACTCCGCGGTGGTACTTCATTCCCTGCGGGGCGCCGACGCCCCCACACTCACCGACCTGACCAGGATCACCGGACTGTCGCGGCCGACGGTCGAGGGTGTGGTGGAAGGGCTGATCGAGACGGGGCTGGTCGTCGAGTTCGTTCCCGAGGAGGGTGAGGCGCGCAAGCAGGGGCGGCCCGCGCGGCGGTTCAGGTTCCGGGCGGAGGCCGGGCATCTGCTGGGCATCGAGATCGGGGCGCACCGGGTGGCCGCGCTGCTGTCGGGGCTCGACGGGCGCATCATCGGGGCCGGTTCGCGTGACGTCTCCGAGCGGGCCGGCGCCGACGACAGGCTGGAGCGGGTGCGGGCGGTCGTCGCCGACCTGCTGCGGCGGACCGGTGTGGCACGGAGCGGTCTGCGTGCGGTGGGCGTCGGCTCACCGGGGATCGTGGAGGCGGACGGGACCGTACGTCTCTCCACGGCGCTGCCCGGCTGGACGGGCCTTCCGCTGGGCGAACGGCTGCGCAGGTCGTTCCGGTGCCCGGTGCTGGTGGAGAACGACGCCAACGCCGCCGCGGTGGCCGAACACTGGAAAGGCGCGGCGACCGACTCCGACGACATCGTCTTCGTGCTCGCCGGTCTCAGCCCCGGCGCGGGATCGCTCATCGGCGGGCGGCTGCACCGCGGGTACGGCGGGGCGGCGGGCGAGATCGGCGCGCTGCACCTGCTGGGCCGCGACGAGACGCCCGAGAAGCTGCTGTCGACGACCGGGGAGCCGCTGCACCCGCTGGACGAGCAGGCCGTGGCGGACGTCTTCGCCCTGGCCAAGAGCGGCGACGAGGGCGCCCTGGCGGCCGTCGAGCGGTTCAACAAGCGCCTGGTGCACGATGTGGCGGCACTGGTGCTGGCTCTCGACCCGGAACTGGTCGTGATCGGTGGCTGGGCCGCCGGCCTGGACGGGGTGCTGCCTCCGCTGCGCGACGAGCTGGCGCGGTACTGCCTCCGGCCGCCGCGGGTGGCGCTGTCCATGCTGGGCGAGGCGGCGGTGGCGACAGGCGCGCTGCGGCTGGCGCTGGACCACGTGGAGGAGCAGCTCTTCGCCGTCGAGGGCACGGTGACGGCCCGCCGCTGAGTGAGGCGGCCCCCCGGCGGTGGACCCGGGGCACCTGTGCGTGACGCGCGGGATGCTGCCCGCCCACGCCCGCCGCCGAGTGTTGCGGCGGGCCGGGGTGGAGGGAACCCGGTGGGTCAGGAGGCGCGGCGCTGCTGACCGTCGTGGCTTATCTGGACGTCCCCGGTGTCGCCGAAGGTGAGGCGGCAGGTGTCGGCGCGGTACGTCGCGACGGACACCGCGGCGGTGCGCCCCTCGGAGAAGTACCGAGTGGTGACGACGAGGACGGGCGCGCCGGGCAGCCGGTCCAGTTCCCTGGCGTCGACGGCACCCGCGGAGCCGAGCTCGACGGCGCGGTCCTGGCCCTCGAGGTCGAGGCGCTGCAGTTCGCGCAGGACGCTGCGGGCGAGGGCCGGGCCGGAGGGCGCCTCGATGGCAGGGAGGTCGGGCACCGACGAGGACGGCACGTAGAGCAGTTCGGCGGCGACGGGCTGGCCGTGGTTCACCCTCAGCCTGCGCACGGTGTGCACTTCTTCGTCCGCCTCGGTGTCGAGCAGCCGGGCGACGACCGCCGACGGCACGGCCACGGTGCACTCGGCCGCCTGCCAGGCGTCGTCTCCGGTGCCGGGCCAGTCCTGGCGCGAGGTGGTCACGTCGACGCCCACGCGCGGCGGGGCGACGGTCGTGCCGACGCCGCGGCGGCGCTGGAGGCGGCCTTCGAGCTCGAGCTGCTCGAGCGCCTGCCTGAGGGTGGCGCGGGCGACGCCGAAGCGGGCGGCGAGGTCGCGTTCGTTCGGCAGGATCTCGCCGACGGTGAAGTCGGTGTCGAGTGCTTCGGCAAGCACGGTCTTCAGGTGCCAGTACTTGGGCTCCTGCACCGGTTCCAGCTGCGTGGTCCCCACCCTGATCCTCCGCAATCGCCGTGTCAGCGGCGGCTTTTCCGCGCCCTTGTTTATTAAAGGTTCCTGCACTATCCCTGCGACCATAGGACGGGCCTCCGACTTGGTCAAGACCAATCCTGCGCAGTCACGCTGCGCAGCGGGCCGGATTCGCACAGCGTTCACGCGCCCTTCGTACTGAGTGCCGCCGGGCAGCACAAGACCCCGCGACCGGATAACGGCCACGGGGTCCGACGTGCGAAGAAGGCTCCTCAGTCCCTGTCGGGCCCTGCGAAGGCGACGAGTTTGTCAGGGTTCCGGACGATGTAGACGCATTGGATGCGTCCGTCCAGTACCTCCATCTGCAGGACACTGTCCGGCTTGCCCCCCGACAGGACGAGGATCGCGGGTGCGCCGTTGGCCTCGACGAAGCGGACCTCGGCGTCCGGAACCGGCTGCTGCGAGATCGCGACGAGGAAGCGTCCGACCTTGTCCGCGCTCTGCATGACGCGAAGAGGCGCCTTGGTCTTGCCGCCGCTGTCGCCGACCAGCCGTACGTCCGGGGCGAGGATGGAGAGCAGCCCTTCCAGATCACCGCCCGTGGCGGCGGACAGGAACCGCTCCGTGAGATCACGGCATTCGGCCGGATCCACGTCGTACCGGTGCTTGCGCTCCTCCACGTGCTTGCGCGCGCGCCCGGCGAGTTGACGGACGGCCGCCTCCGACTTCTCGAGCGTGGTGGCGATCTCGGCGTAGGGGAAGCCGAACGCCTCGCGGAGCACGAACACCGCGCGCTCCAGGGGCGAGAGGGACTCGAGGACCACGAGCACGGCGAGCGACACGGATTCGGCGAGCACCGCCCGTTCCGCCGTGTCGGGGACCGAGGGGCCGAAGTCGGTGACGATGGGCTCGGGCAGCCACGGCCCGACGTACGACTCACGGCGGGACTTGACGTGCCGCAGCCGGTCGATCGCGAGGCGGGTGGTGATCCGTACGAGGTAGCCGCGGGGCTCCTTCACGTCGTCGCGCCGGTCGGCCGACCAGCGCAGCCAGGCCTCCTGCACCACGTCCTCCGCGTCGGCGATCCGGCCGAGCATGCGGTAGGCCACGCCGGTCAGCACGGGCCGGTGTTCTTCGAAGAGATCGGTCACGGTGTCTGTTGCCACCTGTCAATCCCATCCGACGCCGGGCCGGCTGTCCAGCAGGTTCCGGTGCGGCGCGCGCTACATCGGCGCGCGGCGGGCGAGGGAGCGGCGCGGCGCGGCCACGGCCGGGACGGCTCACCCGGCGACCGCCCCTTGAACTCCAAGCTACCGGACGGTAATTGTTACTGACAGTCTGTCTATCCCAACGCAGGGAGCGTGCAGTCATGGCCGCAGAGATCTCGTTCTCCGTCGAGACCGCCCGGGGCAGCCGCACGCTGTCCGTCACCTACGAGCGCAGGGGCAACGGCGAGCCGCTGCTGCTGCTCCACGGCATCGGTCACCACTGGCAGGCCTGGGAGCCCGTGATGGGGATACTCGCGGCCGACCGCGACGTGATCGCGGTCGACCTGCCGGGCTTCGGCGCCTCGCCCGCGCTGCCGGACGGCGTCCCCTACGACCTGGCGACGGTCTCGACGGTGCTCGGCGCGTTCTGCCGGGCTCTCGGTGTCGAGCGGCCCCACGTCGCCGGCAATTCCCTCGGAGGGCTGCTCGCCCTCGAGTTGGGCCGCGAGAAGCTGGTCCGCTCGGTGACCGCGCTCTCCCCGGCCGGTTTCTGGTCGGAGGCGGAGCGGCGTTACGCCTTCACCACTCTGCGGGCCATGCGGGTGGGTGCACGGTCCCTGCCGCTGCCGGTGATCGAGCGGCTGTCCCGCTCGACGGTGGGGCGTACGGCGCTGGTGAGCACCATCTACGCGCGGCCGGGCCGCCGTTCGCCCGAGGCCGCGGTCGCGGAGACGCGCGCCCTGCGCGGGGCCACCGGCTTCCACGAGACGCTCGCGGCCGGCGGCGGTGTGCTGTTCCGCGACGACATCCGCGACGTTCCCGTCACCATAGGCTGGGGCACCAAGGACCGGCTGCTGCTGCGCCGCCAAGGCGTGCGCGCCAAGTACGTGATCCCCCGCGCGCGCCTCGTCAGGCTGCCCGGCTGCGGGCACGTCCCGATGAGCGACGACCCTGCGATGGTGGCGCGGGTGCTGCTCGACGGCAGCGCCTGAGTCCGCCTGACGGCACCGGCCCCGGGCACGCCGTACCCGGTCCCGCGCCGTGCGGCGGGCCCCCTCGGCGACCGGTGCGGCGGCCGGCGGTGGGCCAGGCGCTCCCCGCGGCATGGAGAATGACCTTGCCCCGCGGCGGCAGCGAGACAGAGGCGGCTTGCGCGGGCGACGAGTGAACGACCCCGCTCGCCCGACGGCGGTGGGACGGAAACGGAGCCGTGATGGATCAGCAGCACTTCTCGGAGATCACCTCGTTCCTCGAGGACCGGCTCCGCCCCCTCTTCGATCCGGAGAACGGCAGTGACCACGGGTTCGGAACGGACGACACCTCGCGTGCCCTGCGTGCGCTGCGCGGTGCGGTCGCGAGTGCGGCGGCCGTGAAGGGGCTCTGCGAGCAACGCGCCACGGCTGACGCGGAGTTGCGGCGCGTCATCGACCAGACGCTGGCGCACAACTGGGACCAGCTGGTGGGCCTCGCCCGCCACTGGGAGGACCACCCCGACTTCCGGCCCCTGTTCAAGCGCGGTTCGTGGGACTTCGAGCCCGAGCCCGCCGCGGCACGCGCCGACGGCTAGCGTCTTTCGTTTGGATCAGGCCGGATCAGGGAGCGGGGTCTGGTGCGTGCGATCGAGGGCTACGGGGGGTGCGTGCCAGGGCCCGCGAGCCCGGCATGATCCGAACGAGAGGCCCTAGCTGTGCTGTCCCGGCGCGCGGCGCGGCGGCCTGACCGGGCGGACGCGGCGACGCTTCGCGTCAGGGCTGCCGGCGGCGGAGCGCCATACGCAGTCCGGCGTACGCGAGAACCCCCGCGCCCGCGGCGATCAGGACGTAGACCCACCACAGACGGATGTCACCTCCGGGCGTGAGCACCAAGAGGATGACGAGCGTTCCGAGGGCGACCCGGGACGCGCCCGCACCCACCGACATCTGCTTTCGAGGCTCCATGCCGTTGTTCCTGCCCCGGTGTGACGGCCACGCCCCCCGAAGGGACGCGGCACGCCGTTCACCCGTCGTTCGCACAACGGACTCGGCCTGCCGCTAGGCATGGCTCGGCACACCGGCCGAACCGCCTGGAGGCGCAGCGATGTCACAGACCCCGAAGAGTTCTCCCCCCGCCCGCCGTTCCCTCCTGCGCGGCACGGTGGCCGCCTCCGCGGCGCTGGCGCTGCCCGCCGTGGGCGCGGCTCCGGCGCTGGCGCTGTCCGGACGGCCGCGCGCGGCCTGGGGTGTGCAGACCGGTGACGTCACGGCCACCTCCGGGCTGGTGTGGGTGCGTTCCGACCGGCCCGCGCGGATGATCGTGGAGACGTCCGCGACCGGGTCGTTCCGGCGTGCCCGCAGGTGGCACGGACCGCTGCTCGGCCCCGGGACGGACTTCACGGGGACGACGGCGTTGCGCGGCCTGCCCGCCGGCGAGCAGGTGCACTACCGGGTCATGCTCGCCGACCCGGACGACCACCGGCGTACCGGCGAGGCGGTGTACGGGACGTTCCGTACCGCGCCGGCGAACCGACGGCGCGGCGTGCGGTTCCTGTGGTCGGGCGACATCGCCGGGCAGGGGTGGGGCATCAACCCCGACATCGGCGGCTACCGGGCGTACGAGGAGATGCGCCGCCTGGACCCGGACTTCTTCCTGTGCAGCGGGGACACCGTGTACGCGGACGGCCCGCTCGTGCCGAGCGTGACGCTGCCGGACGGGCGGGTGTGGCGCAACGTGGTCACGGAGGAGAAGTCGAAGGTCGCCGAGACGCTCGACGAGTACCGGGGCAACTTCCGGTACAACCTGCTCGACGAGAACGTCCGCCGGTTCAACGCCCAGGTGCCGACGATCGTGCAGTGGGACGACCACGAGGTACGGAACAACTGGTACCCGGGACAGGTCCTCGACGACGCCCGGTACACCGAGAAGGACGTGGACGTCCTCGCGCGGCGTTCGATGCGGGCGTTCGCCGAGTACTTCCCCGTCAGCACGCTTTCCGCCACCGGGCAGGGCGGCGAGGGCCGCATCCACCGGGTGGTCCACCACGGTCCGCTGCTGGACGTGTTCGTGCTCGACATGCGTACCTACCGCGACCCCAACTCGCCGAACCGGCAGGCGGACGAGGGCGAGGGCATCCTCGGCGCCGGGCAGCTCGCGTGGCTGAAGCGGGAACTGGACCGGTCGAACGCGGTGTGGAAGGTGATCGCCGCGGACATGCCGCTCGGACTCGTGGTGCCGGACGGCTCCGCGAATTTCGAGGCCGTCGCGCAGGGCGACCCGGGCGCGCCGCTGGGGCGTGAGCTGCAGATCGCCGAACTGCTGCGCCACGTCAAGCACCGCCGGATCACGGGCACCGTGTGGCTGACCGCCGATGTGCACTACACCTCGGCCCAGCACTACGCGCCCGAGCGCGCCGCCTTCAAGGATTTCGCGCCGTTCTGGGAGTTCGTCTCCGGGCCACTGGCCGCCGGTGGATTTCCGGCGAACGCGCTGGACGGGACGTTCGGTCCCGACCGGGTCTTCGTGCGGGCGCCGCAGCGGGCGAACGTTTCACCGATGGAGTCTCCGCAGTACTTCGGGGAGGTCGACATCGACGGCGACAGCGGCGAGCTGACGGTGCGGCTGCGCGCGGAGGGCGGAACTGTTCTCTTCACCAAGACACTTCAGCCTGGGCGTGTCGGCCAGTGAAGGGGTCCGGCCCGGGTCCGGCGGGCGCGCGCCGGGACCGAAACCTGTACGTGTTGAACCATGGAAGCGAACACTGCACGCCAGAATCGGCCAAAACCGGCTGATAGCGCTCCAGATCAGCGCTTAACCCATCAGTCACAAAGCGTTCGTGATCACGCAACACCGGTCGGTCACAGTGAAGCCATGACAGATGTGACTTCAGCGAAGAGCGCCCGCCGTCCGCACCACTGGCGGCGGGACCTCGTCGAACTGGCCGCGATGTTCACCGCCGTCGCGGTCGCCGACACCATCGCCAAACTGATCGGGCACACTCCCGACGGGCCGTTCCTGCTCATCGCCTCGGCGGTGACGCTGGCCGCGACGGCCACGTTCCACACATGGTGGGCACGGCGCCACAGTCATGCGCCGCCTCCGGACGCGGCGGCCGCCGAGGCCCCCGCCGCGTCCCAGGAGACCGCCGGGGAGCAGGGCCCCCGCGAGACCGCCCTGTGGCGGATGCGCACCACCGTCCAGGACACCCCCGGCAGCCTCGCCGCCGTGTGCAACGCCCTGGCCGGGCTCGACGTCGACATCCTGACGCTGCAGACCCATCCGCTGGCCGACGGGACGGTCGACGAGTTCCTGCTGCGGGCGCCCGTATCCCTTCAGGCACCGCAGCTCACCCGCGAGATCGCCGCGGCCGGCGGCAGCGGCACCTGGACGGAGCGCGCCGACGCGCACGACCTCGTCGACACGCCCACCCGGGTGCTCGGCCTCGCCACCCGTACGGCCCTGGACGCCGCCGAACTGCCGCTGGCGCTGAGGCAGTTGCTTGGCCGCTGCACCATCCGGTCCCGCCCGGCCGTCTCGCCCACGGGCCGCCCCACCGGCGAGATGCCCCCGGTCGAGGGCGTCCTGGAGGAGACAGTGATGCATCTGCGTGACCCGAACGGCGGCGCGATCACCGTCGAACGCGCCTATCTGCCCTTCACTCCCACCGAGTTCGCCCGCGCCCGCGCCCTCGTCGAGCTCGACGCGCGCCTCGGTCCCCGCATCCCCCGCAGCCAGGACATCCTCACCCTCCCCGAGGGCAACGAGATTTCCGTGCGCCGCGCCGGCCAGGACGATGTGGACGCCGCTCTGGCCATGCACGAGCGGTGCTCCGCCCGGACGCTCGAGATGCGGTACCACGGCCCGGTCCGGGACGCGGACCGCTACCTCAACCACCTGCTGAGCCCGCGTTTCGGCCGGACGCTGGCGGTGGAGACCGCATCCGGCCGGCTCGTCGCCCTCGGCCACCTGCTGTGGGACGGCGACGAGACCGAGGTGGCGCTGCTCGTCGAGGACGACTGGCAGCGCCGCGGCATCGGCTCCCAACTGCTGGAGCGTCTGGTCGGCATGGCGGTCGACGCCGGCTGCGACAGCGTGTACGCCGTCACCCGGTCGTCGAACACCGCGATGGTCGCCGCCATGCGCGGCCTCGGACTGCCGCTCGACTACCAGATCGAGGAGGGGACCCTCGTGGTCACCGCCCGACCGGATGCGGCTCCCGGCCGCCCGCGCTCCCGTTACGAACGGACGGAACGGACCGGGCAGGGCGAGCGCTGAGCGCCTCTGTCAGGTCCCGCCACAGGTCCTCGACATCCTCGAGGCCGACCGACATCCTCAGCAGCCGGTCGCTGACGCCGGCCGAGCGCCGGTCGTTCACATCGACGATCCGGTGGCTGATGGAAGCCGGGTGCTGGATCAGGGTGTCGACGCTGCCGAGGCTCACCGCCGGCGTGATCAGCCGTACCCCGGCGATCACGTCGTGCGGGTCCCCGTACACCTCGAAGGAGACCATCGCCCCGCCGATGCTCGGGTAGTGGACCCGGGCGACCCGCGGGTCGGTGGCGAGCCTTCGGGCGAGGTCCGCCGCCGTGGTGGACGCGGCCCGCACCCGCACCGGCAGCGTCGACAGACCGCGCAGCAGCAGATATCCGGCCATCGGGTGCAGCACGCCGCCGGTCGCGAAACGGACCTGGCGCAGCTTGCAGGCGAACTCCTCGTCGCAGGCGACCACACCGCCCATCACGTCGCCATGGCCGCCGAGGTACTTGGTGGCGCTGTGCAGGACCAGGCGGGCGCCCTCTTCCGCGGGACGCTGGAGCACAGGGGTGGCGAAGGTGTTGTCGACGAGCAGCGGCACCGAACCACAGGCGTGCCGTACGGCCCGCAGGTCCACCTCGGCGAGCGTCGGATTGGCCGGGGTCTCGACCATGACCAGTCCGGTGTCGGGCCGCAGGGCGTCGGCGATGCCGGCCGGGTCGGTCCACGTGACCTCGGTGCCGAGGAGTCCGGCGTTCAGCAGATGGTCGCTGCAGCCGTACAACGGCCGGACGGCGACGACGTGGCGCAGGCCCATGCTCGCCCGCACCAGCAGCACGGCGGTCAGGGCCGCCATGCCGCTGGCGAACGCGACGGCGCTCTCCGTGCCCTCGAGCTTGGCGAGCGCCGTCTCGAACCGGGCGGTGGTGGGGTTGTCCAGCCGCGCGTAGACGGGCGGCCCCTCCGGCCGGGCCCCGGTCGTGGCGAACGCGTCGATCCGCGCGGCCTCGCCGGCGGCGTCGTACGACGGGTAGGTGGTCGACAGGTCGATCGGCGGGGCGTGCAGGCCGAGCTCCGCGAGATCCTCGCGTCCTGCGTGCACGGCATCGGTGGCCAGGGCCCGGGTCACGGGCGCGGCCGAGGCTGCGTTCTCCATGGCCGCACTGTGAACAGTTACCGGGAGGTAGCGATTCTTCTCCGTGCTACGTTCGGCAAATGGCTGATTCCGTCGCACTGGACCCGATCGATCTCCAGATTCTCCGCCTGCTTCAGAACGACGCCCGGACCACCTACCGGGACCTCGCGGCGGAGATCGGCGTGGCCGCCTCGACCTGCCTGGACCGGGTCACCAGACTGCGCCGCTCCGGCGTCATCCTCGGGCACCGCCTCGCCCTCGACCCCGCACGGCTCGGCCGGGGGCTGCAGGCGCTGCTTTCGGTCCAGGTCCGGCCGCACCGGCGCGAACTGATCGGCCCGTTCGTCGAACGCATCCGCGCGCTGCCCGAGTCGCTGGCGCTGTTCCATCTCACCGGCCCCGACGACTACCTCGTCCACGTCGCGGTGACCGACATGGCGGACCTTCAGCGCCTGGTGATCGACGAGTTCACCTCGCAGCGCGAGGTGGCCAGGGTCGAGACCCGCTTGATCTTCCAGCAGTGGGAGTGCGGGCCGCTGCTGCCCCCGGCGGCCCCCTCCGGCGGATGATCCGCTTCGAGCCGGATGTCAGGCGACCAGGACCCGATGGTGGTGACGAGCGGCACGTGTTCGTACGAGGATGGGGCCCATGCCAGACATCTCCAGCAGCCCGCTGCCCCGTCAGGTCGCCGACGCCTACGTCGACGCACTCATCGAACTCGATCCGGCCCTCGGTACCTACCTGGGAATCAAGGAAAGTTCCGGGCTCCTCCCCGACTTCTCGCCCGCGGGGACCGAAGCGCTCGCCGGCCTCGCCCGCGAGACCCTGGCCCGGCTCGACGACGCGGAGAAGCTGCCGGGCGCCGACAGCGACGTCGAGCGCCGCTGCGGCCGGCTGCTGCGGGAGCGCCTCACCGCCGAACTCGCCGTCCACGGCGCGCAGGAGAGCCTGCGCGCCGTCAGCAACATCCACTCCCCCGCCCACACGGTCCGCGAGACGTTCACCGTCACTCCGGCGGAGACCGAAGAGGACTGGGCGGCGATCGCCGAGCGGCTGCGCGCCGTCCCCCGGGCGCTGGAGGGCTACCGGGAGTCCCTCGCCCTCGGCCTCGAGAAGAAGCTCTACGGCGGCCCGCGGGCCACGGCCACCTTCATCGAGCAGCTGACGGAATGGAGCGGCGGCACCGCCGGCCGCGGCTGGTTCGAGGAGTTCGCGTCCGCCGGCCCCGCCTCGCTCCGCCTCGAACTGGACGTCGCCGCCGGCGCCGCGACACGGTCCGTGGCGGAACTGCGGGACTGGATGCGCGATGTGTACGCCCCCGCCGTGGCGGACGCCCCGGACACCGTCGGCCGGGAGCGATACGCCCGCTGGTCCCGCTACTTCAACGGCACCGACCTCGACCTCGACGAGGCCTACGCGTACGGCTGGTCCGAATACCACCGGCTGCTCGGCGAGATGAAGAAGGAAGCGGAGAAGATCCTTCCCGGCGCGGGCCCTTGGGAGGCGCTGGCCCACCTCGACGTGCACGGCGAGCACATCGAGGGCGAGGAGGAGGTGCGGGTCTGGCTCCAGCAGCTGATGGACGAGGCGATCGATGCGCTCGACGGCACCCACTTCGAACTCGCCGAGCGGGTACGGAGAGTGGAGTCCCGAATCGCACCGCCCGGAGGAGCCGCCGCGCCGTACTACACGGCGCCGTCGGAGGACTTCTCGCGACCGGGCCAGACCTGGCTGCCCACCATGGGAGCGACCCGGTTCCCCGTCTACGACCTGGTGTCGACCTGGTACCACGAGGGCGTCCCGGGCCACCACCTCCAGCTCGCCCAGTGGGCCCACGTCGCCGACCGGCTCTCCCGCTACCAGTCCTCCGTCGGACAGGTGAGCGCCAACGCCGAGGGCTGGGCGCTGTACGCGGAACGCCTCATGGACGAACTGGGCTTCCTCAAGGACGCGGAACGCCGCCTCGGCTACCTCGACGCCCAGATGATGCGGGCGTGCCGTGTCATCGTCGACATCGGCATGCACCTCGAGCTGGAGATCCCGGCGGACTCGCCGTTCCACCCGGGAGAGCGCTGGACGCCGGAGCTGGCGCAGGAGTTCTTCGGCATGCACAGCGGACGGCCGGCGGACTTCGTGGAGAGCGAACTCACGCGGTACCTGTCGATGCCGGCCCAGGCGATCGGCTACAAGCTCGGCGAACGCGCCTGGCTGCTGGGCCGCGAGAACGCGCGCCGGGCGCACGGGGAGGCGTTCGACGCGAAGGCGTGGCACATGGCTGCGCTCTCGCAGGGGTCGCTGGGGCTGGACGACCTCGTGGAGGAGCTGTCCCGTCTGTGACGGCGGGGGGCGGGGCGGGTGGCCGCTGCGCGGGGCATTTCCCCTCCCCGCCCCTTCCCGAACCGGGCTCCGCCCGGACCCGTACCGTGCTCCGCGCGGTGTTTCGGGGGCTCTGCCCGCGGACCCCCGCGCCTCACTCTCCCTCTACGGCCTGGCGGCCGTGGAAGGCGCCTCCAGCGGGGCTGGTTTCACGGAGCGAAATCCAGCCCGCCCGGCGATTGAGGGCACCGCGCGAAGCGCGGTACGGGGTCCGGGCGGAGCCCGCCACGCGGCGGAGCCGCACATCGGTACAGCGGGAAGGGGCGGGGAGGGGAACAGGCCCCGCGCAGCGGTCCCCGGGCCCGCGCAGCGTCAGCGGCGGAACCCGCCCTCCGAGTCGATGACCTGCCCCGTGATCCACTCCGCCTCGTCCGTCGCCAGCCACGCGATGAGGCGGGCCGGATCGTCCGGCATGCCCCACCGGCCGGCCGGGAACATCGCCGCGATGGCCTCGTATGCGTCGCCGTCCAGGTAATCCGTGTCGACCGGCCCCGGGTTGACGCAGTTGACGGTCACGGCGAGGCCGGCGAGCGAGGTCGCCAAAGAGCGGGTCGCGGAGGCCAGCGCGCCCTTCGCGAGGGCGTAGGCGATCTCGCCGGGCATGCCGCCCGCGATGTCCTGGCCCGAGGTCGTCATCAGTATCCGGCCGCCCGGCGTCCGCGCCGGCAGCCTGGCGCGCAACCGCGCGTACGCCTGGACCAGCAGGATCACGGAGCGCGCGTCGACCGCCCAGTGCGCGTCGAGCATGGCGGCGTCGATGCCGTCCAGTGGACCGTCGAAGCCGCTCAGCGCGTGGTTGGCGACAAGGATGTCGAGACAGCCGCCGAGCGCGTCGGCGGCTGTGGCCAGCAGCTCGGCCGGGGCGTCGGCGTCGGACAGGTCCGCTGGACCGTGGCAGACGAGGGCATCGGGGTCCCCGAGGGCGTCACGCACGCCCGCGGCGACCGCTTCCGCCCCGCCGGGCTCCGCGCCCCACGGCTGGACGGCGTCGTGCGGAACGTGGTGGTGGAGGTAGACGCTCGCGCCGTACGCGGCGAGGCGCCGGGCCACCGCGTAGCCGATCCCGCCCATGCGGCTGGCCCCGGTGACCAGGGCGGTGCGGCCGCGCAGCGGGAGGGGGTCCCGGCGCAGCGACTCGGCGGAGGGAGACGGCATCCTGGGCATGACCATGCATCATGATCGATACGCCGGGCGTTGTCATGCGGTTTCCGGCACCGGAGCTCCGGGTGCATCCGGTACGGCGGCGCAGTCCCGTACGGCACCGTTCGGAGCATGCGGCGGGGCCGTGGTCGAGACCACCACCGCCTGGGCGAGCGGCCATCACGCCTGCGAGGTGGACCCATCTCGATGTCGTCCTGTGGGCGGCCCGGCCGCGCGGGGAGGTCTTGGCGAGGGACGCCGGCTTCCTGCGGCACTCCCCGTCGTGCGCCGTTGAGCGGGTGACGACGGGATGTTCGGCCGGCGGTGGCGCGAGCCCGCCGACGAGTCCGTCCGGGGGTCGAAGGGGCCTGTACGCGGGCCGCCGGCGCGCGGCCCCCGGGTCGGTTCAGCAGCCGCAGTCGTCCGCGCCGGCAGGCGCGGTCAGCGGGTCGGCGTCGCGGACGGTACGGCCCTGCCAGGTCTCGTACTCGAAGCCCTCCCTGGCCCAGTACTCGAAGCCGCCGAGCATCTCCTTGACCTGGAAGCCCAGTCGGGCGAGGGCGAGTGCCGCGCGGGTGGCTCCGTTGCAGCCGGGGCCCCAGCAGTAGGTGACGACCGGCACAGACCTGTCGAGGAGTTGCCCTGCCTGCTCGGGGATGAGAGCGGTCGGCAGGTGCACCGCGCCCCGAATGTGGCCCTGGTCCCAGGACTCGGTGGAGCGGGAGTCCAGAACGACGAATCCGGGGTCTCCGCCGGCCGAGAGCGCGGCCGCGACGTCGGAGACGTCGGCGTGGAAGGCCAGGCTCGCGCCGAAGTAGGCCGCGGCGGCGGCCGGGTCGGCGGGCGGCACCCGTAGGACGGGGTTGGCCGGCTGCGCCACGGGGGCGTTGCTCTGCGTTGTGGTCATGTCCAGAAATCTACGGTCGGTGATCGTCTCCAGGAAGTGGGATTCCCCGGCGCTCGTCTTGATCCGCCGGGCGATCCCCTGTTGTGTGTCGGCCATGACGGGATATTCACCGGACGCCACCGACTGGCGCATACTCGAGGCCCTCCAGACCCGGGGCAGAGCCAGCTTCGCGGACTTGGCGCGGGCCGTGTCCATGTCTCCGAGCGCCGTCACCGAGCGGGTGCGGAGGCTGGAGGAGGCGGGCGTCATCGAGGGGTACGCGGCGGTCGTGGACCAGGAGCGGATCGGGCTGCCGATCCTCGCCTTCGTGCGGCTGCGCTATCCGAACGGCAATTACAAGCCGTTCCACGACCTGCTGGACGCGACGCCCGAGATCCTCGAGGCCCACCATGTCACCGGCGACGACTGCTTCGTGCTGAAGGTGGCCGCCCGCTCGATGAGCCACCTCGAGCAGGTCTCCGGGAAGATCGGCGCACTGGGCTCGGTGACGACGAGCGTCGTCTACTCATCGCCGCTGCGCCGCCGCCCGATCAGTCGCTGAGGGCGGCCTCCGTCCGCAGCCGCACGGCCGACCCGCCCCGGTCCTTGACGACCTCCAGTTGCGCGGGGATGCGCCGGCGCAGGTCACCGACATGGCTGACGATGCCGACGCTGCGGTCCCGTTCGCGGAGCGAGTCGAGGACGTCGAGCACCTCGTCGAGGGTCTGGTCGTCGAGGCTGCCGAAGCCCTCGTCGATGAACAGGGTGTCGAGCCGCATGCCGCCGGCCTCGTCGGTGACCACGTCGGCGAGGCCGAGCGCGAGGGCGAGCGAGGCGAAGAACGTCTCGCCGCCGGACAGGGTCGCCGTGTCGCGTTCCCTGCCGGTCCAGGCGTCGACGACGCGCAGTCCGAGGCCGGCGCGCTTCCCGCCGGTGCGGGCGTCGGAGTGGATGAGGGTGTACCGGCCGGAGGACATCCGCTGGAGCCGTACGGTGGCGGCCGCCGCGACCTGTTCCAGACGGGCGGCGAGCACATACGACTCGAGGCGCATCTTGCGTTCGTTGTCGGCGGAGGTTCCCGCGGTGAGGGAGGCGAGGCCGGCCACCAGGTCGTACTCCTCGCGCAGTGGGCGCAGTGCGAGGGTCTGCGAGGTTGCCTGCCGGGACAGCCGGTCGAGTTCGGCGCACCTGTCGCGGGCGGCGTCGAGCGCCGACGCGGCGTCGCGCAGTGCGTGCTCCGCGGCCTCGTGGACGGCGTGGGCCGTCTGCGGCGCCGCGGCCGGCCGGGCCGCCGCGGCACGGGCGTCGTCCTCCGCGAGCCGGTCGGCGACGGCGGCCGCCTCCGCCTGCCAGGCGTCGATACGGTGCTGGATGTCGCGCTGTTCGGCGTCGGTCAGCAGTCGCGCCGCCGCGTCCGCGGGTGTGTCGAAGCCGGCGCGGAAGGCGGCGTCGGCGAGCCGGTCGTCGGCCTCCTTCAGCCGCAGGGCGGTGCTGTCGACGGCGCGGACGGCGTCCGCCGCGGCGGTCAGCAGACCGGCCCGGCTCTCCAGCTGCGCCGCGCGCTCGGCGACGCTGCGGGCACCGTCCCGCGCTCTGGCCAGGTCGTCCTCGAGCAGGGCCAGTTCCTGCTCGAGGGTCTCCCGCCGGGAGGTGCGGGCGGCGCTGCGCCGCTCCGCCTCCTGCCGGGCGGTGACCCGCTTCTCGTACTCCCGCTCCGCGCGTTCAAGTGCCTCGCGGGCGCCGTGTGTTCCGGCCGCGAGATCACGCGCGCCGGCGTACTCCCGCTCCAGTTCCTCGACCGCGCCGCGCAGGTCCGCCACCGCCGGGTCCTCGCCGGAGCGGGGCAGGGGGACGGTCGTCCCCGGCCGGGAGTGCCCGGCGGACGACGGCTCCGGGCCGCGGGCCCTGGCCGCCGCCGAGGCTCGGGACTCGCCGAGCACGGCCAGCTCCCGCTCCGTGTCCTCCTTGGCCTTCCGCGCGTGTACGTACCGGTCGTAGGCCGCGTCCTCCGCGGCACGGTCCACGTGTCCGGCGCCCGCGCGGGCCGGCGCCGGGTGCTCCACGGAGCCGCAGACGGCACAGGCCCCACCCGGGACGAGCGCGGACGCCAGTTCCGTGGCGATGCCCTGGAGCCGGCGCTCCTTGAGGTCGAGCCAGGCCGCCTTGGCCTCGTTGGCGCGCTCGTGCAGGGTGCGCAGCCGTTCGGCGGCCTTGTCCGCGCGGGCGGCGAGGTCGTCGCGCTCCTGGGCTGCGCGCAGTCGTTCGCGGGCCGGTTCGAGCCGGCCAGCGAGGTGTTCGGCCCGGGTGGCGGCCTCCTGCGCGGCCGTGATCCGTTCCTGGTGGCCACGGCGGACGCCGTCCCATTCGGCGAGCCAGTCCGCCGCCTCGGCGAGGATGTCGTCGTCGGCCAGTGCCTGCCGGTCGAGGTCCGCGAGCTCGCGGGTGATGTCCGAGGCGCGGGCCTCGGCCCTGCGGGCGGCGTCCAGGCCGCCGAGTTCCTGGCGCAGCGCGCGTTCGGCGCCGGTGAGCCGGTCCGCGCCCGCGTCGGTGAGTTCGGCGGGCAGTGCGGTCCTGGTCCGTTCGCGTTCGGCCTCCGCCGTGCGGTGCTCGCGCTCGGCGGCGTCACGCATCCGCAGCGCCGGCTCGACGAGCGCGGCCTTGCGGGCCCCTTCCAGCCGGGCGCAGCGGCTCTCGTGCTCCGCGCGCCGCGTCTCGAGGGCCTCGGAGCGCTCCAGCGCCTCCGCGTACCGGCGTTGGAGCCGGTCCAGGTCCTGTTCGGTCTCGAGGGACCGGCGGGCGGCCGCGTGGCGGCTCTCGGCGGTGGCGAGGGCGTACTCGGCGATGTCGAGCCGCTCACGGGCGCCGGTGCGGGCCACCGCCGCCCATTGCAGGACGGCGTCCGCGAGGCCGGGGTCGCCGGGCTGCTGCTCGGGGCGGGTCCACTCCGCCGCCGGGCCGGCGGCCTGCTCGATCCGGTGGGCGACGGCGAGCAGCCGTTCGTCGCCGGCCTTCACCTTGTGCTCGGCGGCGCGCCGCAGTTCGGCGAGGTGGTCCTCGACGGCTGCGAACCGGCGTGTGTCGAAGAGCCGTCCGAGGAGCTTGCCGCGGGCCTCCGCGTCGGCTCGGAGGAATCGGGCGAAATCTCCCTGCGGCAACAGGACGACCTGGCAGAACTGCTCGCGGCTCATCCCGAGGAGCTGGGTGATCTCCTCACCGATCTCCTGGTGGGACTTGCTGAGGGGCAGCCATTCGCCGCTCGCCGTGTCCCACTCGCGCAGGGTGCTGTGCGCCCGTTCGGTGACGAAACCCTTGCCGCGTGTCTTGGGGCGGGGCTGTGCCGGGCGGCGGGTGATCTCCAGCCGCCGTCCGGCGACGGTCAGTTCGAGGCTGATCTCGGTCGGCGTGCCGGCCGGGGCGTGGTCGCTGCGCAGCGACGTCCCCGGGCTCTGGCGGGCACCGGGGACCGCGCCGTACAGCGCGAAGCAGACGGCGTCGAGGACGGAGGTCTTGCCCGCTCCCGTCGGCCCGTGCAGCAGGAAGATCCCGGAGCTGGCGAGGGCGTCGAAATCGACCTCTTGGGTGGCGCCGAAGGGCCCGAACGCGGTGACGGCGAGTCTGTGCAGTCTCACCCGGCCACCTCACGCACGCCGGCGTCGACCCGTACGTCCTCGAAGGCGGCGCGCAGCACGGTGCGCTCGCCGTCGTCGGGGCCGTTGCCGCCGCGTACATGGGCCACGAAGTCCTCCGCGATCTGCTGGTCGCTGCGCCCGCGCAGGCGCTGGGCGTAGGAGGCGGTCGTGTCCTGCGGAGCGCGGTCCGGCTCGAACACCAGGCTGAGGATGTGCGGGAAGCGCCGGGTCAGCCGCGCCATCGGATCCGCCGGGCGCACGGCGTCGGTGAGGGTCGCTTCCACGAACGACTCCTCGTACCGGTCCAGCTCCGGGTTCTCCAGGAGTACCTCGATGGTGCCGCGCAGCCGGGCGAGAGGGCGTGGCACGGGGCAGTCGATCCGCTCGGCGGTGACGGCTCCCGAGGCGTCGAGGTCGACGAGCCACATCGTCTTGCGGTGGTCGGTCTCGGAGAAGGAGTAGGCGAGCGGGGAGCCCGAGTAGCGGATCCGCTCGGTGATGGTCTGGCAGCCGTGCAGGTGTCCGAGGGCCACGTAGTCCACGCCGTGGAAGACGCCGGAGGGGACGGCGCAGACACCGCCGACGGTGATGTCCCGCTCGCTGTCGCTCTCCTCGCCGCCCATGACGAAGGCGTGCGCGAGGACGACGGACCGGGTGCCTTCCTCGCGGGCGGCGAGGTCGGCCCGTATCCGTTCCATCGCCGCGGCGAGCACCGTCTCGTGGGCGGCCTTCTCCGTCCCGAACTCGTTCCTGACCAGGGACGGTTCCAGATAGGGCAGCCCGTAGCAGGCCACCGGGCCGTGTTCGTCGGCGAGCAGGACGGGGGTGCCGCAGCCCGCCGGATCCGTGCGCAGATGTATCCCGGCCCGGTCGATGAGTCCCGCCCCGACGCCGAGGCGGCGCGCCGAGTCGTGGTTCCCGGAGATCATCACCGTCAGCACGCCGGCGTCCGCGAGCCGGTGCAGCGCCTCGTCGAACAGCGCCACGGCGGCGAGCGGCGGGACGGCCCGGTCGTACACGTCTCCCGCCACCAGCACCCCGTCGACCTCGCGCTCGCACACCGTCGCCACCAGGTGGTCCAGGAACGCGGCTTGGGCGTCGAGCATGCTCACCCGGTGGAACGACCGGCCCAGGTGCCAGTCCGACGTGTGCAGGAGTCTCATGATCCGTGAGCGTATCGGTGGGGTCGGACAATGCGGGCGGCTTCACGCATCTCCGTACGCCTCGCCCCCGAGTTCCAGCCCGGCCGTGCCCGCCGTGACGTCCGCCAGCCAGGCGCGGAAGGCGTCGACGTCGGCGTCGGGCAGCCCGACCGAGATGCTGACGGTGTCCGTGTATGTGACGTCGCGCACCTGACGGCCGGTCGCCCGGAGGTCGTTCTCCAGCTTTCCGGCACGCTGGTGGTCGACGGTGACGGTGGCGAGCCGGAACCGCTTGCGGGTGACGGTGCCGAGCGTGTCCAGGGCCTCGCCGACGACGCCGCCGTACGCCCTGATCAGCCCGCCCGCGCCGAGCTTGACGCCTCCGTAGTACCGGGTGACGACGGCGGCGACGTAGCGCATCTCCCGGCGCATCAGCATCTGCAGCATGGGCACCCCGGCCGTGCCGCCGGGCTCGCCGTCGTCGCTCGCCTTCTGCACGGCCGCGTCGGCGCCGACGACATAGGCGAAGCAGTTGTGCGTGGCGGTCGGGTGCTCCCTGCGGATGCGCGCGACGAAGGCCTGGGCCTCCTCCTCCGTGGCGGCCGGGGCGAGCGCGCAGATGAAGCGCGATCGGTTGATCTCGGTCTCGTGGACACCCTCGCGGGCGACCGTCCGGTACTGCTCCTGCATCCGGCCACCCTATGCGCCGTCCGGGGCGGATTCGGCCACCGGGGAATCGCGCGGACCTCCCGCCCGTTCTCGTGGCATGTACGCAGACGCAGAGACGATCCGCAGAATCCTGACGGCCACCGGT
Organism: Streptomyces kurssanovii; assembly: GCF_014649695.1. Lineage (GTDB taxonomy): Bacteria > Actinomycetota > Actinomycetes > Streptomycetales > Streptomycetaceae > Streptomyces > Streptomyces kurssanovii. The sequence goes on from NZ_BMTN01000005.1 coordinate 330,686, forward strand.
GACACCTGGGCGGTGGTCGGCCTGTCCAGCAACGAGGAGCGGGCGGCATACGGCGTGGCCGATGTACTCCAGCGCTACGGCAAGCGCGTCGTGCCGGTGCACCCGAAGGCCGAGACGGTCCACGGCGAGAAGGGGTACGCGAGCCTTTCCGAGATCCCGTTCCCGGTCGACGTCGTCGACGTGTTCGTGAACTCGGGTCTGGCCGGCGCGGTGGCCGACGAGGCCGTCGGTATCGGTGCGAAGGCCGTGTGGTTCCAGCTCGGCGTGATCGACGAGGAGGCGTACGCGCGCACCAGGGCGGCCGGCGTGGACATGGTCATGGACCGGTGCCCCGCGATCGAGATCCCGCGTCTGGGCTGAGCCGCCGTGCGCTCCCGGCGGGGCGGCCTTCCCGGCCGGCCACCGTCAGATGCCGAGGCCGTCGACGACCACGGCGCCGGGCAGGGCGGCGAACGCCTTGCCCGGCAGGATCAGCTTGCCGCGTCGGCGGCCGCTGCCGACGAGGACCCATTCGGTGTCGACGACGGCCGGGTCCACGAGCAGCGGCCAGTCGGCGGGCAGCCCGACCGGGGTGATCCCGCCGTACTCCATGCCGCTCTCGCCGGTCGCGGTGTCCATGGGCGCGAACGACACCTTGCGGGCGCCCAGTTGTCTGCGCACGGCACCGTTGACGTCCACACGGGTGTGGGACAGGACCAGGCAGCCGGCGAGCGAGGTGGCGCCTCCCCGCTTTCCGGCGACGACGACGCAGTTGGCCGACTGCTCGAGCAGTTCGCGGCCGTAGTGCTCGACGAAGACGGCGGTGTCGGCGATCTCCGGATCCGTGTCGACGTAGATGATCTGCTCGGCCGGCACGTCGCCGCGCCAGGCTCGCACGGCCGCCGCGACGGGTGCGACGAGGAGGTCGAGGCAGTCGGGTGCGGGGATGGCATCGTCGAAGTTCCCGATGGGTGCGCGCATGTGCCGCACGTTAACACCACGCCGCACGGCGGCGATCGGGTGTTTCAGCGGACGGGCGGGACGGAGACGGCCATGATCACTTCGACGACCGCGTCGCCCGCGTTTCGGTAGGCGTGCGGGACGTTCGCCTCGAAGGTCGCCGAGGTGCCGGCGGGGACGGCGTGGGCCTGTCCGTCGACGACGAGGGTCAGTTCACCGGCGGTGACGTGCAGCAGTTCCGTCGTCCCGTCGGGGTGCGGGTCGGAGGCGCTCTCGTCACCGGGCATCAGCCGCCACGACCACAGCTCCAGCGGCCCGCCGCGCTCGCTGCCGACAAGGAGCGTGGTGGAGCTGCCGGTGGAGGTGGACCACATACGGACGGCCTGCTCCGGAGGGACGATACGGACCTGGGCGCCCTGCTCGTAGTCGAGGAGCGTGGTGATGCTGACGCCGAGGGCGTCGGCGAGTTTCACCGTGGTGCCGACGCTGGGGTTGGTGCGCGCCTGCTCGATCTGGATGATCATCCCCCGGCTGACGCCGGAACGGGCGGCGAGAGCGTCCAGGGTGAAGCCCCGTTCGCCGCGCCAGTGCTTGAGGTTGCGGGCGAGCGAGTGGGTGAGCTGATCGAGGTCCGACACATTCCGTCCAATATCCTGGATGACAGAGTTCAATACATTGCACTAGCGTGTGGTGCACCGAATCGTTCACCGCACTGTACTGCGAGGCATCGCATGACCGCACTCTTCGCCCTGGCCACCAGTCTCCTGTGGGGACTGGCCGACTTCGGCGGCGGCCTGCTCACGCGACGCACGCCCGCGCTCACCGTGGTCGTCGCCTCCCAGTCCGTCGCGGTGGTGGTCCTCGGCGCGATCGTCGTCGCGACCGGCGGCTTCGCGGAGGCCGGACCGCGGCTCTGGTACGCCGTGGCGGCCGGCGCGGTGGGACCGGTGGCGATGCTCTGCTTCTACAAGGCCCTCGCGCTCGGCCCGATGGGCGTGGTCTCACCACTGGGTTCACTCGGCGTCGCCGTCCCCGTCGGCATCGGGCTCCTGCTGGGCGAGCGGCCCGGAGTGCTCCAGTTCGCGGGGATCGCGGTGGCGGTGGCCGGCATCGTCCTCGCGGGCGGCCCCGAGCTGCGGGGTGCGCCGGTGCAGCGCCAGGCGGTCCTGATGACGCTCGTCGCGGCCTTCGGGTTCGGTGCCGTACTGGCCCTGATCGCGGAGGCGTCGACCACGCTCACCGGACTGTTCCTGGCGCTGTTCGTCCAGCGCGTCACCAACGTCGCCGTCGGCGGGGCCGCCCTGTGGGTGTCGGTCAGGCGCGGCGGCCGGGCACTGCCGGAGGACGGCGGCCTGCGGACCGTCGTGCGCTCACTGCCGGCGCTCGCCTTCGTCGGCCTCGCGGACGTGGCGGCCAACGGCACGTACTCGATCGCCGCGCAGACCGGGCCGGTCACGGTGGCCGCGGTCCTCGCCAATCTGTATCCGGTGGTGACGGTCTTCGCGGCGCTGCTGATCCTCAAGGAACGACTGCGCGCGGTGCAGGCCGCCGGCGCCGGGCTGGCTCTGGTGGGCACGGTCCTGCTGGCGAGCGGCTGATCAGCGCCCTTCGAGCCCGGACACGGCCCGGCCTGGAGCCGGCGCCCCCGAAACCGTCCCGTCCTCGGCGCCCGCCTGCGGCAGCGCCACCTCGTCGACGCCCGTCCGCGGCAGTTGCTTCTCGAGCTCGGCCAGCGCCCGCAGTTGCTCCGGGGTGACACCCTCCGGGATGGGTACCGGCGCGGGCGTGCGCAACGGCGGCTGCCAGCCGCCGGCCTCGTCCCACCGGCGTACGACGCGGGCGGGGGCTCCCGCCACCACGGAGTGGTCGGGCACCTCGCCCCGTACGACCGCGCCCGCCGCCACCACCACGTTGCGGCCCAGCCGGGCGCCGGGAAGGATCACCGCGCCCGTCCCCAGCCAGCAGCCGGGGCCGATCGAGACGGGATCGGTGCGGGGCCACTGCTTGCCGACCGGCTCGTACGGGTCGTCGTAGCTGTGGTTCGTCGAGGTGATGTAGACGTACGGACCGCAGTACGTGTCGGAGCCGATGGTCACGCGGGTGTCGGCGATGACATGGCTGCCGCGCCCCAGGACCACCCCGTCCCCCAGGGTGAGGATGGGATCGGGGCCGAGATCGAGGCCGGGCATCATCCCGGCGGTCAGGGTCACCTGCTCGGCGATGATGCAGTGCGCGCCCAGTTCGATCCAGGGTTCACCGAAGACGGTCCCCTGCGGGAAGGCGAGCCGGGTGCCGCTCCCGATCCGCCGGAAGTCGAGCCGCCCGGGACGGTCGGCCGTGACGGCGCCCGCCTCCTGCATCCACTGCCAGCCGCGGTGGACGGCGTGTGCGAGTCCGCGGCGCCACCAGGCGGCAGGCGATGAGAACGTGTTTCTGTTCTTCGGCACCCGCCCACGGTAGTCGGCCCGGCTCCGCACGACGGGCGTGACGTGCTGTGATGTTCGCCCCAAGAGCCACCCGGCGACCGCTGTTTACCACGCGAGGCGGCGCTCGGAGGCCGCTTCGCGCACAACTCCACCGTTCTGTGGACAGTGCGCGCACTCCGGAGTCCACGACCGCACCCCTGGCTAGCATGAGCACCGCACGCTCTCGGAGGATCACGGTCAGTGATCGGCGTCGACATGTCGCCCGTGTCAGGCGATACGGGTCGAGGCACCGGCCGGCCGCCTGTCCCCACAGCTCTTCCCGCACTCGAGCAGCGAGGGATCGCGGAATGTCAGTGGCTCCCACACCACACCGGACGCGTACGTCACGGCGTTCCCCCGTCCCCCTGCCGCTGACCGCGCTGCTGGCGGCCGCCCTGGCCGGCGCAGCGGTGGTCGTGGCCGCTCCCGCATCCGCCCGCGCGTGGGTGGCCGTGACGGTCTGCGTGGCCTGGCTGGGCGTCGCGTCCACCGCCGGCGCCGCGTCGGCGACGCTGCGGCGACGCCGAGGCGCGAGCGACGCCGCGAGCGGCGAACTGCGCACGCTCCGGGCCCGGTCGGCACAGCTCGCCGCCGAATCGGCACACCTGCTCAACGTCACCGTCCCCGCCGTCGTCAAACGACTTCGCGACGGTGCCACTGTCGAGGACGCCCTGACCGGCACGCGTCCGAAGGACGCCCAACTGCGGCGCATGCTGGAGGCCTTCGCCACGGAGGTGGGCGCGGCGGAGCGCCGCGCACGGGCCTCCGCGGCGAACTGCGCCGCCGCCGTACGGCAGTTGGCACTGGCCGCGGACGGCGTCGACCGGATGACGACGGTCGCCCTGCCGGCCGCGGTGGCGCATCTGCGCACCGGCGCGTCGGCCGAGACGGTGATGGCGGGCCTGGACCGGCCCGCGGACTCCCGGCTGCGCCTGCTGCTCGAGACGACCGTGCGGGAGCTGGCACTCAGCGAGCGACGGGCCGCGGCCGCCCAGGGCGCGAGCGCGAAGGCCCTCAGCCGGGTGCAGGCGAAGGCCGTGACCATGCTGGCCGATCTGCGCGAGATGCAGGACCGGCACGGCGAGGAGGTCTTCGGCGACCTGCTGAAGCTCGACCACAACGCCTCCCAGCTCGGTCTGATGACCGACCGGCTGGCCCTCCTCATGGGCGGCCGGGCCAGCCGCGCCTGGAACAAGCCGATCCCCATGGAATCCGTCCTGCGCGGCGCGGTCGGGCGCATCGCCGCGTACCAGCGGGTGCGGCTGCACTCCTCCAGCACGGCCGCCGTCGTCGGTTTCGCCGCTGAGGGTGTGATGCACCTGCTCGCCGAACTGATGGACAACGCGGCGAACTTCTCCCCGCCGGTCGACGAGGTCCATGTCTACGTCGAGGAGCGGACGGCCGGCCTGGTCGTCACCATCGAGGACAGCGGTCTGCGCATGTCCGACGCGGCGATGCGCCGGGCCGAGGAAGCGGTGTCCGGCAGAGTCACCGACCTCGCCACCCTTCAGGGCACCCGGCTCGGGCTGGCCGTGGTCGGCAGGCTGGCCGTGAAGTACCGCATGAGCGTCAGCTTCCGGCCGTCGTCGCGCGGCGGTACGGGTGTGGTGGTGCTGCTGCCGCCGCAGCTGCTCGCTCAGCCGCGCAACGGCGGGCCGGAGCAGCAGGCGACCGGGCACGTGACCCCGGCCCACGGCATCACGGTCCCGCTGCCCGACGCCCCGACGACATCGGGGGCGGGCAAGGCGGGCACGCCCTCGTGGGACAGCACGGCAACAGCCACCACCACGTCCGGGGCGGGCACGGCCGGCACGTGGCAGGCCACGGCAACGACACCCACAGAGCCCGACACCACCGCAAGCACCGGAACCACCTCCTGGGACAGCACCGCAGCAGCCACTACGTCCGGGCCCGGCAGGGTCGATACGTGGCAGGCCACGGCAACGCCCCCCGCAGTGGAGCCCGAGACCGCCCGGACAACCTCCTGGGAGGCCCCGGCAGCCACCCCCGCAGGAGGGCCGGCCACGGTCGGAGCGACTTCGGGGGACAGCACGGCGGCAACCACAGCTACCGAGTCCGACACCACCCGAGCACGCTCCTGGGACAGCACCGCGGCAGCCACAACAGCCGGGACCGGCACGGCCGGAGCGGCCCCGTGGGAAGGCACGGCGGGGATCATGTCGGCAGCGGGCACGGCCGGAGGCAGTGTGCCCGTCCCGCCGCAGGGGGTGCGCCGGGTGGCGACGCCCGGCGGCCTGCCGGTGCGGCCGGCGGGCCGCACGATGGCGGCGGCGGACCGCGGCCGCGACCCCGGGGCCGGCCCGTCGGAGGGTTACTCCGGGGGCGGCCGGGACGCGGGCACGCAGTTCGGCGCGTTCCACCGCTCCCGCCGTCCCCTGGCGAGCTCCGGGTCCCCCGCCGCGGAAACGGCCGGCCCGTCCTTCCCGCCCGAAGCACCGGCGCCCACGGACCCGCACGGCGGTCCCCCGGAAGAGGCGTCCGGGACGACCGCGCCTTAGCCGGGCCCGGCGCGCCGCCGCACCGGCACCGTCCGTCCCCATCCCGTACACCGGAACACCGGAACCGACAGGAGGCACAGGCCGACACCCGGTCCTCACCGGACGCGCGGCCCACCCCGATCATGCAGACCACCGACAACGGCCTCACCTGGCTCCTGGAAGGCCTGCTGGAGCGCACCCCCGGCACCCAGCACGCCCTCGTACTCTCGCGCGACGGGCTGAAGCTGTGCTGGACCAGGCTTCTCACCCGTGACCAGGCCGATCAGCTGGCCGCGATCTGCTCCGGCATCCAGGCCCTCGCCCAGGGCGCGTCCATCGAGTTCGGCAGCGGCACCGGCGGCGTCCGCCACTCGATGACCGAGTTCCACGGCGGGCTGCTGTTCATCGTCGAGGCAGGTGCCGGCGCGCATCTCGCGGTCGTCGCGGCGGACGGCGCCGACCCGGGCATGGTCGGCCACCGGATGACCGAGCTGGTCGAGCAGATCGGCGACCACATGCGGGCGGCACCCCGACTCCCCGCCCAGGACAGTCCGCGCTCATGACCCGGCGTCCCGTCGACACCGGTGACCCGGAACGGCTCTACACCGTCACCGGCGGACGCAGCCGTGCCGACGACGACTCGTGCGACCTGGTCACGCTGATCGTCAGCGAATGCGAACCGTCGCCCGCCATGCAGTCGGAACACGTCCGGATCCTCGAACTGTGCCGCGCCCCCACGGCGGTCGTGGAGATCTCGGCCGCCGTACGGCTGCCCGTGACGGTCGTCCGGATCCTCCTGTGCGACCTGCTGGCCACGGGCCGCGTCACCGCCCGCCATCCGCCGGTCGCCCGCTTCCGGGGCTCGCTGCCCGACTCCGACCTCTTGAAGGAGGTGCTCGATGGACTCCGCAACCTCTGAGCTTCCCGGCTTCACGCCGTTGGGCAGGGATTCGGCGAACGGCCTCAAGATCGTGATCGTGGGCGGCTTCGGTGTCGGCAAGACGACGCTCGTCCGGTCCGTGAGCGAGATCCGCCCCCTGAACACGGAGGAGGTGATGACGCAGGCGGGCGTCGGCATCGACGAGACCGCGGGAGTGGCGACGACGAAGACGACCACCACCGTGGCCTTCGACTTCGGCCGGATCAGTCTCAACGACCGCATGGTCCTCTATCTGTTCGGCGCACCGGGGCAGGAACGCTTCTGGTTCCTGTGGGACCGGCTGTTCGCCGGCACGCTCGGCGCGGTCGTCCTCGTCGACACCCGGCGCATGAGCGACTCCTGGTACGCCATCGACCGGCTCGAGCATCGCGGGACCCCGTTCGTCGTCGCCGTCAACCGGTTCGACGACGACCCGTCCGTCTACTCCCTGACCGAGATCCGTCAGGCCCTGGCGCTCGACCCGCACGTCCCGCTGGTCCAGTGCGACGCGCGGATCCGCTCCTCCGGCAAGCACGTGCTGCTCAGCCTCGCCGATCACCTCCATGCACTGGCAACGGCCCGGGAGACGACACCATGAACGACCCCATCGGCACGGCGGCCCACGCGCCGCACCCGCCCGGCTGTCCCGCCCACGAGGAGGCGGTCCGGCTCAGCGGCCCGGCGTTCCAGCAGGACCCGTCGGAGCTGTACCGCTCCCTGCGCGGCCGCTACGGCTCCGTCGCTCCGGTCCTGCTGGAAGGGGACGTTCCGGTGTGGCTGGTTCTCGGCTACACCGAGGTCACGTACGTCACCGCCCACGACGAGCTCTTCGCCCGCGACTCGCGCCGCTGGAACCAGTGGGGGGCCGTGCCGGCCGACTGGCCGCTGCTGCCGTTCGTCGGGCATCAGCCGTCCGTGCTCTTCACCGAGGGAACGGAGCACCAGCGGCGGGCCGGGGTCGTCACGGAGGCGCTGGAGGCCGTCGACCAGTTCGAACTCGCCCTTCGGTGCCACGAGATCGCCGAACTGCTGATCAACGCGTTCGCCGGCAGCGGCCAGGCGGAGCTGACGACGGCCTACGCGCACGCGCTTCCGATGCGCGCCGCCGTGCGGATGTGCGGGATGCCGGCCCACGGGGCGGACACCGAGGGCCTTGTGCGGGACCTGCGGATCTCGCTGGGCGCTGCGGAGAACGACGACCCGGTCGCCGCGTACGTCCGCGTCCAGGAGCGCATCCAACGGCTGGTGGAGGACAAGCGCCGTGCGCCCGGGCCCGATGTCGCCTCCCGGATGCTGGCGCACCCGGCTGCTTTGACCGACGAGGAGGCCGTGCAGGACCTGATCGTGGTCATGGCCGCGGCCCAGCAGCCGACGGCCAACTGGATCTGCAACACGCTGCGGCTGCTGCTGACCGACGACCGCTTCGCGCTGAACGTGTCGGGTGGCCGGCTCAGTGTGGGCCAGGCGCTCAACGAGGTGCTGTGGCTGGACACCCCGACCCAGAACGTCATCGGCCGCTGGGCGGTGCGCGACACCACGCTCGGCGGCCGCCGGATCCGGGCCGGGGACTGTCTCGTTCTGGGGCTGGCGGCCGCCAACACCGATCCACGGATCTGGCCGGAGGGGCGCGTCGGCGCCGAGAACTCGGCGCACCTGTCCTTCGGCAACGGCGAGCACCGGTGCCCGTATCCGGCACCGATGCTCGCCGATGTGATCGCCCGTACCGCGGTGGAGACGCTGCTGGAGCGGCTGCCGGACGTGGTCCTCGCCGTGGAGCCGGACGATCTGACCTGGCGGCCGTCGGTCTGGATGCGGGGACTGTCCTCGCTGCCGGTGAGTTTCACACCGGTCGTGGCCCTCGGGGAGTACCGGAACGGGGATCAGCGGTAGAGCCGGCGGTCCCCGCCGGGCGGCCGCAGTGGCCGGCCCTTTCACGGCCCGCTCACCGGGCGCCTGGAGGAGCGGCGTGCTCGGACGGCGCGGGAATCCGGAGCCGGCCACGGTCCGCGCCCCGGTCCGGTCGGGTGCGTTCCCGTGACGCCCATGACCACCGAGTAGAGGCTGGTCTCCGCGGCGATGAAGAGACGGTTGCGCTTGACTCCGCCCCAGGCGATGTTGGCGACCGCCTCGGGGACGTCGAGCCGCCCGATCAGCGTGCCGTCGGGGTCGTAGCAGTGCACTCCGTCGTCCATCGCCGCGGCCCAGAGCCGGCCGGCGTCGTCGAAGCGGAGGTTGTCGAAGCGCGCCTGCCGCCGTGCCCCGGCCTCGGCGAAGGTGTCGCCGTCCGACAGCGTGCCGTCGTCGCGTACGTCGAAGACCCGGATGCAGCCTGCCCGGGTGTCGGAGACGAAGAGCCGGCACTCGTCGGCGGAGAAGACGAGACCGTTCGGGGCGCCGAAGCAGTCGGCCACCAGGCGCACTTCGCCGGAATCGGGATCGATGCGGTAGAGGTTGTTGGAGCCGATCTCGCTCTCGGCGCGGTAGCCCTCGTAGTCGCTGGTGATACCGAAGTCCGGGTCGGAGAACCAGATCGAGCCGTCGGACTTCACCGCCGCGTCGTTCGGGCTGTTCAGGCGCTTTCCCTGCCAGCGGTCGGCCAGCACCGTGACCGTGCCGTCGTGTTCGGTCCGTGTCACGCGGCGGTTGCCCTGCTCACAGGTGACCAGCCGGCCCTCCAGGTCGAGGGTGTTGCCGTTGGTGTGCCCGGCGGTGCGGCGGAAGACGCTGACGTCGCCCGTCTCCTCGTCCCAGCGCAGCATCCGGTCGTTGGGGATGTCGCTCCAGACCACCTGTCGCCAGGCGGGCAGATAGATAGGCCCCTCGGCCCAGCGGCAGCCGGTGTACAGGACCTCCAGGGCGTTGTCGCCGTTCATGCAACGACCGGTTCGGAACCGGTCGTCGAACATCTCGTACAGCGCGGGGCGCTCACTGGCCATGCGCACACTCCCCTTCAGGTGCTGAATATCATTCAGTCTGCAAGGAAGATTGCATGATGAAATATGGGCACCACAAGGTTTACCCGAATGAAGAGTTGTGGATCACACCTCGCCCGCAGGCACGGGGCCGGGCGGTTCATTCGGCGAGCCGGCGCTTCAGTCGCCCACCGGGGTGAAACGCACGGGCAGAGACCTCGGTCCGCGGGTGAACACGCCCTGCTCACGGGGGACGAAGCCGTCGGCGAGACGCAAGTCCGGCATGGCGTCCAGCAGTTGGCCGACCCCGGTCCTGACCTCGGCCCTGGCGAGCAGCGCGCCCACGCAGAAGTGCCGGCCGAGCGCGAAGGCCAGATGGTCGGCGGCCGCGGAGAACGCGGTCGTCGCGGTGAGGTCGTCGCGGAAGATGTCGAAGCGGTCGGGGTCGCGGTACCGCTCGCCGTCCCGGTTGGCCGCGCCGATCAGGCAGGTCACCGTGGCACCCGCCGGGACGGTGCCGCCGCTGAGGGTGACCTCGGCGGCGGTCTGCCGCATGATCATATGGACGGGGGGTGTGAAGCGCAGTGTCTCGGCGAGGGCGCGGTCGATGAGGCTCCGGTCCTCCCGCACGGCGGCCAACTGGTCCGGGTGGACGAGCAGGTTGGCGAACATGCCGGCGATGGCCTTGTCGGTGGTCTCGCCGCCTGCCGCGAGCAGCAGGCTGCAGAACGCCTTGATGTCCTCGTCGCTCATCCGCACGCCGTCCACCTCCACCGCGCAGAGCGTGGAGAGCAGGTCCTCGCCCAGGTTCTCGCGGCGCTCCTGGATGATCGGGATCATGTACTCGGCGAACTCGACGCGGGTCCGCTCGCCCGCCGCGGCAACGGCGGGATCCCTGGCGAGATTCCCGAAGTAGGCGACGACGGCGGTGTACCACCCGTGGAAGCGGTCGTGGTCCGCCTTGTCCAGGCCCAGCATGTCGGCGATGACATTGACGGGGAACCGGGTGGCGAAGGAGTCGACGAGATCCACCTCGCCCTTGTGCCGGAAGGCGTCGATCAGTTCACGGGCGTTGCTCTCGATCACCGGCTGGAACTTGTCCCTGAGGTCGCTGCCCCGGAAGGCGGGAGCGACGAGCGCCCTGCGTACGGCGTGCTCCCGTCCGCCGAGCTGCACGATCGTCTTTCCGTGGACGGGCTCGAGCTGCCAGTCGTAGTTCTCGGTGGTGAACACCGACTCCTTGTCCTTGAAGGCGCGCTCCACGTCCTCGTAGCGGGAGACCAGGTAGCTCTCGGTGGGTCGGTGCCAGATCAGCGGGGCGTGCTCGCGCATCGACCGGTAGGCGGGGTACGGGTCGGCGGCGAACTCCGGCGACAGGATGTCCGGGATGTGCTGTGCGGTGGCCATGGGGCTCCCTCGTCAGCAACGGGCAATGCCGGCAAGGCTATTGAGCCGCCGACGCGGAGGACAGACGGCAAGGCGGCGCGCAGGGGCGCGCAGCCGTGCGCGAACCCGCGCCCCCTGCCGCATGTCGCGGAAGCGGGGGGCTTACGGTGCAGGTAGGCGCGGGACGACCGGTGAAGCACGAGGAGTGGGCATGACGGAGCGGGCATTGGTTGCGGGCGTGGGCGGCAAGGAGCCCGCCGTCGACCCGGAGGCGTTCGCAGCGCCGACGTCGGTCGTGATGGGTGACGTGACCGTCGCCGCGGGGGCGAGTGTCTGGTACCAGACGGTGCTGCGCGGCGACTGCGGGCCGATCTTGATCGGCGCGGGGAGCAACATCCAGGACAACTGCACCGTCCACAGCGACCCCGGCTTCCCCGTCACCGTGGGCGAACGCGTCTCGGTCGGCCACAACGCGATCCTGCACGGCTGCACGGTGGAGGACGACGTCCTCGTCGGCATGGGGGCCACGGTCCTCAACGGGGCGCACATCGGCTCCGGTTCGCTGATCGCGGCACAGGCCCTCGTACCGCAGGGCATGGTGGTGCCGCCCGGCTCCCTGGTGGCCGGGGTGCCCGCGAAGGTGCGGCGTGAGCTGACCCAGGAGGAGCGGGAGGGCATCAAGCTCAACGCGGCGGTCTATCTGGACCTGGCGGCCCAGCACCGGGACGCGCACAAGGACTGAGGTCCGGGAGCCCGGCGTGCCGGGGCGAGCGCCGGGCACCGGCCGGGCCGGCACGGCCTCGGCCCGCACGTTCGCCCGGGTGGCGGGTCAGTCGGCGACGGGGACGGGCTCCGGCTGGGGCGACGCGGCCGCCGGCTGCTCCGCCGCCGCCTTCTTCGCCCGGCTCTTGAGCACCAGCATGGACGTGACGCCGATCGCCACCGCGAGGACGAGCCCCACCCAGGAGAAACGCTTGAGCCAGGCCTCGGCCACGACACCGACCGAGTAGACGACGGCCGTCGTGCCGCCCGCCCACAGGATGCCGCCGAAGACGTTGGCGATGAGGAACTTCCAGTACGGCATCCGCAGCACACCGGCGAGCGGCCCGGCGAAGATCCTCAGCAGGGCGACGAAGCGGCCGAAGAAGACGGCCCACATGCCCCACTTCTCGAACGACCGCTCGGCCATGGCGATCTGGGCCTCGCCGAAGTGTTTGGGGAACTTCCCGCCGAGCCAGGCCAGCAGTGGCCGGCCGCCCTTGCGGCCGATGGCGTAGCCGATCGAGTCGCCGATGATGGCGCCGGCGGTCGCGCAGGCGCCGAGGATGTACGGGTCGATGTCTCCGTGCTGGGAGGCGAGGAGCGCCGAGCTGACGAGGACGATCTCCCCGGGGAGCGGGATGCCGAGGCTCTCGAGCCCGATCACCACCCCCACCAGGAGATAGATGCTGACCGCCGGGACAGTCTCGAGCCATTCCTGGACGTGCAACGCCGTTCCTCCCGGTACCACCGGGCCGCTCGCCCGGCGCGCGCCCCGCCGGCGCACGCCGGGAAGCCTACCTGGTCGCACGGGTGCGTCACGGCGCGCGAAAGACCGCCCGGTCCCTCAGGGGTGCCGGGCGGCCCGGTGCGGTGCGGGACCGCGCTCAGCTGTTGGGGCGCAGGGTCCAGACGATGTGCATCTCACCGGTCACGGCGCCGTCGGCGCGCTGGATGGCGACCGTGACGGGGAACTCGGGGCGCTCCCCCGCGTCCAGCTCCTTGACGACGTCGGCGACGGGGCGGCCGAGCGTCGCGGTCGCCGTGAGGACGCCCTTGGCGAGCTTCTTGTAGCTGGTCTCCGCCTTCACCGGGAGCGGCACCGAGCGGCTCAGCTGATCGCCGAACGCGGCCAGGACGACGGCGCCGCTCGCCGACTCGGCGAGGGTGAACATGGCGCCGGCATGCGGCCCGCCGACATGGTTGTGGTACTCGGGCTGATCGGGCAGCCGGAGCACGGCTCGCTCCGCGGTCGTCTCCAGGTACTCGAGGTTGAGGGTCTTGACCATGGGGACGGTGGCGGCGAGCAACTCGCCGATGGACATCTGATCTGCGCTCATGCCGGAATGTTACCCACGAGTAGGCATGCTTGACCATCCCCGCGGGGCCCGGACGTAGAAGAGCCACGGCCGCACCTCTATGGTTACTGGCCATGTGGCCAGGACAGCAGCCGCCCGGGGGCGAGCAGAACCCGCAGGACCAGAACCCGTACCAGCAGCCGGGGTACCAGCAGCCGAATCCGTATCAGCAGCCGGGATACCAGCAACCGGGGTACCAGCAGCCCAACCCGTACCAGCAGCCGACCGTGCCGCAGTACGCCGTGCCCGGCCAGACGCCGGGAGCGCCGCAGCCGGCCGGTGACGAGAAGAAGAAGACGACGATCATCGCGATCGTGGCGGCCACGGCAGTCGTCGCGACCGCCGTCGTGACCGGCATCGTCGTCCTGCCGGACGACGAGAAGTCGTCGGGCAAGAGCGGTGACGTCGCCGCCTCGAAGCCGGCCGACCCGAACGCCTCGGACAAGCCGAAGGGCTCCGAAGAGCCCGCCCCGGCGCCGACGGGCAACCCGCGCGGCGGCGAGGCCAAGCCCACCATCGCCGGCTGGAAGGTCGTCACCAACCCCAAGCACGGCACCCAGTTCGACGTGCCGGCGGAGTGGGAGGTGGCGAGCTCGGGCACGGCCACCGGCTTCGAGGACGAGAAGAAGGGCGACGGTTCGCTCGCCGTCGTCATGTCGGCCCCGGCTCACTACAAGAGCAAGTGGTGCCTCATCGACTCCGACAAGGACGGCAGCGAAGAGGACTACGGGATTGCCAGCACCGGCACCAAGGGCGGCAAGGGCGCCAAGAGCACGGCGGAAGCCGCCTACAACGAGGCCGGCAACTGGGTCTGGGCCGCCTTCGCCCAGACGGAGCCCAAGGGAACTGTCAAGATCACCAAGGCCAAGGACTACACGACGAAGTCCGGCCTCAAGGGCAGCGTCTCCACGGCCACAGCCCTCGGCGTCAAGAAGGAGAACAAGTGCGAGACGGACGGGAAGTCGATCGCGTTCAGCTTCAAGAACGACAAGGGTGACTTCGCCAGCTGGGTGCTGTACTCCAACACGGGCGTGCCGGACGAGGTGCCCGACGCCACGATCCAGCAGATCCTCAGCACCGTGCGGCTGGCCGGCAGCTCGGGCTGAACCGCTGACCGCCCTGCACCGGCAGAGGCGCGACAAGTCGTGTGGCAAGTCCGGGCGGCACCAGGGATAGTCCTCCGGTGACATCTCCCGCTGCCCCGACACGCCGCACATCGCGCCGCCCCGAGTGGGCGGGCCGCAACTACACGCTGCTGACCGCCGCCGCGATCATCACCAACCTGGGAAGCCATGGTGCGCTGATCGCGGCGGCGTTCGCGGTGCTGCAGGCGGGCGGCGACGGCGGGGACGTCGGTCTGGTGGCCGCCGCCCGCACCCTCCCGCTGGTGCTGTTCCTGCTCATCGGCGGCGCGATCGCCGACCGGCTGCCGAGGCACCGGGTGATGGTCGCCGCCAACGCCCTCAACTGCGTCTCGCAGGCGCTGTTCGCCTTCGTCGTCCTGTCCGGCGAACCGCAGCTGTGGCAGATGATGCTGCTGACCGCGCTGTGCGGCACCGGCCAGGCGTTCTTCAACCCCGCCGCAGAGGGCATGCTGATGTCCAGCGTCAGCGGCGAGCAGGCGAGCCGGGCCTTCGCCCTGTTCCGGATGGCCATGCATGGCGCGGCCATCGGCGGGGCCGCACTCGGCGGCGCGATGATCGCCGCCATCGGACCGGGCTGGGTCCTCGCCGTGGACGCGGCGGCCTTCGCGGTCGCGGGCGCGCTGCGGGCCTTCCTGGACGTGAGCCACATCAGGCCCCGGGAAGCGGGCGGCGGGCTGCTCGCCGACCTGCGCGACGGCTGGAAGGAGTTCGTCGCCAGGCCGTGGCTGTGGGCGATCGTGGCCCAGTTCTCGGTGGTCGTCGCCGTCGTGGGAGCGGCCGAGTCCGTCTACGGGCCCCTGGTCGCCAGGGACGAACTGGGCGGCGCGGCGCCCTGGGGGGTGGCGCTCGCGGCGTTCGGCGTGGGCACGCTCGGCGGGGCATTGCTGATGATGCGGTGGAAACCGCGGCGGCTGCTGCTGGCCGGAACACTGTGCGTCTTCCCGCTCGCGGCGCCGTCCGCGGCCCTCGCCGTGCCCCTCCAGGTCGAGGGCCTCGCGGTGGTCATGTTCGTCAGCGGCGTGGCGATCGAGGTGTTCGGTGTGGCCTGGATGACGGCGCTCCACCAGGAGATCCCCGAGGACATGCTCTCCCGGGTCTCCGCGTACGACTGGTTCGGCTCGGTCGCGATGCTGCCGCTCGCCACGGCGCTCGCCGGCCCGGCGGAGTCGTTGTTCGGGCGGCGGGCGTCCCTGCTGGGGTGCGCGGCGCTGGTGGTGGTCGTGACGGCGGCGGTGCTGTTCGTGCCGGACGTGCGGAACCTGAGGCGACGCGGGGCGACGGTGGCGGGGGGCGGGCCGTCGGCGCCGGCGGTGGCAGTCTCGAAGGAAGCGGCGCCACAGGCGTAGGGGGCGGGCTCGTGTCGCCTGTGGCGGGCGTTTCCCCACCCCGCTCCTTCCCGAACCGGGGCAAGCCCCGGACCCCGTACCGCGCTCGGCGCGGTGCCCTCAATCGCCGGGCGGGCTGACAATGAACACGCTCCGCGCAGCGGACCGTCACCCCACCGTGAACGCTCCGTCCGGCGGCTCCGGCGACCGTACCGCCGTCGCGTCCCCCACCGGCCCCGCCTCTCCCCGCAGCCGCACAAGCGCCGCCCCCCGCTCGACCCGCGCCGGGAAGGCGTCGGACGCCGTCCGCCGCGCCAGCGGCCCCGTGTCGATCGGCGACTGCGAGGCGAGCAGCACCGCGTTGCCGAAACGGCGCCCCCGCAGGACGGACGGTTCCGCGATCACGGCGAGTTCCGCGAAGACCGCCGCGAAGGTGGCCAGTTGGGAGCCGAGGAAGGTGAAGGGCGCGCCGTCGGCGATGTTGGCGGCGTAGACGCCGCCCGGCCGGAGCACCCGTTCCGCGGCCCTCGCGTACTCGACCGTGGTCAGGTGCGCCGGGACCCGCGAGCCGCCGAAGACGTCAGCGACCACCATGTCCACGGAGTCCGCCGCCGCGTGCTCGACCCACTCCCGCGCGTCGTCCCGGTGGACGGTGACGCCGGACCCGTCGGGCAGCGGCAGATGCTCGGCGACCAGGGCGACGAGCCCTGCATCGTACTCGACCACGTCCTGACGGGAGCCGGGCCGTGTCGCGGCGATGTAGCGCGGCAGGGTGAGGGCGCCGCCGCCGAGGTGCAGCACGGAGAGCGGTGCGCCTTCGTCGGCCGCGCAGTCGACGACGTGGGCGAGCCGGCGCACGTACTCGAACTCGAGGTGCGTGGGATCGTCCAGGTCGACGTACGACTGCGGGGCGCCGTCGACGGTCAGCAGCCAGGCCCGCTCATGGTCCACGTCGGGCATGAGCTTGGCGGTGCCGCCGTCGACGGCGCGCAGGACGGGGATCGGCTCGTTCACCGGGCCATTGTCCCCGCCCTGGCCCCGTCTCAGAGCACGGTGGTCACCGTGCCCGCGCCGACCGTGCGGCCGCCCTCGCGGATCGCGAACCCGAGCCCCGGCTCGAGCGGGACGTCCCGGCCGAGCTCGACGGTCAGGGCGATCGTCTCGCCGGGCCGTGCCACGCCCGCCCCGCCGAGGTCGATGTCGCCGACGACGTCCGCGGTGCGGATGTAGAACTGCGGCCGGTAGCCGGTGGAGACCGGTGTGGTCCGGCCGCCCTCACGGGCGGACAGCACGTACACCTGCGCGGTGAAGCGCCGGCTCGGCACGACGCTGCCGGGCGCGGCGACGACGTGACCGCGCCGGACCCGGTCGCGCTGGAGGCCGCGCAGCAGCAGTGCCACGTTGTCCCCCGCCTCCGCGGACTCCATCGGTTTGCCGAAGGTCTCCAGTCCCGTCACCACGCTCTCGGTGTCCGCGCCGAGCACCTGCACGCGGTCGCCGACCCGTACGGTGCCCCGCTCGACGGCCCCGGTGACGACCGTCCCGCGCCCCGTGATGGTGAGCACGTTCTCCACCGGCAGCAGGAACGGCGCGTCGGTGTACCTGACGGGCATCGGCACATAGGTGTCGACGGCGTCGAGCAGTGCCTCCACGGCGGTCGTCCAGCGCGGGTCGCCCTCGAGCGCCCGCAGGCCGGAGACGCGCACGACCGGAGCCGCGTCGCCGCCGTACCCGTGCGCGGTCAGCAGTTCCCGGACCTCCAGTTCGACGAGGTCGGTGAGCTCGTCGTCACCCGCGTCGGCCTTGTTGATGGCGACGACGATGTGGTCGACACCCACCTGGCGGGCGAGCAGGACGTGCTCCGCGGTCTGCGGCATGACGCCGTCGAGCGCGGAGACGACGAGGATCGCCCCGTCCAGCTGGGCGGCTCCGGTGACCATGTTCTTGACGTAGTCGGCGTGGCCCGGCATGTCCACGTGGGCGTAGTGGCGGGTGTCGGTCTCGTACTCGACGTGCGCGATGTTGATGGTGATGCCGCGCGCGGCCTCCTCGGGCGCCCGGTCGATCCTGTCGAAGGGCACGAACGTGCCGCTCCCCCGCTCGCTGAGGACTTTGGTGATGGCGGCGGTCAAGGTGGTCTTGCCGTGGTCGACGTGGCCCATGGTGCCGATGTTGAGGTGCGGCTTGGTCCGCACGTATGCCGTCTTGGGCATGGCGCGATGGTTCCTTCCCGGAACTCGAAGTGTGGGACCCCTGGGCCTGGCCGACCCTCCCCCTGCGGGGTCCGCCGGACGATCCGGGAAGGGTCAGCTTCGGGCGCCGTCGAAGGGCGCTGCGGCAGCATCGGCTGCGGGGAGATCGGCAGCCTTCGGCGCGTCCGCGACTGCGGACGGCGCTGCGAGGAAGGCGTACCGGAACATGGGTGAATGATCGCCCGGTGCGGGTGCGGCCGTCGAACGGTTTTCCCGGCACGTCGGTTCACGCGGGATCGACCCGGCGGCAGGACCCGGCCAAGGACGCCCGCCATCAGCGGTCACGGGCACCCGTCACGAGCACCCGGCACCGGCGCCCGTCACAGGTGCTTGAGCGCCTCGCGGACGGACAGCGGCGACAGGCGGTCCCAGGCGTCGTCGACGAACTGCCGTACGGCGTCGGGGTCGGTCCTTGCGTACTCGCGCAGTGCCCAGCCGATCGCCTTGCGGACGAAGAAGTCCGGGTGGCGGGCCCGGCGGAGGCAGTGGTCGAACAGCCTGCCGCTGTCCGTCGCGGCCCGGAAGCGCAGTTGGTGCAGGAGCGCCGTGCGCACCACCCACATGTCCTCGTCGTCGATCCATTCGTCCATCACGGCCCCGAGCGCCGGGTCGGCGGCCACCAGGGGGCCGACGACATGGACAGCGAGCACGTCGACGGTGTCCCACCAGGGCACGGTGGTGACGAGCCGGCGTGCCACGGGCAGGAAGCCAAAGGAGCAGCGGCCGGCGTGGCGGCGCAGGTAGTCGGCGGCGAAGTAGTGGTACTCCCGCTCGGGCAGTTCCCAGCAGCGCAGGGCCACGGCCATGCAGTCGGCCTCGTCGGGACGGGGCGTGCCGGCGAGGACCGTGCGGGAGAGCTTTCTCCGTTCGGGCGTGGGGATGCCGAGGAAGGGGGCGACGCCCTTCATGTACGCGGCGGCGTTGGCGGCGCGCTCGGCGTCCCCCGCCGCCGGGTACACGACGACGAGCCGGGCCATGACGGTGTCGGCGAGATCGCTGCGCGGTGCGACGTGCGTCATACGGCACACAATAAGGCGATCACGGGCGGGTGTCGGTTAGTCTCCCCGGATGTTCGACCCCGTCCCCAGGCCGGCGTCCGGTCTCGCCTTCCGCTGTTCCAGGGCCCTGTTCTCGCCCTGGTCGCGGCTGTCCCTTCTCGCGGTGGTGCTGGCCTCCGCGGCGGTGACGGTCGTGCTCTACGAGCCGCAGCGGCTGCTCTCGGCGGGCTGGCCGCCGCAGTTGGGCGGGCCGGCGGCCGTGGTGCTGTTCGGCATCGGGTACGGCGTGTGCACGGCGGCGTTCGTGCCGCGGCCGATCCTCAATCTGGCGGCGGGGGCACTGTTCGGCTCGCAGGCCGGGCTCGCGGCGGCGCTCGCGGGCACGGTGCTGGGCGCGGGAATCGCCTTCACGCTGGGCAGGTTGCTCGGTCAGGAGGCGCTTCGGCCGCTGCTGCGTGGCCGCTGGCTGAAGGCCGCCGACGGGCAGCTCAGCCGGCACGGTTTCCGGTCGATGCTGGCGATCCGCTTGTTCCCGGGTGTGCCGTTCGCCGCCGCCAACTACTGCGCGGCCGTGTCCCGCATGGGCTGGTTGCCCTTTCTCCTCGCGACCGGTCTGGGCTCGATCCCCAACACGGCGGCGTACGTCGTCGCCGGCAGCCGGGCGGGCTCGCCGACGTCTCCCGCCTTCCTGATCGCGATGGGCTTCATCGTGGTGACGGGCCTGGCCGCGGCCGCGGTCGCCTGGACCAAGCGCCACCGCCTGCGCGGAACCGACGGCGGAGGCGCCGAAGTCCGGGGCACCGAAGTCCGGGCCGACGACGACACCCGAGGCCAGGTCACCGACAGCCGGGTCGACGGCTACGCCGAAAGCCGCGGCACCGAGAGCAGAGTCGCCGGCCGCTGAGGCGCGCACCGGGACACCGCCGCCGCGCCGCGTCCTCGTACCCGCGTGTGACGCGCGCGGGCGGGTATGTCTGCCGCCTCTGCGGCGGGGGCTGCGGCAAGCGCTTCATTTTGGGGCGCTACGCTGCCACCCGGCGCCGGCCCGATGACGTACGTGAGTCGTATCTCACGGGTCATGTGCCTTCGCGCGCGCCTGACAGACCGTGATCAGCTCTTGGGTGGCGTAGCTTTCATGTCTTGGTTCGAATCGTTCATCCTGGGGCTCGTCCAGGGGCTGACGGAGTTTCTTCCCATCTCCTCCAGCGCGCATCTCCGGCTCACCGCCGCGTTCGCCGGCTGGCACGACCCGGGGGCCGCGTTCACCGCGATCACCCAGATCGGCACGGAGACGGCCGTCCTCATCTACTTCCGCAAGGACATCGCGAGGATCGTGTCCGCGTGGTTCCGCTCGCTCACCGACAAGGCGATGCGCAGCGACCACGACGCGCAGATGGGCTGGCTCGTGATCGTCGGCTCCGTCCCGATCGGTGTGCTCGGCGTCACGCTGAAGGACCAGATCGAGGGCCCGTTCCGTGATCTGCGGCTCATCGCCACGACCCTGATCGTGATGGGCGTCGTCCTCGGCTTCGCGGACCGCCTCGCCGCCCGCGACGAGGCGGGTGGCCGGCACCGGGTGGTCAAGGAGCGCAAGACGCTGAAGGACCTGAGCGTCCGCGACGGTCTCGTCTACGGCGTCTGCCAGGCGATGGCGCTGATCCCGGGCGTCTCCCGCTCCGGCGCCACCATCAGCGGCGGTCTGCTGATGGGCTACACCCGTGAGGCGGCGGCCCGTTACTCGTTCCTGCTGGCGATCCCCGCCGTGCTCGCGTCGGGGCTGTTCGAGCTGAAGGACGCGGGCGAGGGCGGCCATGTGTCGTGGGGGCCGACCATCTTCGCGACGATCATCGCCTTCGGTGTGGGCTACGCGGTGATCGCCTGGTTCATGAAATTCATCACTACGAAGAGCTTCATGCCGTTCGTGATCTACCGGATTCTGCTCGGAATCCTGCTGTACATCCTGGTGGGGACGGATGTGCTGAGCCCGCACGCGGGTGAGTCGGGGGACTGAGCGGGCAGTTCGCGGGGAAGACGGGCGCGGGGCCGAGGCCGTAACCTGGCAAACATGTCCGCCTTTCCCCGCGAGTCCGAATCCGAAACCTTGTTGTCCGCATCCGAGCTGAACGCACGGATCCGAGAGCTGTGGGCCGACGGCGCACTCCCCGAGGACCGGCGTCCGGAGTACGAGGCACTGGTGGTGGAGTGGGCCGCTGCGGCACGCGAGGACGTACAGCGCGCCGCGTAGCGAACAGCAAGCGGCAGCGGCGCCCCTCCCCCGCTCGGCTAGCCTGAGTGCACGATGAACCGTCTGACCACGCCATGGGGCGCGTACGAGCTCGCCCGCTTCCCCGAGGACCCGCGCGACACGCTCCGCGCCTGGGACGCCGCCGACGAGTACCTGCTGCGCCGTCTGCACGGCATCGACGACGCCGCGCCGACGGACCTGTCCGGCACGGTGGCCGTCGTCGGCGACCGGTGGGGCGCCCTGGTCACCTCCCTCGCGGCCCACGGGACCGGGGAGATCATCCAGATCACCGATTCGTTCCTGGGTCAGGAGGCGACCCGCGGCAATCTGCGCCGAGCCGGCGTCGAGCCGGGCACGGTGAGGCTCCTCACCGCGCGTGACGAACCGCCGGAGCACATCGATGTGCTCCTGATCCGCGTGCCGAAGAGCCTCGCGCTGCTCGAGGACCAGCTGCACCGGCTGGCGCCGTCCGTGGACGCGGACACCGTCGTCGTCGGCACCGGCATGGTCACGGAGATCCACACGTCCACGCTGAAGCTGTTCGAGCGCATCCTCGGGCCGACCAGGACGTCACTCGCGGCGAAGAAGGCCAGGCTGATCTTCTGCAGCCCCGATCCTGCCCTCCCCCGGCTGCCGAGCCCATGGCCGCTGCGGTACGCCCTGCCGTCCGACACCGGCGCCCTCGCCGGCCGCACCGTCACCAACCACGCGGGCATCTTCTGCGCGGAGCGCCTCGACATCGGCACCCGCTTCTTCCTGCGCCACCTGCCGCAGGGCCACGGCCTGGGGC
Source organism: Streptomyces kurssanovii (assembly GCF_014649695.1). Classification (GTDB taxonomy): domain Bacteria; phylum Actinomycetota; class Actinomycetes; order Streptomycetales; family Streptomycetaceae; genus Streptomyces; species Streptomyces kurssanovii. The sequence goes on from NZ_BMTN01000005.1 coordinate 352,677, forward strand.
GGGTCGTGGACCTGGGCTGCGGCAACGGCGTGGTCGGCACGGCGGCCGCGCTGGCCGATCCTGGCGCGGAGGTGACGTTCGTCGACGAGTCGTACTCCGCGGTGGCCTCCGCCGAGGCCACATTCCACGACAACGTGCCGTCCGGCAAAGCCGAGTTCCTCGTCGGTGACGGGCTGTCCGCCCTCGCGGACGCGTCGGTGGACCTCGTCCTCAACAATCCGCCGTTCCACTCGCACCGGGCGACGACCGACACGGCGGCCCGGCGGATGTTCGCCGACGCGCGCCGTGCGCTGCGTCCCGGCGGTGAGCTCTGGGTCGTCGGCAACCGGCATCTCGGTTACCACGTGCGGCTGCGGCGGCTGTTCGGCAACTGCGAAGTGGTCGCCGGCGACCCCAAGTTCGTCGTGCTCAGGGCCGTACGGCGCTGATCCTCAGCGGGCCGCCTCGGTCTCTGCCCCCGGCCAACGGCTGTACGGAACACGGGAGATCTCGCGCACGCCGCCGAGCGTGCCCCACTCGTCCTTGCCGAGCCGGGTCAGCGGCGCGAGCCTGGTCACCTCCGGGTGTCCCTCCGCCATGACCTCCTCGCTGACCGCGGCATGCACCACCCTGCCGAAGACGACGGTCGAGTCGCCGAGCCGCAGCGTGCTGTGGAGTTCGCACTCGAGAGCCACGGGTGACGCCGCGACCCGCGGCGGCTTCACCCGCAGTCCCGGCTCCCTGGCGACGCCGACGGCGTCGAACTCGCTGATCCCGCGGGGGAAGTCCGTAGCCGTGGCGTTGATCTGCTCGAACATGGTCTCCGGCGCGAAGTTCACCACGAACTCCCCGGTCTCCTCGATGTTGCGCAGCGAGTCCTTGCGCCCGACCGAGGTGAACTGGACGACCGGCGGTGCCACGCACGAGATCGTGAAGAACGAGTGCGGGGCGAGATTGTCCGTGCCGTCCGCGGAGGTCGTGGACACCCAGGCGATGGGGCGCGGCACGACGGTTGCCGTCATCAGCCGGTAGAAGGCTTCGCGGTCGCAGCGGGCTGGATCGAAGTCGATGCGCATGGGTGGAGTATGGCCGGTTGCCGACGCCGTGCGGGTGACGGGTGTGCACGGCTCTTGGCCTGACAGGCCGCCTGGCCGACACTGACCCGATGACACAGCGCGTGGATCTCGCGACCGTGATGGACAGGCTTGCCGTCGACGATGTCGTCACCGACTACGCGGTGGCCGTCGACGACGGCGACTGGGACGCCTACCGTGCGCTGTTCACCGGCGACGGCCGGGCCGACTACCGCGGTTCCGGCGGTATCGAGGGGCCGGCGGCCGAGGTCGCCGAGTGGCTGGCTCGTGCGATGCGGCTCTTTCCCGTCCGCCAGCACCTCATCGTGAACCGGCGGGTGACTGTCCAGGACCTGGGCGGGTATCCCGGTGACCGGGCCGAGGTGCGTGCCGACTACCTCAATCCGATGCGGACGGAATCCGGTGACGAGTTCGTGTCGGGCGGTCGCTACGGGTTCGTTCTGACCCGCGAGGAAGCCGGCTGGCGGCTGCGGTCCGTGGTGATCGAGGAGAAGTGGCGACGCGGCGGCGGGAAGCCCGGCGACGCCTGACACGGCACAGGGCGCGGCGCCCGGTGGCAGAGGGCGGCAGAGGGCGGGGACCTCGCGACGCCTGACGCGACGGAGACGTGGTGCCGGCCGGAACCGCGCCACGGCACGTCCGCAGTGGCGCCTGGGTCGGGTGAGGCGCACTGTTCGCCGGCGCCGATCTTCGCGCACACTGGTGGTGAACGGCTCGTGGCCCCTCGAGGCCGGACGAGGAGGCGCTGCATGCGGATTCCGGTCGGCAGGCGGGACAGGACCCGGCACGACGGGCGGCACGAGCAGTTTCTTCGTTCGCGGGGATCGCGCGGCGCCGTCGCGTTCGTGACCGGTGCGCTGCCCGCGCTCGCCTTTCCGGAACCGTCGCTGTGGTGGTTCGCCTATCTCGCCCTGGTCCCCTGGATGCTGGTGCTGCGCACGGCGCCCACCCCCCGCCGGGCGGCGTTCGAGGGCTGGCTGGGCGGTGCCGGTTTCATGATCGCCATGCATCACTGGCTGCTGCCGAGCCTGCATGTCTTCCTTCTGGTGCTGGCCGCGCTGCTGGGGCTGTTGTGGGCGCTGTGGGGGGTGCTCGTGCGGGTGATGCTCGGCGGGACGCCCTCGACGGCCCGGGCGGCGGTCGCCGTCGGCGCCGTCCCCGCGGGCTGGCTCATGATCGAACTGGTCCGTTCCTGGGAGGGGCTCGGCGGCCCGTGGGGCCTGCTGGGCGCGAGCCAGTGGGAGGTGACGCCCGCACTGCGGCTGGCCTCGGTGGGGGGTGTCTGGCTGGTGAGCCTGCTGGTGCTGGCCGTCAACACCGTGGTCGTGCTGCTCGTGGCGGTCAGGAGCGCCCGTAGAGCCGCTGTGGCGGCGGTCGTCCTCTGCGCGACCGGCGCGACCCTGGTGTGGGCGTGGGCGCCCCAGCCGCGTGAATCGGGCCGGGTGCGGATCGCGGTGGTCCAGCCGGGCGTCGTCGGCGGCATGCTCAGCGCGGAGCGGCGTTTCGACCGAGGCGAGGAGCTGACCCGCGAACTGAAGGGCCGCGATCCGGATCTGGTGGTCTGGGGCGAGAGCAGCGTCGGCGCGGACCTGCGGACGCGGCCCGACCTGGCGGAGCGCCTGGCCGCCCTGTCCGGCGAGATCGGCGCGCCGGTCCTGGTCAATGTGGACGCGCGGAGTGAGGGCGCCTCAGGTGCACCGGGGATCTACAAGAGTTCGGTGCTCGTCGGCCCGGACGGCCCGACCGGGGACCGGTACGACAAGATGCGGCTCGTCCCGTTCGGTGAGTACATCCCGGCCAGGTCGGTGCTCGGCTGGGCCACGTCGGTCGGCCGGGCCGCGGGTGAGGACCGGCTGCGAGGGCGTGCCCCGGTGGTGATGACGCTGCCGGACGACGGCACGCGGGCGCCCGGTCTGCGGCTGGGGCCGCTGGTCTGCTTCGAGTCGGCGTTCCCCGACATGAGCAGGCGGCTGACACGGGACGGCGCGCAGGTGCTGGTGGCCCAGTCGGCGACGTCGTCGTTCCAGGAGAGCTGGGCCCCCGAGCAGCACGCGTCGCTGGCGGCACTGCGCGCGGCGGAGAGCGGCCGGCCGATGGTGCACGCCACGCTCACCGGCGTGAGCGCGGTGTACGCGGCGGGCGGCGACCGCGTAGGAGCACCGCTCTCGACGGAGAGCACCACCGCGGCGGTCTACGAGGTGCCCCTGGTGTCCGGGAGCACGCTGTACGTCAGGTTCGGCGACTGGCCGGTGTACGCGTCGGTGGCGCTGCTCGCCGTGCTGGGCGCCGCCGGCGGGGTGCGTGCCCTCAGGCGGCCTGCTCCAGGGCCAGGCGGACCACACGCTCGCACAGCTCATGAGTCCTCAGCGCGTCCTGTGCGCTGAGGACCTTCCCCGTGCGTACGGAGTCGAGGAAGGCGTGCACGACCTGCTCGATGCCGCGCTGGCGGGCCACCGGCACCCAGTCGCCCCGCCGCCGGACGCTGGGCTGGCCCTTGTGGTCGACGATCTCGGCGAGGTTGCGGACCTCGCGCTTGGAGTCCTGCCCCGAGACCTCGAGGATCTCCTCGGTCGAGCCGCTCATCCGGTTCATGACGCCGATGGCGGTGAATCCGTCGCCCGACAGCTGGAGCACGACGTGGTGCATCAGGCCGTCGACGATCCGTGCGCGTACGTCGGTGTGCTCGACGGTTCCCGGAAGGAGGAAGCGCAGGGTGTCGACGACATGGATGAAGTCGTCCAGGACGAGGGTGCGCGGGTCCTCGGGGAGGCCTACGCGGTTCTTCTGCATCAGGATCAGTTCGCGCGGGTGCTCGAGGCATTGCGCGTAACCGGGGGCGAACCTGCGGTTGAAGCCGACGGCGAGGCTGGTGCCCCGTTCCTCCGCCAGCGCCACCAGCCGCTCGGAGTCGGCCAGTTCGTAGGCGAGCGGCTTGTCGACGTAGGTCGCCACGCCCGCCTCGAGCAGCCGGGTGACGATCTCGGCGTGGGCGGCGGTCGACGCGTGGACGAAGGCGGCGTCCAGTCCCTGTGCGAGGAGGGGGTCCAGGTCGGTGTGGCACCGCTCGGCGGGGATGTGATGGGTCTCCGCGGTCCGCGTCAGGGTGGCCGGCGTGCGCGTCTGCAGGTGCAGTTCGACGCCGGGCAGGGTGGTGAGCACCGGCAGGTACGCCTTCCGCGCGATGTCGCCGAGCCCGATGCAGCCGACCTTCACGGGGTTCCCCCTCACATGCCCGGCCGGCTCACCGCCGTGCCGGTCGTTCTTCGTGCGCGCCCGGCTCTGCGTGCGCGTCCTGTGCTCCGGCAGCATACGTGCGCCGTGGTGGCTGCCAGTCGGCGATGCCGTCGAAGGTCCGCAGCACCAGGCCCGGGCCGAGGCGGGAGACGGTGGACATGAGGGCGTCGCGGACGGCTACCGCGGGTGCGCCGCTGAGTGACATCAGCCGGGCGACCTGTGCCGACTTCCGGACGATCGCCGCGGTGCGCGGCTGCCGCTCCGCGCTGTAGGCGGCGAGCCCGGCGCCGAGGTCGAGGCCGGTGGCCGTGTGGTGGGCGAGGACGATGGCGTCCTCGATGGCCTGGTTGCCGCCCTGGCCGAGCGTCGGGGCCATGGCGTGCGCGGCGTCGCCGAGGAGCGCGGTGCGGCCGCGGTGGTAGGCGGGCAGCGGGCGGATCATGTGGTGGACGTCGTTGCGGAGCACGCTCTCCGGTGCGGCGGCGGCGATGACGCCGGGGACGGGGTCGTGCCAGTCGCCGAACCTGCGCAGCAGTTCGGCCTTCTCGCCGTCGGCCGCCTTGCCTCCCTGCGGGGCGGTGGCGGCAGCGTAGGCGTAGACCCGGCCGTCCTTGAGGGGCTGGGTTCCCCACAGGGAGCCGGGGCCCCAGGTCTCATGCGGCTCGAAGGGCTGTTCCGGCGCGGGTACGACCACGCGCCAGGTGGTCATCCCGGAGTAGGCGGGCCCCGGATGGGCCGGGAAGAGGGCGCGGCGCACGGCGGAGTGGATGCCGTCGGCGCCGATGACGAGGTCCGCCTCGATGTCGCCGTCGGGTGTCGTCACCCGGGCCGGTCGGCCGCCGGCGGTCCCCGCGTCGGCCAGTTCGCCGGGGCAGCCGGTGCGGACGGTGCCCTCGGGCAGCTTGCGGGCGATCCGGTCGATCAGGGTGGCGCGGTGGACGAGCACGAGGGGTCCGCCGAACCGTTCCGCGGCGGCGGCGCTGTCGATGCGGGACAGCCAGCGGCCGGCCGGGCTCCGCATACCGCCGGTGCCCTGCCAGGCGGCCAGGCCGCGGATCTCGTCGCCGAGTCCGATGACGTCCAGTGCGCGCTGGGAGTTGGGGGCGAGTCCGATGCCCGCGCCGACGGGCTCGAGGGACGCGGCCCGTTCCAGGACGGTGACCTGCCAGCCGTGCTGCCGCAGGGCGACGGCTGCGGTGAGGCCGCCGATCCCGCTGCCGACGACGACTGCGTGAGCGGCTTTACGCGGTACGGGCATGGCTGCTCCTCCACTCGGTTACTACACCTGTAGTGACACGACCACGCTACTACACCTGTAGTCCCGGCGGTAGATTGACCGCATGGCCGCACGCACCGCCCCGCCCGGCGCCCCTCGGGCAGAACTCATCGCCGACACCGCGCTCGCGCTCCTCGCCGAGCGCGGGATGCGCGGGCTCACCCACCGCGCCGTGGACGAGGCGGCCGGGCTGCCGCAGGGCTCGACCTCCAACCACGCCCGCACCCGCCAGGCCCTGCTCGAGGCGGCGGTACGCAGGCTGGCGGACCGCGAGGCGGCCGTCCTCCCCGTGGCGGAGATGCCGCCCGCACCGGGCGGCAGGGGCGACCTGCTGGACGCGATGGCGCTCGCCCTGCACCGCTATCTGACCGGCCATCCCGAACTGCTCGTCGCCCGCTACGAACTGGCCCTGGAGGCCACCCGGCGCCCGGAGCTTCGCGAGTTCTACGACCGGACGGGCAGCCGTTTCCGTGCCCCGCTCAACGCGCTGATGGCCGAGGCCGGTTCACCCGAGCCGGAACGGCACGCACTGTCCCTCGTCGCATGGTGCGAGGGGCTTATGTTCGCCTGCGCCGTCGGCTCCTATCACGCGGCGGTGCCGAGCCCGGAAGAACTGCGCAAGGGTTTCCAGGAGCTGTTGCGCGGCATGCTCGGCACACAGGCCGGGTACGGCGAATAACTCCTGGCAGCACCGCGGGAGGTGACGCAGGATGATCGCCATGACCACAGATACACGTACCGAGCCGTCCACCACCGCCGGCGAACGCGCCATGCTGGAAGGCTTCTTGGACTACCACCGCGAGACCCTGATCATGAAGTGCGCCGGCCTGGACGACGCACAGCTGCGGACGGCCTCGCTGGCGCCCTCCGAGCTCACCCTGCTGGGGCTCGTCCGCCACCTCGCCGAGGTCGAGCGCTACTGGTTCCGCGAGATCATGGACGACGAGGATCTGCCCGACCTGTACTCCACGGAGGAGGACCGGGACGCGGATTTCCATGTCACCGAACAGGACACCTGGGCCGAGGCGCACGCGACCTGGCTCAGCCAGGTCGCCGACGCCCGCAAGGTCACCGCGGCGCATGAACTCGACGACCTGTCGGAATCCCGCAGCCGCGGCGGCGAGACGTTCAGCCTGCGCTGGATCCTCACCCACATGATCGAGGAGTACGCGCGCCACAACGGCCACGCCGACCTGCTGCGCGAGCACATCGACGGCGCCACGGGCGAGTGACCGGGCAGGGGCGGCGGGCGGCTCAGCCGGCCCCCAGGGTGCCCTCCAGGCGGGCGATGGCGGCGCGCACCCCGTGGCCGTAACCGTCGTCCCCCAGGGCGTCCGTGGACGCGCGTGCCCGGTCCAGATGGGCGCGCGCCTCCTCGGGGCGGTGCAGCTTGACGTAGTCCGCCGCCAGATTCAGATGGAGCGAGGGGTAAAGGGCCCGCACCGCGAGGGTCTGGTGCCGGGCGAGCCGTTCGTCGCTCAGCCCGTCGGCCGCCGACAGGGCACGCAGATCCCAGGCCAGCTCGTCCGCCGGGTCGTCCTGGACGTCCGCCATGCAGTGGGCGAGGGTGCAGCGGTGCAGGGCGTCGCCCTCCTCGCCGATCTCCGACCACAGCAGGGCGAAGCGATTACGCGCCTCCTCACGGTCACCCCCGTGCAGCAGCATCATCGCCTGCCCGATCCGGGTCATGACGATGTCCTGCGACGCCTCCTGCTGCTCCATCACTGTGGCCTCCTCGTCCGCGGCGAAGTGCTGCTTGAGGACACCGACGCTAGCCGCCGCGGGGGCCGATCGCGCACAGGCTCGGGCATGCGGCCCGAGCCTGTCGGCCGGGTGCGCCGATTCAGCCGATGTCGGGGATGCGCCAGTCGATGGGCTCGTGGCCCTGCGCCGCGACGGCCTCGTTGATCTGGGTGAACGGCCGGGAACCGAAGAACTTCTTCGCGGACAGCGGTGAGGGGTGCGCCCCCTTCACCACGGCATGCCGCTCCTCGTCGATGAGCGGCAGCTTCTTCTGCGCGTAGTTGCCCCACAGGACGAAGACGGCCGGGTCCGGCCGGGAGGCCACCGCGCGGATCACCGCGTCGGTCACCTTCTCCCAGCCCTTGCCCTTGTGGGAATTGGCCTCGCCGGCCCGGACGGTCAGCACCGCGTTGAGCAGCAGCACGCCCTGGCGCGCCCACGGCATCAGATAGCCGTTGTCCGGGACCGGGTGGCCGAGCTCGCTCTGCATCTCCTTGTAGATGTTGCGCAGGGACGGCGGGGTCTTGACGCCCGGCCGCACGGAGAAGCAGAGACCGTGCCCCTGGCCCTCGCCGTGGTACGGGTCCTGGCCGAGGATGAGCACCTTCACCTGCTCGTACGGCGTGGCCTCCAGCGCGGCGAACACCTCCGCGCTCGGCGGATACACCGGCCCGTTGGCCCGCTCCTTCTCGACGAACTCGGTGAGCTCCCTGAAGTACGGCTTCTGCAGCTCTTCGCCGAGGACGCCGCGCCAGGACTCGGGCAGCATGTCGGTGTCGGTCACGTCAACAACCTCCGTCGGTGGGCCGGTTCCGAGATCCCGGAACCGGGATCTCAGAACCTACCGGGGGGCACTGACAGCGCTACCAGCTGGCCTTGCGGTACAGCTCCCACACCTGCATGACGGTCTGCGGGTCGAGGGCACGCTCGCCGCCGCCGATCTCCTCGCTGGCCGCCACGTACAGTTTGCCCTGCCACAGCGGCAGCAGGCGAACGTCGTCGACGAGGATCTCCTGCGCCTTCTCGAACTGCTTGGTGACCGCTCCGCGGTCGCTCTCACGCCGGGACTGCACGAGCTGCTCGGAGATCTCGGGTGCGTCGTACGGGGTGCCGAGGACGTTGTTCGCGCCGACGAACGGTGCGATGAAGTTGTCCGGGTCCGGGAAGTCCGGGAACCAGCCACGCCCGAAGACGGGGTACTGGCCCGCCTGGTAGCCCTTCTGGAACTCGTCCCACGGCTTGCCCTGGATCGTGATCTTGAACAGGCCGGTGGCTTCGAGCTGCCGCTTGAGCTCGGCGAACTCGGGGGCCGTGGCGGAGCCGTACCGGTCGGTGGTGTACCAGAAGCTCAGCGGCACCGGCTCGTTGATGCCCGCGTCCTCGAGGATCTCCTCCGCCTTCTTGACGTCCGGCTCGCCGTACCGGTCGAAGAACTCGGTGGTGTGCCCGGCGATGCCCTTGGGGACCATCGAGTACAGCGGCTCCGCGGTGCCCTTGTAGACCTTCTCCACGAGCGCGCCACGGTCGACGACCTGCGCGATCGCGCGGCGCACGGCCAGCTTGCCGCCGTTGGGGTCGGACGGGTTGAAGACGAGGTAGCGGATGTCGGCGCCGACCGTCTCCACGAGCTGGAGGTGGTCGTTCTCCGGCTTCTTCTCCTGGAGCTCGACGACCTGCTCCGCGGTCAGACCACGGTTGATCGCGTCGATCTCCTGCTTCTTCAGGGCCGTCATCATGATGGCGGAGTCCTGGAAGTAGCGGATCGTCACCGCGTCGTTCTTGATCTTCGCGAAGCCCTTGTACTTGGCGAAGCGGGTCAGCTCCGCCCGGTCGCCCTTCTCGTACGAGGCCAGGGCGTACGGACCGGAGCCGGTGAGCTTGCCGTCCTCACGGAGCTTGTCGGCCGGGTACTCGGAGGGCGGCACGATCGACATGGCCGGGGTGGCGAGGATGAACGGGAACGTGGCGTCGGCCGTGTTGAGCCGGAAGGTCACGATGCGGTCACCGGACGTCTCCACCTTGTCGAGCGACCCCAGCAGACCCTTCGGACCACCCTGCACGGCGATGGTCCGGATCCGGTCGATGGAGTGCTTGACGGCGGCGGCGTCGAGCTTGTCGCCGTTGGTGAAGGTGAGGCCTTCCTTGAGCTCGCACTCGAAGACCTTGTTGCTGCTGTCGGCGAAGCGGCACTCGGCCGCGTCGGACTGCGGCACGGTGCTCCCCGTCGGGAAGCTCACCAGGGTCTGGAAGACGTTCCGGTACAGCTCCCACGAGCCGTCCCAGGCGGCAGCCGGGTCGAGAGTGCTCGGCTCGCTGGTCGTACCGACGGAGATCTTCTGTTCACGGTCGGCGTCCTCGTCCGAGAACAGGCCGCACCCCGCCAGCAGAGATATGGACGCTAGGGCTGCAGCGGCCTGCAGACAGGTCCGGTAGAACACGTGCACGCTCCTCGTTCAGCCATGGGTCGGCGAACCATACCGCAGCGCCCCGCCGGGTCAATCTGACGGCCCGGCGGGGCACTTGGATCATTCAGGAACAAACCGCCTCATGGCGGTCCGCTCGGCGTCAGTGGACGCCCGCATTGAGGAAGATACCGCCGTCCACGACGAGCGTCTGCCCCGTGATCCAGTCCGACTGCTCGGAGGTCAGGAACGCGGCCGCGCCGCCGATGTCCGCCGGCACCCCGAGCCGCCCCAGGGGGTAGGCGGCGGCCGCCTCGGCCTCCCGGCCCTCGTAGAGCGCTTCCGCGAACTTGGTCTTGATCACCGCGGGCGCGATGGCGTTGACGCGGACGGACGGCGCCAGCTCGTGCGCCAGCTGGAGCGTCAGGTTGACCATGGCGGCCTTGCTCATGCCGTACGCGCCGATGAAGGGCGACGCGGAGACACCGGCGACCGAGGCGATGTTCACGATCGCACCGCCGTTCTCCTTCTGCCACGCCTTCCACGTCTGCTGCGCGAAGCCGAGGGCGGAGATCACGTTGGTCTCGTAGACCTTGCGCGCCACGCCCAGGTCGAGCTCGGCGATCGGGCCGAAGACCGGGTTCGTGCCGGCGTTGTTGACCAGGAAGTCGACGCGGCCGAAGGCCTCCATGGTGCGCTCGACCGCCGCCGCCTGGTGAGCCTCGTCGTGGGCCTTGCCCGCCACCGCGATGACCCGGTCGGCGCCGAGCCGCTCCACGGCCTCCTTCAGGGCCTCCTCGCCGCGGCCGGTGATGCACACCCGGTCGCCACGGGCGACGAGCGCCTCGGCGATGCCGTACCCGATGCCCCGGCTCGCGCCGGTGACGAGCGCGACCTTGCCGCTGTCCGCGACCTGTCCCGCCCCTGCTGTCTGTGCTGCCATGTCGTTCGAACCCCGATTCAGTTGAGCGGGCCGCCGGCCACGTACATGACCTGGCCGGAGACGAATCCGGCGTCCTCGCCGGCGAAGAAGGCGATCGCATTCGCGACGTCCTCGGGCCGGCCGACGCGCTGGACGGGGATCTGGGTCGCGGCGGCGGCCTGGAACTCCTCGAAGCCCATACCCACGCGGGCCGCCGTCTGCGCCGTCATCTCGGTGACGATGAAGCCCGGGGCGACGGCGTTGGCCGTGATGCCGAACTTGCCGAGCTCCTTGGCGAGGGTCTTGGTGAAGCCCTGGAGGCCGGCCTTGACCGCCGCGTAGTTCGCCTGGCCGCGGTTGCCGAGCGCCGAGGACGAGGACAGGGAGACGATCCGGCCGAAGCCGGCGTCGACCATGTGCTTCTGGCAGGCCTTGGCCATCAGGAACGCGCCCTTGAGGTGCACGTTGACGACGGTGTCCCAGTCGGACTCGCTCATCTTGAAGAGCAGGTTGTCGCGGAGCACACCGGCGTTGTTCACCAGGATCGTCGGCGCGCCGAGTTCGGCCGCGACGCGGGCCACGGCGGCCTCCACCTGTGCGGCGTCCGAGACGTCGCAGCCCACCGCGAGAGCCTTGCCGCCGGCTGCGGTGATCTTCTCGACCGTGTCCTTGCAGGCCGCCTCGTCGAGGTCGAGCACGGCTACGGCCCGGCCGTCGGCCGCGAGCCGGACGGCGGTGGCGGCGCCGATACCGCGCGCGCCTCCGGTAACGACAGCCACACGCTGCTCGGTGGTGGACATTCTGGTTCTCCTCGCCCTTGAAGCCCGTCAATCCCTGTGCCGACGTTCACGGCTCTTCACTGAGCAACCGCTTAGTACCTTCGGCAGACAGGACGCTAGAAGCCCTGGCACGCGGTGTCAACGGCACCGGGGATCCACGGCGCATGTCACATTGATCAGCCGCGTCCGTCAGCGCACCAGCAGGTCGAGCAGCCGCTCCACCTCCGCCTCCGGATCGGCGGTGAGCCCGGTGTGCACCGGCCCCGGCTGAACGACGGTGGACCGGGGCGCGATCAGCCACCGGAAGCGCCGGCCCGCGTCGTCACGGGAGGCCTGTCCCGCGTCCTCGCCGCCTCGGCAGACCCCCTCAACGGCATGGAGCGCCGCCCGTACCCCGGTCACGTCGGCCTCCGGGTCGAGCGCCCGCAGCTTCCCCTCGTCCAAGTGGGTACGGGCGGCCACGAAGGTCCTTGCTCGGCAGTAGACCACCACGCCCGCGTTGAAGCACTCCCCGCGCTCGACCCGCGGCACCACGCGCAGCAGCGCGTACTCGAAAACATCGCGGTCGTTCACCGGCGTGCGTCCTTCTCGTCCGTCTGCGCGTGCTTCTTCGCGGTGTGCGGCCACGGCGTCGCATGGTCGGTCAGCCAGCCGGGCACCTGGGACGGCCGGGACTTCGTCGGGGCGTTCAGCGTGATCCGCTCGTGGATCGTCGCGGCACGCGGCAGCAGTGCCTCCACATAGGAACGGCGCAGCGCGTCGGTGGAGTCGAAGCCCGGCTCGTCGACCAGCCACTCGTCGGGCACGTCCGCGGCGACCTCGGTGAGCAGTTCCTCCGTGACCAGCGGCGCGAGCTCGGCGGCGGCCACCTCGACGTCCGGGCCGAAGGGGGCGAGGGCGTGGTCGGACGCGTCGTACGGCTTCGCGGCGGAGGCGGCGGCGCCGGGCCAGTTGTGGTGCCAGATCATGGTGGCGCCGTGGTCGATGAGCCAGAGGTCCCCGTGCCACACCAGCATGTTGGGGTTGCGCCAGGACCGGTCCACGTTGTTGATGAGCGCGTCGAACCAGACGACCTTGCCGGCCTCGGCCGCGCCGACCTCGTAGGCGAGCGGATCGAATCCGAGCGACCCCGGCAGGAAGTCCATGCCGAGGTTGAGCCCGCCACTGGCCTTCAGCAGCTCCTGCACCTCCTGGTCCGGCTCCGAAAGGCCGATGACCGGATCGAGCTGGATCGTGACGAGGTCGGGCACCCGCAGCCCGAGCCGCCGCCCGAGCTCGCCGCAGATGACCTCGGCGACGAGCGTCTTGCGTCCCTGCCCGGCGCCGGTGAACTTCATGACGTACGTGCCGAGATCGTCGGCCTCGACGATCCCGGGGAGCGAGCCGCCCTCGCGCAGGGGCGTGACGTAACGGGTCGCGGTGACCTCTGTGAGCATTTCGCCAGGCTATACGGCCCGCCCCCCTGCAAATCCAGGGACCAGGCCGCTTGAACGCTTTCCGATGGACTTCGACGAAGCCGGATGCCCTTCAGTGCGAGGCAGCGGTCCTGGCGACGGGTGCGACGCGGTCGAGGTACTCATCGTGCTCGCAGCCGGCGTCGGGATCGCCACTGGTCAGGCACATCACGGGATCGTCCACCTCGCCGAAGAGGAAGACGGGGACCACGCAGTCGGTGCCGGAAAACGTGAGACTCAGGTAGGCGCCGCGATCCACAGGCTCGCCGTCCCCCGAACCGAAGGCCCACCTGCCGGAGGACAAGCGCGAAGCGTCCCCGCAGGTCTCTGCCGCCGACGTCCGAGCAACCTGGTTGCCGGTGAAACTCCCGTTCTCCCCGAAGGTCAAGGTCGTACCCTCCCGGCTGCGCCACTGCCCTGCCACCTGCTCGGCGGAGAGCTCCACGGCGTGGTAGGCCGCGGCATTGCAGGCGACCGTGACCGCGCCCGCAGCCACCATCAAGGTGGCACGCCACCAACCTATGCGTCCCACGTCAGCCCTCCCCCACGCCCGGGAACGTATCCACCGGCGCAACATATTTGAACAGGCTCACACAGGGGGTCGCGCACCCGTGACGACACCAGGCGTGAAGGATCGACAACCGGCACAGCCCACCCCCACAACACGGACCGCGAGGAACTCTGCATGGACCATCAGGACGTCGGCGCCGCCGTGGCAGAGATGCTGCGGGTATGTGGCCCTCATACCGCCGAGGACTGGACGGTGCCGGCGGGGCCGCTCGAATGGACCTGCTGGCAGACAGCAGCCCACATCGGCCACGATCTGCTTGCCTACGCAGGACAGTTGGCAGCACAGCCCGCCGACGCCTACCTTCCCATCGACCTGAACGTTCGCCCCACCGCCTCGCCGGCCGAAGTACTCCAGGCCGTCAACGCCTGCGGCGGACTGCTCAGCAGCGCCCTGGCCACAGCCGACCCGCCCGGAGAGCCCACCCAAGTACTCCTCTGGTGCACCGGCCGCGGAGAACTCGACGGCCTCCCTCGCCGAACCTCATGGAGGTGGGAAGCAGCCCGATCGGACTGATCGAGCTGCCCCGGCGAACGTTCCCGGTCACAGCACTAGAAGCTCGGTCCCGTGAGGTCGGAGAGCAGCACGGCCGATCTGACGTGGCCGTCGTCCGGTCGCATACACCATGCGGTGATCCATGCGGATCAAAGTACTTGAAACTATAAACAGTAAGTCGTTTCTCGGTAGGCTTTGGCCGCTCATCAGCACTATTGAGGGGGGACCTCACCATGCGCACCCATGCCCATGCGTTTGCCGTCGCGCTCGCGGCCGGCTCGCTCGCCGTCCTGACCGCGGCCCCGGCCCAGGCGGCCGAATACTCGTCCGCCCTGAAGATCTGGGGCGTCCAGTACGACGCGCCCGGCAGGGACTCCAACAGCTGCACGACGGGCAACACCCGCCACGAGTACCTGACGATCAAGAACTACTCCCGTACCGCGACGGTCAACCTGCGCGGCTACGTGGTCAAGGACGCGGTCGGCAACCGGCACACGTTCCCGACGAACCACTACCTGCAGCCCGGGGACTACGTGAGGCTCCGCGGCGGGCACGGCACCGACTCCGACGGCGACAACGTCGCCTGGCGCGACAACTGCAACTTCATATGGAACAACGACCGCGACACCATCTACCTCTACAAGCCCTCCGGCGACCGCGCGGACGTCCACTCCTACACCAAGGCCGCCAACGACCGCGACGGCAACGGCTTCATCACCTTCCACTGACTCGACACACCACGCCGGCCGCCTCCGCCGCCCCGACACGGCGGAGCCCCTGCTGACAGGGGGCTCCGCCGGCGTCGGCACGCCCGGGTGCGGCCTGCGTGGGCCTGTGTGAACCTGGCCGCGGAACCACGTCGTCAATGACCAGGGAGCAGGTCATGAACCAGCTCGGAGACAAGCCGGAAGAGGTCCGCAAACAGCTCGAGGAGGAGAAGCGCCGGAGCGGGAAGGGCAGGCCCGGCGGTGAGAAGACGGGCGACGCCACGGAGACGACAGACAAGTCCCGCGAGGCGTCCGCCTCCGAGGGAGAACCATCGGGGAACGAGGACCGGACCCCGGAGTGACGTAGGGGGTCGGAATCAGCACCCGGCCCGAACACGCCTGACCCGACTTGCGCTGTTCCGCGCCGAGTTCGTGCCGAACCAGCCGAGCGCGAGCGTCCCGGACAGCGGCTGCTCGCTCACGGCCACGAACAGCACCGGGTCCTCGGACGGACCGGCGGCACTCGTCGGCGGGTGATCAGGGGGCGGCCGGTCATCCCTGCCTCAGGACGTGCTCCCTCCGCCCCCGTCCCCCAGCAAGAACGGCTGACCCGATGCGCCACCGGCGTGGTCGGCCGGGTCGACAGGAGTCCTCCAGTGACTGTTACTGCCATGGTCACGCTCGCGCCGCACGTCGATGGCCCACTGGACCGCTCCATAGAGCACGACGACCGCCGCAAGACCGCCGATCACCATCCACATCTCCACTGGTGCCACCTCGCCTCGCCCCCCAGGGGTCCGCGGACAACCGCAGACTCACGTCCTGGTTCATGGGGTCAGCGTCCCCTGCAGGTCACCGTGTTACTGCCTATTTGAGCAAGCTCAGAGGTACCCCCCGCACGGGCCCGCCGTGTCACATCGTGAGTGGCGGGCGCCGTGTTTCCTGCATCCATGGGTACGCCCGAAGATCTCCGCTTCCCGGGCGACCACACGGTCCGAGTGGCCGGCCGGGGGGCCCGACGCGCGACGGCCGGGCGATCGGTTCTCGCTCGGCCACAGGTGTCCCCGGAGGCCGTCACCACGTTGGGACAGTGCGTGCCGGTCGCGGCGCGTCCACATGTCCGGCCGGGCCGAAGGGCTCGTACGCGCCACCTGGCCGACCGGGCCGTACCTTCAGGAGAGACGGATGGACTACTACGACCTCGGCACCCACACCCGCCCCGTCACGACGTCCTCCCCGTCCGCCCAGACGTGGTTCGACCGGGGGCTTGTCTGGTCGTACGGCTTCCACCACGAAGAGGCCGTCTCCTGTTTCGAAGCCGCCGCCGCGGCGGATCCGGACTGCGCGATGGCCTACTGGGGCATCGCCTACGCCCTCGGCCCGAACTACAACAAGCCCTGGGAGTTCTTCGACGGCGAGGACCTGGCCCGAACCGTTGCACGCACTCACGCGGCCGTCGAACGCGCGCACGAGAAGGCGGCCGGCGCCACTCCCGTCGAGCAGGCCCTGATCCAGGCGTTGCGATACCGGTATCCGCAGGCGGAAGCGGTCGAGGACTGTTCGGTGTGGAACGAGCCCTACGCCGACAGCATGCGCGCCGTGTACGAACTCGCTCCCGACGACCTCGATGTCGCCGCCCTCCATGCCGACGCCCAGATGAACCTCACGCCCTGGCAGCTGTGGGACCTGCGGACCGGGCTGCCGGCGGCAGGCTCCCGCACGCTGGAGGCCAAGGCGGTCCTCGAGCGGGCGATCGGCACCGGGCGGGGGAAGGCGCACCCCGGCCTGCTGCACATGTACGTCCACCTCATGGAGATGTCCCCGGCCCCCGAGGCCGCCCTGCCCGTCGCGGACCGGCTCCGTGGCCTCGTACCCGACGCCGGGCACCTGCAGCACATGCCCACGCACCTGGAGGTGCTCTGCGGGGACTACCGGCGTGTGGTGTCGGACAACACCGCCGCGATCGCCGCCGACGAGAAGTACTACGCGCGGGCCGGCGCGATGAACTTCTACACGCTGTACCGCTCGCACAACTACCACTTCAAGATCTACGGTGCGATGTTCCTCGGCCGGTCGGCGACCGCCCTGGAGACCGCCGCACAGCTCGAGGCCTCCATCCCCGAGGAACTGCTGAGGGTGCCCAGTCCGCCCATGGCCGACTGGCTGGAGGGTTTCCTCGCCATGCGGGTGCACGTGCTCATCCGCTTCGGCCGCTGGTCCGACATCCTGGAACTGCCGCTGCCCGCCGACCCGGAGCTGTACTGCGTGACGACGGCGATGCTCCACTACGCCCGCGGCGTCGCCTTCTCGGCGACCGGCCGGATCCCGGAGGCGGAGAGCGAACGCGAACTGTTCCGTGAGGCCGTCACCCGCGTACCCGGGTCACGCACGCTGTTCAACAACACCTGCGTCGACATCCTCGCGATCGCGTCAAAGATGCTCGACGGCGAACTGGAGTACCGCAAGGGAAACCACGACGCCGCCTTCGCCGCGCTGGAGCGGTCGATCGCACTCGACGACCACCTTCCCTACGACGAGCCGTGGGGTTGGATGCAGCCCACTCGGCACGCGTACGGCGCCCTGCTTCTCGAACAGGGACGCGTGGCAGAGGCGGAGGCCGTCTACCGGGCCGACCTGGGCCTCGACGACACGCTGCCGCGTCCTTCCCAACACCCCGGCAACGTATGGGCGCTGCACGGATTCCACGAGTGCCTCCTGCGTCTGGGCAGGACAGGGGAAGCGCAGATCGTGGCCCAGCAGCTGAAGCTGGCGTCCGCCATGGCGGACGTACCGATCAACGCGTCCTGCTTCTGCCGTCTCGAAGCGGTAGCGGGGGCGGGCGAGGCAAGAGGCGGCTGCTGCTGACAGCCCGCCACCCGCGGCCGCACACGTGGGCAGCATCCTTCGCCAGGCCGCGTGTGGGCCCTTGGAGGGCCGGTCGCGGCCGTACAGCAGCGCGTGACGCCGCGCCCATGCCGGCACATGCCTGCAAGCCGAACGCGGCGCCAGGTGGCTCTTTACGCGTCTGGAGCGTCCGGCGGCGGGACGGTCAGTGCGTACCCCGCCGTAGCCGGCCCTTGGCCTTGCCGATATCGGTCACTTGCGACAGGCCGCCGTCCGACTGGCGGCTGTGCGGCTCCAGGTGCTTGAGCCGCGCCCGCCACGGGCCGTCCGCCCTCTCCAGGTGCACGATGACCGGACCCTCGGGCAGCGGAACGGTTTCCCTCCGCTTGCCGATCTCGTTGACGACGTTCTCGTCCCTGGGCAGGGTGGTGGGGTCGTCGTGCCCCTCCAATTCGTAGAGGTTGATGATGAGGTTGTCGTCGCCCCGGTAGCGGAGGGCGAGATCGGCCGTTCCCCCTGTGTGGAGCAGGACGTCGGGGCCCCGGAACTCCAGCTCTTGCTCCGTCAGGCGGGTCGCCGCGGCAAGTGGCAGCACCTGGAGCTGCCAGGGGCCTTCCGCCTTCAGCTGTAGCCGAAGGCGCCCGTTGCCCGGGACCTGGGCGAGCAGTCGGCCCCGGAAGTTCTCCTCCGTGCTGTTCACGAGGGTGTCCCCCTCCTTGTTGAAGCGGGTGAGGGGCCACATGCCCGTGTATCCGTCTCCCCGGATGCTGAGATCGACCACGACCGGTCCCGGCGGGAGCCCGTTCACTGTGATCACGTCGTTGTCCCGGCCTGTCTTGGTGTACGGCTCGAAGACGGCACCGAACGTCCAGTCGGGCCCGCTCGGCTGCGGCAGGAACGGTGGAGTCACCGCCGCGGGCGCCGGAGCGGAAGGCACCCCGAAGACCGGCGCCGGAGCGGGAGCCGGGGGTTGGACCGGGACCGCGGCAGAGGCCGGGGCATGGAACGGGACCGCGCCCGGTGCCGCGGGCGGCGCAGGCGGCACTTGGAACGGAACCGGGCCCGAAGCCGCAGCCGGGGCCGGTGGCTGGAACGGAACCGGAGCCTGGGCCTGCGCCTGGACGTGGGCCTGGGCCTGGGCGTCTTCCGCCACGTCCACGCCGTGGTCCCTCGCCAGACCGGCGAGGCCGTTCACATAGCCCTGGCCCACCGCTCGGAACTTCCAGCCCCCCGCCCGCCGGTACAGCTCCGCGAGCACCATCGCCGTCTCTCCGCCCGCATCCGTCACGTCGTACCGCGCGACCGACGTGCCGTCCGGCGCGAACGCCTCCACGGACAGCTCGTCCACGTCCCGCAGCGCGCCGACCTCCGCCGACCCGACCACCAGCACGCGGACGATCCCGTCCTCGATCGCGGTGAGGCCGGCCTCCAGCCATACCGTGCCGCTCTCCTCCCCCAACAGCCTTACGGCACCCGAGGGATGGATCGGCGCACCGTGGAACACGATGTCCCCGTCCCCCCGGACCCGGCCCGTCTCCGTCAGGAACAGGACCGCGACATCCAGCCCGTTCCGCACCGCGAGCCGCAGCGGCACCGTCGGAACGAAGCCGTTGCCTCCCTTGATCATTTCCCCTCCCCAAAATGGATCACTCCCGAATCCTGCGGTCACGCAGTCCTTCGGGACAAGCCCTGGATCGCTGGAGGGGGCGGGGATCCGGGGGGCGGCAGCGTGCTTCTGCGCCGTGTGCTCCTGGGCTCCCGGGACAGGGCCGGCCTCGGCCGGGCGGCTCAGTCGCCGCCGCCCCCGCCGCCGCCGCCGCACGAGGATCCGCCGCCGCAGGAGAAGCCGCCCCCGCAGCCGTGGCCACCGCCGTCTCCGCCGCCGCGGCGACCGCCCCGGCCCCTTGTCTTCTTCTTCCCACCCGCCCCGACGAGCAGGATCACGATCACGGCGAAGCCCGCGATGATCAGGAAGTCGGTCATGTCGTCCCCCGTGGATCTCTGTCACGCGCGCCTGTCGCGTCGCGTGTGCGAGGACGATGCCCCCGACGACCGGCGACCCAACCGGACTTGAGCAAGTCCAGAGCTTGGGCCGTCCGACCACCGGCTCTCAGGCCGGGCGCCCGCGCGCGGGGTGGGGCGGTCGCTGGGAAAAGGCCCCCAGCACCCCGTCGTGGGGCACGAGGACGATCACGCCGGGGTCTTGGGGCAGCGCCCTGCTGGAACTCGTCGGAGCGCCGCCCGGCGGCGGGAAGGGAACGACACCGCACCCGCGTTCGGAAGCGCTCGCAGACCAGGAGGCTCGCGGCTTCCCAGCCCGCTAGGAAGCCCGCGGCTTCCGCCGTTCGGCGGCCTTCTTCGGAGCGGACTTCTTGGCGGCGGACTTGGCCGCCGTCCCGGCAGCGGTCTTCTTTTCCGCGGTCTTCTTCTCCGCGGTCTTCTTCGCGGGCGTCTTCTTGGCCGTCTTCTTGCTCGCCGTCTTCTTCGGCTTGGGCATCTCGTGCACAGTGGCGTGCTCTCCCTCGCCCCGGGACGCGCGTGCCTGCGTGACGGAGGCGTTGAGGGCGGCCATCAGGTCGACGACCTGGCCGCCCGGCTCCGCCGCCTCCGCGGCGGGGGCCGGTTGCTTGCCTTCGGCCTTGGCGGCGATGAGCTCCTCAAGGGCCTCGCGGTAGTGGTCGGTGTAGTGGGAGATGTCCTCCTCACCCATCGCGTCCATGAGCGCGATCGCCCCGTCGACCTCCGAATCGTCGATCTCCACGGCCGGCGGTGCCAGCGACTCCGGGGACCTGATCTCGTCCGGCCAGTGCATCGAGTGCAGGACCAGGGCCTCGTCCTTGACCCGCAGCAGTCCGAGGCGCTCGCGGCCGCGGAGGGCGAACTTGGCCACGGCGACCTTCGACGACCGCTGCAGTGCCTGCCGCAGCAGCTTGTACGGCTTGGCCGCGACCTGACCGTCGCCCTCCAGGTAGTACGAGTCGCCGATCCGTACCGGGTCGATCGACCCCGCCGGCACGAACGCCACGATCTCGATCGCCTTCGCCGTCGGCAGCGGAATCTCCGCCAGGTCGTCGTCCGTCACGGCGACCAACTGATCCTGGGAGACCTCGTAGCCCTTGACGATCTCGTCGTCGGACAGCTGCTTCCCGTCCACTTCGCAGACCTTGCGGTAGCGCACCCGGCCCATGTCCTCCAGGTGGACCTGTCTGAAGGAGATGTTGTGGTTCTCCGTTGCGGGCACGACCTTGATCGGGATCGTGACCAGCCCGAAGCTGATGGCGCCGGACCAGATGGGACGGGGCATGAGCGACCTCCAGTACGGCCCGAGCACTGCCATTGTTGTGGGTTCTCAATAGTCGTGCCATATCTCAGCGGCAATCGCATTCCCGGAGCACATATGGCGTGGTGCTGATAGGTGCAGCTGGGCGCCCTCACTCGTTCGGGTGTTGATGGGAGGTTCCTGCGCTTCTCGGGGCGGAAGCGGGATCGTGGCTGGACGGGCTTCACCCTGACTGGGCGTTCGCCATGGAAGGTTCGGCCGCGACAGCCAGCCTGCGGCTACCGGGCGGCAAGGTTGTAAAGCATCTCCCGGGGACAACAGTGTCCGTCGGCCAGCTGAGGTCTGCGATTCCATGGCGCTCGTTCCGCTGGCACAAGGGCCAGAAGCACTATTCGGGCAGTTACTGGTCAGCTACCACCGCGTGACCATGTGGTCCACGAGCCACGGCTGGAGCTGTCGAGGCTCCTCTTCGCCGACCTCGATCCGCTCGCCGTGCGTCTACGGCTCGGCGAGCCGGCCTCGCCCGTTCCTGCACCGGTCGCCGCGCTGCTGCTGGAGCACATCGCACACCGCGAAAACATGAACACTGCTACCAACCCCGCATCCCGCTGGCTCTTCACCGGGTGCCGGGCGGGCCGGCCGTTTCGCCTCGACCACTTGTCTGCGCTCTTGAGCGAGGTCGGGGTCCCGGCCGCCGCTGCCCGCGGTGCTTCCATCCGACAGCAACTCCTCGTCCGGTGCGCCCGCCCCTCGGGCGGACGGCGGTTTGTTCACAGGCTCTGAGCTGAACCGCTGACGGGGTGGTTCCGGAATACGCCAGAGACCTGCCTTCTGCCAGCGGCAGAACACCGGCCCGACAGGGATAGACGATCACTACAGTCCAGGCTCATGACGACGGTTACAACGCGCACGATCGAATACGCGGCCGACGGCCTGACGATGATCGGGCATCTCGCGCTCCCGGCCGGTGTCGACCGCCGGCCCGCGGTCTTGGTCGGGCCCGAGGGGGTGGGGCTCAGCGACGTCGAGCGCCGCCGGGCCGATGTGCTCGCCGAGCTGGGATACGTGGCCCTGGCCTTCGACCTCCACGGCGGGCGCTATTTGAGCGACCCTGAGGAGATGTTGGCCCGTTGCATGCCGCTGCTCGCTGACCCCGACCGGATGCGAGGCATCGGCCACGCGGCGCTCGACGTGCTCCGCGCCGAGCCGCGGACCGACCCGGACCGGATCGCCGCCGTCGGCTACGGCACCGGGGGCGCAATCGCGCTGGAACTCGGGCGTGACGGCGTCGACCTGCGCGCGATCGCGACAGTCAACGGACTGACCACGGGCCGACCAGGCGAGACGGCGCGCATTCACTGCCCGGTGTGGGCCGGGGTCGGGTCGGAAGACCCGATCATGCCGCCCGCGCAACGGGACGCATTCACTGCCGAGATGCAGGCTGCCGGCGTTGACTGGCGCCTCGTGGTCTACGGCGGCGCCTTGCACGCCTTCCATCACCCGCCGGTCGACCACATCGTGCTTCCTGGGGTCGGCTTTCACCCTCAGCATGCGCAGCGAGCTTGGCGGGACGTCGTCGACCTGCTCGCCGAGTGCCTGCCCATAACGGAGTGATCTTCCCCGCAACCACGACAGCGGGCTGGGTTCCTCGGGGAACCGGCGACAATTTGAACACGCGAGCCCACCTCAGCCACACTTCAGCCAGGACCGTGAGGAAGTGCCACGGTCGTGAGACGAACTGGGTGTGCCATCGGGCTGGGACGGCAGAAGAGCTGCCGGTCAGCGAGCACGTCCTGTGCCACAAGCGGCGAGATCCTTCAGCCATGGAGGATCTCGGTCGCGTGTCGCGATCTCGCGGCCGACGCCCTACGGATGCCCGCTCTCACGCTGAGACCCCACAGCTTGTCTTTCGCACAACGCTTTGAGGGGGAGGCGGTCCATGCCACTCACGGGCATTCCTGTTGCCGGCCGGCGGCGACCCGGCAGCACGTGACCTTGTGACGTCGTGCTTGCCAGGGTCCGGTGCCGTGCACCGGACCCTGGCCCCCGTGGCGGACGTCAGTCGAGGGGCGTGAGCGTGCCCGTGCGCGCCAGTTGCGCGTACCAGCGCGAGCTCGCCTTGGGGATGCGCCTGCCCGTCGGGTAGTCGACGTAGACCGTGCCGAAGCGCTTGCTGTACCCGTAGCCCCACTCGAAGTTGTCCAGCAGGGACCAGAGGAAGTAGCCGCGCACGTCCACGCCCGCCTCGATCGCCCGGTGCACCGCCGTGAGGTGTCCGTGCAGATAGGCGATACGGTCCGGGTCGCGGACCTCGCCGCTCGGGTCGACGTAGTCGTCGAAGGCCGCGCCGTTCTCGGTGATCACGAGGGGCATGCCCGGGAGGTCCGCGCCCAGGCGCAGCAGGAGGTCGTGCATGCCGGTCGGGTCGACCGCCCAGCCCATGGCGGTGGTGCTGCCGGGCGGGAGGTGGAAGGCCACGTTGTCGGCGCCGGTCCAGGGGCTGTGGTCGCTTCTGCCGTGGCCGTCGGAGCCGTGGCTCGTCCCGTCGGCCGCGGCGGACACCAGGGTCGGCGTGTAGTAGTTGACGCCCAGGAAGTCGAGCCGCTGCTTGATGTCGGTGGTGTCGCCGTCGCGTACGAAGGACCAGTCCGTCAGGTGGGCGGTGTCCTCCAGCAGGTCGGCGGGGTAGGCCCCTTCGAACATGGGCCCGGTGAAGACCCGGTTGGCGAGGGCGTCGATGCGGCGCGCCGCGTCGACGTCGGGCGCCTGCCCGGTGAGCGGCCGCACATGGTGGATGTTGAGGGTGACGGACACCTGGGCGCCGCCGGGCAGCGCGGCGCGCAGAGCCTGAACCGCCTTGCCGTGCGCCAGGTTGAGATGGTGCGCGGCCCGCAGGGCCGCCACCGGCTCGGTGCGGCCGGGTGCGTGCACACCGGAGCCGTAGCCGAGGAAGGCGCTGCACCAGGGCTCGTTGAGGGTGGTCCAGGTGCGCACCCGGTCGCCGAGGGCGTCGGCGGCGAGCGCGGCGTACTCCGCGAACCGGTCGGTCGTGGCCCGCTCGGGCCAGCCGCCGGCGTCCTCGAGCTCCTGCGGCAGGTCCCAGTGGTAGAGCGTGGCGACCGGCTGGATGCCCTTGTCCAGCAGTGCGTCGGTGAGCCGGCGGTAGAAGTCCAGTCCCTTCTGCACCGCCGGGCCGCGGCCGGTGGGCTGCACGCGCGGCCAGGAGATCGAGAACCGGTACGCGCCGACGCCGAGGTCGGCCATGATGGCGATGTCTTCACGCCAGCGGTGGTAGTGGTCGGTGGCGATGTCGCCGGTGTCGCCGTTGCGGACCTTGCCGGGGGTGCGGGCGTAGGTGTCCCAGATGGACGGGGTGCGGCCGTCCAGCGCGGCTGCTCCCTCGATCTGGTACGCGGCGGTCGCCGTGCCCCACAGGAAGTCCTGCGGGAAGGTGCGGGTGGCGGGCGCCTGGTCGGCGGGGGCGACGTGCCGGGTTGCGGTGGTCACGTGGGTCCTTCCGGTGACGGAGAGAACGGGAGATGAGGAAGAGGGGTGTCCGGCGCTCAGCCCTTGACGGCGCCCTGCATGATGCCGCCGACGATCTGGCGGCCGAAGACGACGAACATCGCCAGGAGCGGCAGCGTGCCCAACAGGGCGCCGGCCATGATCAGTGACTGGTCGCGGATGTATCCGGCGCTGAGCTGGGTGAGCGCGACGGGCACCGTCGGATTGCTCATGTCCAGGGCGATGAACGGCCAGAAGAAGTCGTTCCAGGCGTGCACGAATGTGATCATGAACAGCACGGACATCGCCGGCCTGGCGATCGGCAGGACGATGCTCCAGAAGATGCGGAGCGAGTGCGCGCCGTCCACCCTGCCCGCCTCGACGAGTTCGTCGGGCAGTGCCTCGGTGAGGTACTGCCGCATGAAGAACACGCCGACTGCGCTGACCAGGGTGGGGAAGATGACGGCGGGCAGTTTCTGTCCCCAGCCCAGGTCGCTCATCATCATGAACAGCGGTACGACGCTGAGTTGAGGCGGCACCATCATCGTGCCGATGACCAGCATCAGCAGCACGTTGCGCGCCTTGAACCGCAGCTTGGCGAAGGCGAAACCGGCGAGCGTGGCGAAGAGCACCGTCGCCAGCGCGATGCAGCCGGCGACGATCAGGCTGTTGATCATCGCCTTGCCCATGGCGGCCTCGTCCCAGGCCCTGGCCAGGTTCTCGAACAGGTTCGGCCCGGGCAGCAGCGGAGGCGGGGTCTGGGTCACGCGGGTGTTGTCCGTCGAGGCCGCCACCATCGTCCAGTACAGCGGGAAGAGCGAGGTGAGCGCGGCGAGCGCGAGGAGTACGTAGGCGAGTGGGCCGGCATGGTGCTGACGGCCGGCCCGCATCCGCATCATCGGACGGCGGCGGGCCCTGCCCGGGGATTCCTGGACGGCACCGGGCCCGTGCTCGGCCCGGACCGGGAGGCTGTCGGTGGTCATGATGCGATGCTCCTGGTCGGTCCGGACCTGCGGGACGCGGCGCGCCTGATGAGGCGCTGGACGACGAGGACCAGGACCAGCAGGAGGAACATCACCCATGCGACGGTCGCGGCCCGGCCCATCTGGTAGTTCTTCCAGCCCTCCTCGTACAGCAGCAGTCCGAGGGTCTGGTACTGGTTGTCGGCGCCGCCGGTGATTCCGTTGGGGCCCTGCCCGAAGATGAGGGGTTCGCCGAAGAGCTGCGTCGCGCCGATCGTCGACAGCACGATGGTGAAGACGATGGTGGAGCGGATTCCGGGGACGGTGACGGTGAGGAACTGCTGCCAGCGCGAGGCGCCGTCGATGGCGGCCGCTTCGTAACGCTCGCGCGGGACGGCCTGCATGGCGGCGAGGTAGAGCAGTGCGTTGTAGCCGGTCCACCGCCAGATCACGATCGTGGAGATGGCGATCTGAGCGGCCCACTTGTTGTTCTCGAAGTCGACGTTGTCGAAGCCGAACAGGCCGAGCATCCAGTTGATCATGCCGAAGTCGCGTTCGAAGAGCATGGTGAACACGAGCGCGGCCGCACCGACCGAGGTGGCGTACGGAGTGAGGGCGGCGACCCGGAAGAAGGTCGAGCCGCGCATACGGTAGTTGAGCAGGTGGGCGAGGCCGAGGGCCATCAGCAGCTGCGGCACGGTGGAGATCACGCCGAGGGTGATGGTGTTGCCGACCGCGTTCCAGAAGCGTTCGTCCTCCCACAGCGCGACGTAGTTGTCGAAGGCCACCCACTCCATGACGTTCATGGTGGCCAGCTCGACCCGGTGCAGGGAGATCCACGAGGTGTAGACGAGCGGGTAGAAGCTGAAGGCGGCGAAGACGACGAAGAACGGGGCGACGAAGGCGTACGGCGCGCCGCGCACGTCCAGCCGGTGGAGCAGGGCGCGCCGGCGCGGGGGCGCGCCGGCATCGTGTGCGCCGGGCGCCGGGGGCTTGCCGGCGGGTCCGCCGGCCGGCGCGACGGGGGTGGAAGCGGCCACGGGGACAACCTTCCTGTGAGGCCTGGGTACGGAGGGCTCGACCCCGGTGACCGCCTGCCCGCGTGGGCGGCGCGGTCACCGGGCGGACAGGGGCGGGCTCAGCCGGTGGCCTTCTTGATCCGCTCGTCCGTGGTCTTCCAGGCCTCTTCAGGGCTCTTGTTCTGCGACTCGATCAGCGTCAGACCCTGCGAGAAGATGTCCTTGATCGTGCCGTCCTTGCGTCCGAGGACCTGCTCGTCGGGGATCTCCTGGGCCGCCGCGCCGAAGATCTCGCCGATGGGCGCCCCGCCGAAGTACTCCTGCTCGGCCCCGGTCACGGCCGGCGACGTCAGCGCTTTCTGCGAGGAGGGGAAGTTCCCGAGCTTCTGGAAGACGAACTCCTGCTGCTCGGGCGCGGTGAGCCAGGCGACCAGCTTCTTCGCCTCCTCCTTGACCGGGCTCTTCTCCATCACGCCGAGGAAGGAACCGCCCCAGTTGGCGCCCTTGGGAGCCTTGGCGACGTCCCACTTGCCCTTGTTCTTCGGCCCGGCCTTCTCCGTGATGTGGCCCAGCATCCACGCCGGGCAGACGGTGGTGGCGAAGGTGCTGTTGGACAGGCCGGGGTCCCATCCGGGCTGGAACTGACGCAGTTTGGCGGTCAGTCCGGTCGTCGCGGCCTGAGAGGCGAGGTCCCAGGCCGCGGCGACGGCGGGGCTGTCCTGGTAGATCAGCTCTCCGTCCTTGTTGTAGAACTGCTCGGAGTTGCCGTAGATCATGGCGTTGAACAGGCCGCTGGCGCTGTCCATGAAGGCGACCTGGTCACCCTTGAAACCGGCCTTGAAGTCCTTGCCGGCCTGGACGTACTTCGACCAGTCACCCGCCCACAGCTTCGCGACCTCGTTCCGGTCCGTCGGCAGTCCGGCCTGCTCGAACAGGTCCTTGCGGTAGCAGACGGCCATCGGGCCGATGTCGGTGCCGAGCCCGATGAGCTTCTTGTCCGGGGTGGTGACCTGGCTGAGCTTCCAGGGCAGGTAGTGATCGATGCCGGGTACGTCGGAGAGATCGACGAACTTGTCGGCCTGGGTGTCCACGAGCTCCTTGGCCCGCCCGATCTCTATGCCCTGGATGTCCTTCAGTCCGCTGCCGGCCGCCAAGTGCGTCTGCAGGGCCGTGTAGTAGGTCTGCTCGTCACCGGCCACGTCGGCCTTGATGGTGACGTTCGGGTTCTCCTTCATGTAGCGGTCCAGCAGGCCGGTCTCCTTGTACCCCATGACGCCGAAGAGGCCCATGGTGATGGTGACCTTGCCGTCCTTGACGCCGCCGCCGGTACCGGAGTCACCGCCGCTGCTGCAGCCGACGATCAGGCCGAGGGCGGCGAGCGCGGAGACGGTGCCCGTAATTCTTGTACGCGACAGCTTCTGATTCCTGGTCATGACGTCCTCCCCAGCGGCGGTGCCGATGCACCGGATTGCGGACATGCGGGTCCGCTCAACGGCCCGATTCATCGGTGGGCACGTTCCCAAGCTACGATGGGAACGTGCCCACCAAGGTTCACGAAGACTGACGGCCTCGCTGTGCGCCTGTCAAGAACTTGAAACCAGATCGTCTTCCGACGCACATCTTGGGGGCGAACCGGAGGCGAACCGGCCCGATCGCCGGGCACAGCGCGGACTTCTGGCAAAATGCGCTGCCTGGCGGCGTGTCACGCCGATCGACGAGGGAGGAGCCATGGGGGGCAGCCGGCGGCCGACCATCAAGACCGTGGCAGCGCGGGCCGGTGTGGGCCGCACGACGGTCTCGCGCGTCATCAACGGTTCGGAACTCGTCAGCGACGAGGCGCGGGACGCCGTCCTGGCGGCGATCGCGGAGCTGGGGTACGTACCGAACTCCGTCGCCCGGGGCCTGGTCACCAGCAGGACCGACTCGATCGCCCTGGTGATCCCGGAGTCGGAGAGCCGACTGGGCTCTGAGCCGTACTTCTCGGCGGTCATCCGGGGCGTCAGCACCGGCCTGGCCGACACCCGGACGCAGCTCCAGCTGGTTCTCGTACGGGACAAGGGCGAACAGGACCAGCTCACCGACTCGGTCGCCGCACGACGGGTGGACGGCGTCCTGCTGGTCTCCGTGCACGAGCAGGACCCCCTGCCAGGGCTGCTCGAGGACATGGGGCTGCCGACCGTGCTCGCCGGCCGCCGCTCCCCCGCCGAGTCGCTGAGCCACGCCCACTCCGACAACGTGGGCGGCGCCGCCGCCGCGGTGCGGCACCTGGTGGAACGGGGCCGGAAGACCATCACGACGATCACCGGCCCGCTCGACATGGACGTCGGCCGGAGCCGTCTGCACGGCTGGCGCGAAGCCCTCACCGCGGCCGGCCGGGACTCCGGCGGCCACCTCGTCGCCGTCGCCGACTTCACCGAGGAGGGCGGAAGACAAGCCATGCGTTCGCTTCTTGAACGGATCCCGGAACTGGACGCCCTCTTCGCGGCGTCAGACGTGATGGCCGCCGGCGCGATGAGCGAGCTGCGCGCGCAGGGTCGGCGGATCCCCGAGGACGTGGCGGTGATCGGCTTCGACGACTCCTTCATCGCCCGGCACACCGACCCTCCGCTGACGACCGTGCGCCAGCCCGTCGAGGAGATCGGCCGGACCATCGCCCGGATCCTGCTGGCCGAGATCACCGACCCCGGCGCTCGGCGTCAGCACGTCGTACTGCCCACGGAGCTTGTCGTCCGCGACTCCACCTGACTCGCGACGGGAAGAACACCGCCGTCATAGGCCCGGGCCCGCCGAGCTATGACGAGGGCGCTTCTCCTGGGCGAGATCGCAGCTGGTCCCGAAGGAACGGGACCGATGCGGCGTCGCACGACATGACGATCACGAGTCTGCCGAATTCGATGCTCTCGGGCCGCTGCGTGGAGGACCATCGCTGTCCTGCCCGCAGGAGGGCCTTGAAGAGCAGCTGTCGTTCAGCGGGGTTCCCCGACAGTGCCTCGTCCGCCGCTTCGATGATCAGCACGTAGTGGTCCACCGACAGCCACTTCAGGTCGCGCAGACAGTCGGCGAGGGCATCCCAGTTCCACCCGAAGTAGTCGGGCAGTCTCAGCCGGTCGTAGAACTGCTGGAAGACGGTGTCCGCGTCGTGCATCTCCCGGCCGTCGAGACGCGCCACGTACGTCCTGCCGGTCGCGGGGAGCAGGAGATCGACAGGCAGGGCGCCTTGCTTCGCGACCACGTGCAACCAGGGCACGGCGTGCACGGCCACCCTCCCTCCCGTGATCGAGCGACTTCTTTTCTGACAGGGGCCCTGGCAGCAGCCGCCAGGACCGGGCGTCGGCCGAACCCGCGTATGCGGGTCCGCCGTCACCTCTGCGCGTGCTCACCCACGTAGAACAGCAGCCAGACGAAGCCGGCGAACAAGTGGCTCGCGAAGACGTACACGAAGACGCGCAGCATCACACCGCGCTCCTTCCACTTCTCCAGGTCCTGCTCTTCGTGCTTCGCCTTGCGTGCCACGTCGCCCCTCACAGTCGTCCCGGTCAAGCGGCCTCGCGCCCGGAGGCGGTACCGCACAAGCGGCTTTAGCGCTGTCCCCGGCGGGTCCGGCCGCCGGCCGGTGAGCGCGGCGGCCCACGCCCCGCTTTCGCGTCAGGACGTTTCCTTCTCCGCCTGGCGCAGCTCGGCCAGCAGTTCCTGCTGCCCGGTCAGCAGCACCGACAGAATGCGGCGGGCAGCGGCGAGCAGCTCCGCCACGTCCCCGCCCGCCAGCTCGTAGACGACCGTCGAACTCTCCCGGGTCGCCCGGACGATGCCCGAGCGGCGCAGCACCGCCAGCTGCTGCGACAGGCTCGAAGGCTCGATCTCGATCGCCGCCAGCAGGTCCCGCACCGGCATCGGCCCGTCCTGCAGCAGCTCGAGAACCCGGATACGCACCGGATGCCCCAGCATGCGGAAGAACTCGGCCTTCGCCTGATACAGCGGTACCGGGAGTGCGGTCATGCCTCCCTCACCCCGTCCTCCGTCGCCTCAGCGGCTCGCTCACGCCACGCTCCCGCGCTCATCACCTGCCGACTTGAAAAACTCTTCACATCATAAACCCCGCCGGTCCGTGGCAGCGTGGGGCTCCTCGGATCCACGTATCGGGGACAGGCCCGCGCGATCCGGACGGCGCCCGTCGGGGCCGTCAGCAGCTGGTTCGGCCGCATGACGATCCCGCCTTGGAGCTGCTGCGCACCCTGCTGGACACGATCGCCGAGCGGCTCCGCGCATCGCTGGGTGATCTGCCGGCCCGGGCGACGTGGGCCGTCGCACGGCTCGGCCGGGGACCGGCGTAGCTCCGGCCCGGCTCAGTCAGCCGCGCGCCGCAGGACCAGGGAGACGAAGCCCCAGCTGTCGCGGTAGACGCGCAGCCAATCGGACCGGTGGGCAGTGGCCACGGCGAGTGCCTGCGGACTGTCCGGATCGTCACGGTGGTCAAGAGCCCAGGTGGCCAGCGATCCCGTCCACGACCACTCGTAGGCGTCGAGTTCCTGACGGGTGCTCACATGTCCGTGCACCGGTGTCCAGCCGTCGTCGACGACCCGCTCCACCGTGGTCGCCAGGTCCGTGAGGTCCCAGAGCATCTCGACGGCCTCCTGGGAGGGCGGGCGTTCCCAGAAACCGTCCCCGATCAGGACGCGGCCCCCGGGCGCCAGGTGCGTGCGTGCCGCCGCGAGGGTGGGGAGCAACCCGCCGAAGGCGTGTGCCGCCCCCGTACTGATCACAAGATCGAAAGCGTGCGGGGCGTCGAAGCCGGCCGCGTCGTGGTGATGGAGGGTGAGGCGCTCGTGGACCCCGAGCTCGTTCGCGGCCTCTCTCGCCCGGGCCAGGGCGCGTTCGGAGACGTCGACGCCGTCGCCCCTCAGACGGGGCTGCGCGGCCAAGGCGCGCAGCAGCCACTCCCCGCCGCCGCAGCCCAGGTCCAGCACGCGCTCGGCGCCGGGTCGGATGCCGTGCCGGAGCAGCAGGCTTACGGAGTCGTCGTCCAGCGGGGACGCTACGGGGTGATCGGCATGGGCGAGACGCGAGATCTGTTGACGGTCCACCGGCGCAGCCTGGCAGTGCCGGTGGACACACGCACCTGCTTTTCCGGATGCGGGCGCGGGCGGATGCCAGTACCGGTTGCCGGGCGCCGGAGCGGATCGGGACGCCGGATCCGGACGCCGATCAGACCTCGGACCGGGTCCCGCGCTCGCCGCCCTCCCCCGGGCCGCCGTCCGGCCGTTCCCGACGCGAGTCCCGCTCGCCGGCGGCCGGCGAGCCGCCCCCTACAGCCGCAACCCCGCCCGAACCGGTGCCCCCGCCCGAGCCGATGGTCGAGTGAACCGAGCCGATGGTCGACGGAACCGTGCCAGTGGTCTGCGGAACCGCGCCCGTGGTCGGCGGACCCGTGACGACTACCTGTGCGGGCCGCAGGAGATGGTCACCGACCCGGTAACCGGGCCGCAGCACCGCGCTGCAGACGGGCCGCTCCTGCTGCTCCGACTCCGTGTAGTCGAGCGCCTCATGGGCCGTCGGATCGAACGGCTCCCCCACCTCTCCGACGGACTGCAGGCCGAGCGCGGCCAGTCGTGCCTCGAGGAGATCGGCGACGCACGTGAATCCCTTGGACGTCTCTCCGTGCTCGCGCGCCTTGACGACGGTGTCCATGACCGGCAGGAGAGCGCCGAGCACGTTGGACACGGCGATCTCCTGCACCGCCATGCGGTCGCGTCGCACGCGCTTGCGGTAGTTGTCGTACTCGGCCTTCGTCCGTTGCAGATCGGCGGTCCGTTCGGACAGTTGTGAGCGCAGCTTCGCGATCTCCGGCGGTTCGTCGCCGCCGGGCGCGTCAGCCGCCGCCGTCCGCTCCGGCGCCTGGTCCTGCGCCCGCCCCTGATCCTGCCCATGCCCCGCAGCCCGGCCGTGCTCCGGCTCCGGCTCCCGCTCCCGTTCCGGGCGCGGATGCGGACGCCGGGCCTCCTCCAGGCCCGCCCCCGCCCCCGCACCGGTCGTCCGCGGCGCCGCCGCCTCGGTGTTCTCCGATGTCGTGGGCCCAGGTGACTCGGTGGTCCCACGCAGCTCCAGGGTGACCGGATCGATCCGGCGCCGGTCGCGGATGATCACGGGCGGACGCTGCTCCCTCCTGTCAGCGCGTCGATCGTTCGGAACGCTCATCCTTCGCCTCCCTGCCGCCTGTCCTCGTCGACGACCTCGTCGTCGGACGCGCCCTCTCCCTCGCCGGCGGCCTGGCCACCGGCGGACCCTGCCGTGCCCGTCGTGCCCGTCGCGCCCGCCCCGCCCTCGGGCCGGGCCTGGGCGTAGATGGCGGAGCCGACCTTCTGGGCGGCCACGCTGACCTTCTCCGTGGCCTCGCGGATCGCGTTCGTGTCGTCGCCCTTGAGCTTCTCCTTGAGGTCGCCGATCGCGGTCTCGACCTCCTGCCTGGCGTCCTGCGGGACCTGGTCCGCCTGGTCGCGCAGCAGCTTCTCGGTGTTGTACACCAGCCCCTCCGCCTGGTTGCGGGTCTCGGCCGCCTCCTTGCGGCGCCGGTCGTCCTCCGCGTGCTGTTCGGCCTCGCGCATCATGCGGTCGATGTCCTGCTTGGGCAGGGCGGAGCCGCCGGTGACGGTCATCTTCTGCTCCTTGCCCGTGCCCAGGTCCTTGGCGGTCACGTGCATGATGCCGTTGGCGTCGATGTCGAACGTGACTTCGATCTGCGGCACCCCGCGCGGGGCCGGCGGCAGACCGGTCAGCTCGAACATCCCGAGCTTCTTGT
This sequence comes from Streptomyces kurssanovii, assembly GCF_014649695.1. Taxonomy (GTDB): domain Bacteria; phylum Actinomycetota; class Actinomycetes; order Streptomycetales; family Streptomycetaceae; genus Streptomyces; species Streptomyces kurssanovii. The sequence continues at coordinate 385,732 of NZ_BMTN01000005.1, forward strand.
TGTACGCCGCGATCTCGCGCTCGCCCTGGTAGACCTGGATCTGCACGGACGGCTGGTTGTCCTCGGCCGTGGTGAAGATCTCGGACCGCTTGGTCGGGATCGTGGTGTTGCGCTCGATGAGCTTGGTCATGATGCCGCCCTTGGTCTCGATACCGAGGGACAGCGGGGTCACGTCCAACAGCAGGACGTCCTTGACCTCGCCCCGCAGCACACCGGCCTGGAGCGAGGCGCCGATGGCGACGACCTCGTCCGGGTTCACGCCCTTGTGCGGTTCCTTGCCGGTCAGTTCCTTGACGAGCTCGGTGACGGCGGGCATCCGGGTCGAGCCGCCGACCAGGATCACGTGGTCGATGTCGTCGACGCTGATGCCGGCGTCCTTGATCGCGTTGTGGAACGGGGCCTTGCAGCGCTCCAGCAGGTCAGCGGTCAGCTGCTGGAACTGGGCGCGCGTCAGCTTCTCGTCCAGGTGCAGCGGGCCCTCGGCGGAGGCCGTGATGTAGGGCAGGTTGATCGTCGTCTCGGTCGCGGAGGAGAGCTCGACCTTGGCCCGCTCCGCGGCTTCCCGCAGCCGCTGCAGGGCCATCTTGTCCTGCGCGAGGTCGATGCCGTAGCCGTTCTTGAACTGCTTGACCAGATGGTCGACGACGCGCTGGTCCCAGTCGTCGCCGCCCAGATGGGTGTCACCGTTGGTGGCCTTCACCTCCACCAGGCCCTCCCCGATGTCCAGCAGCGACACGTCGAAGGTGCCGCCACCGAGGTCGAAGACGAGGACCGTCTGGTCGTTCTCCTTGTCCAGGCCGTACGCGAGCGCGGCGGCGGTGGGCTCGTTGATGATCCGCAGCACATTGAGACCGGCGATCTCCCCCGCCTCCTTGGTGGCGGTGCGCTGCGAGTCGTTGAAGTACGCGGGCACGGTGATCACGGCGTCGGTCACGTCCTCGCCGAGGTAGGCCTCCGCGTCCCGCTTCAGCTTCTGCAGCACCCGGGAGGAGATCTCCTGCGCGGTGTAGCGCTTGCCGTCGATGGAGCCCGAGTCCGGGAAGCGCCACTGCGCCTCCCCCATGTGCCGCTTGACCGAGCGGGCGGTGCGTTCGACGTTGGTCACCGCCTGGCGCTTGGCGATCTCCCCGACGAGCACTTCGCCGCTCTTCGCGAAGGCGACCACCGAGGGCGTGGTCCGCGCCCCCTCCGTACTGGCGATGACGGTCGGCTCGCCGCCTTCGAGGACGGACACCACCGAGTTGGTCGTACCGAGGTCGATACCGACTGCACGGGTCATCTCAGCTCTCCTTCCTGCACAGGCTCGTCGGCGCGCCCGCCCGGGCGCGCCGCGCCGGAGGTCCGGTCGCGGTGGGCACTGCGCCACCGCTCGCGCGGAGACGGCGGTTCATGGCCACCGCCACGGGCCCACGTCCATGACCCACCGCAGCAGCAGGGCCAGCGGATCCGAGGAGTACGGGGCCTCCTGCGGAGGGACGTGTACCCGGACAGGGCCCGCGCGCACGCTCGGGCCTCGCGGCGCGATTCCCACGACCGCCGGCGGCTCTGCCGACAGGTGTTCGTCGGCTCGCCCACGGGTGGGAGGGCCGGACGGCCGGTCGACGGTCACCGGGATCCGCCGGGCTCCGGAGGTCCGCCCGCGGTTGCGTTCCGCGTCGTAGCGTTGCCGCAGCTCAGGGTCGCGGAGGGTCGCGTACGCCGCCACGACGGCGGCGAGCTCGTCGAGCCGCGCCGCTCCGTGCGGGCCGGAGTCCGGGTGCAGAGCACGGACCTGCCGGCGGTACGCCGTGGTGATCTGGCGGGACGTCGCTGACGGCTCGACGCCGAGCACCGTGTAATGGTCACGGGAGAGGGGCGGCCCCGGCATCTCACCCACCTCCTTTCCCAGCGGGGCGGCAGCACCATGGAACCGGGCTGTTCCTCATCAAATATGTACATAAAACTTGAGTCGGGTGTTGTCAAGGCTGCCCTGCGGAGACGCCTGAACCTGCGGAGACACCTAAAATGGAAGCCGCAGGCCGCATCCGACGGGATGGAGGTGGACGACGTGATCACCGAGATGGCAGTCGAGCGCGTGGAGTTCACCTGTGGCAGGTGCTGGCACGAGTGGAGCGCCGACTACGACGTCCAGCAGTACCGCGACGACCAGGGCGGGCAGTGGGAGTACTTCTCCCGTGACGGCATGCCGGTGCCCTCCCCGTACACGCCCGCGGGCGCACCGCCGTGTCCGATCTGCGGCCGCCGATGGGTGGGCCGCATCCTCGCGCGGCGGCCCGTCCCCACGCCCCCGGGGGCGGCCCAAACGCCCCGGTTGAAGATCACCGACACGTCCGGGCACCGCTCGGAGCGGCACGGAGCACGCCTTCTCGGCTCGTCCTCGCATGTCCAGCCCGAACCGCTGGGGCCGCCGGCGGAGGAAGGCAGCAGCGAGTCTCGCGTTCCACGCTGACCGTCCGGCGGCTCCCCGGCGGTCCGGTCGGCGAAGGCCCGCGCGGACGGCTGGACGGACCTGACACGACGGTTACGGCCCTGAACACAGAACACGTCTCGAGGACACGCCTCGAAGGAGGTGCAGCGCCATGGCCCGCCTAGCAGTCAGAGGCGAGGAGCTGATCGTCGAACTGACCTGGTGGGAAAAGATCACCGCACGGCACACGGACGTCCGGGTGCCGCTCGCGGCGGTGGAGAAAGTGACGGTGGAACGCGACTGGCGGCGCGCCGTGCGAGGCGAGCCCTCCCGGGGCGTGTGGATCGGTGACCTGCTGCATCTCGGCGTGCGCGAGCAGGCGGACATGCGCGACTTCGTCGCGATCCGCCCGCGTCGTGGTCCCGTGGCGCGCGTCGACCTGCGCCCGGCGGCGTCACCGTTCGCCCGTGTCGCCGTCTCCGACCGCGTCCCAGAGGCGACGGCGGCCACCGTACGCACGGCCGTGAGCCACCATCTGCTCGCGCCGGCCGGATCCGGTTGCACCGACCCCGACCCGGCACCGCGCAGAAGGCCCGCCTGGCTGCCGGGCCGGTCTCCGGCACCGGCTCCCCCGGCGGGCATCTGAGCAGGACGCGCGGATCGCAGGACGAGCGGTCGAAATTCCTGATTCCTTGAACGCCGCGGCCCCTCGGCGCGTACAACATCACGAACCGGCCGGTACGGGGCCGGACGAGACGAGGGAGCCAGCATGACCGGAACGCAGGGGACCGCCCGGACCGTGGCGCGCCGCACCGTCGTCGCCGCCGTGGGCGGGGCCGGCCTCTCCGTGGCCCTGACTGCGTGCGGCGGCTCGGACGACTCGGCGCAGTCCGTGTCGGACAAGCCGGCCGGCGAGGGCGCCGCCTCGGGAGGCGGCACCGGGGGCGGCACGGTGATCGCCAAGACCACCGACATCCCGGAGGGCGGCGGCAAGATCGTCGGGGACGTGGTGATCACCCAGCCTGTGGCGGGCGAGTTCAAGGCCTTCTCGTCCAAGTGCACGCATCAGGGCTGCGCGGTGACGGGCATCGCCGACGGCACCATCAACTGTCCCTGCCACAACAGCCGGTTCGACGCCGCGGACGGCAGCGTCAAGGCAGGTCCCGCGACGAAGCCGCTTCCGCCCGCCGCGATCACGGTGGAGGGTGACTCGATCAAGCTCGCGTGACGCCGCGCGGCCCTTTCCAGCAGGAGACCACGTCGTCGGTGGTGGCGATCGTCGCCACCAGCGACAGGGTGTTGCGGATCATCGCAGGGGTGTACTCGGCGGGCACTCCCGCGATGGCGTCGGCCACGACGACGGCGGTGTAGCCGAGGTTCACCGCGTCGAAGACCGCGTTGGGCACCGCCACGTTCGCCGACACCCCGGTGACGACAAGGGTGCGGCAGCCGAGGTTGCGCAGGATCGGGTCGACGTCCGTGCCGGCCAGCGGCGACAGACCATGCAGTCTGCGCACGACGATGTCCTCGGGCGCCACGTCGATCGGCGGAGCGATACGCACCGCGGCTGAGCCGGTGTGCTGCTGGACGGGCAGTCGAGCGGCGGCCCTGAACAGCCGTGCGTTCCGGTTGGACCCTCTGCCGTCGGGCCGCTGCTCGGCCACCGCGTGCAGCACCTGCACTCCGGTGTCATGGGCGGCGGCGACCAGTCGGGCGACGTTGTGAAGGGCGCCGGAGGAGCTCGCCGCCGCGGCGAGTTCCGGCAAGGCGCTGTCCTCGCCGACGACGCCCTGCTGGCATTCGACGGTGAGGAGCACGGTGGTGGGCGCCTCGAGCTGCTCCAGGAGCTGATGGAAGGATGACACGCGGCTCCTCCTCGGTGTCCCGGCCCTTCGGCACGGGAGGCGCGACGGTAGCCGCCGTTGCGTACGAGGGGAAGAGCCTCCATGCTGACGGACAAGGTTTCTGACGACCAGTCAGTAATGCATTCCGCCGTGTCAGCCGTTGCCGGGGAGGCCGCACATGACCGCCATACAGCGCCGGGGCCGTCGCATCATGATGACCCCCGCTGAGCTGGACGCGTTCCTGACGGGGCAGCGGACCTGCCGGGTGGCCACGGTGTCACCCGACGGGCGTCCGCACGTCAGCGCGCTGTGGTTCGCCTGGGACGGCACGTCGCTGTGGCTCTACTCCCTGACCCGCAGCAGGCGCTGGGCGGAGCTGCGCCGCGATCCGCGGCTCGCCGTGGTCGTCGACGCCGGCGAGGAGTACGGGGAACTGCGGGGTGTCGAGTTGTCCGGCACGGCCGAGTTCGTGGGCGAGGCCCCGCGGACGGGTCAGCACTGTCCCGAGCTGGCGGAACCGGAAGCCCTGTTCGCCCGGAAGAACTTCGGCCTCGACACGATGCCCCACGACGGCCGGCACGCCTGGCTGCGACTCACCCCGGACGCGGTCGCTTCCTGGGACTTCCGCAAGCTGTCAGCGCTCTGACTCCTCGACCGGCCCGGCGGCAGCGCGCAGCGCCTCCACCGCCGCCCTGATGGAGGGCCTGCGGTCGGCGTCGGTGCGCCACACCGCGTAGACGTGGCGGCGCATCCGCTGCCGCACGGGGACGAGCGCGACACCCTCGGGAACGGGCCCCCGGCCGAGGCGGGGCGCCACGCAGACGCCGAGGCCGGCGGCGATCAGGGCGAGCTGGGTGTGGTGTTCGCCCGCCCTGTGCCCGATCCGCGGTTCGAAGCCCTTGGAGCGCAGGGTGAACATCAGCCACTCGTGGCAGAACTCGCCCTCCGGCCAGGACACCCACTCGTCGTCGGCGAAGTCCTCCAGGTCGACCTCCGCGCGGTCCGCCAGGGGATGACTCGCGGGCATCGCGACATCAGGCACGTCGTCGAGCAGTTGCGCCTGCGCCAGGCCGCCGGGGACGGGAAGCCGTTTGTTGCTCCAGTCGAGCACCACGGCGAGGTCGAGGTCCCCGCGGATGACCGCCCTGACACCGGCCTCGGGCTCCAACTCCGTGGAGAGCACGCGCAGTTCCGGGTGGTCCCGGCGCAGGGTGGACACGGCGGCCGGGAAGAGTCCGCGGGCCGCGGTGGGGAACCCCCCGATCCTGACCTCGCCGACCGCCTGCCCTCGCCGCGCCTCGATGTCGGACTGGGCGAGCTCGACCTGGGAGAGGATGCGCGCGGCATGGTCGGCGAGGAGCCTGCCGGCGTCGGTGAGGCGCACGCCCCGCCCGTTCTTCGCCAGCAGCTGCTGCCCTACCTCCCGCTCCAGCTTCGCCATCTGCTGGGAGACGGCCGACGTGGTGACGTGCAGCCCGTCGGCGGCGGCACTGACGGAGCCGTGCCGGGCCAGGGCGTCCAGGGTGCGCAGTCTCTCCAGGTTCAACATGTAAGCGATGCTAAGCGAAGAGGTCGAGAAATTCTCGCTTGTCCTAAGAGGTGGGACGCGCGATCGTGGGGCCATGAGCAGCGCAACCACCGAGGCCGACGAGGCCCGCGCCCGTACCCTTCCCCCGGTCCCGCCGGGGACCGTCCCCGCCGGGACCACCTCCGCCGTTCGCCCGCCCCGAAGGGCCGTCGACTGGCGCATCCGCTTCGCGGTGCTCTCCGCGGTGTGGGGCTTCAGCTTCCTTCTCATAAAGGTGGGTACGGGGGCGTACGCCCCCTTCCAGGTCACCTTCGGCCGCCTCTTCTTCGGCACGGCGGTGCTCGCGGTCGCGATGGCGGTCCGCCGTGACCGGCTGCCGAGCGGCCTGCGCACCTGGGGTCACCTGACGGTCGCGGCCTTCCTGCTCAACGCGCTGCCGTTCTCACTCTTCGCGTATTCCGAGCTCACGATCCCCTCGACGCTCGCCGGCATCTGCAACGCCACCTCGCCGCTGTGGGGCATGGCGCTCTCCCTCGTCGCACTGTCCGAGGACCGGCCGACCCGGCGCCGCGTCGCGGGTCTCGGCATCGGCTTCCTCGGCGTCCTCACCGTCCTCGGCGCGTGGCAGGGCTTCTCGGGGCTCGACTTCTCCGGCACGGCCATGGCACTGCTCGCCTCGCTCAGCTATCCGATCGGCTGGATCTACGTACGCCGCACCCTGGCGGGCTCCAGCCACTCCCACCTCTCCCTGACGGGTGCCCAACTGGGTCTGGCGACCGTTCAACTCGCCCTCGTCACGCCGCTGTTCACCACGGTTCCGGACTCGTTCCCGCTCGTGCCCCTGCTCGCGGTGATCGCGCTCGGCGTCCTCGGCACGGGACTGGCGCTGCTCATCCAGTACGGGCTGGTGGCGGAGGTCGGGCCGACGACGGCGCAGATGGTCACGTACTTCATCCCGGTCATCGCCACGGCGGCGGGCGTGGCACTGCTCGACGAGCACCTGGCCTGGAACACCCCGGTGGGCGCGTTGATCGTCCTGGTGGGTGCGGCGCTGACGCAGAGCCGGTCGAAGCGGCTCTGAGCCCGCACTCCCGTCCGCCCCCGAAGCGACCTGAGCCCGCACGGGTCACCCCCCGAAACGGGCGTGAGTCCGCCCGGCGCCGACCGCCCCGGGCCTCGGACGGCCGGGCCCGCTGCCGGACGGTACGCGACACCGGGACCTCGGGCGTCGCGTACCGTCCGGATCAGCCGTAGCTGCGGGCGGGCATCGGGCCGACCGCCGAGGCCACCGCGTCGGCGAGCGGCTCGATGTCGGCGGCCGTCAGGTCGGAGACGGTCAGACGGACGCCGGGCGGCGACGACATCCGGAACCGCGCCCCAGGGGCCACCGCCCACCCGGCGTGCAGAAGCCGCGCCACCGCTCCCGTCTCGTCCCGGACCGGCACCCATACGTTCATCCCGCTGCGGCCGCGGGCCTCGACGCCGCGCCTGGCCAGCGCGCCGATCAGAGCGTCGCGCCGTTCGCCGTAGGAGCGGGCCACGAGGGCGGGGTCGACGGCGCCGGACGCCCACAGGTGCGCGACCGTGTGCTGCAGCAGCCGGCTGACCCAGCCCGGCCCGAGGCCGAGCCGTCCCTGTACGCGGTCGATGGTGACGGTGTCCCCCGTGAGGACGGCGACCCGCAGATCGGGCCCGTAGGCCTTGGCCGCGGAACGCACGAACACCCAGCTGTCGGTCGGCCCCGCGAGGGGGTGCAGCGGCTGGTCCACGATGGCGTGTCCGTGGTCGTCCTCGATGAGCAGGGTGCGTGGGAACCGTGCGAGCACGGCACGCAGTTCGTCCGCGCGCCCGCGGCTCAGGACCGCGCCCGTCGGGTTCTGCGCCCGGTCGGTGACGACGATCGCCCGGGCTCCCGCATCGAGCGCCCGCTCCACGTCCCCGGGCAGCGGCCCGTCGTCGTCGAGTGCGACCGGCAGCGGCTTGAGGCCGAGCGCGGAGACGAGGTCGAGCAGACTTCCCCAGCCCGGGTCCTCCACGGCGACGGCGTCGCCGGGCCGCAGATGCGCGGCGAGGACCCGCTCGATGGCATCCAGCGATCCGGAGGTCGCGGCGAGCGGCCCTGCGGGGACCCCGTCGGCGTCCATCGAGGCGCGTGCGAGGCGCACGAACTCGGGGTCCAGCGGCGCCCTTCCGTACAGTCCGGGTTCCTCCGCGTGCCGTCCGGCCGCGGCGGCGAGCGCCTCACGCAGCGGGGGCAGGAGCGTCAGGTCCGGGTTGCCCTCGCCGAGGTCGCGCACGCCGGGGGGTGCGTCGACCCGGATCGATCCGCGCACGGTACTGGCCGGGCGGGGGCGCACCCGGCTGCCCCGGCGGCCGGCGGTCTCGATCACCCCGCGCTCGCGCAGGGTCCGGTAGGCGGCCGCGACGGTGTTGGGGTTCACCCCCAGCTCCGTGGCCAACTCCCTCATCGGAGGCAGCAGTCGGCCCGGTTCGAGCTCTCCGGAGCCCACTGCCCGCTCGATGCTCGCGGCAATCTCGGATGCACGCCGCCCAACGATCCGATACTCTCCTAGCACAAAAAACATTATGCACTAGTGCAATGGAGAGCGCAATGCCGGAGACCGCGGAAGCCCCGTACGAGCCGACCGACCGGACGATTCCCACCCGCTCCCGGGAGCGGGCATCGTACGACCGCGCACTGGTGCACTCGATACTCGATACGGCGTACGTCTGCCACCTCGGGTTCGTACGCGAGGGAGCACCCGTCGTCCTGCCGACGCTGTACGCCCGCGTCGGCGAGCGGCTGTACGTCCACGGGTCGACCGGGTCCCGTCCCCTGCGGATGGCGGGCGAGACGGACCCCGGGCTGCCCGTGTGCCTGACGGTGACGCACGTCGACGGTCTCGTCCTTGCGCGCTCGGCCTTCCACCACTCGCTCAACTACCGCTCGGTGGTGGTGCACGGCACCGCCCGGCAGGTCACCGACCCGTCGGAGAAGCGCACCGCGCTGGACGCACTCGTGGAGCATGCCGTTCCCGGCCGGTCCACGGACTCCCGTCCGGCGAACGCCAAGGAACTGGCGGCGACGGCGGTACTCCGCCTCGATCTGGCGGAGGTGTCGGCCAAGACCCGCACGGGCGGCCCGAACGACGACCCGGCCGATCTGGGCCTCCCCTACTGGGCGGGCGTCGTCCCCGTCACCACCACCCGCGGCCTGCCGGACCCGTCGCCGGACCTCTCCCCCTCCACGCCGCTCCCCGCGTACCTCTGACGCGCCGCCGCGTCGGTCCGCGAGCGGCGGCCCCGCCGAACGGGGGTCGGCAGGGCCGCGGCTCGCGCCCCGAGGGCCTCACGCCGCAGCCGGCACCCGCCTCCGGACCGCGGCGCCACGCGCCTCCGCCGCCGCGAGACCGGCGACCGCCGTGAGCAGCAGCAGCGTCCCCGCCACCGTGGCCGGCGTCAGGCGCTCGCCGAGCAGGGTCACAGCCATGACCGCCGCGCTCACCGGCTCCAGCAGCATGATCACCGAGACGGTCGCCGCCCTGACCACGGCCGCGCCCGCGAAGTAGAGGGCGTAGGCGAGCGCCGTCGGCACGGCCGCGACATAGACCAGCAGCCCGAGGACCCTGGCCGCCTCCGCCGTGTGCGGCAGCAGCCCCTCGCCGATCGCCATCGGCAGCAGCCCCACGGACCCGATCGCGAACGCCCACGCCGTCGTGGACAGCGAGTCACCACCGCCGCCGTCCCGGCCGAGCCACCGCGTCAGCAGCGTGATCGCCGCGTATCCGGCGGCCGACAGCACTGCGAGCGCGACGCCCGACGGCTGCACCTCGGCGCCCTCGCCGCCGAGGACCAGGACGCCGAGCCCGGCCAGCGCTCCCGCGACGGCCAGGATCCCGCCGCGGCCGAGCCGCTCCCCCATGGTCAGTCGTGCCCCGACGGCGATGAGCACAGGGCCTGCGCCCAGCGTCACGACGGTGCCGACGGCGAGGCCGGTCGCCTCGACGGCCGCGAAGTAGGCGCTCTGGAAGACGGTGAGGCCGACTCCCGTGGCGAGAATGCGCAGCACCCTCCGCCGGCGCGGTTCGGCGGGCGCGGTGGTTCCCCGGCGACGCCGGGCGCGCATCGCGAGAACGGGCAGCAGCAGCAGGAGCCCGCCGACGCACCGCCAGAACGACAGGGCGAGCGGCCCCAGATCGCTCACCGCGAAGACGAGTGAGGCGGCGGCGCCGGCGGTCCCCCAGGCGAACCCGGCGAAGACGAGACAGGTCAGACCGCGGCCCACGGACATGATGGCGGGCACGCCGGCAGCAGGAGTTGAAGAGGAATTCGACACGTGACTTCTCCGTATGAGAACGGGACGGCTGATCGCTCGGCTCAGTCACGCGGGCAGCACCGACCGCTCGGGGAAGACACCCCGAGCCAGGTCTCCTTGAGAACGTCCGCCCGCGCTAGGCGGCGGGCGGCGGAAGTACGGTCGAATGCATGATCGCCACCCTACGTCGCGCGGTGACCGGCGGACAACTCACCCGCGGCGGGCCCGTCGCCGGCCGCCGCGGGCAGGGCTTCCGGCCCACCTCCCGCCACCGGCCCGGACGGCGGCCGGGGAGCCTGGGACTGTGCGATGAACGCCCCGAACAGGACGACCGCGCCACCGAAGATCTGCGGCGCGGAAAGGTGCTCACGCAGCAGCACCCACGCCAGCACGGTCGCGATGACCGCCTCCAGGCACGCGACGACACCGGCCACCTGAGGCGAGAGCCGGCGCACCGACACCACGCCGGTGACGTACGCGAGCACGGTGGCGATCAGCACGATCCACGCCAGCAGCATCGCGGCCGGGACGTCGGTTCTCCCCATGTCGGCGTTACCGGCGAGCAGCGACCAGTCCATGCTCCACGGCCGGGCCACGACCGTCAGCACCACGGCGCCGATGAGGAGGCCGTACGCGATCACGCCCAACGGGTCGGGGGCGTCCTCGCTGTCGCCGCCCTGGCCGGACAGGACGAAGTAGCCCACCTGACAGCAGGCGGCGCCGAGGGCCAGCAGCAGGCCGAGCACGTCGAACCGCAGCCCCGCCCACACCTCGACGACACACGCGAGGCCCGCGACCGCCAGCACGACGCCCGCGGCGGCGGCCCTGGTCACCGGCCTGCGCTGGACGAAGCGGACCCAGCCGAGCACCAGCGCGGGGGCCAGGTACTCGATGAGCAGCGCGACGCCGACAGGGATGCGGGAGATGGCGGCGAAGTAGCACGCCTGTACGCCCGCCACGGCCAGCAGGCCGAAGCCGGCCAGCAGCGCGGGCCTGCGCCTCAGAAGTCCGCGGTGACGCCAGGCCAGCGGGAGCATCACGAGCGCGGCGCCCGCGACCCGTAGCCACACGACGTGGAGGGGGGCGAGCCCCGCTTCGATCAGCGGCTTGGCCGCGACACCCGATCCACCGAACGCGAACGCCGAGCCCAGGGCGAGTCCCAGGCCGGCGCTCCTTCCCTGAGACGCTTGCATCGGCACATCATGTCAGCAGCCGTCAGCACCGTCACCCCTGTGACACATGTCGAGACGCTTCCTGGCACGCCCCCGGAGGCCACTACGCGGCGGGCCCGGCGGACACCCGTTCCACGATCCGCGCCGCAAGCACCGACACGTCGACCCGGGCCCTGCGCAGCACTTCGGCGGCCCGGCAGTCGACGCGATCGGCGGCGATGCGCGCCAGCACGTCGATCCCCGCGGCCCGGGTGTCCCCGCGGAGCCTGGCCGTGGCCAGCGCGCCCACCAGGGTGGCCACGGCCGACGGCGACCAGCCCGGCAGGTCGGGCAGCGCGGCACCGGCCGGACGGCCGGGCGCCTGTGCCGTATCGGGCACCGCGGTGCCCGGCGACGGCAGCCGCGGCGCACCGCCCTCCCGCACGACCGGCAGCGCGCCCGAGTCCTCGACGGAGCCCCGCCAGGCGAGCCCGTAGCCGATGCTGCGCTGGATGAGGTAGCCGAGCACCCGCGCCAGTTGCGCGGGCGCCCCGAACACCGCCCGGACCTCGGGGTCCCGTTCCATCAGGGAGTGGAGGAGATGGGCGGTGTCGATCTGCCTGTCGCCGTCGCGCAGCACCCTCCTGCGGGCGCCTGCGACCACCGATGCCAACTCCACGGTGAGCGCGGCTTCGAGATCGGTACGGACGGGGGCGGCAGGATGCTGCCGGGGCAGCCACGGGGCAGGACTTCGCACGCTCCCACCTCATCAGGCATCCGCTGCCCCGGCGTCCACGCGGGGAAGCATTCGCGCATCCCACCGGAGTCGGGCACACCCGGGCGATTCCTCCTCCTTGCGGATGAGAAGGCGCCGCCTTCCCCTGACGCATCACCTGCGGCCTGCCGGTAACGACCGCCCCGAACGCCCAACTGACAGGTCGTCAGTATTGAATGTTCCCGCACGCACGGCTACGGTCCGCGCACCGGAACCCGACACGAAGGGGTGGTCGCATGGCCGAAGTCAGTGCCGAGGCGCGCATCGAGGCACCGGCCGCGAAGGTCTGGGCCCAGCTCACCGACTTCGCTTCGTACGGCCGCTGGAACGCCACCCACACCAGCTTTCCCAAGGGCGGCCCCCAACCGCTGGAGACAGGCGCCACCTTCGCGGAGAACATGAAGCTGATGGGCTTCCCCGCCGAAGTGACCTGGACGGTGGAGGAGTTGGAGGCCGAGCGGGTGCTCGCCATCAGGGGCAAAGGACCGATGTCCGTCGTCGTGGGCACCCGCTACTCGCTCACCCCGGCCGGCGGCGCCACAGACGTGCGCATCGACGGTGAGTTCACCGGTGCGGCCGTCTCGCTCATGGCCGGCAAGCTGAAGGACTCGGCGACCGCGGCGCTCAACGAGTCGCTCCGCAAGCTGGGGGGACTGGTCGTCTGACCCCGCACGCCGGGCGGGCAGGTCGCCCGGGCAGCCGCCACGGACGGAGCATCGGCCGCGGGGACGAGTGAAGGGCCCCGCGCCGACGCGGGGCCCTTCACGCCTGACTCAGTGCTCGTCGGCCAGGATCAGGTAGAGCTTCTTGCGGGCCTCGTTGATCACGGCGACGGCCTTCTGCCGCTGCTCGGCGTTGCCCGACTTCCAGACCTGGCCGAACGCCTCCATCAGGCCGAAGCCGGCCTGCCGGATCTCGTTGACCGTGTCCCAGTCGACACCGCGACCGGCCTCCTCCCAGGGAGCCTCCGGCCCCGATTCGGCCTCGGCACGCCCGGTGTCGGTCAGCGTGAACAGCTTCTTGCCGCCGTCGCTCTGGCTGACGATCAGACCCTCGTCCTCCAGCATCTGAAGGGTCGGATAGACGGACCCGGGGCTGGGCTTCCACGCCCCGCCGCTGCGCTCGTCGATCTCCTGGATCATCTCGTAGCCGTGCATCGGGCGGATCTTCAGCAGCGCCAGGATCGAGGCACGGACATCACCGCGCCGCGCCCTGCCCCGGCCGCCGCCACGCCCGCGTCCGCCGCCGAAAGGCCCGCCGAACGGCGGCCCCCAGGGCCCGAACGCCGCACGCCGGCCCTCGGACTCACCCCAACCGTGATGGCCGGGCCCGCAGTGTCCGCGGCCGCCTTCCGGCCCGTTTCCATGTGAACGCATCGCTACGCTCCTTCCATCGTTGATCAGTCGCGATGCTTCAACGATATATCGGAAACAAAGGAACGACAAGGCTTCACCGGGCCGCCGACCGCGAATTGGCCTTGGCCTGCCCGTTCATCGGAGCTCTACGGTCGCCCCATGCGGATTCGAATCGTCGACGCCTTCACCGACCGCCCCTTCGCGGGCAATCCCGCCGGAGTGCTGCTGCTGGACTCCGCCGGATTCCCTCCTGACACCTGGCTCCAGAACGTCGCAGCGGAGCTGAACCTCTCGGAGACCGCCTTCGCCCACCCCCTGCCCGCCGGGGGCGACGCGGACTGGGTACTGCGCTGGTTCACCCCGGCCACGGAGGTCGACATGTGCGGCCACGCCACCCTGGCGACGGCGCACGTGCTGCACACGACGGGAGCGGCGACGGGCACGGTGCGCTTCACCGCGCGCTGCGGCGTCCTGCGGACCACCGCGCACGAGGACGGCGCGGTCACCCTCGACTTCCCCACCGCCCCCCTGCGAGAGGTGGCGGTCCCCGACGGTGTCGCGGAGGCGCTCGGCGCGAAGGTGCTCGCCGCCCATGACACCGGGCCCCACATCGGCGACCTGCTGGTGGAAATGGCCGACGAGCAGACCGTGCGCGCTCTTGACCCCGATTTCGCCGCCCTGGTGGCGCATTCCGAGCGCGGGATCATCGCCACCGCCGCAGCGGCGGACCCCTCCGCCGGCTACGACTTCGTCTCCCGCGGCTTCTTCCCCAGGGTCGGCATCGACGAGGACCCGGTCACGGGGAGCGCCCACACGGCGCTCGCACCCTTCTGGTCCGCGCGCCTCGGCCGCGACGAGCTGACCGGCCTCCAGGCCTCGGCCCGCTCCGGCCTGGTCCACACCGCCCTGCTCGGCGACCGCACCCTGCTGACCGGCCGCGCGGTGACCGTGATCGACGGCGAACTGCTCACCACTCCCTGAGCACACCACGACGAAGGGGGTGCACGGCAGACACCGTGCACCCCCTCGGTCGCGCTGCCGGCCCGCCGGTCACGGCGTGGGAAGCCAGTCCACCCTCCCGGACAGCAGTCCGTATCCGACGAAGGCGACGATGTCGAGCAGGGCGTGCGCCGCCACCAGCGGCCCCACTCGGCCCCACCTGCGGTACAGCAGGACGAAGACCACGCCCATCACCATGTTGCCGATGAACCCGCCGACGCCCTGGTACAGGTGGTACGAGCCGCGCAGCACCGAGCTGGCGACCAGCGCCGCCATCGGTGTCCAGCCGAGCTGACCGAGCCTGCGCAGCAGATAACCGACGACGATCACCTCCTCCACCACGGAGTTCTGGATCGCGGAGAGGATCAGCACCGGGTACTTCCACCAGACCTCGGGCAGCGCCTCCGGCACGACGGTGAGGTTGAAACCGGAGGCCCTCGCCACCAGGTAGAAGGCCAGCCCCGCGCTCCCGATACCGGCGGCCACGAGCGCGCCACGGCCGATGTCGGACCAGGGCCGGCTCCGGTCGAAACCGATCGACGAGAGCCCGGCACGCTCGCGGATCAGCAGATGCGCGACGAGCGCGACGGGCACCAGCGCCGTCGCGATCCCGAAGAGCTGCCAGGCCAGATCGAGCCACGGCCGCCCGGGCGCGAAAGACCCGTTGAGCGTCGCGGCCTGGTCCTTCAGCCCGCCGGGCTTCGTCAGCGATCCGATGAAGCTGATCAGCGCGGACACACCGCTGGCGCCGAGCGACAGGGCGAGCACGAGCAGCGTCTCCGACCGGAGGATCCTGCGCGACACCGCCTCCCCCGGAAAGGACCCGGCCGCGTCTCCCGCCTGCGCCTGCACTACAGCCTCCAGTTGCTCCACCGCATGGGACGTCACAGCTTGCCCGACGAACCTACGGCGGTCGCAGCCAGGTCCCGCACACGCGCCCACGAGCGCACCGAGCCGCCGTGCGACCGCGCGCCCGGGTCGGTCAGGAGCGCGCCCCCGGGAAACCCACGGGCCATGTGTGCACCGGCTGCCCCTCACGCATCAGCTCGCAGTAGCGGCGGGTCATCGCCGCCAGCGCCACCTCACGCTCCAGCCCCGCCTCACGGGCGCGGTGATAGGTGTCCGCCTGCCAGGAGGCTCCGTTCATCCGGCGACGGCACCGCTCCTCGATCACTCCCAGATACAGGTCCCGATCGGCGGGCGCCACGTTCCACGCGTCGAGACCCGCCGCGGCCAGCGGCAGCAACTCGTCCCGGACGAGCTTGACGACCGGCACCTGCGTGACGCCGCCCCGGCCGGGACGGGGCCACTGGAGCTCGGCGTCGATACCGTGCCGGCACGCGGTCTCGAAGTTCTGGTCGGCGGCGGCGAAGGGCAGCCGCGTCCACACCGGACGAGAGTCCTCCGCGAGCGCGCGCACCAGCCCGTAGTAGAACGCGGCGTTGGCGATCACGTCGGTCACCGTGGGGCCGGCGGGCAGCACGCGGTTCTCGACCCGCAGGTGAGGGACGCCGTCGACGACCGCGTACACCGGACGGTTCCAGCGGTAGATCGTGCCGTTGTGCAGGACCAGCTCCTGGAGCCGCGGCACTCCGCCGTCCTCCAGCACCCGCAGCGGTTCCTCGTCGTCGCAGAAAGGCAGCAGCGCGGGGAAGTAGCGGATGTTCTCCTCGAAGAGGTCATATGCCGATTCCACCCAGCGCTCACCGAACCAGGTGCGCGGGCGCACACCCTGCGCCTGGAGCTCCGGCGGGCGGGTGTCCGTGGCCTGCTGGAAGAGCGGCGGCCGCGACTCGCGCCACAGCTCCTTGCCGAACAGGAACGGCGCGTTGGCGCCGACGGCGACCTGCACGGCGGCCACCGCCTGCGCGGCGTTCCACACGTCGGCGAACCGGCCGGGGGTCACCTGGAGGTGCAGCTGCACCGACGTGCAGGCGGCTTCCGGCGCGATCGACGCAGACGTGCATGTGAGCCGCTCCACCCCCTCGATGTCGAGGATGAAATCCTCCCCGCGTGCCGCCACGATCTGATCGTTGAGCAGCATGTAACGGTCGACAGCGGAGAGGTTCGCGGACACCAGATCCTGCTGCGCCAGCGTCGGCAGAATGCCGATCATCACGATCCCGGAACCGAGTTCCTGTGCCTTGCGATCGGCATATCCCAGCCCGGTATGCAACTCCTCCGCCAGCTGATCGAGCACGCGGCCGCCCAATCGGTGCGGGACGATGTTTACTTCCAGATTGAACATGCCGAGCTCGGTCTGGAAATCGGGACTCGCGATACGGGAGAGAACTTCGGCATTCATCATCCGAGGCATCCCGTCCGCGCCCGCGAGATTCAGCTCTATCTCGAGCCCCATCAGATTCTTGGGCCGGTCGAACCTCTTCTCCTCCAGAAGCCGCCCCAGGCCGGCCAGGCACTGTTGCAGCTTGCCTCGGTACCGTTGCCGATCGGACAGGTCGAACCCGCCTGCCTCGACCTTCTCCCCCATCGAAGCGTCCCTCCTCGAGTGGGTCCCACGTGGCGAGGACCGCTCACGTCACGGACGATAATGCCCAGCCTCATTGATCCATAACGCCCCGCGCGGACTCTGCGGCCGGTAGGCTGGACACAGGCGCTCAGCGGGCACATTCCCCTGGCATGAGGCGAACCGCAATTGCAGGCATGGACGGCGGCGGAAAACACAGGCTTGATTCGGCCTACCGCTTCGGACCCGAAACCGCAGGCCGCAGCCTCGAGAGCACTGAAAAGCAGCAGAAATGCCCCATGAAACGGGCCGGTTCACGTCTTGCCCGAAATACCCGCGACGGGTAGCGGAAACATTACGTGAACACGCGTCGTATAAACTCCGCGAGGGCGGTGAGTTCGTATCCGGTGTCTTCCGGCCGCTGGCCGCCCCGCACGCAGACAGTGACGTCCGCACCTTCACGCTCCACCGTGTCTCCTGAGTGAGAGGCGACCCATCATGCCGCTGCTTGTCCCCCCGGCCCCCGCGCCTGCCCTGCGAAGCGTCCTCGCGGCACTCGGTTCCCCCACAGCCGTCCGCGAGGCCCGAACACCCGCTCTGAGGTCCGTCCAGGGGCCGCTGAGCGCCGAACTGCCGCTGCCGGTCCATGTACTGGACCGGATCGTGCCGAGCGGCCGCACCCCGCACACCAGGCTCACCGGCTGGCGTTTCCTGATCCGCAGCGGCGACCGCACCGTGGCCGCCGCGGACACCATGCTCACGCCGGACGGCTGGACCTTCTCGCACTTCTTCGAGGGCCCCTACCTCGACTCGACCGAACGCGCCCTGCGCCAGGCCGAGTCGACCGGCGCCCCGTTCCAGCCCAGACTGCTGTCCGTTCCCGAGCTCTACATGCTCACCCTCTGGCTGCACGGCGACGTCGAGGCCGACGCCGCGTCCGGCACCCCGCAGCCTTCCGACGTCCTCGTCCCCCTCGCCCCCGCGCCACCGGGCATAGCCGCCCACCGGCCGCACCGGGTCGCGGACCTGCTGCCCCTCATGACCTTGCGGGTGACGCCGGCCCCGCTGCTCGACTCGCCGGCGGCCTGACAGGAGGACACTTAGGACATCACACCCACAGGAGACACCCGGTACGCCCCGCGACCCTCCGGTCGCGGGGCGTACCGGTGTTCCGGGTACTGGCCCGTTGTGACTAGCCCGGCCGGGCCACTGCGAACCACCCGAAAGGACAGCCCTGTCGAACTGAACCGCCCGAGCGGGTGGTGCGTCATCAATCAGTAGGAAGAGCTGCTGTGAAATGCCTGCGGAGCGACCTCCGCGGGTGAACACTGGGGACCGACCGACAGATACGGGGGAGCGGCCATGAACACCTCATCGAGCCGCACGACACACACCACATCACAGCGAAAGAACCCATCAATGTGCCAGCACCAGCCAGCCTGTCCCACATCCGACTCCGCCGACCGTGAGGCGGCCCGCCTCGTCGCGCACCATCCGGAACAGGGCTGGAGCCTGCTGTGCAACGGCGTGCTCCTCTTCGAGGACACCGGCGAGCTGCTGCCCGACGGCCGGATCATCGCCCCGCGCCGTACGGCGGACGCCGGCCCGCTGGTGACCGCCGCCTAGGCCCGGACAGGGCCTGGCTGGATCCGGCCGATGACGAGTGGGTGCGGCTTCAGCCGCACCCGCCGAAGGCCAGTGGCCGCGGCGGCCGTTGGCGCGACCACCGGCGGACGGTCAGTCCTCGTACAGGCCGACGCCCTCGCCGGCCGCCGCGCGCACCAGGACATCGGCCAGCTCCACCGGGGTGGAGAGCATCGGGTAGTGGCCGGTGGCCAGTTCGAAGAAGGTGACTCCGGGCTCGGCGAGCTTGGCGAACCGCGGCAGGCCGGTGCCGTGCAGCGTGCGGGCCAACTCCAGGCTGAGGCCGTTCGCGAGGCAGAACACCCCGGTGGTCGGGAGCTTGAGCCAGGCGCCGGTCAGCTCGATCGGCTCGGTGACGGTCCGGACCGGGTGCGGGGTGGCCAGGCGGTGGTAGCGCCCCAGCTCCGCCGGCGGGACCGCGTGCACCGCCGGGATCTCCTCCGGTACCGGGACGACGCCGCCGAGGGCGCGGTCCAGCAGGCCGAGCTGCGGCATCTGCGCCACCACCGACTCACCCGGCTCCGGGAAGCCGGTGTCCACGAACACCACCCGGGCGACCTGTCCGGGGCACCGGTCGGCCGCCGCGAGGGCGGGGAAGGCACCGTAGCTGTGCGCCACCAGCACAGTCCCCGGGCCCTCCATGTCGAGCAGCGCCGCCACGGCGTCGGTGTGCTCGGCCAGCCCCACGCCGGCGGGATCCTCCCCCGCCCGCTCGGCCATGCCGGGCAAGGTGACCGGAAGCGCCCTGTGCCCTTGCGCGGTCAGCTCGTCGGCCACCGCCTCCCAGGCCCAACCACCCATGAAAAGCCCGGGAACCAGCAGAAACGTCGTCATGACAGACCTCTTTCGAAGCATCGCGTGCGGTCGATCAGGACGGTAGGACCTCCCTCTGGGGGAGATTCCAGCCGTTTCTGACGTGCGGGACCGGCAAGATCCGCCGGACAGGCCCTGGGTCTCTTCAGGAGCACGGGAAAGCGAAGGGCCGGCCCGGAGACTTCCGGACCGGCCCGACGCATGTGCCGTGCGGCTCGCGTCAGTTGTCGTACTCCTCCAGCGGCGGGCAGGAGCACACGAGGTTACGGTCGCCGAAGGCTCCGTCGATGCGGCGCACCGGCGGCCAGTACTTGTCGGCCGCGTTCACGCCCGCCGGGAAGACGGCCTCCTCGCGGCTGTAGGCGTGGTCCCACTCGCCCCCGAGCGCGGACGCCGTGTGCGGAGCGTTGCGCAGCGGGTTGTCGTCGGCGGACCACTCGCCCGACGCGACCTTCTCGATCTCGCCGCGGATCGCGATCATGGTGTCGCAGAAGCGGTCGAGTTCGGTGAGGTCCTCGCTCTCGGTCGGCTCGATCATCAGCGTGCCGGCCACCGGGAAGGACATCGTCGGCGCGTGGAAGCCGTAGTCGATCAGGCGCTTGGCGATGTCGTCGACGCTGACGCCGGTCGCCTTGGACAGCGGCCGCAGGTCGACGATGCACTCGTGGGCGACCAGGCCGGCCGGACCGGTGTAGAGCACCGGGTAGTGCGGCTCGAGGCGCTTGGCGATGTAGTTCGCCGCGAGCACGGCGACCTGCGTGGCCCGCTTGAGGCCCTCTCCGCCCATCAGCCGGACGTACGCCCACGAGATCGGCAGGATGCCCGCCGAGCCCCACGGAGCCGCTGAGATCGGTCCCACGCCCGTCTGGGGGCCGGCCGCCGGCTGCAGCGGGTGGTTCGGCAGATAGGGCGCGAGGTGGGCGCGCACACCGACCGGGCCGACGCCCGGGCCGCCGCCGCCGTGCGGGATGCAAAAGGTCTTGTGCAGGTTCAGGTGCGAGACGTCGCCGCCGAACCGGCCCGGCTTGGCGAGACCCACCAGGGCGTTGAGGTTGGCGCCGTCGACGTACACCTGGCCGCCCGCGTCGTGCACCTGGGCGCAGATGTCGGCGACGTGCTCCTCGAACACACCGTGCGTCGACGGGTAGGTGATCATCAGCACGGACAGTTCGTCGCGGTACTGCTCGATCTTGGCGCGCAGGTCCTCGACGTCGATCTCGCCGTCGTCGGCGGTCTTCACCACCACGACCTTCATGCCGGCCATCACGGCGCTGGCGGCGTTGGTGCCGTGCGCGGAGGACGGAATCAGACAGACCGTGCGGCCCGCGTCCCCGTTGGCGCGGTGGTAGGCGCGGACGGCCAGCAGACCCGCCAGTTCGCCCTGCGACCCGGCGTTGGGCTGGATGGAGACCTTGTCGTAGCCGGTGACCTCGGCGAGGCGCTCCTCCAGCTCATGGATCAGGGTCAGGTAGCCCTGGGCCTGCTCCACCGGGGCGAAGGGGTGGATCTGGCCGAACTCCGGCCAGGTCACCGGCTCCATCTCGGTGGTCGCGTTCAGCTTCATGGTGCAGGAGCCGAGCGGGATCATGCCGCGGTCCAGCGCGTAGTCACGGTCGGCGAGCCGGCGCAGGTAGCGCAGCATCGCGGTCTCGGAGCGGTGCTGGTGGAAGACCGGGTGGGTCAGGTACTCGTCGTCGCGCAGCAGCGCGGCGGGCAGGGCGTCCACGCCGGCCGCGTCCAGGGCGTCGATGTCCCCGTCCACGCCGAAGGCGGCCCAGACGGCGGCCAGCTGCTCGCGGCCGGTGGTCTCGTCACAGGCGAGGGAGACGTGATCGGCGTCCACCAGGTACATGTTGACGCCGCGCTCGCGGGCGGCGGCGACCACGTCCGCGGCCCTGCCGGGCACACGGGCGGTCAGGGTGTCGAAGTACGAGCCGTGCAGCAGCTCGACGCCGCCGGCCCGCAGCCCCTCGGCGAGGATCGCGGCGTAACGGTGGGTACGCCGGGCGATCGCACGCAGCCCGTCCGGGCCGTGGTAGACGGCGTACATGCCCGCCATCACGGCGAGCAGGACCTGCGCGGTGCAGATGTTGCTGGTGGCCTTCTCGCGGCGGATGTGCTGCTCGCGGGTCTGCAGCGCCAGCCGGTAGGCCTTGTTGCCGTCGGCGTCGACGGAGACGCCCACGAGGCGGCCGGGCAGGCTGCGGGCGAACTTGTCGCGGACGGCCATGTAGCCGGCGTGCGGTCCGCCGAAGCCCATCGGGACACCGAAGCGCTGGGTGGTGCCGACGGCGATGTCCGCGCCGAGCTCGCCGGGCGAGGTGAGCAGCGTCAGAGCCAGCAGGTCCGCGGCGACCGTGACGATCGCGCCGAGCTCGTGCGCCTGCTCGATCACGGGCCTGAGGTCGCGCACGGCACCGGAGGCGCCCGGGTACTGCAGCAGCACACCGAACACGCCGCGCTCGGCGATCTCCGCGGGGATGCCCTCGCTGAGGTCGGCGGTGACGATCTCGACGCCGGTGGGCTCAGCACGCGTCTCTATCACGGCCAGGGTCTGGGGCAGGGCGTCCGCGTCGACCAGGAAGACGCCGTTCTTGACCTTGCCCACCCGGCGGGCCAGCGACATGGCCTCCGCGGCGGCCGTGCCCTCGTCCAGGAGCGAGGCGCCGGAGGTGGGCAGCCCGGTCAGGTCGGCCACGACGGTCTGGAAGTTGAGCAGCGCCTCGAGCCGACCCTGCGAGATCTCGGGCTGGTACGGCGTGTACGCCGTGTACCAGGCCGGGTTCTCCATGACGTTCCGCAGGATGACCGGCGGCGTGAACGTCCCGTAGTAGCCCAGGCCGATCATGGGTGCGAGCACCTGGTTGCGGTCCGCCAGGGTACGCAGCTCCGCGAGGACGTCCGCCTCGGTGCGGGCGTCAGGGAGGTCGAGGGCCTCGGCGCTCTTGATGACGTCCGGTACGGCGGCGGCGGTGAGCTCGTCGAGGGAGCCGTAGCCCACATGGGCGAGCATCTTGGCCTGGGCACCGGCGTCGGGCCCGATGTGCCGCTGCTCGAACGGAATCCCTCGCTCCAGCTGGGAGAGCGGAATGCGGTTGGCGGTCATGGTGGGAGGCCTCCTGGTCTTCACGACCTGCGAGGGGCATCACGGCACAGATGCCCGGACGGCCTCCCCCTCTGTCATCTCGACCTGAGAGCTTCACCGGGCCGTCACGAAGCGACATCCCGGCTTTCACCGTCGGTGAGAGCGGATGCCGTCCGACGCCCGCTCTGCTTTCCAGAGTGACCTCGTCCGTGCGGTACAGGTGCCTGAGAGATTCCGGGGAGGATTTGCTCCTTCGGCGCCTCCGGACTTCTCTCCGGAGGACTCTCCCGCACAGGGTCAGCGGCCGTTTGCCAGCGTACCAGCGTGCATCGCGCCGGATCGCTCGAGTGGCCGACACCCGGAATGTGGACTTTTGTAGTCGTTGGAGAACAGTTGCGACCACTTGGAGGGACCGTGCAGACCGACATCGATCCGCGCAGCCTGATCGGCCGCAAGGCGTTCGACCGCAACGGAACCAAGATCGGAACCGTTGACGAGGTGTACCTGGACGACGCCACGGGCGTGCCCGAGTGGGCGGCCGTACGCACAGGCCTCTTCAGCCGCGACGCCTTCGTCCCTCTCGAGCCGAGCGAACTCGTCGACAACGCGCTGCACGTGCCCTACGAGCGCGCACTGATCAAGGACGCGCCCGACTTCGGAGTGGGCCGCCATCTGTCGCCGGAGCAGGAACTCCAGCTCTACCACCACTACGGACTCGACCTCTCCGGTCCGCCTCCCGCACCGGCGCCCGCTTCCGGCGACCGGTCCTTCGGCCGGGTCGCGGGGCAGGAGGACTGACCGCCGCGCTTCGGCGTCGCCGGGTCCGGACGCAGGGCCAAGCCCCTGTCCCACCGCCGCTTCCCCGTCGGCTCTCCCCCGCCGCGCCGCTCAGCCCGGACGCCGGTCCGGGACGGTCTCCGCAATCGCAGCCGGATCCATCTGGCCGCTCCCGCCGCCGCCCATGGCCGGCGGGGGCTCCGTCCGCCCGGCGGGCCGCACCAGCGGCAGTGGTTCCGCGGCTTCCAGATCCTCGTCGTCCACCCGGAACGTCCGCACTCTGCCCGGTGCCGACCACGGCTCCTCGAACCGCACGGTGACCCTGCCGACGCCGCTGCCCTGGACCCAGCCCGGGCCGTACATCGCGTGGCGCACGTCCTGTCCGGCCGCCCAGCGACGCTCCGCCGGGTCGGGCCGCCCGGGCTCGGGACGGTGCGGTTCGCCCGTCTCGGAGGCGGCGCCCTCCGCCATGGTGGGCGCACCCTCCTCGGACTCGGTCTCCGCAGCCGCCTCGGCCTCCGCCTCCGCGGCGGCCTGTGCGAACAGGTCCTCCTGGGTGTAGTCCGCGAGCCCCGTCACGCCCACGCCCAGCAGCCGTACGCCGCCGGTGGTGTCCACCGACTCCAGCAGCCTGCCTGCTGCCTCCCGCACCACCGCGGGGTCGTCCGTCGGGCCGCGCAGCGTCTCCGAGCGGGTCAGCGTCGAGAAGTCGTACCGGCGCACCTTCAGCACGATGGTCCGGCCGGAGTGACCGCTTCCGCGGAGCCGCCGCACGCACCGCTCGGCGAGCCGGTCCACCTCGAGCCGGACCCGCACCCGGTCGTGCAGGTCCACGTCGAAGGTGTCCTCCACGGACACCGACTTCGCGTCCCGCTCCGCCACTACGGGCCGGTCGTCGTGCCCCAGAGCCATCCGGAACAGCGATGCCCCGTGCGCCCTGCCGAGCAGCCGTACCAGCTCGTCCTCGCCCGCCTCCGCGAGGTCCGCGACCGTGGTCATGCCGGCCCTCCGCAGGTGCTCCCCCGTCGCGGGCCCCACACCGGGCAGCGTCCGGACGGGCAGCGGCCCGAGCAGGTGCCGCTCGGTCCCGGGGTCGATCAGCACCAGGCCGTCGGGCTTGGCCTGCTCGGACGCGATCTTGGCGATCATCTTGGAGCCGGCCAGCCCGACCGAGCCGGTGAGCCCCGTGACGGCCCGGATGTCGGCGCGCAGCCGCTCCCCCGTCGCACGGGCGGACGGCGCGTCATGGGCCGCACCACCGGCCTCCAGGTCGACGAAGGCCTCATCGAGGCTCAGCGGCTCCACCAGCGGCGACAACCGCCCCAGCAGCTCCATGACCTGCTCGCTCACCGAGCGGTACAACGAGAAACGTGGTACGAGACAGGCGGCGTTCGGTGCGAGCCGTCTGGCCTGCGCCATCGGCATCGCCGAATGCACACCGAATCGCCGGGCCTCGTAGGAGGCCGTGGCCACCACACCGCGCGGACCGAGGCCACCGACGATCACCGGTTTTCCGCGCAGCGAGGGCTTCGCCGCCTGCTCGGCGGCGGCGAAGAAGGCATCCATGTCGAGATGCAGGATCGTCGGCGCGGTTCTCACATGTTCGATGCTCCCCCACAGCACTGACAACGGGGAGCGGCGACGGCCGTCAGACGGCCCGGTCGCGCCTGCGTCTGGCCAGCTCGTCCGCGGGGTTGTGGCCCACCAGGGTCTCCCCCGTGTCGATCCGCTCGCCGTGCAGCTGCGACAGCGCCGTCTCGACGTCCCGCCATACGACGCCCACGGCGATGCCGAAGACGCCCTGCCCACCCTGGAGAAGGCCGACCACCTCGTCGGGGGACGAGCATTCGTACACCGTGGCGCCGTCGCTCATCAGCGTCATGCGCTCGAGGTCCCGGAACCCTCGGTCCCGCAGGTGCTGGACGGCCGCCCGGATGTTCTGAAGCGCCACCCCGGTGTCCAGGAAGCGCTTGACGATCTTGAGGACGACCACGTCGCGAAAGCTGTAGAGCCGCTGGGTGCCCGAACCGTACGCGGGCCTGACGCTGGGCTCGACGAGACCCGTGCGCGCCCAGTAGTCGAGCTGCCGGTAGGTGATCCCGGCGGCCGCGCAGGCCGTGGGCCCGCGGTAGCCGATGGTGTCGGTGGAGGGCGCGGCTGCGCTGTCGTGCAGCGGATACGGCCCGCTGTCCACCGGACCGGGTCCGGGGCCGCCCCCAAGCGTACTGTCGCCGCTGCTTCTCACGCCGACCTCCGTCCTTGACCTGCCACCTCGAAGGTAGGGAGTCACCAGGGGTGCGTCAACGATCGCCACACTCGGCACGCCGAGTGATAATCACCCTGAGAGTGGTTTCCCGTGCCCCCATCCGGGGAAAGGCTGCTCGAATGCGCCGACGCGGAGCGGTCAGCCGCCCTCGCGTCGGCGGAACCGTCACTGGTTGCTGGACCCGAAGTCCTCGGGGGAGATCTGGTCGAGGAACTCGCGGAACTTCTCCACCTCGTCCTCCTGCTCGTCCGGGATGGCGATACCCGCGTCGTCCAGCACCCCGTCACTGCCGTAGATCGGCGTACCGGTGCGCAGGGCGAGAGCTATCGCGTCGGACGGCCTGGCGCTCACCTCGACCCCACTGGCGAAGACCAGCTCCGCGTAGAAGACGCCTTCGCGCAGGTCGGTGATGCGGACCTGGGTGAGCTCCTGGCCGACCGCCTCCAGCACGTCCTTGAAGAGGTCGTGGGTCAGCGGCCTGGCCGGTGCCATGCCCTGCTGGGCGAAGGCAATGGCGGTCGCCTCCCCGGGACCGATCCAGATGGGGAGGTACCGATCGCCTCCCACTTCACGCAGGAGCACGATCGGTTGGTTCGAGGGCATTTCGACCCGGACACCCACAACGTCGAGCTCGTTCACACAGCAACCCTAGGACGTGCGCGACCGGTTTGGGTAGTCGGGCTGGTCCAAGATCAGTGGAGCCGCACTCCGAGGGCGGTCTGAACCAGTGCCGCATGGAGCCTCACGGAGAGCGTCACCAGCTCTTTCGTGGTCGCCTCCGCATGGGCCCTGGTCTGCGGATTACGGTGCCGCCGCAGCGGTGCGACGACCTGTTCGACCAGGCCGGCATCGCGGTCCGCGGACGCTTTCATGGCACGCAGGTGCCGGGGCTCGAGACCGAATCTGCCCAGCTCCGCGACCATCCGTGCGACCGTGACCGCCTCCGGCTCGTAGGCGCCGCTCCCGTCCGGGGTGAGCAGGCCGTACGACTCCCACTCGGTGAGCTCCTCCTCGGAGACCTCGGCGGCGGCCAGCAGGGCCGCACGGCCGATACGGCCCGCGGGCGGACGCTCGGCCTCCGGCTCCCAGGAACCGTCGAAGAGGTCCCGCTGCGGGCCCTGTGCGGGCAGCTGCACCTGCTCGCCCCGCTCGAGGGCGTCCAGCTGCTCGCGGATCACCTTCAGGGGAAGGTAGTGGTCACGCTGCATCCGCAGCACGAGCGCGAGCCGCTCCACGTCCCGGGCCGTGAATTTGCGGTAGCCGGAGGGCGTGCGGCTCGGCTCGACGAGGCCCTCGGCCTCCAAGAACCTGATCTTGGAGATCGTGACTTCCGGGAACTCGTCGCGCAGGTGCCCGAGGACAGCGCCGATGCTCATCGGGCGGTCACCCGCGGCGGCGGTGCCGTGACCGACACCGCCCGTCGGTGTTCGCAGCATGTGCCTTCCCTGGGGGTCACCCCGGACAGAGTCTGGGGAGGGTTACACGCCCCGCTGGCTCGCGTAGAAGACCAGCCGGTACTTGCCGATCTGAACCTCGTCGCCGTTGGCAAGGACCACGGAGTCGATCCGCTCGCGGTTCACGTACGTGCCGTTCAGGCTCCCGACGTCGGAGACGGTGAAACCGCCGTCCGGGCCGCGCCTGAACTCCACGTGCCGCCTCGACACCGTGACGTCGTCGAGGAAGATGTCGCTCTGCGGATGACGCCCGGCCGTGGTCAGCTCACCGTCCAGCAGGAAGCGGCTGCCCGAGTTGGGCCCGCGCCGGACGACCAGGAGCGCGGAGCCGAGCGGCAGTGCCTCGACGGCGGCCTGGGCCTCCGGCGAGAGCGAGGGGACGGCGGTCTGGCCGGTCACCTCCGAGTCGTAGGCCTCGATGCCGGAGATGGAGATCGTCGACGTCGTCTCCGACGCACGCTCGGCCGGCGCGCCACCCCTCAGCGGCGCACCGCAGTTGGAGCAGAACCGACCGGCCTCGGTGTTCCGGTGGCCGCACCTCGAACAAACCGGCAAACCCGCCATGGACGGATCCTCCTGCCGCGGCTGCCCCGCGTGGGGATTGGTCGCATACGGGTCGGAGGCAAACCCTCCACCCGCACTTGAGGTTGATGGATCCCCGAAACCTATGCCGCGGGCACCGGCAGGGTCAACAGACGACGCGCCCTGTCCGCCCGAATTGTCACCACCGGCCACCTCGTCCCGGAACAGCGGGCGCTCGCCGCCCTGCTCCTCGCTCTGACCATGACGCGGCGCGCGATGACGGGCGTTGCCGTCCTCGCGTGAGCTCTTGCCGAACAACTTCGCAAACAACTTCACGGGCGTTTCCCCTTGACCGAAATAGACCCGCCCGTGGGGCAGGACGAACCCTCAACCAACACACCTGCCGAACCGGACACCCTCACAACGTCCGTACCCTCCGGACAGTTTCCACCACGCACCACATATGTGGTGCGTCGCCCCCCTGCAATCCTCTGCCCGGCTCCGGCGCTCCCCATGTCCCCCCGCTTCACTGCGGTGACGACCGAGCGTAGTCAGGCCGCTCCGCCGGTCGCAAGGCGTCGACAATGATCTTCTCTGATCGCTCCACGGTAGCCGTGGCCTGCTCCTTCTCCAGCGTCTGCACGACACCGCCGGGGATGTTCAGCGCCGGCTCCAGGTCCTGCGGCTTGCCGATGACCTTGAAGGTGTACGGAGCGTTGATCCGCTTGCCGTCGACCTCTATGTCCCCGGCGGCCCCCGAGAAGAAGGTGTCCGCGACGA
The DNA here is from genome assembly GCF_014649695.1 of Streptomyces kurssanovii. Classification (GTDB taxonomy): domain Bacteria; phylum Actinomycetota; class Actinomycetes; order Streptomycetales; family Streptomycetaceae; genus Streptomyces; species Streptomyces kurssanovii. The sequence goes on from NZ_BMTN01000005.1 coordinate 413,914, forward strand.
CCCGGATGCCGTTCACCTGGATCGCCTCCGCACCGGCCGCGCGCAGCTCCTGGATCGTATCGAGGAGCATGTCGGACTCCACGGTGCCGGACGGATCCTGGATCGTGAGGGTGATGCCCGGCCCCTCCGCGGCGACGGTGCCGGCCAGGATGCCGAGCTGCTGCTCCTTCTGCTGCGTCTGCTTCCGGGCCTCTTCCGCCTGGTCCGAGCTGTTCTCGAGCTCGGTGCGCTGGTCCTCGAGGCGCTGCTTCTCGTCCTCCAGCCGCTGGGTGCGGTTGTCCAGCTCGTCGAGGATGCGGACCAGGTCCTCCTGCCGTGCGCCGCGTAGCGCGCTTTCGTCGCTGTTGGAACGGACCTGGATGGCCAGGCCCAGACCGAGGACGAACAACAGCACGGCGACGATCAGTTGGGCACGGGTCACCCGCGGCGGCCACACCGCCGCACCGAGCCGCTGCCGTCCGGTCCGCACCTCCGACTCCGACGGATCCGGTTCCTGCGCGACGGGCGGCGCGGGCGGCTGCGCCTGCGGGAGCGGCTGGGCACGCGTCGGCTGCGGCTCCGGCGCCTCGTTCCTGGGGGTCTCTTCGCTGCTCATCGTCACGCCCGGAAGACGTGCCGGCGGATGGCCGCGGCGTTGGAGAAGATCCGGATGCCCAGCACGACGACCACTCCCGTGGACAACTGCGCGCCGACGCCCAGCTTGTCGCCGAGGAACACGATCAGCGCCGCCACCACGACGTTCGAGAGGAAGGACACGACGAAGACCTTGTCGACGAAGATCCCGTCGAGCATGGCCCGCAGACCGCCGAACACCGCGTCGAGCGCGGCGACGACCGCGATCGGCAGATAGGGCTCGACCACCGCCGGCACCTCGGGCCGGACCAAAAGCCCGACCACGACTCCCACGACGAGGCCCAGTACGGCGATCACGATGTGCCCTTCTCTGATTCGGCCGCGCCCTGCCCACTGCCCCGCGGGGCGTCGGCGGTCGTCGGCTCGGCTGTTCGTACGATCAAACTCGGGGCCGCGGGCAGTCGCACCGACTCCTCGTCGGACATGCTGGTGCGGATTCCGAAGTCCTCTTTGAGGACCTGGAGATACTGCCCGTCGGCGCTGCCTTGGAAGGCGGTACGCAGCCTGCTGCCGTCCCCCACCGCGAGCACCGTGTACGGCGGCACCAGCGGCCTGTTGTCGACCAGTATGGCGTCGCCGGCCGCACGGATCGCCGACAGGGCGGTCAGCCGCTGCCCGTTGATCGCGATCGCCTCGGCGCCGGACTCCCAGAGGCCGTTGACGATCCGCTGCATGTCCCGGTCCCGTACCCGGCCGGTGTCGGAGAAGCCGCTGCTCTCCCGCGGCCCGTCGCCGCCCTGGTCGGTCCCCTTGGCATCGTCCACGACGAGTTGGACACCCGGGCCGTGCACCTCGGTGGCGCCCGCCAGCAGGGGAACCGCCGCGCCCTGCTCCTCGCCGTGCGCGTTGAGGGCCTTGCGCTGCCGCTCCTCGACGTCGGACCGCAGGGCCTCGACGTCCCGCTCCACGGCGTCGGCCTTCTTGGTCTGGGCCTCGACGCGGTCGATGAGCTCCTCGCGCTCCTTGGCCAGCACCGGTGCCGAGATCTGCGCCTCCGCGGCTCCGAGCGTCACGACCGCGGCCGCGAGCACGAGCCCGGCGGCCAGTCCCAGCTTGGCGCGCAGCGTCCGGGGCATGCCGCCGCCCTCGGCCCTGCGGGCCGCCGCCTCCGCGTAACCGTCGTCGAGGCTGTGCTCCATGACATTGGTCAGCAGCGACATGGACGCATCAGGGCGCGCGGGCGGAGAACCTGTGCTCCGAACGGGGGGCTGCTGCGACATGCCGCACATCGTCGCACGTCGCAACCGCTACCGCCGAATGGCCCCACCGGTGTGCCGGCGGACGCCCCGCGGGCGTCCGCCGGCACACCGGCAACGGTTCAGTGACCTGCGCTGTCCACCACGGACGACCATTCGTCCAGGAGCGCCTGGGCCGACGCGTCGTCCGGCCCCTCCGCCCACAGATGGGTGACGGCCTCCGACGGGTCGGGGAGCACCATCACCCACCGGCCGTCGGCCTCGACCACGCGTACACCGTCGGTAGTGTCCACGTGCCTGTCCCCGGCGGCCTCGACCACGCGCCGCATCACGAGCCCCTTGACCGCCCACGGCGTCGCGAGGTCCCGCCTGAGCACATGGGCCCGCGGGATGCGGGCGTCGATCTGGCTCAGCGTGAGCTGTGTACGGGCGACAAGACCGACCAGCCGCACGAACGCGGCCGTACCGTCGAAGACGCTGCTGAACTCCGGCACGATGAAGCCGCCACGACCGTCGCCACCGAAGATCGTGGTCTCCTCCCGGCACACCCTCGTCAGGTCGTCAGGGGACGTCGTCGTCCACTCGACCTGCGTGCCGTGGTACGCCGCCACCTGCTCGGCGATCCTCGTCGTCGTCACCGGCAGCGCCACACCGCCGCTGCGCCGCTCCGCCGCGACCAGGTCGAGCAGCACCAGCAGCGCCCGGTCGTCCTCGACGATCCGGCCCCGCTCGTCGACCAGGGAGATCCGTTCACCGACGGGGTCGAAGCGGACACCGAACGCCGCACGCGCGGAGGCGACGATCTCCCCCAGCCGGACCAGGCCGGACCTCCGGGTGTCCGCGGACTCCGTAGGCCGCGACTCGTCGAGACCGGGGTTGATCGTCAGCGCGTCGACCCCGAGGCGACCCAACAGGCTCGGCAGCACAAGACCGGCGCTGCCGTTGGACGCGTCGATGACGACCTTGAGGCCCGACTCGGCGATCCCGGTGGTGTCCACGTTCCGCAGCAGGGAGCCGGTGTACGAGTCGAAGACGCTCGACGGGAAGTGCAGATCGCCGATCTCGCCCGGGAACGCACGCCGGTACTCCTGACGCGCGTACACCCGGTCCAGCTTCCGCTGCCCACCCTGCGACAGGTCCGCGCCTCGTTCGTCGAAGAACATGATGTCGACCGAGTCGGGCACACCCGGCGACGTACGGATCATGATGCCGCCCGCACTACCGCGGGCAGTCTGCTGGCGCGCCACGGGCAGCGGCACGTTCTCCAGGTCGCGTACGTCGATGGCACTGGCCTGGAGCGCCGAGATCACCGCCCGCTTCAGGGCGCGTGCACCACGGGAGTGGTCACGTGCGGTGGTGACGGTGGCGCCCTTCTTCAGCGTGGTGGCGTACGCGCCGGCCAGGCGCACCACGACCTCTGGCGTGATCTCCACGTTGAGGATGCCGGACACGCCTCTGGCACCGAAGAGATGCGCCTGTCCCCGGGACTCCCAGATGACGGACGTGTTGACGAACGCACCGGCCTCGACGGTCTTGAACGGATAGACCCGGACGTTGCCCTGGACAATCGATTCTTCGCCGACGAGGCACTCGTCACCGATGACGGCGCCGTCCTCGATGCGGGCGGCGCGCATGATGTCGGTGTTCTTGCCGATGACGCAGCCGCGGAGATTGCTCTGCGGACCGATGTAGACGTTGTCGTGGACCACGGCCTTGTGAAGGAACGCACCCGTCTTCACGACGACGTTGGATCCCACGACGGTGTGTTCACGGATCTCGACGCCTGCCTCGACCTTGGCGTAGTCGCCGATGTAGAGCGGACCTCGCAGCGTCGCGTCGGGATGGACTTCCGCGCCCTCCGCGACCCACACACCGGGAGAGATCTCGAAGCCGTCGAGCTCGACGTCCACCTTGCGCTCCAGGACGTCGGCCTGGGCCTTCACATAGCTCTCGTGAGTGCCGACGTCCTCCCAGTAGCCCTCGGCGACATAGCCGTAGATCGGCTTGCCTTCCTTCATGAGCTGCGGGAAGACATCCCCGGACCAGTCGACGGGAACGTCGGGCTGGACATAGTCGAAGACCTCGGGCTCCATCACGTAAATGCCCGTGTTGACCGTGTCGGAGAAGACCTGCCCCCATGTCGGCTTCTCGAGGAAGCGCTCGACCTTTCCCTCCTCGTCGACGATCGTGATGCCGAATTCCAGCGGATTCGGCACCCGCGTCAGACACACGGTGACGAGTGCGCCCTTCTCCTTGTGGAAGGAGATGAGGTCGGTCAGGTCGAAGTCGGTGAGGGCGTCACCGGAAATCACGAGGAACGCGTCGTCCTTCAGCGCTTCCTCTGCGTTCTTCACACTGCCGGCAGTGCCGAGTGGCTTCTCCTCGTTGGCATAGGTGAGCTCCATTCCGAGCTCTTCGCCATCACCGAAGTAATTCTTCACAAGTGAGGCGAGAAATTGCACGGTCACAACGGTCTCGGTGAGCCCGTGCCGCTTGAGCAGCCTGAGTACATGCTCCATGATGGGCCGGTTGGCCACCGGCAGGAGCGGCTTGGGCATGCTCGAGGTCATGGGGCGAAGTCGGGTACCTTCGCCGCCGGCCATCACGACGGCCTTCATGTCGGAAGCGTCCTCCTTGAAGAGACGACTGTCTGGCCGACTTCACCCGTCCAAAAGTGACCGCTGGTGACATGTGGTGACACGCGCGGCCGGCGACACAGCACGCTCCCACACCGACGAGGTCAATCGGCCATAGTGTCCGCTTTGACGAGACGGCGGACCTGAATCACATAGAGGATCCCTGCCCACCAATACAGAGTTGTACCCCATCCCGCGAACGCCCATCCGAAAATCGCCGCGAGTGACGCAAGCCACCCCGTTCCGTCACTCAGGAGCAGCAAGGGGAAGGCGTACATGAGGTTGAAGGTCGCCGCCTTGCCCAGGAAGTTCACCTGGGGCGGCGGATAGCCATGACGACGGAGGATTCCCACCATCACCAGCAGCATCAGTTCGCGGGCCAATAGCGCGGCCGTCACCCACAGCGGCAGAATCTCCCGCCAGGTGAGACCGACAAGGGTCGACAGGATGTAGAGACGGTCGGCGGCCGGGTCGAGGATGCGTCCCAGGCTGCTGATCTGGTTCCAGCGTCGGGCCAGCTTGCCGTCGAGATAGTCACTGACGCCGCTGAGCATCAGTACCAGCAACGCCCAGCCGTCACTCTGGGGCCCGCCGAACTCGGGGCGGAGAATCAGCCACAGGAACAGCGGCACGCCGAAGAGGCGAGCCATGCTCAGGATGTTGGGGATGGTGAGTACCCGGTCCGTTTGAACGCGGGTCTCCTGGACCTCCACCCGGGGGCCTCCTGTGTGGAACGTGCCGACAATGCTCCCTGACCTTACCTGCAGCGGGCACCGGCCTGTGCAGTGGCCCCCTGAACGCAGGAAAGCCCCGCACCAGAGGTGCGGGGCTTTCCCACAATGATTGTTCGGCGGCGTCCTACTCTCCCACAGGGTCCCCCCTGCAGTACCATCGGCGCTGAAAGGCTTAGCTTCCGGGTTCGGAATGTAACCGGGCGTTTCCCTAACGCAATGACCACCGAAACTCTATGAAGATGTCCGAACTACCAGCCGGCAACCCC
>NZ_BMTN01000006.1 GCF_014649695.1 Streptomyces kurssanovii
ATGTGTTAAGCACGCCGCCAGCGTTCGTCCTGAGCCAGGATCAAACTCTCCATGAATGTTTACCCGTGATCGGGTGCACATCCGAAGAGCGGAACAACCGGTCGGAATAAGACCGGTCGTTCACAGCGTCCTCGCTGTGATTGCCACCCCGCAAGCGGGATGGACTTTTTCAAAGGAACCTCGACCATCCGAAGATGGACGGGGTATCAACATATCTGGCGTTGATTTTTGGCACACTGTTGAGTTCTCAAGGAACGGACGCTTCCTTTGTACTCACCCGCAGAACATTTTCTGGGGCTTTCCTCCGGGCGCTTCCCTTCGGTCTTGCGTTTCCGACTCTATCAGATCTTTCCGATCCGATTTCCTCGGTGTGCTTTCCGGCCTTTCGGCCTTCCGGCGGTTCCGACTCTATCAGACTCTTTCGTGCCTGATTCCCGGTCAGCGGGAGTTGTCTTCCCGGCTGTTGGGCCGTTCCGACGAGTGAGACTTTAGCGGAATCCCCCGCCCCGAAGCGAATCGGGGCCGGCGCCCTTTCGAACGCGGATTCTTCATTTCGCAAAGGCGCACGAAAGACAGACGACACAGAATGTCGTTCATCGAAGTGGGTCTTGCGGAATGGCTGTCCGGGGCCGACCGGGGTCGGTGCTCACGTCGGACAACTCGGAGAACACTACGGATGCCGGTACCCGATGTCAACCCACCCCCTGACGGCCCCTGGCGGCGTAGTCTTGGCCCATGACATCGCGCATGTGCCTCCACCAGTGGTGGGCCGCCTGACGGCGGCCGGCACCTTCGCATGCACCCACGGCCGCCGCCTCGGCGGCCGTTCGCGTATCTCCCTCCGGGAGCCCGGCCGCTGAGCGCGGCGGCTTCGATCAGGAGACGGAGAACGGGATGAAGCGGATCTTCAGCGGGATCAAGCCGACAGGGCATCTGACCCTGGGGAACTACCTGGGCGCGCTGTGCAGGTGGGTCGAGGTGGACCAGCACCAGTCGGACGCGTTGTTCAGCGTGGTCGACCTGCACGCGCTCACGGTCGAGCACGACCCGGCGCGGGTACGCAGACTCAGCCGTCAGGCAGCGACCTTGATGCTTGCCGCCGGCCTGGACCCGGATCTGTGCACCGTCTTCGTGCAGAGCCATGTGGACGAGCACGCCCGGCTGTCGTACATCCTCGAGTGCACGGCCACAGACGGCGAGCTCCGGCGCATGATCCAGTACAAGGAGAAGAGCGTCCGGGCGCGCGCGGCAGGACAGAGCGTGCGGCTGTCGCTGCTCACCTACCCGGCGCTGATGGCGGCGGACATCCTGGCGTACCAGGCCGACGAGGTGCCCGTGGGTGAGGACCAGACGCAGCATGTGGAGCTGACCCGCGACCTGGCGGTGCGGTTCAACCAGCGCTACGGGCACACCTTCACCGTCCCGCGGGCCACACCCCCGCCGGTGGCGGCCCGGGTCATGGACCTTCAGGACCCCACGTCGAAGATGGGGAAGTCGCACGAGTCCGGCGCGGGCATCGTCTATCTGCTGGACGAGGCCGACGTGGTGCGCAAGAAGATCATGCGGGCAGTCACGGACAGCGGGCATGACGTCGAGTACGACCCCGAGACCCGGCCCGGCGTCGCGAACCTGCTCGAGATCCTCTCGGCCTGCTCGGGCCAGAACCCGAAGGAGCTGGCCGGTGCGTACGAGTCGTACGGGGCCTTGAAGAAGGACACGGCCGAGGCGGTGCTCGAGGTGCTGAGACCGATCAGGGAGCGGCACGCCGAGCTGGCGGCCGATCCCGGACACGTCGACGAAGTCCTGAGGAAGGGAGCGGAGCGGGCCAGGGGCATGGCCCGTCCGACGGTGGACGCCGCCTACCGGGCGATCGGACTGCTGCCGGCCGCATGACGGAACGCGGAACGCGGGGAGCCGCGGCGGGGCGCCGGTCAGCCGTTGCCGGAGGCCAGTTCGCGGCTGCGGTCGCGGGCGGCCTCGAGTGCGGCGATCAGGGCCGCCCGTACGCCGTGGTTCTCCAGTTCGCGGATGGCGCTGATGGTGGTGCCGGCCGGCGATGTGACGGCTTCCCGCAGTTTCACCGGGTGCTCGCCGCTGTCCCTGAGCATCACGGCCGCGCCGATGGCGGCCTGGACGATCAGGTCGTGGGCCTGTGCGCGCGGAATGCCGAGGAGGATCCCGGCGTCCGTCATGGCCTCGACGAGGAAGTAGAAGTACGCCGGACCCGAGCCGGAGAGGGCGGTCGCCGCGTCCTGCTGCGACTCGGGGACGCGCAGCGTCTTGCCCACACCGCCGAAGATCTCCTCGGCGTGGGCGACGTGGTCGGCCGTGGCGTGGCTGCCGGCGGAGATAACGGACATGCCCTCGTCCACGAGCACCGGGGTGTTGGGCATGACCCGGACGACGGGCGTGCCTGCGGCCAGGCGCTCCTCGATGAACGAGGTGGTGATACCGGCCGCCGCGCTGATGACGAGACGGTCCGCGGTGATGTGCGGTCCGAGTTCGTCGAGGAGCTTGCCCATGTCCTGCGGCTTGACGGCGAGGATCAGGGTGTCGGCGCGCTTGGCGGCTTCCGCGTTGGTGACGGGCTCGACGCCGTAGCGGGTGCGCAGTTCGTCGGCGCGGTCGGTACGGCGGGTGGTGACCAGCAGGTCCGCTGGGCGCCAGCCCGCGCGGATCATGCCGCTGAGCAGGGCTTCACCGATCTTGCCCGTACCGAGGACTGCGACTGTCTGGGTCATGGCTGAAGTTCACCTCGCCGGTGGGGATACGTGCGCACATCCTGTCACCGGGGACGGGGTCGTGCCGCGATGTCCGAGTGTCGGTACGCGGCCGCGGGGGTCAGGCGGTGCGGCGGCGCAGGGTGGCGGCGCCCAGGGCGAGGACGACCAGTGCGCAGACGGCGACGACCAGGACGTCCCGTACGAAGTCGCCGGTGACATCGGGATGGCGCAGGACCTCGCTCATGGCGTCGACGGCGTAGGACATGGGGAGCACGTCGGAGATCGCTTCGAGGACGGGCTGCATCGTGTCGCGGGGTGCGAAGAGGCCGCACAGCAGCAGCTGGGGAAAGATCACGGCCGGCATGAACTGGACCGCCTGGAACTCGGAGGCGGCGAAGGCGGAGATGAACAGTCCGAGTGCCGTGCCCAGAAGCGCGTCGAGCAGTGCGACGAGCAGCAGCAGCCACGGCGAGCCGACGATATCGAGGCCGAGTCCCCACAGGGCGAGGCCGGTGGCGAGCAGGGACTGGATCACTGCGACGAGGCCGAAGGCGAGGGCGTAGCCGGCGATCAGGTCGGCCTTGCCGAGCGGCATGGCGAGCAGTCGTTCCAGGGTGCCGGAGGTGCGTTCGCGCAGGGTGGCGATGGAGGTCACCAGGAACATGGTGATCAGCGGGAAGATGCCGAGCAGCGAGGCGCCGATGGAGTCGAACGTGCCGGGGCTGCCGTCGAAAACGAACCGGAGCAGGAAGAGCATCACACACGGCACGAGCAGCATCAGGGCGATGGAGCGCGGGTCGTGTCGGAGCTGCCGCAGGACCCGTGCGGCGGTCGCGAGGGTGCGGGACACGGAGGGCGCGAAGGCCGGCCGCGGAAGGGTTGCGGGAGTCGGCTGGGAGCTCATCGGCGGCTCTCCTGAAGGGCGTCGGCCTCATCCACGAGGCGGAGGAAGGCCTGTTCGACGGTTTCGGAGCGGGTGCGGACGCGCAGGTCGTCCGGGGCGTCCTCGGCGAGGATCTCCCCTTCGCGCATGAGGAGGAGGCGGTGGCAGCGTTCGGCCTCGTCCATGACGTGGGACGAGACGAGGATCGTCGCTCCGCGTTCGCCGGCGAGGCGGTGGAAGAGGTCCCAGAGGTCGCGGCGGAGGACGGGGTCGAGGCCGACGGTGGGTTCGTCGAGGACGAGCACCTCGGGGGTGCCGAGCAGGGCGACGGCGAGCGAGACGCGGCTGCGCTGGCCGCCGGAGAGCCGGCCGGCCAGCGAGTCGGCGTGCGAGGCGAGGTCGACGTCCTCGATGGCTCGCGTGACGTACTCGCGGCGGGCATCGCGGTTGCGGCGGCCAGGGAGGAGGACGGCGGCGAAGTATTCGAGGTTCTGCCGGACGGTGAGGTCGTCGTAGACGGACGGGGCCTGGGTGACGTAGCCGATGCGGGGGCGGAGTTCGGTGGCGCCGGCGGGGCGGCCGAGGATCTCGAGGGTGCCGCCGACCTTGGCCTGGGTGCCGACGACCGCGCGCATCAGCGTGGACTTCCCGCAGCCGGAAGGCCCGAGGAGGCCGGTGATACGGCCGGACAGGACCGAGAAGTCGAGGCCGCGCAGGACGGTGCGGTCTCCTCGTACCACGGTGAGGCCGCGGGCGAGGACGGCGACGCCGGAAAAATTCATCATGCGATGAATAATGCTCCCGCCGATACGAAGCCGTCAAGCACGGAACCGTCACGCACCGGGGCGTCACGCACGAACGCCCGGCCGCACCCCTGCGGGGCGTGACCGGGCGTTCGGGTTCGTGTCGCCGTCAGCGGCGCTTGGTGCGGCCCTTCGTCCCGCGGGCGGCCGGGTTGCCGGAGCGGGTGCCGCGGCGCTGCTCGTACTGCCTGAGCGCCGACTCGTACTCGGCGCGGCGCAGCTTCTCGCCCGGCGCCTCACTGAGGCAGCGCAGGGCGTAGGCGATGAGCGAGCCGATGAAGCCGATCGCCTTGAGGCTGCGCAGCGAGTCCTCCGCCGGGGAGCCGTCGGGCCGGCGGGAGAAGCCCTCCCAGGTCTTACGGAACGCGATGGCGCTGCACACCGCGAACATCACGACGACGAGGACGTTCACGAAGCTGCCGACCTCGGCGATGGCCAGTCCCTGGTAGGCCAAGCGCAGGAGCAGGGCGGCCGCGAAGGCGGTGATCAGCGAGCCGGCGGCGACACCGGCCCGGCGCAGCCCGTACCTCCCGTCGTGGCCGACCCATGTCGTGCCGAAGAAACGGATGGGCTCGGGCTCCGGGCCGCCGCCGTTCGCCGTGGTGTTCTCGCTCTGGTCGCTCACGGGGTCGATTATCCCCGGTGCGCGCCGGGGGAGGGTCAGGCGCAGCGCCGGGCGACGTAACCGTCGCTGCCGGTCTGCACGTACGCGTCCGCGACGAACTCGCCGTTGGCGATGTTGTCCCAGATGTTGCTCGTGCCGTAAGTGCCGGTGACGGTCTCGCCGGCCTTCTGGCAGTTGATCGGGACGGTCGCGCCGTACGGCAGGATCCTGACCAGCCGGTAGTTCGTCCCCGGCCCGCTGCGCACATTGAGACGTACGCCGGGGGCGACCGGGTAGCGCTTCACCGTCATGGTGCCGACCGATTCGGCCTCGATCGCGTCCGTCTCGGCAGCCGCGTTCCCGGCCGCTGTGTTCTGAGCCTCTTCAAGAGCCATCGGACTTCCCCCCGTTGACGTGGATGAGTGGCACTGCGCCGCGCGCAGGCTAGCAAGCCATGGCTGGATCGCACGCATCATCGACTAGGCTCCGTGCGTCGCGCGTGCGCACCATCAGACGGGGGTGGGAGATGCCACCGCTGCGCAGCACCGGGCCGTTCCCGGAAGCGGAGCATCCGGAATATGCAGGGCAGTACCGCCTCGAGGCGGTGCTGGGCAACGGAGGGATGGGCGTCGTCCATCTGGCCACCTCCGCCTCGGGTCTGCGGCTCGCGGTCAAGGTCATTCATGCCGAGCACGCCCTGGACCCGGAGTTCAGGGCGCGTTTCCGGCAGGAGGTGGCCGCCGCCCGACGGGTCAGCGGGGCTTTCACCGCGCCGGTCGTCGACGCCGACCCGGACGCCGGCCGGCCCTGGATGGCCACCCTCTTCATCGAGGGCCCGACACTCGCGGACCGGGTGAAGCGGAACGGCCCGCTGGGTCCGGCGGAGCTCGTCAGGGCGGGAGCCGGGCTCGCGGAGGCACTGCGCGACATCCACCGGGCCGGCGTGGTGCACCGCGACCTCAAACCCAGCAACGTGCTGCTGGCCGCGGACGGGCCGAAAGTCATCGACTTCGGCATCTCGCGTCCCACCGACAGCGATCTGCGCACCGAGACGGGGAAGCTGATCGGCACACCGCCGTTCATGGCGCCCGAGCAGTTCCAGCGGCCGCGCGAGGTCGGGCCCGCGGCGGATGTGTTCGCGCTGGGTGCGGTGCTGGTCCACGCGGCGACCGGGCGCGGGCCGTTCGACTCCGACAGCCCGTACATCGTGGCGTACCAGGTCGTGCACAACGAGCCCGACCTGACGGGTGTGCCGGAGCAGCTCGTACCGCTGGTGGCGCGCTGTCTGGAGAAGGACCCGCAGGCGCGGCCGACGCCGTACGAACTGATGGTGGCGCTCCGGGCGTCGTCGCCGTCCGCCGCGTACGACACCCAGGCCTACATACCGGCGCAGCGCGATCCCGCTTCCGGTGAGAACCCTGTTTCCGCGGCTCCGCCCGCACCCTCCGCGGTCGCGAAGCCGGTGGCGGACGCACCCGCCGGCGCGTCCCCCGCGCGGCGGGCCGGAAGGCGCTGGGCCGTCGCCGCGGCCGCGTTCGCCGTGCTGGCCGCCACCGGCACCGCAGCCGTCGTCGCCCTGGACGGCGACTCCCCCGCCGGCGACCGCACCGCACCCTCCGCCGAACAGCGTTTCCGCCCGTGGAACGTCCCGCTGCGCAACGGCGCCGTCTCCGGCGTCCCGGTGTGCGCGGCCGGCGACGGCGACGCCCTCTACTGCGCCGCCCCTGGCGTCGGGACCACCCGGCTGGACCCGGCCGACGGCACGACGGTCTGGACGGCGAAGGAACGGGTGGCCGGTGACGCCGCCGCGCAGAGCGACGAGGGCCTGGTGCCCCACGCCGCCGGCGGGCTGCTGCATGTGGTGACGCCCGACGGTGACCGCTACCAGGCGCTCGACCCGGAGACGGGCGCGGTACGCCGGGAGCTGGACACGTCCCGACATCCGACCCTGCGGGCCGTCGGCGACATCGTCCTGCTGGTGTCGGACGCCGGGACGGTGCGGGCGATCGACGCGACAACCGGCGAGGAGCGCTGGCGGAAGCGGCACGGCGGGCCCGGTACCCAGTGGCTGTCCGACCCGGGCGGCGACGGCCCGGCCCTGGCCACCACCCCGTCGGCCGACGGGACCTCGACCCTCGTCACCGCCGTCGGTCCGATGAGCGGCGATCCGCTGTGGACCGAACGCCTGCCGGGTTCGCTGACGCCGGTACAGCTCTCCGGCGGCGTGCTGTATCTCCTCTCTGCCGGCACCGACGGCTTCACCGGCGCGGTCGTCACGATCGACACCGCGACCGACAGCCGCGCCGTGCGCAGCATCCCCCTGACCGTCCCGGTCGACCAGGCGCAGGCGACGGTCGCGGGGAGGACCGTCTACATCTCCGGTTCCGGCGGCTCGCTCTTCGCGGTGGACACGGCCCGGCCGGGTCCCGGTGCCGACGGCCCGGAGCTGTGGCGCCTGGAGACCGGGGTCGCCCACCTCTCGCGCCCGGTCACCGACGGGCGGGCGGTCTACCTGTCCGCCGCCGACGGGCGGCTGCTCGCCGTCGACGCGCGGCTGGGCAGGATCACCGGCCAGACGGGCCTGCGGATGTCCGACGACGGTTCGACCTTCTCGGCGCTGCTGCCCGCACCCGTCACCACGGACGGGAAGGTGTACGCGAGCGCACCGGACGGCCAGGTCTTCGCCGTGGACGCGAAGGACCCGGCGCGCTGGTGAGCGCACCGGGTCCACAAGCGGTCGGGCGGCGGGTCAGCCCAGCTTGGACACGTCCCTGACGGCGCCCCTGTCGGCGCTCGTCGCCATCGCGGCGTAGGCGCGCAGTGCGGCGGACACCTTGCGTTCCCGCGACGTGGGGGCGTAGACGCCGCCCAGGGCCGCACGCCGGGAGGCCAGCGTGGCGTCGTCGACGAGGAGTTCGATGGTGCGGCCCGGGATGTCGATGCGGATGCGGTCGCCGTCCTCGACGAGCGCGATCGTGCCGCCGGAGGCCGCCTCCGGGGACGCGTGGCCGATCGACAGGCCCGAGGTGCCGCCGGAGAAGCGGCCGTCGGTGATCAGGGCGCACGTCTTGCCGAGGCCGCGGCCCTTGAGGAAGGACGTCGGGTAGAGCATCTCCTGCATGCCGGGGCCGCCCTTGGGGCCCTCGTAGCGGATGACCACCACGTCGCCGTGGGTGACCTCCTTCTTGAGGATCTTGTCGACGGCCTCTTCCTGCGACTCGCAGACCACGGCGGGGCCCTCGAAGGTCCAGATGGACTCGTCCACACCGGCGGTCTTCACGACGCAGCCGTCGACGGCGAGGTTGCCGCGCAGCACCGCGAGTCCGCCGTCCTTGGAGTACGCGTGCTCGGCGGAACGGATGCAGCCGTTCTCCGCGTCGTCGTCCAGCGCCTCCCAGCGCTCGGACTGGGAGAAGGCCGTGGCGGAGCGGACGCAGCCGGGCGCCGCGTGCCACAGCTCGACGGCCTCGGCGGACGGCGAACCGCCGCGCACGTCCCAGCTCTTGAGCCAGTCCGCGAGCGAGGGGCTGTGCACGGAGTGCACGTCCTCGTTCAGCAGGCCGGCGCGGTGCAGTTCGCCCAGCAGGGCGGGGATGCCGCCGGCGCGGTGGACGTCCTCCATGTAGTACGTGCGGTTCTTGGCGACGTTCGGCGCGACCTTGGCCAGGCAGGGCACCCGGCGCGAGACGGCGTCGATCTCCGTGAGGCCGAAATCGACGCCCGCCTCCTGGGCGGCGGCCAGCAGGTGCAGGATCGTGTTCGTCGAGCCGCCCATGGCGATGTCGAGGGCCATGGCGTTCTCGAAAGCCGCGAAGGTGGCGACGTTGCGCGGCAGGACGGACTCGTCGCCCTGCTCGTAGTACCGCTTGGTGATGTCGACGACCGTCGCGGCGGCGTTCTCGTACAGCGCCTTGCGGGCGGTGTGGGTGGCGAGGACGGAGCCGTTGCCCGGCAGGGACAGGCCGATGGCCTCGGTCAGGCAGTTCATCGAGTTGGCGGTGAACATGCCCGAACAGGAGCCGCAGGTCGGGCAGGCGTTCTCCTCGATACGGAGGATGTCCTCGTCCGAGATCTTCTCGTTGACCGCGTCCGACATGGCGTCGACCAGGTCGAGCGTGCGGACCGTGCCGTCGACGAGCGTCGCCCGGCCGGACTCCATCGGGCCGCCGGAGACGAAGACGGTCGGGATGTTCAGCCGCAGGGCGGCGTTGAGCATGCCCGGGGTGATCTTGTCGCAGTTGGAGATGCAGATCAGGGCGTCCGCGCAGTGGGCCTCGACCATGTACTCGACCGAGTCGGCGATCAGGTCGCGGGAAGGCAGGGAGTAGAGCATGCCGCCGTGGCCCATGGCGATGCCGTCGTCGACGGCGATCGTGTTGAACTCGCGGGGCACGGCGCCCGCCGCCTTGATCGCCTCGGACACGATCCGGCCCACCGGGGCCAGGTGCGTGTGGCCGGGGACGAACTCGGTGAAGGAGTTGGCGACGGCGACGATCGGCTTGCCGATGTCCTCGCTCGCTACGCCCGACGCCCGCATAAGGGCGCGGGCGCCCGCCATGTTGCGGCCGTGGGTGACAGTGCGGGACCTCAGCTCGGGCATCGTCGCTCGCTCCTCGTGACGGGTGTACCTGCCTCGAGCGTACGCCGCCGCTCCAAGATCTGGACAGCTTGTCCGGAATGCGGGACGCCCGGCTCAGTCCTCGGTCGGCCGGCCCTCGACGTCCTCGGTCGACCGGCCCTCGACGTCCTCGGTCAGGTAGCGCTGCAGTGACGGTGCCACCATCCGCACGATCTCCTCCGGGTCCACGGACGCCAGCGGTTCCACCTGGACCACGTACCGCAGGATCACGATGCCCACCATGTGGGAGGCGGCGAGCTCGGCCCGGAAGCGCGGATCCGGTACGTCCAGCTCCGCCGCCACCCGCTCCAGCAGACGCCGCAGCACGAATCCTCGCAGCACCTTGGCCGCCGCGTCGTGGGTCAGCGCGGAACGGACGATCGCGAGCAGGGGCGCGCGGGTCGCCGGGTTCTCCCAGATGCCGATGAAGTAGCGCGCCAGGCGTTCCCCGATCCCCGCCTCACCCTGGCCGAGGATCTGCGGCAGCACCATCGCCGGTTCGAAGGAGACCTCGATCGCGGCCGCGAAGACGTCGTCCTTGCTGCCGAAATAGTGGTGGACGAGTGCCGCGTCGACCCCGGCCGCCCGCGCGATCCCGCGCATCGTCGTCTTGTCGTAACCGCGCTCGGCGAACTCGGCCCTGGCCGCCTGAAGGATGCGTTCCCGCGCGCCGGGCCCCTCGTCGGCCGCCTTACGGGCGGGACGGCCGCGCCGCCTGCGTTCCTCCGTCACGAGATGCGGGTGGCCGACGCCAGGTGCAGCCGGGTGAAGGCCAGCGCCTCCGCGAGATCGGCCTCGCGTTCGGCGGCGGACATGGCGCGGCGGGTGTTGACCTCGATGACGACATGGCCGTCGAAGCCAGTGCGCGCGAGCCGCTCCAGCAGTTCCGCGCAGGGCTGGTCGCCCCGGCCGGGCACCAGGTGCTCGTCCTTCGCTGACCCCTTGCCGTCGGCCAGGTGCACATGACCGAGCCGGTCGCCCATGCGATCGACCATCGCCAGGGTGTCGGTGCGGGAGGTCGCGGTGTGCGACAGGTCGATCGTGAAGTGGCGGTAGTCGTCCTTGGTGACGTCCCAGTCGGGGGCGTAGGCGAGCATCTCGCGGTCCCGGTAGCGCCACGGGTACATGTTCTCCACCGCGAAGCGCACGTCCGTCTCGTCCGCCATCCGCCAGATCCCTCGGACGAAGTCGCGTGCGTACTGGCGCTGCCAGCGGAACGGCGGATGCACCACGACCGTCGACGCGCCGAGCTTCTCCGCCGCCGCCTTCGCGCGCTGGAGCTTCACCCACGGATCCGTGGACCAGACCCGCTGGGTGATCAGCAGACACGGCGCGTGGACCGCGTGGACCGGCATCCGGTGGTAGTCGGAGAGCCGGCGGAGCGCCTCGATGTCCTGGCTCACGGGATCGGTCCACACCATGACCTCGACGCCGTCGTAGCCGAGGCGTGCGGCGACCTCGAAGGCTGTCGCCGTCGACTCCGGATAGACGGAAGCCGTCGACAGGACAACCTTCGCATCCGGGATACGCACGACTGGTTCTGCCACGGGGAACAGGGTACGGGGCCGGACTAGTCGGCAGGGAGGTGATCCAGGCGGCGGAGGATCACGCCCTCACGCAGCGCCCAGGGGCAGATCTCGAGTTCGTCCGCCCCGAAGAGGTCCATCGCACCCTCCGCCACCAGGGCTCCCGCGAGGATCTGGCGGGCTCGCCCCTCCGACACACCGGGCAGACAGACACGCTGCTCGACGGTCATGGCCGCCAGCTTGGGGACCCACTCCTCCAGTGATTTACGACTCAGTTCCCTCTGCACGTACAGGCCCTCCGCGGAGCGCGCGGCGCCGGTTATCCGGGCCAGCTGCTTGAAGGTCTTGGAGGTCGCGACTATGTGGTCCGGCTTGCCGAGGCGGCTGAACTCCCCGACGACCTTGGCGATCTGGGCCCGCACATGGCGGCGCAGTGCCTTGACGTCCTGCGCGTCCGGCGGGTCACCGGGCAGCATGCCCGCGGTGAGCCGGCCCGCGCCGAGCGGCAGGGACACGGCCGCGTCGGGCTCCTCGTCCATGCCGTAGGCGATCTCGAGGGAACCGCCGCCGATGTCGAGGACGAGCAGCTTCCCGGCCGACCAGCCGAACCAGCGGCGGGCGGCGAGGAAGGTGAGCCGCGCCTCCTCCTCGCCGCTCAGCACCGTCAGGGCGACACCGGTCTCTTCCTTCACCCGGGCCAGCACGGCGTCCGCGTTGGTGGCCTCGCGCACCGCGGAGGTGGCGAAGGCCAGCACCTCCTCGCAGCCCTTGTCCTCCGCGGCCTGGAGGGCCTCGGTGACCGTGTCGACGAGCCGGTCGACGCCGTCGTCACCGATCGCCCCGTCCTCGTCGAGCAGCTCGGCGAGGCGCAGTTCCGCCTTGTGCGAGTGGGCGGGCAGCGGCCGTGCGCCGGGGTGGGCATCCACTGCCAGCAGATGCACCGTGTTCGAACCGACGTCGAGGACTCCGAGTCTCATGGACGGAACGCTACTGCGGCCGCCCGCATACGCTGGACCCGTGCCAAAGACGAAAAAGGCGAAGCCGGGCAAAGCCAGCCCTCCGGAGAAGACCGAGACCGACGAGAAGGGCCTGGACTTCGCCCGCGCCTGGGTGGAGTTCCCCGACCCGGCCGACGACGAACAGGTCTTCCGCTGCGACCTGACGTGGCTGACCTCGCGCTGGAACTGCATCTTCGGCAGCGGCTGCCAGGGCATCCAGGCGGGGCGCGCGGACGACGGCTGCTGCACGCTGGGGGCGCACTTCTCCGACGAGGACGACGAGAAGCGTGTCGCGGAGCACGTGGCCCGTCTCACGCCGGACCTCTGGCAGTTCCACGACGTCGGCACGAGCACGGGATGGGTGCAGAAGGACGACGACGGCGAGCGCCAGACGCGGCGCTGGGAGGGCTCGTGCATCTTCCAGAACCGCCCGGGCTTCGCGGGCGGCGCGGGATGCTCGCTGCACATCCTGGCGCTGCGCGAGGGCCGCGAGCCGCTGGAGACCAAGCCGGACGTGTGCTGGCAGCTGCCCGTGCGGCGCACGTACGAGTGGATCGACCGGCCCGACGACTCACGCGTCCTTCAGGTGTCCATCGGTGAGTACGACCGCCGCGGCTGGGGCCCCGGCGGTCACGACCTGCACTGGTGGTGCACGTCGGCGACGTCCGCGCACGGCGCCGGCGAGCCGGTGTACGTGACGTACCGCCCTGAGCTGACGGAACTGATGGGCAAGGCTGCGTACGACGTCCTGGCCGGCCTGTGCGAGGCCCGCCTGGCGTCCTCGCTCCCCATGGTCGCCCCGCACCCGGCCGATCCGGCCGTCTGAGGACCCGCCGAGGGCCGGCGCACGCACGCGCCGGTCTCGGAAGGCGGCCGCACGGCCGGGGGGCGCGCGCTCCCGTCGTGCCGAGGCGTGCGCCGGCCTCGAAGGCTGTGGCCGGACTCCGGATGACCGAAGCGCCGCCGGCCGGGGCCGGCGGAAGCGCCGGTTCCCCGGAAGGCGGCCGCCCGGCCGTAGCGGCACAGGGCCGGGCGGGCGCGTTCCGGGCAGGCCGGCGCCCATGCGCCGTCAGTTCGCCGGCGGTGGTGTCGCCGGCTCCGTGGGCGGACCCGTCGGCGGGTCCGACGGGGTCGGGTCCGGAGCGGGCGACGACGGCGGTTCGGAGGGCGGCGGACTCGACGGCGGTGGGCTCGACGGCGGTGGGCTCGACGGCGGCGTCGGGTCCGGCGACGACGGGGGCGGGCTCGACGGCTCGCTCGGGTCCGGGCCCGGCGACGACGGCGGCCTCGTCGCGTCACCGTGACCGCGGATGAAGACGACCGCCCCGGACGGATCGACGCCCACCCGTGCCCGCCACGGCCCGGCCGGCTCCCGCGAACGGTCGACGATCACATACAGGGTGATCGTTTCGCCGGGGTCCAGCGTGCCGGACGACCGGCTCAGGTGGAGCCAGGACGCACCCGTCCACGCCGACCAGTGGACCTGCGAGCCGCCGGACGCCGTGAGCGTGATGCGGGTGCGGTCACCGGCCGGCTCCGCCTCGACGGTGATCCGGCCGGGCCCCACCCGGCCCGGGACGGACGGCGGCGTGATCCCTTCCGCGCTGACGACCTCGACGGAGACGTCGGGCGAGCGGCGGTTCGCCGTGAACCTCGGGTCGGGCGTGGTGCTCGCGTTGCCCGCGTTCTCGTAGTGGTCGTACGGGTCGGCGGCCGAGCCGTACGCGCCCGCCCGCTCGTCCGCGCTGGCCGCGGGACCGCGGGCCTCCCCCGTCAGCGGGGCTCCTCGGTACGCCGCCCACAGGGCGAGCACCGGAGCGGCCACGACGGTGGCCACGACCGTCGTCGTCACCGCCCGCGCGCGCAGCCGGTCCCGCCGGGCCGCGTGGTCCTTCGGGTCCAGCGGGAAGCCTCGGGGGCCGAACCGTGGCCCTCCCGCCCGCGCCCTCGGGACGTGCAGCATCGCCATGTACGCGGCCGCCCTCGGCGCCTCGACCAGCGGCAGCGCGGCGGGCGTGACGGCGGAACCCGGCCAGGGCCCTCCCGCGCCGGCGCGCTCGGCGGCGCGCCGGCAACGCGGACAGTCGTCGACGTGCCGCACGAGTTCCTGGCGCAGCGCCGCGGAGAGCAGCACGCGGTTGTCGCCGGTGAGCCGGCCGACCGCGGGGCAGTCGCCGGTCTCGACGACGGCGAGCGCGGCGCGGGTCCGCTCGACCTCGCAGGCGGCGGCCGCGAGGAGGTCGCGAGTGGCCGCGGGCTCCGTCCCGAGGACGGAGGCCACCTGGCCGGCGTCGAGCCCGTGCCGGACGGCGAGTTCGAGCGCCTCGCGCTGCTCGGGGGTGGTGCCGGCGGCCTCCGGCCATGCCAGCAGGGCGAGTTCGGCGCGGTGACGCTCCGCGGTCCCGGGGCTCGTCCCGGCCGCGCGCTCCTCCGCGGCCGCGGGCCGCCCGGTGTGCGTGCCCTGGCGCCTGCGCCGTTGTTCGGTCAGCCGGCGCAGGCAGGCCCACCGTGCGAGCGCGTACAACCAGGCCTTCCGCTCGGCCGTGTCGCCGGGGCAGCGCCCCTGTTGGCGTTCGGCGATGGCGAGTACGTCACCGAGGACCGCCGTGGCCGCGTCGTGATCGCAGAGCACGGACAGGCAGTAGGTGAACAGACCGTTCAGATACGGCTCGTAACGTGCGGGCGGCCGCCCGGGGGACGTACGGGGGGCGCGTCGGTGCGCCCGGTGTGCGCCGGTGGTGTGGGTAGGGGATTCCAGCCTGCTGCTCGTCACTCGGTGACCGTAGGGGCAGGACGGTGGCCCCTTCGCACCCCTTGAGCACTTTTAACCCCTACGGGTGAACTGTTCGCTCGAAGGGGGACAGCGATAGTGAATTCCGGGCCGAATGCCATCCCCCTTTCGGTCGAGTCGCTGCGCTGTCGGTGGTCCCGGTTACGGTTTGCGCATGGCTGCCCGTACGAAATCCGCGAAGGACCGGCCGTCCTACCGCTGCACCGACTGCGGCTGGACGACCGTGAAGTGGCTCGGCCGCTGCCCCGAATGCCAGGCGTGGGGCACGGTCGAGGAGTACGGCGCACCCGCCGTCCGCACCACCGCCGCCGGCCGTGTGTCCACCGCCGCCCTGCCCATCGGCCAGGTCGACGGCCGGCAGGCGACCGCCCGCTCCACCGGGGTCGACGAGCTCGACCGGGTGCTCGGCGGGGGCCTGGTGCCCGGTGCCGTCGTGCTCCTCGCGGGCGAGCCCGGCGTCGGCAAGTCGACGCTGCTGCTCGACGTCGCGGCGAAGGCGGCCAGCGACGAGCACCGCACGCTCTACGTGACCGGCGAGGAGTCCGCGAGTCAGGTGCGGCTGCGGGCCGACCGGATCAAGGCGCTGCACGACCACCTCTACCTCGCCGCGGAGACCGACCTCTCGGCCGTGCTCGGCCACCTGGACGCGGTCAAGCCCTCGCTGCTGGTCCTGGACTCGGTGCAGACCGTGGCGTCCCCCGAGATCGACGGGGCGCCGGGCGGAATGGCCCAGGTCAGGGAGGTCGCGGGCGCTCTCATCCGCGCCTCCAAGGAGCGCGGCATGTCGACGCTGCTCGTCGGCCACGTCACCAAGGACGGCGCCATCGCCGGTCCCCGGCTGCTCGAGCACCTGGTGGACGTGGTGCTCTCCTTCGAGGGCGACCGGCATGCCCGGCTGCGCCTGGTCAGAGGCGTGAAGAACCGCTACGGAGCTACCGACGAGGTCGGCTGCTTCGAGCTGCACGACGAGGGCATCACCGGTCTCGCGGACCCGTCCGGACTGTTCCTGACCCGCCGCGCCGAGCCGGTCCCCGGCACCTGCCTGACGGTGACCCTGGAGGGCCGCCGTCCCTTGGTCGCCGAGGTGCAGGCCCTCACCGTCGACTCCCAGATCCCCTCCCCCCGGCGCACCACGTCCGGTCTGGAGACCTCCCGCGTGTCGATGATGCTGGCCGTGCTCGAGCAGCGCGGCCGGATCACCGCCCTCGGCAAGCGCGACATCTACAGCGCCACGGTCGGCGGGGTGAAGCTCTCGGAGCCGGCCGCGGACCTGGCGATCGCGCTCGCCCTGGCCTCGGCGGCCAGCGACGTCCCCCTGCCGAAGAACCTGGTCGCGATCGGCGAGGTCGGCCTCGCGGGCGAGGTGAGGAGGGTCACGGGCGTCCAGCGCAGACTGGCGGAGGCCCACCGCCTGGGCTTCACGCACGCCCTGGTCCCCTCCGATCCGGGGAAGGTCCCACCCGGTATGAAGGTCACCGAAGTCGCCGACATGGGTGACGCCCTGAGGGTGCTGCCGAGAGGCCGTCAGGGGTCATCCGGCGGCGGCTCGCGCAGAGAGCGGGCGGAGGCCCCACGGGAGGCGGAGGCTCGCCGGTAGACTTTGCCCTGGTCTCGCCCACCCGTACGAGCCGGAGGAGTGCAGTGGCAGCCAAGGACGGGGCATCAGCACCCGGAAAGTCCGGCGGAGGCTCCGGCAACGAAGCGCTGATCCGCGCCGCCCTGAGCGCCGTCGCACCGGGCACTGCCCTGCGCGACGGACTGGAGCGCATCCTCCGGGGCAACACCGGAGGCCTGATCGTTCTCGGCATGGACAAGACCGTCGAGTCGATGTGCACCGGCGGTTTCGTGCTGGACGTGGAATTCACCGCCACCAGGTTGCGCGAGCTGTGCAAGCTGGACGGCGCGCTCATCCTCGACAAGGACATCTCCAAGATCCACCGGGCCGGTGTTCAGCTGGTCCCCGACGCCTCGATCCCCACGGAGGAGACAGGCACCCGGCACCGCACCGCGGACCGGGTCTCACGTCAGTGCGGCTTCCCGGTCGTGTCCGTGTCGCAGTCGATGCGCCTGATCGCGCTGTACGTGGACGGGGAGCGCCGGGTCCTCGAGGAGTCGGCGGCGATCCTTTCCCGCGCCAACCAGGCGCTGGCCACCCTCGAGCGCTACAAGCTCCGCCTCGACGAGGTCGCGGGCACACTGTCGGCCCTCGAGATCGAGGACCTGGTCACCGTCCGCGACGTCACCGCGGTCGCGCAGCGTCTGGAGATGGTGCGCCGGATCGCGACCGAGATCGCGGAGTACGTGGTCGAGCTGGGCACCGACGGCCGTCTGCTGGCCCTGCAGCTCGACGAGTTGATCGCCGGCGTCGAGCCGGAGCGCGAACTGGTCGTGCGGGACTACGTACCGGAGCCGACGGCGAAGCGCTCGCGCACCGTCGAGGAGGCACTCGCGGAGCTGGACGCGCTCAGCCACGGCGAACTGCTCGAACTGCCCACCGTGGCCAGGGCCCTCGGCTACAGCGGTTCGCCGGAGACGCTCGACTCGGCGGTCTCGCCGCGCGGTTACCGGCTGCTGGCGAAGGTTCCGCGACTGCCGGGCGCGATCATCGAGCGGCTCGTCGAGCACTTCGGCGGGCTCCAGAAGCTGCTCGCGGCGAGCGTGGACGACCTCCAGGCGGTGGACGGCGTCGGCGAGGCGCGGGCCCGCAGCGTGCGGGAGGGCCTGTCGCGGCTCGCGGAGTCCTCGATCCTCGAGCGGTACGTCTAGGGTCTTCGTCCCGATCGGGCCGGGACGGCGGTACGCCCCCGGGCGTGCCCGGCTCCCCGGCCTGCTCCTCGACGGGAAGCCGGGGGCTCAGACCTTGTCGAGACGGAACGAGGCCGGCAGCACCGTCGCGCCCGGGAACGTCGCCTCCACCAGGTAGGTGCCCGGTCCTACGGCGCCCGCCGGCGGGGTCGCGCACTGCGGCGCGCTCCGCTTGCGGTCCCACTCCACGGTGTGCGTGATCGTGGAGTTCGCCGGGACCTGGAGCAGCCGGCTCCCGGCCGGGCTCGGGCAGTCCTGGGTCGACCACACGGACTCGTCCTCGGCGTCGGTCACGGTGAACACGGCCGCCTTCGGGCCGAAGTCGGCCTTGCACGTCGTCGCGGAGGAGTTGGAGACGACGAGCCGGAACGACGGGTTCTCACCGGGCTCGTAGGCGACCTTCGCGCTGCGCAGCGTCAACTTCAGTGCTCCCGGGGCGCAGTTGGGGAGCGTCGAGCCCGCCGGTACGGGGCGGCCGGCCGAGTCCCCGCCGGCCGTACCGGCGCCGCCGTCCGTGCCGCCGTCGGCCGAGCCGCCGGTCGTGCCGTTCGTCGCTCCGCCGGAAGCACCGCCCGAGGAGTCACCGGTGCCACTGGAGCCGCCCGAACCGCCGGAAGTGCTCCCGCCGTTGTCCGCGCCGGCGTCCGACTCGTCACGCCCGCCAGGCTGTTCGCTGATCGCGGGACCCGACTGGCCGGGCCCAGGCGTGATCGAGGGAGCGGGAGACGTCCCCCCGGCGCCCTTGCCGTCGTCGCTGCCGCCGCCCTCTCCCGCGGAACCGACCGCCCAGACGATCAGTACGGCGATGAGCGCGACCAGCGACGCCGCGACTGCCCTCCGTCGCCAGTAGATGGAGGAGGGGAGCGGCCCGATCGGATTGCGCAGAGATCCCACGGCCCAAACTCTACGAGAGATCCGGCCCGACTCCCGCCGTACCCGCCGCCATACTTCCGAACTCTGCCGATCATCATCACGGACCCTGCCCCGCAAGGTCGTTACTTTCGTCGGGGGTGGCCCTGACCGATGGCCCCGGGTGACCGTCGCCGCCGGGAAGGTACGGTCCCTGACCATGGACAGCAGCATCACCCGCGATCTCTACCGGGACATCATCGACTTCGCCCACACGACTCCTTCCTGGGTGCAGCACGTCGCCGAACTCTGGACGGAGGCGGGGCTGTTGCTCTTCGGGGTGCTGTTCGTCGTGGCCTGGTGGCGGTCACGGACCGGCGACGACCGGGCCGTCGCCCTCGCGGTGCTCGCACCGCTCGCGACGGCCGCCGGCTACGTCGTCAGCGAGTCCCTGAAGTCGGTCGTGGACGAGGAGCGTCCGTGCCGCACGGTCGCGGACGCGGCGGCGGCACTGGTGCCCTGCCCGCCGACCGGCGACTGGTCGTTCCCCAGCAACCACGCGGCGATCGCGGGCGCGGCGGCCGTCGCCCTGGCCCTCGCGTGGCCGCGGATCGCGCTGCTCACGGTGCCGATGGCCCTGCTGATGGCGTTCTCCCGGGTCTTCGTGGGCGTGCACTACCCGCACGACGTGCTGGTGGGGCTCGTGGCCGGCGCGCTCGTCGCGACGGTGTTCACGCTGGTGCTTGCCCGTGCGGCGGCGGCGCTGCTGGGCACCATGCGGATGAGCCGTACACCGCTGGCGGTCTGGTTCACCGGCCCCGGCCAGGCACCGGCGCCGGCGCCCGCGCCGCAGGCGTACGAGCCCCGCGCCTGACACTTCCGGGGACTCCCTGCCTGCGGGGAGGGTCCTCCCCCGGAGGGGAGGACCCTGGCCGCGTGGCGTCCGGGCGCCACGCGGCGGCACACCCGGACCACCGGCCCCCCATCCTCGCGACCTCCGGCGGACACGCCCCGTGGGCTTGCCGGAGCCCGTGTATGCGGCGTGCACACCGGCGGACGTGCCAGGATCGGTGTGCCATGACTGTCACTCACGAAACCCAGACGCCCGAAGCCGTCGACCCCGCCTCGCTCCACACCCCCGTCATCGCCTGGTTCGACCAGCACGCCCGTGACCTGCCCTGGCGTCGCCCCGAGGCAGGCGCCTGGGGCGTGATGGTGAGCGAGTTCATGCTGCAGCAGACCCCGGTGAACCGGGTCCTGCCCGTGTACGAGCAGTGGCTGGCCCGCTGGCCGCGCCCCGCCGATCTGGCCAAGGAGGCCCCCGGTGAAGCCGTCCGTGCCTGGGGCCGGCTCGGCTACCCCAGGCGGGCCCTGCGCCTGCACGGTGCGGCGCAGGCGATAACGGAGCGGCACGGCGGCGAGGTCCCGACCGAGCACGCGCAGCTGCTCGCGCTGCCGGGGATCGGAGAGTACACGGCGGCGGCCGTGGCCTCCTTCGCGTACGGGCAGCGGCACGCCGTCCTGGACACCAACGTCCGGCGGGTGTTCGCGCGCGCCGCGACCGGCATCCAGTACCCGCCGAACGCGACGACGGCGGCCGAGCGCAAGCTGGCCCGCACGCTCCTCCCGGAGGAGGAGCGGACCGCGGCCCGCTGGGCGGCGGCCTCGATGGAGCTGGGCGCGCTGGTGTGCACCGCCAAGAACGAGGACTGCTCGCGCTGCCCGATCGCGGAGCAGTGTGCCTGGCGGCTGGCCGGCAAGCCGGCGCACGTGGGGCCCGCGCGACGCGGCCAGACGTACGCCGGCACGGACCGGCAGGTCCGCGGCAAGCTGCTCGCGGTGCTGCGCGAGGCCGTGACGCCGGTGCCTCAGTCGGCGCTGGACGCGGTCTGGCACGAGCCGATGCAGCGGGGCCGTGCCCTGGACGGGCTGGTCGCCGACGGGCTGGTCGAGCCGCTGGAGAACGGTCATTACCGCCTCCCGCTGACCTGATCGGGCACAGAGCCCAGCCTCTTACCCCACCCACCCCACACCTGAAACATCCGCTGTTACACAACCGATGGATGGCCGTGCGCCCTCCGACGGCTGCTCCGCACAGTGCCGTGACAACGCCTCCGTAGCTTCTTGTGACGCAGGAGAAACACAAGAACGGCAAGCACGCAGAGCTTGGTCACGGGGACGGAGGCGGTTGGAATGGCGCACGGCGAGGTGCTCGAATTCGAGGAGTACGTACGCACCAGGCAGGAGGCGCTGCTGCGCAGCGCCCGCCGCCTCGTCCCCGACCCGGTCGACGCACAGGACCTCCTCCAGACCGCGCTCGTGCGCACCTACGGCCGGTGGGACGGAATCGCGGACAAGTCGCTCGCCGACGCGTACCTTCGCCGCGTGATGATCAATACGCGCACCGAGTGGTGGCGGGCCCGCAAGCTCGAGGAGGTCCCCACCGAGCAGCTGCCCGACGCCAGCGTCGAGGACGGCAGCGAGCAGCGCGCGGACCGCGCCCTGCTGATGGACGTGCTCAAGGTGCTGGCGCCCAAGCAGCGCAGCGTCGTGGTGCTGCGGCACTGGGAGCAGATGAGCACCGAGGAGACCGCCGCCGCGCTCGGAATGTCGGCCGGTACGGTGAAGAGCACGCTGCACCGGGCGCTCGCCCGGCTGCGCCAGGAGCTCGAGGCACGGGAGCTTGACGCCCGCACCCTGGAGCGGTACGAGGCGCGGCGTGCCGATCGGCGTGACGGACGGGAGCGGGAGCGGTGCGCGGCCTGAGAGACAAAGGCAGCAGCAGGGCCCTGGCGGCGAGCGGTACGGCGACGGCCGGGCTCGTCGCCGCGGCGCTGTTCGCGGCCGGCTGTTCCACCGGGGGCACGGGTGTGGAGGACGAGGGCGCGGCGCCCTCGGAGGCCGCGAGCAGGGCCGCCCCGGTGCCGTCCGCCGGTGACGCGGGCCATTTCACGGAGTCGGTGGACGCGGTCAAGCT
Organism: Streptomyces kurssanovii; assembly: GCF_014649695.1. Taxonomy (GTDB): domain Bacteria; phylum Actinomycetota; class Actinomycetes; order Streptomycetales; family Streptomycetaceae; genus Streptomyces; species Streptomyces kurssanovii. Next base: position 21,578 of record NZ_BMTN01000006.1, read on the forward strand.
GCTGATGGCGGACCCGAAGGTGAGTCCCCGGGTCAAGGCGGATCTGCGGCCGTGCGCGAAGGACTCGTACCCCGTCGACACCTCGTACGCGGTACTCACCGGAAATGACACGCCCGACGTCATCGTCAACGTGCTGACCTGCGGTGACGCGGTCGGCATGGGCACCTATGTGTACCGGGAGACCGGAAAGACCTACGAGAACGTGTTCTCCCTCGAGGAACCCGCGGTCTACGCGGCGGTCGACCGGGGTGATCTCGTGGTGACGAAGCAGGTGTACGCCAAGGACGACCCGGTGGCGGAGCCGTCCGGCGAGGAAGTGAGCACCTACCGCTGGTCGGCGGGCAAGTTCACCCGGGAGTTCTGGGTGCGCAACGAATTCAGCAGGGCGGTCGGCGAGGGCGAGGTGGTCGCCTCCGAGGCACCCGCGCCGAGCGGCAACTGAGAGAACTGAGAGAGCGCCGGATGGCCGAGACCCATGTCCTGTTCGTCGAGGACGACGATGTCATCCGCGAGGCCACGCAGCTCGCCCTGGAGCGCGACGGCTTCGCGGTCACCGCTGTGCCCGACGGGCTGCTCGGCCTCGAGGCGTTCCGGGCGGACCGGCCCGACATCGCGCTGCTGGACGTGATGGTGCCCGGGCTCGACGGGGTGAGCCTGTGCCGGCGCATCCGCGACGAGTCGACGGTCCCCGTGATCATGCTTTCGGCCCGTGCCGATTCGATCGACGTGGTGCTCGGCCTGGAGGCCGGTGCGGACGACTACGTCACCAAGCCCTTCGACGGCGCGGTGCTCGTCGCCCGCATCCGTGCCGTGCTGCGGCGCTTCGGGCATGCGAGCGGCCCGGCCGGCGACGGCGGCCCCGCGGGACGGCAGGAGCAGGGCGGCGCGCTGACCTTCGGCGACCTCGAGGTCGATACCGACGGCATGGAGGTGCGCAGGGCCGGCAAGCCGGTGTCACTGACGCCGACCGAGATGCGGCTGCTGCTGGAGTTCTCGTCCGCCCCGGGCACCGTGCTCTCGCGCGACAAGCTGCTGGACCGGGTCTGGGACTACGGCTGGGGCGGCGACACCCGGGTCGTGGACGTCCATGTCCAGCGGCTGCGCACCAAGATCGGCCAGGACCGGATCGAGACGGTCCGCGGCTTCGGCTACAAGCTCAAGGCATGAGGCTCGCCGTATGAGGGCCGAAGCACCTTTCGCCGAGGAGAGTCCCACCGCATGAGGCGTCTCGTCCTGCGCACCGGCGTCCGCTGGAAGATCAGCATCGCGATCGCGGCGGTCGGCGCGCTGATCGCCATGGCGCTCAGCCTGGTCGTGCACAACGCCGCCCGGGTCTCCATGCTCGACAACGCCCGCGACGTCCAGATGGACCGGGTCCTGCTGGCGCAGCGCTGGTACGAGACGTCCAAGAACAAGGACCCGCGTTTCAACAGCAAGATCAACGACCCGGCGCTGCCGGACGCGCTCCAGCGACTGATGCGGGAGAAGCGGCGCGGCTCGTACATCGACGAGGGCCACGACGGGACGCCGGAGATCTGGGCCGCCGTGCCCTTGGCGGGCGGTGACGTGCTCTCCCTGCGCACCGAGTTCGCCGGGCGCAGCGCCGAGATCATGCAGGACCTGGACCGGGCACTGATCATCGGTTCCGTCTCGGTCGTCCTGGGCGGTTCCGCGCTGGGCGTCCTGATCGGCGGGCAGCTCTCACGCCGGCTGCGCAAGGCCGCCGCGGCGGCCGGCCATGTCGCCCAGGGCAACCACGAGGTCCGGGTACGGGACGCGATCAGCGGCGTCGTGCGCGACGAGACCGACGATCTGGCGCGGGCCGTCGACGCGCTCACCGACGCCCTCAACGAGCGGATCGAGGCGGAGCGCCGGGTCACCGCGGACATCGCACACGAGCTGCGCACACCGGTCACGGGGCTGCTCACGGCGGCCGAGCTGCTGCCGCCCGGGCGCCCGACCGAGCTGGTACGGGACCGGGCGCAGGCCATGCGGACGCTGGTGGAGGACGTGCTGGAAGTGGCCAGGCTCGACAGCGCCTCCGAGCGGGCCGAGCTCCAGGAGATCCAGCTCGGCGAGTTCGTCGGGCGCAGGGTCGCCGTGTTCCATCCCGAGGCGGAGGTCCGGGTGGTGCACAACTCCTGGGTGAGCACCGACCCCCGGCGCCTCGAGCGCATTCTGGGCAATCTGCTCACCAACGCGGCCAAGTACGGCAAGGGCCCGATCGAGGTCACCGTCGAGGGCCGGGTGGTGCGGGTACGGGACCACGGACCCGGATTCCCGGAGTCGGTGCTTCGGGAGGGACCGAGCCGGTTCCGTACGGGTGCCAGCGACCGTGCCGGTACGGGGCACGGCCTGGGCCTCACGATCGCGGCCGGTCAGGCCCGGGTGCTCGGGGCGAGGCTGACGTTCCGCAACGCCGCGCCGGAGGGCGCCACGCCGCTGGGGGCCTCCGGCGGGGCGATCGCCGTGCTCTGGCTGCCCGAGCACGCGCCGACGAACACCGGGAGCTTCCCGGTGCTGACACCGGCGGAGGACCGTGAGCCGGAGCGGCCGAAGGGGCTGAGGCGGCCCCGGCTGAAGCGCCGCGGCTGAGCCCCTGCCGGGCGCGGGGCGCACGAAGGCCCCGCCCGGATACGGGCGGGGCCTTCCGATCACCCGGCGCTGCGCGACGGGTCAGGCTCAGGCGTGCGTCACAGGTTGACGCCGGCGGAGCGCAGGAACGACATCGGGTTGAGCGCCGAGCCGTAGTTCGGCGTCGTGCGGATCTCGAAGTGCAGGTGCGGGCCGGACGAGTTACCGGTGTTGCCGGACTTGGCTATGTTCTGGCCGGTCTTCACCTTCGCGCCCACGTTCACGTTGATCTTCGACAGGTGGGCGTACTGCGAGTACTTGCCGTTGTTGTGCTTGATCACGATGGCGTTGCCGTAGGCGGGGCCGTCGCCGCCGCCGTTCGGGCCCGCCTTGACGACGGTACCGGCGCCGGCCGCCTTGACCTGCGTGCCGATCGGCACGGCGAAGTCCTGGCCGGAGTGCTTGGCGGACCACATGGCACCACCCTGCGCGAAGCTCGCGGTCAGCGTGTACTTGCTGACCGGCTTGACCCACGCGGGGGCCTTCTTGGCGGGCTTCTTCTTGGCGGTCTTCTTGGCGGCCTTCGCCTTCGCGGCGTTCGCCTGGGCGTCGGCCTGGGCGGCGACGGCAGAGGCGGCGTCCACGACGGCCGGCTTGGCCGCCTTGCCCGCGTCGGCGGAGGCGACACCCGCACCGGCTCCGACGACCATCACGGCACCCATTCCGGCGGCCACGACAGCACCACGGGTACGGAGCACGGACGGGCGGAGCTGGTGGATCATGGTGCGCTTCGACATACGGGAGAACCTCCGGGCATGAATGGACCCGACGCGTTCGCACCGGGCTGGCTCCACATTGGTAACCCGGGCTCCCAAGTCACCTCAAACCCCCCAACTACGACATCGCGTCGTAGTGGCATCCACGGAAATACGACTCTTGACGCCCGCCCGAGCCGCTCCGCACTGCCCGAAAGCGGGCCCTCTTATGCCCGGGACCGACCGGTTTAACCGCACGTCCTGGCCACGGAGCCGCGGGACGGGGCCCCTCCGGCCCGGCCCGCGGACCAGGGGGCCGGAGGCCCCGGACGGGCCGGACCCCCCATGAGGGGCAAAACGGATATTCCGATCACTAATCCACCTAGTAGTACCCAAAACGCCTGTGCGCCTTGTCACGGAGGGGCCCCTTCGTGGGATCCGGAATCGTGAGCCAGGCCACGCACGGCAGCCGCCGGAAAGTGCTCCGGACCACACCGGAAAAGGGACCGGTCGGTGACCGGGGCCACAGAATTCGGCCCTTTTCACCGCCCGGAAGGCCCGCCGCGCGTGCTTCCGGGAACGATCCGCTTCCGGGATCCTCCTGTGCCATGAGTAGACCCGTGGTTCGCATCCGTCACCGCGCGCTGCGCCGCGCATGGATCTGGCCGCTCGCCGCCGGCCTCGCCTGCACACTCACCTGGAGCTCGCCGGCCGGGGCCGGCCCATCCGACACCGGCCTCAAGGGCGCCCTCGACAAGGTCCTCGCGGACCCGCGGACGGACGGCGGGGCAGTGAGCGTCGTGGTCGCCGACGCCGCCACCGGTGAACGTCTCTACCAGCGCGACAGCGGCGACCGCCTGATGCCCGCCTCCAACACCAAGCTCGCCACCTCCGCCGCCGCCATGGCCGTGCTCGGCCCGGACCACCGCTTCAACACCGACGTGCTGACCACCGGCCGCCGGGAGGGCACCACTCTCGCCGGCGACCTGTACCTGCGCGGAAGCGGCGATCCCACCTTGCTCGCGGCCGACTACCGACGCCTCGCGGCGGACGTCGCGGCGTCCGGAATCAAGCGCGTCACCGGGCGCCTCGTCGCCGACGACACCCGCTTCGACGACCAGCGCCTGGGCCGGTCCTGGGCGGCCGACGACGAGTCCGCCTACTACTCAGCACAGATCTCGGCGCTCACCCTCGCGCCCGACACCGACTACGACGCCGGCACCGTCGTCGTCGAGGTCGCTCCGGGCGCCCGGCCGGGCGAGCGCCCGCGCGTGACGCTGACCCCACCCACCGACTACGTACGCCTCGACGTCAGCGCCACCACGGTCGGGACGGGCCGGCCGGACACCCTGGCCGTCTCCCGCGACCACGGCACGAACACGCTCAGGATCAGCGGTGACGTCCCGGTCGGCGCGGCAGCGGCCAAGGAGTGGATCGCGGTCTGGGAACCGACCGGCTACGCGGCCGCCGTGTTCGCCGACGCGCTCGCCGAACACGGCGTACGGATCTCGGGCACGCCCCGACTGGGCCGGCCCACCCCCTCCGGCGCGCGCACCCTCGCCTCGCACCGCTCCATGCCGCTCAGCGAACTGATGCACCCGTTCATGAAGCTCTCCAACAACATGCACGCGGAGGCGCTCACCAAGGAAATGGGGCACCGGACGTCGCGACAGGGCACCTGGGACGCGGGCATCGCCGCGATCGCCGCCCAGCTGGAGAAGGAGGGCGTCAGGACCTCCACACTCCGCCAGGCGGACGGCTCTGGACTCTCCCGGATGAACATGTTCCCGGCGGCGGAGCTGGCGACCCTGCTGCTCTCCGTCCGCGACGCCCCCTGGTTCGCCGACTGGTACGCGTCCCTGCCGGTGGCCTGCGCCCCCGACCGCGCCGTGGGCGGCACGCTGCGTTCCCGCATGTGCGGCACCCCGGCCGCGCTCAACGCCCGTGGCAAGACCGGTTCGCTGACGGGAGCCTCCGCCCTGTCGGGGTACGTCACCGACGCGGCGGGGCGCGAGCTCGTCTACAGCATCGTCCTCAACAACTACCTCGCCTCCTCGGTGAAGAGCATCGAGGACGCGGTCGTCGTCACCCTGGCCTCCTCGGACACCGCGGCGGGCACGATCACGCCCGCGTCGCCCCCGCGTGCCCGCACCTCGGAGCCCGACGCCTCGCTGGAATGCTCCTGGCGCAAGCCCGCCGCCTGCTGACCCTGTCCCGACCCGCCGACGACAGCGGGAGGGCCCGCCAAACCGCGGGCGCCAGCAGGCGGATCTGTCCGCCAGGCCGTCGGGGGCAGCGGGCGGGCCTGTCCGCCAGGCCCGCGGCCTGGCGGATCCCGGCCCGCAGCCGGTCTCAACGGGAGGGTCCGGTCCGCCAGGGCCCGTCGTCGGCAGCGGCTTGGCTTGGTCCTCCAGGCTGCGGGCGGCAGCGGGTGGGCCTGTCCGCCGGGGCCCGCTGGCGGCGGCGGACGGACTGTCCGCCGGGGCCCCGGCGGACAGCATGGGCGACAGCGGGCGGGCTTGGTCCGTCGGGGCCGCCAAGCCGCAGGCGGCAGCGGGCTGGCTTGTCCGCCGGCCCCACTGGTGCCCGGATCGACAGCGGGCAGGCCTGGTCCGTCAGGGCCTGCCAGGGCCCCGGCGGCAGCGGGCGGATCCCGGCCCGCGATCGGTAGCAACAGGCAGGTCTGGTCGTCGGACCCCGTCGGCCGCCAGGCCGCGGGAGGCAACAGGCGGATCCCGGCCCGAAACCGGTGACAGCGGGCGGGTCCGGGCCGGCAGAGCCCTCGGCGCAGCGGACGGGCCTTATCCGCCGGGCCCGCCCGGAGCGTCGGCGGCAGCCGGAAGACCCTGGCCTGCAACCGGTGTCAGCCGGCCCACCCTGGTCCGCCGGTGCAGCAGGCGGGCCTGGCTCCCTAGGGCCAGCCAGGGCCCCTGCAGGCGCTGGCGCGCCCAGTTCCGGTACTGCCGGGCGCCGCCCTGCACGTCGCGGCACGCGAAAGGGGCGGGCCCCGGACCTTGTGGGTCCGGGGCCCGCCCCGTCACGTCGGCCGGCCCGGCAGGGCCGTTACGCGTCCTTCGACAGGTTCGGACCGGTGCCACCGGCCGCCTGCTCGATCGGCGGGACGTCGGGCAGAGCCGACTTCTCCTCGCCGCGGAAGGTGAACTTCTTCTCCTCACCCTCGCCCTCGGTGTCCACGACCACGATGTGACCGGGGCGCAGCTCGCCGAAGAGGATCTTCTCCGACAGGATGTCCTCGATCTCGCGCTGGATCGTCCGGCGCAGCGGCCGGGCACCCAGGACGGGGTCGTAGCCCTTCTTGGCGAGGAGCGACTTGGCCGTGGCGCTGAGCTCGAGGCCCATGTCGCGGTCCTTCAGACGCTCGTCCACCTTGGCGATCATGAGGTCGACGATCTGGATGATGTCTTCCTCGGTGAGCTGGTGGAAGACGACCGTGTCGTCGACACGGTTGAGGAACTCGGGCCGGAAGTGCTGCTTCAGCTCTTCGTTGACCTTGACCTTCATCCGGTCGTAGTTCGACTTGACGTCGCCCTGGGCGGCGAAGCCCAGGTTGAAGCCCTTGGAGATGTCCCGGGTCCCGAGGTTGGTCGTCATGATGATGACCGTGTTCTTGAAGTCCACGACGCGGCCCTGGGAGTCGGTCAGACGACCGTCCTCCAGGATCTGCAGAAGGGAATTGAAGATATCGGGGTGGGCCTTCTCGACCTCGTCGAAGAGGACGACGGAGAACGGCTTCCGGCGCACCTTCTCGGTGAGCTGGCCACCCTCTTCGTAGCCCACGTATCCGGGGGGCGAACCGAAGAGACGGGAAACCGTGTGCTTCTCGCTGAACTCCGACATGTCGAGGGAGATCAGCGCGTCCTCGTCGCCGAAGAGGAATTCGGCGAGCGTCTTGGAGAGCTCGGTCTTACCGACACCGGACGGACCGGCGAAGATGAACGAGCCACCGGGGCGCTTCGGGTCCTTCAGACCGGCTCGCGTACGGCGGATGGCCTGCGAGAGGGCCTTGATGGCGTCCTTCTGCCCGATGACGCGCTTGTGGAGCTCGTCCTCCATGCGCAGCAGACGCGAGGACTCCTCCTCGGTCAGCTTGAAGACCGGGATGCCGGTGGCGGTCGCGAGGACCTCGGCGATCAGCTCGCCGTCGACCTCGGCGACGACGTCCATGTCGCCGGCCTTCCACTCCTTCTCCCGCTTGGCCTTCGCCGCCAGCAGCTGCTTCTCCTTGTCGCGGAGCGAAGCTGCCTTCTCGAAGTCCTGGGAGTCGATCGCGGACTCCTTGTCGCGGCGGACACCGGCGATCTTCTCGTCGAACTCGCGCAGGTCCGGCGGCGCGGTCATCCGGCGGATACGCATCCGGGAGCCGGCCTCGTCGATCAGGTCGATCGCCTTGTCCGGCAGGAAGCGGTCCGAGATGTACCGGTCGGCCAGGGTGGCGGCCTGGACCAGCGCCTCGTCCGTGATGGAGACCCTGTGGTGGGCCTCGTAACGGTCGCGCAGACCCTTGAGGATCTCGATGGTGTGCGGCAGCGACGGCTCCGCGACCTGGATGGGCTGGAAGCGGCGCTCGAGCGCTGCGTCCTTCTCCAGGTGCTTGCGGTACTCGTCGAGCGTGGTGGCGCCGATGGTCTGCAGCTCGCCTCGCGCCAGCATCGGCTTGAGGATGCTCGCGGCGTCGATCGCGCCCTCGGCGGCGCCCGCACCCACCAGGGTGTGGAGCTCGTCGATGAACAGGATGATGTCGCCGCGGGTGCGGATCTCCTTGAGGACCTTCTTCAGGCGCTCCTCGAAGTCACCGCGGTAGCGGGAGCCGGCCACCAGCGCGCCGAGGTCCAGGGTGTAGAGGTGCTTGTCCTTGAGGGTCTCGGGCACCTCGCCCTTGACGATGGCCTGCGCCAGGCCCTCGACGACCGCCGTCTTACCGACGCCGGGCTCGCCGATGAGGACCGGGTTGTTCTTGGTACGGCGGGACAGCACCTGCATGACCCGCTCGATCTCCTTCTCGCGCCCGATGACCGGGTCGAGCTTGGACTCACGAGCGGCCTGGGTGAGGTTCCGGCCGAACTGGTCGAGGACGAGGGAGGTCGAAGGCGTGCCCTCGGCCGGGCCGCCTGCCGTGGCGGCCTCCTTGCCCTGGTATCCGGAGAGCAGCTGGATGACCTGCTGCCGCACCCGGTTGAGATCGGCGCCCAGCTTCACGAGGACCTGGGCGGCGACGCCCTCGCCCTCGCGGATCAGGCCGAGCAGGATGTGCTCGGTGCCGATGTAGTTGTGGCCCAGCTGAAGAGCCTCGCGGAGCGACAGCTCCAGGACCTTCTTGGCACGGGGCGTGAAGGGGATGTGACCGGACGGGGCCTGCTGACCCTGGCCGATGATCTCCTCCACCTGCTGGCGGACCGCCTCGAGCGAAATCCCGAGGCTCTCCAGGGCCTTAGCGGCGACACCCTCACCCTCGTGGATAAGGCCCAGGAGGATGTGCTCGGTGCCGATGTAGTTGTGGTTGAGCATCCGGGCTTCTTCCTGAGCCAGGACGACAACCCGCCGCGCGCGGTCGGTGAACCTCTCGAACATCGTTAATCGCTCCTCAGAGCGGTCAGGCAGTAAGGGGTCGGTCCCCTCCCTGTCCTTCCGCAGCTTAGTCCCGCAAGCGGGGACCGCTCATTCCAACTGCCGACACCCGTCTGTGGCCTCCTGACCCCTGAACGCCGACAACTGCTCCAACCCGATGGTGCGAGACGATGTTCCCGCAGGCCAGGCAGTTACCCCCACCGCCACTACGCCGATGGCGAACGTGAGACTGCCGTGCGAGCGTGTCGCCCCTCCCCACTAGGACTGTCTTACCCTCAGCCACCGACAGTCCATGCCGCGTGCACCCCGTCCCTCCGCTACGGGCGAACAACCTTGCGCCGTTCCGCGCGCGTGCGCGCCCCCGATTCCGTGACGGTGTGCACCGGAGACAGCACGGCGCGTAACCCTCACGGCGGCTGCGGAGTTTGCGGGACATGCCCTTCACCGTGCCGTCCCCCCGCGCGCCCTTCGAGGGCGGCGCCGCGCAGTGGTACCGCAGCGAGCTCGGCTGGGCGGCGACGGACGGCAGTCCCGTGCGGCTCGCGACGGGAGTGCGGTTCGACGTGCTCGACCTGCCGGCGGGCGCCGGAGCGGCGGTGCTCCGCCGGGTCGCCCGCACCGGGCCGGTCGCCCTCATGGAGCGGCGCATGCAGCTGCTGGTCGCTCCGGGAAGCGCGGAGGAGCTGCCGGGACTGCTCGACTGGCTGGAATGGGGCGGTGTCGATCTCGACATCACGGCCCTCGGCGCGGGCGGAGTGATGACCGCCCCGCCGCCGCCCGGGCGTCCCGGCACCCGCCCGGCCGCCATGTGGCTGCGGCCCCCCGCGCCGGGGCGCGAGGCACAGCTGCCCGCTCTCGCCGGCCTCGGGGGCAGTGGGGATGCCCCCGATCTCGTACGGCTGGTGGACACGGCGGCCACCGAGTGCCACCGGGCCCGGCTGACGCGTACGGCGCGTGCGGACACGCGACGGGCGACAAGTCAGCCGTTGGCCTTCTCGTAAGCCTCACGAACCGTCGCGGGGACACGGCCGCGGTCGTTGACCTCGAAGCCGTTCGCCTTCGCCCAGGCGCGGATCTCGGCGGTGTCCTTGTTGCCGCCCGTCGTCGCGCGACCCTTGCCACGGCCGGTCGCCGCACGGCCACCGGTACGTCGGCCGCTCTTGGTGTACGGCTCGAGCAGACCCCGGAGCTTGTCCGCATTGGCGGTGGTGAGGTCGATCTCGTAGGTCTTGCCGTCCAGTGCGAACGTCACCGTCTCGTCCGCCTCGCCGCCGTCGAGGTCGTCGACAAGAAGGACCTGAACCTTCTGTGCCACCGGGATTTCCTTTCATCGAAAATGCAGTACGCGGAAAGGAAACCGCTTTTCCTTGGAAAACACAAACCCTTGACAGAGGTTCAGAACCGCGAGAACGCGGGAAACGTGCGCGATTCGGACATAGGGATCCGACGCTCTAGTGGCGATCACAGGTGCAGAAGCATCCGGCTGTTGCCCAAGGTGTTCGGCTTCACTCGTTCGAGACCGAGGAACTCGGCGACACCCTCGTCATAGGAACGCAGGAGCTCGGCGTAGACATCGGTGTCGACGGGCGTCTGAGTCTCCCCGATCTCGACGAAGCCGTGCTTACCGAAGAAGTCCACTTCGAAGGTGAGGCAGAAAACTCTGCGCACTCCCAGCCTGCGCGCGGTGGCCACCAGCTTCTCGAGAACCCGGTGTCCGATGCCGTGACCCTTGAAGGCCGGGTCCACGGCGAGAGTGCGCACTTCCGCGAGGTCCTCCCACATGACGTGGAGAGCGCCGCAGCCGACAACCAGGCCGTCCTCGTCGCGTTCGGCGACCCAGAACTCCTGGATGGCCTCGTAAAGGGTCACCGTCGCTTTGTCGAGCAGGATGCCTTCACCGACGTACGGGTCCACGAGCCGGCGCACGTCCGGCACATCGCCGGTCCTCGCGCGCCGGACGGTGAAGGCATTTGCTGCGGCATAAGGCATGCGCCGACGCTATCGCTCCGCGGCTCCCGGCTCCTCGGCGGCCTCGTTGCCCTGAACGAGACGCACTGCGGCTTGCAGCGACTCGCGCTGCTCGGGGGACATCATGCCGAAGAAGGCGACAAGAGCCGCCGCGGGGTTGTCGCTCTTGGACCAGGCTTCGTTCATCAGTGCGGCCGCGTAGGCGGCACGGGTGGAGACCGCTCTATATCGATAGGCCCGGCCCTCGACTTCCCGGCGGACCCAGCCCTTCTGATGGAGATTGTCCATTACCGTCATGACGGTGGTGTAGGCGATGGACCGTTCCTTCTGGAGGTCTTCCAGGACTTCCCTGACCGTCACCGGCCGGTTCCATTGCCAGATCCGTGTCATGACGGCGTCTTCGAGCTCTCCCAATTGGCGGGGCACACCACCACCATAGTGGGAGATCCAGGATCAACCGCCCTTCGACGTGACAAAAAGGACGCACGGCGGGAATTCCGCCGTGCGTCCTCGGCCGTCGGGGACGGCCCTCAGTTGTCGCGTCCGGTCTGCGGACCGGACTCCGTCCGGGCCAGCGCCGCGTCCACGGCGGCGTCCTCCTTGGCCTTGTTCGGACCGCCCTGACTCTTGACGATCGTCACGACCAGGCCGATGAAGAACACGGCCATCACCACGGGAGGCACAAGCGCGGAAACGTAGTCCATGCCGTCCAGGGTAACTATCCGACGGCCCACTGCTCCGGCGGGGGCACGGGCTTTCGGCGCGGCGGGAACACCTCGGAGGGCTTGGGAACAGGGCGCTCGTCAGGCGCCGGCTGCTTCGGCTGAGGCTGCGGTTGCGGTTTGGGCTTCGGCGCGTCGGCGGCGCGGCCGCCGGGGAGGGCGAGGAGCCGGGCACGCCGGGGCGCCTGGGCGGGCGCCGGGACGTGGACGACACGGCCGGCGAGCCGGTCGCGCACCGACTGCTCCGCCAGACCCTGACAGCGCCGCAGCACGGCCGCGGCGGCCGGATTGCCGCGCAAGGCGCGCAGAGCCGCCAGATCGTCCGGGCGGGGGTCGTAACCGGCGGCTAGGGCGTCCTGGAGGCGCTCCAGGTAGCTGGTGGCCGTGCCGGGCAGGGCGTCGCGGTAGCGGGCGAGGTCGGCGACGAGGAAGGCACGCAGCCGGCCTGCCTCGCGGACCGCCTCGTCGACGGAGTCGGCCAGGCGCAGACATTCCCGGACGTCGTCGTCGGCCAAGGGGACGGGGTGAAGGGCGACGGCGAGGGCGCGTCGGAGCACACGCAGCTCGTCCGCACCGAACGCCATGCCGCCACGGGATCCGTATGGCGTGGGCATGCCCCGGACGATACGTGCTAAATGGACAAAATCCTCTTAACGCCCGAATGTGGGCGCGGCGTGGAGTCCGGTTACGGATGACGTGGCGGCGCCCGGCCGGGCCCGCGCCGACCGGAACCACGTCCGGCACCCCGGGTGTCAGGGCCTCCGGGCCCGGAAGGCCTCCAACGCCCGGCGGCAGAGGGCCGACAGGGCATCCGGCCCGCCGGCAGGACTTCCACCGCCGGGCGGCAGCGCTTCCCGCTCCTGCCGGGAGGCGCCGGAACCCGGCGCCGCCGGGCGTCACATGCGGGAGACGTTGCGCTCGTAGACCAGGCGGAGCCCGATCAGCGTCAGCCACGGCTCGTGCTCGTCGATCGCCGTCGCCTCGCCGAGGACCATCGGGGCGAGACCGCCCGTCGCGATCACCGTCACGTCGTCCGGGTCCTCCGCCAGCTCGCGCTTCATCCGCTGGACGACGCCGTCCACCTGGCCCGCGAAGCCGTAGACGATGCCGGACTGCATGGCCTCCACGGTGTTCTTGCCGATCACGCTCCGCGGGCGGGCCAGCTCGATCTTGCGCAGCTGCGCGCCCTTGACGCCGAGCGCCTCGACGGAGATCTCGATACCGGGAGCGATCACACCTCCGGCGTACTCGCCCCGCGCGCTGACCGCGTCGAACGTCGTCGCCGTGCCGAAGTCCACGACGATCGCGGGGCCGCCGTAGAGGTCCACCGCGGCGACCGCGTTGATGATGCGGTCCGCGCCGACCTCCTTCGGGTTGTCCATCAGGATCGGCACACCGGTCTTGATGCCGGGCTCCACCAGCACCGCCGGGACGTCGCCGTAGTAGCGGCGGGTCACCTCGCGGAGCTCGTGCAGCACGGAGGGGACGGTGGAGCAGATCGCGATGCCCTCGATGCCGTCGCCGAGTTCGTCGCCGAGCAGCGGGTGCATGCCCATCAGGCCCTGGAGCAGGACGGCGAGCTCGTCGGCGGTGCGCCGTGAGTCCGTGGAGATGCGCCAGTGCTCGACGATCTCCTCGCCGTCGAACAGGCCCAGGACGGTGTGGGTGTTGCCGACATCGATGGTGAGCAGCATCAGCTCTCGACCTCGCGGAGGTCGAGGCCGATGTCGAGGATCGGCGAGGAGTGCGTGAGGGCGCCCACCGCGAGGTAGTCGACGCCCGTCTCGGCGTACGCGCGGGCGTTGTCGAGCGCGAGCCGGCCCGAGGACTCCAGGACCGCGCGGCCCGCGACCAGCGTGACCGCCTCCGCCGTCTCGGCCGGGGTGAAGTTGTCGAGCAGGATCAGGTCGGCGCCCGCGTCCAGGACCTCGCGCACCTGGTCGAGGGTGTCCACCTCGACCTCGATCGGCAGGTCCGGGAAGCGGTCCCGCACGGCCTTGAAGGCCGCCGCGACGCCGCCGGCGGCCACCACGTGGTTGTCCTTGACCAGCGCGGCGTCGGACAGCGACATGCGGTGGTTGACGCCGCCGCCGCAGCGCACCGCGTACTTCTCCAGGGCGCGCAGGCCGGCCGTGGTCTTGCGGGTGTCGCGGACCTTCGCCTTGGTGCCCTCGAGGACATCGGCCCAGGCGCGGGTGGCCGTGGCGATGCCGGAGAGGCGGCACAGGATGTTGAGTGCGCTGCGCTCGCCGGTCAGCAGGTCGCGGGTGCCCGCGGTGACGGAGAGGAGCTTCTGGCCCGCCTCGACGCGGTCGCCGTCCTCGACGTGCCGCTCCACCTCGAACTCGGTGGTGCACACGATCGACAGGATCGCCTCCGCGACCCGCAGACCGGCGACCGTGCCCGCCTCACGGGCGGTGAAGTCGCCGGTGGCGACGGCGTCCTGGGGGACGGTCGCGACGCTCGTCACGTCGACGCCGCCGTCCAGGTCCTCCTCGATGGCCAGGTGCGCGATGTCCTCGACCTGGACGGGGTCGAGCCCTGCCTCGGCGAGGAGCGTGGCGAGCGCGGGGTCCAGACCGCACTCGTACACCTCGTCGGCGCAGCCGCAGTCGTCCCCGCAGCCGCCGCCGGCCGGGGCGCCGATCTGGATCAGCGGTACGTCCACGGGGCTCGGGCGTTCATCGGGCGTGCTCACGGTTACGGCTCCCTGGGTGCGTCGGGGACGGACAAGGTATCGGTGGACGGGAATGCGGTCCCGTCGGTGTGCCGGACGACGAGCCGGCGGCCCGGCTCGAGCCGTACGACGAGATGGCGGCGCCAGTCGGCGTCGTCGCGCTCGGGACGGTCCTCGCGCCAGTGGCAGCCGCGGGTCTCCTCGCGCTCCAGGGCCGCCGCGGTCAGCACGCGGGCCACGCACAGGAGGTTCGAGGTCTCCCACGACTCGACGCCGGGCTCCGCGGTCTTTCCGGAACCTTCGCGCTCCTGCACGGCGGTCACGTATACCGACTCGAGGGCGGCGGCCGCCGCGGCGAGCGACGCCGCCGAGCGCAGCACACCCGCGCCGTGGGACATGATCCGCTGGATCTCCGCGCGCTCCTCCGGGGCGATGAGCGGCAGCAGGGACGGCTCCCGGGGTGCGGCGGGCGCGACGGCCGGCCAGGGCCGCCTGGCGGCGATGTCGGCGGCGATGCGCTCCGCGAAGACGAGCCCCTCGAGCAGCGAGTTGGACGCGAGCCGGTTGGCGCCGTGGACGCCGGTGCAGGCGACCTCACCGCAGGCGTAGAGGCCGGGGACGGTGGTGCGGCCCTGCAGATCGGTGCGCACGCCGCCCGACGCGTAGTGGGCGGCGGGAGCGACCGGGATCGGCTCGGTCACCGGGTCGAAGCCGTGGGACCGGCAGGCGGCGAGGATCGTGGGGAAGCGCTGCTCCCACATCTCGGCGCCGAAGTGGCGGGCGTCCAGGAGCATATGGTCGGCGCCCTGCTCCTGCATGCGGCGCATGATGCCCTTGGCGACGATGTCGCGGGGGGCGAGCTCGGCCAGTTCGTGCTGTCCGACCATGAAGCGGACGCCGGCCGCGTCGACCAGGTGGGCGCCCTCGCCGCGTACCGCCTCGGAGACCAGCGGCTGCTGGCCCTCGCTGTCCGGGCCGAGGAAGAGCACCGTCGGGTGGAACTGCACGAACTCGATGTCCGAGACCTCCGCGCCGGCGCGGAGCGCGAGCGCCACGCCGTCGCCGGTGGACACAGCGGGGTTGGTGGTCGCGGAGAAGACCTGTCCCATGCCGCCGGTGGCGAGCACGACCGTCGGGGCGTGGACCGCGCCCACGCCGTCGTGCTGGCCCTCGCCCATGACGTGCAGCGTGATGCCCGCCGTCCGCCCGTCGGCGTCGGTGAGCAGGTCGAGGACCAGGGCGTTCTCGATGGTCCGCAGCCCCTGGTCGCGGACCGCGTCGACCAGGGCGCGGGAGATCTCCGCGCCGGTCGCGTCGCCGCCGGCGTGCGCGATGCGGCGCCGGTGGTGACCGCCCTCACGGGTCAGCTCGATCTCGCCGGAGGCCGGGTCGGTGTCGAAGTGCGCGCCCGTGGCGATCAGCCGGCGCACGGCGTCGGGCCCTTCGGTGACGAGGGCCCGCACCGCCGCCTCGTCACACAGGCCGGCACCCGCCACCAGGGTGTCCTCCAGATGCTGTTCCGGGGTGTCACCGTCGCCGAGCGCCGCGGCGATGCCGCCCTGCGCCCAGCGGGTGGAGCCGTCGTCGAGACGGGCCTTGGTGACGACGACCGTGTCCAGACCGGACGCTGCGCAGCGCAGGGCCGCCGTGAGTCCGGCGACACCCGAGCCGACCACGACGACGTCCGCGTCGATGGCCCAGCCCGGGGCGGGGGCGGTCAGCCGTATTCCGGTCACGTGGCGGCTCCGTCGGTCAGTGCGGTCCCGGGGTGGGCGGTCCCGAAGTCCAGGGGGATGTTGTCGATGAGGCGGGTCGAGCCGACCTTGGCCGCGACGGCGAGGACCGCCTCGCCCCTGTGGTCGTCGGGAACCTCCTCGAAGGTCGCCGGGTCGACGAGCGCCACATAGTCCAGCGCCAGCGGCGGTTTCGCCTTCGCCGCCTCGTCCAGGACGGTCCGGGCAGCGGCCCGTACGGCGTCGGCGCCGACGGGCGGCCATGCCTGGGCGACCGCGTGCGCGTCCGCCGCCGCGCGGGCCTCGCCGAGCTTGGAGAGCGCGGCGGCCCGGGCGGGCGCGGCCGGCACCGCTTCGGCCCTGGCGTGCAGGGCCTGCTGGGCGGCGAGCCGGTCGGCCGCCGCGAACAGGGCGCGGGAGAGGGCCAGGGCGGTCCGTCGCTCGCCCGCCGACAGGTAGCGGTTGCGGCTGGACAGCGCGAGGCCGTCGTCCTCGCGGACGGTGGGCACGCCGACGATCTCGACCGGGAAGTTCAGGTCACGCACCATCCGGCGGATCAGGGCCAGCTGCTGGGCGTCCTTCTGCCCGAACAGCGCCACGTCGGGGCCGGTGAGATGGAGGAGCTTGGCCACGACGGTGAGCATGCCGTCGAAGTGGCCCGGGCGGGTCCGTCCTTCGAGGCGCTCCCCCATGGGGCCGGCCGTGATGCGGACCTGCGGCTGACCGCCCGGGTAGACCTCGTCGACGGAGGGGGCGAACACCACGTCGGCGCCCGCCTCTTCGGCCGTCCGGAGGTCGGCGTCGAGGGTGCGCGGGTAACGGTCGAGATCCTCGCCCGCTCCGAACTGCAGGGGGTTGACGAAGACGGTGACGATGACGAAGCCCTTGGGTCCGACGCGCTCACGGGCGGTACGGATCAGGGAGGCATGTCCCTGATGGAGGGCGCCCATGGTCATCACGACGGCGGTGCGGCCGGGGACGGTGTGGTGCTCCACCACGTACCGCAGGTCCTCCCTGGTCGGTACGAGTTCGAAGGCGCGGCTCATCGCAGGTCCCCCTCGGCCAGCACGCCCAGCAGGTCTTCCGCGAGCTCCGGCTTGAGCATGCCGTGCGCGAGGGCGCGGTCGGCGGTCGTACGGGCCATCGCCAGATAGCCGGCGACGGCGGCGGGAGCGTGTTTGCGCAGCTCGGCGACGTGCGCGGCGACGGTGCCCGCGTCACCTCTGGCGACCGGCCCGGTCAGGGCCGCGTCACCGGAACGCAGGGCGTTGTCCAGGGCGGCTCCGAGGAGGGGGCCGAGCATCCTGTCGGGCGCGCCGACGCCCGCGGCGCGCAGCAGCTCCATCGACTGGGCGACCAGCGTGACCAGGTGGTTCGCGCCGAGCGCGAGGGCCGCGTGGTACAGCGGGCGGTTCTGCTCCTCGATCCACTCGGGCTCGCCGCCCATCTCGATGACCAGCGCCTCCGCGGCCAGCCGCAGCTCCTCCGGCGCGGTCACGCCGAACGAGCAGCCGGCCAGCCGCTGCACGTCGACCGCCGTGCCGGTGAAGGTCATCGCGGGGTGCAGGGCCAACGGCAGCGCCCCGGCCCGCAGGGCGGGCTCGAGCACCTTGGTGCCGTACCGGCCGGAGGTGTGCACGAGCAGCTGCCCGGGCCGTACGGCGCCGGTCTCGACGAGGCCCTCCACCAGGCCGGGGAGCGCGTCGTCGGGCACGGTAAGCAGCACGAGCTCCGCGCGGGCCAGCACGTCCGCGGGCGTCACCAGCGGGACATCGGGAAGCATGGCGGCGGCCCGGCGGACGGAGGCGTCGGAGACTCCCGACGCGGCGACCGGCCGGTGACCGGCGAGTTGCAGGGACGCGGCGAGCGCGGGCCCTACCCGGCCCGCTCCGACCACGCCGACGGTCAGCCGGGCGGGGCGGTCCCGCGGGTCGAGCGGTTCCTGTGGTGCTGTGGGATTCACGCGGCGGTGCCTTCCGTTCCAGTCCGCACGGGTACCGGACGTTTTCTCGTCCACGATGCTACGCCAGCGTTTCCGGCGCCCTCGCAGTTGTCCACAGGCTGTGGGCGATGATCGGACCGTGACGGACACGAACGGAACGAACGAGTACGGCAAGCAGGCGGAGCCCGACGACCGGGACCACCGGACCGCGCCGGACGCCCTGGACGGACAGACCGGGCAGGACGGGCAGGACGTCCCGGACGAGCAGGACGAGCAGGACGAGCGGCGCCGCCGCCTCGCCGCGTGGCGCGCGTCCGACCGCGTGCTGTCGCGTGTCTCCGCCGACCGGCGGATCGGCGAGCGCCTGGCGGCGCTGGCGGAGGCCGCGGGCGACGTGCATGACCTGGACGACTGGACCGACGTGTACGGCAACGGGGTCGTCACGGAGCTGGAGCGGCGTACGGCCTCGCTGCTCGGTTTCCCGGCCGCCGCGTTCTTCCCGACCGGCACGATGGCGCAGCAGGTGGCGCTGCGCTGCTGGGCGGCGCGCACCGGGAACGCGACGGTCGCGCTGCACCCCCAGGCGCATCCGGAGGTGCATGAACGCTCCGCCTTCTCCGTGGTGAGCGGCCTGCGCACGGTCCACCCGACGGCGGAGCCCCGGCTGCCGACGGCCGACGATGTGCGCGAGTGCGACGAGCCCTTCGGCGCGCTGATGCTCGAACTGCCGCTGCGGGAAGCCGGCTTCGTCCTGCCCACCTGGGACGAACTGGTGGCCGTCGTGGAGGCGGCGCGTGAACGTGATGCGGTGGTGCACTTCGACGGCGCGCGTCTGTGGGAGTGCGCCCCGCACTTCGGCCGCCCGCTCGACGAGATCGCGTCCCTTGCGGACAGCGTGTACGTGTCGTTCTACAAGTCCCTGGACGGCATGTCGGGGGCGGTGCTCGCCGGCCCGGCGCCGCTGATCGACGAGGCACGGGCCTGGCGGCACCGGTACGGGGGCCAGCTGTTCCAGCAGTACCCGGCCGCGCTGTCGGCGCTGCTGGGCCTCGAGCGGGAGCTGCCGCGGCTGCCGTCGTACGTGGCCCACGCGAAGGTCGTCGCCGCGGCGCTCACGGACGCGCTGCGCGAACCGGCCGTCCCCTGGTCACGGATCCACCCGCCCGTTCCGCACACCCACCAGTTCCAGGTCTGGCTGCCGTACGACAAGGACGTGCTGAACGAGGCGGCACTGACGCAGGCGGAGGAGACGGGCGTGACGCTCTTCCGCCGCTGGTTCTCCGAAGGCTGCCCGCCGGGTGTCTCGGTCACCGAGGTGACGGTCGCGTCCGAGGGCCTCGAGTGGACACCGCGGGACGTGGCGGAGGCGGTCTCGGAGTTCGTACGCCGCGTCCAGGCGACCGCGCCCGCCTCGGCCTGACCGCCCGGCGGCTGCGCCTGTGCCGGCCGCGGTGGCCTGGCGGGACGCCCGGCGCACGGCCGCCGAGGCCCGGCGGGAGGGCCCGGCGGGCATCGATCCCTGACCGGTACCGGCCATCCGTGGCCCGGCGGCCGACGGTGAGCCCCGCCGGGCGTCGGCCGAGGCCGGCGGGGACGCCCGGGGCCGGCACGGCACGCCGGGGCATCGGGCCGCGTCGGCGTGAAGCCCGACGGGACCGCCCGGGGCGCAGGGTGCCCGGCGGACCGGCTCGGGTCGACAGGGCACCCTGGCGCGCAACGGCAAGCGGTCAACGGGAGGCCCGGCGGGCCGTGAGGAGCGCGCGGAGACGGCGGTGGCCGCGTGCCTCGCGGAGCGTCCGCAGGTCGAGGTCGCCGGGGCGCGGCGGCGGTGGGGTGTCGGTCCGCTCGGCCCGGTACAGGTCGAGCAGGTGCTGCTGGATCGCGTTCATGGCTTCACGCTGCTCCCGCCACCCGGCGCGCGTCGCGTCGATTGACGAGGCGCGTCAAACGTGGCCGCGCCGGTCCAAGGACCCCGCACCATGGAGTCGTGAGCGTGACCATCGACATCACGGGGCTGGCCCCCGAGCGCATCGTCTTCGACATCTCCCCACTCGCCGAGCTGGGCGTGGCCCTGCACGCGCTCTCCGAGCCCGGGCACCACCCCCGGCTGCACAGCTGGGCCACGGCGACGGCCGCCGGGCTCAAGCCGGACCTCGCCGACCGGCTGCACGAAGCCGACTTCCTGTGGCGTTCGACGTTCTCGGACATCTTCCTGCCCTTCGCCGGGCTGCCGGCGGCGCCCGGGCGGATCGGCGCGAGCCTCAAGGAGGAGCTGGACCTGCTCGACCGGCTCGACGACGAGCGGTTCGTGTCGTCGGCGCTCGAGTTCACCTGCGCCAGCACGTACTCGACCGGCGCCCCGTCCCCGCTCGTCGACGCCTCACGACGGGCGCACGCGCTCGACCTGGCGGCCAATCGCGGGCCTCGCCAACTGGACTTCACCCGGCGGCTGCTGGCCGACCCGGCGTCCGTACGCGCCTGGCTGCGGCGGCTCTTCGAGGACTGCGACGACGCCTTCTTCGCGGACACATGGAGCCGCGTCTCGACCCAACTCGCCGCCGACGCCCGCCACAAGACCGAGCTGATGCGCCGCAAGGGCCTCGCGGAGGCACTGCGGGCCGTCTCCCCCGCGCTGTCGCTCGACGAGGGCGGCACCGTGATCAGCGCCGACAAGCTCGCGGACGGGCGGACCACCGCCACCGACCCGGCGTTCGGCGCCGGGCTCACCCTGCTGCCGTCCAGCTTCGGGTGGCCGCACCTGATGGTGGTGCACGCGCCCGGCTGGCAGCCGGTGATCCAGTACCCGATCGGGGCGCCCGAACTGCCGGGTGCCGCCTCCGTGGAGCTGCTGAAGCTCCGCATGGACGCGCTCGCCCACCCGATGCGGATGCGGCTGTCCCGCAAC
Organism: Streptomyces kurssanovii; assembly: GCF_014649695.1. Classification (GTDB taxonomy): domain Bacteria; phylum Actinomycetota; class Actinomycetes; order Streptomycetales; family Streptomycetaceae; genus Streptomyces; species Streptomyces kurssanovii. Next base: position 42,440 of record NZ_BMTN01000006.1, read on the forward strand.
CTCGGCCGGGCCGCGTACACGACCAGCGAGCTCGCGGACTCCCTCGGCATCAGCGCACCCGAGGTCTCGCGCCACCTGGCCGTGCTGAAGAAGGCCGAGCTGATCTCCACCCGCAGGCGCGGCCGTTACGTGCTGCACCAGCTGGACGTGACGGCCGTCGCACGACTGGGGAGCGACTTCCTCGAGACGGTGCTGCGCTGACGGCGGGGCCGCGGCGTGGAGCCGCCGGCGGCAGGCCGGTCAGCCCGCCCCGCCACCGGCCCGGACCAGCCCGGTCTCGTAGGCGAGCACGACCACCTGCACGCGGTCACGGAGGCCGAGCTTGGTCAGGATGCGGCCGACGTGTGTCTTGACCGTGGCCTCGGAGAGCACCAGGCGGCCCGCGATCTCCCCGTTGGACAGGCCCTGGGCGACGAGCATCATCACTTCCCGCTCCCGCTCCGTCAGCCTGGCCAGCTCCTTCTGCCGAGGCTCCGGGCCCGCGCTGGGCAGCATCGGGGAGAAGCGGTCCAGCAGCCGCCGCGTCGTCGACGGCGCCACGACCGCGTCACCGCTGTGCACGGAACGGATCGCGCCGAGCAGTTCGCCGGGCGGCACGTCCTTGAGCATGAAGCCGCTGGCGCCCGCCTTCAGCCCCGAGAAGGCGTACTCGTCGAGGTCGAAGGTGGTCAGGATCAGCACCTTGGGGGCGTCCGGCTCCGCGCAGATGCGCCGCGTCGCCTCGACGCCGTCGAGCCTCGGCATGCGTACGTCCATCAGCACGACGTCGACGGCGGTCGACCGGAGGTTCTCGATCGCCTCCGCGCCGTCGCCGGCCTCCGCGACGACCTCCATGTCCGGCTGGGCGGCGAGCACCATGCGGAAGCCGGTGCGCAGCAGCACCTGGTCGTCGACGAGCATCACGCGGATGGACATGTGGGTTCCGTCCCTCGGTTCTGTGGGCACTAGTGGGCGGGCTTGAGCGGCAGCAGCGCACTGATACGGAAGCCTCCGCCGGGCCGGGGCCCGGCGTCCAGGGTGCCGCCGACCATACCGACGCGCTCCCGCATGCCGATGAGGCCGTGGCCGCGGCCGTCCGCGCCGCCGTCCTCGTACAGCTCGTGCGAGGCGCCGCGGCCGTCGTCCTCGACGAGCAGTCCGAGCCCGTCGTCGAAGTAGACGAGCCGCACGCTGGCGCCGGCGTCCGGGCCGCCGTGCTTACGGGTGTTGGTCAGGGCTTCCTGCACGATCCGGTAGGCGGTGAGCTCGACACCGCTCGGCAGCGGACGCGGCGTTCCCTCGACCTTGAAATCCACGGTCAGGCCCGCCCGGCGGACGTGCTCGACCAGTTCCTCGATCTGCTGCACATCGGGCTGGGGGACGTACTCGCCGCTCTCCGGCCCGTCGCCGGTGCGCAGCACGCCGAGCAGCCGGCGCATCTCCGCGAGCGCCTGGCGGCCGGTGCTCGAGATGGTTTCGAGGGCCTGCTTGGCCTGGTCGGGGGCGGCGTCCAGGACATAGGCGGCGCCGTCGGCCTGCACGACCATCACGGACACGTTGTGGGCGACGACGTCGTGGAGCTCGCGGGCGATCCTGGCCCGCTCTGCCGCCACCGCGACCTTGGCCTGCGCCTCGCGTTCCTTCTCCAGGCGGGTGGCGCGCTCCTCGAGCTGGTCGAAGTAGGCGCGCCGGGTGCGTATGGAGTCGCCGAGGACCCAGGCCAGGACGAACGGCAGGCTCATGACGACGGTGATGAAGATCCGCTCGGAGACCGCGGACGCCTCCTCCGGCCAGCGGATCTGCGCCAGCGACGCCGCTGACAGACCGCCGATCAGGGCCAGCCGCGAGGCCCACCGGGGCGAGCCGACCGCCGCGACGGTGTAGATGATGACCATCATCGCGAAGTCCGCCGGATTGACGCCGACGTCGAACACGAGCTGCGCGACGCCCGCCAGCGCGGCGAGGACCAGCATGTGTTCGGGCATCCGCCGGCGCATCGCCACGACCAGGCTCAGTGCCGTGACGATGATCGCGGCCGCGCCGGTGCGGCCGGCGCCGTCCGGCACCTCGACCACCCACAGCATGGCGAATCCGAAGAGCGCGACGGCCCAGAAGGTGTCGACGCCCGTCGGGTGTCTGCGGATGAAGTCATAGAGGCGCTGCACGTAACCCAGAGTAGGGAAGGGAGATAGGTGCAGGGGTCAACCGGAGGGGCGATCCGGGGAGCGGAGGCGTACTCCGCAAGGTGGAGACTGGTGCCCGTGACGTATGAGACCGGCGATTGGCGTGGCTGGCGGGACGCGGCGGAGACCGCGCTCTACGGACCGCGGGGGTTCTACCGGCGGCCGGAGGGTCCGGCGGGCCATTTCCGCACCTCCGTCCACGCGTCCGGGCTGTTCGCCGCCGCGGTGGCCCGGCTGCTGACCTCCACAGCCGGGTCGCTGGGCCTGGCGGAGCCGGCGCTGATCGACGTGGGGGCGGGCCGCGGCGAACTGCTGACCGGTGTGCTCGCCGCGCTGCCGCCCGGCCTGCCGGTCCGCGCGTATGCCGTCGAACGGGCGGACCCGCCCGCGGACCTCGACCCGCGCATCGAGTGGACCGCGGAGATCCCCCAGGGTCTGAGCGGGCTGCTGTTCGCGAACGAGTGGCTCGACAACGTTCCCGTGGACGTCGCGGAGGTCGACGCGGACGGGGTGGTCCGGCGTGTGCTGGTACGCGACGACGGCGAGGAGCGGCTCGGCGGCGAGGTCACCGGACCGGACGCCGACTGGCTCGCCCGCTGGTGGCCGCTCGGCGGCCCGGGAACACGGGCGGAGATCGGGCGGCCCCGGGACGAGGCGTGGGCGTCGGCGGCGGGCTCCCTGGCGTCGGGTCTCGCGGTCGCCGTGGACTACGCGCACACGGCAGGGGCCAGGCCGCCGTTCGGCACGCTGACCGGCTTCCGCGACGGCCGCGAGGTGCGCCCCGTGCCGGACGGAAGCTGCGACATCACGGCCCATGTGGCGCTGGACGCGTGCGCCGCGCCGGCGGGCGCCGAGCTGGTCGGCCAGCGGGAGGCGCTCCGGGGACTGGGCGTGAGCGGGGAGCGTCCGCCGCTCGCCCTGGCGTCGTCGGACCCCGCGGCGTATGTGCGCGCCCTGTCACGGGCCGGGGAGGCGGCGGAGCTGACCGCGAAGGGCGGCCTCGGCGACTTCACCTGGCTCATGCAGCGGGTGGGCCGGCCTCTGAGAGACTGGGCGGCATGACGGAGACGACGGTCGGCATCGGCGGTGCGGCGGAGAACACCGACATGGTGCTCAACATCGGGCCCCAGCACCCTTCCACGCACGGCGTGCTGCGTCTTCGTCTGGTGCTCGACGGCGAGCGCATCCGGGAGGCGGAGCCGATCGTCGGCTATATGCACCGCGGCGCGGAGAAACTCTTCGAGGCCCGCGACTACCGGCAGATCGTGGTGCTCGCCAACCGGCACGACTGGCTGTCCGCGTTCTCCAACGAGCTCGGCGTCGTCATGGCCGTGGAGCGGATGCTCGGCATGGAGGTCCCGGAGCGCGCGGTGTGGTCCCGTACGCTCCTCGCCGAGCTGAACCGGGTCCTCAACCACCTGATGTTCCTCGGCTCCTATCCCCTGGAGCTGGGCGGCATCACGCCGGTCTTCCACGCGTTCCGCGAGCGTGAAGAGCTGCAGAGCGTGATGGAGGAGATCTCCGGCGGCAGGATGCACTACATGTTCAACCGGGTCGGCGGCCTCAAGGAGGACCTGCCCGCCGGCTGGCTCGGCCGTGCCCGGCACGCGGTCGCGGACGTCCGCTCCCGCATGGACGTGTACGACCGCCTCGTCCTCGGCAACGAGATCTTCCGCGGCCGGACGCGTGACGTGGGAGTGCTCGCCGCGGACGCCGTCCACGCCTTCGGCGTCAGCGGTCCCATCGCCCGCGCCTCCGGTGTGGACTTCGACCTGCGCCGGGACGAGCCCTACCTCGCCTACCCCGAACTGCAGGACACGCTCCGGGTGGTGACCCGTCAGGAGGGCGACTGCCTGGCCCGCTTCGAGGTGCTCCTCGATCAGACGCACAACGCGCTGGACCTGGCGGACGCCTGCCTCGACCGGATCGCCGACCTGCCGCCCGGTCCGATCAACCAGCGGCTGCCGAAGGTCCTCAAGGCGCCCGAGGGCCACACGTACGCCTGGACCGAGAACCCGCTCGGCATCAACGGCTACTACCTGGTCTCCAAGGGCGAGAAGACGCCCTACCGGCTCAAGCTCCGCTCGGCGTCCTACAACAACATCCAGGCGCTCACGGTGCTGCTGCCCGGGACGCTGGTCGCCGACATGGTCGCCATCCTCGGGTCGCTCTTCTTCGTCGTCGGCGACATCGACAAGTAGCGCCCGCCGCTTTCAGGAGACGGCGTTGCGCAGCCCGGCGACGTCCATCTGCTCCGTCTCGTCGTGGGCGGTCAGGTCGATAACCTTGCCGACCGCGCGAGGGCCGCTGACGCGCTGGGCCGCGAGGGCCTCCTCGCCCACCACGTCCGCCAGGTCCTCGTGCTGGACCGCTTCGATCGCCTTCTGCGTGCCGGGCGCCTCGATGGCCCTCAGGGCGGCGGCGCCCTCGACGGCCTTGACGCCGTCGCCGGCCTCGGCACCGGACCCGGCCTCCGCCCCGGGGGACGTGCCGTCGTCCGTACCGCCGTTCGCCGCACCGCCCGTGCCGAAGAAGTCGAAGCCGCCCTCAGGGCGCTTCACGCGGGAACGCTGACCGTACGGAACGATCGCGGCGGCGGCGGGAACGGTCCGGCGGGCGGGGAGGGCGGACGACGGGCGTACGTGCTGCTCGGCCCCGGCGCCCGCCGCGTGCTTCCCCTGCGGCTCGTCCGCCTCACGGGAACGCTCCGCGAGGTCCCGTCGGCGCGCTTCCTCGACCGTGTGTCTTGCCTCCTGCGCCGCGGCGTTGCGTGACAGGTCCTCCAGCGCCTTGGCCGCACGCAGATACATCGAGGGCGTCGGCGTGGAACCGGCGGGCGGCAGTGCCTTCGCCGGCGCGGCCGCCTCGATCGCAAGCTGCCTGCGGCCCTCGAGGGCGCTGGCCCGCTCCGTCTCCGCGTTCGCGTACCGGCGCAGCAGCGCCGCGTGCTCGCCCCGCAGCGCGGCGAGCTCGACCCGCTTGGCGCGCAGCCTCGCGTCGAGCTTCAGGCGCAGCTCGCGAGACTCCTCGACGTCCGTCTCGAGCTCCGCTATGCGTTCCTCGAACTTCCAATGGTCGCTGGCCCGGCCACGCGTCAGCTCGGCGACCCTGCGCCCGGCCCCGCGGTCCCAACTGCGCATGAGGACGGCACCGGTGACGGCGGCGGCCGCCGCGGCGGCGACCAGCACGCGGAGCGCCACGGCATCGCCGACGAACCACGCGCCGGCGGCGCACAGAACCGACGCTCCGGCGACCGCCGAGGGAGGCAGCAGCTTGTGCAGGGGCGGGGAATGGCGGTGGCGTCCTCGTGGCATGGCCCGAAATTTACCGTGCGTAGGCACTGAATGGGGCGTCGGCCCGGCAAATCTCTCGGAGAGAATGCCGGGCCCGGCGACCGCTACTTCCGCAGCAGTCCCTCCGCCTCCAGATAGGCCTTCGCGACGTCCGCGGGCTTCGCGCGTTCCCCGTCCACCTTGCGGTTCAACTCGGCGAGATCCTCGGTGGTCAGGGCCTTGGTCAGCCCGGCGAGGACATCGGCGATCTCCGCGCCGCCGGCGTCCTTCGCATTGACGACCGGGAGAATGTTGTCCGCGTTCTGGAGCTTCTTGTCGTCCTCCAGGAGCACCAGGCCGTAGCTCTCGAGCGTGCCGTCGGTGGTGTAGGTGAGGACCATGTCGTCCTCGCCGTCCTTGACGGCCTGCTTGGCCTGCGGGGTCCCCACGCCCTTCGGGTCGATGCCCGCGACGTCGATGCCGTAGGTCTTCTTCAGACCCGGCGCGCAGAAGGGCCGCACCTCGCACTCGTCGCCGGCCGCGATCTTCACCGGTCGCTTCGTCCTGCCGAGATCGCTGAGCGTCTTCAGTTTGTTCTTCTCGGCGAATTCCTTCGTCACGGCGAAGGCGTTCTGGTCGACGGCTTCTCCGACGGGCAGCACCTTCAGTCCGAGCGGCTCCGCGAGCTTGGTGAGCTCCTGAACGGTCGCGGTGACATCACCCGACGCGACGGGCTTCTCCTCCGGCGCCTTGGGGCCGTTGACCTTCGCGTTGAGGAATTCGGCGAGGGTCGCCGCGTATTCCGGTACGACGTCGATCTCGCCCTTCTCCAGGGACGGTTCGTACAACTCGCGGTTCTTCACGGTGGTGATCGACGTCTTGTAGCCGGCGTCGCCGAGCAGCTGTGCGTACAGCTCGGCGAGGACCTTCGACTCGGTGAACGCCGCGGCCCCGACGACCAGGGTGCCCTTCTTCCCCGAGCCGGTCCCCGGTGACGTTCCGGCGTTCTCCTGCTCGAGGGATTCACCGCCGCACGCGGCGAGGGAACCCGTCAGGGCCACCACACCGAGTACCGCACCGGCGATGCGTGAGGTCTTGCTCATCAGGTTCTCCGTCCACAGCGACATGGGAAGCGAATCAGCGACACGAGTAGGTCGGCGCGTGCCGTCAGCCCGACGACGGCACGGTCCTGCGCAAGGGACTCAGCAGCCGGTCGGCGGCCACCAGAAGCCCTTCCACGACGAGGGCCAGCAGCGCCGCGAGCAGCGCCCCCGCGACCACCTGCGGGGTGTTGTACGTGTTGAACCCGGCGGTGATGATGCGGCCGAGGCCTCCCTGGCCGACCATCGAGGCGATCGTGGCCGTCGCCACGACCTGGACGGCGGCCGACCTCAGCCCGGTCATCAGCAGCGGATAGGCGAGGGGAAGCTCGACCCGCAGGAAGACCTGCCCGCCCGACATGCCCATCCCGCGCGCGGCCTCCACCACCGCCCGGTCGACCTCCCGCATGCCCACGTACGCGTTGGTCAGCAGCGGCGGCACGGCGAACAGCACCAGGGCGATGATGGTCGGCACATAGCCGGCGCTGCGCAGCGGCGTGAGCATGAACAGCGCGAGGACCGCGAAGACCGGCACGGCCCGGCCCGCGTTGGAGATGTTGACCGCGAGCGCGCCGCCCTTGCCGATGTGCCCGAGCCACAGGGCGACGGGCAGCGCGATCGCACAGGCGAGGACGAGAGCGACACCGCTGACGTAGACATGTTCTCCGAGCCGGTGCCAGGCACCGCCCTCCCCGGACCAGTTGGCGCCGGTGGTGAGCCAGGTCCACGCACCCGAGACCACACTCATCGGACCTTCACCTCCGCCGTCCGTACGCGGGTCCAGGGGGTGAGCAGCCGCTGCACGCCGAGCAGCAGCAGATCGGCGACGGCCGCCAGCAGCACGCACAGCACGGACGCGGTGAGCACCTGGGCCTTGAACGTGGTCTGCACGCCGTCGTCGATCAGATTGCCGAGGCCGCCCTTGCCGACGAGCGCACCCACCGTCGTCAGCGCGATCGTCGACACGGTCGCGATCCGGATTCCCGCCATCAAGGCCGGCAGGGCCAGCGGCAGTTCCACCTCCCACAGCAGGCGCGCGGGGCCGTAGCCCATGCCGCGGGCGGCCTCACGCGCCTCCGCCGGGACCGCTTCGAGGCCGGCCATGATGTTCCGCACGAGGATGGTGAGGGAGTAGAGGACGAGCCCCGTCACCACCAGGGCGGCGGACAGCCCGAAGAACGGCAGCAGCAGCGAGAACATGGCGAGCGAGGGAATCGTGTAGAGCAGCGTGGTGAGCCCCAGCACGGGTCCCGCGAACCGCGGCCTGGCACGGGCGAGCAGCGCCAGCGGGAAGGCCACCGCCACCCCGATCAGTACCGACGCGACGGTGATCCAGACGTGCTGGACCGTCGCTTCGGTCAACTCCTGGCTGCGGGAGCGGATGTACTCGCCGCAGATCCAGTCGTTCGCCGCGAGACAGCTCCCCGCCGCCCGCTCCGTGCCCGCCCACCCCGTACTCATCCACTCCCACCTCCCCCGCGACCGCCGAACGTATGTCTGGTGACCATAACCCTGGCCACCGACAACCTCCCGGAACGGCCACATTGCAGCAACATGGCTTTCACACAGCACCCGTCACAATGGGGAGTCATGATCCGGTTCGAGCACGTCACCAAGCGGTACCCGGACGGCACCACGGCCGTCGACGATCTCTCCTTCGAGGTCGCGGAGGGTGAACTGGTCACGCTCGTCGGACCGTCCGGCTGCGGCAAGACCACCACCATGAAGATGGTCAACCGCCTCATCGAACCGAGCAGCGGACAGATCTTCGTGGACGGCCGGGACATCGCCGGTACGGACCCGGTCGAACTGCGCCGCCGTATCGGTTATGTGATCCAGCAGGTCGGCCTCTTCCCGCACCGGACGGTCCTGGAGAACACCGCCACCGTCCCCCGACTCCTCGGCGTCAAGCGGTCCGCCGGCCGGGCACGCGCCGCCGAACTCCTCGAACTGGTGGGCCTCGACCCGTCCGTGTACGGCGACCGCTACCCGGAGCAGCTGTCGGGCGGACAGCGCCAGCGCGTCGGCGTCGCCAGGGCACTGGCCGCCGACCCGCCCGTGCTGCTGATGGACGAGCCCTTCGGCGCGGTCGACCCCGTGGTGCGCGAGCATCTGCAGAACGAGTTCTTGAAGCTCCAGGCCCAGGTCCGCAAGACGGTCCTGTTCGTCACCCACGACATCGAGGAGGCCGTGCGCCTCGGGGACCGCATCGCCGTCTACGGACAGGGGCGTATCGAGCAGTTCGACGCCCCCGCCGCCGTCCTCGGAGCCCCCGCCACCCCGTACGTGGCCGAGTTCGTCGGCGCGGACCGCGGGCTCAAGCGGCTGTCCGTCACCCCCATCGAGCCCGCGGACCTGGAGCAGCCGCCGGTCGTCCACCTCGACGATCCGCTCCCCCGCGACCTCGGCGCCCGCTGGGCCGTCGTCCTGGACGGCGAGGAGAACCTGCACGGCTGGATCTCCGCGGAAGGAGCCCGGCAGAGCGGTTCGGTGCGCGACCACGCCCGCCGTATGGAGGCCTGGCTGCCGGTGGGCGCCTCGCTCAAGCAGGCGTTCTCCACGATGCTCCAGCACGACGCGGGCTGGATAGCGGTGATCGACGAGGAGGAGACCGGGCGGTTCCTCGGGGTCCTCACACCGGCCCGCCTGCACGAGGCACTGCGGCGCTCGATCGACGCGGACGCCCAGGACATCGCGCGTGCGGAGGTGGCCCTGGAGTCCATCGCGAGCGTCCCGCCGGCGGGCCCCGTCACGAAGGACTGAGCCGGCCGGCCAGCCACTGAAGGGCCGGCGGGATCTCGCGCCGCCAGGTGTTGAAGTTGTGCCCGCCGCTGTCGAGGACGATCGACGACACCCGCGCCGGCGCCTTCACCTTCTTGACGAAGGCGCGCGTGCCCGCCAGGTTGCCTTCCCCCTGCCGGGAGGTGGTGACCAGGAACGACGAACGGCCCTGCGGCAGATGGTCCAGGCTCCACAGCAGGTCGGCCCGCTTGCGCTCCCGGTCGTCGCCGTGGAACAGGTCACCGGTCGTCGGGTCCTCGGCCGCCTTGTAGTACGCCGAGAGCCCGACACCCGCCGAGAACCGCTCCGGATGATGCAGCGCGATCTTCAAAGCGCAGTAGCCGCCCGTGGAGTTGCCCATGAAACCCCAGTTGCGCGCGTGGGTCCCCACCCGGTAGGTCTCGGACACGGCCCTCGGCAGGTCCTCGGCGAAGAACGTCTCCGTCTTCGGTCCCCCGGGCACGTCCACGCATTCGGTGTCCCGTGGCGGCGCCACCGTCGGCCGCAGCATCACCAGGACCATCGGCTGCATCCGCCCCTCCTTGGCCTGCTCGTACGCGGTCCTTGGGTATTTCAGGCCCTTGAGCAGGTTCTCCGCGGTGCCCGGGTACCCGGTCAGCACGACGGCCGCCGGAAACGTCCGCTCCCGGTGCTCCGCATGGAAGTACTCCGGCGGCAGATAGACGTACGCGGGGCTGTCGATCCCCGACTTCGCCCCGGACACGACCACCTTGTGTATCTGGCCGCCCGTCTCCGGGCGGGACGCGCCCGGCACGCCGGGCCTCTGCTTCTCGACGACTCTCAGGTGCGTGCCCTGCGAGTGGTCCACGACCACGCCCATGTCCTGCTGCTGCCCGAAGAGATCGGCCCAGGAGCCGTAGAACAGGAAGGAGTTGTTGGCCGCGAGCCCGACCGCGGCGAACAGCGACAGCTGCGTGGCGAGCAACAGACCGACACGCCCCGCCACGGCACGCGGCCCGCGGTGCGCCAGTCGCGGCCACAGCCACACCGTGGCGGCGAACAGCAGCACGGCCGCCGCGGCGGCCAAAACCAGGACTTTGTTACTGGTCAGACCCATGACTCGGGTGTGCCTTCCGTGTCGACGAATTCCGGATGAGGATGAACCCGCCTCCCCGAAGTCCCGTCCTAGAGAACGCAAATCGTCCGGGCCGACCGACCTGAGGCCTTGGGCACGGGATCTCATCCGAAATCACGGGAAGCGATGTCTGCAACGGTAGATGGGGACAAATCAGGATCGGTTCCGAATCGGGTGCGCCGCCTGCTGCACGGCCCACGGCCCGAGACGGTCCCGGCCCTCGTCGGCACGGCCTGCACGTTCGTCGGTCTGATCGATATCGGGGCCGGGATCTTCCCGCGTTTCCGGCACAGCCGGATGCACACGATCGCCGAGGTACTGCCGGGCGCCACCGGCCCGTTCGCCGCCGCGCTCTCGCTGAGCGCGGGCATGCTGCTGCTCCTGCTGGCACACGGGATCAAGCGCCACAAGCGCCGGGCATGGCGGGCGGCCGTCGTGCTGCTGCCGGCCGGGGCAGTCGCGCAGTTCGTCTACCGGCACTCCGTCATCGGCGTGCTGCTCTCCCTCGCGCTGCTCGCACTGCTGCTGCGCCACCGGGGCGAGTTCGCCGCCCTGCCCGACCCGCGCAGCCGCTGGCGGGCGCTCGCCAACTTCGTGTCGATGGGCGCCGGTTCGCTCGTCATCGGCCTGGTGGTCGTCAGCGCACACCCCGGCCGGGTCGTCGGCGACCCGGGCCTCACCGACCGCCTCGAGCACGTCATCTACGGGCTCTTCGGCTTCGAGGGCCCCATCGATTACACCGAAGGAGTCTCCTGGACCGTCGGCTACTGCCTCGGCGCACTCGGCCTGCTGACCGCCGTCACCACCATCTACCTCGCCTTCCGTCCCGAGCACCCCGCCGCCCGCCTCACCGAGGACGACGAGCGCCGGCTGCGGGACCTGCTCGCCGTCCACGGCGGGCGTGACTCGCTCGGCCACTTCGCGCTCCGCCGCGACAAGGGCGTCGTCTTCTCCCCCAGCGGCAAGGCCGCCGTCTGCTACCGCGTCGTGTCCGGCGTGATGCTCGCGAGCGGCGACCCGATCGGCGACGTCGAGGCCTGGCCCGGCGCCATCGAACGCTTCATGGACGAGGCGAAGGCCCACTCCTGGACGCCCGCGGTGATGGGCTGCTCGGAGACGGGCGGCGAGGTCTGGACCCGCGAGACCGGCCTCGACGCCCTGGAACTCGGGGACGAGGCGGTGGTGGATGTCGCGGATTTCTCCCTCACCGGGCGCGCCATGCGGAACGTGCGCCAGATGGTGAAGCGCATCGAGCGGGGCGGCTACCGCACCCGCGTACGCCGCGCCCGTGATCTCACCGACGACGAGGTCCGGCAGATCCGCCGCGCCGCCGCCGACTGGCGCGGCACCGACACCGAACGCGGCTTCTCCATGGCGCTCGGGCGCATCGGCGACCCCACCGACGGCGACGCCGTGATAGCCACCGCCCACAAGGCCGACGAGAGCGGGGCGTCCCCGTACGGCGACCTGAAGGCCGTCATCCACTTCGTCCCGTGGGGCACGGACGGTATGTCGCTGGAGCTGATGCGCCGCGACCGGTCCGCCGACCCGGGCATGAACGAGCTCCTGATCGTCGCCGCCCTCCAGGCGGCGCCCGGGCTGGGCGTGGAACGGGTGTCGCTCAACTTCGCGATGTTCCGGTCGGCACTGGCCAGGGGCGAGAAGATCGGGGCCGGACCGGTGCTGCGGCTCTGGCGCGGGCTGCTCGTGTTCCTCTCCCGCTGGTTCCAGATCGAGTCGCTGTACAAGTTCAACGCCAAGTTCCGGCCCCGCTGGGAACCCCGGTTCGTGGTCTTCCCCGCCACCCGCGACCTGCCCCGTATCGGCTTCGCCGCGATGCAGGCCGAGGGATTCGTCAATCTCTCGCTGCCGCGCCCCTTCGCCCGTCGGCGCACCCGGGTGCCGCGCCCCTGCGCCCATCTGCCGGCCCGGCCGGAACCGCGCGAGGCCCGCGCGGCATGACCGGGTCCGCCCCGTGCGTCACCGCCCCGGCGGGGGCCGTGGACGCCCGGGTGCGGCACGAGCACGGCTCGAGCCCGCCCACGGCGCCGCACAGGTCCCGCACGAGCCGCACCCGGCCACGAGTGGCATGGGCGTGGTCCGTACGGGCCTAGGCTGGGTTCCATGAGTACGTTGCGCGGACGGGGCACGGCCGACGGCCTGCCGGAGTGGGATCGCTGTGCGGTCATGGGAGTCGTCAATGTGACGCCTGACTCCTTCTCCGACGGCGGGCGCTGGTTCGACACCACGGCCGCGATCAAGCGCGGTCTCGAGCTGGTGGCCGAAGGCGCCGACCTCGTCGACGTGGGTGGCGAGTCCACCAGGCCCGGGGCCAGCCGGGTCGACGAGGACGAGGAGCTCCGCCGCGTCGTCCCCGTCGTACGGGGCCTCGCCGCGGAAGGCGTCACCGTCTCCGTCGACACCATGCGCGCCGTGGTCGCGGAGCAGGCGGTCGCGGCCGGGGCCGTGCTCGTCAACGACGTCAGCGGCGGCCTCGCCGATCCCAGGATGGTCCCCGTCGTGGCCGCGACCGGCGCCCCGTTCGTGGTCATGCACTGGCGGGGCTTCAGCGAGGACATGAACAGCCGCGCCGTCTACGGCGACGTGGTCGCCGAGGTGGTCGCCGAACTGCGCGCCCGTATGGAGGCCGTCGTCGAGGGCGGGATCGCCCCGGAGCGCATCGTCGTCGACCCGGGCCTCGGTTTCGCCAAGCAGGCGGAGCACGACCTCGCGCTCGTCGCGCATCTCGCGGAACTGCGGGCCCTCGGCCGTCCGGTCCTGGTGGCCGCTTCCCGTAAGCGCTTCCTCGGCCGCGTACTGGCCAAGGACGGCCCGCCGCCGCCCGCCCGTGAGCGGGACGCCGCCACCGCCGCGGTCTCCGCCATCTCCGCCCACGAGGGCGCCTGGGCGGTCCGGGTCCACGAGGTGCGGGCCACGGCCGACGCAGTCAGGGTCGCGCGGGCCGTCGAGGGCGCCCGGTGAGCCTGACCGACACCGAGCTCGTCGAGCAGGCCAACACCGCCTTCTACGAGACGATGGAACGCGGCGACTTCGACGAGCTGTCCGACCTGTGGCTGGACGACGACATCTCGTGCATCCATCCCGGCTGGCCGGTGCTCTCCGGCCGCGGGGAAGTGCTCCGCTCGTACGCCCTGATCATGGCGAACACCGAGTACATCCAGTTCTTCCTCACCGACGTGAAGGTGCACCTGGCCGGTGACACGGCGCTGGTCACCTGTACGGAGAACATCCTCAGCGGCGGTCCGGCGGAGGACGGCGGCGAGCTCGGGCCGCTCGTCGGCCAGCTGGTCGTGGCGACCAATGTGTTCCGCCGCACGGCCGACGGCTGGAAGATCTGGTCGCACCACGGCTCGCCGGTACTCACGGAAACCGACGGCGAAGAGGACGAGAACGGCCCCTCATAAGTGGGTAGGGGCCAACAAGAGGGTTCGTCGCCGCGCATGCGCGGGTATACGCGCCTACCCGGCCTCTCGTGAGTCCTCCACGGCCCCATGGGCAGGTCCTGTCGGTGCGCGCAGGTAGATTCGAACGCGGGCACCACGCCATCCGCATGTGGCCGCGTGCCCGCAGACCTACAGAAGCAGGAGTGATTCGCGTGGATCGTGTCGCGCTGCGCGGCCTCAAGGCCCGTGGGCACCACGGCGTTTTTCCCAAGGAGCGGGAAGAGGGCCAGACCTTCATCGTCGACCTGGTGCTCGGTCTGGACACCCGCCCCGCGGCGGCCGACGACGACCTGGCGAAGACCGTGCACTACGGAGTGGTCGCGGAGGAGGTCGTCGCCGTCGTCGAGGGCGACCCGGTCGACTTGATCGAGACGCTGGCGGAGCGGATCGCCCAGGTGTGCCTCAAACACGACCCCGTCGAGGAGGTCGAGGTGGTGGTGCACAAGCCGGACGCCCCGATCACGGTGCCCTTCGACGACGTCACCATCACGATCACCCGGAGCCGAGTATGAACCAGGCAGCGAGCGACCCGACCGTGCAGCCGGTGCCATCGTCCGTCACGGAACAGGTCGACGCGGCCGACGTCACCCTGTCCAACCCGAAGGACGCCGTGCTCTCCCTCGGCTCCAACCTCGGCAACCGCCTGGAGACCCTCCAGGGCGCCATCGACGCCCTGGAGGACACTCCGGGCCTCCGGGTGAAGGCCGTGTCTCCCGTGTACGAGACGGAGCCGTGGGGCGTCGACCCGGGCAGCCAGCCGTCGTACTTCAACGCGGTGGTCGTGATCAGGACGACCCTGCCGCCGTCCTCGCTGCTGGAGCGCGGCCAGGCCATCGAGGAGGCTTTCGACCGCGTCCGCGACGAGCGCTGGGGCCCGCGCACCATCGACGTCGACATCGTCGCCTACGCGGACGTCGTGTCCGACGATCCGGCCCTCACCCTTCCGCATCCGCGCGCCCATCAGCGTGCCTTCGTCCTCGCCCCGTGGCACGACGTGCAGCCGGAGGCACAGCTCCCGGGCCGCGGCGCGGTGGCCGAGCTGCTGGCCGGTGTGGGCGCCGGCGGCGTCCAGCCGCGCGGCGACCTGGAACTGCGGCTGCCCGAGTAGTCGTTAGGCTCGTACGGAACGATCTCCCGCGGCGGCGTCGGCGGGTCACGAACGACAGGCGAAGGGCGGCTTTCTCGGTGAAGCAACTACGGCTCGGTGTGCTGGCCGGTCTCTTCGCCGTGGCAGGAGTCCTTTCCTGGGGCGGCGCCCGCCTGTGGGACTCATTGGGCACCCTGCCGAGCGTGCCGCTGGCCGCGCCGATCGTGCTCGCCGCGATCGCCGTCGTCCTCGCCGCCACCGCTCTCTCTCTGCGCGCCCGCCTTCGGGCGCAGCGCGAACGCCGGCCGGGCGCCAAGGGCGTCGAGCCTCTGATGGCCGCCCGCGCGGTCGTCTTCGGCCAGGCGAGCGCCCTGGTGGCGGCCCTCGTCAGCGGCATGTACGGCGGCACGGGCGTGTTCCTGCTGGGCTCACTCGACGTCCCGGCCCGCCGCGACCAGGCGATCTACGCCGGTTTCGCGGTGGTGACCGGCATCGCCGTGATCGCCGCCGCCGTCTTCCTGGAGCGGGTCTGCAAGCTCCCGGAGGACGGCGACGACGAGAACGGCGGCGGCGCGGCCAGGACCTGACGCCGGGCCGCCCCCGCCAGGCCGGCTTCGCGCCGCCCCTCCGGTCAGAGCAGCGTGCCGCCCTCCACCTCGGTGGACGACAGGATCGCCGAGAGCCGCTCGAGCACCTCCCCCGGCAGCTTCACCCTCCCCGCCGCCAGGTTCTCCTGGATGTGCGCGGGCGTCCGGCTGCCCGGAATCGGGACCGCGCGCTCGTCCTGGTGCAGCAGCCATGCCAGCGCCAGCTGGGCGGGCGTGATCGACAGCTCGGCCGCGATGCCGCGGACCGGGGCGAAGCGGTCGTTGTTGGCCTTGAGGTTGGCGGCGGCGAAGCGCGGCGCGTTCTGCCGGAAGTCGCCTTCCTTGACCTCGCTGACGGCGCCGCTGAG
The DNA here is from genome assembly GCF_014649695.1 of Streptomyces kurssanovii. Lineage (GTDB taxonomy): Bacteria > Actinomycetota > Actinomycetes > Streptomycetales > Streptomycetaceae > Streptomyces > Streptomyces kurssanovii. The sequence goes on from NZ_BMTN01000006.1 coordinate 58,357, forward strand.
GAATCCGCTGCCCAGCGGGGACCACGGCACGATACCCACGCCCAGCTCCCGTGCGGCCGCCAGCAGCTCCGGGTCGATCGGCCGCCACATCGACCACTCGGTCTGCACGGCCGCCACCGGGTGGACGGCATGCGCGGCGCGCAACTGCGCGGCGGTCACATTGGACAGACCGAGGTGCAGGACGAGGCCGTCCTCGACCAGCTCGGCGACCGCGCCGACGGTGTCCTCCAGCGGCACCTGCGGGTCCGGGAAGTGCGGGTAGTACAGGTCGATCCGGTCCGTACCGAGGCCGCGCAGGCTCGCTTCCGCGTAGCCGCGGACATGCTCCGGCGCGGCGTTGACGGCCAGCTCGCCGAAGGCGAAACCGACGGGGAACGGATGCGGTTCGACACCTTCCGGCAACCGGAAGCCGAACTTCGTGGCGATGGCGACCTCGTCCCGCCTGCCACGCAGGGCCCTGCCGATGAGCTGCTCGTTGTGGCCGTCGGTTCCGTAGCCGTCGGACGTGTCGATGAACGTGGCGCCGGCGTCGACGGCGGCGAGCAGTGCCCGCTCGCCGCGCTCGTCATCGATCTCGCCGTACACACCGGGGGAAAGGACCATCGCGCCGAAGCCGAGTGCGGAGACCTCGAGGCCACCGAGTCGGCGCGTGGGCAGCAGTTGTTCGGTCATACGACCGATCCTTGCAGCAACTCCCGGTTGTCACCGGAAAGTTGGCGAAGAACGCGGCCCTGTCCGGAGTGTGGGATCAGCGCGCCATGATCAGGCTCATCGCCTCGTTGCGCGTCGCGGGGTCACGCAGCTGACCGCGGACCGCCGAAGTGATCGTCTTGGCCCCAGGCTTGCGGATACCGCGCATCGACATGCACATGTGCTCGCACTCGACGACGACGATGACGCCCCGGGGTTCCAGGATCTCCATCAGGGAGTCGGCGATCTGGGTGGTCATCCGCTCCTGCACCTGTGGCCGGCGCGCGAAGACGTCCACCAGCCGGGCCAGCTTGGACAGGCCGGTGATCTTGCCGCTGGTGGACGGGATGTAGCCGACATGCGCCACACCCCTGAAGGGGACCAGGTGGTGCTCACACGTCGAGTACACCTCGATGTCCTTGACGAGCACCATCTCGTCGTGGCCGAGGTCGAACGTCGTCGTCAGGACGTCCTCCGGCTGCTGCCACAGACCGGCGAATATCTCCTTGTACGCCCGCGCCACGCGCGCGGGCGTCTCACGCAGACCCTCGCGGTCCGGGTCCTCGCCGACCGCGATGAGCAATTCACGAACGGCGTTCTCCGCCCGCTTCTCGTCGAAATCGGCGAGATAGCCCTCGCCGTCCAGCGTCACCGGGTCGGTCATCTGTGCCTCGTTCCTCTGCTCCGACGTGGCGCGAAAACGCCGCACCTCCCAGGCTAGAACCCGGGAGGTGCGGCGTTCATTCCGGGCCGGTGGCCCTGGAGCGACGAATGCCCTGGTCAGGCCTCCGGACGCTCCTCCGGGACCGGCTCGGCGGACGCCTTGGTGACATCGGTCACCGTGGTCGCCGTGGCCGAGGCCGACGTCGCACCGTTCGCGGCGCCGTTGGTCAGGGCCAGCTCCTTGGGCGAGAGCACCGGCGGGCGGGTGGAAGGCGTACGCCGCGAGGAGCCGGTCCACGCCGGGCGAGCCGGGCGCTTCACGATCGGCGCGAAGATCTCCGCGATCTCCTCCTTGCCGAGCGTCTCCTTCTCCAGCAGCTGGAGGACCAGGTTGTCGAGGACGTCGCGGTTCTCGACGAGGATCTCCCAGGCCTCGTTGTGCGCGGTCTCGATGAGCTTCTTGACCTCTTCGTCGACCAGCGCCGCGACCTCTTCCGAGTAGTCGCGCGGGTGGGACATCTCCCGGCCGAGGAACGGCTCGGTGTTGTCACCGCCGAACTTGATCGCACCCAGCCGCTCGGTCATGCCGTACTGCGTGACCATCGCGCGGGCCGTGGCGGTGGCCTTCTCGATGTCGTTCGCCGCGCCCGTGGTCGGGTCGTGGAAGACGAGCTCCTCGGCCGCACGCCCGCCCAGCATGTACGCGAGCTGGTCGAGCATCTCGTTGCGGGTGGTCGAGTACTTGTCCTCTTCCGGGAGCACCATCGTGTAGCCGAGGGCACGGCCCCGGGACAGGATCGTGATCTTGTGGACCGGGTCGGAGTTGGGCGAGGCCGCCGCGACCAGGGCGTGACCGCCCTCGTGGTACGCGGTGATCTTCTTCTCCTTGTCGGACATGATCCGGGTCCGCTTCTGCGGGCCCGCCACGACACGGTCGATCGCCTCGTCCAGCGCGTGGTTGTCGATCAGCTTCTTGTCGCCGCGCGCGGTCAGGAGCGCGGCTTCGTTCAGCACGTTCGACAGGTCGGCGCCGGTGAAGCCGGGCGTGCGCCGGGCAACGGCGCCCAGGTCCACGTCCGGAGCGACCGGCTTGCCCTTCTGGTGGACCTTGAGGATCTCCAGACGGCCCTGCATGTCCGGCCGGTCGACCGCGATCTGCCGGTCGAAGCGGCCCGGACGCAGCAGCGCCGGGTCGAGGATGTCGGGCCGGTTGGTGGCGGCGATCAGGATGACGCCGCCCTTCACGTCGAAGCCGTCCATCTCGACGAGCAGCTGGTTCAGCGTCTGCTCGCGCTCGTCGTGGCCACCGCCGAGACCCGCACCACGGTGCCGGCCGACGGCGTCGATCTCATCGACGAAGACGATCGCCGGGGCGTTCGCCTTGGCCTGCTCGAAGAGGTCGCGGACCCGGGAGGCACCGACACCGACGAACATCTCGACGAAGTCGGAACCGGAGATCGAGTAGAACGGGACGCCCGCCTCGCCGGCGACGGCGCGTGCGAGCAGCGTCTTACCCGTACCGGGCGGGCCGTAGAGCAGCACACCCTTCGGGATCTTGGCGCCCACCGCCTGGAACTTGGCCGGCTCCTGGAGGAACTCCTTGATCTCGTGGAGCTCCTCGACGGCCTCGTCGGACCCCGCCACGTCGGCGAAGGTCGTCTTCGGGGTGTCCTTGGTGATCAGCTTGGCCTTGGACTTCCCGAAGTTCATGACTCGGGAGCCGCCGCCCTGCATCTGGTTCATCAGGAACAGGAAGACCACGACGATCAGCACGAAGGGCAGCAGGGAGAGCAGGACCGAGACGAACGGGCTCTGCTTCGACGGCGAGACCGTGTAACCGTCCTCGATCTCACCGGCCTGGAACTTCTCCTGCAGCTTGTCGGCCAGGTCGGCACCCTGGGTGCCGATGTAGCTGGCCTGCACCTTGCTGCTGTTGTCGACCTTCTGGTCTTCCTTGAGCTCGATCTTGATGATCTGCTCGTCACCAGTGGTGAGTTTTGCCTGCTTGACCTGGTTCTTGTCGATCGCCTGGACGACCTCGCCGGTGTCAACCGTCTTGTAGCCACCGGACGAGCCGACGACCTGCATCAGCACGACCACGGCGAGGACGGCCAGCACGATCCACATGACCGGCCCACGGAAGTATCGCTTCACGTCCATCCATACGGGGCGGTGTCGCCCCGTCCCTCCTGCCCGTAGGTAAATGCTGCTGTGAGAAAAGACAACTGCTCTTCGGACGGTACCTCAGCATGGACGCCGACGACCGCCTTCCCCTGCTCCAACGGCGAAAAGGCGGGCTTGGTTCCCCGGCGTGCCGTTGCTTCAGCCTCCGTAGACGTGCGGCGCCAGCGTGCCCACGAACGGGAGGTTCCGGTACTTCTCCGCGTAATCGAGGCCATATCCGATGACGAACTCGTTCGGGATGTCGAACCCGATCCACTTCACATCGATCGCGACCTTGGCCGCGTCCGGCTTCCGCAGCAGGGTGCAGACCTCGAGTGAGGCCGGCTCCCGGGAGCCCAGGTTCGACAGCAGCCACGACAGGGTCAGGCCCGAGTCGATGATGTCCTCGACGATCAGGACGTGCTTGCCCTTGATGTCGGTGTCGAGGTCCTTGAGGATGCGGACCACACCGGACGACTGGGTGCCGGCGCCGTACGAGGACACCGCCATCCAGTCCATCGTGACGGGAGTGGACAGCGCGCGCGCCAGGTCCGCCATCACCATCACCGCGCCCTTGAGGACTCCGACGATGAGCAGGTCCTTGCCCGCGTACTCTGCGTCGATCTTCGCGGCCAGCTCGACGAGCTTCGCGTCGATCTCTTCCTTGGTGATGAGCACCGACTGAAGGTCGGTGCTCATGTCCTTCTCGTTCACCCGCGTCGCTTTCTCTCGGCGGTTCAGCCTTGCCGAATGACCAGTCTGCCACCCTGGCGCCGCGCTTCGACCCGGCCGGGCAGGTTGATGGCGCCCTGACCGCGCCATCCGGTGATGAGGCGGTCGACTTCCTCGACGTGCCGGGCGAACAGCGATCCTGCGGGCGCCCCGGCCTCGATCACGGCCCGGCGCAGCACCCGGCGGCGCACCGCGGGCGGCAGGACGTAGAGCTTGGCGCATTCCAGCCGGCCGCTCTCGTCCCGCACGGTGGCCTCCGCGTCGGCGGCCCAGCTGTCGAGGGCGTCGGCATCGTCGCGGGAGAGCTGGGCGGTACGGGCCAGGGCCTCGACGACGCCCTTGCCGAGCGCCTTCTCCAGGGCGGGCAGCCCCTCGTGGCGCAGCCGGGAGCGGGTGTACGCGGGGTCGGCGTTGTGCGGGTCGTCCCACACGGGCAGCGACTGGACCATGCAGGCCTTGCGGGCGGTCTGCCGGTCGATGTGGAGGAAGGGCCGGCGGTAGCGGCCGGCGGTGCCCGACACGGCGGCCATCCCGGACAGTGAGCGGATGCCGGAGCCTCTGGCGAGTCCGAGCAGCACGGTCTCCGCCTGGTCGTCGCGGGTGTGGCCGAGCAGCACGGCAGCGGCCCCGTGGCGCTCGGCGGCGTCGTCCAGAGCGGCGTAGCGGGCGTCACGGGCCGCGGCCTCCGGCCCGCCCGCGCGGCCGACCCGGACGGCGATGGCCTCGACCGGGTCCAACTGCATCGCGGTGAGGCGTGCGGCGACCTCGGCGGCGCGCATGCCGGAGCCGTCCTGGAGGCCGTGGTCGACGGTGATGCCGCCGGCCCGGACGGAAAGTTTGCGGGCCTCGAAGGCGAGGGCGGAGGCGAGCGCCATGGAATCAGCACCGCCGGAGCACGCCACGAGGACGAGCGGGGGTTCGCTCGCGGGCGCCGGGCCCGGGGCGGAGTGCGCGAAGCGTGCGGCGTTCTCTGTCTGGTCGGTGAGTACGTCGTGGAGTACGCGGCGGACCGCCAGGCGTATCGCCGCGACCGCAGGATGGGGACCCATGTCCGGTGCCCTTCGTGAACGGTTCGGGAGTGGGGTGACTCGGTCGAGTCGGACGATCAGGACGGCCACTGGACGAAGACCGTCACTCCGAGAGCAGTCACTCAGAGTGCGTCGATGGTGACAGAACCGAGCCAATACCCGAGCATTGCACGCCTATCCACAGCCCACGGTCCCTCGGACGGGTGATTGGAGGGGCGCCCTTCTGCCGATGCCCGCCTGTCTTTCGCGACTCTCCTCTATGGCGCGCCCTCCCCCTTGCGGTGCACTCGCGCGACCCAGTCCGCCGGTTTGGCGATCTCCGCCTTGGTGGGGAGCGTGTTCGGTGAGGTCCAGACGCGGTTGAACCCCTCCATCCCCACCTCCTCCACCACGGCCCGCACGAAGCGCTCGCCGTCGCGGTACTGGCGCAGCTTGGCGTCGAGCCCCAGCAGCTTGCGCAGCGCGAGGTCCAGCCGGCTCGCGCCACGTGCCCTGCGCTGCTGGAACTTCTCCCTGATCTCCGCGACCGAGGGCACCACGGCGGGGCCGACGCCGTCCATCACGAAGTCGGCGTGGCCCTCCAGCAGGGACATCACCGCGGTCAGCCGGCCGAGGATCTCGCGCTGGGCGGGGGTCTGCACCATCTCGACGATGGAGCGGCCGTCCTCGTCCTGCTCACCTTCCGGACGTGCTCCGACGAGCGACTGCGCGGCCTCCCGGAACCGCTCGAGGACGGTCATGGGATCCATCTCGGTCTCGCTGAGGAACGACTGGATCTCGCCCTCGAGATGGTCGCGCAGCCAGGGCACGCCGGTGAACTGGGTGCGGTGGGTCTCCTCGTGGAGGCAGACCCAGAGCCGGAAGTCGTGCGGCTCCACCTGCAGTTCGCGTTCGACGTGGACGATGTTGGGCGCGACCAGCAGCAGCCGTCCGCCGCCGTTGCCCTCCGTGAGGTCGCCGGCCGGCAGGTCGCGGCCGCCCGGTGCGAACGTCTCGTACTGTCCCAGCACCCGCGAGGCCAGGAACGACAGCAGCATGCCGACCTCGACGCCGGTCACCTTGCCGCCCACGGCGCCGAGCACCGCGCCGCCGGGGGTGCCGGAGCGCCGTTCCTGCATCTTGTCCAGCAGCGGGCGCAGCAGTTCGCGGAAGCCCGCGACGTTCGCCTTGATCCAGCCGGCCCGGTCCACGACGAGGACCGGGGTGTCCCGTGGCGTGGCGCCCTCCGGGATCATCCGGGTGAACTCCCGGACGTGCTCCTCCGAGGCCTTGGCGTGGCGGCGGAGCTCGGCGACGACGGCGCGCGCCTCGTCCCTGCTCACGTCGGGACCCGGCCGCACGAAGCGGGTCGCGGTCGCCACGGCGAGGTTCCAGTCGACCATCTCGGCACCACCGATGCTCGTCATGCGTCAACCGTACGTTCTCGGCCCGCGCCGCGGAGAGGTGTTGTCGCCCGCCGATCCGGTACCCCGGCCGGTTCGGGCCCCCTGCCGTCAGGACACCAGGGCGGCCGCCAGCCGGTCGAGAGCGGGCTGCGCCTCGTAGGGGGAGGGTGTGTCCGCGGCGAGGAACGCGAAGCCGAGGAGTCGGCCGCCCGGGGCAACGACGGTGCCGGCCAGGGAGTTGATCCCGGTGAGGGTGCCCGTCTTGGCGCGGACGAGGCCGGTGCCGGCGGAGGTGTCGGAGTAGCGGTCCTCGAGGGTGCCGCTGAAGCCCGCGACGGGCAGACCGGTGAGGATCGGCCGCAGCTCGGGGTGGGCCGCGTCCGCCGCCCGCGCCAGAACGGTCGTGAGCAGCGCCGCCGACACCTTGTCGCGGCGGTTCAGCCCGCTGCCGTCGGCGAACCGGGTCCCGGCCAGCGGTACCTGGAGCCGGCGGAGCTGCTTGGTCACGGCCCGTTCCGCTCCGGCGAAGGACGCCTTGTCGCCGGTGGCGACGGCGGTCTGGCGGGCGAGTGACTCCGCGATGTCGTTGTCGCTGTCGGTGAGCATCCGCTCGACGACGGACGACACGGGCTCGGAGAGGACCTGCGCGAGCGGGACCGCCTCGGCGGCCGCACGCCCGGGGGCGGGTGCCGAGGTGCGGATCCCGCGTTCGGAGAGCTGCTCCCGGAAGACCCGGGCCGCTTCGCCGGCCGGGTCGGCGCTGCGGGTGGCGGGCCCTCGCGTGCGGTCGTCGAGCCGGCCCTGACCGACCATGAGGGCGGTGACGGGGGCGATGTTGTCGTTGGGGCCGATGGGATGCAGGACGGGGCCCTGGTAGAGCGAGCCGTCGTACACGAGCCGGACCATGGCGGCCTTGCCGCCCTTCTTCGCGCCTTCCGCGCGATCACGCAGGGCGCTCGCGGTCAGGTCGGCGAGTTCGGCGAGACGGACCCGGTCGAGCGTCGCGTCGCCGCCTCCGACCAGCGTGATCGTGTCGGCGTCCGGAGCGGCGACGACCGTGGTGGGGATGCGGTGGTCCGGTCCGAGTGCGGTGAGGGCCGCGGCGGCCGTGGCGATCTTGACGGTGGACGCCGGGACCATGGGGGTCTCTGCCCGCCTCCCGTACAGCCGCTCGCCGGTGGTGAGGTCGACGACGCAGACGGCGGGCGCGGGCCCGAGGCCGGAGTCGGCGAGCAGCGGGCCGAGCGTCCCGGCCAGGCCGTCCGCCCGCGCCGGGTCCTCGGCGGAGACGGTCCGCGGGCCGCCGAGGGCCTCGAGCACGGAGGCGGCGGAGGGCGCCGGTGCGGGGCGCTTCCGTGCGGGCGCTTCGTGATGTGCGCCACCCGTGGGGCCGTGGGCCGCCACCCGCTGCTTCTCGGCCTTACGCTGACCGGAGTCCCAAGGTCCCGCCGCGGCCACCGCCCCGGCGGAGAGGGTGAGGCCGACCACGGCAGCACCTGCTGCGAGCTGCCACGTCCTGACCTTCGGCACCTCGCACCAGCCCCTTTCGCGATCACACATGTGCGTGAGGGACACTTAATCACCAGTACTGCGTCTTGCTATGTGTTGATCATGGAGGAGCCACCCGTGGAGTTCGACGTCACCATCGAGATCCCGAAGGGTTCGCGGAACAAGTACGAGGTGGACCACGAGACCGGTCGGATCCGCCTTGACCGTCGACTCTTCACCTCGACCAGCTACCCGGCCGACTACGGTTTCGTCGAGAACACCCTCGGCGAGGACGGCGACCCGCTGGACGCGCTGGTCATCCTCGACGAGCCGACCTTCCCGGGCTGCCTCATCAAGTGCCGTGCCATCGGCATGTTCCGGATGACGGACGAGGCGGGCGGCGACGACAAGCTGCTGTGCGTGCCGGCGTCCGACCCGCGCGTGGAGCACCTGCGGGACATCCACCACGTGTCCGAGTTCGACCGCCTGGAGATCCAGCACTTCTTCGAGGTCTACAAGGACCTGGAGCCGGGCAAGTCAGTCGAGGGCGCCGACTGGGTCGGCCGCGCCGAGGCCGAGGCCGAGATCGAGGCCTCCTTCAAGCGCCTCGAGGCGCAGGGCGGCGCGCACTGACGCCGTACCGCTGAGTACGCGACGCGGGCGGGACACTTCGGTGTCCCGCCCGCGTCGCGTTTCTCCCCATGCCCGTGCCCATACTGGGCAGAAGCGCCGGTCAAGGGGCGGTACGAGAGGGAGCGAGGAACACGAGTGGTGGCGGAGCCCGAGGGTCCGGAAGACCGGAAGCCTCAGTCCGACGAGGCGCACAGCGCTTTCGTCCCGCCCGCGGGGGTGGAGCACCCCGAAGCGCCGGAAGAGGACCATCCCAGTTCCGAGTTCGCCGTCCCCGAGGGTCTGGCCCCGGAACCGCCCGCGGAGCCGGAGGGCTCCGCGTTCGCTCCGCCGCGCACCTACAGCGCCAGGACGTCGCCGCCCGCCTTCACCCCGGCACACGGCATCCCGATGGTGCGGCTCACCAAGGACGCGCCCTGGCAGGACCGTATGCGGGCGATGCTGCGGATGCCGGTGGGCGAGCGGCCGGTGCCCGAGTCACCGCACCGGCACGACGAAGCGGGTCCGGCCGTACCCCGCGTGCTCGACCTGACCCTGCGTATCGGTGAGTTGCTGCTCGCGGGCGGTGAGGGCGCGGAGGACGTCGAGGCGGCCATGTTCGCCATCTCCCGCTCGTACGGGCTGGACCGCTGCGAACCGACGGTCACCTTCACCCTGCTGTCGATCACGTATCAGCCGTCCCTGGTCGACGACCCGGTGACCGCGAACCGGACCGTCCGGCGGCGCGGCACGGACTACACCCGGCTCGCCGCCGTCTACCGGCTGGTCCACGACATCAGCGTCGAGGAGTCGGACGTCACGCTGGAGGAGGCGTACCGGCGCCTGGCCGAGATCCGCCGGAACCGGCACCCCTACCCCGGCTGGGCGCTGACGCTGGCCGGCGGTCTGCTGGCGGGTTCCGCCTCGGTGCTCGTCGGCGGTGACCCGGTGGTGTTCCTCGCCGCCGCGGTCAGCGCGATGCTCGGCGACCGGCTGGCCTGGCTGTGCGCCGGGCGCGGGCTGCCGGAGTTCTACCAGTTCGTCGCCGCGGCGATGCCGCCCGCGGCGATGGGTGTCGCACTGAGCCTGTCACCGCTGGAACTGCGGGCGTCCGCGGTCATCACCGGTGGACTCTTCGCTCTGATCCCGGGACGTGCGCTGGTGGCCGGCGTGCAGGACGGTCTGACCGGCTTCTACATCACGGCGGCCGCGCGTCTGCTCGAGGTGGGCTATCTGGTGGTCGGCATCGTCGTCGGCGTGCTCGGGGTGCTCTATCTCGGAGTCGCGCTGGACGCCGGACTCAGCCCGGAGACCGCGATCCACAGCGTCCCGCGGCCGATCACCCAGACCCTCGCGGCGATGGGCCTGTCGCTGTGCTTCGCGGTGATGCTCCAGCAGGAGCGCCGGACCGTGGCCCTGGTGACCTTCAGCGGCGGTGTGGCCTGGGTGGTGTACGGCGCGGTCGCGGACGTCGCGGGGGGCTCACCGGTGGCCGCGACCGCCCTCGCCGCAGGCGTTGTGGGTCTGTTCGGCCAGATGCTCTCGCGGTTCCGGTTCGAGTCTGCCCTGCCGTACGTCACGGCCGCGATCGGCCCTCTGCTGCCGGGTAGCGCCACGTACTTCGGGCTGCTGGAGGTCGCCCGGGGCAATCTGAACACCGGTCTCGCATCGCTGAGCAAGGCGGCCGCCCTGGCGCTGGCCATCGCGATCGGGGTGAACCTCGGAGGCGAGATCTCCCGGCTGTTCCTGCGTGCGCCGGGTGTCACCGGCGCCCTGCCGGGCGAGGAGACGCCGGGCGGCCGCCGCGCGGCCAAGCGGACGCGCGGCTTCTAGGGCCTCGGCGTCAGCGCGTCAGCGCTTGGCGTGACGGCCGCCGCGGGACGACGGGGGGATCTCGCCGTCCGGCGCGGAGGCGGCGGCTGCCGCCGACTTCTTGTTCTTGGAGCGGGCCCGCAGGAACTCGACCGCGATCGGGACGACCGAGATCAGGACGATCAGGATCAGGATCGCCTCGATGTTCTTGTGGACGAACTCGACCTTGCCCAGCGCGGCGCCGAGCAGCGTGACGCCGGCGCCCCACAGGACGCCGCCGATGACGTTGAACGTGACGAACGACCGGTAGTTCATCCGGCTCACACCGGCGATGATCGGCGTGAACGTGCGCACGATGGGCACGAATCGGGCCAGGACCAGGGACTTCGGGCCGTACTTCTCGAAGAAGTCGTGCGCCTTCTCCACGTTCTCCTGCTTGAAGAGACGGGAGTCGGGACGCTTGAAGAGGGCCGGGCCGACCTTGCGGCCGAAGAGGTAACCGACCTGGTCGCCGATGACGGCGGCCAGCACGATCAGCGTGCAGACCAGCCACAGCGGCATGTCGATCTTGCCGGTGGTCACCAGCAGACCCGTGGTGAACAGCAGCGAGTCGCCGGGCAGGAAGAACCCGATCAGCAGGCCGGACTCGGCGAAGACGATCACCAGGACACCGATCAGCCCGAACGTGGTGATCAGGTAGTCCGGGTCGAGCCAGCTCGGTCCGAGCGCAAGGGTGTTCACGAGGTCCGGGCTCCTGTGGTGATAGTCGTCGGCAGGTCGGCTGCCCAAAGCTATCAACGCATACGGGTGACACCCGGTTCCACCTGCCTCCCCGGATGCGGGGTGAGCGCAGGGCCACGAAGCTTTTCACCATGGGAATCGATGATTACGGCGGCGGGCAGGGCCCGCAGGCGGATGTGCTGGTCGTCACGACGAACGACCTCCCCGGCTTCCGCGTGGAGCAGGTGATCGGCGAGGTCTTCGGCCTGACGGTGCGCTCGCGCCATCTGGGCAGCCAGATCGGGTCCGGCCTGAAGTCGATGATCGGCGGTGAGCTCAAGGGCCTGACCAAGACCCTCGTGGAGACCCGCAACCAGGCCATGGAGCGTCTGGTCGAGCAGGCCCGGTCACGGGGCGCGAACGCGGTGCTCGCGTTCCGCTTCGATGTGACCGAGGCCGCGGACGTCGGCACGGAGGTCTGCGCGTACGGCACGGCGGTGAAGGCCGCCAGGGTGTGACACGGGCGGGCGGCGGGACCACCCGACCCCGTCGCCGGCCCCCCGCCCGGCCCGTCCCCTTGGTCGCCTCCGTCCCGACCGCGCGGCTCAGAGGTGCCGGATCGCGTTCGCGAGGATCGCCTCCCGCTCGTACGCCGCCAGGCCCGGCCTGGCCTTGTCGATGGTGCGGGTGAACCGCTCGTCGGCGACGTACATCTCCGCCAGGCCCGTGTGGATCTCGTACGTGCAGGTGTAGTGGTTGCCCGAGATCCACCGGCGGTGGTCCTCCGCCACGTCCATCGCGGCCTGGGACTCCGGCTCCTCTCCCGCGTCCATCAGCGCCACGAAGCGCCGGGTGATCTCGTCGGCCTCGCGCTGGATGCGCAGCCAGTCGTCCTTCGTGTACGAGGCCGTGCGCCGCCGGGACTCCGCGTACGCGTCGGTGCCGCCCCAGCGCCGCTCGGTCTCCTCCGCGTACTCGTCGGGGTCGAAGTCCCCGAAGACCTCGAACTTCTCCTCGGGCGTGAGGTTGATGCCCATCTTCTTCGCCTCCATGGCTCGTTCCACAGCGGCGGCCATCTCCTTGAGCCTGGTGATCCGCGCGGAGAGCAGTTCGTGCTGCCGCCGCAGGTGGGCCTGCGGATCCGCGTCGGGGTCGTCGAGGAGTGCCGCCACCTCTTCGAGGGGAAAGCCGAGCTCCCGGTAGAACAGGATCTGCTGCAGCCGGTCCAGGTCGGTGTCGTCGTACCGCCGGTGGCCCGACCCGCTGCGGCCGCTCGGACGCAGCAGTCCGATCTCGTCGTAGTGGTGCAGGGTGCGCACCGTGACTCCGGCGAAACGGGCGACCTGGCCCACGGAGTGGCTCATCGCCTTCGCTCCTTCGTTCTCGTGACGGACCCAGACTGCTGCCTCACGTTGCGTGAGGTGCAAGCCCGTACGAGCCTGAGACCTATGGCACTCCATCAGGGCACCACCGGGACCGAGGATCACACGCCGGAACGGCGCAGACTCGCGGTCAATCCGTTCTTCGGTCCGGCGGACCCGGTCGGCGGGATGACTGCCGCCCCGCCCACGCACCGCCTCCCGGACGGCCCGATGCCGCCCCTCACGGCGTATCAGCTGGTGCACGACGAGCTGATGCTCGACGGGAACTCCCGCCTCAACCTCGCCACCTTCGTCACCACCTGGATGGAGCCGCAGGCGGCGCAGCTGATGGCCGAGTGCCGCGACAAGAACATGATCGACAAGGACGAGTACCCGCGCACGGCCGAGCTGGAGCGCCGGTGTGTGGCGATGCTCGCCGATCTGTGGCACGCGCCGGACCCGGCCTCGGCCGTCGGCTGTTCGACCACCGGGTCGAGCGAGGCCTGCATGCTCGCCGGGATGGCCCTCAAGCGGCGGTGGGCGAAGCGGAACGGCGACCGCTATCCGGCGAAGGCCCGGCCCAATCTGGTGATGGGCGTCAACGTGCAGGTCTGCTGGGACAAGTTCTGCACCTTCTGGGAGGTCGAGCCACGGCTTGTGCCGATGGAGGGGAACCGCTTCCATCTCGACCCGCAGGCCGCCGCCGAGTTGTGCGACGAGAACACCATCGGGGTGGTGGCGGTGCTCGGCTCGACCTTCGACGGCTCCTACGAGCCGGTCGGCGAGCTCTGTGCCGCGCTGGACGGCCTCCAGGAGCGCACTGGCCTGGACGTCCCGGTCCATGTCGACGGGGCGTCGGGCGCGATGGTCGCCCCGTTCCTCGACGAGGACCTCGTCTGGGACTTCCGGCTGCCGCGGGTGTGCTCGATCAACACCTCGGGGCACAAGTACGGGCTGGTCTACCCCGGCGTGGGGTGGGCGCTGTGGCGGTCGCCCGACGAACTCCCCGAGGAGCTGGTGTTCCGGGTGAACTACCTCGGCGGCGACATGCCGACGTTCGCCCTCAACTTCTCCCGCCCCGGCGCGCAGGTGGTGGCGCAGTACTACACGTTCCTGCGGCTCGGGCGCGAGGGCTACCGGGCCGTCCAGGGGACGGCCCGCGAGGTCGCGACGGGGCTCGCCGCCCGGATCGGGGCACTGGACGACTTCCGGCTGCTCACCGCGGGCGACCAGTTGCCCGTCTTCGCGTTCACGACCGCCCCGGACGTGACGTCGTTCGATGTCTTCGACGTGTCCCGGCGGCTGCGGGAGAAGGGGTGGCTGGTGCCCGCCTACACCTTCCCGGCGAACCGCCGGGACCTCTCGGTACTGCGGGTGGTCTGCCGCAACGGATTCTCGGCGGACCTCGCGGAACTGCTCCTGGAGGATCTGCGGCTGCTGATTCCCGAACTGCGGGCACAGTCGCACCCTTTGAGCAGGAGTACCGCGGAGGCGACGGCCTTCCACCACTGAGGGCGGCACCGCACCGGCGTCGGCGGCCTCCCGCCGCGGCCGGTGCGGTGTCCCGCCGTCTCAGCGGCCCAGGCGCCGGAAGCGGGAGACCGCCAGCGGGAAGAAGACCGCGACCAGCACCAGCGGCCAGGCCACCGCCAGAAGGGCCGCGTGCTCCGCCGCCCATGAGCCCGTGGCCACGTCCGGGATGCCGGCGAGGTCGCGGACCGTCGTCGCGGTCGCCGAGATCGGGTTCCACTCGACGGCCGCGCCCAGCCAGCCCGGCATCGATTCGGGCGTCGCGAACGCGTTGGACAGGAAGCCGACCGGCCAGACGAGGATCTGCACGGCCTGCACCAGCTCAGGCTTCCCCGCGACCATCGCGAGGTGGATGCCGGCCCACAGCATCGCGAAGCGCAGCAGGAGGAGCAGTCCCACGGCCCCGAGCAGCGCGCCGAAGCCGCCGTTCCAGCGCCAGCCGATGGCATGGCCGACGCCGATCATGACCAGCAGGCCGAGTGCCGACTGGAGCATGTCCGCGAAGCTTCGCCCGACCAGCACCGCAGACGACGCCATGGGCATGGACCTGAAGCGGTCGATGACGCCCTTGTTGAGGTCCTGGGTGACGGCGAGCATCGTCGCCTCGAGGCCGAAGGCCATGGTCAGCGCCAGCATGCCCGGAATCAGGAAGTCGACGTAGGCCCCTTCCACGCCCCGGCCGCCGCCGATGAGATAGCCGAACATCAGCAGCAGCATCACGGGGAAGACGAGCCCGACCACGACCTGCACGGGCTGTCGTGCCCAGTGCGCGAGTTCGCGCCGGGTCATGGTCCAGGAGTCGGTCAGTACGTAACCGCTCATGCCGCGTGCTCCTTCGTCAGGTGGAGGAAGACCTCGTCGAGAGTGGGGCGGCGGATGGACAGGTCCTCTGCCTCGACCCCGGCCGCCTCCAATGCCCGCACGGTCTCGGTCAGGGCGGCCATCCGGTCGCTCACCGGCGCGCTGACCATCCGCCGGTCGGTGTCCACGGTCGCCTCGCCGGGGAGCAGGGAGGCCACGAGGGCGAGGCGGTCCGCGTCTCGCAGGACCACGTCGATCCGGTCGCCGCCGGTCTTCGCCTTCAGCTCGTCCGCCGTGCCCTCCGCGATCACCCGTCCGGCGTCGACGACCGAGATCCGGTCGGCCAGCTGGTCGGCCTCCTCCAGGTACTGCGTGGTCAGCAGCACCGTGGTCCCGGCGCCGACGAGGGAGCGCACCGAGGCCCACACCTCGGCCCGGCCGCGCGGGTCGAGCCCTGTCGTCGGTTCGTCGAGGAACAGCACTTCGGGTTCGGTGATCAGCGAGGCTGCCAGATCGAGCCTTCTGCGCATGCCGCCGCTGTAGAGCTTGACCGCCTTGCGTCCGGTGTCCGCGAGGTCGAACCGCTCGAGCAGTTCGTCGGCCCTGGTCCCCGCCCGGCGCGCGCCGAGGTGGTAGAGCCGCCCGAACATCTCGAGGTTCTGCCGGCCGCCGAGCTCCTCGTCGACCGCCGCGTGCTGCCCGAGGAGACCGATCCGCCGACGGACCTCGCCGGCCTGGGTACGTACGTCGTGCCCGGCGACGCGCACCACGCCCTCGTCGTGCCGCAGCAGTGTCGCCATGACCCGTACGGCGGTGGTCTTGCCGGCGCCGTTGGGACCCAGCACGCCGTGCACGGTGCCGCGCGCCACCGTCAGGTCCAGGCCGTCCAGAGCGCTCTTGTCCCCGTACCGCTTCCGTACACCCTCGACGACGATCGCGTCCGTCATCCGTCTCCTCCAGCACCCTTGGGATCAGTAGTCAAATTTGACCACTGCCGTAAGATAGTCCCCTGAAATCGATTGGTCAAACTTGATTAGCCGAGATCGCCCTCATGCGGCTCGCCCGTCGCGTAAGGGTTCTCGTCGCCCTCGGCACGCACCCCGACGAACGGTTCGCCCTCACCCGCGAAGGTGTAGGCGCCCTCCTCGATCCGGCGGATCAGGCCGCGCGTCCACTCCGCGCCGAAGTCCGCGGACGAGACCCACATGTTCATGATCTCGCCGATGTGGCCCAGGGACTGAGGACCCTCTTCCGGCGTGTAGTACTCGGTGACCGACGCACGCCACTGCTCCAGACCGCGCACCCGCTCCTTGAGCAGCGCCACCGCCTCGTCGCGGGGCAGATCGACGATGAACCCGATCGCGGCCGAGAGCACGTCCGTCTTCTGGTCGTGCGCCGTCAGGGATTCACGCAGGAGCGAGAAGAACTCCTCGGTGCCCCGTTCGGTGATCTCGTACTCGGTGCGCGGCGGCCCGCCCGCCGTCGACGGGGCGATCTCATGGGCGTGCAGCAGTCCCTGCTTCGCCATCTGCTTGAGCGCGTGATAGATCGACCCCGGCTTGGCGTTGGACCACTCATGGGCGCCCCAGTACTCGAGGTCGTTGCGGACCTGGTAGCCGTGCGCCCGCCCGTGCTGGCGCACGGCCCCCAGGACGAGAAGCCGGATCGCTGACATCCGCGTACCTCCTGATCAACCTTGACCAGGGTACGCAGCGGTCGTCACGCGCCCCAGTCCCCACCCTGTTCCAGCGCGACCAGGTCGAAAGCGCCCTTGCCGTCCAGCGACTCGCGGATGATGTCCGCGTGGCCCGCGTGCCGGGCGATCTCCTCGACCAGGTGCATCATCAGCCACCGCATCGAGACCCGCGCGTCCTTCGGGTACCAGGGCGCCGGGGGCAGCGGGAAGGTGTCGTCCATGCTCGGCACGGAGCGGATGAACTCCTCCGTCTCCTTCGCGACCGAGTCCCAGAAGGCCAGCACACCCGGCACTCTCTCGTCGCCGACCAGACGGAAGCTGTCGCCCCAGGTCTCCTCGCTGCGCTGCCGTTCGTTCGGCCGCTGCTGCGCCAGCCGCAGCCAGTTCAGCTCCATCTCCGCCACGTGCTTGAGCAGCCCCGACAGCGACAGCTCGCTCGCGCTCGGCCGGCTCGCCGCCTGCTCCTCCGTCAGACCGAGGACGGAGCGCCGGATCGCGCCCCGCTGCGCCTCGACGAAGGACAGGAGCGCGCCGCGCTCGTCGCCGTGGGCCTCCGCGGGAACGTGGGTGACCATGGTGTGTCCGCCTTCCGGATCGTGGTGGAGGGCCGTCCGCCCTCCTGCCGACACCTCAGAAGCTACGGGCCCTTGCGGTCAGTTTCTGTCCGCAAGGGCCCGGCGCCGGGAGGTTTCGTCAGAACGGGAACCGGGAGCGCCCGTGCTGCACCGAGATCCACTTCTGGGTGGTGAAGGCGTCGAGCATCGAGTCGCCGTTCAGCCTGCCGAGACCCGACTGCTTCTCACCGCCGAAGGGCACGATCGGCTCGTCGTGCACGGTGCCGTCGTTGATGTGGATCATGCCGGTGTCCACCCGCCTGGCAAGCCGCACACCCCGCTCCACGTCACCGGTGTGCACGGCCCCGCTCAGGCCGTACGGCGTTTCGTTGGCGATCCTGACCGCGTCGTCCTCGCCGTCGAAGGGGACGATCAGGGCGACCGGGCCGAAGATCTCCTGGGTCAGCACCGGCGAGTCGGCGGGGATGCCGGTCAGCACCGAAGGGGACACGAGATTGCCGTCCGTGGCGCCGTGCAGCAGCGCCGTCGCGCCCGCCTCCACCGTCTGCTCGACCAGCGCGGAAACCGCGTCCGCCTGGGAGGAGTTGATGAGGGGGCCGATGTGGGTCGCCGGGTCGGCCGGGTCGCCCACCTTGAGGGTCCGTACCTTGGCGACGAACTTCTCGGTGAACTCCTTCTCGACCGAGCGGTCCACCAGGATGCGGTTGGCGGCCATGCAGACCTGGCCCTGGTGCACGAACCGGCTGAAGACCGCGGCGTCCACCGCGTAGTCGATGTCGGCGTCGTCGAGCACGATCAGCGCGCTGTTGCCGCCGAGTTCGAGAATGGCGTGCTTGAAGTTGGCCGCGCACACGGTCGCCACGTGCCGGCCCACCTTGTCGGAGCCGGTGAAGGAGATCACCTTCGGTATCGGGTGCGCGATGAGCGCGTCGCCTATCTCGGCTATGTCCGTGATCACGACGTTCAGCAGACCGGCGGGCAGCCCCGCCTCCTCGAACACCTTGGCCACCAGCGAGCCGCCGCAGATCGGGGTGTTCTGGTGCGGCTTGAGGACCACGGCGTTGCCCAGGGCGAGCGCCGGGGCCACCGACTTGACCGACAGCAGGAAGGGGAAGTTGAAGGGACTGATGACGCCCACCACGCCGACC
Source organism: Streptomyces kurssanovii (assembly GCF_014649695.1). Lineage (GTDB taxonomy): Bacteria > Actinomycetota > Actinomycetes > Streptomycetales > Streptomycetaceae > Streptomyces > Streptomyces kurssanovii. The sequence goes on from NZ_BMTN01000006.1 coordinate 76,758, forward strand.
GGCACCCGGTAGACGCGGTTCTCCTTGCCGTCGACCGGCGAGGGCAGGATGCGCCCCTCCGGCCGCAGCGCCAGGTGCACCGCCTCGCGCATGAACTCCTTGGCGAGGTGCAGCTCGAACGCCGCCTTGAGGCGGGTGCCGCCGAGCTCGGCGACGATCGCCTCGGCGATCTCCTCCTCGCGGTCCTCGATGATCCGAAGGGCCCGCTCGAAGACGGTCCGGCGGGCGTACGGGTTGGTGTCCGCCCACGCCCGCTGGGCGCGCTCCGCCGCCCGGTAGGCCTGGTCCACCTCGTCGGCCGTGGCCACGGCGATCGAGGCGAGCTTCTCACCGTCGTAGGGATTGAAGTCGATGATGTCCCAGGAGCCGGTGCCCGGCCTCCACTCGCCGTCTATGTACTGCTGGGCCAGATCGGTGAAGAAGGACATGTGATCCCTTACTCCAGAGGCATGAGCACGGACGTCTGATGTGGCGTCATCGTACTTATGTTTCAGATGAGTTGAAGGAGTCCCCGAAGAAGGTCCCGGGTCTCGGCCGGATCCGGACTGTCATCGGTCAGCCGCCGCATCACCCGCTCGTACTGGGCGACCTCCTCGCGCTTGTCCAGATACAGCGCACTGGTCAGCTGCTCGAGGTAGACGATGTCGGAGAGGTCCGACTCGGGGAAGCGCAGCATGGTGAACGCGCCGCTCTCGCCCGCGTGGCCGCCGAAGCTGAAGGGCATCACCTGAAGCGTGATGTTGGGGTGCTCGGAGACCTCGATCAGATGGCGCAGCTGGGCCTGCATCACCGCCCGGTCGCCGTACGGGCGGCGCAGGGCGGCCTCGTCCAGCACGGCGTGCAGGTGGGGGGCCCGCTCGGAGACGAGGGTCTTCTGGCGCTCCAGACGCAGCGCGACCCGGCGGTCGATCTCGGCCCGGGGCGCGTCGGGCATGCCGCGGGTGACCACGGCGTGCGCGTACGACTCCGTCTGCAGCAGCCCGTGCACGAACTGCACTTCGTAGATGCGGATCAGCGAGGCGGCGCCCTCGAGGCCGACGTATGTCTGGAACCAGCCGGGCAGTACGTCACCGAAGCTGTGCCACCAGCCGGCGACGTTGGCCTCCTTGGCGAGCCCGAGCAGCGCATCGCGCTCGCTGTCGTCGGCGACGCCGTAGAGCGTCAGCAGGTCCTCCACGTCGCGCGCCTTGAAGCTCACCCGACCCAACTCCATACGGCTGATCTTGGATTCGGACGCGCGGATCGAGTAGCCGGCCGCCTCCCGCGTGATGCCACGCGACTCCCTCAGCCTTCTGAGCTGTGAGCCCAGCAGGATGCGCCGCACCACCGAACCTCCGCCCGGGCCCTCGGCGCGGGACTGCTCCCACGACCACGCTGAATCGCCTGCTGCCACGACTTCGACCCTCCCCATCCCTGCTGCGCACGCTCTGTTCGCTCGACACCGATGCTTCCGGAGGTCCCCCCGAACCCCAAGAGCCGGATTCTGCCACCAAAACGCTTCAGCCCGTACTCATTCGATTACGGAAACGGGAAGGCGTCGGGCAGGGCTCGCAAGATATTGGCGGAAGAAATGAGCAAGAACCGGCACGGGGACGGACAGGTCCGGCGCGTGCACGTGCATCTGCCCTTGCATCTGCCCTACGCATTCGGAACCATGGTCCTCGCGCACCTGCGTGCTCGTTCGTGTTGTAGCGTCACAGCCGCGATTCCCGGGAGTGCCTCGCATGGGACCGAATGGATCCACCATGCTCGAGCCGTTACGGCAGGGCCTTCCCCCCTTCGACCCAGCGGCCGTCTCGAGCTCGGCCTCGTGCGCCCTGCCCGCCCGCTTCGAAGCGGTACGCGGCGCCCGTCTGTTCACCAAGAACACACTGGGCCAGTGGCAGCTGGACGAACGCTTCGACGATGTCGCCCTGGTCGTCTCCGAGCTCGTGACCAACGCCCTGCGGCACGCGCTGCCGTCCGACGGCGCCACGCACGAGCCCGCCAAGGAAGCCCCGGTCCGGCTGCACCTGATGCGGTGGACCGGCCGGCTGGTGTGCGCGGTGCGCGACCCCAGCCACGACGGCCCCCGGTCACGGGAGGCCGAGGAGGACTTCGCCGCCGAGTCCGGCCGCGGGCTCTTCCTGGTCGACTCCTTCAGCGACGGCTGGGGCTGGCACCCGCTCGCGGGGTCGCTGCGCGGCAAGGTGGTCTGGGCGCTGTTCCGTCTGAGCTAGGGCCTCTCGTCAAGGGGCCTGCTCGGGGCCCGGCGTCGCGCACGCCGGCGCGGCCGGGCCTCACGCCCCCGCGATCAGGTGATCGAACTCCCCGTCCTTGACGCCGAGAAGCAGCGCTTCTATCTCTGCGGGCGTGTAGACGAGCGCGGGCCCGTCGGGGTGCCGCGAATTACGCATCGCCACGTCGCCGCCCGGCAGTCTGGCGAGCTCCACGCACGAACCCTGCGAATTACTGTGCCGGCTCTTCTGCCAGACGACCCCGCGAAGCTCCGTCGCCGCCATGCCGTTGTAGACCTGGTGCACAAGTCGCTCCCGGGGTGCAAGGTGCAGGTGTCAACTATTCGGGATCATAGCTGTGTTCACATGCAGATGCATGAGGCGGATGCGCGAGCAGATGCACGTGCACGCGGGGTGTTCCCACGGTTACAGCGGCCCCGTTCATAGAGACGTCCGCCCTCGCCGATCGGTGCCATCCTTCGCGACCCGGTTCCGGCCCCCGGGGGATACGTACGGCCGCGCCCGCCCGTTCAGCCGGGCGAGCCGGAGGAGCAGGGCAGCAGCGCCATCTCCCGCGCGTTCTTGACGGCCCGGGCCAGTTGCCGCTGCTGCTGGGCGGTCACCCGGGTCACCCGGCGGCTGCGGATCTTCCCCCGGTCCGAGACGAACTTCCGCAGCAGGTCGGTGTCCTTGTAGTCGATGTAGGTGACGCGGTCCCGGTCCAGCGGATTGGGACGGGACTTGAGCGGCGTGCGCGTTTCCTTGCGGCGGGGTGACATGTCAGACCTCCAGGAGGGAGTCGAAGGCGGGCGGCAGCCGCTTCCAGGCCTCACGGCCCGCGGCGTACTCGGCGTCGGTCAGCAGGCATGACTCGAGGAGCCGCTCGAGTCCGTCGCGGTCGAGGCCCGGCGAGGTGAACACCAGGTGCTGGCAGCGGTCGCCGTGCTCGGGGTGCCAGTCCAGAGCAGCCGCCGCCCGGCGCACCGGCGGGACCATCTCCCAGGCGGCGTCCGGCAGCGAGGCGAGCCAGGGCCCCGCGCTCTCGACACAGAGCGCGCCCCCGGCGGCGTCCCAGGCCAGCAGGGTGTCCGGCCGGTCGGCGAGCCAGAACCGGCCACGGCTGCGGGCCGCCGCGCAGGTCAGGTCCTCCAGCGCCTGATAGAGGCGTTCCGGGTGGAAGGGCCGGCAGCTGTGCCACACACAGGTGGCGACACCGCAGTCGTCGGCCTCCTGCGGCAGCAGTGCGCAGGCCGGATGCTGCGCGGCGGCGGCCGCGTCCACGTCGAACCCGGCGACGGCCGCGGCGGCCAACTCCTCGCCGTCCACGGCGATCCGCCGGGCCGTCGGGTGCAGCTGTGTCAGCAGGGCGCGGTCCTCGTCGTCCGCCTCTTCGCTGTCGACGAGGGCGAGGACCGGCGGATACTCCAGCTGACGCGCCCAGGTGTCCGCGATCGTGCGCCGGTCCGTGGCCGCGGCGGCGAGGCCCGCGTCCGCCAGGTCGTCGCCGTTGGCGAGATACGGCAGCAGCAGAGCGGGGTCCACGGCGGTCATCACCGAGGTCAGGGCGAGGCCTTCGCCACCGTGCGCGGCGATCACCTCGGCCATGGCCTTGGGCTCGACCGAGTCCCACAGCTCGACGATCGCGAGGCCGGTGGCACCGTCCGCGGCGAGCCGCGCCAGCTCGGGCACCAGGTCCTAACGCAGTGCGCAGCAGGCGCAGTCGTTGACGAGCGGCGTCTCACCGGTGTCCCGGACGCCCCGTGCGCCGCGGACCGTCCTGACGACCGTGCCCCGTCCGGCGGTCGAGAGGTCGTGGTGCAGGGCGACGCTGCCGGGCACCGTGGTGAGCAGCCGTTCGACCGCGGCCCGGCGGGCGTCCGCGTGCAGCCCGCCGACCAGTGCGACGGGCAGCGTCACCGTCGGCCTCCGTACCGGCGCTCGAAGCGCTCGACGCGGCCGGCGGTGTCGAGCACCCGTGCCGTCCCTGTGTAGAAGGGGTGGCTCGCGGAGGAGATCTCCACGTCGATGACGGGGTAGGTGTTGCCGTCCTCCCAGTCGACCGTCCTGTCGCTGGTGGCGGTCGAACGGGTCAGGAAGGCGAAACCGGCGGCCTTGTCGCGGAAGACGACAGGCGCGTAAGGCGGGTGGATACCGGACTTCATGTCAGCGCTCCTCTCGGAAGTCGACGTGGCGGCCGGCGACGGGGTCGTACTTGCGCAGGGTCAGCCGGTCGGGGTCGTTACGGCGGTTCTTGCGGGTGACGTAGGTGTAGCCGGTGCCCGCGGTGGAGCGGAGCTTGATGACCGGGCGGATGTCGTTACGAGCCATGGGGCTAGTATATGGAAATGATTTCCATTACCAAACGAGCTCTCACGAGAGGTGCATCACCATGTCCGCGCACTGCATGCTGACCGGGGTCCGGCCCGGCTTCGGCAACCGGATCTCGCACTCGCACCGGCGCACGTCCCGCCGCTTCGACCCCAACATCCAGCGCAAGCGCTACTGGCTCCCTGGCGAAGGCCGCCATGTCCGTCTCACGCTCAGCGCGCGGGCGGTCAAGACCCTCGACGTGATCGGCGTCGAGGCCGCCGTCGCCAGGATCCGTGCCCGAGGGGTGAAGGTCTGATGGCGAAGAAGAGCAAGGTGGCACGCAACGAGCACCGCAAGGCGGTCGTCGAGCGGTACGCGGCCCGGCGGGCGGAGCTGAAGGAGATCCTCCGCAGGCCGGACACGGGCAAGGAGGAACGGCGGGCCGCGCAGGCAGAACTGCGCCGTCAGCCGCGTGACGCCAGTCCGACGCGCGTCCGCAACCGGGACGGCGTTGACGGCCGACCGCGGGGCCACCTGCGGAAGTTCGGGCTTTCCAGGGTGCGGATGCGTGAGCAGGCGCACGCCGGCTTCCTGCCCGGAGTACGCAAGTCCTCCTGGTAGCTTGGCGCGGTCTTGCTATCGATCAGAGGGACAGATCAGTGCTCAAGCTCGTACGTACATCGGCCGTCGCGGCGGGCCTCGTCGCCGCCCTCGCGCTGACCGGATGCGGCAGCGGCGACAGCGACGACGCCGGCAAGGACAAGGCCACGGCCTCGCCCACCGAGGCCGGCGGCGACAGCGGCGGCGGCGAGGGCAGGGCCCGTGACATCGAGGGCACCTGGACCGGTCTGAGCGACGGGAAGCCGGTCGCGCTGTCCGTCCAGGGCTCCAACGCCGCGATCGTCGCCGACGGGCATGCCTGCACCGGCGAGGTGCAGGACACGGGCAAGCAGATGCTGTCACTGAAGTGCGCGGACGGGAACACCGACCGCACGCTGGGCTCGATCGAGTCCAACGACGGGACGACGCTGGTCATTTCGTGGGACGCCGGCAAGAAGGACACGCTCAAGAAGAGCGAGGCGGGCGCGCTGCCCGACGGTCTGCCGACCGGCCTGCCGTCGGACTTCCCGACCCCGTGACGGCTGCGGCTCACCGACGGCGGTCCGCCGCCCGGTGAGCCGTCGGTGAGCAGCACCGCACGTCGCCTCGCCCCTCACCGGGCGGCCCCCTCGTGGCTCCGCGGCCCGTCGTCGCCCCGCCTCGCCGCCATGGCGTCGGCCAGGTCGTCCAGGGCGGCGAGGAGTTGGACGGCGCCGCCCCGCAGGACGGCGTCGGACGTCTCCTTCGTCCCCCAGCGGTCCACGACCTCGTGCACCGGCCCCCAGTCCGGCACCCGGTTCTCGCGGACCGCCTCCGCGCCCTCCTCGACGGCGTGACGCAGCACCTCGGCCAGCGCGGCGGCGGCAGGCACCGGCGCGGCGCCCTGACCGCCGGCGTGCTCGGGCAGGTGCGCCTCGATGAGCATCACGACCCTGCCCGCCTGGGCGAGCGCCCGGCCCGCGTCCTCCGCCGTTCTCCGTGACAGCACACGGGAGCGCACAGGCTCGTGCTTGGCCTTGGTCAGGGCGTCCCGCCAGGCGATCCGTGCGTCCCGCGAGTCGAGCAGCGCCCCCCGGACGTCCGTCGATCCGGGTGACCCGGCGGTGTCCGGACCGTCGGCGGGATCGGCGTACCGGTCGAGGACGGCCGCGGCGTAACGGCCGTGTGCGAGCAGCCAGTCGGCGAGCCGGTGGTGCAGGCGCGGGGTCTCCCAGGCCGGGTAGAGGGCGTAGGCGAGCATCGCCAGCAGCCCGCCGAGGAAGGTGAGCAGCACCCGCTGGGGAACCGTCTGGGCCCAGTCCTCGCCGCCGGTGCCGAGCAGGAAGACCACGTAGGCGGAGATGAAGACGCTGGCCACCGCGTACCCGGTGCGCATGACGAGGTACATGCCGAAGGCGCACAGGACGGCGATGCCCGCGCTGACATAGGTGCCGGGACGGGCCGTCTGCACCACCGCCGTCGCCACGCCCACACCGACGAGGGTGCCGGCGAAGCGGGCGACGGAACGGCCGTAGGTCTGCGAGAAGTCGGGGCGCATGACCATGACCGCCGTCAGGGGCGCCCAGTAGCCGTGGCCCAACGGCAGCGCCGTGCCCAGCAGATATCCGGCGGCCACGACCACCGACGAGCGGACCGCGTGCCGCAGCACCGGCGAGTCGGGCCGCAGCTCGTCGCGCATCGCCCGCAGCGCGCCGGGGACCAACCGCACCAGCCCGTGCCGTGTGCGGTGGTCGGACTCGGCGGCGCCCGCGCCACGTGCCGTGCCGACGACCTCGTCGAGCAGTGCGGTCAGCCGCAGGGCCGCCCGGCGGGGCGGCCCGGAGAGGAGGGCTCCGGTGTCGGGCGTCCGCAGGGCGGCGGCCGCGGCCGGCGGCACCAGGACGGCCTCCCCGTGGCGTACGGCACGCGCGGCTGCGTCGAGCACCGTCCCCGCGGCGTGGAGGAGTTCGCGCACCCGGTCGCGGGCCGGACCCTCCACGGGGACGCCGACGGCCGGGTCGGCCAGTGAGGCGAGCACGGGCCTGATGCGTTCGGCGACGCCGCGGGTGCCGTGCAGCTCCGCCGGCCTGCGCCTGGCCTGCCGCGGGGTGACGGCAGCGGCACTGCGGGCGTGCATCAGCGGGGCCGGGTCGAAGGGCGCGGTCGGGTCCTTGCGGAGCCGGCGCGCGTAGTCGGCCTCGGCCGCGAGCGCGTCGGCGAGCGCGTCGCGCTGCGCGCCCCAGCGGCGCACGGGGAACAGGACGACGAGCAGGGCCTGTACGACCCCGCCGACGGCGATCATGGCGGCGTGGCCCGCGGCGGCGGCGACCGACGTGGGCAGCGTGACGGTCACCAGCATGATGGCGATGTTGGAAGAGGCCATGATCCCGGCGGTCGGTCCCACCGCCCACAGGAGGCCGCCGAGAAAGGTCCACAGCGCCAGCAGGGCCATGAACAGGGCAATATGGGTGCCGGTGAGATAGCCGAGGAAGGTGGAGACGGCGAGCGTCGCTCCTGAGAGCAGCGCGAGGACCGGCCGGGGCCGCCAGCTGCGCTGGAACGTCGCGATGGCGGACTGGAACGCGCCGAAGGCGGAACTCACGGCGACGGCGGGCCCGAAGAGCGTGAGCGCCGCGCCGACCACGAGCGCCAGCCCGGCGGCGCCCCGGACGGCGATGAGGGGTTCCAGCCGTTTCCGCTCGACCTTCAGCCCGGAAAGGGCGGTCTCCTTCAGCGCCCGGAGCCAGCTCATGGGCCGAGCGTAACGACCTTTCCCGGCATTTCACCCGACCTGCGGGCGCAGTGCACTGCCCGGCGGAACGTGGGTGGTGGCGGGGCCGACGCGTGATGCGTCCCGTCGACGGGGCGTGGCTAGTGGTGGGGTCGGCGCGTGATGCGTCCCGCCGACGGCGCCGCGCCCCGCCGCTCCGCACGGTCCGCCGCGGCGCGGCCGTCCTGCCAGCCGTCGAGGTCCGTCGCGCCGCGCACCCGGGTGGTCGTCGTCTCGGGGAACATCCGGTCCGTGTGCGAGGCCACCGCCACGTCCCGCGATGCCAGGACCGGCAGCAGGTCGGCGGTGACCACCTCGTCGGCGACCGCGGTCAGATGTTCGCCCAGGCGGCTCGCGTACGCCGTCCAGAACGACTGGCGGAAGGTCTTGGTCCGCCGGCGGCCGCCCGCGCGCTGCGCGGACTCCGCCTTGGTGAGGGCCGTCGTGCCCTGGACGAGCAGGGAGGTGTGGAGCAGCTCGACCGCCTCGAGGTCGCTCTCGAAGCCGACGACGGTCGAGAAGGCGAACGTGCTGTTCCACACCGCCCGGCAACGGTTCGCGGCGGCCACCGCGTCGAGCAGGACCGCCTTCGCCGTCTCGTACGGGGCGTCCACACCGATCCGGCACGCGGACGGCGCGTCCGGACTGTGCGTACGGGCGGCCAGCAGGGCCTCGTCGACGCTGTGCCGGGCCATCAGCTCCTGCGCCTTGGCGGTGAGCGCCTCCGCCTCCTCCGGGTAGCCGGTGGCCTCCGCCTTCGCCAGCAGCGCCCGGATCCGCCCGAGCATGCGCGGCTCGTACGGTGACGCCGGCACCGAGGCCAGGGACCGGCCCGGGACGGGACCGACCGGTTCGATCGCGGGGAGACGGGCGAGCAGCCGGTACAGCTCCAGCAGGGCCGTGGCGTGCGAGAAACGGTCGGACCTGGGCGGCTGCAGACCGGCGAGTTCGTCGAGCTGGGAACGGAAGCGGGGTGCGAGCCGCGGGCCGTAGCGCTTCGTCTCCGCCGTGATCAGCCCCGCCGCCAGCAGTTCGTGCGTGTCGTCGAGGTCCCGACGGACCAGGCGCACGACGTCGGCCGGCTGCCAGCCCCGCTCCCACGCCCGCCGTACGAACTCCTCGCCGCGAAGGCGCAGCTCGTCGTCGGCGGAGGGATCGGCGGCGAGCAGGGACGCACCGGTGTCGAGCGCCTCGTCGCCCTCCCCGTACACCGCCGCCGCCAGCGCCTTTTCGACCGTACTCATACTTCGGATGGTCCCACGGACGGCGCGGCCGGTCCCGCGGGGTGCTCCCCGGGTAGGGCAGGCCATACCCCGGGAACACCCACCAGTGGTCGTGATCACGGCGCCGGGAGACGGAAGCCTGACGGCATGACCACAACAGCCGTACGGCTCACCGGCCTCCGCCGCGTCCACCGTGACGTCACCGCACTCGACGGTGTCGACCTGGAAATCCCGCGAGGGTCTTTCACCGCCGTCATGGGGCCCTCCGGGTCCGGCAAGTCCACCCTGCTGCAGTGCGCCGCCGGGCTCGACCGGCCCACCTCGGGGACCGTGGAGATCGACGGCGTCAGGCTCGAAGGGCTGAGCGAGCGGCGGCTGACGCTGCTGCGGCGCGACCGGATCGGCTTCGTCTTCCAGGCCTACAACCTGATCCCGTCGCTGACCGCGGCCCAGAACGTCGCCCTGCCGCTGCGGCTGGCCGGACGGCGGCCGTCGCGCGCCGACGTGCGCGGGGCGCTCGCCGAGGTGGGCCTCGAGGGCAGGGCGGGGCACCGGCCGGGCCGGATGTCGGGCGGGCAGCAGCAGCGGGTCGCTCTCGCCCGCGCGCTGATCACCCGGCCGGCCGTGCTGTTCGCGGACGAACCGACCGGTGCGCTCGACACCGTCACCAGCAAGGAGGTGCTCGGGCTCCTGCGGGGGCTGGTGGACCGCGAAGGGCAGACGATCGTGATGGTCACCCATGATCCGGTGGCCGCGTCGTTCGCCGACCGGGTCGTCCTCCTGGTCGACGGGCGGGTCGGCGGAGAGCTCACCTCGCCCACCGCCGAGCAGGTCGCGGCCCGTCTCGCGGGGCTGGAGGCGGTCCCGTGCTGACCGTCGCCTGTGCCGCGCTGCGGGCACGCTGGGCCACGTTCGCCGCCGGTTTCGTCGCACTGGCGCTGGGCGTCGGACTGATCGCGACGATGGGCCTCGGCCTGGCCTCCACCTTCGAGGCGCCGCAGCGCCCGCCGGAGCGGTTCGCCTCCTCGCCGGTGGTCGTCATGGGGCAGGACCGGCTCACCGTGGAGGTCCGCCGGGGGCCGGGGACCGAGGAGGTGTCGAAGCCGCTCGCCCATCCACACCCTGTGGACAGCGGACTGGTGCGGGAACTGACCGGGCTCGGCCGGGTGACCCGCGAGGGCGGCCCGGACGCGGTCGGCGTCGACGCCCCCGCCGACAGGGTCGAAGAAGTGGTGGGCCACCGGGCGCAGGTCCTCACCGGGGACGAACGGCGGCGGGCGGATCCCGGGACCGAGCGCGACGCCCAGGCTCTCGTCTCGGTGAACTCGCTGCTCGGCACGGCCGGCGGCGTGTCCGCGTTCGTCTCCGTCTTCGTGGTCGCTTCGACGTTCGCCTTCGCGGTGGCCCTGCGGCGGCGTGAGTTCGGGCTGCTGCGGACGGCGGGGGCGACACCCGGCCAGATCCGCCGGCTGCTGCTCACCGAATCGCTGCTCGTCGGCGTGCTCGCCTCCGCCGCGGGCTGCGCGCTCGGCGCGTGGGGAGCGCCGCGGCTGGCCCGGGCCCTCGTCGAAGGGCAGGTGGCACCCGAGTGGTTCGCGATCCGCGAGGATGTGAACTGGCCCTTCCACCTGGCGTTCTGGACGGGGCTGCTGGTCGCCCTCACCGGAGTGTGGGCGGCCTCGCGCCGGGCAGGGCGCATCGGTCCCGCGGAGGCGCTGCGCGAGGCGGACGTGGACACGGGCGTGCTGCCGCGCGGCAGGCTGCTCGCCGGCATCGCCCTCGCGGTGGCCGGCGTGGCGCTTCTGGCCTGGGGGCTCGCCACGGACCCGGCCGACCTGCTGAAACGCAAGACGTACCTGACACGGCCGATGATCCTGATCACCGCCGTCGCGTTCCTGGCTCCGCTGCTCGTGCGGCGCACCGCCAGGCTGCTGCCCCTGCCGGGCGCGGTGGGGAGGCTCGTACGGGAGAACACCGCCGCGTCCGTGCGCCGCACGGCCGCCGTAGCCGCGCCCGTGCTCGTGACCGTGGCACTCGCCGGCTCGATGACCGGGACCGCCGAGTCGGTGACGGCGGCGCGGGCGGCGGACGCCCGGGAACGGACAGCGGCCCACCTCGTCGTGATCGGCGAGCGGTTGCGGGTGCCGGAACGCCCCGCCGCCACACCGGTGACGAAGACCGCGACGGTCTCACCGTCAGCGTCCACCGCCGTGTACGTACGGGAGGAGGGCACCGCACTCGTCGGGTTCGAGGCACGTGCGGTGACCGACCCCGCGGCGTTCGCGAAGCTGGCGCGGCTGCCGGTCACCGCGGGCGACCTGCGCGACCTGGACGACCGTTCCATCGTGGTCACCGAGGAATGGAGACAGCACGAGGTGGGCCGGACCATCGACGCGTGGCTGGGCGACGGCCGCCGGGCCAGGCTCCGCATCGCCGCCGTCCTGGCGGTCGGAACCGGTGGGGACGGCGCCTTCGTCACGGCCGCCAACGCGCCCACCGCACCGGTCGACAGGATCGACGTACGGGCCGGCGCGGGCGCCTCCCCGGCCGCTCTCGACGCCCTCGCCACCGAGCTGCGGCGCTCCTTCGGCGGAACGGTCCGCGAAGTGGACGAGTGGGCCGCCGCGACGCATCCCCGTACCAGCCCGCAGACCCGACTCGGAATGCTCGTGGTCCTCGGGATCGCCCTTGTCTACACAGCGATCGCCCTCGCCGGAACGCTGCTGATGGCCACCTCGGCACGCGCCGGGGAACTCGCTTCGCTGCGCCTCGCGGGGGCGACCCGGGCACAGGTGCTGCGGGTGGTCACGGGCGAGGCACTGCTCGGCGTCGCCGTGGGGGCCGTGCTGGGGGCCGCGATCACCGCGGTGAACCTGGGTGGGCTGGGGGCGGCGCTGGCCGCGCTGTCGGCGCCCGTGACCGTCGTGGTGCCATGGGGGACGGCCGGAGCGGCACTCGGGGTATGCGCGGCGGTGGCGGTCCTCGCGGCGCTGGTCAGCTGTCCCCGGACCAGGTGAGGGACGCGGCGGGTGAGGCACGCGGGCCGGTGACGGACGGGTGGGACTCCCGGGGGCTGCGGGACTCCCGGGGGCAGGGCGCCGGAAGTCCGGCACCCGGCCCGCGGTCCGTTCCCGGGGCCCGGTGGTGGTCAGGAAGCGCGCAGCGTCCGCTTCGCGAGTTCGTACGCGGGGAGCATCTGCTCGTGTTCCTGCGAGTCGAATCCGCCGAGGTCCACGACCACGAGGCCCTGCGGCGTGGCCACGACGAAGGCACGTTCCTTCTTCGGGTCGTCGAGGAACTCGTTCTTGTTGATGTACGTGACCTCTGTGGCGGCGAACTTCCCCGCCTCGGTCTCCTTGTACACCTCGTCCGTCCGCTCCTTCGCCCCTTCGGCGACGAACGCCTGGAGCGCCTTGCGCGTGTCGTCCCCGGATCCGGCACCGACCCACACCCGGATGAAGCCGATGTGCCCGGCGGGCTTGGCATCGATCTCGCACACGAGCGTGACCGGGCCCTGCTCAAGGATCGCGGCGAACTCGCTGTCCTTGTCGCTCTCGACGCGCTCGGGCTTCCAGTCCGCGGCGAGCGAGAACGTGACGGGCATGGGGCAGGCGGAGCCGGGGGCGCCGACCGAACCGGCCGCTGCCGGCCCGTCGGCCGCCTTGTCCTTTGTGTTGCTCTCTTCTTTCTTCGTGTCCTGCCGGCCCGCCGGACCGCCCGCCTTCTCGTCGGAGCCTGCCTTCGACGAGCAGCCGCTCGCCACCCCCGTCACCAGTACCGCCGCCACCGCCCCGAGAGCCGCACCGCGCACACGCCCCCGCATCACACTCAGCACCGAAGGATCCCCACCCTGTCTGTCCGTGAACCCGCCGCCGCTGTCGGCGGCGTAGCAGGATCGATCCTACGGAGAGCCGGTGTCGAGGAAGGATTCGATCAATGGGCGAGAACAAGGACCGGATGCTGGCCGGCGAGTGGTATCTCCCGGACGACGAGGAGTTGGCCGCGGACACCCGGCGCCGTGCAGAACTCTGCGCCGCCTACAACGGGAACGGCGGCGCCTTGCCCGACGAGCGGACGGCGATACTCCGCGAACTCCTCGGCGCGCTGGGCAAGGACGTACGCATCCGGCCGCCGTTCCACTGCGACTACGGACGCTACATCAGCATCGGGGACCGTACCTTCATCAACTTCAACGCCGTCTTCCTCGACGCGGCGCCCATCACCGTCGGCGCCGACGTGCAGATCGGACCGAACGTCCAACTCCTCACTCCGACCCATGAAATGGACACGGACCGACGCCGAGCGGGCTGGGAGAAGGCGGTCCCGATCGTGATCAGTGACAACGTGTGGCTCGGCGGCGGCGTGATCGTCTGCCCCGGCGTCACCATCGGGGAGAACACCGTCGTCGGTGCGGGTTCCGTGGTCACCAAGGACCTGCCGGCCGGGGTGCTCGCCGTCGGCAACCCCGCTCGCGTCGTCCGCGCCCTTACGGACTGAGCCCCGCGGCGCACAAGCACGTCCCGTCCCGCACGCACCTGGCACGGTGGCGCCCGGCCCGTCGACCGGCCGTTGTCGTACCCGGCTGCCACACTCGAACCCATGGGCGAACGATGGGCTCTGGCAGCGACGGAGGGGGACGGGGCCAGGCTCGTCCCCCTCCTTCCCGACGGCCTGCCCGCAGGGCCCGTGGTGGAGGAGCCCGACCTGGTCGAGGCAGTCCGTTCCCGTCCCGGGGTGGACCGGTGGGTGTGGCGGTCGACCGCCGGGATCTATCCGCGGCTGCTGGCCGCCGGTGTCCGGGTCGAGAGGTGCTACGACATCGAGGACGCCGAGCTGCTGCTGCTCGGCCACGAGGGACGGCTCGGCGACCCCCGCTCGGCGGCCGCCGCCTGGGCGCGGCTGCGCAACGCTCCCGTGCCGCCCGATCCGCCCGCCCGCGCTGCCGAGCCCGGTTCCCAGTCCTCACTGTTCGAGCCGCAGCCCGTCGCCGTGCCCCTGGAGGCGCTGCTCGAGGTCTACGCCGACCAGCAGCGAAGGCATTCGGCCGCCGAGCACCCCGGCCGGATGCGGCTGCTCACGGCCGCGGAGTCCGCGGGCATGCTGGTGGCCGCCGAGATGAACCGCGCGGGGCTTCCGTGGCGGGCGGATGTGCACCGGGCAGTGCTGCACGAACTGCTCGGCGAGCGGTACGCGGGCGGTGGCGAGCCGAGACGTCTGGCCGAGCTCGCGGACGAGGTGTCGGCCGCCTTCGGCCGGCGCGTGCGGCCGGACCTGCCGGCGGATGTGGTGCGGGCGTTCGCACAGGCGGGGATCAAGGTGCGCTCGACCCGGCGATGGGAGCTGGAGGAGATCGACCATCCGGCCGTGAAGCCGTTGATCGAGTACAAGAAGCTGTACCGCATCTGGACCGCACACGGCTGGAGCTGGCTCCAGGACTGGGTGCGGGACGGCCGTTTCCGGCCCGGGTACCTGCCCGGCGGCAGCGTCTCCGGCCGCTGGACGACCAACGGTGGCGGGGCACTTCAGATACCGAAGGTGATCCGGCGGGCCGTCGTCGCGGACGACGGCTGGCGTCTCGTGGTCGCCGACGCCGACCAGATGGAGCCGCGGGTGCTCGCCGCGATCTCGCGGGACCACGGGCTGATGGAGGTCGCGGGGCACGACGGCGACCTCTACGCGGCGCTGTCCGACCGGGCGTTCTCCGGTGACCGCGACCACGCCAAGATCGCGCTGCTCGGCGCGATCTACGGTCAGACGTCGGGTGACGGCCTGAAGAACCTGGCGGCGCTCCGGCGCAGGTTCCCGAGGGCGGTGGCCTATGTGGACGACGCGGCGAAGGCGGGCGAGGAGGGCCGGCTGGTACGGACGTGGCTCGGGCGCACCAGTCCCCGGGCGGCCGGCGCGGGCGACGACGACGAGGCGGGCATTCCCCAGGAGCCGGTCGAAGCCGCCCCCTCCGACGGCGAGTTCACGCCCGGCTACGCGTCGACCAACGCCAGGGCACGGGGACGTTTCACGCGGAACTTCGTGGTGCAGGGCAGCGCCGCCGACTGGGCGCTGCTGATGCTGGCGGCGCTGCGGCAGGCGACCGCGGGGACGCGGGCGGAGCTGGTGTTCTTCCAGCACGACGAGGTGATCGTGCACTGCCCGGCGGACGAGGCCCGCGACGTGGCGGAGGCGATCCGCTCGGCCGGTGAGCTGGCCGGGCGGATCGCCTTCGGTGAGACGCCGGTGCGGTTCCCGTTCACGATCGCGGTGGTGGAGCGCTACTCCGACGCGAAGTGACGTGCGCAGGCCCGGCTCCGGGCCGGCGCCTTGGAGGCCCGGTACCGGTCGTCCGGCGCCCGTGCCGTGCCCGCCCGCGCTGCGGGTGATCGGCACCTGGAGGCCCGGCTCTGGCGCCCGACGCGGTGGAGACCAGGCTGCCGGACCAGGACCGGGACCGGGAAGGCCCGGCTCTGGCACTCGGCACAGTGGAGGCCGACTGCGGGGGACCAGGGCCGTGGAGACCCGGCTGCGGGTCGGCACAGTGGAGGCCCGGTGCCGGAGCCCGATGCCATGGAGGCCCCTCCGGCCGGGCACCGGCGCCGTGGAGGCCCGGTGCCGGTCGTCCGGAGCCACGGCGGCCTCGCCGCGGGGACCGGCGTCGTGGCGGCAGGCTGCTCGGGGGCCGGCCCCCTGCGGTCCCCGGCCGCCGGGGACCGGGGTCCCCCCCTGGCTCATCCGGCCGCCGTGCGCCACTTCTCGTCGAGGACGATGGTCTTCATCTGCTCGATGGTCAGGACCGGCTCTGCGCGGCTGGCGTCCTGGCCCTGCCCCGGGGCGTTGAAGGCCATCATCACGACCCGGAAGCCGTCGGGACGCAGGGTGTCGACCGTCCAGGCGACAGCGCCCTCGCCGCCCTTCTGGTCAGGGTCGTTCTCCTTCCTCACCATGACCTTGGTGCCGTCCGGCAGGGTCGTGACATCGCCGGTGAAGAGCTCCGTCGCGAGGTCCTGCATGCCCGTCTGTGCGTTGACCTGGATGAAGCCGGCGCCCTTGCCGTCGTCGGCGACGACGAATCCGTAACCGGGGTCGCCCTGCTTGTCGTGGACCTTCAGTCCCTTGGGCAGCAGCGAGGTGAGGATCTTGTCCACCGACGTGCCGGTGGAGCCGGGCAGCGGGGTCTCCTTGTGGGGCTCGCCCAGCTGCGCGCCGATCGACCGCCACACGTCGTCCGTGACGAGCGCCTTCAGCTGCGGGCCCGTCAGCGGCGGTGCCGGCCGGCTGACCGGCGCGCCCTTCTCGGCGGGCGCGTTCCACTCGCCGGCATCGACCTGCACACCGTTGGGCGTGACCAGGACGGCCCGCCACAGCCGGGTGTCCACGCGCCGGTCGGGATACTCGTAGCCCTGGAACAGCATGAAGCGCGAGCCGTCGGGGAGCGTCTCGGCCTTGCATGTGTCGTGCTGCACCAGCGCCTTGGACGGGCAGGTGACGGCCTGATCCGCGCTCTGTCCGGCCGGGTCGACGGTGCTCACGCCGAGGCTGATCGCCGCCGCTCCTTGTCCGTCGTCGAAGACGACGGAGGCGTACGGGCCGGTCTTCCTGCCCTTGGGGCCCTCTGTGATGCCCTGGCCGTCCTCGCTGGTGGTCTTCCCCTCGGGCAGGAGGGCCTTGAATGCCTCGATCATCTTCTCCTTGGTGACCCCGCCCGTCGTGGACGAGCTCGGAGCGCCGGGCGTGGCCTGCCCCGCGACGGCGGTGGGCGTGGCGGGTGCCGCGGCCGATGCCTGACCGCCGCCGGAGCCGAGCGCACCGGTCGTGTAGCCGCCGGCGACGCCGACCACGGCGAGTGCCAGAACACTGCCGGTCACGGCGGCGGCGCGGCGGCGGGCCAGCCGCCGGCGGCCGCGGGTGAGGCCGCCGTCCACCAGACCCGGCCGGTCGGAGGGCCGGAAGGTGTCACCGGTACGGCGGATCGCATCACCGAGTTCGTCCTCGAAAGGCATGGGGAACCACACTCTCTGGTCGCGTGACATGGAAATGAAGTGGTGGAGCCCGCGGGGCGGCCCGCAGGAAGAACACGCCGTCGGGTGCCGCGCCTCAGCGGGCGGCGAACTCGACCAGGCTGCCGCCGAGTTGCTCGCGGAGCTTGGCGAGCGCCCGCACCGCTCTGGTGCGCACCGCGGCGGAGCTGACGTTCATCGCGTCGGCGGTCTCCTCGATGCTGCGGTCCTCCCAGTACCGCAGCACCACCACCGCCCGGTCCTTCGGCGAGAGCCGGCCGAGCGCACCGAGGAGTGCGAGGCGCAGCTCGGGATCGTCACCGGAGAGCAGGGCGGAGTCGGGCAGCTCGCCGACAGGGCGCTCCGAAGCGGAGCGCCGGCGCCTGTGAGTGAGGAACGAGCGGACGAGAACGGTCTGTGCGTATCCCGCCGGATTCTCGATCCGGGAGACGCGCCCCCACAGCACGTACATCCGGCCGAGCGTCTCCTGCACCAGATCCTCTGCGAGGTGTGTGTCCCCGCTGGTCAGGAGGCAGGCGGAGCGGTAGAGGTGCGCGGCGCGGTTCGCCGCGAACTCTCTGTACTCCTCCGTGCGGGACGCTCTCATCCCCTGCTCACTCTCCCCCGTCGTGCGCCGGCGACCCCTTCACCTCATTGACGCGGCAGCGTCCCCGTAATGTTTCAACCGTTCCAGAACCCGTTCCCGTGCGGCGGTCAGGCCCCCACGTACTCCCGCAGATGGTGCGCGGTGAGGGTGTCCCCGTGGGCGACCAGGTCCTTGGGCGTCCCCTCGAAGACGATGCGGCCGCCGTCGTGTCCGGCACCGGGGCCGAGGTCGATGAGCCAGTCCGCGTGGGCCATCACCGCCTGGTGGTGCTCGATGACGATCACGCTGTTGCCGGCGTCCACCAAGCGGTCGAGCAGCGCCAGCAACTGGTCCACGTCGGCCATGTGCAAACCGGTGGTCGGCTCGTCCAGTACGTACGTCGCCGCCTTCTCCGCCATGTGGATGGCCAGCTTGATGCGCTGACGCTCCCCGCCGGAGAGGGTGTTGAGCGGCTGTCCGAGCCGGAGATAGCCGAGCCCGACGTCCCGCAGCCGTCCAAGGATGGTGCGTGCCTGACCCGAGGTGAAGAAGTCGTGGGCCTCGGCCACCGACATCCCCAGCACCTCGCTGATGTTCTTGCCGCGCAGGGTGTACGTGAGCACCTCGGGTGTGAACCTCTTGCCCTCGCACTCCTCGCACACCGATGCCACGCCGGCCATCATGGCGAGGTCGGTGTAGACCAGCCCGAGGCCGTTGCACTTGGGGCAGGCGCCCTCCGAATTCGCGCTGAACAGAGCCGCCTTGACGCCGTTGGCCTTGGCGAAGGCCGTACGGATCGGGTTCAGCAGACCGGTGTACGTCGCCGGGTTCGAGCGGCGAGAACCGCGGATGGGCGACTGGTCGGCGACCACCACGCCCTCACGGGCGGGCAGACTGCCGTGGATCAGCGAGCTCTTGCCCGATCCGGCGACGCCGGTGACCACGGTCAGGACGCCGAGCGGTATGTCCACGCTCACGTCCCGCAGGTTGTGCAGGCCGGCGCCCTTGACGGAGAGCTGTCCGCGAGGCTCGCGCACCTTCTCCCGCAGGCCGGCCCGGTGCTCCAGGTGCCGCCCGGTCAGCGTCCCGGAGGCACGCAGTCCGGGCACATCGCCGCTGAAGCAGATCTGTCCGCCTTCCGTGCCGGCGCCAGGACCCAGGTCGACGACATGGTCGGCCATCTCGATCACCTCGGGCTTGTGCTCGACGACGAGCACCGTGTTCCCCTTGTCGCGCAGCCGCAGCAGCAGGTCGTTCATCCGCCGGATGTCGTGGGGATGGAGACCGACGGTCGGCTCGTCGAAGACGTAGGTCACGTCGGTGAGGCTGGAACCGAGGTGCCGCACCATCTTCACGCGCTGCGCCTCACCACCGGACAGCGTGCCGGCGGGCCGGTCCAGGCTGAGATAGCCGAGGCCGATCTCCACCAGCGAGTCGAGCAGGTCCCGCAGACCGGCGAGCAGCGGGGCCACACCCGGATCGTCGATCCGGCGTACGAACTTCGCGAGGTCGCTGATCTGCATCGCGGAGCACTCCGCGATGTTCACCCCCTCGATCTTCGAGGAGAGTGCGGCGGCCGTCAGTCGCGTGCCTCCGCAGTCGGGACACTCGCGGAAGACCACGGCCCGGTCGACGAAGGCCCGGATGTGGGACTGCATGGCGTCGCGGTCCTTGGTCAGCATCGTCCGCTGGACCTTCAGCAGCAGGCCCTCGTACGTGAAGTTGTTGCTGCCGACCTTCACCTTGACCTGCGGCTTGTGGAGGAAGTCCGCCCACTCCTGCTCGGTGAAGTCCTTGAGCTTCTTGTCCGGGTCGTAGAAGCCGGAGTTGGCCATGATCTGCCAGTACCACGAGTCCACCGCGAAGTTCGGCACGGTGATCGCGCCCTCGTTCAGCGACTTGTCGCGGTCGACCAGCTGGTCGATGTCGATGTCCGACACCTGGCCGACGCCTTCGCAGCGCGGGCACATGCCTTCCGGAAGATTGAAACTGAAGGCTCCGGACGTGCCGATGTGCGGCGTGCCGAGGCGAGAGAAGACGATCCGCAGCATGGTGTACGCGTCGGTCGCCGTGCCCACGGTGGAGCGGGAGTTGGCCCCCATCCGCTCCTGGTCGACCACGATCGCGGCGCTCAGGTTGTGCAGCGCGTCCACGTCGGGACGGCCGAGGCTCGGCATGAACGACTGGATGAAGGCGGTGTACGTCTCGTTGATGAGCCGCTGGGACTCGGCGGCGATCGTCCCGAAGACCAGGGACGACTTCCCCGAGCCGGACACGCCGGTGAAGACGGTGAGGCGCCGCTTGGGGATGTCGAGCGAAATGTCGGCCAGGTTGTTCTCGCGCGCGCCGCGCACCTGGATCACATGGTGGTTGTCGGCCGGGATCGTCATCCGGCCGACGTTAGCCCACCCCACTGACAACGGGGCCCGGTACCTCCGTCCCGCCCGTTGACAGCGGTGGGACAGCGTTGTTTCGTCGTCTGGCAAGCGCTTTCCGGCCGAACCTTGGAGCGTTCAGGTGGAGTTCTCGCGTCGTTCCGTGCTGTCCGTGATCCCGGCGGCAACGCTGCTTGCCGTGGCACAGCCCCTGCGCGCCCGAGCCGCGCCCACAGTCCGCTCCTCCGCCTCCGGGCAGGCAGCCGACCACGAGACGCTGCTCCGCAACACGGTGGTGGTCTTCGCCGGCACGGCAGAGGCCAACGCCCGGCCCGAGGTCGCCACGAAGCTCGCGGCCATCACCTCCGCGGCGCGGTCGCGGCTCGCCGCGATGGACGACGCCGGACCGGGCGAGCTCTTCGCGGGAGTCCCGCTCGGGACCAGCGATCCCAACCTGAGCAGGACGTTCCAGTACCTCTATGAGATCGCCCTGGCCACCCGGACCCCGGGCGCCTCCGGCCTGTTCGACGACAGGGCGGTCCGGCGCAGGGTCGCCGACGGCCTGGTCCGACTCCACGACGAGTACTACGGCGACCAGTCGAAGGGCTACTACGGCAACTGGTTCAACTGGGAGATCGGCATCCCCGCCTACGCGACCAAGACCCTCGTCCTCCTCGGGGACGAGCTCGCGGCGTACCGGCCGGACCTCGCCGCGACCTACATCGCCTCCATGGACGCCTACCTGCGCAACGGCAGGGACGGTGACGTCGACCTCGACTCGCGTTTCCACACGGGGGCCAACCTCGCCGACATCACGACCAACCGGATCCTCCAGGGAGCGGTCCTCGGGGACGACGCCCGCGTCAGCAAGGCCGTCGCCGACCAGCTCACCGTCTTCGCCCGGATCGACCCGTACGACCTGCGGCACGGCGTGACCGACGGCTTCTACGCGGACGGCTCCTTCGTCCAGCACGCGTCCGTCGCCTACACCGGCTCCTACGGCAAGGGCCTGCTCACCCGGATCGTCCAGAGCATCAAGATCCTCGACGGGACGGCCTACGTGCCCTCCGAGGACCTGGTCGGCGTCGTGCAGGGCTGGGTCGCGGAAGGCTTCGCCCCGGTGATCTTCGAAGGCTGGATGATGGAGATCGTCAAGGGCCGCGCCGTGTCACGCACCGGCACGGGCTACGCGGACGTCGCCGCCGTCGTGGAGGCCGTCGTCGACCTCTCCGGATACAGCACCGGGGGCGACGCCGAGGCGCTCGAGGGCTACGTCAAGTACGTCCGGCAGACGTCCAGGACGAACCTGGACCCGGCCTCCTTCGTCTCCCCCGTCAGCATCGCCCGCTACGCCGACATTCTGAAGTCCCCGGCTCCGCCCGAGGACCTGGTGCCCGCCGCCTCCCACACCGCGTTCAACGCCATGGACAGAACCGTCCACCGGCGCCCCGGCTACGCCTTCGCCCTGGCCCGCAGCTCGGACCGCATCAGCAAGTACGAGTACATGAGCGGCGAGAACCTGATGCCCTGGTTCCAGGGCGACGGGGCCCACTACCTCTATCTCTCCGGCCAGGACCAGCGGCAGGCGTTCGGGATCGACTACTTCACCACCGTCTCCCCGTACCGTCTGGCGGGCGTCACCGCGCCCGTGGAGGACCGGCGTACCGTGCCGGAGCTGTACGGAACGCTCTGGTACGACAAGCCCGAGCGCGGTTTCACCTCGTCCTCCGAGTCCCAGAACACGTACGTCTACTTCCCGCGCGGCAGCCACCCGCACTCCGGCGGCACCCGCCTCGGCGCGTACGGCGCCACCGCGCTCGTCCTGTCCGACGACGTCGCGTACGCCGCGAAGGAGGCGGGCGAACTGCCCGACGACTTCGTCGCCTACCAGGGCGCCCGTGGCACCAGATCCTGGTTCATGCTCGATGACGAGATCGTCGTCCTCGCGGCCGGTGTCACGGGCCACGCGGGACGCGCGGTGACCACCACCGTCGACACCCGCGTCGCTCCCCCCGACGCCCCGGTCGCCCTCACCGGTGAACTCCACGACGGGACTCCGTGGCAGGGTGCCGGCACCGCTCCGCTCGCCTGGCTGCGGTACGCCGATCCAGGGCAGCGGACCGCGGTGGGATACGTCTTCCTGTCGGGTCCCCGGCCGAACGTCGCGCTCGACACCGTCACCCGCGGCCTGCGTCGCGTCCGTCTGTCCAACCCGGACACCGCCGTGACCAAGCAGGTCTTCACGGTCTCCTACGACCGGCCCGCCGGTGCCGCGCCCACCGCCATGGCCCACGCGATCGTCCCGCACGCCTCCGAGCGCCGGTTGGCCTCCTACGCCGGCGGGCCGCTCTCCGTGCTCGCCAACACCGTCCGCGCCCAGGCGGTCAAACACACCGGGCTGGGCCTCCTGGCCGTCAACACCTTCACCCCGGGTACCCACCACGTCGAGCGCCTCTCCGTCGACGGCCCGGCGTCGGTGATCCTCCATCGGTCCGCCGACGGCACCTGCTCGCTCGCGGTGTCCGACCCGACCACGGAACGCCGCACGGTCACGGTCACCCTCCACGGCCGCGCCCTGAGCCCCGTGTCCGCGGACGACGGCGTCCGCACGACGCATGTCCCGGGCGGCACCCGCCTCGACGTCACGACGCACCACGCCTACGGCAGCAGCTTCACGGCGACGCTGCGTTAGGGGTTCGTTCGCGTCGGCCCTCGTCCCGTCAGGGCCGGCGCGCGTACTCCTCCGAGAGGAACTTGATCGTCTGGTCGATGAACACCCGCATCTCGCGCGAGAGGGTCTTCCCGCGCCGCCAGGCGATCTGTGTGTGGACCTCGAACGGGATGGTCCAGGGCAGGGGTACGAGGGTGCCGCTCTCCAGGCTGTCGGCCACGGTGACGCTGGGCAGCAGGCTGATGCCGAGGCCGGCGGCGACACCGCGCTTGATGGACTCTATGGTGCCGAACTCCAGGAAGGGCAGGGATTCTCCGGTGCCGTCGTTGAGTTCCGCCTCGAACAACTCCCTGTAGGCGCAGCCCGCTTCCGCGGAGATGACCTGGGTGGCGCGCAGATCGTCCGTCGTCACCTTCTCGGCGCGGGTGAGGGGGTGGCCCGGGGCCGCGACGACCGTGAGCGGCTCGGAACCGAGCACTTCCGTCTGCACGCCGGGGTGCCGGGTCTCCGCCTCCATCAGGAAGCCCAGGTCGAACATGCCCTGGCGCAAGGCGTGGCAGGTCTCGGCGCACAGGCTCGGGCGCAGCACGATCTGCAGCGCCGGGTGGCGGTGGTGGAAGAACTCCAGGAGCGGCGGCATCCGGTAGGAGGTGATGCTCTCCATGGAACCGACGGTGAGCACTCCCGCCGGGTCCTCCGAACCCAGCGCGGCACCGCGTGCCTCTCCCGCCAGGGCGAGCATCTGCTCGGCGTACGGGAGAAGCCGTCGCCCGGCCTCCGTGAGTTCGACCCGGCCGCCGAGACGGTCGAAGAGATTCACCTCGAGCGATTCCTCAAGGGCCTTGATATGCGCGGTGACACTGGATTGCGCGTACTTCAGTTCCGCCGCCGCGCGGGTGAAACTGAGCAGCGTCGCCACCTTGTGAAATGTCGCCAACTGCCGAATGTCCATGTCCCCTCCGTGGTCCGGTTGTCGCCGAACTCGTGGCGCATGAACCAGGAAATCAGCCGGGGAATGGGGACACCAGAACATCGGCCTGTCCGATCGAGGACAATGACCGTCAGGAATCTGCCACTTCAGCACTGTCCGGATTCGCCGGCACGGCGCTCGTATCGGGGATCAGGCCCTGCTGAGCGAGGAGAAGTCCGGCCTGGAAGCGGCTGGTGGCGCCGACTTCCTCCATGATGGCGGAGATGTGGCGACGGCAGGTGCGGGTCGCCATGCCGAGCCGGCGCGCGATGCCCTCGTCCTTGAGGCCTTTCGCCATGAGCCGGGTGATCGAAACCCGCAGATCCTCGGTGATCTGCTGGTATTCGGCGGTCCTGCCCATTTCGAACGGCTGGCTCGCCTGCCAGATGGACTCGAAGGACCGGCAGAGATAGGCCACGACCGTGGGATCGGTGACGAGGGCGGCGCCCGGCGGCTCCTTGCCGGTGCGTTCCTTCGGAATGAAGGCGAACGTGCGGTCGTAGATGATGAGCCGCTCCGACAGTTCCTCCGCGGTCCGTACCTCCGCGCCCTGTGCGCAGATCTGGCGCACATAGGTACGCGTGGCGAGGCTCGCGCGGGCGGTGTTCTGATAGAGCGTGCGGATGCGGATACCGCGTTTTCTCATCTCGAGCGTCTGCAGGAGGTCCTGCTCCAGCAGTTCGGCGCTGCGGCCGCCGCCGGGCTGGAGGCTGATGCGCTCCTCCGTGCAGCGCCGGCGGGCGAGGTCGATCTCGCGCCGGACGTCCTCGAAGTCGTCGAGGACCCGGATCGGCACATCGTCGGACGTGGACCGGGCCCGGGAGCGGTACACCTCCGAGAGGACCCGCAACTCCTGGTGTATGCCGGCGATCTCGCGGCGACGCTGGGCGATGGACAGCTCGAGCGGCGTGACCAGTTCGGCTTCGGCGATGTCCGGATCGAGAGCGGCCACGACACGGCCGTTCGCCGATACGGCGAGCAGCCGGAGATCCTGCAGTGCCTCGCGGGCCTCACTGATCACCTGGACTTCGACACCCAGGCGACCTGCGATCTCCTCGTCCTTGAACGTTCCGTTACGCAATGCGTATTCGTAGACCTCGGCCGCGACGCCACCCAGCAGTTGATGCTCCCCCATAGGTCACCAACCCCAGCTAATTGCCCGATTTGTCGCTATCCACTTGCTGCCGCTCCATCATAGGACACTCCATGCCACTCGAACTCGATCTTCACTAGTGCCACCTTGTTCTTGCGGCCGGAGAGGGCGCGCATCGGATGAACAACGAGAGGGAAATACACGATGGCGAAGGCACACCGTTTCCTGGCTCATGGAATCTCGGTGACCGTGCTGGCGCTCGCGGTGATCCATTCCATGGCAGGGGTGACCACGTCCGTTCCCGAAGGCAACTCGTTATCCGGGGTCATTCTCGCGGACGACAAGTGGGACTCCCCGATGCCGGGTGAGGGATCGACCACCGCCGAGCGTGATCAGTACTGACCCAGTGGTACAGGCCAAAGGAGTATTGATGTCGGGGAATATGCCAATGGCCGGACGGCCCGAGGCAGTCGGAGCCACATGCGGCACTCTCCACTGGCCGCGGCGCTGCCGTTGACTCGAGGCTCGGTGACGGCCCGCCGTTCACTTCGGCGGGCCGTCACAGCCGTCCGGGCCCGGTTCCGGGCACCCCCCCGGCCGGCGGCCGGAACAGGGTCCGGGTCAGAAGTGGACGCGCCGGTTCTGTGGCGTCACCCGGTACCGGATGTCCCACAGGCTGCGCCGCACATACGTGCGCTGCAGCCATCGGTCCCGCCCGTCGTGGCGCGCGCCGAACCGCGACCTCGCGTGCACGCCCTTGCGGTTGTTGACCAGAAGCGCTTGCCCCGGCTCCAGCCGCACCGGGTGCGCCACCTCGCGGCACGTCTCCTGGAGCCGCTCGAAGGCGGCCGCCGCCGCCTCGCTCAGCGCGCGAACACCGTTGGCCGACACGGTGATCTCCGGGAAGTCCTCGGCACCGCTGATGATCGGGACCGGATCGGACAGCACCTCCGCACCGCCCGCGGCGCTGCGGGTGTAGCTGCCCGGCGCGTTGAGCCGGAACAGCGGACTGCGCAGCAGGCGCAGCTCGTCGTCCGGCAGCCGGCCGCAGATGTCGCGGGCGTCGGCGTAATAGGTGACCGCGGCACCGAGAGGGTCACCGCGCAGGCAGTTGAGCACCAGGAAGTCCGGATTGGCGACGTCGTA
Organism: Streptomyces kurssanovii; assembly: GCF_014649695.1. Taxonomy (GTDB): domain Bacteria; phylum Actinomycetota; class Actinomycetes; order Streptomycetales; family Streptomycetaceae; genus Streptomyces; species Streptomyces kurssanovii. The sequence goes on from NZ_BMTN01000006.1 coordinate 102,685, forward strand.
CCGGCCCGTCGGGTCGTAGGTGATGTCGCTGTGGAAGTTCAGGAAGACCGCCGAGCTCTGGTTGGTCTGGGTCCGCTCGCCGCCGGCCACCGGCACGATGTCGTGGATCAGCCGGCCGTCCTTCTCCGTGAGCACACCCAGGGGTTCGCCGAGCAGTCCCGTCAGCCCCAGCAGCACCCCCTCGGAGACGAAGCCGCGTTTGGCGCGGCTCGGCCCGCCGTCGTCGGGCGTCGGCGGCAGCACGGCGTCGACGGGGAGGTTCCGCACCAGGGCGACACCGGCCGTGTCGATGTGCCGGCCGAAGTCCATGACGGCCTGCAGCAGTTCGGTGGGCAGCGCCGCGAACACCTGGTGGCACCGCGCGGTGGCCCGGTCGATGTCCTCGCTCGGATCGGGCAGCCGGGAGAGACCGGCGTGGAGCGTGTCCCGCACCGCGTCGGGGAGTACCAGGTCGAGACGGGTCGCGGCGCCGGGCCCCTCGGGCCTGCCGTACGGGCCGAGGGGCTCCCCGTGGACCGGGAATGCCGTCACCACGTCCTCACACCCCTGCCAGCGCGGCCGCGTCCCTCGGCTGCGGGAAGTCCATCCCGTCGTGCAGCCGCTGCGCCAGATGGAGCGCGTCCTCGCCGCTCTCGGCGAGATGCATCGTGACCTTGCTGCCCCGCACCTCGGCGACGGGCACACCCATCTGCCGGCCCGGCCCGACCCCGGCCCTGCGCTGGACGGCCTCCACGTCGACGTAGCCGCCGACCACCGCGACCCCAGGCCGTCCCGTGAGCCGCACCGTGTCGATACCGGCGCCGTGGAAGGCGTTGTGTGCCGCGTCGGCATGGGCGTCGTCGGGATATCCGAGCACCACGGAACGCTGGTTGAAGACCACGGCGGACATCTGGGTGCCCTCTCCGCTGATGGTCGTCCCGGCGGAGAACGGGGCGCGGTTGTAGCGGAGCACGATCTCGATGCGGTGCCGCAGCGCGAGCTGCACGGCGCGCCGGTGCAGGACCTTGGCCCCGTACAGCGACATCAGGGCCGCCATGTTGTACGAGACCCGGGGCAGGATGCGGGCTCCGGCGATCAGATGCGGATCGGAGGTGTAGATGCCGTCGACGTCCGAATGGATCTCGCAGACGGTGCTCCCGACCGCCCGGGCCACCGCCAGGGCCGACAGGTCGGAGCTGTTCTTGCCGAGCCAGGTCGGCCGTCCTTCCCCGTCGACGGCCTGTCCCCCGGGTACAACGACGACCTCGTGCTCCGACAGCGCCCGGCGCAGCGGCGCCGGATCGGTCCTGACGACGCGTGCCCACAGGAAGGAGTTGTCGGTGGTCAGGCCGAGCTGGTGGCCGGCGAGCACCGTGGCCGTGCGGCCCCTGCGGTGCAGTGCGGCGGCCAGCAGATGGGCGCTGACGAGATCGCCGGTCGCCAGCATGCCGGCGGAAGTGGCGTCCTCGGGCCGGGGATTGACCTCGTGCAGGCGGCCCCGCAGGCCCTCGGTCTCGCCCTGCATCGCACTGACCACGACGGCCATCGGACGTTCCCCGCGGCGGAGGCGTTCCCCGAGCCCGGCCGCGAGTTCGTCGTAGGCGGCGTGGGTGCGGAAGGTGGAGCCGCCGAATTTCAGTACCACCGGTCCGTTCACCGGGTGCCTCCCGCCATGAAGCCGTGCCGGAGAACGTACTCGGCCACCTGGATGGCGTTGAGCGCGGCGCCGACGCGGAGGTTGTCGGAGACCAGCCAGAGCCAGAAGCCGCGCGGGTTGTCCCGGGTCACGCGGATCCGGCCGACGTGCACATGGTCGGGGTGCCCGGCCCGTAGCGGGGTCGGGAAGGCCCCTGGATTCTCCGCGTCGTGCACGGTGACCTCGGGCAGACCGGCGAGCAGGGCGACGAGCTCCTCGCGGTCGACCGGAGCGCCGGCCTCCACCCAGACCGCCTCGGAGTGGGAGTTGACCACGGGTACGCGTACGCAGGTGGCGGTGAGGTCCAGATGGGGACGGTCGAGGATCTTCCGCGACTCCTGGAGCATCTTCTGCTCCTCCAGGGTGAACCCGGTGTCCAGGAGGCGGTCGATGGACGGGACCACGTTGAAGGCGAGCGGCGGCTTGAAACGCTCGGCGGGCAGCTCGGCGTCCGGATCGCGCAGCGCCAGCTCGGTGCCCTCCAGCAGTTCCTCGATGCCGTGGTGGCCCTGGCCGGAGGCGGCCTGGTAGGTGCTGGCCACCACCTGGCGGATGCCCCAGCGGCGTTCGACCGGTTGCAGCACCCGCACCAGCGGGATGGTGGAGCAGTTGGGGTTGGCGACGATGCCGCTCTCAGGACGCCGCTCCAGTACGTGGGCGTTGACCTGCGGGACCACCAGGGGTGTGTCCGGGTCCATGCGGAAGGCGTTGGTGTTGTCGATCACGAGCGTGCCCTTGGCCGCCGCGACGGGCACCCACTCTGCGCTGATCGGGGTGCCTGCGGAGAAGAAGGCGATATCGGCCCGGCCGAAGTCGAAGTCCTCCAGGTCCTGGACGGCGTACGGCCGGCCGTCGACCATGAGCTCCCGGCCCGCGCTGCGGGCCGAGGCCACCAGATGCATCTCGCGGTAGTGCAGCGACCTCTCCTCGATCAGCTCGATGAGGGTGTTGCCCACCACTCCGGTCGCACCGACGATGGCGATGCGCGGGGCTGCTGGGTCGGTGACGAGCGTCATCAGACTCCTCCGATCTGTACGGGTCCGGCTGCGGGTGCCAGAACTGCTCGTACGGCTTCCAGGACGGGACCTGTGGGGCCGCACACCCGTGACGGCGGCGTCATCGACGCACCGCCTCGGCCTTCGGCGGGGCGGTGGGCGCGGGCTTCTGTGCCGTCCGCCGGCGCCCGCCGGGCAGCAGGGGCAGCCGGCCGAGGTTCACGGCGAGGGCGGCCGCGGCGATCAGCGCGACGCCGAGGGCCTGGAGGGCATCGATGCGATGCCCGTAGACGGTGAAGTCCACGAGGATCGCCACCGCCGGATACACGAAGGACAGCACCGCGATCCGGTCGGTGGCCAGCTTCTGGTACGAGGAGTACAGAAGGATGTACATCACACAGGTGTGGATCACCCCGAGGCCCACGAGCCAGCCCCAGCGGGCGTCGAGACCGGCGGTGTCGCCGAGCCGTGTGAACGGCAGCAACAGCGGGATGCCGACCAGCACCTGGACGAGAGCGGTGACTTCGGGGCGCAGCGTGGTCAGCCGCTTGGCGATGACCGTGGCGAAGGCGTAGAAGAGCGCCGCCACCAGCGCCTCGCCGACGCCCAGCAGGTAGCCGTCGCTGCCGCCGAGGTCGGCACCCGGCAGATCCGCCACCAGCACCACACCGGCGAAGGCGGCGAGGATCCAGCCGGCCCGGTACCGGTCGAGCCGCTCCTTGAAGAGGATCACCCCCAGCAGCACCACGTAGAAGGGCTGGGTGTGGTAGACGACGGTGGCCACGGATATCGACGTACGGCTGTACGCGTCGAACAGCAGCACCCAGTTGAAGACGATGAACACGCCGCCGAGGGCGGCGAGCGCCAGGGTGCCCCGGGTCAGCCGGGTGTTCTTCAGATAGCCGCGGAACAGGCAGTACCCGGCCAGGGCCAGGGCGCCGAAGAGGCACCGGAAGAAGACGACGTTGAAGGAGGAGGCGCCGGACTCCAGGACGAACACACCCAGGGTCCCCGACAGCCCCATGGCCGCGATGAGCTGGACGGCGCCTCTGCGCTGCCGGTCGGCCGGTACGGCCTCGTTGGTCATACGCCTCGACTCCCTCTCGGTGACGTTCGGATCGGTGCGGGCGGATCGGTGACGTTCGGATCGGTGCGGTCAGGCGGAGATCGGTGGGGTCAGTGCAGCGGGACGGCGTAGTGCAGGCCACCCGCGGTCCACAGCTCGTTCACCCCCCTGGGCACGTCGAGGCCCGACGCGGCGCCCAGGTTCCGTTCGTAGACGTCGGCGTACGTGCCCACTGCGGACAGGACCCGGTCGGCCCACTTCTCGTCCAGTCCGGCCGACGGCCCGTGGGGGCCCGCCAGCCGGGCCGCGTCCTCGGGGCCCTCGTGCTCGGCGGCCACCAGCAGTTGGAGCACCCACCGGACGAGCCGGAACCAGTGCGGATCGGCCTCGTGGACCGCCGCCGCCATGGGCTCCCGGGAGATCGACACCGGGAGGATCCGGTGGTCCCGCGGCCGCGGCAGGCTCGCCCTGGCGCCGGCCAGCGCCGTGCGGTCCAGCACATAGGCGGCGCAGTCCCCGCTCGCGTAGGCGGCCAGCGCGTCGGCGGGGTCGTCGAAGCCGACGGGTTCGACGTCAAGGCCCCGGCGGCCGTACCACGACTCGAGGTTGACCACGGTGGTGCAGCCGTTGTGGACGGCGAGACGCCGGCCCGCGAGGTCCGCGGGATCACCGGCACCGTCGGCCGCGCGCACGAGGAAGCCCTCGCCGTCGTAGCAGGTGATGCCGGCGAAGAGCACCGCACCGGCCGCCTCACGGCCCATCGTCCAGGTCAGGTTGCACACCGTGAGATCGGCCCGGCCCGACTCCAGGGTGCGCAGCCGGTCGGTGGCGCGTACCGGGACCCAGTCGACCGCGTCCGCGTCCCCGAGGGCGGCCGCGGCCACGGCGCGGGCGATGTCGGTGTCGAGCCCCGTCCACAGCCCGGCGGGCGTGCGCAGCGACAGACCGCGGACGCCCTGGGAGACGGCGACGCGCACGGCGCCGCGGACCTTGGCGGCCCGGAGGGTGGCGGTGGTGGCCGGGCGGCTCATGACAGGCTCCCGAGCGGTTCGCGTTCCGGCCGGTCGAAGCGGCGCCGGTTGAAGGTGAGCAGTTCGGTGAGGCGCCGCGCGGTGAGGGGACCGCTCTCGGGCACGGCTGTCACGGGCATGCCGCCCGCGTCGCTCCAGCTGAGCACGGAGCGTGCGTCGATGGTGGCCCTTGCGCGGTTGGCGTTGTCGGGGTGCGGGCAGAACGGCACATCGAGGATGCCGCGGGCGAAGGCCGCGATCAGGCACCCGCCGATGCTGCCGCCGAGTTCGAGGGTGGCGTCGACGAGGGCCCTCGCCTCTTCGTACAGGCCCGTGGACGTCGGCGCCGGGCCGCCGTTCGCGTCGGTGGCGTCGGCCACCGAGCGGGCGAAGGCGATCGCCGCCGCGTTCTCCTCGATCGTGGGGATGCGGTGCGCCTCGGCCGGGGTCTTGACGATCAGCCGGTCGGCGCCGCCCTGCACGGCGAGCGGGACGCTCTCGGCGAGCAGCCGGCGGCTGCCGTCGACGGTGCGGGGGAAGACGCCCATGAAGGTGTAGAGGACGATGTGGTGGTCGCCGCCGGCCAGCCGCTCGTCGGCGAGACGTCGTAACGCGGCGAGGGCCTCCCGGTCCTGCCCCGGGTGGACCTGCTGGGCGTAGCTGAGCGAGACGCCCGTCAGCCCGTGCTCCTGGAAGAACATCGCCTCCAGCACTCCGAGGGCGACCAGCAGCGACGGCGGGCACAACTGGCCCAGCATGCAGCCGCCGAACGTCTCCACATGCATCGGTACGGGCTGTGCCGCGAGCAGTTCGCAGCCGGCGCTCCATTCACGCACCGCCTGTCCGAGCGGAACCCGGCTGTAGGGCAGGCAGTACGAGACGGGCCCGCCCTCCGTGGCATCCGCGCCGGCCCTGACCATGGCGTCGAACACCCGCAGCGGGCGGGGGGTGCCGTGCCGGACCTGGACCGGGAAGCCGGACGAGGACGTCTCCTCCAGCATGGCCCGCACCGCGGGCACGCCGTGAGCGATGAGCGGGAAGCCGTTGAGGCTCTCGGGGTGCTCGCGCAGGGTGCGGCGGGCGGCGGTGAAGTCATGGCAGCGGGTGTAGCTGTCCAGTGTGATCGTGCCGGCCGTGAAGGGACCGGCGTCCCGTACGGCGCGCAGCCCGGCGCGCATGCGGTCGAGTCCACCGAAGCCCATGCGGGCCTGGATGACGAGATGTCCCGCGCGGCGCGCTTCGCTCACCATGCCGGTGAACCGGTCGGTCTCCATCACGCCGCCCCCGCCGCGACGGCGAGCCGGGGTGCGGGGAAGGCCGTCACCTGGCCGGGGTCGGGGCGGGTCGCCGCATGAGCGGCAGGACCGGGAACGGGGCGGGCCGTCTCACGATGAGCGGCGGGACCTTCACCAGGGCGGCGGAGAGCGGCGAGGGCGCCGAGGAAGTCGTCGAAGCGCGCCAGGGCCGCGTCGGGGCCGCCCTCGGCCGCGTCGTCGAACACCGCGTCGTAACCGGCGGCGGTCAGCAGCGTCGCGACCTCCGCGTGGTCGCGGTCGTCCACGCCGAGCTTCCCTCCGATGACGACGGGCATGGCGGCGAGATCGGACGAGGCGCGCAGTGCGCGGATGAGGCGCGGCCCGTCCAGCCGGCCGTGCCCGTTGACGCTGCTGATGACGAGCAGGTCCGGCCGCCGGTCACGGCATGCGCCGATGATCGTCGCGTCGGGCGTCACATTGCCCAGGTTCGACACGTCATGGCCGCGTTCCTCCAGCAGCAGCTGAAGGAAGACCAGGTTCCACAGATGGGCGTCGGAGGACAGGCCGGAAACGGCGACTCTCAGACTCGGAGCAGAAGCTGTGCCGTTCATTCGTTCCCCCGGGGAGAAAGGAGTTACGTCATGGAAACTATCCATGGGCCGGCGCCGCCCGGTCCAGCGGCATCGGTCGGCATTCCTGATAGGACGGATCAGGAATTCCTATCCCTCGGCGTCCGGCTCCCGGCCCTCTCCCGCAAGGCCAAGTCGGGCCGCGGCCATGCCCAGTTGGAAACGCGTCTCCACCTGGAGCTTCTCGCACATCCCGGCCAGGTAGCGACTCAGCGTGCGGGTGGAGATTCCCAGCCTGCGGGACATGAACTCGTCGGACCTTCCCCGTTCCAGATGCCGCAGGATTTCCAGTTCCACATCTTCGAAGACCGCGTCGTCGTGACTTCCGCCGCCGACCGGTCTGGCGTGTTCCCAGATGTGGTCGAAAATCAACGACAGAAAGCCGACCGCCACCGGATCGCGGAGCAGTGCGGCACCGCCCGAGGCTGTGGACACGAACGCACAGGTGTCGTCGAGCAGAATCATCCTGCCCGGTATCACGGCGGCGGTGCGCACCTGGGCCCCCAGATCGCCGAGGCGCCTGACGTGCTGCAGCGCCTCGCACTGCCGGCGAGCGGTGTGCGGTACCACCGTCCGGTACCGCACACCGCGGTCGAGGAGTCCGCGGTCGAGATCCAGGGCGGCGCGCAGCGTCTCGGGGCTGCCCAGTGTGGGGTGGGCCGTCAGCACGCTGTGCCGCACCTGCGCGGACAGATCGGTGAGCCGGTGGCGTACCGCGTCGCCGTCGGCGAACAGCTCGGTGGTGGTGCCGTCGAGTTCCTGCCGCCGGTGCGCCTCGTACGCCGAGCCCAGCGGCCCCAGTTCACGCCGGGTGGTGTCGATCAGCCGCACCAGTTCGTGCACCCGTGTGTGGCAGGCGGCGGTCAGTGCGGCGGCGGCGACGGCCGGGGAGAGCGCCTCGTGGCGGCCGGGGCCGTCGGGCCGGAGCAGCCGGCGGGCCGTCAGTCTCTTCACGGACTCGGCGACCTGCTCGCGGGAGAGCCCGAGCCGCCGGGCGCTCTCCTCGGCGTCGGGGGACGTCTCGAGCAACTGCCGGTAGACGCGGATGTCCTGGGCGGTGAGTTCGTCCGGCATGGCTGCTCCCCCTTCCGGCGTCCGCTTCCCTCCTTCCGGTGTGCCGCTCACAGTGCGAAGTGGCGCCCGAGGAAGTCCGTCGCGATGTCTCCTCCGCGGAATTCGGGGTGCCGGAGGATCTCCTGGTGCATCGGTACGGTGGTGTGCACACCGGGCCCGCGGACGTCGAACTCCGACAGCGCGCGCAGGGCCCGGTCGACACAGGTGTCGCGGTCCGGCCCCCACACGATGAGCTTCCCGATCATGGAGTCGTAGTAGGGACTCACCCGCGCCCCGGGCACGTAGTCGGTGTCGACGCGGACCCACGGGCCGCTGGGGACCCGGTACTCCTCCAGCAGACCCGGCGTCGGGACGAATCCCCGTGCCGGGTCCTCGGCGTTGATACGGCACTCGATGGCGTGTCCGCGGATCTCGATGTCCTCCTGCTTGAAGGACAGCGGGCTGCCGGAGGCCACACGCAGCTGCTCGGACACCAGGTCGACGCCGGTGACCAGTTCGGTGACCGGGTGCTCGACCTGGATACGGGCGTTCATCTCCATGAACCAGAAGGCCTCGTCCCCGGCCTCCAGCAGGAACTCCACGGTGCCGGCGCCCCGGTAGCCCACCGCACGGGCGCCCGCCACGGCCGCCTCGCCCAGCCGGTTCCGCAACTCGGGAGAGACCATCGCGGACGGCGACTCCTCGATGAGCTTCTGGTGCCTGCGCTGCACCGAGCAGTCACGTTCGCCGAGGTGGACCGCGCCGCCGAAGTCGTCGCAGACCACCTGGACCTCGATGTGCCGGGTCTTTCGCAGGTAGCGCTCCATGTAGACGGCGCTGTTCTTGAAGACGGCCTGGGCGCTCGCCCGGGTGGCGGTGTAGGCGTCGCGCAGGTCCTCCGGACGGTGCACGACGGTGATGCCGCGTCCTCCGCCGCCCGCCACCGCCTTGATGATGACCGGATACCCGATCTCGGCCGCCACGGCCACGGCCGCGTCCGCCGAGTCGACCGGTTCGACCGTGCCCGGCAGCAGCGGAAGGCCGGCCGCCGTCATCAGCCGTCGCGCCGTCGCCTTGTCGCCGACGTTCTCCATCACGTCCGGCGGCGGCCCGATGAAGGTGATGCCGTCGTCGGCGCAGATCTCGGCGAAGTACGGGTCCTCGGAGAGGAATCCGTATCCGGGGTGGATGGCCTCCGCGCCGGTACGGAGGGCCGCCCCGATGATGTTGGGGATGTTGAGGTAGCTGCGGGCAGGGGCGCCCGGGCCGATGTGCACGGCCTCGTCCGCGGCCTTGACGAACTGGGCGTCCGCATCGGGCGTGGAGTAGACCGCCACCGTACGCACGCCCAGATCGCGACAGGAACGGATGATCCGCAGCGCGATCTCACCGCGGTTGGCGATGAGCACCTTGTCGAACACGTCTCGGTCCTCCCGTGTGTGTGGCGCCGTCGGGTCAGTCGACCGGGACGAGATCGATGAGCGGCTGGGCGTACTCGACCACCTCGCCGTCCTGGGCGTGGATGGCGTGCACCCGGCCGCGGACGTCGGCGATGATGGAGTTGAGCAGCTTCATCGCCTCGACGACGGCCAGTTGTGTGCCGGGTTCGACGATGTCACCGACCTGGACGAAGGGCTCCGCTCCCGGTGACGGCGCCTGGTAGTAGGTGCCGACCAGCGGCGCCGTGACCTGGACGAGGCCCGCGGGCACCGCGTCCTCGGCGGGCGCGGCAGGGCTCTGCGGTGCGGCGGGGGCCAGTGCGGCGGGGGCCGGCGCGGAGGCCGGGAGCACGGCGACGGGGGCGGGAACGGCCAGGGCCGTCTCCCACTCGACGTCGACGCTGATCCCGCCGGCCCGCAGCGTGATCCGGCGCAGGGTCCCGGGCAGTTCACCGGCCAGCAGCCGGGTCTGCGCTCTCAGCTCTTCGACCGTCATCGTGGCGGTGGCGGTCGGCGCCTCGGACGCCTCAGTGGTCATCACGCTTCTCCCAGTCGACGAGGGGCTGACGTTCGGGGTGCCCGAACCGGTCGAAACGCTCCCGGCGCAGTTCGACGAGCCGGTCTCCCGGAAGGTCGAGCAGCGGACCGAGGGTCCGCACCAGAGCGGTCTTCACATTGAGTGCCGTCGGGTACGGCGCCGTGTGCGCCCCGTCCGGCGGCTCGGGCACGATCGCGTCGACCACACCGAGGCGCAGCAGGTCGGCCGCGGTCAGCCGGAGCGCGTCGGCCGCCTGGCCCGCGCGCTCGGCGGTGCCGAACAGGATCGTGGAGCAGCCTTCCGGGCTGATCACCGAGTAGTACGCGTTCTCCAGCATCAGCACCGAGTTGGCGACGCCCAGCGCCAGGGCGCCGCCGCTGCCGCCCTCGCCGGTGATCACCGAGACCACCGGGACACGCAGCCGGGAGAGCTCCAGGATGCACTCGGCGATGGCGAGGCTCTGCCCCCGCTCCTCCGCGCCGATGCCGGGGAAGGCGCCCGGCGTGTCGACGAACGCCACGACGGGCAGGCCGAAGCGGTCCGCCAGCCGCATCAGCCGCAGCGCCTTGCGGTACCCCTCGGGGTTGGGCATTCCGAAGTTGCTGCGGACCAGCGCCGCGGTGTCATGGCCCTTCTGGTGGCCGAGCACGACGACGCTCCTGCCGCCGAGCCGGGCGACGCCGCCGGTCAGCGCCTGGTCGTCGCCGAAGACCCGGTCGCCGTGCAGGCTCACGAAGTCGTCGAAGACGTAGCCGATGTACTCCTGCGTGGTGGGCCGCCCGATGTCGCGGGCCAGGGCGACGGTGTCGCGCGTGCCGCGGACGGCCGGGGGCGGTGCGGTGAGCGGCTCCGCACCGCTCACCTCGGGCAGTTCGGGCACGGAGGGGCCGAGCAGGGTCAGCAGCCGGGCGAGGTGTTCGCGCTGGTTCTCGCGGGGGACGACCGCGTCGATCATGCCGTGCTCCAGCAGGAACTCGGCGCTCTGGAAGCCGGCGGGCAGTTCCTGGCGGATCGTGTTGCGGATGACCTGGGGGCCGGCGAAGCCGACCAGACTGCCCGGTTCGGCGAGGATGACGTCGCCGAGCATGGCGAAGGAGGCGCTGACGCCGCCGAAGGTCGGGTCGGTGTTGAGGTTGATCACCGGCAGCCGGGCCTCGCGCAGCCGGGCGACCCACTGGGCCGTCTTGGCCATCTGCATCAGTGACAGCGCGCCCTCCTGCATCCGCGCGCCGCCCGAGGCGGCGATCAGCAGCAGGGGGAGCCGCCGGGACAGGGCGTGTCGGGCCGCCGCGGCGATGCCCTCGCCGACGACGGTGCCCATGCTGCCGCCCATGAAGCTGAAGTCGATGGCGGCCACGACCAGCCGGCGGCCCTCGATCGTCAGTTCACCGGCGAGCAGGGCGTCATGGCGGCCTGTCCTGGCCTGGGCGTCGCGCAGCCGGTCGGGATAGGGCTTGCTGTCCGTGAACTCCAGCAGGTCACGGGGACGGTAGTCGTCGGGGAACGGCCGGAAGCTGTCGGCATCGGCCAGCTGCTCGATCCGGGTGTGCGGAGGGATACGGAAGTGGAACTGGCACTCCGGACAGACCTTCCGGTTGCGGTCCAGCCGCTTGACGTAGACGAAGGCGCCGCACGCCCCGCATCTGCGCCACTGCACCTCCTGGTCGGCCCTCACCGGGCCCTGTTGCCGGCTCACGGCCGATCACGCCCGCTCCGGGCCGGTGCTGCCCGGGACCGGCGGCCGGACGCGCTGCGGAACGGACTCGGTGGCGGCGGCGATCCCGAAGACGGGGATGTTCCGGTAGACGGTGTGCATACGCGCCGGATCGACGATGTACGCCTCATGGAAGATGCCGACGGCGCCGTCGTTGCGCACGGCCCGGTTGAACCAGGCCCACATGGAGCGGTGCTTGCCCTCCGTGTTGTGCGAGTAGCGCATCAGATCGTCCATGCTGCGCCAGTACTGGAGCATGATCACGGTCCGGTTGAACCAGGCCCGCGAGTAGAGGAAGCCGTGGTCCTTGTTCTTCTTCAGCTCGATCAGCATGGGGATCATCGAGGCGATGACGGGCAGCCAGCGGTGCACCATCCAGAACTTGTTGATGCGGGTGCCGATCAGCAGCACCACGGTGCCCTCGGGCGGCGCGGCTATGCGTGGCTCGGTGACGACCTTGAGGTCCATCGGGAGCTCCTCTCAGAACGGGTAGGCGCGGGCGGGGCTGCTGGTGGTGAGGGTGTGCCAGCGGGTGAACGCGTCGAGTGCGGCCCGGCCGCCGAATCCGGAGGCGTTGCCGGAGGCCCCGATGCCGCCGAACGGCAGCGCCGGGTCGTGGTTGACGGTCTGGTCGCCGACATGGACGACGCCGCAGCGCAGCCGGGGCGCGAGGGCGCGCCCCCGGTCGGCGTCGGACGTGTACACGGCGGCGGTGAGCCCGTAGTCGGAGGTGTTGGCGAGCGCGATCGCCTCGTCGTCGTCGGCGAAGGCCGTGATCGTGGCGACCGGCCCGAAGACCTCCTTGTGGAAGACGGCCATCTTCGGCGTGACGTCGGCGAGCACCGTCGGCGGGAAGAACGGGCCCTGCATCCGGCCGCCGGTGACCAGTCGGGCCCCCTGGGCGACCGCTTCCTCGACGGCGGCCGCGATCCGGGTGAGCGCCCCGTGCTCGATGACCGGCCCGATCTGGGCGTCCGTGCGGTACGGGTCGCCGATGCGCAGCGCGGCGGCACGGCGGGCGAGGGTCTCGGTGTAGGCCTCCACCACGTCCTGGTGGACCAGATGGCGGCGGGCCGCCATACAGATCTGGCCCTGGTGCAGGAAGGAGCCCCAGGAACCGGCGGACGCCGCCTGCTCGATGTCGGCGTCCGGCAGGACGACGAAGGCGTTCTGCCCGCCGAGTTCCAGGACGACCCGCTTGAGCAGCCGGCCGGCCGTGGCCCCGATCTCGCGGCCCACCTCGGTGGATCCGGTGAACGACACCATCGCCACGTCCGGCGCCTGGACCAGCGCGGCGCCGGCGTCCGCGTCGCCGTGGACCACCTCCAGGACGCCCTCGGGCAGCCCCGCGTCGGCGAGCACCTCGGCGAAGAGACGTCCGCCGGACAGCGGCGTGTGCGGATCCGGCTTCAGCAGCACCGTGTTGCCCAGCGCCAGCGCGGGGGCCACCGAGCGCATACCGAGCAGCAGCGGGAAGTTCCACGGCACGATCACCCCGACGACACCGAGCGGCACCCGGCTCACCTCGGTCTCCCGCCCGGGCTCGGAGCCGGGGCCGTGCGGGCTGTCGGGGCCGGTGGCGAGCGCGGCCGCGTGCCGCAGCTCCGCGGCACCCGCGTGCACCTCGTAGAACGCCTTCCCGGTGATCGAGCCGCCCTCGCGGACCAGCAGGTCCATGGCCTCCTGGTCGCGCTCCAGCAGCAGTTCGGCGGCCCGGGACAGGATCGCGGCGCGATCCGCGGCGGGACGCGCCGCCCAGGCGGGTGCCGCGGCGGCGGCGCGGCGGGCGGCCGCGGCCACGGCGCCCGGGGTGGCGAGCGGGACGCTGCCCAGTTCCTCACCGGTGATGATCTCCCGGCTCGTCAGGAGCGCGGCTTCGGTGGCGGTGGTCACCTGCATACCTCTGTTTCTTCGTGGGAGGGACGTGCCGGGCGGCTGCCGCGTGTCATGACCGCGTGGGCGGTGACCCGGCCGGCGCCGGTGGTGACGGAGAGGGAGATGTCGCCGCGCAGGACCGTTTCCGCGAAGCGGGCGACCTCGCCCCGGAAGACCAGGGTGTAGGGGCCGTCGTCGGCGCCCAGCAGTTCGACGTCCCGCCATCGGCCGGCGACCCGCGGCGGGGCGGCCAGGGCGCGCAGCGTCGCCTGCCGCAATGCCCACCGCACGGCGGAACCGCGCCCGGCGGGGAGCTTCAGCGCCTTGAGGCCGTGCCGGGCGATCAGCCTGTCGAGCGAGTCGACCGCGATGCCGTAGCTGCCGATCCGAAGGACGCTCTCCCCGTGCTCAGGCATGGGCGGCCTGCTCCTCGGCGAGCAGGTCCTCGACCATGGAGATCAGGTTCCCGATCGTCAGCCGGTCGAGCATCCGGTCGAGGGTCAGCCGGCCTTCCCATTCCGCGGGGTCGAGCTGCGGCATGACGGTGCGCAGTTGCGCCAGCCCTCGGCGGCTGATGATTCCTTCGGCGTCGCAGAATTCCGCGTCGGCCACATCGCCCTGCAGATATCTTCCGCAGCGCTCCACGGAGAGAACCACCGGCGCGCTGCATTCGATACGGAAGAAGATGTCCAGCAGATCCAGCGATTCCAGGCCGAGATCGGCGCTGAGAACGAGATCGGTGCGATAGACGGCGGCGTCGATTCCGAGCGTGTCGATGACGATGGAACGAACGAGTTCCTTCACGTCGTAGTGAGACATGCGCATCACTCCTGTCCGGCCTGCCCGGCCTCGAAGACCCCTTCTTCGCGGCCTCTACTCACCAGAGCCGCCGGGCGGCGCGGACCGGACACGTCCGCGGGCTCCGGCGCGGCCGGGCAGCTGACGCAGCCGGCCGCCGCGGGCACGCGTTCCCCTGCCTCGACGGCGGCGAGCACCCGGCGGAGCCGGCGCAGGCAGCGCGTGCGTATGGGGCCGACCGAGCCGACGGACATGGACAGGGCTGCGGAGATCTCCTCGTACGAGGCGGGCGGGTCGTCCAGGGCGAGGAGCAGCACACCCCGGCACTGCTCGGAGAGGGTGCCGATGGCGCGCAGGACCTCTTCCCCGCTCTGGGCCCGTAAGGTGATCTGTTCCGGGCTTTCGCCGTGCCCGGAAAGGCCGTCGAGCGTTTCGCTGTCGCCGACCATGACGAGACGCTTTCCCCGCGTGACGACTTTGAGGGATTCACGCCGCGCCACGGTGGCGAGCCAGTCGCCGACACGGTCGGGATCGCGAATACGGTCCACGTTCTGCACGAGCCGGAACCAGGTGAGCTGTCGCACGTCCTCGGCGTCCACGTCGTTCATCCGGTGGCTGCGCACGACGGAGGACACGAGCCTGCCGTACCGCTCCACGATCTCGTCCCAGGACTCCTGTTCGCCGCGTGCGCATCCGGCCAGAAGTTCCGCATTCCCTCTACGGGTCATTGGAATTCCCTCGTAGCAAAACAACAGTGCCGTCGGCGGGGGGTACCTCTCATGCAAGCCGCCGCCGGCCGGGGCGGGCAAGCACATCGGCTGGCAGCTAGCGGACCGGCCACAGGTGGACACCGGGGCGGTCCCTGCCGGCGGAGCGGGGTCACGGGCCGGCCTCGCGGGGAAGGAGTTCCGCCATGGCCGAGCGCAACCGGACCGGCAGCGGCCCCGTGTCCTCGCTCCCTGCCCGGATGGCCACGCCGAGCGCGAACCTGTCCCAGACCTGCAACACCTGCACCTGCCACAGTTCACGCTCCTGTTCGGGGATCTCGTCGTCCACGACGGCCAGGCCCCCGTCACGCAGCCGGTGCACGGAGAAGGCGTCGAACCCACGGCACATGCCCATGCCGGTGGCCTTGGTGTACGCCTCCTTCGCCACCCAGGAGTCGGCGAAGGCGTGGCCGCGCTGGTCCTCCCGGTTGCGCCGGAGTACCTCGGTCTCCAGCGGGGTGAAGACCTTCGGCGCGAACTGCATCGCCTCTGTGCGGGCGGGGGTGACCTCGGCGTCCACACCGGCGGTCCGGCCGCGGACGACGATGGCCGCGATCAGTCCGTTGGTGTGGGTGATGTTGAAGTCCAGCCCCCAGGCCGCGCCCTCGACCTCCGGGCGGCCGTACTTGCCGGTGCGGAACCGCCAGGAGCCGGGCGGAACGTCCGCGTAACGTGACAGGACCTGGCGGGAGAGCAGCCTGGCGCCGAGGAACCGGCGCCGGGCGGCGGGGAACAGCAGGCGGTCGTGCCGGGCCCGTTCGTCGTCGGTGAGCAGTGCGGCACCCCCGGTGGCCTCGGCGAACCGGTCGACGTCCTCCTCCGCGAGCAGCCAGACCTCGGCGGTGTCGGCGAGCGGGTCCTCGGGCAGCGCCGCCTGCGGGTCGTCGAGCGGGTCGGCGAGCCGTGCCCCGATGTCCATGGGTGTTCCTCCCTTCGTGAGTTCACCGGTTGACGGGAAAGGCCCGGAAGGAGAAGAGCCGGCCTTCGCCGTGCGCCGACGACAGCGCCGCGGCGACCTCGGCGATCTCCTGCGGTCCCGTGATCCGCCGGGTCGGGTGGAACCGCTTGAGCAGCCGTTCCAGGCACACGAGCAGCACCGCCGGGGAGCGCAGCGCCGGGTCCATGCAGTGACCCCCGTTGAGGTGGAGGTGGACGACGGCGGCCGCGGCGGACACGGTGGTGTACTGCTTGGCCAGGTCGTACAGCTCCGCGGAGGAGGCGGCGTCCTTGCCCTGGTCGGAGAGGAGTTTGCGGTGCTCCTCCGCGATCCGGTCCAACTCGCCGGCCATCGCGCCGGCGGCGTCGGCCGCCGCGGCCAGCTGTGCCGCGTCGCGGCCGGTGGCGGCGCCGGCGGACCAGCGCAGTTCGTCGACGGCGGAGCGCAGCGCGAGCACCGGGTCGTCGATGCCCCGGCTGAACAGCTGCTGCTCCGCGGGCCGGTAGGGCTCCATGGGATGGGAGGGGTCGAAGAGCGGACCGGTCCTCGCCACCGCACCGGCCACGGCCTCGGGGTCCTGGACGGTGGCGTTGGCGAGCAGCTTCTCCAGCTGGAGGGCGATGTTCTTGAGGTTCACGACGGTGTTGCCGTCGGCGAAGTTGGAGATGGCGAAGTCCCGCAGGACCTTCTGGAAGATCCCGTGCCGGGGATGGGAGCGCAGGTAGTAACGCGCACCCAGCACGGTGGTCAGCCGCCCGAGCGTCTCCTCCAGGAAGGTGGGGACGAAGTACTTCACCACCGACGACCAGATGCTCGCCTGGTCCGGGCTCAGTTGGAGGCTGCGCACCGCTCCGGTGGTCAGCGCGTCGGTGACCAGGAGGTCCGCGAAGCTCTCCACGAGCTGGCGCTGCGAGTAGGGGACCTCGAAGACCGGCCCGCCGAAGATGGTGCGCCGGACGGCGAAGTCAAGTGTGGTGCGCAGCGCCGTGTCCACACAGCTCATCGCGATACTGGCGATGGCCACCCGGGCCAACTGGCTGCTCTTGAGCGCGGTTTCGAGGCCCTGCCCGGCCCGCCCGACGAGCGCGGAGTCCGGTACGAAGCAGTTCCGCAGCCGCACCCCGCTCATGTCCAGCCCCCGCAGTCCGTGCAGCGGCTCGTCCGGCAGGTGCTCGAGCTGGTCGGCGGGTATGCCCGCCTTCTCGACGGCGAAGACGGAGTATCCGCCCGGGCCGCCCCGCTCCGAGGTACGGGCGAACACCATGACGACGTCGGCGACGGTGGCGTTGCCGATCGTCCACTTCTCGCCGTCGAGCAGCCAGCCGCCCCCGGTTCTGCGGGCGGTGGTGTCGTTGGCGAGGATGTCGCTGCCGTGCCGGCGTTCCGACAGCCCCCACGCCAGCTTCCCGCCGCCTCTGATCACATCCGCGAAGTGCTGGCGCTGCTCTGGGGTGCCGGCGATCCACACCGGCATGTAGCTGAGGCTGGTGAGGACCATGGCCGTCGCGGACGTGGGGTCCCGCCGCGCGACCAGCCGGTACAGGTTGAAGCCGTCCTGGACGTCGACGGCCTTCCCGCCGTTCTCGGCGGGGACGATCCAGTCGTACAGCCCCCAGGAGGCGAGGAGGTCGACGAACTCGTGGGGGTACTCCTCCCGTTCGTCCAGGTCGAGGATGCGCGAGAACGGCATGGGCCCGGCCGGGTCGTCCGGGTCGCCCAGGTGACGTTCGAGGTCGGCCATCAGGGCCGGCAGATCGGTCATCGCTTCTCGTCCTCCACGTCGTCCGGGCCGGCCCGGTGTGCGGTGCCGTCACTGAGCCGTACCGGCAGGGCCGTGAACAGCCTGTGTGCGGCGCCGAGTTCGGTGATCAGCCGCCCGGCCGGGGCGGCGTCGGGGCCCGCGGAGCGCGGCTCACGGCCGTCCACGAGCGTGGTCAGCAGACCGAGGACGGCGGTGAGCCACCCGGTGGCTCCGGGCGACGCGTCGCCGTACAGTCCGGCGCCGTCGCGGTGGAACCACCACGCCAGGGCCGCGGTCGCCGCCGCGTACAGCAGGCACAGCCGGTCGGCGAGGTCCAGCAGCTCCGGGGACGCCTTCAGCGAGCGGGCCCGGTCACGCTGGGCAGCCGCCGCCTCCCGTACGACGCCGCCGAGCGCCCGGTGGACACCCGTCACCAGGGCGGCGGCACGGGTGTCGCCCCTCCGGTCGAGTTCGGCGGCGATCGCGTCCGCGTGCCCGGCGAAACCCAGCAGGATGTCGTCCTTCGGGCGTACGCCCAGGTCGAGCGCGGCCGGGTCGACGCCCGGCAGGACGTCCGCGTCGCCGAACGCGAACACGGCGGTCAGCCGGCGCTCGCGGTCCGCCGTGGCCTTCCCGTCCGGCTGGGCCGCCCCGGCCGCTTCCCCGTCGTAGGCGGACGCGTACGCGGGCAGGTGCATGGTGATGGCCCGCAGGTTGCCGAGCACGCTGGTGTCGATGACCGCGACCATGGCGTTGTCTCGGACCGCCTTGTCCAGTACCGCGCCCGGCCCCTCACGGAGCACCCCGCGGGCCCCGGCCAGCGCACGGGACCGGGTGGCGCAGGCGGCGGTGAGACGGGTGGCCACGTGCTTGACGACCGAGGAGCAGAGGCCGAACGACCCCGGTGCGACATGGACGAGTCGCGCGGCGGCGAGCACGGTCACGTCGGTCGCGATCAGTTCGGCGGCGGCCAGGGCCAGTTCACGGGATCCGTAGGGCGTGTCCGCGACGCGCTCGCCCCCTGACCGGTGCGCACGGGCGAAGCGCAGCGCCGTACGCAGCGCCGTGTCGGCGGTGGCCAGGCAGCCCGCGGTGCTCATGAGCCGGACGATCTGCTGGGCCCGCAGCGCCCCGGCCAGCCCGCTGCCGGTGTCCCCGACGACGGCGCCGGGCGGCACGGGGAGGCCGTCGAACTCCAGGTCGGCGAAGTCGATGCCGCGCATCCCGGTGGTGGGCCGCGCCGGAAGCCGCCGCACGCGGCCGTCGGCCAGCTCCTCGGGTCCGAGCAGCAGGGCGGTGAACGCGGCGGGGCCGCGCTCGGCGGTGCGCGCCACGACGACGGCCGCGTCCGCCGAAGCGCCCCGGCCGACCAGCCATTTGACCCCGGTGAGCCTGCCGTCGGCGTCCAGCCGGCAGCTGTTGGCGAGGACGTCGCTGCCCGCCTGTTCCTCGGACAGCCCGAAGGCGATGGTGCGGCCGTCCCGCAGCCACGCGGCGACCGTGCGGTGCTGCTCGGCCGTACCGGCGGCGAGGACGGTCGTCACGGCCGAGATGCTGAACATCGTGGCGGGCATGACGTTCACGTCGCGGCGGGCGCACACGCGCACCGTGACATGGGTGTCCTCGAAGGAGCGCAGTGTGCCGCCCAGTGCCTCGGGAAGATGGCAGAGGTGGAAGCCCTCCGCACGCAGCCGCCTCTCGGCCGCCGCCGGGTACGTCTCCGCGGCGTCGCGGGCCGCCCCGGCCGCGAAGCCGTACGGGTTGCCCGGCAGCCACGGGTCCCCCAGCGCGGCGTCCAGCGCCTCGGCGCGGGCGAACGGCGCGGCGGCGGGTACAGGGACCGGGGCGGGCGCGGTCGCCGTGCGGGCCGCTGTCACCGCCCCACTCCCACCGTGGGATCGCAGGAGTCGGCGTCCTCCGGCGACGGACGGGTCGCGAAGCCCGCGGGGAAGGCGACGCCCGCCGCCCGCAGAACGGCCAGCCGCTGGTGGAACGCCGCCCCCGCCATGATCTGACGCGCCACGTCGGCCACCCGGCGGTGCTCGGGCGCCGCCAGGTAGGTGCCGCGCACCCAGGCGTTGAAGCTGCCCATCGCCGGCCCGCACCAGATCTGGAAGTCGACGGCGCGGTCCGCCTCCCCCGTCTTCGCCCAGCGCGAGGCCATGCCGAGGTACCAGCGGAAGATGAGGGCCGCGCGCCGCTTCGGGTTCCCCTCGGCGCGTGCGAGCTGGCCCGGGTCACGGCGGCGGAAGTACGCGGCGGTCTCGTCCCACACGTCGTCCAGCGGCCGCCGGAAGATCTGCTCCTCGACCCGGGTGCGTACGTCCGCCGGGATCGCCTCGATGCCGTCGTACGCGCGGTACAGCTCGTACAGCTGCTTGGCCCGCATCGGGAAGAACGTGCCGCGCCGGAGCACCTGGAGCTCGACGCCCATCTCGAACATGTCGGCGGCGGGCGCCATGTCGCAGTCGGCGATGCCCGCCTGGCTCAGCATCTCCTTGACCCGCGCGGACGTTCCGGCCTCGAGACAGGACTGGTTGACCGAACCGGTGACGATGTAGTCGGCCCCCATGGCGAAGGCGGCGGCCGCCGCCTCGGGGGTGCCGATCCCGCCCGCCGCCCCGATCCGGATACGCGCGGGGCAGCCGGTCTCCTGCGCGACGGCGTCGCGCTGCCGCATGATGACCGGCAGCAGCGCGGGCAGCGGCCGGCGGTCGGTGTGGCCGCCGGAGTCGGCCTCGACGGTGATGTCGTCGGCCAGCGGGATCAGCGCCGCGAGGCGGGCCTGCTCCTCGGTGACCAGGCCGTCCTCGAGGAGCGCACGCACCATCGCCTCGGGCGCGGGCCGCAGGAAGAGGTCCGCGATCTCCGGTCGGGACACTTTGGCGATGATCTTGTTGGCGGCGATGACACCGTGCGGCCCGCCCGCGGTGAGCCCGGCGACCCGGTAGCGGACCAGATGCGGAGTGAGCTTGAGGAAGGCGGACGCCTCGACACGGCGGACGCCGTACTTGAGGAAGAGGTCGACCGATGTGCGCTCGAGCCGCTCCTCGCTGGGGCTGTGGATCAGGTTGCAGGCGTAGGCGAGCCCGGGGATCTCGTCGCGGAAGCGCACCAGTGCCTTCTCGACCGCCTCCGGCAGCAGGCCGGCCGCTCCGTACGAGCCGAGGAAACCGGCCCGTGCCATGGCGATGACCATGTCGGCCGACGCGATGCCGTTGGCCATGGCGCCGCTCATGTAGGCCTGGCGCAGTCCGTGGTCGGCGAGGAAGGCGGCGCTGCCGAGCCGTTCGGGGCCGAGCGGCGGCGCTGCGGCGACGATCTCGTGGTCACCGTCGGCGGTCACCGTGCCGCCGCTCGCGGCCCCCAGGCCGTAGGGCCCGCGCAGGATGTACACGGGCTCGTCGAGCCGCGTCAGGGCCTGGTGGATCCCGGTGTCGCCGACCGCGGGCTGCCCGGGGCCGCTCCAGCGCGGCCGGTACACGTCGGTGGTCATGCTGAGTCTCCTGTAGGTCTCACGCCGGATCAGGCCTGGTCGTGGTGGATCTCGATGCCGATGCCACCGAGCTGGTAGATCCGCAGGGCGGACTTCCAGACGTTCGCGTCACCGAGCAGCTGGATCCGGCCCGGTTCGCGGCGCACCTCCTTGATGTGCACGTCGAACTCCATGTCCGGGTCGGTGCGCAGGATCTGACCGCGGTACGTCCAGGTCGTCTCGCTGCCGGTCAGCAGCGCGAAACGCGGATTGACCAGGCCGTCCGTGAGTCCGGTCTCGACCGCGTACACCTGCAGGCCCTGGAGCAGCGCCTCGACGCCGAGCGAGCCGGGCATCACCGGGTCGCGGTGGAAGTGGCAGGAGAAGTACCAGTCGTCAGGGCGGATCGTGCGGTGGCCGCGCAGATAGCCTCGGCCGTGATCGCCGCCGCCCGGCAGGACGTCGACCCACTCGACGAGGTCGAGGTGGCCGCCCGCCAGCCGCGGGCCGCCGCGGGCCGGCTCACCGGCGCGGTACGCCGGCAGCTCGACCCGGCGTATCCCCGCCGGACGGTCGGGCTGCCTGTCCAGCCAGGGCAGTACGTGCTTGCCCTTGTCGAGACCGACCTGGTTCTCCAGCGCCTTGGCGTTGAAGTAGCCGAAGAGGGACTCACCGGTGTAGAAGACCTCGCCGTCGGCGGAGAGTTCATAGCGGTAGTTCTGCAGGACGGAGCCGGGCATCCGGTCGCTCGACAGCAGTGTGGAGCGGTGCTGAACGGTCTTGCCCCGCAGGTCGATGTCCTTCACGAGGGTGGCGCGCCCGTCGAGGTTGCGGATGCTGAACTGCTCGTCGGGTTCGTGGAGGGTGGCTCCCAGGTAGTAGCCGAGCAGGATGGCGGCCTGCAGACTCGACTCCATGTACACACAGTTGGGCATGTGAGGGTGCCCGTTGTGGCTGTAGTACCAGGCGTCGTCCGGTGAGTCGTACTCGGTGACCATGACCGCGCCGCGCTTGAGGACACCCCGGGTGCCCTCGAGCTCCATCACCCGGTCGACGAAGAGGAAGTCCCCGTTGGGGATGTACGGGGCCCTGCTGTCCGCGTAGATCTCGAACTCCGGCCCCATGGCGGTGGCCAGGTCGCCCTTGGCGGCGTGCGCCATGTGGAACTCGCTGAGCATCGCGGGCTCCCCCGTGGCCGGGCTCAGCCGGCCGAGGAAGTGCGGCACCTTGCCGCCGGCCTCCGGCCGGAACGGGGCGCCGGGCTTCTCCACCAGGCGGATACCGAGACCGCTGACGCTGATCGACGGTTTGCCGTCGCGCAGCACGACCACGTCCGCCGTGATCGCGGGCCGTGGCAGCAGGGTGAGTCCGGTGATGTCGATGCGGTACTCGATGCGCTCGGTGTCCGGGGTGATCTGTCCGCGGACCTTGACCTCCGTCTGCAGACCGGGGACGGGCTGGAAGCGGGCGTCGGGGAACGACAGGTGCAGGCCGAGGGAGAGGGCGTACACCTCCAGCAGCTGGACGGCGCCCTCCGCGACGAGCGAGCCAGCGAGCACCGGGTCGTCCGGGAAGTGGCTCGTGAAGTACCAGCCGTCCGGGACGAGCCGCTTCACCGCCTCGATGCGCCCGAGGCCCGCCGGGCCGCCCGAGCGGTCGAGGAGAGTGACCTCGTCGGCCATGCGGAGGCGTTCCGTGGGCAGCCTCAGCGAGGTGTTGCAGCCCGGGGGCTGGCGGTGCCCCGGGCCGAACACCTCCGCGATCCGGCCGTCTGCGAGCAGCGCCAGGTCCGCGGAGGTGAGCGACGTGCGCTCGGTGCGGGCCAGCGGCTTGAACGAGCTCGCACCGGAGAACGCGCCGTCGCCCTTGGGCGCAACGGCCTTGCCCTGGATGATGCCGAGGGAGCTGTCGAGCTCCTCGTCGGTGAAGAACCCGGCGCAGGCGTTGTTGAGTTTGAGGATCAGCTCGCCGTCGGCGTAGCAGTCGTAGTGGAAGAAGAAGAGCAGCGTGTCGCCCTGGCGCACGAACTGGTCGATCCAGATGTCGTAGCGCAGGGTCTGCCCGACGCGGGGCAGATCACCGACGAAGCTGAGGCTGCTGTCCAGGAGGCGGTAGACGCGGTCCCCGCGGTTGGTGAAGTCGGCGCCCAGATAACTGATCAGGAGCAGGTCGCACTGGCCGGCCTCGATGGTGACGGCCGGCGGGACCTGCCCGTCGACGGCGTACCAGGCGTCCACCGGGATGTCGTACTCGGTACGGATGAACGAGGGCTTGAACTCGCCCGGTTCGGCGTCCAGCGCCGTGACGCGGGTGGCGAAGTGGTACGGCGGCGCGGGGAGCCGGACCCGGCGGCGGTAGCCGTCGATCTCCGCGAAGCGGGGGCCGAAGACGTTGCCGATCTTGCCGGTCGCGAACTCGAGGAGATCGTGCTCGTCCCACACGACCCCTTCGGGCTTCGGCGGGCGGGGCGCCGCGGGCGGGGCGAGTGCCGCGGGCGCCGCGGCGCGGCCGCCGCCGGACGAGAGCAGCGCGACGAGTTCCTCGCGCAGCTCGTGCTGGGCCTTGAGGACCTCACGGTGCGCCTCCAGCATGTCGCTGCGCAGTCCCCGCACGAGAACGGCGGTGGTCCCGTCGGCCGTCGCCGCCCGGTTCGGCGCGGGCTGGGCGGGCGGTACCGGCAGCGGCGCTCCGAAGATCGCCGGGCCGGGCGGCTCGCCCGCCTCCGCCCGCGTCTCGGCGGGTCCGGACGGCAGCACGACGGCTCCCGCCGGGATCATCGTGATGGGCTCCCGTTCCAGCACCAGGGCCGGCGCCTTCGGCTGCGCGGAGGGGCGGTTCGGCATTGCGGTGTCCCATTCCGTCGGGGTGTCTGAGCCCCTGGCGTGCGCCGGGGCAGGGATGAGGGGGCCACCGGCCCCCGGTACGGGCGCCGGTGGAGCACCGGAAGCGACGACGTCGCCGTGGCACGTCCTCGCAGGCGCCGCGGCGGGCTCGGCGGACACGTTCGGCGCGGACGCGCCGGCCAAGGGATCAGATGCGGCGGCACTCGCCCCCGCCGGCACCGGCGGCCCGCCCGCACGCGGCAGGTGCGGTACGGGTGGCTCGGCCGGCACGTTCTGCCCGGACGCGACGGCCAGAGGAGCAAGCGCCCCGGTCGGCACGAGCGGCGTGGCAACACCCGCACCGGCCGGCCCGGTCCGCCTGGTCGACACAGGGGGCACACTCGCCGCCGTAGGCACAGGCGGCACGGCCGCACCCGCCACCGCCGCCACGTTCTGCCCGGACGTGACGTCCGAGGGAGCAAGCGCCCCGGACGGCACGAGCGGTGTGGCAACACCCGAACCGGCCGGCCCGGTCGGCACAGGCGGCACAGGCGGCACGGCCGCACCCGGCACCGCCGCCGGCAGGTGCGGTACGAGGGGTGCCGCCGCCCGCGTCACCAGGCGCGGGACCGGGGCGCCGCCCGTCGGGAAGCTGCGCACGCCCACCGACCTGCGGGGCCTGCCGGCCGGGGCGAAGGCGCCGAGGTCGACGGGGATGCCGTGGCCCGCGAGGCGCGCGGCGAGACGCGCGACGTCGCTCGCTCCGCGCGCCCCTCGGCGGTCGACGGAGACCGCGAGATGCGGCGTGCCGGCCAGGGTCTCCTGGATCCAGCGCGCGCAGGTGCTGCTCGGGCCGACCTCGATGAAGCAGCGGTAACCGTCGTCGTACGCGCGCCGCACCAGCCGGGGGAAGTCCACCGTCTCGCGCAGTGTCACCGCGATGTTCCCCGCAACGGCGTCCGTGTCGAAGTCCGTCACGGGCGCGTAGTGGCGGCTGCTGTAGAGGACCAGGTCCCCGACGTCGCCCGTCGGATAGCGGTTGAGGTCCGCCAGGTCGGTCAGGACACCGTCCACCACGGGGCAGTGCATCACATGGTTGGCGGGGGATCGGGCGCTGCGGCAGTCGAGTGCGGCGATGAGCTCCTGGCACTGCCCCGGGTCGCCGGCGATCACCGACTCCTGGGGCGTGTTGACGTGCGTGAGGTACACCCGGTCGTAGCGCGTGACGGCCGCCCGTACCTTCTCGGCCGGAGCGAGTACCACATGCGTCGCCCAGATGTCCGCGTCCGGCACGTCGTCACCGAGGCCCCACAGCGCGCGCACGGTGCGCTTGGGCCCGCGCAGCATGTCGTCGAAGAGCGGCGAGGCGCTGATCTTCTCGTCCCCGCGCGCGCTCTTGATCCAGCCGCCCGTCGCGAACAGCATGCTGCTCTCGCCGAGGCTGTAGCCGAAGGCCCCGTGCACCTCGATGCCCAGCACTTCCCGCACGAGGTCCGTCGACAGCAGGGCGTAGCTGGTGCCGGCCGCCAGCATCAGCGGGATGTCCTCGACCAGTTCGCCCTCCCGCCGCATCAGCTCGCGGCGGTCCAGCGGGCCGCGCGCCCGGGGGTAGAGGGCGGCACTGCGCAGCAGTTCGGCGGGGAGTTCCGCCTGGGCCTCGAAGCGGGGCAGCAGCCCGGGGAACGCGCGGAACAGCGAACGGCCCAGCCCGAGGTACGAGTTGAAGGCGCCAGGGAAGACCAGGGCGACCTTCGCGCCGGGGCCCACCGGCCGCGCGGTGAAGAAGCTTCCCGACGGTGAGGACCACTCGCCGCGCGACCGCCACACGCCGGGCAGGTCCTTGAGCGCCTGGTCGATCTGCCGGACGAGGCCCGCCGTGTCGTCGGCGACGAGTACCGCCTTGAGCGCGGCCGGCCTGTCCGGGAACACCTCGGCGTGGACGTCCCCGTCGAGCGCCGACCGCACCTCCGCCAGCCGCCGGAGCAGGCCGTCGAAGTCGTCGGCGCCGACCGGCACCACCAGTCCCCCACCGGACCGCGACCAGTCGGTCGCGGCGAGTTCGCCGCGCACGGTGGCGCCCGTGAGCACCAGGTGCGCGTGGCTGCCGGCCGTGCCGGTGACGCTGACGGAAGCGGCACGCCGCTCGTCGCGTCGGGTCCGCAGCCAGGGGCGGGAGTCGCCGGCGAGGAAGAAGGCGGAGCCGTCGAGCCGTTCGGCGCCGATCCCGGCCGGCGCCACCGGGAAGTAGGCGTGGTGGAGGCAGAGCGCCGCACGGATCACGCCGGCGAGCCCGGAGGCACAGCCGGTGTCACCGACGGCGCCCCGTACCCCGGTCAGGGCGGTCCGCAGCTCTCCGCCCGCCCGAGCACCGGTCCACACCCGCGCCAGCCCCTCGACCTCCGCGGCGCCCGCGCGCCCGGCCTCGACCAGCTCCACGTCCCGCGGGGTCAGCCCGGCGGCCGCGAGGGCGTCCTCCGCGGCACGTTCGACCAGCTCGGGGCGCACGGTGGGCGTGACGTCCGGCGCGTGGTGCACGGTGAGGGACCGCACCGTGGCGTACACGGTGCGTCCCTCGGTCACGGCGTCGGAGCGGGTGACGACGACGGCGCCGGCGCCCTCCCCGAGGACGCGGATCCCGTCACGCACGGCGCCGGGTTCGAGCAGTTCGCGGGCGAGCGTGCTCTCCGGGCCCGCGGCGAGATCGACCGCGCCGACGAGCACGGCCTCGACGGTGGGGTCGAGCAGCAGCAGCCGGGCCACGTCGAGGGCTTCGACGCCGACCGCGCTGTCGGAGGAGAGCGTGAAGGAGGGGCCGGTGAAGTTCCACAGGGAGGCGACCCGGCTGGCCATGATGTTGCCGATGTAGCTGAGGACCTCGTTGGGTTCGATGGAGTCGTGGATGCCGTCGCGCGCGGCCCGGGTGAGTTCCGCCAGCTGCCGCGGCGAGGGCTCGACGCCCGCCGCCGCGCACCATTCGGTCAGCCGGCGGCCCAGCTCGTAGCGTGCGCCGTGTCCGTGCGCGCTGGGCTCCATCTCCATGCCGATGACGACACCCACGCGGCGTGGGCCGCCGGCGGCGGCGCCCGGACGGGGGCGTTCGTATCCGGCGTCGCGCAGTGCCTCCTCCGCGACACGCATCATCAGCAGCTGCTGCTGGTTGAAGTGGTCGAGGTCCTTCGGCGGTATCCGGTAGGACGTGGTGTCGACCTCGAAGTCCTCGATGTACGCCCCGCGCGGGGCCGACGGGCCGGCGAGCCCTGCCTGGTCCAGGGGGCCGCCCGGCACGGTCTCGAAGCCGCGCCAGCGCTGCTCCGGCAGGTCGCGTACGGCGTCGTGCCCTTCGTAGCCGGCCCGTTCGAAGTCGTCGAGCGTGGTGAAGGAGCCGAAGTGGGCGCCCATGCCGATCACGGCCAGCGGCGGCACCTCGGCACCGGGTCCGGCACCGGGTCCCGCTTCGGCCTCGGCCGGTGTTCCGTCCGGCGCCGACAGGACCACATGCGCGTTGGTGCCGCCGAAGCCGAACGCCGAGACACCGGCCCGCCGGGGCGAGCCCGGAGCCGGCTCGGGCCACGGCACCGCCTCGCGCACCACACGGTCGGCGACCGTTCCGGGAAGCGGGCGGTCGACGCCGATGGTCGGCGGGATCACGCCGTGCGACAGGGACAGGACGACCTTGAGGAGGCTGGACATGCCCGCGACGGTCAGCAGGTGACCGACGTTGGCCTTGACGGACCCGAGGAGCGGGCCACGTCCGAAGAAGTCCTCGACGCCGCCGAGTTCCGTGCCGTCCCCGATCGGTGTGCCGGTGGCATGGCATTCCAGGTACTGGACGGCGGAAGGATCGACGCCGGCCTCGCCGTAGGCCAGTTCGTACGCCGCGAGCTGCCCGGTCACGTTCGGTACCAGCATGTGTTTGCCGGGCCCGTCGTTGGTGAGGGCGAGCGCGTCGATGACGGCGTGGACGCGGTCGCCGTCGCGCCTGGCGTCGGCCAGCCGCTTCACGGCGATCATCGCCGCGCCCTGGCCGGTGACGATGCCGCGGGAGCGTTCGTCGAAGGGCTGGCTGAAGCCGTCCTGCGGGTAGGCCCGCAGGTCGGAGAAGGACAGATGGATGACGGTCGGGTCGGGTGCGCACACACCGCCCGCCAGCATGAGATCGGCACGCCCGGTCTCCAGATGCGCGCACGCCAGCTTCAGCGCGTACAGCGCGGACGAGCAGGCCGCGTCGAGGGTGAATCTGGGCCCCTCCAGGCCCAGGGCCGCGGCCACCACCCTGGCGGGCATGCCGCCCGCCCAGAGGTTGTGCGCGGCGGCCGCGGGGTGGGAGCCGGGACCTGGCCCGGCCACGGCGTCCGGCGGTACGCGCAGAGCGGCGTCCGCCAGTCCGTGGGCCACCGCGGAGTCCCACAGGTCACCGGTGAACCGGCCGGAGGCCGGGGTGGGGAACGGATAGTTCCCGAACACCACCCCGGTCCTCCGCCGGCTCGGACCGCCCGCGGTAGGGGGATGTCCCGCGTCGGCCAGTGCGTCCCCGGCCACCCGGAGCGCCCAGTGGAACGAGCGGTCCAGGCCGGCCAGGTAGTCGGACGGGAGAAGGTATCCGTTCGGTTCGAAGGCCGTGCTCTCGTCGTACTCGCCGAGGAAGCCTCCCCGGGTGCAGTAGATGCGGTGCCTGTCCTCCGGGTCGGTCTCCCGGGCCTGCGGGGAGTGCCCGAAGATCCGGTCGTTCCCGTCGGTGCGTGAGTCCACGCCGCCGATCAGGTTGCGCCAGTAGTCGTCGGGTGTCCCCGCCCCCGGGAAAAGGCAGGCCAGGCCGACGATCGCGTACTTGCCCATGGTTGGGTCAGCCTCCGAGTTGTCCGAATGTCCGCTCGGGAAAGTGGTCGGCGATCGGGCCGTCAGACCGTCACGGTCGCCGCGCCGGTCCGTTCGGCCGGCCCGAACTTCCCCTCGAGCTGCGGGTCCTCGACGACCGACACCCCCTCCATGACCTGGAGGACACGGCCCTCGCGATCGAGCGCGGTGACGGAGCAGGTGATGCCGGCCGGTCCCGCCACGATGTTCTCCACGGCGATCAGGAACTCCTGGTCCGTGGGGAGCTCGGCGAAGTAGCGGGCGCGGGCGATCTCCATCGGCAGGCAGGCCCGGTTGCGGAACCGCCGGACCCAGACCAGCGCGGCCTGGAGCATCAGATCGGCGAGCACCGGGCTGTGGAACCGCCCGTGGTACGCGCCGTGCGCCGGACGCGTGTCGCCGAGCCGTGCGCCGATCAGCAACAGCCGCTCGTCGGCCGCGAGGATGCCGCGGATGCCCCGCAGCGTGGGCCCGTGGAAGAGCGTCCCGTCGCGGTACAGGTGGGCCGCGTCGGTCCGGTCCGCCTCACGGGCGGCGCGGACGAGGTCCGGCCGGTCCGCAGGACGGCCGGCGGCCGGGTCCGTGCCGAGGACGCCGCCGTACGCGGGCCTGCTGCGCCCGGCGTCGTCCACGGCGGAGGCCAGCACGTCGACCGAACCGGGGGCGGTGGCGTGGCCGGGCTCCATGAACAGCCGCAGCCGGCCCGCGCCTCGGGCCTGTCCGTCGTTGCCGGCGTCGGCGCCGTTGCCGCTGCCGTCGCCGTCCAGGACGACGCCCTTGAAGACCCGGAATCCGCTCACCTCGGTGACCGGCTTCCCAGTCGCCGTCTCGGTGGTGTTGACCAGCGCGCCCAGGGCGGCAGTGGCGGGCAGTACCCGCCTGCCGCCGATCGCGTGGTCGGCGAGGACCGTCTCCGCCGCGATGTCCGCGAGTGTGCGGTCCACGAGCAGCGAGGCCGGGGCCGCACCGTCGGCCGCCGCTGCGGACAACGGCTTCAGCGGTCCGGCGACGATGACGGTGTCATGACCGCGAGCCGCGGTGAACTGCTCGGCGAAGATCCCCGCGCCGGTCGCCACCGGAACGAGCTCCACACCGCGCGAGGCGAACATCCGGCGCAGATCGTCGGTGACCATGCCGCCGTCCCACGCACCCCAGTTGACGGAGGTGACGCGTGCCGAGGGCAGTTCGTGCTTGAGCCGCACCGCGAGCCGGTTGAGCGCTTCGTTGGCGACGGCGTAGTCCGACTGGCCACGGTTGCCGAAGAACCCGGCGACCGAGGAGAAGAAGACCAGGTGACGCAGGGCCGCCGTGCCGCGCAGCGCGTCCAGCACATTGCCCAGACCCACGACCTTCGTCCCGAGGACCTTGGCGATCTCGTCCTGTGTCTTGTCCGCGATCAGCCGGTCGGCGAGCACTCCCGCACCGTGCACGACACCTGTGACACGTGCGGCGTAGGGCGCGAGCGCGCGGGTCACGGCCTCCGCGTCGGTGATGTCGACGGTGACGTACTCGACGGTGGCGCCGGTCGCGCGGAGCCTGGCCAGGTTGGCCTGGATCTCCCGGCTGCCGGTCACCTCCCGGTAGACCGCCTCGACCCCGCGAGGTGTCGGCTTCTCCCCCGTGGCGGCGATGCGCTTGGCGATGGTGCCCTTGAGGGCCGCGCCCTCCAGACCCAGCGCCCAGCCGGGATCGGCGGACACCTCACTGCGGCCCAGGAGCAGCAGACCCGCCGGGCGTGCCGTGACCAGCGCCTGCAGACAGTCGGCGGTGATGCCGCGGGCCCCGCCCGTCACCACGAGCAGGTCCCGCGTGCTGATCTCGGGTACGGGCGTCACATGCATGGCCGGCGCCTCTGCCGACGGGACGACGGTGCGCCGTCCGTCCGCGTCGTGCGCCACGTCCGCGATGCCGGTCGCCAGATCCTGGATCTCGCCCAGGAAGCGGGCGGCGACGGTCGGGGCGTCCATGCCCGGCGCGAAGTCGACCGTACGGGCGAAGATCTCCGGCGTCTCGATCGCCAGCGTCCTCACCAGGCCGCTCACCCCGCCGAGCAGGGCCGATCCGGTGCCGCCGCCGCGGTAGCCGCTCGCACCGTCCAACTGCGTCACCGCGACGAAGGCCGCCCTGCCGCCGGCCGCGGCAGCGGCCTTCAGCGCGGGCTGCGTCTGCTTCGCCACCAGGACGGTGTGCCCCAGCCGCCGGGCCGCGTCGGACCAGTTCTGCCCGGCCGCCGCCGCCATCTGCACCACGAGGTCGAGACGCCCGGCCGTGACGACACGGGCGAGCTCCTCGGCCTCCCACGTGCGCAGCGACCGCACGGAGTCCGCCTCGACGGAGGTCGCGATACCGTCCGGCAGCCCGACGACCTCGACCCGCCAGCCGTCCACACGCAGTGCGGCCACGAGGGGCTGCGTCAGGGTCGAGCCGTCGTCCATGACGAGCGCCGTCCGCTGCTCGGCGTAGGCACCGACAACGGTGGAGGGAACGGGCAGTTCACGTATGCCGGCGAAGGTACGGCCGACCCCGTCCGCAGCCGGGTACGTCACGACGAGCGGAGCATCCACGTCGGGGCCGGAGGCGACCGGAGCGGACACGGCGGGAGACGCGGACGACGCCAGGAAACCAGCGACATCACCGAGCGTACGCAACTCACCCAAACGCTCAGGATCCACATCACCCGACACCGGGAACCGATCCTGCAACGCACCCATGATCTGAACCCGCTTGATCGAATCGATCCCCAGATCCGCCTCAAGATCCATACCCGGCTCCAACATCTCCGCCGGATAACCCGTCTTCTCCGCCACCACCTCCACCAACGCACCCAACACCGCACCATCAACAGCAGACGCAGCAGGCGCAAGTACGGGAGCCGGAGCCGGAACAGGCTCGGGAACGGGAACGGGAGCGGCCTCAACAACCACAGCCGGAGACGCGGACGACGCCAGGAAACCAGCGACATCACCGAGCGTACGCAACTCACCCAAACGCTCAGGATCCACATCACCCGACACCGGGAACCGATCCTGCAACGCACCCATGATCTGAACCCGCTTGATCGAATCGATCCCCAGATCCGCCTCAAGATCCATACCCGGCTCCAACATCTCCGCCGGATAACCCGTCTTCTCCGCCACCACCTCCACCAACGCACCCAACACCGCACCATCAACAGCAGACGCAGCAGGCGCAAGTACGGGAGCCGGAGCCGGAACAGGCTCGGGAACGGGAACGGGAACGGGAGCGGCCTCGGCAGCAGGCACCACCGGCACGGACGGCGGCTCCGCAGCCGGCGCGGTCTCCGCCGCCGGACTCCCCTCCCGCAGCGCGTCGATCAGCAGGCGCGTCGCCCGCTCGTGGCCCGCCGTGATCGACGTGCTGTGCTGCTCGATCAGGCGCAGCGCGGCATCCGCGTCGGCGGCGGTGCCCGAGCGGACGGACTCCTCCAGCGAGCGGACCGTCCGGCGGACGGTCTCCAGGTGGGTGTCAAGGATCTCGGCCTGGAGGCCGAGCCCTTCGCGCACGACCTCGTCCAGGCCGGTCGGCGCCTCCGCGGCCGCCGGAATCTCTTCCACCGACATGCCTGGCACCGGCTCGGCCAGCGCCTCCGCGTAGGCGGAACGCCGGGCGTCGCTCACATAGTTGACGCCGCGCAGCGGAATCGCCATGCCCTTGCGCGCCGGTTCGACCGGCACCGGTGCCGTGTGGTCGTCGATGCCGGCGACCGGCAGGCCGAGGATCGTCAGCTCGAGCGCGGCACGCTTGGCGGCGATCTCGCCGTCCTTGGCGGGGCCGCCGTCGACGGCGACGGTCACGACGTCCTCGCGGCCTTCGAGGATGCGGTCCACGAGGTCCGACAGCACCCGCTTGGGGCCGAACTCGACGAAGACGCGGAAGCCGTCCGCGTACATCTCCTCGATACGGGTGGCGAAGTCGACCGGCTGGAGCAGCTGGTCGACGAGGGTGCGGCGGTTGGCGGCGGTGTCGTTCCCGTACGAGGCGCCCGGTGCGTCGGCGTACACGGGGATGCGGGGCGCTGCCACGTCGACGCGCTCGACGGCCTCGCGGAACGCGTCGGCGGCGTGGGCGACGAAGCGGGTGTGGAACGCCGCCGAGACGGGGAGCCGCTTCGCGGGGAGGCTGCCGCCGGCCTGATCGGCCACGAGCCGGTCGATCTCGGCGGTGGGGCCGCCCACGACGATCTGGCCCGGGGCGTTGATGTTGCAGACGGTCACGTCGCGGTACTGCGTGAGAGCGGCGGTCACCGCGTCGAGTTCACCCCGCACCGCGGCCATCGCGCCGGGGTCGTGGTCGGTGCCGGCGCGATCCGCCGGCGGGGCCATGGCCAGTCCGCGGGCACGGGCGAGCGCCATGAAGGCGGCGTCGTCCAGGGCCCCGGCCGCCCACAGGGCGGTCAGTTCGCCGAAGGAGTGGCCGATCGCGCCGTCGGGGCTGAAGCCGAGCTCGCGGAACCAGGCGAACTGGCCTGCCGACAGCGCTCCGATCGCGGGCTGTGCGAACTGTGTCCGCCGCAGCGCCGCCTCCTGGGCCGTGCGGGTCCCGTCGTCGAAGGCGGGCGGGGGGAACACGACCCGGCCGAGGGTCTCGGTGCCGTCGCTGAGCCGGTTGGCCCTGTCGTACGCCGCGAGGACGGGCGGCAGCGCGAGCGCCGCGCGGCGGCCCATGCCGACGTACTGGCTGCCCTGGCCCGCGAAGACGGCCGCGGCCTTCGTCCCGGCGGGCAGCGCGGAGCGGCGGTAGGTGATCCCCTTGGGGTGCTGCCACGACGGGGCCCCGGGCTTGGAGCGCAGCAACTGCGCCGCTGTGGCGCGCAGTTCCTCGAACTCGGCGTCCGAGCGGGCCACGATGCCGAGCCGGGCGTCGCCCGACGGCATCCAGCCTGCGGGGTCCGGGGCCGCGCCCTCCTCCAGGCGGCGGGCGAGCGACTCGGGGTCGGCGGCGTGCCAGATCCCGGTACGGGCGACGGGTCCGAGCACGGCGGGCACGTCGGTCCCGTGCTCCTCGAGGACCATGTGGAAGTTGGTGCCGCCGAAGCCGAAGGACGAGACCGCGGCGCGGCGCTTGTCCCGGCCGGGGTCCGCGACCCAGGGGCGGGCCTCGCCGCTGACGTAGAAGGGGGTGCTCGCCGGGTCGACGGCCTCGCTGGGCTCCTCGACGTTGATGGTGGGCGGCAGGACCTTCTGGTGCAGGGCGAGCGACAGCTTGATGAGGCCGGCCGCGCCGGCGGCGGCCTTGGTGTGCCCGATCTGGGACTTGACGCTGCCGATGGCGGCGTAGCCGCGCTCGTCCTGTCCCTCCATGACGAAGGAGCCGAGCGCGGACAGTTCGGTGTGGTCGCCGACGGCGGTGCCGGTGCCGTGCGCCTCGAAGAGCTCCACGGAGCCGGGCGTGACGGCGGCGTCCTCGTAGGCCCGGCGCAGGGCGAGCTGCTGGCCCTCGGCGCGCGGGGCGTAGATGCTCTTGAAGCGGCCGTCGCTGGAGGTGCCGATGCCGCGGAGCACGGAGTAGATCCGGTCCCCGTCGCGCTCGGCGTCGGCCAGCCGCTTGAGGGCCAGCATGCCGATGCCCTCGCCGATCAGCGTCCCGTCGGCGGACCGGTCGAAGGGCCGGATGACCTGGCTCTTGGAGAACGCCGGGGTCTTGCTGAAGCACATGTACATGAGGATCGTGTTCTCGGCGTCGCAACCACCGGTGATCATCATGTCGGCGCGGCCCTCGATCAGCTCGCTGACGGCGAGCTTGACCGCGGCCAGGGAGCTGGCGCAGGCGGCGTCCACGGTGCAGTTGGTGCCGCCGAGGTCGAAGCGGTTGGCTATGCGTCCGGCGACGACGTTGCCCAGCATCCCGGGGAAGGAGTTCTCCTCCCAGGGGATGTACGCCTTCTTGAAGCGGGCGGCGACCTCCTCGGCCTGGGCCTCACTGAGACCGACGCTGCGCACGACCTCTTTGAGGACCGGGGTCTGCAGGCGCGCGGAGAGCGGCTGGGTGAGCGAGTTGGCGCCGGTGACGCCGAGGATGACGCCGGTGCGCGTGGGGTCGTACCAGGTGGAGCCCTCGGTGCCCGCGTCGCGCAGCACG
This sequence comes from Streptomyces kurssanovii, assembly GCF_014649695.1. Lineage (GTDB taxonomy): Bacteria > Actinomycetota > Actinomycetes > Streptomycetales > Streptomycetaceae > Streptomyces > Streptomyces kurssanovii. The sequence goes on from NZ_BMTN01000006.1 coordinate 137,428, forward strand.
TCGCGGGCGACGGTCAGCGACAGCAGCTGGAGGATGTCGGTGACCTCGAGGGTGTTCGGCGGGAGGCCGAACTCCATGGGGTTGAAGGCGATCTCCGGCAGGAAGCCGCCTCGCCGGGCGTAGGTCCTGTCCTCGGCGGCGGGGTCGGGGTCGTAGTAGTCGTCGGTGTTCCAGTGGCTCGACGGGACGTCCTCTATGCAGTCCTTGGCGTCCACGATGTTGCGCCAGAATTCGCGCAGGTCGCGCGACTGGGGGAACAGGCCGGCCAACCCGACGATGGCGATGGGTGTGTCGGCCAGACGTGAGTGATGCACGACGGTCCTCTCGGTCTTGTGCGCCGGGTGTGCAGGGCACGGATCACGGTGTGTTCAAGCGACGGCCGAGCCGGCCAGCAGGCCGGAGAGCACGCCGACGGCCTCGGGGTCCCGAAGCATCGTGTAGTGGTCGCCGGGGACGTCCACCTGTCGTACGGGCAGGCCGCTGAGCCCGCTCCAGCCGAGGTCACCACTGGCGGGCAGCAGGGAGCCGGCCGGTTTGACGAGGGTCAGGGCCCGGTCGAGCGGCGCCGGTTCGTAGGGGGCGGTGCTCCGGTTGTTGCGGGAGAGGCCGCCCTGGTACGCGGCGTACAGCTTGCGCAGTCCGGCAAGCTCGGTCCCGGGCGGCAGGACCCCCTGGGCGACGGCCGCCTCCAGCACCTGGGGCAGACCGTCCTCGGGTGCGGCGACGCGCCGGCGCTCGCCGGCGGTGAGGCCGAGGGTGAGGCCGAGGGTGAGGGGGCGGCCGCGTTTGGCGGCGAGGTACATGGCGAACCAGTCGAGCAGCATCGCCGGTTCCAAGAGCTCGTCGGTCCGCTTGAAGGCGGGGACGGGGGCGATGCTGTCGAGCAGGACGAGGTCCCGCACGGCCGCGCCGTTCCCGGCCGCGTCGAGACGGGCCGCCATCTCGAAGGCGACGACGCCGCCGAACGACCAGCCGACCAGGGTGAACGGCTCCGCGACGGCACCCGCCGCGGCGAGCTCGTCCAGGCAGCGCGCCGCCAGGTCGGTGACCGGGACGACCGGTGCCCGGGCGTCGAGGGCCGCGGCGAGGAACTCGGGCACATTGCCGAGGTCCAGGAGGTCGAAGGCGGTGCCCTCGGGGAGCCGCCCGGCGACGGCCGACCATTCGCCGGACGCGAGCGCGCCCGGATGCACGGCGCAGACCCGGTGGGCCGCCGGGCCGTCCGGTGCGCGCAGCGTGCGCAGGACCGGACGCGGCGCGCCCGGGTCAGGCCGCGGCGGCATGGCGGGCGTTCTCCTCGGCGATGTGCTCCGACAGCGCGGCGATCGTCGGGTGGTACCAGAGCGCGGTCGCCTCGAGTTCGAAGCCGAGCCACTTCTCGAGCTCGCCGGCGAGGATCAGGGCCTCGGTGGAATCGAGGTCGAACTCGTCGAAGTAGCGGTCGACGTCGATCTCGGAAGGTTCGACCTCGAGCCGGATCGCGAGCTTCTCGACCAGCCAGGACTGTGCCTCTTCAGCGGTGACACGCTGCATGGGAGTACCTCTTCTCACTTCTTGATGTCGCGGGCGATGGACTCGGCGGCCTTGAGCCCGGAGACGTATCCGGCCTCGTGGGAGCCGATCAGGTCGTGGCCGATCTTCGGGGAGTGGAAGTAGGAGCCGGCGAGCTTGACCCGGCCGCCGTCGTTGACCGCGTAGATGCCGCGCTGCATGGCGCGCACGTCCAGGTCGATGACGGGGTGGGTGAAGGGCAGCTCCCGGATGACCAGTTCGTCGCGCGGGGCGATGGGGGAGTCGAGCGTGACGAAGTAGTCGTTGCGCGCGGTGAAGCCCTGGAGGGAGTTCATGTAGTACGCCACCCAGGTACGGGTGCGGCCGTCGACCGTCTTGAGCCCGTAGTTCCAGCTCTGCCAGCGGGAGCGGTCCGGCGGCATGCTGGAGGGGTCGGTGTGCAGTACGGCGCTGGTGGAGCTGTACCGGACCTTGCCCAGGATGTCGGCCTGGAGGGCGGACGGCGCTTCGAGGACGGACAGCGTCTGGTCGGCGTGCGAGGCGAGCACCGCGTAGTCGTAGCGCTCCTCGCCGTCGGCGGTGCCGACGACGACCCCGTCGGCCTCCTCGCGGACCCGGGTGACCGGACTGGAGGTGCGCACCTTGCCGTTGACGGCGGTGACGAGGCGGCGTACGTATTCGATGCTGCCGCCGGCCACGGTCTTCCAGGCGACGGAACGCCCGCCGAGGCCGCCCGGATCGTGCGACATGAAGAAGGCGATGACCGTGGTGGCGGGCATCTCCCAGATGAGCTCGGCCGGCACCGACCAGACCGCGGTGGCCAGGAGCACCACATAGCCGTACTTGAAGGCGTCGGAGTACCCGCCGCGCTCCAGGTACTCGCCCAGCGCCATGTCGGTGCGCTTGCGCAGGAAGTCGCGTGGCGCCTCCCGGTGGAAACGCTCGGCGTCCCGCCACAGCGTCAGGAAGTCGGCCGGATAGGACCGGGCTATCTCCTCCTCCGTGAGTTCGAACTCGGCGGTCCCGTAGTCGAGACCCCGGTCGAGGTCGAAGAAGTCGAAGCCGCCCGTGTGGTCGAGGGCGGTGACGCCCAGCTCCTGGAAGAAGGCGGTCAGCTGGGGATAGGTGCGGCTGTTGAAGACCACGAAGGCGGTGTCGATGCCCAGCGTGCGGCCGTCCTCGTCGACTTCGACGGTCAGCGCGTGGCCGCCGGGCCGGTCCTCCTTCTCGTACACGGTGACTTCGACGTCGTCGGGCAGGTGGTAGGCGGCGGAGAGTCCGGAGATGCCGGCACCGACGACAGCGACTCGGGTGGTCATGGCGGGAAGCCCTTCGGCTCGAGCGGTACGCGAAGAACCGGTCGCGTTGCGCGACAGCGGCTGGAACGCAGAGGGCTGACACCTCTGAAGGCGTGAATTCGCTCACCGACCCGTGCGAACGGCGGTGTCGGGTCGGGCGTGGAAGGACCGTAGGGCGGTGGTCGGACGAGGGTCAATCACCGCATCACGGATGCTCCTCGCCCCATCGGGATGGCCGATGGGGCCGGTGACCGGTGTCCGGATCCGTACGGTCGGGGGCTCGCAGGCGCGATCAGGCCAACCCTGCCCGTTCCCGCAAGTTCACGCGCGAAGGTTGTCCGGAAGAGCTTCCCGGGGGACTCATGTGGATGAGACGGGCTCCGCCTGCCGTCCCCGCCTGTTCCATGTCTAAGAGGAGAGAGCCTCCATGCCCACCATTCCCTGGATGCCCGGGGCCGCCGCCGACAGGCCCGCCGACTCGGGCGAGGCAGTGGTTATGGCGTCCAAGCTCCAAGTGAAGTCCCTGCTCAGCGTCCCCCGTTTCTTCCTGCTGTCGCTGGTGATCTGGAAGCAGGTGCGCTCGGCACCGGGTGTGGTCGGCGCCTCGCTGCGCGCCGAGCCGCTGAAGAAGACCTTCTGGACGCTGTCGGCGTGGGACAGCCAGGAGTCACTGGACACCTTCTCGCGTTCCGACCCGCACGCCCGGATCGTCGCCAGGCTGCGCAAGGTGATGGACCACTCGGTGTTCGTCTTCTACCCGGCCGGCCAGGACAGCCTGCCCGCCGACTGGGACGACGCCATCGCACGACTGGCCCGTAAAGGGGCGGCCAAGTGAGCGCTCCCACCGGCGAGTTGTCCTCCGCCGCGCCGCCGAAGCCGGTCATCGAACACGGCAGGCTGGTGCTGGCGGCCGCCTGCCTCGGCCTGTTCATGTCGTTCATCGAGGTGACGGCGGCGATCTCGACCTTGCGCGCGCTGCAGGTCGACATGCAGGTCGCCCCGGCCGACCTGAGCTGGGTGTCCAGCATGTACACCCTGGTCGTGGCCGCCTGCGTGCTGTCCGGCGGTGCGCTGGGTGAGCGTTTCGGCAGGCGTCGCGTGTTCGTCATCGGTGTGGTCGCCCTGGCGGCCGGCTCCCTGGTGGTGGCGAGCGCGAGCGGCTATCCGCAGGTCCTCGTCGGGCGCGCGATCAGCGGCGTCGGCGGCGCCCTGGTGCTGCCGACGTCGCTGGCCATCATCACCACGACGTTCTTCGTCGACCTGCCGCGCATGCTGCGCTACATCACCATCTGGGTGTCGGTGTCCGGGATCGGGCTGGCCGTCGGTCCGCTGCTGGGCGGGGCGCTGCTGAACGTCTTCGACTGGCCGGCGGTCTACCTGGTGAACACGCCGGTCGCCCTGGTCACCGTGGCCGTCACGCTGTACGCGGTGAAGGAGTCCTCCGTGCCCGACCGGCCGCTGGACCTCTGGGGCCAGTGCCTGTCCGTGGTGGGCCTCGGCACACTCGTGTACGGGATCGCGGTCGGCGGCCGGACGGGGTACGACGACCCGTCGGTGATGACCGCCCTCGTGGTCGCCTTGGTGTCGCTGACCGCGCTGGTACTGGTGGAACGGCGCGCGGCCATGCCCATGCTGGACGTGCGGATGATGGGCTCCGTGCGAGTGTCGGCGACGCTGGTCGTGGCGGCGAGCGCGCTGTTCACCTTCGTCGGCGTCGTCTTCCTCGAAGTGCTGTTCCTCCAGCGGGTCCAAGGGGCGGAGCCGCTGGACACCGGTGTCCGACTGCTGCCCGCGATGGTCTCGTTCGTCCTGGCCACACTGGTGGCGCAGCGCATCGCCGCGAAGGTGGGCCCGGGACGGCTGCTGGCCGCCGGTTCCCTGGTGGCCGGTGTGGCCGCGGTCGTGCTCGTCGGACAGCGGCCGGACAGCGCGTACGGGGTCACGGCCCTCGGCCTGACGCTGCTGGGCCTCGGCAGCGGACTGGTGGTGGCGCCCTCGACGGCCGCCGCGTTCGCCGTCGTGGAGCCGGCGCAGATGGGGTCCGCGTCCAACGCCGTGACCGCGTTCCGGCAGATCGGCTCGGTCCTGGCGACGTCCGTGCTCGGCGCCGTACTGGCCATGCGCTTCGTCGGTACTCTGCCGGACGAGCTGGCGGCGGCCCAGGTGCCGCCGGAGATGGCCGCCGCGGTCGTCGACGTCGCCCGCAGCGGCGGCAACGGCGACGGCCGTTCCACGGCCGAGGTGACCGAGGCCGTCAACGCGTCGTTCACCGCGGGCATCCATACCGGACTGTGGGTCGTGGCCGGGGTGTCCTTCATGGCGCTGCTGCTGTCCCTCGTGTTCCTCACCCGCGCGACGCCGGGGAAGAAATAGCGCTTCGCCCCATGGGTTCGGACGGCCGCCGGGAAGGGCCGTCCACCAGCAGCCGCGCCCGGTGCCGATCGCACCGGGCGCGCTGCTGGTTCAGGGTCCCGCCTGGAGCCGTGCCGGTTTCCAGACGCCTGGAGGCTCAGTCGGCGAGCAGCTCCCGCAGACGGCGGCGGGCGAACTCGACGAACGGGACGCTCGGCAGGAGCCGGCACTCCGCCGCCCCGATCGTCCGCCTCCGCACCTCACCGGGCCGCCCTTCGTGCAGGTCCTCGTACGCGGCGCCGACCGCCGGGAAGAAGCGGCCGTTGTCGTCCCCGACGTCCTCGGTCTCCACCCACACCCGCTCCCCGTCCACGAGATACGGGAAGCGGCGTCGCTTGCGGCGGTGCCCGGGGACCAGCCCCTCCGCATGGTGGAGGAAGGAGTTGCGGTTGTGGCCCACTCCCAGCAGCAGGATCCGGGCGTCGAGCGCCAGGAGCGCGGCGAACGGGGACGACCCGCCCACCGCGTGACCCAGCGTCTGCACTGCCGTGACGCGCTCCGCGTCCGGTCCGATCGCGGCGACGGACACCTGCGGGTGCGCGCTGCGCAGTCGCCCGGGAAGGGCCAGGACCGCGTTCGGAATCGCGCCCATCTCCGTCGGCATGCCGGGACGGAACAGCGGAACCCGTTCACGGGCCCGCGCCGCGGCCTCCGCATCGAGGTCCGCGGCTTCGGGGCACGGGTCGGCGACCGACGGCGTGAACGCCGGCACGGCGAGCGTCCCCTCGGGGCCCAGCGCCGATCTCAGCGCCGCGACCACGGCCGGCGCCCCGCCCTCGACATGCCCGAGCCGGGACAGCGAGGCATGGACGACGACCACCATGCCGCGCCGCACACCGAGTGCCCTGAACTCCTCCACGAGCAGGCGTTCGTCGAGTTTCCGCATCGCGCGGGCTCCTTCACTGGGGAGTCGCCACCGGTTCCGCGCCCTGCCGCGCGGAGGTCCCGGCGCCCGGTACCGGAACGTCCGGTGAGCCTTCGCCCGCCGAGGCGGGCGACGTCGTGCGGCGCGTTCCCGGCCCGGGCAGCACGAGCCCGGCCATCCCGGTGGTCACGACGGCCATGCAGACCATCATCGTGAACATCCGGGTGTCGAGTATGCCCATGCTGAGCCCCGCGTTGAGGATGATCAGCTCGGTCAGCCCACGGGTGTTCATGAGGAACCCGAGGACCGTGCTGTCCCGCCAGCCCAGCCCCCGGGCACGCGCCACCGCCATCGTGCCGGCGAGTTTGCCGGCGCACGCCACCGCCAGAATGGCCAGGAACTCCGCCAGCCCCGCGCCGCCCAGTCCCGCGACGTCGACCGTCAGCCCCGTGGCGATGAAGAAGACGGGCAACAGCAGGCCGCTGACGTGCTGGAACGGCACCTCGAGCGCTTCCTTCACCGCGGGACGCACGGTGCGCGGCATGGCCAGACCGAACGCGAAGGCTCCAAAGATCGTCTCGAGTCCGATCCACTGCGCCGTCCAGGCGGCGGCGAACACTCCGGCGGCGACCACGGGAATCCCCACCGTCGTCAGCCTTCCCGCCCGCGCCGCCCGTTCCAGCACGCGGCGCAGGACCGGCCTGACGACCAGGGCCAGGACGAGGACGGCGACGGCGGACCACCCCGCGACCGACAGCAGATGCGAGTAGCCGCCGGAGACCGCCATGACGGACACGGCGACGAGCATGCACCAGGCGAGGATGTCGCCGACCGCCGCCGCGGCCACGGCCAGGAATCCGACCGTCGTCCCACCGAGCCGGTTGTCGGACACGATCCGGGCCAGTACGGGGAAGGCGGTGATCGCCATGGCCGTGCCGACGAACAGGACGAACGTGGTCCGGTCCACGGGCCGGCCGCCCGCCGAGGAATGGGATCCGTGGAGCCAGAGCGCGAGCAGTCCTCCGGTGGCGAAGGGGACCGCGATACTCGCCACGGACAGGGCCGCGACGGTCCCTCCGCTGCGCCGTAACCTGCCGAGATCGATGTCCCAGCCGATCAGGAACATGAACAGCAGGATCCCGACCTGCGCGATGGCGGTGAGGGCCGCCCGTGTCTCGTCGGGAAAGAGAAGGCCCGGCAGATCGCCCGGGAGGAGCCCCAGCAGGCTGGGGCCGAGTGCGATGCCGACCAGGATCTCGGCCGTGACCGCGGGTTGGCGAAGTCGCTGCATGACGGGCCGCAGCAGCGCCCCGAGCACAAGGATGATCGACAGGGCCGCGATGGTCTGGGCGATCGCGGGCGTGGCGTGGGTCATGGTCTTCCTTCTCGGAGTGTGAGGCGGGCGGCAGCCGGCTCAGGCTCCGGGGCGGCAGGAGGATCCGGCCGTGCGAGGGTGGCGTCCGTGTAGTCCGGAAGCCCGTTCCAGCTGAAGCGCGCGTCGACGCCGGCACCGAGCCCGGCGGCGTTGACGCAGTCCCAGAGCGGGATCACCGGCAGGTCCGCGAAGAGCACGGCCTGCGCCCGTGCCGCCCACCCATGTGCCTCCGCGTCGTCCGCCGCCCGCCGGGCAGCGGCCAGGGCGTCCTCGAACTCCCGGCTCCGGTAGCCCGTCTCGTTGGCCGCCGATCCACTCGCGAACTGGGCCTGGAGGAAGGACAGCAGCGACGGGTAGTCGCCTCGCCAGCCGGTGCGGAACGCAGTGCGCAGAGTTCCGGACGACACCGCGTCCCGGACGTCCTTGAAGGTCGGCAGCGTGATCAGCTCGATGTCGATACCCAGGGTCGTACGCCACTGTTCGGTCACCTCGCGCAGCCAGTCCTCGTGACCGCCGTCGGCGTTGCAGGTGATCCGGAAGGGGCCTTCCCAAGGGGCCACCGCGTCGGCCCGGGCCCAGAGCTCCCGTGCCGCGGCCGGATCGTGGACCAGCGCCTCGGAGCCGGGAAGGCCGGACCGGAAGCCGGGGAGGGTGTGGGCGGTGAAGTCTTCGGCCGCGCGTTTGGTGCCCCGGAAGACCCGCTGGACGACCCGGTCCCGGTCGAGGGCACGGGACAGCGCCGCCCGGCGCAGAGCGCCTTCTGCCCCGCTGAACCGCGGCAGCGCATACGGGACGGCCAGCGCCTTGTTCAGGGCGACGGGGCGGTCGACGGCACGGTCGCCGAGCTCCGCCCGGTAATCGGCGATCCGGCTGTCGGGGATGCTGTCGAGGATGTCGAGGCGGCCGGCGAGCAGGTCCTCGTAGGCGCGCTCCAGGTCGTCGTAGAAGACGAACGACAGGCCCGCGTTGCGTGCCCGGCGGGGGCCCTGATGCCCCTCACGCGGGACGACGTCGTACCGGTCGCCGTCCGGTCGGCTGCCCGGCGCCGGACGGTACGGCCCGTTGCCCACCGGGCTCCTCCCGAACTCCTCGGGCCCCGACTCGAAGAAGACCGGAGGCAGCGGGGCGAACGGGGTGAAGCCGAGCGAGAGCAGGAAGTCCCGGTCGGGTTCACGGAGCCGGACGGTGAAGGTCAGGTCGTCCAGCACGGTGAGCCCGCTCAGCCGCGGGCAGGGGCCGTCCCCGTCCGGGACGTAGCCGTCGATGGGCGCGAAGACGGACCTCTGGGCCTGCCGGTTGGCCGGGTCGGCACCGTAGTTCCAGGTCCGGACGTAGTCGTGGGCGGTCACCGCGCTGCCGTCAGAGAAGGTCCAGCCCGGCCGCAGGGCGACGGTCCAGGTCCGCTCGTCGTGCCGCGTGAGGGACTCCAGCATCGCGGGCACCGGGACGCCGTCCACCGTGTACACGTACAGGCCGGTGAACAGCAGATCCAGGATGCGGTTTCCATACCCTTCGATGGTGTCCGTGGGCACCAGCGGACGCTGGGGGCGTCCTCCGTTGACCCTGATCAGGCGGGGACTCATCGCGTCGTCGCCTTCTGCGCGTGCGGCTCGGCCACATCTGTGCGGCGCTCCGCCCGCAGACGGGGCGCCAGGCCGGCGACCAGGCTGGCGAGGCCGGCCAGCACGAACCCGAGGTGCACCCCTTCCACGGGGACCAGGCCGGCCAGGCCCAGCCCCAGCGCGGACACCGCGATCTTCACTCCCGCCATCGTTACGAAGACGGAGGCCCGCAGGTGTTCGGGAGACGCGTCCCTGCGGACCGCGAACGAGACGGTGTTGAGGACGGATTGGCATGCGCCGACGGCCAGGAACGCCACCACCGCGCCCCACACCCCGGCGAAGGGCACGGCGGCGATGAGGACACCGCTGGCCACGGCGCAGAAGCGGGCGGTGCGCATCACGTCCCAGGCGAGCGGGCGGACGACGAAGTACAGCGCGGTCAGCAGCGCGCCCACACCTGTTGCCGCGATCAGCAGCGGCCCCACCGATCCCGGCAGCCCCTCGCTGCGGGCGAACGTGGTCGCGAGGACGAGGAGACTCCCCAGCCCGAACGCGTTGCCGTACGTGATGATCGTGATGTCGCGCAGGTCCTTGGTGCGCGCGATGGTCCCGAGGACCTTCGGGATCGAGGTACCTGCGCGGTCCGCGGCGGGCACGGGTTCCAGCGGCAGCCGGAGGACGAGCAGGGCCGCCCCTGCGGCCAGTGCGCAGAGCACTCCGACGGTGGCCTGCGCGGAGACGGCGGTGGCCACGGCTCCGACGACGGAGTTGCCCACGCTGCTGCTGATCGCGTAGGTGAGCGAGTCCCCCGACTGGGCCCGGCGCTGCGCCGCCCGCGTCTCGGGTACGAGGCTGCCGAGCCAACTGCTCAGCCCGCCCGTGAAGATGGGCCCCAGAAAACCGGCGACGGCCAGGGCACAGGCGGCCGGGACCACATCGCCCCGCTGGATGAGCAGCCCCGCGGCACCGAAGAGTACGGCGAAGAGGGCGAAGGAGCCCGCGAGCGCCACGCGCGGCGACCTCACCAGCGACATCACCCGCGCGGACAGCGGCCCGAACATGTGGGGCACGGTGATGCACGCCGCCAGCAGCGCCGACGCCGCCACTCCGTCGGACTTCTGCGCGAGCAGCACGACGGCCGCTGCCGAGCCGGCGTCCGCCGTGCGGATCGCGAGGGCGGAGCTGTAGTAGGCGGCGACCGCCCCGCGGGGTGACGGTGCGCGCGCGGTGTCCGCGGCCTGGGTCATGTCGGAGCCTTTCTGCGCGGGTACGGTCGGTCGTCGCGGACGTCGCGGACGTCGCCGGGTCGTGCGACGTCAGGCGGCGGTGACAGGAACGAGCAGCCGGTACTGGGCGCACCAGCGGGACAACTCGTCGAAGGTCTTGCTCTCGTCCTCGTCGCCCTGGAAACCGACGACGAACTGCTGGATCGCGTCGATGCTCGACGTGGCGCCGCCGTGCGGCTGCCCCATCCGGCCGGTGACGTTGTACTCGAGCACGCCGGGCAGGTCGCACCGGTCCGGGAGCCCGAGGAGCCTGCCCTCGGGCGAGGACTCCAGGTACCAGCCGTACCGGCCCGCCGGCTGCGCGGGGAGCTCCGGCAGGACCTCGTCGGCGAGACCGCACTGCATCAGGGCGTGGGCACGGAACATGTCGGCCCCGTAGGCGAGCTTCCAGCAGGGGCCGACACCGGCGCCGCCGCCGCGAGCGGCGATCTCGCAGAACCGGACCCGACCGTTCTCCTCGAGGAAGAACTCCGCGTGGAACGGGCTGCCGCCGGTGTCCGGGAGCGTCGCCAGGACGGTGCGGACGGCATCGGTGAGCAGTCCGTGGGCCGGGGCGGACAGGGGCACCATCGCCGAGGTCAGCGGACGTGCCTCCTGATAGCCGAGGGTGCTGCCGCCGTACCGGGAGACGGTGATGCCGTACGCCTCGTTCCCGATGGTCAGACCGTCCACGTGGTACATGTCGCCGGCCGCGAACTCCTGGACCAGCACCGGGGCGCCCAGCGTCACAGGGTGTGTGCCGAGCCAGTCGTCCAGCGCCGTGTCGTCCCGGAGGACCACGGTGTCCTTCGAGCCCGCCCCGTCGACGGGCTTCACCACCACCGGTGTGCCCAGCGAGCGTGCGGCCTCCCGCACCTCGAAGCCGTCGGCCGCGACGGCGAAGGACGGCACGTCCACGGCGCCCTGGAGCAGTTCGTACATCCGGTGCTTCAGCCGGAAGGCCTCGGCGGAGCGCAGGTCCTGACCGGTCGTCACGCCGAGCAGCCCGCGCAGTCTGGCGGCGACGATCAGGCCGCGCTCGTCCAGACACACGACGTGCCGCACGCCGTACCGCGCGTGCCATTGCTCCGCCTGGCGCACCGTGGTCCAGTCGCCGAACAGGTCGTCGACCCAGATCCACTCCTCCGCGAGGGCGGCGCTCTCGACGAAGGCCCGGTAGTTCTTCTGGTTCGTGGCGTTGCGCGAGGCGATCAGGACCACGCGGAACCGGTCCGCGAGCCAGCGCACCACGGGCAGGGCCTGCAGATCGAAGCCCGTCAGGACGAGAACGGTGTCGCGGCTCACGGAGCCACCTCCAAAGCGATTCGGGACACGGCCCGACTCAGGAGCAGCTCCAGCTCGTCCGCAGTACCACCGCGGACGACGAGGAAGCCGTCGAGGTCGACCGAGGAGATCTGGCGGGTGCCGGCGGACCGCCGGTGCACCCGCTCGAGCGCCCTGTGCGGTTCGGGGACACAGGAACGGACCAGCGCCGGATCGAAGGACTTGGGAATGCCGACCCAGCCCGTCACACCGCTGCCCTCGGGGGCCGGGCCCTCGGGCGCCTTGCCGAAGGTCGCGTCCAGGAGCAGGTCGAACGTGCTGACGCCGAAGTAGGCGTCCACCTGGTCGACGATGCCGAGGCCGCCCGGCCGGGCGGCGACCTCGCAGAGCACCGGGCCCCGCGAGGTCACGAACACCTCGCAGTGGAAGTAGGAGTGCGCGCCGCCGCCCAGCAGGCCGAGCACGTCGAGCACCCGTCCTGTGAAGCCACGGAGCTCCACCGCACGCGGGGAGTCCGGATCGATCATCGCCGTGGACAGCGGCGCGCCGAACTCCAGGATGTCGCTGCGGTAGCGGCTGACCGTCTGGAGAAAGACCCTGCCGTCCAGGATCAGGCCGTCCACATGGCACAGCTCCCCGTCGACGAACTCCTCCGCCTCCATGTGGGCCGGGGTGTAGAAGGCGGACTGCAGCCCGGTGGCCAGCAGCGCGCGCAGCGCGGTCTCGTCCCGCACCACACGCGTGCCCACCGAGCCCCCGCCGAGACGGGGTTTGACCACGAAGGGGAAGCCGAAGTCCCGCGCGGCGGACAGCAGGTCGAGACCCGTCTCCACCGTGCGGTACCGCGGCACGCTCACCCCGGCGTCCGCCAGGCGGTCCTTCATCGCGGCCTTGTCGCGGAACAGCCGGGCGGTCGCCGGCCGCAGGCCGGCGATGCCGTAGCGCTCCCGGAGCAACGCGGCACGCATGATGTCCACTTCGGACAGGGCGATCACCCCGGCACAGCCCTGTTCCTCGATGATGCGTGCCGCGTCGTACTCCACCAGGCTGTTGACGTCGTAGTCCTCGTACACGGTCACCCGCTCCGGGGCGACGCCTCCCGTGGTGACGGAGGCGAGGCTCTTCTCCGGGTGGCACAACAGCCTCATGTCCACCCGGCCGGCGAGCCGCTCGTACCCGAACTGTGTGAGCGGGTGCCGGCAGAGCGCGATCCCGGTCGCCATCAGCCCCCCAGCTGCAGCGCGTAGGCGTAGTCGGAGACGAAGTCGTCGAGCGACTTGGCGTACCGGTCGTCAGCGGTGAGGACCTTGGCGATGCGGCGGCTGTACTCCAGGGCCGTGTCGTGCATCGAGTAGTACATGTCCCAGCCCCACAGACCCGCGAAGAAGCGGCCGTGCTCCTCGAAGTGGATGTCCGGCAGGAAGGTCGTCCACTCGAAGGACTCCACCGGGGAGCGCAGAGCCGGAGAGCCGCCGATGAGGTCGATGACGACGGCTCCGACGGGGACGTCCCGCTCGGCGTTCCGCCGGGTGATGATGTACTCCGTCTCGCCGGGCGTCTCCGCCCCGTTGACGATCAGCTGCGCCGACGCCAGCCGTCCCGGCAGCTCGTCGGGCGTCGTCTGGGGCCTGCCCAGCACGGTGAACTCGACACGCCGGTCACGGAGATGCTCGAAGGCGCCCATGGAGCAGTTGCCGTAGCCCAGGACGAGGACCTCGGGGGTCCGCCCGGCGTTCCGGGAACGGTAGAGGTCCAGGCCGTACTTGGTGCCCCCGATGCCGACCTCCCGGATCTGGCCGATGGCGCGCACGGGCTTACCGCGCTCCTCGGCCAGCAGACCGTCACGGCCGGCGGGAAGATCCCCTTCGCCAAGTCGGTACGGGGCACCCACCGCCGGCAGGAGGTCGGTGACCCCGTCGCCGACGGTCAGCACGGCCGATCCGGAGACGGCCGCCCGGGACTGCTCCGCGCCTGCCGTGTCGGTACAGCGGACCCGGACCGGCTTGCGCCCGTAGCGCATCAGCGCCCGCAGCAGGCCGTTGACGTACTCCTGCGGTGCCGACGGGTCGAGCATGACCTCCGGTTCGGGCCCCAGGGCACCCGCGTCCACCCCGGACCCCGCGGCGATGCCGGCCAGGTACCCGTCCGACGGCTCCTGCGGGTCGGTCACCGTCTCCATGCCGACGAGCCGGACTCCCTTGTCCCGCAGCAGGCGCTCTCGCTCCGGGAAGCAGTACAGGTGCCCCATGGAGAACAGCGTGGTCCCGTAGGACAGCCACGCCACCTCGGCGGCCGACGGCCCCTTGAGCTTGACCACGAGGTCCTTGCCGCCGTAGCAGGAGGGGTAGGGCTCGACCCGTGCCCCCTCCAGCTCGTACTGGCGGTCCAGGTAGCCGATGCCCTCGCCCAGGCTCTGCTGGATGACGACGTCGAACCCGCGGTCGACGTAACGGCGTACGTCCTGGGGAACCAGGGTGGCGCGCAGGTCGTGCCCGCCCGGGTTCTCCTCGCAGTCGCTCTCCTTGGCGAAGAGGATCGTTGTCATGCCCGATCCCCTCCTCAGTCCGTGTAGACGGCGTTGGTCGTCTCGTAGGACTTCTCCTCCAGCCAGTCCTTGAGGCTGGCGAGGGTCAGGTTGACGATGATCCGCTCCACACCCTCGGTCTGGATCGGGACGGTGCGGTGCAGGGTGGTGTCCGTCTTGAAGACGTACGACTCACCGGCCTCGTGGTGATAGGTGCGGATGGTGCCGCCGGCGAGGTTCTCGTGCACGGCCGGGTTCTTCTTGTCCCAGACGGTGTGCGGCACGGCCTGGAGCATGCCGCCGTGCTCGATGGAGGGAGCCTCGGCGATGAAGATGAAGGCGAACTCGTGGTCGCCCCAGTGCCATCCGTGCGTGTCGCCCACGCGGCTCTGGTGGGTACCGGTGATCTTCTCGTCCTCGAAGGAGGCGTCGAGGACCGGCGTCCCGACCACCGTGGAGAGCACGGAGCGGAACTCGACGGAGTTGTACAGCGCCGTGAACAGCTTGCTCTGCTCCTGGAACAGCGAGTTGGGCAGGCTGCCCAGCCTGCGGGGGGTGTCACCGGTGACCGGGACGGTGATGTCGATCCGCCGGGTGTTGAGGTCCGCGAGCCGGCGCGCCTCCGCCCGCAGCTCGGAGATCAGCTCGGCCGGCAGCAGCGCCGTGGTGCGGGCGTAGTGCTCGGCCGAGTACTGCCGCTTGGCGGCCGTCAGCTTCTCGTCGAGGGTGAGCCGGTGCCGGGCGATCATCCGGTCGATACGGGCGACCTCGTCGGTGTCGACGTGCGGGCCGGGGACGTTCCCGTGGGCGAGCAGCGCGGCAGCGGCATCGCGCATGGTCATGGCGGGGGATACGGCTTCGATCGTCATGAGCATTCTCCTTGTGCCAGATGTGGTGTTGGTGCAGGGAGGAATTGCCGAAAAGAGAAACCGGTACGCGGGCTTTCGCAGCGAATGCTGCTCAAAGCCCCCGCATCGCTGGGTCGTCGGCGCCCCGGGCGTCATTGCCCGAATACGCGTGGTCGGGATCGTGCGCGTGAATTCTCGACAGATCGATCTCGTACTGCTCGAGCACGGACGACCGTGCCGGGCCCTGATCAGGAGGGGTAATACGCTCGTCGCTCACACCATTTCCTTCGAGGCTCGGCCGGCCCAGCGGGCCAGCACTTCCTGGACGTCACCCTGGCTCAGCTCGCTGCTGAGCCGGCTGACCTCGGCAGGTCCGCGCACGGACAGAACCGGACGGCATCCCCATGTCACGAGGACCGTGCCGTCCTGGCGCTCCTGAATTCCATAGAACGAAGTACCGCTCATGGCACCTCCTGTGCCATCGGTTTTCGTCACTCGACGGGGCTTTTCGCAACGACGGGTAAATCATGCGGGCGGGCCACCATCGGCAAAAGAGGGATCCGGGGACCACAATCGGCCTGGCATCAACAGGACAGCACCCGGTTCCGGTGAAATCCGGCGGATGCGAATCCTCCGCCGGGAATCGCGGGGCGTCGCCGGGCGCGCCGTGACATCGTGGAGCCATGACCATCGACGTTCGCCCTGCTTCGGTCTTCGAGGATGTCCGGACCCTGCTCGGCCCGAAGTCACCCGGCGCAAACGTCTGCTGGTGCCTGAGCTACCGGATCCCGTCCAAGCTCAACAACGAGCTCCGTGGCCCGGCCCGCGGCGAGTACGTCGCCGAGCTGTGCCGCACCGGTCCCCCTCCGGGCGTGCTCGCCTACGACGGCGACGAACCGGTCGGCTGGGCCGCCGTGGCACCGCGCTCGGACACGTCCTTCGCCCGCAACCGCAAGATCCCGCACGTCGACGACCTGCCGGTCTGGTCGCTGTGGTGCGTCCGTGTGCGCCCCGGTCACCGCAAGCAGGGCATCTCGCACGCCCTCATCGCCGGTGCCGTCGAATTCGCCCGCGCCCACGGCGCCCCGGCGGTCGAGGCGTACCCCCTGGACAACGGCGGGGCCAAGGTCGACCTGACGATGGCGTACGCCGGGATCCGGAAGAACTTCGAGCGTGCCGGCTTCGTCAAGGCCGCCGACACCACCTCCGTGCTGGCCGGGCACCCCCGGATCCTGATGCGCCTCGACCTGCGCTGACCCCTGCCACCGGCACACCGGCACCGGCCCGGCGCCACTGAAACGGGCAGGCCCGAAGGCCGAGCCCGGCGGGCCGCCCCGCGACCGCGGCCGGCCGGCGACCGCTCACGGCGTCGGCGCGGCGAAATCGCGTGCAACCTTCTTCCGTGATCAACAGTCGGACCAGGCGCAACGCGTGTTGCGCCTTGGTCTCTGGAGGAACACACCTTGATCCACGCACGTCCCGCACGCCGACGGCTCGCCGCCGCCGTCGTCACCGTGCTCGCCGTCACCCTCGGCGCGAGCGCGCTGACCGTTCCGGCGATCGCCGTCCCGGCCGCCGAGGGCGCAACAGGGGCAACGGGAGCGTCCACGACGGGCGTCGTCCCGTTCCCGGCCAAGAGCACCATCTTCGGCGCGACGGCCACGGGCTTCCTGACCTCCACCGAGGTGCCGCCCATGGACGAAGGCGGCCCCACCTACACCGCGCACTGGGTCCCGGCGGACGGCTCCCCCGCGACGGACATCGGCTGGGTCGCCAGGATCGAGAGCACCGGCTCCGGAGACATCGTGGCCTTCGGCTGGGCTTCCGGTGCCAGGCTCACCGACATGGCGACCGGAGTGGACCTGCGCTCGATCACCGTCGGCGATGACACCGCGTATGCGGGAGCCGCCGGCAAGGCGCTGTTCACCACCACGCTCAACGTGTACGGGGACAGGCTTCTCCAGATGCACACCCCGACGAGCGGAGCGGCACGGACGACGGCCGGTCTTCCGGCAGACGCCACGAACGTCATCGTCAAGGCCGGCACGGCGGAACACGCTCTGCTGACCTACTCCACCGGCACGGGCACGACGGCCAAGAAGTACGTGGCCCTGCTCGACCTCGCCGCCAACGCCGTGACGGAGACGTACGAGCTGCCCGCGGACTCCGCGAGGAGCGACATCGCCGTCTCGGCGACCCACCTCGCCCACGTCGAGTACGACGCGGAGGACGACGTCACCATCGTGGTCGTCGACCGCGCCACCAAGGCCGCCCAGAGGTTCACGGTCGGCAACGCGTGGCGGCGCGACGTCGAGGTCGGTCTGGTCGGCGAGTGGGTGACGTACGGGACGCGCAGCGGCCTCACCGACATCACGGGGGATCCCCTGCACGCCCTCACCGCGCGCAGCCTCGAGGACGGGACCACCACCCACAAGCTCCTGGACCACACCCTCACGGCCGCGGCCGCACCCGACGGCACCCAGGTCGTGCGCGGCGGCACGGTCGCGGGCGGCGAAGGCCTCTATCGGATCGCCCCCGGGGCCGACGGCGCCGCCCCGACGGCACCGCTCGTCGCGAGCAGCGGGGAGTCCACCAAGGTCGCCCTGCTGGGCAGCAAGGTCCCCGCCGTGATCGACCTCGACCGGAACGGCGGCCGGGTGCCGCTCGAGTGGACGCTCTCGCGGTACAACGCGACGGCCACCGTCACCCTGCGGCACATACGGACCGGCAGAACCTCGGTCGCGGGGTTCATCCAGCCGGAGAACGCGGTCGTGCGCTACGACTGGCTGGGCGACCTCAACAACGACAGCTCCCTTTCCGAGAGCGCCTACAACGGCGACTACACCTGGGAGATCAGCGCCAAGCCCCTCAACGGCATCGGGCCGGAGCTGAAGCAGACCGGCACGTTCACCGTCACGCGCAAGGCCGCCCCGCACGACTACAACGACAACGGCTCCCCGGACCTGCTCCTGCGTGACAGCGCCGGCCGGTTGCTGCGTTCCGACAGCTACTACAACCCGTGGATCAACGAGAACGGCCAGTTGTCGGCAGCGGAGCAGAAGGTCATCGGCAGCGGCTGGAACATGCACAACCGGATCGAGGCCGCCGGCGACCTGGCCGGCGACGCGGCCGGCGACATCGTCGCCCGCGACACCTCCGGCGTCCTGTGGCTCTACCTCGGCAGGGGCGACGGCACCTTCGCCACCCGCACGAAGATCGGCAGCGGGTGGCAGATCTACAACAGGATCGCCGCGGGCTCCGACCTCACCGGCGACGGCAGGCCCGACCTCGTGGCCACCGACGCCGCCGGCGCACTGTGGCTCTACAAGGCGACCGGCGGCACGAGCGCGCCCTTCGCCGCCCGGAAGAAGATCGGCCTCAGCGGCTGGCAGCAGTTCAACACCATCGAGGCCACCGGCAACATCGCCGGCGGCGCCGCCGGAGACCTCGTCGCCCGCGACACCTCCGGCGTCCTGTGGCTCTACCAGGGCCGGGGCGACGGCACCTTCTCCGGCCGCGTGAGGATCGGCGGCGGCTGGAACACGTACAAGCACCTCGTCGGCGTCGGAGACGCGAACCGCGACGGGCGCCCCGACCTGTTCGCGTACGGCTCCACCGGCACGTACCTGTACAAGGGCACGGGAAGCTCGACGACCCCGTTCAGGTCCCGGGAGGCGACCAGCCTGCCCGACGCCGCCCTGACGCACACGTCCGTCATCTGACGAGGCGGCCGAACGCCTGACGAACTGCCGCACAACCCGACGCCCGTGACGTAGCGCCGTAGAGCCCGGCGCTACGTCACGGACGGGTCGAAGCGGCGGCGTGTCCGCCGACACCGGAAACCCAGTCCGGCATCGCGGCCGGCCACTTCGGAGACAACGGCGAACGGGACCACGACGGAGACCGCAGGGCCGACAGGACAGAAGGCCGACTGGAGCGCCTGGGGTCAGCCGTGTGACTGCAGGCCTCCAAGGTCGTTTTGCCTCGCGTGATCGACCCTGAGACGCCCGTCAGAACCCCGCCCCTGACCGCCCGGACCGCTCCGCCGCCGGGCGAAGCACTTGTGCTGGCCCACCGCTGGAAGGCCTTCTACTGCGAATCACGTGCGGTCCGCGCGCTCGCCCCCCGCTTCCCACCCGTGCTGCTCATCGGCGGGGCGTTCCAGCGCAAGGAATCCTGGGGACGCTGCGAGGAGGTGTTCCTCGGGAACATGGACGTGTTCACCGTCGATCCCCCCGGTTGGGGGGCAGCCGACCCGCTGCCCGAAACCTACGGCGTCGACTTCCTCGCCGACGCCATCTGCCACATGCTCGATGAGTGCGGTGCCCGGCAGGTGAACGTGCTCGCCCGCTCCTACGGAAGCGCCATCGCCTACGAGATGGCCCGGCGCTGCCCGGACCGGATCGGGCGCATGGTCCTGGTCGGCACGATGAGGGCCGTCCCGGACCACGCACAGACCGCGATGCTCCGCACTCCGGAACACCTGACCGCCGGAGACATGGAGACCTACGCGCACACGACGCTCGACCTCCTCATGACGCCGGAACGCCTCGCAGACATCCCCAACGGCGCCCGCGTCCGCAGACTGCTGCTGCGCCGCATCACCAACCTTTCCGAGGCGGAGGCGCACCAGATGCGTACCAACACCCTGCGCCTGCCCACCCATCAGGCCCTCGACACCAGCCGGCCGCCTCGTGCACCGGTCCTGACCGTGGCCGGCGAGTACGACTCGTTCACCACTCCGGAGCTGTGCCGCCGGATGGCGGCGGCGTGTGCCGACAGTTGGCATGCGGAGATCCGCGACGCCGACCACATGCTCATCCTGGAACGGACAGCGGAAGTCGCCGACTTGATCACCCGTTTCCTCGGCGGCGAGCCGCTGCACGGACTGCCGTACTGCCGCAGCGTCGAGCAGGTGTCACCGAGCATCGCTCCGGCACGTGAGCCCATCTGTGCGACCTGAAGCACTGCTTCCGGACACCCTGCCGTCGGTGAGGGACGGAAGTCCTGAACAAGCTAGGCCGCGTCCCACTCGTGCGCCCGGCCGCCGCGCCACTCCACCCACACCGGATCGTCGAGGAGCGGCGCCGGATCCAGGATCCCGGCATGTTCCAGGAACACCACCAGGTCGTGATCGCTATGGGCGAGGCCGAGGATTTCGTCGCGCCCGCCCCGGCGCACGGTCACCCGCCGGCCGCCGGTCGGGGACGGCCGGTGCACGACGATCGGCGCGCTCATCTGTCCATGCTGCGCCGGGCCGCCGGTCACAGCATCTCCAGCTCACCCGCCAGGCCCGCTCCCGCCGCCGTCGCCGCGTCCGCTGAACAAGAAAACCCCAGGTCGGAGTAATTCCGACCTGGGGATTCAGGAAGAGCCGCCTTCGGGATTCGAACCCGAGACCTACGCATTACGAGTGCGTTGCTCTGGCCAACTGAGCTAAGGCGGCAAGCTGCCGGGAGATGCACGTCCTCGCCGAGGACACGCTCTCATCAGCAGCGGCGCCAAGTCTACAGGGTTCTTCGGGGTGCCCCGAACCACCTCCCGCGCGCCCCTGACGAGGGCCTCAGCAGCGCTTGCCGTCCTGCGGGGCCTTGCCCTCGATGAGGTAGGCGTTGATCGCCGTGTCGACGCAGTCGCTGCCCCGGCCGTACGCGGTGTGGCCGTCGCCGTCGTACGTGAGGAGCCGGCCGGACGACAGCTGGCCCGCGAGGCTCTCGGCCCACTTGTACGGGGTCGCCGGGTCGCGGGTGGTGCCGACGACCACGATCGGGGCCGCGCCCTTCGCCTCGATGGGGTGGGCCTTGCCGGTCGCGGGGACGGGCCAGTGGCCGCAGTTCAGGGCGGCCCAGGCGAAGCCCCGGCCGAAGACCGGGGAAGCCTTCTCGAACTCGGGGACGGCGGCACGAACCGCGTCGGGGCTCTTGAAGGCCGCCGGCAGGTCGAGGCAGTTCACGGCCGCGTTGGCGAACATCAGGTTCGCGTAGGACCCGTCCGCCTCGCGCTCGTAGTAGCTGTCGGCCATCGCCAGCAGCGGGGCGCCGTCGCCGTTCTGCGCGGCGGCGAGCGCGGAGCGCAGCTGGGGCCACGCGCCGTCGTCGTACATCGCGGCGATCACGCCGGTGGTCGCCAGTGACTCGGTCAGCTCGCGGTCCTCGCCGGTGGGCACGGGAGAGGAGTCGAGCTTCGCGAAGAAGTCCTTGAGGCCGGCGGTCGCGTCCTCGACGGACGTCTTGCCCAGGGGGCATTCCGCCTGCTTGACGCAGTCGGCGGCGAACGACTTGAACGCCGTCTCGAAGCCCGCCGTCTGGTCGCGGTTCAGCTCGCGGGCGGGCAGGGCCGGATCCATCGCCCCGTCGAGGACCAGCCGGCCGGTCCGGTCGGGGAACAGCTCGGCGTAGGTCGCGCCGAGGAAGGTGCCGTACGACGCTCCGACGTAGTTCAGCTTCTCGTCGCCCAGCACCGCACGCAGGACGTCCATGTCGCGGGCCGCCTCCGTGGTGGAGACATGGGGCAGGACCTTCCCGGAGCGCTTCTCGCAGCCCGCCGCGAAGTTCTCGTAGGCCTGCTCCAGCTTGTCCGCCTCGGCGGTGTCGTCGGGCGTCTGGTCGACCTGGGTGTACGTGTCCATCTCGGGGCCCGAAAGACATTCGACGGGCTCGCTGCGGGCGACGCCGCGCGGGTCGACGGCCACCATGTCGTACCGGGCGCGGACCGGGGCGGGGTAGCCGATGCCCGCGTACGCCTGGAGGTAGCCGATGGCCGAGCCGCCGGGGCCGCCCGGGTTGACCAGCAGCGAGCCGAGCCGCTTGCCGGGTCCGGTGGCCTTGACGCGGGAGACGGCGAGCTTGATCGCTTCACCCTCGGGCTTCGCGTAGTCCAGCGGGGCCTTCATGGTGGCGCACTCGAAGTTCGGCACGCCGCATTCGCGCCAGTCGAGCTTCTGCCCGTAATACGGCGCGAGGGCCGCGGAGGGCGCCGACCTGCCGGCCGCCCCTGGCGCCTCGGGCTCGCTCACGGACGGGCCACCGGTGGTGCAGCCGGAGACGAGCAGGCCGACCGTGGCCAGCGGGAGGGCGAACGTGCGGAGCAGGCGCCTGGTGTCCATCCAACGGAGCGTAATGGCAGCAGGCAGCCGTTGCCCGTCCCGGCTCGCACGCGTGAACCGGTCAACCCGTCAACCGGGCGATGATCTCTGTGCCGACGCCGTCGGCGGACGCCTTCAGCCCGCGCGCAGCGCGACGGTCATCGCCTCGACCGCCAACAGCGGCGCGACGTTGCGCTCGAGCGCTTCACGGCAGGCGACGATCGCCTCTATCCGGCGCAGTGTGCCCTCCGGCGTGGAACTGCGGGCGATGCGGTCGAGGGAGTCGCGCACATCGTCGTTGGCGAGGGCGACCCGTGAACCCATCTGCAACGCGAGCACGTCCCGGTAGAAGCCGGTGAGGTCCGTCAGCGCCAGGTCGAGGCTGTCGCGCTGGGTGCGGGTCTTGCGGCGCTTCTGGAGGTCCTCGAGCTCCTTCATCAGGCCGGCCGTCCCGCGCGGCATCCGGCCGCCCTCCGACGCGCCCAGCGCCGCCCTGAGCTCCTCGGTCTCCTTGACGTCGGTGTCCTCGGCGACCTGCTTGGCGTCGTCGGCGGCCGCGTCGACCAGTTCCTGGGCGGCACGCAGGCAACCGCCGATGTCCTCCACCCGCAGGGGCAGCTTGAGAACGGCGCTGCGGCGGGCCCGGGCCCGTTCGTCCGTCGCCAGGCGACGGGCGCGGCCGATGTGCCCCTGCGTGGCACGGGCCGCGGTCGCCGCGAGATCCGGTTCGACGCCGTCCCTTCTGACCAGAACGTCGGCGACAGCGGCCACCGGCGGCGTGCGCAGAGTCAGGTGACGGCACCGGGAGCGGATGGTGGGCAGCACGTCCTCGACGGAGGGCGCGCACAGCAGCCACACGGTGCGGGGCGCCGGCTCCTCGACGGCCTTCAGCACGGCGTTGGCCGACCTCTCGTTCAGCCGCTCGGCGTCCTCGACGAGGATCACCTGCCAGCGGCCGTTGGCCGGTGCCGTGAACGACTTACGGACGGTGTCCCGCATGTCGCTGACGAGGATCTGCGTGCCCGTGGCGGCGATCCAGCTCACATCCGCATGCGTGCCGATCAAGGCTGTGTGGCAGCCGTCGCAGAAGCCGCACCCCGGCGTGCCACCCAGAGCCCGGTCAGGGCTGGTGCACTGCAGGGCCGCCGCGAAGGCACGCGCCGCGGTGACGCGCCCGGAACCAGGGGGTCCGGTGAACAGCCAGGCGTGCGTCATCTTCGACGCGGGCGGCACCGGCTCCCCCGCGGCGTGGGCGGTGACGTGCGCGTCGGCGTCGCGCGCGGCGGCGGAGAGCTGCTCCTGGACGCGCTCCTGGCCGACCACGTCGTCCCATACGGCCATGTGCCGTCACCGACCTTTCCTGCTGCGGTCTCCCATTGTGGCGGAGGGCGCCGACAGCGCCGTCCACCGGCGTCCCGCCGCCCCGTCCCCCGAGTGCGCCGCCGGGTCCGCCGGTCTCCCGGTCCCGCGCGTCCCGTCCCGCAACGAGACACGTCCCGTCCCGCAATGAAAGAGGACCGGGCACCGGGCCCGGTCCTCTTCAGCGGTGTTCGGGCCGTCAGCCGCGGCGGCCCCGGCGCCCGCGGCCGCCGTCGTTCTCGTCGTCCTCGTGCGGACCGAGGAGTTCGTCCGCGAGCGTCGGAAGGTCGTCGAGCGGTGTCTCCTCCGCCCAGTCGGAGCGGCGGCGCGGGCGCTCCGTCGTGGGATCCACCTGAGGGAGTTCCGTGGTGCGTTCGTTCCCGCCGCCGACGCCGCGCTCCCCGTGCTCGTCACGGAAGATGCCCGGCGGCACGCGGTCGGCAGGACCGGCGTCCCGTACCGGAGGCAGTACAGCGGTCTCGTCCGCCGCACGGGCGTCACGCACCGGCGGCAGCATGGTGGTGTCCGCATCGTCGGGGACCTTGGGCAGCATGGCCGTCTCGGCATCGTCCGGGACCTTCGGCAGCACGCTCGTGGCGTCGTGCGAACCGCCGGGCACCGGGACCTCCTGCGTGACCTCGTCCGGCTTCACGACCGGAGTGGGTGCCGTGGTCTCCACGGCCGACGCGGCGGCGGCCGCGGCCGCGGCGGCCTCAGCCGCCCGGCGCGCCTCCTCCGCCCGCAGCAACGCCTCCTCGGCCTTGCGCTGCTTCTCGAGGCGGCGTTCCTCCGCCTCCTTGCGCAGCCGGGCCTCTTCCTCCGCCTGCTTGCGCAGTCGTTCCTGCTCCGCCTGGCGTGCCCGCTCCTCGGCCTCGCGGCGCTGCCGCTCCTCCTCGGCCCGGCGCCGTGCTTCCTCCGCGCGCTGCCGGGCCTCCTCGGCCTGACGCTCCGCCTCGCGCTGCCGCGCCTCCTCCAGCTCGCGGCGCTTGCGCTCCTCCTCCTCGGCCCGGAGCTTGGCGAGCTGTTCCTGCCGCTCCCTTTCGAGGCGCTCCTCCTCTGCCTTCCGCGCGGCCTCTTCCTCGGCCTTGCGGCGGGCTGCCTCCTCGGCCGCCTTGCGGGCGTCCTCCTGGGCCTTGATCTCCGCCTCCGACAGCGGCAGCAGTTGGTCGAGCCGGTGCCTCACGACCGTGGTGACCGACCCGGGCTCCTGTCCCGCGTCGACGACCAGGTAGCGGCCGGGGTCGGCCGCGGCCAGGGTCAGGAAGCCGGAGCGGACCCGCTGGTGGAACTCCGCCGGTTCGGACTCGAGCCGGTCCGGTGCCTCCGTGAAGCGTTCCCTCGCCGCCTCGGGCGAGACGTCGAGGAGCACGGTCAGATTGGGCACGAGACCGTCCGTCGCCCACCGCGAGATCCTGGCGATCTCGGTCGGGGACAGGTCACGGCCGGCGCCCTGGTAGGCCACGGACGAGTCGATGTACCGGTCGGAGATGACGATCGCGCCGCGGTCGAGGGCCGGGCGGATCACCGAGTCGACGTGCTCGGCGCGGTCGGCCGCGTACAGCAGCGCCTCCGCGCGGTTGGACAGACCGGCGCTCGAGACATCCAGCAGGATGGAGCGCAGCCGCTTGCCGACCGGGGTGGCACCGGGCTCGCGGGTGACGACCACCTCGTGCCCCTTGGCGCGGATCCATTCGGCGAGGGCCTCGACCTGAGTGGACTTGCCGGCTCCGTCACCGCCTTCGACGGCGATGAAGAATCCGCTCGTCGCGGGGGCCTGCCCCGGGTCGGCGCCGCCACGCAGTGCGTCGCGGAGGTCGCGGCGCAGCGGCACGCCGGAGCGGTCGTCGGTCTTGGCGAGGACGATCGCTGCCACTGGCAGCAGCAGTGCTCCGACGAGCATGAGCGTGAACGCGGCCCCGCCGTGTGCGAAGACGAAGTCGCCTCCGGCCAGCCGGTGCGGTCCGATCGCGGCGGCGAGCAGCGGGGCGGCGACCGCGGCCAGCCCGATGACGACGCGGACGACCGCCCGGAGATGGCCGGCGAGCCGGGGCCGCCGGAAGTCCTCGGTCTCCTGGTCGACGAGTGCGTGTCCGGTGTTCGCGGCGATGCCCGCGGAGACGCCGGCGACCGCGGCGAGGAACAGTCCGGTCGCCGTGTCCGGCACGAGGCCCAGGGCGAGCAGGGCGACGCCGGTCACGGCGAGCGCGAGGGCGAGCAGCCTGCGGCGGGACAGCGAGGGCAGGACGGCGCCCGCCCCACGGATACCGGCACCCGTGCCGCCGACCAGCGCGAGGATCAGCAGGGAGAAGGTCACCGGGCCGCCACCGAGGTCGACGGCGTGCAGCACGGCGACCGCCGCGGCGGAGGAGATGGCCGCGGTGACGGACGCGCAGGCCAGGACGAACAGCGGTATGGCGCCGGTGCGGCCCTTGTCCGGCCCGTCACCCTTGGACGGCCGCCGCAGACCCTCCAGCGGCGAACGCGGCCGGGGTGTCTGCGAGCCGGGCAGCTCCACGAAGTACAGGGTCGAGACGGACGCGGCGAACAGTCCGGCGGCGAGGTAGGAGCCGAGGGCCGCCTGGTGCTGGGAGAACCATTCGACGCCCGTGCCCAGCAGGTTGCCGATCAGCGTGGCGACCAGGAGGGCCGCGGCCGCGGCGGGTACGACGGCGAAGGCCGTGCGCAGCCACAGGGTGCGCAGCGACTCGAGGTGGTCGGGCAGGGGCCGTACGGCCGCGCCCTCCGGCGGCGGCGCGGGCAGCAGTGCGGGCGCCGCGCCCTCGCGGGCGACGGTCCAGAAACGCTCGGCGACACCGGTCAGGAAGACCGTCACGAGCAGGATCGCCAGTGCGTTGTCGGGCGTCCAGTCGATCCACAGCGGGGCGACGACGAGCAGCGCCAGACGCAGCCCGTCGGACCCGATCATGGTCCAGCGCCGGTCGAACGGGCCGCTGGGCGCCGTGAGCGAGGTCATCGGCCCGAGGAGTACGGCTCCGAAGAGCAGCGTCGACAGGACCCGGGCGCCCAACACGGCGGCGACCGCGAAGGCGGCCCCGCGGTATCCGCTCCCGAACGAACCGGACTCCACCGCTGCCTGGAGCGACAGCAGGAGGAGCACGAGCACGGCGAGTGCGTCCCCGATGCCGCCGACGACCTGTGCGTTCCACAACCGCCTCAGCGGTGGGTGGCGCAACAGGGAGCGCACGGCCCGTTCACGTGAGTCCGTGGCAAGTGCATCGGGACCCGATGCGTCGGAGGCAGTCTGTGAAGCGGTGCTCATGACCGCCTGCTGCTCGGCTGGCTGCTCGGCTCGCGTCATTCGGCCAGCCTATCCGGAGCGTGGTGCTCCCCGGAGGGGTGTCCGAACATACGGGCGCTCTTGTGGCAAGGGTGTGAAGTTCCTCTGCCGCGGAGCGCCGGATCACGGAATGCGGCGGGGCGGTCTCCTCATGAGGAAACCGCCCCGCCGTCCCGGCTACTCGTCCGCCGAAGCGGTCGTCTTCTTCGCCGCCGACTTCGCGGTCGTCTTCTTGGCCGTCGTCTTCTTCGCGGCGGTCGTCTTCTTGGCGGCGGTCTTCTTCGCCGCCGTCTTCTTGGCCGCCGTCTTCTTCGCGGGAGCCTTCTTCGCCGTCTTCTTGGCGGGCCCCTTCGCCCGCTTCTCGGCGAGCAGCTCGTATCCGCGTTCCGGGGTGATGTCCTCGACGCTGTCGCCGGTCCGCAGAGTGGCGTTCGTCTCGCCGTCCGTCACGTACGGGCCGAACCGGCCGTCCTTGACGACCACCGGACGCTCGCTGACGGGGTCGGTGCCCAGTTCCTTCAGCGGCGGCTTGGCGGCGGCCCGGCCACGCTGCTTCGGCTGGGCGTAGATCGCCAGCGCTTCTTCCAGCGTGATGGAGAAGAGCTGCTCCTCGGTCTCGATGGAGCGCGAGTCGGTGCCCTTCTTCAGATAGGGGCCGTAGCGGCCGTTCTGCGCGGTGATCTCGACACCCTCGGCGTCGGTGCCCACCACCCGGGGCAGGGACATCAGCTTGAGGGCGTCCTCCAGGGTCACCGTGTCCAGGGACATGCTCTTGAAGAGCGAGGCGGTACGCGGCTTGACCGCGTTCTTCCCCGTCTTCGGCGTGCCCTCGGGCAGGACCTCGGTCACGTACGGGCCGTAGCGGCCGTCCCTGGCGATGATCTGGTGGCCGGTGGCCGGGTCGGTGCCCAGCTCGAAGTCGCCGCTCGGCTTGGCGAGCAGTTCCTCCGCGTACTCGACGGTGAGCTCGTCGGGTGCGAGGTCCTCGGGGACGTCGGCGCGCTGGTGGCCCTCCGCCTCCTTCTCGCCCCGCTCGACGTAGGGCCCGTACCGGCCGACGCGCAGCGTGATGTCGTTGCCGACGGGGAAGCTGGAGATCTCCCGGGCGTCGATCGCGCCGAGGTCGGTGACCAGTTCCTTGAGGCCGCCGAGGTGATCGCCGTCGCCGTTGCCCGCCTCGGAGGCAGCGCCCGCGGCGTCGCCCTCGCCGAAGTAGAAGCGCCTCAGCCACGGCACGGCCTGGGCCTCGCCCCGCGCGATGCGGTCGAGGTCGTCCTCCATCCTCGCGGTGAAGTCGTAGTCGACGAGCCGGCCGAAGTGCTTCTCCAGCAGGTTGACCACGGCGAAGGAGAGGAACGAGGGGACGAGGGCCGTCCCCTTCTTGAAGACGTAGCCGCGGTCGAGGATGGTGCCGATGATCGAGGCGTAGGTCGACGGGCGGCCGATCTCGCGCTCTTCCAGCTCCTTGACGAGGGACGCCTCGGTGTAGCGGGCCGGCGGCTTGGTGGCGTGACCGTCGACCGAGATCTCCTCGGACGACAGGGCGTCGCCCTCCGCGACCTGCGGCAGGCGCCGCTCGCGGTCGTCGAGCTCCGCGTTCGGGTCGTCGGCGCCTTCGACATAGGCCTTCATGAAGCCGTGGAAGGTGATCGTCTTGCCGGACGCGCTGAACTCGGCGTCACGGCCGTCCGAACCCCGGCCACCGATCTTCACGGTGACGGAGTTACCGACGGCGTCCTTCATCTGAGAGGCGACGGTCCGCTTCCAGATCAGCTCGTAGAGCTTGAACTGGTCACCGGTCAGGCCGGTCTCCGCGGGGGTACGGAAACGATCACCCGACGGGCGGATCGCCTCGTGCGCCTCCTGCGCGTTCTTGACCTTGCCGGCGTACACACGCGGCTTCTCCGGCAGGTAGTCGGCGCCGTACAGCTGCGTCACCTGCGCACGGGCCGCGGCGACGGCCGTCTCGGACAGCGTCGTGGAGTCCGTACGCATATAGGTGATGAAGCCGTTCTCGTACAGCTTCTGCGCGACCTGCATGGTCGCCTTCGCCCCGAAGCCGAGCTTGCGGGACGCCTCCTGCTGAAGCGTCGTCGTACGGAACGGTGCGTACGGCGAGCGGCGGTACGGCTTGGACTCGACCGAGCGGACCGCGAAGGACGCGCCGTCGAGCGCTGCCGCGAGGGAGCGGGCGTTCGCCTCGTCCAGGTGCAGCACCTGGGCGGACTTGAGCCGGCCGTCGGAACCGAAGTCGCGGCCCTGCGCGACACGCTGCCCGTCGACGGTGTTCAGGCGGGCGGTGAGCGTGGACGGGTCGGACGGGTCACCGGCCCGGCCGGTGGAGAACGTGCCGGTCAGGTCCCAGTACTCGGCGGAACGGAAGGCGATGCGCTCGCGCTCCCGCTCGACGACGAGCCGGGTCGCGACCGACTGCACACGCCCGGCGGACAGCCTGGGCATGACCTTCTTCCACAGGACCGGCGAGACCTCGTAGCCGTAGAGGCGGTCGAGGATACGGCGGGTCTCCTGGGCGTCGACCATGCGCTTGTTCAGCTCGCGCGGGTTGGCGACGGCGTCCCGGATCGCTTCCTTGGTGATCTCGTGGAAGACCATCCGGTGGACCGGGACCTTGGGCTTGAGCACTTCGAGGAGGTGCCACGCGATGGCCTCGCCCTCGCGGTCCTCATCGGTGGCCAGGAAGAGCTCGTCGGATTCGGCGAGCTGCTCCTTGAGCTTCCTGACCTGGGCCTTCTTGTCGGCATTGACGACATAGATGGGCTGGAAGTCATGTTCGACGTCGACGCCGAGCCGCCGCACCTCGCCGGTGTACTTCTCCGGCACCTCTGCGGCACCGTTCGGCAGGTCGCGGATGTGCCCGACGCTCGCCTCGACGACATAGCCAGGGCCGAGGTAGCCCTTGATCGTCTTCGCCTTGGCAGGCGACTCGACGATCACAAGTCGGCGGCCGCCGTGTGCGGTCTCGCTGGTCGGGGACAACTTCGCTCTTCTCTCCGGTCGACGCTCGATGGGCGCTCACGGCGGGTGCGGCACGTGGTCCTGTGCCTGGTCGCACTGCTGTGACGCTGCTGTCGCTGCGGAGTGTGACGGTACAACCCGCCCCCGTGTCAAACGGCAAAAGCCCGCAACGGCCACTCGAACGGTAACCCGAGTCCAGCCGTTCCTGCCGCCCGGACCCGGCACGCCGTCTTCCCGGGACCGGGTCAGAGGCGGCCGAAGCACCACACGGCGAGAGTGAGGAACACCGCACCGAACAGCATCCCGAAGGTCACGCCCGTGGCCGTGGTCACTCCGTGTGCGACGGGCCGGCGGTGCAGCGCGCGCATCCCCGTCCACAGCAGCAGTGCGGCCCCGAACAGCGCGAATGCCGTTCCGGCGAAGATCGCTGGCCCGCTTTCCATGCCCGTACCCGGTCCTTTCCTGATGCCGAGGTCCCTGTGCAGGGCGAGGCTGGCACCCCTGGGCGTCGCAGGCACGAACTGCGGGTGAACGCCACGTGGGGTTCACCCGCCCGGTCGCGGTCGAAGTCACACAGCGGCGGGGGCGAAGTCACAGGAAATGCGACCGCAAACCGAACCTTGGCCGGATTTCCCCGTCGATTTCCGCCACCGGAAGCCGCGGGGGCCGGGAGCGGGGCGGGGCGGGGCCGGGACCAGGAACCGGGGGCGGGGCCGGGAAACGGAGCCGGTCAGCCGCTTGGGGACGGGCTCACCGCGGGGCCGGCTCCAGGAAGCCCTCCTCGATCAGCAGCCGCAGTGCCTGCGGAGTGCGGTCGCGCAGCAGGACCGGATCCTCCCCGAGCAGCTGGGCGATGGCGTCGAGGATCTGCCCGGCGCTCAGGCTGCCGTCGCACGCGCCCGCGAAACCGGCGCCGACCGTGTCCACCTTGGTGGCGCGGCGCATGCCCCGGTTCTGGCGCAGCACCACATGCTCCGGGTCCTCCGCGCCCGGCATACCGACCTGCTCCTGCATGATCTCTCCGGCCAGAACGAAGTGATCGGCGAGCAGCGCGGCATCGTCACGCGCACGCAGATAGTCCTGCCGGGCGAAGTGCGCGCGCACCGTGTCACCGAGCGGCTGCTCGACGGGGTGCGGCCACTCCTCCGTGACGATCGAGGGGCGTTCGGCACCGGACTTCCGCAAGGTGATCCAGCCGAAGCCGACCGACTTCGTGCCACGGGCCTCGAACTCGTCCAGCCAGGCGTCGTACCGCGCCGCGTACCGGGCCGGGTCGGTGCGGTGGTCCCCGCTGTCGCGCAGCCAGAGCTCCACGTACTGCGTCACGTCCTGCACCTCGCGCTGCACGATCCACGCGTCGCAGCCGGGCGGCACCCACGAGCGCAGCCGGTCCTGCCAGTCCTCCCCTTCCACGTGCTGCCAGTTGGCGAGGAACTGGGCGTGACCGCCGTCGTTGAGCCTGTCCCCCGCCTGCTGAACGAGGGAGCGGCACAGATCGTCCCCGCCCATCCCGCCGTCCCGGTAGGTGAGCCGGGCACCGGGAGAGATGACGAACGGGGGGTTCGACACGATCAGGTCGTACGTGTCGGAGCCGACCGGCTCGAACAGCGAGCCCTCGCGCAGGTCGGCCTCCCGCGCACCTGACAGGGCGAGTGTGAGCCGGGTGAAGTGCAGGGCCCGGGGGTTGAGGTCGGTGGCCGTGACCCGCGTCGCGTGCTGGGCGGCGTGCAGCGCCTGGATGCCGGAACCGGTTCCCAGGTCCAGCGCGGCAGCGACGGGCGTGCGGATCGTGATGCCGGCGAGCGTGGTGGACGCACCGCCGACGCCGAGGACCACTCCCTCGCCCTGGCCGCTCGCCCCGCCCGCTCCGCCGACCGCGCATCCGAGGTCGGAGACGATGAACCAGTCCTGCCCCTCCGGCCCGCCGTACGGACGGACGTCCACGGTGGCCCGTACCTCGTCGCCGTCGCGCGTCACCCAGCCGTCGGCGAGGCACTCCTCGAGAGGGAGCGCCTTGCGGGCCTGCTCGTGGGAAACGGCGCACTGGAGCAGGAACAGCCGGACGAGCGTCTCCAGGACACCCGCCCCGCGCGTGGCGCGCAGGGCGGGCACGGTCTCGCTGCGGGCGAGCGCCGCGTAGGCGGGCGCGCCGAGCAGATCGAGCAGCCCGTCGGCCGTGAAGTCGGCGGAGAGGAACGCGTCACGCAGCCGGGGCGCGTGGTCGGGCACGGGGAGGCTTGTCGTACTCACCAGCCCATTGTGGCCGCCGCGACGGACGCCCGCCGCGCGGCCCGGCCTCCCACCGGACCGATGTCCTCCATCGGACGGCCGGCTCCCGTCGGCGATACGGCCGGGGCCACGGCGGCATGCTTGCCGCCCCGCCGGGCGGGCAAGCGCGTTGAATCACGGAGCCGGGACGGCCTACGCCTTCCCCGACGACGCCGAGGCGCCGCCCGCGGGGCTCGACGTGTCGGCCCGCTGGCAGCCGGGCTGCTTCGCCATGGCCTTGCCCAGTTCCCCGGACTGCAGCTTCGCCAGCGCCGCTTGGTCCATGCGCTCGATCTTCTTCAGCCCCTCCGCGACGGTCTGCAGGCCGTCCGCGAACTTCTGCTGGTTCTTCGGGTCGAGTTCGTCGACCTTCTTCTTGAGGTCCAGGTAGGCGGCGGCGGTGGCGTCGAGCTCCTTCACCGCGTCCTGCTGGAGCTTCTCGCCGTTCTCGACCGGGGGAACGCCGGCGTCCTTGACCGCCTTGGCGAGCGCCTTGTCCGCGGCCGCGATGTCCGCGAACGCCTTGGAGTCGGCAGCCTGGATGTCTGCGGGCTTACCGTCCGCAGCCGTCGAGATGATGGCCTGCTGTGCGTCGGCCCTCTTCTTGATCTGCGGCTGCGCCTGGTCGCAGACGTCCTTCGCCCAGGCGTTCACCTTTTCCTCGCTGTCGTCGCCGCAGCCCGACAGCGCCAGTACCAGTACCGCGCCGCCGGACAGGGCGGCCGCAAGCTTCTTGTTCACCGGATTGGTCCCTTCCAAGGCCTCTCGGCCCCGGAACATACACGCCAACTGGGCGACAACCGCGTGTCGTGCGCCCGTATAATACCTATTGAAGCCATTTGCACCAAGAGAGACAAGGCTCACCCTGAGCGGTGATTCCACGGACGGACGGGCGGGCGGCACGTCAAGCCGTGCCGCCCGCCCGTCCGCTGAATCTGTGTCAGGAGACCACCGCCGGATCGGTCGGCTTCGCACTGCGCTCGGCAGTGCCGCCGGACTCGTCTCCGACGGCGATGCCCCGCCGCTTCGAGATGTACACGGCACCGACGATGATCAGAATCGCCAGGACCGCGACCACCGCACGCACTCCCGCGCTGGCGTCGTCCCCGTAGCTGAACTGGATCACCGCGGGCGCGATGAGCAACGCGACCAGGTTCATGACCTTCAGCAGCGGGTTGATCGCCGGACCGGCGGTGTCCTTGAACGGGTCGCCGACCGTGTCACCGATGACGGTCGCGGCGTGCGCCTCGCTGCCCTTTCCGCCGTGGTGACCGTCCTCGACGAGCTTCTTGGCGTTGTCCCACGCGCCACCGGAGTTGGCGAGGAAGACGGCCATCAGGGTGCCCGTGCCGATCGCGCCCGCGAGGAACGAGCCGAGGGCGCCGACGCCGAGCGAGAAGCCCACCGCGATCGGTGTCAGCACGGCGAGCAGGCCGGGTGTCGTCAGTTCACGCAGCGCGTCCTTGGTGCAGATGTCGACGACGCGCCCGTACTCCGGCTTCTCCGTGTAGTCCATGATCCCGGGGTGCTCGCGGAACTGCCGCCGCACCTCGTAGACCACGGCGCCCGCGGAACGGGACACCGCGTTGATGGCCAGCCCGGAGAAGAGGAAGACGACCGCGGCGCCGAGGACCAGCCCCACCAGGTTGTTGGGCTGCGAGATGTCCATCACCAGGTTCATCGGTGCGCCGTCGCCCAGCTTCTCGCCGACGTCCGAGGCCGCCGTCGCGATGGCGTCGCGGTACGAGCCGAAGAGCGCCGAGGCCGCGAGCACGGCTGTGGCGATCGCGATGCCCTTGGTGATGGCCTTGGTGGTGTTGCCCACGGCGTCCAGGTCGGTCAGGACCTGGGCGCCCGCGCCGGTGACGTCACCGGACATCTCGGCGATGCCCTGGGCGTTGTCCGAGACCGGGCCGAAGGTGTCCATGGCCACGATCACGCCGACGGTGGTGAGCAGACCCGTGCCGGCCAGCGCCACCGCGAACAGCGCCAGCATGATCGACGTGCCGCCGAGCAGGAAGGCACCGTAGACGCCGAGACCGATCAACAGGGCGGTGTAGACGGCGGATTCCAGACCGATGGCCATGCCGGCCAGGACGACGGTCGCCGGGCCGGTGAGCGACGACTTGCCGATGTCGCGCACAGGGCGCCGGTTGGTCTCCGTGAAGTAGCCGGTCAGCTGCTGGATCAGCGCCGCAAGGACGATGCCGATCGCGACGGCGACGAGCGCCAGGACCCGCGGGTCCCCGTCGTGCGCCTGGACCGCCGCGTCGCCGACCCCGTCCAACTCGGCGTACGAGCCGGGCAGATAGACGTAGGCCGCCACGGCCACGAGGACGAGCGAGATCAGCGCGGAGATGAAGAAACCGCGGTTGATCGCCGTCATCCCGCTGCGGTCGGCGCGCCGCGGGGCGACCGCGAAGATACCGATCATCGCGGTGACCACGCCGATCGCCGGGACGATGAGCGGGAAGGCGAGCCCGGCGTCGCCGAACGCGGCCATACCGAGGATGAGGGCCGCGACGAGCGTGACGGCGTACGACTCGAAGAGGTCGGCCGCCATGCCCGCGCAGTCGCCGACGTTGTCGCCCACGTTGTCGGCGATCGTGGCCGCGTTGCGCGGGTCGTCCTCGGGGATGCCCTGTTCGACCTTGCCGACGAGGTCGGCGCCGACATCGGCCGCCTTGGTGAAGATGCCGCCGCCGACACGCATGAACATCGCGATCAGCGCCGCGCCGAGGCCGAAGCCCTCGAGCACCTTCGGCGCGTCCGCCGCGTAGACGAGCACGACGCAGGAAGCACCCAGCAGGCCGAGGCCCACCGTGAACATGCCGACCACGCCGCCCGTACGAAAAGCGATCTTCATGGCCTTGTGCGAGACGGCCGTGAGATCTTTTTCCGGCTCACCTTCCGCCGGCGTGGCTTCGCGCGCGGCAGCGGCGACGCGCACATTGGCCCGCACGGCAAGACGCATGCCGATGTATCCGGTGGCCGCCGAGAAAAGCGCACCCACCAGGAAGAACACCGAGCGACCGGCGCGCTGCGCCCAGTCGTCGGCCGGGAGAAGCATCAGCAGGAAGAACACCACGACGGCGAAGACGCCGAGAGTGCGCAGCTGCCGTGCCAGATATGCATTCGCGCCTTCCTGTACCGCGGCCGCGATCTTCTTCATGGAATCGGTGCCCTCGCCCGCGGCCAGCACCTGGCGTACCAGGAGCTGGGCGACCACAAGCGCTGCCAGGGCGACGACCGCGATCACAATAACGATCAGTCGGTTGTCATCCGTGAGTACCGCGGCTGCGAGAGAAGTGGGGTGATCGGTCAGGTGTGGGTTGAAGAGCCCCGCCATTCGTCCTCCTTGACGTCAGAGCTCAAGATGTGGACGGATTGTAGGGAGCGGAACCTGATCAAAACAGGGCGCCGTAAATGTAATTGACCTTGACTTGCTACTCAGCAAATGATCGGGCCCGAAAATGATCCCCGAAAGCGGTAACGGGGCAAAAGCATTGACGCTCGAACGATGATCTAGAAAATGCGAAAGAGGCCCTGCTCAGCAGGGCCTCTTTACGTCGGAACGATCCAGAATGATCAGCGGACAATGGGACCGGCTTGCCGGACGACGTGGATCTGCCCCTCCGACACACCGGCCCCAGGACTGTCCGGTCCTGCACGGTCGGATCGAGGCGCGACGGCTCAGGAAACGACGATCGGGGGCCGCGACGGCTCTGGGACCGCCGGGCCACGCACCGACGGCTCCGACGCCCGCTCTGACCGACGGGCCCCTGCCGGGGGCTCTAGGACCGCCGGCCCTCTGCCAGGGGCTGCCTACGGCTCCAGGCGACTCGGAGGGTGACGACTCAGGACGTGACGGCGAACGACGTCGCCGGCCAGCTCATACGGATGACACCGCCGTCCTCGCTGGAGGAGACCTCCATGTCGTCGACGAGGCCGCTGATGACGGCGAGACCCATCTCGTCCTCGCCCTCGGCGTCGACGTCCTCGGTGCCCTCGCCGCGTCCACCGGACACGGCTGTGGAGCCGGCGCCCGCGCTCGGGACCTCGTCACCGACCTCGATGGAGAAGATCTTCTCCTCGTCGGCGAGGATCACCCGTACGGGCGCGGTGATGCCATGGCTGCGGTGCAGCCCGACAGCACGGCTGCAGGCCTCTCCGACGGCGAGACGGACCTCGTCCAGCACCGCCTCCTCGACCCCGGCACGACGAGCCACGGCAGCGGCGACCAGTCTCGCCGTCCTGACATGTTCGGGCTGGGCGCTGAAGCGGAGCTCAACGGTGGCCATGCAGTCCCCCTCGGACGTACGGGCGTGCCTCTCGACGTACGGGCGTGCTTCTCAGAGGCCCGGGCTGGATGCCCGGGGCCCCTCTTGCTTCCGGCAGTCTCCGGCCGACCGTCAGTCGGTGGCCGCGACAGCTTCGTCGACCGTGGTGTGAATGGGGAACACCTTGGTCAGACCCGTGATCCGGAAGATCTTGAGAATGCGCTCCTGGTTGCAGACCAGGCGCAGGGAGCCCTCGTGCGCACGCACACGCTTGAGCCCGCCCACGAGCACGCCGAGGCCGGTGGAGTCGAGGAAGTCCACGCCCTCCATGTCGACAACCAGGTGGTAGCTGCCGTCGTTCACCAACTCGACCAACTGCTCACGCAGCTTGGGCGCGGTATACACATCAATCTCGCCACCGACCTCGACGACCGTACGGTCGCCACCAGGTCCGGACACATTGCGAGTCGACAGGGACAGGTCCACGGATCCTCCAGCACCTTGCTATCGAGCGGCCGCCCTTCAAGTCTCCCCGACGGAGCCGGAGGACGGTCGCCAGCCGCGATGGCATTCAATCACTTACCAGCAGCCATGCACGACGCCTTGGGACCATTGTCCGTCAGGCCAGTGACACACTCGGTGCCGATGGCCATGAATCACCGTCCCAGTCGACCGCCCGGGAGCGTGGAAAACCGCCCCTCCCCCAGCACGGTCCTCGACCGGCTCACCGCTGGTGCGAGCCGGGCTGCGCGCATCACTCATACGGAGCACCTGCCCCCTCGACGGGGCAGGCATGCCGTCTGGCCGGACCGCATCCGGGCAGAAGTGATCAGCGCCGTCCAGCGTGCCGGGATCGAGCACCCCTGGGCCCACCAGGCGACCGCCGCCGAGCACGCTCTGGACGGCGAATCCGTGGTCATCGCGACCGGCACGGCGTCCGGCAAGTCACTCGCCTATCTGGCCCCCGTGCTCAGCACGCTGCTCGACGGCGCGGAGGCCCCCAACGGCCGGGGCACCACCGCCCTCTACCTGGCGCCCACCAAGGCCCTCGCAGCCGACCAGCGCCGCGCGGTGAAGGAGCTGGCGGCCCCGCTCGGCAACCGGATCCGGCCCGCCGTCTACGACGGCGACACGCCGGTCGAGGAACGCGAATGGGTGCGTCAGTACGCCAATTACGTCCTCACCAACCCGGACATGCTGCACCGCGGGATACTTCCCGCCCACCCACGCTGGTCCTCCTTCCTGCGCTCACTGCGGTACGTCGTGATCGACGAGTGCCACACCTACCGCGGCGTCTTCGGCTCCCATGTGGCCCAGGTGCTGCGGCGCCTTCGCCGGCTGTGCGCGCGCTACGGTGCGAATCCGGTCTTCCTGCTCGCCTCCGCCACCTCGGCGGAACCGGCCGTCGCCGCGGGCCGGCTCACCGGCCTCCCCGTACACGAGGTCGCGGACGACGCCTCCCCCCGCGGAGAGCTGGTCTTCGCGCTGTGGGAGCCGCCACTGACGGAGCTCCACGGCGAGAAGGGCGCACCGGTCCGCCGCACCGCGACCGCGGAGACCGCCGACCTCCTGACCGACCTGACGGTGCAGGGCGTCCGCAGTGTGGCCTTCGTCCGCTCCCGCCGCGGCGCCGAGCTGATCTCGGTGATCGCCAAGGAGCGCCTCGCCGAGGTGGACCGCTCCCTGCCCGGGCGTGTCGCCGCCTACCGGGGCGGCTATCTCCCGGAGGAGCGCCGGGCACTGGAGCGTGCTCTGCACTCCGGCCAACTCCTCGGTCTGGCGGCCACCACCGCCCTCGAGCTCGGCGTGGACGTCGCCGGCCTGGACGCTGTCGTGATCGCCGGATACCCGGGCACACGGGCCTCCCTGTGGCAGCAGGCGGGCAGGGCGGGCCGTTCGGGCCAGGGCGCCCTCGCCGTGCTCGTGGCCCGTGACGACCCGCTGGACACGTATCTCGTCCACCATCCCGAGGCGCTGTTCGACCGTCCGGTGGAATCCACCGTCCTCGACCCGGACAATCCCTACGTGCTGGCCCCGCATCTGTGCGCGGCGGCCGCCGAGCTTCCGCTCACGGAGACCGACCTGGAGCTCTTCGGCCCGGGCGCGGCGGAACTCATGCCCCAGCTGGAGGCCGCGAGGCTGCTGCGGCGGCGGGCATCCGGCTGGCACTGGACCCGTCGCGAGCGGGCCGCCGACCTGACCGACATCCGGGGCGGCGGCGGGCGCCCCGTCCAGATCGTGGAGTCCGCCACGGGCCGGCTGCTCGGCACGGTCGACGAGGGGGCCGCCCACACAGCGGTCCACGACGGCGCCGTCCACCTGCACCAGGGCCGTACGTTCCTGGTCGACAAGCTCGACCTGGAGGACTCAGTCGCTCTCGTCACGGAGGCCGGCCCGCCCTACTCGACTACCGCCCGCGACACCACCTCCATCTCCGTACTCGAAACGGACGTCGAGGTCCCGTGGGGAGACGGACGTCTGAGCTACGGCTCCGTCGAAGTCACCAACCAGGTCGTCTCCTTCCTGCGGCGCAGACTCATCACCGGCGAAGTCCTCGGCGAGTCCAAGCTCGACCTGCCTCCCCGGACCCTTCGCACCCGTGCCGTGTGGTGGACGGTCACCGAGGACCAGCTGGACGCCGCCCGGATCAACCCGGAGCAGCTGGGCGGGGCCCTGCACGCCGCCGAGCACGCCTCCATCGGGATGCTGCCCCTGTTCGCCACCTGCGACCGCTGGGACATCGGAGGCGTCTCCGTGCCGCTCCATCCCGACACGCTGCTGCCGACCGTCTTCGTGTACGACGGGCACCCGGGCGGGGCGGGCTTCGCCGAGCGGGCCTTCCACACGGCCCGCGAGTGGCTCACGGCCACCCGGGAGGCGATCGCCTCGTGCGAATGCGAGGCGGGCTGCCCGTCGTGCATCCAGTCGCCCAAGTGCGGCAACGGCAACGATCCGCTGCACAAGCGGGGCGCGGTCCGGCTGCTCACGGAGCTGCTCCGGACTGCGCCGGCGCCACAGGAGTCACCGGCGGCCCCGCCCGCGCCCTGACCGCCGGGGCGTACGGGCCGAAGCGGGCGATCGCCGTCACGTCCGCGATCTCGCCCGTCACGGAGCACCGGACGAGCTGCGCTCCCTGCGCGTCGGCCACCCGGCCCGCCGACGCACAAGCCTCGGCCGTGCCCCGGAGCGCGTTGTCGGCGGCGGCGAGGGCCGCGAGGTCGGCCGCGGCTCCCGCCCGGTGGCGGGCGACCACGGCCTGGCCCATCGCCAGGATGATCGCGAACACCGCACACAGCACAGTCGTCGCCATCGCCGCCCACACGGTCGCCGAGCCACGGTCCTCGCTCACGGCGCCACCTCCGCGGTCGCCGCTGTGGCCGGGTCGGGCCGTTCGAGGCGTTCCGCCCTCGGCACTCCGACGACGCGGGCAGGCCCTGTGTCGCTTCCGCGGCCTCCTCTGTCCGCACGAACCAGCACGAGGCGCCCTCCCCGCTCCTGAGCGCCCGCCCGGTGCCCGGTGGGCCAGGGAGGCCGGGGCGGGCCGTGAGACCACCGCCAGGGCCGACGCCGGGGCCGGCGCGGCGTCCCGCACTGTGCCCCCAGGCACCGGCTCCCGTGCCGCGCGGCCTGCGGCGGTGTGTGGACCGGCGCCCCGCCCGACGACGGCGCCGGGCGCGACCGTCTTCGGCACCGTTCCCACGGAGTCCTCGGCGAACGCGGCCGCCTCCGCGCTCAGTGTCAGGGCAAGCGCGCCAGGCCCGGGCGTGTCGGCTTCGACGCGTACGCGCCACAGGTCACCGGTCCGTGTAAGGGTGACCGCGGAGCCGCTCGGCGCCGCGGAGCGGGCGGCGGCGACCGCCGCGGCCCGCGGCTCCGACCGGGCCGCCGCGCGAGCACCGGCCCGCGCGGCGTCCACGCACTGGATCTGAGCCGAAGCCGCCATCAAGGCCCAGACCAGTCCCATGGTGAACATCACCAGCGCAGGCACCGCGACGGCGGCCTCCGCCGTCACGGACCCCCGGTCCCCGAACCCTTTCCCGCTGCCTTCGCCTTGGGCATCGTCTCGGCCTGGGCCGCGTTCTGCGCCGAGACCTGAACCTGTGCCTGGACCTGACCGCGTGCCGGCCCCTGCGCCCGCGCCCGCACCCGCACCCGCACCCGCACCCGCGAACGAGGCCTCAGAACTGCGCATCGAGCGCCTTCCCGATCACGGCTTCCAAAGCTCCGGATACGGTGCCGCTGGTGACGATCTTGTAGAGGACCGCCGCGAACGCGCACGCGGCGATCGTTCCCATCGCGTACTCGGATGTGGTCATTCCGTCGTCGGTTCGCATCCTGTGCCGCAGCGCAGTCAGCCGAACCCGCATCGCTTGCCACATGTTGAACCCCCTGATGTCGAAATCGCTGTCTGTGTAGTCGAGTTGTCTGCCGTCAGTTGCCGTGCAGAAGTCCGCCCGCCAGCCCGATCACGACGGGCGCCACGCCGACCGCGAGGAAGGCGGGCAGGAAGCACAGCCCCACCGGCGCCGTGATCAGCACCTGCGCCCTGCGTCCCCGGCCGGCCACGGCGCGGGCACGTTCGGCACGGAATCGCTCCGCGAGCCGGGACACCGGATCCGCGGCCGGCGCTCCGGTGGAGTCGGCCCGCTCCAAGCAGCGAGCCAGCTGCTCCGCGCCCGGTATCTCGCCGAAGCAGCCCCACGCGGGTGCCGGTTCGGCACCGAGCCGCAGCTGCGCGGCAGTCCGTGCGAGGCGGACGCCGACCGGGCCGCCCAGCGAGTCGCCGACCGCCTCCGCCGCCTCCCGCGGACCTGCTCCGGCGGAGATGCACGCGGCCATCAGGTCCGCTGCCAGCGGCAGTTGGCGTGCCGCCTCCTTACGGGCGTCGGCCTCAGGCGGGCCGACGCCGGTCCGCTGCTGTCGGCCCCGCCGCCACCGGCACACTCCCAAGCCGGCGGCAAGTCCCACTGCGCCGCCCGTGGGTCCGCCGATCAGGAACCAGCCGACAGCGGCTACGCCCAGCGGCGCCGCCCAGGGCTTGGCCCATCGCCCGACGTCGATTCGCCTGCGGCGGACTTCGGGCCCGTCCCTGAGCAAGGCCGCGCCCCTCGCGCGCGCCTTGCCTTCACGCCGCTTCGCCGCCGCAAGGGAGGCAAGGCACACCACAGCGGCGAGGACTGCCACCGTCGTCCCCAGCCTGTGGACGACCTCGCCGCTCACGTCTCTTCTCCGGCGCGTACGATCCGTCCGGCCCAGCACAGCCCCACCGTCTCCAGCAGCCCTCCGATCACCAGACAGGCGATGCCTGCCGGACTGTGGAACAGCACATGAAGCGGGTCCGCTCCGAGAGCCCAGCCCATGGCCAGACCCGCGACCGGCAGCAGCGCGAGCAGCACGATCGTCGACCAGGCGCCGGCCAACTGCGCTTTCAGTTCTTCCTGTTGATCCATCTCCGCGCGCAGGGCCGCTTCCAGCCGGTCCAGCCCGGCCGCCAGGCCGGCACCGCTGTCCACGGCGACCCGCCAGCACGCCGCCACCCCGGCCAGCCCTCCCGCGCCCGGCTGTCGTGCCGCCGTCCGCAATGCCTCGGGCACATCCCCGCCGAACCTGGCCGCCGCCAGCACCTCGGCCTCCGCGTCACCGAGGACGTCCGTCGCCCCCACGGCGAAGAGCAGTGCCTGTGCCGGTTGCAGTCCCGCCCTCAGCTCCCCGGCCGTCGCCCCGCACAGACCGATGACGCCCTGCGCCCGCCGGTCCTCGTCCCTCCTGCGTTCACGGGCCCGCAGCCACCGCCGCACCAACGGCACGGCGACAGCTCCCGCTACGAGCGGCAGCGGAGATTCGCCGGCGACGGCCGCCGCCGCTCCCGCGGGCAGGCACCACCACTCCTTGCGGAACCTGATCACCGGCAGCAGCCGCTCCCACGACCACCAAGGCGGCAGCACCACCGCCCCCTGGCCCGCGAACATCAGCCGCGCCCTTCGCGACGCCTGCTCCTGCCCGCCGGTCAGCAGCCAGGCGGCCGCGATCAGGCACAGCGCCGCCGCGCACATCGACTGGACGACCGTCACAGCGCATCACCGACCAGGATCCGCAGCCGCTCCCAGCCGGCCTCCGCCGCGAACGCCCCCTTGGCCCATCTCAGGGCCGGCACCGTCACCACCAGTCCCGCCGCGTCCCGCTCCAGCACGTGGATCTCCGCCAGCCGCCGCCTGCCTGCCCCGTCCCGCACAAGGTGGATCACGACCGCGAGGGCAGCGGCCAACTGGCTGTGCAGCGCGGCCCGGTCGAGTCCGGCCGCGGTGCCCAGCGCCTCGAGCCGAGCCGGCACGTCCGCCGCCGCGTTCGCATGGACAGTGCCGCAACCGCCTTCGTGGCCTGTATTGAGGGCCGCCAAGAGCTCGGTCACCTCCGCTCCCCGGACCTCACCGACGACCAGCCGGTCGGGGCGCATGCGCAGCGCCTGCCTCACGAGGTCCCGCAGGGTCACGCGTCCCGCGCCCTCCTGGTTAGCCGTGCGCGACTCCAGCCGCACCACATGCGGATGCTCAGGTCTCAATTCGGCCGAGTCCTCGGCCAGGACGATGCGCTCCCGCTCCCCGACCATCCCCAGCAGGGTGCTCAGCAGCGTCGTCTTCCCCGAACCGGTCCCGCCGCTGATCAGGAACGAGAGCCGGGCCTCGATCAGCGCCCGCAGCAGCCTGTCCCCGCCGGGTGGCACCGTGCCCGCGGTGACCAACTCTCCGACGGAGAAGGCACGGGGCCGGACGACGCGCAGTGAAAGGCACGTCGAGCCGACGGCCACGGGAGGGATCACGGCATGCATCCGTGTCCCGTCGGGCAGACGGGCGTCCACCCATGGGCGGGCGTCGTCCAGCCGCCGCTCGGCCACTGCCGCGAGCCGCTGGGCCAGTCTGCGCACCGACGCCGCGTCCGCGAACGTCACCTCGGTGAGCTCCAGGCCCCTGCCCCGGTCCACCCATACCCGGTCGGGCGCGGAAACCAGCACGTCCGTGACCGACGGGTCGGCCAGCAGCGGTTCCAGTGGTCCCGTGCCCACCAGTTCACAGCGCAGCCGCTCCGTTCCGCCCAGCACTTCGGCGTCGCCCAACAGCCTGCCCTGCGCCCGCAGGGCCGCGGCCACGCGGGCCGGTGTGGGCTCCGCGCCGCTCTCCGCGAGGCGCTGCCGTACGGCCTCCAGCAGTCCGGAGCTCATGCGACGCCCTCCCCCACCAGCGCCCGCTCCCAGAAGGCGGTGCAGAACCTGGCCAGCGGTCCACGGCCGCTGCCGCCCGGTGGCGCTCCGGCGGTCCGCGCGGCCGACAGTCCGGGCTCTGTCGGGAGTTCACCGGCGAGCGGCAGTCCGAGGGCGGCCGCCACCCACTGCTCGTCCAACCCTGGCGCGTAAGGGCCGCGACACACCACCCGCAGGTCCGCCAGGACCATGCCCACGGCCGAGGCCACCCTGTTCGCGGCGGCGACCGCTCGCAGCTCACCCGGAACGACGAGCAGCCCCAGATCGAGCTGTGCCAAGGCCTCCGCCGCGCCCTCGTCGACACGCCGGGGCAGGTCGACGACCACCACTCCACCCCGTCGGCGGGCGGCCGCGAGGACGGACCTCATCGCCTCCGGGGGGATGACGACGGAATCGCCGCGGTCCCAGCTGAGCACGCGCAGCGCATGCAGCTCGGGCAGCGACTCCTCCAGCGCACCACCGGCGACACGGCCCTTCGAAGCGGCGAAATCCGGCCATCGCCTGCCTTCCGTGTGCTCGCCTCCGAGCAGCACGTCCAGTCCTCCGCCGAGCGGGTCGCCGTCGACCAGCATCGTGCGCCGCCCGCTGCGGGCGGCGGTCACCGCGAGAGCGGTGGCCAGGGTCGAAGCCCCTGCGCCGCCACGGCCGCCGATCACTCCCACGGTCAGCGCCGGACGCCCGACGCCTTCGACGACGTCCGCGATCCGGTCGACCAGCCAGCTCTCCGCGTCGGGGAGCCGCAGCACGCAGTCCGCCCCGATCTCCACGGCTCGCCGCCAGACGTCGGGGTCGTCCTGGTCCCTGCCCACGAGGAACACCCCGCGCCTGCGCGCGGCCCCGCGGCAGCGCACGGCGGCATCGTCGCCGACGAGGACGAGCGGCGCCTCTTCCCAGCCGCCCTTGCGCTCCGGAAGCGAATGGTGGACTTCCGGCTCAGCACCCGCCGCGGCGCACAGCCGCAGCAGATCGTCGAGCAGCTCCATGTCCTCGGTGACGATCAGGGGCCCGCCAGGCCGCTCCTCCGCGGCGCGCGGGCGGTTCGATGTGATGGATCCGGCCACGATCTCCACCCCTTCCCTCTGCGATCTCGCATCGCATCGAGATCCGTGATTCCTTCGGCCCGCGACTTACGCGGCTGGAATCACGGTGCGGCCCGGTGAAAAATCGTGTGGATCTTGCCGAAAAGCTGTGGACAACTCGCCACTTGTGAATATCCCGGTAGCTCATACCGGTGAGTGCTTGAAGACTCATGGACAGATCTCCGAGCGTCTCTGCAGACTCATCGGAGGACTCTCGGAGAGCACTCCGTCGACTACGTTCGGTGACGAATCCGGGGGTGAGCCGTCCGGTGCCATCCGGACCCGTCGAAAGGCGAAGAGCGGCGCCTGAAGCGCGGGAGATCCGGGAAAACGTGCCCGGACATGCGACGACCCCCGCCGGGGGGGAGAGCGGGGGTCGTCTCTCCGGCCGACTCGGGGGGGGAGGAGCCGGACCGGGTTAGCACGGTCGCGAACGATCCGTGACTTCC
This sequence comes from Streptomyces kurssanovii, assembly GCF_014649695.1. GTDB lineage: Bacteria > Actinomycetota > Actinomycetes > Streptomycetales > Streptomycetaceae > Streptomyces > Streptomyces kurssanovii. The sequence continues at coordinate 182,421 of NZ_BMTN01000006.1, forward strand.
ATGGTGTACCCGAGAGCCTTCTCAGGCAAACCCACACGCCCGAGCCTACGCCGAATGGCGGGCACATATGCTCTGCCTCGTGGAAAACCACTCCTTGCCGCGCACAGCCGCCTTCTTTGACCTGGACAAGACGGTCATTGCGAAGTCATCGACTCTGACCTTCAGCAAGTCCTTCTACCAAGGCGGGCTGATCAACCGGCGCGCCGTACTGCGTACCGCCTATGCACAGTTCGTCTTTCTCGCCGGCGGTGCGGACCACGACCAGATGGAGCGGATGCGCGAGTACCTCTCCATGCTCTGCAAAGGCTGGAACGTCCAGCAGGTCAAGGAGATCGTCGCCGAGACGCTCCACGACCTCATCGACCCGATCATCTACGACGAGGCCGCCTCGCTCATCGAGGAACATCACGCCGCCGGCCGCGATGTGGTGATCGTCTCCACCTCCGGCGCCGAGGTCGTGGAGCCGATCGGCGAGTTGCTCGGCGCCGACCGTGTGGTGGCTACCCGCATGGTGGTCGGCGACGACGGCTGCTTCACCGGCGAGGTGGGCTACTACGCCTACGGGCCCACCAAGGCGGAGGCGATCCGGGAACTCGCCGAGTCCGAGGGGTACGACCTGGCGCGCAGTTACGCGTACAGCGACTCGGTCACCGACGTCCCCATGCTCGCGGCCGTGGGACATCCCTACGCGGTGAACCCGGGGCGCGGGCTGCGCCGTGAGGCGGTCCTGCGGGACTGGCCGATTCTCGACTTCCACCGCCCGGTGCGGCTGAAGCAGCGACTGCCCGGCTTCTCGATGACGCCGCGGCCCGCACTGATCGCAATGGCCGCCGTCGGAGCGGCAGCGGCCACGGCCGGGCTCGTCTGGTACGCCAGCCGCCGACGGACCGCCGCCGCACAGGCTGCCGCCGGCTGACACCGACCGCCGCCCGGAGCCTCCGGGCGGCGCGGCCAACGCCGGCCGGCCAAGGATGATTCGGTTCGCCCGTATTTGAACCTAAAAGTAAAGAACTCCGGGCAGGCCTTTAACATCCGTGGCCGCAGTAGTACAAAGGAGTCACGGCCCGCGAGACCGAGGACATCCGAAAGGATCATCTGTAACGCAAAAGGCCCCACGGACCGAAGCATGAAAACTGAGCACCCACGCGACGTCGACCCGTCGATTACGGGCCAGCCGCACCAGGTGACGGGCAAAGTTCCCGACCTGATGGGCAACATTTCGAGGACGCATGGTAACTCGGGGCTCATGCCAGCGGCGGTACCGGAAGCGGTACCGCCGCAACCCGTTGCAGGGTCCTTCCCCAGCTCAGGCAGCGCCGCGCTGAAGCGCCTCGCACACCGCGGTCGACTCCCTGACGCCGAGCTCCACCGCGCGGCCGCAGTGGGCGATCCACGCGCCCAGCCCTTCCGGAGTTCCGGTCAGATACGCCTCGAAGGCGGCGACATAGGCGGCTCTGCCCTGCTCGGCGTGGCCCACCTCGGCCGGGCAGATCGACTTCGGGTCGAGCCCGCTGCCGACGAGCACGATCCGCTCGGCCGCCCTGGCGACCAGTCCGTTGCAGGAGCCGAACGGCCGCAGGGCCAGGAGCTCGCCGTGCACCACCGCTGCCGTCACGAGAGCAGGCGCTTCGGTGCCCGCGATGATCAGGTCCGCCAGGCCCTCAAGCCGGCCCGTCATCTCGGCGACGTCCGGCAGCGGCGCGTTGATCAGCGGCTCGTCCACCGTCTCGCCGGGCAGACGCGGCCGCCCGACGGCGTCGTCGTCGCCCGCGCGGCCGACCGCGACCAGGTGCAGCCTGGCCAGGACGCGCAGCGGGGACTGTCGCCAGATGGAGAGCAGTTGTCCGGCTTCCGCCGTGAGCCGCAGGGCGGCGCCGACGGTGCGCGCCTCCGGCTCGCTGCCGAAGTCGGTACGCCTGCGCACCTCCTCCAGCGCCCAGTCCGCCCCGGACAACGCGGCGGAACCACGCGCTCCACGCAGGGCGGCCTCGGAAGTGATCTCGTTGCTGCGCCGGCGCATGACCCGGTGTCCGTAGACCCTGTCGACGGCCTTCCGCACGGAATCAACGGAGTCGGCAACGCCCGGCAGGGCACCGAGGGCGGCGAGGGGATCGGCCGACGAGGCGTTCGTACTCATAGGTAGCGAGGTTACGCGCGGGAGCGGGTCCGGCCCACCTTGGAGTGGCCTTCCTCACCCTTCAAGACAACATGAAGCAATCACTCCGCTACTCTAGGTGAACATGAAGATCGCTTTCGTAGGGAAGGGCGGCAGCGGCAAGACGACCCTGTCCTCCCTCTTCATTCGTCACCTGGCCGCCAACGAGGCCCACGTCATCGCGGTGGACGCCGATATCAACCAGCATCTCGGGGCCGCCCTCGGTCTCGACGAGGCGGAGGCGGCGGCGCTGCCCGCGTTGGGCGCCCACCTGCCGCTGATCAAGGACTACCTGCGCGGCTCCAACCCCCGCATCGCCTCGGCCGACACGATGATCAAGACCACCCCTCCCGGCGAGGGCTCGCGGTTGTTGCGCGTCGTCGAGGACAACCCGGTGTACGACGCGTGCGCCCGCACCGTCCGGCTCGACGACGGCGACATCCGATTGATGGCGACCGGCCCCTTCACCGAGTCGGATCTCGGTGTCTCCTGCTACCACTCCAAGGTCGGAGCGGTCGAGCTCTGTCTGAACCACCTCGTGGACGGCCCCGAGGAGTACGTGGTGGTCGACATGACCGCCGGCTCCGACTCGTTCGCCTCCGGGATGTTCACCCGCTTCGACATGACGTTCCTGGTGGCCGAGCCCACCCTCAAGGGCGTTTCCGTGTACCGCCAGTACAAGGAGTACGCCCGCGACTTCGGCGTGGCGCTGAAGGTCGTGGGCAACAAGGTGCAGGGACCGGACGACACCGCGTTCCTCAGGGAGGAAGTGGGCGACGACCTGCTCGTCACCGTGGGGCACTCCAACTGGGTACGCGCCATGGAGAAGGGGCGTCCGCCCCGCTTCGAGCTGCTGGAGGCGGACAACCGCATGGCCCTGCAGAGCCTGCAGAACGCGGCGGAGGACTCGTACGCGGCCCGGGACTGGGAGCGCTACACACGGCAGATGGTGCACTTCCATCTGAAGAACGCCGAGAACTGGGGCAATGCCAGGACCGGGGCCGACCTGGCGGCGCAGGTCGACCCCTCGTTCATGCTCGGCGAGCACATCCCCGTGGCGCAGCCCGGCTGAGGCCGACGGCCGGTCCCGTCCCCGGAGTCCGGGGACGGGACCGGCCCCTGTCAGGCGCACGCGGCGTTCGGCGACGGCCGGCCCGCTCAGCGCTTGTCGGCCGGCTCGGCCGCTGCCTTCTCGGCCGGCTTCCTGGCTGGCTTGTCGGCCGGCTCGGCCGCCGGAGCCACCGGCTTGGCCAGGAACTGCATCCAGCCGCCCTTCGGTGCCTCGCCGACGTCGAGACCCCGCAGCTTCTCGAGGACCGTCGGGTCCTGCGCGTCGAGCCAGTCCACGAGTTGGCGGAACGACACGCACTTCACGTCGCTCTTCACGCACACCGTCGCGATCGTCTCCTCGATGGCGCGCATGTATGTGCCGCCGTTCCAGGACTCGAAGTGGTTGCCGACGATCAGCGGTGCGCGGTTGCCCTGATAGGCGCGGTCGAAGGCCTGGATCAGGCCGTCGCGCATCTGGTTGCCCCAGTAGGCGTGCTTCGAGGGGTCACCCTTGGTGGTGCCGGACTGGTTGACCATGAAGTTGTAGTCCATCGCCAGGGTCTCGAAGGCGCGGCCGGGCACCGGGACCATCTGGAGGGAGAGGTCCCACAGACCGAGTTCCTTCTTCGGCCACACCTGGTTGTTCACGCCGCTGGTGTCGTAGCGGAATCCGAGCTCGCTCGCGGCGCGGATGAAGTTGTCGCGGCCCTCGAGGCACGGCGTGCGGGCGCCGACGAGTTCCTTGTCGTAGTCGAACGGAAGCGGGTCCATGGAGGCGAGGCCCGCGTTCGTCTTCCAGTTCTTGACGAAGGACTTGGCCTGGCTGATCTCGCTCTTCCACTCCTCGACGGACCAGGTGCCCACCCCGCCGTCCTTGCCGCAGAAGTGGCCGTTGAAGTGGGTCCCCACCTCGTTGCCGTCCAGCCAGGCGGCGCGCAGCTCTCGAACTGTGTCCCTGATCCCGTCGATGTCGTTGAAGCCGATGTCGGAGCGGCCGGCCGAGTGCTGCGGCGGGTTGTACATCGACCGCTTCTCCTCGGGGAGGAGATAGACGCCGCTGAGGAAGTACGTCATCGTCGCGTCGTACTTCTTGCCGACTTCGCGGAAGTGCGAGAACAGCTTCTGGCTGTCCTCACCGGCGCCGTCCCACGAGAAGACCACGAACTGCGGGGGCTTCTGGCCGGGCTTGAGGCGTTCGGGGCGAAGGAGCCCGGGCTGGGCGCCGGTGAAGGCCGTGGACCCGTCGCCGATGAGGCGTACGGCGCTCTTGGGCGCGGCAACACCCTCCTTCCCACCGGACGCGCCCTGCTCACCGGCCGAGCCGCCCGGCGCCTTCGAGCCGGAACACCCTGCGAGACCTGCGATCAGCGCCGTGGCGACCGTGCCGACGGCGACGACCCTCTTCGTGGCGGCCAACATCCGCCCACCTCATTCCTGTGCCAATACGACTGTCAGACGGCGGTGCATACGGAGCCGTCAAAGTCGCATCGCGTTGAACGAAGCGGGCGGGCGACGAGCCGTGATGAAATTACTAATCACCACATCGGGTGAAACATTGCCCTATTTGCGCGGAAAATAATGCCCGAGTCTTTACTCTGCATTACGATCCATTTACCGAACGTTGAAGTATCCCGCCACTGCATGCCGTGACCCACGGCCGCGTCCCCACATTCCGCGACCGCGCCGCCCCGGAGGAGACGGGAACCATGTCCTGCGCCCCAACGCGTACCGACGACGCTTCTCACCAGCCCGACAACCCCCACGAGAACGACCCCGCCCGCACGAACCTGCTGTCCCCCGCATCACGCTTCCAGCGCCCGCACGGGCCGCCATCGGGCAACAACCGCCGCTTCCGCATCCACGGCGCCGATGTCTCCGCGTCCGTCGCCGTTTTTCTGATCGCGCTTCCCCTGTCCCTCGGCATCGCGCTTGCCACTGGCGCGCCACTACAGGCAGGTCTTGTCGCCGCGGCGGTCGGAGGCATCGTCGCCGGCCGGCTCGGCGGAGCACCGCTCCAGGTCAGCGGCCCCGCCGCAGGACTGACCGTCGTGACGGCCGAGTTGATCCAGCAGTACGGCTGGCGCACCACCTGCGCCATCACCGTCCTCGCCGGACTGTGCCAACTTGTCCTGGCTGCCCTGCGGGTGGCCCGGTCGGCCCTCGCCGTGAGTCCGGCGATCGTGCACGGCATGCTCGCGGGCATCGGCGCCACGATCGCTCTCGCCCAGCTCCACATCGTCCTCGGCGGCACACCCCAGAGCTCCGCCGTGAGCAACGTCCGTGGCCTGCCGGCCCAGTTGGCCGACCTCCATCCGGCCGCGCTGTCCGTCAGCATCCTGACCGTCGCCGTGCTGCTGATCTGGCCGCGGGTGCCCGGGCACGCCGGCAGGATCGTCCGCAAGATCCCCGCCGCCCTCGCGGCGGTGGCCGCCGCCACGGCGTTCGCGGCCTTCGCCGGACTGCACCAGGCGCGGGTCGACCTGCCCTCCTGGCGTTCGCACGCACTGCCCGAGCTCCCCGAGGGTCCGGTGCTCGGCCTGCTCGCCGCCGTCCTCACCATCACGCTCGTCGCGAGCGTGGAGTCACTCCTGTCGGCAGTCGCCATCGACAAGCTCGTCGCCGCCCGTAAGAAGCCGGCCGTACGCGTTCCCCGTGCCGATCTGGACCGTGAGCTCGCGGGCCAGGGCGCCGCGAACATGGTGTCCGGAGCCCTCGGTGGACTGCCCGTCACCGGCGTCGCGGTGCGCAGCTCCGCTAACGTCTCGGCGGGTGCCGTGAGCCGCAACTCCACCATGCTGCACGGCCTGTGGGTCGTGGTGGCGGCCCTGCTGCTGGTGCCGGTCCTCGATCTGATCCCGCTGTCAGCGCTCGCGGCACTGGTCATGGTCGTGGGTGTCCAGATGGTCAACATCACGCATCTGCGCAGCGTGAAGAAGAACCGCGAGATGCTGGTCTACGCGGCCACCCTGACCGCCGTCGTCCTCACCGGGGTGCTGGAAGGCGTCGTCATCGGCATCGCGGTGGCCGTGGCGGTCGCGCTGCACCGGCTCACCCGCACGCGGATCACCGTCGAGGAGCAGGACGGCGTCCACCGGGTGCGCGCCCGGGGTCAGCTGACGTTCCTCGCCGTGCCGAGGCTGAGCCGGATGCTGAGCCAGGTCCCCCACGGAGCCGACTGCGTGGTCGAGCTGGACGGCTCTTTCATGGACCACGCCGCCTACGAGGCCCTGCACGACTGGCAGACCTCCCACACCTCGCAGGGCGGCACGGTCGAGGTGACCGGGCGGGCCGGCGGCCGGATCAGCGAGCCGGCCGACGAGACCCACGGCTGCTGCCGGCCTTGGACCCCATGGCGCAACCACCATTGCGACGACCGGCCCCGCGACGCGGACACCCACCACCTGGCCAACGGGTTGAGCTCTTTCCAGCGCAACACCGCCCCACTGGTACGCGACGAGCTGGCCCGGCTGGCGCGCGAGGGGCAGCGGCCGTCACAGCTGTTCATCACCTGCGCAGACTCCCGGCTGGTGACCAGCATGATCACGGCGAGCGGACCGGGTGATCTGTTCACCGTGCGCAATGTGGGCAATCTCGTGCCGCTGCCCGGCGAGAAGGGGGCGGACGACTCCGTCGCAGCCGCGATCGAGTACGCCGTCGACGTCCTCGGAGTGGATTCGATCACCGTCTGCGGACATTCGGGCTGCGGCGCGATGCAGGCCCTGCTGAACAGCCCGCCGGACGGCACCGCCACACCGCTCGCCCGCTGGCTGCGGCACGGCCGTCCCAGCCTCCAGCGGATGAAGAACCGCCATCGCTCCTGGGCCAGGATCTCCGGCCGCCTGCCCGCCGACGCGGTGGAGCAGTTGTGCCTGACCAACGTCGTCCAGCAGCTGGAGCATCTGAGGGCCCATGAGTCGGTGGCCCGACGACTTGCCGAGGGCTCGCTCCAGTTGCACGGGATGTACTTCCACGTCGGCGAGGCTCAGGCGTATCTCCTCACGAGCACTGCGGAGCAGGAGATCGACGAGGTCTTCGACAGAGTCGCACCGGCACCCTCCACGCTCGTGAAGTCGCACAGCTGAGGCATGCGGCGAAGCCCGCTCCACGGCACGCCTGGACGGCACGGATGAACCCTGCGCGGTCCTCGTCCGTGAGAACGTGTGGCCCCTCGTCCCCACCGCCCGGGGACGAGGGGTGCCCACAGGTCTAAACCAATACCCGGAAGGCCCTTGTCACCCGGCCCTCCGGCTGATGAGCTATGGCCTGGGACACATACGCACAGAAGACGCCCTGGGAAAGGGAGATGTCGTGAGCAACGAGAGCCTGGCCAACCTTCTTAAGGAAGAGCGGCGGTTCGCCCCGCCGGCCGAGCTGGCAGCGAACGCCAATGTGACGGCGGAGGCGTACGAACAGGCCGCGGCGGACAGGCTTGGCTTCTGGGCCGAGCAGGCGCGTCGGCTCACCTGGGCCACCGAGCCGACCGAGACCCTCGACTGGACCAACCCGCCGTTCGCCAAGTGGTTCGCCGACGGCAAGCTGAACGTGGCGTACAACTGCGTGGACCGCCATGTCGAGGCGGGCCACGGCGACCGTGTCGCCATCCACTTCGAGGGCGAGCCCGGCGACGGACGGGCCATCACCTACGCCGAGCTCAAGGACGAGGTCTCCAAGGCCGCCAACGCCCTGCTCGAGCTGGGCGTCCGCAAGGGCGACCGGGTCGCCGTCTACCTGCCGATGATCCCCGAGGCGGCCGTCGCGATGCTCGCCTGCGCCCGCATCGGCGCCGCGCACTCCGTGGTCTTCGGCGGCTTCTCGGCAGACGCGGTGGCCTCACGCATCCAGGACGCCGACGCCAAGCTCGTCATCACCTCCGACGGCGGCTACCGCCGTGGCAAGCCGAGCGCCCTCAAGCCCGCGATCGACGAGGCGGTCAGCCGCTGCCCGCAGGTCGAGCACGTGCTGGTGGTGCGGCGCACCGGTCAGGAGACCGCCTTCACCGAGGGCCGCGACGTGTGGTGGCACGACATCGTCGGCCGGCAGTCCGCCGAACACACCCCCGAGGCCTTCGACGCGGAGCACCCGCTCTTCATCCTCTACACCTCGGGCACGACGGGTAAGCCGAAGGGCATCCTGCACACGTCGGGCGGCTACCTCACCCAGACGGCCTACACGCACCACGCCGTGTTCGATCTCAAGCCCGAGACGGACGTCTACTGGTGCACCGCCGACATCGGCTGGGTGACCGGCCACTCGTACATCGTGTACGGCCCGCTCGCCAACGGCGCGACACAGGTGATGTACGAGGGCACCCCCGACACCCCGCACCAGGGCCGCTTCTGGGAGATCGTGCAGAAGTACGGCGTCACGATCCTCTACACCGCGCCCACCGCGATCCGCACGTTCATGAAGTGGGGCGACGAGATCCCCGCCAAGTTCGACCTGAGCAGCCTGCGCGTCCTCGGCTCCGTCGGCGAACCCATCAACCCGGAGGCGTGGATCTGGTACCGGGAGAACATCGGCGCCGGCAAGACCCCGGTCGTGGACACCTGGTGGCAGACGGAGACGGGCGCGATGATGATCTCGCCGCTGCCGGGGGTCACCGCGGCGAAGCCCGGTTCGGCGCAGCGCCCGCTGCCCGGTATCTCGGCCACCGTCGTGGACGACGAGGCGAACGACGTCCCCGACGGGGGCGGCGGCTATCTGGTCCTCACCGAGCCGTGGCCGTCGATGCTGCGCACCATCTGGGGTGACGACCAGCGCTTCCTCGACACCTACTGGTCGCGCTTCGAGGGCAAGTACTTCGCGGGCGACGGTGCCAAGAAGGACCAGGACGGCGACATCTGGCTGCTCGGCCGGGTCGACGACGTGATGCTGGTGTCCGGGCACAACATCTCCACCACCGAGGTGGAGTCGGCTCTCGTCTCGCATCCGAAGGTCGCGGAGGCCGCGGTCGTGGGCGCCACGGACGAGACCACCGGTCAGGCCATCGTCGCCTTCGTCATCCTCCGCGGTTCGGCCAGCGAGGACGACAGCCTGGTCAACGACCTGCGCAACCACGTCGGGACGACGCTCGGCCCCATCGCCAAGCCCAAGCGGATCCTCCCGGTGGCCGAACTGCCGAAGACCCGCTCCGGCAAGATCATGCGTCGGCTTCTGCGCGACGTGGCCGAGAACCGCCAGCTGGGAGACGTCACCACACTCACCGACTCCTCCGTCATGGATCTCATCCAGACGAAGCTCCCCAGCGCGGCCAGCGAGGACTGACCTGCGGATTCGGTGAACGGGCCCCCGGGAGCGCCGGGGGCCCGTTCGTGCTCGCCACCCCGCTCGCCCAGCGCCCGGGAGGGCCTTCTGTAGAGTGAAGAACGCGTCAGTGACGCGATGAGCATTCCAAGGTGCGCCGGGAAGTCTGGTCGGCAAGTGTTTTGTCCTGCCCGCCAGCACGGAGGTTCCATCTCGTGGCCGCGCCCAGTCCCACCCCTCGCAAGGTCCTCGGACGCCTCTCCCTGCCGGAGCGGAACTACGTCGCGGACGCTCTGCGCACCGAGACGGTCGGCGGAGTGCTCCTGCTGATCGCCGCGGTCGCCGCGCTGATCTGGGCCAACACTCCGCTGGGTGACAGCTACACCGCGGTGAGCGACTTCCACATCGGCCCCGCGTCGCTGGGCCTCGACCTGTCGATCGAGCACTGGGCGGCCGACGGCCTGCTAGCGATCTTCTTCTTCGTCGCCGGCATCGAGCTCAAGCGTGAGCTGGTCGCCGGCGAGCTGCGTGACCCGAAGGCCGCCGCCCTGCCCGTGATCGCCGCGCTGTGCGGCATGGTGATGCCCGCACTCGTCTATCTCGTCGTCACCACCGCCGGTGGCGGTTCCACCGCGGGATGGGCCGTCCCGACCGCCACCGACATCGCGTTCGCGCTGGCCGTCCTCGCCGTCATCGGCACCTCGCTGCCGTCGGCGCTCCGCGCCTTCCTGCTGACCCTCGCGGTCGTCGACGACCTGTTCGCGATCCTGATCATCGCGGTCTTCTTCACGAACGATCTGAATTTCGCGGCTCTGGGCGGGGCCTTCGCCGGCCTCGCCGTGTTCTGGCTGCTCCTGCACTGGGGAGTCCGCGGCTGGTACGTGTACGTGCCGCTGGCGCTCGTCGTGTGGGGGCTGATGTACAACAGCGGCATCCACGCCACCATCGCCGGTGTGGCGATGGGTCTGATGCTGCGCTGCAGCCGGCGGGAGGGCGAGGAGCACTCGCCGGGTGAGCAGATCGAGCATCTCGTACGGCCGCTGTCCGCCGGCGTCGCCGTGCCGCTGTTCGCGCTGTTCTCCGCGGGTGTGGCCGTCACCGGCGAGTCCCTCACCAACGTCTTCACCAAGCCGGAGACCCTGGGTGTCGTCCTCGGTCTGGTGGTCGGCAAGGCACTCGGCATCTTCGGCGGCACCTGGCTGGCCGCACGCTTCACGAAGGCAGAACTCAACGAGGACCTCGCCTGGCCCGATGTCCTGGCGCTCGCCACGCTGGCCGGCATCGGCTTCACCGTCTCCCTGCTCATCGGCGAGCTCGCGTTCACCGGCGACGTGACACTGACGGACGAGGTCAAGGCATCGGTCCTGATGGGCTCGCTGATCGCCGCGATCTTCGCCGCTGTTCTGCTCAAGCGCCGGGTACGCGTTTACCAGGCGTTGGCGGCCGAGGAGGAGCGTGATGAGGACATGTCCGGCATCCCCGACATCTACGAGCAGGACGACCCGGCGTACCACCTGAGGATGGCCGCGATCTACGAGGAGAAGGCGGCGGAGCACCGCAGAAAGGCGGAAGCGGCCGGGGTGTCGAGCGACGGCGGCGACAGTCCGGCATGATCTGACATCGGACCGTACTAACACCGGCCCCGTGGAAGAGGAAAGGGAGTCAGCGATGAGCGACCCCGGCAACACCACAGCGAACGCTGTCGGCGCCGACCGCAGTCTCGGCCAGCTGGTCGCCTCGGCGACCGCCGAGATGTCCGCCCTGGTACACGACGAGATCGCGCTGGCCAAGGCCCAGCTGCGGCAGGACGCCAAGAAGGCCGGAGTCGGGGGCGCCGCGTTCACCGCGGCCGGCGCGGTGCTGATCTTCTCGCTGCCGATGCTGAGCTTCGCGCTCGCCTACTTCATCCACATGTGGAGCGGCGGCTGGCATCTGGCGTACTGCTTCCTGCTCTCGTTCGCGGCCAACATCATCGTGGCCGGTCTTCTCGCCCTGATCGGCGTGGTCTTCGTCAAGAAGGCGAAGAGGGGCAAGGGCCCGCAGAAGACGGTCGCCTCCGCCAAGGAGACGGCCGCCGTGCTGGGCAACGCCAAGCCGCATCCCCGCCGTGTGGAACTGACCAAGGCCTCCGGAAGCACGGCGTCGGACCGGGTTTCGGACAAGGTTTCGGCGTGATTCTCGGCAGGAGGGTCGCGAACGCGGTGTGTCGCGTTGTGGGACGCTCATCAGCATGACGGTCCCTGATTCCGGCCCCGGCAGTCCCACCGCGCTCGGCAGCCCCGCACGCCTCGACGGTCCCTGGACCCACCGCGACGTGGCCGCCAACGGTGCCCGCTTCCATATCGCCGAGATGGGCGACGGACCGCTGGTGATGTTGCTGCACGGCTTTCCGCAGTTCTGGTGGACATGGCGGCATCAGCTGACCGCGCTCGCCGACGCGGGGTACCGGGCCGTGGCGATGGACCTGCGCGGCGTCGGAGGCAGCGACCGGACGCCACGGGGTTACGACCCCGCCAACCTGGCGCTCGACATCACCGGTGTCGTGCGGTCTCTGGGTGAGCCCGACGCGGCGCTGGTGGGGCACGACCTGGGCGGCTATCTGGCGTGGACGGCAGCGGTGATGCGGCCGAAGCTGGTGCGCCGGCTCGCGGTCTCCTCGATGCCCCATCCCCGGCGGTGGCGCTCGGCGATGCTGTCCGACTTCGCGCAGAGCCGCGCGGGTTCCTACGTGTGGGGCTTCCAGCGTCCGTGGATCCCGGAGCGGCAACTGGTGGCGGACGACGCGGCCTTGGTCGGCGAGCTGCTCGAAAGCTGGTCAGGGCCGAAGCCGCTCGAGGAAGAGGCCGTCGATGTCTACCGGCGGGCCATGTGCATCCCTTCGACGGCGCACTGCTCGATCGAGCCGTACCGGTGGATGGTGCGGTCCCTGGCCCGGCCCGACGGGATCCAGTTCAACCGCAGGATGAAGCGTCCGGTGCGGGTGCCCACCCTGCATCTGCACGGTTCCCTCGATCCGGCGATGCGGACGCGCAGTGCGGCCGGTTCCGGCGAGTACGTCGAAGCACCGTACCGGTGGCGGCTGTTCGACGGTCTCGGCCACTTCCCGCACGAAGAGGATCCGGTGGCGTTCTCGAACGAGCTGATCAGCTGGCTCGAGGACCCGGAGCCCGACCGCTAGGTCCGCGGGGTGGTTTCGCACACCGCGAGAACGGTTGTGCTGCGAACAGCCACATGCCTGCCGCATAGGCCAATTGGCGGGCCACTGGACGGTTACCGACCATGGGGCACGGGCACACGTCCGGATATGGGCTGGACGCACAACTACGGTGACGCAGCACGCAACCGCCGCTCGGCCGGCAGGCCGATCATCCACGAGACAGGTGGACTTCCGAGCGAGGATCACGCCCCTCCGGGCCAGGGGATGGGGATCCCGCGCATCCTCAAGCGCCGTGCACGCTGGGTGTCCGCGCGCCTGCGGCACCATCCCCGGGACTGACCGCCTCCACACAGCAGGGCATGTCCGCGGGCATCCGTGCGCCTTCCGCGCCGCTGCCTCCTACAGGGCGCAGCCCTGGCTGTCGACCTGCTGGTTGGCGGCGCTGCCGAGCCTGATGTCCTCCCGGATCTCGTCGGCCGTCAGGGCGTAGCCGGTGTCGGCGTCGTCGAGGGACCTGGCGAAGATGACGCCGTAGACCTTGCCGTCCGTCGTGAGCAGCGGGCCGCCGGAGTTGCCCTGGCGCACCGTCGCGAACAGTGAGTACACGTCGCGGCGGACGGTGCCCCGGTGGTAGATGTCGGGGCCGTTGGCGTTGATACGGCCGCGGACGCGGGCGGAGCGCACGTCGTACGAGCCGTTCTCAGGGAAGCCCGCGACGATCGCGCTGTCGCCGCTGCGGGCGTCGCCCTCCTCGAAGTCGGCGAACTCCAAGGGGCGGGCCTTGAGGTCGGGCACGTCCAGGACGGCGATGTCGCGCTCCCAGTCGTAGAGGACGACCTTGGCGTCGTAGAGGCGGCCCTCACCGCCGATCTGCACGGTCGGTTCGTCGACGCCTCCGACGACATGGGCGTTGGTCATCACGCGGCGTTCGTCGAAGACGAAGCCGGTGCCCTCGAGGACCTTGCCGCAGCTCGGGGCCGTACCGACGACCTTGACGATGGACTGCTTGGCACGCGCCGCCACGGGGCTGCCGACGAGCGCCGGGTCGGGTGCCTGCACCTCGGTGATGGGCTCGTTGGCGAACGGGCTGAAGACCTGCGGGAAGCCGTTCTGGGCGAGTACGGACGAGAAGTCCGTGAACCACGTGTTCGCCTGATCGGGCATCACACGGGACACCCCGAGCAGCACCTTCGAATTGCGCACCTCCTTGCCCAGGGTGGGCAGCGAGGTGCCGGCGAGCGCTGAGCCGATCAGCCAGGCGACGAGCAGCATCGCCACGACGTTGACCAGGGCGCCGCCGGTGGCGTCCAGCGCGCGGGCGGGCGACCAGGTGATGAACCGGCGCAGCTTGTTGCCGAGGTGCGTGGTGAAGGCCTGACCGACGGAGGCGCAGACGATCACGATGACGACGGCGACTATCGCGGCGGTGGTGGACACGTCCGAGTCCTCGGTCAGTGCGCCCCAGATCACCGGGAGCAGATAGACCGCGACGAGTCCGCCGCCGAGAAAGCCGATCACCGAGAGGATGCCGACGACGAAGCCCTGGCGATAGCCGACGATCGCGAACCACACGGCGGCGACCAGCAACAGGATGTCCAGCACGTTCACCGTCATTTGCCTCGCAGTGTCGTCGCCGGTGCTCTGTCCGGCTGGGGTGTGGCCACGGCGCACTGCCGCTTCGGACGTGACGCCCCCGCCGGGAGCGCATCACTGGGTCAGCCTGTCATGCGTGCCAGTCCAGCGGGACCTCCTTGGTGCGGTCCCATGGTCGTTCCCAGCCTGCGAAGTGCAGGATCCGGTCGATGACTCCGGCCGTGAAACCCCAGACCAGAGCCCCTTCGACCGTGAACGCGGGCCCTGCGTGACCGCGCGGGTGCACAGCCGTCGCACGGTTGGCCGGGTCCGTGAGATCTGCCACGGGCACGGTGAAGACCCGCGCGGTCTCGGCGGGATCGACCGCTCCGACCGGGCTCGGGGTGCGCCACCATCCCAGTACGGGCGTGACGACGAAACTGCTCACCGGGATGTAGAGCTTCGGCAGCACGCCGAAGGTCTGCACCCCTGCGGGGTCGAGCCCGGTCTCCTCCTCGGCCTCCCGCAGCGCGGCGCGCAGTGGTCCCGTGGTCGCCGGGTCGCCGTCCTCGGGGTCGAGCGCGCCGCCAGGGAAGGAGGGCTGCCCGGCGTGCGAGCGAAGGGTTCCCGCGCGCTCCATGAGCAGCAGCTCCGGGCCTCTGTCCCCTTCGCCGAAGAGGACGAGGACGGCGGACTGGCGGCCGTGGCCGCTCTCCGGCGGGAGGAACCGGCTGAGCTGGTGCGGCTCGACGGTTTCCGCCGCCCGGACGACGGGCCCGAGCCAGTCGGGCAGCCCTTCGGTGGTGACGACCACGTCACCGTCCACGACCACCTTGCCGTCGTCATGCTGCTCGAAGCGCTGGTACGTGTCTTCTCCTGTGCGTGTCATCGGCACCCCCTCACGGGCAACGTGCCGGAGGTCCTCGATCGTTCCGTCGGCGCCGGCGTCACTCGATCGCACCCACGGCGGGTGCCGGGTCGCCGGGGTAGTCGGGGGGCGGCTTGAGGCGCTGGCCGGGGCGGCCGCCCATCTCGTACTTCAGGAGCTTCCTGGCCTTCTCCGGGTCGGTCTCGCCCTCCCCGTAAGCAGGGCAGAGGTGCGTGATGGGGCAGGCGCCGCAGGCGGGCCGGCGTGAATGGCAGACACGGCGGCCGTGGAAGATCACCCGGTGCGAGAGCATCGTCCACTCGCTCTTGGGGAAGATCGTGGCGATCTCGGCCTCGATCTTCACGGGGTCGTCCTGGTCGGTCCATTTCCAGCGCCGGGCGAGGCGCATGAAGTGGGTGTCCACGGTGATCCCGGGGACGCCGAAGGCGTTGCCGAGGACGACGAAGGCCGTCTTGCGGCCCACGCCGGGCAGGGTGACGAGGTCTTCCAGCCGGCCGGGGACCTCGCCGCCGAAGGTGTCACGGATGGCGGCGGAGAGGCCCATGATCGACTTGGTCTTGGCGCGGAAGAAGCCTGTCGGACGGATGAGCTCCTCGACCTCCTCCGGCTGCGCCGCCGCCAGATCCTCCGGCGTGGGGTACTTGGCGAAGAGTGCCGGCGTGGTCTGGTTGACCCGGAGGTCGGTGGTCTGTGCGGACAGGACCGTGGCGATCAGCAGTTGGAAGGCGTTCTCGAAGTCGAGCTCCGGATGGGCGTACGGATACACCTCGGCGAGCTCGCGATTGATGCGGCGGGCACGCCGGACCATGGCCAGTCGCGTTTCCGGTTTGGGCGTTTTCTTCCTTTTGCCGGAGCTGGACGACTGCTGTTCGCCCACGGCGGAATTCTGCTTACCGGACACGCTGCCAGCCCCCTCGGCCTGTGCTCTCACCGGCGAATTGGACACCCGGCCAGCCTAAAGGCCCCCACCGACATCCGCCCCGGTCCCCCGTAATCCGGCCCCGATCGGGCCCCTGCCGTAGGGAGAGACGCGCCGGTACGTCAAACTTGTTGTGATTGATCGCACGATTGTTTACTACCGGGGTCCGTTCCCCGGTGGTGCCCCACGGGGGCACAGTGTCCCCGAGCCGGCACAGCACAGTCCGGCATCATGGGACCAACGTCCCCTGAGCAGGTCGACAAGGAGAGAACTCGTGGACGACGTTCTGCGGCGCGCCCCGCTCTTCGCGGCGCTCGATGACGAGCAGGCCGCGGAGCTCCGCGCCTCGATGAGTGAAGCGACGCTCGCCCGCGGCGACGCGCTCTTCCACGAGGGCGAACCGGGCGACCGCCTCTACGTGGTCACCGAAGGCAAGGTCAAGCTGCACCGCACTTCCCCCGACGGCCGCGAGAACATGCTGGCGGTCCTCGGCCCCGGCGAGCTGATCGGCGAGCTGTCCCTCTTCGACCCCGGGCCGCGCACCGCGACCGCCACCGCGCTGACCGAGGTCAAGCTCCTCGGCCTCGGCCACGGCGACCTCCAGCCCTGGCTGAACGTCCGGCCCGAGGTGGCGACGGCACTGCTGCGCGCGGTCGCCCGCCGGCTCCGCAAGACCAACGACCAGATGTCCGACCTGGTCTTCTCGGACGTGCCGGGCCGTGTCGCCCGTGCGCTCCTCGACCTGTCGCGCCGCTTCGGCGTGCAGTCGGAGGAAGGCATCCACGTCGTCCACGACCTCACCCAGGAGGAGCTGGCCCAGCTGGTCGGCGCCTCCCGCGAGACCGTGAACAAGGCGCTGGCCGACTTCGCGCAGCGCGGCTGGCTGCGGCTGGAGGCCCGTGCGGTGATCCTGCTGGACGTCGAGCGGCTGGCCAAGCGCTCCCGCTGAGCCACGGACCGCCGGACGCGCCCGGCCGATCCGCGCACCGAGCACATGCACGAGGGGCCGCCCGCATCACGCGGGCGGCCCCTCGTGCGCTGTTCACCTCTTGCTGCCGTCCACGATCAGCGGGTTTCCGGTGCCGGTGCCGCACGGCACGGCGTACACGGGGTTCTTCGCCGCCGCCTCCTTGAAGGCCTCGATGCACTGGTTGGCGAGCACCCTGTCGCTGAGCGAGTCGTTGAGGATCTTGTTGGCCTTGGCGATGCCCTCGGCCTCGATCCGACGGCGCTCGGCCTCTGCCGTGGCGGTCCGCGCCGCCTCCGTCGCCCGCTCGGTGGCCTGCTGCTGCTGGATCTTGCGGTCGATCTGCTCCTGCAGCTGCTCGGACGGCCGCACATTGCGCAGGTTGACGGTGGTGACCGCGATCCCGCGGGGCGCCAGGCGCTCCTTGATCAGGTCGCCGATCTCCCCGTTGATCTTCTCGCGGGCGGAGGTGTAGCCCTCTTCGCTCGTGTGGCGGGCGAAGACGTTACGGATGATCTCGCGGCTGTCGGGGAAGACCAGGCGCTGCTGGATGGCGTCCTCGCTGCCCGCGAGCCGGTACAGCTCGACCGCCTGGGCAGGGGTGACCGCCCACTTCACGGTGACCTCCACGTACATCACGCCGCCCTGCGAGGAGCGCACCTCGACCACGTCCTTGTCGGAGAGGTTGAGGTCCACGGGGCGGGTCGAGAAGGTGGTGACGTTGGTGAACGGCGACGTGATGTTCATGCCCGAGTTCATCGGCGAGCCGACCTTGCCGAAGGTGACGGGCACGCCGACCTCGTAGGCGCTGATGACGTGGACACAGCTGGCTATGCCCGAGAAGAGGCCGGCGATGAGCGCCCCCGCCGCGCCGAGCTTGAGCCCCCTGTTGTCGCCGCCTCTGGCGACGAGGTACATCACCGCCGCGGCGATGACGAGGATGACGAAGAGTACGAACACGGTTTCCCCCGGGAACGGATGCCGCAAGTAAGCGGAGCGTAAAGCATCGCTCGCACCACGACGCCGTGGGGTGGCCGGCCGGTTCCGTCCGCGCCGGGGACCGGTCCAAGGGGCCGGTACGGCCCCTTCGCCGGGCTGCCCGTCCGGCTGTCAGGGGCCGATCAGCCCGTGCTCCCGCAGGTACTCCAGCTGTGCCCGCACGGAGAGCTCCGCGGCGGGCCACAGCGACCTGTCCACGTCCGCGTACACCTGGGCGACCACCTCGGAGGCGGTGGTCCAGCCGTCCTCGACCGCCGTCTCCACCTGGGCGAGCCTGGTCGCGCGATGCGCGAGGTAGTACTCGACGGCGCCCTGGGCGTCGTCGAGAACCGGGCCGTGGCCCGGCAGCACGGTGTGGATGCCGTCGTCGACGGTGAGCGAGCGCAGCCGCCGCAGGGAGTCGAGGTAGTCGCCGAGCCGTCCCTCCGGGTGCGCGACGACCGTCGTACCGCGGCCGAGGATCGTGTCGCCGGTCAGTACGGCCCGGTCGGCGGGCAGGTGGAAGCTGAGGGAGTCCGCGGTGTGCCCGGGGGTGGGGACGACCCTCATCTCCAGGCCGCCCGTGGTGATCACGTCACCGGGGGCGAGCCCTTCGTCACCGAGCCGCAGCGCCGGGTCGAGGGCCCGGACGTTCGTACCGGTGAGCTCCGCGAAGCGGGAGGCGCCCTCTGCGTGGTCGGGATGGCCGTGGGTGAGCAGGGTGAGGGCGATCCGCTTGCCGGCGCGTTCCGCCGTGGCGATGACGGCCCGCAGGTGGGTGTCGTCGAGCGGTCCGGGATCGACGACGACCGCGAGCTCGGAGTCCGGCTCCGAGACGATCCAGGTGTTGGTCCCATCGAGGGTCATGGCGGACGCGTTCGGCGCGAGGACGTTGACGGCACGGGCGGTGGCGGGACCCGACAGCACACCGCCGCGAGGCTGTCCCGGCAGAGTGGCCGCGTCGGTCATCGCGGGCCTCCCGTGGAGACGTGCTTGGTGAACTCCTCGTGGCCCGGCCAGCTGAGGACCACTTCGCCGTTGTCGAGCCGGGCCTTGGCCAGGACCGGGGTCATGTCCTGGCTCGCCGCCGCTGCCAGCGCCTCGGCGGACGTACGGAACGCCTGGAGCGTCCGCAGCGTCGCGACGGTCGGCGGCATCATCAGCAGTTCGCCCTTGCCGTAGCCGTCCGTGGCGTCGGCGGGGCTGATCCAGACCGTGGACTCCGCCTCGGTCGACACATTGCGGGCGCGCTGGCCCTCGGGCAGGGCGGCCACGAAGAACCAGGTGTCGTAGCGGCGCGGCTCGAACTCCGGCGTGATCCAGCGTGCCCACGCGCCCAGCAGGTCGGATCGCAGCACGAGGCCCCGGCGGTCGATGAAGTCCGCGAAGGACAGGCCGCGGTCGACCAGGGCCTGGCGGTCCGCCTCCCAGTCGTCGCCCGTCGTGTCCCCGACGACGGTGTCGGGGGTGGGGCCGGCCAGCAGGATGCCAGCCTCCTCGAACGTCTCCCGCACCGCAGCGCACACGATCGCCTGCGCGGACGCCGTGTCGTCGACGCCGAGGCGCTCCGCCCAGACGTCCAGGGAGGGGCCGGCCCAGCGCACGGGCCGGTCGTCCCGCGGGTCCACACCGCCGCCCGGGTACGCGTACGCGCCTCCGGCGAAGGCCATGGAGGCGCGTCGGCGCAGCATGTGGACAGCGGTACCGTCCGCGGTGTCACGCAGCAGCATCACCGTGGCGGCCCGCTTGGGGACCACGGCGGTGAGCTCACCGGCGGCGAGTGCGCGGATGCGGTCGGGCCATTCCGGCGGGTACCACTGACCATTGGACATGGGCGGATGCTATGCGCTTCCGCGCCGATGTTCGAGAGCCTCCTTCCCGCTGCCGGTTCCGCGGGCCGCTCCCGCGCCGGCCGCTCCGCCCGAGTACACGATGTCGATCCGCAGGATCCTGTCGTTGCCGTTCACACCGTCCTTGTCGGTCGATGTGGTGAGCCAGATGTCGCCCTGGTGGTCGACCTCGACGGTGCGCAGCCGGTCGTACGTGCCCTGGAAGTAGATCTTCTGCTCCACCAGGTCGCTGCTCGTGTCGATGCGCATCCGGTAGACGCGTTCGCCCCTGGTCGTGGCGACGAAGACGTGGTCGTTGGTGATCGTCAGGCCGCTGGGCGAGGCCTGAGCCGTCGGCCAGGTCTTCTTCGGCGCGATGTAGCCCGAGCAGCTGCCGCTGGTGCCCTCGCAGGCCGGCCAGCCGTAGTTGCCGCCCTTACGGATCAGGTTGACCTCGTCCATGACACTGTTGCCGAACTCCGCCTGCCAGAGCCGGCCCTGCGAGTCGAAGTCGAGGCCCTGGGGGTTGCGGTGTCCCAGGGACCAGACGGCGTTGCCGTAGGGGTTGTCCGCCGGGATCGAACCGTCGCGATCGATCCGCAGGATCTTGCCGTTGAGGGAGTTCTTGTCCTGGGCCTTGCTGGAGCTCTGCGCGTCGCCCATGGCGGCGTACAGCTTCCCGTCGGGGCCGAAGCGCAGCCTGCCGCCGTTGTGGAAGCGGCTCTTCTCCATGCCGTCGAGCAGCACGGTGTAGCCGCTGAGGCTGTTGTTCTCCAGCTTCATGCGGGCGATGCGGTTGCCGTCGCTCGAGGTGTGCAGGAAGTACAGCAGGTGGTCGGTGGAGAAGTCCGGGCTGACCTCGAGGCCCATCAGGCCTCCCTCGCCGCCGGTGGTCTGCGACTCGGGGACCTTGCCGACGAGCGTCTTGCGGCCGGCTGGGGAGAGCGTGTAGACGTCGAAGGTGTTCCGCTCGGTGAAGACGCCGGTGCCGTCCGGCAGGAAGCCGAGCCCCCAGGCGACGTCCACGCCGCTCGTCAGGGTGGACACCGTGCCGGGGTCGGGAGTGCCGCCGGGGATCGCTCCGCGGGTCCTGACGGTGATCTCGGGGCTGAAGGCGGACCTGTTGCCCTTGAGGTCGTAGGCCCTGACCTTGAAGCGGTAGGGGGTGTCGGCGGTCAGGCCGCCGACGGTGACGGAGGTGGCGTCGGCGTCGGCGGTGGCGGCCCCGTCGCGGTGGATCTCGTAGCCGGCGACCGCCGTGTCGTCCGCGGACGCCGTCCACGCGAGGTCGACGCTGGTCGCCCCCGTGCCGGTGGACCGCAGGCCGCCGGGGACGCTGGGCGCCTGCGTGTCGGGCGGGGCGGGCAGGGTGGAGACGGTGACGGCGTTGCTGGCGGCGGAGACGTTGCCGGCGTCGTCACGGGCGAAGACCGTCCAGTCGTAGGCCGCTTCCGGGTCGAGCCCCTCGACGGTGGCCGCGAGGGTGGTGCCGCCGACCTGTTTCATCAACTGGCCGTGCTGGTAGATGTCGTAGCCGGTGACGGCCGTGTCGTCGGAGGCGGCGTCCCAGGCGAGCGAGACGCTCGTCGCGGTGGGCTCCTTGTCCTTGCGCAGGTTCGCCGGGGCCGTCGGTCTCTGCGTGTCGGCGGGGCCGCTCGGGGTGACGGTGAGCTTGTCCAGGTTGGGGCCGTCGGACGCCGCGGTGGTGACCCGGACCGTGTTGTCGCCTGGCTTGAGGGCGGCCTGCGCGGTGACGGTCCGCCAGGTGGTCCAGGCGCCGGTGGCGGGGAAGGCGCGGTTGTCGGCGACGAGCGCGCCGTTGACCCGGATGTCGAGAGGACGGTTCGCGGACGTGCCGTTGGCGTACCGGAAGTCGAGGGTGGCGTCGGTGGCCCGGTCGGAGGCGACGGTGAACTCGACGTAGGCGCCCGTCACGGGCTGGAAATTCACGAAGCCGGTGCCGGAGTGACCTGCGTGATCGGAGTCGACGGCGCCTTGGAAGACCGTGGCCGCCTCGGCCTCGTACGCGACGGGAGCGGCTGCTGCCGTGCCGGCGAGGGGTGGTGCGGCGACGGATAACGCCGCGGTCGCGGCGGCCACGAGGACGCCGAGGGCGGCCCGCGGGCGGGGGGTGGGTGCCACAGGTTCCTCCCACTTTCGTTCGGGGGACGAGGGGATGGAGGAGGTGCGTGCGGGTGCTCGCCGGTCTCACGAGCGCGTTCACATCGACAGGAAGGGTTCCTAACCATGGACGCCAAGGGACAGGGCACACCCGCCGACGCGTCCACGTCAAGACCGGCGCGCGAGGATTCGCGCGCCCGGCCGGAACGGCAACGGCCCCGCGCCCGCCGGGAATCCGGGGCACGGGGCCGTACGTGTAGGGGACCGGGGGTTCGGCGGGGCTCAGCCCTGGACGAGCTCCACCTGGATCTCGACCTCGACGGGGGCGTCCAGCGGCAGTACCGCTACACCCACCGCGCTGCGGGCGTGCACGCCCTTGTCGCCGAGCACCTCGCCCAGCAGTTCGCTGGCTCCGTTGAGGACGGCCGGCTGCCCGGTGAAGTCCGAGGCCGAGGCGACGAAGCCGACGACCTTCACGACCCGCGCGATCCGGTCCAGGTCACCGATGACCGACTTCACAGCGGCCAGAGCGTTCAGCGCACAGGTGCGCGCCAGTTCCTTGGCCTCCTCCGCGGTCACCTCCGCACCCACCTTGCCGGTGACCGGAAGCTTGCCCTCCACCATCGGGAGCTGGCCCGCGGTGTAGACGTACACGCCGGAGACGACGGCAGGCTGGTAGGCCGCGAGCGGCGGCACGACCTCGGGCAGCGTCAGCCCCAGTTCGGCGAGCCTGGCGTCGACCACGCCGCTCACGAGGACGTCTCCCGCTTCCGCTTCAGATAGGCCACGAGCTGCTCGGGGTTGTTCGGCCCGGGCACGACCTGGACCAGCTCCCAGCCGTCCTCGCCCCAGGTGTCCAGAATCTGCTTCGTCGCGTGCACGAGAAGCGGCACGGTCGCGTATTCCCACTTGGTCATGGAGCCGACTGTAGCCGCACCCTCCACCCGGTCCGTGACGCAGCCCGCAGGCAGCCTCGTGCGTAGGCCGGGGTCCGACTGGTTAGGCTCGAATACGTGAGCAGGCTCCAGGTCGTCAGCGGCAAGGGCGGTACCGGTAAGACCACGGTGGCCGCTGCCCTCGCGCTCGCCCTCGCGACAGAGGGAAAGCGGACTCTTCTCGTCGAGGTCGAGGGCAGGCAGGGCATCGCCCAGCTGTTCGAGACGGAGGCCCTTCCTTACGAGGAGCGCAAGATCGCCGTCGCCTCCGGCGGCGGTGAGGTGTTCGCGCTGGCCATCGATGCCGAGCGCGCCCTCCTCGACTACCTCCAGATGTTCTACAAACTCGGCAGCGCGGGCCGCGCCCTGAAGAAGATCGGCGCGATCGACTTCGCGACCACCATCGCCCCAGGGGTCCGGGACGTGCTGCTGACCGGCAAGGCCTGCGAGGCCGTGCGCCGCCGGGACAGACAGGGGCGGTACGTCTACGACTACGTGGTCATGGACGCGCCGCCCACCGGCCGCATCACCCGCTTCCTGAACGTCAACGACGAGGTGGCGGGCCTGGCGAGGATCGGCCCGATACACAATCAGGCGCAGGCGGTGATGCGGGTCCTCAAGTCGCCGGAAACGGCCGTCCACCTGGTCACCCTGCTGGAGGAGATGCCGGTCCAGGAGACGGCCGACGGTGTCGCCGAGCTGCGCGCCGCCGACCTGCCGGTGGGCAACGCCATCGTGAACATGGTCCGGCCGCACCTCCTCGACGAGGACGCCGTGCACGACGCGGCGAACGGCCGGCGCGCCGCCGTCACCGACGCGCTCAAGGCCGCCGGCGTCACCGGCGCCGCGGGCCTCGTCACCCCGCTGCTGGAGCAGGCGGCCGAGCACGCGGAGCGTGTGGAGCTGGAGCGCGAGCAGCGCAAGGCGCTCAACGCGCTGGAGCTGGGCGCCTACGAACTCCCCATGCTGAGCGAGGGAGTCGACCTGGCAGGGCTCTACCAACTGGCGAAGGAACTGCGCAAGCAAGGGGCTGGCTCATGACCCTGGACTCATCGGCCCGGCTGGAGGTCGACCCCCTCATCGACGACCCGGCCACCCGGATCATCGTGTGCTGCGGCGCGGGCGGCGTCGGAAAGACGACGACGGCCGCGGCACTGGGCGTACGGGCGGCGGAGCGCGGACGCAAGGTGGTCGTTCTCACCATCGACCCGGCCCGGCGGCTCGCGCAGTCCATGGGAATCGACTCGCTCGACAACACTCCGCGCAGGGTCGAAGGCATCGAGGGCGGCGGGGAGTTGCACGCCATGATGCTCGACATGAAGCGGACCTTCGACGAGATCGTCGAGGCTCACGCGGACGCGGAACGGGCCCGCGCCATCCTGGAGAACCCCTTCTACCAGTCCCTGTCCGCCGGTTTCGCCGGCACGCAGGAGTACATGGCCATGGAGAAGCTGGGCCAGCTGCGGGCCCGCGAGGAGTGGGACCTGATCATCGTGGACACCCCGCCGTCGCGCTCGGCGCTGGATTTCCTCGACGCGCCCAAGCGCCTGGGGTCGTTCCTCGACGGCAAGTTCATCAAGCTGCTGATGGCCCCGGCGAAGATGGGCGGCCGGGCCGGGATGAAGTTCCTCAACGTCGGCATGTCGATGATGACGGGCACCCTGGGGAAGCTGCTGGGCGGCCAACTGCTGCGGGACGTGCAGACGTTCGTGGCCGCGATGGACACGATGTTCGGCGGCTTCCGCACCCGGGCGGACGCGACGTACCGGCTGCTGCAGGCCCCGGGGACGGCGTTCATGGTGGTCGCGGCACCCGAGCGGGACGCGCTGCGCGAGGCGGCGTACTTCGTGGAGCGGTTGGCGGAGGAGGACATGCCGCTCGCGGGCCTGGTCCTCAACCGGGTGCACGTCAGCGGCGCCGCGCGGCTGTCGGCGGAGCGGGCGCTCGCGGCCGCGGAAAATCTTGACGAGGGCGGCATTGTGGATCAGGGGCACGGGAAGACTGGTGTTCGTGACGCCGCGGCCGTCTCTCCCGAATCCCCGTCCGCGGGCCACTCCCCCGAAGCCCACCCGCAAGTCGCCGAAGAACCCTCGGAGTCGAAGAATTCCCGGACGCAGACCACGCAGGAGATGACTGCCGGTCTGCTGCGTCTGCATGCCGAGCGGATGCAGGTGCTCGCGCGCGAGCAGCGCACGCGTGACCGCTTCACCGCACTCCACCCGGAGGTGCCGGTGGCCGAGGTCCCCGCCCTCCCGGGCGACGTGCACGATCTCGTCGGCCTGCGCGCCATCGGCGACCGCCTTGCCACGGGGGGCCGCGCCCCCGCCGGGGCGGCGTAGCCGGGCTGAGGAGCGCTCGGACCTGACAGGGCCGCGCGCACCGGCCCGCTGGTGCGTCGACGCGACGGCACGGGATCGGGCTTCAGGCATCTGGTCCGCCACGTGGTCCGGTGTGCGCGCATGACAGGACGGCCCGGCGTGCTCGGCCAGTGTCCACGACAGGTCGGCGCACCACGCCGACCAGCGCTGACCGCAAGGCATGCCTCGGCCACTCGTGGCGGACACCACGACGGCCGCTCGCGGCCCCGTACCACCAGGTGAAAGGCCGACCGCAGCCGACCGAGCGCGACAGCCGACCGCTAGCCGACCGCCGCGTACGCCTCGTAGGTCTCGTCGTCATCGAGGGCGACGGGCAGAATTCCCGCGCTGCGCTCGTATTCCGTGCGTGCGGTCTCGAGCAGCCTGCGCCAGGACGTGACGGTGGGGCGTCTGCGCAGCAATGCGCGTCGCTCCCGCTCCGTCATTCCGCCCCAGACGCCGAACTCGACGCGGTTGTCGAGCGCGTCGGCCAGGCATTCGGTCCGCACCGGGCATCCGGTGCACACCGCCTTGGCCCTGTTCTGCGCTGCCCCTTGTACGAACAGTTCATCCGGATCGGTAGTGCGGCAGGCTGCCTGCGCACTCCAGTCGGTTACCCAGCCCATGCCGGCGCCGTCCTCTCCCGAATCGAGGCTCCCCCACGGCGGCAGCGGCATATTCACCGCTGCCAGTTGAGGACGTTACGGAAGGTGGGCACAGCGCAACACCCCCTTGGGGCCCAATCTTGAATGGCCCGAACGGACTATGCGTACGCGGCAGATCACCCAGGGGAGTGACCTGAGGGCATAACGAACAAAGCCGACATAGCGGGGCAGTTCAGCCGGGTCACAAGGGGCACCGTGCAACACAAGTGCCGGATACGGACATGACTGACGGACACAACTCCGCCGGATTCGGGTACAGCGGAAATCATGTCAAGTGCTTGATGCAGAACCGCACTGCTGTGACAGTTGTGAGCAGCTTAGGCCAATGCCTTTACGCGTGTCCGGCGAATGAGAACGTAGGCTGACCCCATGCCAAAGAAGCGCTCGGGCGGTGGTCTGACCGGGACCCAGCAGGCCGCCAAGTTCCTCGGTGTCAGCGTGCTCGCCGGAGCGGTGCTGGCGGGCATCGCCCTGCCCGCCGCCGGAGCACTGGGACTCGCGGCCAAGGGCACGGTCGAGGGATTCGACACCATCCCGGCCAACCTCAAGACCCCGCCGCTGAGTCAGCGCACCACGATCCTCGACTCCGAGGGCGGTCAGATCGCCACGGTCTACTCCCGGGACCGCACGGTCGTGCCGATCGAGGACATCTCCCCGTACATGCAGAAGGCGATCGTCGCGATCGAGGACGCCCGCTTCTACGAGCACGGCGCGATCGACCTCAAGGGCGTACTGCGCGCGCTGAACAAGAACGCGCAGTCGGGCGGCGTCTCCGAAGGCGCCTCGACCCTCACCCAGCAGTATGTGAAGAACGTCTTCGTGGAGGAGGCCGGCGACGACCCCGACAAGGTCGCCCAGGCCACCCAGCAGACCCTCGGCCGGAAGATCCGCGAGCTGAAGTACGCGATCCAGGTCGAAGAGGAGCTGGGCAAGAAGAAGATCCTCGAGAACTACCTCAACATCACCTTCTTCGGCCAGCAGGCGTACGGCGTCGAGGCCGCGTCCCAGCGCTACTTCTCCAAGAAGGCGAAGGACCTGAAACTGGAAGAGGCCGCGCTGCTCGCCGGCATCGTCCAGTCGCCCAGCCGCTTCGACCCGGTCAACGATTCGGAAGAGGCGACGAAGCGCCGCAACATCGTGCTCCAGCGCATGGCCGACGTCCGGGACATCTCCCAGGCCGAGGCGGACAAGGCGAAGGCGAGCCCGATCAAGCTGAAGGTAAGCAAGCCCAAGAACGGCTGCATCACCGCCGTCAGCGGCGCCGGCTTCTTCTGCGACTACGTGCGCCAGGTGTTCCTGACCGACCCGGTCTTCGGCAAGACCAGGGAGGACCGGCTCAAGATCTGGAACCAGGGCGGTCTGACGATCAGGACCACCCTGGACCCGCAGGCCCAGGCATCGGCGCAGAAGTCGATAAAGGACCACGTCTACCAGACCGACAAGGTCGCCGCCGCGGTCACGCTCGTCCAGCCCGGGACCGGCAAGATCGTCGCCATGGGTCAGTCCAAGCCGTACGGCTTCGGCAAGAACGAGACCCAGATCAACTACTCGGTCAACCACGACATGGGCGGCTCGAACTTCGGCTTCCCGGTCGGCTCGACCTTCAAGCCGTTCCTCGCCGCCGCCGCCCTGGAGCAGGGCAAGCCGCCGACGCAGGTCTACCCGTCGCCGTACAAGATGCCGTACCCGCAGTCGGTGTCGACGTGCAGCGGCAAGCCCTGGGTCAACACCGGCAACACCATGCTGGAGAACGAGAACGAGACCGAGGTCGGGCCGTACCCGCTCAAGGAAGCGATGGCGCTGTCCGTCAACACCTACTTCGTGCAGATGATCGGCGAGATCGGGATGTGCCCGATCACGGAGATGACCGGCAAGCTCGGCGTGGTCCAGGGCAACAACACGAAGCTGCCGGAAGTGCCGTCGGCGCTCACCCTCGGCTCCACCGGTATCTCGCCCCTCGTGATGGCCAACGCCTACGCGACCTTCGCCAACCGCGGGACCTACTGCACGCCGACGGCCATCGAGTCGATCAAGACGGCCGACGGCAAGAGCCTGAAGGTCCCGCAGACCGAGTGCAGCAAGGCGATGTCCGAGCGGACCGCCGACACGATCAACACGCTGCTACGCGGAGTGATCGACTCCGGTACGGGTCAGCAGGCCGGCCTGCAGAGCCGCGACAACGCGGGCAAGACCGGTACGACCGACTTCAGGAAGAACGCCTGGTTCGTGGGCTACACCCCGAACATGTCGGGCGCCGTCTGGGTCGGCAGCGCCAGCCAGCAGGTGAAGATGGAGTACATCACCATCGGCGGCCAGTACCACGAGAAGGTCTTCGGTGGCGCGGTCCCGGGTCCGATCTGGAAGGACGCGATGACGGGGGCGCTGGCCGGCGAGCCCGCTCCGCCCTTCGTCGGCGTGCACATCCCGGACGTCCCGAAGGACGACAAGGACAAGGAGAAGGACCGGGGCAAGCCGGACGACGGCAAGCCCGGTGACGAGGAGCCGTGGCCCGGCATCTCCATCCCGCCGGACCTGATCGGCGGCGGCAACAACCGCGGCCAGGGCAACGGCGGCAGTGACGGCGGCAACTGGCCGTAGACGGCCCGCGAGATGAGAAGAAGGGGGACCCGGTGACCGGGTCCCCCTTCTTCATGCCCTCACAGCGGGCAGCCGCTGCCGTTATGGCGGGCGCTCTGCCGTCACGGCGTGCGACCCCTGCCCGTCCCGGCGGGGGCCATGCGCTCTGGCGGGCGCGCTGCCGCCCTGCGTGCTGCCCTGCCCATCCCGGTGGGCACCACGTCCTCGTGGCGGGCGCCCTGCCGTCCCGGCGGGGGCCATCGCCAGTCCGGCGCCCTGCCATGCCGGCGGGCGCCGCGGCCCCGGCCCTCAGCCGGCGAGGAGCCGCTTCACCGCGGCGGCGACCCGGCCGCCCTCGGCACGGCCCGCCACCTTCGGGTTCACGATCTTCATGACGGCGCCCATGGCGCGCGGCCCCTCGGCGCCCGCGGACCTGGCCTCCTCGACGGCCTGGGCCACGATCTGGTTCAGCTCGTCGTCCGTCAGCTGCTGCGGCAGGTACGCGTCGAGGATCACGCCCTCCGCCTTCTCGCGCTCGGCCTGCTCGGCCCGACCGCCCTGAGCGAAGGCATCGGCGGCCTCGCGGCGCTTCTTCGCCTCCTTGGCGATCACCTTCTGCACCTCGTCGTCGGAGAGTTCACGGGCGGTCTTGCCCGAGACCTCCTCCTTGGTGATCGCGGAGAGGGTCAGCCGAAGCGTGGAGGAGCGCAGTTCGTCGCGCGCCCTGATCGCCGCGGTGAGGTCTTCCTGCAGCTTGGACTTGAGCGTGGTCATGCGGCCAAGTGTGTCAGGTGCGCGACGGAACTCGCCCGCGCATTTCGCGGCGGGGCGCGGTGCGCGTCGCGCGGACGGAACGGAGGCCGGGGCCGAGACCGGAAGCGAGGCCGGGGCCGAGACCGAGACGGCGGTCCGCCTCGCGATGCCCGGGAGGAAGCCTGGGTCGTCGCATGCGAGGACGGAAGCCGGCATCGCACGTCCGTGGGGGAGGCTGGCGTCGCACGGCCGGGCGCGGAAGCCGGCCTCGCGCGGCGGAACGGAGGCGGGGTCGGGACCGGCGCGGAAGCCGGCCTCGCGAGGAGGACAGGGAAGGGGAAGTCGGCCTCGCGAGCACGACAGGGAAGCCGCGTCGCACGGCGGGGGCCGAAGTCGGCGTCGCACGGCCGGGCAGCGGCAGCGCCAGGGACAGCGGAGCTTCGGCGAGCAGGACCCCGCAGGGGCCGCCGCCGCAGGGGCCGCCGCCGCAGGGGCCGCCGCCAGCGACGTCGGCAGGCGGCGTCCCGTAAAGCGGCGGACACGCGACCGACCCCCACGCGCGGCCGTCGCGTCGCCTGCGGGACACCGGTCGTTGACAGCCTGCGCAAATGCCGTCCCTCCGTCTCGTCGTCGACCGGGTGCTCGACCGGGCCGTCGACTTCCGCCACTGTCAGCTGCTCGGGATGACGGGTTCGACGGCCCTCGCGGCGGGCGGCGTGAGTTCCGGCGCCCTGCCGGTGCGGGAGATGCCCGCCCCTGACTCCGGCGCGGCCGCGTTCGGGCTCGTCGGCGCGTACTTCGGTCTCGTTGTCCTGATAGCGGCCTGGACGCTCGTCGGAGCGGCGGTGCGCGGGCCCCGGCCACCGGGCCGCCGCGATCTGCTGCTGACGCTGGTGCTGTGGGCGGCGCCGCTGGTGGTGGTGGCGCCGCCGTTGTTCAGCCGCGATGTGTACAGCTACCTCGCGCAGGGCGCGATGGTCGACGCGCGGCTCGATGTCCACACCCTCGGACCGTCCCACCTCGGCGGCCCGCTCCCGGCGGAGGTCGCCCCCTTGTGGCGGGACACACCGGCCCCGTACGGCCCGGTCTTCCTCGCCCTCGCCGCGCTGGCGCACTCCCCCGGCCCGGCCGCGTTCCCCGCCGACCAGGTGTCCACCGGGGTGCTCGGGATGCGGCTCGTCGCACTCCTCGGGGTGGCGGCCATGGCGCTGTGCCTGCCCCGGCTGGCCCGGCATTGCGGCACCGACCCGTCCGTGGCTCTCTGGCTCGGCGTGCTCAATCCGTTGGTGCTCCTGCATCTGGTCGGCGGCGCGCACAACGACGCGGTCATGCTGGGCCTGCTGGGCGTCGGACTGGTCGCGGCGCTCGGCCGCAGGCCGGTGGCCGCGGTCGTACTGATCACCCTGGCGGCCCTGGTGAAGGCCCCTGCGGCGCTCGGTCTCGTCGCCGTGGTGACGCTGTGGGCCCGGCAGACGGAATGGGCTCGGGCGCCGCGCCTGTCGGCCACCGCTGCCGTCATCTGTCTCTGCGTGGCGACCACAGCGGTGACCACGGCAGCCGTGGGTACGGGATACGGGTGGCTCGCGACGCTGGACACTCCCGTCTCCCCCGGCAACTGGTCCCTCACCTCTACCCTCGGCCGGATGACCACCGCCCTCCTCGACCGGGCCGGCGCCTGGCCGGCGGCTCTCGCCCGCTTCGCGGGCCCGGCGTGGCATCTGCTCGGCCTCACCGCCACCGTGGCCTCCGTACTGCTCGCCTGGCGCCGCCACCATCTGCTGCGCCCGGTCCACGCGCTCGGGCTCAGCCTGACGGCGGTGGCCGTCCTCGGCCCCGCGATCCGCCCCTGGTACCTGCTGTGGGGACTGTTCCTGATCGCGGCCGCCGGACCGGGCAGATCCCTGCGCCGGACGGCCACCGCGGCCAGTGCGGTCCTCGCCCTCGTCGTTCTGCCCAGTGGATTCGCGCCGGATGCCGCCCAGTTGGGGTCGGCCGTCGGGGGCGGTCTGCTCGCCGTGACAGCTCTGTGGGGCGCGGACCGCGTCGCGCGTCGACCGATTGGGAGTACTGCATGACACAGCTGGGTACGACGGAGACCACGTGGCGGTGGCCGACGACCACCCGCGGACGGCTCGTCCTGGTCGCCTCGCTGGCCTCCACCGTCCTGCTGTTCCTGATGACGGTGCCGCTGCACCGCGGCTGGTTCGACCTGGGTGTGTACTACGGGGCCGTGCACCACTGGGTGGGCGGCGGCGCGCTCTACGACTACCAGGTGCCCGGCAGCAAATACGGTTTCACCTACCCGCCGTTCGCCGCCGTGACCATGCTGCCGATGACGCTGATCCACTGGAACGGCGCCATCGCCTTCACCCTGCTGCTCAACGCCGCCGCGGCCGTCGTGATCCTGCGCCTGACCGCCGGGCCGGTCATCAGGACCCAGGGCTGGACACCTTGGTACGCCCTGGCGCTCACCGGCTGCGCCTTCGCCCTCCTCGAACCGGTCCGCGACACCGTCAGCTTCGGACAGGTCAACCTGCTTCTGCTGGCGCTCGTCCTCGTCGACCTCCGCCTGCCGACCGACGGCCGGACCTCCCGTTACGCCGGCATCGGCATCGGCCTCGCCGCCGCCATCAAGCTCACCCCCGCCGTGTTCATCGGCCACCTGCTCCTCACCGGCCGCCCCCGCGCCGCCGCGACAGCCACCGCGGTCGCGCTCGGCGCCACCGGGCTGGCGGCATGGATCGCGCCGGACACCTCTCGCGTCTACTGGACCCAGGCGCTCTGGGACACCGACCGGGTCGGCTCGCTCGCGTACGTCTCCAACCAGTCCTGGCAGGGACTGCTCGCCCGGTTCGTCGAACCGCACGAGCCGAGCCGCGGCATCTGGGCGGCCGGGGTCCTCGTACTGCTCACTCTGTGGTTCGTACGGGTCCGCCGGGCGACCGCCGCCGGTGACCACGCCGCCGCGGTCGCGCTGACCGGCGTCCTGGCGTGTCTGATCAGCCCGGTCACCTGGGTGCATCACCTGGTCTGGCTGGTGCCCGCCCTCGCGGTCCTCGCCGGCGCCGCCCTGGACACACCCGCGGGACCGGACCGCCGCAGGCTGCTGACCTGGGCCGTCGCGCTGCCGGTCGTACTGTCGAGCAGCGTCGTGTGGCTGTGGAGCAAGGACTCGTCCGGAATCGACGGCTTCCTCGGCGGCAACACCTACGTGTGGATCGCGCTGGGTCTGCTCGTTGCGCTACCGGTCCGCAGCGCGTCCCGGGCGCACCTCCCACCAGTGCCCCGCGCCTGACTGTTCTGCGACGATGGACCCATGCGCGCACGCTACGGGCTCCCCCTGAAGATCACCGCAGGAATCACGGCGGCCGGAGCCGCCGGCCTCGTCTACGCCGCGGGCATCGAAGCCCGTTCGTACCGGCTGCGACGGGTGATGGTGCCGGTGCTGCCGCGTGGGATGCGGCCGTTGCGCGTGCTGCAGGTCTCCGACATCCACATGGTGAGCGGCCAGCGCAAGAAGCGGGCCTGGCTCCAGTCCCTGGCCGGACTGCGCCCGGACTTCGTCGTCAACACCGGCGACAACCTCTCCGACCCGGAGGGCGTGCCGGAGGTACTGGACGCACTGGGCCCGCTGATGGAGACCCCCGGCGTCTACGTCTTCGGCTCCAACGACTACTACGGTCCGAAGCTCCGCAACCCGGCCCGCTACCTCCTCGAGAAGGCGCAGGGCCGCCACGGCCTCAACGGCAACGCCCCGGCCGTCGGCGCCGTCCACAACCCGTGGGAGGGAATACGGGACGCGTTCGACGCGGCGGGATGGGTGGACCTGACGAACAAGCGCGGCCGGCTGAAGCTCGACGGCTACGAGATCGCCTTCACCGGCCTCGACGACCCGCACATCAAGAGAGACCGGTACGACAAGGTCCTCGGCGGCCCCGAGAAGGACGCCGACCTGTCGCTGGCCGTCGTCCACGCTCCTTACCTACGCGCCCTCGACGCCTTCACCGCCGACGGCTACCCCCTGATCCTGGCGGGCCACACCCACGGCGGCCAGCTGTGCATCCCCTTCTACGGCGCTCTGGTCACCAACTGCGACCTGGACACCGACCGGGTCAAGGGCCTGTCCAGGCACCGGGCGGAGGGGAACATCTCCTACCTCCACGTCTCCGCGGGCTGCGGCACGAACCGCTACACCCCGGTCCGCTTCGCCTGCCCCCCGGAAGCGACCCTGCTGACGCTGACCCCCCGCGACTGATCCCCGCGCCGCCCCGCCCCCGGCCCGCCGAAACCGGATTTCGCCTCCGGCCGCGGGTGGGCTAAAGTAATCGATGTCGCCGGGACACCGGCGACATCGGGGTGTAGCGCAGCTTGGCAGCGCGCTTCGTTCGGGACGAAGAGGTCGTGGGTTCAAATCCCGCCACCCCGACAGCTGAAACACCAGGTCAGGGGCCTGATCCACACAGTGGATCAGGCCCCTGAGTGGTTGTGCGGGCCGCTTTGGGAGCCATTTGGGAGCCGACCTCGAGATCCGGCTCCCCGGGCTCCCGTGCCGCCGTTCGGCCTGCTACCTCGGCCCTCCGCTGGAGCGACGTCATGCGTGCGGGCATAGGGCAGATCGGAGACCGAATGAACTGGCGCGGCGATCGCCCCGGGAGCCGTCTGCTGTCGCGGCCTGAGAAGGCTGGTCCGACCAGCCACGCGGCTCACGTGGCGAAGCAGCAGCCACTGCATTCTTGCTGTGTGAGCTCACGGATTTCGGTCTGCTGGGGTTCGGCGATGGCGTCCAGGTCGACGAGCTGCGCTTCGAGACTGGCGACGAGATTGACGATCTGGTGCTGGTCGGCCCAGCGACACGGCACTTCATCCAGGCCAAGAAAACGATCAACGTGTCGGCGGACCCCGCGTCGGAGTTCGGCTCCGTCCTGGCGCAGTTCGTCGGCCAGTACGTCTCGGACAACCGCCCTGGTGACGAGTACGTCCTGGCGACCTCGCTCGAGGCTTCCTCCCGCATACGCAAAGAGCTGCGCAAACTGACCGAGGCCGCTCGGCTCAATGAGTCCGACAGTGCAGGGATCCCGCTCACCGCCGCGGAGAAGGACGTCCTGGAGAAGACTCAGGAGATCATTCGATCCCACCATGAAGCCCTGACGGGGCGCGCGATTACCCAGGAGGCACTCCAGAGGATCCTGGCCAGGATTCGGATCTGTTCCCTCGACATCAGAGAAGGCGGTTCTCTGGAGGCCGCTGCTCTCATCATGCTGAGCAGCAAGGCCGTGGTCCCTCCCCGGCTGCTGTGGGGCAGCCTGATGCGCTGGCCGTCTCCCTGGCCAGGGATCGGCTCTCCATCAACACGGCCGGCTTGAAGGACCGCATGGGGAAGTTCGTGAGCGAACGTCCCGAGAACGAGGAAGCAGGTGCCTCGGAGCGGTTCACGAGGAACCTCTTCGCCGGACTCTCGTACGGGCGGGAGGTCGTACTGGCGAAGTCACCGTTCGAGGAACACGACTTTCTCATCGCGGATTTCAAACGGTTCGACGACGCCGGGGCCAAATGCCTGAAGTTCTCCGACGGACATGTCGAACTGGCCCGGGGCCAGCGGTGGGAGCTCGTCGGTCGGTGGGCCACTTGGGCAGGGCTTGAACGCTTCCTGCAGACGCACGCCGAGGAGTACCCGGACAAGCAGGTTGTGATGATGCCCGCCAATCTCACGGAAGATCCCAGCAACGCACCGGCGGCGCTCGCCCATGGGGCGCACTGCGCCAACCTCGCCGCGCGCATCGAGCACGCGGGCGATCTCACCCCTCCCGTACCCCAGGCGGCGGGCTTCCGCTGGGCCGGAAGCTGCCGTCATCACAGGCGGCGGGTGCCCCTCGGCTCAGTGCCCGGTACGTCGACAACGGCCCCAGAAAGAGGGGGGCCGTGCAGATCACCAACCACGGTCCCGGGGATGTCTACGGCATGGACGTAAAGGCCGACGAAGGGGAAGAGCTCATCACTCGCAACCAGGGCGAGTTCCCTGTCCCCAAGCTTCCTACTGGGAAGTCCGTTCGGTTGCTCACATCTCGATCCCTGGGGTCCGGAGCAAGCTCGTACTTCAACGTCGTCCTGACGGGCAAGACCGCCGATGGTGTGCCGATCGAGGGCGAAGAGTTCGTGGATGGGGCGTGACATGGAAATTCCAATGAACCTGCCTCTGGACAACGACGGCTTCGTACGGCGGGAATGCCCTCACTGCGTAAGTCAGTTCAAGTGGCACCACGGTCCAGCAAATGCGGAGGCCGAGCAGCAGCCGTCGCCAGCGCTCCCGCCGCAGCGCGGATGGTGGAGCAAGAACTGAAGAGCGCTTTCAAGCAGGCCCGCAGCAAGTACATGAAGGTCGACGTCAAGGGCAGTGTGGATACTCCAGATGTGCCTCCGCCGCTCACCGAGCCCGACGACATGGTCATCGTGACATCCCCCTGCCATACGAGCCGGTAAAGGTACTCGAACGCACGTCGGGGTCGTACCACTGCCTCGTATGCGGTCAAGCCTTCGCCGTCTGATCCCAGGCAATCGAAGCAGCGGGTGCACGAAGCACCTGTGCCCCCACACGGTGATCGCGTGTTCATTGCCGCCACTGTCAGGCCGGTCTCCTCCTCCGTCTCGCGCACGGCAGCCTCCTCACGAGTCTCACCAGGCTCGACCTTGCCAGCCGGAAACTGCCAGGAGGGACCTTCACTGACACGGCGACGCACCATCAGAACACGGCCCTCGTGAACGATGACGGCTGCGGCAACGCCCGGCTCTTTCTCCGTGTTCTGCTGCATCTTCCTGTTCCTCCACAGGTAGCACGGTGATGTGCGTGATGGGTGTCCTGCAAGGCCGTCACGCGGTGGAGAGCAACTCCCAAGCTTCTTCGGCACACCCCCACGACAGCGTGACGCCGGCGCCCCCGTGCCCGTAGTTGTGGACAACTACGGTGCCGACCTCCTCATCTCGCTCCGCCCCCACGCGAACCGTGGCACGGGTCGGTCGGGCACCGATTCGATGCTCCAGGACGCGGGCCTGAGCGAGGCGGGGTTCGACCCGGATGCAGCGGGCCAGGATGCCCGCCGCCTTGTCGTCGGGGACGAGATCTCTTTGGCCGTCGATCGCTGTGCCGCCCAGGAAGACGGTGTCGCCGTGGGGGTAGAAGCACAGCGCCAGTGCCTAGCCGGGCCAGCTAACAGACTCGGTGCTGTCCGGAATGCTTTGCCATGGAGTGACCGAGCCATCAGGCACGTTGAATCTCCCGACCAAGTGCCGCTGATACGGCTCGTTGGTGGACGAGGCCCGTGCGTACCAGCTTCGCCTCGGGGATGAAGCAATCCACGATGGTCATGTGATTGGCAGCGGGACACACACCGCCGTCGACGATGACTGAGGGCGTCAGGCCGGAGGCCGCGAGGAAGTCGTGGACCTCTTCGACGGTCACGGCCGGCCCCGCGTCGGCCGGGCCGGCGTCGCCAGAGATGTTGGCTGTGGTGGCGGCGACCGGCACCTTAGCCTCTGACGCGAGCGCTCCGAGGACGCCGGGGGCCACCGTGGTGAGCGCCGGCGAGCCGACCGCCGTGTGCCGGGCGGCGTCCTCCGGACTCCGCCACGGCAGGAGCAACGCGAGGTCGCCCGGCCAGAACATGGTGGCGAGCCGTTCGGCCTCGGCACTGAGCTCGAAGTGCTCCTGGCAGGAGGCGAGGGATGGGGCCACGTACGCGAGGGACTTGGCGCCAGGGCGGCGCTTGCCCTTGAAGATGCTGTCACATGCCTGAGCGTTGCTGGCGTCGGCACAGATCATGTACCAGCGGCTGGTCGGGACGATGACGAGCTCTCCGGACTCGATCGCTCGGACGGCGACGTCGAGATCCTGCGGGGTGGTGATCTGCATAGGTCTACTCCTGGCTGACCGGGGCGGAGGGGATCGAGATGAGGGGCGGGTAGTCGAGCCACGGGTCGCGGAGCGCTTCGAGCCGGCGGCGGGAGTGGTCCGGGTGGGAGACCCGGAAGTACGCCATCACCCTGGGGAACGGCCTGAGGTTCCGCCCGACGGTGTGGGGGACGAGGTGGTGCATCAGCAGCACGTCCCCGGGTGCGCCGAGGAAGGAGACACCGTCCTCGCGATCAATCTCCGGCGGAACCTGTTCCGTTATCCCGAGCGACCACTTATCGCTGAACCACTGGGCCATCGTGTGGTGTCCGCCGGGCAGGTAACGCAGCGAGCCGCCTTGAGGGTCGTTGATGTCGGACAGAACGACCCCGACGAGTAGGGAGAATGTGCGCAGTTCCTGCGGGTCGAGGTGGGGACAGGAGACGCCGTCCACGTGCATGGCCTTCTCAGGCTGTGCGCCAGGGAGTTCGGCTTCGGGTACGCGGATCTGGATCTGGGTGGTGGAGACAGGAGAGGTTTCCCCGAGGAGGTCGGAGGCGAGCGTCGCGGCTACGGTTTCCGTGTAGAGCGCGAGAACGTCCGGGTGGTTTCCCAGTTCCGGGGCGAAGGTGCGCTGCGAGTACGCAGGGATGTCTTCGGGGTCCAGTCGTTTGCGGTACCAGGTGTCGATGAGGGAGATGGCGCGCCTGGTCACGTTGGGGGCGACCAACCCTCGGCGTATGAGGACACCGTCCCGTTTGAATGCGGCCTTCTCCTCAGCTGTCAGGGGCATGGGTCCTCCGTAAGGTGATCGGTCCGTTCGCGCCAGGCGGGACCAGCCGGTCGAGGATGTCCGCGCCCGCGCTCAGCGCGGCGGTGATGAGCTCCTCGCCAAGTTCGACGCTGGCCTTGCGTGGGTCGCCGCCGATGACCCCGTGCGTGGAAAGCGCGGGGTCGTCGGAGGTCCAGGGCCAAGTGACACCTCGATCGAGTACGAGGCGCTGGATCGCCTCTCGCTGGCCGGGATCCGGGCGAGTCCCGGCAGGGAGGAGGTCCAGCCGTACGTGGTCGGGGGCGAGGGCGAGCATGAGAGAGGTCTCACGGATGCCGGCGTGGACCTCGGGCAGTTCGCTGTCGACCGTGACCTCGCCAGCAGCGAGGGTGCTCGGGTGCAGCGCGCAGACGGTCACGTCGTGGGTGTGCCGGAGCTGGTGCACCAGTCCCTCAAGGACGCCCCGATTGCCACCGTGTCCGTTGACAATGAGCACCGTCCGCACGGGTGTGGCACGGAGGTACTCCCCGACGAGGGTGGTGATCAAGCTGGCGTACAGCGGGATGTCCAAGGTCACGGTGCCTGGCGCCCAGGCGTGCTCCGGGGAGAGGCCGTACGCGACGGGCGGCGCGACCCATAGGTCGTGCGGGTCCGCGACGTGTGCGGCCAGGCGAAGCGCGAAGCGCTCGGCTATGACGGTGTCGGTGTCGAGGGGCAGGTGTGTGCCGTGCTGTTCGAGCGAGCCCACCGGAAGACAGAGGATGGACCGCTCGCTCAGCTCGGCCGCGATACGGGGTGTCGTCAGCTTCCCGTACGACCGTCCGTCGCCGTCGGCCGTCACGTCTTACTCCGCCGCCCGATGCGGATGAGGAACTCGTTGTCCTCGGGAAAGGTGTCGCTGTCGCTGAAGTCGGTGAGCCGGCACTTCACCGCCGTCTCGAACTCCTCCAGCCGGTCACCGAAGAGGTGGGGTGCTGCGAAGGACGTGGAGTACAGGTAGCCGAGGATGGAGGCAGTGGTCCAGGTGCGCTGGACGGGTACGCGGATCTCCTCGACCTGGTTGAAGGGCGACTCCTCCATGATCTCGCTGTAGGGGCGGTCGTGGTGCTGAAAGGTGCCGGAGCCCGCGCGGCGTTCTTCGCCGAGGAACGTCTTGATCAGGTCGCGGACCGCTTCCTTCCAGGGGCTGCCGGCGGCCCAGAAGCTGTTGTCGCCGAAAATCGCGACGACGCCGTCCGGGGCGACCTGGCTGTCCAGGAGGCGCAGCACGGCGGCTTGGTCAAGCCAGTGGAAGGCGCGGCAGATGGTCACGAGGTCGGCCTTCCAGCCGACGGGCGGGACGAAGTCCTCGGCGGTGCTCTCCACGAGCGTGAGGCGGGTGCCCTCGGGCAGCTGCGGGCAGAGTGCCGACTCCGCGGTAGCGAGCATGTCGGCGTCGTTGTCGGCGGCGATGATGTCGTCGAACCGGTCCAGCAGCGCCTCGACGACCAGCCCGGTGCCCGTGCCGACATCCAGGAGCCGTCGCGGGCCACTCGTTCGTACCGGGGTGGATCGGTCGAGGACCGCGGCTACGTCCTGGGGGATGCCGGGACGGAACTGGCGGTAGTAGGTGGCGGTTCCGGTGAAGAGGCTCATGTGTCGCTCCGTACTGCGAGGTGCTGGATGTGCGTGGCGGCCGCCGCCAGGTCGTGGGCGACGAGCACACCGTGATCAACGACCAGGGATTCGTCGGGAACCTTCCGTCCGCGCGATATCCACACGGCCCTGGTCCCGGCTTCGATGGCACCCACGATGTCGCACGCCCAGTCGTCGCCGACATGGATCAGGCCACCGGGGTCGGTACCAAAGTGCTCGGCCACGATGTGGAAGGCACGTGGGTCGGGCTTGCTGTGACCGATGCGGCACGAGGGGAAGAAGTCCCTGACCCACGGTGAGAGGAGAGCGCGCAGCCCGTCGGTGTCCGCGTCCACGCAGGTGACGTTCGACAGCGTGACCACGGTCGCCACAGCGCTGATCCGCTCCAGTGCCTCGACCGTGCGTGGGAAGAGCCTGAACGGGGCCGGCGGAAGGTCGCGGGGAAAGGCTTCCGGTGGAACCCGCAGCGCCTCGCATACCTCTGTCACCACGGATTCCGTGAGGGACGGGCGCGTATGGAGGCTGGATCGCATGATCTCGCGCGCTCGTGCCGCCGGCAGCGGGGACGCCTCGGCCAGCCTCATTGCCAGGCCGGGCCCGTCGGCCGTTCCGAGGGTCCCACCGACATCGACGGTGACCAGGAGTGCGGGGTGTGCCGGGGTCACTGGGGGCTCCTCGCGGTCGTCGGAAGGGCAGAGACGATGGCCCGGATACGCGACTGCCGAATGGTGGTGGTTGTGGCCTCCGAGAGGAAGGTGATGACGTAGCGCAGCTCCGCCTCGTCGAGCGTGTCGAGAGATCTCCCCTCCTGAGCGGCAGCCTCGCTGAGGTCCGGGGGAACGCTGCGAGGACGCATCCCGTGTGGCAGGTGCAGCGTCCCCTGCCATCGCGTACCTTCCACCAGCGCGGGGAGGCTGCCCACCGGGCGCAGTACGGTGACGTCGTCAAGGGTCAGGATGCGCACCGGGAGCGCACTTCCTCCGATGTCGAGGCTCCCAGTCAGGAAGGTGTCATGCCCGTCGAGTCGCTGGGACAGCACCAGCAGCGGGCCGTCCGAGCTGTGGCTGATCGTTCCCTCGACGGGAACGGTCATCGTTGTGCCGGGCATGCTGTGCTCCTCGGGGTCGTGCCGAGACCTGGGGAGTCCGGCAGGCGGACGTGTCCGTCCTCGGGCCGAAGGGGTTCGTCGTAGAGGCATTGGCGTCCGGGCTCCCACTGGAGTCGGTACTCGACGGCGGGGACAGCGTCAGGGAAGGCGGCCGCGAGGTGGAGACCGGGCAGCAGTGAGCGGCCGTGCGGGTATATGGGGATGTCCTGGGAGCGGGCGACGGCAAGGATCTGCGTCGCGCGGGTGAGGCCGCCGCAGCCGACGACGTCGAGGGTAAGGGCAGTCGGCCTGACGTACTGGATGAGCCCCATCGGGTCTTCGTCGCAGTGCGCGCGCTCCCCCACGGCCAGCGGTACCCGGGTTGCGGCGAGCAACTCGTACATGTCGAGGTCGTGCTGTGGAAGCGGGTCCTCCAGCCACAGGAGACAGGACGGATCGCAGCTCTGTGCGAAGGCCATGGACACCGACGGCGTCCAGGTACCAACGGCGTCAACGGCCAGCGGCGAGCCGACGGACTGAGAGGCACGCTCCACTGCCCGTGCCATACGCACGGCGGCCTGCCCGGGTGACTCTGCCGGATCGCGGCGAAGCCCCCACTTGGTGAACCTCCATCCATCCGCCACGACATCACGCAGCAGGTCCAGGTTTTCGATGCTGGTGAGGTTCTGGGAGAGCCACGACGCGTAAGCCGGAACGGTCGATCGCGGCTCCGCCGCGGCCAGCAGGCCAGCCACGGAACGTGAGGTGAGCCGGCCGTGGAGATCCCAGACCGCACAGTCGACCGTGCCGAGCGCCCACGAGGCGATGTCCGACGGTGCCGTGCGAGCCACGGTACGCAGCCGGTTCAGCAGCCCGGCGTGGTCCGCGATCCGTGCGCCCTCCACCGCGGCCGCCAACGTGTTACGCACGTAGCGTCCGATCCGCTCGCTGACGGGGCCGTAGCAACCGGACCCTCCAGCTCCATGGATGACCACGAAGTGCGCGTCATCTCCAGGCGCCACAGGCTGTTCTATCTCAATCACCTCCAGACTTCCCAGGACCCACGGGCTCACCGGACCACCTCACGTGCGGCCATGAGGAGACCGACGGCCTGCGTCACCCCAGCGCGGTCCATGCCCAAGGAGCGCGCCAACTGCCGCTGCGGCATGGGACCAGCGGGCTCCTGCCAGCCGATGACATCCACAGGGCGGCGCATCCGTGCCCCCAGCAGCCCCCACACGGCCGCCGGGTGCCCGAGAGTGAGGACAAGGACCGGGGCGTGAGCGCCCAGGTAGTGGTCGACCTCCTCGTCGCTCAGTCCTCGTGGCCACAAAGCGGGATCGCCGAGGACGGTGAGGTCCAGCAGGTTCACCACCCGAACGCGGCATCGGTAGCGGCCTCGTACATGGTCCACTGCTTCGGCGGCAACAGCGGCCGGGATGTCCCCGGCTGTGGCGATCGTCAGGTCCGGCTCGCCCTCGTCGCTGAGATGCGGCCATACCGCGAGACCACGCCTGTGTTCCTCAGCCATTGGCCCGACAGGATGAGCGGCACGGCTGTGCTTGCCGGCGACGACGAGGTTGACGCAATCGATCGAGTCGAAGGCTTCATCCAGGGCGGCGGCTGTTCTCGTTGGATCAGCCGGAGTCAGCACGCGGACACCCGGGGCTGGCAGAGCCAGGAGCGCTGTAGCGAGGGAGGGGTCGGCGTGGCTGTGGACGTTGTGCCAGCCGTACGAGGTGAGCAATAGGTTGATGCTGGGCAGGCCCCTCGCTCCGTCGAGGCGTCGCTGCTTGATGTGTCCCACCAGGCCACTGGTGAGCAATGGGGCGAACGCCTCGTAGGAGACCAGCACACCCCGGCGTCCGCTCGCCGTCCATCCGGCCAGCCACTCCAAAAGCACTTCCTCCGCCAGGAGTTCATATGCCCACTGCTCACTGGCCAGGGTCGGGAGCCGGTTGGAAGCCAGTTCATCCGGGCTGACAAGCAGGAAATCCCCACGTGCCGCGTGTCTCCGCACGACTCCGGTGACGGCATCGGTGAACGTGACG
The DNA here is from genome assembly GCF_014649695.1 of Streptomyces kurssanovii. Classification (GTDB taxonomy): domain Bacteria; phylum Actinomycetota; class Actinomycetes; order Streptomycetales; family Streptomycetaceae; genus Streptomyces; species Streptomyces kurssanovii. The sequence continues at coordinate 225,015 of NZ_BMTN01000006.1, forward strand.
GCACGAGCACTGGGCGCCATGGTGGGCCTCCCTGACCGAGGCGCTTCGGCGGGAGCGAGGGGGCACCACCGGGCTTCAGCGATGGCATCCGCGAGCTCGCCTTTCGCCCGCCCGCTCTCGTCGAAGAGATCCGCCGGCTGGTAGGACGCCAGCCAGTGAGCCAGCCGCATCAGCTGCTCCGGCTCGGCGCGCGGGCTGACCAAGGGCGTCTTGTGCAGGTCGGAGGTGCCCACGAGATCACGGCCGCCGAGAGACGCGGGTCCGCCCCATCCCTTCACGCAGCGCATGACCAGGGCTGTGGGACGGTCGTCGAGCGTCGACTCCAACGCATCCCACAGCGCTGTCTGGAAGGCGGCGTGGTCCGGCAGAGAGCCTGTCGTGACGTGCACGACTCTTGCTTCCCACCCAAGGCCGCCGAAGTACGACCGAAGCGCTTCGTCGTCCATCGCGCCGAGAAGGGACCGCCCGCCCATGCGGAAACCGTTGACGTGCACCAGGGGTAGGACGGAACTCCCAGGAAGGAGCCTCTGCGCCAGCCAGCTCGCCGCGGTCGTGGGGGTCTCGCACTCGCCGTCCCCGATGACGGGCACGGCGATCTTGCCCGGCGAGCTGAGTGCGGCGCCTTGCGCGAAAGGAAGGCAACCGCCGAGGCGGCCACCCAGGAACGTCCCGGCCGGAAGCGCCGGAGTGACCTCGGAGCCCATTCCGTCCATGTCGGGGAACGCCTGGACCAGCCGCCTGAGGCCCTCAGCATCCGGGCTGAACTGCGGACGGAGCCTGCCGAGCTCGCCTGTCACCCAGGCCGCGGCGAGCTGAACGACGCCGGCGTGTCCGGCGCCAAGGAGCGGGACCAGGTCCACCCCCTGGTCCAGGTGCCCCGCCGCAAGGGCAACGTGCGACAGTGCCCACGCGGTGCCGGGCACGGTTCCCCAGTGACCGGACGGACGTTCCTTCACGTGCTGAGCGGTCAGCGGTCGGCTGAGCAGGACGTTGTCCCGCAGGTGGAGCTGGCACACCGACGCGTAGCAGGTGGCTCTCCACAAGGCGTCTGCCAGAGTGGCGGTATCGGACATCACGCGCTGACCAAGGCTTCGCCGGCGAAGGTGAAGTACCACAGCGGGCGGTAGCACTCCCATGCCGCCGGGCGCAGCCCGGAGGGACCAGTGATCTCTTCGATCACCACGCGGGCGCGCAGGTAGTACTCCAAGTCGCGCGCCCCGGAGGTACGCAGGCCGGCCATGACGGAGTTGTGCGCCTGGTAGACCTGGAAATTGGGGAACTCGGTGACGTACGGGTTGAGCACGCCGACGCCTGTACGGAGAGCGTCGATGTCGTCCAGCCCCACTATGTAGGTGAACGACGTGCCGTGGCCGGCAGCCAGGGACCGCTTGAGCACTTCCGGCATCTGCGGCGTGGCCAGGTTGGCCTTGCTGGCCTTCAGCAACAGGTCCCGGCGGGTAAAACACTCCGCGGTCAGCCGCAGGACGAAGGGGGTGGCCTCCGCGGCGAGGACATCGAAAGCCTCCTGGGACCGGAGTACGGAGGTCAGGAAGCCGATGCGCGCCTCGATGCCGTGCTCGGCGAGGACGGTCCGCAGCGCGCGCACGTGGTCGACCGCGGCAGGTTCTCGCTCGAAGCATCCGGTCGATACGGTCACCTCGCGGAGCTCCGCGAGATCGTGCCGCGGGTGCTGCTCCAACAGCGCCGCCAGCAGCTCGCGAAGGTCTCTTTCCTCGGAGAGCCGCGGGTCTGCCGCGGCCTCCAGGGTGTTGGGGCAGAAGGCACAGCCCACACACCGACTACGTGCGTTCGGGTTGAGCGTCGCGGCAGTTCCGCCGTTTCGGAAGTAGCCGCCGACCGCCTCGTCCGCATCGACACGCTCGACGGTGGCGAACGAGACGCCTCCCAGCAACAGCTGGTCGTCCTTGAGCCGGAATGGGGAGCCGGTGGCATTCAGCGGAACGATGAGCTGCCACGGCATCGTCGGCGCACTCGCCAGCCTCACCTGAACGCGGGCCCTGTGACGCGGCAGGTCCGAGTCGATGCCATGGAGGTTGATCGCGATGAGCAACGCGTCCTCGAGGGGTACGCGGTACCGCACAGCGAGCCGCTCCACCTCTCCGAGCGTGGACGTCGCGCCGGTCTGTCCGCCGAGTAAAGCCGTCATGCGCTTACTCCATCCAGTCGGGAGGAGAGCTCGGATAGCGCGTCGGCGGCCCGAGAGGGAGCCCGCCGCCGACGGCAGGAACGAGACTGCCGTCGGCCGACGGGACGCCGAACCTCGTCCCGGGACTTCTGTGGGACGTCCTGGGACGTTTTACGAGACGGTCGATGCCAAAGACCGCAGGTGGCGCATCAGAGCAGCGACATCCACCAGATCAGGAAGCACAACGGTGGCTCCGGAGTCACGCAGTTCGTCAGCGCTGTGAATCCCAGAGGCCACCGCGACGACATGCGCGCCGGAGTCTTGCGCGGCACGAACGTCACGAGGTGTGTCGCCGATCAGGACGACGGGTGTGCCTGGTGGAAGGTCGTAAGCCTCACGGATTCGGTCCCGGGCGACCTCCACCAGGGCCGCGCGGTCTGTCGAGTCCGCGCCGTAGGCCCCGCACTCCAGGTCGAGAAGCGCGTCCAGGCCGAAGGCCCGCAGCTTCACCCGTGCATTGGCGTAGATGTTGCCGGTAAGGACGGACGACACCATGCCCGGCTCTGCCGTGACCGCACCGAGGGCTTCGCGCGCTCCGGGGAGGGCCCGGCCCCTTTGGGCGAGGGCAGGCTCACGCGCCGCGCCGGCCGCCGTAAGGGCCTGGTCGATTCGTCCCCACTCCGGGGGATCCATCCCATGGTCCCGAAACATTTCGGAGAGGATCAGACGGTCCGTTCTGCCTTCCGTACGGGCCGGTCGGACGGCGGCCTGACCCGTGACGGCAGAGAAGGCTGCCGCGTAAATCTCCTTGCTCACACCGGAGTTTTCGATAAGCGTGTGGTCGATGTCCCAGAGCACGATGAGTGGCACATGGTCAGCGTAAGCCGACAACGAAAACCGGCCATGCCCGCACGACCACGCCTGACGGCCTTGCGGCCAGGGCATCCTGTCCGGTTGGGTTGTCTGAGTGAATGAGCGACTTCGTTCCGCACTCGTGCAACGCGGGCTGACCGTGGATGAGGTGGCCGAAGCCTGTGCGGTCGATCCCAAGACCGCCAGCCGATGGATGGCCGGCCGTATGCCGCACCGTCGGCATCGCTGGACCGTCGCCAATCTGCTCCGGGTCGATGAGACCTACCTCTGGCCAGAAGCAGGTCAGCGGAGCCCACGGTTGGGCGCCACCCAGTCGGAACTGGTCGATACTTACCCAAACAGGGCTAGCGTGCCGCGCGACGTCTGGATGTCCCTGCTGTTAGGGGCGATGAAACAGGTAGACGTCCTGGTGTTCTCAGGCACCTTCTTCGCCCAGACGAACCCGCACATCGCGCGCATGCTCCAGGAGCGAGCGCAGGCTGGCGTGCGCGTGCGGCTCTGCTTCGGCGATCCGGACGGCGACGCCGTACGGATCCGTGGACGCGAGGAAGGCATCGGCGACGCACTGGCTGCCAAGATCAGGGCCTCGCTCACCTACTACCGAGACCTCGTGGGCCATCCAGGCTGTGAGGTGCGACTCCACGACACGACGCTCTACAACTCGATCTTCCGCTACGACGACCACCTCTTGATCAACCCCCACATCTGGGGCCAGCCGGCCAGCGCGAACCCGCTCCTCCAGCTCAGGCGCACGACCAACGCCGAATGGTTCGAGCGGTACGGCGAGAGCTTCGAGGCCGTCTGGTCATCCGCGCGCCCCTGGGCGCCCGACAGGCAGGAGCAGCACCACCGTGGGCAGGACTGAGTACTACCACGACCCCAAGGCCCCCAAGGCCAACACCCTGATCCCCGCGAGCAACATGCTCGTCGTCAACGACGACGGCGCCGTCCTGCTCCAGCGCCGGCGCGACACCGGCCAGTGGGCCCTGCCCGGCGGCGCCCAGGACGTAGGAGAGAGCCCCGCACAATGCGCGGTCCGCGAGTGCGAGGAGGAGACCGGCATCGTCGCGGAGGTCACCGGCTTCCTCGGCGTCTACTCCAACCCGGAGCACATCATCGAGTACACCGACGGCGAGATCCGGCAGCAGTACGAGGCTGTGTACATCGGCCGCCCCGTCGGCGGGAAGCCCACAGTCAACGAGGAAGCGGACGGAGTCCGCTGGGTCCACCCGAAGGACTTCGGCGAGCTGGACATCCACCCGAGCATGCACGAACAGCTTGGCCACTTCCTGGCCGGCGCCTACCCCCACCTGGGGTAGGCCCCTCTCAGAGCACGACGCCCGCCTCGACCGCGGCCGCCCTTACGCGCTCCACGCTGCCGTGGATCGCAGGGGCGGCCCGGCGGATGAACCGCCCGACGACACTGTCCTCCCCGTAGCGGCCGAGGATCTCGCCCACCCGATCCTCCGACGTCGTACGCCCGCCGTCAGGCGTCGTGGTCATGTCGCAGTACACCAGCGCGTCCACGAGCAGCGGATCACCAAGCAACGGAAACTCGCCGGCCAGCTCCGAGCGAAGGCCACGCTCCTCCGCCTCCAAGAGGGCAAAGGAGTGGTTCGCCACCAGCCGCACGACGGACGCGGGCGCGCGTTGGACGTCCCGCAGGTGGCGCGCACCGTCCAGAGGGTGGAAGCCGGTATCGACGAGCGGCGGCGCGTATCCGATGTCGTGCAGTACAGCCGCCGCCTCCAGAACTGCGGCCTTCTCCCCCTTCAAGAGCGGCCCGAGCCGTCTGGCGCATGCGGCCACCCCCTGCGTGTGTGCCCATCTACGCGGCAGACTCTCAGCCAGCAGCCCACCCGCCAGGTCGTACGTCCAGTCCGCTGCGAAGGTCGCCACGTTCGGAGAATACGTCCGCAAGCGCTTCGGCTGGGGTCTTCACCGTGATGCCTGTCGGCTTGTCACTGTGCTGGCAAGATGTCTTCGTGACGGGCAATGATCCTGAGGAGTGGAGTCCCGCTTCAACCGGCGGACTGGCTGAGCTTTTCAAGGCGGTTGATTTTCCGTGGTGGGTTGCCGGTGGTCGCGCGATCGAGCTTGCCGTCGGGCATGAGCTGCGGACGCACGGAGACCTTGACGTTCTCGTGCTGCGGCGCGATCAGACACAAGTCCAGGAGTGCCTCTCAGGCTGGGATCTCTACGTCGCAGACCCACCAGGCACCGGGAAACTCCGCGTATGGCGGTTTGGCGAGGTCCTCGAAGAGTCCCTTCATGACATCTGGTGTCGCCGAACGCCGGACTCGCCATGGTCAGTGCAGCTCATGCTCGACGATGCCGTCGAAGACGAATGGGTGTCGAGGCGCGACCGACGCGTACGGATGCCGCTCGCACGTCTCAGCCGCGTCGCCCCGGACGGCACCCCGTACCTCGCGCCTGAGGTACAGCTCTTCTACAAGTCCAAGGGAACCAGAGAGAAGGACGACGTGGACTTCGAGGCGGTCCTCCCGCTACTGGACAGGAACCAGCGGGCTTGGCTGCTGGACGCCCTCGCGACGACCGCGCCACAGCACGCCTGGCGACAGAAGCTGCAATAGGCCGTGACCGCCGTTCCTCCGCCGACTTCGCAGGAAGTCGGCGAGGAACTCACCTGGGATGCCGGGGTGAAGTAGGCGGACCATTCCCCGAGCGGACTGCTCGCGTCGGACTGCGCGGAGACCTGCCATGCGATCGGCAGCCCACCAAGATGCAACGGCTCATCGGGCAGCACTCACTGGGCCCAGCGGAGGGTGTCGGGGCTGATGTGGAGGACGGTGCCGCGGCGTCGGACCCCGACATCGTCGGTAGTGCTCCACAAAGGCTGCTGCTCTTCGACGCTGGTGGAGTCGGGGCGCACCTCGCCGCTGAGGCTCGGAAGCTGACGCGTCGGCTGAAGCTGTTCGGCCGGGTGCACAGCATCGGATGCCGCGCATCGGGTGCGGTGCACCCGGGTCTGGCGATGCACCGCATCGGACGCCGTGCACCCGATGCCGAGCGACGTGGGTCGGCTCGGACCAGGCGGTGCGGTGCATCGCGCACCGGGTGCATCAGACCGAGAGCGAGCCGCACCGACTCCTCCCGCCGAACCTCGACACCCGCGTTCGTCGGCGCATCCGAGCACCGAGGCGAGCGAGCCGACGAAGCGCAGGGTGACAGCCTCGGCGCCTCACCCCTCCCCCTTGACCAGGCACCCGGGCCACGGCCTGGCCGTGCTCTACCCCCTTGACCAGGTCCGCCCCGACCCCCTTGACCAGGGCTGCCGAGATGGCGGTGCCCCCTTGACCCGACCTCAGGTCAAGGGGAAACGCAATCGCCGGAAGAGAGCGGCAGAAGGGTGTAGCCCGGCGGCTGGCGGCGGGTTCATGAGAGCCCGGCAAGCACTGGGGCTGATGGGGCCAGGACGGAGGTGAATGCTCTTGCGGTGTCCGCTGTCCGGCGATGCACTCGGTGGAGTACGCGGCCGATATCCCGGCGGGACGGACTCCTGCATCCTCCTGCGATGCACGATGCGCGATCCGCGTCGCGGAGAAGGGGTGGGTGCACTCGCCTCCGTGAGCATCCGATGCGCGTGCCCACGGCTGTTGGTGCGGCCGCGATGCGAATGCAGGTGCATCGCGGCCGGCGCGCACCGTGTCCCGATGCGAGTGCACTGCACTCCCAGGCCGGTGGGTGCGGTGCCCCCTTGCCTACCGGACCGGACCCCTTGACCACGCCCCCTACCCCAGCTGTTCCCCTCGGCACGGGGAAGCTGTTTCCCCTTGACCGCACCCGGCCGTCATCGCCGTCAGACCGCGGTCAAGGGGGGCCTCGGGAGTGTGAGCGCCATCGACACCCGATGGCGAAAGGACGGACACGGACGTGGCCACCACCCAGCTCACCGCGCTCGACTCCTCAGAGGCCGTGACCCGCTACAACACGATCTCCCTGATGAACCGTGACTGGGACGTGCTCTGCCACGACCTGCGCGCCGCCGACCGCGTCGCCGAGTGGGCTGAGGAGCACGAGGTCCTCGCCGGTGCCGCCAGCCCCCGGGACATCGTCGAGAGGATCTCCGACTTCCACCGCCGCGGCGACCTCGACAGCCACGACGGCGTGATGCGCCTATTGGTGGAGCTGGCCGGCGGCGGGGGCTTCGACGGCCACCTCGCCTGGCGGATCGCAGTGCGCATCCTGCTGCCCAAGGCGGTCTTGATGGCCAGGACGCAGCGCCGAACCGGGCTTCCGTGGGACGACGTCTGCGCGGCCGTCTTCGGCGCCGCCTACGAGGTTGTGCGTACCTACCCGCTGGAGCGGCGGCCGCGGCGCATCTTCAACAACCTCGCCCTCGACACCCTGCAGCTGGCCCGGCGCACTCTGGCCGCCTACGTCGACGAGATGGAGGACGTTCAGGACTTCGCCGCCGGTGTCGCTCCGCTCGCCGAGGCCGAGTGCCACGCCCGGTACAACCACGTCGTCTCCAGCGCGGACCCGGACACCCCGCACGACACGGTCGAGCTCGCAGACCTGCTGATGCGAGCGGCGCAGATGGAGCTCGTCGACGTCGACGAGCCGGCGCTGGCGCGGCACGAGGCGCGGACGGAAGTCCTCGACCTGCTTCTGTGGGCGGTGGAGATCGGGGCGCTGAAGGAGATCGAGGCGCAGCGCATCGCCCGCTACTACCTGTCCGCCTCTGCCCGTCCCGAGCAACGGCACATGACCACCCGGTCCTCGGGCCACCAAGGCGCCCTGCTGCGGCAGCACGCCAGCCGCGCCGTGCGGAATCTGCGCACCAGGACAGACCTCGCCCAGTACCTGGCCGCCGCGTGAACCCCACCGCGTCAGGGGCCTGTTCGCCTCCGGACCGGCCTCTGCGAAAGCCGCTCGAAAAATCCTCGGCCCGACTGTCACACCGATGGCTTCTTCGACACCTGTAGCAACCGAGAGCCCCGCCCATGGCGGTGCCACTTCGCTGCGACCCGTCCCCACCCTTCTCAACTCCGGGAGAACCAACGTGACCACGATGTCCCCGACCGGCACCGGCCGACAGCTCCTCGACGCCGACGAGGCCCGTGTGGCACGCGCCTCGCGTGAGCTGACCAAGATTGCCGCCGCTCTGGTGAGCCGGCCGATGGACCGCGAGCTGCACGAGCAGATGCGCGCCTTCCTCACCAAAGAGTCCGAGCCTGCTCTGGCGTCATGGGACGTCCTCATCGCCCGCACTCCCGACGAGCTCAAGGAGCGCATCTCGACCGTCCTGACCGCCCAGGCCCTCCGGAGGGATTCGTGAAGCGGGCGCGCCGTCAGCGAGCCGACAAGAAGACACAGTTCGTCGAGGCGGATGCCTGGGACGAGGAGGTCGACGAGCGGCAGGAAGAGACATCGACGGCCAATCGTGACGACACCGGGTGGAAGACGAGTACCGCTCACCTGTCAGGGATCACCCGCCTGGTCCGCTTCGGCGCGTGGGCGCTCGTGGTCTCGGGTCCGGTCTTCGGTGCTCTGGCTCTTCTCAGCTCCTCGGGCCCGGCCCAGGGTGTCGCCAAGCCTGTCAAGGCTGCGACTTCGGCGTCGCAGACCGGTCCGGCCGGCTTCGCCGAGCTGTTCGTCGCGGCCTACCTGCAGGCCGGCCAGGGCACCGAGCGTGACTTGGCGCCGTACTACTCCGGCTCCGTCAGGTTGTCGGTGAAGCCCGGCACCCGGACAGCCACTCACTCGACCGTGATCGCGTCCAGGGAGGTCCAGCCGGGCTACTGGTCGATCACCGTCGCCGCTGACGTCACCACCAAGGACGACAAAGGCAAGGCCAAGCGGCTGGGCGTGCAGTACTTCCGCGTAGGTGTCCAGGCCACCGGACCTGCCGGTGTCGGCGGGACCGCCGAGTCGGCAACAGCCGCAGCGGGCTACGTGGCGACGTCCCTGCCGGCGCAAGTGGCCGCGCCTACGGCTCTCCAGCCCGGCGCCCTGGCGTACGGGTCGGAGCGGGGGTCGAGCAGCACGAACCCGGCAGTGGAGACCGCACGCGGGTTCCTGTCGGCATACCTCACCGGCACGGCCGAGCTCGACCGCTACACCTCTCCCGGCACCTCCCTCCTGGGCATCACACCGGCCCCGTACACCGCGGTCAAGGTCACCGGTGTCCGGGACGACTCCCCAAGGACCGGGCAGCAGAAGGTGCCTGCCGACGGCACGGTGCTGCACCAGCTCGTCCAGGTCGATGCCACGGACCAGGCCGGAAGTCCGGTCTCGCTGAGCTACGCGCTCACCCTCAAGTCCCGCGCCGGCCGCTGGGAGGTCGCGTCGGTTGACGACGCCCCGGCCGTCCGCGCGAGCAGCGCGCCGTCCGCGGCGCCGCACATCACCCCAACCCCCGACGCCGTGGCGACAACGCCCTCGCCGTCAAGCTCCTGAAGAAAGAGGAACCGTTCATGCACACCCTGGCCGCCAACCCCGACCACGTCGTCCTCGCCGGCGACGTCCTCGACTGGGCCAACACGAAGACCGGCCAAGTCGAAACCCTCATCCTCACCGTGGCCTCACTCATGGCGATCATCGCCGTGCTCATGGCCTGGTGGAAGACCCGCTCCTTCGTCGGCACCCTCGTGGCCTTCGTCCTGGCCGCTCTCGTGCTGTGGGGCATCAGCAACCTCGACGTCCTGCAGACCAAGGTCGGCTCCGAGATCGACGACACGGGCACCAACGCCATGTCCGTCCACCCGAACGCCGAGACCGGCCCTGCGGGAACTGGAAAGGACTGGCGGCTGTCGTGAGCGCCTCCGAGGAGGAGCTGATCGGGCACTCGTACACACGAGCCCGCAAGCACCCACTGGTCATCGGCAAACTCCCGGGAGCCGGTCGGCTCCCGGGTGGGCCCTACACGATCACCCAGGTCATGACCATGGTGATCAGCTTCGGGCTCCTCGTTCTGACGAGGGACCTGTGGGCCCACTTCGGTGCCATGAACTTCGTGCTCATGGTCCTGGTGCCGTGGGGCCTGGCCTGGGTCCTGCGGTACGCGCGCCTGGACGGCCGGGACCCGGCCCGGGCGGTCCGGAGCCTGTTCACATACTCCTCCACCCCGGCCCAAGGCCGCTTGGCCGGCAAGCCGCAGCGGGTCGCTCGACCGCGACTGGCGTCCATCACCTGCACGGTGCGCGTCCGGTCCGCCGAGCGGCCCGCCTCGGCGGCGGCGCAGGCCCCCGCGACGAAGCCGACCCCAGCGCCCGTGCGAAGGACCCGCCCGGCCCCCGCCGCCGAGCCCGCCCGGAAGACCCGTCCGGCCACGGCACCGCCCGCGGCTGAGGGCCGCCCGGAGCCCAAGACCGGGCTGCAGGCCCTCCTCGCCTCACTCGACGAGCACTGACCGACCCGATCGCCGCCACCACTCGCACAGAAAGCAGAAACGCCATGCGTCTCCCCGTCCGGCACATCAGCGGCCACCTGATCTGGACCACCGCCGCCACCGTGTGGGCGGTGTGGCGCGTCGACACCGAGAACTACACCCACGCCTCGAAGTCCACGAAGCGCGAGCGGCTGGACTCGCTCGAGGCGCTCTTCAAGTCGCTGCGGGGAGAGGCCCTGCTGCTCAGCCTCTGCCCGAGCGTCGACGCCGCATCGGTCGTCACCCGCATGACCGCCGGCGTCGACCTCGACCAATCACCCGAGTACGTCGACCTGGCGCTGAAGGTCCTCGACCAGCTCCAGGACCTCGAGCTCACCGGCCGCGTCGACTTCCTCGCCGTCCCCCTGGCCCACCTCGATCTCAAGCAGCAGGCCCGGGCCGTCATCTCCTCGATGCAGGCCGAGGTCATGGGCACCCTCGGCCTGCCCGTCGCACCCATATCCGTATCGGAAGAGCGCCAGCGCCTGGAGCAGGCCACCCGCCTGGCCGCGGGCTGGCCCTCCGGCATCAAGATGAGGCCGGCCACCGAAGCGGAGATCCTCTGGATATACGGGCACAGCGCGCGACGCGGCCTGAACGAGCCGCTGCTCCCCGAGGACGGCGCGCCGCGGGCCCTGCGCGGCCGCGGACACACCGTGAACGCCCACACCCAGGTCATCCTGGACGAGGGCGGGCGCGGCAACCGGCCCTCCAAGGGGCCGACCAACCCCTTCAAGCGCCGCTACGTGCGCGCCACCACCGAGTTCGGTGACTCCTACCAGGCGTTCTGCGTGCTCTCGGAGATGCCGGAGGCTTTCCGGTTCCCCGGCAGCGAATACCTGGCGGCGCTCGATGACTTCAACTTCCCCGTGGACTGGGCCGTCCGGCTGCACGTGGAGTCCGGTGCGAAGGCGGAGCCGAAGAGCCGTCGCCAGCAGCGTGAGCTCGCGCACCAGCGCGGCGAGTACGACGGTGAGACCTCCGGGGTGCCGGCCTCCCTCGACAAGGCGAGCTTCGCGCTCGACGAATACCGCGACCGGCTGACCGCCTCCTCGACCGAGGTCGAGATCCGCGCGACCGTCGCCACCTGCGTCTGGGGCACGACCTCCGAAGAAGCGGACGAGAAAGCCCGGTCCCTGGCCAACCACTTCGGCGGCAACGACTACACCCTCGTGAGGCCTACCGGCGACCAGGTCGCGCTGTTCCACGGCATGCTGCCCGGCACCAAGACGCCCGGGCCGATGCTCGACTACACCCAGTACCTCCTCGCCCGCGACTTCGCGATGTCGATGCCGTTCTGCGGCGCCGGCCTCGGCGACGACTCCGGCAGCCTCTTCGGCCTCCAGCTCAACGGCGGCGGCGTCCGCCCCGTGCTGGTCGACTTCTCCCACGGCCCGAGGGTCAACGCCTCCGCGTCCGCCGCCTTCGTCGGCGAGCTCGGCTCCGGAAAGTCCGTCGCCATGAAGTGCGCGATGTACTCGATCCTCACCACCGGCCACCGGGCCGGCCAGAGGAACTCCCGCGGCCGCGCCCTGGTCATCGACCGCACCCCCCAGCAGGAGTGGAGCCGGTTCGCGAGCGCCTGCCCGGGCGCCACCCAGATCATCAACGTCGACGAGAACGCCGGCGTCAGCCTCGACCCCCTGCGCGTCTTCCGCGGCCCGCGCGCCGCCCGCTACACAGAGTCCTTCCTCACCCCGCTCCTGGACATCGGTTCGATGAGCGTCGAGGGCATCACCCTCGCCGAGGCGATCGAGGCGACCCGACTCGGGCCGCAGCCGAGCATGACCGCTCTGATCGGCACACTTGCGGACCGGGCCCGCATCCCCGACCCGGACGAGCCGAACGACGCCGCGGTGCGCGCGGCCGCGTCCGAACTGGTGCGCAAGCTGAGGTCGCTGGCGAAGAAGGACCTCGGCCGCGTCATCTTCGACCCCAGCCTGCCGGTCGTGCGGATCACGGACGCCGACAGCATCGTCTTCGCCGTCGACCGCCTGGGCCTGCCCACCAAGGAGGAGCTCTCCGAGCACCGGCTCCCCTCCTTGGAGGTCGAGAAGCGCTTCGGCTGGCGTCTCATGTACCTGATGACGGCGCTGTGCCGCGAGATCGCCTTCGCCGACCCGCAGGAGTTCGCCGGCGTCTTCCTGGACGAGTGCTGGTGGCTGACGAGCTCCGCCGAGGGCTCCAACCTGCTGCTCGAGCTCATCGCCGACGGCCGCAAGCACAACGCCGGAGCCTTCGCCGGCAGTCACGACCCGTACGACATCGGCCCGAAGTCCGAGATCGGAGACAAGATCCGGGCGCTGCTGTCCCACATCTTCGTCTTCCGTCACCGCGGCAAGGCCCTGGCCACGCGGTGCCTGGAGTTCCTGGACCTGGACCCGACCGACGAGGAGATGCTCAAGGTCATCACCGAGAACCTCAGCCCGCTCAACGTCAGCGAGACCGAGCGCGCCCTGCGGGCAGGCGAGGGCCTGTACCGGGACCTGCGTAAGCGCATCGCGGGGATCAAGGTGCTGATCCCGGCCGATGAGAACGCGGCCGCCGCGATCACCACCACACCCGGGCAGGCTGGGGAAGAGGACGACGAGGTCGCGGAGTTGGCCCCGGTGGCGGACGGAGCCCTGGCATGAGCCGCCCCGCACGGCACGGACGGCGCCGCCTTGGTCTGATCGCCGTCCTGCTGGCCCTGTTCACTTTGGTGCCGGCCTGCGCTCCGTCCGCCGACCCGGGGCCCACGCCGAAGCCGACCACGGCGGCTTCTCCGAGCAATGACCTGGCGAAGAAGCCGAAGGACGGCAGCGACGGCATCCTCCAGCCCTTCAACGTCACCGACAAAGAAGGCGTACCGATCAGCGCCTACACCGTCAAGACAGACACCGGCGGCTGGAAGGACATCGACCTCAAGATCTGGAACATCATCGCGCAACTGCTGTTCGGCATCTCGAAATGGGTCGTCGGCTTCACCTGCTGGCTGATCAATTGGGCACTGGACTTCGGACTGGCCGAGGTACTGGTAGGCCCCGTCGACAGCATCTCCACCACCATCAAGAACCAGGTCATCGACCGGCTCGGCCTCCCAGGCCTGTTCCTGATGTTCGCCGGCTTCTACTGCGGCTGGCTGATCCTTTTCAAGGAGCGCTCTCGCGGCTTCGCCGAAATCGGGGTCTCCCTGGTCGTCGCCGCGTTGACCACCACCGTGCTGGTCTCGCCCGCCCAAGTGCTCCTCGGCCAGCATGACCAGGCGCAGCCGCAGGGCTCGACCATGCTCCTGTCGGACAAGGGACTGCTCGGCACGGCCAGGTGCTTCACGCTCGAGGTCGCCACCATCGTCCTGGCCAAGGGCGCTGCGAGCGAACAGAACTGCGAGAACCCCGACAACGTGGCGAAGCCCATCACCGACGCCTTGGTGGACGCCTTCATCGTCAAGCCCAACCAGCTCATGGTCTACGGGACCACCTTCGAAGACTCCTGCGACAAGGCGTTCCGTAAGTTCAAGCTCGCCGAGTTCAACCTGAACCAGCTCGGGATGAACTACTGGGACGCCGCGATGATGGACTCGATGTACGACACGAACTACATCGAGTCGCTGACCGCGGCCTCGAAGGAGTTCGAAGGGGCCTGCGGCGATGTGAAGCCCAAGGCCAAGCGCGCCTCCGCCGACCTGGCTTTCTCAGCGCTGTTCGTCGCGATCGCAGCGATCATCGTGGCCGTTCTCATGGTGCTCGTCACCGGCGGTTTCCTCACCGCGCAGGGCTGGCTGGCGTTCGAGGCGATCCGCGGTCACTGGGCCCTGTGTGCAGGCATCCTCCCGGGCGGCGGGCGCGCCACGCTGTGGCGCTGGTTCTCCGCGATCACCAAGGCGGTCCTCGGCATCGTCCTGGCCATCCTGTTCCTGGCCATCTTCATCCTGATCGTGCTCGCCCTCATCGACGCTCCGACCGGCGACGTCCTGGCCGTGAAGTTCATCGTCATCGACGTGACGGCCGTGGCCGGCCTGGCCGGCCACAAGCGCATCAAAGCCACCGCACAGAGCATCGCAGTCAATATGAACCGGAAGCTGGCCAACGCCCGTATCGGCGGCGCCGGCCAGTCCGTCTTCAACAGCCCGGAGCGCTACGCCGAGACCGCCCCCGGACTGAAGCAAATGTTCGGCGAGGCCCGCGACGAAGCCCGGCGAGTCACCCAGCCCGTGGGCAAGGGCCTGAAGACCGCCGGCAACGCCTGGGTCGGCTCCCCTCAGGCAGACCGCAAGTCCGGGCGCCTCCGTGCAGCCGCCCGCCTCGCCACCAACGCGGCCGCGGCCGTCGGTACGGGTGGCGCGAGCGCGGCCGCGAAGGTCGCCGTCCAGCAGGCAGCCAAGCAGACCCTGAAGAAGCGCCTGGCCACAGCCGCCGCGAACCGGATGTCCCAGACCCGGGGCGGCCGGGCCACCATGGCCACCGGCAAGGCGGCCGCCGCCACCGCGAAGTACGGCGCGAAGGCCGGGAAGTTCGCCTTCATGGCCACGGTCGGCGCGCCGGTGGGTATCCCGCGGGGCGTCGCCGCGACCAGGCGAGGCGCAGCCGCGGCCAAGGCCCGGGCGGACGAGGTACGCGGCCGGCTGAAGGCCGTGAAGGAACGCACGGTCGACAAGAAGGTCCAAGAGGCCAAGGACTTCGGCGCCGAGTACAAGCGCAACGTCGCCACGGCAGGCAAGTTCGTCGCGAAGACCGGAACCAAGGCGCAGGTGAACCTCGGTTTGGCGCCGATCCAGCCGAACCCCAGGGCCTCGGCTCCGCCTGGTCCCCGGGCCGGCGCGATCGCGCCGAAGAACCCTGGCGCCAAGCCGGCGGTCGCCGGCACCAGGACGCCAGCGTCCGGAACCAAGGCGCCGAAGGCGGCCACGCCACCGGCTTCCAGTCCCACCACGGTGCCGAAGATGCCGACTCCGCCCACCCCTGCCCCGCCGACACCGCCGGCCGCGAAGAAGGCGACCCCGGCAAAGCCGCCGGCCGCGCCCCGGGGCATCCGGCGCGCCAGCCGCCCGTCCGGTCCGCCCAGGCCGCGGCCCTAGCCGCAGGCGGCCGGGGCCTCGCGCCCCGGCCGCGCAGATCACTGCACCAGAACCACCCGACGGGGGACCTCCATGCCCAAAACCGATGCCAAGCGTGCCCAGCTCGCCACGATCGCGCTGTTCGCCGCCTCGGCGGTCCTGGCAACTGTTGGCGTGGCCCTGCTTTTCGGGTTCCGTGGGGCCGAGCGTCCCACCGCCATTCCGTCGGCGCCCACGACGAGCGCCCCCGCAGCCGAAGCAGCAGGCCAAGGAGCCGCGAGCGCGAGCCCGGACCCGTCGTCGCCCGAGACGGAGCCCTCCGAGTCCGTTGTTGCTGCGGGACCGAGCCCTGTAGCGGCGCCGATGCATGAGGTGGCCCGCGCCTTCACGGTCGCGTGGGCCAGCCACGACGCCCGCCCGGGCGGGGACACCTCGTACGACGACGCGTCCCGCCGCGCTGCCGCCTTCGCCGAGCGCGAGTTCGCCGAGGACCTGCGCACCCACACCAGCGGCAGTGCCGGCGGACGGCAGTGGCTGAGCTGGAGCGAGCGTCAGGTCCAAGTGACCGCGGCGGTCTTGCGGGTCTCACTGCCGGACGGGGCGCCGGCTCCGACCCAGGACTCCGGTTTCGTACGGGTCGTCTACAAGGTGACGGAGACACCGGCTCAGGGCTCTCCCACCGAGTCGGAGCAGCACGTCGCTCTCAAGCTCCGCCGCGGCGACGACGGCACCTGGCGCGTGGCCGGACTGCCCTATGTCTGAGCAGGCCGAGTCGAAGGTGCTCCGGAAGTTGGTGATCAGCGCCCTCCTCGCCGCGCTCCTCGCCTTCGGCCTGATCATCAGCGCGGTGCTCGCCCTGTCCTCCGCCATCGGTGAGGACAACACGAGCGATGCCCTGGAGAACGCTGGGTTCGGGGGTGGGCTTTCGGACACCAAGGAGATCCCCGACTGGTTGCGCCCCATCATCATCGACGCGGTGGCGGAGTACGGGTGCGCGGAGGTCACCCCGTCGCTGATCGCCGCCCAGCTCTACCAGGAGTCCACCTTCCGCACGAATCCTCCCGACGGCGGGGCCGGCGCCTTGGGCATCGCCCAGTTCATCCCGGACACGTGGGCCGCTGAAGGCATCGACGGCAACAAGGACGGGCGGAAGGACCCGTTGGAACCGAAGGACGCCGTCCCGGCCATGGTGTCCTACGACTGCAAGATGGCCGACGAGATCCGCAACGTTCCGGGCGACGTGGTGGACAACATGCTCGCCGCCTACAACGCCGGCGCCTACAAGGTGAAGAAGTACAGCGGCGTCCCGCCGTACGAGGAGACCAGGAGGTACGTCCGCGAGATCCGCGAGCGGGCCGAGAAGTGGGCGGCCCCGACGGAGGGCAAGGTCTCCGGCGGCCTCGGCAAGGTCGTCGCCGGCGCCAAGGAGGCTCTCGACACCCCCTACCTGTACGGCGGCAACTGCAAGCCGAAGTTCACCGGCGCCAACCGGTGCGACTGCTCCAGCCTGGTCAAGTACGCCTGGAGCAAGGTGGGCGAGAACCTCCCCCGTACCACCTACGACCAGGTAAAGATCGGCAGCAAGGTGAAGTCGGTGAACGACCTGCGCCCCGGCGACCTCATCTTCTCCGACGGCAGCGCGTCCCGCCCGGAGCACGTGTCCATGTACATCGGGGGCGGCGATGTCATCGACGCGCCGCGCACCGGCGCCAAAGTCCGCATCAAGCCCCTGTCGTACTGGAAAGACCGGATCCTGATCATGAAGCGTCCGGACTACACCGAGCCTGCCACGGGCGGTGGCTCGGGCAGCTGGGTCGCCCCGGTCGCCGACGACGCCGTCGGCACCGGGTACCGGGTGTCGGGCTCGATGTGGTCGAGCGGCTACCACACCGGCGTCGACTTCCCCGTGCCCACTGGGACCGCTATCCGCGCGGTCGGCCCGGGCACCGTGGTCACGGCCGGCTCGAACAGCGCCTACGGCTATCAGGTGGTGATCAAGCACGGGGACGGCAAGTACTCGCAGTACGCGCACCTGGCCTCGCTGGGCGTCGTCGATGGGCAGAAGGTGAACGGAGGCGACCGGATCGGGTACTCCGGCGCCACGGGCAACGTCAGCGGTCCGCACCTGCACTTCGAGATACGCACAGGCCCCGGCTACGGCTCGGACATCGACCCGCTGCGCTACCTCCGAAGCCACGGGGTGAAGATCTGACCCTCGCACCGCCGTCGGCGCCATGGACTCCCCCTGCGGAGCCCATGGCGCCTGCCTGCGTGACCGCTTGCGAAGAAGGTCGGCCAGGAGTGTCACACCGAGCCGGATCCCGACACCTGTAGCAGTCGAAAGGCCCGTTTGCTCTGGAGGTGCCCCCGTGCTCCGGCTCCCCCCTTTGCTCGTCCCGACCCGTGTCGAGGCGTCGCTCGCCCGTCCTCGGGCGGTGGGCGATGGCCACGAGCGACTTCATCGACAGCGCGATCGGCTTCGTTCAGGAGCTGCCCGCCCACGCCGAGCGACGGGCGGACCGGGTGCTGGCCGGGATGTTCTGAGCGGCGCGGTCCGGATCACGTAAAGAAGGGAGAGGGACATGCGCGGTGAACACGAGCAGGATCGGCCGGTCAGGTGGCGGGAGGCCCACCCGGAGGCTTTCGCGGAGCTGAGGCGCACCTGGGGGGTGATCGGGCACAGCAGTGTCCTCATGGTGCTCAGCCTGAGCCTGATCGGAACGTCGCTCACCATCGGGTACCTGCACATGGCGGGTTGGGTGGAAAGCGTGGTGCGTCTGGGTGCAAGTCTCGCTGCGGTCTGCTGCGGCTCGGTCGCGCTGTGGCGGCTGATGCGCACCCTGTGGAGGACCCTTCGGGCAATCGTCCGCACGTCTCGGCCCCGCGAAGCCGCCGTCGCCGCGACGCCAAGCGCGTCCGCCGGCGACACGGTGCCCGAGCCCGAACCGGCGGCGGGGCGTTGACCCCGTGAACGGCCCGGGTGAAGATGCCGGGTTCGCGCAGGGCGGCGAATTCACGTGGACACACGCGCCCTCTTGTTGAGAATCTCGCTAACGCCAACTCCGTTGTGGGCACCACTCGTTACACTGGTCACTTTAGTTGACAGTAAGCGCGGCTCGTGTAGATGATCGAACGTCACCCTTCCGTTCGTCTGCGCGGCAATGGTGATGTTCAGCGTCCTTCGGGGCGGCGTCGCGTGTCCATGGGGGTGTTCACGGTGGGGATGGAAGTCGGTTAGCTGCGCTCGGCCTGCTGCACGCTTCTGCGACTCCACATTGCAGCACCATCGATGCGGACGCTCGCCGAGGTCCTCGAGCAGCGGCTTCAGTCCCCAGAAACTCGGGTGACGTCAGAAAGCGCTCCACGTAGCCTCCAAGGCCCGCCACTTGGGCCCATCGGGCTTCCGGGGCGGCCATCCGTGAGCGCCACCGACCAACCGCTCGACCACGGGGGATATGCCAGTGCCAATCACCAGCAGAACGCGAATACGTGGGGCCGGTAGGGCCGTTGCGGCATTCGGCGGCCAACGGCCCTTCACCCGGAGAACGGGCAACCCACGTCGCCGGCTGCGGGAACAAAACGTCTGCCCTTCGGCTGTAGTCGTGAGCTCGCCGCGTCCTGGACCGACATGTCCATCCATGGCTGGCAGGACGCGGTAGAGGAACCTCCTCTGCGCGCCTGGTCTTCATTGGTCGCACGTTCGCGCCCGCATCCGACACCTGAAGGGGGATCTGCCCATGGCACCGTCCACCATGCCCCGCACCCATGCTCTGCGTCTCGCCGGCACCGTTCTTGCGTGTGCCATGACCGCCGGAACGCTGGCCGGCTGCGGCTCCAGCAGCACGAAGAACGCTCCGTCGTCCTCTGCTCCCGCTCCGGCGTCCAAGTCGCCGTCCAGCGACCCGGACCAGGCCGCCAAGGACGACGTCTTGTCCGCCTACACCAACATGCGCCAGATCCAGATCAAGATGGCCGACGACGGAGAGCTGCACACCGAGGACCTGGCGAAATACGCCAAGGGGGACGCAGCGACCGACCTGAAGAAGTCCGTCCTGCGCAACAGGTCCGCGAACATCAAGTTCACCGGCCGGCCCGGGATGAGCCCCACGGTCACCGCCGTCGACACCAAGAGCAAGACCGCCACGCTCTCCGACTGCTTCGACGCGACCAACTGGAAGCCCGTCTACAAGGACTCCGGAAAGGCCGTCGAGCTGCCTGAGCAGCGCCTGAAGTACCCGGTCACGTCCCAAGCCACGCTGGAGGGCGACACATGGCTCATCACGAATGTCACCGCAGACCGAACGAAGGGCTGCTGACCCGCGCTGCCCGCGCGCTGGGCATCGTCGCCGTCCTGGTCGCCGCCATGCTCCAAGCCGGCCCGGCCTACGCCGACGGGTGCGACGACCCCAACGACATGGACGTCTGCATCGACGTGGGTACGGACGGCAAGCCGGGCGGGGGCGGTGGCACCGGCGGAGGCGGCGGAGGCGGCGGAGGCGGCGGAGGCGGCGGAGGCGGCGGAGGCCAGGGCAACGGGAAGTGCAAACTCACCGACGACACCGAGATCGACTGCCTGCCCGGATACAACCCCGCAGACCGCTGCTTCTACGAGCTGCTGGACCCCCAGCCGCCGTCCGGTCCGGGTCACACCGACATGAACGGTGCTGACACTTCCGGCCCCGGTGCCTTCTATCTGCGGGACTGCATCGTCAACGACGTCGGCGGAATCGTCTGGCTGACTCAGCCTCCGGCAACCGTCCTTCCCGATCCCGAGGTACTGGCGCGTCAGGCCCGGGACAAGATGACGCTGCTCGGAGCCGCCATCGGCTCTGCGCCCGGGCCGGACCAGCCGGGTCTGGTCGGCATGCCGGTGTGGCTGTGGAACAACACGAGCGCCACCACGTGGGGGCCCAACAGCGCCACCGCCGCCGTACCCGGCCTGTCCGTGACGGCCACAGCTCGCGTCACCAAGATCACCTACTCCATGGGTGACGGCGGTTCGGTCACGTGCATCACCGCGGGCACGCGGTACGAGAAGTCCTTCGGGAACAAGTCCTCTCCGGATTGCGGCCACCGGTACACCAAGGTCTCCGCCGGCCAGCCGGGCGGCAAGTTCACCATCACCGCGACCAGTTCCTGGGAAGTCACCTGGCAGGCGTCGAACGGTGCGAGCGGAACGCTGCCCGACGAAATCCGTACCTCCAACACCACAGCGCGCGTCGGCGAGCTGCAGGTTGTCAACTAGCACGAGGAAGACCAACGATGCCGCTTACCAAGCAGCAAACGGCACCCGAGCAGGCGCAGACGCTGCTGCCCATCACCAACGATGCCCCGCGCCGCCGCCGACGTCCGGTGGTCGCGGCCGCGGCCGCGGCTGTGATCGTTGCGGTCTCGGCCGCCGGCTGCAGCGGTGGCGGCAACGAGAAGAAGCCCGCCGCCTCGCCCACCTCGAGCGCCTCGCAGAGCACCGACCCGCAGGCGAAGGCCAAGGCCGAGGTCCTCGCGGTCTACCGCAGCTACTGGGACGCCCAAGTCAAGGCGTACGCGAAGGCCAGTCCCGTCGACACGGGCCTGGACAAGTACGCGTTCGACAAGGCTCTCGGTAAGGCCGAGTCCGAGCTCGTCGCCCTCAAGTTGAACGGCAACGTCATCAAGGGCGAGCCGAAGCTGTCCCCGAAGGTCACTGCGAGCAGCCTGGACGAGTCGCCGAAGAAGGCCACGATCACCGACTGCGTCGATGTCACCAACTGGAAACTGGTCAAGCAGAAGACGGGGGACGCTGTGAAGCTGCCCAAGGAGCGGCTCACACGGTTCGTGGCCACCATCTCCGCCCGGACCGTCGGCGAGAAGTGGATGATCGTCGAGACCCAGCAGCAGGATCGCCCATGCTGACCCGGAAGGCCGCGGCCTTCATATCCGCGCTCGTCGGTATCGCTTACCTGCTTCTGCCCTCCCATGCGCTCGCAGACGGAGGCGACACCGACGTCGGCTCCTGCAACAGCTCCTGGATCTGCGCCGGCGTCGAAGTGCCCAGAGGAAACGGCGGTGGCGGCGGCAGCGGCAGCGGCGGAGGCGGAGGCGGAGGCGGACAAGGCGGCAGCGCCGGAGGCGGCAAGGGCGACGGCAAGACTTGCGAGACCGGCGCGAAGGAAAGGCCGGGAAGCCCGGGCTGGGAGTGCCACATCCCCGGCGTGGGCACGTGGAGCGAGTCCTACGGCTGCTACATCCGCAAGCTCGACCCGCAGCCGCCGAAGTCCGACCCGGTTTGGCAGGGCCACACGACAGGTGCCATCTACGCCTTCGCGTGCATGGCGCAGATCCACGCCCGCCCCACGCCCACCGACGGCTTCGCCCGCTGGTCCGAGACCGACCCGCTGGGAGAGACCGGCCCGACCGCAGCCGAACTGGCGCAGCAGGCACTGAGCATGATGCGCCTGGACGGCGCCAAGGTCGGTAGCGCACCGCCGGCCGGCTCCAAGGGCCTGGTCGGCTTGCCGGTGTGGCTGTGGACGGAGCAGACGCCCCACACCTGGGGGCCGCAGTCGACCACCGCGTCGGCCGGTGGCCTGTCGGTGACCGCGACCGCCCACGTCAAGTCCATCACCTGGTCCATGGGGGACGGCTCGTCCGTGAGCTGCACGAAGCCCGGTACGCCGTACCAGCGGTCCTACGGGAAGAAGGAGTCCCCGGACTGCGGCCACACCTACTCCAAGGTGCCCGCCAACGGCTCCTACAAGATCTCCGCCACGAGCACATGGGTGATCGAGTGGACCGCCAACAACGGTGAGACGGGCACGCTGCCGAACGAGATCCGCACCGCCGGTACGGCCATCGACATCGGCGAGCTCCAGGTCGTCAACTAACGAGGAAACACAGCAATCATGGCGACGACGTTCGCGAACAAGAAGACGACCGGCCAGTCCACCGCGCCGGTCCCCGCCGGGCCTGTCCCGATCACCCAGGACGCCCCCCGGCGCCGCCGGCGGCCGGTAGTCGTCGGCGCCGGCCTGGCGCTGGCAGCGGTCGGTGCGCTCGTCGCCGTGTGGCAGGTCGACGAAGCCGGCAACCGGCTTCCAGTGATAGCCCTGGCGCACGACGTCAAGGCCGGCGAGATCGTGAGGAAGAGCGACCTCGTCGTAGCCCAGGTCGCTCCCGATCCCGCGCTTGCACCGGTACCGGTCAGCCGCAGCAACGACATCGTCGGCAAGACCGCGGTCGCCGACCTGCCCAAGGGCACCCTCGTCACCGACTCCTCCGTGCGCGAAGGCAGTCCGGTCGCCCAAGGCCGCGACACCGTGGGCATCCTCGCCAAGCCGGGCCAGCTCCCGGCGCAGCGTCTGCGCACCGGAGACTCGGTCGCGCTCGTCCACACTCCGCAGGACGGCGCCGAGGCGGCGCAGTCGTCCACTCAGAAGACACCGGACAGCATCAACGCGGTCGTCGTCGGCCTCTCGTCCCCGGACGCGAACGGCGCCATCGTCGTCGACGTGGCTGTCGCGGGAACCGACAGCCCGCCCCTGGCCACCTGGGCAGCCAGGGGCGCGGTGACTGTCGTGCTGAAGGCGGCCGGCTGATGGCTGTCATCGCACTCGTGTCAGGCAAGTCCTCCGGCGTCACCTGCTCGGCGCTCGCCCTCACGCTGTCCTCGCCGAAGCCGTCCCTGTTGGTGGAGGCCGACCCGGGCGGTGGCACGGTCCGGGCCGGATTCCTCGGCGGGGAGGGCAGCGCGTCCGTCGGTCTGCACCGCCTGGCGGCCGCGGACCGGCAGGGCACCCTCGCCCGCGAGTTCTCTCAGCATTTCGTCAGCCTGGACCGCGAGAACAGCGGGCAGCGGTTGCTGCTGCCGGGCCTCACCGACCCCACGCAGGCGCCGTCGCTCAGCCGTACCTGGGAACCAGTCTCCCGACTGCTGAGCGTGATGGACGAGACCGGCCACGACGTGATCATCGACGCGGGCCGCATCGTGACCGAGTCCGAGACCCGGCTGAGCACGACCCGCTATCCGACGCCCCTGCTGCACCGCGCCGACACTGTGCTCATGGTGGTGCGCACCACCCAGGCTTCCATCGCGGCGGCGGCGCCGGCGGTGCGGGTTGTGAGGGAGGAACTGGCGCACCAGGGGACGGGCTCCGACGCGCTCGGCCTGCTGCTGATCGAGGAGGGCCCCTTCAACTCCAGCCAGGTCCAGCAGCACCTGCAGACCCCGGTCATCGGCATGCTCGCGTGGGATCCCGACAGCGCCGACGTCCTCACGCACGGGGCCTACAAGAAGATGCCGCGGACACTGCTGCGCTCGGCGCGGACGGCCCACCAAACGATCAACGAACTCGTCAACAAGCGCCGAGTCCAGCTGTACCCGGCCGCACTGCCGACGTTCGCCGGGAGGGCATCATGACCGACACCAGGCCGGAGACCCCCGCCCGCGACTACACGGCTCTCTTCGCCCAGGCTCTCAACGAGAACACCACGCAGCCCGCGCCAGTCCTTCGGCCGGTGCCCGCCCACATGTCTCCGGCCCGCGTGCCTGAGAGCGTCCTTCGGGTCTCCGACACCTCGGCCCCGGCCGCGCTCCCGATCGGGCACGAGGTGATCGCCGAGCTGCGGTCCCAGGCCAGCATGAAGATCGGTGAGGCCGCGGGCGCGGATGCGTCCATGACCGAGCAGGACCGCCGTCAGCGCGGCCAGTCGATCATCAGGCAGGTCGTCTCGGAATGGGCAACGAAGTACGCGGCCGGCGGGACGGATCTGACGCCCGAGCAGGAGAGGGCGGTGCGCGAGGCCGTCTTCGACGAGCTTTTCCGTGCCGGGCGTCTCCAGCCGCTCCTGGACGACGCCAACGTCGAGAACATCATCATCTACGGCGACAAGGTGCGCGTCGACTACGCCGACCGCCCGACGCGTTCCTGGGACCCGATCGCGAAGACGGACCGGGACCTGATCAACCTCATCAACCACCTCGCGCGTATGCAGGGGCAGGGTGAGCGGGCATTGACGCCCGCCACGCCGAACCTGAACCTTCGGCTGGCCGACGGCTCGCGTCTGGCGGCTTCGGCGTACATCACGCCGCGGCCGAGCATCGTCATCCGCCGGCACCGCACCCGCGGCCAGGGCCTGGACGACCTGGTGCGCTGGGGCACGATCGACCCCGCCCTCGCGCACTTCCTGCGCGCTGCGGTCAGGGGCCGTAAGAACATCATCGTGGTGGGCTCCCAGGGCGTAGGAAAAACGTCTCTGTTGCGGGCCATGGCCCGCGAGATCCCTCGCAACGAGCGTGTGGGCACGCTGGAGTCGGAGTACGAGCTCCATCTCCACGAGGACCCCGAGGGTCCGGAGGTCGTCGCCTACGAGGGGCGCGAGTCGAACGGCGAGCGCGGCGCGGACGGCAAGCTCCAGGGCGAGCTGACCCTGTCCGACCTCTTCCCGCAGCTGCTGCGTATGTCGCTGCGGCGCGTGATCGTCGGCGAGGTCCGCTCCAAGGAAGTCGTGCCGATGCTGCACGCGATGAACGAGGGCGAGGGCGGGTCGATGGCCACGCTCCACGCCCGCAGTCCCCAGCTGTCGATCGAGCGTCTGGCCACCCTGTGTCTGGAGGCCGGTATCGGCATGACCGAGGCCCTGGCGTACCGGCTGATCGCCCAGGCCGTGGACTTCGTCGTCTACGTACGCCTGGTCGACGAGAGTGAACTCGTCGCTCCGGACGGCAAGCCCGGGCGCAAGCACCGCTTCGTGTCGCACGTCATGGAAGTCACGGGCATCGGCGAGGGCGGCCGCCCCTCCTACCAGATGGTCTTCGCCCCGCGCGAGCAGGACGGCCGCCGCGAACCCCGGGCCGTCCCGCACGGGAACATCTCCCAGACCAACCTGGAAGACCTGGTCCGCGCCGGCCTGGACCGCAGCGTCCTGCAGAGCCCGTGGGGCAGCTGGGGCTCGCCGCTGGAGACGGTGATGCCGCTGTGACGCTCACCCTCAACTCCCTGCTGGCCGCGCTCGCCGGACTTGCCGCCGTCGGCGGTCTCGTCGTGGCCGTGGCCGGCGGCATCGGCTGGGCACCCTCGACGACGGTACGCCGCCGAAGCCGCCTGGAGCGCAAGGTCCGCAGCTTCTTCGTCAATGACGCCCGGAACCCCACCTCGTGGTGGGCCCGGGGACAGACCCGGCTGGCCGGCGCCGCTCTGGCAGGCCTCGGGGTGTGGCTGTTCACCGGCTGGCTGGCCGGTGGTCTGGTCACCGTCGCCGTCGTGCTCGGCCTGCCCTGGCTGTTGAACACCTCCGGCTCCGGCAATTCCCAGATCGACAAGCTGGAGGCGATCGAGGAGTGGGTGCGGCGCATGTCCGACATCCACACCGTCGGTGTCAGCCTGGAGGCAACCATCCAGCGCAGCTTGGAGACCGTCCCGAAGGCCATCCGCGAGGACGTACGGCTGCTCGTCTCCCGCCAGCAGGCCGGCTGGGTACCCCAGGACGCCTACCGGGCCTTCGCCGACGACCTGAACGACGCCATGGTCGACGAAGTCGCCGCCCTGCTGATCCTGCACGTCGAGGACCGCGGCAGCGGGCTGAGCAAAGCCCTGCGCGAGCTCGCCGATGCCCTACAGCACGAGGTCCTCGCGCGCCGCGAAGTCGAGGCCGACCGACAGAAGCCCCGCACCAACGACCGCTGGGTGACGATCTTCTGCCTCGGGATCTTCGGCATCACCGCGTTTTCCGGCACCTACGTCGAGCCCTACGACACCTTCACCGGGCAGCTCGTCCTCGTCTTCGTCGGCGTCGCGTTCGTACTGGTCAAGATCTGGATGCGCCGCATGGCGATCATCGAGCCCGCGCCCCGGTTCCTGTCTCCGGCCGACCGCTCCGGCGGCCAGATCACTGAGGAGACGCCGTGAACATCTCCCCATACGCCGTCATCGGCGGCGCCGTCACCGGCCTAGGCTTGGTGATCGCCGCCCGCGGCATCCTCCCCGGCCGGCCCGACCTCGGCGACGTCCTTTCACGGATGGACGCCACCCGGCTCGAGAACCTCGAACGCAACCGCGCCAGCCGGCCCAACACCCCGATGGAGAAAGCCGGTGCCTTCCTGCTGCGCACCGTCGGGGAAGGCACCCTGCGCCTGCCGCGCCAGCAGCTGGAACTCGTGGGCCGCTCCCCCGCCGCCCACCTGGGCCGCAAACTCGGACTCGCCCTGTACGGGCTGCTGCTGCCCGTGCTGGTGGTGAGCCTGGCGAACCTGGCCGGCTACCCGTTCCACGTGGCGATTCCCGCGATCGCCGGGCTCGGCCTCGCGGTCGTCTTCTGGCTCCTGCCGGATCTCCAGCTCAAGCAGCAGGCCGTGGAAGCAAAGGAGGACTTCCGGTACGCCGTCAAGGCCTACCTGCGTCTCGTCCAGCTCGAACGCGCCGCGGATGCCGCTCCCACCCAGGCCCTGAAGCGGGCCGCCGAGGTCGGCGAGGGCTGGGTCTTCGCAAAAATCCGCGACACCATCACCCGCGCCGAACTCGAAGGCATCAGCCCGTGGGAGGGCCTCAAGCGGCTCTCGCTCGAACTCGACGTCCCCGAACTCGGCGCACCGGCCGACATCATCGCCATCGCCGGCGAGGAGGGCGCAGCCGTCGGCGACACCCTCGGCGCGCAGGCCAAGTCGCTCTCCGGCGCCCTGGTCACCTCTGCCAAGGCCCAGGCCAACATGGCCAGCGAAAAAATGGTTATGCCCGTCGCGATGCTCGTCCTGATCATGACCGTCTACATCGGCTACCCCGCGATCTCGCGGATCATGGCCAGCTAATCCCATAAGAGACAAGGAAATTCACGATGGGTATCGACCCGAACCTCATGTTCCTGAAGGCATTCTTCGCCGCCCGCGTCGACCGGCTGCGCAACGCCCGCGACGACCGTGGTGCCATCTCCATCGAGACCATGATGATCATCGCCGGTCTCGTCGTCGGCGCCGCCGTGGCCGTCGCCATCATCGGCGCCAAGATCAGCGAGAAGGCGGCCACGATCAAGTGACCCGCCTCCGCAGGGCCGTTGGGCGCTGGTCCCGCGCGCTCGCCGAACGCGACGCGCGGGACCGCGGAGCCATGTCCCTGGAGATGCTGATCGTCTTTCCCGTCGTGCTGATGGCCATCCTGCTGGTCGTGCACGTGGGGCTGTGGTGGCACGCCCGCAACGTGGCGATGTCCGCCGCCCAGCTGGGAGTGGAGTCGGCCCGCGTCCGCGGGGCGTCCGCAGGCACCGGTACCGCCGAGGCCCGCGACTTCCTCTCCCGCGCCGGCGGCAGCATCTCCGGCACGTCGGTAAGCGGCAGCAAAGGGGCGACGGTGACGATCCGCGTCACCGGCTACGTCGACACGGTGATCCCCGGCCTGAAACTCAAGATCGACCAGCACGCCGACGCGGCAGCCGAACGCATCACGGAGGCCCGGTGACGATCGCCCACAGGCTCAGGGACGACCGCGGCGCGCTGTCGCTGGAAGCGGTCATCCTGTTTCCCGTCATCATCATGGTGCTGCTCCTGGTCGTCGCACTCGGCCGGATCGGATCCGCGAACAACGCCGTCGACACCGCCGCCCGCAACGCCGCGCGCGCCGCGTCACTGGAGCGCGACGGCGGTTCCGCCAGCAGCGCCGGACAGCAGATGGCACAAAAGGTGCTGGGCGAGCAGGGACTGCAGTGCACGGCCACTTCCATCTCCGTCTCCACCGGCGGGTTCTCCGCGCCGATCGGCACACCGGCCTCCACCACCGCCACGGTGACCTGCACCGTGCGGCTCTCCGATATCGGATTGCCCGGACTGCCCGGCGCCAAGACGATGACCAGCAGCTTCACCTCGTCAATCGACTCCTACCGCCAGCGCGGCTGACAGGACCTCCGCATGACACCCGCCCGCATCGCTCTCACCCCGCGGATCCGTCGCGTCCTGCGTGACGACCGCGGCGGAATGAGCCTGTTCGTCCTCGTCACCATCGTGGCGCTGTTCGCCGTGGCCGCGCTCGTCTACGACGGCGCCGGGAAGCTGCGGGCCCTCACCCGCGCCGAGGGCGTCGCGCACGAAGCCGCGCGGGCCGGCGGCCAGGCCGTCGACGCGGGCAAAGCCATCTCCGGCGGAGGAGTCACCGTCGACCGCAACGCGGCCGTGGCCGCGGCACGGACCTACCTCAGTCGCGAGGGAGTCACCGGCTCCGTCCGGGTGAGCGAGGACGGCACGTCCCTGGAAGTGACCGTGACCGAGACGTACCACGCCATCTACCTCGGTGGTGCAAGCGGTTCCGTGACCGGCAAGGGCAGCGCCAACCTCGTCTACCGGGGGTAAAGGGTTATGAGAAACCGCAGTACCTCAGCCACGATCGCCCGCGCGCTCCTCGCGCTCATCGCCCTGGTCACCATCCTGGCCGGCGTCCCCGCGGTGCTGCTGGGCATCGGCGTCCTGCCCGACCACGTCCCCCGCTTCGACGAGATCACCACCGCGCTCACCAGCCCCGACACCGGACAGTTGTTCCTCGGCGCGGTCACGCTCATCGGCTGGTACGGCTGGATCACCTTCGTGATCTCGGTCGTCCTGGAGACGGGCGCCGCGCTCCGCCACGTCCGGGCGCCCCGGATCCGCATGCTGGGCGGGTCCCAGCAGTTGGCCGGCGTCCTCGTCGGCGGGATTCTCGTTCTTCTGCCCGCAGGGACCGCGGTGGCCACCCCGGCCACCGCTGCTCCCGCGACGCCCGCGACCGTGGCCACGGCATCCGTGACGGCCGGCACGCACACCGAGGCGAAGACCGCGGCCCAGGCCGCGGCCTCCTGGGACGGGCCGGTCCACCACGTCCAGGACGGCGACACGCTCTGGGACATCGCAGAGACGCGCCTGGGCGCCGGCATCGAATGGCACCGGATCGTCGACGTCAACGAGGGCGTCCGCCAGGCCGACGGCTCCCTCGTCACCGCCGACACCACGGTCCTGCAGCCCGGCTGGACCCTGCGCCTGCCGACCGACGCCACACCGGCGCCCTCCGCCGACGGCGGCCCACAGGCGCAGACCGCCGGCTCCAATGCCGCCAACGACACGACCCATACCGTGCGACCGGGCGAAACGCTGTCGGCCATCGCCGAGGAGGAACTCGGCGACGCCGAGGACTACCCCCAGCTCGCCGACGCGAACAAGGGCGTCCGCCAGCCCGACGGGCGTACCCTCACCGACCCCGACGAGATCTACCCCGGCTGGCAGTTGAGGATCCCCACCGCCGCCGGCAGCGACCAGAGCGGCCCGGACCCGGACACCGCTGCACCGCCGCGTGAGCAGCAGCCCGCCCCCGGGCAGGACCACGCCGGTGATCAGCCCGGCACCGGGCACGACCAGGCCCAGCCCCCCAACCAGGGCGAGGACGAGAAGGAAGACGGCCAGGGCGGCGGGCACGACCAGGCCCAGCCCCCCAACCAGGGCGAGGACGAGAAGGAAGACGGCCAGGGCGGCGGGCACGACCAGGCCCAGCCCCCCAACCAGGGCGAGGACGAGAAGGAAGACGGCCAGGGCGGCGGGCACGACCAGGCCCAGCCCCCTGGTAAGGACAACCACGACCAGGGCGCAGGCAAGCCGGACCAGGGCCAGGGCGAGAAGGAGACCGGCCAGGGCGGCGGGCAGCCGACGGCCCGGCCGGACACCCCCGCCGAGCAGCCCTCCGCGCAAACCCCGGTCCCCGACCAGCCGGACGAACCGCCCTCCCACGGCACGCCCGTGGACCGGACGCCGCAGCAGGAGACCTCCGACAGCGGCGACCGGAGCGTGCAGACGGCCGCCGCCGCCGGGAGCATCCTGGCCGCCGCCGTGCTCGCGGTCATCGCCGCACGCCGCGCGCGCCAGCAGCGCCGGCGCCGCCCCAAGCGCCGCATCCCCATGCCGTCCGGCGCGACCGCCGACTTCGAGAAGCAGCTCCGCGTGGCATCCGACATCACCGGCACCGCGCTCGCCGACCGCGCCCTGCGCACCCTGGCCTTCAACTGCCGCGAGGCCGGCCGTCCGCTGCCCGAGGTCGAGGCAATGCGGATAACCCCACGCGGAGTGGAGCTCCACCTGGCCGCCGTCACCCCGACGGTGGCGCCGTTCTTCGAGCGCGAGGACAACCCGATCGTGTGGTGGTGCCCGGCCCGCGGTACCGCCATCCTGGACGAAGACCAGGCCGCCGACGTCATCCCGCCCTACCCGGCGCTGGTCAGCCTCGGCGAGACCGAAGAAGGCGACGCGGTCCTGGTCGACCTGGAGAGCATCGGTCTGCTGCGCCTGGTCGGCAGCCCGGCCGACGTGCGCGCGGTCATGCTCGCCCTCGCCGTCGAGCTGGCCTCCTCCAAACTGGCCCCCGCCACACAGATCGTCCTCGCCGGGGCGGGCAGCGACCTGCACACGCTCTACCCCGACCAGATCGACCACCACACGGACCTGGGCGCGGCCGCCGCGGAACTACAGGCCCATGACGCCTTCCAGCGCGACGCTCTCGCCTGCGAGGGCCACGACCTTCTTCGGGCCGCCCGGTTGAGCGAGGACACCTCCGGCGACACCTGGATCCCCCGCGTCCTCATCGCCACCGTCCCGCCCACCGGCCAGGCGGCCGCCGAACTCGAGAACCTCGTCGCCTCACGACCGCGCACATCGGTCGCGGTCGTCACCGCGGCGGCCGGGGAGCTCGACCTCCCGGGCGCCTGGACGCTGCCGGTCCAGCCCGGCGCCGCAGTCGAACTACCGGGCCTGGACCTGGCGGTCAAGCTGCAGTACCTGGACGACACCGCCTACGACCGGCTCGTCCAGCTCCTCGCCACCTCCAGCCGAACCGACGACGTCGCCCCACCCGCGTGGACCGGGGGCACCGGGTCGGGCAACGACAACGGCCCCCGAGCCGCGGTCGACACCACCGGGGACGCCTCCGCGCTCGCTCCCGAAACCACCGGCGCCCCGCAGCCGGTCAGCGCCTCGGCGCCGGCGGGTGACCTGGCGACCGCGTTGCCGAGCTCCGCCTCCCTCGCCCCCGCCTTCACCGCTGACCCGGTGGGCCCGACCGGAGAGGACACCGACCTGGGCGAGGAAGAGGGCGACAGCGCTCTGTCGCCCGCGGTCGCCGGCACCCCTGCGCCCGAAGGCGTCCACAACACGGACGGGGACGACTTCGCCGACGACGAAGCCGCCACGTACGCCGACGAGCCCGCATACGCGCAAGACCCGGAGGCCGAGGAAGCGTCGGCGCTGGGCGCGGAGGTGTGGGACGGAGCGGAACCGGCCGAGGACTTCGACGCGGTGCTCGGCGAGGTGCTGGCCGAGCAGGAAGTCGACCCGGCGCAGCGGCAGGACGAGGGCGAGGAGACGGCGTCCGCGCTGACGCCGGCTGCACTCGGCGGGAAGTCGGCCGAGCTGCACGACGGCGGCGTGCAGACTGCGGGTGGCGACGACGAAGAGCAGGAGTTCGCGCTGTCCCCGGCCGCGTCGGGCGAGAGCCAGGAGGCACCGCCAAGAGCCGAGGCACGGATCATCCCCCGGCCCAGCGCCGCGACCTCCACCGTCCTGGCGGCACTTGGCACCCCGCCGGCAGAGCCCGCCGGGCCTCAGGTCCAGGTACTCGGCCCGGTGACGCTGACCGGTGCGCAGGGCCGCGTGGGCAGCAACCGCCGGAACCACCTTCTGGAAATCGCCGTGTGGCTCGTGCTCCACCCAGGCCTTGGCCGCCAGGACCTCGACGACGCGATCTGGCCCGGTGTGCGTACGACCTCTGGCACCCGTAACACGGCGATCTCCCGGCTCCGTTCGTGGCTCGGCCAGGACCCAAATCTGCCGGTCGACGACCCGAGGGCCGTCTATCTACCCTCGATCACGGATGGCGTCTACCGGCTCAACCCCGCCGTCACCTCGGACTGGGACCGGTTCAAGGAGCTCTACCAACAAGGCATGCACCACGACGGGCAGGACGCGGACGTCGCCCTCGCCCAGGCTCTGGCCCTGGTCCGCGGCCGGCCCTTCGCCGACGTCGACCCGTCCAAGTACATCTGGGCGGAGGCCGACATCCAGGAGATGATCAGCGCCATCGTCGACGTCGCCCACGAGCTCGCCGAACGGCGCCGCCAGGTCCGCGACTACCGCGCGGCGGCCCAGGCAGTCACCAAGGGCATGCTCGTCGACGGCCAGTCGGAACTCCTCTACCGGGACTTGTTCACGATCTGCCACGAGATGGGCGACCGCGAGGGCCTGGAGCGCGCCGCCCACCGGCTGGCCCGGATCAACGCCGAAGAAGGAATCGACTCGGCGCCCGAGACCATCGGCCTGCTGCGCACCCTGCTCAAGGGCGAGCGCATCCAGCCCACCCTGGGATCAGCCGCCTCATGACGGGACCGCCAGATCCACCCGCCTTCGGTTTCACACCGCACCCGCTCCATCACACCTGTAGAGAGCGAGGAACCTCTTCGGCCGACCGTCCGACGAAGGAGACCACGCACATGAGCCGCCGCCGGCAGCACGCCGCCGCCCCGCATTCCGGCCCCGTCGACCCGGCATGCCACGCCCAGGAAGGAGGCCGGTGATGAACGTGTCCCAGTGGGCGATGCCCGCCGGCCTCGCCGTGGCGGGCATCGGTGCCGTCGTCGCCGTCGGCATGCTGCTCGGCCACCGGCGCCGGGCCGGGGAGCGGAGCGCCACCGCCGAGGAGCGCGCCCAGCTCGCGCTCCAGCGCCGCCACGCCTGGCAGCGCCGTATGGCCGTGATCGCGCTCGCCATCGGCTGTCTGATGATGTTCGTCCTCGCGGGCATCGCCGCCTGGCTGAGCTTCGGGGCGCAGCGCGAGTACGCCCACGCGCACAACGGCGGCGACTGGGACGCGGCCACCGGATTCGCGTTGCTGCTCGACGCCGGCGCGCTGAGCCTCAGCCTCATCCGGTTCTTCGAGGCCCTCACTCTGCGCTCCTCCGCCATCACGCGGATTCTGCTGCTCGCCTTCGTCAGCGCCTCGGCCGCGATGAACCTGCTCCACGCCCCGGGGCAGGGTGCAGGCAGTGCCTTCCTCGCCGTGGTGCCGCCGCTGGTCTACGCGATCCTGCTCGAGATGCTGCTCTTCAAGATCGAGCAGGTGATCATGGGACGGCAGGAGCGCCGCAAGGCCGACCAGGAGCGGGGCTACAGCCTGTTGCTGTGGCTGCCCTGGCCGATCGGCGCTCCGGTGAAGATGTGGAAGGCGTGGCGATCCGAGCTCCTCGCGACGGTCGACAACGTCCGGGTCATCGGCTCCCAGCGCCCGCTCCCACAGGCGGCCGAACCCGCCCTCGTGGCGCCGGCTCCGACCCGCGTGACGCTGAAGAGCACCGATCCCGCCCAGTCCCCGGCCCGTGCGCCGGCCGCCGTGGGTGGTGCGGTGGTCGCGTCGGCGGCGGACGCCCTGTCCTCCGTCCCCCGGCCGCCGGTCGAGGTGAGCGGCAAGACCGCCGTTCCCGAAGCGCCCGAGGCCGTCCCCGCTGCAGCAACGCTGCCATCGGCGCCTGCGTCGGATCCCGCCGCGGCAGGCGGGCCCGACGAGCCGACCGGGGAAGACGAGCGCGAGGAGCCGATCCCGCCCGCGACCACCGCACCGGAGCCGGAGGCAACGGTGGACGGCAGCGAGGAGGCACCGCCGGCCCCCGAAGGCAGGTCGGATGACGGGGAGAGCGGCACGGCGGATCGGGACGGGCCCGAGGCGTCGGTCGACGACGAGTCCGGGAGCGAGAAGCCCGACACTCAGCACGATCGCTCCGAGTACAGGGCAGACGACGAGGCGCGCGGAGCGCGGCGCCCCGTGCAGATCGACCTGTCCACCCTCCCCAAGGACGAGGGGCCGCGTCAGCGCGCCGAACGGATCTACGTCGCCCACCAAGCCGCGGGGCTGCCCCTGGACAAGGCCGACCTGGGCAAGTGGGCGGGTTACACGAACCCGCGCTCGGGCGGCAACGAGTACCGGCGGCTGGAGAAGGAGTACGGGCCCATCCTGGAACGGGAGGGCGCCGCCGAGGTGGACCTGGACTGGTTCAGCCTCGACCGGCAGGCCGATTCCGGCAGCGCCTCGGTCGCGGCCTGACCTGCCATGGGTCCCGCCCGGGTCGGCCCTGGCTCGTGATATGGGCATCCGGTGCGCTGTCTGCGGTAGCGCGGCGACATGACCGCAGGGGGGTGTCCGGGCGTAGGCACCGGCCGCCCCGGGACCGATCCTGCTCCGGCCTGCCCTCCCGAGCGGTTCGTTAGGGTCAAGGCCGACCGGCCACGAAACGATGAAGCCAGGCCGCGTGCAAGGAGATCCCCGCACATGTCCGTCCTCAGCATTGCTGTCGCCGCTGCCACCGGGGCACTGGTCGGCACCGCGGCGCGCACCGTCGTCTTCGCCCGGTCAGTCCCCGCGCCCGTGTCCTCCCGCAGCAACTGTCCCCACTGCGCCGGCGAGGTTGTCACCAGGCGCCGGCCCCGTCTGCTACCGGTGTCGGGGCGCTGCCCGGCATGCATGGGGCGGATAGGCCCCCCTGCGTTCTCGGCGGAGGTCTCGGCCGCGGCCGTGTTCGCCGCGGTCGCGGCGGGGGGAGCGAGCGGCTGGTTCGCCGCCGCCCAGTACTGGCTCGCCGCGTGCGGGATCGCTCTCGCGTTGATCGACGTTGCCGTCCATCGCCTTCCCGACGTGCTCACCCTCCCGGCTTGCGCCGGAACGCTTCTGCTGCTCACCGGGGCCGCCCTGGCCGACGAGCCCGGCAGCCTCGGCCGCGCGGCTGCCGCCGCCGGCGTCGTCATCGCGGCCTTCCTCCTCCTGGCGCTCTTCGCCGGGATGGGCCTGGGAGACGTGAAGCTCGCCCCGGCCGTCGGCGCGCTCCTCGGCTGGAACAGCTGGACGAGCCTGTGGTGGGGCACCGGCGCCGGCTTCCTCGTCGGAGCAGTGTGCGCGGTGGCGATGCTGGCCGCCGGCCGCGACCGCCGCAGCCAGATCGCCTTCGGCCCCTTCATGATCATCGGGGCACTCGCGGTATCGGTCATGACCGCCTGACCGACGCCCCGCAAGACCGGCAACGCCTCTCCCTGCGATTCACCTTCCTGAGCGGGGGTCGAATCCCATGAACACCGAGCGAGTCCGCGCCTGCCCCGTACCCTCCCTCATCACCTCCGCGCTGGTAAGACTGGCCCACCTCCGGCGCTGCACCGGTGACCGACGCGGTCGATCCGGCGCAGGTCATGGACATGGCGCGCCTCGCAAGCAGCAGGACAGAGGAGGGCGAATCCGAGCGGGAAGGCGGCTTGACGAAATACGGCCCGTCATCCCTGCCTCAACGTGCTCAACGCGTGTTGTCGCCCATGGTGCGGATGACCAAGTAGGCCCAGGGGCGGGCGCTTTGGGGGCGCTTCGCCACTAGACTCGCGGTGAACGGTCCTCGGCGGTGAACGGGACATCTCACCTGAACAGAGAGGTGCCGATGGTGTGTCCAAGAGCATGATGAGCAAGTCCGTTACTGACAGGTCCCCTCATGTGTGGTCGACGGATGAAGTGATCGGCGTGGCCGTGACCTGCCTGCTGGGCCTGACATGGGGTCTCGGCGTATTGGCCTGGGTATCGGGAGGCCTCGTCGCGCTGGCCACCCATGGCTCCTGGCCCGACCAGCCGTTTTCCGCTTCGTTTTCGCTGCCCATCCGGCTGGCCATGCACTGGGACGAACGCACGCTCGCGTGGCCGGCCGAGGACCGGTCCACGCTGGGACCCGACGGGTTCTTCTGGTCGGGCTTCTTCGTCCTGGTCGTCGCGGCAGGAATCATGGTGACGATAGTGATTTCCCAGATCTCTCGCTCGCTGGCCCGGTACCGTCGCGCACGCCCCGTCGAGGCACGCGACGAGTAACGGGACAAGGCATCCGTATGGGAGCGGCCCCTCAGATCGCGTTGTTGTGCCCGGTGTCGATGAAGGTGGCGTTCTCGTTCCACCAGCGGTCCACGGTCGTGGCGAGGGTACGCACTTCCGGGGTGTCGAGGTCCGTGTACCAGGTGAGGAGCTTGTAGCGGGCATGGCCCATGCGGTGGCGGTCGGCGCTGGTGCGGGCCAGAGCAAGGAGGGCGCGCGGGCTACCTTTGGCGGTCCAGGCGGTCAGCAGGGTCTGACTCGCCGAGATGGCGGCACGCGGCGGGCAGGAGTTCGCCGATTTCCTGGTCAGGCACGCCGGCTTCTTCGTCGACGATGAGGGCGGCCCGGTCCGGTCGTGAGACCCGATTGACCCGATCGGGAAAAGGGGGAACCGAAGCGGTGGGCCGGTCGTTGTCCGGTCGGGCAAAGGAATCGTCAAGTGGCGCGGCCCGCGCCGGATTGCGCAGGGGATTTCCATGGGTGTCAGCCTTTCCAAGGGCGGCAATGTCTCGCTCAGCAAGGAGGCCCCGGGCCTGACCGCGGTCGTCGTGGGCCTCGGCTGGGACGTACGCAGCACCACCGGGACCGACTTCGACCTGGACGCCAGCGCCCTGCTGGTGGACACGAACGGAAAGGTCCTGTCCGACCAGCACTTCGTGTTCTTCAACAACCTCAAGAGCCCCGACGCCTCCGTCGAGCACACCGGTGACAACCTCACCGGTGAGGGCGAGGGCGACGACGAGCAGATCAAGGTCAACCTGGCCGGTGTGGCCGCAGAGGTCGACAAGATCGTGTTCCCGGTGTCGATCCACGAGGGCGAGAGCCGCGGCCAGTCCTTCGGCCAGGTGCGCAACGCGTTCATCCGCGTCGTCAACCAGGCCGACAACAACGAGCTCGCGCGTTACGACCTGAGCGAGGACGCCTCGACCGAGACCGCGATGGTCTTCGGCGAGCTGTACCGCAATGGTGCGGAGTGGAAGTTCCGCGCCGTCGGCCAGGGTTACGCCTCCGGCCTGCGCGGCATCGCGCAGGACTTCGGCGTCAACATCTGATCCGACCTGGTCCGTCCTTCCGGTGTCCGGTCCGCTCATCGCGGACCGGACACCGGGGCAGGACACCGGGGCAGGACACCGGGGCAGGACACCGGGGCAGGACACCACGGCCGGGCACCAGCGCCGAGGCACCGGCTGCGGCCGCTGCCGCCCTAGAGCTCCTTCGCCGGCCAGTCGAGCAGACGCGCGCCTATCGCCGCCGTCTGCAACATGTAGCGGTGCTGAGGATCCGTGGGGTCGGAGCCGGTCAGCCGGTGGATCCGCTCCAGCCGGTACGTCAGGGCGCGCACGCTCAGACGCAGCGCCCGCGCCGCCTGCGCGGCGACGCACCCCGCGTCGAAGTACGCGTGCAGCGTGTCCAGCAGCGGCTGGGCTCCGCCTCTCGCCTGCTGAAGCGGGCCGAGCGCACTGTGCACCAGGTCCGCCATGGCCTCCCGGTCGCGGGCCAGCACCGGGAAGACCAGTAGGTCCGCCGCGTACAGGACCGGGTCGTCGAGGCCGATGCGGTCGGCGAGGTCGAGGGCGTTGAGGGCTTCCTCGTACGAGCGGACGACGCCGCCCGCGCCCGGATGGGCGCGGCCTACGGCCGCACGTCCGCCGTCCGTCGCAGCGTGCGCCTGCTTGGCGAAGTAGCGCACGACCTCCTCCTGATCGGCCGGCACCACGCAGATGAGCCGGCCGTCCTTCGTGGTCAGCAGGATCCGGCGGTCCCCGAAGCGGCTGAGCAGGGCCGCCTCCACGGACCGCGTCACCGGATGCGTGTCGTCGTACGGCTCGGGCCCGGCGGCGACGGCGACGGCGTGCGCGTGGGCGAGCCGCAGCCCGAAGCGTTCGGCGCGCTCAGCCAGCCGGCCCGGGTCGCTGCGCCCGTACAGCAGGTCGTCGATGAATTCCCGCCGTGCGGCTTCCTCCTGGCGCACGGCCAGCCGCTGCGCCCGCTCGTAGCCGCCCGCGAACGCGTCGATGGCCTGCTCGACCGCCGCGAGCACGCTCTCCGGCGAGGTGGTCCGCGGCCATGACGCCCTGGTGGCCGCCAAGTGCCGGATGACCAGGGCGCGGAGGCCGTGTCCGGACTCGGCGGCCTGCTCGCCGAGCGCCCTGCGGCCCTCCACCTCGTCGCGGGTCAGCCGGCGTCCTGTCCTGCCGACCTCGGCCAGGATCTCCGCGTACCCCGAGAGGTACTCCTCCGGTACTTCTTTGACTGTCATGCGCATCCCCCCACTGATCACCCGGAACCATCCGGCCGCCGGCCGCGTCACGCGGCCGGGCACCCGGCATCAACGGTGCGTAAAGACTGCCGGAACCCGGCAATGCGAGCAACTGCCGGCCGCTGCCACGATGGGACCGCTCCGGAGCACGGGATGCTCCGGATGCTGTGACTCGGCAATGGGATACGGGGGTCGAAACGGTGAACGAGTTCCTGTCGGCCGCCTTCTCCTTCCCCACTCTCCTGTTCAGCGCCGCTCTCGCCGTGGTCCTCGTCTTCTGGCTGCTCGTGCTTCTCGGCGTCGCGGAGCACGACACCTTCGACGCCGACATCGAGCCGTCGGGGATCGGCGCCGCCGGCCTCGGCGGGGTGCCGGTCTCGGTCGCCGCGTCGCTGCTGATCGCGTTCGCCTGGTTCACCAGCCTCAGCGGGTCGGTACTGCTGCGCCGCTCCTCCCTCGTCGGCGTCCCGTACGCCGTCCTCGCCTGCGCGGTGCTCCTCACCGCGGCCCTCGTCGCCTGGTGGGTCACCCGGCGGCTGGTGCGCATCCTGGTCAGGCTCTTCCCCGAGGAACGCGGCCCGTCCCGGCAGGACTTCGTCGGCATGGCGTGCACCGTCCGCACCGGGCGGGTGGACGCGCGCTTCGGCCAGGCGGAGGTCGCGGCCCGGGACGGCTCCACCGCCGTCGTACAGGTCAGAACGCTGGGCGCCGAGGGCGAGGAGCCTCTCGCCGCCGGTTCCACGGGGCTGCTCTACGCGTACGACGAGACCGGTGAATTCTTCTGGGTCGCGCCCTTCCCGCAGTTCGGTGAACTGCCCGGCGCCGGCTCCTCGTCCGCTGCCTGACCGCCCGTCACCCGGCACGTAGCGACCGCGACCGCGTTCACGACCGCACCGCTTTCCCCGCTCGCCACTCGTACCTCACCTCTCACACGAGGGATTCTTCATGGATGCCATCACCGTGGGCATCGGCGTGCTCATCGCCGTCGTACTGCTCATCGCCGTAGGTCTGCTGCTGATCGTCTCGAGACTGTTCCGCAAGGTCGAACAGGGCAAGGCCCTGATCGTCTCCAAGATGCGGAAGGTCGACGTCACCTTCACCGGGCAGGTCGTCCTGCCGGTCCTGCACAAGGCCGAGACCATGGACATCTCGGTGAAGACCATCGACATCACACGGACCGGCCGTGACGGTCTCATCTGCCGTGACAACATCCGCGCCGACATCCGGATCTCGTTCTTCGTCCGCGTCAACAAGACCGTCGAGGACGTCATCAAGGTCGCTCAGGCGATCGGCACCGCGCGGGCCAGTGACAAGGAGACGCTGCAGGACCTGTTCAACGCCAAGTTCTCCGAGGCGCTCAAGACCGTCGGCAAGCAGATGGACTTCACCGACCTCTACACCAAGCGCGACGAGCTCCGGGACCGGATCATCCAGCTCATCGGCACCGACCTCAACGGCTACAGCCTCGAGGACGCGGCGATCGACTACCTGGAGCAGACGCCGCTCTCCCAGCTCGACCCCTCCAACGTCCTCGACGCGCAGGGCATCCGGAAGATCACCGAGATGACGTCCGTCGAGCATGTGCGCACCAACGAGTTCCAGCGCACGGAGGAGAAGGAGATCACCCGGCAGAACGTCGACGCACGCGAGGCCATTCTCGAGCTGGAGCGCCGGCAGGCCGATGCCGAGATCAAGCAGCGCCGCGAGATCGAGACGGTGCGCGCCCGCGAGGAGGCCGAGACCGCGCGGGTGATGGAGGAGGAGCGGCTGCGGGCCCAGAGCGCCTTCCTGCGGACCGAGGAGCAGCTCGGCGTGCAGCGCGAGAACCAGGCACGCGAGGTGGCCGTCGCGGAGAAGAACCGCGAGCGGGTGATCGCCATCGAGAACGAGCGCATCGAGAAGGACCGGCTGCTCGAGGTCATCGCGCGGGATCGTGAGACCGCGCTGACCAGGATCGCCGCCGACAAGGAGGTCGAGGCGGAGAAGCGTGAGATCGCCGAGGTCGTGCGGGAGCGGGTCGCCGTGGACCGTACGGTCGCCGAGCAGGAGGAGTCCATCAAGCGGCTGCGCGCCGTGGAGGAGGCCGAGCGCGAGCGGCAGGCGGTCATCATCGCGGCCGAGGCCGAGGCCCAGGAGAAGCTGGTCAAGGACATCAAGGCGGCGGAGGCTGCCGAGCAGGCCGCGGTGCACCGGGCGGCGGAGGAGATCACGCTCGCGGAGGCCCGGGTCAAGTCCGCGGACCTCGACGCCCGCGCCAAGCTGCGGCTCGCCGAGGGCGTCCAGGCGGAGGCCGCGGCGGCGGGTCTCGCGGCCGTCCAGGTGCGTGAGAAGGAGGCCGACGCGATCGAGAAGGCCGGCCGCGCCGAGGCCGGCGCCGCGCAGGCCCGGCTGCTCGCGGAGGCGGAAGGCGTACGGGCGAAGGGCGCGGCGGACGCGGCGGCCATCGGCGACAAGCTGAAGGCGGAGGCGGCGGGCCTCACCGAGAAGGCCGCGGCGATGGCGGCCCTCGACGAGGCGTCGCGCGGTCACGAGGAGTACCGGCTGCGCCTCGAGGCGGAGAAGGACGTACGGCTGGCGGGGCTCGAGGTCCAGCGACAGGTCGCGGAGGCCCAGGCGACGGTGCTGGCCACAGGGTTGGAGAACGCCGACATCAGCATCGTCGGCGGGGAGTCCGTCTTCTTCGACCGGCTGATGTCGTCGATCTCGCTCGGCAAGGGCGTGGACTCGTTCATGCGGAACTCGGAGACGGCGCAGACGCTGGCGAAGCCGTGGCTGGACGGCACGTCGAGCTTCACCGACGACCTGACGTCGGTCCTCGGTTCGGTGTCGACCGGTGATGTGCGGAACCTGACGGTGTCGGCGCTGCTGATGCGGCTGATGAAGTCGGGCGGTGGCGCGCAGCTCCAGCCGCTGCTGGACATGGCCGACCGGCTCGGCCTCGCCGACACCCCGATCGGGGCGCTCGCGGACGGCCACGCGCCGGCCGGAGCCGGCAGCGCGGCGCTCAACGGCGCGGCCCCGGCCGCCTGAAACCACCCGCACACGCACCGGTGCTGCCGGACGGGGGTCAGCAGCGCCGGGCGGGTGCGGGTCGGGTCCCCACCGTCCGTGGCGTACGGCGCCGCCACGGACGGTGGGGACACCCGCCGACCACACGTTGGCGAGACGACGACATCCCCGTGGGCTCCGCGAGGCCGGAGCCCACCACAGCCGGGAAGCGGCAGGCCGGAAGGGCCTCATCCGGTCCCGCCGGCAGACGCACCTCGGGCCGCGCGCCCCTCGCAGGAAGCGAGCACAGCCACCATGACCACGCACATCACCGAAGAGCCGCACGCCGGCAGCCTGGACTCCGGGACGTACGAGGTGCTGCGCGACCGGCTCGGCGCCCAGGCGGCGGAGCTCGCCCGGCGGGCCGAGGACCTCAACACCCGCCGTATCGACACCTTCGGCTCGATGGAGCTGCGGCTCACCGGCACCGAGCACCTCCGCACCGAGAGCAACAGCGTGCCGCGTGACATCGTCGCCGTCGGCGACCGTCTGCTGCTCGGCCACAACGTGTCGCCGGGGCTGCGTGCGCGGACCACGGTCGGTGACGTCTTCGCCGTCCACGACCGCGAGTTGCACCGGCTCGCGGAGGACGCGGTGCCGGGCCTCCTCGACGATCCCGCCTTCCGCGGCGAGTTCGAGGCGCTGCACCGCTACTACCAG
Organism: Streptomyces kurssanovii; assembly: GCF_014649695.1. GTDB lineage: Bacteria > Actinomycetota > Actinomycetes > Streptomycetales > Streptomycetaceae > Streptomyces > Streptomyces kurssanovii. The sequence continues at coordinate 267,279 of NZ_BMTN01000006.1, forward strand.
GGTGCCCGTCTCCTCCGGCTGCGCCGCGTCGACGGCCGGCTGCTGGCCGTCTTCCGGACCGGCGACAAGGCCGACGACATCCGGGTGCTGCGCTGGGAGCTGACACCGGACGGGGGCGCACGTTTCCTCGACGCGCGGGGCGAGCGTGACCATGTGCTCCCGCCGTCGCACGACTTCGAGTGGACGGCCGCCACTCGCGACGACCATGTGCTCGGCCGCCATCCGCATGTGTCCGTCGGCGGTGAGGTGTTCGTCTCGACCGTCGGCGGCTTCCTGACGGTGAAGACCGAGGACGACACGGAGACGGCCGAGGGCATCCACGCCGAGCCGGTCGTCGAACCGCTCCAGTCCCTCGGGGACGCCGAGATCGAGTACGCCCGTGTCGGTCCGCTCGTCCTGCTGCGCGTCCGCCCGTACAAGGAGGAGGCGTACCGCCACCTCGTCCACAACACGGCCACGGGGACGGTGGTGCGGCTGGACGGCATCGGGCAGGCGTGCCGCAGGCTGCCCGAGGAGCAAGGGATCGTCTTCCCCGGCGGCTACTACCTCACGGCGAGCGGCACCGCGCGGACCTTCGACATCGACGCCGGGCTGATCGGCGCGCTCGAGTTCGAGCGGACGGTACGGTCACCGAACGGCGAGGACGTGATGTTCGCCTTCCATGCCCGTGTGGAGGGCCGGAGCCTGCTGCTGCCGTACAACGTGATCCGCAAGGCCGTGGCCACTCCGCTGCTCTGCCAGGGCTACGCCGTCTTCGAGGACGGCACGCTGCTGGTGCTGCGCGCCGACGGCGAGGAGCCGGGCATGGTCCACCCGACCCAGCGCTGGCAGTCGCCGTTCGTCTCCGACACCTACGCCGCTGCCCGCCCCGTCGGAGAGGGTCCGCTGGCCGTCGTCGGCAACGCGGACCTGGTGCGCGGCATCTCCGACTGCCTGTCCCTGGCCCGTGCCGTCACAGGGACCCAGGACCGCCCCACCACCGGCGTCTACGAGGCGCTGTTCGCCGCCTGCGCCCGTGCCGTGGACGCGTACCACTGGCTCGCCGACCCCGAGCTGGGCGACCTCGGTACCCCGCTCGCCGGGATGCGGGCGACGGCCGGGCAGATCGTCACCGAGTACGAGACCGTGCGGGAGCTGACGGCACAGGCCGCCCGGGCGCTGGACGAGGCGGCGGCGCGGATCGCCGGACAGGTGCGCCGGCTGCGGGGCGCGACGCCGCGCGGCGCGAGCGAGTGGGTCGAGGGGCTGACCGGGCTGCGCCGCGCACAGGGCGAGCTGATCACGCTCAAGGAGCTGCGGTACGCCGACACCGGCCGCATCGAGGCTCTCGCCGCGGACACCGACGCCGACATCGCGTCCTTCGCGCAGCGGGCCGTGACGTTCCTGGGGCGCGAGGACGCCTTCGCTGGGCACCACGTCGAGATCGAGCGGCTGACGGCGGAGGCGGATGCGATCGGAACCGTCGCGGAGGCCGTACCGGTCGGCGAGCGCCTCGACGCGCAGGCGGAGGGTCTGCGTACGGTCACCGAGGTGGTCGCCGGCCTGGACATCGGTGACGCGGTCGTCCGTACCTCGGTCCTGGAGCGGATCGCGGAGGTGCTCGGCGGTGTCAACCGGGCCCGGGCCACGCTCGACGGACGCCGCAGGGAGCTCCTCGCAAGCGAGGGCAAGGCGGAGTTCGCGGCGGAACTGGCCCTGCTGGGTCAGGCGGTGACGGGTGCACTCGCCGTCGCCTCCGACCCACAGGCATGCGACGAGCAGCTCGCCGCCCTGCTGCTGCGCCTGGAGAACCTGGAGTCACGGTTCGCCGAGTCCGACGACTTCCTGGCGCAGCTGGGTGCGAAGCGGAACGAGGTGTACGAGGCGTTCTCGTCGCGGCGGCAGACCCTCCAGGACGCGCGCGCCCGGCGTGCCGAGCGGCTGGCGGGGTCGGCGGAACGGGTCCTGGAGACGATCTCCCGGCGGCTCACGAACCTCGGCGACACCGACGCGATCAACACCTACTTCGCCTCCGATCCGATGGTCGCGAAGGTCCGCCGCACCGCGGACGAGCTGCGGGAACTGGGCGACGGGGCACGGGCGGAGGAGCTCGAGGGGCGGCTGAAGGCCGCTCGCCAGGAGGCGGCACGGGCCCTGCGCGACCGGACCGACCTGTACGCGGACGGCGGCTCCGCCATCCGGCTCGGCCGCCACCGGTTCGCGGTGAACACCCAGCCGTTCGAGCTGACGCTCGTGCCGCAGGGCGACGGACTCGCGTTCGCGCTCACCGGCACGGACTACCGTTCACCGGTCACCGACGCGGCAGCTCCCGGCTTCGCGGACACCCGCCCGTACTGGGAGCAGACGCTTCCCTCGGAGAACGCGTCGGTGTACCGCGCCGAGCACTTGGCCGTCCGGCTGCTCGACCGGCACGGCGCCGCGGCCCTGGCAGGCGCCGACCTCCCCGACCTCGTACGGAAGGCGGCCGAGGCGTCCTACGACGAGGGCTACGAGCGCGGTGTGCACGACCACGACGCGGTCCTCATCCTCGGTGCGCTGCTGCGGCTCCACGAACGTGCCGGGCTGCTGCGCCATCCCCCGGGGGCACGGGCGACGGCGCAGCTGTTCTGGGCGCACGGCACCGACGAGGCCCGGCGCACCGCGTGGACGCGGCGGGCGGTGTCGCTGGCGCGTGCCCGGGAGACGTTCGGTCTGGCGCCGGCGATCGGCGCGTTCCGGGCCGAGATGGCACGGGAGATGGGGGACGCCCTCGCCGCGGAGTACCTCTTCGAAGAGCTGACGTGCGGCCCTGACGGCTTTGTGACGAGCGCATCCGCGCGCACTCTGCTGGAGAAGTTCCGCCGCACGGTGGGCACTTCCGCGTACGAGGAGGACCTGGCGGCCCTCGGCGACGACCTCCCGGCCCGCCGGCAGGTCGTGGAGAACTGGCTGGGCGCCTGCACCGAGGCGACCGGGGCCGACGCCACCGACCTCGCGGAGGCCGTCGCGGTCGAGCTCTGCCCCGGCCTCGCCCGGTACGACTGCACGGCGCAGCTCACCGAGCGGGTCGAGGGACTGCTCGGCAGCCATCCGCTCGTCGAGCGCCGCTCGATGACCGTACGGATCGACGAACTGCCGGCCCGTGCCCGGCACTTCCGCGAGGAGGTGGCCCCGGGGTACCGCGCGTACCAGCAGCGCAGGACCGCCCTGGCGGCCGCCGAGCGGGACATGCTGCGCCTGGACGAGCACCGGCCCCGCGTGATGCCGGCGTTCGTGCGCAACCGGCTCATCGATGAGGTCTATCTGCCGCTGATCGGCGACAACCTGGCCAAGCAGCTCGGCACCGCCGACGAGTCCCGGCGCACCGACAGCAACGGGCTGCTCCTGCTGGTCTCCCCGCCCGGCTACGGCAAGACGACGCTCATGGAGTACGTCGCCGACCGGCTCGGCCTGCTCCTGGTCAAGGTCGACGGGCCCGCGCTGGGCCATGCGGTGACCTCGCTGGACCCCGAGGAGGCACCGAACGCGACGGCCCGCCAGGAGGTCCAGAAGATCAATTTCGCCCTGGAGGCAGGCAGCAACGTCCTGTTGTACCTGGACGACATCCAGCACACCTCGCCCGAGCTGCTGCAGAAGTTCATCTCCCTGTGCGACGCGCAGCGCCGCATGGAGGGCGTGTGGCGGGGGGCGAGCCGCACCTACGACCTGCGCGGGAAGCGCTTCGCGGTGTGCATGGCGGGCAACCCGTACACCGAGTCGGGGCAGCGGTTCCGGATCCCGGACATGCTCGCGAACCGTGCCGACGTGTGGAACCTGGGTGACGTGCTGACGGGTAAGGAAGACGTGTTCGCGCTGAGCTTCGTCGAGAACGCGCTCACCTCCCACCCGCTGCTGGCTCCCCTGGCCGGCCGCGACCGAGCCGAACTGGAGCTGCTGGTCCGCCTCGCGTCCGGGGAGGCGACCGTGCGGGCCGACATGCTCGGCCACTCCTACGCACCGGCCGAGCTGGAACAGATCCTGGCTGTCCTGCGGCATCTTCTGACCGCCCGTCGCACGGTCCTCGCCGTGAACTCGGCGTACATCGCCTCCGCGGCGAGCAGTGACGAGACCCGTTCGGAACCGCCGTTCCGGCTCCAGGGCTCCTACCGCAACATGAACAAGATCGTGGAGCGGATCAGCCCGGTGATGAACGACGCCGAGCTGGCGGCCGTGATCGAGGACCACTACGCGGGCGAGGCCCAGACGCTGACGACGGGCGCCGAGGCGGCCCTGCTCAAGCTGGCGGAGCTGCGGGGGACGCTCACCGGGGAACAGGAAGCGCGGTGGGAGGAGATCAGGACGCGGTACGTGCGCGCCCAGGCCCTCGGCGGACCGGACGGCGACCCGCTGACACGTGCCGTCGCCGCTCTCGGGCTGCTCGCCGACCGGGTGGCGGCCGTCGAGTCCGCGATCACGCGGGCCGCCGACCCGCGCCACCTTCTGGCACGGCCACAGGGACGCCACGCGGCTCAGGCGGCTTCCCCGGCGGGGCCGGCGGGCCCCGCGTCGTCCGACGGCGGGCCCGTGGCACCCGACTGACCGCCCGCTGCCGGGGCGGCGCCGTCGCCGGGCGGCGGGCGGCGGGCGGCGGAAGGCGGGCGGCGGGCGGCGGGCGGCGGAAGGCGGGCGGCGGACCTTGGCGGGGCTGCCGATCGACCGCCCGCTTCCGGTGCCGTTCGCCCGGCCGGAAGCAGGTGCAGCGGCGAAGTTATCAACAGGCTGCGGAGGACGCGGGCGAAATCCGCTTTCATTGAGGGCATGAGCGACGCACCCACCACGCCCGACATGCCCGTCAGCCCTTCCGTGCCCGACTGGGAGAAGCGGTTCCGGGCGCCGCGCGTCTCGCTGCCCGACTGGGCGGAGGACGCACCGGACCGTTCCCTCTTCGTCTCGAACGCGACGGGGACGTACGAGCTGTACGCCTGGGACCGGTCGACGGGCGAGCAGCGCCAGGCCACCGACCGGCCGAACGGCACGACGGACGGGATACTCACGCCTGACGGCGAGGCCGTCTGGTGGTTCTCCGACACAGACGGCGACGAGTTCGGCGTCTGGATGCGGCAGCCGTTCCACGGCGGGGACGACGTGCCCGCCGCGCCCGGTCTGGAGCCCTCCTACCCGGCGGGTCTCGCCATCGGCCGGGACGGCACCACCGCTGTCGTCGGCCGCTCCACCGACGAGGACGGCACGACGATCCATGTCGTACGGGAGGGTGCGGCGCCCGTCGAGATCTACCGGCACCGGGAGTCGGCGGGCGTGGGCGATCTCTCGCACGACGGCTCGCTGCTCGCGATCGAGCACACCGAACACGGCGACGCCATGCACTCCGCGCTGCGCGTGACCCGCCTCGACGGCAGCACGGTCGCCGAGCTGGACGACACCCGCGGCGGCACGGTGGAGCTGGGCCTCGAGGTGCTCGGTTTCGCGCCGGTCGACGGCGACACCAGGCTGCTGGTCGGCCACCAGCGGCGCGGCCGGTGGGAGCCGATGATCTGGGACATCGCCTCCGGCGAGGAGACCGAGCTCGGCATCGAGCTGCCGGGCGATGTGAACGCCGAGTGGTATCCGGACGGTTCCGCGCTGCTGATCGCGCACAGCTTCGAGGCACGCGGCGAGCTGTGGCGCTACGACCTGGCGACGCGCGCGCTGACACAGATCGAGACCCCGGCCGGCTCGGTCTCCGGCGCGACGGCCAGGCCGGACCGCACGGTGGAGTACCTGTGGTCGTCGGCGGCCCAGCCCCCGAGTGTCCGCTCGACCGGCGGCGGCGTGGTTCTCGACCCTCCTGGAATGAAGGCACCCGCCTCGGTGCCGGTCGAGGACGTCTGGGTCGAAGGCCCCGGCGGCCGTATCCACGCCTTGGTGCAGAAGCCGGCCGGTACGGACGGCCCGCTGCCCACCGTCTTCGAGATCCACGGCGGCCCCGCCTGGCACGACAGCGACTCGTTCGCGGCGGGTCCCGCCGCCTGGATCGACCACGGCTACGCGGTCGTCCGCGTGAACTACCGGGGCTCCACGGGCTACGGCCGCGAGTGGACGGACGCGCTGAAGCACCGCGTCGGGCTGATCGAGCTGGAGGACATCACGGCGGTCCGCGAGTGGGCGGTCGGCTCGGGCCTCGCCGACCCGTCGAAGCTGGTCCTGGCGGGCGGCTCATGGGGCGGCTATCTCACCCTGCTGGGCCTCGGCACCCAGCCGGAGGCATGGGCGGTCGGCCTGGCGGCGGTCCCGGTCGCCGACTTCGTCACCTCGTACCACGACGAGATGGAGAATCTGAAGGCGCTGGACCGCACGCTGTTCGGCGGCAGCCCTGAAGAGGTGCCGGAGCGTTACGAGGCCTCGTCACCGCTGACGTATGTGGACGCGGTGCGGGCCCCGGTCTACATCTCGGCCGGTGTCAACGACCCGCGGTGCCCCATACGGCAGATCGACAACTACGTGGACAGGCTGGCGGCCCGGGGCGCGGCCCACGAGGTGTACCGGTACGACGCGGGGCACGGCTCCCTGGTGGTGGAGGAGCGGATCAAGCAGGTGCGGCTGGAGATCGACTTCGCGGAGAGGCATCTGAAGGGGGCGGCGACGCAGCGGTGACCTGGCGGGACCGGCCCGGTCGGCGGCCCCGGCACCAAGAACGGCCGGGGTGTTCCGTACCGTGGAGGGGTGTACCGATTCCTGCTGACGCCCCGATGGTGGGGGATCAACGTCTTCGTCCTGCTGGCGATCCCGTTCTGCATCTTCATGGGCTCGTGGCAGCTGGGCAGGTTCGAGGACCGGGTCGACTCCCACCGTGAGGCGGAGCGGAAGCCGGGCGCGGACCAGCAGAAGGCGGCGCCGCTCGATGAGTTGCTGCCCGTCGACAAGGAGACGTCGGGCCGGCTGGCCACGGCGTCGGGCCGGTACGGCGAGCAGTTCCTCGTCCCCGGACGGGAACTCGACGGCAGGCGCGGCTCGTACGTGCTGACGCTGCTGAAGACGGACAACGGCCGGATGCTGCCCGTGGTCCGAGGCTGGATGCCCGAGGGCGGCCGGGCCCCGGCCGCTCCGGCGGGCGAGGTCACGGTCACGGGAGCGCTTCAGGCCTCCGAGTCGACCGGCAGCGACGGGGTGCACGCGGCCGGCGGTCTGCCGGCCGGGCAGCTGGGCATGATCAGCGCGGCGTCACTGGTGAACCTGGTGCCGGACGACGTGTACGACGCGTGGGTCACGCTGTCGACGGCGGACAGCGGCCTGACGGCCGTGCCGGCGTCGGCCCCGGAGAACAGCGGCCTGGACCTCAAGGCGTTCCAGAACCTGGGCTACACGGGCGAGTGGTTCGTCTTCGCGGGCTTCGTGCTCTTCATGTGGTTCCGCCTGGTCCGCCGCGAGGCGGAGGCGGCGCGGGACCGTGCGCTGGGCCTGGATCCCGAGACCGCCGCCTGACGATCCGGGCCGCCGTTTCCCTACCGGGCCCGGCAGCCCCGCACACCGGTGCTTCCCTGCCCGCCGGCGTCGCCCGGCCCGGCGGTCCTACCCACCAGCGTTGCCCCGCCGGGCCGCGCGGCCGTCACTGGTCCGTCAGCACACCTGTGTGGTAGATCGTTCCGGCACACGCGTTCGCGACGACCGATTGTCCGTACACGCCGCCGCCCAGCGCCGTGTAGACGACCGTCACGCTGCCCTCCTTGACGCCGTTTTCCGTCATGAGCTGCGGCTCGACCGCGGTCCCGCCGCTGTCGCCGGTGCCACCGCCCTGACCGCCGCCGCCACCGCCTCCGCCACCTGAGACGTCGCCTTCGGTGGGTGTGGGGTCGGGCGAGGGTTCCACGGTCGGACAGGTGTCGGAGGGGACCCAGGCGAACTTCATCGCGATCGACTCGGAGGCCATCGCGACCGCCACGTCCGTGTCCGTCGGCGACGGGTCGGGCAGGCCGCCCGCCGCGTCGCCCGCGACATGACGTACCACGCTGATGCGCGCCTGGTCGGCCGCGCCGGACGCCTGGAAGCCGATGTTGGAGCGACCGATGATGCAGTCGGTGCTCGAAACGTTGGTGACGCGGAAGGTGCCGTACACCTTGCCCTCGCCGTCCGGTGCGCCCGTCTCCGTGGAGACACTCAGCTGGCCGGCGTCGCAGGTCTGCACCTCGCCCACGGCGGGGGGCTGGACCGCGCCGGAGCCGCCGTCCCCACCACCGGTGGGCTGCGCGACCGGCGGGTTCGCTCCGGCACTCCGGCCGGGCGGCACCGCCGGACCGGTGCCTTGCGTGGGCCCCTTGGTGCCGTTGTCCCCGCCGGTGACGCCCGGGGCGTTGCCCGTGCCGCCCTGTGCCTGTTCGCCGTGCCCGGCGTTGACCGGGTTCGCGCTGTCGCTGCCGCTCGAATTCGCCACGTGGACGAAGGCGGGGACGGCGGTGCCGATCAGCAGTGCCGCCGCGGCCGCTCCGACGAGTGCCTGCCTCTTGCGGGCCCGCCGCGCCGGTACGGCCCGGCGCAGATGGTCCAGTGCGCCGGCGGAGGGCTGGATGTCGTCGACGACGCCGTGCAGCAGCCGCCGCAGCGCGTCCTCGTCGGTCCCGATCTCCGTGCCGAGGTCATTGATCGGCCCGTTGTTCACAATCTCGTTCCCAGTCCGGTCGTCAGACGGCCCGTCCGGCCCGTAATGCCCAGAGCTCTCTTGGTGCTCGCGTTCTTGCTTGCGTTCGTGCTCGTGCTTGCGTTCATGCTCGTGCTTGCGTTCGTGCCCGCTCATTTGGTGGCCTCCATGGCGACCCGCAGCGCCGCGATACCCCGTGAGCCGTACGCCTTCACCGAGCCGAGTGAGACCCCGAGGGTCTCGGCCACCTGTGCCTCGGTCATGTCGGCGAAGTATCGCAGCACCAGTACTTCGCGCTGACGGCGCTGAAGCCCGCGCATCGCCTTGATGAGCGCGTCCCGCTCCAGCTGGTCGTACGCGCCTTCCTCGGCGCTCGCCATGTCGGGCATGGGCTTCGAGAGCAGCTTGAGGCCGAGGATGCGCCTGCGGAGGGCGGAGCGCGAGAGGTTGACCACGGTCTGCCGCAGGTAGGCGAGCGTCTTCTCCGGGTCACGCACACGGTTGCGCGCCGAGTGGACCCGGATGAAGGCTTCCTGGACCACGTCCTCGCAGGAGGCCGTGTCGTCGAGGAGCAGCGCCGCGAGACCCAGCAGCGACCGGTAGTGGGCGCGGTAGGTCTCGGTGAGGTGGTCGACGGTGGTGCCCGTGGCCATGGCGTCGTCAGCGCCCTGCCGCGGGGACGGGACGCGGGAGGTCCGTGAAGCGGGCATGGGAGCGATCACCGGCATGCCGCCGGCCGGGCGGGGTCGGCGGAGCGGGCGCACTGCTGCGCCGCGTACCGGGACCCTTGCGATGTCGAGAACCTCTGCCACGCCAATTGGACACGCTTCCCCCCGCCAGGGTTGTACGCGTACGCCACCGCTTTTGACGGTGGACCGAATGTCCGCATGCGCACCGCTCTTCCCCAATGCCCCAATTTTTTGCAGCACCGTGCCGAGGTGTCCGCAAAGACGCTTCCCGCCCAACTACCGGTTGCAGCAAGGGAGAAGCGAACTATCAAACATGCCGATGCCCCAGTCCAAGTGGTACAGATTTCGACTTCCTCACAGGGCGTCCACAGATCCTACAAAGGACCGCCACGGAATCATGTCGCATTTACTGCTGGGACCACGAGATTACGAGATCGTCCCGGCGCTCCTGCCGCCGCCCGCCCCTGAGCCGTACTCGGCGGCCACGGCCTCAGCGATCTGCGCCGAGTTGAGGGCCGCGCCCTTGCGGAGATTGTCACCGCACACGAACATCTCGAGCCCGCAGGGGTCGTCCGGCGACCGCCGCACCCGCCCCACCCATATCGGGTCCGTCCCTACGACGTCCGCGGGCGTGGGGAAGTCGCCCGCCTCCGGGTTGTCGTAGAGGACGACACCGGGGGAGGTCGCGAGGACCTCGTGCGCCCGCTCCACGGTGATCTCGTTCTCGAAGCGCGCGTGCACCGACAGCGAGTGGGTGGTGAGTACCGGCACGCGTACGCAGGTGGCCGCGACCTTCAGCCCCGGCAGATCGAGGATCTTGCGGGTCTCCGCCCGCAACCCGAGCTCTTCCGAGGACCAGCCGTCGTCGGCGAGGGTCCCCGTCCAGGGGACCACGTTGAGGGCGAGCGGCGCCGGGAACGGCCCGAGGTCGTCGCCCACCGCCCGCCGTACGTCTCCGGGTCCGGTGCCCAGTTCCGTGCCGGCGACCATGGACAGTTGCTTGCGCAGGGCGGCCACAGCGTCACGTCCGGCGCCGCTGACGGCCTGGTAGGACGAGACGACCAGTTCCCGCAGCCCGAACTCGGCGTGCAGCGCGCCGACGGCCGGGATCATGGCGAGCGTGGTGTCGTGCGGGCCGGCGACGATGCCACGCGGGCGCACCCTTACGGCGTGCGGGTTGACCTCGGGAACGACCAGGGGGACGTCCGGGTCGGCCCGGAAGGCCGGCGACGCGTCCACGACGACCGCGCCCTTGGCGACGGCGACGGGCGCCCAGCGCTCCGACACCTCGCCCGGCACCAGGAAGAGCGCGACGTCGATGCCGTCGAAGACGCTCTCCTCGAGCGCCAGGACCTCGCACTGCTCCCCGCGCACGGCCAGCTTGCGGCCGGCCGAGCGCGGGGAGGCGGCGAGCCGGATCTCGCCCCAGACGTCCGCGTGCTGGGAAAGGATCTCGAGCATCACCGCGCCGACTGCTCCGGTCGCACCGACGACCGCGAGCGCCGGCTTGCGGTTCATCGCCCGGTGCCGCCGTAGACGACCGCCTCGTCGGAGTCGGAGTCGAGCCCGAAGGCGCTGTGCACGGCGCGGAGGCCCTCGTTGACGTCGTCGGCGCGGGTTACCACCGAGATGCGGATCTCGGAGGTCGAGATCAGCTCGATGTTCACGCCCGCGTCCGACAGCGCCTCGAAGAACGAGGCGGTGACGCCCGGGTTGGTCTTCATACCGGCGCCGACCAGGGAGATCTTGCCGATCTGGTCGTCGTAGCGCAGCGAGTCGAAGCCGATCGAGCTCTTCGCCTTCTCCAGGGCGTCCATTGCCTTGCGGCCGTCCGTCTTGGGGAGGGTGAAGGAGATGTCCGTCAGCGCGGTGGTGGCCGCGGAGACGTTCTGGACGACCATGTCGATGTTGATCTCGGCGTCCGCGATCGTGCGGAAGATGGCCGCGGCCTCGCCCGGCTTGTCCGGCACCCCGACGACCGTGATCTTCGCCTCGGAGACGTCGTGGGCGACTCCGGAGATGATGGCGTGCTCCACCTTCTGATCCCCTTGCGGTTCGTTGCTGACCCAGGTGCCCCGCAGTCCCGAGAAGGACGAGCGGACGTGGATCGGGATGTTGTATCGGCGTGCGTACTCGACGCACCGGTGCAGGAGCACCTTGGAGCCGGAGGCGGCGAGCTCCAGCATGTCCTCGGAGGAGATCCAGTCGATCTTCCGGGCCTTCTTCACGACCCGCGGGTCGGCGGTGAAGACACCGTCGACGTCGGTGTAGATCTCGCAGACCTCGGCGTCCAGCGCGGCGGCGAGGGCGACGGCGGTCGTGTCCGACCCGCCCCGGCCGAGCGTGGTGATGTCCTTCTTGTCCTGGGACACACCCTGGAAGCCGGCGACGATGGCGATGTTGCCCTCGTCGAGCGCCGTGCGGATCCGGCCCGGCGTCACATCGATGATGCGCGCTTTGTTGTGGACCGAGTCGGTGATGACGCCGGCCTGGCTGCCGGTGAACGACTGGGCCTCGTGGCCCAGGTTTTTGATCGCCATGGCCAGCAGGGCCATGGAGATCCGCTCTCCTGCGGTCAGCAGCATGTCGAACTCACGCCCGGCAGGGATCGGGGATACCTGCTCGGCGAGATCGATCAGCTCGTCCGTCGTGTCACCCATCGCCGACACCACGACGACCACCTGGTGGCCGTTCTTCTTGGCATCGACGATTCGCTTGGCGACCCGCTTGATGCCTTCGGCATCGGCTACGGAGGAGCCTCCGTACTTCTGCACGACAAGGCCCACGTGCGCTCCTCGTTCGGTCTTGTGCAGTCACTACTGCGGTCGGCTCAGTCTATCGAGCGGCCGCGGATCGCCCCTGTGATGTCACATGGTGAGATGTCCCGCTCAACAGGTGATCATCCGGAAGTTCCGGAGGGGCGCCCGCGGCCGTTCGGACTGGCTACTGCCCAAGGGGCGGGGAGCTACGCGGAGGTGTGGGCCGGCTCACACGCCGGGGCGCGGGATACGGCCGCCCGGGCCGACGGAGGACCGGACGCGGGCCGGTCAGTGGGCCCGGCGCAGCTCCGGCGGGCCGAGGATCTCCTCGACCATGACGCGGCCCGCCTCCTCGGCCAGCGCCTCCTCCGTCAGGTCCTCGTCGGTGTCGAGGCCGTCGAGCTCGGCGAGCGGCTGGTCGAGCCGGACGTGTGCGACCAGGGACTGGAGGGCCCGCAGCGTCGCGGAGGCGGTCGGCCCCCAGTTGGAGAAGTACGAGAACTGCCACCACCACAGGGCCTCCGAGGTGCGGCCCGCCCGGTAGTGGGCCAGCCCGTGGCGCAGGTCCATGACGATGTCGGCGAGGCTGTCGGAGATCCGCGACGGGACCGGCGCCTTGCGCGGCTCGTAGGGGTCGAAGACCTCCGAGAAGACGTCCACCGGGTCGAGCATCGCCGCGAAGCGCATGCGCAGGTCGTCGACGTCGGCGTCCGGGCCGGTGTCCGGTTCGTACCGCTCGTCCGGGACGATGTCCTCATGGGCACCGAGGCGGCCGCCGGTCAGCAGCAGCTGGGAGACCTCGAGCAGCAGGAACGGCACCGCGCTGTCCGGTTCGTCGCCCTTCGCCACCTCTGTCGTGGCGACGATGAAGGACTCGATCGAGTCGGCGATCTGAACCGCGAAGTCGTCCGGATTCTGGTCAACGGCGTGCAGCATGGCGTCAGACATCGAGCAGTCGTCTCCCCTCGAAGGCACGCCCGAGCGTGACCTCGTCGGCGTATTCCAAGTCTCCCCCGACAGGGAGTCCACTGGCCAGCCTCGTGACCTTCAAACCCATCGGTTTGATCATTCTGGCGAGGTACGTGGCGGTGGCCTCGCCCTCCAGATTGGGGTCCGTGGCCAGGATCAGCTCGGTGACCGTGCCGTCCGCGAGCCGGGCCAGCAGCTCGCGGATCCGCAGGTCGTCGGGGCCGACACCCTCGATGGGGCTGATGGCCCCGCCCAGGACGTGGTAACGCCCTCGGAACTCACGCGTGCGTTCGATGGCGACGACGTCCTTCGGCTCCTCGACGACACAGATCACCGAGGGGTCGCGACGCGGGTCGCGGCAGATGTTGCACTGCTCCTGCTGGGCCACGTTCCCGCAGACCGCGCAGAAGCGGACCTTGTCCTTGACTTCGAGGAGGGCGTGCGCCAGTCGGCGCACGTCAGCCGGCTCCGTCTGGAGGATGTGGAAGGCGATCCGCTGCGCGCTCTTGGGACCGACGCCGGGCAGCCTGCCCAGTTCGTCGATGAGGTCCTGAACCACGCCTTCGTACAACGGAACGCCTCTCCTTGGAGTGCTTGCTGCTTACGGTAGTTGGTGACCGAGAGGTAGGGGAGACGTATCTCCGGACGTCTCAGAAAGGCATGCCCGGCATGCCGCCCAGGCCCTGGGCGAGCGGTCCGAGCTTGTCCTGCTGAAGCTGCTGCGCGTTCTCGTTGGCGGCCTGGACGGCGGCCACGACGAGGTCGGCCAGGGTCTCGGTGTCCTCCGGGTCCACGGCCTTGGGGTCGATGACCAGACCGCGGAGTTCACCGGAGCCCGTGACGGTCGCCTTCACGAGCCCGCCGCCGGCCTGACCCTCGACCTCGGTCTGCGCGAGCTCTTCCTGGGCCTTCGCCAGATCCTGCTGCATCTTCTGGGCCTGCTGGAGCAGCTGCTGCATGTTCGGCTGGCCACCACCGGGGATCACGGTCACTCCTGGCTGCATCGACGACTGGGAATCCCGTACGTCCGGACGCTCCGTACGTTTCGGTACACCTGAGCCTACGTGCTCACCCAGCAGGCCGCCCTACCCGCTTCCGGCAACTCTTTCGAGTGAGCGGCGGAGGCCTTTCGGGACGTCCTCCAGCTGCCCAGGAGCCCCGTGTGGGCGGCAATCCGGCGATCGGGGGCCCACAGCCCTCCATTCGGCGGTATGAAGGGGCTGCGCCGCATCGGGACGCATGCGCGCCACGTACGTCACGCGGTGTAGCGTCAGCACCTTTTCAGCACCTTTTCGGACCTGATAGTCAGTCCTGGTCGTCAGTCCTGGTCGTCAGCAGAGCGCAGAGGAGTGCACCGGTGAGCCAGCCGGAGATGCAGCCCGGTGGGCCGGCCCGCGGGGAGGGCGGCGAGGTGCCGCTGGGTGACCTCACAGGGCGGCCGTTCCCCCTCGGGGACTGGGGCGAGCCCGCGGCCCGCCTCGACGAGCTCTACCGCTGGGTCGAGGCGGACGCGCTGCGCACCGTGGACTGGTATCTCTCCGACCGGGTGCGCAAGCGCCGGGCCGCGCGGCTGCTGCGCCTCGGCACAGCACTCGGCGCCGTCGCCGGAGCCGCCCTGCCGCTGCTCGACCTCGCGGGCGCACTTGGCCGGGCCGCACCCTGGGGCTACCTGTCGTTGCTCGTAGCGGCGGCCTGCCTGGCCTGTGACCGGTACTTCGGCCTGACAGCCGGCTGGATGCGGAACGTGGCCACCGCGCAGGCGGTGCAGCGCCGGCTCCAGGCGCTGCAGTACGACTGGGCGTCGGAGAGCGTGCGTGAGGTGCTGGGTCCGGCCGAGGGCACGGCGAGCGAGGCCGCGGAGCGCTGCCTCGGCGTGCTGCGCCGCTTCTCCGAGGACGTCTCCGACCTGGTCCGCTCGGAGACCGCTGACTGGATGACGGACTTCCGGCCCGGGCCTGCCCCGCTGCGGCTGCACTCCGCGCCGCCGCGCACGGCGACGGACACCCATCCGGCCCCCGGCGTCATCCAGGGCCGCTTCCCGCTTCCCCCTGTCTCCCGCCCGAACATGCCGCGACAGCGTCCTCCGGAGCCGCCGCGCTGACACGCGGACTCACCGGCGTCCTCTGCCCTGCGGGTGGCGGCACACCGGTCCGACGGGTGCCGCCGCCCTGCCGGAACGAGGTGCCCGACGGTCGTCGGGCACCTGTCCGGTGTCCTGACCGTCCGGGGCGCGGACGGCCACTCAGCCGCGGGCGGCCCCTCAGCTGAAGATGATCATCGACCCCTGCCCGAGACTCCGCGTCGCCGCCGCGTGGAGCCCCAGCCACACATGCCGTTCGCGGGCGAACGGGCTCTCGTCGTACGGGATCGGCCCCGCAGGCTCCTCCAGTGCCGTGGGGCGCTCCGGCGGCTCCGGCGCGGCCGGCGGGTTCGCCGGGTCGATACCGATGGACGGGGCCACATACTCCAGCTCACGCAACAGGCCCTGGGTGGAGCCCAACGGGCCGCCGCCCTCGAGGAGTTCGTCGTTGAAGAGCGGGTCGGCGAAGTCGACGGGGACATAGGCGCCGGCGTGGTCGTAATGCCACACCAGATGGGACTGCTGCGCCGTCGTCTCGAACATCTCCAGCAACTGCTCGTAGTCGCCGCCCAGTTCGTCGACCGGGGTCACCGCCAGCCCGCACAGCTGCAGCAGATACGCACGCCGCAGGAAGTGCAGCGCGTCGTAGTCGAAGCCGGCGACCGGCGCGACATCGCCGGACAGGCCCGGCATGTAGGCGAAGACGGGCACCGTCGGCAGGCCCGCGCCGGTCAGCGCCTTGTCGTAGGCGGCGATCTCTTCGGCGAAGGGGTTGTCGGGGCTGTGGCACAGCACGTCGACAAGGGGGACCAGCCACAGGTCACAGGCCAAGGGAGGGCTCGCTCTCAGCAGTTCGGGCACGGTTGGTGCGGTCGAGGGTCCTGGACGGGGGACGCGGGGACGGCGGCTCCAGGTGGAGAAAGCGTGAAGGACGACGATGGTCGGGACAGCGTAGTGCCGCCGGTGCGGCGCGCGAAGGGTGCCGTTCGACACGGTTCGGTACGTTCCGGTACCCCCTTGTCACTCCTCTCCCACGACCCATACCCACACCCCGGCCGTCCTTTCCCCGGCCGGCCCGGCAGTTTCCGTACGGCTTCGGGGATCGGGACGCTCATCCCTCGCGCCGCGACTGCCTCTCCCGTTGCTCCATGCGCTCCGCCCAGGCCAGCGCGTGGTCGTCGTAGGCCCGGATCTCGGCGCGGACACCGGCCGCGTCGCCGCGGGTCACGGCGTCGACGATGCCCTGGTGGCCGCCCCAGAGCCGGTCGGGCAGCTCCGCGTCCAGGCGCATGAACGGTACGGAGAACACCCAGGCCTGCACCCGCAGCCGGTGCAGGAAGTCGCAGAGGTAGCGGTTGGCGACGAGCGCGCCGAGCTCACGCCAGAAGCGCAGGTCGTAGCCGATGAGGATGTCCAGGTCGCCGGAGCGGGCCGCGCGCGCGGCCTCCTCCGCCCGGCGCCGTACGGACAGCAGGGCCTGCGGAGCCGGCGGCGAGGGCCTGCTCCGTGTGACATGGCCGAAGATCGCGTCCACGATCAGCGACCGGGTCTCGACCATGGTCCGGAAGTCGTCGAAGCTGAACTGGTGCACCTTGAAACCGCGGTGCTGGTCCGAATCGAGGAGGCCTTGGGCGGACAGATCGACGAGGGCCTCGCGCACGGGGGTCGCCGAGACGCCGTACTGGTCGGCGATCTCCTTGACGGTGAACTCCTGCCCCGGCTGCATCCGCCCCGCGAGCACCTCGTCACGCAGCGCGTCGGCGATCTGTTGCCGCAAGGTGTTGCGGGTGACGGCACTCGGGTGGCCGCTCCCGCCACCGCCGCCGCTGCCGTAGCCGGGCATCGTGGGCTTCTCCTTCGCCTTCGGTCCCGGACACGATAGGCCAGGGGTGATACGGCCGGTACGCGGGCGGCGTACGGTCCGGAGCGGGAGGGGAGGCGAGGTCCGGGTGCGCGAGATGTTCGAGGCGGCCACCGGCGACGGCCCGCCGGTGTCAGGACCGGGAAGGACCGCTGAGGTGCGGACGGCTTTCGAGGGGCTGCTCCAGATCCGGCGGGTGACGAACACCACGGGCGGCGAGGCCGTGCCCGCGCCGTGGGAGCTGATCCGGACGGTCCGCGCGGTGGCGCTCGCGCTGGAGGCCTCCGGCTTCCCGCCCTCCGCCGTCCACGACGAGCGGCGCACGGCCACGGGCTACCGCGTCCGGCCCGGCGAGCGCCCGCACACGGTGTACGTCGAGTGGCTCGGCCCGCCGGGCAGCGGGGCCGTCCATGAGGAGGAGGACCGGCTCAAGGCCTGTGCCGAGGTGCTGGCGCGACTGGGCTGGGAGGGGCTGCTGTACCGGGGCCCCAAGAAGCGGAGGTTCCTCGAGGTCGAACCGGGGACATGAGGGCCGGCCGGTCCCGGCCGGAGGGGCGCGTGGCCTGTGCGGCGCGAGCCGGAGCACGCGCCACCGCCCCTCCTGTGGACCGTGGCACGCCGGCGTGCCTGTGCCGGGCGGGAGACCGCCGCGGCGTCCGTCCGGCCGGCCGTGACCTGCCGGTGGGACGCCGGGCGGGACCGCAGAGCGTCCCACCGGCCGGAGGGACGCCTGGGCGGGACCTCAGGCCGTCCAGTCGTCGGCGACCGACAGCGCCGCGTCCAGCGCGGCCAGGCCATCCTTCGCCTCGGCCTCACTCACGTTGCACGCGGGGACGGCGTGCGTGCGGTTCATGTTGATGAAGGGCCACAGGCCGTTCTTCTTGCAGGCCGCGCCGAACGCCGCCATCGCCGCGTTCGCCTCGCCGGACGCGTTGTAGGGCACCAGCGGCTCACGGGTCTCGCGATCGCGGACCAGTTCGAGGGCCCAGAAGACGCCCAGGCCGCGCACCTCGCCCACCGAGGGGTGGCGCTCGGCGAGCTCGCGCAGTCCCGGCCCGAGCACGGTCTCTCCGATGGCCGCCGCGTTCTCGACGACCTTCTCGTCCGCCATGACCTGGATGGTGGCGACGGCCGCCGCGCACGCCAGCGGGTGGCCGGAGTAGGTGAGTCCGCCGGGGTAGGGGCGCTTGTCGAAGGTCGCGGCGATCTCGGCGGAGATCGCGACACCGCCGAGCGGCACGTATCCCGAGTTGACCCCCTTGGCGAAGGTGATCAGGTCCGGAACCACATCGAAGTGGTCCGCGGCGAACCAGGCGCCCGTGCGTCCGAAGCCCGCCATGACCTCGTCGAGGACGAACACGATGCCGTACCGGTCGCAGATCTCGCGGACGCCCGCGAGATAGCCGGGCGGCGGCGTCATGATGCCGGCCGTGCCCGGGATCGTCTCGAGGATGATCGCCGCGATCGTCTGCGGGCCCTCGAAGGCGATGGTGTCCTCCAGGTGCGTGAGGGCGCGGGCGCACTCCTCCGCCTCCGTCGAGGAGTAGAAGGGGGACCGGTACAGGAACGGCGCCCAGAAGTGGACGACGCCCGCCGTGCCGTTGTCGCTGGCCCAGCGGCGCGGGTCGCCGGTGATGTTGACCGCCGTGGCCGTGCCGCCGTGGTACGAGCGGTAGGCGGAGAGCACCTTCGGCCGGCCCGTGTGCAGACGGGCCATCCGGATCGCGTTCTCGACGGCCTCCGCGCCGCCGTTGGTGAAGAAGATCTTGTCCAGGTCGCCGGGGGTGCGCTCGGCGATCAGCCGGGCCGCCTCCGAGCGCGCCTCCACGGCGAACGCGGGCGCGAAGGTGGCGAGCTTGCCGGCCTGTTCCTGGATCGCCGCGACGACCTTGGGGTGCTGGTAACCGATGTTGGTGTAGACGAGGCCGCTGGTGAAGTCGAGGTAGCGGTTGCCGTCGTAGTCCCAGAAGTAGGACCCCTCAGCGCCGGCGACGGCGAGCGGGTCGATCAGGCCCTGGGCGGACCAGGAATGGAACACATGGGCGCGGTCGGCTGCCTTGACGGCAGCTCCGGTCTGCGGGTCGGCATGAGGGGTCATGCGGCTCAGCGTAAGGAACCGCCGGTCGGGGCCGACATGGCCACCTTGTATGGACCCGGCCGCTTATCTGGGCAGGGTGTCGCCCCTTCCGGGCACCATCATGATTGACAGCATACTGTCGTCATGACAGGCTGCTGTCATACACGGAGGAGCAGGACACGCGTCAAGGAGGGCACCATGACCCGCGGGACCGTTCATCTGGCCGTCTACGACACCTACGCCGACTGGGAGACGGGGCACACCACCGCCCATCTCACCCAGAACGGCTTCACCGTGAAGACGGTCGGCCTCACCACACACCCCGTCACCACCATGGGCGGCGTCCGGATCCAGCCCGATCTGGCGCTCGCGGACCTCGACCCGGCGGACAGTGAGCTGCTGATCCTCACCGGAGCGACCCTGTGGGACACCGGCGACGTCCTCTCACCCTTCGCCGCCAAGGCCCGCACGTTCCTCGACGCGGGCGTCCCCGTCGCGGCGATCTGCGGCGCGACCGCAGGGCTCGCGCGCGAGGGCCTGCTCGACGACCGCACCCACACCAGCGCCGTCTCGTTCTATCTGGCGGCCACGGGCTACAAGGGCGGCGACCACTACGTCGACACGGACGCCGTCACCGACGGCGACCTGATCACCGCCGGCCCCACCGAGCCCGTCGCCTTCGCCCGCGAGGTCTTCGCACGCCTCGGCGTGTACGAGGGGGAGAAGCTGGACGCCTGGTACCGGCTGTTCCACGACTCCGACCCGGCGGCCTTCGAGGTCCTGAACGCATGAGGCCGGCCCACCATCCCCAGGAACTGCTGACCCGCACGGCCCTCGGCGTCTTCCGGCTGAACGGACAGTTCATCACCGTCTCCGACCGCATCGCCAGGGACGCGGGGCTGACGGCGGCCCGCTGGCAGGTCCTCGGCGCCGTGGTGCGCGAGCCGCGGTCCGTGGCCGGGATCGCCCGCACGATGGGCATCACCCGGCAGAGCGTGCAGCGCATCGCCGACGTGCTCGCCGAGCAGGGGCTGGCCGAGTACCGGCCCAACCCGGCCCACCGGCGCGCGAAGCTGCTGCACGCGACGGAGGAGGGCCGGGCCGCCGTCAAGCAGATCGACCCCGGCCACGCACGGCTCGCGGACCGGCTGCTGGACGCCCTCGGACCGAAGGAGTTCGCGGAGACCGTGCGGGTGCTGGAGCAGTTGTCGCGGGCGATGGACACCATCGATGCCGAGGACATGGCCGGCGGCGCGGCCGTCCTCCCGCCCGGCCCGGAAGCGTGATGCCGGAGACCTGATGCCGGAAGCCTCGTCCCAGGGCCTGGACTCAGGAGCCCGGTGCCGGAAGCTCGGTACCTGGAGCTTGGTGCCGGGTCGGGGCCAGGAGCTTGGTGCCGGGTCGGCGCCAGGAGCTTGGTGCCGGGTCGGCGCCAGTGCCGGGTCGGGCCCTCGGCCCGGGCCCCTGACCGAGGGCCCCGGCGGCATTCCGCGCGGACCGCTGGCCTGTGTGGCCCCCGGCGGGCCCACTATCCTCGGTCCGTCGAGCATTTCGGTACGGGGGAAAGGCCGCGCGGCGATGGAGCAGCTGGCACCAGGGGATCCACATCACATCGGCGAGTACCGGATCCTGACCCGGCTCGGCGCGGGCGGCATGGGCACGGTGTATCTCGCCCGCTCCGACCGGGGACGCACCGTCGCGGTGAAGCTCGTGCGGCAGGAGCTCGCGGAGCAGGAGGAGTTCCGTAACCGCTTCCGGCTCGAGGTCCGGGCGGCCCTGCGCGTCGGCGGGAAGTGGACGGCGCCCGTCCTCGACGCGGACACCGAGGCTCCGGTCCCCTGGGTGGCCACCGGTTACATCGCCGGGCCCGCGCTGCACACCGTGGTCTCCGGCGAGCACGGACCGCTGCCGGAGCGCAGCGTCCGTCTGCTGGCCTCCGGCCTGGCGCACGCGCTGACGGACATCCACACGGCCGGCCTGATCCACCGCGACCTCAAGCCGTCGAACATCCTGCTCACCATCGACGGGCCGCGTGTCATCGACTTCGGCATCGCCCGCGCGCTGGAGACGGTCGCCGACGGTGGCCTCACCCGCACCGGCGCGCTCGTCGGTTCGCCCGGGTTCATGTCGCCCGAGCAGGTGCGCGGCGACCGGATCGCTCCGGCGTGCGACATCTTCTGTCTCGGGTCCGTACTCGCCTACGCGGCGACGGGCCGGCTCCCGTTCGGCTCCGCCGAGAGCGGCAGCCACGCGCAGATGTTCCGCATCGCGACGGAGGAGCCGGACCTGTCCGGGGTCCCCGAGGCTCTGCTCGACCTGATCCGCGACTGTCTGCGCAAGGACGCGGAGGAACGGCCGACCGTGGAGGAGGTCCTCCGCCGGACGGCCGCCGACGCGGACGGCGAGCCGTGGCTGCCGGGGGCTCTCATCGCCCAACTCGGCCGTCACGCGGTCCGGTTGCTGGACGCGGAGCAGCCGCAGGCGCCGGCGCAGCCGCCGACGATGACGGCGCCTCCTCGCGCGATACCGACACCCCCGCCCGCTCCGGCGCCGATGCCGGCCGCGGCGCCGCCCACCCCGCCCGGACCGACGTACGGCTATCCGCAGCCGTACCGACCCGCTCCGTACCACCCGGCCCCGTACCCGCCCGGGCCCCATGCCCCGGCTCCGGCGCCACGGCGCGGTTCCCGTGGCGGGACGCCGGCCCTGATCGCCGTGGCGCTGGTCGTCGCCCTCGGCGCGGGCGGCTCGGTGTACGCCTTCATGTCCAAGGACGAGGGCAAGCGGACGACCGCGGACCCGAAGCCCTCCTCCACGTCCTCGGCCCCCACCTCTCCCCCCGCCTCCTCGGGCACTCCCGCACCGACCGGCACGCCCCCGACCGCCCAGACGGCGGGCGACGTGCCACAGGAGTACGTCGGCACCTGGCGGGCGTCGTTCGAGACGGCGGACGGCACCAACACCCGGGTCATGACGATCATCCAGGGCGTGACGGGCGAACAGGTCATGACCCTGAGCGGAACGGGCCCCAACTACGACTGCCGCTGGTCGGCCACCCTCCGCGCCCCGGGACCACCGCTCGAACTCGCGCCCACCGCCGTCACGTTCGGCGACCGCGTCTCGTGCGCCCCGGGCCAGTGGAGCCGGTTGAACATGACCAACGACGTCACCATCATCCGTGAGCTCGTCGGCTCGACCGGAGAGCCGCTCACCTACACCAAGACGGGCTGAGCCGGGCACGAGGACGGCCGAGAAGGGCTACGGCACGGTCCTGCGCCGGGCCCGGCAGCGGCCGGGGTCAGCCCCAGCTCGCGCTGTGGAAGTTGCGGTACTCCCTGCGCTCCTGGGCCGACACGAGCCACCGCGCACCCAGCAGTCCGGTCAGGCTGAGGCCGATCAGACCCGCACCCAGGGCCGGGTTGCCGAAGTCGACGATCGAGCTGACCGCCCGCGATCCGAGGCCCTCCACGGACCGTGTCGGCGGCGCGGGTACGGGCGGGGCGCCGCCCTCCGCCTCGTTGTTCGCCCCGCCGGGGGCGGGCGGGCCGCCCGTCAGGTCCACGCCGAGCTCCTCCATGGCGGTGGTCACCGGCTGGAAGTAGGTCGTGCCGCCCGTGGTGCAGTCCCCGTCGCCCCCCGAGGTCACGCCGAGCGCGAGGCCCTCGGAGAACAGCGGCCCGCCGCTGTCCCCCGGCTCGGCGCAGACCGTGGTCTCGATCAGTCCGGTCACCGTGCCCTCGGGGTAGTTCACCGTCGCGTTGACGGCGGTCACCTCGCCGGAGCGGAATCCGGTGGTGCTGCCGCTGCGGAACACCCGCTGCCCGACGGCCGGTTCACCGGCCCCGACGATCTGGACGCCCCTGCCGCCGCCGATGTCCACGACGTTGGTGCGGTCCAGGACGTCGACGTCCTCGTAGCGCACCAGGGAGTAGTCGTCGCCGGGGAAGCTGGCGGCCGTGGTGGTGCCGACGAGTTCGTCGCCCTGACGGTCGCGGAACCAGGTGGAGTCCTCCGGTCCGCAGTGTCCCGCCGTCAGGATGAAGATGTCCTGGCCGTTGGTGACGTTGAACCCGGCGGTGCACCTCCGCTGGTCCCCGAAGACCGCGGTGCCGCCGTTGACCCTGGTGGTGAAGGTCCCCGTGGTGCGCTCCATGCGGACGAAGCCGCCGATCTCCTCCGCGAGGCCGGACATGGCCGACCAGTCGCCGGCGGAGACGGTGCTGTCCGCACGCACGGTGATGCTGTTGGCCGCGTAGTCGACGGCCCACGCGGTACCGGGCACCCGCGGCGCGGAGCGCAGCGTCTCGGTGGCCGAACGGAGCCGCTCCAGGCTGTGGCGCACCACTTTGGCCTCCGCGCCGGCCCGCCGTACCTCCTCCGCGGCCTCCTGGTCGGTGACGGCGACGACCGTCCTACCGTCAGGGCCCGTCCAGCTGCCCGCGGTACGGGCCGGGCCGAGGCGCGACACCAGTTCGGCGGCGGGGTCGTCGGCGGCCCGTGGCTCACCGGCGGGCGGCGGTCCGGAGGCGGGCGGCTCGCCCGCCATGGCACCGGAGACCATCAGCCCGCCGCTGAACAGCCCGACCACGGCGGCCAGCCGCACGGCCCGCTGAAGTTTCCGTCGTACGCCCCTCCGTCGTGCGTGCATCATGCGCGGCCCCAAGGTCGTAACGAACGGCTTCGCCAGTGCCATGGGGCCCCGGACGCCGAGGCCCCCGTCCTCAGTACGTGCCGCGGTACCGGACCGTTCAGCGGGCGCCGCTACAGGGTCATCGAGTACACGTAGCGGTTGCTCTCGTACTCGTTGACCGACCACAGGACACCGGCCCGGGCGTCGTGGCTCAGGTCCTCCGGTCCTTCGGCCTGGTGCCAGGCGAAGGCGGCCGGCGGGTCACCGACGGCCTGCTTCCGCCAGGTCCGGACGGTCCCGTAGCGATTCGGCCCGTCACTCGCGGACAGGTAGTAGGTGCCGAAGACGCTCACGGCGCCCTGCACCTGACCGCCGTGCCGGATCCGTTCACGGGCGACCGACCTGATCCGTCCGCCCGGTCCGGCGGGAGCCGGCGCGCCCGTGGTCGGGTCCAGGTTCCAGCGGACCACGCGCGAGGACGTCTCGAGCGGACGCCTGAACTCACTCACCACGAGGGAGTGCGGAGCGGTGGTGACGTCCACCGCCACTTGTGAGTAGCGCTGCTGCGCCTCTACCAGGTTCGGCGCCACATGGTCGTAGGCGCGGCTCTGCGGCAGGACGTACTTGCAGCGGAGCGCGTGGTACCCAGTACCTGGTCTTGAAGTCGTTGGCGATGCTGTTCCGTTCGCCCGCGCCCTGCCACTGGAACGAGGTGCGCAGCCGGGGCAGGCTCGCCCCCGGCCAGTCCGGCCGCGCGGGACGGCCCTCCCTGTCGGTGTCGGCCACGATGTCGTCGAGCGATGCCCTGCCCAGTCCGAGGCGCTCCTCGGGACGTGCGCTGTCCGCGATGAGGAGGAGTCTCTTGATCACGTCCGGGTAGCTGGTGCCCGATCCGTTGGCGCGGGTGCGCATACGCAGGTCGAGCGGCATCGGACCGGCTGCTTCCGCCGCCTCGGCGCCCTGCGGCAGCAGCAGGCCGCCGACGGTGGCGGCCACCGGTGCCGCTGCCATGCCCCGCAGAATCGTTCTCCGTGTGGTGTCCATGGCGATGGACCGTAGGAGCGGACGGGCGGAGCCGTCCCGCCTGTGGCTGTCCGGGACATGTCCCGGACAGCCGGCCCCGGCCCAGGCCGTCGGCCGTCTCAAGCTCCTGCCCGGTCAGAGGAGGTGACCATGGCACGGGCCGCGTGCGCCGCATTGTGGGAAGATCCGGGCGTGGATGCCCTGCTACCCGAAGAACCCACCCAGATCGGCCCGTTCCGGCTGCTCGGACGGCTCGGAGTCGGCGGGATGGGCCGGGTCTACCTCGCCCGCTCCGCCGGCGGCCGCACCGTGGCCGTCAAACTCGTGCGGGCGGAGCTCGCCGCGCAGGACGAGTTCCGGCGCCGGTTCGCGCGTGAGGTCGAGGCGCTGGAGCGGGTCGGAGGGGCCGGGACCACCCCCGTCATCGCCTCGGACACCGCGGCGGAGTCCCCCTGGGTGGCCATCGGATATGTGGCCGGGCCGTCGCTGAGGAGCGTCGTCGTCGATCAGTACGGGCCGTTGCCGGCGAACTCCGTACGCGCCCTGGCCGCCGGACTGGCCGACGCGCTCGGGCACATCCACGCCGCCGGGCTGCTCCACCGGGATCTGAAGCCCTCCAACATCCTGCTCACCGTCGACGGCCCCAGGATCATCGACTTCGGCATCGCACGCGCCGTGGACACCGTCACCGACGGCGGGCTGACGACGACCGGCGCGGTCGTCGGATCACCCGGTTTCATGTCGCCCGAGCAGGTGCGGGGCGAGCGGCTCACGCCCGCGTCGGACGTGTTCTGTCTGGGCGCCGTGCTGGCGTACGCGGCCACCGGGCGCCCGCCGTTCGGGTCCGCGGACAGCGGGGTGCACGCCGTGCTGTTCCGCATCGCCCACGAGGAGCCGGACCTCGCCGGGCTCGCGCCCGAGCTGGAACCGCTCGTACGGGGCTGCCTGAACAAGGACCCGGCAGCCCGGCCGACGGCCGCGCAGCTGGCGAGCGTGTCCCTTCCGGACGAACCGTGGCTTCCCGCCGGCCTGTTGGCCGGGCTGGGGCGGCACGCGGCCCGACTGCTCGACGCGGACGGGGATTCGACACCCCCGACGCCGGTGACCGTGCCGGCCGCGCCGCGCAGGCGGCGGCGTACCCCGCTGGTCGCCGCGGCCGCGGTCGCCGTTCTCGCCGTCGCCGGCACGTTCGCCGCGATGCAATGGAAGGACCGCGGGGGGACGGACGACGGGGCGGGCGGCGCGGGAGCGACCGGCACCCCCGTCGCGTCGGCCGGCGGCACCGGTAGCTCGGGCGACTCCGCCGGCATCGTTCCCGACGACTTCCTGGGCGCGTGGGAGGGCGTCCTGAGGGGAAGTGCCGACGCGCCGTACGAGACCGGGCGTATCGAGATCACCCAGGGCCGGGCCGGCGAGAAGACCGGCGTGTACGTGCACGTCACCGGCGAGCGGTTGTGCATGGGACGGTCCACGCTCGTCTCCGCGGACGCCGACCGGATCGTGTTCGGCGAGAGCGACGTCACCACCAGCGTGCCCGAGAAGCGCTGCACCCCGGCGGCGCACCAGACCCTGACCGTACGGTCGCCCGAGGTGCTGGAGTGGACGTCGGGGGACGTCAGCGCCACGTTCCACCGGTCGAAGATCGGTCCCAAGGCCGTGCCGGCCGCCTTCGTCGGTCACTGGCAGCAGAAGTTCGACGTGCTGGACGCCCCGCCGGACTACGAGGAGTCCCGCACCTTCGAGATGACGGTCACCCAGGGGCCGGTCGGCGCGCCGCTCGTACGGTTCAGCGAGAACTATCCACGCACCGACGACGAGACCGGCGAGGAAACCGGCGACCTGGTGCACTGCGAGAGCACCGCCGTGCTCGGCGGCGTCGGCGACCTGGTCGTCCTCGGGCCGCCGCAGCTGGAAGCGGGTTCCGACCCCGAGTGCACCCCGTCGGAATCGGCGCAGAACCTGCGCGCCGACCGCTTCGAGGGCAAGGAGCGCCTCCTCATGTACGGGATGAGCGCTGATGGCGAACCGGCGGAGTACTTCCGCAGGTGAGCCGTGGACGGGCTCACCCCTCGTACGGGTACACCCGCGTGACCTTGCCCTTGAGGTCGGCGTCCAGGTGCCCGCCCGCGCCGTATTCGTCGGACAGGTAGATGCCCAGTCCGAGCGGAGTGCCGAACGTTTCGCTCGGCACCCGGGCCACGAGATAGCGGGTGGTCGGGTCCTTGACGTTCACATCCTTGCGGGCCCGCTCGAACAGGGCGGGGAGCACGTCCCAGTCGAATTCGTCCAGGCTGAACGGGCGATAGCCGCCGGAGAGGGTGCCGCTGATGATGCCCTTCTCCGCACCTTGCCCGACGCGGTAGGTCCAGCTGTCGTACCGCCTGTCGTCTCCGTCGACCATCACGTCGGCCGACACGTGCTCCGGGTACACGGTGAGGCTTCCGACCCGGGCCGTGCCCGTCTTCGCCTTGATGTCCGCGACCGCCATGCGGACACCGGCGGGCGTCAGCAGGTCGACCTGCTCGGCGCTCTGTGACGGCGTGGGACTCGGAGTGGTCGGCGCCGGGGTCCGTACGCCGGTGACGGACGGCCCCGACGGCTTGGCCCCCGCCTCCCCGCCGTCGCCGCCGTCCGGCAGCAGGGACCACACCAGTACGCCGCCCAGCAGCGTCACCGCGATCGACGAGCCGACCGCGCCCCGGAGGCCCAGCCGGGTCCACCGCGCCGCACGGTGGGCGGCCGCCTCGGTTTCCGCCGCCGCCGGAGCGTGCTGCCGCAGCGCCGACGCAACCGCGGCCTGCGCCGGGACGGGGTCCTGAGGCTCGGGAGCGGCGGGAGGCGGCAGCCGGTAGGACGTGGGTAGCGCGTCCGCGGGTTCGACGCGCCCTGCGTCCACCGGCCCCGCCGGACGGCCCTGGGCCACCTCGGCCAGCATCCGGTCCACCGCCTCCGGCCCGGGCCGCGCGGCCGGGTCCTTGACCAGCACGGCGGCCAGCATCGGAGCCAGCGGACCGGCCTGACGCGGCGGCGGCAGCTCGTCGTTCAGAACGGCGGCCAGCGTGGCGAGCGTCGAGCCCCGGCGCAGCGGATGGTGTCCCTCGACGGCGACGTACAGCATCATCGCCAGCGACCACAGGTCGGCGGCGGGCCCGCCCTCGTTCCCCGAGATGCGCTCAGGGGCCATGTAGTCGGGCGTCCCGATGATGGACCCGGTCGCGGTCAGGACGGTCGACTCACGGATCGCGGCGATCCCGAAGTCGGTGAGGACCGGGCGCCCGTCAGGGCGCAGCAGTACGTTCGCGGGCTTCACGTCCCGGTGCTGGATGCCGGCGTCGTGCGCGGCGCGCAGCGCGGCCAGCACATCGCGCCCGAGGCGCGCGGCCTCGACGGGGGTCATCGGGCCGTTCGCGAGCCGGTCCGCGAGCGACCCGCCGCTCACCAGCTCCATGACGAGCCAGGGGTAGGTGTCGCCGCCGCCGTCCACCACGTGGTGGACGGTCACCACGTTGGGATGGTCGACGCGGGCGAGCGCACGTGCCTCCCGCAGCACCCGCGCCCGCAACAGGCGGGCCGCTTCCGGGTCGTACTCCGCGAGCCCCGGATCCGGCGGCCGCACCTCCTTCAGCGCGACGGCACGGTCCAGCACGACGTCGCGTGCCCGCCACACCGTGCCCATCCCGCCGCCGCCGAGCCGCCCCTCCAGCTCGAACCGCCCGTCGATCACCCGTCTTGCGGGCCCCCCGTCGCTCATGGCGGGAGCATAAGGGACACGGATGACAGCACCTGTCGGGCCGCCCCCCGGCACCGGCCGCGAGCCTGGCCCGTACGGCGCCGGCCAGGCTTTCCGGCGCGGCGGCCCCGACGCGTAGGAACCCCCGGACGCGGATCCACGGCGAAAGCGCTCGGCCCTCGCCGCGGATCTGCCCCTCGGGGGTTTTCAGTGTCCCGCGGATGCCCTACAGGAACGAGTTGATCTCGAAGTTCGAGGCACATCGCCGCAAAGTCCCCCGACCAGGCTTCCGGTACGGAGCGGGCGCCTTCTGCGAAGGTGCCCACTCCGTCACGCGCACGCGGCCGTTCCTGGCCGAAGCTCGGCCTTCAGCTGACGGCTCTGGGCAGAGCCCTGCTCGGCGACCTGCTCGGCGTCCTGGCCCGCCTCGACCCTCCTGCGGGGTACGGGGCCGGGCCGGGGACTAGTGGCCGTACGGGGGCTGGGCCGGGGGCCGCTGGGCGTACGGCTGGTGCTGCTGAGCGTACGGCTGGTGCTGCTGGGGCTGCGGCGCCGGGTACGGAGGCTGTGACCCGCCGTAGGGCTGCTGGGCGTAACCCTGCTGCGGGCCGGGCCCGTACTGCTGCGGCTCGTGCCACTGTGCGGGCGGCAGGCTGCCGGGCGGGAGGTAGGAAACCTGGCCGGGCGAGGGCTCGTGGCGCACGAAACCCGCGGCCTCGAGGTGTGCGCCGGCCCTCTTGTGGCGCGCGAAGTTGAACCAGACGCCGAGGCCGGCGAGCGCGGCGAGGAAGCACACGTAACCGAGAACCAGGCCAGGACTGTCGCCCAGGGAGCCGAGCGGGCGCAGGCTCGCCAGCAGGAGCGCGATCCCGATGACCGGCAGCCGCCTCAGCAGCGCGGCTTTGCTGCTCAGGTCGAACAGAACCCGCTTCTTGTTGAGTTCCAGCACCTGCTGCGGGATCTCGGGGACCCGGGGTGCGTACGGCCAGTACTGCGCGGCACGCGCCTGCGCCTGCGGGCTCGGGTCGGGGGTGAAGGCCAGCTTGATGGAGAAGACCTCCTGCCGGGCCCCGGCGTACTGGTAGCCGAACAGCTCGGCGACGCACACCAGCGTCGCCAGCCGCTTCGTCATCGACATCGTGGTGGTGAACTCGAACGGCATGCCCCGCCGCATGCTGTCGAACAACTGGGTCGTCTGGCGATCCGCCATGTGTCTTCACCCCTGAACCGGCCTCGGCGGTGCTCCCGCCTCGGCGCCGGCGTGAACATTCGGAACACGCAGCCTAACCAGCCGTGTGCACGGCGAGGAGAGGCCCCTGCCCGCTCGTACCCCGGCGGACCTCGGCCTCACTCGTGGGTCATCACTGCAAGGCCCGGCCCGCCGCCGTCAGGCGGACGTCGGCGGTTGAGACCGGGCACCCTCGGGCGAGGACATCCGACCGCCCACCGCCGCACCGGCCGGCGCCCCCGGCGGGACCGACGCGAAGGCCCCGGACGCCGAATTCGCGTCCGGGGCCTCGCACCATCCGTCCTGCCCGGCAGGCCTACAGGAACGAGTTGATCTCGATCGTCTCGGTCCGGCCGGGGCCGACGCCGATCGCCGAGATCGGGGCGCCGGACATGTCCTCCAGCGCCTTCACGTACGCCTGCGCGTTCTTCGGCAGGTCGGCGAAGGTCTTCGCCTTGGTGATGTCCTCGGACCAGCCCGGGAGCATCTCGTACACCGGCTTCGCGTGGTGGAAGTCGGTCTGGCTGTACGGGAGCTCCTCGACGCGCTTGCCGTCGATCTCGTACGCCACGCAGACCGGGATCTGCTCCCAGCCGGTGAGGACGTCCAGCTTGGTGAGGAAGAAGTCGGTCAGGCCGTTGACGCGGGTCGCGTAGCGGGCGATGACCGCGTCGAACCAGCCGCAGCGGCGGTCGCGACCGGTGGTGACGCCCCTCTCGCCACCGATGCGGCGCAGCGCCTCGCCGTCCTCGTCGAACAGCTCGGTCGGGAACGGTCCGGCGCCGACACGGGTCGTGTAGGCCTTGAGGATGCCGATGACCCGGCTGATCTTCGTCGGGCCCACGCCGGCGCCGGTGCACGCGCCGCCCGCGGTCGGATTCGAGGAGGTGACGAAGGGGTACGTGCCGTGGTCGACGTCCAGCAGGGTGCCCTGGCCGCCCTCGAAGAGCACGACCTTGCCCTCGTCGATGGCGTTGTTCAGGATCAGCGTGGTGTCGGCGACGTACGGCCGGATCTGCTCCGCGTACTGGAGCATCTCCTCGACGATCTTCTCCGCTTCGATCCCGCGGCGGTTGAAGACCTTCGTCAGCAGCTGGTTCTTGGTGTCGAGGGCCGCCTCGACCTTCTGCATCAGGATCGACTCGTCGTAGAGGTCCTGGACGCGGATGCCGACGCGGTTGATCTTGTCGGCGTACGTCGGGCCGATGCCGCGGCCCGTGGTGCCGATCTTGCGCTTGCCCAGGAACCGCTCGGTCACCTTGTCGACGGTGACGTTGTACGGGGTGATCAGATGGGCGTTTCCGCTGATCAGGAGCTTGGACGTGTCGACGCCGCGGTCGTTCAGCCCGCTCAGCTCGGAGAGCAGAACCGCCGGGTCCACGACGACGCCGTTACCGATGACCGGAGTACATCCCGGCGAGAGGATTCCGGAAGGGAGGAGATGCAGCGCATACTTCTGGTCGCCGACGACAACCGTGTGGCCGGCGTTGTTGCCGCCCTGGTAGCGCACCACATAATCCACTGATCCACCGAGCAGGTCGGTGGCCTTTCCCTTGCCCTCGTCACCCCACTGAGCACCGAGCAGCACAAGTGCGGGCACAGGCGTACACCCCTTCCGGGCGGGGCAAGACCAAGGTCAGGGGGCCGGAGCCGTGCCTGAGTCCTGGGACAGGTTGCCCCGGAATAGACGAAGCCCCTGGCGCAATAGCGCAAGGGGCTCTTGCACAAAGATGCTACCCGAGGAAGGACCGAGGTGTCGGATCCCGACCAGCTGCTGGTGGTCATCGACCCGGTCGCCCGCCGAATGGACGGCGAGTCCGTGCGCATCGCGAAAGATGTGCTGTGCGGCGGGTCGGAGGCGAAAATCTGTCTTCCCCAGGGCCCGGAGGAATTCGCCCGGGCACTCGCCCGGAGGGGTTCACGCAGGCCGGTGGTGGTCGGCGACGACCGGGCTCTGCTGAGGGCCGTGGCCCTGCTGCACCGCGACCGCTCGCTGGGCGACGGCGTGCTCGCGCTCGTCCCCGTGGGCGCCTCCGTACGGCTCGCGCACTCCCTCGGCGTCCCCGCCGGGGCGGTCGCGGCGGCCAGGGCCGTCCTGGAGGGGACGCCGCGGCGGCTGGACCTGCTGGTCGACGAGAGCGACGGGGTGGTCCTGGGCGACCTGGCGATCCCGGCGGCCCGCACGGCGGCGCACGTGGAGGGCGCCTCGGTGTGGACGACGGCCCGCTCCCTCGTACGCACCCTGGTGCGCCCCGCGCCTTCCGTCGCGCCGGTTCGGACCCACCGGCTGCGCGTGGAGGCGGACGGGGTCCTGATGTGCGACCTGGACCGCCCGGTCGAGGACGTCACCGTCCGCGCCGGCCCGGGCGGCCGCGCGGAGGTCGTCGTACGCCACGGCGCGACCGCCGAGCCTCTGCGCGCGAGCGCCCTCTCCGTGACGGTCTCGGGCCCGGACTTCCGCTACCGGGCCGACGCGCACGTCACCGGCCCGGTCCGGACACGCACCTGGACGGTACGAGCGGGCGCATGGGGCCTGACGCTTCCGGCGGCGTCCCCGGCGGGCTGACCCCGCCTGGCCGCCCGGCGGGCCGCGGCGGGCGGGCCGCGGCGGGCGGGCCGACGTCCGCGTGGTCCGACGGGTTGCCCCGGGCAGCGCGGCGTTGGGAGTCCGGCGACGGCCCGGCGGGCCGGATGGCCTCGGACCGGGGGGCGCATGGTGACGGGGCGGCTGGGAAGGGCCCCACCCGCGACGGTCAGGCCGCGCCGTAGAGCTGGTCGCGGTGTTCGCGCCAGCGTTCCATGAGGAGGGCGAGCTCCTTCTCCAGGAACTGGAAGAACTCCAGCGTCTCGGACATCCGCCGGCCCGCCCCTGTCTCGGGGCCGAGGCTCACCACACCCTCCCGCAGGGTGTGCTCCCAGCGCTTGAGGATCTGGTCGCGGTTGGTGAGTGCCTCGTACCACTGGTTGCTGTGCACGCGGTAGCGGTCTCGGCGGGAGCCCGGTTCCCGCTCGCGGGAGACCATGTTGACCTGGGCCAGGTAGCGGATCGCGCCGGAGACGGCGGCGGGGCTGACCTGGAGCTGCCGCCCGAGCTCGGCCGAGGTCATCACACCCGAGTCGGAGGAGAGCAGGGCGGCGAAGACGCGGGCCGGCATCCGGGTCATGCCCGCTTCGACGAGCTGGGCGGCGAAACGCTCCACGAATGCGGACACCGCGTCCTCGTCACGCGGCTGCTGCGCTGCCGTGGTCTGTTCGGTCACCACCGGATCATCTCCCCTTGTCACGGTCCTGAGCCGAGTTTATACGCTTCCTTAACTTCACAAATTTGTGAATTAAACGTACGTTCTGAAGCATGACGAAGGCCATCACCGTCTCCGGACTCCACAAGTCGTTCGGGCGGACACACGCGCTGGACGGCCTCGACCTCACGGTCGAGACCGGTGAGGTCCACGGCTTCCTCGGGCCCAACGGCGCGGGGAAGTCGACCACCATCCGGGTCCTGCTCGGGCTGCTGCGCGCCGACTCGGGCGCGGCCCAGTTGCTCGGCAAGGACCCCTGGCACGACGCCGTGGAACTGCACCGGCGCCTCGCCTACGTCCCCGGTGACGTCGAGCTGTGGCCGGGGCTCACCGGCGGCGAGGCCATCGACCTGCTCTCCCGGCTGCGCGGCGGCATCGACAAGCGGCGCCGCGACGAGCTCGTCGAGCGGTTCGACCTGGACCCGACCAAGAAGGGCCGGGCCTACTCCAAGGGCAACCGGCAGAAGGTCGCCATCGTCGCCGCGCTCGCGTCCGACGCCGAACTGCTGCTGCTCGACGAGCCGACCGCCGGTCTCGACCCTCTGATGGAGGTCGTCTTCCAGGACGTCATCTCCGAGGCGAAGGCCGCGGGCAAGACCGTGCTGCTCTCCAGCCACATCCTGGCCCAGGTGGAGAAGCTCGCCGACCGGGTCAGCATCGTCCGGCAGGGCAAGACCGTGCAGTCCGGGACGCTGAGCGAGATGCGGCACCTGACGCGTACGACGGTCGAGGCGGAGACGGCCCGCCCGGTCAGCGGCCTGGCCGAGCTGCCGGGCGTGCACGCCCTGCGGACCGACAGCGGCCGGGTGCGGTTCGCCGTCGACGGCGATCAGCTGGACGGTGCGATCCGCAGGCTCTCCGAATGCGGCGTCCGCAGCCTCGTCAGCCACCCCCCGACGCTCGAAGAACTGATGCTGCGCCATTACGGCGACGAGCTGGGCGCGAACGGACACGGCGCCGCCGACGGCACGCCCCGCCTCGCCGATGACGGAGCGGAACGATGAGCACGGCCACCGCCGCCAAGGCGCCCACCGCCCCCCGCGCCGCGAACGGCGGCAACGCGCTCGCCGGCACGGTCGGCCTGCTCCGCTTCGGTCTGCGCAGGGACCGCGTCCGGCTGACCGTGTGGATCCTCGCGCTGGTCGTCGGCACCGTGTCGACGGCGAGCAACTACAAGACGCTGTACGCCGATCCGGCGGACCGCGCCTCGGTCGTGGCGACCATGGACAGCCCCGCCGGGCTCGCCATGAGCGGACCGCGCCACTACCTGGACGACTACGACTTCGGCGCGATGCTGGGCCACCAGATGCTCGGCTTCATGGCCGTGATGGCCGGCCTGATGAGCGTCCTGATCGTCACCAGGCACACCCGTCACGAGGAGGAGACCGGCCGCGCGGAACTGGTGCGTTCCACCGCCGTCGGACGGCACGCGCACCTGGCCGCCGCGCTGACTCTCGCGGTCCTCGCCAACATCGTTCTCGCCCTGCTGCTCGCGCTCACCCTCGGCGGTATGGGCATCGACGGCATCGACACGCCCGGCTCGCTGCTCTACGGCTCCGCGCACGCCGCCGTGGGCATCGCCTTCGCCGCTGTCGCCGCCGTGACGGCGCAGATCACCGCGCACACCCGAGGTGCGTCCGGCATGGCACTCGCCGTCGTCGGCGTCGCCTACGTGCTGCGCGCGGCGGGGGACGCGGGCGGCGACGGGGCGCTCGCCTGGCTGTCGCCGATCGGATGGGCACAGCGCACATACGTGTACGTCGACAACCGCTGGTGGCCGCTGCTGCTGTGCCTGGTGCTCGCCGTCCTGTGCGCCGCCGCGGGCTTCGTGCTGTCGACCCGGCGGGACGTGGGGGCGGGCCTGCGAGCGGCGCGGCTCGGCAGCGCCGTGGCGTCGGACGCGCTGACCGGTCCGCTGGGCTTCGCCCTGCGCCTGCACCGGGGCATGCTCCTCGGCTTCGGCGCCGGGCTCTTCCTGATGGGCGCGATGTACGGGTCGATCCTCGGCGACGCCGAGGACATGCTGAAGAACATCGACCAGATCCAGGAGGCGCTGGAGGAGATCGGCGGCGCCACGATGGCGGAGTCGTTCGCCTCGATGGTGATGATCATCCTCGCGGTCGTGGCGTCGGTGTACGTGGTGATGGCCGCACTGCGGCCGCGCGCCGAGGAGACCGCGGGCCGTGCGGAGCCGCTGCTCGCGACCGGGCTGTCCCGCACCCGCTGGGTGGGCAGCCACCTGGCCGTGGCGCTCGCGGGCGGCACCGCGCTGCTGCTCCTGGCCGGGGTCGGCTTCGGGATCGCGGGCGCGGCTTCGGCCTCCGACGGCGGCCTGTTCCTCTCGCTGCTGGGCGCGGCCCTGGCGTACGCGCCGGCGCTGTGGGTCACGGTCGGAATCGCGGTCGTCGTCTTCGGCTGGTTCCCTCGGGCGAGCGCGGCGGCCTGGATCGTGCCGGTGTACGCCTTCGTGGTCGGATACCTGGGCGCGCTGCTGCGCTTCCCTGCCTGGATGAGCGACCTGTCCCCGTTCGGGCACGTGCCGCAGCTGCCGGCCACGGAGATGAGCTGGACACCGATGGTGGTCCTGACGCTGGTGGCGGCGGGGCTGGTGCGGTTGGGGCTGGAAGGGTTCCGGAGGCGGGACCTGGAAACCAAGTAGTGACGCAGCGAGATCCGGTCCGCCTGGGCCTACCTCCCGCGGCCGCCGGGCCGTAGCGGGCGATCGAGGGCACAGCGCGAGGCGCGGTACGTCACAGCTCCACCCGCAGCTCCTCCAGCCCCCGGATCACGAACCCGCCCTTCCACCGCGGTTCCGCCACCAGCCGCATGTCCGGGCACTGGCGCAGCAGTTCTCCGAAGGACGCCGCCAGTTCGACGCGCGCCAGCGGTGCGCCCAGGCAGTAGTGGATGCCCGCGCCGAAGCTCACATGCGGGTTGTCCGCGCGCGACAGGTCCAGCGTGTCGGGGCGGTCGAAGCGGGTGCCGTCACGGTTCGCGGAGCCGAACAGCAGTGCCAGTTCCGAGCCGCGCGGCACCACGACGCCGTCGATCTCGATGTCGTCGAGCACCCAGCGCTCGAAGAGCTGGAGCGGGGTGTCGTACCGCATCAGTTCTTCCACAGCTGTGGACAACAGCGAGTGGTCCGCCCGCAGCGCCGCCAGCTGGTCGGGGTGGCAGAAGAGCGTCCACCACCCGTTGGCCGTCGTGTTGACGGTCGCCTCGTGGCCGGCGTTCAGCAGCAGCACACACGTGGAGATCATCTCCTGCTCGCTCAGCCGGTCGCCCTCGTCGTGGGCGGCGATCAGCGCGGAGACCAGGTCGTCGCCCGGCCGCTCACGCCGCGCGGCGATCAGCTCCCGCAGGTACGCGCTGAACTCGGTCGAGGCCCGCACCGCCCGCGCCGCCGTCTCCTCCGACGGGTTCAGTTCGTACATCCCGCAGATGTCGGCCGACCAGGGCCGCAGCAGCGGCCGGTCGGACTCGGGGATGCCCAGCATCTCGGCGATCACGGCCACCGGCAGCGGCTCGGCGACCTCCGCGAGCAGATCGCCGCCGCCCGCCTCCTTGAAGTCGCCGACCAGGCCGGCCGCCAGCCGCTGCACGACCGGTTCCAGCGCCTGCACGGTCCGCGGGGTGAACGCCTTGGTCACGAGCCGGCGGATCCTGGTGTGGTCCGGGGCCTCGAGGTCCAGAAGACCGTGGTCGCCCAGCGTATGGAACGGCTCGTGCGCGGCGGGCGGCGGAGTACGGCCGAACTCCTCGTGGGTGAAGCGGTGCAGATACGTCCTTCCCAGCCGCCGGTCCCGCAGCAGCGCCGACACGTCCGCGTGGTGCGGCACGAGCCACTGCCGTGTCGGCTCGAACCAGTGCATCCGGCCCCGCTCCCGCAGTTCCGCGAAGGCGGGATAGGGGTCGGCCACGAACTGGGGGGACCAGGGTTCGAAGAGCGCGTCCATGCCCGGACGCTAACGCTCCCTACGAGGGTGTGACCAGCCTCGCCTCGTACGCGAAGACCGCCGCCTGGGTGCGGTCCCTGAGCCCCAGTTTCACGAGGACCCTGCTCACATGCGTCTTGATGGTCGACTCCGCGACGACCAGGTGCGAGGCGATCTCGGCGTTCGACAGGCCCTGCGCGATCAGGACCAGGACCTCGGTCTCGCGTTCGGTCAGGTCGGCGACCTGGGTCATCGCCGCGGGGCGCGGCGTCTCGGACAGCTTGGAGAACTCGGTGATCAGCCGGCGGGTGACGGTCGGCGCGAGCAGCGCCTCACCGGCGGCCACCACGCGGACACCGTCGGCGAGCTGCCGGGCGGAGGCGTCCTTCAGCAGGAACCCGGAGGCTCCCGCGCGCAGCGCCTGGTACACGTATTCGTCCAGGTCGAAGGTGGTGAGCACCAGCACCTTGGCGCCGCCGTCCGCCGCGACGATCTCGCGGGTGGCGTCGATGCCGTTCAGCTCCGGCATGCGGATGTCCATCAGCACCACGTCGGGCGCCAGTTCGGCGACCTTGGCGACGGCTTCGCGGCCGTTGACGGCCTCGCCGACGACCTCGATGTCGGGCATGGCGTTCAGCAGGACCGAGAAGCCCTCGCGGACCATGATCTGGTCGTCGACGATGAGCACACGGATCGTCATGACGTCTCCTCGGCGGGGATGGCGGCGACGGGGATGAAGGCGGTGACCTCGTACCCGCCCTCTCCGGTGGGCGCCGCGGTCATCTCGCCGTTCAGCATCGTCACACGCTCCCGCATGCCGGTGATGCCGTGTCCCGCTCCCGGCGAGGGCTTCACCAGGCCCCGCGGCGGCGTGTTGACGATCCGCAGGCCCAGACCGCCGAGCACGTAGGAGACCTCGATCTTCGCGGTCGAGCCGGGCGCGTGCCGGAGCGCGTTGCTGAGCGCCTCCTGGATGATCCGGTACGCCGACAGCTCGACGCCCTGCGGCAGTTCGCGCACCGCTCCCGTGACCGTCTTCTCCGTTTCCAGGCCCGCCTCGCGGACGTTGGAGAGCAGGTTGTCGAGGTCGGCGAGGACGGGCTGGGGCGCGTCGGGGGCCTGGTAGT
The DNA here is from genome assembly GCF_014649695.1 of Streptomyces kurssanovii. Lineage (GTDB taxonomy): Bacteria > Actinomycetota > Actinomycetes > Streptomycetales > Streptomycetaceae > Streptomyces > Streptomyces kurssanovii. The sequence continues at coordinate 305,273 of NZ_BMTN01000006.1, forward strand.
CCTCCGCCCGTACGACGCCGAGGATGCGGCGCAGTTCGGTGAGCGCGGCGACCGCGTTCTCGCGGATCGTGGCGAACGCCTTCTCCAGTTCCTCCGGCGGGTTCTCCACCCGGTAGGGCGCGGCCTCCGCCTGGATGGCGACGACCGACATGTGGTGGGCGACCACGTCGTGCAGCTCACGGGCGATGGTGGTGCGCTCCTCCAGCAGGGTGCGCCGGTCGCGCTCGGTGGCGGTGACCGTCTGCTGGGCGGCGACCTCCTCCTTCGCCTCACGGCGGACCAGGATCATGCTCACCATCAGCAGGAGGATCGCGGAGGTGAACAGCATGGGCGCCGCGCCGGGGCCGTAGCCGCGGCTGATCACCGTGTCGGCGAACATGCCGTACGCCGCGGTGATCAGCCACATCCAGCCGGCCGTCCGGGGGCGGGTCCGCAGGGCCACGACGACCAGCACGGTCAGATGGGACAGGAACCCGGCGGGCGCCCAGGGCCAGTCGTTCCAGGAGCCCAGCACCGCCACGAACGGGGTGCTCACGATCGACACCCACCAGGCGCCCACGGGCCTGACCAGGGTCATCACGACAGCCGCGGCGGGGACGAAACCGCCGATCAGGAAGGCGAGGCCGCCCTCGTCGTCGGCGTAGGCGAGCAGCAGTGTGCACAGGGCGAGGAACAGCACCACGGCGTGCGGCAGCCACACCGCGCCGCTGCGTATCCGCTCGCCCGGCAGCCGGCGGATCAGCGGCCCTTCGGCGCTCAGCGGCGCCAGCGGCCGGTAGGCGAACGCTTCGTGGAAGAGGTCCTGGCGGAGGCCGCTGAGCGCTCCCTGGGCCAGGTCGTATTCGGGGCTGCGGGTCTTCTGGGTCACGTAATGAAGGTAAGCGGGCGCAAGGGCCCCGGTCGTCAGCATCACTGTGGATCCTGGGGCGTCCGCCTTGAGTACTACCTGGTGGGGCCGGGGTCCGTACCCGGTTCGGCAGTGCGGGGGCCGGGTACGGGCAGGGCCGCCCAGACGCCCTGCCCGTACCCGTGCGGCGTCAGCTCCGGAAGGTGTCCGCGTGCTCCTCGGCCCACTCGGCGAAGGTCCGGGCCGGCCGGCCGGTGACCTTCTCGACGGTGTCGACGACGGTGCGGCCGACGGGCGGTGTGTTGCCGTACGCCTCCAGCAGGAAGCCGATGACGTCCTCCGGCTGCCCTGCCGCCTTCCACTGCTCGACGGCTTGCTGCTCACTCAGTTCGACCAGCCGGATCTTCCGGCCCCGGGCGGCGGCGAGCGCGTCGACCTTGTCCTCCAGCGTCAGCACCTGGGGACCGGTGATCACGTACTCCTGGCCCGCGTGGCCGTCCTCGGTGAGGGCGACCGCCGCGACCGCGCCGATGTCGGCCTCGTGGACCATGGCGCTGAGCCTGCCGACGAACGGTTCGCGCACCTCGCCGTCGGCGCGGATGCTGTCGGCCCACTCCAGGGCGTTCGCCATGAACTCCACCGGCATCAGCACCGTCCAGGGGACATCGCTCTCCCGGACCGCGTCCTCCAGCAGGCTGGGGCCGCCGCCGTGCAGCACGGTGATCCGCCGCACGCCGGCCGCCTTCGCCAGCTGAAGGATGCGCGGGCCGGTCTCCAGCGGCGCGAAGTACGGGCCGCCGAAGGTGATCAGGTGCAGGCCGGTGACGCCCTCCAGGGCGGGGGCCAGGGTCTCGGCATCGGCGAGGTCGCCGCGCACGACCTCGACGCCGTCGGGGAAGTCGGCCTTCGCGGGCTCGCGGGTCAGGGCACGGACGGACTGTTCACGGCGGAGGAGCTCCGCGACCACCTGGCGGCCTACTGTTCCGGTTGCTCCGGTCACGAGATTCGTCATGGGAAGAACGTATGAACCCTTGCGGTCAGCTTCCGTCCGCAAGGGTTCGTCAAGTCCGGTCAGGCTCTTTCCACGGGCTCACCACGCCAGTTGGGCGATCTCCTCCGCGACCACGGCGCACGCGTCGGCCGCCGGGTCGATCAGCGGGAAGTGCCCGACCTCTTCGAGGAGCGTCCATCCGACGGTCTCGCCCGCCTTCGCCGCCGCGTCCACGAACGCCTCCGCGACGGCCGGCGGCACGACGACGTCCGTACGGCCCTGCACCACGACCGTCGCGATGCCGGTCGGCAGCAGGAGGGCGGGATCACCGTGCGGGGCTCGCTCGTCGTACTGCGCCTCGCCGCCCAGCAGTTGCCGTACGGCGCCGCCGCACACGCCCAGCTCCACGGCCGCGCCGAAATCGGCGATGGGGGCCAGCGCGACGACACCGCGCAGCGGCGGCGGCGCGGCCAGCCGCCACGGCGAGCCGGCCGGCAGCACGTGCCGGGCGGCGGCCCACAGCGCGAGGTGGCCTCCGGCGGAGTGCCCGGTCACGACGGTCCGCCGCGGGTCGGCCTGCGGCAGCGCCTGCCGCGCCAGGTCCGGCAGGGCGTCCATCGCGGCGGCCACGTCGTCGAACGTCTCCGGCCACCGTCCGGCGACCGGCCCGTCCCCGCGCTGGCCCGGGATCTCCCGTCCGCGGCGGTACTCCACGTTGGCGACGGCGAGCCCCCGGCGCGCCAGGAAGTCGGCGAACGGCGTCACATGCCTGCGGTCGTACGGCGCCCGCCAGGCGCCGCCGTGCAGCACCACCACCAGCGGCACGGTGGCGTGCCCGCTGCGCGGCGCGTAGAAGTCGACGACCTGGTCGGGATGCTCCCCGTAGGCGACGGATACGTCCGGCGCGACGGCGGGATGCGACATCGCCGACGCTTCCTCGGCGGCGTCACGGGCGACGGGGTCCGGCATGTGCTGCTCCAACAGTCCCGTGGGGGTGGCCTGTTCCACCTGACCAGCGCGGACGCTACCAGCTTCGTCTTCGGCCGGCGGCGCCCCGCCCGCGGCGCCTCCGACGACCGGGGTCCGCCCCGGGGGGACATGGCGTCCCCCGGGGCGGACCGGGCTCAGCCGGCGAGGACCTCCGCCAGGACGCGCGCCGCGCGCTCCGTGTCGGCGAAGCCCACGTACAGCGGTGTGAAGCCGAAGCGCAGGACGTCCGGGCGGCGCAGGTCGCCGACGACGCCCCTGGCCGTCAGGGTCTCCATGACCCGCGGCGCGTCCTCGCACCGCAGCGCCACCTGGCTCCCGCGCGCGGTGTGCTCCGCGGGTGTCAGGGACGTGACCCGTCCGGCCGGGACGTAGGCGTCGACGCACTCCAGGAAGAAGTCCGTCAGCGCCAGGCTCTTCGCCCTGACCGTCTCGATCGCGATACCGTCCCAGACCTCGAGCGCCGCTTCGAGGGCCAGCATGGACAGGATGTCCGGCGTGCCCACCCGGCCGCGGGTGGATCCGTCGGCCGCCTCGTAGCCGGGCGTCATCGCGAACGGGTCGGCGTGCGACGTCCAGCCGGGCAGCGGCGAGTCGAAGGACGCCTGGTGGCGCTCGGCGACGTACAGGTACGCGGGCGAACCGGGGCCGCCGTTCAGGTACTTGTAGGTGCAGCCGACGGCCAGGTCGACGCCGTGCGCGTCGAGTCCCACCGGCAGGGCGCCCGCGCTGTGGCACAGGTCCCAGACCGCGAGGGCTCCCGCGTCGTGGACGGCGGCCGTGAGACCGGGCAGGTCGTGCAGCCGGCCGGAGCGGTAGTCGACGTGGTTGACGAGCGCCGCCGCCGTGGTGGGGCCGAGTGCCGATGTCAGGTCGGCCGGGTCGACGGGGACGATACGGCGACCGGTCATCCTGGCCGCCGACGACGCTATGTACCCGTCCGTCGGGAACGTCGTCGCGTCGACGAGGATGTCCGTCCGTGCCGGGTCGTCGTTCAGCCGTACGGCGCCCACGACGGCCTTGAAGACGTTGACGCTCGTGGAGTCGCCGACCACGATCTGCCCGGGCGCCGCGCCGACCAGCGGCGCGATGCGGTCACCGATGCGCTCGGGCGCGCTCCACCAGTCGCCTTCCGTCCAGGAACGGATACGCAGCTGTCCCCACTGCCGGTTCACCACGTCGGCGACGCGGTCGGGGACGTGCGCGGGCAGTGCCCCGAGCGAGTTGCCGTCGAGGTAGACCGCCTCGTCGAGGGCGAACAGCTTCCGGGCACCGGCCAGTTCGTCTGCGGCGTCGAGCGCCGCGGCCCGCTGGGCCAGGGACTCAGACATGGCTGCGCGCCGTCCACAGCTCGGGGAAGACGTTCTTGCGGGCACGCTTCTCGAGCCAGGACACACCGGCGGAGCCGCCTGTGCCGACCTTCGAGCCCATGGCCCGCCGGGTCGCCACCAGGTGGTCGTTGCGCCATCGCCACACCAGCTCGCCGACATCCGTCAGCGCCTCGCCCAGCCGCACCAGTTCGGTGTCCTGGTCGTCGCCGCCGTAGACCTCGGCCCAGACCTGCTCGACCGCCTCCGACGGCTCGTACTTCTGCGCCAGGTCCCGCTCCAGCACCTCGGCGGGCACGGCGTACCCGCGGCGGGCGAGGAGCCGCAGCACCTCGTCGTAGAGGCTCGGCTCGTGCAGGGCCTTCTCCAGTTCCGCGTGGACGCGCGGGGCGCCCCGGTGCGGCACCAGCATGGAGGCGGACTTGTCCCCGAGCAGGAACTCCATCCGCCGGTACATCGCCGACTGGAAGCCGGAACCCTCACCGAGGGCGTCGCGGTAGGCGTTGAACTGCGCGGGCGTCAGGTTGGCGATGGGCTTCCAGGAGGCGTTGAGCGCCTCCAGCTCCCGTACCGACCGCTTCAGCGCGTCCATCGCCACGGGGATCCGGTCCTCGCGCAGGGCGCGTGCGGCGGTCTCCCACTCGTGGACGACGACGGTGAACCACAGCTCCATGACCTGGGTGGTGACCAGGAAGACCATCTCGCCCGGGTCGTCCGACCGCGGATGCTGGAGGTGGGTGAGGACGTCCGCCTGGACGTAGTCCTCGTACGGCGTGGTGCCCGCGAAGTCCAGATTCGGGGCGGAGTCATGTGACATTGCTGTCTCCTCGACATCCGGGTAGCGGTCCGCCCCTTCCTGTCCGGTGTGGGCCCCGGTCCCCACTCGCATCATAAGCCGAGGATCACACCGGCGGTCCGGAGAGATATGTCCCGTCGTCGTCGTAGGGCCACGCATTGGAGACGCAGCCCTTCAGGCCCTTGATCTGCTGCATCATCACCGGGGCGGGTTCGCCCGGGCCGGGGCAGCCCATGTGCTGCCGGATGCCGATCTCGTGCCCGACCTCGTGGTTGATGATCAGATGCCGGTATTCGGCGGGTGTGCCGGCGAACGTCGGGGAGCCCAGCAGCCAGCGCCGCAGGTTCACCACGACCCCCTCGGTGGTCTCGCAGTTCAGCTCACCACGGGTGTTCAGACCCACGGCGAGGCAGAGCTTGTCCGCGGTCGCCGGTGTGGCGATCCTGATCACGAAGTCGGCGTTCGACGACACCAGCTGGAAGCGGCCGCGGCCGTTCGCGGCCCAGCCGCGCGGATGGGCCAGGATCTGCTGGATCTCGGCGGCCGCCTGCTGGGCGGACACGTCGATACCGTCCTCGACCTCCACCTTGTAGCGGCGCAGTGTGCCGGTGCCGGCCGCCGACCCGGACGCCTGCGCGACGGTGAACGTGCCCGGCCCCGACGCCGGCACGCTCGGCGGCTCGCTCTTGGCCGAGGGAGAAGGCGACGGTTTCGCCTTCGGCTTCGGCTTCGGCGAGCTACCGGCGCTGCGCGACGGCGACGGTGACGCCGACGGCTCGGGTGCGGGGTCCTTCGACATCAGCGGCGCGACGTCGGTCCCGTCGGCCGCCTCGGCGGGAGGCGGCCCGCCTCTCCAGTGCGCGAAAGCGGCACCGGCGCCCACCGACATGAGGGCGAGGCAGACGCCCAGCAGAAGTATCGGTCCGGTCGGACGGCGTCGGCCCGTGTTCCGGCGGCTCCGTCTGCGGCTGCGCCCGTTGCGGGCGGCGGCACGCTGGCCCAAGACAGATCTCTCCCCTGGTTCGGCCGGTGTTGGGGGGAGAGGAAGGTGGGGGCCTCTCACCGGCTGTGATCCGCGAATCGGCAGTGTGTGCGATCGTACCGGCCGCGGGCCGGCGACCCTGCTTCAAGGTCGCCGGCCCCCGGACCCGGTCGCGGCAGGGGGCATGCCCCCTGCCGCGACGGTTCAGCCCAGCGTCTCCGCGGCGGTCTGTGAGGAGTCGCGCAGGAACGTCGTGCAGCGCTCGTGCTCCTCCTTCTCGCCGATCGCACCGGCGGCACGGGCCAGCGCGTTCAGCGCGCGCAGGAAGCCGCGGTTGGGCTCGTGCTCCCACGGCACCGGGCCGTGGCCCTTCCAGCCGTTGCGCCGCAGCGCGTCGAGGCCGCGGTGGTAGCCCGTGCGCGCGTAGGCGTACGACTCGACGACGCTGCCCCGCTCGAAGGCGTCGTCGGCCAGCTGCGCCCAGGCGAGCGAGCTGGTCGGGTACTGGGCCGCGACCTCGGCGGCGGGGGTACCGCCGGCCAGGAGCTCGCGCGGTCCGGGCTCGTCGGGCAGGTGGGTCGGGGGAGGCCCCCCGAGCAGGTTCTCGTGGATCGACATGGCCCCCAGTCTCACAGGTCGGGCCGTGTTCCGTGGCCACCGGCCGAAGGACGACCGCGACGCGGTCCGTGAGCGGGTCAGCGCTTCCGTGCCGCCTGCGGCTCGAGCGGCGGTGCGGTGACCCCGCAGCTGACCTTGCACTCCGGGTGGCACACGTCCGCGCCCTTCGGTGGAGTCCGCACCGTCCCCCATGCGATCAGCGCCCCGGCCACCAGGACCCCCGCGCACATCGGGATCGCGAGCCGGAACGCCTCGTCGAACGCCGTCGCCGAGCGGTACGCCTCGGGGCCCATACCGGCGAGCAGCGGCAGGGCGGCCACCGCGATCAGGCCCGCGGCACGGGCCGCCGCGTTGTTGATGCCGCTCGCGATACCCGCCCGGCCGGTCTCCACGGACGCGAGGACGGTCGAGGTCAGCGGGGCGACCAGCGTGACCATGCCCAGGCCCATGACCAGCATGGCGGGCAGCACATCGACGAGGTAGGACGCGTCCTCGCCGACCCTCAGCGTCAGCATCATGCCGACGGCGCAGAGCAGCGGGCCGACGGTCAGCGGGATACGCGGGCCGATGCGGTCACCCAGCTCCCCTGAGCGGGCTGACAGCAGCAGCATCAGCACGGTGGTGGGCAGCAGTGCCGCGCCCGCGCCGAGGGCCGAGTATCCGGCCACGACCTGGAGCTGGAGCGCGACAAGGAAGAAGAAGCCGCCGAAGGCCGCGTACACGCAGAGCGTCACCACGTTCACGGCGGTGAACTGGCGGATCCGGAACAGGGACAGAGGCAGCATCGGCTCCGCGGTGCGCAGCTCGACCAGCACGAACGCGGCTCCCACGCACACGCCGGCCAGCCCGGCCCACACGGTCTCGTCGATGAGCGCGTAGGTCACCAGCCCGAGCGCCGCCGCGCACAGGGCCGCGCCCAGGACGTCGAACCGGCCGGTCGCCCTCGGGTCGCGGGACTCCGGTACGTGGCGCAGCGCCACCGGCACGCACAGGACGGCCAGCGGCACGTTGAGCAGGAACACCCAGCGCCAGCCCGGGCCGTCGACCAGCCAGCCGCCGACGAAGGGGCCGATGGCCGCGCCGACGCCGCCGAGCCCCGACCACAGGCCCACGGCCCGCGACCGGTCGTCGGGATGGAAGCTCGCCTGGATGAGCGCCAGCGATCCGGGGGTGAGCAGGGCCCCTCCGATGCCCTGGAGAGCGCGGGCGGCGACCAGCACCCCACCGTTGGGTGCGATCCCGCAGAGCAGGGAGCCCAGGGCGAACCAGACCACGCCGAGGACGAAGATCCGGCGGCGGCCGTAGCGGTCGCCGAGTGCCCCGCCGAGCAGGATCAGCGCCGCCAGCGTCAGCATGTAGGCGTTGACGGTCCACTGCAGGACGCCCAGGTCGGCGTCGAGGTCCCTGCCGATGCGGGGCAGTGCGACGTTGACGACGGTGGAGTCGAGCAGTGCCATGCCGGACCCGAGGACGGTCGTCAGGACCACCCAGCGGCCGGTGGCGGATGTCAGCCTGATGTCCCCCGGACTCGTGCCCATACGGGGATCATCGCAGCCGTCTCACGACGCTACGACCCGAAGGCCCGTGTCCCGTGTCCCGTGTCCCGTCCGGGACCCTGTGGGGTCCTATGGCTGTCGGACGACGCGGCCGAGCGCCCGGATCAGGGCGTCCGCGCCGCGTTCGGCCTTGCTGCGCGGACAGCCGACGTTCAGCCGGACGAAGCCTTCGCACCCGTACACCCCTCCCGGCATGATCGCGACTCTCTCCCGTTCCACGAGCTCACGCTGGAGCACCGCGTCCTCGGTCCGGGAGCCGATGCCGAGCGGGCGGAGGTCGATCCAGGCGAGGTACCCGGCCTGCGGCGGTTCCCAGCCGAGCTGCGGGAACGCCGCGCCGAGCCGGTCGGCGAGCATCCGGAGGTTGCCGGCCACATAGGCGTTGAGGTCGTCCAGCCACGGTCCGCCCCGGCGGTAGGCGGCGATGTGCGCGGTCAGCGACAGCACGGCGGGCGACGCGAGGCCCTCGCCGGTCTCCATCCGGCGCACGAACACGGCGTGATCGGCGGGGTCGCCGATGATGCCGTACGAGCCGCTCAGGGCCGGGAAGTTGAACGCCTTGGTGCCGGAGGTGATCAGGGCCCAGCGGCCGGTGCCGTAGCGGGTCCAGGGCAGGTGCACCCCGTCGCGTACGAAGTCGGCGTGGATCTCGTCGCTGACGACCGCGACGCCGTGCCGTGCGGCGAGCTCGGCGGTCCGGGTGAGGTCGTCGTGCGTCCACACCCTGCCGGTGGGGTTGTGGGGCGAGCAGAGCACCAGGACCTTGCTGTCGGGCCGGGCGAGCTGCCGTTCCAGAGCCTCGTCGTCCCCGACGGGCACTCCGCGCAGGTCACGGCCCAGACCGGTGATCGCCTTGATGAAACCGTCGTACGTGGGGGTGTGGACGACCACGCCGTCGCCCGGGCCCGTCCACATCCGCAGCAACTGCGAGAGCTGGTTGAGCACGGAGGGCGCGTACACGACGCGGTCGGTGTCGATGTCCGTGCCGTACCGGACGGCGAACCAGTGGCGGATCGCGGACAGGAAGTCCTCGTTCCGCCAGTCGGTGTAGCCGAAGACTCCGTGCGCGATCCGGTCACGGAGGGCGTCGAGGACCACGGGAGGAGACGCGAAGTCCATGTCGGAGATGGTGAATGGCAGCAGGCCGTCGGTTCCGAACCGGTCGGCGACACCGTCCCACTGCACACTCCAGGTGCCCCGCCGGTCGACGACCGCGTCGAAGTCGAAGCTCACGATTCCCCTCCCCTGTGGACACACCACGGGCCCGGCGCCCGCGAGGGGGTACCGGGCCCGTGGTGAGGCGGGTACTTACTTGATCTTGGTGCCGGTGGAGCGCAGGGCCGCGCAGGCCTCCGTGACACGGGTGGCCATGCCGGCCTCGGCCAGCTTGCCCCAGGTGCGCGGGTCATAGGTCTTCTTGGAGCCGACCTCGCCGTCGACCTTGAGGACGCCGTCGTAGTTCTTGAACATGTGGTCCGCGACCGGACGCGTGAAGGCGTACTGGGTGTCGGTGTCGAGGTTCATCTTCACGACGCCGTTCTCCAGGGCCGTGGCGATCTCCTCGGCGGTCGAGCCCGAGCCACCGTGGAAGACGAAGTCGAACGGGTCGGCCTTGCCGTACTGGGCGGAGACACCCGCCTGGAGGTCCTTCAGCAGCTCGGGGCGGAGGACGACGTTGCCCGGCTTGTAGACGCCGTGCACATTGCCGAAGGACGCGGCCAGCAGGTAGCGGCCCTTCTCGCCCAGGCCCAGGGCCTCGGCGGTACGCAGCGCGTCGTCGACGGTGGTGTAGAGCTCGTCGTTGATCTCGTGCGTGACACCGTCCTCCTCGCCGCCGGTCGGGGTGATCTCGACCTCGAGGATGATCTTCGCGGCGGCGGCCTGCGCCAGCAGCTCCTGGCCGATGGCCAGGTTGTCGGCGAGGGTCTCGGCCGAGCCGTCCCACATGTGGGACTGGAACAGCGGGTTGCGTCCGGCCTTCACGCGCTCGGCGGAGATGTCGAGCAGCGGACGTACGTAGCCGTCCAGCTTGTCCTTCGGGCAGTGGTCGGTGTGCAGCGCGACAGTGATGTCGTACTTGGCGGCGACGATGTGCGCGAACTCGGCCAGGGCGACGGCGCCGGTGACCATGTCCTTGCTGTACTGGCCACCCAGGAACTCGGCACCGCCGGTGGAAATCTGGATGATGCCGTCGCTCTCGGCCTCCGCGAAGCCACGCAGTGCGGCGTGCAGGGTCTGGGACGAGGTCACGTTGATGGCGGGGTAGGCAAACTTGCCTGCCTTCGCCCGGTCAAGCATCTCGTTGTAGACCTCGGGAGTCGCGATGGGCATATGTCCGCTCCTTGTGATGTGCGGGTATGTGGTACGGGGGGCCGGGGGCGTCCCCGGTGAACCCAGTGCCCTGACCTTGGGCGACGTCATCGTCGCGGCCTATCTTTCCAGACTCCCGCCCTGGGTCCACCATGCCTGCCACGCCTGCATGGCGAAGGGGCGTGCTGTTTCACGTGAAACAGCACGCCCCTCGGAATCTCCGCAGCTCAAGCCATGATCAGGCGAGACCGAGCTCATCGAGCGAATACGCGTTGATGTACTTCAGGCCCGCTTCCGCGATCTTGGGCGCGGCGCCGCGCTCCACGATCACGGCCACCGCGACGACCTCACCGCCGGCCTCCCTGACCGCCTCCACGGCGGTCAGCGGGGAGCCGCCGGTGGTCGACACGTCCTCCACGACCAGGCAGCGCCGGCCCTTCACGTCCGTGCCCTCGATCCGGCGCTGCATGCCGTGCGCCTTGCCCGCCTTGCGGACGACGAACGCGTCCAGCCGCTCACCGCGCGCGGCGGAGGCGTGCAGCATCGACGTGGCCACCGGGTCGGCGCCCAGCGTCAGACCGCCCACACAGTCGTAGTCCAGGCCGGCGGTGGCGTCGAGCATCACCTGACCGACCATCGGCGCGGCCTCGCCGTCCAGCGTGATCCGGCGCAGATCGATGTACCAGTCGGCCTCGATGCCCGAGGAGAGGGTCACCTTGCCGTGCACCACGGCCTTGTCCTTGATCTGCTGGAGCAGCTCAGCACGCACGTCAGTCATGGGGCTCAGCTTAAGGGCGTCGGTCCCCCGGCTCAGAGCCGCCGCCAGCTCCAGGTCGTCGCGATCTCCAGCGGCTCGATCGGGGTGACGAGCTGCGGATGGGTGTTGAGGCCGTTCGGCGGGCCGGACTGCGGCTCGACACAGACCGCCTCGGCCTGCTCGTCGTAGACCACGACCCACTCCGCCGGGCTGCGGACGATCAGCTCCAGCCGGCCCGGCCAGGTCAGCGTGACGTCGACCCCGTCGGGCATACCGAAGCAGTCGTCCCAGGGGCCCGGGAGCGGCGTGACGCGCTTGCCGGTGGGCAAGTGGTCCTCACCGCGCTCCTCCTGCCACTCGGGCGTGAAGCCGATCCGTACGTCCTCGCCCCCGTCCCCGAGGTCACGCAGGAACCAGGGGTGCCAGCCCGCCTGCGCGGGAAACGACGTCCCGTACGTCTCCACGCCCATCCTGATGGTGACGGAGTCGTCCGCCAGCTCGAACGTCTGCGTGACCCGCCCGGTGTACGGCCACGGGTCGGCGAGGTCGTAGGTGAAGGCCGCCTCGCTCGCGCCCGCCCGTGCGGTACGCCACACGGTGTCCCGGCCGGTGCCGTGAATGGCGTGCGGCGGTGCGTTGAGCGGCAGTTGGTGCGGAACTCCACCGTTGCTGAACTGCCCGTCCCGCGTGCGTCCGCACCACGGCACCATCGGGAACGAGCCGTACCGCTCGCCCTGTCGCAGCACCTCGGTGCCGCCGATGCGCAGGCTTCCGATACGGCAGCCGTTTCCCGGATGCACGGTCAACTCGACGTCACCGGCGGCCAGCCGGATGCTCTGTTCGCTACTCACACCCCGACATTACGGCGTGTCACCTACGGCGGCGCAGCGCCCTGCCGACCACGACCGCCGACGCCAGTGCGAGGGCCGCGGCGGGTGCCAGCCACCGCAGGGTGTCCCCCGCGGAGGAGGCGTCGGGAGCCGGGGTGGGCGCGTAGCGGCCGCGCGGCGGGGCGTGGTCGACCTCCTCGGCGCTGCGGCCGATCATGGTGCGCCGTGCGTGAGCGGCCTCGGCGGGCACCGCGCCCGGCAGACCGGCCAGATCGTCGAGATCGTCGACGCTGTCGACGCCGTCGAGGTCCTCCACACCGTCGAGATCTTCCCCGGCGACCAGGTCGTCCGCGCCGTCTACCTCGCCGAGGTCCCCGAACTCGTCGTCGGCGTCGGCGCCGAGGGACGGCGGAGGTACGGGTGCGTCGAAGACCGAGCCGGCGGCGTCGGGCGCGTCATCCGCACCTGCCGCGTCCTGGGCGTCGGGCGCGTCATCCGCACCTGCCGCGTCCTGGGCTTCGGGCGCGTCATCCGCACCGGCAGCGTCCTGGGCGTCGAGCCCGGCGTCGGCCGCGGGGCCGCCGGTTCCGTCGGCCGTCCCACCGGCTGCTTCCTGAGGTTCCGGGGCCGGAGCGGCACCGTCACCCGCGCCTTCCGCGCGATCCCCGGGCTGCGGGTCCTCGAAGGCGGCCGCGGCCAGCGCTTCCGCGAAACGGTCGAGAAGCCGGTGGGCCGCCGACACCTTCGCACCGGCCGCGAGATCGGCCAGCCGGCCCTCGGCACGCGCGGAGCCGCTGAACGTCACCGTCGTGCCGCCGTCGGTCGGCGCGGGACGGATCGTCAGCGTCACCTTCACCGAGCCGCCGCCGCGTGCCTCCGCGCCCTCTCCCTCGACGGCGAAGGCGCCGCCCCGCTCGTCGTCCTGCTCCGTGATGTGCAGCGCGCCGCGGTAGGTGATGGTGTGGCCGGCGACTCTGACCTTGAGCCGCCCCGAGAGGGGGCCCGCAGACTCGTCTGCGTCCTGCTGGAGCCCAGGGACGCAGCGGGCGACTCGGGCGGGGTCCCGCAGCGCACGTCGGAGGGTCTCAGCCGGTACCGGAACGAACACCTCATGCTCCATGGAAGCCGAGCCTACTCAGCACGGCCCGCCACGTCTGCCTTTCCCGCACGCGCCCGTCACGTCCGCGTCTTCGCCGGCCCGGCCGGCGGCCGCCCCGTGCCCGGGCCGCGGCCGTGGTGGTGGCCGTCAGCGCGTGTAGCGCGGGTGGACCAGCGTCGAGGGCACCAGACCTGTCAGCCGGGTCCGCTCGGCGGCGAACGTGTCCTGCCTGAGCGTGTCCTCGACCTCCGAGCGCAGCAGCGGCGCGTCCGCGCCGATCCCGAGCCGGGGTGCGCTGCCCTCGGCCGCGACCAGCAGTCCCCAGTCTGTGGCCGCCGCTCCCGCCCTGAACCTCGCCGGACCGCCCGCCGCACCGGTCTTCGCCCCGCGGACCCGGTAGGCGGTGGTGCCGAAACCGGCCGCCCGCAAGGTCGTGTCGACCGTCCAGTACGTACGGGGCCGCGAGGTCGGCCCCGCGTGGACCACGAGCCGCCCGCCGTCCGCCAGGACCCGCCGGGCCAGCCAGTAGAACTCCAGCGAGTAGAGCTTGGTGCTCGCGGTGATACCCGGGTCGGGCAGATCGGAGACGATCACGTCGTACGCGCCCTCGTGCTCACGCAGCCAGGAGAAGGCGTCCGCCGTGACGACCCGCGTCCGTGGGTCGTCGTACGCGTGGTCGTTCAGATCGGTGAGCGCCGGATCGCTGCGGGCCAGCTCGACGACTCCCGGGTCGAGCTCGACGACGGTCAGCGCCCGCACATCGGCGTACCGCAGCGCCTCGCGCGCCGCCAGCCCGTCGCCGCCGCCGAGGATGAGCACCCGGCCGTGCGGACCGCGCATGGCGGGGTGGACGAGCGCTTCGTGGTAGCGGTGCTCGTCCTTGCCGCGCACCTTGAGCCGGCCGTTCAGGAAGAGGTCCGGCGGCCGGGAAGGCCCGCCGGTGACCACCACCTCCTGGACCCCCGTGCGCACCGCGACCCGCACATCGGCGCCGTAGACCGCCCTGCGGGCCGCCCGCTCGAAGTCGTCGACCATCACAGTGGCGCCCGCGAGCACCGCCAGCACCAGGACGTTGACGGTGAGCAGCCTGGTCCGCCAGCGCGGTGTGAGGTCACGGCGGAACAGCCACAGCACCACCGCTCCGCCGGCCACGGCGTTGACCGCTCCCGTCACCAGCGCCCCGGTGAGTTCACCGAGCCACGGCAGCAGCAGGAAGGGAAACGCCAGCCCGCCGACGAGGGCCCCCACGTAGTCCGCGGCGAACAGATCGGCGACGGTGCCCTCCGCGTCACGCCGGGAGATGCGCTGGATCAGCGACATCAGCAGCGGCAGCTCCGCGCCGATCAGGATGCCGATGGTGAGGCTGAAGACCACCAGCGGCACCCCGGATCCACCGAACCAGGCGAAGGACGCGTAGAGCACCATGGCCGAACTGCCGCCGACCAGCGCCAGCGCCGCTTCCAGCAGCCCGAAGCCCACGGCTGCGCGGCAGCGCATCCGCTTGGCGAGGAGCGATCCGATGCCCATCGCGAACACCATCACGGACAGGACCACGGACGCCTGGGTGACCGAGTCCCCGATCAGATACGTGGCGAGCGCGACGAGTTCCAGCTCGTAGACCAGGCCGCAGGCCGCGCAGACGAAGACCGCGGCGAGCACGAGATGGCGGCCGGACTCGGGACGCACGGGCAGCACCATGTCCTGGGGCGGCGAGGTCTGCGGCCGGTCGATCATCCTCGACACGCTACGTCACGGATGCCACACGGTTTGTCACCCACAGGTGTCGACTACGGCCCGGAAGGCTCGGGGTTGCGATCGAGGTGGCGCATGCCCCGCGCGCTCCGCGACCCCTGCGCCGCGAAGCCGACGCGCGTACGCGTGACCACGAGCCGGCCCTCCTGCGGGTACGCGTGCCAGGTGCGCCACCGCGCCTGCCCCTCGCCGCTCTGCGCCACCATCGCAGTAAAGGCGTGGGGGGAGCCGGGGAACGTGCCGGCGAGACCGTGGGGGTGGTCCGCGACGAGGGCCAGCAACTCCTGGGCCCGGCCCGCGAAGGAGCGGTGGGAGAGCGTCTCGACACGGGCCGCGAACTCGTACTCCCAATCGCCGAGCCGCTTCGCCACCCCGAGGGGCAGCGGGGTGCTGCTGCCGGGGATGCAGGCGACGGTCTCCGAACAGGTGCCCCGTTCCTCCTCGAGCAGCACCTGGTGGGAAGCGCCCAACAGCCTCAACTGCAGCTTGCAGCCGGACAGTTCGAGGTCGAGGACGGCCAAGGCGGGGAGCGGCTCCCGGCCGAGCGCCCAGGCGAGGTCGTCGGCACGGGTGTCGGTATAGGCGGTATCGATGGTCGTGAGCATGGGTCGGCTCCGCAAGCGCGCTTCGGCGGGTGGACGCGTGGACCTGGCACTCCGGAAGGGTGCGCAAGACGTGTGGGGGGTGGCCTGCTTCGGTCCACGTGAGGTCCGAGGGCTGGATGGATCCATCAGGTTCCGACAGTGAGAAAATCACGAAGTGGACGTCGCCCACAGCGTTTTTACCCAACTTGGCGCGGTTTCCATCCCCTCGGGGGCCCATAGGTTCAACTGTTCAACGGAAAACGAGCAAGTGAAGTCAACACATCCGCCGGACTTTCTGCCAACAGGAAGGCGCCCGGCGGGTGTTGGCGTCCCCCGCCCACCCGCCGGGCATCTTCACCGCGCGGACCAGCTGCCCCGTGTCAGCTGCCTCCGCCGCATCCGCCCCCGCCCCCGCCGCCGCACGACGAACTGCTGCTGCAGGACGAGCCGCTGCTGCCGCCGCACGACGATCCGGAGCCTCCACCGTCTCCGCCGCTCCACCACGCTCCACCGCCGTCCGCGGCGCCGCTGCCGGTGCGACGCCGGTTCCCGCGGCTCCTGCCGGAAGCCCCCACCGTCACCGCGACGAACACGATCACCACCAGAGCGAACAGCGCGATCCCGAGAAACATCATGATTCTCCCCGTCCTTCTCGTTCCCCCGAAGCGAGACCTCGCGACGCTGCGTGACCGCTTCTCCCGCACCCGCTGGACGCTGACCCGCGGGACGCTTACCTGCGTGGCAAGGGGATGCCCTCGGCCACTCGGAGCCAAAGCAGACTTGAGCAACTCCAGAGGTTCCGCGCAGGATGACCGCCATGACGACGCACAGGACAGCAGGCGAAGAAGGCCCCCGGCCGCTGCTCAACCGCAGGCTGGCGGAGTTCGGCACCACGATCTTCGCGGAGATGTCGGCGCTGGCCCTGCGCACCGGCTCGATCAATCTCGGCCAGGGCTTCCCCGACACCGACGGCCCCGAGGAGATCAGGGAGGCGGCGGTACGGGCCCTGCGTGACGGCCGGGGCAACCAGTACCCGCCCGGTCCGGGCGTCCCCGAGCTGCGCACCGCGATCGCGGAGCACCAGCGGCGCTTCCACGGCCTGGCCTACGACCCGGACACGGAGGTCCTGGTCACGGCGGGCGCCACCGAGGCGATCGCGGCCGCCCTGCTCGCGCTGGTGGAGCCGGGTGACGAGGTGATCGCGCTGGAGCCGTACTACGACTCGTACGCGGCGAGCATCGCCATGGCGGGCGGCGTACGGGTGCCCGTGACGCTGCGTCCGCACGAGCTCGCCTTCCGCCTCGACCTGGACGAGCTGCGTGCCGCGGTCACCGACCGCACCCGTCTGCTCCTGATCAACACGCCGCACAACCCCACCGGCACGGTCCTGACCCGCGCCGAGCTGGCGGCGATCGCCGAGCTCGCCGTCGAACGGGACCTGCTCGTGGTCACCGACGAGGTCTACGAGCACCTGGCCTTCGACGGCGAGCATGTGCCGCTGGCGTCGTTCCCGGGGATGCGCGGGCGTACCGTCACGATCTCGAGCGCCGGCAAGACGTTCTCGTTCACCGGGTGGAAGGTGGGCTGGGTCACCGCCTCCCCCGAGCTGATCTCGACGGTCCGCTCGGCGAAGCAGTTCCTGACGTACGTCTCGGCGGGCCCCTTCCAGTACGCGGTCGCCGAGGCGCTCCGCCTTCCGGACGCGTACTTCGACGGCCTCCGCGACGATCTCCGTGCCAAGCGCGATCTGCTGAGCGACGGCCTGTCCGCGGCCGGGTTCGCGGTGCACCGCCCTGCCGGGACCTACTTCGTCACCACCGACATCCGGCCGCTCGGTGAGGAGGACGGCTTCGCGTTCTGCCGTGCGCTGCCGGAGCGCTGCGGGGTGGTGGCCATCCCGAACGCGGTCTTCTACGACCACCGCGACGAGGGCGCGCCGTTCGTACGGTTCGCGTTCTGCAAGCGGGTGGACGTCCTCGAGGAGGCCGTCGCCCGGCTGAAGTCCCTGGCGCCCTGAGAAAGCGGCAGGCCCGGCGGGCCGGCGATCACAGGGATCGCGGACCTGCCGGGCCTCACGTGTGCGTGACGTGTCAGGCGTCGTCGGCCGGCTTCTCCTCCTCCGGGACGGCCAGACCGAACTGCTCCGCGAGCCACTTGTCGAACTCGATGGAGGCGCGGACCCAGCTGACCGTGGACGAGACGAAGTGCTCGAGGCTCACGCCCGTGCCGATGAGCATCTGCGCCTCACCGATGAGGCGGATCGTCGGAAGCTCCGCTCCCTCCTCCTCGTGGAGGTGGGTGTAGACCTTCGGCCACAGCGTGCGGCGGTTCCAGTCGTCGACGGCGTCGAGGATCTTGGCCTTCTCGGTGACCGCGTGCGGGCGGTCGTAGAAGGTCCGCACCGAGAAGACCTGCTGCTCGCCCTCACCGCGGAACATGAAGTACGTGCGGAAGTCCTCCCACGGCGCCGCGAGGTCACCCTCGTCGTCGACGACGTACTTCAGCTCCATCTGGTCGAGGAGCTGCTTCACCAGGTCCTGGTCGGGAACGACGGGGCCCGCCGGTCCTGCGGCCTGAGGCTTGGGCTGGCCCCCGAAATTCGGAATCGAGGACGGGTCGATGGTCACCGTGTATTTCCCTTCGTACGGATGCCGCCATCCTCTCCCATCCCCGGCGGGGGCTGGCAAGCCCCGCCACCCGCGATCCGCTGCGGGCTGACAAGATCTCCCGCTCGGGCGCCCCGCCCCGCCGCTGTCCGGGTGAACGGCGGCGGACACGGACGGGGGCACGAGACGGGGCACCGCCCTCGTCCTCGTGCCCCGTCCGCCGGTGCGGCCGTGCCGCGCGGTGTCAGGTCGCCGCGCCCACGATCAGGCCGTCCTCGAAGCGGTCCACCCGTACGGTGTCGCCGTCGTTGACCTCGCCCGCGAGGATCTCCTTCGCAAGCCGGTCCCCGATCGCCGTCTGGATCAGCCGCCGCAGCGGACGCGCGCCGTACGCCGGGTCGTTGCCCTCCTCCGCGAGCCAGGCCAGCGCCTCGGGGGTGACCTCCAGCGTCAGCCGGCGGTCCGCCAGCCGCTTGGCCAGCCGCCCGATCTGGAGCTCCGCGATGCGCTCCAGCTCCGCCTTGGACAGGGCGGAGAAGACCACCAGGTCGTCCAGCCGGTTGAGGAACTCGGGCTTGAAGGAGGCCCGCACGACCTCCAGCACCTGCTGCTTCTTCTGCTCCTCGCTGGTCGTGGGCTCCATCAGGTACTGCGACCCGAGGTTGGAGGTCAGGATCAGGATGGTGTTGCGGAAGTCCACCGTCCGGCCCTGGCCGTCGGTGAGCCGCCCGTCGTCGAGCACCTGGAGCAGGATGTCGAAGACCTCGGGGTGGGCCTTCTCCACCTCGTCCAGCAGCACCACGCTGTAGGGGCGGCGGCGCACGGCCTCGGTGAGCTGGCCGCCCTCCTCGTAGCCGACGTAGCCGGGAGGCGCGCCGACCAGGCGGGCCACGCTGTGCTTCTCGCCGTACTCGGACATGTCGATGCGGACCATCGCCCGCTCGTCGTCGAAGAGGAAGTCCGCGAGCGCCTTCGCCAGCTCCGTCTTGCCGACACCGGTCGGGCCGAGGAACAGGAAGGAACCGGTGGGCCGGTCCGGGTCGGCGATGCCCGCCCGCGTCCGGCGCACCGCGTCGGAGACCGCCTGCACGGCCTCGGACTGGCCGATGAGCCGGCGGCCCAGCTCCTGCTCCATGCGCAGCAGCTTCTGCGTCTCGCCCTCGAGGAGGCGTCCGGCCGGGATGCCGGTCCACGAGCCCACGACGTCGGCGATGTCGTCCGGGCCGACCTCCTCCTTGACCATCGTGTCCTTGGAGGCCTGCTCCGCCTCGGCCTGCGCCGCCTCCTCCAACTCGCGCTCCAGGCCCGGGATCTCCCCGTAGAGCAGCTTGGAGGCGGTGTCGAAGTCGCCGTCGCGCTGGGCGCGTTCCGCCTGTCCGCGCAGGTCGTCGAGGCGTTCCTTCAGCTCACCGACGCGGTTGAGGCCCTGCTTCTCCTTCTCCCAGCGGGCGGTGAGTCCACGCAGCTCCTCCTCCCGGTCGGCCAGGTCCCTGCGCAGCTTCTCGAGACGCTGCTTGGAGGCGGGGTCGGACTCGTTCTTGAGCGCCAGCTCCTCCATCCGCAACCGGTCGACGGCGCGCTGGAGTTCGTCGATCTCGACGGGCGAGGAGTCGATCTCCATGCGCAGCCGCGACGCGGACTCGTCGACGAGGTCGATCGCCTTGTCGGGCAGGAACCGGGAGGTGATGTACCGGTCGGAGAGGGTGGCGGCGGCGACGAGCGCGCTGTCGTTGATCTGCACCTTGTGATGGGCCTCGTAACGGCCCTTGAGCCCGCGCAGGATCGCGATCGTGTCCTCGACCGACGGCTCGGCGACCAGCACCTGCTGGAAGCGGCGCTCGAGGGCCGGGTCCTTCTCGATCCGCTCGCGGTACTCGTCGAGCGTCGTCGCGCCGACCATCCGCAGCTCGCCGCGGGCCAGCATCGGCTTGAGCATGTTGCCCGCGTCCATGGCGGAGTCGCCGCCGGCGCCCGCCCCGACGACGGTGTGCAGTTCGTCGATGAAGGTGATGATCTGGCCGTTGCTCTCCTTGATCTCGGACAGCACGGTCTTCAGCCGCTCCTCGAACTCACCGCGGTACTTGGCGCCCGCCACCATCGCGCCGAGGTCGAGCGCGACCAGCCGCTTGTTGCGCAGCGACTCGGGCACGTCGCCCTTGACGATGCGCTGGGCGAGGCCCTCGACGACGGCGGTCTTGCCGACGCCGGGTTCGCCGATGAGCACCGGGTTGTTCTTCGTGCGCCGCGACAGGACCTGCACGACGCGGCGGATCTCCTGGTCCCGGCCGATGACCGGGTCGAGCTTGCCCTCACGGGCCGCGGCGGTGAAGTCCGTGCCGAACTTCTCCAGCGCCTTGTACTGACCCTCAGGGTCGGGTGTGGTCACCCGGCGCCCTCCCCTTGCCTTCTCGAAAGCGTCCAGCAGTTCCTTGGCCCCGGCGCCCTGCCGGTCCAGCACCTCACCGGCCGCGCCACCCTTGGCCGCGATGCCGATGAGCAGGTGCTCGGTGGACAGGTACTCGTCACCGAGCTCCTTGGCGCGCTGCGAGGCGTCGGCGATGACGGCGAGCAGTTCGCGGTTGGGCTGCGGCGGGGCGACCGTGGACCCTGTCACGCTCGGCAGCGACGCGAGGACGCGTTCCGCCCCGGAGCGTACGGCGGCCTGGTCCGCGTCGACGGCTGCCAGCAGATCGGTGATGTTCTCGTTGTCCTGGCCCTCGAGCAGCGCCAGAAGCAGATGCGCCGGCGTCAGGTCCGGGTGTCCGCCGGACACTGCCCTGCTGGTGGCGGCGTTGATCGCGTCCCGGCTCTTGTTGGTCAGCTCGGCGTCCACGTGCGCATCTCCTCCTTGCCGATGGAGCGGTTACCTCAATTATGACCCAAGCAACTTGTATAAAGTTGAGTCTATTCCACTCAGGGTACTGCCCGGCAGGCACCGGAGGTAGGTTCCCCACATGGCCATCGACCCTCGCGACCCCGGCGCGTCCTACCTCAGCTTCTGGCGTGATCACCACATGTGCACGCTGACGACACCGCGGCCGGACGGTACTCCGCACGTCGTCGCGGTGGGCGTCACCTACGACCCCGAGGGCGGCTTCGCCCGGGTGATCACCAACAAACACAGCCGCAAGGTCGCGAACGTGCTGGCCGCCGGCCCGGAAGGGGCGCGGGTCGCCGTCTGCCAGGTGGACAGAGGCCGCTGGGCGACGCTGGAGGGCGTCGCGACGATCCGCACCGAGGCGGAGGCCGTGGCGGACGCGGTGAGCCGTTACGCGGAGCGGTACGGACGCACCCCGGCCCCCAATCCGGACCGGGTGGTCATCGAGATCGCACTCACCCGCGCGATGGGCCGGGCATAAACCGGCGGGGCGCCGGACATGTTTCCGGGCAGCACAACGGCGCCATCGTGTTTCAGGTCCACGATGGCGCCGCTGTGTGGGGGAAGCACCTGAGCGATTTGAAACGACGGGGGAATCGCTCAGGCACTGCGGGGGGTGGCGGTGGTGTCCGGCTCGGCCAGCTGATGGTCACGCTGGTCGAGATTGACAAAAATCATGCCGTACCGGATGGCACAGCGGACGGGCTGCGGAGCCCCTCGGGGCCGGCGAAGACAGCGGTAGGCACGGACATCCTCGTCCTCCTCGCGCGCGACGACGATCGGCTCACCGAACAGGGTGACCATCAACGAGTCGCCACGGTGCGGAATCGCCGTGACGAGGTCGATGAAATGCCACCCGGACCGGTAGGCCGTCGCCATCTCCCGCCGGAACACGCGATCATCCGGCGGGATGGTCATGCGCCCGCGCCCGCGTCCACGGGAGCGGTCTCCCACGTGAGTTCGTCGGCGCCCGCGATCACCGCGCCCGCCGGCTCCGACTCCCAGGTCGGCTCACCGGCGATCACCGTGCGCGCCGCCTCGGACTCCCAGGTCGGCTCACCGCTCGTCCCTAGAACACTGAACGCGGCTGCGGCAACAGCAAGTGCGCCAAGTATGCGAAGCGTCCTGTTCATGGAGGATCTCCACCCCATTCTGTCCAATACCCTCCCCCCGCGTCTAAGACGATGTCTCACACCGAATGCTTCCACCAGCGACCACAGGCATCATGTTCCTGTAATTCAGGACCCTGAGGGGGTGTCAAATGGCGTCGAACAAGGACAATGTCGGGCATAGCCACAGTGCAGGCGAACTATGCGAAGCAGGGAAGAATCTCTACGCAACGGCATTGCGTACCGGCCAGGTTTCCCGGTCAGAGGCCGAGAGCGCACCCTGCCTGCTGGATCTCGCCCTGCTGCGCCCCGATCCCGACGACGCCGGCTGGCTCCGCCCGGTCCCGCCGTCACTCGCGCTCAACCAGCTGATTCACCCCATCGAAAGGGAGATCCAGGAGCGCCGGCAGCTCGCCCTGTCCATCGTCGGCACGTTCGAGCCGTTCATGACCCTGACCGCCCAGGACCTGTCGACCAGACACGCCATCACCGTGCTCGAGGGCCTGAGCCTGATCAACGCAGCGCTGGACCGGGTCACCGCCGAGTGCGCCGAGGAACTTCTCACCGTGCAACCCGGCAGCGGACGGCGTCCGGACACCCTGGAACACGGTCTGCGCCGGGCCGAGCCGCTGCTGAAGAACGGCGTGAAGATGCGCACGCTGTACCAGCACACGGCCCGCCACCACCCCTCGACACTGGCCTATGTCGAACGGGTCAGTCCTTACGGCGTGGAGGTCCGCACGCTCGAGGAGATCATCGACCGCCTGATCATCGTCGACCGCAAGGTGGCCTTCGTCCCCGCCCGCAGCGACCGGCAGGTCGCCCTGGAACTGCGCCACGAAGGACTCGTGCGCTATCTCGTGGGCGTCTTCGAGCAGTTCTGGCTCCATGCCACACCGTGGGAGGAGCAACTGTCGTACGCGCCCGAGCTCGACGGCATCACCAGCGTGCAGCGCTCGATCGCCAAACTGCTCGTCGAAGGGCACGTCGACGACTCCATCGCCCGCCGCCTCGGGATGAACGTGCGCACCTGCCGTGCCCACATCGCCAAACTGAACGCCACGCTCGGCAGCGGCAGCCGCGCCCAACTCGGCTACCTGATCGCACAGTCGGGAATCCTGGACGAGAGCCGCTGACTCCGCCCAGCCGCGCAGAAGGGCCGGGAGGCATTGTGCCTCCGGCCCTTCGGGCGCCAGGGACGGCCTGGGCCGCCTCGTACGCGGGTCTTGCGACTACTCCGGCCGCTTGGGCCGCCAGACCACCAGCGCGCTCGCCTGCTGGACGTCCTGGTACGGCACGAGGTCGCGCCGGTAGGAAGCGTGCACCTGGGCCTCGCGCTGCTGCATCGCCGCCGCCGCGCCGTCGAGGGCCGACGACAGCTCCGCGACCCGCTGCTGCAGAGCCGCGACCTGGTTCTCCAGTTCGATGATGCGCTTGATGCCGGCCAGGTTGATGCCCTCGTCCTGCGACAACTGCTGCACCGTACGGAGCAGTTCGATGTCGCGGGCCGAGTAACGCCTGCCGCGGCCGGCCGTGCGGTCGGGCGAGACGAGACCCAGCCGGTCGTACTGCCGCAGGGTCTGCGGATGCAGGCCCGACAGCTGCGCGGCGACCGAGATGACGTACACCGGCGACTCGTCGGTCAGTTCGTACGGGTTGCGACTGCGCCCCGACCGGTCCATATCAAGCTCCCTTCGCGGCCTGGAACAACTCCGCCCGCGGATCCTCGTCCGCGGTGGCTTCGCGGTAGGCCTCCAGCGCTTCCCTGGCCTTGTCGCCGAGCTCGCTCGGCACGGCCACCTCGACGGTCACCAGCAGGTCGCCGCGGGTGCCGTCCTTGCGGACGGCGCCCTTGCCGCGGGCCCGCATGGTGCGCCCGGCGGGCGTGCCCGCCGGCAGCTTCAGCGTGACCGGCGGGCCGCCGAGCGTGGGCACCCTGATCTCGCCGCCGAGCGCCGCCTCCGTGAAGGAGACCGGCACCGTGACGGTCAGGTTGTCACCCTTGCGGCCGAAGACCGGGTGCGCGTCGACGTGGACGACGACGTACAGGTCGCCGGCCGGGCCGCCGCGCTCGCCGGGAGCGCCCTTGCCGCGCAGCCGGATCCGCTGCCCGTCGGAGACGCCCGCCGGGATGCGGACCTGCATGGTGCGCGACGAGCGGGCCCGTCCGCTGCCCTTGCAGACGTCGCACGGGTCCTGGGCGATGAGCCCGCGGCCCTTGCAGTCCACGCACGGGTCCGTCAGCGAGAAGGAACCGCTGCCGCCGCGGGAGACCTGGCCGGTACCGACACAGGTCGGGCACACCCGGGGCGTGCCGTTCTTGTCGCCGGTGCCGGAGCAGGCCTTGCACGCGGCCGAGCTGGACATCCGCAGCGGGACCGTGGCCCCGTCCACCGCCTCGGTGAAGCTGAGCGTCACCTCGGACTCGATGTCCTGACCGCGGCGCGGCTGGGTGCGCGTGCCCGGGCCGGCGCCCCGGTTGAACAGGCCGCCGAACACGTCCCCCAGGCCGCCGCCGAAGCCGCCGGCCTGGCCGCCACCGGGGGCGCCTCCGAAGAGGTCGCCCAGGTCGAAGTTGAAGGTGCCGCCGGGACCGCCGGCGCCCGGAGCGCGGAAGCCGCCGTTGCCGAACAGGGCGCGGGCGTCGTCGTACTCCTTGCGCCGTTTCGGGTCGCCGAGGATGTCGTTGGCCTCGGAGATCTCCTTGAAGCGCTCCTCGGCCTTCGCGTCACCCTTGTTGGCGTCCGGGTGGAACTCGCGGGCGAGCTTCCGGTACGCCTTCTTGATCTCGGCCTCTGTGGCGTCCTTGGGGACGCCGAGAACCTTGTAGTAGTCCTTCTCGACGAAGTCCTTCGTGCTCATCGACGTCCCTCCTTCCGGACGTTTCCTGCGTCAGCCCTCCTCGGGGCCACCGCTCTCCTCGTCGGCCGACTTCTCTTCCTTCTGTGCCGCGGGGGCCGCGCCCGGCTGGGGCTCGGCCACCGCGACCCGCGCGGGACGGATCGTGCGCTCGCCGATGCGGTACCCCGGCTGGAGCACGGCGACGCACGTGGTCTCCGTGACATCCGGTGCGTACGAGTGCATCAGGGCCTCGTGGATGGTCGGGTCGAAGGGCTCGCCCTCCTTGCCGAACTGCTGCAGGCCCATCTTGGCGGCGGCCGTCTCGAGAGACTCGGCCACCGACTTGAACCCGCCCACCAGCTCCCCGTGCTCCCGGGCACGGCCGATGTCGTCGAGCACGGGCAGGAGCTCGGTCAGCAGCGTCGCCGTGGCGATCTCCTTGACCGTGACCCTGTCGCGCTCCACGCGCCGGCGGTAGTTCTGGTATTCGGCCTGGAGCCGCTGGAGGTCGGCGGTCCGCTCGTTGAGGGCGGTACGCGTCTGGTCCAGCTGCGCCGTCAGGCCGGCGATCTTTGCTGCGTCCCCTGCCGGGGCCGCCGGGCCCTCCTGCTCGGAGGAGGTCTCGGCGGACTCGGCGGCGTCGTCAGGTGTGGCGCCGGAGGGGACGTCGGGCTTCTCCTCGAAGCCCGGGGTCTCCTCGGTCACGCGGCACCGTCCTTCTTCGGCTTGTCCTCGTCGACGATCTCGGCGTCGACGACGTCGTCGTCGGCCTGGCCGGCACCGGCCTGGCCCTCGGCACCGGCGCCGGCACCCGCGGCTGCGCCCTCGGGCGCGGCGTTGGCGTACATGGCCTGGCCGAGCTTCTGGCTGACGGCGGCGACCTTCTCCGTGGCGGTGCGGATCTCGGCCGTGTCCTCGCCCTTGAGCTTCTCCTTCAGCTCGGTGAGGGCCGTCTCGACCTCGGTCTTCACATCGCCGGGGACCTTGTCCTCGTTGTCCTTGAGGAACTTCTCGGTCTGGTAGACGAGCTGCTCGCCCTGGTTACGGCTCTCGGCGGCCTCGCGGCGGCGGTGGTCCTCGTCCGCGTACTGCTCGGCCTCCTGGCGCATCCGGTCGACCTCGTCCTTCGGCAGCGAGGAGCCGCCGGT
This sequence comes from Streptomyces kurssanovii, assembly GCF_014649695.1. Taxonomy (GTDB): domain Bacteria; phylum Actinomycetota; class Actinomycetes; order Streptomycetales; family Streptomycetaceae; genus Streptomyces; species Streptomyces kurssanovii. Next base: position 331,292 of record NZ_BMTN01000006.1, read on the forward strand.
GACGGTCATCTTCTGCTCCTTGCCCGTGCCCAGGTCCTTCGCGGTCACGTGCATGATGCCGTTGGCGTCGATGTCGAAGGAGACCTCGATCTGCGGCACGCCGCGCGGGGCCGGCGGCAGACCGGTCAGCTCGAACATCCCGAGCTTCTTGTTGTACGCCGCGATCTCGCGCTCGCCCTGGTAGACCTGGATCTGCACGGACGGCTGGTTGTCCTCGGCCGTGGTGAAGATCTCGGACCGCTTGGTCGGGATCGTGGTGTTGCGCTCGATGAGCTTGGTCATGATGCCGCCCTTGGTCTCGATGCCGAGGGACAGCGGGGTCACGTCGAGGAGCAGGACGTCCTTGACCTCACCCTTGAGGACACCGGCCTGGAGCGAGGCGCCGATGGCGACGACCTCGTCCGGGTTCACACCCTTGTTGGCGTCCTTGCCGCCTGTGAGCTCCTTGACGAGCTCGGCGACGGCGGGCATACGGGTCGAGCCGCCGACCAGGACCACGTGGTCGATCTCGGACAGCGCGATGCCGGCGTCCTTGATGACGTTGTGGAACGGGGTCTTGCAGCGCTCGAGCAGGTCGGACGTCAGCTGCTGGAACTGGGCGCGGGTGAGCTTCTCGTCCAGGTGCAGCGGGCCCTCGGCGGAGGCCGTGATGTAGGGCAGGTTGATCGACGTCTCGGTCGAGGACGACAGCTCGATCTTCGCCTTCTCCGCGGCTTCGCGGAGACGCTGGAGAGCCATCTTGTCCTTGGACAGGTCGACGCCGTGCCCGTTGGCGAACTGCTTGACCAGGTAGTCGACGACGCGCTGGTCCCAGTCGTCACCGCCGAGGTGGTTGTCGCCGTTGGTGGCCTTCACCTCGACGACGCCGTCGCCGATCTCGAGCAGCGAGACGTCGAAGGTGCCGCCACCGAGGTCGAAGACGAGGATCGTCTGGTCGTCCTTGTCCAGGCCGTAGGCCAGGGCGGCGGCGGTGGGCTCGTTGACGATGCGCAGGACGTTGAGGCCCGCGATCTCACCGGCCTCCTTGGTGGCCTGACGCTCGGAGTCGTTGAAGTACGCGGGGACGGTGATCACCGCGTCGGTGACCTTCTCGCCCAGGTAGGACTCCGCGTCCCGCTTCAGCTTCTGCAGGATGAACGCGCTCATCTGCTGCGGGTTGAAGTTCTTCCCGTCGAGCTCGATCTTCCAGTCCGTGCCCATGTGGCGCTTGACGGACCTGATGGTCCGATCGACGTTGGTGACCGCCTGACGCTTGGCGACCTCGCCGACCAGCACCTCACCGTTCTTCGCGAAGGCGACGACGGACGGCGTGGTCCTGGCACCCTCGGCGTTGGTGATGACGGTGGGCTCGCCGCCCTCCAGAACGCTGACGACGGAGTTAGTCGTGCCCAGGTCGATGCCGACCGCACGTGCCATTTCGATTCCTCCAACAACTGACTTGAGTGGAACTCGCTCAAGGATGCCTCACCCGTTGGACCGAGTCAACCAACCTGAGTCGAGGCGGCTCAAGTTTTATCCGGCCCTTACGTGCAGCTCTTGCCCCACGCGCGTGGCGCACCCTGCGGCAGACGTGCATCTGGAAGAGTCATATCCGAAAAAAGCGGTCAAGAACTACCAATGCGGTCAAGAGCCGCCAGGCACCGACCGCCGGCCACGGACGAGAGGGGCGCTCCCCATGTCGGCGAAACGAGCCGTCGATCTGACGGGCGCCCTGCTCCTGCTGCTGGCGCTGTCACCGGTCCTGCTGGCCGCCTCCGCCGCGGTGGCGCTGACCTCGGCCGGTCCCGTACTGGAGCGCCGGCGACGCGCGGGCCTCGGCGGCCGCCCCTTCGCCATGTTCACGTTCCGGACCAGGTACGCGGGCCGCTTCACAGCGGTGGGCCGGGCGCTGCGCCGCCACTTCACGGACCGGCTCCCTCAGTTGCTCAACGTGGTCCGCGGCGAGATGTCCCTGGTCGGGCCGCTTCCACTGGCCCCGGACGCCGTCCGCGACGGGCTCGGACCCGAGCGCGCCCGGCTGGCCGTGCGGCCCGGAATGACGGGCCTGTGGCAGGTCGGTGGGCGCTCGGAGCTGCCCTGGGAGGAAATGACCGTCCTGGACCTGCATTATGTGGAGCAGCACTGGCTGGGACTCGACCTGATGATCCTGGCCCGCACGGTGCCCGTGGCGGTCGCCGGACGACGCGTCGCCCATGCCGCCCCAGTGACCCCGGTCAGGGTTGCCTGAGCGACACAGATCACCGCGTGCGTGGCTACAGTGCGGCGGAATAAGTGGGTAGTCTCAGCTCGGACTGAATAAGTTACCGCTTAGTAGTAGTGCTGGACCACCCACCCTCGCAGGCCCGAGGAGCCCCGAAATGCAACTCGCCGCGATCATCGTGTCGCTGACCCTGAGCGTGGTCGGCGTTGCGCTCATCTCCCGAGCGGTCGCGCAGATCTACCGGTTCGTGAAGCTCGGGCAGCCGGTGCCTGCGGGCAGCCGCACCGACGACCCCAAGGCCCGCACGGTCACCCTGGTCAAGGAGTTCCTCGGCCATACGCGGATGAACCGCTGGGGCATCGTCGGCTTCGCGCACTGGTTCGTCGCGATCGGCTTCCTGACCCTGCCGCCCACGCTGGCCCAGGCGTACGGCCAGCTGTTCCAGGCCGACTGGACGCTGCCGGTCCTCGGCGGCTTCCTGCCGTTCGAGATGTACATCGAGTTCATCGGCCTGATGACCGTCGTGGGCATCGTCGTCCTGATGGCGATCCGCCTGATGAACCTGCCCTCGCGGGCCGGCCGCAAGTCCCGCTTCGCGGGCTCCAAGGCCTGGCAGGCCTACTTCGTCGAGTACATCATCCTCACCATCGGACTCGCGATCCTCGCCCTGCGCGGGCTCGAGGGCGCGATCCACCACGTCGACGGCTACGACGCCGCGTACTTCGTCTCGTACCCGCTGGTGCTCGCCTTCGACGGCCTGAGCGTGCCGACGCTGCAGACGCTGATCTACTTCGTCGCGATGATCAAGATCGGCACCTCGCTGATCTGGATGATCACCGTCGCGCTCAACACCAACATGGGTGTGGCCTGGCACCGCTTCCTCGCCTTCCCGAACATCTGGTTCAAGCGCAACGCGACCGGCGAGTCCGCCCTCGGCGAGCTGAAGCCGATGACGTCCGGCGGCAAGGAGATCGACTTCGAGGACCCGGGCGAGGACGACGTGTTCGGCGTCTCCCAGGTCGAGCAGTTCTCCTGGAAGGGCATCCTCGACTTCTCCACCTGCACCGAGTGCGGCCGCTGCCAGTCGCAGTGCCCCGCCTGGAACACCGGCAAGCCGCTCTCCCCCAAGCTCCTGATCATGTCGCTGCGCGACCACGCGCACGCCAAGGCCCCGTACCTGCTGGCCGGCGGCGGCAAGACCATGGAGGGCGAGGAGAAGGCCTCCGCCGAGCAGCTGAAGGACGTCCCCGCGGCCGCCCTGGCCGAGGCCGAGCGCCCCCTGATCGGGACGCTCGAGGAGAACGGCGTCATCGACCCGGACGTCCTGTGGTCCTGCACCACCTGCGGCGCCTGCGTCGAGCAGTGCCCGGTCGACATCGAGCACATCGACCACATCGTCGACATGCGCCGCTACCAGGTCATGATCGAGTCCTCGTTCCCGTCGGAGGCGGGCACGATGCTCAAGAACCTGGAGAAGAAGGGCAACCCCTGGGGGCTGGCCAAGAAGCAGCGCGTGGAGTGGACCAAGGAGGTCGACTTCGAGGTCCCGATCGTCGGCAAGGACGTCGAGGACCTCACCGAGGTCGACTACCTGTACTGGGTCGGCTGCGCCGGCGCCCTCGAGGACCGCGCCAAGAAGACCACCAAGGCCTTCGCGGAGCTGCTGCACATGGCGGGCGTCAAGTTCGCGATCATGGGCGGCGAGGAGAAGTGCACCGGTGACTCGCCCCGCCGCCTGGGCAACGAGCCGCTGTTCCAGCAGCTCGGCCAGGAGAACGTGGCGATGCTGAACATGGCGTTCGGCGAGGACGACGAGGACGAGTCGACCAAGAAGCCGAAGTCGGCCAAGAAGATCGTCGCCACCTGCCCGCACTGCTTCAACACGATCGCGAACGAGTACCCGCAGCTCGGCGGCGAGTTCGAGGTCATCCACCACACGCAGCTGCTGCAGCACCTGATCGACGAGGGCAAGCTCGTCCCGGTCACGCCGGTCGACGGCCTGATCACCTACCACGACCCGTGCTACCTGGGCCGCCACAACAAGGTCTACACGCCCCCGCGCGAGATCATGTCGGCCGTCCCGGGCCTGCGCCAGCAGGAGATGCACCGCCACAAGGAACGCGGCTTCTGCTGCGGCGCCGGCGGCGCGCGGATGTGGATGGAGGAGCGGATCGGCAAGCGCATCAACACCGAGCGCGTCGACGAGGCCCTGTCCCTCAACCCGGACATCGTCTCCACCGCCTGCCCCTTCTGCCTGGTCATGCTCACCGACTCGGTCAACGGCAAGAAGAACGACGGCAAGGCCAAGGAGTCCCTCCAGGTCGTCGACGTCGCCCAGCTGCTGCTCGACTCGGTGAAGACGCCGCCCTCCGACCCGGCGCCGGAGACGGAGTCCGAGGGCGCACCGGAACCGGAGCCCGTGAAGTAGCCGTCTCCTAGCAGGAGAACGATGAGCGGCCGGACCTGCCTCGGGGGCAGGACCGGCCGCTCACGCGTTGCGGGCGCGGTCGCGGTCCGGTCCGGGGGCGGACAGACCGGATGATCACCTGCGTCCTCGATGCCTCGTGAACATCGCCCCTTGATGCCTCATAACCTTTGCCCTTCGATCAAGCGCCGTCCATTGCCCTCACCGGCCCGCCCGCACGACCATCGTGGGGCGAGGGGGACATCGGATGACGCGGGTGACAGCGATACGGGGGTGGGCCGTGCGGCGTGCACGAGCCGGCACGGTGACCGCACTGGGAGCGCTCTGCGTCTCCGCGGTGCTGACGGCAGCGCTCACCGGCTGCGACAGCGATCCCGTACCCGCCGCCGCGGAGCCCGCCGCCAAGAACGGCGACGCCGCGCCCCTCGCGGGCCGCGCCACCGCGACCTCCCGCCCCGTGCCGCGCGGCGACGGCAGCCGCGGCCCGGCCGACTTCAACGGCGACGGCCACCGCGACCTCGTACTCGACGACCTGGTGAAGTCCCCGAAGGACAGCCACGGGGACGACGCGGGCATCGGCATCGTCTACGGCACCGGCAACGGCAAGCGCCTCGACCCGGCCGTACGGCAGCTCCTCACGCCCCGTACGCACGGCGCCGAGGTCCAGGGCGTCCTGCCGGCCGCGTTCGACGCAGAGACCTCCTGCGACCTCGACAAGGACGGCTACGCGGACCTGGTCGTGACCACCGACCCCCCGTACGACGGCATCGGCCGCCCGCCCGTACCGCTCCAGCTTCTCTTCGGCTCCCCCACGGGCATCGCCGGCAAGGCGGTCGTGCTGCGGATCCCCGACAAGGCCCGCTACGGCGACGACTGGCCCGGCCACCCCGTCTGCGGCGACTTCGACGGCGACGGGAGCGCCGACCTGGCCGTCACCGCGTCCGCCGGGCGCGTCGGCTTCCTGCGCGGCCCGTTCTCCCGTGCCGGTGCGCCCCGCGCCGCCGGTACGCCCGTCCCCGGCGGCGGACCCGCCCTCGCGGCGCCCGCCGGCAAGGCCGACACGAACGGCGACGGTGCCGACGACCTGGTCGTCCTGCCCCGTACCCGTACGGCGGGCACCGCCGCCAAGGGCACGCTCCTGCTCGGCGGGCCGACCGGCCCCCGCCGCCCCGGCGGGAGACACGTCTTCGACGCGGTCCCGGTGCCTCCGGCACCCGGGCTCCCGGCCGGCGAGACGAAGCCGGTGACGGACGTGCTCGCGCACGCCGACTTCGACGGCGACGGGCGCCCCGACGTGGTGACACGGACACACCACGGCGAACGGGCCGACGTCATCGCGCTGTACCCGGCTGCGGCGGAGCAGGCCGGCACCCGCCCGCTGATCACCTTCAGTACGTCGGTCTTCCTGCCCTGACCAGCAGTTGGGCGTCCACCGGGCCTCCTGGGGACGACCCCCCAGGGTTCCCCTAGGGGATGTCACAGGTCGGCGGCAAAGGCCCTCTTTTCCCCGGTCCGCCGCCACCTCGCGCTCGCGGACCGGGTACGTTCGATTACGTGGCTGGATTCAGGATCGGACGCGGCCGGGACAACCGCACCCCGCAACGGCAGCAGGCGCCGCAGGCGCCGCCCTACCAGGGCGGTGGTCAGCCTGCCCCGCCGCCGTACGGGCATCAGCAGCAGTGGCCGCCGGCCGGCGGCGCGCCCCGGCAGGGCGCGGCGCCCCAAGGCGGCGGCGGGTACGGCGAGCCGGAGTACTTCGGCGACCCGCACCCCCAGTACGCCCCGCCCCAGGACCCGTACGCGGCCAACAACCCTGGCCACACGCAGATGTTCAGCGTGAACGACGACCCCTACGGTGACGGCGGGGCCTACCGCGCCGGCGCCGTGCCGGCAGCACCGGCGGGCCCGCGTCTGCACTGGAAGCAGCTGCTCAGCGGCATCGTGCTGCGGCCCGGGCCGACGTTCCTGCAGATGCGCGACTACGCGGTGTGGGGCCCGGCGCTCGTCGTCACGTTCCTCTACGGCATGCTCGCGATCTTCGGCTTCGACGAGCCGCGCCAGGAGGTCATCAACGCGACGCTCTCCAACGCGATCCCGTACGTGCTCATCACCGGCATCGCGTTCGTGATCAGCGGCCTGGTGCTCGGCGCCGTGACGCACACCCTGGCCCGCCAGCTCGGCGGCGACGGCGCCTGGCAGCCCACGATCGGCCTCTCCATGCTGATCATGTCGGTCACCGACGCGCCGCGCCTCGTCTTCGCCCTGTTCCTCGGCGGCGAGAACTCCCTGGTGCAGGTGCTCGGTTGGGTGACCTGGCTGGCGGCGGGCGCGCTGTTCACCTCGATGGTGAGCAAGTCGCACGACCTGCCGTGGCCGAAGGCGCTGGGGGCGTCGGCCATCCAGCTGATCGCGCTGCTGTCGATCATCAAGCTCGGCACGATCTGAGACCCGTACGTATGAGGAAGGGCCCGCCGGCAGCCGGCGGGCCCTTCCTCGTACGTACCGTCCTTACTCGTACGTACCGTCCTTACCGACCTGACGGGCCCTCGTGACGGACCGCTGAGCCTGAGCGTCAGGCGTCCAGCACCTGCCCGCTGCGGCGCACGACGGGCTTCTCCACGCTCCAGGGGAAGTTGATCCAGTCGTCGGTCCGCTTCCACACGTACTCGCACTTCACGAGAGAGTGCGACTTCTCGTAGATCACCGCGCTGCGCACCTCGGCGACATGGTCGAGGCAGAAGTCGTGGACGAGCTTGAGCGTCTTGCCGGTGTCGGCGACGTCGTCCGCGATGAGGACCTTCTTGTTGGAGAAGTCGATGACGTTGGGCACCGGCGCCAGCATGACCGGCATCTCCAGCGTGGTCCCCACACCGGTGTAGAACTCGACGTTCACCAGGTGGATGTTCTTGCAGTCCAGCGCGTACGCCAGCCCGCCGGCCACGAACACACCGCCGCGGGCGATGGACAGCACGACATCGGGCTCGTACCCGTCGTCGGCGATCGTCTGCGCCAGCTCGCGGATCGCCCCGCCGAACTTCTCGTAAGTCAGGTTCTCGCGTACGTCACTCATGCGCTGAAGGTCCTCACACCTGCGTCCGATGGAAATTCATGAACGACCGCGAGGCCGTCGGACCACGCTGCCCCTGGTAGCGCGAGCCGTAGCGCGCGCTCCCGTACGGCTCCTCCGCGGGAGAGCTGAGCCGGAACATGCACAGCTGCCCGATCTTCATGCCCGGCCAGAGCTTGATCGGCAGCGTGGCGAGGTTCGACAGCTCGAGCGTGACATGCCCCGAGAAACCGGGGTCGATGAAGCCGGCCGTCGAGTGCGTCACCAGACCGAGCCGCCCGAGGCTGGACTTGCCCTCCAGCCTCGACGCGAGGTCGTCGGGCAGCGAGATGACCTCGTAGGTCGACGCCAGCACGAACTCGCCGGGATGCAGGATGAACGCCTCGTCCCCCTCCGGTTCGACCAGCCGCGTCAGATCGGCCTGCTCGACGGCGGGGTCGATGTGGGGGTAGCGGTGATTCTCGAACACCCGGAAGTAGCGGTCCAGCCGCACATCGATGCTCGAGGGCTGCACCATGGATTCGTCGTACGGATCGATGCGCACGCGCCCGGCGTCGATCTCGGCCCGGATGTCCTTGTCTGAGAGAAGCACGCCCCGAGGATACGCAGAGCGCGCGGGCCGTCCCCAATCGGACACCTGCCCGCGCGCCCCTGGCACTGCTGTCGCCTGCCCTTATCGCCCGTCCTGCTGCCCCTGCTGCCTCTGCGCCACGGGCACGGCGCTCCTCAGTCGAGCGCAGCGCGGACACCGGATGAGCCGCCCCGGCCCGATCCGGTCCGCCCCGAGCTGCTGCATCGGAAACGAAGCGGTACTGAACACATGCCCCTCGGCACAGCGGACGACCGTGCGCTCCATCAGGTCCATCAGGCCCCTTCCCCAACGAATGCGGACGAACCTCACATTAGGGGATACCCGGGACGCCACCGCACGCGGCGCTCCGCGCGCCACGGTACGCCTCAACTCCCGCGCCCCGCACCCGCGTCCACGGCCCGCGGAACACGAACGCCCCGCGGCGAAATACACCGTGGGGCGAGCGATGGGGTAGAGTGTGCGACGATGCGGCACCGATCACCGGTGCGCTGTGCGGGTGTAGTTTAATGGTAGAACATGAGCTTCCCAAGCTCAGAGCGCGGGTTCGATTCCCGTCACCCGCTCCAGCAGAAAGCCCCAGGCCAGCGGCCCGGGGCTTCTTTGTTGTCCAGACCGCGCTAAGCGCATTTCACCAGATCCGCACCAGAAGGCTTCTCCTTGCCTTTCTACCGGGCGGCCCGCACCAGCTGATCCAGCCCGCTCGCGACTTCCTGCTGCCGGTCCAAGTCGGAGTGCCGACAGATCAGCGCGGCATCCTCCGAGGACTGCCCGGCGCGGACCATCGTGCCCTTGAGCGTGGCCCCGGAGCGGGTCGCGGGGGTCTGGCCGGTGTGACGAAGATCGTAGAAGCGGAAGCCGTCCGGCATGCCGACGAGAGCAAGGCACGTCGCCACTGCTGACGGGATCCCTGAGACAAGCGCGCGGGGACTCGCGCGCTCAGACCGCAGCGCTGTACGACAGCACCGCCTCCGTGAAGTCGGCCGGCGGCTGGTAGCCATGGGCTTCGACGTAGTGGGCGATCAACTCCGGGGCGGCGTAGGCGACGCCGTCGCCCATCACTCGTATCTCGGCGCTTCCCCGAGGGCTGTCGAGTCGACTTGAGGTGAGGAGCGACGTGCACCATGGGCAGAGGTGGAAGCCTCGGGTCTGCTGTGCTCGGTGGGTGCGGGTCATGCCCGTCAGCGTCTGTACCAAGCCTGGTGGTGGAGCACCCTTTGTGTACCTCTTGCCACGGTGGAGCCAACCGACGTTGAGCAGTGCGACGCCCCGCCAAACGCCCGACGCCGCCGGATCCAAGGTGTCCCTGTCGTATGTGTACGGAGTCAGGTCTGCGTAGTACGTCATGGTGGTTGTCTACCAGCGGGCGCACCAGATGAGCACCAGAAGCAGCGGTGAACCACGGTCATCCGGGGCGAAGCCCTGGGGTCACGGACCAGCCGGATGCCTGCGTCTGTGCAGTACAGGGACAAGTCACGGTCAAACGATCAGTGATCCCCGAGTTCAGAGCGCGGGTTCGATTCCCGTCACCCGCTCCACGAGAAAGCCCCAGGTCGGAGACCTGGGGCTTCTTCGTTGTCCGCATCGTGAAGTTCGTGGCGATGCGGACGAAGGGAGAGGAGCGGCATCCGTGCGGGGAGGGGAGGCCGGGTGTTGCGGCGGTTCCCGTCCACGCGTGCGGCGGGGTCAGAACACGAGGTCCGACGCGTTCGCGTTGACCTGCTCCACGTACATGACCTCGCCGGTTCGGAACGGGATCTTCCAGTCGCCGGTGCTCTTGTACAGCTTTGACGTTTGATAGGGCGCGCCGAGGCCCATGAGGTCGGGGCGCCCGTCGCCGTCCGCGTCACCGGCGGCGATCAGCGAACGGAACGCGTTCCAGCCGCCGCCGATCTTCGTGCGGGGCGCGAGCGAGCCGTCGCCCTTGCCCAGGTAGAGCCAGAGGACACCGTCCTTGTCACGGGCGACGAGATCGCCGGCGGTACCGCCCGCGATGTTGCCGACAGCCGTGATGTCGTTGTGCATCCCCCAGCCGGTACCGATCTTCGTGCGTGGGAGGAACGGCTTCGTGGCGTTGCCGGTGCCGGTGTAGAGCCAGAGCACACCGGACCTGTCGGTCGCGAGCGCGTCCACCCGGCCATCGCCGGTCAGGTCGCTGCCGGACGTGATCTTGTCGTAGACCTGCCAGCCACCACCGACCTGGACCCGGGTGGCGAAGTTGCCGGTGCCCTTGCCCTGGTACAGCCAGAGCACGCCGGACTTGTCGCGGGCCAGGAGGTCACCGACCGGCGTACCGCCCAGGTCGCCGGCGGCCTCGATGCTGTCGTAGACGCCCCAGCCCGAACCGAGGTAGGTCCGGGCCGACGCCTCGTCAATACTGCTCCACTCGTCGATCGCACGGTAGATGAGGTCCGTGCGCCACAGGCGGCCGGCGGAGTCCCGGCTGAGCAGGTCGGGGCTGCCGTTGTCGTTGAAGTCGTGCGGCTGCGCCTTGCGGACGACCGTGAACGTGCCGCGGGCGGTGACGTCCGGGCCGATGCCGTTTCCCGGCGAGCCGGTCAACTCCCAGGTGTAGTCGCCGTTGTGGACGTCCTCGTACTCGTTCTTGTCGACCCAGGCGAACGCCGGCGTGCTGCTGCGCGGCACCGTCATGGTGTGGGTCTTCCCGGTCCGCACATGGCGGACGGTGAGCTTCGGCAGCGACACCTCGCGGGACATCGTCCACTTGAAGGTGAACCCATTGGCCTGGTCCAGGTCGAGGACCGCCGGGGGCACGGTGGAGTCCGTGGCGACGACCTCGGTGGGCTCGCCGGTCGTCGCGACCAGCTCGGCCTTCAGGGTGTCGCCGCCCGTGGCCGCGAAACGGTACATGCCCTCGCCCCGGCCGACGAGGCCGCCCCGCGCGTACAGGCTGCCGTCGGGGGCGGACGTGAACTCGTACGCGTGGTCGAGCACCTTCACCGTCGCCTTGGTGGTGACGTTGTAGGCGGTGATGGCGTGGTGGACGCTCGGCTGGGCGAAGTTCATCCCGCCCTTCTGCCCGTACAGCACCCAGTCGCCGACCAGGCCGACCTGGGGGTTGCCGGGCGTGGGCCCCGGGGGCACCGGGGCCTCCTGCACCTCGCCGGTGGCCCGGTCCGCGACGAAGACCCGGAGCTCCGTCGCCGCTGCGACGGACCACGCGATGTGGGTTGCGGAGACCGCCTCCCTGCCGATTGCGGGGGCGCCGGGGGTGAGGACACCGGTGGCAAGGTCGAGGAGGCCCCACTTGCCCAGCCCATTCCGCGTGAAGGTGACCATGGCGTGGGCGGGGGTGGCGGGCGTGACCATGACGAGGGTCGCGTCGGCCGGAAGGCCGGTGACCGTCACCGTGGGGGCCTCGTCGACGTGCTTGCGGAGCACCGTTCCCGCCTCGGTCACGACGGTCGTGAAGACGGCGTCAGCCGCTGCGCCCGCCCACTTCGCGTCGCCCGCCAGGGAACCGACGGGGACCTCCAAGGTTCCGTTCGTCGTCAGGTTCCGCTGAGTGATCGTGGGTCCGCCCCTGAAGACCAGGAAGTCGGTCGTCGGCGTCGACCGCAGGTACACGGCGCCGCCCTCGTATGTCTGCCCGGCGCCGTCCGAGTAGCGCTGGAAGATCGAGATGTTGGTGTTGGAGGTCGTCAGGAAGCCGGTCACACCGGCCCCGACGAGCCTGCCGCCCTTCGGGTACGCGATCGGGTCCGCGGTCGACGTCGCGTCCGCCGCGAGCACCCCGGCCGCGAACGGTGCGGCGTACGCGGGAGCGGTCAGCGCGGTGGCCCCGAGCGTGATGGCGAGAACGGTGGTGACGGCGCCGGCGAGCCGCCTTCGCGTCGAACGGGCCAGAGGCACGGGCATTCCTCCCGAAGACATCAGGCGCACCATGCGCCTCACGGTTGGGACTCTGCAGCGACCAAAAGGTTGTACGCCGCCAGAGCATGTGTCCTCCCTTGGCATGGACACCCACTGCCTTGTCACGCCCGACCAAGGAACCGCATACGGGTGTGTGCGACTGGTAGAGCTGGACGGCGATGTCCTTCGGGTCACACCTACTATCAGCACGTGCCGGAGACTTGGATAGGCCTTGACGCTGCAGCGCGGCGTCGTAACTGGTGGTGGACAGCAGCCCTCTCCCTACTCCTTGCTGGGCTGGCCGTTGCGGAGTACTTGATGGTCCAGGCAAAGCCCGGCTCCTCGGCGGAGGAGCCCTGGTGGTGGGTGGCTGCGATCGGGGCAGCATGGTTGTGCGCGGTCTTCTACATGATCAACCGTGGTTACGGCAGGACGCTCCTGACACCTGACGGCATGAAGTTCCATAGCTTCGCCAGTCGGCGTTCGATTGCATGGAGCGATGTCACAGGCATCGAGCGGAAGAGCCATACAGCCCGCAGCGCCGAATGGTGGGACGTACGCGTGGAACGGGCCAGTGGGCGGCCGCTGGCGATACCTGGGATCTTCACTGCACGTCGTTATGACCCGCTGTTCGAGCACAACCTTGCCGTAGTCCGGGAGTACTGGTCGCGCGCCCAACGGAAACCTGACATCAGCAGCTGACACCAACAGGCCCGGACGGTGCCGATCGGCAAGGAAGGTGAATGACCGCATGGCCGTACACCAGGCGGCAGAGTCCGGGACGCCGGGCCTAGTGGACGGACGGTCATCGCGTCCAGGTCGACATCCTTGCGCCGCAGCTCGGCTTGCTCCTCCGGCCGCATCGAACCGTATGCGCCGAGGTAGACCATCAGCCACCAGCGAGGACCGAGGGCGTCGGCGAGCGCGTCGACCTGGTCGACGGCGTCGATCTGCCGTTCGGCGGACGACTCCTTGCCAGCGCCCTTGATGCGGCAGGGGTTGCGGCGGATCAGCTCGTCGTCGACCGCGGTCTCCATGATGGCCTTGAGCAGCCGGTGCGTCTTGGCGACCGTGGTTTCCGCTCCGGTGGTGTCGAGGCGTTCCAGGGCAGCTTTCGGATACGACCGAAGCGCCGCTTGTTCTTGTACTGGTCAGCAGCCATGAGCGTGTCGCAGACGTAGACCACGCGGCCGCGTTCCGGAGCAGGTGAACGACCGGCGCACCGGGGCTCAGGGCGAGTTCGGACGCTTCAGCCTTCGCGACCGGGCGCGCTGTCGGCCTCTCCGGTGATGGCATTACGTTGGAGATCACACGGGCCGGGGAACAGAGCACGCAGTTCGTCTGGGCCCACATGAGCTGCCTGGACGAGCGACTCCACAAGCAAATCACCCGAGGCCCGTGGCTCGACGACTGAAACGTGCCCCTTCCGTGCCCGATCGAGCAGGGAACCTCGCGGAACACGGGCGATCACGGTGCGTGGACACGGAAGCGGCCCCTGACCGATGTGCCTGGTCAGGGGCCGCTGCGCTGGGCGATGGGTTTGAATCCGCGGCGACATCGCTGCCACGACGGGCTGTCCGTCCCGGGGTCTAGAGTCCGGGCATGTTTCCGCAGCCAGTTGAGGGGGCCACGGGCCCGTATGACGCGGGGTATCTCCCCAGGGTGGAAATGTGTCTGCGCCCCGTCGACCAGGCCATTACCGAGCCCGTCGCCAAGCTCGGCGGTGATCCTGTGTGGCTGGAGGAGCCCCGCTGGCCCGTGAACCCCCGAACGGGGGAGCCGCTCGATTTCGTCGGGCAGATCCCGGTCCCCGCAGAGCCCGGCGAGGAGCTCCGGATGGCGTATCTGTTTTTGTCGTACGAGGACTACGAGACCGGCGGGATGGACCCGGAGGACGGTGAGGCCGTGCTGCTCGTCCAGCCCGGCGGGCGGATTCCCGGATTCGCGACCATCGGGCCGGCGGGGACGAAGGGACGCTCGCTCTTCGCGTTCGACGAAGCGGACGAGATGGTGCCTGTCGAGTTCCGGATCGAGATACGGCCGGTGCCGGACGTCCAAGAGCGCTACCTGGAGAAGGACGGATCCTTCGATGTCGAAAACTACGTCGGAGGCAGGGCCGACTACCGCCAATGGGCAGGAGTCGAGGCGCCGTGGCGCTTCTTCTTCTCCTTGGGCTGCACCGGCGACACCGGGCCGTACTTCCTCAACTTCGGCCACGGCGCCGGATACGCCTACCTCAGCCCCGACCGCCTAGAAGGCCGCTTCGGATGGGATGGCGCCTAGCACGCAATCCAGCGTCTCGGCTTCCGTCTCCTTCAGCTCCGTCCGGGCCCGTTCAGGGGAGGCCGAGAGGCGTTCACACGGTCAGCGGCCGACCGGGCGTGAGCGCAGGTGAACGCACCCGAACACACGCCTCGCCTGCACCCACAGACTTGGAAAGCGTGCGCCTGTCCCAAGCCCCGGGCGCACCAGTTTCGGCACCAGAACGCACGGTCAGACACGGTCAACGACGCCGCGTGCCCCTTCCGTGCCCGATCAGTCGGAGCCGAGCGGGGAACCACGGGGAAGCCAGAGAGTCCCAGCCGCTTCCACGCAGGTCAGCGACACCGTCCGCATGCGGCGTCTTCCGAACTGGGTCACCAGACCATCTGGAGCTAGCGTGGAAGAGAGACATCGAGCGGATGCCCGGCACCGGCCGATGAAACGGAATAAGACATGACCGCGCAAGCAAGTAGGGCAGACCTCGACACCGCACCTTCCAGTACGCCGGTTCCGATCACGAGGCCCCACGGGCCCCGCGATGCAGCTGAACATGTCGTCTCGGAAAATTCGGTGACCGTCCGCATGGGCGACCTGCGACTCGAACTTCCGCCCAGAGACCAGCTCGCATTCCTGGCGGGCCTCGGCTTCCTCACGGCGCTTGACCTCATCGAATGGCCGCTCGCGCTCGCCATAGCTGTCGGTCACGAATTGGCCCGCAGTCACCACGGGAAGGCACTGCGCGAGTTCGGGGAAGCTTTGGAAGAAGCGTGATACGCCCTTCCTGAACATACCGTTGAGACCGGACGACCTCCGAACCGCTGGCCAGGGTGTCGGAGGGTGCTGATAGAACACGTCCATGGCGTACCGATTCACAGCGCACATAGCCTGCGGATTCGATGATCCGGAGCAGGACGACTGCATGCTTGCTGGGCTTGCTGAGTCTGATGACGAGGAAGATTTCTCCATGACGTTCATGTGCGACTTCGGCGAGCCCGACGCGCAGGAGGTCTCCCTTGGCATGGACACCCACTGCCTTGTCACGCCCGACCAAGGAACCGCATACGGGTGTGTGCGACTGGTAGAGCTGGACGGCGATGTCCTTCGGGTCACCTTGGACCCCGCGTTCTTGGCCGAGCTGGGCCTGACCGATCCCGTGGTTGAGGCCGTTCTGTGCGCACCGGAAGCCAACAGTGCACGCATGCGCGAGGTGCTCGCACGCATCCTTGCCTACGGCCGACCAGATGCCCGCCCAGTAGTGAGGGCCCTGTGAAGGCGATGACGCCGCCCGACAGTTGCCCTTACCGGACGACTTCGCAGCCCAGCAGGCATCCGCATACGGCGTCTTCCGCACTGGTGCACCAGTCGGGCACCGCGCCGTTGGGAAGGCGCCTGCAGCCCGTTCGCATCTGGTGAAGGACCCAAGCGCCTGCCAGGATCGGACCGTGAACGAGTCCTCCATTGCCACCAGACTGAGCCGAGCCCTCGACTGGGCAGGATTGATCCCCGCCGCCCTCCTCCTTGCGATCGGCATCAGGGATTACCGCGACGGCGGCTCCGTGGCATGGCCGATCGGCGGAGCACTCCTGGTTCTCGTCAGCCTTTGGGTGATCTATCGCGGGATGGCTCGCCGGAGTGGCAAGCCCGGCGCTTGGAACTCGTGACGGAATGACCCCATAGCACCTGCTGGCGAGTGCGGGTGGTACTGCCCAACCGTGACTTTGACTGACCTGAGGGACGGCTTTCGCGATGAAGCAGAAGCTGGACGCCGGGTCTTCTGCTCGTTGCCGGTCACCACCCGCTGGGTGGCCCACTGGGCGGTTTCGCGGTCGGGGTAGGTGGCGGCTCTGGTGCGTACGGTCATGTCTTCCACTCAGTTTGCGTCGAACGACCAGATGAGGCCCACTTCCTCACGGGACACCGCGAGAAGGCCGAAGTCCCAGGAGTACCGGGTCATGGGCCAGCAGCCGGTGACCCGTTCGTAGAAGTCGGGGTGGTCGCCGTGGCGGGTGTTCGTGAAGAACCGGGAGCCCTCCGGGAAGCGCGACAGGATCGCCTGCGCGCGTTCTTCCATGCGCGGCCTGCGTTCGGCGAAGCCGTACTGCCGCGACACGTCCATGGCGTCCGTCGCCAGCATGACGAGCAGCCGTAGGGCGGCGGAACGGGATCTCGAACAGCCGGCTGCGCCATTCCGCGGCCCAGGTCTCATCCGTCGGCGGAACCCGGAACGGAAAGGCGGGGTCCTCTTCGAGTTCCTCGTCTCCCTGCTCGGGATCCCTGCCGCTCCAGCCACGGGGATCGGCTACCTCGCGGTGCATCACAGCGGCCACATCGGGCAGCCAGTCTTCGTGGGCGCGCGGGCCGACCGCGACGAAGGAGTACCGGTTGCGGTACATCTCCACAGCCGCCGCCCACGCCTCGGCATCCAGGGGCAGCTGCGGGCCGTCCTGCCGGTCTGGGTCGGCATCGGTGACCATCCGGGTCTCCCTTCTTGGGCATCGAGCTGAAGACGACGAACGGCGGATCGACGCTCGGGTCGTGCATGAGACGCAGCGAGACCCCCTTGGTGTCGTACGCGAATTGCTCGTCGCGAACGACAAGTGACGTCAAGAGAGGTGCTTCGGCTGTATGTCGAAGCGCCCGACGCCCTGGTAGGGCGGGGCGGTCTCCGCCTGGTGGGGCGGGGCGGTCTCCGCCTGGTGGCGATCCTGTTTGCGCTGCTTGCCGAGGGCAGATCGGCCATCAGGCGGCATCCCAGCCCCTAGATCTCCGGAAAGGTCCTGCGGGGGCGCGAAGTCGACGGCTATGTGGTCGTCGTTCACCATGCTTCCCCCGTTCAGAAGCCGTCGGTTGGCGTATGCGCCCTCAGAGGTCGGAGAGGGTGCTGCGCGGCGCCGGCGGGTACCTCTGTGTTCGGCGTCGAGAACGCGTCCGCTTCGCGCTGGCCACGACGCGGAGCTCGTCATCAGCCGATGCCGCCCATGTCCAGCACCTTGGCCTTTTGCCCCTCATGTGAGGGGCTGATGCTGAGGTCTACTTGATGTAGGTGAACGGGGTGTCGGCCTGGTTGTCGGTGTCCACCCTGTCCAGGCTCCATACGCGGAACTTGGGGCGTTCGCGGCCTTTGCCCTCGTCCACGGGCACGTTCACCTCCGCGGCGAAGCGCCCGTCAGGTCCCGCAGTGACATCGCGTACGTCGACTTCGGCGTATCCGCGGGTGTCGTGGAAGCTGATGCGGATCTGCTCTCCGGGGGCGAAGCCGCTGCCCTTGAGCGTCACGACAGCCCCTTCGGCGGCCATGTCGGGAGAGGCGATCAGATGCGGCTTGGTGTCCGGGACCGTGGACTCGTCAGCCGCGCCGCTCGGCAGGGTATGGAGCGGTGGATCCGACGGGGCTACGGACGGTTCGGAACCCGCAGGCGAGGCAGGAGCCGTCGCGGATACCTCTGCCGAGCCGGCCGCCGGCGGCGCGCCGGAGGGTGAATCCCCGATGGATACCGCGATGGCGGCAATGACCGCGGCGGCAATGGTCGCCGCTGCCGTGATCAGGGCAGCGATGATCGGTGCGCGGTGGCCTCCACCTTGCGGGGTCGGAGGAGGAGGGGGCATGGGTGGGGTCGGGGGATCAGGAGGTATCGGTGGGGTCGGGCGGCGCGGACCATTGGGGTTGGACACGCAGCGTTCTCCTGCTGGTTCGGGGAGATCGGTAGAGCCGATCACGATACAGACCGAGGCGGTGACGCCCCGTCCAATATCCGGCAGCAGACGGGGTGTTGGTTCCGTAAAGGCATCACCACCGTGATCACACGCGGCGGGTTCCGTCATCCCGCGAACGCGTCTCCACCATCCTGGACAGCGGACCGAAGATGCCTGCCGACCGCGGCCCACACCCGTGGGCGTGGCCACCCAGCCCTCGGTCGCGCGCCGAGCCCGCTCTCGCGGACCTTCGTGCACCGGCGGTCGTCCAGAACTGAGGCCGTGTCATCGAGTGTGCGGGTGTGGGTGGGAGGAGAAGACCGGCCGGTCATGGGCGAGAGGCCGCCGAACCGGGGCTCACGCGCTCGGCGCGTCGGACCGCAGGGCTCATGGCCGTCGCGGCGGCCAGGAGGACCGCTCCGAGGAGCAGCCAGCCCGCCGGGCCGAAGGTGATCAGCAAGGTGGTGGCCAGGGCCGGGCCGAGTGTCCGGGCCACCGGGATGCCGGAGCCGAAGAAGCCCTGGTACTGACCGATCCGGTCGGGCGGGGCGAGAGAGAAGCTGATCTGCCACGCGCCGGCCGAGTGCTGCATCTCCGCGGCGACCTGGAGCGCCGCCCCTAGGGTCAGTACGGCGAGCGCCGACCAGGCGGAGAGGCCGGACAGGGCGGTCGTGGCGAAGACCGCGCACGACGCGAGCATCACAAATCCCGATCTGCGGACGGCGCGGGCCGCCGTCGCGGTGCCGGTGACCTTCCGGGCCACGCGGACCTGGAAGAGCGTCACCGCCAAGGTGTTGAGGACGAACAGCGCCGACACCGTCCAGTCCGGCGCCTCCGTACGCTCGGCGATCCACAGCGGCAGGGCCAGACTGAGCAGCGGCAGGCGCAGCAGCAGGATCGCGTTCAGCAGCGTGACCAGCACATAGGGGCGGTCACGCAGCACCGCGAGCCCGGTCCCGCCCCGCACGGTGCCGCCCGGCGGTACGTGCGGTACCCGCGGCAACCGGTAGAGGATCAAGGCACAGGCCAGGAAGCAGACCGCGTCCAGGGCGAAGACGGCGAGGTAGGCCGCGCGGGTGCCGGCGTGCAGGGCGAGCCCTCCGAAAGCGGCTCCTACGGCGAGCCCCGCGTTGAGCGTCGCCTGGAGCCGGGCAAGAACGCCCGTGCGCTCCGACGGTTCGACCAGCCCCGCGAGCAGCGCCTGCCGGGCGGCCGCGAGTCCGCACTGTGCCGTGGTGTACAGGCAGGCGGCGACCAGGAACGGCACGAAGGAGCGGATGAAGAGGAACGCCGCGACCGTGGCGCCGGTCGCCAGAGCCAGCAGCAGGGCGGTACGGCGCGGCCCCCGGCGGTCCGCGAGCTGCCCGAGTGGTACGCCCGCCAGGGACCCGACGCCCCAGGCCGTCGTCAGGCCGAGGCCGATCTGCTCGGCCGACAGCCCGACGACCTGTGAGAAGTACAGCGCCGAGCAGGTGTAGAAGGCTCCGTCCCCGATGGAGTTGGCCAACTGTGCGGCGGCGAGCACACGAGGCGCGGCTCGGCGCGTGGGCGTCGGACGCGGTGACAGAACGGGCATGCCCATGACGCTAAGCGCGTGATCACGAGCTTCTTTGGGCCAGTTCGTGTGCGGGTTCGGGGGCCATTCACGCACAGAGGCTCGGGCCCGCCGTCCGGGGCCTTATGCGTGAGCCCGGGCGTGGCGGCCTCTGCAGTGGATCCGGCCGCAGAGGCCGGCCGCTCCTAGGTCATGTACTTGTAGACCGGCCAGAACTGTGGCGTCGGCATCGGGCCCGACGCGCCGGCGGCCTGCAGGGCAGGCATGAGGCGCTCCTGGACGAATCGCTTGGCGTCGTCCTCCGACTCCCAGATCTCGACGACACGCCAGCCGCCGTCGGGGCTCGGCCCGGCGGCGTGGAAGATGCCACCCGCGGGCTTCTCGACGCCCAATTGCTCCCGGACCTTGTCGTAGATCTCCTGCGTACCGTGCGGATTGTCCACCATCATGGCGATCGCCATCACAGCCTCCTCTTGATCGGTCACCCTTCGGCGACGCTCCGGCGCACCTGGAGGTCGTGCCTCCCGTGGATCAAGCTGGTGGGTACGGCGAGCCGTGTCAGGGCGGCCGGTGGGATCGGGGGCATCGTGAGCTGCGGCATGAGGCTGCGGACGGGGACGTCCTCCGCCGGCAGTGGCTTCGCGTGGTCTACGAGTGCCGGAGCCTTGGAGGCGTCCGCCGACGCCCGTACGGCTCAGGATCGCCGGTCATGGACATGACGGCCGCCGCCTGCCGGGCTCTGCTTCATGGCGCCTCCCAGGGAGCACCCCAATTTTATTGGACGGCCAGGAATGGCTCCATTCGTCCCCTCGGGGCGCATTCCTCAGCGGTGCTCGACGGTGTACGGGTCAGGCGGCTTTCGGGCACACCGGTGCAGACCTTCGCGTGCCTCGCTCCACGGCCACAGCGACGGTCGGACCCTGGCCGGCGCATCGGGCTACGTGGTGCGCCCGCTCCGTCGTCCGTCCCTTGTCATACAGGCGATCAGGGCGGCAACGCCCGCGGTCACGGCGAGGCTGCCGGCCATGACCATCACCACGCCGACCATGAAGAGGCCGCTGGCGTCGTCGGACCAGTCGTAATAGGCGGCGGCGGTCAGGCCGACCGGTATGCCGGCCACAGCCGCGATGAAGCGCCGGGACACCGCCCCGTACACCAGCACCAGCAGAGTCAGCACCAGTCCGATCACCTGCCACGCCTCGTACGGGCCCGTCGTCGTGCCGTCCGGCTGCACGTCACGCCGCTGGTCCCAGCCCAGCCAGGCGGCCCACGCCCCGACCGTGACCGCGGCCAGTACGAGGCCTGCACCCAGCTGGGGAAGAAGCTTCACAAGTCCTTGTCGCATGACCCAAGCGTCCCGGCTCGCGCCACGACCGGCCAGGGCGCAAGTACTCAGCTCCGACCAGGTACTTCAGCCACGGGCGTGCGCTGCTCCGCGTTCGGGCCCGACTCCGTACGACCCGGTCCCGGCCGGTGCGAGGCCTGGTCGTACACCGGTCCAGCAACCGCTGACCGGAGTACGGTGGAAGCACCAGCGATGCCCTGCCGGGATCGGCCGGCGGCACGAACCGGTCGGGGGAACCCACCGGAGTGGCCGCTGTCGACGACCGCGAGCAGGGATCCGGGCCGCGGACGAGACCCGCTTCCCGCCCGGACACGGCGGTAGGGAGCAAGGCATGATCCGTTCAGCCGACATCCGCGAGTGGCGCGACCGCGACGTCGTCGACCCGAAGGGCCACCGGATCGGCGCCCTCGAAGCGATCTACGTCGACACCACGACCGACGAGCCGTCCATGGCCACCGTCCTCACCGGATTCCCCTCCCGTCGACGCCTGGTCTTCGTCCCGCTCGACGAGGCGATTCTCGGACCGGGCTACGTCAAGGTCGCGCACGCCAAGAGCCTGGTGAAGAACGCTCCCGCGATCGGGACCGACGACATCCTGCCCGCCGAGGAGGAGGAAGCCGTCTTCAGGCACTACGACCTGGCCTACCGGCCCGGCGCCAACGGCGAGCGGCAGCTCGCGCGCCGCTGAGCGCCCCGGACCCGAACCAAGGGAGGTGTTCTCGGTATGGCATTCATCCTCTTCCTCCTTCTCGTGGCCGTGATCCTGGGCATCATCGGCGTCGTGGGGGAGGGTCTGATCTATCTCTTGATCATCGGCATCGTGATCGTCGTGGCCGAGGCCGTGTTCATCGCCATGCGATCCAAGGGCTCGGGTCGACGCCGCGTCCGGTGACACCGGCCATCGGGTCGAAGCACGGTGCGCCGATGCAACCCGGACGCGGCGGTGTCCCCGCCGGCGGATACACCGAGCGGGGGGCGCCGGGTGCGCCCCCCAGGCTCGCGCCGGGTGGTTACGCGGGCGCCGCCTCCGTCTCCGGGACGGCCTCTTCGGCCGGTTGCGCCGTGGCCGTTCCGTCCCGGCTGAGCAGGCAGATGACCGCGCATGCCGCCGCCACCGCGGCGGCGGCGTACCAGTTGGCGCCCGGGACGCCGAGCGAGAGCGACAGGTCGAACAGGACACCGGCAAGAAGTGAGCCGACCATGTTGCCCGCGCTGCGGAAGAAGTGCATGGCGCCCATGGCCTTGGCGAGTCGCTGCTCGGGGACCTTGCGGGCGACCCAGATGTCGAAGGACGGAACGAACAGGACCTCGCCGAGGACGACGACGAGGCAGCCGACGATCATCCAGGCGGCACTGCGGCCGGCGCCGAAGGCGAGGAAGGCGGCGGTCATGCCGGCCAGGCCGACGGCCATGACGGCGCCGGGACGCAGGTGCTTGATCAGGAACTTGAAGAGGGGGTACTGGAGCACCAGGACGCTCAGACCGGTGATCCAGAAGGGGGCGGACGGCGCCCACTGCGGCGCGTACTCCTCCATGTGCAGCGGGATGCCGACCAGGAAGCCGATCGAGAGGAACCAGAACACGGCCGAGAGCAGGAAGTAGCGGGTGGCTCCCCGCACGTCGATGCCCTTGAACACGGTCAGGCTGAACAGGGGCTTGCGTTCCTGGGCCGCCCCGGCCGCCCGGGCACCGGCCGCCGCCTGCGTCTCGAACCCGTCGCGCGGGATGAACGCCGAGGAGGCGAGGCAGAAGCCGATGAAGATGGCGAACACCACGCTGAAGAGGGTGCGCAGGTCCACGTCGGCGAGCAGACCGCCGAGCAGCGCACCGCCGAACAGGCCCACCTGCGCCGACATCTGGAAGGTGGAGAACGCCTTGGGCCGCTCGTCGTCCGGGTAGGAGACGAGGATGTTCTTCAGGCCGGGGAAGGCGGTTCCGGAACCGAAGCCGATGAAGAACGCGAGCACGCTGTAGGCGAGCACGCCACCGCTGAAGCCCATGGCGCCCAGCGCCACCGCCTCCATGGCGGTGCCGAAGAACACCGCCCCCCGGATGCCGACGCGGGCCGCGGTCCCCTCGTAGAAGAACGTGGCGAGCAGACGGCCCACGTACGTCATGCACATCACGACACCGGCCCAGAAGCCGCTGTCGGTGCCGCCGAGCGAGGCGAGGAGTACGGGGAACCAGATGAAGTTCCCGATGTGGGCGAGGAAGATGCCGGCGTTGACGCCGATGAGCGCCCGCCTGCGTTCGATGGTCATAGCGCGACCTTTCCCTTGGACTCGGTGGCGCGGAGGTCCGCGATGGCGCGCGCGACGGCGGGCCGGTCGACCGGTACGCCCCCGACGACGGTGGCCAGGGGCAGTGCCGAGAGCGGCTTGCCGGGTGCGTGCAGGTTGTACGTGGCCGCCGCCCCGGGGCTCAGGGGGTGGGCCCCGGCGCTGTCGCCGCGCAGTTCGTCGAAGTACCGGCGGCCGCCGACCGTGGCCTGCCGGCGCAGCGCTCCGGCCGACGAGGCGTCGTCGCCGCGCAGCAGATCGAGCTCACTGAGGAGGGAGTAACCGTGGTAGGCGCCGGTGTTGCCGGAGTCGGTGCCGACGAGCAGGTTGCCGTGGCGCAGCGCGGTGAGGGCGTTGCGCCGCATGTCGGCCAGTGCGGCGGTGCGGGTCTCCTGGCAGCCGTACTCGATCCCGAAGGGCTTCTCGATCCCTTCGACGAATGCGAGGTTGCCGCGGTCCTGGGTCTCGGTGAATCCCTCGCGGCCGTAGTCGGCGAGGAACTCCTCCCGGGTCATGACCATGGGGCTCAGTCCGGCGAGGGTGGAGACGAACCGGGCCCCCTCGAGCCGCTTCCAGTCGGCCGCGTCCAGGGTCCGGTCACGCACGGAGTGGGCGAAGAGCCGGAATCCGCAGTCGTACGCCCAGAGGGTCTCCTGAAGCGTGTTGCAGTCGATGACGGCGGTGATGCCGCGCTCGGCGGCGATCCGGGCGGTGAACCTCAGGACCCGCTCGGACAGGCGGGAGAAGCGTACGGGGGTGCCCGGCTGCTCCGTCCCGTCCGTGAACATGACCTTGAGGAAGGTGCCGCCCCGCTCGGTGTTGGTGCGCAGGGCGTGGTCCAGGTCGGCCTCGACGGCGAGCATGTGCACGGGTGCCGGGAATTCGACGCCGTGCCCCCGCAGTCCGGCCGCGTTGGTCATCGCCGTCACCGCGTAGCCGCAGTGGGCGATCTCCGGGTACGGCCAGGGCGAGGTGCGGCTGCCGGCTTCCCAGGCGTCGGACACCAGAGGGAACCCGAACATGTCCACCACGTGCGTGACCCCGTGGTAGAGGTACTGGAGGGCGACGATCCGCGGGTCGTCGACGGTGTCGTCCCAGTTGGCGGGCAGCGAGACGTGCGCGTGGCTCTCCGTGTAGCCGGGCCACAGCTCCGTCTCGCCTCCGCCGCGGGTGCCCGAGGGTTCGATGCGGGTGAAGACGCCGTCCTCGGTGGTGACGTCGAACAGCGCCTCGTCGTCGAGGGCGGGCACGGCCACGCCCCGGAGGGTCACGGGCGGCGCCTGGCGGTGGGCGGTCGCGTTCATCGGGCCACGTCGACCTTCATCCGCAGGTCGATGCCGTCGAGGGCCGCCTGGCACCGCTTGTTGACCTCGTCGCGGTCGGCGCCGGTGAAGATGATGTGGCCGATCCAGTCGAAGTTGCTGCGGGAGAGCCGGGTGACCGGGGTGCCCGGCTTCTTGTAGGCAAGGGCGCTGTGGAAGCCGGGGAGCTCCTCGACGGAGTCGAAGCCGATGGCCTCCACGGTGCCGGCGACGGGGGCGCCGAACCAGTGGCCGCCCGCGGTGGTCTCGCCGGGGAAGGGGAGTTCGGGCCGCTCGCCGAGGGCCTGCCGGATGACCTCCAGGTAGGGGTCGACCCCGGAGGTGATCTGCATGAGGCTCGGCACGATCCCGCCGATGAGGCGGCCGTTGACCTCGCACAGCACCGGGCCGTCCGCGCTGAGCAGGTACTCGGTGTGGATGAAGCCGAAGTCGACGCCGAGTTCGTTCAGTACGCGGGTGGTGGTGGCGAACAGCTCGTCCTGGAGCGGGTGTCCGTCGAAGTAGGTGGCGCCCATCTCGATGAAGTGCGGGAAGCCGCTCAGCGGCCGGTCGGTGAGCCCGAGGTTGACGACCTCGCCGTCGCCGAGGACGCAGGACTCCACGGAGATCAGCTCGCCGGTGACGAACTCCTCGATGAGGATGTCCGGGATGCGTACGACGCCGCGGCCGTAGTCGACGACGTCCGCCAGCTCGGCCAGGTAGTCACGCAGGTCCTGCTCGTCCTTGAGGTGCAGGACGTGCAGGCTGGCCGTGCCGTCGGAGGGCTTGACCACGCAGGGGAAGCCGATCTGGCGGACGGCGGCCTCGACCCCGGCCGGATCGGCGACATGGGCGAAGCGCGGCTGCCGTACGCCGGTGCCGTCCAGGGTGAGGCGGGTCAGGTGCTTGTGCCGGGCGTTGCGGGCGCCCTTGACGCTCATGCCCGGCAGGCCGAGCGCCTCGGCGACGGCCGCGGTGTGCACGGTGTGGTACTCGCTGTACGTGGTGACGCCGTGGACCGGCTTCTCGGCGTGCAGGTTGCGCGCGAGTGTCGTCAGGTCCTCGATGGAGAAGGCCTGTTCGCTCTTGACGACCTGGCACCTGGGGTGCGCGTAGGCCGCCTCCGCCAGGGGCGAGACGCCGAGGTAGAAGTCGGGGTCGACCGACACGAGTGTGACGTCGTGGCCCAGTTCCAGGGCGTTGGCGATGCCGGCGATCCCGTTGGGGTTGCATTCGATCATGAGGATATGCATGGGTGCGTACTCCTGAAGTCTCGTGGTCCGCTGCCGGTGGGTGGTGCGCGGCAGCGCGGGGATGCGGTGGATGCGTGGTGCGCGTCGTGCGGTGGCGTGCGGGCGCTTCCGGGCGCCTCGGGGCGGCGGCTCAGCGGGCGGCGGCTCCGGCGGAAGCCGTCATCGCCCCGGACCCGGCCCTGTCCACGGCCGCGAGGACGGCGGGCAGGTCGAGGCCGAGCGCGGCCATGACCTCCTCGTGGTCGCCGCCCTGGGAGGGCCAGCTCTGGTCCGCGCTCACCGAGGTGACCTCGCAGTGGGGCAGCAGCAGGGCGAGGCCCTCGGCGATTCCGCCTTGGCCGCGGTGCTCCTCGATGACGACGAACCGGGTGTGGTGGCGGGCCAGTTCGGCCGCGGCCCGGGTCAGGTGCGCGTGGTCCAGGTAGACCAGGTGCGCGTGGGCGGTGCCGGGCGCGGCCGGCCGGGCCGCCATGGCCAGGCGGGTGCCCTCCTCCCCCACCGACACCAGGCAGACCTCCTCGGGTCCGGAGCGGAACTCCCAGTTGACCAGGGGTGGTTGCTCGCCCGGCCAGTCGATCGAGTCGTACGCGGCGTTGCGGCCGGTACGGATGTAGTGCGGCTTGCCGGAGCGCACCGCCGCCCGGACCACCGCACGCATCTCGGCCTCTCCGTAAGGGGCCGCGATGGTCACGCCGGGGACGCTGCGCAGGATCGCCAGGTCCTCCAGGCAGTGGTGGGTGGTGCCGAACCACGCTCCGGAGACACCTGCGTAGGGCGCCATGACGGTGACCCCGGCGGACAGGTAGCCCAGCGTCAGCTTCAGGCTCTCCGCCGCCCGCAGGGCCGCGAACGGCGCGAAGGTGCTGGCGAACGGCTTGTGGCCGCCGGCCGCGAGGCCGGCCGCCATGTCGACCATGGCGCCTTCCGCGATGCCGAGGTTGAAGAACCGTTCCGGATGGGCGGCCTGGAAGGGGTGGCCCCTGCCGCCCAGGTCGGCCTCCAGGCACACGATGGAGTCGTCGGCGGCGGCGAGCGCGGTGAGCTCGTCCCGATAGGCGTCCCGGCCGGAGAGGGTCATCGGATCGCTCGCTTCCACTTGGCGGCGCGCGCGGCGTCGATGGTCACGTAATGGGAGGCGGCCCTGCCCTCCACGGCGGGCACGCCCTTGCCCTTGACGGTGTCCGCGACGACGGCCAGCGGCCGGCGGGCCGTCGACCGGTCCGCGCCGAACAGCCCCGTGAGGGCGGCGAGATCGTGCCCGTCGGTCTGCGCCACCTCGAAGCCGAAGGCGGCGAAGCGGTCGGCGAGATGGGGCAGCGGCGAGATGTCGGCCACCGGCCCGTCGTTCTGGCCGCCGTTGCGGTCCACGACGAGCACGAAGTTGCCCAGCCCCTGGGCGGCGGCGACCTGGCAGGTCTCCCAGACCAGGCCCTCCTGGAGCTCGCCGTCACCCGCGACCGCGATGCCGAGCCCCGGCCTGCCCGCGATCCGGCGGGACAGCGCCCACCCGGCGGCGTACGGCACTCCGTGGCCGAGGCTCCCGGTGGGGAACCGGACGCCGGGCACCTTGGGGCCCGGGTGTCCGGTGTAGGGCCCGCCCGCCATGCCGTACAGCGGGGCGGGGTTCTCCGGCAGGACGCCGCTGACGTGCAGGGCGGCGTAGAGGCCGGCGGCCGCGTGGCCCTTGCTCAGGACGACCTCCGTCCCGTCGCCGGCCGAGACCCGGTGCAACGCCGCGATCAGGATGTCGAGCACGGACAGGCTGCCGCCGAGGTGACAGCCGCGCGAGCTCGCGGCCATGTCGACGACCAGCCGTCTGGCCTCCACAGCGCGTGCGGCGAGGGTGTCGAGGACGGGCAGGGTCTCCGGCGGGTCGAGTACGGCGGTCATCAGCGGCTCCCTTCGGGCAGGGCGAACCATCGGTTGACGGCGTCGGCGAGCAGCGAGCGGGCGGTGCGGTACTCCATGCCGCCGATGCGCTCCTCGTCGGTGTGGTCGAGGGAGGAGTCTCCGGGCCCGTACGCCACCATCGGCACGTCGTGCCAGGTGGTGGCCAGTGTGTTCATGTCGGAGGTCCCCTTCTTCACCACGAAGCGGGGCCTGATCCCGGCATCGGCGAAGGCCCGGGTGAACGCCTTGACCAGCGGGCCGGAACGGCCGCCGGCGTAGCCGGGGGTGGCGCGTAGCACCTCGATCTCCACGCCCTCGCGGACATGGCCGAGCGCGGCGGTGCGCAGCGCTTCCAGGTCGGCCGTGGGCGGCACCCGGAAGTTGAGGATCCCGGTGGCCCGGTTCTGCTCGCGCCCGGTCGCGCAGCTGATGTCGATGACCGCGCTCAGGGCGTCGGGCGCCTGCTCGAGGACCGAGGCGCGGATCTCGCCGAGGGCCCCGATCAGGTGGTCCGGCGCGGACACCGCGTCCATACCGGCCGAGTGCCCGCTGGACACGGAGGCGGTCACCTCGAGCTTGAACAGCCCGAAGTAGCCGAGGGTCAGGGTCCGCGAGCCGCTGGGCTCACCGATGACGACGGCGTCGGCCGGGTAGTGGTCGCGTACGTGGAAGGCGCCCTTGGAGGAGGAGATCTCCTCCTCGACCGCGCCGATCGCGCACAGCTGCCCGTCCTCCGGGATGTCCGCGTGCGCGAGCACCTCCAGGAAGCTCGCCAGGCTGCCCTTGGCGTCGACGCTGCCGCGGGCCCACAGTTCGTCCTCGCGCCACTCGGCGGGCCAGTGGTGCGGCACGGTGTCGAGGTGGCCGAGGAGCAGCAGCCGCCGGGGGCCGTCGCCGCGGGTCGCGACCAGGTTTCCCGCCTCGTCGACCCTGGCCCGCATGCCGCGCTCCTGGCACCACTCGGCCAGGAACGAGGCGAGTTCCGCCTCGTCGCCGGAGACCGAGGGCACGGAGACCAGCCGGGTGAGCAGACTGAGGTCGGCGGCGGGTTCCCTGCTGCGCCAGAAGCGGGTCCAGCCCGCCGGCTCCGTCATGGTGTGCGGACCGGTGACGGCCACGTCCGCGCTGCCCTCCAGGGCGATCTCGGCGGCGCGGACCTTCTGGCGCATCCTGCCGCCCGCGTACCGCGCGCCGTCGCCCGGATAGGCGTTGCACAGCGTCGAGCGGGGGTCGTCCGGGTCGGTCAGCAGTCCGGGCGTGCCGGTGACCAGCCGCAGATGGTCGGCGTGCAGGGCGTTGGAGAGGACCGCGGCGAGAACATCGGCGTCGACGTTCAGCGGCGGCTCGCCGGCCCGGCCCGCCACCGGCGGCGACAGGCAGACCACGTCGTACGTGTCGAGCAGGGCGTTCAGCCGTACGGTGTCGACGTCCGCGGGGACACCGGCGCGGTGGTCGCGGACCACGACGGGACGGCCCTCGGGGGACAGTGCCTTCAAGGGGCGGTTGGAGCGGCCGGTCACCAGGCCGCCGCGCGCGGCGACGGCGGTGAACACGCTCAGTCCGAGGGTCCGCAGACCCTGCTCCACGGCGGGCAGGGTGACCCGCTCGTAGGCGTCGACCAGGTGCGCCATCTCCACGGGCGGGCAGTAGCGGACCGAGTCGCCGCCTGCCAGCCGCAGTTGCGGCATCGGCCGGCCGATCGCCGAGTAGTGCCGCTCGATGCCGGTGGCGCCGCCGGCGACCAGGAGCGCCCGGGCGCCGCGTGCGACCACGTCCGCGATCTCCTTGTGGATGGTCTCGCGGTCGAGCGTCGCGCTGCCGACCTTGATCACATAGAGGGGCCGGGTCATGGCGACACCGCCGTGGTGGGCAGGCCGGACGTCTCGTCGAAGCCGAAGATCAGGTTCATGGCCTGGACGGCCTGTCCGGCGGCACCCTTGATCAGGTTGTCGAGGGCGGCCACGGCGACGCACTGGCCGTCGCGGACCGCGATCGCGACCTCGGCGACGTTCGAGCCGACGACGGCCTTGAGCATGGGGAAGTCCTGCGGCACCTTGGGCGCCGGCCGGACCCGCACGAACGGCTTGCCGACATACGCCTTGGCATAGGCGCGCTTGACGTCCAGCGCCGCGACGCCGGGCCGCAGTTCGGTGTACGCGGTGACCATGATGCCGCGGGCCACGTCGAGACTGTGGGTGGAGAACCGCAGGTCCATGGCCGCGCCGGTGTGGTCGGCGATCGCCTGCCGGACCTCCGGCGCGTGCCGGTGCCCGTACAGCTTGTGCACGCGGAAGTTGCCGCTGCGCTCCGCGGGCGGCTCGTTGCCGCCGCGGCCGCCGCCCGTGGAGCCGGTCTTGGCGTCGACGACCACACGGCCGTCCACGAGCGACTCGGCGAACAGCGGGTACAGGGCGTAGACGCTGGTGACGGCCATGCAGCCGGGCAGGCTGATGAACCGGCTCTCCGGGACGCCGTCGCTGAGCTCGGGGACGTAGTAGGCGAAGTCCTCCGACGGCGGATTCGCGGCGGTCCGCGGATAGTGGGTCAGGACCTCGGCGCTGTCCCGCAGCCGGAAGTCTCCGCCCAGGTTCACGACCCGCTTGGCGTACTCGGCGATCAGCGGCAGCTGCTCGGGCAGGGAGCCGGTGGGCAGGCAGCCGAAGGCGATGTCGACGGTTCCGCTGTCCGCCAGTTGCGCCAGCGGCCGGAACTTGAGCCCGGCCGCCTTGGGGTGGTTGCGCAGCCAGGGATGGACGCTGCCGATTGTGGCGCCCGCGCTGCGCTCCGCGGAGAGGAAGGCGAGCTCGACGTGCGGGTGCTCCAGCAGGAGCCGGATCATCTCGCCACCGGTGTAACCGCTGGCGCCGATGACGGCGACGCGGATCGTCTCGTGAGAGGTCTCAGCCAAGACGGGCCGCCTTCTCGTACGGGCGGCGGTGGTCGCCCTCTTCGACGAGCTTGCGGATGGCGTCCGGGCGCCGGGCGACCTTCCGGAAGGCGTCGGCGTAGCGCAGGATGCGCTCGTACTCGACCGGGGAGCGCAGCTCGCGGCAGAGGACCAGGGTGCTGTCCAGCATCCCGAGGGTGACCGGGAAGTCCTCCGGGCGGTGGTCGCGCACCGCGGCCGGGTTGAGGGTGAACGGGTAGCCGCCTCCGAAGCCGTCCCGGTGCCGGAAGGGCAGGTGGCACGGGATCGGGGTGTTCTGCCACTCGCGGGCGGGCACGCCCTCGGCGACGAGCAGTTGGTGCACCGCCTCCTTGACGGCGTGCACCGGGAGGTCGCCGAGGCCCACGGCGTCCGGGTGCAGGGTCATCCGGTACATGTTGTACGCGTGGACATGCCCGTCCGGGACGTGCGGCGGGGTGAACAGGCCGGTCTCGCGCAGGGCTTCGCCGATCAGGGCCGCGTTGCGGGCCCGGATCTCGTCGTAGTAGGGCAGGCGTGCCAGCTGGCTGGTGCCGAAGGCCGCGGCCACCCACGACATGCCGTAGTCGATGCCGTGCCGATCCAGATAGGCGACGGCCCGGTCGTACGCCTCCTCGGTCGAGAAGAAGGCGATACCGCCCTCTCCGCCGAGCGGGAAGTTCTTGTCGGCCATCAGGCTCTGGCCCGCGGCGTCGCCGAAGGAGCCGGCCAGTCGGTCGCCAATCTTCGCGGAGTGGGCGTGCGAGGCGTCCTCGACGAGCGCGAGGCCGTGGCTGTCGGCCAGGGCGCGCAGCGCCGGGACGTCCGCGGGCAGGCCGTGGACGTGCACCGGCATGAGCGCGCGGGTCCGGTCGGTGATCGCGGCATCGGCGGCCTGCGGGTCCATGCAGTACGTGACCGGGTCGATGTCGACGAACACCGGGATCGCGTGAGCGGCGACGACGGCCTGGGCGGTGGCGATGAACGTGAACGCCGGGACGACGACCTCGTCACCGGGCTGCACGCCGGCGCCCACCAGCGCCATGTGCAGGCTGGAGGTGCCGCTGGCGGTGGGCAGGGCGTACCGGGCGCCGACGTAGGAGCGGTAGGCCTCGGCGAAGCCCGCGACGACCTTCTCGGGCGTCTGCCGCTGGGCGAGCATGAGGTTGAAGACGTCTTCCTTGGTGATGACAGGGAAGAGAGTGCGGCGCATGGCCTTGGGGATCATGGCCCCGCCGCCGAGGGCGGCGAGTTCGGCTTCGAGGTCCGCGGCGTCGGGAAGCGGCAGCGGTGCCGCCGGGAAGTCAGTGATCATGAGGGTGCTCCGTAAGTGGCGACGGGACGCGCCGCTCGGGTCAGGGCCATCCGTGCGCAGGCGGCCACCAGGGGGCTCAGCCGGTAGTTGAACTGGACGCCGGGCACCAGCGAGGCGTCGGCCTCCTCCTGCGTCCACATCGTGCGCAGGTCGTAGGCGCCGAAGATCTTCAGCCGCTCGGCGCGGGCCCAGAGGCGGGCGTCGTCGGTGAGCACGGCCGCGGCCGGTCCGAAGCCGAGCCCGGTCAGGTCCACGACCAGCGCGGGGGCACTCGCACCGGCGGCCAGTTCCGGCAGCCGGTCGGCGTTGGTCGCGTCCAGTGCCACATGGTCGTAGGCGATCGGCCGCCGGCCCTCTTCGTCTCCCGCGCGCTCGACGGTGACACCGAGCCAGTTCAGGAACGCCTCGGTGGCCGCGTCCGGCTCGGGCAGCGACACGGTGTCGCCGTGGCCGATGCCCTGGCCGGCGAGGGCCGCGTGGACGGCCCCCGTACGGCTGTTGAGGAGGACCGCCTTCGCGCGTCCGGTCTGCTTGGTCAGCAGCCTTTCCAGACCGGGCAGTTCCCGGTCGCTCTTCTCGATGCTCATGACCACGCCCGAGGTGAGGACGCGGGTGAGCACCGTCGCTGTGTCGAACAGTTCCATGGGTCGTCTCCGTGTCACGCGGCCGCGGCCGCGAGCTGCTCCGCGACGTAGGCGGCGAGGTGGCCGGCCACGTTGACTCCGTGCTGGGCGGAGGAGCGGGCGAATTCGGGGTTGGCATTCACTTCGAGCACGAGCAGCTCACCGGTGGTCCGGTCCTCGACCAGGTCCACTCCGTAGAACCCGGGGCCGAGGATGTCGACGACGTGGCCGCAGAGCTTCTCGATCTCCGTGGTGACCTCGATCCGCCGGACCTCCGCGCCGAGGTGGGTATTGGTGCGCCAGTCGGTCGAGACGCGCTGGATCGCCACCACGGGGGTGCGTCCGACGACCACGACGCGCAGGTCGTGGCCGGGCTTGTCGATGTACTCCTGTACGACGACGGGGAAGAGCTTCCCCGCGGCGTCGGCGGACTCGCGGCCGCCGGCCCAGGCCTCGACACACTCCGCGTT
This sequence comes from Streptomyces kurssanovii, assembly GCF_014649695.1. GTDB lineage: Bacteria > Actinomycetota > Actinomycetes > Streptomycetales > Streptomycetaceae > Streptomyces > Streptomyces kurssanovii. The sequence goes on from NZ_BMTN01000006.1 coordinate 364,337, forward strand.
GGCCATCTTGGTGACACCGCGCCCCCAGGACCCGCTCACGGGCTTCACCACGGCGGGCAGGCCGAGTTCGGCGACACTCGCGTGCACCTGCTCGTAGCTGAAGGCGTGCCGGGTGACGGGGTGGGGGACGCCGTGGCGCTCGAAGAGCAGCGCCTGAAGTCCCTTGTCGTTGCAGGTCTCGATGGTCGCCGACCGGTTGAGGGTGGTGGCTCCGGCGTGCTCGAGCCGGCGGGAGACGCTGATCGCCTCGCGGTGGGACAGGTTCCTGATGAGGACGAGACCGGGCGGGCCGGTGCGGCCCGCCACGACCTCGGCCAGATCCTTCACGAGCAACGGCCGTGCCGTCAGACCCTCGTCACGCAGTGCGCCGAGAAGGAGCTTCTCGTCGGGGCGCAGCATCGTGACCGAGAGCAGGACCTGGTCGGCGGAGGTCACTCTCCCCAGTCCTCTTCCACCTCGGGGGCGAGGTCCAGCCGCGCTCCGGCCTCGGACTTCTCCACGACCTCGTGCTCCTGGCCGCAGGCCGCGCACTCGGTGATCTCACCCTTTTCCCAGGCTTCCTGGACCTCGAATTCCGTGTCGCACACGAGGCATTTCGGAGCCGCAATGGCGGTGGTCATTTTTCGAAACTCCTTCTGTAAATCGGCATGCTGATACGGCCGGCGGCACGGGAGTCCCGCGGAGCGGGGCCCGCGTGCCGCGGGCTCCGCTCCGCCGCACGGCGGTTCGGGTGGTGAAGGTGTGCTGAAGGTGCCCGGTGAAGGCGTGCCTGGTGGGGCAGGCGTGCCTGGTGGGTCAGACCCAGCCCGGGTCCTGCGGGCCCGACGTTCCGGTTCCGGCGACCGCCGCCCGGTCGGCGTCACCCGGAGCGACGGAGAAGGCGATCAACGCGGCGGCGGCGATCATGCACGCTGCGAAATACTTACCTGAACGCGTCACGTACTTCATTTCGTGTCCCCCCTGGACGGTTAGTGGTCAGCTGTTCGCGTGCCGCTGTCCACATGAAGAGACTGCCCTGGGAAGGACATTGCCGGAAGTAGTGACAGGGGTCATGATCATGCAGTGCAGAAAGTCGAAGGGGGCGGCAGATGTGCAGCAAAACAGACATACGCGAAAACGGTGCACATATAGAGGTATGTGCTGAGGGAATGGCGGTCTACCGGGCCGCCCTCGTGGCCGGCCGGGTCGCGCGCGCGGAGGCCCCCGGCTGCCTGCCGGACCTCGGACTGCTGGTGCCCGCGGTGGACGACCCCGAGGCCATGGTGCCCGTACCGCCGGCCGTCGCCGAAGCGACGCTGGTGCGTCCCCTGGAGCGGCGCGTCGACGAGCAGCAGCGGACGGTGGCCACGCTCCGCGCCTCCATGTCCCAGATGGAGAGCGTCTACCGGAGCCTGCGGGAGGGGAGCAACGCCGTCCAGCGGCTCACCGGCGCGGCGATGATCGCCGCCGCGGTGGAGGCGGAGGCGCAGTCCGCCACGCGTGAGACGCTCACCGCGCACCCGGGTGGGGGCCGCCCGGAAGAAGTCCTCGCCAAGTCCCTGTCGTACACGCTGGAGGCGAAGAAGCGCGGCGTCAGGCAGCGGACGCTGTACCAGCACACGGTACGGACGCACGGCCCGACGCTGGACTACATCAAGGCCGCCAGCAGCGCCGGGGCCGAAGTGCGCACCGTCGACGAGGTCTTCGACCGGCTGCTCATCTGGGACCGCTCGGTCGCCTTCATCCCCGACAAGGAGAAGGAGCATCACAACCACGCGCTGAGAGTCACCGACCCCGGCATCGTGCACTTCCTCGTCTCCGTCTTCGAGCACGCCTGGGACCGTGCGGAACCGGTCGTCTACGAGCCCGACCAGCAGCGCCCGAAGATCCTCACCGACGAGACGCGCCGCCGCGTGCTGCGGATGATGGTCGACGGCTACACCGACGCCGCCATCGCCGCCCGGCTCGGAATGAGCGTCCGTACCGTGGCGACCCATCTGAAGAAGGTGTCGGACGCACTGGGCAGCAAGAGCCGGGCCCAGCTCGCATATCTGACCGCCCAGAGCGGTCTGCTGGAGGGGTCCCCGAGCCCGGACTGCCGCTGCGGCACCGATCGGCACGACTCCCGGCACGACTGATCACGCGGACACGGGGGCACGGGGGCACGCCGACGATCCTGCGCGGAGGGCTCGTCGGTGGCCGCCCGAGTCAGCCGAGCGCGGCGAACGCCTCCACCGCGCGGGTCTTGCCGGTGACGACGATGACGTCGCCGGTCTCGACGACCGTCTCCGCGGTGGCGTACGTGAAGTCCTGGCCAGGCCGTTTGATGCCGACCACCGTCACGCCGTACTTGGAGCGGACGGCGCTCTCGCCGAGCGGGACGCCGGTGGCGAGGTCCGGTGCGACGGTCTTCGCCAGGGCGTAGTCGTCGTCGAACTGGATGAAGTCGAGCATCCGGCCGGTCACCAGGTGCGCCACCCGCTCCCCCATGTCGTGCTCGGGCAGCACGACATGGTGGGCCCCGAGCCGTTCCAGGATCTGGCCGTGCTGGCGGCTGATGGCCTTGGCCCAGATGTTGGGCACCCCCGCGTCGAGCAGGTTGGAGGTGATCAGGATGCTCGCCTCGACGTCGGTCCCGATGCCGACGACCGCGCTGGTGAACTCGTGCACGCCGAGCTGCTCGAGCACTTCGGGGTCGGTGCAGTCGGCGACGGCGGAGTGCGTGAGCGCGTCGCTGTGGCGCTGGACGAGCATGGTGTCGGTGTCGATGCCGAGAACGTCCCAGCCGCGCCGGGTCAGTTCGTGCGCCAGGGAGCTGCCGAACCGGCCCAGCCCGATCACGGCGACCCGCTGGTCGCTCAGTGCGGGGCGGCGGTCGGCGTGCCCCTTGCGGCTGCGACGGCGAAGGGGGTTCAGGTACTTACCCAATGACAGGTCGCTCCTCGGGTAGCTGGTAACGGCGGGTCCGCTCGCGCAGGGCCAGTGCCGACACCAGGGTGACCGGCCCCAGCCGGCCGACGAACATGAGCAGGGCGACCACGAGTTGTCCGGAGACGGGAAGGTCCGCCGTGATCCCGGTGGACAGCCCGACGGTCCCGAAAGCGGACACCACCTCGAACAGCACGGCCTCGACGGGCGCCTCGACGAGGCTGAGCAGGGTGAGCGCGGCCGCCATCACCAGCCCCACGCCGAGCAGCGCCACGGTCAGCGCCTGGCGCAGGACGTGCGGCGCCAGCCGCCGCCCGAGGATCCCGGAGCTGGGCTCGCCCCGCACTTCGGCCAGGATCGCGACACCCAGCACGGCGAACGTGGTGACCTTGATGCCGCCCGCCGTGCCCGCGCTGCCGCCTCCGATGAACATCAGCGCGCAGGTCATCAGCAGCGTGGAGGCCTCCATCGCACCGATGTCGAGGGTGTTGAAGCCTGCGGAGCGGGTCATGGCGGAGTGGAAGAAGCCGTTCAGAAGCTTCTCGTCCCAGTCGAAGGAGCCGAGTGTGTGCGGGTTGGCCCACTCGAGCAGGCAGGTCAGCACCGTCCCTGTCAACAGCAGGACGGCCGTGGTCATCAGCGTCAGCCGGGTGTGCAGCGACCAGCCACGGCGTCCCGTCCTGCGGCGCCGCTCACGGTGGCGGAGCAGTTCCAGCAGCACGGGGAAGCCGATGCCGCCGAGGATGACGGCCGCCGCGATCGGAAGGGTCACCCACGGGTCCTCCGCGTAGCGGGTGAGGCTGTCGGCGTGGAGGCTGAAGCCCCCGTTGTTGAAGGCGGCCACCGCGTGGAAGAAGCCGAGGTGCACCGCGTCGCCGACGGACTCGCCGTACCCGAAACCGAAGCGCAGGGCGAGTACGGCGCCGACCGCCAGCTCGACGGCGGCGGTGGTGCCCGCGACGCCGATCAGCACACGGCGCACGTCCCCGATGCCGAGGCTCTTGGTCTCCGCCTGGGCCGTCAGCTGCATGCGGAGGCGCAGCTTCCCGGAGACCAGCAGCGCCAGCAGGGAGGCCATCGTCATGATGCCGAAGCCGCCGACCTGGATCAGGGCGAGGATGACTCCCTCACCGAATCCGCTCCAGTAGGTGCCGGTGTCGACCACCGCGAGCCCGGTGACGCACACGGCCGCGGTCGCCGTGAAGACGGACGTCACGAACCCGGTGGCGCCGCTCTGCTCCGAGGACAGCGGCAGTGACAGGAGCGCCGTCCCGAGCAGGATCACCCCCGCGAACGCCGCGACGACCGTGCGGGCGGGATGGACGGTCGACAGCGAGTGCCACAACCGTGTCGCCCGTCCTGCCACGGCGGTCACCCTTTCGCGCGTCCCTGCCACGCTCATGCTCCGCGCGCTGCGGCCGGTTGCGCGGCACGCCGGGCCGGTCGCCCGGCGGCGGTCACCCTACCCGCGGCGGGAGGCTCGGTACGTGAGCGTCCGGGCGCCCCGGCGAGCCGTGCCCCGTATGCCGGAGGGGCGCCGGTGCGGGGTACGGGCAAGGGCCCGTACGCACCGCATGCACGGTGTTGTACGGGCCCTTGGCCGGCCCCGTTCCCGCGCGGGCGGGAGCGGTGCGATGACGCGCGGTCAGACGGATGCCTTCACGGACTCCGCCTCGTCGCCGTCCTCCGAGATCTCGCCGGCCTTGCGGGCCCGGACGAACTCCAGGAAGGAGTTGAGCTCCCGCTTGACGACCGGCGCCAGCAGGTAGAGGCCGATGATGTTGATGACGGCGAGCATGAACAGC